>JAMYWH010000005.1:4800000-8301867 GCA_038070475.1 Streptomyces sp. M10(2022) | reverse complement strand
GTGGCAAGCGCAAGGTGCACGTCCGGCGTGACGAGGACGGGCGGATCGTCGGGGCCGGCGGCGACGGTGACGGCGAGGACCAGGAGGACGACAACACGCGGGCCGCCGCCGAAGCCGCCCTGCTCCATTTCTCCAGCCCCGCGACGCGGCGACCATCGCGGCGTTCCTGCGGACCCGGGTCTACCGGCCGGAGTCGCTGGTGTGGCTGCAGGGCTACCAGGCCCTCATCCGATGGCGGAAGGAGAACGAGATCACCGGCCTCCACGCCGTCCCGTATGACGTTGAGGTCGAAGTGGGAGTCACGAAGGACTTCCCGCTTGGCCGATGGGTCCACCAGCAGCGGAAGGCGCTGCGGGCAGGTGAGCTGGAGGAGCAGCGCAAGACCCTCCTCGACGCGCCGGAGGCCGGGATGGTCTGGGAGCCGGGCGAGGAGGCGTGGAGGGCAAGCTCGCCGCGCTGCGGTCCTACCGGCGGGCGACCGGGCACCTCGCGCCGCGTCAGGACGCAGTGTGGGCGAGGCCGAAGCAATGGTGCCGGTCGGCCAGCACATGGCCAACCTCCGGCGCAAGGGCGGCCTCGGTAAGGATCCAAAGCGGGCGACGGAGCGCGCGCAGCAGCTGGCCGCGGTCGATGAGGACTGGAACTGCCCGTGGCCGCTGGACTGGCAACGGCACTACCGCGTCCTCGCCGACCTCGCCGACGCCGACGGTGTCCTGCCCTACATCGCGCCGGGCGTCGTCTTCGAGGGCGACGACCTGGGCACGTGGCTCCAGCGGCAGTCCCAGCCGGGTACTTGGGCGCAGCTCTCCGCCGAGCAGCAGGAACGCCTGACCGCTAGGCGTCGAGCCGCTCCCGGCGTCCAACGCCCCTGCGGCCAAGCGTGCGACGAAGGGCCCGAACAAGGCGGAGCAGGCGTTCCAGCGGGTCTAGCGGCCCTCGCGCAGTGGGTGGAGCGGGAGGGTGTCGACCGGCCGGTGCCGCGCGGTCACAGCGAAGAGATTGCGGTCGACGGCGAGCCGGAGCCGGTGACCGTGAAACTGGGCGTATGGATTTCGAACACCCGATCAAGGCGGGACAGGCTCACCCCGAACAACGCGACGCACTACGGAAGCTCGGGGTGGAGGGGCCGTGTAGCGTCCGGTGCTGGTTTCAATAGCAAGTCGCTTCCGCATCGGCAGACATCACCCTCGGAGAGCATGTGCACATGAGAGAAGTACGCAAGAGAATCATGGCCGTATCCGGAATGCTGGCGGCTGTCGTCCAGGACGGCTTCGAGTTCCCGGCAGGAGTGGGCTCTCGGTGATACCCCAGATCCAGAGGGCGTGTTCGGGTGGACAGTGGCTCGGGACACGGGCCGCCCTCCGCGTTCCCGTCGTACTGATAACTTCGTCGCCGGCGCGGTGGGAACCGCCTCCTGTGGCCAGGGCAGCCCCGGCGTGGCATCGCCACAAGCGCCGAGGACAGTGGCACCTCGTCCCGAGCCGTCCGCAACACAGCCCCTGCCGCAGGCCTCCGATCTGCCCAAGCATGCGGTGACCAGCGACAAACAGGCGACGCTTAGCCCGGGCAGGACGATGGCCACGGGATACACCGGGAACGATTTCCACCGAACTGGCGAAGGACTGGAAGGTCCGACTCGAAAGCCCGTCGAGCAGGAGATGCCCGACGGGAAAATGAGGACGTATGTTCACGGGCGCGGCAAGAACGGGATGACCGTGTCGGCCGGCTACGCCGATCACAAGAACATGTCCTCCCTGCTGTGCGCCGCGGGTACGAAGGAACCAGGCGATTTCGAGTTCCTGGCTTCCTGCACAGATCTCGACGTCGCCGGAATCGACCATGCCAAGGCGTCCTCGTGGCTCGACCGGGCGAAGAAGGAGACCGACTCCCTGTACGAGAAGCAGGTGACCAAGACGGGGATCGAGCGGGAGTACGTTGTCAGCGGAGTGTTGGTCTCGGGCCCGGTGAGGATGGTTCTGCACCGCACATACGAGAGGTACTCGCTGAGGATCCTCGGAGGCGCAGCGGTGTAGAGGCATCAGCAGGATTCCGGGTCAAGGCCCCTCGTCGACCTCGGATTGGAGTGGGCAGCGCAGGACCCGGAGCGGGCGGCGGAGCGGGCGGCGCAGCTCACCGCGGTCGCCCCGGACTGGAACTGCCCCTGGCCGCTGGACTGGCAACGCCACCACCGCGTCCTCGCCGACCTGGCCGATGCCGACGGCCAGCTGCCCGGCATCACACCCGGCGTCCTCATGGACGGCGACGACATCGGACTGTGACTGGAGCAGCGGAAGCGGCCGGGCACCTGGCGCGGCTCCTGCCCGAGCAGCAGGAGCGGCTGTCCGTGCTGGGCATCAAGCCCGCCCAGTCGTCGTCTCCTGCCCTGCGGGCGGCCTTGCGACGAAGAAAGCCCCGAGCAAGGCGCAGCAGGCGTTCCAGTGCGGGCTGACGGCACTCGCGCAGTGGGTGCACGCACAGCCATGGCATGCACCTCAGCACTCCGCTCGTTGCCCTGTTGCGTACCCAAAGACGCCCACGCAGCACTGACAATCGGCGGGTCGAACCGGGGCTCTCTGCCCTCGGTCCGTCACCGTCTCTGTCTCCCGTTCTGCGGCTATAGCCCAGGTTCGCTCATCGTGTGCCCTGTACGGCGGATCTCGGTCGCGAGTGGCCACCTCTGTGAGAGAGATGGCAGCTCCGATAGCCATAGGGTCAAGCGCCGGGGAGAGAGTTGTAGGGGAGATCAGCAACGGAATTGAGCGAGCGCTGCTGACGCGCCCGGTGCCTACAGGCGCCTCGGCATTGCGTTTCCTCACGAGATCCGAGAAGGGCTCCACGAGGAAGGTGGCACGTCTTCTGGGCGTTTCACAGCGAACCGTACAGCGGTGGGTGACAAAGAGTCCGGAGCACGTCGTCCGCCGGGTCCGCAGCATGCCCAAGCGATCGACAAGGCGGTCCTGGCTCGGTGGCAGCGCCGGCGTGCCCAGGCAGAGGCGGAGGGCTTCGTCTTCCATACCCGGGCGCGATTCGGGTTTGCCGCGCCGGCAGGGTCCTCGGACGATCCGCGGGTGCGATGGATCACCCAGGACCTGCCGGGAGAAGTAGCCCGGGAACTGTTCGCCGCTCGGGATGCCGGCGCGGGCGAGCAGCAGCAGACGGTGATACTCGCCCGCGCGTTGGGGCACTCCTACTTTCGCGGGTGGGGCCGCCGGGCCCACGGGCTGCACATCGCTTTCAGCGACGTCGAGTTCGCCGACTTCTCGATCGGCTGAGTCTGGCCCGTCGCGTAACAACGTCAGGGTGCTCAGCGTCGTGGGGACCTGGCGTGGCCTGTCGGCATGGCTTCGTACCTCTCGGCTTCCTGCCGCTCGCGCCAGTCCCACTTCACACGGCTGACCGGGCCTTTGCGGCGGACCGCGGGCGGCTGGGTGGGCGCAGTCTGGCCGTCTCCGCCATGCGCAGCAGATGTCCGCGGTCACCTGGCACGGTGAGCAGTTCCTGGTCTTCGCCGGATGCGAGCCGGGTGAAGCAGGCCGCGGCCCGTAGGAAGGTGCCTGCCCAGGGTGGTACGGGTAGGCGGCGCAGCCGTCGGTGTAGCGGGCGCGGTCGTGCAGGGCGAGCGTGGCCGCGGTGTCGTCGTAGTCGCGGGCGGGCGGTGGCGAGTTGCTGGAGAGGCGCCGGTGAACAGTGCGGTGGCAACGGCGGCTGCCAGGCAGGGTAGTGGTCGCCGCGGCAGCCGGTGGGCGACTCGCTGGGCGGTGCGCGCGGTGAGAGGCACGGGTGGTGGGCGGTGCCGGAAGGCGATCGGGGCGGCGTGCATGGGGCAGCGCAGGGCGGGGCTGTCGTAGGAGACGAGGCGGTCCAGTGCGGGCAGGGTGAGCCAGCGGTCTGCCGGCCCGGCGGGTTTGTCTGCGGGCGGGGTTCGGTGATAGGCGTGCCGTAGTAGTGGCGGCGGGCTGCCCCGAAGTCGGCGGTGATGGAGTAGTCGGTCGTCCGCAGGGCCTGGTGCAGGGCGGCGGAAGGTGAGGGCGGTGGCAGACCAAGGTCAGGTGGATACCGGTGAGGGCGTGTAGCTGCAGGAGGCGCATTGCGCGGCGGGCGGTGAGGCGGTGGGCGCGCAGGACGGTCAGCCGGTTCACGGGCAGGGCGGTCATCCAGGCGGCAGCGGCTTCCCAGGCGGGCTGACGGCCGGCAGGGAAGCGGCCCGGAAGCAGGGGCGGTTTGCCCAGGGCGGCGAGAAGGTCGTGGGCGAGGCCGGTCTCGCTGGTGGTGCCCGGACCGGGTGCAGGGTGATCCGGCCGGACGGCAGGTGGTGGGCGGCCAGGGCCGTATGCGGTACAGCGCGTCGTCGTGGCGGTCGAGAACCACGGTGACGGGCGGCAGCGGCGGGCGAGAGTCATGGGTGGTGGGGTGTCAGGCGAGGCGGCTGAAGGCCCAGCGCAGCAGTTCTTGGTCGACGCGGGGCGGCCGGTGCGTGCCAGGGCGGTGCGGGCGTGGGCGGTCAGCTGGGCCCAGGCGCGGAAGTTGCCGTGCGCGGCATGCTGGTCGGCGAAGGCGATGTTGTCGGGGTCGGCGTGGGCCCAGATCGGGTGGAACAGGGGATGACGTCGAGGACCTCGCTGGGGTGAGGCGGGTGAAGTGCTGCCAGATGAAGATGCGGGAGGAGAGCATCGGTTCGCGGCGCAGCACGGTGTGGCAGCCCTCGCCGCCGACGAAGATGATCGCGAGCTGGGTTGAGGGTTCGTCCCAGAGGTAGCGGAAGTACTCGAACGCTTCCCCGTTGAGCCACTGGGCCTCGTCGACGAGGAAGGTACGGGGCGTTCGGCCAGAGCTGTTTTCAGCAGGCGGTCGAACTCGCTGGGTGGCGCGGTGGCTCGCCGGCCAGGTCGAGTGCGGTGAACAGTTCGTAGCGCACCGCACGGGCGGTGGGACGGGCCGGAAGGTGACCCGGCGGACGTCCTCGCCGGGTTCGAGTTCGCGCAGGCAGGTGTTGACAGCGAGAGTCTTGCCGAAGCCGGCGCCGCCGTGGATGCACATCATGGCGCGGGCGGCGACGGTCGGTGATGTTCTCCCGGGCGGTGAGCAGGGCGCGGGTGGTGACCACGGAGGCGTCTGGCAGGTCGACGTACTGGTAGGTGGCCGCGGTCATCAGGCGTCTCCGTCTTCGTCGGTGGGGAGGCGGCCCGCCCGTCGCGGCGGTCCGGGGCGGTTTCTTCATCGCTGCCGGGCTGGAGCGGGACGGGCTGGCCTGATGTGGTCAGCGCGGTTAGGGATGCAGGAGTGCGCCACCGGCCGGCGGCGCGGCCGGCGGGATGAGGTCAGGCAGCGCCAGGTCCGACAGGTCGGTGTCGGTGGCCTGGGCGAGTACGGCCCCGGCCTGGGCGGTGGTCAGGGCGCCGAGCCGCTGCGGGCCTCGGCCTGAGTGGCAGCGGCGTAGCGCTCACGCTGGGAAGCCTCCAGGTCCTTCTTCAGACGGCGGCTGCGGGCGGCCCGGTTCTTCGTACGGCGCTGATCTGTTCCTCGGTGGCCTGGTCCGCCAGGTCCGCTGGGCCGAGGTAGCGGCCGGTGGCTGCGTGGTAGACCTCGATGCGGTGGTCGTGGTGGTGCATGAAACGGACCCGGCCCGGATCCCGGCCTGCCCGGTCATCCACGGCCCCACGTAGTCGCGTTTTCTGAAGCGGATGCCGCGGGTGGTCAGCGTGCGGGTGCCGGCGTCTTCCAGGGTGAACGTCCACAGATCTGTCGCGGGCACGTCCCGCAGTGGGTGGGATCGTCCTGCCACGCCTCAAGCGGGGTCCTGCCCTGCAGCGGTGCGGGCGGTGCTCGGTGTTCCACCACCGTGTCCAGGCCAGCAGTCGGGCGGTGAAGTCCTCGAAGCCGAGCAGCACCTCGTCCTTCGGGCGGAAGGGCGTTTGCCGGGCGCGGCTGTCGGGCGTAGCCAGGCAGCGCGGCCAAGAACATGCTCTCCACCGCACGGTTCAGGCCCTCCACGGTTCCCTTGAGGTGGGGGTGTAGGCGGGCAGATCCTCCACCGTCACGTCCAGGAGGTCGAACGCGGCGGTCACTGTTCGGGACAGGAAGTCCTTGCCGCGGTCGACACGTACTTCTCGGGCAGGCCGCCGAAGGGGCCGTAGGGGCTTCGTGCAGGACCGCGGAGGCAGCGCGGCCAGCACCGATTCCCGCGAGGGATGCACCGAGCGTGACGGCGACGCCGGTGATCGCGTTGGTGGCGCAGTCGGTGAACCAGGTGATCCACGGCCTGCGGGCCCTGCCATCAACGTCGACTAGGCCCAATACCGGTGTTTTATGGCTTCACCCGTGGAATTGGGGCTGTTTTGGTGGGCTCGACGAGGGTGACGACGGGGGTGTCTGGGCGAGGCGGGTTGTTGTGTTCGGTGCGTTTGAGTGCCCAGTTGGACATTTTGCGTTTGATCACTCGCGGGTTGGACCGTAACCGTCGTGGTTCCAGGAGACGTTCGGTGATTTCATGCAGAGTCCGAGTCAGTGCCCGGGCGAGCCGGGAGGGGAAAATCCCGCCTGGCTGGTGGTCTGCCGGCGGACGACGCGCAAGGTGCGGGTGAAGGACATCCGGTCCGGGTCCTCTCCTGCTGGGCGGCCTGGTGCATGAGGTCGCGCAGAGCGTGGTGCACAAGGAGGAACGCGAAGATCTCCTGCTCGGCCCCGACCGGATGCTGGGAGCGTAGGACGAATCGGGGCCCGCCCAGGTGGGTCTTGATCTCGTCGAGGGTCGTCTCGATCTCCCAGCGCTCGGCGTAGAGCGCGGCCAGCTCCATGACCGGCGCGGTGGCCGGGTCCAGGAGAGTGGTGACCAGACGGTAGACGGTGCCTTCTCCACTTGGGTCCAGGGTGTACTCGATGACGCGGACCGGCGCCGGGTCAGCCCGCCGGTTCCTGTCCCGGGCGGCAACGATTTCCGACAGGTACGAGCCATCAGCCAGCGCGGCCACCACGGGCAGGACCGCGTTACTCCTGACCCGCCACAGCAGGTCCGCGCCGGTCCCCGCGGCGGCCCGCCACAGGTCGAAGCCGAGGAAGCCCCGATCCGCCAGGAGGAGCATTCCGCTGGTCAGCGCGGGGAAAAGACGGCGGGCCAGGACCGTCTCATGCACATCCAGCGGTGAGACCTCGGCGGCGAACACGGCATGGGTCCCGCACTCGACCAGAGCCGCGGCCCTGGCCTGCGGATACGCACTCCTGCCCTGACCACGGCCCGTTCCCGGCCGCCCGAAGAAGACGGCGTTCGCCTCCGTATCGGGAAGATCGAAGGTCGTCCCGTCCACCGACACCAACCGCAGACCCTGAAACCAGGCTCCCTCGTCGCGGGGACGGCCACGGGCCGGCAGACCCGGGCGAACAACGCCTTCATCGGTTCCGCCCCCAGCCGCAGCCTGGCCCGTCCGATCGCCCCGCTGGTGGGCACCTGCCACGTCTTGGACCAGCGACGTTCCCGTTCCAGGCCCTGTGTGAGAAGCCGTCCGACCTCCTCGTACCCCTGCCCCGAGAACAGGCACATCGCCAGCACGAAATACATCACCACCCGTGCGGGAAGCAGGCGTCGACGTTCCTCAGTACGCCCGCACCCCGCCACCACCTCGTCCAACAGCTCCGGCGGAAACGCACGCGTGAGCACTCCAAGGGCGATGCGATCCGAAAACCGATCACTCCCAACTGCCTTCAACTGTCCTGGCCTTGGCACACCAACTCAACGAGCCAGCACCTGCAAAGTCACCGGTATTGCGACTAGGCCCTGTTTCTCGGATCTCCTGACATGAGTGGGGTGTTGGGGTCAGGCTGTCTGCATGGGGCGTGGAGATCTGACCATGCGGAGTGGGACCGACTGGAGTCGTTCCTACCTCCTGGTGGTGCCCGTGGCGGGCGGTGGAGTGATCACCGCCGGGTGATCAACGGGGTGCTCTACCGGGTCCGGACGGGCGTGCAGTGGAGAGATCTGCCGGAGCGGTTCGGGCCCTGGGAGACGGTCTATAAGCGGCATCGCCGCTGGTCAGCGGACGGAACGTGGGCGATGCTCCTGTCGCGGATTCAGGCTGCCGAGGACGCTGCGGGCCGAATCGACTGGGACGTATCGGTGGACTCGACAGCGGTGCGAGCCCACCAGCACGCCGCCGGCGCGAGGAAGACACCGCCGGCCGTGTCGCCTCAAAGGGGAATGTTCGAGGGACGAACCAGGTCGATCCGGTACTGCGGAAACTCGTCGTCCGGCTGGAGGAGGTGGTCAGATCGGCGAGTGTCTGGGACGCTCCCGCGGCGGATTCACCACCAAAATTCACCTCGCCGCCGACGGACGATGCCGGCCCCTCGCTCTCGTCCTGACGCCCGGACACTACGGCGACGGACCCCAGCTCGAGCGTGTGCTGGAGCAGGTGTCCGTGCCCGGGCCGGGTCGGCCGGCCCCGAACCAGACCCGACCGGGTCCTGGCCGACAAGGCCTACACGTCCCGCAGCAACCGCCGCTATCTGCGACGACGCGGGATCCCGCACACCATTCCGGAACGTCTTGACCAGCAAAGACACCGCAAGAATCGGGGATCACAAGGAGGCCGTCCCACCAGCTTCGACAGCGAGCGCTACAAGAAACGCAACACCGTCGAACGCACCATCAACCGCCTGAAAGGGTTCCGCGCCGTCGCAACCCGCTACGAGAAACGCGCCTACATCTACCTCGGCACCGTCACGCTCGCAGCCCTCGTCATCTGGCTCCGAACATGATCCGAGAAACAGGGCCTAGTATTGCAACGGTCTTTGTTCTGATGTGTGGGCAGTTTCTGGTGGTGTGTGGCCGCGTCGTTTGTAGTGGCTGATACGGGCTTGGAATTGTCGTCGGCGGCGCCAGTGTGACCAGTGCAGGACATGGTCGATGAGGTTGGTGCGGGGCCGGGTCAGGCGGGTGGTCAGTCGCCGGATTTCGGGGAGGGTCAGGGCGATGAGCTGGGAGGATCCGTTTCTGCTTTCTCCGTGTCGAGCGCGCGGGCCCGCAGGACGGTCAGGCAGGCGTGGGCGGCCATGGCGAGGGTGATGTGGCGGTGCCAGCCGGGGTAGCGGCGGACCTGGTAGTCGTCCAGGCCGCATTCCTGCTTGGCGGTCTGGAAGCATTCCTCGACGGCCCATCGGCTGCCGGCGACGCGGATCAGTTCGTCGAGTGTGGTCTCGGCGGGGCAGTAGGCGATGTAGTAGGAGATCTCCTGGGGTCGGCTGACGCTGCGGCGGGCGATCACCCAGTGTCGGCGGTCTTCGCGGTGCCAGGGCCGGACCTCGACCCTCGCCCAGTCGTAGACGCGCGGACCGTGGGCTCCGTTGCCGCAGGAACGGCGCTTCCATTTCTGCCGCGGCAGGCCGGGAAAGAGCTCGTGGACCCGGTGGTCCATGGCCCACCGGGTGACGACGGTGTCGTGGCGGGTAGTGGCCATGACGTGGAAGACATCGGCCCGCTCGAGCTCGGTCCGCCAGCCTTTGGAGAAGCCGTAGGCGGCGTCCGCGGTCACCCACCGGAACGGGATCCTGTCGGCGATCGCCCGGCGGACCATCGCTTTGGCGGTGACCACTTTCGTCTCGAAGGCGACTATGTCGTCGATGCCTGCGGCTCGGCATCGTTCCCGGTCATCGGTCCATGACGTGGGCAGATACAGACGCCGGTCGATCAGCGTGCGGCCACGTTCGCCGGCATAGGCGAGGAAGACGCCGACCTGGCAGTTCTCCGTCCGCCCCGCCGTCCCGGAGTACTGCCGTTGGACCCCGGCCGAGCGGATCCCCTTCTTCAGGAAGCCCGTGTCGTCCACGATCAGCACTGCCTTCGGGTCACCGAGGTGTTCGACGACGTAATCACGCACGTCGCCGAGGACTTCGTCAGGTTCCCAGTCGCATCGGTTCAACAGCCGGTGCATGCGGTCGGGAGCCGCGTGGCCGGCCTCCTCCGCCAGCGTCCAACCGTTTTTCCGCTCCAACGGGGCGATCAGCCCCTGCATATAGGCCAGTGCTGACTCACGCGGCTCCGACCGGGCAAACCGGTGCACGAACCTCTCGTGCAACTCGCCCAGACCCGCCGCCCACCGCTTCACATCACCGAGATCCCCACCCATAACCAGCCCAACGACCAACCTGGCCACCAGTCACACCAAAGACCGTTGCAGTACTAGGACGGGGCCTGCATGTGGTCGGTCTCCCACACGTGGTTGCGCCAACCGCGCGGCCGGGCCAGGAACACATCGTGCTTGCGCGCTGCTCGTTCCCTCCCCGAGGCCCGCCCGCTCCCTGGTGTCAGGTCCCGTTGGATCGCGCGGTGCAAGGTGGGCAAAGACGGCGGCGGCGCGGCGGGCGGGGACTGCCGGGCAGCGCGGGCGGTCAGCTCACGGTGCACCGCCGCAACGTTGCCCTTCCACAAGGCCAGCAGGCGGCGCACTTCCGGGGTGACAGTGAAGCGGTCCCGGCTCCCGTGCCCCGGGCTCCTCAGCAGCGGCTCCATCGCGCTCAGCCGCGGCCAGCCACCGCCACACCGTGCGCTCGGTCACCTCCAATGACTGAGCCATCAGCCGTACGTGCCGGGTTGTCAGTTTCTGTTCCTGCCGCAGGGCGAGCAGCCTGCGCACGGCAGGGCGGCGCAGCGCCGCCAGGGAGGAAGAAGGCAGGCTTCCCGCGTGTCCCCGCCGTCCCCGTGCGTTCCGGAGAGGAAACGCCCTCAGTCGGCCCAGCAGCGCCGGTCACAGCGGCCCCACGAGTCGTGCGCAGGCCCGCTCCAGCATCCGGCGGTCCACCACCGCCCGGCTCCTGCCGTAGGTCTCGGCGGTCAGGTGCGAGGTCAGCTTCGCCCAGGTCCGGAAGTTGCCGTGGCCCACATGCTCGTCCACCCACGCGACATCGCCCTCGGTCACGTCCTCCCACAGCGGGTGAAAGGCAGCCATCACGGTGGCAACCTCGCGCGGGCCGAGGCGCGGCACCAGCTCCCAGGTCAGCACCCGAGAGGCCAGCGCGGGCACCCGGCGCAGCGCCCGTTCGCTGCCCGCACCCGCGAGCACGAGTGCCGTGTCCGTGTCCGGGTGGTCCCAGAGTCCGCGCATCCAGCGCCGGCCCCGGAAGGCGCTGTGCTTCGTCCAGTACCAGGACGCGTGGCTGTCGTAGCGCGTTCACCAGCGCAAGGTCGGCCTCCCCGCCCCGCGCGGCAGACGCCGACCCAGCTCAAGAGCGTCCGCGAGTACCCGGCGCAGTTCGGGAATCGTCGGGTGCACACCGACGTGGACCCGGCGGACCCTGGCAGGGTGCGGTAGCTGGGACAGGGCGTACTGCAACGCAACGGTCTTGCCCTGGCCGGCGTCGCTGTACAAGCACGCGACCGCCCCACCGCGGCCGCGTGCGCGACCGTCCGCAGCACCGACCGCACAGCAGGCGTTGGACTACCTGGGCGCCCGGTACCAGGACCGGGACCTGTGCCAGGTGCTTCTGCTCCCGTAAGAACACCTGACCGCCGGTGCCTTTATCGGCCACGACGTTCAGGCCCAGTTCGCTGAGCGGATCCGGCCTGCGCGGACCGGCCACCTCAGGGTCCCGCCCGGTCAGCAATGTCCGCCCCGCCCGGCGGTCCCTACGGATCACCCGGTGCAACGTCGACGCCGACGGCACCCGGCCCTCCGCCGGTGGCGGCCAGCCGGCGCCTCAGCTCGGCAACATTCCCGCCCACCTCACCCAGCAGCGACCACACCTCGTCCGACACCGCGTATCCCTGCCGGACACCGGGTTCCGTCTGGCCGGTCGTCTTGGCTTGCTCCAGCCAGCGCCACACCGTACGTTCCGAGACACCGGTCATGTCAGCGACCGCCCGCACATGCCGGGTGGAGAGCTCTCCCGCTTGCTGCTTCTCCAGCAGCCGGCGTACCACCAACCCCTGGGGAGCCCTGCCCACGGCCGGCTCCTACGTTTTGATCCACCCCACGATCACAACGTCCGAGCCCACCTCAGCGGATAAAACTCTCGAACCTGAGACAGCATCACCCGCCATGAGATAAAGCCTCACGACAGCGATCCCACCCGTCAGCCTCTCGCCTCGTGACAGCGACACCCTCGCCCACACACGACCACTGACCAGCCCCAACAACCCCGTTCAGAACGATCAGCACCCACTCTCACCACCACCGACACCAAACCGAAAGATCGCAGTCATGTAAGGCAAGTTAGGTATGTCCCCTGGCGAGTTCGAGGACTTCGCGGATCACGGTCCGCCGTCAGCTCCAGCCCGGCCACTTGGCGTGCCGCACCGTGCAGCATCACCCCCAGCGGCACATTCGAGGCCTGCGGGCTTACGCGCGCTGTCGGCGGGAACCGGACCCAGCAGGCGAGCGTTGTCGAGCTAGGCGGAAGAGACGCGGCCAGAGGGGCAGAGTTGCCCAGCATCCTGATCGGCGGATCTGAGTACACCATCAGGAGAGATCGGCAGGGGCGGGATGGGGCTCGTGCTGAAAGCTCGCGATCTCACTCTCGACCGACAGGTAGCGATCAAACTGATGCTGGATGAGGTACAGGGCATCGACTCCGAGCAGTTCCGCCGCGAGGGTCGCATGCTGGCGAAACTACCGGCCGACCGGGATAATTCCGGTCCATGCGGAGGGATGAACTGTGACGACCATCGCAGTGACCGGGCACATGGACCTGACCGAGGACAGCATCCCTCTGGTCCGTACGGCTCTGGCCGAACTGCTCGACCAGTACATCGACGAGGGCACGCTCGTCGGAATTTCCTGCATCGCCAAGGGCTCCGACTCCCTTTTCGCCGAAGCCGTCTTTGCCGCCGGCGGACGTCTGATCGTCGTCATCCCTCCCACGACTATCGCCGGAACACGGTCGATCCCCACGATGTCCCCTCTTTGACTATCTCGTCGACGCCTCTGATGAAGTTGTCGTCCTGCCCCACGCGACCGCCGACCGGCAGGCATACGACGCCGCCAACTCCCAACTGCTAGTACTGCAACGGTCTTTGGTGTGACTGGTGGCCAGGTTGGTCGTTGGGCTGGTTATGGGTGGGGATCTCGGTGATGTGAAGCGGTGGGCGGCGGGTCTGGGCGAGTTGCACGAGAGGTTCGTGCACCGGTTTGCCCGGTCGGAGCCGCGTGAGTCAGCACTGGCCTATATGCAGGGGCTGATCGCCCCGTTGGAGCGGAAAAACGGTTGGACGCTGGCGGAGGAGGCCGGCCACGCGGCTCCCGACCGCATGCACCGGCTGTTGAACCGATGCGACTGGGAACCTGACGAAGTCCTCGGCGACGTGCGTGATTACGTCGTCGAACACCTCGGTGACCCGAAGGCAGTGCTGATCGTGGACGACACGGGCTTCCTGAAGAAGGGGATCCGCTCGGCCGGGGTCCAACGGCAGTACTCCGGGACGGCGGGGCGGACGGAGAACTGCCAGGTCGGCGTCTTCCTCGCCTATGCCGGCGAACGTGGCCGCACGCTGATCGACCGGCGTCTGTATCTGCCCACGTCATGGACCGATGACCGGGAACGATGCCGAGCCGCAGGCATCGACGACATAGTCGCCTTCGAGACGAAAGTGGTCACCGCCAAAGCGATGGTCCGCCGGGCGATCGCCGACAGGATCCCGTTCCGGTGGGTGACCGCGGACGCCGCCTACGGCTTCTCCAAAGGCTGGCGGACCGAGCTCGAGCGGGCCGATGTCTTCCACGTCATGGCCACTACCCGCCACGACACCGTCGTCACCCGGTGGGCCATGGACCACCGGGTCCACGAGCTCTTTCCCGGCCTGCCGCGGCAGAAATGGAAGCGCCGTTCCTGCGGCAACGGAGCCCACGGTCCGCGCGTCTACGACTGGGCGAGGGTCGAGGTCCGGCCCTGGCACCGCGAAGACCGCCGACACTGGGTGATCGCCCGCCGCAGCGTCAGCCGACCCCAGGAGATCTCCTACTACATCGCCTACTGCCCCGCCGAGACCACACTCGACGAACTGATCCGCGTCGCCGGCAGCCGATGGGCCGTCGAGGAATGCTTCCAGACCGCCAAGCAGGAATGCGGCCTGGACGACTACCAGGTCCGCCGCTACCCCGGCTGGCACCGCCACATCACCCTCGCCATGGCCGCCCACGCCTGCCTGACCGTCCTGCGGGCCCGCGCGCTCGACACGGAGAAAGCAGAAACGGATCCTCCCAGCTCATCGCCCTGACCCTCCCCGAAATCCGGCGACTGACCACCCGCCTGACCCGGCCCCGCACCAACCTCATCGACCATGTCCTGCACTGGTCACACTGGCGCCGCCGACGACAATTCAAGCCCGTATCAGCCACTACAAACGACGCGGCCACACACCACCAGAAACTGCCCACACATCAGAACAAAGACCGTTGCAATACTAGACAGGCAGAGGACTTCCGGCGCAAGCGCGGGACTGGGAGGCCGCTGACCCATCGGCGGCAAATGCGGCGGCCGCAGGCACTCACAAGAGCCAGGCTCACCCCTCCCGGTCGACGGACCCTCAACTCGCGACCTCGGCCAAACTCACCTGGCAAACGGCCAAGATCACTTGTCAGCGGTCAGTTGCGAAGCCGACTGAGCTCAGGGCCACCGCTTCGGCGGCGGCTTCTGCGTCGCGCTGACCTGCAGCGACGCATCTTCGCTGTCACAAACCATGCAGTGGCTCAACTTCGATGGCAATCGGTCCATGATCGCTGTCACAGGACAGTGACCGTGCGGGAAGGTGTCCGCCCTCAAGGAACCGGCGAGCCGGGTCCTGACCGGCCTGCCGATGTGACGACCGTGCGAGGGCGGCGTCGGGGACGTTCGTCCGTACCGGGGTCCGGCGGCACGCCCCGGCGATACAGTGATGGGACACCGCCAGTCCCGGCCCTACGGAGTCCTCGATCTTGGTCGCGGCCGCCGCCCGCAGTTCGCCCACTCCGGAGGCCACTACCTCGATGACTCGCAGGAGGCCCACACCGTGCTGAACGACGCCGACCTCGCGCAACACCCGCACGGCGTCAAGGAATGGGAGCTCGATCCCGCTATCGCCGAGCGCCTATGGACGGTCTCGACCGACCTGCTCCGCACCTAACCTCCCGGCGCCACGACACCCGCGCCCGACTTCCGTGGCAGCGACGAGCCGACTGCCCCGGATTCCACAGAAGCCAGGCGCACGGAGAATCCCGCGTCGAGCATTCTCACTCCACCTGGCGACCTCGCAGCTCACCGCAAGATCCACGGACAGGCTCAACGCGACGGGACACTAGTTCCTCGGCGTGGGCGCCGGGCAACGACTTGAGGGCCCGGTAGCGGGGAGGTTCTCCGTGTGTCCGTCTGCCTGCCCGCCTGAGCCAGTGGCAGACGTTGTGCCGTTGTCGGCTCCCGACGCCGGGGAGTTCGGGATCCTGCGCGATGTGCGGTTGGGCCGGACGCGAGCTGAGCGGGCGGAGCCCCGCTCAGCTGTAGTAGGCGATCTTCTCGTCGAGAACCTTCATGGCCCGGAGCAGCGCTGCCACCCGCTGTTCCAGGGCGGCACGGCGCTCGCGGAGGAAGGCCACCCGCTCCTGCGGAGGGTGCTCCGCGCGCAGGATGGCGACGAACCCCGCAGGTCCGCAATGCCGAGGCCAGCCTCGCGGAAACACGTGACCAGGCCGATCCAGAAGAGGTCGTCCTCGGTGTACTCCTGCGCCCGCCGGCGGAGCGCCGGATCGGGCCGATGAGCCCTTCACGCTCGTAGTACCGCAGCGTGTCGATGGACACACTGGTGCGGTCGGCAGCCGCCGCCGGGGTGAGGGTGGTCATGGAACTCCTTTGGTAACTGCCGCTACCGCGCTTCGGCGAAGCGCGCCAAGTGCTCGTCGCCGAGCCGCACACGGCGTGCGGCGAGCGCTTCCTCGATCTGCTCCACCCGGCTCGCGCCGACGATGGGGTCGATCCCCTGCAGCATCAGCCATGCGAGGACCACCTGATTCCTCGTGGCCGAGAACTCGTCGGCGACATCGTCCAGGACTGCGAGCACCCGGGCGGTCCCGGGTGATCATAAGTTTGCGGAAGCGGCTTATCCGCTCGCACGTAAGAACCCCACATCAGCGAGCTGTACGACCACACGGAGAGCCCCTCCGATCGCGCGAGGTCCAGATCCTCGGCGGCGAGCATGCGATGGCCGGCCTCCGCGACGGGGTGAGCGGGCGCGGCTGGATGAGTGAGTGGCGCAGTTGCAGGGCCGTCCACGGTTCCACGCGCTGCTCCCGCGCAAGCGACCGGGCGCGTTCGACGCGCCAGGCAGCATGGTTCGCCGCCCCGACTCGTAGGGCCACTCCTTCGCGACCAGATCGCCGAAGGCGCTGACAGTCTCCTCCAGCGGCACGGTGCGGTCCTCGGCGTGGGCCCAGAGTAGATCGACGTGATCGACTCCCAGACGTCGTAGGCTCTCTTTCACACCGGCGTGGACGGCGCAGACGGAGAGCCCTTCGGCGCTTTCCGGCCAGGAGTGCGGGACGAGCGGGTTCTGCCGGATCTTCGTCGCGATCCGCACCGCGTCGCGCGCGCCGGGCGGGCCCGGAGCCACGAGCCGATGACGCGCTCACTGGCGCCTCCGACACCACTGGGGTCGGCCCAGAAGAGTAGCAGTTCGCGGTGTCGAGCCAAACACCGCCGTCGGCGACGAAGGAGTCAAGGATCGCGAAGGCCCGGTCGGGGGCAACGCCGGTGCCGAAGTCCATGGTTCCGAGGACGATCTGAGGGTCAGTCGTATTCATGCCGCCCATCCTCGGATCTGGAGCGCGCTCCAGGTCAAGAGCAGTTGTGGTGGACGGTCCGGGACCCGGTCTCCGGGGCCCGGCGCCACGTGCGACGGACGCGCGTGACGATGCCCGCCCTCGGCGGCGAACCTGATAGGCGGCCTGCCGAACAGCTTGCACAGGGCTGCTGGACAGGGACGCCGTGGAGCTCAGGTGGCTGACGGAGCACCGGAGCCGGTGTAATACTTCCCGTTTGCTGGTGACAAGTAGCGCGCCGACCTGGTGACAATCAGCGTGCTTCGCCGCGTCGAAGCCGCAGGTCAGTCACCGCCGATGGTGACAACCATCGTGCTTCGGCACACCAGCGTGTGGGCGTCGGCCGGATCACGACTCAGTGATCCGGCCGCACGATTACTCCGGTACGAGCCTGGCCGGTGCGGTCTGCCGATGTCCTGCGTCTTCTGCGGCGGTTCGCCCGTCACCAAAGAGCACATCTTCCCTCAGTGGCTGAACGAGTACCTCCTTCCAGGGCGACAGCAGACCGAACAGGCCCGCTACGGGGAGGGTGCCTACGACAAGACCCGGCAGAGCGTGGGCTTGGACTTCACGGTCAAGAAGGTCTGCGCCTCGTGCAATAACGGCTGGATGTCGCAGCTGGAAGTCGCCTCCAAGGACGCCCTCGCGCCACTGATCACCCGGCAGGACCCCGACCTCATTTCCTGCGGCAGCAGCGCCAGATCGCACTTTGGGCCACAAAGACAGCGATGATGGCCGACCAGGTCCAGCACAAGCCCCTCCTGCTGCCCCATCAACTCCGAAGAATGCACACTCACCGAGCGATACCTGGTGGAACGCGTGTCTGGATCGGTGCCTGCCCGCAACCCGACCCCTCGTCACCAGCCACACCGTGAAAGTCGACCTCACTGGCGTATCCGCGCCTGGCAACCCGCAGCCGGTCGGGTTCTACTGCCCGATGAAGATCGGGCATCTATGTATCTACGTCTACTTCCCGGCCGCAGACGTCGTCATCCAGCACGCTCGTGAGTTCCACCTGTCCGTCGCCCGGATCTGGCCCCGCCGCTCCAGCGACCTACCGTTTCCCCTCCCGCCCAGCCGCGGGACGGGAAGCCTTCGAACGGTTTGCCGACGCACTACAGCAAAGCCTGTACCTCTACACACCCGAGGAGGCAGCTGAGCACAGGCTTCAGGAATCTTGATGTTGGGCCCAGGCACGGTAGGGCTCCCTCGTACTCCAGCGGATCCGTCCGTCGACTGCCACTATCCCGCGTCGAGCGGAGGCCGGCCTTTCTGCGTGATGAGAGCTGCGTCGACGAACGCCCGCACGAGCGCGGTCGTCTCGGGTTCGGTGACGTTCTTCATCCATCGGCTGGACGAGTGCCAGCGGCACGTCAGCGTGAACCGGCCGCCGCCGTCGGTGTGCTTCTGCTCCAGGTCGGCGTACGGCTGCGTGCGGCAGCGCCCGTGCCGCTCGGTCTCCTCCAGGTGGGTGCGGACCACGTCCAGGCGGAACCGGGCGGCAGGGTCCGCTGCTCCAGGCAGCCCCGGCATTCCAGGAGGTGCTGGGTGCCGCCGCTCTGAAGGAAGCGGTAGGGGAGGCTCTTGCACTCGCGGTTGTTGCAGCCGCCGCAGAGCGGGCCTTCTACGAACTATTGAGGTGGAGTCCCTCGATCGCGTGCCGCTGAATGTTGATGCCGTCTGCCTGTTGGTGTCCGTATCCTTCGGCGGGTGAGTCTGATCGAGGTGGGTCCAGGGCAGGTCGAGCTCGTGGTAGGGGGCCAGGGGCACTCGTGCCATCCGCCCGGTTGTTCGACTGGTCGCGGGCGGATGAGTATGAGGCCGCCTTCACTGTGGAGGTTGCTGCCGATGGTGTCCGTGCACGACTGGAAAGCGTGACCGTGACCGTCTGGGACAACCTGGGCGACTTCTTCGATGGCCTTGCGCGCGACTTCCGCGGCTGGGAGGGCGAGCGGGCCTGGATCAACAACCATCTGGTCGTGGCAGCGACCTTCGGTTCGGGCGGTCACGTGTATCTGAGCTGGACCTTGCGGTCCGGTTTCTTCCCGAGGACTGGAAATGCACCGTGACGAACGTGATCGAGGCCGGTGAAGGCATGACGGTTCTGGCAGCGGATGTGCGCGCATTCCTGGGCCAGGGTAGGTCGTCGACCGCCCGCTCGTGCCGTGAGCCATCACCATCCCTGACCGGGCCGCGATTCATTTGTCCGGCGGGGACAGAAGGTAGGCAGGCCCAAGTGCGTGACGGTCTGCGCAGCCGAGGCTTGTTCGTCGAGCTGGGCGAGCTTCTCCTCGGCGCCCGCGAGGCTGATCTCCAGGCCTTCCACTTCGCCGAGCCAGCCTTCGCGCTGCGCTTCGGCGATCCGATCGAGCAGGTTGTCGCGGATCTCGATCAGGCGGTCCCGTTGGGACGGCTCGGGTCGGAGAAGCGAACACCGGACGCAAGCTTCTCTGAACTTGGGGCCGGTCTGTCCCAAGCCTCTGCTCCGTAGCTCTCTGAAACCGAATTGGTGACGCCCGAGGGTCGCAGCGAGATGTTCCGGAGAGCGAGAGCCCGTTCCGTCTGCCGCCTCAGTACTGTGACTTCGCATGACCGACACCGAGATCGAGATCACCCCAGACCTGGTCCGCGACGTGCTGCAGGAGCAACATCCAGACCTTGCCGGGCTGGCCATCCGCGAGGTGGCGGGCGGCTGGGGCAACCAAATGTGGCGCCTCGGGAACGAGTTGGCCGTGCGCATGCAGCGCATGGACCCCACCCGGAGTTCCAGCTCAAGGAACGGCGGTGGCTCCTGTGCTGGCCCCACGCCTGCCGCTCCCGGTGCCGACCCCGTGCGGTTCGGCGAACCGTCCGAGCGCTTTCCTAAGCACTGGACCGTGATGACGTGGGTTCCCGGCGAGCCGCTGGACCACGGCTCGATCAGCCGCGGCGACCACGCGGCCGACACGCTGGCGGGCTTCCTCCGGGCACTCCATGTGGAGGCGTCCGCCGAGGCGCCGATCGCTACGGACCGCGGCGGCCATCCCAAGAACTGCACGGAGGGCTTCGAGAACTTGTTCCAGGCCGTTGCCCCCGACGACATCGCTGCCGACGTCCGGGCCGTCTGGGACGACGCCGTTGCGGCCCAAGCGTGGGAAGGCCCGCGGGTGTGGGTGCACGGCGACCTCCATCCCGCGAACGTCGTTGTCTCGGACGGAACGCTCTCCGGCATCGTCGACTTCGGCGACATGTTCGCCGGCGATCCAGCGTGGGACCTCGCCGCCGCATGGGTGCTACTGCCCGCGGGCATGGCCTCACGGTTCTTCGACATGTACGCGGATGCAGACGAGGCGGCGATCCGGCGCGCCCGCGGGCTGGCTGCTATGAAGAGCCTGTTCCTGATGCTCATGGGGCAGAACGGAGATCGGGGCCTTCCCGGCGGCAAGCCGCACTGGGGACCTGCAGGCCGGGCGGCACTTGATCGTGTTCTGAAGGGCGTTTGACGCACGCTTCTTTGAACCGGTTCTCGATCTTGGTTGAGGGTCATGCGGCACCCCACCTTCGCGGGTTCATCGATCACCACGCATGGTGGGGATGCCAAGTCCACGGCCGTATGTTGCCCGTGGCCCCGTTCGAGCTGGCTGAGCTTCTCCTCGGCGCCAGCCAGGCTGACCTGGAGACCCTCGACCTCGCCGAGCCAGCCTTCCGTCTCGGCTTCGGCGATTCGGGCGATCAAGTTGTCGCGGATCTCGGCAAGCCGTGCCCGTTGGGCCGGGTCAGGTCGGAGGAGCGAGCATCTGACACAAGCGTGCTCATGGATACAGGGGATCCGAAGGCGCGTGCGCAGGTGCCGATGGACACCTTCCGCTTCTCGAAGTGAGCGAGGAAGGCGTCCCACTCATCCTCTGTCGGGATCCGGTACTCCTCGCCGGGACGGGAGGCCCGTCGGCGGGCGATGAACGCCCGGTGGGCCTCGATCGTCTCGGCAGGGTAGACCGCCTTGTATCCGATCGTGGTGTCGATGTTCTTGTGACCGCAGATGACCTGGGCAATGTGCGGGGCAGTCCGTTCATGATGGCGTCGGTGACGAAGATTCTTCGAAAGTCGTGGGAGAGAAGGACAGTGTGTGACCTTCGGCGTTGGTCAGCCCGGTCGCGGCCAGTGCATTGATCAGCAATTCACGGATCGCGGTCGGTGTAAGCGCGGTGCTCGGAGCCGATGCCGCGCTGGAAAAGCAGCGGCATCGGCGGGTTTCAGACCTTCTCGCGGACGTCATAGGCGGCCACCAACGGAACCGTCCCGCCGGGGCCGCGCAGTCGACTGATGATGGCGCTGAGGACGTCGGCGAGTTCCGGGCTGACCAACAGGAGTCGATCGGTGTCGATCTTGGACGGAGCGATCTGCAGCAGCGGGACGACCTCGCCGGTGGCCGGGAGCCGGTACTGGGTGACGCTGTGGTGCGTGAGTTCCAGGAGTTCCTCGTTGCGAACGTCGGTCAGGCGCAGGACCTCGATCGCTGCGAACGCCCAGAAGGCTTCCTCTTCTTCATAGGACAGGTTCCGTCGGCGCCCGCTGGAGGTCTCTTCGGCCCACGTGAGGTGGCCTGCTGCCTTCGGGGCGATGGCTCTGCGCAGGGCCCGCCGGTGCCGGGGATCAGTTCTCCGGGCTCGGTGTCTCCCGCCGCCTGGAGCAGGCTGGCGGCTTCACGGCGCCGCCGGTCGGTGGTGCTGACCAGGACGGGGAGGACGGGCAGCCTCTCGCGGGTGCGCTGATCCATCCGGGCTTTGCGTCTCTTGCGTTCCTTTGCCTTGTGGATCTCGTCGTCGCCGATCGGACAGGGCACGGCCCATGGCCCCAGCGGGCCGGTTGCTCCGCCGCCCATTGCGCGATGTCGAGGTAGAACGCTCGGACGCGCATGAGTTCGTCCTGGCGTTCAGTCGCGGGCTGGAGACCTCGACGCTCTTGCCGTCGGGGCCCACGACGGTGCGCTTCTTGACCTTCAGGTCGTCCTTCCAGGCGCGAGCCACCGCCGGTGGCAGCCGCAGTGAGTCGATTCCCGGCGCCAGAACTTCGACCCGGGCCCAGAACAGGCCCGCGAGCGTGCGCGAGATCGCGTCCAGGCTGGCGAAGTCCAGCGATGGCTGGCGCTCGCGCAGATAGTCCACGATCACATCGCGTACCGGTTGGCACCGGATCCGGTAGCGGTCCACCAGCTCTTCGATGCTCAATTGGCCCAGGGCGAGACCGAAGGCACGAATCGTGGCCGAGGCATCCTCGGGAGGATGCCCATGGCCGACGAGCTCCACGCAGTCGCCGACCGTGATGTCGCCGATCCGTCCGCCCTTCCAGGCCAGCAGAGTGGCGATCCGCGTCGCGGCGATCTGAGCGTCCTTGCGCGAGCTCGCCGGCCCGGCGGCGGCCAGCTGGTGCAGGCGCGCGAATCCGTCCGGGTCTCGGACTTCGGCCATCACGGAGGCGAGATACCGGTGCGTGCGGGTGAGCATCCACGGCAGAGCGGGACGGATCACGTCTCCGCAGATCATCATGAGGAGCCCGGAGGTCAGGTCTTCCCGGTCATGCGACGGTGAGGGCCCGCGCTCGCTCAGCCACCGTTGTGGGAGCTCGACCCAAGCGGCTCCGCACAAATCCTCGGCCCCGTGGCCATCCAGCGTTGCTGCCACGTATCCCCGGGATGGCTCGACAGCCAGTGCAGGAGCTTGGTCACCCACGGCGGCGTCCGGCTCGGGTGCCGTTCGCCGCGGGGAGGAACGGCGGCGCTGTCAGACGTCGCAGCGTCTCCTCAGACGACTGCGCGGTCTGCGACCACCACCGTTCCGCGGTCCGGCCGGAACTGCTCCCGCAGCCGGCTGTTCCGCGCCTGGGCCTGCTCCGCAGTCGCGTTCGTGATCTCCAGCGGCTTGCGCGTCGCGTGCTTGACGACGACCGTCATGACGAGCGCCCAAACAGAACGTCCAGCGACGCCGGGTCGTAGCCCGGTGCCGGCGGCGGAGGCGCCGACTGGATGTTCTCGCGGGCCTGGCGCGCGTGGTGCGCCAGCACCCGGCCACGACCTCATCCTTGTGCGGCGTCAGATATACCTCCGTGGCGGACAGGTGAGCGTGTCCGAGCACCCACTGCACGTCGGACAGCGTCAGCTTCGGGTCGCGCACAATGCGTGCGGCTGCACTGTGCCGCAGGTCGTGAATGGTCCAGTCGGCACCGAGCGAGGCGTTGACGCGCTCGAACATCCGGTGCGCACCGTGGTAGGTCAGGGGTCGGATCGGGTCTCGCCGCGTCCACCACACCGGCTGGGTGCGGCCTCGTGCAACCTGGCCTTGTACCTCGTGCTGGTAGAGGCGCAGCCATACGAATGCGTCCGCCGATGCCGGCACCTGCTGGACCGCCCGCGAGCCCTTACGCACCACGCTGATCAACTGCTGGCCGGAGTCGACATCGCGCTGACGCATGCCGATCAGTTCCGAGGCCCGCACCCGGCGGAGATCCAGAAGGCGACCAAGGCCCGGTCGCGGTTGGAGGGCAGCGCCGCGAACAGCTTGTTGAATCATGCTTCTGGAATCGAGCGCGGGATCCGCCGCGGCAGGCTCGGCCGATAGCGGCCCACCCGCTCGGGCCTCCAGCCGTCCATCGGATTGTGGTGCGCGTGAGCCCGCCCAGAGCGGCGGGACAGAGCCAGCGGGAACGGGTTGAGCAGCGGGCCGGTCCCCGCATCGCGGTGCACATCGTAGAACCGGCGCAAGACCGTCTCGCTGTGTACGACGGTGGCCGGAGCGTATCCGGATCCGGTCGACGGCTTCCCGGCCACCGGGTTCGCGGCACCGGCTCCCCGTACCGCTCACGGGCCCTGGGCCTTGATCTTTCTGGGTTTGACGGTCTCTCGGATCCAGCAGCTGAAGTCCCGGGCCTCCCGACGGGTCGCCCGGTCCCAGGAAACGTCCACGGCCTGCAGGAACCTTCTCTGCACCAAGCAAGAGGACACGCTGGGGTGATCGGTTCAGGTATTCACGGACCCGTCCGTCTCGCCTTCACACTTCGCGGGACAAAACGGCGGGCCTCATCGGCCCGCCACTGCGCTGGTTCCGGGCTCCGGTGATCACTGGCCGCGTGCCGCGCAGCCGCTTGAACGCCACGCTCAGCGCGAAGGCATTGGCGTAGCCCACCTTCCTTGCGATCGTGCCCACCGTGTCGTCGGTCTCCCGCAGCAGGTCCGCAGCCAAGGTGATCCGCCAGTCCGCGAGGTAGGCCATCGGCGGTTCGCCGACCAGCGCCGTGAACCGCCGGGCGAGCGCTGCCCGCGATACCCCACCTTGGCCGCCAGGTCCGCCACCGTCCAGGGCGGGCGGGTGTGTCGTGGAGCAGTCGCAGCGCGGGACCCACGACCGGGTCGTCCAGTGCGCGGCACCAGGCCGGGGCATTGGCGTCTGGGTTGTCGAACCAGCTGCGCAGCGCGTAGACCAGCATCAGGTCCAGCAGCCGGTCCAGCACCAGCTGTTGTCCCGGTCGCTCTCTGGTGACCTCCTCGGCCATCATCTCCACCGATGGGTAGGGCTGCCCTCGGCCGCCACCACGAGCACGGCGGGCAGGGCCTGCAGCAGTCGTTCGCTGAGCTCTCCCCGGCGCTCGAATGCCCCGCTGACCAGCACGGCAGCCCCTCGGCTGGCGTTCCGCAGGTCCGGGCGGGCCCGAGGCGTGCTCGACGCCCTCGGCTCCCGTGCAGTAGTCGGCGCTGGTCACCATCAGCGAGGGTGTGGTCGCGGGGTCGTCGGCCACTGTGTAGGGCGCGTCGCCTCGGATGACTGCGATGTCGCCGAGGCCGATCGGCACCGGTTCGTGCTGGTCGGGAACGATCCAGGCCCGGCCTCGCAGCATCGTGGCCAGCGTCAGCGGGCGCCACTGGCCATCCGCAGGGCCCAGGGCGGCCGCATGATCGTCTGCCGGAAGACGGCGCCGCGCGCCCGAACCTCTGCCAACAGCTCCGACACGGCGTCCATGCCCTCAGTGTAGACGCCTAGACATCATGCGGAGCTTGCTAGCCATGGATCGTCTCGGCACCCACCGGTTGACTGGGGTCATGTCTGAACATCCAATTCTTGTCACCGGGGCAACGGGGAAGTCTGGCCGCCGCGTTGTCAGCCAACTACGGGCCCAGAGGCTGCCGGTTCGCGCGGCGGCCCGGAACGGCGAGCACATCTTCGACTGGACCGACAGCGGCACCTGGGATGCCGCTCTGAAGGGCGTGCGGTCCATGTACATCGTGCAGTTGGACGGCACGAAGCTCGTTCGCCCGTTCATCGAGCGGGCGGTGCAGCATGGGGTGCAGCGAATCGTGTTGGCCTCGGGGCGTGGGATCGACAATCCGGATTACTCGAAGGACAGCAGCGGTGTCTTTGAGGGCATCGTCGACAGCGAGGTCGCTGTGCGGGAGAGTGGTCTGGAGTGGACGATCAGCAGGCCGGGCTGGTTCGCGCAGAACTTCAGTGAGGGCTTCTTCGCCGATGCCATCCTCGCCGGTGAGCTGCGGCTGCCCGCCGGCGATGGGGCTGCCAGCTTCGTCGATGCCGAGGACATCGCCGCAGTGGTGGTCGCCGCGCTGACCGAGGACCGGCACGCGGGCCAGATCTATGAGTTGTCCGGACCCCGGGCGGTGACGCTGACCGAGGTGGTCGCCACGATCTCCGAGGCCACCGGCCGCGAAATCCGCTACGTGCCGCTCTCCATCGAGGGCTACGTCGCGGAACTCGTTCAGCAGGGATTGCCGCCCGCGGACGCCGAAGCCTTCGCGGACGTCATTGAGCCACTCAGGGAGGGTAAGGACGAGTACGTCTCCGACGGCGTGCAGCGTGCCCTTGGTCGCCCGCCGCGGACCTTCGCCGAATTCGCCAAGTCCACTGCTGACGGAGGCGGTTGGCCAGCCTGACCGTCTTACCGAAACCGTCGCGACCGGGCAGAATCTGCAGTCGCCCAAGGTCGTCACTTCCTGGGCGGCTGCGGCCATCGCCGCCAGAGCATCTTGCGCTGGGGCTATTGCGCAGCACATGAACCGCCGCTCACGGAGCGGCGGCCGAGTAGGCGGCCGGCGAACCAGTCGGTCATCCCGGCCGTAGGCCGCCTACACGATCCGATGGGTTACAGGGAGCCGTCGCGCGAGTCAGGCAGCGGCGGCGGGATGCCAGGTATGCCGAGGTCGACCGGCGCGATGCGAGCCAGTCGCCGGCTCTCTTCGCGTTTCTGACGCAGGAAGGTAAGGGTGAGATCGATGCCCTCAATCTCACCGAGCCATCCCTCTTGCTCGGTGTCCGTTCTCATCCATTCGAGGCGTTTGCTCAGTGAACCCAGTCGATTGGCCTTCCGTCTCAGTGAATCTAGTGTCCTGCGCCTGAAATCCTGGCGTAAAGTTGCTACGGTTTCAGGATGTCGTTTTCGGGACGCCCTTCCATCGAGTTCGTGTTGACCGCTGACGAGCGTGACCAGCTGGTGCGCTGGTCACGGGGGCTTCGAGGTTGGCTGTTCGGGCGCGCATTGTGTTGCGGTGTGCTGAGCCGGATGTTGTGTATGCGCGGGTTGCTGATGACTTGGGTGTGTCGGCCATGACGGTCGGCAAGTGGCGCAAGCGGTTCGTGGAGTCACGGCTGGAGGGTCTGGCGGACACCGATCGGCCGGGGCGGCCGAAGACCGGCCTGTCTCTGAGTGATCTCGAACGGGAACAGCTGACACGTTGGGCCCGTCGGGCGAAGTCCTCGCAGGCATTGGCGTTGCGGTCAAAGATCGTGCTGGCGTGCGCCGAGGACACGTCGAACAAGCGGGTCGCCGGCCGGCTGGGGACTTCGGTGTCCACTGTGGCCCGGTGGCGGCGCCGGTTTGTTGAGTTGCGGCTGGAAGGTCTGGCCGACGAACTACGGCCGGGCCGGCCACCGTCGATTCTTCTCGACCGGGTGGAGGAGGTTGTCGTCGCCACGCTGGAGACGTCGCCGCGTGATGCCACGCACTGGTCGCGGGCGTCGATGGCCGAGCGGACCGGCCTGTCGAAGTCGACGATCGGACGGATCTGGCGGCAGTTCGACCTGAAGCCGCACGTCCAGGACACGTTCAAGCTGTCCACGGATCCGCAGTTCGTGGAGAAGGTCGTCGATGTCGTCGGCCTCTACCACCACCCGCCGGAGAAGGCGGTGGTGTTGTGTGGACGAGAAATCCCAGGTGCAGGCCCTGGACCGCACGCAGCCGGTCCTGCCGATGATGCCCGGCATGCCGGAGAGGCGTACCCACGACTACCAACGGCACGGTGTGACCAGCCTGTTCGCCGCGTTCGACATCGAAGACGGGAGCGTCATCAGCTCCCTTCATCGCCGTCATCGGGCCGTGGAGTTCAAGAAATTCCTGGTCAAGATAGACAAGGCTGTGCCGACTGAACTCGACGTCCACTTGATCTGTGACAACTACGCCACCCACAAGACGCCCGCGATCAGAGCCTGGCTAGGACGGCACCCTCGATTCCACGTCCACTTCACACCGACTGGGTCCAGTTGGATCAACCAGGTCGAGCGGTGGTTCGGGCACCTCACCGACAAGCTCATCCGCCGCGGGACCCACCGATCGATCCAAGCGCTTGAGGCCGACATCCGTACCTGGATCCAGACCTGGAACGAGGACCCCAAGCCGTTCACATGGACCAAGAGCGCCGACGAAATCCTCAACTCGTTATCGAAATATATTGCCAGGATTTCAGGCGCAGGACACTAGGCGTGCTGGCGATCGCACTGGGGGTACTGGGTGGCTGTACCGGCTGGGGTGGATCTTGCAGGGCCGCGCTACGTCCAAGATCGAGGACTGTCCTGTGACAGCAAGGGGTGAGTCGCTGAGCCCCAAACAAACCCTCAGCCGAGGTAGTTCGCGCGTCCTTCGTCGTCGAGCTCGAAAGCGCCCTCAGGGATGATGCAGAACTCATTGCCCTCAGGGTCCGCCATCACCAGGAATCCCCGTCGCCGTACTGCTCCAGTCTGCGCCCACCGAGCGTCTCCACACGCTGCTGCTCGGCTACGGGGTCGGGAGAGGTGATGGGGCCTTGACCCTGATGTTGAACACACGAGACACTGGATCCTGCGGATCTGAGGACGGACATCTCGTGGTCATGAAGAACTACCCGCCACAGTTCAAGGCGGACGCGGTCGCGCTGTACGAGTCGCGGCCCGACGCGACGATCAGGTCGGTCGCCGCCGACCTGGGGATCAACCCGGAGACGCTCCGGAACTGGGTCCGGGCAGCCGGAGTGAGCCGTCCCCGAGGACGGCGGACGCAGGAACCGCCTCAGCCGCCGGCCCCGCTGGAGGCGGAGAACGCGGCTCTGCGGAAGAAGGTCCGCGAGCATCGAGGAGGAACGTGAGATCCTGCGGAAGGCCGCCAAGTATTTCGCCGGGGAGACGCGCTGGTGAGGACCCGTAATTTAACTACTGCCGGTTTTGGCCGATACCTCGGCGATGCCATGCAGTTGGGCTGTTGTGGCCATTGCGGATGAAGTCCTGACGGTGCTGGATACGAAGTTCGCGGTGGTGCTGCCGCATCTGGACGAGCGGCAGCGCCGTCTGCATCTGGCTTCCGAGGCGGAGGCTCTGGGGCATGGGGGATCGCGGCCGTGGCCAGGCTGGCGGAGGTCTCGGAGTCGACTGTGGCACGAGGACGTGCGGAACTCGCGGTCGGAGCAACAGCGTTGGGGCGGATACGCAGACCGGGCGGCGGGCGCAAGTCCGCTGCCGAGCGCGACCCTGGTCTGCTGGCGGCTCTCGAGTTGCTGATCGAGCCGCGTGCGGTGGGTGATCCAATGTCCCCGTTGCGCTGGACCACCGCCTCGCTGCGGGACTTGTCCCAGGAATTAACCGTTGCTGGTCATCCGGTCAGTGCCCCGGTGATCGGCGGTCTGCTGCGTGCGATGGGCTTCAGTCTGCAGGGCATGGCCAAGACGCGGGCCGGCAGTCAGGTGCCCGACCGAGACGCCCAGTTCCGTCACATCAACACCGCCGCCGAACGTTTCCTGTCACAGGGCCTGCCGGTGGTGAGTGTGGATGCGAAGCAGAAGGAACCGATCGGCGACTTCGCACGCCCCGGCCGCACCTACCGCCCCAAAGGGCAGCCGATCACTGCTCCGGATCACGACTTCTCCGGCCCCGACACCCCGTTCGCCATCCCGTACGGCATCTACGACCTGGGCCGCGACAGCGGCTGGGTGAATGTGGGCACAGACCGCAACACCGCTGCCTTCGCGGTGGAGTCCCTGCGCCGCTGGTGGAAGGTCCAAGGGCGCCTCGATTATCCCAGCACCGATCGCTTGCTTGTCACCGCCGATGCCGGAGGGGCCAACTCGGCGGACTCCCGACTCTTCAAGATGGGCCTGGCCGACTTCGCCGACGAGTGCGGGCTGAGTATCACCGTCATGCACTTCCCACCAGGTACTTCAAAATGGAACAAGGTGGAACATCGTCTGTTCTCCCGGATCACCCACAGCCTGCGCGGGCAGCCGCTGACCAGCTACGAGGTACTGCTTGGAGACCATCTCGGCCACCCGCACCAGCACCGGACTGACCGTCCAAGCCGTGCTGGACGAGAACGCGTATCCCACCGGGCGCATGCTCACCCGAGCCGAAGGCCAGAGCGCCGAGCGACGCGTCGAACGCGATGAGTTCCATGGTGAGTGGAACTACACCATCGCCCGCAGGACCCCGGCCAGCAGCTTCCGGAAGATTCACGGGCCGAGTCGGGCCCTCCGATCCCGGCCGAGGCCACCTTCCTCCTCACCCACCCCGCACTCACTGGCATGACCCGAGAACACTTCGAGCAGCTTGTGCTCCAGCTCGAACCGTGCCAACTGCTCCTGACCGAAGCCGAACGCCAGAGCGCAGACAGGGACGGTCGCGGCCGTAACCCTGGTTTCGGCACCCTCGATCACCGCCACCGTGTCCTGGTCGCCGTACTCCGCAGCCGCAACACCGTCACCTTGACTCTCGCGGCCGAACTGATGGGCCGCAAGCGCAACGTGCTGAGCTACCACGCCGGGAGGTCCAAGCCGATGCTGGCCTTCGCCGGACCCGAGCTCGCCAGAGTCCTCGTCTTCCACAGGCCCCACCCTCCCCGCACGCTCGAAGCCTTGAAGTGCCTGATCGAGCACCACGACGAGATCAACTCAAGCAGTAGTTAAATTACGGGTCCTCACCAGCGCGTCTCCCCGGCGAAATACTTGGCGGCCTTCCGCAGGATCTCGCGTTCCTCCTCGAGCTCGCGGACCTTCTTCCGCAGAGCCGCGTTCTCCGCCTCCAGCGGGGCCGGCGGCTGGGACGTTTCCTGCGTCCGGCGTCCCCGTGGACGACTTGCTCCGGCCGCCCGGACCCAGTTCCGCAGGGTCTCCGGATTGATCCCCAGATCGGCGGCGACCGACCTGATCGTCGCGTCGGGCCGCGACTCGTACAGCGCGACCGCGTCCGCCTTGAACTCCGGCGGGTAGTTCTTCATGACCACGAGATGTCCGTTCTCAGATCCGCAGGATCCAGTGTCTCGTGTGTCCAACATCAGGGTCAAGGCCCCCAGCGCGAAGCCGAGAATGTGGACATCAGGCTGGGCACCAATGGCGGCTCCATCACTGTGACCATCACTAACGCCACCAGGATGATCACTGAGGTGGAACTGCTGAACGTGACGCCTCTGGGAACCGGACCGTGGCACTCGTGGAAGCCGAACCCCAACGTCAGCCGGAAGCTGAGTACGAAGCATTGGCCTCGCATCAAGCACGGTGACCACGAGGAGGTCGCCGTATGGCTGCTGGACGAACACGGCAAGCAGGTCCGGCAACTACCGGAGGAAGTGCGGGTAGAAATCCGATTCCGTGACTACGAGGGCAAGTGGTGGGCATCGGACACCGGCGGTACGACGGCCCGGATCGCCCGCCCAACGACTGATCGAGACGGCGATCCGTTCCACCAGGGAGGCGGAATCGGTCGCTCGTCTCTGCCACCGGGCAGCGCGGCAACCACAGGTGTCAGATGGACTTCTTCTCCGCCTCCGGCGAGAACCCCGGCACGGACCAGGGCGCAGAGCGGATCGCTCCGCGAGCTGCGCGCTAAGCGGAAACCGCTGCGGTGATGCGGGCATCCGGGGTCGTATGGTCGTATGCCTTCCACGCCTGCCCGCCGCGCGCGGTTACCTCGCCCTCATCGTCTTGTTGCCCGTCCCAGCTCGGGGGCAGACCCGTTCGGCCGCCGAGGAGCGCACCGGCCCTCAGCATGGTGTAGGGGTCTGGACTGGGCGCGGCGCATCGAGTTGGTAGCGATCCTGATCGCGTCTTTGGTGGCGGTGGCCGGCCTCTGGTATTCGAGTGTCCAGACACAGCAGGCCAATGATCAGACCCGGCAGGCCAATGATCAAGCCCGGCAGGAGAGGGCGTTGACGAAAGAGGGCAGATCACCGACCGCTTCAACGCCGCGGTGGGCAACCTGGGAGACCAGGCCGACGAGGTGCGCCTCGGCGGAATCTTCGCTCTTCGGCGGATTATGGAAGACTCGCCTCGCGATCAGCCAGCCGTTGTGGACGTTCTCTCGGGGTATGTCCGCACGCGTGCGCCGGCCGCCGGAGGCAGGACGAAGCGGGACGCTAGCGGCCGGCCCGCCCCGACGTGCGGGCAGCGTTCGAAACACTCACCCACCGGAACCCGGTCCATGACAAGTCAGCCCGGGTCGATCTGCGTGATACCCACCTGCGCTACATCGGTGTGCGGCCAGGCCCGGCCGGAGCGGAAGAGACAGGGGCGAACGGGCAGAGGCTGGAGCACGCCAACCTCTCCGGTGCCGACCTGGCCAACGCACATTTGCCCCGGGCACGTCTTTCGGGAACCCACCTCGTCGGCACCCGACTGGAAGGCGCCGATCTCCGAAGGGCCGACCTGCGCGACACGGACCTGCGCGGAGCGCAACTCCTCGACGCCGACCTGAAAGGCGCAGACCTGCGGGGCGCCTGGTTGCGAATCGAAGACAACACCGGCGGCAACGGCAAAAGCGGCTCTGACACAGAAACCCCGGCCTCCGAACAGCCTGCCAAGATCAGCGCGGACCAACTCCTCGAAACCCAATGGGATCACACCACCCTGCTCCCGTCCGCCCTGAAGGACGACCCCGTATCCGCAAGCGGCTCTCCCGCATGCACACGGGCACGCGGTGAAGGACCCGTTTCAGCGGACGTAGATCCATAGCCGGGCCGGGGCGGAAACGGTCGGCTTCGCCCCCGCCTGCTTACAGGCCGATGGCCTCGGTGGCGGTGTGCTCCCAGCGTTCGCCCTCGTCGACGTACTCCCAGAACACCGGGCTGTTGGCGGCCCAGCCGCCCTGCTTACGGAGCTTCTCGGGGCGCTTGCCCCGCTTGCGGCCGGTGCTGACCAAACCGCGGCGTGCGGAGTGCCCGGTGAGCTTCACGTCCAGGCCCGCGCGCTCGGCGGCCCGGGTGATGGCCAGGCGGCAGCCGTCCGTTCCCAGCCTCTGGGTGCCGAGGCGGCCCTTCTGGTCGATGGGCAGGAAGGCCGGCCCGTGGTGAGGCCGGCGGCTTCCTTCCAGGCCAGCCAGCAGCGCACCGGGCAGGTGTCGGGGTACTCGCCGTAGGCCACGGCGACGTCGCGGGGCGGGCGGCCCTTGACCGAGGGGACGTGCACCTCCAGCCCTTCGGCGACCTGGGTGATGCCCTCGGTGTCGAGCGAGGACACCTCCTCGGACCCCCGGCGATCCCGAACGCCAGCGTGGCCAGGGCCCGGTCGCGGAGGCGAGCCAGCTCGGGCAGTTCCTGGGTACCGCGCCGGCGGCCGACCTTCGGCTGCGGCCGGGCCGCCGGTGCGGTGTTCATCGCTTTCAATAGAACGCACACGACCTGGCCACTGGATGGAAGGCATGGTGGCCGAGGGCTGGCAGGCCCGCTATGCCGGGCTGCCCATCCGTCTTCGTGTGACGTGCCGCCTTGGTCAGCAGACGTGGACCCTGGCCAGGGAAATGGAGAACCCGCCTGCCCGGTGAGCGCATCGGGCGCAAATAGCGTCCCCGCTACCCATCAGGGCGGCTGGCCGGCGCACGGGCGGCGAGTCCAGTACCGCCATCCGGCGGCGTCCAGCGAGAACTGCTGAGCGTGCGAACGGCGCGCACGTGGAGCACCTGCCACACAGCACACCCTCCCCACTACTTGGTCACAACTCCATCACCACCGGAACATCTGGCTCCCTTGCCGCATACCGCACCGCTAGGGTCATGCCCTCACGAAGCGCTCTTGGGGACAACTTGAACACCCGCACTCTCATCGCCGCCCTTGCCTGCCTGGCCGCCGTGATGCTGGTCGGCTGCGACCCAGCCGCCACGGATCCGAACCCTGCAGCGCCAGTAGCCTCCGAGTCCTCTGCCGCCGCCCTGCCACGACGCCGTCGGAGAAGAGGAGAAGCCCGCCGAGTCCAAGGCAGTCCCGAACTTCGTTGGCATGGGCCTGCAGTCCGCGCAGGACAGGGCCCAGGCTGAAGGCTTCTACTTGCTGAAGTCCCACGACAGCGCCGGCCGGGACCGCCTGCAGGCCCTCGACCGGAACTGGAAGGTCTGCTCCCAGAGCCTCAGCGCGGGCAAGACAGTGTCTACCGACACGGAGCTCGACTTCGGTGCGGTCAAGCTCGAGGAGACCTGCCCCGCCAGCGAGGCCAAGGCCCCGAAGCGGCAGACGACAAGATGCCGAACCTGGTCGGGAAGTCCGTCAAGGCAGCCCGCGGCGCCCTGGACTCGGGTACGTCGATCACGACAACGGACACGGCACAGGGCCGTATGGTCCTGCTGGAAAGTAACTGGCAGGTGTGCACCCAGTCTCCCTCCCTGGCACTGCGCTGACCGGGCAGCCTGTCGAGTTCGCTGCGGTCAAGTTTGAGGAGTCGTGCCCGTGATGCTGCGACGTGTCGCAGCAGTTGCAGCGCTTGTTCTTGCTGGCACGCTCACAGCCTGCGGCGGTGGTGATGGCGGGGAGCCCGATGCAGCCAAGAACGCCCCATCTACTTTGGCGAGTCCGACAGCACATGAGGTCGACTGCGGGGAACTCAACCTCAGCCAAGCTGACTGGGTCGAACACTGCTCAGAGTCCCAGGAATCGCCTGCAGCGACGGCTTCCCCGAAGGATCTGGAGCTCGGTGGGCCGAGCCTCACCGTCGGGGACAGGGGCATCGGCGAGCTGGAAGTGACCCCGACGACCCTCGTATACGCGAAGGAGGGTGCGGCGAGACGCCGGAGTACGGGACGTTCGCCGTCCTCACGGTGAAAGACAAGGCCACAAATGCTGTCGCTGCGCAGGAACAACCCCGATCTCCGGTGGCGGGTGGAAGTGGATCGCCGCAGATGGCGAAGCGGTTGACTCCGATGGTGGGACAGCGTTCAACGTGGTCATGGACAAGTTCAGCAACTCAGGCCCTGTGGAGCCCGGCTCGTTCTACTGGCGGTCGGTGGTATTTGACCTATCACCGAAACAGGCAAAGGGTGGGACTCTCGTCTATACGGACGGGAGCGAGGCTACGTACCGGTGGAAGATGCCGGCCACCGAGGAGGGTCCGCAGGTGGCCGAGGTTAGAAGCAGCTCGAGTCCTGACCCCGGACGCGGCGATGCCCCGCCACCCAGGCGGATTCTCGGGGTCCTCGCAACACCTGATGGCTTATGCGGTCGTCAGTAGATCACGCAGGCGCTCGGCTGGGGTTCTCCAGCCGAGCGTTTTGCGTGGCCGGCCGTTGAGTTGCTGGGCAACGTGTTCGAGGTCTGCGGGACTGTGCGCGGACAGGTCGGTGCTCTTGGGGAAGTACTGCCGCAGCAGGCCGTTGGTGTTCTCGTTCGATCCGCGCTGCCAGGGCGAGTGGGGTCGCAGAAGTAGACCGGCACGCCGGTGGCAACGGTGAACTGCTTGTGCGCGGCCATCTCACAACCCTGGTCCCAGGTCAGGGAGCCACGCAGGTGCTCGGGCAGGGTCTGGATCAGCGGCACCAGCACATCGCGGACTTCCTCGGCCGTGTGTCCGCCGGGCAAATGGCCGAGCAGGACGTAGCGGGTGGAGCGCTCGACCAGGGTCACGATCGCGCTCTCGCTGCGGGGACCCACGATCAGATCGCCTTCCCAGTGGCCAGGAACAGCCCGGTCCTCGACCTCCGGCGGCCGCTCGGAGATCATCACCATCTCGTCGACGAAGCGGCGGGTGCGCTGGTCCTGGCTGCGGTGGGGCTTGCGGCGGGTGCGTCCGGTGCGCAATGCGTCCGCGACCTGGCGGCGCAGGCCGCCTCGGGCCTGGACGTAGATGGCCTGGTAGATCGTCTCCGGACTCACCCGCATGCTCTCGTCGTCGGGGAACTCGATGACCACAGCGTGACTGATCTGCTCCGGGGACCAGCGTTCGCGCAGCTTGTTCTCAACGTATCGACGCAGCGGACCGTCTGCGGCGAGCTTGAGGCCTTGAGCCGTGACCGGCTCTCGGCCCAGGCCCGCTGGGCCCGGTGCGGCCGGTAGACGCCGTCGACCGCTCGGGCGTCGATCTCCCGCTTGACCGTGGACGCCGACCGCCCCAGAGCCCGTCCGATCGCCCGCAGCGAGTGGCCGGCCCGTTGCATGTCAGCGATCGTCTCCCGCTCGGTCACGTTCAGGAACCGAGGGTGCAGCCGCGCGTCGACCGCCGCGAGGGACGGCTTGATGATGGTCACACCGGTCTTATAGACGATCAAGCGGCCGTCAGCCCGCAGTCGCGAATGGCCGATCTGCCGGATGCCCTGATCCCAGTCCTGGGCGGTGCGCTCGTGGACGCCGGCCTGCGCGGCGGCATCGCGGCGTCGAACTCCGGCCGCACGCAGCCGCTCGTACTTCGCCCGACCCTGATGACCAGACCTGCCGGGCTTGCCGCGACCGCGGACACCGGCCTTACGGGCCCAGGCGAACGCCGTATTGCGGTTCACTCCGACTGCGCGAGCGGCATCGGTGATGCTGCCGTCCTCCCGGTCCAGCGCCTCGAAGAACCTGGCCTTCAGCACCTCAAAATCCACGACCCCGCAACTCCCTGAACTCCAGGGTGTTGCGGGGATCAGTAGAACCAGCCCCCATCGCGGACGGCGGGGCCTTCTCATTCGGGTTCGGGCGGGATATCGGGTTCGACGAACAGACTGGCGTACTGCGGGATTGGCTGCTTTTCAACCAGGCCCAGATTGACGAGGAGGCCCATGTCGGCGGCACCATCGTCCGGGCGGCGCACCACCTGGCGGGGCGGGTGGCCGCGCGCAGTACGGCTGCCGTGCCGCAGTCCGCTGCGCTGTGGAGCGCGGCGATCGCAGCAGTTGTCGCGATCGACGTCCGCCCACCCGTCCGTCCGACGAGGCGGAACGACTTCCTGCACGAGGAGGACTCCCATCGGCTCGGCGGCCGAGCGGGGCACGAGGCATCGGGGCGCCGGACCGCTGTCCCTCAGTACGCCTCGTCGGGGCAGCCTCATCCTGGTCTTGAGCCTCGCACCTGCGGCAGTAGCCCGACGGATCGCTGCGCCCTCTCGTGTAGAGCTGGATCCCACAGCGCTGACACATCGTGGCGGATCTCTGTTCATAGCCGCAGGAGGCGCAGATGCGCGCTCCGCTCGCGTTGAAAACGCGTGGGAGCGGCATTTCTGACAGTCCCACCGACGACCACCGACTTCGTGATCGTGGGGAACGTGGCCAGGCGCTGTTGGGGTCACCGGCGAAGTCGTAGCTCATGGTTGGTGCATCGAGATCTGCGCCTGTTCATTTCCACGTAATGTCCGTTTCCAGCAATAATGATGACGTTTGCCCTAGCTTGTTCTGATGCAGCCGCCCACACAGCATGCGGAGGGTGGGTAGGCGTGAAGAGGGAGTTCGGGTCGGTGTCCGGGGTCGCTCTCGCGTCCAGAAGGCCCCCGAACAGCCTGGTTCCCGCCCTCACAGCGTCGACGACTTCCAGCCGGAGTGATCAGCCAGACGCATCGATGACTCTCGTGGGGCCGTCAGTTGGCAGCAGATACGCGCGCACCGATCCGTACGACACGAACCCATTGGCCAAATTCGCACGGATGATCCAAGGTCTGCCGGATTGTCAGTACCTGGTTCTACCTTCTCCAGGAGAAGTCCATCCGAAGGCGAAGGCGGTGCGTGGTGGCGAATATTGTCTGGCACACGAAACTGGGTATCGAGCTGGACCTGACCCGCGAGGATCTCGGCCACGAGGCGTTGCCGAGTCTGTGGGAGACGCTGTATCAGACAGACCGGCACGCCTCCCTCCTCCACGACCAGCTGCTACTGAACATCACCCAGATCGCCACAGTGACCGGCACCGAGCCCGCAACCGTCATTACGCTGCTGGCCACCGCCAGGCGAACACCGACAACGGCGCAGGGCACACTCCCAGGCCCTCCTGGGCAGGCCCGCAGCGCAGCCAGAAGCCCATCGGTGAAACCTCCCTGTCCCTGCACCGCCTCGGCACGATCGGGCCAACGCTCGCCAGGGCGTGGGACCCTCCACCCCGACGTCACCCCGCCTGATGCAGCCGCTCCCAGAACTGCCGCCAGGACGTCTGAGAGGGCTGCCCGCTGCCACAGTCGACTCTCAGGGTGGCCGGGGAGCAGGTCCACGGCCGTCGACCACCACATAGGTGACGACACGCCGATGGCCGCGGCCGGGCAGGGTAATGTCCTGACCCTCCGGCTCACCACCGGGCTCACGCGGAGCCGGGCTGACTCCTGTATGTCCCGGCGTGCACGCTCGTCGAAGCCGACTGTGCTCGGCCACGGCCAGAGGACGTCAGACGACGGGCGGCAGTGCAGGCGGCTGTGCCTGTGAAGCGGCGTTGGTCGATGTGCGCGCGGCCCTGGATACGGCCTTCATGTCATCGGCATCGCTCCGGCGCAGCACGAAGACCGCGACCTCATTACCGCCCACCCGGACCTGTGGCACGAGGACATCGGCCCGGGTCACAAGGCCAGGGCGTGCAGGTGACGCGGCTCCAGCACCTCGGCGCCGTACGCGGAGACCGTTTTACGCAGGGCCGTGACGAGGTCCTTGTTCACGGAGGCATCGAGATCCGGCGACAGCAGTGAGGTGAGCATGTCGTCGTGGTGGCTCGGTACGACGACGGGGGCTTGCCAAGTACCTCCATGGCGCGCTCCACGTACCGGTGCACCGCGGCCTGGCCGCTGATGCCCAGGACCAGCACGTCAGGCCGGGCACCCTGGAGTTCCTCTCGGCGAGGTTGGCGGTGCCGCTGAGGAACACGACACTCGGCCCACCCCCACGGTGACCTGGTAGGCGAGCGTGCCGCCCTCCCGCATGTCCCCAGGGTGCGGACGGCCGCCGGCGGATGGGTCAGCGTGCCGGGGCGAAGAAGCCGTGGTTTCCGTACTGGCTGTGGAGGCTGCGGAACACCTCGACGGTGTACGCGGGAGCCTCGGCGGTCGGGCCGGCCGGGAACGGAGCACCTCGCCTCCGCTGAGCACGATGGCTTCGTTCAGCCGCTTCTGCTCCGTGCCCAGCCCGTTCAGCAGATGCAGGCTCGTCTCACCGCACAGCGTGCGGATCGCACTGTCCCGCCACTGGGGGCGGTTGAGGAGGTGGGGAACGTCGAGGAGGTGGTCGAAGTGGCCGTGCGTGACAAGGATCAGCTCCGGTACGTCGGCGAGGTGCCGGCCGACCACTGCCTCGACGATGCCGCCGTCCGGCGCCAGAGCCCGGTCGGCATCGATGGCGCCACTGCCCGGCACCCGGTACTCCTGACGGGAGAGATATGGATCGACGAGGATCCGATGCCCGTCGAACGCCAACTCCCAGCCCGCCACACCCAGCCAGCGCAGGGTCACCGGAGCGCCGGGGTCACGGTCCCGCCGTTTCCGCCCGGCGGGCGCCGCCTGCGGACCGGGGCCTACCGCGGTCGCGGACGCTGCTCCCGTGCCGAGCCCCAGGGCCACCCCGGCTGCCGTACCTCCTACGGCTCCCCGCAGAAGTCCCCGGCGTCCGATCCCGGGCAGGACCGCCCGTCGTCGTCGCCACCCGTTTCACATGTGCCGCACATGAAGCCTCAGTTCGTCAGTCACGTCGCCGGTTGCGCCAATGTGCGATCAACGACGCTGGTCGGTGAAGCCCGGTTGCGTCTCCCGGCGAGAAATGCGTCCGGTGGGAGATCAATCACACTGTTCCCGCGGACCACGCACGGGTGACCGGCCGGTGCGGGAGTGATGCGCAATGAGCCTGTCACCTGTCTGCGGACATTCGTACCTCGACCCCGGTCACCGCTGTGTCCCGGCGGGACGGTGTCGAAGAGGTGTGTCCAGGCGTGCTGCCAGGGCCAGTTGTGCGGTAGGTGCAGGGTGATACGTCGTGCGGAGCGGGCGATGCGGGCCGGGACGTGGATCAGGTGGGTGCGGAGGGTGGCGGTGGTGGCCTTGGCGTGGAATGCGGAGGTCAGGGAACCGGCGGCCCGCAGCAGGTTGTAGGTCATTGCCCACAGGGTGAGCCAGGCCGCGTTGGCGTGGAAGTGCCCGGACGGCAGATGGGCGAGGGCTCCGGCCTTGCTGTCCGCGATGACCTGCTCGATCACGGCGTGGTGGCGGTGTTCCCGCTCGGCCTGGAGCGTCAGGGCCGGCTGGTCGGTGAGGAAGGGGTGGTAGCGCCAGACGGGAAAAATCGCCCTGCTCACCGGCCACCGGTGGTTTGGCCAGGCCACGGACCCGGCGCACGATCAGCCGGGCGGTGACCCGCTCGCTCTTCTTTCGGCTGGCGAACGCGGTGTATTCGGGTAGTTCGGCGACTTCGGCGTCCGAGATGAGTTCGCCGGTCTCGGGGTCGGGCACCCCGGTCGGGTAGGTGATCTGCTGCCAGGCATCGTCGGGAACGCTGTGGACGGCCCGCTTGATGGAGGGGTTCATGCAGGCGGTGATCGAGAAGTGGGCGCCGGCCCGGCGGCAGGCGTCGATCACCTTGGCGTTGTAGAACTGCGAGTCGGCCCGCAGGATACGGGTCCCGGTGCAGCCTGCCTCGACGGCGGTGGCCAGGGCCCCGCTCACGAATTTCGGGGCACCCCGGGAGTCTGCTGCCTTGCCTCGCCGGATCCGCGCTGTGGCGATCACCGGTCTCGACTGGGTGGTGGAGATCGTGGCGAGGAGGGGGCACGGCGAAGCGTTCCACCGTCTCGTCGATCTCCTGGGCGGTCATCGGCTGGGGTGTCGGGTACATGCTGGAGAAGCCGCCGGCGTCGATCGGCACTACGGAGGGGCCCAGGTGGTGTCGGCGAGGTCTTTGGGGATGACGCGCCCGGGGTGGTTGATGTGCATCCAGATCTGTCCGCCTGCCGATTTTCCGGCCGCCGCCCAGCGCTGGAACGGCTCCAGCGGCGTGTCCTGTTCCAGGACGACGTCGCCAGGCTGGGCAACTGCTCTGCCGTCGATCATGACGTGTCCGGTGATCAGGAGCCCGGCGCCTCCCGCGGCCCAACGGCGGTAGAGCGTGAGGAGTTCGTCACCGGGCAGCTGGCCTGGCGCGGCGAGCAACTCTTCCATCGCGGCCTTCGCGATCCTGTTGGGCAGCGGAGCGCCGTTGCTCAGGTGCAGCGGCTCATTCAGCGTGGTCATCTCTTCTCCCGTGACGTCGGCTCTGGGCGGCCTCGGTGGGCTGTCGGCGCCGTTGTTCGTCTTCGCGCCGCAGGTTGTGGCGTCACGAGGTGGTGGGGTCGAGGTCGCTCACGTCGTCGAATCCGGCCTTGCGGTTGAGGTTGCCGGTGATGCGGGCGACCGTGGTCCGGGGAAGCAGGCGCGACGCCCAGGTTCCGGCGCGGTTGGAGGCACGTCCGGGGAAGGAGACGGACCGGCCGCGTGCGAAGTCGTCAAGTGTTCCGGCAGCGACGCCGGCGGGGTGTCCGTGGTCTTCGGGTCCATGGACGCGGTCGTACGGTCGAAGAATCCGGTGGCGGTGGCTCCCGGGTGGGCCGCCATCACGCGCACGCCGGTACCTCGGACCTCCTCGGCGAGCGCCTCGGTGAACGAGAGCACGAATGCTTTGGTGGCGGCGTAACTGGCCTGGTATGGCATGGGCTGGAAGGCGGCGGTGGAGGCGACGTTGACGATGCCGCCGCGGCCGCGTTCGACCATGCCGGCGCCCAGGAGGTGGACCAGGCCGATCAGCGCGGTGACGTTCACGTCGACGGACTGGAAGTTGGGTTCGAGAGGACGGCCGAGGAAGGGCCCCACCGACCCCATCCCGGCGTTGTTGACCAGGAGGTCCACGTCCAGGCCGAGTTTCTCGATGGCGTTGACCACCGTCTGCGGGGACCGCCGGTCCGAGAGGTCTGCAGCGATCACGTCGACTCGGACGGAATGGGCCTTCCGGATCTGCCCGGCAAGGGTGTTGAGTGCGTCGGCCGAGCGGGCGACAAGGATGAGGTGTGCGCCTCGGGAGGCGAGCTCCCGTGCGTAAGCCTCGCCCAGTCCCTTCGAAGCGCCGGTGACCACGGCGGTGGTGTTCGTGTAGTCGTGCATGAGTGAGTGTTTCCTGTTCGGCTGGGCGCCGGGCCGCGTCAGAGTGGACGGGCCTCGGGAAGGACGGGACGCGGGAGCGTCCCGCTCTGGGGACGGCCTCGTGTCCACAGCGGGAACGAGGACCGATTACTTCGAGTCTCGAAGAAACATAACACTTCGAGACTCGAAGTAAAAGGCTAGGGTGAGGCCATGACGCGAAGCACCCTTGAGGCAACGGTGGTGGCAAACCATGAGATCTTCATGCAGACCAGCGACCGGATCGAGACCGTCCTGGCCGAACAGGGTCTGACGCAGGCAACCGCTCAGGCACTCTGGGCGATCGACCCGGCCGAGGCGCCGCCCTCGATGAAGGAACTGGCCGGCCGGCTGTACTGCAACGCGCCCAACCTCAGCTTCGTCATGAATCAGCTCACCGGCCGGGGACTCGTCGAACGTTCCACCGACCCCGCCGACCGCCGTTCACGCGTCGTAGCACTGACGGAGGACGGCCGACGGGTACGGTCTGCGCTGATCGAGGCAACACTGGCCCTGAGCCCGTTTGCCCGACTGGACGCCGACGACCTGCTCAAGCTGGTGAGTCTCCTGGGAAGGCGCTCGAACCGACGGCAGATCCGGCGTGAGATTCGGCAGACTTCAAGACGCAGCACACGGACTCGCTGGTCTGCCGGCAGGGTGAACCCCGGCGACTGGTCGAGCACGAAGGGGTATCCGGGTTTCTGGGGTGTCCATCCGTTGACCCGAGCTGCGCGGATGGCATCGGCAACCCGCTATAGCCAGTGCTGTGACCGGCATGGTTCGCCGGGGTGATGGGCGGGCAGTGGCTGTGCCCATAGGGCGGCGTTTCTAGCAGCCGCTGCGTAGGATCTGCCGGATGACGCTCTCTCATGATGTGGCCGGAGACGGTCCGGTGCAGGTGCTGTTGCATTCCGGGGTGTGACCGGCGGATGTGGGATGCCCAGTGGCCGGCCTTGATCGACGCCGGTTACCGGCTGGTGCGCTGTGATCTTCGGGGCTTCGGTGAGACGCCGGCGCCGGTCAAGTTGACCGCGTAGTCGTCTTTGATCAGTTCCATCGGGCGTACGTCCAGCAGCCACATGCCACCGCCGAACACGGCCAGGTAGTCCGGCATGTGCCAGGACAAGGTGGCGCAACCGGTCGGCCGTGAGATCGAGGGCTTCCACGTCCGTGCGGGACTCCCGTAGGGCCCGCAGCGCTGTCATGTCGATCGCCTCCCGAGGTCCGGCGTCCGGCTCCTGGCCGTCGTCCTCGGGGTCGCCGGCCTCGGGCGCGAGCAGCTGCTCGGGCATCGCCGCCTGTTGGTGCGCGACGACGTCGTACGCCGGGCCCCGCACGATGGTGGCGCGCAGCTCCTCCCGTACGGCCGCACCCGCAAGGACGGCACGGTCGTAGCTCAGCGGGACACGGGATACCGCCCACTCCCCACCCTGGCCCAGGCGGCCGGGAAGAGGCCAAGGACAACGAGGCCGGTGCGCCCGGCGGCGGCAGTCGGTCCGGATCGGGGACAGCGGTAGGCGGGCGCCGGGCAGGTACGAGATCGGACGGCGCCCACCGGGCGGTGTAGAGGCGGTAGTCCGACAGCAGGCCGCGTGTGGACTTCGGCTCGCTGATGTCCACGCAGTAGTGGAGATGGCGGCACGCACGATGTCCTCGTCCAGGCCCGGTCGCGGTGGCGGCCGCGCAGGACCAGAGCGAGGTGGCGGCGAGCTTCGGCGAGCAGGTGCCGGCGGTGAAACCGGCCGCCGCCGTTCATCACGAACACCACCGCGGCAACGTCGACCGCCGCCAGGGCGACATCGACCACGGCGGCGACCCGGCCCCGATCGCGGCGGCTGCGGCGCGGGCGCGCTCGAGGAGCGAGTTGATGACGTCGGCGGCCACCTTCGAGGTGTCGATCGCGCTCTGCTTCCACTCAGCGCGCAGTTGCGCGAGAGAGCGGGCCTTCTTCTGCTTGGGCGGCCGGGTCTTGTGGGCGGCCAGCCGCATCAGTTCCACCCAGGCCCGCTCGGAGACCGCAGGCAAATACTTCAGCTCGCCCTCATCGTCGACGGCGGTGACGTACTCGTGCTCCAACTCGGTGAGGCAGGCGGCGATCTACTCCCGCGGACGGCGGTCCAGCGGATCAGCTCGTGGGGCACACCCGCGATGTCCATGACCGGGCGTCGCCCGGCGGTGACGACGCTCGCCAGGCCCAACTCCTCACAGACCTCAGCCGCCACGATCTCGTTGTAGAGCGAGGACGCGGCGACCGTATTCTCCAACACGACCTCCGAGTGGATCGACCCCCACTTCCCGTCCAGTCGCTGCCCCTTCACCGACAGCAGCGCATGGTCATGGAGGAGCGGCCTCCCAGAACGTGCCTCGTAGTGGCGGAAGCGGGCGGCGACCAGACCGCCGAGCGGCCGGACCTTGTAGATGCGGTCCTTGCCGTACCGGATCACCGCCGCCTCGTCCTCGATCCACTCCAGCACCCGCTCGATCGCACGCTCGTGTGCGGCCTCGATCACCCGCCGGGCCTCGTCATCACCCAGCACCCACAGCAGGTAGATCGTCGGCTGCGGCCGGAAGACGAGATCGAACCCGGTAACCGTCACCCGGCGCCCGAGAGCGCCGGCTCGCACCGCCTGCTTCGGGGACTTCCCGCGGCGAACTCTTCGGCCTCGATGCGGTCCGCGTACGGGTGCCGGCCCCGCTGCCGAACAGGTTCCGCAGCTGGCTCTCGGTGACCTCCTCCTCCCCGCGTCAGCCCGAGCACGGCCAGGCCGCGGCCCATCCATCGCCCGGCCGGGAAACCGGCCTCCTCCTGAGCCTCGCGCAGCGGCGTGCGAGCCGGGCGGCGGCCGTCGCCGACGACGACCTGGCGCAGGTAGTAGCGGTACATCTGACCGGCTCGAATGATCGCGATATCCATCATGGAGACCACGCCACACGGCCCTGAACTGCAAGGAAAGGCCGATCAGCCGTACGTCCCGCCAGGCGGAGCAGCGGCCGAATTTCTTCCCCAGCGCCCACCAGGCGGGAAGCGGCTCCGGTCCGGCCAGCGAATGTCATCGCTCTCCGGCAGCCATCATGTCCTCCCCGGCTCCCCGCTTCGGTCGCTCCGCTCAATCTCTGCGAGGCGCGAAGCAGCTCCGAGAGCGGTGCAGCACCGTCATGATGGCCCTGTGACAAGCAGGCAGCGGGTGGCAGCGGTGATCATTCGGGACCGACACGTCCTGATGGTGCGTGAGCGAGGCAAGGGCCCTTCGGGTCGCCACGACGGCCAGGAGTACTGGACTCTGCCGGGAGGCGGCATCGAGCCCGGCGAGTCACCGGAGGACGCGGTGGCCCGCGAGGTGGCTGAAGAGACTGGCCTGGTCGGTGTGGCCGTGCAGTACGTGTACGACGTGCCGTATCCATCAGGATGGACCGCCTGCTACCGCATGGACGTAGCACCCGGTGAGCCCCGCCTGGGCGTGGATGCCGAGCTTGCCTGCGACTGCCCCGGATGACCGGTCTCAGCTGGGTACCCTCCCCGGAAACCCAGCTGAGACCGTCTACATGGTGCCCCACTACTGATGTCCACCGAACACACCGACTGATCGGCCACCGCACCGATGCGGTTCACCGTGTCCGCAGCACTCGGTGGTCCCGGCCCACGAACTGGGCGTCCCTAGCGGCACCTGATCCGGCGCAAGTGCGGGGTAAGCCGGGAGCTACCGCACCACCGGCCCCGGCGGCAGGTCGGGGCCGGTGAATCCGGAGGTACAGGTAGGTGTTTACCGGTACCAGTACCGCACGCCCCGTCCTCTCGCTCCGGGTGTGGCGCGGTGAGGAGAACGACGCGCCGCGTCTCTCACAGGACTTGGTCTGCTGTCTGGTCTGGGATAGTTACCCGTGGCCCGGAGTACCGGAGAGTCCAGGAAATGGACGGGCCCGAGGAGTTCAACATCGCACGCGTAATCGCGTTCGTGAACGAGAAGGGCGGCGTGGGGAAGACCACCAATACGGTCAACCTCGCTGCAATCGCTGGTCAGGCGCTCGGTATCCGCTCGGAACAGAGCCAAGTCCTGGTCGTTTCCACTGACCCGCAAGCCTCTGCGGTCTGGTGGTCGGACCGGGTGGACGAAGAGCAGCTCCCTTTGATTTCCACCAGTGCCACGACAAGCCAGAGGATCTGGCTCGGCTGAAGTCGCTGGAACAGTACGAGTACGTCTTCGTAGACTCCCCGGCAACATCGAGGACGAGAAGATCCTCTGAGCTTGTTCCGCTTTGACGGACACCACTGGTGTGGTGGTCAGACCTGTGAGTGCGGTCTCGTACTCGGCGGGGCTGAGGTAGCCGAGGCTGCTGTGCAGTCGGTGCGAGTTTTACCGGCCTTCGATGAAATCGAAGATCGCGGTGCGGCGGTGGCCCGGCTGGGCCGGGCGGAGGTGCCGAGCAGTTCGCGTTTGATGGTCGAGAGGAACGACTCTGCGAGCGTGTTATCCCGGCACTGTCCGGTGCGGCCGACCGGCAGCATGGCCCCGAACTGTGCTGCCAGGAAGGCGAATTGCCGGCTGGTGTGTTGACAGCCGTGGTCCGAATGGAAGATCACGGGATGGGTGGGGCGACGCTGTCGGCAGGCGGCTGTCAGCGCCTCGGCAACCAGCTCGGTCCGCAGGTGATCGGCGGTTGCCCAGCCGACTACGCGCCGGGAGGTGATGTCGGTGACCGTGGCCGGATAGAGCCAGCCCTCCTCTGTCGGGACATACGTGATGTCGCCGCATCAGCGGGCATCGAGCCCGTTGTGGTCGGGCTGGAAGTCCCGGACGATGAGGTCGGGACGGAATGCAGCGCTGGGATCGGGGATCGTGGTCACGTGCCGTCGTCGGCGGTGCCGGCCTCGCAGTCCGGCGGCTCGCATCAGTCGTGCGACGCGACGAGGGCCGCGCCCGGCGCCCTCGCGCTTGAGCACGGCATGTACGCGTGGGGCCCCGTAGGTTCCGCGTGATTTCGCATGGACCTCGGTGATCTGCTCGGTCAGCTCGGCATCCCGCACCGCACGAGAGCCGGGCAGATCGAAGCGATGGGCATAGAAAGCAGTCCGGGAGACCTTCATCGGCTCACACGCCCGTTTGACGCTGTGACCTGCCTGCTTCTCCGCCTCGATGAACGGGTGCACCGTCACCGGGTCTCCTTCGCGAAGAGGGCTGTGGCTCGCTTGAGGACGTCGACATCCTCACGCAGCCTGCGGTTCTCCCGCCGCGACGCGGCCAGTTCCTCTCGCTCACTGCTGGTCAGCCCGTTGCGCTCGCCCGCGTCGATCTCGGCCTGCTTCACCCAGTCCCGCACCGCGGTCTCGGTCAGTTCGAAGTCTTTGGCAACCTGTCCGACCGAGCGGTCGCCTCGTCTGCACAGTCCGACGATCTCGGCCTTGAACTCCGGCGTGAACGAACGACGAGGGCGGCGAGGCTTCTTCTTCCCCATGCTCTCCATGATGGACATCCTCCCGGGGCTGAACCCCAGACCTCGAATGTCCGTCAAAGCGGATCAAGCCCATCCGGCACCTGGTCCGAACCGGCGGACTTTCAGGCGGCCGAGGGCAGCCAGGCCTCCCGGAAGCGGCGGCGGGCCCGGTGCAGACGCGACCGCACCGTCCCCACCGGCAGGGAGAGGACCTGCGCCATCTCCTCCTCGTTGAGCCCGTAGGCGCGCAGGGTAGCACCTGCCGGTGGGGAGTGGAGAGCCGTTCCAGTACATCGCTGATGTGCACGGCGTCCAGGGGATTCGCTTCCTGTCCCGCGTCGACCCGCAGGTGGGTCGCCTCGTCTCCCGCGCGTTTGGCGGTGCGGACGGCCTCGCGCAGCGTGACCGCACGCACCCAGCCGTAGAACGCGGCCGGCTCGCGCAGGGTGGGCAGGCCGCGGTAGATGGCGAAGAGCGCCTCCTGCGTGGCGTCGGCGCCGTCGTCGCGGGCGACGGACCTGCAGAGACGGGCGACGTACGGTGTGATCCCGGTCAGCAGGTGGTTCATCGCCTGCTCGTCACCCGCCTGTGCCCGGGGCAGTAACGCGAGGGCGGTGGGGATACCGCTGACGGTGCTCATACGGGGAGCGCTCCTTAGGGCAGGCACGGTGGGCTGGGTGGCCGTCCTCACCGGGCGATCGCGGGTGCGGGTGCGCAGGCCTCCGCGAGGACGAGGAGCCGGGCGAGGACGTCGTCGCGGAAAGCCCGCATGAAGGCGGGGCTGAAGCAGGCGGTGGAGTGGGGAACTCGATGGCGAGCCTCCCTCGAAGGAGACGATGCACGCCATGAGGGACTGCGCCCGCCTGCGGGAAGTAGTTCTCACGGGCCGGTACCAGCCGGACGTCGGTGGCGTGCAGCCCGGCCGGCAGTCGGGGCCCGGCCACAACCCCATGTTCGTGGCGATCACGGTGGCCGTCTGCAGCGCCGGGTTCCGGGGACCTCCGTCGTGATCCGCAGCTCATTCTCCTGGTCCGCGCGGGCGATGGAATCGCGCAGCCGCGTGTGGACGGTACGCGCCAGCACCATCGGGTCGGTGTCCCCGGCGACATCGACGCTCTGCAGGTGGGCGGTGACGGCCGGCACCATGACAGCGGCGGGCAGCGGAGGGACAGCCGGGATCGCAGATCCACGGGGACAGACAGCCGAGGGTGCGGGGACCGTCGCCCTCCAGGCGTCCCCGTGCTGTCGTGAGCAGCGAGGCGGCGACGAGGAGTGGACGGACAGGCCCGCCTCGCGCGCGGTCCGCCGCAACCGGTCGGTGCGCTCCTCGTCGAGCGTCAACCGGCACACTTCGATACGGCCGTCGGCGGTCGGTTCCGAGCCGTCGGCGGCCGGTCGTGGCACGTCGTAGGGCAGGAGCTGGACGGGGTGTCGCTGTGTCTCCTCGACGCGCCGTTCCAGGTAGGCGGCGACGGCCACCGGATCGGCGTCGGGCAGCAGTTCACTGACGGGGCGCGGCCAGCGGGAGCGGCCGCGGAATCCTTCCGGACCTCGCCGGCCGCGACGGCCTCCTGGTCGTCCGCGCCGCCCTCGGCCAGGGCCCGGTAGTGCTCCCAGACGGTGTTGTGCAGGGCGATGATGCTGTGCCCGTCGGAGATCGTGTGGTCCACGGCGAGGACGAACAGATGGCGGTCGCCTTCCGGTGTGCTCACCAGGACCGCGCGGACGAGTGGCCCCGACCGGCAGAGGTGCGTTCAACTCAGCCCTGCGGGCGTCCTCATGGCCGGTGCGGGTGATCAGCCGGGGCCGCTCGCTCTCGGTGAGGAGGTGCAGCGCGAAGCCCCGGCCGTCCGGCGCGATGCGCGAGCGCAGCGTCGGACTGGTCTGTGTGACGGCGTCGAACGCCGCCGACAGCGCCCCGCGTCCACCTGTCCGCGCAGGGTGCAGAAGAGCACCCCTGCTTCGCTGTGCGACATACAGCGTCTCGACCGGACACAACGCACGGTGCATACCGTCAGCCTTCCTCTCGTCGACCTCCGCGCCTGCCCACGACCGGGTGACGGCGCGGCACTGCCAGGCGCACATGCTGGACGCCCGTCCGAGGATGCGTCGCCGGCGGCGGACGCGCGGACCGCCGGAGAGAAGTTGCGGGATTTCCCTGGAATCCGCCCGGGACAGCACTATCCCGGCTCCCGCTTTCTCCAGTGAGATACCTGGATTTCCGTAGCTGGGCCCGGTACGGGCTTGATCGAGTCCGCCGCCCGACGGAGTCTTGGGGCACCTGCGGGACCGGCGGTGGGACCGCACCGGCCTCACGCTCCCGGCGTGCGGACGGCTCCCGTACCGATCCTGCGGGCCGAAGCCGCATCGCCCGTTACGCGCCCCTGTTCACGCGCCCCCGTTCCGCCCGACCGGACCGTCCCGGCCGGGACGTCTCGACCTGCCACGTGAGGGTTGTGCCATGTCACTCCACGAGGGATCACCTCGCGAGGACGACCACCAGCCGCTGTCCGGCGCCCAGGAGGGACTCTGGTACGCCGGGCGGCTCGCGTCCGACGGTGCCGCCCACAACACCGCGGAGGCGGTGGAGATCCACGGCCCCTCGCCACCGGCCTGTTCGAGACGGCTCTGCGCCGGACCGTGGGCGAGGCCGACACCTTCGCCCTGCGTCTGCTCGACACGGACGACGGCCCTCGCTGCCAACGGGCGCCGGACGCGCACGACTGGGCGCTGCGGCGGATCGACGTGAGGGACGCCGACGACCCGGAGGCCGCTGCCTGGGAGCGGGTCCGCGCGGACCTCGCGACGCCGGTGGACCTGGACAAGGGCCCGCTCTTCTCGCACACTCTGCTCACCCTCGCCCCCGACCGGCATCTCTGGCTGCTGACTGCCCATCACATCCTGCTCGACGGCTACAGCTACAAACTCCTCGGCCGCCGCCTCGCCGACACCTACAACGCGCTGGCAGCGGGGACCGAACCTGCCCTGACCGTCTTCGCGCCCGTGAGCAGGCTCCGGACGGAGGAGGCGGCCTACCTCGCCTCCGAGCGCTGCGAGCGCGACCGGGCGTACTGGTCGCGGCAACTGGCCGGACTGCCCGAGCCCGCGCGGCTCACGCGCCGCGCCCACCCGCCCGTCGCCCCGTTCCTACGCCGCACCGCGGAACTGGGGAGCTCCGACGTGCAGGCCCTGTCGGATGCCGCCGCCCGGCTCGGCGCCACGCGCACCGACCTGCTGACCGCCGCCTTCGCCGCCTACCTGCACCGCATGACCGGCGCCGACGACCTCGTGCTGGGCATGGCCACGATGAGCCGGCTGGGCAGCGCCGCCCTGCGAACGCCGGGCACCGCCTCCGACGTCCTGCCTCTGCGCGTGGCCGTCGGCCCCGGCACCGCGGTCGCCGACCTGGTCCGGACGGTCGCCGGTGAGCTCACGCGGTTGCGGCGGCACCAGCGGTACCGGAGCGAGTTCATCCGCCGCGATCTGAACGCGCTGGGGACCGGCCGCCGCTTGTACGGGCCGGTGCTGAACATCGTCCCGTTCACCGAGTCCCTCGATTTCGGCGGCAGCCCGGCCACCTGGCACCACCTCTCCGGTGGCGCCGTCGACGACCTCCAGATCTCGGTACGACCCGGCCCCGGCCCCGGCGGGCTGTGGCTGGCCTTCGACGCCAACCCGCACTGTACGACGAGGACGAACTCGGCCTGCACCGCGACCGTTTCCTGGCTCTCCTGCGCCGACTGGCCGAGGCCCCGCCCACGACACCCGTGGCGGGCCTGGAGCTGCTGCTGCCCGGTGAGCACCCGCGTGACGCTCCCGTGCGGGACCTCCCGGTCACCGCCACCCTCACCGAGCTGTTCGAGCGGCAGGTCAGGGCCCGGCCGGAGCGCGTCGCTCTCACGCACGAGGGCGAACGGCTCACCTACGCGCAACTCGACGCCCGCGCCAACCGCCTGGCACGGCTGCTGGCCGAGCGGGGCGCGGGCCCGGGCCGGGTGGTGGCGCTGGCCCTGCCCGGGGCCTGCGGCTGCTGCCCGCCCTGCTGGCGGTCCTCAAGACCGGCGCCGCCTACCTCCTCTGGACGGCGGCCACCCGGCGGAACGCCTGCGGCTGGTCATGGACGACGTGGCCCCGCCCTCCTTGTCACCGAGACCGGTCTCGCCCGACACCTCACCGGTGACGTCCCCGCCATCGTCCTGGACGACCCCGCCGTCGAGGCGGACCTCGCGGCCGGCCCGCCGGACGGCTGACCGATGCCGACCGGCGGGGCCCGACGAGCCCGTCGGACATCGCGTACATCATCCACACCTCCGGCTCCACCGGCCGCCCCAAGGGCGTCCCTGTCGCACACGCGGGCGTCGTCCGCCTCTTCGCCGCCGCGGCCGAGCACTTCGACTTCGGCCAGGACGACGTGTGGACGCTGTTCCACTCCTACGCCTTCGACTTCTCGGTGTGGGAGATCTGGGGCGCTCTGCTGCACGGCGGTCGGCTCGTCGTCGTCCCCATGCCGTCAGCCGCTCGCCCCACGACTTCCTGCGACTGCTGCACCGTGAGGGCGTGACCGTGCTCAACCAGACGCCGTCCGCCTTCGAGCAGCTCGTGGAGGCCGACGGCGAGCAGCAGCCCGGAGCCGGCCCGGACCGCACGAGCACCCTGCGCCACGTCGTCCTCGGCGGTGAGGCCCTGCGTCCCGAGCGCCTGCGGCCCTGGGCCGACCGGCACGGTCTCGAGAGCCCGGCACTGGTGAACATGTACGGCATCACCGAGACCACCGTGCATGTCACCCACCACCGCGTCACCCCGGCCGATCTGACGGACGAGCGCCGGACGAGCGTCATCGGCAGGCCGCTGGCGGACCTGCGGGTGCACCTTCTCGACCCCTCGGGCCGGCCCGTGCCGCCGGGCGCGGTCGGCGAGATGTACGTGGCCGGCGTCGGAGTGGCCACCGGGTACCTCGGCCGGCCCGAGCTGACCGCCGAGCGGTTCCTCGACGACCCTTCGGACCGCCCGGCTGCCGGATGTACCGCTCCGGCGACCTGGCGCGCCGCCGCGCCGACGGCACCCTCGAATACCTGGGCCGGGCCGACCAGCAGGTCCAGTTGCGCGGCTTCCGCGTCGAGCCGGGCGAGATCGAAGCCGTCCTCGCCGCCCACCCGCAGGTCTCCCGGGCCGCCGTCGTCGTACGCCGGGCCGACAACGGCGCCCAGCAGCTCGTCGCCTACACGGTGTCCGCCGGGCAGGTGCCGACCGACCCGCGGAACTGCGTGCCCACGCCGCCACGCACCTGCCCGACCACATGGTCCCCGCCGTCTGCGTCGGCGTCGACGCGCTCCCGCTGACCGCCAACGGCAAGCTCGACACCGACGCCCTGCCCGCGCCCGACTTCACCGCCGCCGCGGCCGGCGCCCGCCCCGCACCCCCGGCAGGCACTGCTGTGCGCCCTGTACGAGGACGTGCTGCGGCTGCCCGTGACACGGTGGGCGCCGACGCCAACTTCTTCGACCTCGGCGGCGACTCGCTGCTCGCCACCCGGCTGCTGGCCCGACTGCGGCACTCGACCGGGGCCGAGGTGCCGATCAGTGCCCTGTTCGACGGCCCGACACCGGCGATGCTCGCGCAGCGGCTGGCCGACCGGCCCGGTACGGCTCCCGACCGCCCGGCACTCGGCGACGTCGACCGTCCCGAATCAGTCCCGCTGTCCTACGCCCAGGAACGTATGTGGTTCCTGCACCGGCTCGACGACGCCGCGGCCACGTACAACATCCCGCTGATCGTGCCGCTCGGCCCCACCGTGGACGCCGATGCGCTGCACGCCGCGCTCGGCGACCTCGTCTGCCGGCACGAGAGCCTGCGCACGGTGTTCGCCGAGCGGGACGGCGCGCCCGTCAGCGCGTTCTGCCGCCGGAGGAGTCGCGCCCCGGCTGCGCCGGGTGGACTGCCCGCCGACGAGATCGCCGCCCACGTCGCCGCGGCCTCCGGCACCGCTTCGACCTGACCGGCGAGAACCCCATGGCCGCCTGGCTGTTCGGGGCGGGGAGGAACGCACGCTGCTGCTGGTACTCCACCACAGCGCGGCCGACGGCTGGTCGCTGCGCCCCTCGCCGACGACCTGGCCGCCGCCTACGCGGCGCGCGCGCGGGCCGGGCCCCGTCCGGGACCCGCTGCCGGTGCAGTACGCCGACTTCGCCGGCTGGCAGCGCGCCCTGCTCGCTCCCGACCCCGACGGCGCGGGACAACTGGAGCGGCTGACCGCCCACTGGCGCCGGGCGCTGGCCGGTCTGCCCGAGGCGTGCACGGTGCCCGGCGACCGGCCCGCCCGCGTCCCCGCGCGGTGACGGCGCCCATGTCACCGAGACCGTGGACACGGCCCTCCACCGGGACCTGCTGTACCTGGCCGAGCGCGAGGGCGTCAGCCTTTCATGGTGCTGCACGCCGCGGTGAGCGCTCTGCTGACCCGGTGCGGAGCGGGCAAGGACATCGTCGTCGGAACCCCGTCGCGGGCCGCTCCGAACCCGCCCTGGACCAACTGATCGGTCTGCTCACCAACACCCTCGTCCTGCGCGCCGACACCTCCGGCGATCCCACGTTCCGGGAACTGCTGGCCAGGGTGCGCCCACACGATCTGGCGGCGCTGGATCACCAGGACCTGCCCTTCGACCGGCTGGTGGAAGAGCTGAACCCGCGGCGCGCACCCGGCCGCCACCCGCTGTTCCAGGTCATGCTGGCCCTGCAGAACAACGAACCCGCCGTGCTCCGGCTGGAGGAGCACGAGGTAGCACTGCGGCCCACCGCCACCCGCACCGCCAAGTTCGACCTGTTCGTGGACGTCCTGGAGCGGCACGGCGACAGCGGGGCCGGCGGGCTCGACCTGCACATCGAGTACGCCACGGAGCTGTACGACGCCGCCACCGCCGAGGAGTTCGCCCGCTGCCTGCGGGAACTGCTGCGCGCGGTGTGCGCGGACCCGGACCGCAGGATCGGTGACCTCCCGCTCCGCCCCGCGCACCCCGGCCGCGGTCCGCGGGCCCGACGCCGCCGAGGTGACGGACACGGCCCTGTCCGTACCCGGCATCCGCGACGCGGTCGCCCTGGCCGGCTCCGGCGGCGCGCCGCCGCACCTGTACGTGGTGCCGGGCCGCGCGGACGCCGCCGAGCGCGTCGAGCGGATCCTCGACGAGGCCGGCCACGGCGCTGTCCGCGTCACGGCGGTCAACACTCTGCCTCGTACCGACGACGGAGCGGTCGACACCGGTGCGCTGCGCGCCCTGCCCTCGTCGACGCCGCCGCCGCCGACTCCTGGCGCCGGCACCTCGCCGGCGTCTCCGGCGTCCGCACGGCCGAGGTCGCGGTGGAGGCCGCCCGGAGGAACTGGGCCGCCGGCACGCCGGCACCCTGCGCCGCACCACTCGGCCGGCACCGGCCGGCCGGCCGGCACGACGACGGCCGGGACCGTCCCGGCGCTCAGCGAGGGACCGGAGCTGACCGGGCCGACCGTGTCCGGCTGGGCCCAGGCACTCATCCGCGCAGCCGAACGCGACCACGGCGACATCGTCCATGTGCACGCCGACGGCAGCGAGACGCGGCGCGACTACGCGTCCCTGGTCGCGGAGGCATCCCGCGTCCTCGCGGGCTGCGGCGGGCCGGCCTGCGCCCCGGCGACCGGGTGATCCTCCAGTGCGACGCCACCGAGGACTTCCTGGCCGTGCTGTGGGGTGCGTCCTCGGCGGCCTCGTCGCCGTTCCGCTGACCATCCCCACCTCCTACGCCACCCCTCTGCGGCGCTCACCAAACTGGAGGGCATCTGGCGGATGCTCGGCCGGCCCTGGACGGTGTGCTCCCCGGCCCTGGAGGCCGGCCTGCGCGACCTGGCGGCACGTCAGGACTGGCCCGGTCTGCGGCTGACGACGGCGGACGCGCTGCGGGCGCGCCCGAGGACCGCGACTGGTACGCCGCCCGGCCCGACGACCTCATCCTGATGCTGATGACGTCCGGCAGCACCGGCCTGCCCAAGGCTGTTCGCCTGACCCACCACAACGTGCTGACCCGGTCCGCCGCCACCGCCGACCTGAACGGGCTCGGCGCGGAAGACGTCTCCCTGAACTGGATCCCGCTCGACCACGTCACCGGCGTGGTGATGTTCCACCTGCGCGACGTGTACCTGGGCTGCCGGCAGGTCCACGCGCCGACATCGTGGATCCTGCAGGACCCGCCGCGCTGGATGGACCTCGCCCACCGGCACCGGGCCACCATCACCTGGGCGCCCAACTTCGCCTTCGGACTGCTGGCCGAGCACGCCGACCGCTTCCGGGACCGCGAGTGGGACCTGACACCGATGCGGCTGGTGATGAACGCTGGCGAGGTCGTGGTGGCCGCCGCCGCCCGCCGCTTCCTGCACACACTGAAGCCGTTCGGACTGCCGCAGGATGTGATGCACCCCGGCTGGGGCATGTCGGAGACCTGCTCGGTGGTCACCGACGCCGTACTGCCGGCCGAACCACCGGGCACCGACGAGGCGTTCGTGAGCTGCGGCCTGCCCTATCCCGGCTTCGCCATGCGCATCGTCGACGAGCACGACACCCTGCTCGCCGAGGGCGACGTCGGCCGGCTTCAGGTCCGCGGCACCTCCGTGACCGAGGGCTACCACGACAACCCGGCGGCCGACGCCGAGGCGTTCACCGACGACGGCTGGTTCGACACCGGCGACCTGGCCTTTCTGCGCGCCGGCGAGCTGTACATCACCGGCCGTGCCAGGACGTGATCATCGTCAACGGCGTCAACCACTACAGCCACGAGATCGAGGCCTGCGTCGAGGCGCTGCCGTACACCGTCCGCAGTTACACCGCCGCCTGCGCCGTGCGCTCAGGACCGACGGCGACCACCGACGAACTGGCCCTGTTCGTCCACCTCGCCCGGAGCACGATCCCGCCACCGCGCTGCGGGAGATCGCCGGCAAGGTGACCCGGGAGATCGGTATCAGCCCGCCTTCCTCGTCCCCGTCGCCGCCGACGCCATCCCCAAGACCGAGATCGGCAAGATCCAGCGGACCAAGCTCCGCAAGAGCTTCGAGGCGGGCGCCTTCGACGACGCGGTGCGCGAGGCCCAGCTCCTGCTGGGGACGGCCGCGACCCTTCCCGACTTCTTCCTCCGGCCGGTGTGGCAGCGAGCCGCCCAGCACCTCCGCGGGCATCGGCGGCAGGCCGCCACACCCTCGTCCTCACGGGCAGCGATCCCCGCACACAGGAGATCGCCGGACACCTCGCGCGGGCCCTGCGCGCCGACGGCGGACTGTGCACTGAGGCCACCGACGGGGCGTCGTACGCCCGGCAGAACGCCGCCCGTCACCACATCCGCCTTACCGACGAAGCCGACCACAGGGCACTGTTGAGGGCTCTGGACGCCGACGGCCGGCCGGTCGACGCCATCGTGCACCTCGGCGCGCTGCACGCCGCTGACACCGAAGCCTCCGAAGCCGCGGAGAGCGGGCGCGATCCCTGCTCGCCCTCGCCCGGGCCCTCGCGGACCGGCCCGGCGGCCCGCACCGGACCGATCTGCTGTACGTGACGGCCGGCGCCCAGGCGATCACCGCCGAGGACCGTCCCTCCCCGTACACGCCATGGCCAGCGCGGTTCTGAAGTCGCTGCGCGAGGAACTGGGCGGGCTGCGGTGCGTCCATCTGGACCTCGACCCACGAGGCGACGAAGACCCCGTACCTCTGCTGCTCGCCGACATGGCAGGCACCCCGCCGACACCGAGGTCGCCCGCCGTGGCGGACGGCGCCTGGTACGCCGGCTGGCCCCACTGCCCGAGCCGGCGCTCCCCACCGATCCGCCCGCCTCCGACGGCTTCCACCTGGTCAGCGGGGGCTGGGCGGTGTCGGCACCGAGATCGCCGCCCACCTTCTGCGCACGCCCGGCACCCTGCTCCTCATCCTCGGCCGGACGCCCCTGCCCCCGGAGGACACCTGGCCGGAACACCTGGCCGCCGGCGGGCCCCGGCCGCCCTCGTTGAGTCCTACCGGCGGCTGCGGGAGTCCGGCGAGGTCCGGTACGCGCGCGCCGACGTGACCGACGAACGGCAGGTGCGGGAAGCCGTCGCCGCGGCCGCCGAGCACTGGGGCGCTCCCTGGTGTCCGTCACGCACCTGGCAGGGCACTCGTCGAACGCCCGTGGCCGAACTGGACCCGCGACCTGGCGCACGGCCCTGGACGCCAAGGTGCGGGCGCCCTGACCCTGCACCGAGTGAGCGCGGACCACCCGGTCGGCTCCTTCGTCACCTTCTCCTCCGTCAACGGCTACTTCGGCGGCGCCATGAACACCGCCTACGCCGCGGCCAACGCCTACCTCGACGCGCTCGTCCTGCATCGCCGCGCGCTCGGACTGCCCGGACAGAGCCTGGCCTGGAGCATGTGGCGCGAGCGCGGCATGAGCAGCGGCTACCAGCTCGCCCCGCTCACCGAGGCCCGCGGCTACCGCGTCCTGGACACCGCCACCGCACTGCGCTCCTTCGACCTCGCCCGGACCCTGGACGAACCCCACCTTCTGATCGGCGCCGACCGCAGCGTCCCTGGGTCCGCAGTCACGTCCTCGAACCGGTCCGGCAGGTGCGGCGACTGGCCGGACGCCTCGCCCTGGCGGAGGGCACGGACCTCGGCGCGCTGTACCGCTCCGCCGCCCACGCCACCGACGGCGACCACTGGGTGCTGCGCGCGGCCGGCGGCGCCGAGCGGCCGACGACGCCCTCCGACGACGAGGCCGGGGAGCGGCTGCGGGCGCTGGAGAGCCGGCTCGCCGGCCTGTGGCGCGACGTGCTGGGCCGGGACCGGGTCGGCCCGGACGAGAACTTCTTCGACCTGGGAGGCAACTCGCTGCTCCTGGTCGCCGCCCAGAGCGCCGTCAACCGGGAGTTCGGGTGCGAACTGCCCGTCGTCGGGCTGTTCGCCCACCCACCGTGCGCGCCCTTGCCCGCCACCTGGCATCCCTGACCGCACCGGGGCCGCCGACGCCCGCTGACAGCGGACCCGCAGGCGCCACCGGGAACCGCCGGAACCGGGCCCAGCGGCCTGGACCACGCCAAGGAAAGGGCCCAGCGGCAGCGCGGCCCGCGCCCGCCGCTCCGCACGGCACGGGAAGGACCAGGGCCATGCCTGAGACCACGGGACCGCAGGACGAGGACGAACCGGCAGTAGCCGTGATCGGCATGGCGGGCCGCTTCCCTGGCGCGGACGACCTGGACGCGTTCTGGGACAACCTGGCCGCGGGACGCGAGTCGGTGCGGCCCGTCACCGACGAGGAGTTCCTGGCCGCCGGCGGCGCCGAGCGCGACCTCGACGACCCCACCCTGGTCCGCATGGCGTCGGTCATCGAGGGATCGACCGCTTCGACTCCGGGTTCTTCGGCTATACCCCGCCGAGGCGGCCGTCATCGACCCCCAGCAGCGGCTGTTGCTGGAGACGGCCTACCACGCCCTGGAGGACGCGGCGTGCCTCGGCGCGGGCGCCGCGACCGGCACGTTCGGCGTCTACGCCGGGAGCGGCGACAGCCGCTACTACCCGGCCCACGTGCACCCGCGATACGCCGGGCAACCCGGATCGGTGGAACTCGTACACGCGGCCACCGCCAATTCCCTGGGCACCCTCGCCACCCGCGTCTCCTACGAACTGGGGCTGACCGGACCGAGCATGTCGCTGCAGACGGCCTGCTCCACCGCGCTCGTCGCCGTGCACACCGCCTGCCAGGACCTGCTCGACCACCGGTGCGACACTGCTCTCGCCGCCGCGGTCTCCTCAACCCTCGGCGGCGCTCGGCTACCGCTACGTGCCGGGCGGACCCTTCTCGCCCGACGGACACTGCCGCGCGTTCGCCGAGGACGCGGCCGGCACCTCCTCCGGCGACGGCGTCGGCGCCGTCGTCCTCAAACGGCTGGAGGACGCCCTCGCCGACGGCGACCGCATCCGCGCCGTCGTCCGGGGCAGCGCCGTCAACAACGACGGACGCCGCAAGGTCGGCTTCAGCGCTCCCAGCGCCATCGGCCAGACCGAGGTCGTCCTCGCGGCGCAGGCCCAGGCGATGACCGACGCCGGAACCATCGGCCTGGTCGAGGCGCACGGCACGGCCACGCGTCTGGGCGACCCGATCGAGGTGGCCGCGCTCACAGAGGCCTTCGGGCAGTCCACGCAGCGCCGCGGTCACTGCGCCCTCGGCTCCGTGAAGACCAACATCGGCCACCTCGGAGCCGCTGCGGGCATCGCGGGGTTCATCAAGGCCGTCCTCGCCCTGGAACACCGGCAGATCCCGCCGAGCCTGCACTTCGGGCAGCCCAACCCGCACATCGACTTCGCCGCCAGCCCGTTCCGGGTGCCAACCGCACTGGAGGAGTGGCCTGCGGGCGAGCACCCGGCGGGCCGCGGTCAGCGCCTTCGGCATCGGCGGCACCAACGCCCACGTCATCCTTCAGGAGGGACCGCCCCTGCGGCCCGCCCGCCCGCGGCCGACCGCCGTCTGGTGCTGCCCTGTCCGCGCGCACGGCCGGAGCCCTGCGCGGCCAGGCCGAGGCACTCGCCCGCCACCTGGAGAGGCGGCCGGAACTCCGCCTGGAGGACGTCGCGCACTCCCTGCGCGCCGACCGGCCCGCGCTGCGTCACCGCCTGACCGTGACCGCCGCCTCCCGCGAGGAGGCCCTGTCGGCGCTGCGCGGCGCCGTGCCCGGCACGCCACCCCGCCGGACGAGCCCGCCCGGGTGGCGTTCCTGCTGCCGGGCGGCGGCACCCAGTACCCGGCATGGGCGCGGAGCTGTACCGCGACCACGACGTCTACCGCGACACCGTCGACGCCTGCGCGCGCATCCTGCGTCCCGTCCTTGGCGTCGACCTGCGCGACACCCTGTTCGACCGCCGGCCGACCGACGACACGGCTACGTTCCTCGCCCTGGTGGTCACCGAATACGCCCTGGCCCGCACTCTCATGGCGGCAGGGTGCGCCGGACGCCCTCATCGGCCACTCGCTGGGCGAGTACACGGCCGCCTGTCTGGCCGGAGTGATCGACCTCGACGAGATGCTGCCGCTGGTCACCGAACGCATCCGCCTCATCCGCGCGGCGGGCGGCGCGACCGTCGGCGTGGCGGCTCCCGTTGAGGAGGTGCTGCCGCTGCTCGACGGAGAACTGTCCCTCGGTGCGGTGAACAGCCCGCGGCCTGCACCGTGGCCGGTTACGAGGACGCTGTCGCACGCTTCGAGGCTGAACTCACCCGACGGGGAATCCCGTTCCGCCGGCTGCGCATACCGGCCGCCGCCCACTCCCACGTCCTGGACCCGCTGCTGGAGACGTACGAGAAGCACCTGCGCGGCGTCACCCTGCGCCCGCCGCGGATCCCGTTCGTCACCACTGTCACCGGCACCTGGATCACCGACGCGCAGGCGACCTCGGTCCGGCACTGGATCGACCACACCCGGGAGACCGTACGGTTCGCCGACGGCGTCAGCGCCCTGTGGGAACGCCGGCCCGTCCTGGTGGAGATCGGGCCGGGCGACACCCTCACCAAGCTCGCCGCCGCCCGGCTCGCGGAGCACACCCGGTGACGGTGACCACCATGCGGCACGCCAGGGCCGACGCCGGCGACGGGTTCGTCCTCGCCGAGGCGCTGGGCCGGCTGTGGAGCGCGGGCGTGGACACCGCGCTGCCCGAGGTGCCGGGCATGCCCGGCCCGCGCCACTGCCCCGTACGCCTTCGAACGGCACCGCCACTGGATCGACGCCCCTGGGGCCCGTACAGCCTCCGGCGTGCCGGACGCCGGGGCCGCGGCGGCGGACGCCGGGCCGGCCCTCGCCCCGCGACCCCGTCTGACGACCGGGCACGTGCCCCGCGCACCGCACGCGAAGAGGCCGTGACCCGTCTGTGGGAGGCGACCCTCGGCATCGGCGGCATCGGCGTCCGGGACAACTTCTTCGACCTGGGCGGCGACTCGATGCGGGCCGTCCTGCTGGCGGGCCGGCTGCGTCAGGCCGGCGTCCTCGACGTGCCGGCGGCGGCCTGCTGGCCGCGCCCACCGTCGTCGGGCTCCTGGCGGCGGCAGATGACACCGGGGCGCGGGAGCCGGGCGGCGGTGGGAACGCCCTGGCCCCTCCTGCCGCTGCGGGCCCAGGGCGACGCCGTACCGCTGTTCTGCGTCCACCCCGGAGCGGGCGTGTCCTGGCGTTACACGGGCTGCTGCCCCACCTCGGGGCGACCAGCCGGTCTACGGCATCCAGGCCGCCGGTCTCGACGGCGCCGGACCGCCCGCACCGGACGCAGCGTCCATGGTCGCCTCCTACGTCGATCTCGTCCGCGAGGTGCGACCGCAAGGTCCCTACCGCCTGCTGGGCTGGTCCTACGGCGGGTTCGTGGCGCACGCGATGGCCTGCGCCCTCCAGGAGCGGGGAGCGGGTGGAGTTGCTGGCCATGCTGGACGCCCCCAGCCGCACGGCACGCAGTACGACGCCGCGGCGGCCGAACGGCAGGTGGCGGCTCTGCTGACGAGGGTGGCCGGCCTGCCCGTCGAACCGGGAGCCGCCGAGGTACCGGGTGTGCCGGCCGTCCTCGCCCGCATCGACGCCGGCCTCGCGGCCGATCCGACGAGTTCGCCGGTCACCCGCGCCGAGGCCGAGGCCATCGCCGTGGTCATGCGCAACAACCTGTGCCTGGCACCCCACTTCGCGCCCGGCGTCTTCCGCGGGGACGCACTGTTCTTCAGCGCCGCCCGGGAGGCGGCCACCGGGTTCCCGGCGACCTGGCCGTGCTGCCGGACAAGGTCGAGAGCTGGCGGCCCCACGTCGACGGGACCCTGCACGAGCACCGGGTGCCGTGCGGGCACTACGAGATGACCGAACCCGAGCCCCTCGCGCTGATCGGTGCCCGGGTCGCCGAGGCGCTGCGCGAGGCATCCGACTGACCGACCGGCCCCTCCCCTTGTCCGCTTCCCCGTCCCGAGTGGGACCCCACCGTGCAGGAGCCCCACGTGACCGTGACCGCCCCCAGGACCTCTACGAACTCGGTGACGCCCCGAGCTGGGCACCGTACCCAAGCTCATGCACGCCTCCTTGATCCGCCGCGAACGCTACGGGCGGCCCGTCGACGCCTTCCGCACCGAAGTCGTCAACGTACCCCGTCGGGCGCGGCCAGGTGCTCGTCAAGGTGATGGCGGCCGGGATCAACTACAACAACGTCTGGGCGGCCACCGGACAACCCATCGACGTGATCGCTGCCCGGCAGAAGGCGGGCGCCACCGAGGACTTCCACATCGGTGGCTCCGACCTGTCCGGCATCGTGTGGGCCGTCGGCGAGGAGGTGCGGGACGTCCGGCTGGGCGACGAGGTCGTCGTGCTCGCCTGCCGGTGGGACGAGACGGCCGAGGACATCCGCCTCGGTGCCGACCCGGTCTTCTCCAACACCCAGCGGGTGTGGGGTACGAGGAGAACTACGGTTCCTTCGCACAGTTCGCCGTCGTCGACGAGTACATGTGTCACCCCAGGCCCGCCCGCCTGTCCTGGGCGGAGTCCGCCTGTTACATGGCCACGGCCGCCACGGCCTACCGCCAGCTCTTCGGCTGGGAACCGCATGTGGTCCGGCCCGGCGACCCGGTGCTGATCTGGGGCGGGGCCGGTGGCCTCGGCAGCATCGCCATCCAGCTCGTGCGGCACGTCGGTGGCATCCCCGTCGCGGTCGTCTCCAGCGAGGAGCGCGGCGAGTTCTGCATGAAGCTCGGCGCCCGGGGATGGATCGACCGGCGCGAGTTCGACCACTGGGGCCGGATGCCGGACACGGCCGACGAGGCTGCGATGGCCCGCTGGCTCACCGGTGCGCGCGCCTTCGGGCGACGCTTCTGGGAGGTGCTCGGCGAGCGACGGGCCCCGCGGATCGTGCTGGAGCACTCTGGCGCCGACACCGTTCCCACCTCGATGTACCTGTGCGCGAACGGAGGCATGGTAGTCATCTGCGGCGGCACCACCGGCTACAACGGCGATGTGGACCTGCGTTTCCTGTGGATGCGGCAGAAGCGGCTGCAGGGTTCGCACGTGGCCAGCACCCGTGAGGCCCGCGAGGTGACCCGGCTGATCGACCAGGGCTACGTGGACCCCTGCCTGTCGCGGACGTTCGGCTTCGAGGAGATCGGACTGGCGCACCAGCTCATCCACGACAACCGCCATCCGGCGGGCAACATGGCGGTCCTGGTCAACGCGCGGGCGTGAACCCTCGACGCCCCTGCCCTGCCCCGTGCGCGGAGCCGGGGCGGGGCGCCGGGTCACCGGTCCCGCCGCTCAACGCGGCGCCCAGCCGAGGACCGTACTGAGGACGCCCGCGCCGACCGCCTCCACATGGACGTGCACGGCGAGCGCCGGGCCCGTCCGTGTCCCGATCAGGAGCCCCTGGGCGGCGGGGCTGCGGGCCGCGCCCGCAGGTCGCGCAGGCTCCGCAGCGCACCGTCCGGCAGCGCCCGGGGCCCGGTGTGCAGCGCCTTCCACGCCGCTTCCTTCGCCGAGAACAGCGAGGTCACCGACCACGACACCGTCCCGGGCCGGGAGTGCGCAGCAGCGCCTCCTCGTCCTGGCGCAGCACCAGCCGCGCCGCCCCGGAGGGCAGGGGCACAGTTCCAGGTCGCAGCCGAGCGGGAGGTCGTGGCCCGGCGCCCTGGCCAGGGCCACCGCGACACCCGCGCTGTGCGCGATCGACGCCGCCGGCCCGGTGGGAACAGCGGCAGTCGGCCCGACCGCGGGATCTCCCCGCAGTCCAGGCCCACGGCGCCGAGGGCACGCCGCGCCGCGAGCCGGCCGGCCAGGAACTCCCGGCGGCGGCGCGGCGGCATGGCCGCTGCGGCGGCCTCCTCCGCCGGGCCGGCGGGTACGGCCCGGGGTCCGAGGCGGCGGCCACGCCGAGAGCGAGCCCGGCCGCCGTCCACGCCGGGTGCGGCCGGGCGGCGGCCTCCGCGTACGGACCAGCCTCTGCGTCGGCGAACACGCCTTCGGGACGGCCGGCCGCTGCGACCGGGAACGGGGCGGGCGCACCCGTCAGGCCCGCAGCAGCTTCTTGACGATCTTCCCGGCGGGATTGCGGGGCACCTGCTCGATGAACTCCACCCGGCGCGGGCGCTTGTAGGGCGCGAGCTGCTCCCGGACATGGGCGAGCAGCTCCGCGGCCCGGTGTCCGGCGCGGCGACGACGTACGCCAGCGGTACCTCGCCGTAGTCGTCGTCCGGCATGCCGATGACCGCGGCGTCCCTGACCGCCGGATGGGACATCAGGGCGCGCTCGATCTCCGAGGGATAGACGTTCTGTCCCGCCCGGATGATGAGGTCCTTGCTGCGGTCCACGAGGTGGATGCGTCCCGCGCCGTCGACGAAGCCCAGGTCACCGGTCTTGATCCAGCCGTCGAGGACGATCTCGCGGGTGGCCTCGGGGTCGTTCCAGTAGCCCTGCATCAGACCCGGTCCGCGCACGATGATCTCACCGATCTCGTCGCGGGGCAGTTCCCGCCCGGCTTCGTCGACCGCGCGGGCGGACATGCCGGCACAACGCGTCCGCAGGGGATGCGGACGGCGAGGTCCCCGGGGCCGGGTGCTCGTCGGGGCCGAGGGTGACGAAGGGCCCGCCGACCTCCGTCATGCCGTAGACCTGCCGGAAACCACAGCCGAGGCGCTCCACGGCCTCGGCGTACACGTCCAGCGGCATGGGGCGGCACCGTAGAGGATCTCCCGCAGCGAGGACAGGTCGGTGCGCCCGGAGCTCTTGGCCTGGAGCATGAAGCGGAGCATCTGTGGGACCAGCCACATATGGGTGGCGCGGTGTTCCTCCACCGCGGCCAGCGCCCGCTGCGGGGTGAAGCCGGACATGAGCACGACGGTGGCGCCGGCGGCCAGGTAGGTCAGGGACACGACCATACTGCCGTGGTACAGGGGCAGCAGTTGACCATGACGATGTCTTCGGTGGGACGCGCCATGACCAGCCAGCCCAGGGCGATGGCACGGAACGAGGCGCCGTCGACCGCGACGCCCTTGGCCTGCCCAGTGGTCGCCGAGGTGTGCAGCACGGCGATCGGGTCGTCGTCGGCCACCTCGGGCAGGACTCGATCGGCGGCCAGGGCACCCAGCGCCCCGAAGGCGGGCTTGTCCAGCGCCATCCTGATCCGTACGCACGCCGGAAGTTCGAGGTGCAGGTCCAGCAGGTCCGACTCGCCGAGGACGGCCACCGCCCCGACGCGAGCGACGATGTCGTCGACCTCGGGCACGGCCAGACTGTGGTTCAGCGGCACGAACAGCGCGCCGAGCCGGGCGAGCGCGAAGTAGGTCTCCAGGACCTCGATGCGGTCCTTGGACAGCACCGCGACCCGGTCGCCGTGCTCGATGCCCAGCTCGGCCAGTCCACGCGCCAGTTCGAGCGTGCGGTCATGGAACTGCGACCACGTGAGCCGGCGCCGCTCGTCGACCAGTGCCCACCGGTCCGGCCAGCACTGGCGGTTGCGTTCCAGCAGTTGTGTCAGCCACATCACGCACCGCCGGCGCCGGCGGTGGAACGCTCGGTCACGAACCGCTCGTAGTCGGCGATCGAGCGCAGCTCCTCCATGTCGTCGGCGGTGATCTCCACGCCGAGCCGCTGCTCGACGAGCAGGACGAGACGCACCAGGTCGCCGGAGTCGATGCCGCTCGCGGCGAGGTCGATGTCGTCACCGACCTGCCCGACGTCGGCGAACTCCACGGTACCGGTGAGTTCGACCAGCAGTTCCCTGATGGTGGCCATGCTTTCCCCTTTCACCACGGCGGGTGCCCGCCGAGCGAATCGCGTGGGTCCGGTGTCACCCCGACAAGAGGCCCGTGCGAGCGACGGCAATCCCCGTGGCCCTACGTGATGTTCGTCACGCGCCCGCATCGCCCGGTGCGGGATAGCGGAGCCCGTGCGGAGCCTCTTTTCCGGGACGGGAGCGCGCCACCCGCCGAACGGGCCGGGTGCCGCTGTTCCCGCCGGGCCGGGCCCGCCGATAAGCCCGAGGAGAGCCGAAGGAGTGATACCAGTGCCCAGACCAGATGCCCGGTTCGAGGGCCAGCACGGTTCCGGCTTGGCGGGGACCGGCCACGGGGCGCCGCATGAGCGCGCGGCCGACCGGGGCCGCCCCGCCGCGCAGGACGAACTGCTCGCGCACTTCGACGGGCTCATCGCCGCCGGGGAGACCGTCGAGCCACGCGACTGGATGCCCGACGGCTACCGCAGGATGATGATCCGTCAGGTCGCGCAGCACGCCCATTCCGAGATCATCGGCATGCAGCCGGAAGGCGCCTGGCTCACCGGGCCCTCCCTGCACCGCAAGTCGGTGCTCATCGCCAAGGTGCAGGACGAGGCCGGGCACGGAATGTACCTCTACTCCGCCGCCGAGACACTGGGCGTGGACCGGGCCGCACTGCTCGACGCCCTGCACCAGGGCCAGCAGCGAGCCTCGGCGACGTTCAACCACCCGCGCTGACCTGGGCGGACACCGGAGCCATCGCCTGGCTGACGGACGGCGCCGCCGTCATCAACCAGGCCCCTGTGCCGCACGTCCTACGGTCCGTACGCCCGGGCGATGCGCCGAGTCTGCCAGGAGGAGGCCTTCCACGTGCGACAGGGCTACGACCTCATGCGCACCCTGTGCGAGGGCACACCTGAGCAGAAGGCGATGGCCCAAGACGCGGTGGACCGCTGGTGGCTGCCGGCCGTAGCGCTGATGTTCGGGCCGCCCGACACCGAGGCGGGCGGCGCCGACGCCCGCGCCGCGGCGCTCGGCGCCGCCGTCTCCCGCCGCGCCATGGCCTGGGGCATCAAACGTCACACCAACGACGAACTGCGCCAGCGTTTCGTCGACAGTTGCGTCCCCAGGCCGAACGCCTCGGACTCGTCCTGCCGGACCCGGCGATCCGCTGGAACGAGGAACGGGGCCATCACGATTTCACCCCGTGGACTGGGACGTCTACCGCACGGCGATCGGCGAGGACACGCACTGGTCCCGGCAGCGGCTCGCCCACCGGCGGGCGGCACACGAGGACGGCGCCTGGGTGAGGGAGGCGTCCGCCGCCTACGCCGCGCGCTTCGGGACCGACGGTCCGCCTCCGACCCCGGCCTCGGAAACCGCCTCGAAAGCGGGGGCGGGACCGGCCGCGGAAGCCGGCGTGGCCGCGGTGGAGGCCGCACGGGGCGGGGCGGGTGAGCGCGCATGAGCCGCCGGACCGAAGGCGCGCCGGCGTCCTGGGAGGTGTTCCTCCGGCCTCGGCGGGGCCTGAACCACCAGCATGTGGGGTCCGTACGCGCCGCCGACGCCGACACGGCTCTGCTGCGGGCCCGTGACCTCTACACCCGGCGCGGCGACCCGTTGTCGCTGTGGGTGGTCCGCTCGGACGCCGTGCACGCGGCGTCCCCGGACGAACACGACCCGTTCTTCGCGGGCGCCCACCACAAGCCGTACCGGTATCCGGAGCACTTCGCGCCCCTGACCGAGAAAGGCACCGACGGTGACCACCTCGACTGACCAGGCTCCGGCCGACGAAGCCGCCCGTGCCGACGCCCACCTCGCGGTGCACCTGCTGCGTCTGGGCGACGACGCCCTCGTCCTCGGACAGCGGCTGTGCCGGTGGATCACGCGGGCGCCGACGATCGAGGAGGACATGGCCCTGTCCAACATCGCCCTCGACCTTATCGGCCACGCCCGCACGCTGCTCGCCCTCAGCGGAGAGGTCGACGGCACTGGACGTACCGAGGACGAGTTCGCCTTCACCCGCTCCGACCGTGAGTTCACCAACGCCCTGCTGACCGAGCTGCCCGGCGGCGACTTCGCGGTGACCGTCGCGCGCCAACTGGTCTACACGCACTACGCGGTCCTGTACTACGAGGCCTTGGCCGACCGCGCGGACCTCCGGCTGGCCGCGTTCGGTGAGCGGGCCGCGAGGGAGGTGGCCTTCCACCGTATGCACGCCGACAACTGGGCCCTGCGGTTGGGACTCGGTACCCCGAGAGTGCGCGCCGCATGCAACGCGGCCTGGAGCGGGTGTGGCCCTACGCGGCCGAACTGTTCGACGAGGACGAGACGACGCGCCACGTCGTCGCGGCGGGTACGGCGCCCTCGCCAGCCCCGCTGCACCCGGTCTGGCAACGGCGCGTGGGCGAGGTCGTGACCCGGGCGGGTCTGACCGTGCCGACCCCGCGCTGGCAGGCCAGGGGCGGACGGGCCGGCCTGCACACCGAAGAGTTCGGACCGCTGATCGCCGACATGCAGTCGGTGCACCGACAGTTCCCGGGGCCGCTGGTGAACGGCTCGGTTCCCTCGCCGTCGCGACCGGCCCCGCCTCGGACGGGCCCTCCGGGGTCACGACCTGTGGTGTCCCTGCGCCCCGCCCGCCCGGTGGCGGAGGTCCGGGCCCTGGTGGAAGCGCTGCCCGATCCGGAGTTGCCGATGATCGGCCTCGGCGACCTCGGTGTGGTTCGGTCCGTCGCCCCGGCAGCCGACGGAATACTCGAAGTGGAGATCACCCCGACCTTCCTGGGCTGCCCGGCGCTGCCCGCCATCGTCTCCGCGGTCAGGGACGTCCTCGCCTGCAGCGGCCACCCCGAGGGGCGCGTCCGGCAGGTGCTGTCCCCGCCCTGGACGACGGACCGCGTCACGGAGGCCGGCCGGGAAAGCTCGCCGCCCACGGCATCGCCCGCCCCGCCCGCCTCGGCGGACGGCCCGGTCCCCGTCGTACTGGCCGCGGTGCCCTGCCCGCACTGCGGCTCCGGGCCACCCGGCCGCACAGCCCTTCGGCCCGGCCCGCTGCCAGTCCGTGCTGCGGTGCACGGCGTGCCATGAACTCTTCCCGCACCTGAGCGCGCTGTAAGGACGACCGTGGACACCGACAGCGACACGACCGGCCCCGACACCGGCACGACCCACGCGGTCGCCGGCTCCGACACGACCGGCCCTGGCCCCGAGACGACCGGCACCGACGTGGCCGCCGGCCCCGGCCCCGACGTCGCCCTGGGCGTGACCGGTGCCGATCCCGCCACCACACTCCCGGCGGCCCCGCCCCTGCCTCCCCACCGGCCCCGACCCCGGCCGGCGTACCGGCTGGCACCGGCTCGTGGCCGCCGACGTCCGGCATCTCGCCGGGGACGCGGTCGCGGTCACCCTCCAAGTGCCTGACGCCCTGCGTGACGTCTTCGCCCACCGGCCCGGCGAGCACGTCGTCGTCCGGCACCGCCGCGCCGGGACGGAACTGCGCCGCAGCTACTCGGTGTGCCCCCGCCGGCCGACCCGGCCGCACTGCGCCTGGTGATCCGCCGCGGCGCGCCCGACGGTTTCGGCGCCCACGCCGTCTCCGGCCTGTCGACCGGCGACGTCCTGGAACTCTCCCCGCCGCAGGGCGGTTTCACCCTGCCCGAGCAGCCCGGCGGCCACCACGTCCTGATCGCGGGCGGCTCCGGCATCACACCGCTCGCCACCATGGCCGCCGCCGCACTGCACGAGGACCCCGTCTGCCGCGTCACCCTGATCCACTCGGTCCCGACGGCCGCCGACGCCCTGCTCTCCGACGAACTGTCCGAACTGAAGGACTCGTTCGTCGACCGCCTCACCGTCCTGTACGTCCTCACCCGAGAGCGGCACGACAGCGGGACACCGGGCGGGCGGATCGACCACGCGAGGCTCCCGCGCCTGCTCACCGCGGTCGACACCCGCCCCGGCCCCGGCACCACGTACGCCGTGTGCGGACCGGCCGGCCTGGTTACCGCGGTGCGCCGGGCACTCACGGCGTGGGCGCGGACCCGGTCCGTATCCACTCCGAGATGTTCACCCTCGCGGGCAACCCGCTGGCGAGCGCTCCGTCCCGGCCGGCCCCCGCCCCGCACCGGACCCGCCTCACCGCCCTGCTCGGCGGTCACCACCGCCTGGCAACTGCCGGCCCCGAGGACGCCACGGTCCTGGACGCGTTGCTGCGCACCCATCCCGACGTCCCCTACGCCTGCCGGGAGGGCATATGCGGCAGTTGCCGGGCCCGTGTCCTGTCCGGCCGGGTGACCACAGGAGCCCAGTACGCCCTCGACGCCGCCGAACTGGCCGCAGGTTACACGCTCGTGTGCAGGGCCCAGCCCCTCGGCGCCGAGCTGACCCTCGACTTCGACGCATGAACCGGCCCGCCCCGCCGTGGCCCCGGGCCGGCCCCCACTCACCGAGGAGAAGACATTGACCACCAGCCTGCGACACCAGGACAAGACCGCTCTGGTCACCGGCGGCAGCCGCGGCATCGGCCGGGCCATCGGTCGGCGCCTGGGCCGCGAGGGCGCCCTCGTCGCCGTCCACTACGGACACGACCAGGCGTCGGCCGAGCGCACGGTCAAGGAGATCGAGGCCGACGGCGGACAGGCCTTCCCCGTCCACGCCGAACTCGGCGTACCCGGCGACGCCGACATGCTCTGGGAGGCCTTCGACCGGGCCCTGTCCGCACGGGACGCGCGTCCCGGCGTGGACATCCTCGTCAACAACGCCGGGATCACCCTCCCGCGCCCGATCGCGGACGTCACCGAGGCGGACTACGACCGGGTGTTCGCCGTCAACACCAAGGCGCCGTTCTTCGTCGTCCAGCGCGCACTGGCCCGGCTGCGCGACGGCGGCAGAATCGTGAATATCTCCTCGGTGGCCACCCGCGTCGCTTTCCCCGATCGTCGCCTACACCATGACCAAGGCCGCCCTGGACTACCTCACCCTGGCCCTCGCCCAGGAACTGGGCCACCGGGGCATCACCGTGAACAGCGTCGCGCCCGGCTACACCGACACGGAGATCAACCCCACGCTGAGCATCCGGAGATCCGCCGGAGGTACTCGGAAGCCTCTGCTCTCGGACGGCTCGGCACCCCGCGGACATCGCCGACGTCGTGTCCTTCGTGGCGAGCGACGACGCCCGCTGGGTGACCGGCCAGTGGATCGACGCCTCCGGCGGCGTCCACCTCGGCGCATGAGGAAGCCGCTCGCGGCGCCGTTTCCCGCGCTGAACGCCGGGGACCTCCGCCACGGCCGCCCGGCAGCGCCCACCATCGACGGCAGCACCAGGAGACGCCATGACCGACAGCACGTCAGCCCCCGCCCCGCCCGCTGCCGATCCCGACGCGCTGACCCAGCCCTTCCGGGCACCAGCCTCTACGACGACTACGTGCACGCTTCCGTACTCAACACGCTCCAGCACCCCTCACCGAAGCCCCTGACGAGATGGGGTTCCTCGTCACCACACAGGTCATGGAACTGTGGTTCACCCTGATCGTCCACGAGTGGCGCACCGCGAGGACGGCCTTCGCCAAGGACGACCTGCACGCCGCCATGGACGCACTGACACGCAGCCGGCGTGCCCTGACCGCTCTCAACGCGGCCTGGGCGCCGATCGCAGCCCTGACACCCGCCCAGTTCAACGGCTTCCGGGCCGCGTTCGGCCGGGCGTCCGGCTTCCAGTCGGCCATGTACCGGCACATGGAGTTCCTGCTGGGCGACAAGTCCGCCGGAATGCTCCGTTTGCACCAGGGCGACGCCGCGGTCCACGAGGCGCTCGGCGAGACCTACCGCGAAGCATCCCTGTACGAAGAGGTGCTGCGCTTCCTGCACCGCCGGGGCCTGCCCGTTCCCGGGCACGTCAGGGACCGCGACACGACCACCCCCACACTTGCGACCCGGCGTGATCGAGGCCTGGCGGCAGGTCTACACCGGCCCGCGGCACGACCCGCTGCTCGCCCTCGGTGAGCTGCTCACCGATGTCGCCGAACTCGTCACGCGCTGGCGCTTCGACCACGTCATGGTTGTGCGCCGCGCCATGGGCACCAAGAGCGGCAGCGCCGGCTCCACCGGGCTCGCCTGGCTGGAACGGCGTGCCGCCCGCCCGGTCTTCCCCGAACTGTGGGAGGTGCGCGGCGATGTCTAGGACGATCTCCGCGTTCGCGGCAGAGGAGGAGAAGCGGGTCCTGGCCTGAAGCCGGTGCTGGCACCGGTGCACGGCTCCTACGGAGACCACCCCATCAGGTCTACGACGCCTGGCCCGCCGAGGACCCCGGCGCCCCGCTGGTGATCCTGCTGCACGGCGGCTACTGGCGCTACGACCGCATGCACCTCACTCCCTTCGCGGCCTACCTCGCACGGCAGGGCTTCGACGTCCTGCTGCCGGGCTTCCGCCGGTCCGGCGGCGCCGGCGGGTACCCGGAGACGTTCGACGACGTCACGCGCATCGTGGACACGCTGCCGCAGGGACGGCCGTACGTCCTGGCGGGACACTGCTCGGGAGGCCATCTGGCCCTGTGGTGCGCGGCCCGCGGGCTGCTGCCCCCGGTTCGCGCTGGCACACCCGCGACCTGCCTACCGCCGTCCTGGCGCTGGCACCGATCACCGACCTCACCGCCACCCGCCGCGACGGCCTCAGCGACGACGCCGCCCTGCGACTCCTCGGCGGCACAGCCCTGTTCGCGTCGAGGATGTCTTCGGTGGACCCCTGACCCTGCTGCGCGACGCGGGCACCACCGGCGTCCCCACCGTGCTGCTGCACGGAGCCGTCGACGAGGAGGTCCCGCTCACTCAGTACGCGGACTACGCATCCGTGCACCGCGACCTGACGACCGTCGTGCTGCCCGGCACCGGCCACTACACGCTCATCGAACCGGGAGCGCCGGTGCCCGCGCGGTCGCCGGCACCCTGGAGGAGATGTCGGCCGCCTTCGGCGCACGACTCCCGGTCGACGACGGCCGGAAGGCGCCCCGGACGTGACCGCCGCCCTTACCACACGCGAAGAACAGGCCGCGCGACTCGACGCCGCCGACCCCTGGCCTGCTCCGCGAGCGGTTCCTGCTCCCCGGCGACGTCGTCTATCTCGACGGCAACTCCTGGGGCCCCTGCCCGCGGCCGTTCCCGCCGCCCTCACCGATGCCGTGACCCGGCAGTGGGGCACCGACCTCATCCGCTCCTGGAACGACAACGGCTGGTGGGAGGCGCCCCTGCGGATCGGCGACGCCATCGGCCGCCTGATCGGTGCCGCGCCGGGACAGACGGTGGCGGGCGACTCCACCAGCGTGCAGTTGTTCACCGCGCTCAGCGCCGCCGCCGCGCTGCGCCCCGACCGGACCCTACTGGTCACCGACCCCGGCCACTTCCCCACCGACCGGCACCTGGCGCAGGCGGTGGCCGAGCGCCGGGATCTGGAGGTGCGGCTGGTCCCACCGGCCGACCTGGCACCGTTCCTCGCCGCCCAGGGCGCCCGGTCGCCGCGGTCAGCTACTCGCCCGTCGACTTCCGCACGGGAGAGCTGTACGACATGCGCGCGCTGACCGACGCCGCGCACCGCGTCGGCGCGCTGGTCCTGTGGGACCTGTGTCATGCCGCCGGCGCCCTTCCCTGCACCTCGACGCCCTCGGCGTCGACTCGCCGTCGGCTGTGGTTACAAGTTCCTCAACGGCGGCCCGGGAGCCCCGGTACCTCTACGTGGCCCGACGCCACCACGAGGCATTCGAGACCCCTGACCGGCTGGAACGGCCACGCCGATCCCTTCGGCCTCAGCCGCGAGTACACACCCGCGCCGGGCATCGCCCGCGCTCGTATCGGCACCCCGCCCATCCTGTCGCTGCTGGCCCTCGAAGCCGCGCTCACGGTGTTCGACGGCGTCGACCTGGCCGACGTCCGGGCCAAGAGCCTCTCGCTGACGGCCTTCTTCCTGGACTGCGCCACCGAACTACTCGCTCCCTCGGCTTCGCGCCCGTCACCCCGTTCGACCCGCACGCCGCGGCAGCCACGTCGCGCTGCGTCATCCCCACGCCCGAAGGCTGGCCCGGGCCCTGGCAGACCGCGGCGTCATCATCGACATGCGCACCCCGGACATCCTGCGCTTCGGCGTGAACGCCCTCTACACGACCCACCAGCACCTGTTCACCGCTACCCGTCGGCTGCTGGGCGTCGCCCGGGAGGCCACCCACGGCCCGCTGCCCCGTCGTCGGGCCCGGTCACCTGAGATCCGACGCACCGGGCCACGCGTCGGCGGCCGTACCGACAGGGACGGTACGGCCGCCACTCGCTCGGCGGAGGACCGCAGCCCGGTCCGGCCGGTCCCGGATCGAGTTCCCGGTCCCGGTTCCGGCCCGAACCTCCGGACCGGGACCGGACTTCACCTGATGCACTCCGGCAACACGCGAGGCGGCCACTGACCCACCGTCAGCATGCCCATGGAATGGGCGCGCGCCACCAGGGCGGCCCGGTTGGGCGCCTTGAGCTTGCGCAGCATGAGGCCGACATGGTATTCGATGCCCTGTCGGCTGAGATAGAGCACCGCCGCGAGCTGCATGGTCGAGGCGCCTGCAGCGATCCCTCCAGGACCCGGGCGTCGAGCTTGCTCAGCAACCGCTCCCGCGGGTTGCCGATCACGTCACCGGCATTCGTGCCGCCCGCCTCTGCGTCGGGCCGGACCTGCACGACGATGCCGGCGAGCTGCCCGGTGGTGTTCTGCACCGCGATACCGGTCAGCCCGCCGGAGAAGACCCGGCCCGCGTCCCCAGGCCGACCATGCGCTCGGCGAAGCGGTTCGAACGGCCCTCGGAGAGCTGGGTGAAATGGCGGTGCAGCACCGAGGGGCGGAGGGATGGAGCAGCTCGTACAGGCTGCGGCCACAGGTGTCGGCCGATGTGCGGCCGAACTGGTGCGAGAAATCGAGGTCCGCGGCCACGATGTGCATCTCGGGGTCTACATAGGCAGTGTAAAGACGGAGGTTGCCCGATCCGTGAGCTCGTGTCTCCTGGGTTTTCCGGTGAGTGGTCGCGTGATGCGGGACGGACACGCTGTCTCTGTCGTGCGAGGCACTGGTTACGTGCGAGGTCACTGCGACGCACCGTCTTTCTCGATTCAGAAACGGGGACGTACACGACACCTGGAGCGCGTTTGATCGCAGGTGAGCGTACTCGGCCGGGTCCCGGTCGCGGCCCGGCCGAGCCTTTCTCCTCTGACCAACTGCAGCAGAGCCTAGGAATATGCCTCTGGGCCGGTCAAGCAGGCCCTTGTATGGTCGGCTGTATGGTCGGCAAATACTGTGGCCGGAAATCTCTTCGGAAGCTTCCCCACGGTCGTGGCACTCAACCTGAACAGCCCAGTCGTCGTCGACGGTGAGGTCTCGTCCTCCAAGAAGACCGCCCGGGCGGTCGCGGTGAACCTGCCGACACCGATCGCCGCAGCGCCGGCGCGGGCCGACTGACCGTTTGCGATCCGGGTGCGTCCGTTCGCCGCCCGATTTCGGCCGGAGGGAGCGGACAGGAATGCGCGCATCGGTATCCGTCAGACGTCCGGAGTTCCGCCGGCTCCTCCAGGGCCCGCACCGGTTCCGGTCGCCCCGAGATATCGAACTTGCGTTAAGAATGCGTCAGATGCATCTCCACCATGCGGGAGGATGTGCCCAGCCTGGACAATATCTCCGCATTACTGAGACCGGCCGCGGCCAAACGCGCTACCTTCCGTTCGGACGGCATCAGCCGGACGCCGTCCGAGGAAGTCGCGTGTGATCGCTCAGCCCGCTTGCGCGTGATCCTCTCCGCCCATGCATCGGCCCCGTGGTCGACGGCCAACTCATGGGCCCGTTCGAGCGCCGCGGCACGCCGCCCGCCGTCCGTTCCGCCATGGGTGCCAAGGGCGTACAGCGCCCGGCACAGCTCGAGTGCGGTGTTCTCCTTCTCCAGCACCTCGACGGCCTCCTCCAGCACGGTGCTGCCCTCCCGCCCCGCGAAACCCTGTCGAGGGCCACCAGGGCTCGTCCCAGCCCGGCGGGAGCACCCGGGCACGGGAGCGCCCGACTTCCAGGAGCGCCGAGGCCACCGCCTCGTCGTGCTCGCCGAGACGGCGATGCATGAGGGCAGCGCAGGACGACCAGGGGAGCACGACCGGGTTGTGCCAGCCGATGCGCTCCGTGCGCCGGCCCGCTGTCCGGAAGTGGACGAGCGCGGTGCGCGTCTCGCCGCGCCCGGCGACCTGCAGGCGCTGGACGCCCGCCTCGCCGACGGCTGTCTGCGCCGCTGGGTCGTGCTGACCCTTCACACCCAGCGGGCTCTGGCCGTCACCGGAGCGGGCAAGCCCGACTGGGGATGCTGCAGGCCATGGCCGACCGGGTTACGGCGGACGGTGCCCATGACCGCACCCACGCTTCCTGGCGCCTTCGCCGCGCAGGCCGCCACGCCGCCGGCGGCGGCCCGGAGGCTCGGCCGGTGAGGCTGCTGTTGGACGGCGACGACGACCACGCGGTGCACCGGGCCGCCTGCCAGTGGGCCGATGCCACCCGGGGCCGGATCACCGTTGACCCCACTGCGCACACCACCAGTCCGGCCTACCTCGCGCTGGATGTGCTGCGTGCCATGGGCCGCGACGGGTTCCCGCGAGGGCGCGGAGAGGATGTCCACCGACCCGGCCTGACGGGCGGTGACCTGCTGGACCCTGACCACCCACGTGCAAGAGGCCATTGTGCTGCGCGCCCACCGCGCCTGACCGCCGAGCGGCTGCACCGCCTGGCCGCGTGGCGCGCGGACACCGGCATCCGCCTAGAAGACCGATGACGATCTTGCCGAGGGGCTGCCTGGCCGTAGGCCGGGCAGCCCTTCGCTATGCCATGGCCGGGATGAGGCACCAGGTGTCGCCGGCCCGGGTGAGTCCGAGGCGGATCAGTCGGCGGAGGTTGAGGGCGGCGGCTCGGGTGTGGAGCAAGCGCCAGCAGGGTCTTGCGGGTGATGCGGACCTCCTCGGTGAAGCGGTCGAACTCCTCAAATTGCGCAGTGAGTTCCGCGATGCGTGTCCGCGTGGCATCGGCCTGCGCGGCGGTCTCGGCTCTTGCTCCTCCAGGTGCGCCAGCACCGCTCCCAGGGTCAGATCGCCATCGTTCATGCGCCGCGCCAGGTGGGAGTGGAGGTCGCGGTAGTATCCGGGCCATCCGGTCGCTTATGGCCCAGTACACCCTCGACCCGGCGGAGGCGGGCCGGTACTCATAGTCCAGTACCAGCCTGCGGTGCAACATCATGATCCCGTTCACCTGCTCCACCACCCGCCTCTTGGGCTTCGGGACGAACCCGCTGGTTGCAGGGTTGCGCTCGACGACTTCGACATCGATACCCACCTTCTGCCCGTGATCGACGACGGCGGTCTTGAACCCCTGGTCCACCAGCGCCTTCTGTACCGTGTCGGTGTCGGCGGTAACCTTGTCCAGCAGGGCGATGCCGGCGGCTTCGTCGTGCGCGGACGCGGCCAGCACCACCACCGCGATCACCAGACCGAGAACATCAACCGCCAGGCCGCGCTTGCGGCCCGGACCTTTGCCGCGTCTCTTCCGGTGGTGTCGGCGGGCGCCCCGACAGCCGCGTGCAGGCTCTGGGTGTCGAGCACCACCAGGCTCGGGTCGACCTTGCGCCCCGGCTCTCGCGGACCCACCAGCGCAGCAGGTCGTGGATGGTCTGGTCGGTGCCATCGTCGCGTCACTTGTAGAAGTAGTACTTCACCGCGCCGACCGGGGCAGGTCGTGGGGAGGTAGTCCCACTGGCAGCCGGTACGGGACTGGTAGAGCAAGGCGTTGACGATCTCCCGCATCTCGTAGACGCCCTGATGGCCACTGACGGAGGGATGCTGAGCCTTCCAGGAGGTGATGACGGGCTCGGGCAGGGCCACCGCTCGTCGCTGCCCGAGCCCACGGAGTGGTTCACCGGGCGCTCCGGCATCAACGGGACCGACCCGGCCGATCGGGTCACCCTCGACGAGTCAGTGACAATGGCCTTCCTGGTCGTCCTCTATTCGATGCCCCGGCCGAGCGCGCCCTTCGGCAAGGTCGCCGAGATCGTCAGCCGCAGTCCGGCAGCGTGCCGCCAGTCGGCCTCGTCCGCCCGCCACGTCGGTAGTGACCGTGCCGTCGCCGGAGCTTGCCAATTGCCTTTGATGTTCGGTGATCCGTTGCGGGAGATGACGGGCAGGATTCGCCCGTAACGCAGCTGGTCACGATGCGCGTTGGAGTCGTAGCCCTTGTCGCCGAGCAGGGCCTCAGGTCGCCGTCGGGGCCGACCGCGGCGACCGGCGGGATACCGTCGGCCAGGGCCTGTGTGACGTCGATGACGTTCACCGCGGTCGTAATGACCTTCAGCGGAGTGCCGCGACGGTCGCAGATCGGGCGCCCCAATTCCACGCGGATGTGGGAACCATCCCCATGTCCATGACCGGTCGAGTTCGCCGACCGCGTTCAGCTCGGCGAGCAGGATCCGGCACAGCCAGTCGAAGGCCCCTGCCTTCAGCCACCGGTCCAGGAGACCCCGGCGCAGGTCCGACCCCGACCCGATCCGAACCCCAGTTCCAGAGGCGGAAGTCGGCAGGCTATCTCGTTGTAGAGGACGAACAGAATGCCCTGCAGACAAAGCCGGTCCGACACCGGCCGTGTCCCTGGCCATGGCCACGGCGGCAACAACGACTCGATCAACACCGACAACTCACTGTCCACGATCGAGTACCGCCCCACCACGAGCGGCCGAATCGATACACCGGTAATTCCGAACCAGGACATCTCAATATGATCGTGTCACGAGCTCGTAAGCTCGTAGACAGCGCGCAGATCGTGGTCAGACACCGACTTCATCTCCCGCTCACCACCACACGCCCCTGGGGATCGTGCAGTTCTGGCCGCAAGTAATCTCAGGCAGCGGGCAGGATGGGTGCGCTCAGGACTCGTCGAGTGCAGGGGACCGCTGATGTCGCAGCCCATGAATGCCGACCACCGGCCAGACTATCCACCGAAGTCACCTCCGCCTCCGAAGCGTCCCACCGAGCCACCACGCCCGGACCCAGCCAGTGCGGTCGCCAGGGTCAGCCACCACAGGACAACGATGGTGAACCGGCGCGGGCGAACTGGCTGCTGGAATCGGCACCAGGGTCCGTGGCTGCTGCCCGCCGGCGAGTCATCGCCAAGCTCCACGCCTGGGGATACACCCACGCGGCGGCAGTGGACGAGATCGCCGGCGACGTGACGGCGCTCTCGTGCGGGCGGCGATTGACGACGGGGAAACGCATCAGCCTGCACCTGACGGACCAGCATCAACAGTCCCTGGTCATGATCCTCACGCATCAGCCGGGGTTGGCCGTCGCTGACAAGGCGGTCTTGCCGCGGATCACGGAACTCGGTGCATCATCGTGCGGTGTGGACACAGCAGATGACGGGCGACGACTCTGGGCGATCCTGGATATGTAACCGCGCAACCCTTTGTTCGGCACTCTGACCATGCTGAACTGGAGCGTCTGTGACATTCAACCGACGTTGTCGGCACCTCCCTCCTTCGCATTCTGCCGAGCGACAGGACCGGCGCGTTCGGGCGCGCGGGATGCTGGCCGTACGTCCTCCCTCCGACTGGATCCCACGGATTCGACCGCCTGCTGGCACCGGAGCCACCGCCAGTCCCTCACCCGACCGCTCATGTTCGGCCGGGACATACATCATCCGCTGCCGACTCAGCACACTCCATACGGGCGGCCGGTCCAGTTCATCGGAGGCGGCGGCGTTGTTAAGGGAGTTGAACACACGATCCTGGAGTCCGCCGCCCTCAAGGAACCGAAAGCACACTGTGTACTGGGCCGCATGCCCGACGATCCCCGACGATGGTGAATGCATCAGGGCAACACTGCACGGCATTCGCCAGATTTTGCTCGCAACGCCAATGTCGAGTCCGAACTCATCAGCCTCGGGGCCGACGGTCTGGTCACGCGGATGTCCGCCGGTATGCCCGGTTGGTGGCTCACGGACGCCGACCGCGCCGCAGCCGCCGAGCGGATCGCCTGCGAGCTCGAGTCAGCCGATGCCAGCAGGGCCGTGGCGGCGGCGTACGGCCGGTTCGTCCTTCTCAACCCCGAGCTGCTCGACCTCTGCTCGGCATGGCAACTCCGAATCGTCGACAGTGTCATGAGCGCAAACGACCACAGCGTCCCTGCCTATGACTCCCGGGTCCTCGACCGATTCGCCGATTTCGACCGATGTGCCGCCGCCGTCCGCGCCGAGCTGTCCGCGGCGTTGCCTCGACTCGGCCGCTACCACGACCGCCTCCCGGAGCCCTCGATCGCACCGCATTCGGCGCGCTGGAGTACGCGGCCGACAGCACCGCGTCCTACCACACCGTGTGGGCGGAGCCGCACGAAGACCTGCTCGCGACTCTCGGGATCCAGCGGTGAAGTGGATTCGCGCGATCTCCGCCCAGACCGAGGAGTCGGCCCGGACACTGGGCAGCAAAGCAGTCGGCCTCGTCCTCCTGCACCGGCTCGGATTGCGGGTGCCGGCCGGGTTCGTTGTCACCACAGAGGCATGCCGCACCTTCCTTCGGGAGGGACGTCTTCCCGAAGGACTCGACGACGAGCTGGCGACCGCTATCGCCGACCTCGAACTCTCTACCCAGCGTGTCTTCGGCAGACGGCACAAGCCGCTGACTGTGTCCGTCCGCTCCGGGGCCAGCGTCTCCATGCCTGGCATGATGAGCACGATCCTCAACCTCGGCCTCACGACGGAAGCCACCGTCGGCCTGGCCGTGGAGACGGGCGACCGGTTGTTCGCGCTGAACTCGCGGCTGCGCTTCCTGACTAGCTTCGCCTCCGCGGTCATGACCACGACCGTGGACGCAGGAGACTTCGAACGGGGAACCGAGGACCAGGAAGCGCGCCTCACCGATGCGATGAGGGCAGTCGAGAACCTCGTGCGCGAACGATGCGATCAGCCGATCCCGGACGATGCGAACCGACAGCTGGAGTCGGCGGTCCAGGCCGTGTTCTCGTCATGGGGCACCCCACGCGCACGGACCTATCGCGCCTTGAACGACATCCCGCACGATCTCGGCACAGCGGTGATCGTCCAAACGATGGTGTTCGGGAACCGCGACGACCACAGCGGCACCGGAGTCGCGTTCAGCCGCGATCCCAACACCGGCGAGAACGTCCCGTTCGGCGAAGTCCTGTTCGGGCACCAAGGTGAAGACGTCGTCTCCGGCAGATCGAGGACCCGGCCGCTGCGCGAACTCGCCGAGCGGGAGCCGGCCGTGTGGGAGGAGCTGCTCGACGCCCTGAGCCGGATCGAAGGACACCAGCGCGATGCCTGCTACGTCGAGTTCACGTTCCAGGCCGGTGAACTGTGGCTCCTGCAGGTCCGGCCGGGCCGGTTCGTCGGAGGTGCCGCTGTCCGCGTGGCCACCGAACTCGTCGACGAGCGGGTCATCGGACGTCACGAAGCACTGCTCAGGGTCTCGACGCAACATCTCCGCCACGTCCGCACGCCGCGCATCGCGTCGCCCGAGGAAGTCGACGTCTTCGCCCGTGGGCTCGGTGCCTGTCCGGTGTCGCGGTCGGCAAAGTAGCGACCACGGCAGACGGCGCCATCCGCATGGCCCGGGACGCCCCGGTCATCCTGGTACGCCCGGAGACCTCCCGAACGATATGCATGGCCTCGCCGCCGCCACCGGGATCGTCACTGCTCGTGGCGGACCGGCCAGCCACGCCGCGGTCGTCGCGCGCGCCATGGGCAAGCCCGCGGTCGTGGGCGTCACCGGCCTCACCGTCGACACCGAAAGGGCTCCATGACAGCCGGCGGTCGCACCGTCGGCGACGGCACCTCGTCACCATCGACGGCACCAGTGGTGAGGTCGCTCTCGGCAGTCCCCGCATCGTCACGAACGCAGCCGATATCCACCTCCACCGGCTGCTCGAATGGGCCGACGACACCGCGGGCAACCACGCCGAACGCGACGAGTCCCAGCGCCTCGACGCGGCCCATGCCGCACTGCGTCACCGCTGACACGGAGCGAGCCGCACCCCGCCGATGGAGAACCCCGACTCCATCGGATGCCGCATGGAGTTAAGGAGATCGAGTATCGCGACGGCGGGGCCCCGACAATGCTGCTCTACAACGACATGGGTCACCTGCCGACCGACCTGCGGTGGACAGGATTCGGAGCCGGCCCGCGACCTTGAAAAGTGGCGCGGCGGATGCCGGCAGACTCGCGGTGATGAAACGCGTCCTGGGCGGGGCGCTGGTGCACGGTGTCGCGGCGAGGACCCTGAGCCCGAAGGTCTCGGCTGCTCCTTCGGGACAGAGTGCGGCATCGTAGTCGGACGCGCTGGCGAGCCCGGCGGCGGCCGCGACAGTCGATGTTATGGCGATGCCCTGGACACCGGGCAGGAGGTCCATGAGCCAGCTGCGGGCCTGAGCAAAGGCATGCGGGCTGCCGATGCGCCGCACCTCCTTCAGCGTGTGTGCCGGGCCTGACCGCCAGGACCATGGTGATGTCCTGGATCACTTCGTCACACACGATCAGAGGATCTCCCAGAGCCAGCGCGTCGAGGGTGGCACCGACCATTCCGGCCTGGGTGTTCTCTATCGGCACGGGGCCCGGACTACCTCTCCACGGCGCACGGATTTGAGCGCTTCGGCGATGGTGCCCTTGTAGATCAGCTCGTTGCCTTGAGCCAGGCAGGCGCGAGCGGCACTCTCGGAGAATGTTCCTCCGGGGCCGAGGCAGGCGTGTCGTTGGGTACGTCTGACGAAGGTCGGGCCGTGCCTCGCGACATGCTCAGCAACGCTGTCGCGAGGTGCGGGCCCAGTGAACCCTTCTCGGTAACGTCTCGTGACGGTTGGTGAACTTTGTTCAGGTGGTGCGGCCGTGTTCCAGCTGGAGCAGGACGAGGGTGGCTCGGGCGATCCGGGTGATGCCGCTGGGGTCGAGGCTGACACGGCGCAGGGCCTTGAAGGTGACCTTGAGCAGGGCGTTGGCCGCTCGGCGACCGCATGGACGCCTCGGATGACTGAGTTGAACGCCTGCTGTGTGTCGTCGAGTTCGCCGCCCTTGGGCTTCTTGACCGGGTGGCGCGAGTTGGGCCAGCCGGGTCCCGTCGACGAACCACCGCAGCACCAGGAGACCCTGTTTGAAGACGTCCAGAGCGCGGGTCCCTTGCGGGTGCCGAGCCGTTCGCGGTGCTTGCGCAAGAGCCGGGCGAGAGTCTCGGCGGTCTCCCTGCCGACGTCGAGTGTTGCGGTGTAGGTGATACTGGTCAACGCATGAAGCCTCTGGGTTCCTGAACGTGATCTTCGCAGACCTGTTCCTACCAGGGGCTTCTCGCGTATCTGATGCCGGGTCAAGCCCGTCTGATGGCCCTGGTCAGTCAGGAAGATCGCGGATCTGCCGGACGGGCGGCCCAGCCAATACTCTGAGCCCCGTCCGCACTATCTGGGAGAGTCATGACAAGTAGGTTCACCGAGTTGGCCGTTGACTGCGACGATCCGGAGAGGCTCGCGGCGTTCTGGTGCGAGGTCCTGGACTTCAAGGTGATCGACCGGAGCGAGGGCAAGGTCGAGATCGGCTCCTGGGTGCCGACCGTCGAGGACGTTCGGGCCCGCCAGATGCCGCCCACCGTGCTGTTCATCCAGGTACCCGAGGGCAAGACCGTGAAGAACCGGCTTCACCTCGACGTCAGCCCGATCGACGGCAGCACCGAGGACGAGGTGACCAGGCTGCTCGGCCTCGGCGCCACCAAGACGGACGTGGGCCAGGGCTCAGACCGAAACTGGGTGGTCATGGCAGACCCCGAGGGCAACGAGTTCGACGTCCTACGCACCCTGGCGCCGCAGAGCTAGGCCGCGAGCGGGCACCAGCAACCTGTCACACACCGTAATCGCCACGTTGCCGAGAGGACCTCAGTGGGCCGAGTGTGGCGGTGTAGCGCGCAATTGATCTCGTTTTCCCACGAGATCTCTTGTTCAGGCTGGTGGGCCACCGCGAGGGTCGCCCGGATGCCGCGGGTGACTGAGCGACGCTCGCTGACGAGTTGGAAGATCTGTTGGTCGATCTGGTCGATCCGTGTACCCCTCGAGCGGGACATGGCCGCAGCGGGACCGACCTCGGCCGGGTCCGGATCCTGCGACACAGCGCGCTCGCGGGTGTGCGGGTGCAGGAGCAGAGGCAGTCCTGAGCGAGTTGCTGGTAGACCCGGGTGCCGTACGTCTTCCACACCAGTTCGGCTTCGTTCAGCTCGCGGCGGACAACCGCGGGTGAGCCTGCGGCCAAATGTCTGGCGGGCACGACGAATCCGCTGCGGACGAAGCTATTGGTGCCGACGAATGCCCGGGCCCCGATGTCGGCGTTGTCCATGACGACGGCGTTCAACCGATCAGGGCATCCCCGCCGACGTGGCATCCGTAAAGCACGGCACCGTGGCCGACGTGCCCGTCCGGCTCGACGACCACGTCGCGGCCGGGGAAGCAGTGCAGCACGCAGGAGTCCTGGAAGTTGGCTCCGGCACCCACCCTGATGCTCCCGCGAGAACCGCAGCGCTTTTGACGTGTTCGCCGGCCAGGCGGAAGTGCGCCATGGCCGCCGGGGCGATGTGGCGCCGCAGGCGTCGAAGAGGGCAATCGCACAGTCCGGTGCGGTCGTGTACACCTGGGCTCTGCGTACCGCTGCGCCAGTACAGCCAACGAGCGCCGCCACGCCGGAGCGTCGGAGCCGATTCGATGCCATACGTCATCAAGGATGCCCAGGCGCGGTCGGAGAGTATCCGGCACACCGGTTCGCCCATAACAGCGCCGTTTCCATGGTTTTCTCCCGCTCGACACCGCATTCACAAGGCCCCGGGCCAGAGCCGTTGGCGCGTCGATGCGCTCGCACAGCAGAAGCATCTGGCATGTTCGCTTCTCGCCGATGGCTCGGGCGAGGTATGCCGATCCGTAGCCCGCGTCAAATGATCCGACCTGAGGCCCGGGCTGAGTGAAGACCGCCGAGGACGAGGCGCCCGTCATATCGCACACCAGGTGCAGTACATGGCCACCACCAGGGCATATCCGTTGACCGCTGCGATGACCGGCTTCGACGACTCCCGAATGGTACGAAAGAGCTCCTCCGTCGCCATCGTTCCGGTCCGGCCCTGTCCGTAGCTTCCGGAAGAGGCACGTTACTTCTGGTCGCCGCCGGCACTGAACGCCATCGAGCCCGCACCCGTGAGCACAATGGCCCCGATGCCGGTCGCGGGCCGGATTCGACGGAAGGCCGCGATGAGCTGATCGATCGTGTCACTCGTGAAGGCGTTCAGCCGCTCGGCCCTGTTGATCCTTACGACTGCGAGCGGTCCGCCAGCCAGGACCTGCACATCTCCCAGATCGCAGTCCAGAAACAGCTGATCCTCAATGAAGTCAACACATCAGGTTGAGTGCGCAAAACGTTCTCGTGAGCGAAGACGGGCACGAAGAGCCCCACTACTGTGCTGCTACCCAGCGGTTCTCATGAGCAACTGACTTACAGGGGTCACTAATTGACATTCCATGAGCGCCCCAGCGTGCGCGGGGTGGAACTGAACCAGTCATGATCTCGATCCAGGATAGATCCTTCGGAAGGACCTGGACCATCAATGCGAAGCAATACCTTGGAAGTTCCGGAAGCATTGAGAGCGATCCGAGGCTGATGCCGGGCCACGACCAAGGCGCACTGACTGACAGCTCAAAAGCTTCAAGGGGAGGACGTCTGCCCGGAACAGCCAACGAAATCTACAGGACGGCGACGGCGAGTGGTGAGGGCCGTACCTCATGGCCGGCTCGCCCCGGGCAGGTGAGCACGGCGAGCTGCCTTCTGGAGCCGTGAAGCCCCTCGGGCAGCTGCAGTGCCCATGCTCACGGCGCCACACGGCTGACGGAGGAATTGCCCAAGGCCTGAGGCCCGACGTCCCGACGGAACATGAATCAGGGCCGCAATTGCGGCCCTGGATTACCTGACGTATATTGAACGCTTCTGTGTGCTCACAGAAAAGGCCCCACATGGTGGGGCCTACAAGAAACACCGTATCCGGCAGGGAGCCATTTTGTCAACCCGAGAGAACGCTGAATTGCAGAAGGAGCAGGAGTTCATCGGTCGGCTCTATGACCGGATCGACGTGCTGCGAGGGTCGCCTCGCAGCACGTCGAGAACGCGTTGACGCCGGTCGGGACGAGTCTGCAGGCCCGCCTCGAACGCGATGTGCTCGTCGCGGAACGCTCGGGTCTGCTGGCCGCACTGAATGCGGTGGACGGCTCGCTGTGTTTCGGCCGCATCGATCTCTCCGACGGGGCCGCCCACCACATCGGCCGGCTCGGAATCCGCGAAGACGACGGCGAGCACACGCCCCTTCTGATCGACTGGCGCGCACCGGTCGCCCGCCCTTTCTATCTCGCCACTGGGCACACACCGATGGGGCTGCGCCGACGCCGCCACATCACCACCGAGGGCCGCACCGTCACAGAGCTGCACGACGAGATCCTGGACCTCGGGGACCGTGAGCGCACCGGCTTCGAGGACCCGAGCGGCGACACCGTACTGCTCGCCGCGCTGAACTCTGCGCGCACCGGCCGCATGAGCGACATCGTGCGGACCATCCAGGCGGAGCAGGACCAGATCATCCGAGCCCCGCACCGGGGTGTCCTCGTCGTCGAAGGCGGCCCCGGTACCGGCAAGACGGCAGTCGCGCTGCACCGTGCGGCTTTCCTGCTTTACGAGCACCGCGAGCTGCTCACCAAGCGGGCTGTCCTGATAGTGGGCCCCAACCCGCCTTTCTGCGCTATATCGACGAGGTGCTGCCCGTGCTCGGCGAGACCGGTGTCCTGCTCGCCACACAGGCCGAGCTCTTCCCCGGCGTCCACGCCCGCGGCACGGACTCGCCCGCGCGGCGGCCGTCAAGGGTGGCGAGCGGATGGCCGAGGCGCTCGCCCTGGCCGTCCGCGACAGGCAGCAGCTGCCCGAGCCCGGCGCACCTCTGGTCATCCCGCACGACGACGGCGACCTCGTCCTCGACTGGGAGATCGCCTACGAGGCCCGGCAGGCGGCCCGCGACACCCGTCTGCCGCACAACCTCGCCCGCCCGCACTTCGCCTTCCGGGTCATCGACGAACTCACCGCACAGCTCACCGAACGCATCGGTGCGGACCCGTACGGCGGTCCCAATTTCCTCGGACCCGACGACATGGCCCAGCTCGGTAAGGGGTCGCGGTCAGCAAGGAGGTGCACGCCGCCATTGACGAGCTGTGGCCGCCGCTCACCCGGAGGGATTTCTCGCCGGCTATCTGGCCGAACCCGTGCACGTACCCGACGAGGATGCCACTGCCATCCGGCGCACTGCCGGCGACGGGCAGTGGACGTCCGCCGACGTTCCGCTGCTCGACGAGGCAGCCGAACTGATCGGGGTCGACGACAGTGCCGAGCGGGCCGCCGCCGAGGCCGAGCGTCAGGAGCGGATCGCCTACGCGCAGGGTGTCCTGGAGCTGTCGCGGGGCTCGGAGACGTACGAGTTCGAGGACGAGGAGTCCGAGGTCCTCTCGGCCCACGACATCATCGACGCCGAACGGATGGCGGAGCGTCAGGAGGAGGCAGATCACCGCAGTCCGGCCGAGCGAGCCGCCGCAGACCGGACCTGGGCCTTCGGACACATCATCGTCGATGAGGCACAGGAACTGTCGCCGATGGCCTGGCGGCTGCTGATGCGGCGTTCGCCGACCCGCTCGCTGACCCTTGTCGGCGACCCGGCGCAGACCTCGGAGGAGGCCGGCGTCGGGTCGTGGGAGAAGATCCTGAAGCCGTATGTGGGTGACCGCTTCGAGCACGTCCGGCTCAAGGTCAACTACCGCACGCCCGCCGAGATCATGGAGCTGGCCGCCAGGGTCGTACGGGCGGTGGATCCTCCTTCGAGCCACCCGGCTCGGTGCGGTCCACCGGCGAGGCACCGTGGACACGAGACGCGGGAGGGACCTGGCGGGCGCGGTGGCGAAGGCCGTCGCGGAACTGACCCTGAGAAGGGTCGTCTCGCGGTGATCGCGCCACGCGCACTGCACGAGGAGATCGCCGCCCCGCTGGAGAGGGTGACTGTCGGTACGGAACCTGATCTCACCCTGGCGGTGGTGCTGCTCGACCCTCGCCAGGCCAAGGGGCTCGAATTCGACCATGTACTGGTCGTGGAGCCCGCCCTTTCGGAACCAGTGATCTGTACGTGGCGTTGACGCGCGCGACACAGCGCCTGGGCATCGTTCACCGAGCGGAACTGCCTGACTCGCTGCGCTGACGGTGTCCAGGGGTGCACGCGTCACGGCGCCCATGACGGATCGGTCGCGGGGCCGGCGTCACCGGCCCGCGACCGGTCAGCCCGACGTACGCCCGCAGATGGTGCGCGGTGAGGGTGTCCCCTTGGCCACCAGATCCGTGGGGTGCCTTCGAAGACCACACGGCCACCGTCGTGTCCGCCCCCGGGGCCGAGGTCGACGAGCCAGTCCGCATGAGCCATCACCGCCTGGTGGTGCTCGATGACGATCACGGTGTTGCCGGCGTCCACCAGCCGGTCGAGCAGCGCGAGCAGCTGGTCCACGTCGGCCATGTGCAGGCCGGTGGTCGGCTCGTCGAGCACGTATGTCGCTGCCTTCTCCGCCATGTGGATGGCGAGCTTGAGGCGCTGGCGCTCGCCACCGGAGAGGGTATTGAGCGGCTGCCCGAGACGGAGGTAGCCGAGCCCCACGTCGCGCAGCCGCCCGAGAATGGTGTGTGCCTGGCCGGAGGGAAGAAGTCGTGGGCCTGGGCCACCGACATCCCCAGCACCTCGCTGATGTTCTTGCCGTGCAGGGTGTAGGTGAGCACCTCGGGTGTAAACCGTTTGCCCTCGCACTCCTCGCACACCGATGCCACGCCGGCCATCATGGCGAGGTCGGTGTAGAGGAGCCCGAGGCCGTTGCACTGGGGCAGGCGCCCTCCGAATTGGCGCTGAAGAGCGCGGCCTTGACTCCGTTGGCCTTGGCGAAGGCCGTACGGATCGGGCTGAGGAGACCCGTGTACGTCGCTGGGTTCGATCGCCGCGATCCGCGGATGGGTGACTGGTCCGCGACCACAACGCCCTCACCGGCGGGAAGGCTGCCATGGATCAGCGAGCTCTTGCCCGAACCGGCGACGCCCGTGACCACGGTCAGGACCCCCAGCGGGATGTCCACGCTCACGTTCTGGAGGTTGTGCAGGTCGGCACCGTGAATGGACAGCCGTCCGCGCGGCTCACGCACCCTCTCCCGCAGTTGCGCCCGGTGTTCGAGATGCCGCCCGGTCAGGGTGCCGGAGGCCCGCAGTCCGGGGACATCGCCGCTGAAGCAGATCTGCCCGCCGTCCGTGCCCGCACCCGGCCCGAGATCGACGACATGGTCCGCGATCGCGATCACCTCGGGCTTGTGCTCGACGACGAGCACGGTGTTCCCCTGTCGCGCAGTCGCAACAGCAGGTCGTTCATCCGCTGGATGTCGTGGGGTGCAGGCCGATGGTCGGCTCGTCGAAGACGTAGGTGACATCCGTCAGGCTGGAGCCGAGATGCCGCACCATCTTCACCCGCTGCGCTTCGCCGCCGGAGAGCGTACCGGCGGGCCGGTCCAGGCTGAGGTAGCCGAGGCCGATCTCGACGAGCGAGTCCAGCAGGTCCCTCAGACCGGCCAGCAGGGGGCCACACCCGGGTCCTCGATTCCCCGCACGAACTTGGCGAGATCGCTGATCTGCATGGCGGAGCATTCCGCGATGTTCACACCCTCGATCTTCGAGGAGAGGGCGGCGATGGTCAGCCGGGTGCCCCGGCAGTCGGGGCATTCACGGAAGACCACGGCTCGGTCGACGAATACCCGGATGTGCGACTGCATGGCGTCGCGGTCCTTGCTGAGCATGGTCCGCTGAACCTTCACGACCAGGCCCTCATAGGTGAGGTTGTTGCTGTCCACCTTCACCTTGGTCTGCGGTTTGTGGAGGAAGTCGGCCAGCTCCTGCTCGGTGAAGTCCTTGATCTTCTTGTCCGGGTCGTAGAAGCCGGAGCGGGCCATGGTCTGCCAGTACCAGGAGTCCACCGCGAAGTTGGGCACGGTGATGGCCCCTGGTTCAGCGTTTTGTCCCGGTCGACCAGCTGGTCGATATCGATGTCCGACACCTCGCCGACACCCTCGCACCGGGGACACATGCCCTCGGGCACGTTGAAGCTGAAGGCTCCGGACGTACCGATGTGTGGAGTACCGAGGCGCGAAGACGATCCGCAACATGGTGTACGCGTCAGTGGCGGTGCCGACGGTGGAGCGGGAGTTGGCGCCCATCCGCTCCTGGCCCACCACGATCGCGGCGCTCAGGTTGTGCAGGGCGTCCACGTCGGGCCGGCCCGGACTCGGCATGAACGACTGGACGAAGGCGGTATACGTCTCGTTGATCAGCCGCTGCGACTCGGCGGCGATGGTGCCGAAGACGAGCGAGGACTTCCCGACCGGAGACACCGGTGAACACGGTCAGCCGGCGCTTGGGTATGTCCAGCGACACATCGGTGAGGTTGTTCTCACGTGCGCCGCGAACCCGGATCACATGGTGGTTGTCGGCTGGAGCCGTCGTGGAAGTCGTCATGGGGTCGACGGTAACCGAGGGCACTGACATTGATATCGGTACGTGGATTCCGATGGTCGTGGCGCCGGCACTGACTGACGCAGCGGCCCGGTGCTGGAGGCGGAGAGCCGATGGACGACGATCGGCCGTGTTGCGGCCATTCCTGCCGCATGTGCCGCTTGCACCCGTGGCTGACCGGTGCCGTTCTGCCGGGCGGACCTCCGTCCGGCCCCATTGACATCGGCGAGACCCGTTGCTTGGCTGGGGCAAGCGCTTGTGGCCCGACATTGGAGCGTTCAGGTGGAGTTCTCGCGTCGTTCCGTGCTTTCCGTGATCCCGGCAGCGGCGCTGCTGGCGCTGGCACAGCCCTTCGTGCCGGAGCGGCGGTCCGGCACGATCCCGTCGTCTCCGACGAAGCGGTGGCCGATCACGCCGTCCTGCTCAGGAATACCGTCGCGATCTTCGCCGGCACCGCCGAGTCCAACGCCCGCCCGAGACCGGCCCCAAGCTCGCCTCCCTGCGGGCAACGGCTCGCACGCGGCTCGCCGCGATGGATGCCGCCGGACCGGGTGAGCTCTTCGAGGGCGTCCCGCTCGGCATCAGCGACCCCAACCTGAGCAAGTCGTTCCAGTACCTGTACGAGATCGCCCTCGCCACCCGGCTGCCCGGTGCCGGCGCATCGGAACCGCTCAGCAACAGGGCGGTCCGGCGGCAGGTCCTGGAGGGGCTGGTCCGACTCCATGACGAATATTTCGGCGATCAGTCGAAGGGCTACTACGGCAACTGGTTCCACTGGGAGATCGGGATCCCCGCATTCGTGAGCAAGATCCTGGTTCTGCTGAGGGATGAGCTCGCTGTGTACCGGCCCGCGCTCGCCGCGGACTACGTGGCTTCCATGGACGCCTACCTCCGCAACGGCAAGGACGGCGACGTCGATCTCGACTCGCGCTTCCACACCGGTGCCAATCTCGCCGACATCACGACGAACCGGATCCTCCAAGGCGCCGTTCTCGGCGACGACGCCAGGTCGCGAAGGCCATCGCCGACCAGCTGACCGTCTTCGCGACGGTCGACCCGTACGAACCGCGGCATGGCGTCACCGACGGCTTCTACGCCGACGGTTCCTTCGTCCAGCACGCTTCCGTCGCCTACACCGGCTCCTACGGCAGGGGCTGCTCACCCGCATCGTGCAGAGCGTCAAGATCCTCGACGGGACGCACTACGTTCCCGGGGCAGCCTCACCGGCGTCGTACAGGACTGGGTGACCGACGGCTTCGCCCGCTGATCTTCGAAGGCTGGATGATGGAGATCGTCAAGGGCCGCGCGGTCTCGAGGGCCGGCACAGGGTACGCGGACGTCGCCGCCGTCCTGGAGGCCGTTGTCGATCTCGCCGCGTACACCACCGGCAGCGACACCGTAGCTCTCGAGGGCTATGTCAAGTATGTCCGGCAGGCCTCGGAGGGCGGCCTGGATGCGGCGGCCTTCGTCTCCCCGTCAGCATCGCCCGCTACGCCGACATCCTGAACTCCCCTCGCCCGCGAGGGATCTCACTCCCGCCGCCTTCCACGGCGCGTTCAACGCGATGGACAGAACCGTCCACCGGCGGCCGGATACGCCTTCGCCCTGGCCCGCAGCTCCGCGCGCATCAGCAAGTACGAGTACATGAGCGGCGAGAACCTGATGCCGTGGTTCCAGGGCGACGGAGCGCACTATCTCTATCTCTCCGGCCAGGACCAGGGGCAGTCGTTCGGCGTCGACTACTTCACGGCCCTCTCGCCGTACCGTCTGGCGGGCGTCACCGCTCCGGTGGAGATACGTCGCAGTGTCCCCGGCCTCTACGGCACCCTCTGGTACGACAACCCCGAACGCGGCTTCACCTCGTCCTCCGAGTCGCAGAATGCTTACGTCTACTTCCCCGCAGCAGCAACGCGTTCTCCGGCGGCGCCCGTCTCGGCTCCTACGGTGTGGCCGGTCTCGTCCAGGGCGACGACGCCGCGTACACCGCCCAGCAGGCGGGCGAACTCCCGACGACTTCGTTGCGTACCAAGGCGCCCGTGCCACCAAATCGTGGTTCATGCTCGACGACGAGATCGTCGTGCTCGCTGCGGGAGTGACCGGCCTGGCGGACCGCGCGGTGACGACCACGGTCGACAGCCGCATCGCCTCGCCCTCCGCACCAGTCACCCTCACCGGCAGCCTCCGCGACCGGACTCCCTGGCGAGGCACCGGGACCGCCCACTTGCCTGGCTGCGGTACGCGGACGCCGAGCAGAGGTCCGCGGTCGGATATGTCTTCCTGTCCGGTCCGCGTCCGTCCGTCGCACTCGACACGGTCACCCGAAGCCGACGCCTCATCAGCCTCTCGAACCCCGAGACCCCGGTGATCAAGCAGGTCTTCACCCTCTCGTACGACCAGACCGCCGCGGAACGGCCCGCTTCCATGGCCCACGTCCTCGTCCCGAACGCCTCGGGCGGCAGTTGGCGTCGTACGCCCACGGCCCGCTGACCGTGCTGGCCAACAGTGTCCGCCTGCAGGCTGTCGAACACACGCACCTCGGCATGGTCGCCGCCAACGCGTTCGCCCCGGCACGCACCACGCGGGCCGGCTCTCGATCGACGGCCCGGCATCGGTGCTGCTCCGCCGGGCTCCCGACGGCACGTACTCGGTCGCGGTGTCCGACCCCACCACGAGACAGCGCATGGTCTCGGTCACCATCCGGGGCCGGACCCTGCGGCCTCGCGCGGCCGACGAGGGTGTCCGTATCCACCCTGTCCGCGGTGGCACCCGTATCGACGTCACGACCCACCACGCCTATGGGCGCAGCTTCACCGCAACGCTGCGCCAAGTTCCGCGGGCGCAGGAGACCTCGCGCGCTGAGCGGCCACGGGAGTATTATCCGGGCAGCGAGTGACCTGTGAGGAGCTTCGACATGCCCGGTCGTCCGAGCGCGCGTTGACGTTGCCGGCCGTGATCGGCCTGTCATCGCGTGCTGCCCTTGATGTGCGGCACAGCGAGCCTCCCCGCCTGATCCGTTGGTGCACTGTTCCGTGCGCCGGTGACGAGGCCTCGTTCTGGGTGACCTAAGGGGTCTCTGTGCCGCCCGCTTCCTCCGCCCTGCCCGGTTCATATCGCGCTGTGCCGCCCTCCCTGTGGCGGGACGGCAGCTTCCGCAGACTCTGGGTGGGCCAGACCGCCTCCCAACTCGGCGAGCACTCGACCCTGGTGGTCCTGCCGCTGATCGCCGTTGTGACGCTCGACGCCGACGCCGGCCAGCTGGGGGCCCTTCGTGCGGTGGGACAGGCACCGATCCTGTTGCTCTCACTCTTCGTCGGCGCGTGGGTCGACAGGTGGCGCACGCGCACGGTGATGGTGCTGGCGGACGCCGGCCGGGCTCTGGTGCTGGTCGGAGCCGTCCTGGCGGGTCTCCTGGGCGGGCTCGGCCTGCCGGCGTTGCTGGTGGTCGCCTTCGCTGTCGGGGCATGGTCCGTATTCTTCGATGTGGCGTATCAGGCGTCTCTCGTACGGCTGGTGGAGCGGGATCAGCTGGTGCGGGGCAACAGCGCGCTGGAGGGCAGCCGATCCGCGGCCCAGATCGGCGGCCCCGCCCTCGGCGGAGCGTTGGTGTCCCTGCTTTCGGCGCCGATCGCCGTCGCATCCAGCGCGCTGTTCTTCTCGCTGTCGTTCCTGTCGATCCGCGGTATCCGCCGGACCGAATCGGTTCAGGAGCGCATGGACGGTCCTACGAGGATCTGGCGGCGGATCCACGAGGGCCTTCGCCTTGTCGTCGGCAACACCTCGCTGCGGACCGTGGGCCTCGCCTCAGCTGCCTTCCAGTTCTCCTTCTCGGCCATGATGACCGTCTATCTGCTCTTCCTGCCGCGGGAACTGCACTTGTCGGGCACCACCGTTGGGCTGGCCCTCGCAGCTATGGGGCCGGGCGCGCTCGTGGGATCCTTCTCGCCGCCCGCCTCCCGAACCGATTCGGTTACGGCACTGTGCTCGTGTCCGCGGCGGCTCTCGGTGACGGTGTGATGCTGTGGGTGCCCACGTTGCATGGCCCCTCCCCGGTGACGATCGCTTCGCTCGTAGTGATCAACTTCGTGTTCGGGGCCTTCGGCCAACTGGTCAACGTCACGGTCATGGCAGTCCGGCAGGCCGTCACTCCGGACGGGATGCAAGGCCGCGCGGCCGCGACCATCACTTTCGCCGGCCTGGGACTGACCCCACTCGGCTCGCTGCTCGGAGGCGTACTCGCGGAGGAATGGGGTTGCGTGGCAGCCTCCTGGTGACGGCATCCGGCATGCTTCTGTCCCCGGTGCTGATGGCCCTGTCCCCGCTGGCCCGGCTGGGAAGGACGCTTCCGGCCCCGACCAGGCCCGCTGAAACAGCGGTGTGGGGAAGCGGTGACAAGGGCGGGCGCAGTGGCGGTCACCCGTACCCGGGTGAGTCTGAGAGGCAGGACCGTGAGCTCCCACAGCCTGCGACTTCGATGAGGAGCGCATCATGGCAGACGGCAAGGTGGCCGGAATCGAACCGACGGTACGGCCGAGCGGGACCGGTTGTGCGGAGTGTCTGGCGGGTAACGGTGCCGGGTGGTGGGTGCATCTGCGACGGTGTGCTGAATGCGGGCACATCGGCTGCTGCGACTCGTCCCGTCCCAGCACGGCACGGCACGGCACGGCACGGCACGGCACGGCACGGCACGGCACGGCACTCGGGGAGTGGAGTCGGGCCACCCTTCCTCACCAGTTTCGAGCCGGGCGAAAGCTGGTTCTGGAATGTGCGGACCGAGCAGTACTACGAAGACGGCCCGGCACTGGCCGAACCCACTGCTCACCCGCCTACCCAGCCCGCTCCTGGACCCGCGGGCGCCTTACCGGTGAACTGGCTGCAGCTGCGGCACTGACACCGGCAGCCGTAGGAGCGGCCTCAGCGAGGCGTCGCGGCGATGCCGCTAGCGGGCCGGCGCTCAGCGGCCGGATCCGTCAGGCCGGCGATCCGCGCCAGTCGCCGCAGTGAATCCACCAGCTCCTCGCGGTCGTACGTACTCGTGGTGACCAGCACTTCGTCCGCGCCGGTCTCGCTGATGGCCAGTTCGAGTCCGGCGGCCACGCTGTCCTCAGTCCCCTGCAGGTGACCGCTCAACCCGCTCTCGAAGAAGCCCCGCTCCCTCGCCGTCATGGTCAGGTTCTCGATCTGCCCGACCGGCGCCAGCGGCGGAAGACGCCGTGGGTGCGCGAGTACGCCATGGCCCAGGCCTCCGGGACCAGGAGCCGCCGGGAGGCCTCCGCGGTCTCGGCGACCGCGATCGTGCCCGCCACGATCACGTAGGGATCCGGGGACCACACGGAAGGACGGAAGTCCTTGCGGTAACCCTCGACTGAACGCAGCAGCTTGTCCCTGCCTCGAAGATCGCCGATGACCAGGGGAGACCGGTGGCCGCAGCGATTGCGGCGCCCTCGCCGGTCGCCAGGAGGTAGGGAGGTATCGGCAGGCCCTCGGCGGGCCTTGCATGGACCTGGGGATAGGTCTGCTGAGAGCCGTCGATCCAGCCGAGGCTCGGCCAGCCCGTCGGCGAAGCCGTCGGCGTCCTTCTTGTCCCGTCCCAGCGCCCTGCGGATGCCGTCGGTAAAGCCCACTGAACGGCCCAGCCCATATCCATCCGCCCGGGAAACAGCGAAGCGAGAACCCCGAACTGCTCCGCGACGACGAGCGGCTGGTGGTTGGGGAGCATCACTCCGCCCGTACCGACCCGGATCGTGGAGGTCGCAGCCGCGACGGCAGCAGCCAGCACAGTCGGTGCCGAGCCCGCCACTCCCGGCACACTGTGGTGTTCGGATACCCAGAAGCGGTGGTATCCGAGCGCCTCGACCGTGCCCGCCAGCCGGACGGTGTCCCGCAATGCCTGCGGTTCGTCGTGCCCTGGCGGGTGCGGGAACGGTCGAGGAAGGAAAACCGGGTCGATGCGATCACAGAGCTCACATCTGGTTCAACGCCAGCGGCCCGCCGGCATTCCCTCTTCCCCACGGTCGTTGCAGTCCAGTGCTGCAGGATCCACGCATCGGCCATTGCCTGCCCAGGATCCGGCCGAAGTCCGTCACCGCGTCGAACTCGCCGCTGACCTGGATGAAACGCAACGGTCGTGCAGGACACCGCTCCGGACACTGGAGAGGCCCATTGGCGGGCATGGCGCCGGACGGAAAGTCATGGGGTCCATCTGGTCCGGGCGCCGGGCACGGTCAGCCTCTGACCAGGTCCACCCAGGCCTGTGCCAGCAACTCGTGGCCGAACGGGGTCGGATGAACGCCGTCCGCCGCTATCAGCGCTGCCCGCCGGCAGTTCGCGCCGCCTGGTTGAGCAGACCGTCCGCGGCCAGCAGAGCGGCGTCGAACTCCTGCGCCAAGCGGCGAACGACCTGAATCCGGGGATCGAGGTCCTCGCGCCATGACCACTGCTCCGCGGTGACAGGCACGAGGAAGGGCTCGATAAGAATCAGCTGAGCGCCCAGCCCGTCACGTACCTGCGTGAGGATGGCGCGGTAGTCGTCCTCGTACGAGGACAGGGAAGAGGATCGTCCGAGTCGTACCGCCGCCACGTGTCGTTGACACCCACCATGACGGAGACCACGTCGGGCTCGAGACCGATCGCATCGTCATGCCACCGACGCCGCAGATCCGGTACGCGATTGCCGCTGATCCCCGGTTGATGAACGTGAAGTCGCCGTCGGGTCGCGCGGACCGGACGAGATCGGCGGCCATCCGGGCATAGCCGTTGCCCAGAGGCCTTTCCGGGTCCAGGAGCCGGTCGGCATCCGTAATGCTGTCCCCTGAAACAGCACAGTCGCTGAGCTGGGCAGGATGATGGTCATTCGGTGCTCCGGAGGGTTCTGGGGATGAAGCAGCGCTCGCGCGCTGTGCCGTGGCAGTGGCAGTGGCAACTTAGCAAGCGCATTCATCGAGCAGAACGCGTCGTCTCACACCCTGGTGACGGTGTTGCACCAGGGTGTGACCGGCGGATGGATCGCGGGTGGATCAAGCCGCGTCGATGAGGCTGGGCGCCCTCACCGTAGGACCGCGCTCCAACGCCTTGGCGTTGGACATGTACCGGTCGTGCTCGCGTTCGAGCGTGAGAGCCGGGTGTACTTCACATCTCGGCTGCCCAGGACGGTGCCGGGCTGAGCCGGAACACCTCGTCCGCCCACCCGGCCGGCCTCTGGCGTTCACGGAGTGCGGGCTCAGCACGCTCCATGCGGTGACCACCCTGGACAACGTGGGCACCGCCGGCGTGCCCGCCGGACCGGGCCTAGCGGCAATACCGGTGTTTTATGGCTTCACCCGTGGAATTGGGGCTGTTTTGGTGGGCTCGACGAGGGTGACGACGGGGGTGTCTGGGCGAGGCGGGTTGTTGTGTTCGGTGCGTTTGAGTGCCCAGTTGGACATTTTGCGTTTGATCACTCGCGGGTTGGACCGTAACCGTCGTGGTTCCAGGAGACGTTCGGTGATTTCATGCAGAGTCCGAGTCAGTGCCCGGGCGAGCCGGGAGGGAAAATCCCGCCTGGCTGGTGGTCTGCCGGCGGACGACGCGCAAGGTGCGGGTGAAGGACATCCGGTCCGGGTCCTCTCTCCTGCTGGGCGGCCTGGTGCATGAGGTCGCGCAGAGCGTGGTGCACAAGGAGGAACGCGAAGATCTCCTGCTCGGCCCCGACCGGATGCTGGGAGCGTAGGACGAATCGGGGCCCGCCCAGGTGGGTCTTGATCTCGTCGAGGGTCGTCTCGATCTCCCAGCGCTCGGCGTAGAGCGCGGCCAGCTCCATGACCGGCGCGGTGGCCGGGTCCAGGAGAGTGGTGACCAGACGGTAGACGGTGCCTTCTCCACTTGGGTCCAGGGTGTACTCGATGACGCGGACCGGCGCCGGGTCAGCCCGCCGGTTCCTGTCCCGGGCGGCAACGATTTCCGACAGGTACGAGCCATCAGCCAGCGCGGCCACCACGGGCAGGACCGCGTTACTCCTGACCCGCCACAGCAGGTCCGCGCCGGTCCCCGCGGCGGCCCGCCACAGGTCGAAGCCGAGGAAGCCCCGATCCGCCAGGAGGAGCATTCCGCTGGTCAGCGCGGGGAAAAGACGGCGGGCCAGGACCGTCTCATGCACATCCAGCGGTGAGACCTCGGCGGCGAACACGGCATGGGTCCCGCACTCGACCAGAGCCGCGGCCCTGGCCTGCGGATACGCACTCCTGCCCTGACCACGGCCCGTTCCCGGCCGCCCGAAGAAGACGGCGTTCGCCTCCGTATCGGGAAGATCGAAGGTCGTCCCGTCCACCGACACCAACCGCAGACCCTGAAACCAGGCTCCCTCGTCGCGGGGACGGCCACGGGCCGGCAGACCCGGGCGAACAACGCCTTCATCGGTTCCGCCCCAGCCGCAGCCTGGCCCGTCCGATCGCCCCGCTGGTGGGCACCTGCCACGTCTTGGACCAGCGACGTTCCCGTTCCAGGCCCTGTGTGAGAAGCCGTCCGACCTCCTCGTACCCCTGCCCCGAGAACAGGCACATCGCCAGCACGAAATACATCACCACCCGTGCGGGAAGCAGGCGTCGACGTTCCTCAGTACGCCCGCACCCCGCCACCACCTCGTCCAACAGCTCCGGCGGAAACGCACGCGTGAGCACTCCAAGGGCGATGCGATCCGAAAACCGATCACTCCCAACTGCCTTCAACTGTCCTGGCCTTGGCACACCAACTCAACGAGCCAGCACCTGCAAAGTCACCGGTATTGGGCCTAGCGGTAGACCGCCGGCGCACGCACATCACTGAAGTCGAGCGCGCGGTCGACTTCCCTCAGTGTTTCCTCGGCCACCCGCCGCACCTCGGCCGGAACATCCCGTGCTCGTCCACGAGACCGGCATAGATCGGGGCCTCGGACCTGTCTGTCAAACTCACGTCGAACTGCCCATCAATCGATTCCGTACGCTGCCGCCGACGGGCGGAGACACGGGGTCGATTGTACGCGGCCCCATCGACAGGATCACCGATGGGGCGACGTATCGGCTATTCGATGACAAGTTCGACGTCGATGTTGCCGCGGGTTGCCTTGGAGTAGGGGCAGTAGGCGTGTGTCGCGTCGACCAGGCGTCGGCCCGTCTGTCCGGCCAGAGCGTCCGGCAGCTCCACCCGCATGACGACCGCGAGACCGAAGCCGGTGTCGTCCTTGCCGATGGAGACCTCGGCGGTCACCGAGACATCCTTGGTGTCGAGCTTCATCTCGCGGCCCACCGACTGCATGGCGCTGGCGAAGCAGGCCGCATAGCCGGCGGCGAAGAGCTGCTCAGGATTGGTGCCCTGCCCGTTGCCGCCCAGGGCCGGCGGCAGCGCCAGCGCGACGTCGATCTGCCCGTCCGAGCTCACCGCCCGCCCTCACGGCCGTTGGCGGTGGCGGCAGCGGTGTACAGCGCGTTCATGGAAATACCCTTCCTCCGAGCGAAAGCGACCGGCCGGCCACTTCTGCCATCAGAGTTGCACACAATTTAATTGCGCGCTACTTAATCATGCACGACAGGCTATCCTTGATCCATGACCCCTCGCCACCCGCACGCCACCGTCCCCGCCCGATCTGCCGGACGCCGATCTGCTGCGCCTGGACCACCAGGTCTGCTTCTCGCTGCACGCCGCCTCCCGTGCTTTCGGCGGCGTCTACCGGGAGGCCCTCAGGACCTCGGCCTGACCTACCCCAGTACCTGGCCATGATGGTTCTGTGGGAACACGGACCGCTTACGGTCAAAGCCATCGGCGAAAGGCTGCACCTCGACTCCGGCACTCTGTCCCCGCTGCTCAAACGGCTGGAGACAGCGGGACTCGTCAGGCGCGAGCGGAGCCGGGAGGACGAGCGCTCGGTCACCATCCACCTCACCGGCACCGGGGCCGGACTGCGGGAGCGCGCGCTGCCCGTGCCGCGCACGATTCTTGCCGCGACCGGGCTCTCGATGGAGGAGATCGTCGCACTGCAGGAGACCCTGGGAAAGCTCACCACCGCCCTGGGCCGGGCCGGCTGACAGAGGCAGGGCGGACCGAGCAGACTCCGGTTGCACCAGCGAGTGCCGCCGCACCGGTCTCGCCGGTCACGGTCGCAGCAGTCGCACGAGTCCTGCTGCCGAAATAGGATGCAGGAACATACGCACTGCGGAGCGGCCCATGAACCGGCGTCGAACTCCCCGATCAGCGAGTGCCGAGGACCTGCTCAGCACACTTCAGCACCTCACAGCCCGTGCCCGGCAAGAGGTCGGAATGCATCAGGCCCGGGTGGAACTCGCAGAGGCACTCCAGCGCGAGATGCTCCCGGCCACGCTGCCGGCTCTGTCGGGGCTCCAGACCGCTGCCCGCTATGCACCGGCCCGTCACGGACTGGCTATCGGCGGCGACTGGTACGACGGGTTTCGGCTGCCGGACGGTGCACTCGGATTCGCCATCGGTGACGTCCAGGGCCACGACGTCGAGGCTGCAGCCTTCATGGGGCAGATACGCGTAGCCATGCGTGCCATCGCCATGACGGCCACCGACCCGGGTGAGGTCATGGGCCGCACGAACGAGCTGCTTCTCTCGATGGACTCCAACCTCTTTGCGACCTGCACCTTTCTTCGGCTGGACCCGCTGACAGGGGACCTTCAGAGTGCCCGGGCGGGGCACGTGGCGTGCGTTTGGGCCACGACCGACGGGCGTTTCGGGGTCACCGCCGACGAGGGCGGACTGCCGCTGGGCATCGCGGCCCGCCAGCACTATCCGTTACCCGGCGCACCCTGGACACCCTGGGGCATTCGTCCTGCTTACCGACGGGGTCATCGAAGGCCCTCGCTGCCGATCGGCGACGGCCTGGACAGGGTCGCGGATCTGGTGAGCTCACTGGCCACCGCCAGTGCCGAGCAACTCGCCGACGAGGTCCTGCGAGCGGCGGAGCTCACCGGTCACGAGGACGATGCGGCCGTCCTGGTCCTGCGCCATGGCATGGCCCCGACAAGCGCAGGTGACGTCGAGGAGAGCCGCGCGTGTCACAGCCGCCTCCTGCTGCACGCGGTGTCTGATGAGGTGCGTGATCCGCAGCGAGCAAACGAGACGTCGGACCGTATCCGTTCTGCAGATGCTGGGTATCGCCGCTGCCTATTACGGGTCCGGACGGATCGGCCTGCTCAGAGAAGTGGTCCTGGAAGGTTCCGTCCTCACCCGCTCTGGCCGCCCACAGGCATCGCTCTCGCCGCCCTGCTCCTGCTGGGGATCCGGGTCTGGCCAGGCATCGCGCTCGGTGCGGTGTTCACCGTCGCGGCGCTCAGCGGCACCTTCACTCTCCCTGGCCTCTGCATCGTGGCGGGCAACACCCTGGCCCCGGTGTGCTCCTACCTCGCGCTGCGCAGGGCGGGCTTTCGCATGGAACTGGACCGCCTGCGCGACGGCGTCGCCCTGGTCTTCCTCGGAGCCATGGCCGGGATACTCATCAGCGCCACAGTGGGTTCTGGAGTGCTGATGCTCACGGGCAAGCTGCCGGTGAGCAATCTGTGGTCGGCCTGGTCCGCCTGGTGGGCCGGGGACGCCATGGGCGTGCTCATGGTCACTCCGCTCCTCCTCGTTCTGCGCAAGGCCCGACTGCCCAAGGTGAGCGACCGGTGGGCCGAAGCAACAGTGCTGGCCGTCGTCACGGTGGTCCTGACTGTGCTGGCGACGAAGTTCGTTGTCGATGCTCTACCTCGTCTTTCCGGTGATCATCTGGGCAGCTCTGCGATTCCAGCTGGCCGGCAGTGCCCCGTGCGCACTTCTGGTCTCCGTCATGGCGATCGTTGCCGGGACCGACCGGGTCGGGCCCTTCAGCACCAGACCATGCTCGAGAACATGCTCAACCTCACCATGCTCAACAGCTGTGTGTCTCTCACCGCACTGCTCCTGGCTGCGATCGTCACCGAGCACGGAAACATCCGCCGCGAGACCGAGCTGGCCTGTGAGGAACTGGCCGCTCTGGTGGAGGAGCTCGCGCCGCACCCGTGGTGCCGGACTGGCCGTCCGGGCCGGAGAATCGCCGCGGCAGGCTCTGACTTCCCCGCCGTGGCTAGCCGTTACCGGCTGCGCTGTCGCCGGGGCGGAAGTTGCGTGCCAGGAACTCGTTGCTGAAGGTGCCGGCCGGGTCCAGCGCTGTCGCCAGCCGCTCGAAGTCGGCGTAGTGCCTGTACAGATGGCGCAGCGTCCCGGGCGGCGTGGTGAACAGCTTGCCCCAGTGCGGCCTTGCGCCGAACGGCGCCAGGGCTCCCTCGATCGCTTCGAGCACCGGGGTGACGGCTGCGGTGTCGGGTACCCAGGTGAAATGGAAGGCGACGGCATCGGAGCCCTGAACCGGGCTGAGCCAGAGATCATCGGCCGCCACCGAACGGATCTCGCCGATCTGCAGCAACGGCGCGATCCGGTCCCGGATCCGGTCCAGTGCCTCGTAGGCCGCAACGGCGTCCTTGCGGGCCACGAAATACTCCGACTGCAGTTCCGCTCCGCTGCTCGGGGTGAATTCGAGCCGGAAGTGGGGCAGCCGCGCGTGCCACGGTCCGGGGACGCCCTGCTGCTGGGTGCAGTTCTCGGGTGGCATGCCGGAACGGGATGCCTCGGCCCGTCAGCGAGAGTCGCTCCGAACCACCGGGGCGGCGCCGGGCGCAGCCCTTGCGCGCCGGCCTGCCGTTTGAGCCATACCTGGCCGATCGGGCCGTCGCGCCACGTGGTGAAGAGACTGACGCTGTAGGCCGCGGACATGATCTCGTCGAAGTGGCCGAGCAGTTGCTCCTGCGGCAGCCCTTCGTACACCCACTGCTGGATGTCGAAGGCAGTGACGAGATCCAGAGTCATCCGGGTCACGATGCCCAGGGCGCCCAGGAGACCACCGCGCCGTCGAAGTCCCTCTCACCGCGCCGCAACACGAGCATGCTGCCATCGGCCGTGACCAGCTCCAGTGCGCGGACAGCCCCGGCCAGGGAGCGGTTGCCCACACCCGATCCATGGGTACCTGTCGCGCAGGCTCCTGCGATCGAGATATGGGGCAGCGAACCCATATTGTGCAGAGCCAGCCCACGGCTGTGCAGCTCTTGGGTGAGTTCCCCGAAGCGCAGCCCGGCGCCCGTCGTGACGGTCCGTGTCTCCTGGTCGATCTCAATGGTGCGGGGCAGCCCGCGACAGATATCAGGTCGCCCTGGGTGTCGGCGACGGTGTTGAAGGAATGACGTGTCCCCAGTGCCCGGATCGCTGTCGACGCCGCCACCGTTTTCTGGAGTTCGGGCAGCGACGTGGGTGTGTACAGCCGCCTCGCACCGAAGGTGATGTTTCCGGCCCAGTTCTTCTCTGCGGGAGTCACGCGCGTTCTGCCTTCTCATTCCGACCGACTATGCGTCCGGAGCTTACGCATCCGGCCGGAGCCGCAAAGCCCGGTGGGAGACCGGGCCGGCACGGCGCCCTCAGTACGGCATTGGCCGCCCGGACGGGCTGCGCAGGTCGAGCGGCGGAGGGTCCGAGGGCGGCGGCGGACGACGGACGATCTGGATGCGGCCCATTTGCCACCACCTCCTGGGGTCAACCGTTATGTGCCCACAGGAACGCCCTTCACACGTGTGCGGCCCGTCCGCGGGTTCCGTCCCACCGTGCCGTGGCGCCGAGGATGCGGGCGGCACCATGTGCGGCGACCGGGACGTGTGGGGGCAGACGCTAGGAGGGTGCGCTATGTCCGCGCTGGACAAGATCAAGAAGATACTGAAAGGCCATGAGGACCAGGCAGGAAAGGGCGTCGACAAGGCCGGCGACATGGTCGACAAGAAGACCCACAGTAAGTACCGCAGCCAGGTAGACGCCGGCCAGGACAACTCAAGCAGCGGTCGGTAACGGCAGCGGCCAGGGCGGCCCGCCCGCACCTGACCGCCGCCGAGCGTCCCCGAGCCGGGGCATCGGCGTTCCCTCCCGTACGCCGGACCGCAATCCGGGGCCTCATGCCCCAGCGGCCCGGAGTGCGGCGTACCCGCCCTCTCGTTTGGCGGGCACCCTGTCCCCTCTCGGCGCAGGCCACCACACGTCCGCCTAATGCACATTCGACCGCCGCCGGCGTCACGGCATCGGACATCCCTTCGAAGTCGGCAGCGGGATTCTTGTTATTGTCCCCGCCTCACCTCATCTCCGGAGTGTGGGAAGTGACGGCACAGGATCCCGGAAGAGTGAGCACAGCATGGGCGAGGCACACGAAACGGCGTTGATCACGGCGGCGCAGGAAGGGGATCAGCGAGCGCAGGACCAGCTCGTGGAGTCATACCTCCCGCTGATCTACAACATCGTCGGCCGGGCGTTGAACGGCCATGCCGATGTCGACGACATCGTGCAGGAGAGTGTGCTGCGCATGCTCCGCGGTCTCCCCGCTCTACGCAGCCCCGACAGTTTCCGCTCCTGGTTCGTGGCCATCACCATGAACGAGATACGTGGGCACTGGCGTGAACGCAGGATCACGGACATATCGGCCGGCCGAATCGATGACGCCTACGACGTCGTCGATCCGGCAGCGGACTTCGTCGACCTGACCATCGTCCGTCTCGGTCTCACCGGGCAGCGCCGTGAAGCGGCGGAGGCCACCGATGGCTGGACGAGGACGACCGCTTCCTGGTGTCCCTTTGGTGGCTGGAGACGGCCGGTCAGCTCTCCCGGGCCGAGGTCGCTGATGCGCTCGAGCTCTCCGCCCAGCACACGGCTGTACGGGTCCAGCGGATGAAGGCCCAGCTGGAGGCCGCCAGAGTGGTGGTGCGTGCGCTGGGTGCGGCCCCGCGCTGCATCCTGCTTGCGGACATCACCGCGGAGTGGAACGGCGTTCCTTCCGCACTGTGGCGCAAGCGGCTGGCCCGGCATGCGCGTGGTTGCACGGTCTGTTCGGGACACAGATCGGGGCTAGTTCCGGCCGAGGGCCTGCTGGTGGGACTGGCACTGGTTCCTCCGGCGATCGCCGTCGTCGATGCGGGCCCCGATCTTCTTGCCACCGCCGCCACCCGGCCCGCCGCTCCGGGACGCGCCGAGCGCCGACGGGGCTGGTCCGTCGGCGCAGGCGCAACACGGTACTGGCCGGCGTGGTTGCCGTCGCGGCGCTGGGAAGCGGGGGCGCAGCCGTGCACCTGTACACGGACGGGAAAAACGGCAGGGACGAGGCCGCTTCCGCGGTGGAACCTCTGGCCGGTCCCTCCTCATCGGCGCCGTCTCCGCCGTCCCCGCCCGCTTCTCCTTCCCTTTCTGCCTCGCCCTCCGCATCGCCCTCTGCGGCTCCTTCCCGTACGAAGAAGAGCTCCGCCTCCCCACTCCCAAGGCCGTCCCGAGCGCGCGGAAGCCCTCGTCACCGCCACCGGCCACTCCTGCTCCTGCTCCGGAACCGGCGAAACCGGCGCCGTCCTCTGTCTCCGACCAGGTCACCGGCCTGGTCAACGCCGAGCGTGCGAAGGCAGGATGCGGATCGGTGCAGAGCAACGGCCGTCTCACGGACGCCGCCGGGCGCCATTCCGCCGACATGGCGGCCCGCGACTACTTCTCGCACACTTCTCCGGACGGCACCGACCCGGGGACCGCATCACGGCTGCCGGCTACCGCTGGAGCACGTACGGCGAGAACATCGCGAAGGGACAGCGCACCGCGGCCGAGGTGATGAATTCCTGGATGAACAGCCAGGGCCACCGGGAGAACATCCTCAACTGTTCGTTCAAGGAGATCGGAGTGGGCAGGAAAGACACCTCCTCCGGTCCCGTGTGGACCCAGAACTTCGGCGCCGCCCTGTGACGGACAGCGCCGGTGCCGATCGACGAAACCGGAATGCGTAGTCCTGCACTGCCCCGACGCACCGCGTCTCACCGTCTTCTACTGCGCGGCGCTCGGCGGGACCGGCAACCGGCCCACCCGCGGTGGGCCGTCGACGGGAGCTGGGGCACGGAGCCGGCCCACACGGCTTGGCCGCTCCCCTTCGGCTTCAGCGGCTCAGCAGCGTAAGCGCTGTGCAGGCGCCGCTGGTGGCGCCGACTGCAAGCACGGAAGCGGCCACGCAACGGGCTCTCAACTGCCTGTAGCGTTCGGTGTATTCGGCACGCAGTTCGACCGCCCGGTCGGCGACCCGGTGAGGGATTCCCGGCATACGGCCACCCGGTCCGTGACGTAGACACGTTCGATGTCTTCGCGCTGGGCGGCGGTGAGCCAGGGCAGTTGCTCGGTAAAGCGGCAGGCCTGGCGGCGGGCTTCCTCGACCTCGGCGTTCCACAGCAGGTAGCCCTCCACCTGGGCCAGGCCTCGGGCAGTGTCCTCGTCGGGTTTCACGGGTCCTCTTCTCATGCGGACTGCCACGGTCTCGTCCCTGGGGCTGTCCTCACCGCTGCTTGTCGCCCGGTGCCACCACAAGGGAACCTGCGGGTTGGGTATCGGTGTCGTCGAGCGCACGGACCGCCGGGTAGTGCAGGTCGAAGGCCGGGGATTCGGAGCGAATCCTCGGAAGAGTGACGAAGTTGTGCCGCGGCGGCGGGCACGACGTGGCCCATTCGAGCGAACGGCCGTAGCCCCACGGGTCGTCGACCTCGATCTTCTTACCGTACTTGGCGGTCTTCCACACGTTGTAGAAGAACGGCAGCATCGACAGACCGAGCAGGAACGAGCCGATGGTCGAGACCGTGTTCAGCGCGGTGAAGCCGTCCGCCGCGAGATAGTCCGCGTACCGGCGCGGCATTCCCTCGGCACCGAGCCAGTGCTGCACCAGGAACGTGCCGTGGAAGCCCACGAACAACGTCCAGAACGTGATCTTCCCGAGCCGCTCGTCCAGCATCTTGCCGGTGAACTTCGGCCACCAGAAGTGGAATCCGGCGAACATCGCGAAGACGACGGTGCCGAACACCACGTAGTGGAAGTGCGCGACCACGAAGTACGAGTCGGAGACGTGGAAGTCCATCGGCGGCGAGGCAAGGATGACACCGGTCAGACCACCGAAAAGGAACGTGACCAGGAATCCGATGGACCAGAGCATCGGTGTCTCGAAGGACAACGACCCTTCCACATCGTGCCGATCCAGTTGAAGAACTTCACACCGGTCGGCACCGCGATCAGGAAGGTCATGAAGGAGAAGAACGGCAACAGCACACCGCCGGTGACGTACATGTGGTGTGCCCACACGGTCACCGAGAGGCCCGCGATGGAGATCGTCGCGGCGACGAGGCCGACATAGCCGAAGATCGGCTTCCGGCTGAAGACCGGAATCACTTCGGAAACGATTCCGAAGAACGGCAGGGCAATGATGTACACCTCTGGATGGCCGAAGAACCAGAAGAGGTGTTGCCAGAGCAAGGCGCCGCCATTGGACGCATCGAAGATGTGTGCGCCGAATTTCGGTCGACCTCCAGCGCGAAGAGCGCGGCGGCCAGGACCGGGAAGGCCAGCAGGACCAGAACACCGGTCAGCAGGACGTTCCAGGTGAAGATCGGCATGCGGAACATCGTCATGCCGGGTGCGCGCATGCAGATGATCGTGGTGATGAAGTTGACCGAGCCGAGGATCGTGCCGAAGCCGGAGAAGGCCAGGCCCATGATCCACAGATCGGCGCCGACCCCGGTGAGCGGACGGAGTCGGTGAGAGGAGAGTAGGCGAACCAGCCGAAATCGGCCGCACCCTGCGGGTGAGGAAGCCGGCCACCGCGATGAGCGAGCCGAAGAGGTACAGCCAGTACGCGAACATGTTCAGCCGCGGGAACGCCACATCGGGCGCGCCGATCTGCAGCGGCATGATCCAGTTCGCAAATCCGTTGAAGAGCGGCGTCGCGAACATCAGCAGCATGATCGTGCCGTGCATCGTGAACGCCTGGTTGAACTGCTCGTTCGACACGATCTGCGTGCCCGGACGAGCCAGCTCGGCGCGCATGACGAGCGCCATGACACCGCCGATACAGAAGAACGCGAACGATGTAATCAGGTACAACGTGCCGATCGTCTTGTGGTCAGTGGTGGTCAGCCACTTGATGACCACGTTACCCGGCTCCCTGCTGTGTACCGGAAGTTCGTCCTCGTACTCTGCATCGGCTTCCACCGACTCTGAGGGCCCCTCGTCGTCACTGCGGCACTCCTTCGGTCGTCGGCCGGTTGCCGACTCGGCGACCAGGATGGACCCGCACCCGGCGACGTTGTGGGACATCCCTGGCGTCACTGCACCAGCGGCCGCCAAGGACACTCCATTGGCGGACGGGCGGTGCACCAGAGTTGACGAACCAGCAGGCCGCACGTGTGCCTGCCGTCAGTCGGGCCCGGTGCCCGCCGGGCCGGTGTCCGCCGGGCCCGCTACTCCTGGGCCCAGTCGCGCATGGCCCCGCGCGAGGAGAAGTCGGCCACGTTCTTGTCCAGCGGGGTATCGGTGTACTGATGGATACGCCACGACGCCTCAATGCGTGGCTTCCCGGCGCTGACGTAGTCGGCGATCCATAGCCCGTCACCCGCGTACGAAGTGGTGTCGTGGTTCAGCCAGAAGGAGCGGTTGCAGTAGAGCATCACGCGGTGGTGGGGTCGCAGACGCTTCACCTCACGGATGAAGCGGTCCTTGTCGGCGTTGCCCGCGTGGGTGCCCTCGCCGGTCTGCTCCCAGTCGACCGCAAGGAGATCCCCGGCCTTCTCCGGCGTCTTGCTCACGAAGTACGCCGCCTGTTCCTTCACATCCCGGGCCACAGGAAGTGGTAGAAGCCGACCACACAATCGGCCTCCCTGGCACGTGCGGTCTGGTCCGCAAGCCGCGGGCTGAGGTAGGAACGGCCCTCGGTTGCCTTTATGAGTACGAAGTCCAGTCCATCCGTGTCGAAGGACGACTGATACGAGCTGACATCGACGCCGTGCAGCACAGGCACCGCCTCCAAATGGGGCGTTCTGGTTCCGGTTGTCTCCCAGTACGTGCCCGCTCTCGGTGGCTCCCATCCGTCCTGTCATCCGCAGAACCGATTCGGCACGGGTGGAAAAGCGCTTGCTCCGGCACAAACCGTGGTGCGGCGAGACCGGTTCGCGTAACGCACCCAGCTCGTGATCGCTCCCTGTTCTCTGTGCGCCGCTCGCTGCGGAACACCGCGGCATCCTGCCAGTCGGAGCGCGCTCGATGTCAGAGCGGCGGGAGTCATGCGGGCCGAGTGTTCCGGAGGGTCTACGTCTACGCCACACTGTCCAGCGAACCGCTATTGCCAATAGCTCGCAGACGGCCCGCCCGGTTTCCAGCAGATGCAGATGTTCGGGACTGGCGTGAACGAGGAGCCACTTCATGCCCCGCACCATGTCCGTGTCGGACAGCATCTTGATCCACGCTGCCTCGTCGGCGGTGTACGCGCAGCTCAGTGACCCCACCGCGATGGGCCGTTGGAGCCCGGAGAACCGGGGAGCGACCGTGCTCGGGGAGCCCAGCGGCACCTACGTCGGCATGGTCTTCGAGGGCCGCAACAAGCGCGGCGCATTCCGGTGGACGACGAGGTGCACTGTGATCGCTGCGGACCCGGGTGAACATTTCGCCTTCCGTGTCCACGCGATCGGGTTCCGGCGTCCGCTGATTCCCGGCGCCATCGCCACCTGGGATTACCGCTTCGAATCGGTCGACGGCTCCACCCGGGTCACCGAGACCTGGACGGACAACCGACACACATGGCCGGATTTCATCGCCAACGCGTTCGACCGGATCGCGACCCGGGGCACACGTTCGCGGAGTTCCAGCGCGGCAACATCCGCACCACGCTGGAACGACTCAAAGCCGCACTGGAGCCCGACGGTGAGCGGGCGGTGAACTAGTGGCCTGCACTCCTCAGGAGGCGTCATCCTGTCGGCCGGCCCAGTGCGAGGGACGGGTCAGGGACGGCGGGAGCTGTGTGCCGGCGTCGCCCCTGGCCGCGTTCAGCTGCGCCTGGGTGAGGAACAGACTGCCGGTGAGGTCGGCGCCCGACAACTCGGCATCGCGAAAATCTGCGCCGATGAGGTCAGCCACACGCAGGTCGGCGCCTCGCAGGTCCGCGGCGATGAGGTAGGCCCGCGGAGATCGGCACCTCGCAGATCGGCACCTTTGAGGCGGGCGCCGATGAGGTCGGCGCCGCGGTGGTTGCGCTTCCTTCGCCGGGGGCGGTGGCGCGTACAAGTTCACTGGTGCGCAGCAGTAGTGCTGCGACCTGGTCGCGGTGCGCCGAAACATCGAGTTCGGCGAGATCCGCGGCAGTGCGCCGGGTGTGGCGTTCCGTCACGTCGACAGCGCGACGGAGCTCGCCGTGCAGGGGCTCGGCGGCCGGCAGGGTGAGCGCCTCGGTGAGGTACCAGAGCAGCTCGTGGAGCTGTCGCATCACCGGGAAGACCTGGAACATCTGCTGCGCCGTACCCGGATGCCGGCGCCAGTCCCGGCCTGTGTAGGTTTCCTGTGAAACCTTCTGGCCTGCTCCGAAACAGTCGTACACCGTGCAGCCGGAGAATCCCTCGGGTCGAAGCCGGGTATGGATGCCGCAGCGGAAATCGTCCTGCAGATTGGAACAGGGATCCCCGGCGTCCTTGTTGATCGCGAAGTCGGCCGATGCGGTCAAGGTCAGCGCAACGCAGCACAGTCCGAAACAGTTCGCGCAGTCGGCTCGCAGAGCTGCCCTTCGGTGACGGGTGCGGCGCTCGGGTCGTTGTCGGACACGCTCGGGCTTCCTCCGGTATCGAGTGCAGGAGACCGCCGAGCCTATCGGGGCCGATGCGTTCCGTCACAACGGCCGCTGTCAGTGAGGCAGCGCACACTGGAGTGTGGAAGAACGGCACCGGCAAAGGGGACACCGATGAGCGCCGCACAGGAGGCCGGTTTTGAACCCGCGACCGGGGACGGCCCGCCGGCCTCCGGACAGAACGGCAGGCGTGCCGGGGTGGTACGGACCGCGTTCGAAGGAATGCTGCAGATCCGGCGGCTGACGAACACGGCTCACGCGGATCCGGAGAAGGTCCCCGCCCAGTGGGAGCTCCACCGGACGGTGCGTGCCGTCGCGCTGGCTCTGGAAGCCGGCGGAATATCGGCCTCGGCTATCGGCCCGTCCGGAGAGCGGTCGGCCACGGGGTATCGCGTGAGCGAGGGCGAGGGCGAGGGCGAGTCTCCTGGCTCCGTACGCGTGGAATGGGCCGGTCCGCCCGGCAGCGGCGCAGCCCATGACGAAGGGGATGCGCTGCCCCGGTGCGCCACGGTGCTGCGGGAGCTGGGCTGGATGGTCCTGCTGTACCGGGGCCGCGGCGGCGCCGGTTCCTGGAGGTGGAGCCACCGGACGGCGCCCCACGTGCGAATGGATCCTGAAGGGCTGCGGAACGGCCTCGGTCCGGGCGCCCGGGGCCCATTGTCAGACCCTTGGGGATGCTTGACGACCCGACACCTCTGACCAGGAGATGCTGAGATGCGCAATGACGAACTCGCCGCTGCCCAGGCGTACATCCGGCTGCTGGAGGCCACCCGGGCAGCGCTCGCGGACCCGGCCGACACGCCGCTGTACCAGCCGTTGCTCACCTCTCCGATCCAGGAGGCCGACGAAGCCCTGCGGGCGCGGGGCTCTCGGGAAACGAGGACAGGTTCTTCGAGCTCGTGCGGGCGTTGCAGCCCAGCCTGACCGGATCCGGGCACTGAAATTCCCCGCGGTCTACTGGCCGCCGTACATGAGCGAGCCCGGTGTGGTGAGCAGCTCTCCGGTCTCGAGCCAGGTCTTGAGGCCGGAAAGAATCATCGGCCAACCGCCGTACAGCTGCTCGTTGGCGCCGTCACGCAGCTCGTCATGGGTCACGGTCAGCCTGCAGGAATCTCCGACGGGCTCGATCTCCCAGGTGACTCGCGTGGCCCTTCGCTCCTCACCTCGTCGCTCCAGAGCGCAACCATGCTCTGGACGAGCTTGCGCGGCGGATCGATCTCCAGGTTCTGTCCCTCACCCAGAAGTCCCGCGGCACCGGGTGCACCCATCTCGAAGCGAGATCCGGGTGTCCAGTCGGAGGTGATACGTGTGCCGAAGTTGTACTTGCTCCTGATCTCGGGGTCGGTGATCGCCTCCCAGAGACGCTCGGGAGTGGTCCGGATGTAGATTTCGAAGATCTTCTCCATGGGATTCTCCAGTCGGCTCTTGAGGCCGCTGAGCCCTGCGGCCCAGGGCGCGGCGTATTTGCTCACCCACCGGTCGTGGACAAGCCGAATGGGCACCGGGTTCAGAAAGTGGAGCTTCTCCCGTCCGCGTCGCCTGCTGACAACGAGCCCGGCCGCCTCCAGCAGCTTGAGGTGCTTCATCACGGCGAACCTCGTGATGTCGAAGCGGGCCTCCAGCGCACTCAGTGTCTGCCCGTCTTCACGGAAAAGCTCGTCGAGCAGACTGCGCCGCGTCGGGTCGGCCAGAGCTTTGAACACAGCATCCATGTATCCAAAATAGGTGACCATTTGGTCACTTGCCAACGCAGGGCGCACCCTGCAGCGTCGGTTCGGACGACACCCGGGCGCCGGGCACACGAAGGCCCTGGTGAATTGATTCAAATCATGAGGAAACTTGACTAGCTGCTTGACTAGCAGCATGCGCCAAATCTAGCGTACGTTGCTGATGAAACGATTCACATCCCGATCCTGACCGGTCGCCGGATGACTCTGCTTACGAGGTGTTCATGTCTGATGTGTCGGCCGTCAAGGCAGCTCTGAAGTCTCAGGTGATCGAGACGCCGTCCTGGGGTTATGGCAACTCCGGAACCCGTTTCAAGGTCTTTACCCAGCCCGGAGTCCCTCGCGACCCGTTCGAGAAGCTCCAGGACGCCGCGCAGGTCCAGGCCTTCACCGGCGTCGCCCCGAAAGTCTCCCTGCACATCCCGTGGGACAAGGTCGAGGACTACTCCACCCTGACCCGGCACGCGGAGAACCTCGGGCTGCGGATCGGCGCGATCAACTCAAACGTCTTCCAGGACGACGACTTCAAGCTCGGCTCGGTCACTCACCCCGACCCCAAGGTCCGCCGCAAAGCGACCGACCACCTGCTCGAGTGCGTCGACATCATGGATGCCACCGGCTCCCCGACCTCAAGCTGTGGTTCTCCGACGGCACCAACTACCCGGGCCAGGACGACATATCAGGCCGCCAGGACCGGCTCGCCGAAGCTCTGGCAGAGGTCTACGCGCGACTCGGCGGCGAACAGCGGATGCTGCTGGAGTACAAACTCTTCGAGCCGGCGTTCTACACCATGGACGTGCCGGACTGGGGCACCTCGTACGCCCACTGCCTCAAGCTCGGCCCGAAGGCCCAGGTCGTCGTGGACACCGGCCACCACGCGCCCGGCACCAACATCGAGTTCATCGTCGCGTTCCTGCTCCGCGAGGAAGCTCGGAGCATTCGACTTCAACTCCCGCTTCTACGCCGATGACGACCTGATGGCAGGCGCCGCCGACCCTTCCAGCTGTTCCGGATCATGCACGAAGTCGTGAAGAACGGCGGTCTCAGGACCGAGACCAACGTCAACTTCATGCTCGACCAGTGCCACAACATCGAGGGCAAGATCCCGGCTGTCATCCGGTCGGTCACCAACGTGCAGGAATCGACCGCCAAGGCGCTGCTGATCGATGCCGAAGCCCTCGCCGATGCGCAGCGGTCCGGCGATGTGCTGGCTTCCAACGGTGTCCTGATGGACGCGTACAACACCGATGTACGACCGCTGCTCGCCGAGGTGCGTGAGGACTCGGTCTGGCCCGCGATCCCTTCGCCGCATATCTCGCCTCCGGCAATCAGGAGCGCATCGCTGCCGACCGGGTCGGTGGTGAACAGGCCGGCTGGGGTGCCTGAACCCCTGCGCCCGGTACCCGTACATCCACGTCCGAGCCCGACACCCGCCCGCCTCACCACGAAGGAACCCTCATGACGTCCGCGACGCACGCCGAAGTCGCCGCGCTCCTGGAGCGCGCCCACCGGATCGGCTCCGACCCCGCAATACCAACTACGCGGGCGGCAACGCCTCGGCCAAGGCCTCCGGCACCGACCCGGTGACCGGTGGCGAGGCGGAGCTGCTCTGGGTCAAGGGCTCGGGCGGCGATCTCGGCACGCTGACCGAGGCAGGTCTCGCCGTGCTCCGTCTGGACCGGGTACGCGCGCTCAAGGACGTGTACCCGGGCGTCGAGCGCGAGGACGAGATGGTGTCGGCCTTCGAGTACTGCCTGCACGGCAAGGGCGGGCCGCCCTTCGATCGACACCGCGATGCATGCCCTGGTCGAGGCCGCGCACGTCGACCATCTGCACCGGACTCCGGCATCGCCCTGGCGTGCGCCGCCGACGGCGAAACTCACTGGCGAGTGCTTCGGGGACAAGGTGGCCTGGGTGGGTGGCGCCGGCCCGGTTTCCAGCTCGGCCTGGACATCGCGGCAGTGAAGGAGGCCAACCCGCAGGCCGTCGGCGTGGTCCTGGGCGGTCATGGCATCACCGCCTGGGGTGAGACATCCCAGGAGTGCGAGCGCAACGCCCTGTGGATGATCCGTACTGCCGAGACCTTCCTCCAGGAGCAGGGCAGGGCCGAGCCGTTCGGCGCCGTGATGCCCGGCCGGGAGGCTCTGGCAGTCGAGGCGCGCCGGGAGCGGGCCGCGGCTCTCGCCCCGGTGATCCGTGGCCTCGCATCCACCGACCGGCCGCAGGTGGGTCACTTCACCGACGCCGGGCCGGTGCTGGACTTCCTCGCCCGCGCCGAGCACCCGCGTCTCGCGGCCCTCGGTACGTCCTGCCCGGACCACTTCCTGCGTACGAAGGTCAGCCCGCTGGTCGTGGACCTGCCGGGCGACGCACCGCTGGACGAGGCCGTCGCCCGGCTGAAGGTGCTGCACGAGGAGTACCGGGAGGCGTACCGCGCGTACTACGAGCGGCATGCCGTTGCGGGTTCGCCGGCGATGCGCGGTGCGGACCCGGCAATCGTGCTCGTGCCCGGTGTCGGCATGTTCTCCTTCGGCAAGGACAAACAGACCGCGCGGGTCGCCGGGGAGTTCTATCTCAACGCCATCAATGTGATGCGTGGCGCCGAGGCCGTTTCCACGTACGCACCGATCGAGGAATCCGAGAAGTTCCGCATCGAGTACTGGGAGCTGGAGGAGGCCAAGCTGCGCCGCATGCCCAGGGCCAAGGCGCTGGCCACCAGGGTCGCGCTCGTCACCGGTGCGGGGTCCGGGATCGGCAAGGCCATCGCCCACCGGCTGGTCGCCGAAGGTGCCTGCGTCGTCGTCGCGGATCTCAACGCCGAGAACGCGGTCTCGGTCGCAGAGGAACTCGGCGGGTCCGACAAGGCTGTCGCGGTGACGGTGGATGTCACCAGCGAGGAACAGATCACGGACGCGTTCAAGGCCGCGGTGCTGGCCTTCGGCGGTGTGGACCTGGTCGTGAACAACGCGGGTATCTCGATCTCCAGCCGCTGCTCGAGACCACTGCCGGGACTGGGATCTGCAGCACGACATCATGGCGCGCGGTTCGTTCCTGGTGTCCAGGGAGGCCGCCCGGGTGATGCAGGCGCAGAATCTGGGCGGCGACATCATCTACATCGCCTCGAAGAACGCTGTGTTCGCGGGCCCGAACAACATCGCGTACTCGGCCACCAAGGCCGACCAGGCCCACCAGGTCCGGCTGCTGGCCGCTGAACTCGGCGAGCACGGTATCCGGGTCAACGGAATCAACCCGGACGGTGTGGTGCGTGGATCCGGGATCTTCGCCGCAGGCTGGGGCGCCAGCGTGCCGCGACGTACGGCATCGAGGAGGAGAAGCTCGGCGAGTTCTACGCCCAGCGCACGCTCCTCAAGCGCGAGGTGCTTCCCGAGCATGTCGCCAATGCCGTGTTCGCCCTGACCGGCGGAGATCTCACCCACACCACCGGACTCCACATTCCCGTCGACGCCGGTGTGGCGGCGGCCTTCCTGCGCTGAGCACGTGTGGTGCAGCCGCACCCGGGCGCCGTTCTCCCGGCGGCCGGGGAGCGGGCCCGCACGGATCGGATGAGATCTTGATGTCTGCCACTTCACGTCACGAGCCGGTGTTCGCCGCCGTGGACCTCGGTGCCACGAGCGGCCGGGTGATCACCGGCAGGGTCGGGATCGACGAGCTGGTGCTGTCGGAGGTGCACCGGTTCGCCAATGTCCCGGTGCGGCTGCCGGACGGGCTCCGCTGGAACGTACTCGCCCTGTACCAGGGCATCCTGGACGGTCTGCGCGCGGCAGCGCGCAGCGGACCGATCGCCTCGGTCGGCATCGATACCTGGGCCGTGGACTACGGCCTGCTCGATGCCGACGGTGCACTGCTCGGCCTGCCCTTCCACTACCGCGACGCCCGCAACGCCGAGGCTGCCCGTCAGGTGGTGGAGGGCTGCGGCGCCAGGAGCTGTACGCGGTCAGCGGATTGCAGCATCTGCCGTTCAACACGGTTTTCCAGCTCGCCGCCCATCGTTCCACCGCACAGTGGCCGACGGCGCGGACGCTGCTGCTGATGCCCGATCTGCTGGTGCACTGGCTCACCGGGACGATAGGGGCGGAGGCCACCAACGCGTCGACAACCGGTCTGTTCGACGCCCGCACAGGGACCTGGTCCGATGAGCTGATCGGCCGGCAGGGCCTGGAGCGTTCCATGTTCCCGCCGCTGCGTGAGCCCGGTGACAGGGCAGGGATCCTGCTGCCCCATGTGGCCGAGTTCACCGGCCTCCCCACCGGCACACCGGTCACGACGGTCGCCTCGCACGACACGGCATCCGCTGTCGCCGCGGTCCCGGCCGCGGAGCCGGGATTCGCCTATGTCTCGTGCGGAACCTGGTCCCTGGCGGGCTGGAACTGGACGCGCCTGTACTGACCGAGGAATCGCGGGCGGCGAACTTCACCAACGAGCGCGGGGTGGACGGCACGGTCCGTTACCTCCGCAACATCATGGGCATGTGGCTGCTGGAGGAGTGCCGCCGGGCCTGGGACCGCGACGGTACGTCACCGGGCCTGGCCGAGCTCCTCGCGGACGCCGCCTGCGCCCGGCCATTCGGCGCCGTGATCGACCCCGACGATCCGGCCTTCCTCGCCCGGGCGACATGCCGTCACAGATTGACACGTTTCTCCTGCGGACCGGGCAGCGGCCTCCGGAGAGTCCGGGCAGCTATGTCCGTTGTGTGCTGGAGAGTCTGGCACTGGCTCACCGCAGGACGCTGCGGCAGGCTGCCGAGCTGGCGGGCCGGGAGCTGACCGGGATCCATCTGGTCGGCGGCGGCTCCCGCAATGAGCTGCTGTGCCAGTGGACCGCCGATGCGACCGGACTGCCCGTAACAGCTGGGCCTGCCGAGGCGACCGCGCTGGGAAACATCCTTCTTCAGGCACGGGCCCATGGACTGGTCGGCTCTCTCACGGACATGCGGCAGCTCATCGCACGCACGCAGGAGCTGCGCCACTACAGCCCGCAGGGTGACCGCCGGGCATGGGACCGGGCCGCTGCCCGCCTGGACCCTGGTGGGCCCGTGGGCCGCCCGCAGCCAAGGGCCGCTCCGATCAGAACGAAAGGAAGGCATCACGATGACTGACGACTCCCCGGCGTGCTCGACGCCGTACTCGTCGGCACCACTCGTCGCCCCACCCGCGTCGGCCTGGTATCCGGCGGTCTCGCCGCGTACTGGCCGCAGTTCCCGGTCTCCTCGATCAACTGCGGGACTCGGCACGCCTGGTGACCGGGCGATTGGAGGCGATGGACTGCGAGGTCATTGACGCCGGCTTCATCTCCGACCCGCAAGAGGCCGCCCATGCAGCGGAACAGCTGCGCAAGGCCGACTGCGACCTCGTGGTGACGTTCCTGACGACCTACCTCACCGCTTCGATGGTGCTGCCGATCGCCCAGCGCACCCACACTCCGGTGCTGGTCATCGACCTGCAGCCGACCGAAGCCATGGACCATCCGAACACCGATACCGGTAAGTGGCTGGCCTACTGCGGCCAGTGTCCGCTGCCGGAGGTCGCCAATGTGTTCCGGCGCAGCGGTATCCCCTTCCGTTCCGTCTCGGGCCATCTGCACGACGAGAACGCCTGGAACCGGATCCGCCGGTGGGTCTCGGCGGCCGCAGTACGCGGCGCGATGCGCCACGGACGGCACGGGCTGATGGGCCATCTGTACCCGGGCATGCTCGATGTCTCCACGGACATGACTCTGGTCTCCTCGCAGCTGGGCGGTCACGTGGAGGTGCTGGAGTTCGATGACCTGCGGGTGCGGGTCGCCGCCGTCACCGACCAACAGGCCGCCGAACGCGTCGCCCTGGCACGCGAGGTCTTCACCCTGGACGACTCCGTCGACGAGGACGACCTCGACTGGGCCGGCCGGGTGTCGGTCGGCCTTGACCGGCTCGTAGACGACTTCGAGCTCGACAGCCTTGCGTACTACCATCGTGGCCTGGACGGCGAGATTCACGAACGGCTCGGTGCCGGCATGGCCCTCGGCTCGTCGCTGCTCACCGCACGTGGAATCCCGATCGCCGGTGAGTACGAACTCCGCACAAGCCTCGCCATGCTGATCGCCGACACGATCGGTGCCGGCGGCTCGTTCACCGAACTGCAGGCCCTCAACTTCCGCGATCGTGTTGTCGAGATGGGGCATGACGGCCCGGCCCATCTGGCGATCAGCGCGAAGAACCCGCTGCTGCGCGGTCTCGGCGTCTATCACGGCAAGCGCGGCTGGGGCGTCGGTGTCGAGTTCGACGTCAGGCACGGTCCGGTGACCACATTCGGCCTCGGGCAGGAGGCGGACGGCTCCTTCCTCTTCGTCGCTGCCGAGGGCGAGGTCGTCCCCGGTCCGCTGCTGGAGATCGGCAACACCACTTCAAGGGTCGACTTCGGCTTCGACCCTGGTGAGTGGACCGATGCCTGGTCCGCTACCGGGATCGGGCATCACTGGACCCTCTGCACCGGTCACCGGGCCAAGGACTTCAGGGCGGCCGCCGATCTGCTCGGAATCCCGTTCAGAACGGTCACGGGGCCTGGCGTCCTGTGAGAACGGGTGCACCGACGGGTGCTGTTACCTGCGGTGCACCCCGTTTGCCCGGGCTGACTCGATGGCGAGTGGGGCGTCATGATGAAGGCCTCCATGCAGGTGGAGGCGGGGCACGGCGTGCCGTGGCAGGTGGCCGCGCACCGCACAGGGTTTCCCAGGATCGCGAAAGCAGGGCAAGCGCGTGGACATCCCGCTGGTTCAGTCGCCATCCGCGGACGGAACGAACTGAGCGAGCAGCCCTTCGCCCATCTGCTTCCGTCGGCGGAGATCCCCGTGGAAGCGGCCAGAGCCGGTCTGCTGCTGATCGCAGGCGGTGACGACGCGATGTGGCCATCGCTGCCTTTCGCCGAACAACTGGCACAACGCAGGCGCTCGGCCGAGGCGACCGTGTGCTTGATCGCCCGCGACGACGCCGGACATCGACCCGCCTTCCTGGCGAGAGCCCGCATCGGCGTCCCCATGCTTCCGGCACAGTGGCATGCCGGAAGCTGACGCACTCCTGGGCAAGGCCGCGTGGCCCCACATTCTCGGCGTGCTCGGCGGCGAGGGCTTGCTGGTTCCTGCCGTTTGAAGACGGCTCCCGTCCGGCAGGTCGGATGCGGTCATGCGTCCGGTCAGACAGCCCTCAGGCTTTGCGGGCGAGCAGTTGAATCTCCTGGAACTGCCGTCGGTCGGTGGGCTGAGGCTCGCGAACCATCCGGGCGACCTCGGCCAACCCGGACTTGCGCAGCATCGCGGCGAGGTGATCAGGCGACCACCGATAGGCGGGCGCAACTGCGTGATCGAAGACCTGCGTCAGGTGAGACGGATCATCGCTTGCCGAAAAGCCGACCAGAAGGTGGCCACCAGGTGCCAGCACACGATGGAACTCCGCCAGGATGGCCGGGAGTTCCTGCGGCGGAGTGTGAATGATGGACCAACGTGAGAGTACGCCGCCCAGCCCTCCGTCAGCGATGCTCAGAGCGGCCATCGAGCCCACGTCGAACCGTAGGTTCGGATAGGCCTCTCGAGCCAACTTGATCATCGATGGAGACGCGTCAACTCCAAACACCGCCAGCCCCAGCTCGTCCAGATAAGCGGTGATGTGACCAGGTCCGCACCCCAGGTCCGCGACCTGACCGTCCCCACTCGTGCTTACGACCTCGGCGAAGGCACTCAAGATCGAACGGTCCAGGGGCCTGTCATGCAGCGTGTCCCGGAACAGCTGCGCATAGGTGGGGGCAGCAGTGTCGTAAGCCTCGCGGGTGGCACTGAGGGCATCGTGTTCGACCATGCTCGCGACAGTAGTTCCTGACGCTGAGGCGAGGCGAGCCTATTACACTCTCTCCTCCCGACCGATCGCCCGGGACGGCCCTTGGTTGAGAGAAGCGCGTGTCGGGTGCCCCGTCTTCGTCCCGATCCAGAGCAGATGCCTCGCCTCGATGAAATCCACGACAGGCTGCTTGCGCATGATCGGGTTGACCTGCGCAGCAGTGGCCGCCGATCGTCCGCGGCACCCTTCGCGGCTTCTCCGCCTACCTCATCCACACGAGGTGTTCTGTCAACATGGTTGTCGTCAAATGGTGGCGAGGCCGAGCTCCTGGTCGCCGAGCGGCTCGAAGAAGCGGACAACATCCGCATCCGTGACATCCGCCAGTGCGGCCGGGTTCCACGTCGGGCAACGGTCCTTGTCGATGATCTGAGCGCGCACGCCCTCCGTCAGATCGGGCGCGGCGAACGCCCGGCAGGAGACGCGGAACTCCTGATCCAGCACTGACTCGATGCTGTCCAGGCGCCCGGCACGGCGCACCGCGGCAAGAGTGACCTTGAGGGCGGTCGGCGACCTGGACAGAAGCGTCCCGGCGGCTTCCTTCGCCTCGGGCAGGCCGCTGTTCTGGAGCCGGGCGACGATCTCTTCGACACTCTCCCCGTGCAGCAGACGTCGATCCACTCACGCCACGACGTGAGCTCTCCCTCAGGCGCGTCGGCACAATACTGCTCGACCGCAAGAGTCACCGCGGCGGGCGTACCACAGGTCGCAAGTGCCGCGGTGAGCTCGGGCAGCCGCTGCGACGGTACGAAGTGGTCCGCGAGTCCGCACAGGAGCGCATCGGCCGCGCCGACGGCCTGCCCAGTGAGCGCCAGGTAGGTGCCGAGCTCGCCGGGAGCCGACGCCAGCAGGCCGGTACCACCAACGTCGGGGACGAAGCCGATCCCGGTCTCCGGCATGGCTACACGCGAGCGCTCGGTGACGATCCGGACGCTTCCGTGGGCCGACACGCCGACCCCGCCACCCATCACGATGCCGTCCATGATCGCGACATAGGGCTTGGAGAAACGGGCGATACGGGCGTTGAGCCGGTACTCATCACGCCAGAACTCGAACGATGCGTGACCGCCCCGGCGCGCGTCCTGATAAATGGACCGGATATCGCCGCCGGCGCACAGACCGCGCTCCCCTGCCCCGCTGATCACGACTGCGGTGACCGTATCGTCCTGTTCGGCCGCGGTGAGCGCATCGTCGAGGCAGCGCACCATGGTGTGGGTCAGCGCGTTGAGTGCCCGGGGCGGTTGAGCGTGATGTGCAGGGCGCGGCCCTCTGTGTGCAGCAGGACGGGGTCGTCGTCGTTCATGAGTGCGCTCCGGTCAGCCCTGGGCGTATCGTCCGCCGGTCATGGACGATCTTTCCCCGCCATTCTGCGGCGGCCGCCGCGGGCCCCGGTCGGCGGGTGGCGCGAAGCGTGCGCTGTGGCAATCCCGCACGACCGGCTCGACAATCGAAAGATACGGGCCGCAACGTCCGGCAGCCCCGCTGGACGACTCCGGAGCAGGCATGACCGACGACCGAAGGCGTATCGACCCCACGTCCCCGCGCTCCAGCGTCCCGACCGGAAATACAACGGCGAGACGGGGACGGCGGAGCGTCTCGCCATGAACCGGACCGGCAGCTTCGAATGGGATCTGGATGCCGGGACCATCGATATCGACGAGGCCGGGCTGGCCGTCTTCGACGTGGACCCCGCCACGTTCGATGCTCGGCCGGGAACTGTCGTGGACCGGCTGGATCCGGCGGAGCGCGCCCGTCTGGATGTCACGATCGAAGAGGCCGTCAGCGGTGGGCACAATTCCTACAGCGTCCATTTCCAGCTGCCGCTCGCAGACGGAAGCCGTCAGTGGACCCACGTGCAGGCGCGGATCCTGCGTTCGAAGGACGGTCGCGCACGCCGGGTTATCGGTGTGGTGCGGGATGCAACTGCGGAAGTCACCCATTCGGCCTTCGTACTGGATCTGGAAAAGCAGCGGCAACGGCAGACCAACATTGTTGAACGCACTACCAGCGCTATGTCCCGTGCGGTGACGGTGGATGATGTGACCGCCGCTCTCACCGGGCCGGGTGGACTCGCCCGGCTGGGCGCGGACGGTCTGGTGCTCGCCCTGGTGGAGAACTCTGAACTCAACATGATCGGGATGAGCGGTGACTCGCTCGAGGTGATCGACGGCCTGGGCTCCGGAAGTCTGGACCGGGACCTGCCGCTGGAGGACGCGATCCGCAGCGGGCGCCCCGCTTCATCACGTCGCTCGCCTCTCTGCTCCGCCGCTACCCAGCACTGGAGCCCCATGCGGAGCATCTGAAGTTCCGTGCCGCCGCATACCTTCCGCTGGTCGCGCAGGCCCGCCCACTGGGCGGGCTCGCTCTCTTCTACCGCGAGCGAACCGTGTTCAACGCGGACGAGCGGATTCTCTGTCTGGGGCTGGCCGCCATCGTGGCCCAGTCGCTCCAGCGCGCGATGCTGTTCGACGAGGAACGCGAGTTCGCCACAGGGCTCCAGTCGGCCATGCTCCCGCGCCGGATCCATGGCATCGAGGGTGGCGAGATCGCCGTTCGCTATCACGCGGCATGGAGTGGGCGTCAGGTCGGCGGCGACTGGTACGACGTGATCGCGCTGCCCAGAAACCGCTTCGGAATCGTCGTGGGCGACGTACAGGGACATGACACACACGCGGCCGCCATCATGGGCCAGCTGCGTATCGCCCTGCGCGCGTACGCGGCGGAGGGCACCCTCCAGCGACGGTACTCGCGCGTGCCTCCCGCTTCCTCGCGGAGCTGGACACCGAACGCTTCGCCACCTGCACTTATGCCCAGGTCGATCTCGCCACCGGCACGGTGCGTGTGGTTCGCGCCGGGCACTTCGGCCGCTGATCCGGCACACCGACGGGCGGGTGGCCAGCCCTCAGGTTCGCGGTGGTCTGCCGCTGGGCATCTCCACGGACTTCCTGGACGAGGAGTTCCCCGAGACACGGCTCGATCTGTTGCCCGGAGAAACACTCGTGCTCTACACCGATGGGCTGGTGGAGGAACCGGGTGCCGACGTCGACACAGGTGTCGCAGCGCTCATCCATGAGGTGTGCAACGGGCCGGCAGCCGCCGAGTCACTGGCCGACCACCTCTCGGACCGGCTCTGGGAACGGTGGGGCTCCGGAGACGATGTGGCCCTGTTGGTACTGAGGCGCAGCCCTGATGTGGGCTCCCCACGGGCTCCGCGGCTGCACCAGTACATCCATCAGGCTGATCCGGAGGGGCTCTCGGAGGCGCGCGCCATTGTGCGCCAGGCCCTGACGGACTGGGGACTGCAAGAGCTCGCGGACGACGCCGAACTGGTCACTGGGGAACTGCTGGTTAATGTGCTGTTGCACACGGAGGGCGGAGCCGTATTGACGCTGGAGGTCCTGCCGGAGCCGGTACGCCGTATCCGGCTGTCGGTCCAGGACCGCTCAAGCGTCTGGCCGCGACGACGCACTCCGGGCGAGACGTCCACCACCGGACGAGGCCTGCTGCTCCTCGACGCGGTCACCACACGCTGGGGCATCGAACCCCGTGGCGAGGGAAGGCCGTCTGGTGCGAGATCGACACGGCTGCCCCGCCCAGCACCCAGTGGCCAGGGGCGTACCGCATCGAGGGTGATGATGCGGTACGCCCTCGGCCGGCAGGCCCGGCCTGCCCGGCTGCTGGTCCGTCAGCGCTGCACGCTGCGGCGCTACGCACGGACCACAGGATGCCACCACCGGCGAGCAGCACAGCGACGGCTGCGCCACCGATAATGGGTGTGGTGGACGACGAGCCGGTCTCGGCCAGGTCGGGCGTGGAGGGGCTCGGCGCGGGCGCGGCTTCAGTGGCCGTCTCGCTGGGCGTGGCGCTGGGGCGGGTGTCTCCTCGGCCGGAGGCTCCGTACTCGGAGGCTGCGAAGGGTGGCCTCGGTCGGCGTCGGCGACGGCGTGTCGTCCTTGCACACCGGAGCCTGCTTCGTCTCGTCTCGGGAGAACTTGCCGCCGCCGGCGTCCTGACGACGAGCCTGACGGTCAGCTCCTTGTCATGCGAGGGAAGCGGGAGGGGCGTCTTCGTGTGGAACTCCGCACCGAACTTCGTGGTGGCGAGCAGCTCTTCGCCGCCCACGACGGAGACAGTCACCTCGTTGGCGACATCACTCGTGTAGTTGGTGAGGTCGACGCTCACTTCGGAGCAGGTCACGGCCCAGGTGGGGTGTGAGCTGCGGCAGGGCCGGCAGAAATGACCCCGCCCGTCAGGCCTACAACCGCAGCGGCCGCGAATGCTCCCGCGCCACGCCACGATCTCCTGGGTATGGTCATGGATTATTCCTCCATATGAATCTCATCGCCTGAATGGCGGTGGGGCGCACAGTACTGCCCTCGTCTCTCAGGTGCGAAGCCACCCCACGAACCATGTACTGACCCAACTGAGCGAACACGGAAGCGACTTGGGACATGCCGGACACACACCCCAGAAGGGACCGACCCCGGATGGCTCAATGAGAGGGTGGGCAGTGCACGCATCCTGCCCTCGCGCCCCCGACCGACCCTGGAGACCGACCCGTTCCATGCGATTGCTGCTGATCCGTCACGGTCAGACACCGTCCAACCTCGGCCACTTCCTGGATACCGCAAGGCCGGGGCCCGGACTGACCGACCTGGGGCTGCGCCAAGCCGCAGCACTGCCTGCCGTACTCGCCGATGAGGACATCGACGCCCTGTATGCCTCGACACTGACGCGTACTCAGCTGACGGCCGGACCGTTGGCCAGCGAGCGAGGGCTGGAGGTACGGATCCGAGACGGGATCCGTGAGCTTTCGGCCGGTGAGCTGGAGATGCGTGCCGACGAGGCAGCGGTCACCGAGTATCTGACGACGGCGTTCGCCTGGTCCGCCGGGGACACCGCCCGGCGGATGCCGGGCGGAGAGACCGGAGCCGAGGCGCTGGCCCGGTTCGATGCGGTGGTGGCCGAGGCCGCCTCGACTGGGGCGGGAACGGCGGCTCTGGTCAGTCACGGGGCAGCGATCCGGATGTGGTCCGCGGCCCGTGCACAGAACATCACGGTGGATTTCGCCGCCACCCATGCCCTCGACAACACGGGCGTGGTGGTCGTCGAGGGATGCCCGAAGATGGCTGGAAGGCACTGTCATGGGCTGGGGCGATTGTTTCGCCGGCGGCGGCCCCGGAAGTCCGGAGGACGGCGGACCGGCGGGTCGCACGGTCCCAGGCCTGCGGGACTGAGTCCGAGCCGACCGGACGGAGTCCCGCTCGCGGGTGCGGCCCCGCACCCCGCACCCGTTCAGAGGGCCTTGTGCATGATGTGCAGCCCGACATATCCCTTGGAGGGTGCCGGAAACCCTCGGGCAAGGTGCCCAGCACCTCGAAACCGAGCGAGCGGTACAGCCGGACGGCGTGCGTGTTCGTCTCCACCACAGCGTTGAACTGCATGGCCCGGAAGCCAGCGGTACGGGCCCAGTCCACCGTGTACTCGCACAGGGCCCGCCCACACCCAGGCCTGAGTGTGCGGGATCAACCATGTAGCTGGCACTGGCGATGTGCGAACCGTTGCCCATGTGGTTCCTGTTCATTTTGGCCGTGCCCAGTACCGCGCCCTCGTCGTCGACCGCGACGGCTGTGCGGTTCGGCGGCGAAACGAGCCACCAGCCCCTGGCGTCGTCCTCGCCAAGATTCACCGGATAGGTGAAGGTTTCCCCGGCGGCGACGATCTCGTGGAAGAACGGCCAGATGGCGGGCCAGTCCTCAGCGGTGGCTTCCCTGATCAGCATGGGAACAGGATGCCGGGGCAGGCAGCCGGCCGCTAACCATTAACCGTCTCGACTCCGCCTCTGCGAAGCCCGATGCGGGTGAGTAGCCCCGGCGCCACAGCGGATGCTCTGCGTTCGGGTTCGTGCACGTCGACGGATTGCGTAACAGGGCAGCGTTCGCGGTACTCACCCGGGCGGGGTGCGGAACGGACCTCACGGGCCCGGTCCAGCTCCAGCCCCAGGTTCACCCGCCGCCAGAGGATCTCGTCCGGATCGTCCGCCAGCAACAGCTGTCCCAGGACCTCTCTCCCAAACAGCGATACCGGACGTCCGAAGACAGGCTCCGGCCGGACTCCGGCCAGATACGCACGCTCATACGGATCGTCCACCACCTCCGCAAGCTGAACCGGGTCCAGTGCGCAGGCCTGGACAGCGGCGCGCGTCCAGGGATCCTCCGTACTGCTCAGCAGTCGGTCGGTCCTCCTCGAACGCCAGTTGCGTGCACGCAGATCGGTGCCGGCCTCCAGCATCGTCCGCATCTCGTCAGGGCTCCGTCCCCGAGAAGTCCCGGCTCCCTGGCGGCGAACCCGAGGCTCCTCGATGAGATAGAGCCACACCACTGCCCGGTAACGGTTGAGATAGAATGTGACCGGTGAAACGCAGCCCACGCGGGCGAGCCCGGAGAACCGGACGGGGCTGATGCCGAGCAGTGCTGCACCCTCCGCTGTCCCTGCCGTGCGCACCTTCTCCCGGATGGACTCCGGGAACCCTCCGCGGGCCCGCTGCCGGCCGATCTCCTCTCGGCGGACGCGCGGCCTCCCGCCACTGCGCTCCGTGGTGGTAGCGATCAGCCCCAGATGCACGGCAAGCTCGAATTCTCCGCGCTTGAGGTCCAGTTCCCGCGCGGCGTGTGTCGCGGACACCGTGGTCCCGCCCCCGTGCCGGGTGTCTCCGTATCCCGCGCGCCCCGGTCAACGCGTGCGTGGGCGTGGCTCCCGTAACGGCCATAGCTGTCCTCCCCGTGAGGTCGAATACTCTCTGTGACCACGGTAGCCCGGAGGAAGCAGTTGCCGTCAGGCCTGTGGATAACTCCGCGGGCCCAAGCAAGATGCAGTTCAGAGGCGGTCGATTCCCTCGACGTCACCCTGTCGCACCGAAACTCCGAGGTGTTCGCCGACGCGGTTGACCATCAGCGTCATCTCATAGGCCACCTGGCCGACATCGGCCTCGGCGGCGCTCAGCACGCACAGGCAGCTGCCTTCCCCGCAGCCGTCACGAAGAGCAACGCCTCGTCGAACTCCACCATGGTCTGGCGGGCTCGGCCCGCCCGGAAGTGACGCCCTGATCCGCGGGCCAGGCTGTGCAGCCCGGATGAAACCGCCGCGAGATGCTCCGCATCCTCGCGGGCCAGCCCCACTCGCTCCGGTCACCAGCCCGTCGTTCGACAGGACCAATGCGTGGCGTATGTATTCCACGCGGCTTGTGAGATCGTCGAGAAGCCAGTCAAGTCCCCGGTCCAGCGCCATATGCTCGTCCTCCCCGTTCATACGTTTCCCGTATTCGCGTAAGCCTTGCGTACGCCTTCCGTACGGGCAAGCGTCTCCCCTCTTCCCAGGTGTCGCTTCGCGCCATGTCGGCTCCGCATCGAGGGTGGCTCCATGGCACAGCACATGGCTCAGGAAGAACGGCGGACGTTGCTCTCTCAGGACACTCGCACCACCAAGCTGTCGACCGTGAGACGGACGGCAGTCCGCATGTCGCACCCTTCTGGTTTCTGCTCGACGACGATCTTGTCGTCAACACCAGTAAGGAGAGCGTGAAGGGTGCATTCTCGTGCGTGAACGGCCGGGTGTCGGTCTGGTCGACGACTACCGCCCGCCGTTCGCGTTCGCCATGCTGCAGGGGCGTGCCGAGCTGAGTGAGGACCCTGACCGCTACGGAGCGGGTCGTCCGGATCGCTGGACGCTACATGGGTCCGGGTACGGCACAGGAGTTCGGGGCGCGCTCGGGCTACGCTCCAGTGACGTCGTGCCCGACGCCGATTACGGCACGGGACGCACCCTGCTCGCTCTACGGTCGGCCCTGCCGGCACGGTACTGGGCGCCGGGTGCCGCTGCGCGCCGAGCCCACGCTCGGCCCGCTGCCGGCACGTGTCGGGTGGCGACTGGATTCGTACGCCGACGAGGACGACCGCTTCCTGGCATGCGCCGTCCGTACCGGCTGAACCAGGTCGTTCCCCTCACGCGGGACGCGTGAGGGCCGCACACCAGCGCCGTCGGCGTCAGAGACGGTCTCCTGCTCTCACTCCGCCACCTGTGACTGCCGGCCGTGCGGGACCGGGCAACCTCGGACGCCCGGGTGGGGAAGGTGCCGAGGTCCGTGACCTCGTACCCGTTCCGGTATCCCTTGATCTCTGGATTCTGGCGAGCGTAATGCGCGGTGGAGCGGGGCGGAGCAGGCGTACGGCACGGGCGCGCAGACGCAGAGCGCCTCTGGTCAGTCCCCGGGCGACGGGGCCCGGCCGCTCGTAGCGGAATGCCCGCAGCAGCGAGTCGTCGAGAAGGGCGAGGCTCGCCCGCGCACAAGGGGCGCCAGCGGGCCCGGGTACCAGGAGCCCATGAGGTCCAGCGTGGCGTCGGAGACCTTGCGTGCGCCCTCGTCCCAGCCGAAGTGCGCGTCCTCGTAGGCGTCGAGGGTGCGCTCGAACTCCTCGTATGTCTGGGGCACATCCTTGATGCCCATGTGCGCGCCGAGTGTGCGGTAGTACGCGGCATAGGCCCGCAGCTCGTGGCTGGACAGCCGGCGCCAGCCATAGGTGTCGAGCCAGCGCTTGGGCACGACCACGAACGCACACAGCACGTACCGCATGTCGTCGTTGCTGATGTTGTAGCTGCGGTGCATCCCGTTGATCCGCCGGACAGCTGCGCGGCCCGTGTCACTGTCGAAGCCGTGCTCGACGACCGCGTCCAGGAGGAGGGCGGTGTCGTCATAGCGCTTCTGCGGACGGTCGGTCAACTCAGCCGTCTGTGCGAGGAGTCGGCCGATTCCGGGTACGGCATAGGTGCGGTACAGGGCGAATTCGAGTGCGCGGGTGATGTCCCAGGGAATTCGTACGTCACCGAGAGACGGTAGATCTCCAGGAAGTCCCGCTCCGGGTCGAGACGCTGAATCTCCTTCAGCCGGTCGTACCTCTTCACCACACTGCTCCCTCTTCGGCCGGAGGCACAACCATACGTGCGCAGAGGAACACGGAGTGGACATTCTGCTGGGCCGCCTACCGTAGGACGGAATGGTTCCGGATCTCTCACGGTTGCGTCCGTTCCCGTTCGTTTACCGCTTGTCAGGGCCTCGACGAGGAGGTTACCGAGTAGTTAAGGTGCGCCGACGGACCAAGGGATGACGGATGAGGAGGGTGCTGTGGCCGGGACGGACGACACGGTCGCCGACGACGACGCGCTGTATGTGCTGACCGCAGTGCTGCTGACCCTGCGCAGTTCCCGAGTGTGCTGGGCGACGACTATGTGGCCGCATGCGGAGCGCTCGCTATCGAGCCATATGCCGAGGGTACGGTCTCGTGCTCGGCCAGGACGGCGTCGGCGCCCGGTGGACGGTCGTCGTCGACGACGTCTCGCTCGTCGCCGTAGCCATCGCATCCTGGGACTGCGGCATGGAGTACGACCTCTCCCCGACGACCGCACGGTGGTGTGCGCACTGCCGGGCTGGCCCTCGCACTCGCCGTCGCCGCACCCGGCGTTCCCGCACCGCACGACCCGCTGCCGGGTCCGCAGGACGACGATCTGGTCCCCTTGTCGCCGCCGGACGCCGAGGCCTGGGGCCCGCCCAGCGGCGTCTGGGCGCGGACGAGGTTGCCCTGCAGTGGACGGCGTGGCGCGAGCAGATCGACGACGAGACCGCATTCGGCCGGGCGGCAGCCGGCCCGGACAGCGAAATACCGGAGAGCGAAGGGGCCGGCGAATCCACGGCCCCGCTGCGACCGATACGGAGGGTGACACCGCGCGGCCGGGGCAGCACCTCGGCGTACGCCGGGCGCTCGACGAGGCCCGTGCCTATACCTCGGCGCCGCCCCGCCCGGCCGGATCCGTTCCGCGTTCGCCCCGGCCGGAGCCCGCACCCTGCGCGCCGACGGTCCCGGCTGGTCCCTGGTCGCCAGGACCGACGACATCGCGTTCATCCTGCTGGACGAGGAGCCCGGCGAGGTCCTTCCAGTCGGCCGCGGGCCCGAGCTTCCGGGTTGCTGAAATCGCTCCACGAGCTGGCCGTCCGGCCCGTGTGAGGCCAAGCCGGCAACGAAACGTTTCTGTAGGACGTCTCACCGACCACACCTGAAGCCGGCTGGGGCACACCGGGCAGGTATCCATGCCCGGCGGAAGGGGCACGGTTCGAGTCCACCCCGCCCCATTACTGCTGTCCTATTACTGCTGTTAGGGGACTCTACGATGTGGCCCAGCATCATTGCCGCTGCCCTGGCCGCATTCGACCCGCACGACTCCACCAGCCGCCCCGTCCTCGCCTCTCGTCGCGAAGCCGCCATCGCAAACGACTGATGAACGGGTCGCCGCAGCCGGCCGAGCCATGGCCTGACTCAAGCCTTGGACCGCGTCCTGCATGGTGAGTTAGAGGTGCCGCTTGTAGCAGCAGACAGCGGCTGCGCGACCGAGAAGGGCCAGGGAACTCTGCCGGTGCTACACCGGGTCCAGCGCACGGTGCGGCTCGGCGGGCAGTACGGCCTTGACCGGATCATCCGGCCGGACAACTCCGCCGACGGTGACGACGCCCATGATTCCCGCCCTGCGTATGAGATTGCCGTCGGCATCTCGGCCGACAACCTGTTTGAGCAGGCCTTCGGCAAAGTGGTCGATCTGCAGGCACGGGTTGCGCAGTCCCGTCACCTCGACGACGGCTTCGTCGCCGAGGTGCAGCAGCGTGCCTGCGGGGAGTGCGAGGAGGTCGATGCCACGGGTGGTGACGTTTTCCCCAAGGTCTCCGGGCGCGACCTCGAATCCCTCGGTCCGCAGCCCGAGAAGAGCTCCTGGCCGATCAGGTGGACCTGGCGCAGATTGGGCTGCGTGGGGTCCTGAGCCACCCTCGACCGGTGCTTGACCGTGGCGCCGGCGTGGATGTCACCTTCCACGCCGAGCCCGGCCAGCAAAGTGACGCTGTCCCTGCTCGGCTTGGTGAACGAGTACTCACCGTTGCTGCTCACCGCCACGACTGAGCTGTTCAGCGTCCGATCTCCTTACGGCTGATCCTGCGGAGCCTGCGCCGCTGGGACGGGTCGAGCATCAGATAGCCCACTGCGGGAACCCCGATCAGGACCAGCAGCGACAGCCAGAATCCGATGAACGGCATCAGGATGACTGCCGCTACGACACCTCCGATGGCGACCTTTGCACCGTTCGACATGTCCGTGCCTCCTCTGCGGCCGAAGCCGCTCCTGACGTGAGAACGCTTGTGCCCGCTCATCGGTTCCTCGAAGGCCGGCCCGGTTACCGCAGCGGTGCGCCGACCTCGTGCATGTGCTCCAGCGCCTGTCGGTAGGACTCGATCAGACCGGTCTCCGCGTACGACATCCCGATCTCCTCACAGTGAGCCTTGACCAGCGGCTGGGCCAGTCGCAGATGGGGCCGGGGCATGCTCGGGAAGAGGTGGTGCTCGATCTGGTAGTTCAGACCGCCGAGGAACCAGTCGGTGAGGACGGCACCGCGAACGTTGCGCGAGGTGAGGACCTGCCGCTGCAGGTGGCCCCAGCGCTCACCGTCCGGGTCGGGCATTTCCATGCCCTTGTGGTTCGGCGCGAAGGCCATACCCAGGTGGAGGCCGAAGAGGGCGTGGTGCACCAGGGCAAAGACGACGGCCTTGCCCGGCGACATGACGGTGAGGAGCAGCGTCACGTACAGCCCGAGGTGGGCGGCCATCAGCAGACCCGAGAGCGCCCTTTCCCTGACCGGCTGGTGCCGTAGGAACTGAAAACCGTAGATCTTGAGCGCGAAGCCTTCCAGCAGCAGCATCGGGAAGAAGAGCCGCGCCTGGTTGCGGGTGAGCCAGCGGGAGAACCCTCGCGCTGTGCCGCCTGCTTCTGGGTCCAGACCAGGGCGCCGACGCCCACGTCGGGGTCCTTGTCGATGTGGTTGGGGTTGGCGTGATGGCGTACGTGCTTGTCGTTCCACCACGCCTCGTTCATCCCGAGGAGCAGGTTGGCGTGAATGAATCCGATGGTCCGGCTCGCCTTGCGGTTGCCGGATATCTGGGCGTGGCCCGCGTCATGTCCGACGAACGCGGTGCGGGTCCAGAAAATCGCCATCGGCGGGGCAAGGAGCAGGGCCCACCACGTGTTACCGAGGAGTACCAGGCCGGCGATGACCGCTGCCAGCGCTACCAGGTTGGCCGCGATACCCGCCGCGTACCATCCGGTGCGGCGCTCCAGAAGGCCCTGGCCCTTGACTGCCCGCAGGAGCGGGGCGAAATCACTCCCGGAGTTCTGGGCGCATTCCTGGCGTTCCTGACTCCGAGTACCTCCGGAGGCCGGGGAACTCTCCGATCCATCGCGAGCGTTTTCCGCAACGGTGGCTACCGCCTGGGGCATGACGTCTCCGGTTCCTGGGCATCTGCGCTGACCTCATGAAACGTACGGATGGGAGGCCAGTGGCAGCTATGGCGCCACCACCCGGCCATTTCGGGGCAGGCCCCTTATCCCGCGGTGGTGCTGGCTACACCACACACCCCAGAAGCAGAAATGAGTGAGCTGAATCACAGTACATTCCCGCCGGAAGCGACCTCGGATGGAGTACCCTCGGCGACCCCGGCCCACTAGTCAAATTTGAGGAATCTGACATCGCTGTGCACAGGCTCCTGCGGCAACGTTTTCCGAGATCTCTGAACTGTCCCGCTGCTCCGCAGTCTTCCTCCCCGCGGATCCGGCCCGTACCGGCCTGATCGCGTTCTGGAACCGGACGGTAGCACCCTCCCGGTGCTCCGGGATTCCTGACGAGCTGACTGTCGTCGGGAGCGACGCCCGCCCGTACTCAGTACCGGCGTTGCTCATGCCGGTACGGGACGCGCTGCCGGTGCTCACACGTGCGCGCGCGGGGCCAAAGCCTCCCCGCAGCCGCGTTCTGGGCGCCGCCGGCGTCCTGGCGCTGCAACTCGCCGCGCGCGGACTGCTCCTGCCGGGACTGAGCGCCACAGATCACGATGCCTGGCGCGCCGGGCCGCTGACACCGGACGATCTCGGCCGGATCCAGAACCTGCGGCGTCCATGCCGCCGACCGCTCACGCGGTACCGCTCGACGCCACTGCGGAACCCGTGCTGCTGGCCGAACCCGAGCGGCTGCTGCGGGCGTTCCTGGATGCCGTCGCCGACGGACTGCCGCGCACGCCCGCCGCGGCATTCGCCACCCCGGCCCCGCGTTCGGCGCCAGGACACCGCAGCGACTGCCCGGTCTGCGGGGATGGGCGGCCGATGTGGCGGCCGGGCACGACGCAGGGTGCGGCTCTCGCTGCGGATCGAGGTGTTGGGCTCTCCGGGCCGGCGGGCGGCATGACCGGGAACGGGGCGGAGAGGACTCCACTGCGGCCGGCCCGTCGTTCCGTGCGGTCCTGCAGATCCACAGCGTCAGCGATCCAACGCTGGTCGCCGATGCGGCCGATGTTTGGGCCGGCGCGCACCGGCCGCCGGGCGCTTCGGTCCACGGGCCCGGATGGACGCCCTGCTCGCACTGCGCCGGGCCGCGCGCGCTGGCCGCCGCTGACGCCACTGCTGTCGGCGGCGGTACCGGACGTGATCGAGCCGGCCGACGAGGAGATCGCCGAGCTGCTGGGCCCGGCCGCACGCGCGCTGGCAGCGACGGGTGTTCAGGTGCACTGGCCCAAGGAGCTGGCCGGGAACTCACCACACGCGCCGCCATCGGGCCGCCGGACACCAACAGCACCCAGCGAGGCACCGGGCGGCCCGAGCGCACCGGCTCGGACGTTCCGTCGTTCCTGTCCTCCGACTCCCTGCTCGCGTTCAACTGGTTGTTCACGCTGGGGGCCAGGAGCTGAGCCGGGCGGAGCTCGACCGGCTCGCCGAGGCGGGCAGACCGCTGGTCCGGCTCCGTGACCAGTGGGTGCTCATCGACCCGGAGGAGGCCAGGCGCGCCCGGGAGGCACAGGACCGCAAGGTCACACCCATCGACGCACTCGGCGCCGTGCTGACCGGGTCCACCGACATCGACGGACGCCGGGTGGAAGTCGCTGCGACCGGCTGGCTCCAGCAGCTGCGCGACCGGCTCGCCGACCCGGAGTCGGCCGACCGGCAGACGGTCGGTCAGCCCCGGCGCTCACCGCGACCCTGCGGGACTACCAACTGCGCGGGCTGAACTGGCTGCACACGATGACCTCGCTGGGCCTCGGCGGCTGCCTCGCCGACGACATGGGTCTCGGTAAGACCATTACGCTGATCGCTCTGCATCTGCACCGCCAGGGCATCGAGTCGAGTGCGGGCCCCACACTGGTGGTGTGCCCGACTTCCCTGATGGGCAACTGGCAGCGGGAGATCGAGAAGTTCGCTCCGGGTACCGCGGTACGCCGCTTCCACGGCGCCTCCCGTTCCCTGGAGTCCCTGACGGAAGGCGAGTTCGTCCTCACCACGTACGGCACGATGCGGCTCGACACACCACGGCTGGCACAGGCCAACTGGGGCATGGTCGTCGCGGACGAGGCGCAGCACGTCAAGAACCCGTACTCGGCGACCGCGAAACAGCTGCGGACCATCGGTGCGCGGGCACGCGTCGCGCTCACAGGCACCCTGTGGAGAACAACCTCTCCGAGCTCTGGGCGATCCTCGACTGGACGACGCCGGGCCTGCTCGGCCGACTCGGCACGTTCCGCAGCCAGTACGCGAGCGCGGTGGAGGGCGGCAACGACCCGGCCGCCGCCGAACGGCTCGCGGCCCTGGTGCGCCCGTTCCTCCTGCGCAGGCGCAAGTCCGATCCCGGCATCGCGCCGGAGCTGCCGCCGAAGACGGAGACGGACCGTGCGGTGTCGCTGACAGCGGAACAGACCGGCCTGTACGAGGCGGTGGTACGCGAGACCCTCGCCGCGATCTCCGCCGCGGACGGCTTCGCACGCCGCGGGCTCGTGATGAAGCTGCTGACCGCACTCAAGCAGATCTGCAACCACCCGGCGCAGTACCTCAGGAGGAGCGGCCCCGGATCGCGGACCGGTCGGGGAAGGTCGAGCTGCTGGACGAGCTCCTCGACACGATCCTGGCCGAGGACGCGAGCGTCCTGGTGTTCACCCAGTACGTGCAGATGGCCCGGCTGCTGGAACAGCATCTGGCCGAGCGCGGTGTGCGCACCCAGTTCCTGCACGGCGGCACACCGGTCCCCAGCGGGAGGCCATGGTGAACCGTTTCCAGGCCGGCGAGGCGCCGGTGTTCCTGCTGTCGCTGAAGGCGGCCGGCACAGGCCTCAACCTCACCCGGGCAGGACATGTGGTCCACTTCGACCGCTGGTGGAACCCGGCCGTCGAGGCACAGGCCACGGACCGCGCGTACCGGATCGGGCAGACCCAGCCTGTACAGGTGCACCGGCTGATCGCCGAGGGCACGATCGAGGACCGGATCGCCGAGATGCTGGCCCGCAAGCAGGGGCTCGCCGACGCGGTGCTCGGTTCCGGTGAAACGGCACTCACCGAACTGACCGATGCGGAACTGGCCGATCTGGTCGAGCTGCGAGGGGCGCACGATGAACGCCACGTACGAGTCGGACGACGGCTTCGGCGACGAGGACGAACGGGGCGCCGAGCAGGAGCGGACGGGGCCCGAGCGTACGTTCGCCGCTCTGCCGCCCGCGCAGGGCCGCGGATTCGCATCGTCCTGGTGGGGCCAGGCCTGGGTCAGAGCGCTGGAACAGACGGCGCTGGAGGGCGAGCAGCTCAAGAGGGGCGCCGACTGGCCAGGGAGGGACGGGTCGGCGCGGTCTCCGTACGGCCTGGCCGGATCACCGCGGTCGTCCAGGACAGGGACTCGACCCGGTACCGCAGCGATGTGCTGCTGCCGCGGCTGAGCGAGGAGGAGTGGGACCGCTTTCTGGACATGGCGGTCCAGCGGTCGGGCCACATCGCCGCGCTGCTCGACCGGGAGATGCCGCCGCATCTGGTGGAGGACGCCGCCGCGGCCGGCGTGGATCTCCTGCCGGGCATCGGCGACCTGGAGCCCGAATGCAGCTGCGAAGCGTGGGACCATTGCCCGCATTCGGGGCCCTGTGCTACCAGGTGGCGCGACTGCTTGACCAGGACCCGTTCGTACTGCTGCTGTTGCGGGGGCGCGACGAGCGCGGGCTGCTGGATGAGCTGCAGGCCCGCAGCGCCGCCCTGGCCGCCCAGGAGGCACCTGATGCTTCCTCGGAGGCACCGGAGGGGACGGCAGGAGCACCGGGCACGGTGTCCGGGCCGACGAGGCGTTTGCCGCGCGGGACATTCTGCCTCCGCTGCCCGCTCCCCGCCGCTGCCCCCGAGCCGGGCGTTGTGCCGTCGCTGGACACGGAGAGGATCCGGCACCGGACGTCGATCCCGGGCTCTGGAGGTCCTGGCCGCCGACAGCGCCGTGCGTGCCTACCGGATGCTCGCGGATGCCCTCACTTCCGGACACGAACACCAGCCGCTGCCGGTGGAGTTGACTCCGGATCAGGACGCGGTACGCCTGACGGCCGAGACCCGGCCGGGTCCGCAGGTCCATGCGCGGCTCGCCGCCGCATCGGGCGGGAACGATCCGGGCTGGATACCGCGGCGCGGGCCTGGCGGTACGGCGGGCCCGCCGCACTCGCTGTCCTCGACGAGGAGTGGGAGCCGGGCGCGGAGGCGACGGCACGGGCCCGTGCACAGCTCGCGGCGGCATGGGAGGACGGCGAGCGCCCGCAGTTGCGGGCCGTACACAACCGGTGGACGGTAACCGGCGCCGATGTGCAGCTGCGGTACGGACAGGACGGCCGCTGGTGGCCCTTCCGCAAGGAGCGGGCCGCTGGGTGCCTGCCGGACCGGCGGACGACGACCCGGCGGGTGCGCTGGCCGGGTCACTCGCCGGTTCGCCGGGGACGCCTGACCGGCGCCACTGACCGGTCCTCCGCAGACTGTGGCCGGGTCTCGCCCCTGCGCAGACGCGTTGGCAGCGCCATGCCCTCATGTCCAGCTCATGGTCACCGTGAATTGCACATGAGGGCGGAGCCTGACGACCGTCCGAGCGTCTGCAGCAGGATGCCCCATATCCGCACGTACCGTCCGTCGCACTCTTGCCTTCGGGCTGCCGCTCGCGCTGCGCTGCGCGGTCTGTGTGCCCGCGGCCGGGAACGAGGACGTACACAGCACTCCGGAATCCTCGGTTCCGTGTGGGACGACCCGGCGGCCTCACCCTCGTACCAGGAGCTCGGGGACTCGGCGGATTCCGGGGTCCTGGGTCCTGGGTCCCTATGCTGCGCAAAGGCCGTGGCCGTCGGCCTCGGCACTATCGAGGTTGTGCCTGGCAGGACCGACTTCGGGATTACGGGCGGCGCCGAGGCCTTCGATGCGAACGACAGGTCGGCCCGCCGGGGAACCGAACCGCGACCACCGCCGTCGTCGTCCGTGGAAGACCTCGTCCGTCATGCCGGACCACTCGACAACTTACGGAGTGCCGATATGCACCGCAGAAGGATCCTCCAGGGCGCCGCTGTCACCGCGGCCGCGGCCCTGGTCCCCGCTTCGGCCCGTGCCATGGCCGCCTCGGCCGCCGACACGGATTATCCGCTCGCCCACGCGGCGCCCGCGTCCCCGTCCAACTACACCGAATCGGACCGCCCTTCCGCGTATCCGGTCGACTTCGTCGTCATACACGTCGCCCAGGAGACGTTCAGCGACACCATCAGGATCTTCCAGAACCCGGCGAAACAGGTCTCGGCTCACTACGTGGTGCGCTCGGGCGACGGCTATGTCGCGCAGTGTGTGCGGGAACAGAACATCGGCTGGCATGCGGGCAACTGGGACTACAACACCCGCAGCATCGGAATCGAGCACGAGGGATGGGTGGATCAGCCCGAGTACTTCACCGGCATCATGTACGAGCAGTCGGCGAAACTCACCGCGGACATCTGCGACCGCCACGGTCTGCCCAAGGACCGGGCGCACATCATCGGCCACCACGAGGTACCCGGCAGCGACCACACCGATCCAGGAGTGAACTGGGACTGGGTGCGCTACATCCGCCTCGTCAACCTCATGTAGCACTCCGGCCCGTTCCGCAGGACGATTGCCCCGCCCGGTGCTTGTCGTCGGATAGCGGCTCCTGGACGATGGGGAGGCATTCCACCACGGACGGGAGGCTGAGTTGACGGACCCCTGGGTGGCCCTGGCTGCCGATGCGGATCCCGGCGACAGACTCGGTGAACTACGACATGCGCACGAGGCGTTCACCTCCGACGGGAGGCTGGAGTCACCGGTGCGCTCCGTGGTCGGCCAGTCATGGCGCCGGTCGGCTCGTGCGCGGGTCAGCCCCGACGGCGCGGCGCTCGTCGAGCTCTGCGCGGACGAGCTCGGACCCTACCGGGACGCCCATCCGCTCGCCCGCGTCATGCCGGTGATCCGCGAGCTCATGGGTTCGTACGCCACGGACGGAGAACATCTGCTCGCCGTGTGCGACGTGCACGGCACACTGCTGTGGGTCGAGGGCACGCGGTGGCACGTCGGCGCGCTGGGGTGATGAACTTCGTGGAGGGCGCACGGTGGGCGGAGTCCGCGGCGGGGACGAACGCACCCGGCACGTCCATCGCTGTGGACCGGCCGGTCCAGGTGTTCGGCGCCGAGCACTTCCTGCGGCCGGTCCAGCAGTGGACGTGTGCGGCCGCCCACTGCACGACCCGCATACGGGCCGGGTGCTGGGCGCAGTCGACATCACCGGCGGGAACGGACTCGCACACCCGCACAGCCTGGCGTTCGTACAGGCGGTGGCGCGCGCCGTCGAGTCCCAGCTCGCGCTTTCGCACCGCCGCCCGCCGGGCAGTCCGTACAGCTCACCGCACTCGGCCGGGACGAGGCGCTGCTGATCGCGGGCGGGCGCAAGATCCGGCTCAGCAGGCGGCACAGCGAGATTCTGGTGGCCCTTGCCGGGCACCCGGAGGGCATCGGCGGGGACGAGCTGCTGATCGAGCTGTACGAGGACGAGTCCGTGACCCCGGTGACTCTGCGGGCCGAACTCTCGCGACTGCGGCGCATTCTGGGACCCGAGCTGCTGGTTTCGCGCCCCTACCGGCTGGCCACGACCGTGGACGCCGACTTCGACACCGTGGCGCGCAGGCTGGCGTCGGGGCTGTCGCCGCTGCGCTCGGCGCCTATGCGGGCCCCGTACTGCCCGGCTCGCAGGCGCCAGCCGTGGTCCGGCTGCGACGCCGGATCACCGGCCGACTGCGCGCAGCACTGATCGCCCGGGCGATCCGGGACTGCTCGCCGACTGGGCGTACAGCCCATGGGGTGAGGAGGATCTCCCGGTGTGGCGCGTCTTGCCGCCGCGGCGCCGGCGGGCAGCGGGCCGCGGCGCTGGCAGGGGTCCGGGCACTCGATGCCGAGCAGCGCGCGTAGCCACGACCGCCCGGCCGCTCCCGTGCAACGGCATTGCAACGTCCTGCTGCCTAGCCTCGCGCCGAGGGCCGTCCAACGGCGGGCGGCACGGATCCGGGAGGCCACAGAAATGACCCGTTACGCCGCGCCGGGCACCGAGGGCGCCATCGTCTCGTACGAGTCGCGCTACGACCACTGGATCGGCGGCGCGTACGTCCCGCCGGCCCGTGGCCAGTATTTCGAGAACCCGAGCCCCGTCAACGGCCGCCCGTTCACGGAGATCGCCCGCGGGACCGCGGACGATGTCGAGCGCGCCCTGGACGCTGCACACGCCGCTGCCCCGCCTGGGCGACATCCGCCGGCGACCGCGCCGGCATCCTGAACCGGATCGCCGACCGGATGGAACAGCATCTGGAGGAGCTGGCGGTCGCCGAGAGCTGGGAGAACGGCAAACCGGTACGTGAGACGCTGGCCGCTGACATTCCGCTGGCCGTCGACCACTTCCGGTACTTCGCGGGTGCGTTGCGCGCCCAGGAGGGATCGCTCAGCGAGATCGACGAGGACACCGTCGCGTACCACTTCCATGAACCGCTGGGTGTGGTCGGGCAGATCATCCCGTGGAACTTCCCGATCCTGATGGCCACGTGGAAGCTCGCCCCTGCACTGGCCGCGGGCAATGCGGTGGTCCTCGCCGGCCGAGCAGACCCCGGCATCGATCCATGTGTGGATGAGTCTGGTGGCGGATCTGCTGCCGCCGGGGTCGTCAACATCGTCAACGGTTTCGGCGCGGAAGCCGGCAAGCCGCTCGCGTCGAGTCCGCGGGTCGCGAAGATCGCCTTCACCGGTGAGACCACGACGGGCCGGCTGATCATGCAGTACGCCTCCGAGAACATCAAGCCGGTCACACTCGAGCTGGGCGGCAAGTCCCCGAACCTCTTCTTCGACGACGTGTGGGCCTCGGACGACGACTTCCGCGACAAGGCGCTCGAGGGCTTCACGATGTTCGCACTCAACCAGGGCGAGGTGTGCACCTGTCCCTCGCGCGCGCTGATCCAGCGCGGGCACTACAGCGAATTCCTTCAGGCCGGCATCGCCCGCACCGAACAAATCGCTCCGGGGCACCCGCTGGACACTGACACAATGATCGGCGCGCAGGCCTCCAACGACCAGTTGCAGAAGATTCTTTCGTACCTGGACATCGGGCAGCAGGAGGGCGCCAAGATCCTGACGGGCGGTCAGCGCATCGATTATGACGGCGAGCTGGAGGGGGCTACTACGTTCAGCCGACGATCCTCGAGGGCGACAACCGTATGCGTGTATTCCAGGAGGAGATCTTCGGCCCCGTGGTCGCGGTGACCTCGTTCACGGACTTCGACGATGCGATCGGGATCGCCAACGACACACTGTACGGGCTCGGGGCCGGCGTATGGACCCGCGACACCAACACCGCCTACCGGGCGGGTAGGGCCATCAAGGCGGGCAGGGTCTGGACGAACTGCTACCACGCCTACCCGGCCCATGCAGCCTTCGGCGGATACAAGCAGTCGGGCATCGGCAGGGAGAATCACAAGATGATGCTGGAGCACTACCAACAGACGAAGAACCTCCTCGTGTCGTACTCGCCGAAGAAACTGGGCTTCTTCTAGCCGCAGAAGGAAAGCGCCTTACCAGGGATTTCCCTTCAGGCGCCTTCCTTTCGCACACCGAAGCCACGCGTCAGAATACGAAGCCAATCCCGATATCTCCCACCCTCTCCCACCTCTGACCAGCTGTTCCGGGGCATTTCCGGGCCAAGGTCCTACCGGGCGCGCCCTACGCACCGCTCTCCGGCTCGTCCCACCGCCGCATCGACTCCTCAATGAGCGTGTTCGCGTGGTTGCGCGCTTCAGCCAGGAACTTGGCGTAATACCGGAAGAGAACCTGGATGCTCTGTCCGGCCCTGCGCGCACACTCTGCGGGGTCGACACCGGAGGCGAGCCAGAACGAGATACCCGCGTGGCGCAGGTCGTAGGGCGCTTGGCCAGCACAAGGGCGTGCTCATCGAGGGTGAGTGTGGCCTCGCGAGCCCGTCCCCAGTGATGCCGTAAGCCGCAGCCTCAATGTAGTTTCCCGCTGCGTTGCGAAACAGGCGTCCGTCCGGCGCGACACCGAATCGATCTATGTGCTCGCGCAGCATGCGGACGAGCACGGGCGGGATGGGGACCGGCCGCGTGGCCTTGGCAGCCCGCCGTTTCAGGGAGTGGATCTCGTGCACGGCACCGTCATTCGTCCACCCCTTGCCCGCCGCCACGACTCCACCCTTGAGATTGAGGAGACCCCACCCATCCGCCGGCAGACGGCACTGCGTCTTCTGCAGATGGATTACCTCAGCGGGGCGCATGGCTGCGTAGTACATGCAGCCAAAGAATGCATACAGGTGCGGTCCACGACCGGGCAGCGCTTTAACTGCGGAAAGCAAGCGCGCCACCTGGGATGGGTTTGGTACGCAGTCGGGATCAACCTCATCAGCGACTGCTGGCGCAGACCACCGAAGACCGGTCAGCGGGTTACTTTGAAGTACCCGCGTTCCACCGCAATGCCGAACACCTCGTTGACCGCAGCCTTCTTGCGCTTGACGGTCTTCGCAGCAGCAGCTGTCCCATCGACCTTGCGGCACAGGGCGTCGAGACCCCGGCGCAGTACGTCAGGCTCCTGCAACTCACTGACCGCCAGCGAGTGACGCTGCAGCCAGTCGAGCGCGGCCTGCCACTCCTCAGGAGGGTCCGCCTTCCAGGCATTCTTGTTGAACGCCCACGAGTACAGCGCTCGCCGTAGTTCGCGAGGTGCTTGGGCCACCAGTTCAGGCTCAACGAATGCTGGCGTGATGGTCGCGTGGGCGTCAGCGAGTGTGCGGCGCGTGGTTCCCGGCATACGATCCCACCGCTGCTCGATGTACTCCCTCGCCAGGACGTACCAAGTGGTGCGCTGCTTCAGGGCCCGGAGCTCGGAAGCTGGCAGACCAGTCTGGACGTCAAACGGCTCGCCGTCGCGCGCGGCGGTCATCAACTTTGCTCGTCGGCTGTCTGCAAGCCCTTCATTAGAAAGGACTCGGATTTCTCCCTGCCATTGACTGTCCAGCGAACCTCGAAGCCCTTGCGGCGGTCCGCACGCTTGCGCATTTCCCAGAACCGGACCTTGTAACTCATCGCCATTCAGGCGTATCCCTTTCACACGCTTCCCACCAGGAATCCAAGTCGACACGGCGGCAACGTAGTTCACCATTGGGAAGTTTGATCATTCGGGGCGCCTGACCGCGGGCGCGCAGGCGGTAAAGGCAGATGGACTCATCCGGATTTCCATCAGGACCTCGGTGAGCTTCAGAGCAGGTGGACGAGCCATTGACGTTTCCTAAACGATTCCAGTTTCATCGACTACTGAGGTTGAACTCGGGATGTCGTGCTGCTGGTCAGGCGGGTGGGATGGTCAGGCCGGTCTCGGTGAGACAGCCGTCTATGAGGTGGCTGCGGTACTGGATGTGCCGCAGGCCGCGCCGGACGGTCTGGACGAGGTGTTCCGGGGTACTGAAGGCGACGCTCGAAAGCCAGCCGCGTCGTAGGAGTGACCAGATGCCTTCGACGGGGTTGAGGTCGGGTGCGTAGGGCGGCAGGTTGGGCCGGTAAATCAGCCTCGCCCGATTGCCGGGTTTGTAGCAGGTCAGAGCTGCGATGGATATGCGTCTGCGGGAACGTCCGCGGACCCGTACTACCGGGGTCCGGCCGCGTGGTGACCAGGTCTTGGCGTGCGGCGGCGTCATGGAGAAGCCGGCTTCGTCCTCGAAGACCAGCCAGGCTCCAGGGCCGCCGCGATCTTTCCGCGCAGGGCCACACCTCCTGACCCACCCGGCGACCGCGTCGTCGTCCCGCTCCATCGCTCTGCGGGCCGGGACCTGGCAGGACCAGCCGTTGCGCACCAACAGCTTCCGCACGCCCTGGATCGTGTACGTCAGATAGAAGCGTCGCCCGATCACTGTCCTGACCCGGTTGAGAGTCCAGCGCTGGTCCTCCCAGCCATGCGCGGCCGGCCCCTTGGGCAGCTCCCGCCTCCAACTGCGTGAACTGCTTCGCTCAGCCTCGGCAGCGACGCCGGACCCTGCGACCGCAGGATCGCGGGCCGCCCTCGGCCCACGCGTGACGCCATCGCTGGGCCGAACGGACACTGACCCGCTGATCTCTGGCGATCGCTGTACTGCCCTCGCCCCGGACGAACCGCTCGGCCGCCTTGAGCCGTAACCCTTCGCGGAACTGCTGCCGTTCGGCGGTCAGCCCGCCCCTTGTGGACATCGCATGTCTCCGGTGATAACGCAGCCAACGGCCAGCCGCCACCCCTACGACACCACGCGTTCAGCCTCAGTAACGAGCTCGTGCATGGTTAGCGCTGGTGCGTCGGGACCTTGATCGTTGATCATGTGCTGTGTGGTGGGGAACCGGGCACGTGCAGCAATTATCCGAAGCCAACGGATCACGGGCCTGACGCCCCAAGTGGTTGCTGAACTCGTCGCCGAAATTGTCCCGTTGTGGCACGAGCGACATCAGGCCGCGCTCGCCTCACGGCCTCGTCGCCGAGCGATGGGTGCCGGAGCGAGACACAAACTGGTCTTCATCGACCGCCTGTTGGCGACCCTGGTCCCATCTCCGCCACGGCGCGACCCACGACGTACTGGCCTGCTGGTTCGGTGTAGATCGCTCCACCATCACACCGAGCACGCTCCTTGCCCATCCTGCTGGGCTTGGCCTATGCCGCCGACGCGATCTGGCTTGACTCACGGATGCCTTGATCGGCGTCACCTCCACGCAGCAGGGCCGAGAGAGATTCCCGAGGACCACAACGCCTCCTTGACCACCGTTCAAGGGAGTGTCGAACTGCCGACATTCTCCAAACCTTTGGACGGTCGCGATCATGGAGCCTCTGACTGAGCAGCGGTCGCAAATGGCCCAGTTGTTTACGGATTCCTTCGCCTGGTGGGACTTTCCTCAGCTCGTCAGCAGGCGCTGACTGCGGCGTCCGTCGAATACTGCAGCACCCACGAGTTGACGCTGGGCGGCATGTTCACCAAGCGCTGCTCGTCGACGACCGCAGCATTCCTGGCCTGCCGCAAGCACTCAACGTGCCTGGCTCATACGAGGCCGTCTTTGCCCACGCCATCCCACTTGGAGTCAAGGGGATAGCTCTGGCCCGTGAGCAGGCAAATTGAGGCAGCGGGGCACGCCTACTCTGGTCCGCGGTGCACGCCGGGTTCAGTCGGCCAGTCATCGACCGGAGCGAGCTTGCGCCCTCGACGCAAAGTCATGATGCCTCAAGCGCATCCTCAACTCATGGCTCGGACTACTACTTGACGCGTGCAACAAGCTCGGCTACTGAACTTGAATGTGTGATGTCGGCTTGATCGTGTCAGCTGGTCAGGGTCAGGCCGGTTCCTATGAGGCAGCCGTCGATGAGGTGCGGTCGGTACTGGGTCTTCTTGAGGCTGCGCTTCACTGCGGCGGCGAGCTGGTCGAGGTTCGCGGCGGCGAGGTTGCCGATCGTTCGCTTCACCAGGGACCAGATGCCTTCCTGCGGGTTGAGGTCGGGTGCGTAGGACTGGAAGTGGAAGACGGTCAGCCAGTCCTCGTTCGCGGCGATGAAGTCCTCCATCTGTGGCATGAGATGGGTGCGCAGGTTGTCCCAGACCAGGACGATGGGGCCTTTGAGCTGGTTGTGCGCCCGCACGATGAGATCGCGGTAGTCCTGCCAGGTGAAGCCCTTGGGTTCGCCCTTTCGGCCCCGGTGCACGCGGAAGCTGTAGATCATCCGGGAGCGGTCTCCGGGCGGAAGCAGACCATTCCCGCCATCGAAACCCGCCCTGAACCCCGACCCCGGACGCGGACGACCGACGTCTGGCCGATGCGGCCCCAGGACCTCGCGCGTGGCGGCCTCAGCGACTGGCTGGCCTCGTCCTCGCAGAAGATCCAGGCACCGCGGGCCGCCGCCGTGCTTTTACCTGCGGCCACACCTCCTTCTTCCACAACTCCACTGCACTGTCGTCATGTTCGATCGCCCGGCGAGCCGGCTGCTGCCACGACCAGCCATGACGCTTCAGTAGTCGCCATGTCCCTCCACCGTGTAGCTAACGTGGAACACCCGCCCCGGCCGCCGAACAGTTATGCCCAGAACGTGTCCAGGTGCTGCTCATTTGGGTTCGCGGGGCGCTGGCCGGGAAGTGGCGGTGTTTGACTGTTGGAGCATCTGCGAAAGGGTGGATCCCACCATGGCTGACCAGCCTTCTGTGAGCGTCGGCGGCGTGACGTACCGGGTGACACCGGAGTACCTGGCCAATGCGTCCAGCAACACAATGACGACAGCGACCGAGATCTCCGCGCAACTCGCGGAACTCAAGACCTACGTGAGCAGCCTGGAGGCGAGCTGGCAGGGCCTCGCCCACAACCAGTTCCGCACGATGATGGAGGAGTACGACATCTACGCGCGGATGCTCCAAGACGCCCTGGAGGGAATCTCCAAGGGGCTCCAGGGCAACTACGTGAACTACCAGGACTCCGAGCAGCAGAACCTGAACAACCTCGCCGCACTGGGCGCGGACGTTCCCACACCGTCGAGCGGCACGAACTTCAACTGACCCGCCCGCCGAACGCCCGCGGACGCGGAGCCGGACGCGGAGCCGGACGCGGACGCATCCGAGGAGCGCTTTATGGCCAACATCGACGGCACCCCGATCTACGTCGGCGAGGGTCTCGAGGCGGCGGGCGGAACACTGAACGCCCGCGCCGGCGACGTCTCCGGCGAACTCCAGGCGCTGAAGTCGCGTCTGGGCCCCTGGTGGACGCCTGGCAGCAGAGCCAGGCCGCAACCTACTACCAGGACATGCAGAACGAGTGGGACCTGGCGGCCAACGGCCTGTTCGGGCCGGACGGCGTCCTGGGCCGAATCGCCCACGCCATGAACGTCAACTGGAACAACTACAGCGAGGCCGAGTGGTCGAACATATCGACCTGGCGACGCTGATCCCGCTGCGGGCCCACCGGCCCGCGGCCCCGATGCCCGACATCGAAGGAAACCCCTGTGCTCGATGAACGCTGCCGGGTCACGGTGGTCGGCGAACGCAAGCGGGTGGACCTCGCGCTCCCGGCGCGGGCTCCGATCGCCGACTACACCCCCGGCTCGCCGCCCTCTGCGGCCAGCCCGAGTCCGAGGCCATGCCTCCCGTCTGGTCGTTGGCCGAGCCGGGCGCCGAGCCGCTGGCCCCGGGGACTCGCTGGCCGAGGCCGGCATCGTGGACGGCGCCACGCTCTACCTGCGCGACCAGAGGTCCGACGAGCTGGGCGAGCTGACCGTCACCGATCTGGACGAACAGGTCGCCGCTGCCCGGGAGGACAGCAGCCTATGGAGCGCCCGGCGGCGCTCCCAGTGCGTGCTGGGCGCCGGGCTGGCCGTCATGGCGGCCTCGGCGCTCTGGCTCGGCGTGCACCGGCTGGCCGGTCTGTCCGTGCTGCTGTTCGCGTTCGCCGCGCTCAGCTCGGCGGGCCTGGCCTGGTACGCGGAGCGCAAGAACTGGCCGCTTCCGCGTTCGGTGCGTCAGCTCCTCGCGCTGGCCGCCTGCCCGCTGGTGGCCAGCGTCGGCCTGGCGCGCCGGTGCACGGCCCGGTGGCCACGCCGATGCTGGTGTCGGGCACCGCGTTGATCGGTGCGGTGCTCGGGGTGGCCGCGCTGCCGAGCGCGACCACGGTGATGCTGCTTCTGCTGACGGCGGTGACGGCGCTGTTCGTGGTACCGCTGACGGTGCTGGGTGCCGGGGTGACGGGCTCGGCCGCCGTGGTGGCCACGGTGCTGTTTCTGGTGTCCGGCCTGCTGCCGCGGATCACCGGCCAGATCGCGGTGCTCGTGCCGTCAGGTCCGGACACCGGCGCTCCCGTCCTGGACAGCGGCGACGTCGCCGACATCGTGCGTCGCGGCAACGGCCTGCTCACCTTCCTCAGCGTGGTCACCGGGACGGTCCTCAGCGCCGCCCTGGTCATCCTGACGTTCTCGCGCGGCGGCGCCGCCCTCACGCTGGTGGCGGTCGTCGGGATCGGCCTGCTGCTCCAGGCCGGGTCGGTGCGGGTGCTGTCGGCCGTGGTCCCGCAGCTGGTGCCCGGCGTGCTGGGGCTGCTGGCGCTGGCCGTGCGGCTGCCGGAGTACCTGTTCGACTCGCGGGTCGCGGGGCCGCTGACCGCGTTCGCCTTCGGCGCCGTCCTGGTGGTCTGCGGCCTGTTCCTTGCCTTCGGCGCGGCCCTGCGGCCGGTCGAGGAGGAGCGTCCGGCCTGGCCGGCGGGCCTCGCGACGATGCTGGCCGTGGTCGCCCTGCCACTGGCCGCCGGGGTGTTCGGCTTCTTCGGCTGGCTCGCCAACCTGGGAGCAGCCTGTGACCGGCGGTCTGCCCGCCTCCAACCCGTGCGCCGCCGGCCGTCCGGGGCGCACGTGCTGAAGGAGCGCGCTGCGCGTGGCGCCCGGCGGTTGGGGCAGTCACCGCACCATCGCCGCCGCGGTCAGGAGCGCGGACCCCGGTGCTGTGATCACCGTGCAGGCCGGTACGTACACCGAAAGCCTGGTGCTGGACAAGGACGTCAGCCTGGTCGCCAAGGGCGCCGTGCGGCTGATCGCCGCCCGCGGGCCGGCCGTCACCGTCTACGCGGGCCGCGCCGAGCTGCGCGGTGTCACCCTCGCCGCCGCCTCACCCAGGGAAGCGGCCGTGCTGCTGCGCGGCGGCGAACCGGTGCTGCGGGACTGCGAGATCACCGACGGCCGGATCGAGGTCGTCGCCGACGCGGCGCCCTGCTGAGCGGTTGCTCGGTGCGTCGGGCCGAGGGCACGGCCGTGCACCTGAGCGGCACCAGCCGCACCACGGCGGAGAACCTGTCGATCGGCTCCTGCACCGGCGACGGCCTGGTCGTGGCGGACGAGGCGCGGGCCGAGCTGACCGACGCCCTGGTGGACGGCGCCACCGGGCACGGCGTCCTGTTGACGGCAGGGGCGCACGCGACGCTGACCCGCTGCGGGATACGTGCCAGCGGCGGCGCGGCTTTCGTGGCCGACGGGCACGCCTCCGCGGCGCTGCGCGAGTGCCGTCTACATGACACCGGCGGCCAGGGCGTGTGGGTGCGCGGCAACGCCGGCCGGACGGCGGGCGAGGAGTCGCCGGGCCGGGAGGACCGGGCGTCCACCGGTTCGGCCCCTCGGCGCGGCAGGGCGGGCCGGGGTGCGGCTGCGCGACTGCGAGGTCTTCCGCACCGAGGGCGCCGGCGTGCTGGTGGACGGCGGCAGCGCGGTGCTGCTGGACGGTTGCCACGTGCACCACACGACGGGCGCCGCGGTCCTCGTCAGGGCCGAGGCCACGGCCGAGTTGACCTCCGTACGCGCCGTGGACGGCGGGAACACCGCCCTGGTCGTCAGCGGGCGGGCCGGGCCACCGCGCACGGCTGCACCTTCGCCCGCGCCGGCGCCAACGGGCTGTACGCGGTGGACGAGGCCGAGGTGTCGCTGACGGATTGCACCGTGCGGGACACCGCCTATACGGCCGTCCACCTCGGCGGCTCCGCCCGCGTCCGGCTGCGGGACTGCGTGGTCTCCGGCTCGCCCGAGTGCGGCGTGCGCGTCACCGGCAGGGCCGAACTCCTCGCCGACGACTGCGAGGTGACGGGCGCGGTGCTGGCCGGGTGTGGGTCGAGGACGGCGACGCCGCCATGCGCGGCTGCCGCATCACCGGCGGGCGTGACGGGGTGCGGCTGCAAACCGGGCACCGGCCGCTGCTGGCCGACTGCCACATCAGCGGCTCGGGCGAGGCCGGCGTCCGGATCGGCCGCGGTACCGGCTGCCTGCTGGAGGACGTGACCGTCACCTCGCCCGCAGCGCGGGCCTGGTGCTGGAGGAGGACAGCACGGCCGTCATCGAGGGCGGGGCGGTCGAAGGGCCGGCGGGAGCGGCGTCGTGGTCCACGCGGGGCTCGCCCGCGTCCACGGCCTCACCGTCGACGCGGCGGCGAAGAACGCGCTGTTCGTCGAGGAGGACGGCCGGGGCCGCTACGAGGACTGCCGCTTCACCGGGAGCCGCTTCCCGGCCGTCTACGTCGGCGCCCGCTCCCGGTGCTGCTGCGCCGCTGCGCCGTGGAGGGCACGGAGCAGGACCTGCTGCGGGACGACGAGGCCGAGGTGCGGGCGGAGGACTGCCGCGTCGAGGGCGTCGCCGAGCCGCTGCTGACCTCGTTGCCCGGCGCCTGCGCGGAGCCGGTGCGCACCCGGCGCCCGCCGTCGCGGGCTCGTCCGCGGGCGGCTGGGGCTCCGACGGCGCGGAGCCGGACGCCAGGACGGCCGAGGAGCGGCTCGCCGAACTCCACGCGGAGCTGGACCGCCTGGTCGGCCTGGACGGCGTCAAGCGCGATGTGCTGACGCTGACGAAGCTCATGCAGATGGTCAAGGTCCGGCAGAGCGCCGGGCTCGCCCGCCGCCGCTCAACCGCCACCTGGTGTTCGCCGGCAACCCCGGCACGGGCAAGACGACGGTGGCACGCCTGTACGGCGGTTTCCTGGCGGCCCTGGGGCTGCTGGAGCGCGGTCACCTCGTCGAGGCCGACCGGGGCGACCTCGTCGGCGAGTTCGTCGGCCACACCGCGCCGCGGACCACCGCGGTCTTCCGGCGGGCGCTGGGCGGTGTGTTGTTCATCGACGAGGCGTACTCCCTGGTGCCGCAGGGCCAGTTCAGCGACTTCGGCTCCGAGGCCGTCGCGACGCTGGTGAAGCTGATGGAGGATCACCGGGACGAGATTGTCGTCATCGTCGCCGGCTACCCGGGCGACATGGACCGGCTGCTGGAGTCCAACGCCGGTCTGGCGTCGCGCTTCTCCCGCACGCTGCACTTCGAGGACTACTCCTCTCCGGAGCTGGTGCGGATCGTGGAGCACCAGGCCGACAGCCACGAGTACTCCCTCGCGCCGGAGACCGCCGTGGAGCTGCACGACTACTTCGAACTGGTGCCGCGCGGTGGGCAGTTCGGCAACGGCCGCAGCGCGCGGCAGGTGTTCCAGCGGATGACCGAGCGGCACGCCCAGCGCGTCGCCGAACTCGACCTGGACGCCCTCGACCTCGACGCGGCGGACACGGAGGTGCTGACCATGCTCAGGCCCGCCGACCTTCCGCCGTGGGACGCCGAGTGACCGGGGCGGTGTCAGGTGACCGCGCAGGACTTCGTACCGGGTGAGAGGCAGGTACCCCGCACATGACGCAGGAATTGACGACCGAGGAGTGGCTGGCCGAGCTGGCCGAACTCAAGGAGGTGACCGAGGCGGTGCGGGTGCAGTCCAGCAGCATCTCGGAGAGCATGACGTCGATCGAGAGCAGGATGGAGGACATCGCGACGCACTGGTCCAGCCCGGCCTACGGGACCTTTGACGAGATCTCCACCTGGTTCCGGACCGTCCAGCGGGACTTGGACGCGCTGCTGAAGGACATCGTCAAGCGGATGGAGACCAGCTACCGCAACTACCACGATGCGGAGTTGACCAACCTGGACAACCTCGGTGATGGGTCGCACGGTGCCTGAGCCGCGCCACGGAGGCCGCGGCTCAGCCCTTCTCGGCGGGCCGGGAAACCGGACAGCCGGTCGGTCTCGGCGTAGAGCTGGCCGGAGTGGTTGAGCAGCGCGATGTACTCGCCCAGCTTGTTCAGCGCGCTGCCCACCTGGAGCAGCGCGCGTTCCTGGGCCGGGTTCATCTCCGCCGCGAACTTCCCGGCCGCCTCGGCGAAGGGTGCTCCGACGTCGTCTTCTTCGGCGAGGTATACCCCGAGAGAGTTGTACCCGCCGCCGCTCTCCTTCGTTTCGGTCGCACCCTGGCCGAAGACGGTGTCCTTGACGGATGCGACCAGGGTGCGCAGTTCCTCGTACTTGGTCACCGCGCCGGTCGCCTCGGTGAGCATCGACGTCTCCGCGGTACGCACGCTGGCCAGGTCGATCCGCAGGTCACCGGAGGTCTCGACCTCGTCCGACTCCTCGGAGCCCCGTCGGACGACAGATCCGTGGGGTCGGTGTTGAAGGACGGCGGATCCTCCCAGGCGACCTCGACCTCCGGCACCATGTTGCTGAGGTCCCTGCCGTTGTCCGGACTCGGATCGCTTTCCTCGTCCGTCTCCTCGACCTCCTCCGGCGGATCGTCGTACTGCGAAGCGTACTTGTCGGTCATGGCGTCTCCCTGGTCTTTCGCGCGTCGGCGCCGGTGCGTCCCGGTTCGGTGCCGCGGGCCGGTGGCCCGGTGAGGGGACGCGGGCATCGGATAACTCGCGCAACTTTTATCACTTTTATACTTGTTTGTCAGCGGGCGCCCTGCCCGCCCGTTCACCGGCCCCGGGCAGCCGGGCAGCCGGGCAGCCGGGCAGCCGGGCAGCCACCGAGAAAGGCACGTCATGAGCGACACCGGCAAGGTCGACTACGACGAGTCGACCATCGACGTCTCCCCGCCGGCATGAAGACCACCGCCGATAGCTTGCTCACCAACTCCAAGGCCGTCCTGGAGAGCCTGGAGACGATCAACACCGGGCTCAGCGGGTTGCGTGTGGCCTGGCAGGGCAAGGCCGCCGATGACGCCGACACGGTCAACCGGGAGTGGATGCGCGTCATGACCCAGCTGTTCGGCACCGAGGAGGAGCCCGACAAGGGCGTCCTGTCCGCGCTGACCGGCGGACTCGGCATGGCGTCGGGCAACTACAGCAAGACCGAGAACGGCGTGACCAAGGTCTTCACCGATTTCCACGACGGCCTCCAGCCCGAGGAGGACGGCGGCTCCGACGACGACTACTCGACGGACACGCCTGATGACCAGACCGACACCAACAAGACGGCCGTCACCATCACCTTCCCAAGTGAGGGCCGGGCTCGCGCCCTACCGCCCCTCCAACAGTCCCGCTAGGCAGCCACCGTGAGTCGAATACCCTTCCACCGCCCGGTCCGCATGACGCCCCGCCGATGCCGGAGGGCGCCACGAGGCTGGCCAGCCCGCCCCAACAGCCCCAGCCACAGGGCGCGGCGAGCTGGCTGATGATCCTGCTGCCGCTACTGTCCAGCTTCAGCATGGCGGCGTACATGGTCGCCTACGGCCGCCCGTGGATGATCCTGATGGGCATCGCCTTCGTCGTGGTGTCCGTGGGCATCACCATCGGCGTGCGGATGCAGATGCGCGGCAGTCGGCGCCGCAAGCAGTTCCGGCAGCGTGAGCGCTACCTGGAGTACCTGGCCGGGGTCCGCAAGCAGGCGCTGCGGATGCGGGCCGGCCAGCGGGTCGCCGACGCCTGGCGCCACCCGCACCCGACCGGCTGTGGTCGATCGCGACCCGGCGCCGTCGGGTGGGAACGCCGCCCCGGCGACGAGGACTTCCTGCGCCTGCGTGTGGGCAGCGGCACCGTGGCGCTCGCCCACAGCCTGACCGCGCCCGCTGCGAGCGACCCGACCACCGAGACAGACATCAGCTGCGAGCACGCCGCCGCCGAGGTGGTGCGTGAACACAGCACCGTGGACGGCCAGGCCGCCTGGATCGACTTGCGCGAATCCGGCGTCGTCAGCCTGCTCGGCCCTCGGGCGCGCACCGGGAACTGGCCCAGAGCCTGCTGCTCCAGCTCTCCGTCCTGCACGCGCCCGACGACGTGCGGGTCGCCGTCGTCACCGGCGGCAACTCCGCCTGGGACTGGGCAAAGTGGCTGCCGCACGCGCAGGAGACCGGCACCGACGCGCAGCGTCGCGACCAGGAGATCGTGCCGCTGCTCTCCGAGGACTTCGCCGGCATCCAGGACCACCTCCAGACCGCCTTCGACCAGGCCGTCGCCGCCCGCCAGGAGCGGGCCAGCCGCCTGGTCGTGCAGCGCGACACCTCGCCCCGCCGCCGACTGGTGGTCTTCCTCGACGACTACGAGCCCGGTGCCGCCTGGGCCCGTTCCGCCCTGCTGTCCGCCCTGCTCACCGAGGCAGGTCCCGATCTGGGCCTGCACGTGGTGTGTCTGGTGGAGGAGGAGCGTTCGGAGCCGGGCCGGGTCGACGTGCGCGCCCGCATCGACGCCCGCGGCGGGCTCGTCCTCCAGGGCCGCCTGCCGGACCTGAACGCCCGGGTGGAGAAGGCCACCGGCGACACGGTGTCCCCGGCCGTGCTCACGGCGGCCGCCCGCGCCCTGGCGCCGCTGCGACTGTCCGGCGAACGGGACCAGGTGCTGTCCGAGCACGTCTCCTCTCCGGGATGCTCGGCGTCTCCGACATCGCCGCCTTCGACCCGTCCGCCGGGCGGCGCGCGCCGGACGACCGCAGGATGCTCAGCGTTCCCATCGGCGTGACCGGCACCGGCGAGCCGCTGAACCTGGACCTCAAGGAGTCCGCGCAGGGCGGTATCGGCCCGCACGGACTGGTCGTAGGCGCGACCGGCTCGGGCAAGAGCGAACTGCTGCGTACCCTGGTGACGGGGCTGGCGATGGTGCACTCCCTGAGCACCTGTCGTTCGTCATGGTCGACTTCAGGGCGGCGCCACCTTCGCCGGCGTCACCGAACTCCCGCACGTCTCCGGCCTGATCACCAACCTCGCCGACGACCTCGGACTGGTCGACCGGATGCGCCAGGCGCTCCACGGCGAGCAGCAGCGCCGGCAGAAGATGCTGCGCCGGGCCGGGAACGTCGACTCGGTGCGCGAATACCAGCTGCGCCGGGACGCCGGCGGCACCGACGTCGACGGCAAGCCGCTGGAGCCGCTGCCCTACCTGCTGATCGTCGTCGACGAGTTCGGTGAACTGCTCTCCCAACGGCCGGACTTCATCGAGCTGTTCGTCCAGATCGGCCGGGTCGGCCGGTCGCTGGGCATGCACCTGTTGCTGTCCACCCAGCGGCTGGAGGAGGGACGGCTGCGCGGCCTGGAGTCCCACCTTTCCTACCGGATCTGCCTGCGCACCTTCAGCGCCACCGAGTCCCGCGCCGTCATCGGCACCTCCGACGCGTACACGCTGCCCGCGATCCCCGGCTCGGCCTACCTGAAGGTCGACGAGTCGGTCTACGAACGCTTCCGCGTCGCGCATGTCTCGGCGCCCTACCGCGAGCACGACCCCGACAGCACGGACGAGACCACCGGCCCGGTGCCGTTCGCCGTCCACGGCGACCTCCCTCCCTCGCGGAGGAGGAGGCCGAGCCCGTCGGCTGGGACTGGGACCCCGACGCCGGGGCCACCGAACTCCAGATCGCCGTCGAGCGCATGCTCACCCAGGACACCCCGGCCACCAGGTGTGGCTGCCGCCGCTGCCCGCGCACGTCGGCCTCACCCGCTGCTCGGCGAGGAGGAGACGGACCCCGAGCTGGGCCTGCACTGCCCCAGTGGACGTACCCGCGGGGATGAAGTTCCCCGTCGGCGTTCTCGACGTCCCGGCGCGGCAGGAGCAGCGGCCGCTCGTCCTGGACCTGGTGGGGCGCCAAGGCCACCTGGCCCTCGTCGGGCGCCGCAGAGCGGCAAGTCCACCTTCCTGCGCACGGCCATGCTCAGCGCCATGCTCACCCATACCCCCGACGACCTTCAGTTCTACGCCGTCGACATGGGCGGCGGGTCCCTGCTCGGCTGGCCGACGCCCCGCACGTCGCCGGCGTCGCCGGACGCCGGGACGACGAGCGGGTGCGCCGGGTCCTGGCCGAGGTCGGGCGGTTGATCACCGCGCGCGAGCAGATGTTCCACGATCTGCGTATCCAGTCCGCCGCCGAGCTGCGGGACCGCCGCCTCCGGGGCGACCTGCCCGAGGCGTGCGGGCCGCCGACGTCGTGCTCGTCATCGACAACTGGGCGGCCCTGCACAACGCCGACGAGGACGCCGTGGGCAGGCTCACCGAGATCGCCAACCGTGGCCTTGGCGTCGGCGTGCACCTGTGGCTGACCGCCAACCGATGGGCGGAGATCCGCACCAGCCTGCGCGACAGCATCCCGGACGTCTGGAACTGCGGCTCAACGACCCCGCCGAGTCCGAGATCAGCCGCCCCACCGCCCGGGTGCTGGGGCGCAGCGTGCCCGGACGCGGCCTGGTCGGCAAGGGGCTCGTTCACCACATCGCGCTGCCCCGGCTCGACGGTGTGGACAGCACCGACGGACTCGCCGACGCCGAACGCCGCCTGGTGGCACGGGTCGCGGAGGCCTGGCCCGGGCCGCGGCCCCGGCGCTGAGGGTGCTCCCCGAGCGTGTCACCGTCCGCGAACTGGCCGCCGCCGGCGCCCGGACCCGGCCGAGCGCTGGGAAGGCCACGGCCCCGCCATCGGCGCCCGCGAGGTTCCCGTCGGTCTGCGTGAGTCCGACCTGCGGCCCGTGGGCCTCGACCTGACCGGCGGCGACTCGCACTTCGTCGTCTTCGGCGACTCCGGGGCCGGCAAGACGGCCTTCCTGCGCTCCTGGATGCGCGGCCTCGCAGCCAGGCACACCGCCCGCGAACTGCGGTTCATGGTGGTCGACTACCGGCACAGCCTGCTGGATGCGGTGCCCGACGAGTACGTCGGCGCCCGCGGCAGCAACGCCGACCTGGTCGCCGGCCAGGCCCAGGCACTCGCCGAGACGCTCCGCTCCCGGATGCCCCGGCCGACGTGACCTCCGCCCAGCTGGCCGAGCGCGACTGGTGGCAGGGTCCCGAACTGTACGTCGTCGCCGACGACTACGACCTGGCCGGCGGTGGCATGGGCCGAGGTCCGCTCGCCGCGCTGGCCGAGTTCATCCCGCAGGCCGCCGAGCTGGGGTTCCACCTCGTGCTGGCCCGTCGGGTCGGCGGCGCGGCCCGTTCCCTGATGTCGGACCCGCTGCTCAGCAAGCTCAAGGAGATCGGCAGCGGTGGCCTGCTGCTCTCCGGCGACCACCGCGAGGGCGCGCTCATCGGCGACCAGCGCGCCCGCCGGAACCAGCCCGGCCGGGGCACGCTCGTGCGCCGCGGCAATGACCCGGTCCTGGTCCAGATCGCCCTGGACGACGAGGACACGGGCACGGCACCGCACGGTACCGACGCGCCGTCCGACAGTGCGGGAAGCCGCAGCCGGCCCGCCCCACGCCTGACCCGCACCACCACCGACACAGCAGTACGTTCAGGGAGAGCGACCCCGACATGGCAGACGCGGAATCCGTACTCGGCGACATCAAGATCGACGAGATCTACGCACTGGGAAACGCGTGGATCAAGCTCGGTGACGATCTGCACGAGCGTCGTCTCGCCGTCAAGGGCCACGTCGACGGCATCGACATGACCGGCGCGGCCGGCGAGGCCGTCCGGCTGGCCTGGTCGGGGCGCTCTCCAACACCATCGACAGCGCGGCGGAAACCGCCTGGACCGTCGGCCAGACGATCCACCAGTACGCCGACACTCTGTACGAGGAGGCCGCCGAGTACGCCAAGAAGCTCAACGCCATGATGTGGGCGGAGATCATCGGTGCCCTCCTCAGCGCGGTCTTCTTCTACCTCGGTCCGATGCTGGGCAGGCTGCTGTCGTTGATCATCCAGATCATCGGCAGGCTGATCCCGGTGATCACCCAGGTCGCCGCCCGCATGGGGCCGGTGGCCACCACCATCGCCGGCATGGCCGGTGGCGCCGTCATCGGCGCCGCCGGTGGCGTCGTTTCCGACATCGGCCTCGGCGCGATTGGCTCCGCCATCGCCGGCACCGACTACGAACTCGACGGGAGTCCGCAGCCTGGAGTGCCGGCATCGGCGGTGTCCTCGGCGGCATCGCAGGCGGCCTCTACTCCAGCCCGGCGGCGCGCGGCCTGACCGGTCCCACCCCAAGCCCGTCCCCACGCCGGACATCAAGACGCCGACCCCGACCCCGACACCCAGTCCCGATGTCAACATCAGCGGCATCCGTGGCGCGGGCGGCGGCGGCGACCTCGCCCGCCCCAACCCGTCCGGGCGGCGACGCACCGATCGGCCGCCCCGACGGCATCGGCGGCGACGGCACCACCCACGGCCCGGGAGGCGACAAGGGCGGCGTGTCCGTCAATGACACCACCCCACCAACAGCGGGCCCGCCGGCGTCGGAACGGCGACGCCGGGATGCCGGGCCCCGGCGGCCGGCGCGGCGACGAGGGCACGACGACGCAGCCCCGGCGGCGACCCGCCGCTGGCACCGGTACCCGGACGGGGCGGCGGCCTCGCGCCCACGTCAAGCCCGGTTCCGGTCCCGGCGACGGCCGGTCGGAGCGGAGCGCCGGCGCCCAACCCGCCCGTCGGCGGACGTCCGGGCGCCAGTGACGGCGTGGCCTCCCGGCCTCCGGTCAACCGGCCGGGTGACTCCGACGGCATCACGCCCACGCCTACGCCCACGTCGCAGCCCGGCAATAACCGGCCTGGTAACACTCCTGGTGATTCGCCTCACCGTCCTCCGGTCAGCCGGCCGGGTGAGGGTGCTGACGCGGCCGGTCAGCCTCCCGTTGTCAACCGCCCCGGCAGCGAAACCACTTCACGTCCTCCGGTCAACCGGCCGGGTGAGGGTGCTGACGCAGCGCTCCAGCCGCCGGGCGTAGGGCGTCCTGGCGGCAGGACGGTGCCGCCGGGCAGCCGCCCGTCAGCAGGCGACCCGACGGAGGTGACGGCGACCGCGCCACCAACTCCCGTGACGCAGCTCCGGATTCGGGCGCCACGCGTCGTCCCGGTACTCCGTCCCCGCACCGGAGTCCCGCCCGGCGGTGGGCCGAGGGCGGCGACCGCGTGTTCTCGCCGGAGGAGAAGGGCGGCATCCGCACTCAGGAGGGCCTGGACAAGGGGATGAGTCCCGGCGAGGCGCGCCGTTGGGGCGACAGCCGTACCGAAGCCGAGAAGACCGGGGACAACAAAACCATCTCCAAGGGCGCGAGGCATTCGACAACCGGGTCGAGGAGATTCGTACGGAGAACGCCATCCGTGATGCCGGGACAACCCGCGCGGGGTGGACGCCAGACCGAGACGGAACTCCGCAGTACTGACCGCGTGTTCTCGCCGGAGGAAAAGGGCGGCATCCGCACCCAGAGGGCATCGACAAGGGGATGAGTCCCGGCGAGGCGCGCCGTTGGGGCGACAGCCGTACCGAAGCCGAGAAGACCGGGGACAACAAAACCATCTCCAAGGGCGCGAGGCATTCGACAACCGGGTCGAGGAGATTCGTACGGAGAACGCCATCCGTGATGCCGGGACAACCCGCGCGGGGTGGACGCCAGACCGAGACGGAACTCCGCAGTACTGACCGCGTGTTCTCGCCGGAGGAGAAGGGCGGCATCCGCACTCAGGAGGGCCTGGACAAGGGGATGAGCCCCGATGAGGCGCGCCGTTGGGGCGACAGCCGTACGGAGGCCGAGAAGAGCGGGGACAGCAAGGTCATCTCCAAGGAGCGCGAGGCATTCGACAACCGGGTCAGCGAGATCCAGACCGAGCGTGCCGTCCGCGACATCCTCAACAACGGCCCCGCACGGGCGGCCCCAGGGCCGGCGACCGCCAGTTCAGCCCCGGGGAGAAGGGTGGCATTCGTACCCAGGAGGGCCTGGACAAGGGGATGAGCCCCGACGAGGCGCGCCGTTGGGGCGACAGCCGTACGGAGGCCGAGAAGACCGGGGACAGCAAGGCCATATCCAAGGAGCGCGAGGCATTCGACAACCGGGTCGAGGAGATTCGGACCGGGACGTCCGGCGACACTGTCGGCATCGCACCGCGACCGGGCTCCGGTGCGGACCGGCAGCAGGGGACCACGCATGCCCCGGGCTCGCGGGACAGCGGTTCGTCCGGTCAGGTGCGCACTTCCAGTGGTGGCGGTACGTCCCGCAGTGAGGCCGGCCGGAACGGCGCCGACGGACGCGGCGGTCCGGACGGTGCGGGACGGCCTGGCGACGGCGTCGGCAATGGACGGCCCGGCGCGACGCGGCCCGCCCGGAGGGCGGTACGAACAGCGGCAGCACCAGGACGGGTTCGTCCGGCGCGGACGAGCCCACCGGTGGCAGGCGGACCGGCGAGGGCGACGGCACCGGCAAGGGCGCTCCCGCGGCGGCGGCAAGAACGATGGCGCTACCGACAGCAACGGGAACGGACGGACCTCGGACCGGACAGGTCCGGGTGAGACACCCGACCGCGCGGGAGACCGTAACGGACGCGACACCGGCACCGACCGCGACTCCGACGGACGGGACGGTCCCGTCCGGCGTCACGAGGGCCGCGACCGCCGTGGTGACGACACCACGCGCGGCGGCGCCAAGGGGACCGCCGGCAAGGACGGTGAGAACACGTCGCCGGACGCCGGCGGGACCGCGCTTCTGGACCGGCCCGCGCCCAACCCCGGCCAGGAGCGTGTCCAGAAGGCTTTGCGGGACGGCTTCTACCCGCGTCAGACCGGGACCGACACCGACGGCAGCAGCACCAAGAAGCCCGTCACCCGCGACGACACGACGACCGACACCTCGACCGCCGAAGGCATCCGTACCGATAACAGGGACAGCCACACCCAGGACCCGGACGCCAATCGCCCCGCCGACACCACCCGGACACCAACCGTCCCGCCGACACCACCGGGGACGCCAATCGTCCGGGCAACGGCGCCGACACAGCGCTCCAGTCGCCGGGCGTAGGACGTCCTGGCGGCAAGGACGGTGCCACCGGGCAGCCGCCCGTCAGCAGGCGACCCGACAGGGGTGACGGCGACCGCGGCCGGTTCGAGGGTTCGGGTGCTCGGGCGGATGCGCTTGAGCGCAATGCTGAAGCCAATGCACAGTCGAACCTGGAAGAGGGCGCCCTGCCGACGGAGCGGCTCCGGTCCGCCAGCCGACGCCTTCGACAGCGGTGAAACCAGAGCCCGGAACGGGTCGCGGCCACGACTTCCCGGCAACAGTCGGTAATGGAGACGTCGCATCGACTCCACGCCCCGACCATTTCGGTGGGTCGGGTCCGACGCTGGGTGGCGGCCGGTTCGAGGGTTCGGGTGCTCGGGCGGATGCGCTTGAGAACAGGGCCGAAGTCAATGCACAGTCGAACCTGGAAGAGGGCGCCCTGCCGACGGAGCGGCTCCGGTCCGCCAGCCGACGCCTTCGACAGCGGTGAAACCAGAGCCCGGAACGGGTCGCGGCCACGACTTCCCGGCAACAGTCGGTAATGGAGACGTCGCATCGACTCCACGCCCCGACCATTTCGGTGGGTCGGGTCCGACGCTGGGTGGCGGCGAGTTCAAGGGTTCGGGTGCTCGGGCGGATGCGCTTGAGAACAGGGCCGAAGTCAACGCACTGTTGGACATGGAGGAGGGCCGTGCCGGACAGGGGCTCACTCCCGGTCCGGTCACCAAGCAGCCTTCTGTGGCGGCTCCTCCGACGGGGACGGGCCAGGCGAAGACCCTCGCCGACTTGCCGGGTGGATCACCGGACGGGGCCGCGCCCCTGGGGCGGGCGGTCCCGCCGGGAGGCCGGGCTCTGGTGGTCTGGGTCAGCGCGATGCGTCCAACGGGTCGTCCACGGTGACGACCGACCCGCATGCGGGTGGGGGCAGGACCGGTGACGTGGCCACTCGGCCCGGCGAGACGAACAAGCCGTCGCCCCGCCCGAGACCGAAACCGGCTTCTACCCGCGTCAGACCGGGACCGACACCGACGGCAGCAGCACCAAGAAGCCCGTCACCCGCGACGACACGACGACCGACACCTCGACCGCCGAGGGCATCCGTACCGAGAACAGCCACACCCAGGCCCCGGACGCCAATCGCCCGGCCGACACCACCCGGACACCAATCGTCCCGCCGACACCACCCCGGCGACGTCTCGGGCGCGGCGGCACGACCACGGATCCGGCAGGGACCGGCCCGTCGCGCACACCGGAATCGGAAGCTCCTCGCCCGGGTCCCGCACGCCGGACTCGGAAGGCTCTCGCCCGCGTCCCGCACGCCCGGCGGCACGACGGGAGACGGGACACGGACTTCGCCGCCGGCACCCCGCAGCACCACCCGGGCTCCACCGGCACCCACTCGGACGGATCACCGCGCTACACCCCGAAGTGCTGGGTGAGGGCTTGGCGCGGTACGGGGAATCCCGCGGCATGTCCCCGAATGAGGCCGCCGACTGGGGCCGTCGCTACGCCGAGGCCCGTATCGCCGGTGGTGACGCCCCGGCGCGCGTGCAGGGCAGTTCGACGGTCGACTGTTGAAGCTCGACCTCGAAGCCTCCGGCGCGGCACGGGCCGCGGGCGTGTGGTTCCCCGGCTCGCCGAGGCGAACCGGCAGGAGGACGAGATGCACGGCGACCGGAGCGCCGCCACACCCCGTCGCGCGTTCCCGCCCGGGGTGACGGGACGACGGCCGAGCCGGACACTCGGGGCGAGGGCAAGCAGACCGAGGCGGGGAACGCCGACGACCTGAAACTACCCGGGCACCTCCCGCAGCCCGACGCAAACCGGAGCGGACAGGGACACGACGACCCGGCCACGCAGGAAAACCGCCCGTCGGGCGCGGAGGACTTGTTCCCTGTCCGGGGCACCGTCCGGGGACGAGCGGCGCAACTCCCACGGCGTACCGGCGCCCAAGCCGCACACGCCCGACGACGCCACCGCGCGTCCACGCCCGGCGCCGGCAGCACGCCGGACGCCACAACGCGTCCGATACCGGACGACAGGGACGACAGTAAGGTCCCACCGCGTACGACCGACCCGGGACCACCGACGCGGACCGCGCGACGTCCTCGCGCGGCGCAGCCGTCGCGCACGCCTGACGTCACACCTGTGCCGCACACGCCCGTGTCGACCCGCCCTCACCCCGCCCGGTGGATCCGGGCAGCGGGATCAGGATCCGGAGACCGATACGCAGCAGACGAAGTCCCCGTCCGTTCCCGTCACGTCGACGCCCGACACGGCGACGGCTGTGGACAACCGCCCCACCCAGGACGACGGCCGCGCCCAGGACAGCCATGCCCAGGACGACCGTCCCACCCAGGACCGTCACACGGAGGACGGCGTCCCCGTCGGCCAGGAGGGTCCACGGGACGTGACCGGCCAGGAGTCCACGCCTCCGCGGACGGTTCCGGACGTCCTCGTCCCGGCGTCCCTCCGCAGCTGAACCGGTTCGACCTGGATGCCGCCCGGAACTCCTGGACGCCCCACGACACCCGAAACGTGGCGGGACCGTGCCCTGGCGCAGGCGGAGGCCGTCGTCTTCGCGCAGACCGCGGCCGTCGCCCCGGTGAGAATCCGGCCGGGGTCGTCCCGCGCCCCGGTGAGGTGGTCGAGCTGGTCGCCGCTGAGTTCCTGCGCGGACAGGACCGTGGCGCCCGCAGGCTGGCACGGGAGATCGTCGGGGTGCCGGCCCGGCAGACCCTCGCGCTGCCGACCTGAACGGCCTGGACCGTTCCCTGCTCGTGGACGACATCAACCGCGAGCTGGACCGTCTGCGGCCGGGACATCCCCGGGTCGGCCTGGAGGAGGCGCTGCTCCGCTACGACCAGCTGGACGGCTGGCGACGGCGCAGGACAACGCTGCGAGATCGGGCGGAAGCCATCGCCCAGACCATTCTGGGAGGCCGGCCGGTCAGGCTGCCCGGCGGCGCGCCCGGCCTCGTCGCCGACGTAGACATGGACGACGCGCAGTCGCCCCGCCCACCGGCGAACAGCTCACCGGTGAGGAACTTCAGCAGGAGCTGCTGCGGATCGGGCAGGAGGTCATCGACGAGGCGCGCCGCCGCATCGCGCTCGGCCCGACCAACCAGATCACCACGGCCGCCCGCACGGCGGGCGACCCGGGCGATCCTGGACTCCGCGCGCAACCCGCGTTCCGGGCGCCGGTGGCCACTGAACAACTGCGGCTGGGGCAGGACGCGGCCACCGCCGAGATCACTTGCGTGGGCAACTGCCACGAGCACGCGGCGATGGCGTTCGTCCTCCTCAACCGGCGAGAGCTGCCTCCGGGCGTGCTGATCTGGTGGGCGAACCTCAACACCCTGCTCCCGGGAGGACCCGAGCAAGCCCAAGACCATCAGAAAGGACCGCACCGACCACGTGTTCATCGCCGTCGGCGATCCTGCTCGCCCGGCCGACATCGTCGTCATCGATCCCTGGCAGAACAACCCGCGGGCGGACATCGCCATCCGCTTCAACTTCCCGTTCCTGATGCCGGACGAGCAGGGACAGCCCGTGATCAACGAGCGGGCCCGCGAGGTGACGCCGGACGGGAGGGACTACCTGGCACGGGGCTACGAGCTGGTCGACGTGGAAGCGTTGAGCAACCGCGAGATGCTGCTGGGCGCCTACATGAACACCATGTTCGAGCCCGTAGCACCGCAGCACTTCCAGGGTGCGGTGGGGATGTACGACCAATTCCACACCCCGCAGCAGCAGGACGCCGATTCCCAGCAGCAGGACACCGGAGCGCAGCAACAGCAGTACGCCGACAGCGACATGGAGCTGGACGACGCCCCGCAGCACCAGGACCGGTACGAGGACACCGGGGCCGGGGAGCGGCAGGACACCGACATTGTGATGGAGTACGACGCCGACGGCGACGTGCAGTTCGGAGGTCTGCGCGGTGGTTCGCCCGATCACGGGTGGACCCGCTGGAGGCCCAGTGGCCCGTCGGCCGCCCGATTACCCTGTCCGAGGCGCGCTACGGCGGCACCACACCCCTGCCGGCCGACGCCGACGCCGCTCCCGCGCCGGCCACCGGCCGCACGGGCGAGGACGGTTGGACAGATGTGGTCCTGCCTGTTCCCGACACGGTCACCGCCTCGTCCTCCACCCCGCCCGGCTACGCCATCCACCGCAACGGCAGCATCCGGCTCCACGACGGCACCGAACTCGTCCCCTACGGCTGGACGAGCTTCGGCGACGACTTCCTCCATCACCCCACCGGCACCGTCCTCCGTGGCGACAACGGTTGGATCGGCCGGGTCGCCAACATCGACACCGTCACCGACGCACAACACCACCTCGACCCCAACACCACCCCTCACACCGCTGTCCGGGACACCGCCGGACTCCGCATGGTCCCCACCACACCCGGACGACCCACGACCCACATCCCCTGAGCCCTGCCGCGCCCGACGCCACGTCGGCCGGCACATCCGATGTCCGCACGCAGGAGGAGACTCGGCGCGGGGCGGTGCTCGATGAGCTGGACGGGCAGATCCTGCTGCACGAGGTGCGCCGGGAGCTGCGGCGGTTGGGGTGGACGGAGGACACTGTCCAGCTGCCGGAGGTCGAGCGGTTGCACGCCGAACTGCCGGGCTGGCGGCAGCGCCAGATCCTGCGGGCGCGCGGTGAGGCCATCGCGCAGACCATCGCCTGGGGCGGCCCGGTCGTACTGCCCGGGGAGCCCCAGCTACGGCGGCTTCGGCGCCTACCAGGAGATGGATCTGGACCAGGAGGTGACGAGTTGGCCGCCGCCGCGGCGGGAGCGGCGCTCCTCCTCCAGTCGCCCGGCGTACTCGTACGATCCGGCTCCGTCGTACGGTCCGGCGCCCTCGTTTGGTCCGGCTCCGTCGTCGTACGGCCCTTCCTCCAGCCGTCCGCCGTCGTACGGCCCCTCGTCTCGTCCGCGTCCTCATCGCGTCCGTATGTGGATTACGACATGGATGTGGACATGGGTGGGTCGGCGTCGGCGCCGCGTCCTGCCGGTGGTTCGCGCCCGTCGGGTCGTGACGCTTTCGCCTACGGCTACCGTGACCCGGAGGCCCGTCCCGAGCCGTCGCAGATGCGGCAGATGCGCAGCCGGTCGCGACGGTATCCGGCGACGGACGAACGCCGCGGGTCGGGGCGCGCGCCCCGAGCCCGTGGCGCCCCGTTCGGAACGCCAGTCGCGCATCGAGCGGCGGACGCGCGAGGAGCGGGTTCGTGCTGTTCCGCTGCGTCCGCATGAGGTCAAGAGCCGGTTGCTGGAGATCGGGCAGGAGGTCATCGGCGAGACGCTTGCGCGTATCAGTACGGTCCGACCAATCAGGTCGGTTCGGCTGCCGCGCATGGCGGGGCGACTCGGGTGATGTTGGATATCGCTCGTAATCCGGCGTTCCGTAGCCCGGCCAGTGGTTTGGAGAAGTTGGGGCAGGACGCAGCTGTCGCCGATCTCACCGGTTTGGGTAACTGTGGTGAGCATGCCGCGATGGCGTTCGTTCTGCTGAACCGCCGAAGGCTGCCTCCGGGCGTGCTGATCTGGTGGGTGGACCTCAACACCCTGCTCCCGGGGAGGACCCGACCAGGCCAGAGACTCTCGGAGCGGACCGCACCGACCACGTGTTCATCGCTGTCGGTGATCCGACGCGTCCGCGGGACATTGTCGTCATCGACCCGTGGCAGGTGAATCCGCAGGCGGATACCGCCAGGCACTTCAACTTCCCGTTCCTGGTGCGTGACGGGCAGGGGCGTGCCGCCGTGAGCCCCGTGCTCAGGTGATCACGCCGGACGGGGCGGATTATCTGGCCCGTGGACGTGAGCTGATCAATGTGCAGGCGCTCAGCAACCGCGAGTTGCTGCTGGGTGACCATATGGACACCATCGGTGAGGGTATTGACCCCAGCGGGCTGAGTGACCAGAGAGGCATGTATCACCATGCCTACGAGCGCCGTGGTCTGCGTGGTGGTTCGGCCGACCGTGGGGTGGATCCGTTGGAGGCCCAGTGGCCCGTCGGCCGCCCGGTCACCTTGTCCGAGGCGCGCTACGGCGGCACCACACCCTCACCGACACCGCCGACCTCGCCACCGTCACCGACGCCGACACGGCTCCCGCGTCGGCCATCCTCACCGATACGGCTCCCGCGCCGGCCACCGGCCGCACCGGCGAGGACGCTTGGACGGATGTCGTCCTGCCTGTTCCCGACACGGTCACCGCTTCGTCCTCCACTCCGCCCGGCTACGCCATCCACTCCGACGGCCGTATCCGGCTTCACGACGGCACCGAACTTGTCTCCGACGGCTGGACGAGCTTCGGTGACGACTTCCTCCATCACCCCACCGGCACCGTTCTTCGTGGTGACAACGGCTGGATCGGCCGGGTCGCCAACATCGACACCGTCACCGACGCTCAACACCATCTCGACCCCAACACCACCCTCACACCGCTGTCCGGGACACCGCCGGGCTTCGCATGGTCCCCACCACACTCGGACGACCCGCGATCCGCATCCCCGTCATCCCCACCACCCCGACACGGCGGAGACCCGCACAACCCCGACACCCGCACGCGGGACCGGGCGCCGGACGCCGCGCCCGCTCCGGCGGTGTACACATCCGTGGTGGACGAGCCGGCTGTCGTCCCTGCGATGGACGGACCGGCACACGCGCCGCCGCTCTCCCGCGACGAGCAACTGGCCGAGCGCGGACTTTCCTTGGTGTACGTGCTCGACGAGGGCGACACGCTCGCGCACACCGTGAGCGCTGTCGCGCCGGCCGAAACCGGCCGGCTGGCCGGCACAGCTGGCCCGCCGGGCCGGAGGAACTGCGCAACGGACTGGCCGACGCGCTCGCCCGCGACCTGGCCGCCGATCCCGGGGAACGTCGGCTGTGGCCGGTGCTGGACGGGCTCACGGGGCTGGACGGGACGACCCCGGTGGTCTCCGGGATCACCGGGGACGAGGTCGTCCGCGGGCTGCGGACCGGCGCCGGTCCGGGTGCCTCGGACTGGGCGGCTCTGGCCGTCGCGGCACCCGTGCTGGGGCTGCGACTGACCGTGCTCTTCTCCGACGGCGCGTCCTGGACCGTGGGTCCTGAGGACGGCCGTCCGGTCGTCCTGCTGCACGAGACCGACCCGGGGCCGCACACCGCGGCGTGGGTGGCGACCGAGCCGGACGAGGTGGCCCGGCAGGCCCTGCGCCCCGACCTGGACCTGGGGGCAGAGCGGGCACACGGGCTGGGGCACCACCCCGCCGCGTCGACCGCACCGGCGGCCCCGGCGCGTTCCGTGGAGCCGGCCGTTCCACCGGTGGCCGCAGCGCCCGCGCGCACCGGCTCACCGGCGGGGCTGACGACGTCCGCACCTGCCGCACCGGTGGGCCCGGCCGCGCAGCCGCCGGTGTTCTTCGGCGCCGACCCGCGCCCGGCGGCCACGGCACCCGTGACACCGGCCCCGGCGACACCAACACCGGCACCGGCGACGCCGACATCAACGCCGACTCCGACATCAACGCCGACGCCGGCACCGGCAATACCGGCACCGGTGTCGTCCGTACCCGTCGCGCCGCCGTCACTCGCGACGTCCTCGACGTCCTCGACGTCCTCGACGGCGGAAGCGGTCGCCCCACGCCACCGCCGGCCACCCGCGAGGCACCCGCGACCCGGAGCCCGCCGCACCCGCCCCCACGGGACCACCGCGCCGGAACCGCCCGCGCCGCCCGCCCGCCCGTGGCGGCGGACGATGAGGAGACCGGTACGCGGGCCTGTCCTCGTACGTGCGCGGGTACGGCGCCCTGCACGACGGCACGGTCGGGCTGGTCATGTACGAGCCCATGTCCGACGACATCCTGGCCGGTCTCCACCAGCAGGTGCTGGACGGCCTTGGGTGGCGCCCGGCGACGCAGCCGTGGACGAGGTGCGCGCGCAGCTGTGGGACCTGCTCGGACCGACGGAGATCGCCACGCATCTCCCCGGCGTGCGGGAGTCCCGCGGGCACCGTGTCACCGTCACCGTCGACGGGCGGGAACACACGGTCGACGTCCGGCTGCGGCTGACCGATCCCGAACCGGCCGCCCGCCTGGACACCGAGGACGGGGTCACCCCAGAGACCCGGATCGAGCGGCAGGGCGAGGGCGGTCAGTCCACGTCCGGCAGCGAGAACTCCGGCACCCACCGGACCGTGCTGATCCCGTGGATCGGGATCTACAACGGCGGCCGGGGGCGATGCGCTGGTTCGACGGCTCGCTCGCGCTCAGCCTGACGCACAACCAGCTCACGCAGTCGGTGTCGGTCAGCGACGGGCTGACGACGCGCACCATGCAGCGCGCCGACGACGAGGCGCATGCCGTGGACTTCTCCGGCCGTTGGCAGGTCCGGGTCGACACCGACCGGGACGCGCCGCTGGGCGGCTGGGAACCGGAGCGGGCGCACGGGCCGGTGACGGTCTGGTTCCCCGAGCACCGCACCTTCGGCTCCGGCGGCGCCGCCGGCCCGCTGCCGGAGGCGGCCGGTCTTGACGATCTCCCGCTGTGGGGCGTCGACGACATCACCGAACCCGGCAGGCTGCTGGACGAGGTGTTCGCCGACGCCGCCTTCCCCAGCTGGCCACCCTCGACGCGGGCTCCCGCCAGGACCTGGAGGAATTTCTCTCCGAGCGGACCCTGCGGGGCGGTTTGCCGATGCAGCGGGATCGTGGCCTCCACTCGCCGCTGCTGATGGACGAGAACGGCGACGTGATCGGCGTGTTCAGGGTCTCGGCGACCGTGCAACCGCGGCCGGCGACCTCCGGGACGCCGGAGGAGGGCCACGCTGGAGTCCTGGCTCACCCACAGCTCCGGTGTGGACCGATCGGCGCGGCTCACCAACGGCGTCGGACTCGACGGCAGCGGCGGGCCGATGTTCACGCCCGACACCGAGGCCGGCCACCCGAACGCCGCCATGCGGCACGGCGGCGGTGTGTTCGGCAAGGCCGGCGCCTCCTGGCAGTCCAGCGACACACTGACCGCCGGCAGCCGGGCGTCGTTGATGCACGCCTTCTACACCACCAGCTCTCACCTGGTGGCGCCGGCGGACATCACCTACCACGTCACGCTCGTGCACGCGGGCGGCGGCGAGACGGCACGCACCTACGGGATGGGGACTCGGCGGTCCGACTGCGGCTGCTGCCGCGCGCCACCGCCTCCGGGACAGTACCCGCTCCGGAGGAACGGCGCGGTCTGCCCGCGCAGTTGGATAGCCTGGACAGCATCGGGCTCACTGCCGTGCCGGTTTCCGTCCACGGGACGGACCGCATGTTCGACGGGGCGGAGGAGTGGCTGCGCCAGGAGGGTTCCTGCCGCCGCGCGAGCCCGCCCGGTTCGCGCCCCGAAGGCCGCCGCACGCGCCCAACTGGAGAACCTGCGGCACTTCGAGCAGCTGCGGTCCGCTTCCGGCGGAGCCGCGGCGATGCCGGACGCGGTCGAGGGCGGCCGCCAGGTCTGGTTCGACGGGTACGGGCGTCTGGGCGGCAGCCGGCGGGTGCGGCTACGGCTGACGGCCGTCCGGGACACGCGGCCCGCCGAGCACCTGCGGCACCTGCCGGGGTGGAGAGCGTGACGTTCAGTTCCCACGAGGCGCGCGGCGCCCGGCAGCAAGGCAGCCAGTTCGGCGGGTCGGTGGGCGGGGCGGCGGCCCGCGCTGGGCGCTGGCCGATGGCGGCTGGGCCCTGGACACGACCGTCGACCGGGCCTGGGCGCGGCGGCACATCGCGGCGGCCACGGCCGGGTCGTCGGCGGGCACGGACCAGTTCAACGTGACCACCGGCGGCGGGAGCGAACTGTTCGCCGTCCCGGCCCGGTTCGCGCTGGACCTCCACGAGGGCTCCGCGGAGCAGCCGTCGGTGCGGTTCGCCGAGCGGGCCTCCGCTCGCCGACGGGAACGCTGCGGCGGGCGTCACGGCCAGTGTCCCCGGGCATCTGACGATCTCGGTGCCGCACGATCGAACCGTCCCGGCAGACCTCGCCGTCACGGCGCCGCCCGCGGGTCACACCATCCGCGCGCCACGCACCGGCGGCGAAGACGACGACCTGCGGCGTCTGGGGATGACGGGCGAGGACGGGCGTCCCCTGCCGGGCGTGACCCGGCTGCCGGACGACGCGAACGTCGACCTGTTCCGGGGCGCCGAGGCGCTGCGGGACGCGTTCCACCGGCTCACCGGCGGCACCTACCCGGGCGCCCCGGCCACAGGGACGTTCGGGCGGCTGGCCGGTGCGGTGGGGCGCCAGTTGCCCGCGGCGGTCAGCGGCCCGGTGGCGTACCTGGCCGGCGCCTCCCCGCAGGACCAGAGCGCCTTCGCGGGCGAGGTACTCGACCACCAGGTGCGGGCCGCCTCCCTCATCGGCCGCGCGCACCAGATCTTCAACGGCGGCTACGTCGTCGAGGGCCTGGTCCTGCCGGGGCTCGGCGCGGATCAGCAGATGTACCTGGAAATCCAGGGCTATCTGCACCACCCGTCGACCTCGGTACGTTCCGCACCTACGGCGAGAGCGACCTGAGCGCTACGGACACTTCATCCCGGCGGCGCGCGGTGGCCACCTCCGTGGAGACCGGCGGCGGGGTGACGGCGCTCCAGGCGGCGCCCGCGCCGGCGCCGGGGCGAGCCGGCGCGGGTCGCGCAGGCCAACCCTCCGGGCGGGCGGGCGGGACACGACGCACGGAGACCGCCGAGGAGCGGTCGGCGAGCACCACGGTCGTCCGGGTGCCGACGGAGTCCGGGAACCAGCACCTGATCGGCGCCGACGCCACCTTGCTGGTGAGCCTGCACCGGGGCACCCGGAACGTTGTCGGGAACCTGGCGGGATGGGGCGCGCGGGACAGCGTCACGGTCGCGATCGACCTGCCCCGCGCCGTCCAGTTCCGCCTGTACAGCTCTCAACTGTCGCGCTACGCACAGTGGTTCACCGGCCTGCCCGAGATCCCCGGCCGTTGGCGCCGTCGGAGACGGTGCCGCTGCCCGAGCGGTACATCCGTACCCGGGAGCTCGGGTTCGGCAGCGTGCAGTCGGTCACGCAGCTCGACGATCCGGTGCGGCGCAACGAGAGCCGCGACCGGCTGCGGCGCGAGGTCCTCGGTCTGGTGGAGCGGGAGGCGCCGGGCGCGACCCGGCCCGGTCACTCCGCGCATCTGCTGGGCGTGGCGACCCGCATCGCCGACATGACCTCCCCGGCGCAGCTGCGGGCCCTGCCGGGCCGGGGACGGTGAGCCTGTGGTTCCGTCATGGCGCATCGAGCGGCGCCCGGCTGGTGGAGGTCACCCTGACCGCCGAACCCGACGGCCAGACACCGGCGTTGCGCGCGCTGCGCGGACGGCCGGCGCACGACGGCGCGGGTCTGGAACAGGTGGGGCCCACGCCCCGGACGACCGTTCCCAGTCCTTTACGGTCACCGACACCCTGGCCGTTTCGGCGAACCCGATCTCCCGCTTCCCCGGCCCGAGGGCCGGACCGGCCAGACCGACCGGACGGGCCCGGTGCTGTCGGCATCCGCCTCCCGGAGCCGTACGACACGCACCGACCTGTCCGCCGATGACCGGTACTGGACGAAGACCGGGCGGGCCGCGGACTTCGAGGACGTCCCGCACACCGTCACCGTGACCGTGCGGTCCCGGCTGGTGCGGGACTGGCCGGTGGACCTCATCGGCGGCGCGCTCGCCTCCGGTTGGGTGTCCCTGACCGGGAGCGAGGGCGGGGCCTCGCCGACCGGCTGCGCCGGATGCTGCGCGGCAGCCCGGCCCGCCGCGCCGAGGTACCGGTCGCGGTGGCACTGCGGTTCGCCGGGGCGGAGGCCGCCGTGCCGCACCAGCACGACCCGCCGCTGAGGCCGACCGTCACCGAGGCCGACCCGCGGTCGGCCGCGCCGCGGGAGGCGGAGCCCGGCGGGCGTCCGTTCACGGCGGGGACGGCGCTGGTGCTCACCGGCGTGACGCCGGTGTTCGGTTTCAACGCCTTCCCCGAGCTGGCCGAGGCGCTGCGCGCGGTGGCGCCCGACACGGGCCCGTGGGCCGCGCCGGCCGACGCGGCCCCGGAAGCCCTGGCCGTGCGCTTCGGGGAACTCGTCCAGGCCGGGCGGATCACCGTCGGCACGCCGGACGGCGCGACCGGGCCGATGCCGGTCGTGCCCGGCGCCTGGCCCGGGAGGCGGCGTCCGCCGAGGCGCCCGTCCTGCGGGTGACGCTGCACAACCCCGGCCGGTCACCGACGGAGAGGACGTCGCGGTGGACCGGTTGCGGGTGACGTCACGCTCGGCCTCCAGTTCCTCGTCCGCGGGGTCGACGCTGGGGCTGAGTCACCAGTTCACACAGAGTGGCAACGAGCAGAACCTGCATCTGTTCAGTCTCACCGTGCCGGTGCTCAACCGGCAGCAGGTCTCGCGTTCCGGGGCGCTTCGGCCGCCGGGGGCGGGTGGGACCGCCGCAAGACCGGAACACCCGCGCAGGGTGCGACGAGCACGTCCACCCGCAGCCACGAGACGCTGGTGGACGTGGTCGTGACGGCCACCGGACCGGAAGGGTCCGCTACGTCACCGGCAGTGCCACCGGCCGGGTCTTCGAGCGCGACCTGCTCGGGTACGGCGTCGTCGGCGCGCGCACCGCGTCGCAGGTGTACGACCTGCCGTCGATGCTCGCCGAGCAGCCGGAGGGGCTGCGGGACTGGATGCGCCAGCCGGTGAGCGAGCTTCCGGGCATTCTCGACGCTGGGCTGGCACCGGGCGAGCACGGTGCCCAGCTCTGGCTGCACCTCGGCACGGACCCGGACAGCTCCCGGCTGGCCCGTGCCCTCTACGTGGTCTCGCACACCGCCGTCGCGGCGGGCCGTCCGGTGGAGCTGGCGACGCGCGGGACGACGGGGCTGCGGTTCTGGCCGTTCGCCGCCGACGGTTCACTCGCCGATACCACCCCGGCGACCCAGGACACCTGGGACCGGCTGCGCGGTGCGATCGAAGCGGTGGGCGACGCCACCGCCGCCGAGGCCGACGCGGCCTCCCGCACGGCGGAGCTGTTGCCCGCCGTGCGGGAGGCCGGGTGGCTACGGGACGACGCGGAGTCGGTGTGGACCGAGGCCGGGGCAGAGCACACCGTCGCGGTCCGCACCCTGGACCAGGCCCGCGCCCGCCGGGACCTGCTGGTCAACTGGCTGGACGAGGCCCGGCAGGGGACGTGGCGGCCCGCAGGGACGCCGTACGGGCCGAGTCCGGCCTCGCGGAGGCCGAGGCGCGGGTCGCGGATGCGGACCGCGCCGTGCGGGCCGCCGACGACGGTGCGGAGGTGACAGCGGCGCGAGCCGCGCGGGACGCCGCCGGGGAGCGTCTGCGGGACGCCCGCACGCGGGCGGAGGCCGCCCGGGACCTGGAGTCCGGGACCGCTGGGCGGGTGCGGGAGCTGGGTGACCGGCACGCCGCCGCCGAGGAGGACGTGCGCGGAGCCGGGGAGCGCGAACGCGTCGCGTCCGCCCTCTCCGCGCGGCCGCCGCGGAGTACGGCCGACGGCAGGAGGCGCACCGCGAGGTCCGCGGTCTACTGGAGGCCGCCCGGCAGGACGGCCAGGAAGGGCGGGCGGCACGGGACGCGGCCTGGTCCGCCTTGCCGGGCCTGGCCGGGACGCTGAGCGCGGACCGCTGCCGGGAGGGCACCGGCGGCACCAGGTTCCCGCTGGACACCCTGGCGTAGCACGAGGTCCTGTCTGGAGTGTGCTGAGGATCTTGGCAGGATCAGCGAGCGGCGTTCTGTGCGGTCAGCTGCGAGGCGGTCGGATTCCCGGACAGTGGGGTTCCGTCCGGGGTTCGGCCGACGTGGCAGATGGGTGTGCATGGCATCGGGAGCCCGGCACAGGTCTTTCAGTGCACTCATAGGGCGGCACGGCACGGCCCCGGCGGGATACTCCGCCGGGGCCGTGCCGTCATCCGCGATGCGCGGGAGAGGTCAGATGATCATGGTCCAGCGGGCGTCGGGGCTGGGGCCACAGAGCTTGTTGATCAGGCGCTCGTCCGGAGCCACCGCGCCCAGCCGCAGGCACTGGTGGTCGTTGGTGTAGTTGCGGAACATGACCGTGCCGTCGGGCCCCGGATCGATCCAGTACAGCTGGTTGTCCGCGGTGGTGGGGATGCACCGCGACTCTATGACCTTGGCGCCACGCGGCTGCTCGCCGCGCCCGGGCACGTCGACGCACAGGCCGTCCTTGGCGTTGGCGATGCTGACAAGGTCGGTGCCGCCCGGGCCCTTCCGGGCATCTGCACCCGCACCCTCCAGCGCTGGTTGTCCTTGGCGCTGCCGTCGCAGGCGTCCTGGCTGACGGCCTGGCCCTGGGATCCGGCGCCGCTGCCGGGGATGTCGGCGCACAGACCGGTCCCGACGTTCTTCAACAGCACGTCGGTGTGCAGCTCGGGAGGCCGGCCGTATTGCCGGCGGTGAACAGGCTCTTGGTGCGCTTCTTCTCGGAGCTGGCGGACGGCGACGGCGAGGGCTCGGGCTCCGGTTCCGCCCGGGGCAGGGCTTCTCCTGCACCACGGACTCCCTCTTCTCCTTCACCGAGGGCTTTGGTTTCGGCGAGGGCGAGGAGGTGGTGGGCTTTTCCTGCATCGAGACCCGCTTGGCCGCCAGCGCCTCCTCCTTCTTCTTGTCGTTCTGGTCGGCCTGGTAGGTGCGCCACGCCCCCAGACCCAGGGTCGCTCCGGCGGCGAGTGCCAGGACGGCGGTGGCCCCGGCTATCCTCGTGGCCACCCGAGAACGTTCCCCGGCAGCTGGCTGCTCGTCGTCAGCGCGTCGACAAACCGTGCGCGCTGCCGCCGTTTCGTATCGTCCTGCTCGGTCTCACTCAACGTCAGTTCCCCACTCGCGAAAGGTGCAAGAGTACGTTCAGGTGCGTCCGTCCGCTCCGCCGGGCCAGTCAACCACCGGGCTGCCGCACGGACGCCGGGGCGGGCGTGGGATGGGCGCAAGGTAAGCGGCACCGCCGGGCCGTCACCATGGTACCGACCCGTACAGCTCACGCTCCCGCAGCAGTTCGGCAGCCCTGGTCAACGCGGAGGACAGGCGGCGCCGGTAGGTGCTGTAGGACAGGGCGGTGCGGCTTGCCGCAGCCTGTTGACTGCGCGGCCCGCTCAGGTAGGTGACCTCCAGGACGTCGCCCAACTGCCTTCGCCCGGCTGCGCGCGCAGCTGATCCACCGTCTCGGCCAGCACCTCGCGCAGCGCCGCGGCGTCCGCGCCGGGTGCCAACAGGCGGGTGCCCAGCAACGGACTCTCGGCGAGCAGAGGCGGGTCCAGCGCGCTGCGGTAGGCGTGCTTGACGGCCTCGGCGAACTCGGGCCACGGAAGGGCCGGTTCGACGGCCGCGGCGCCCGGCGGCGCGAACTGCGGCGTCTCGTCGGTCAGCAGCCGGGCACGCAGTGCCGCGGCCCAGCGGTCGAACGGTGCGCTGCGCCAGTCCTGCACGTATGGATAGGCCCGTTCGCCGTCCGAGCAGCCGGCAGCGGCCGCGCGCTGTTGCCCGTAGAGGTCGAGAACGGCGGCGAGTCCTCCTGCGCGGGCGTGGTGCAGGTCCAGCTGACGGCCAGGCCGGGCGTGGTCGCCCAGAGCGTGGTCAGCGCGGCGCAGGCCGCCGCGGTACTGCCGGTGGTCCACCGTGCCAGCAGCAGCCGTTCGGCGCGCCGCAGCGGCGAACGGCCCGCTGTGGGCCAGGGCGGCGCGCGCCACCGGGTCGTCGGGCGGGTCCGCGGCGTCAGCCTCCAGGCAGAGGGCGACGAGGGTGGCGACGAGCGCGCCGCGGTCGTCCTCCGCGACGGTGAACGCGGTCGGCTGCTGCTCCCACCACTGCCGGGCCAGGGCGCCGGCCGCGGCGCCGTGCTCCCCGGCGATCGCGGTGAGCACCTCGTCCAGGTCCGCGGGTCGGGCGGGCCGCAGGCGGAAGCGGTCGGCGCCGTCCCCGTCTGCGGCCTCCCGCACGACCCGGTGGGTGCGGCCCAGGTAGGCCAGTCCGGCGCCGAACGCCCAGCGGCCCGGGTGCGGTGGGCGAGCCGCGCGGCCAAGTACGCGTGCAGGCGAGTCAGCAGGCGCTCGTACAGCTCAAGATCGCGCCAGCACAGGTCGGTCAGCAGCGCCTCGCGCACCAGTGGGTGGGGCGCCAGGCCCTCGGCGGTACTGCGCACGAACGACAGCCCCGCAGCCAGGCGCAGAGCGCGCGGGCCTCGGCCGCGGGGATCTCCAGGGCGTGCCGTACCAGTTCCTCGGTGGTGACCCGGGCAATCGCCAGGACGTTCAACGCGTCCGCCTGGTCCAGCGACGGGGTCTCGCGCAGCAGCAGCCGCAGCAGTTCGCTGACCAGTTCCGGTGCGTCGCGCAGCTCGCTGACCGGCCCCGTGCCCGGCGAACGGGAGGCATCGGCCTCCGCGCCGGCGAACAGCGCGAGGGCCAGCGGGAGTCCGCGGGCGGACCGCGCGATCCCAGGACGGCCGCCGCGTCCACTCCACGGTGGCGCAGCAGGCTCGCCGCATCGGCGTCGTCCATGCAGTGCAGTTTCACACTGCGCAGCGCCTGCCACCACTGCGCGTCGGTGCGCCACTCAGCGGACGGGGCGCCGGGCGGCCACTACGAGCATGAGATGCGCGGGCATGGCGGGCAGGAACATGTCGCGCAGCCACTGTTCCAGTGGGCCGAGCGCCTCCGCGGAGTCGATCAGCAGGAGCTGTGCGTCGCGGGCGGCCCCTGCGCCTCCAGTGCGGCCAGGAACGCCTCCGGTGTGGGGTCGGTGACCCGCAGGTCCACGGTCCGCGCGCTCCGGCCGCAGGCGCGCGCCTCGTCGGCGAACCGGCGCAGGAGGGTGCTTTTGCCGACGCCGCCCATGCCGTGCAGCCACACCACAAACGCGCCGCGGTCCTCTGCGAGCAGCAGGTCGCACAGCATCTGCAGCTCGGTGGCCCGTCCGGTGAACGCCTTCCGCCGCAGCTGCGCCAGCGCGTCCCCGTGGGAGTCGGCCGTGGTGTAGGTGGGGGTATGTGCATCGGTCACCCGCTGAACTGTGCTGAGTTGACGGTGTGTTCGTTCGGGCCCCTGACCGCGCAGGGGCACGGAGGGCATCGGCGGCCGGCGGTCGTCCGCGCGGCGACGCGTCCACCGGCCGGCGACTGGACCGGCGGCAACCCGAGGCGGTGTATCGAGTACCAGTGCGAACAGCTGGTGCGGCACCGCGCAGGGAAGGTCCTGCTCGAAATCGGGCCGGCGGCGCGCAGCACCATGAAGTCTTTCAGGGCGTCCACTTCGGTGTCAATGAACATCAACTGGCCGGTGCCGGTCTCGCCGGCCACCACCACGGCATCGCCGTGGCCGGGGCTGCCGAGTCCACGAGACGCCGGATCACCTCGTGCGGTGTCCGCCGGGCCACGAACCACACCGGCACCGACCTCCGAAGATTCCCCGTTCCTGCAATATCGTTCAATTACAGTGGCCCCGTAGGCCCGTCCGACGCCGGGCTGTCGCCCGGACACGTTACGGCCGGGCGGATCGCCCTCCACTGGTGGGACGTTGGGGCGCCCGGGACGGTTGCCTACCAGAGGGACGCGGACCGGGCGCCTGTCGGCCCCACACCCTTGCAGCGTCACCAGATGCCATTATGTCACTGAGTGACTAAATGCCCCTCCGCCGGCGCGTCGTTCTCGAAGATCACGCAGCCGGGAGGCCAGTCCAACCGGAGAGCCCGGGAATCCAGCCCCGCCCCGAGCAGGACAACTTGGCGGGCCCTCCACATGCACCGACTGAAGCAGAGAATCATCCAGGACCCGCGTCCGCAGACCGAAGTCCACCGAGGGCCTGAAGATCCCCAAGAGCCTCGGCTTCCTGCGCGACACCACGGTCGTCATCGCCGGCTCCATGGGCGTCACCTATCTGCTGGTCACGCTGGTGGCGGGCCCCGGCTACGTCGAGGGCGAACTCAGCAACGGCCCAGTGGTACGTACTCTGGGCGATCATGCAGGCCGGCAAGTTCGCCGCGGGCGTGTTCATCATCCTCGCGGGTGTCCGCGTCGTCCTCGCCGAGATCATCCCCGCCTTCAAGGGCATCTCGGAGAAGCTGGTTCCCAACGCCAGGCCCGCGCTGGACGTCCCGATCGTCTTCGCCTTCGCCCCGAACGCCGTTCTCGTCGGCTTCCTGGCCAGCTTCGTCGGTGGCCTCATCGGCATGGGCATCCTCGTCGCCGTCGGCGGCACCATCATCATCCCCGGCATCGTCGCCCACTTCATGACGGGAGCCGCCTCGGGCGTCATCGGCAACGCGACCGGCGGACGGCGCGGCGCCGTCCTCGGCGCCATGACCAACGGCCTGATGATCACCTTCCTGCCGCTGCTCGCCCTGCCCTTCCTCGGCGACGTCGGCCTGCAGAACTCCACCTTCTCCGACGCCGACTTCGGTGTCTCCGGCCTCCTGATCGGCGGCGCCGAACGCCTCGGTCACATAGCCGTCATCGCTCTCGTCCTCGTCGCCCTGGCAGCCACCTTCGTCGCCAGCATCCTCGTCACCCGGCGTGGCACCACCGACGACGTCACCACAGAGAAGGAGACTCAGCCCGTCGGCTGAGTCACCTGCCAGCAGGAGTGTTCGGACTCCGCCCGCCCGGGACGGCGCCCCGATCTTGACTCTGAAGCAGGAAGCCGGCACTGGGGCAGCGGCGCACAGGTGGGTGGTGGTCCCGCGTTCCTCGTTCGCACCCCGGCAACCCCAGTTGCTCAGCCTGGCGCCCAGGGCACGCACCTCGGGCACCTCCTGATCAACGGTGGACGCAGTGGCGGCGTCGGTGACGGGATCAGTCATCAACAGACCTTTCAGTAGTACGGAACCCCGTGGGACCGGATCACTTCATGCCGGCGAGGTCGATGCCCCGCGTCTTCCGCATCGTCGGCGCCGCGACCGCGCTCAGCAGGCACAGCACGGTGACGTACAGGGTGAAGACACCGAGCAGTCCGCAGAGGTCGGACATCTCCCGGACGGACGGCTGCGTGCGCCGGGACGGCACCAGGAAGCCGAAGCCGTCGTCGTAGTACGTGACTCCGAACGCTACGACCGGTCCCGCCCGCTGCTGGAGCGCTCCGACAAGCGGCAGACCGAGAGTGCCTGCACTCACGACGGAACCGTCCACCGCCGCGTCATCACCGATGCCGACCGGAGGGTAAAGCCTTCCACTGGCACCGGCACGCGGTCGGCGGGGCACTGCGAAAGTATCGAGGGACCCATCGCCCGGTGATGCGCCGGGCCGGCCCTGTCACGCCGGGGCCACGGGCGTCACGGCCGGCCCCGAGGTCAGCAGGCGACATCCGGCACCTCCGATGGCAAGATCAGCACAACTCACTGACGATGTGAGTTCGCTGGCCGACCGCACTTTGGAGATGTCGTGTCCGATCGTTCCGTGCTGTCCCTTCTAGCCACCGCGACCGCCACCGCCACTGCCGTTGCCGTACTCACGGGCTGTACGAGCACCAAGCCCTCAGCATCAGGCGGCACAGAACTGGAGTTGGTAAACTCCGGCAAGCTCACGACCTGCACACATCTGCCTTATGAACCCTTCCAGATACGCAAGGACAACGCCATCGTCGGCTTCGACGTGGACCTCGTGGATCTGGTCGCCAGAAACTCAAGGTCACCCAGGAGATCGTGGACACGCCCTTCGAGGGCATCCAGAGCGGCGAGGATCTCAACGCCCGCAAATGCGACCCGGCCGCCGCAGGCATGACGATAACGCCGGTGCGTGCGAAGAACCTGGACTTCTCTGCGGCCTACTTCGACGCCACACAGGCCCTGGTCGCCAAGAAGGGCTCCTCCTTCACCTCGCTGGCGAGTCTCAAGGGAAAGAAGCTCGGAGTTCAGCAGGGCACCACGGGAGAGACGTACGCGCAGAAGAACGCCCCGGGGTGACGACCGTTCAGTTCGAGGATCTGGCGCTGCTGCTCACGGCCGTGAAGACCGGACAGATCGACGCTGCGGTGAACGACAACGGCGTGCTCTTCGAATATGTGCGGAAGAACCCGGGCCTCCAGGTCACTGCTGAGTTCGATACGGGCGAGGAGTACGGCCTCGGGGTGCGTACCGGAAATGATGCCCTGCGCAGGAAATCGACTCGGTGATCACCGAGTCGAAATCCGACGGCAGTTATGACCGTATCTACAAGAAGTGGTTCCCCGCCGCTCCCAAGAAGTGAGGAATCCACTACCGATGCCCATATCCCGCCGACAACGGACCCGTGCCATCCGGGGTTCAGTACGTTGTCCTCGCCGCCGTCCTGCTGGTAGTCGCCCTGGTCACCGACTGGGGCGAGATCAGACGGGCGTTCTTCGATCTGGGCGTGGCCAAGGCCCAGTTCCCCGACATCATCACCACCGCCCTCGTCAACACCGTCATCTACACTCTGCTCGGCTTCAGTTTCGGGCTGGCGATGGGGCTCCTCCTCGCGCTGATGAGGCTGTCGCGCGTACCTCCGTACCGCTGGCTGGCCATTGCCTACATCGAGTTCTTCCGCGGGGTTCCTGCCCTGCTGGTCTTCATCGCCCTCGGATTCGGCGTCCCGCTCGCCTTCCAGGTGGCGCTCAACCAGTATGTGACTGTGATGCTGGCGCTGGGTCTCGTCGGCGCCGCCTACATGGCGGAGACCATACGGGCCGGAATCCAGGCGGTTCCCAAGGGCCAGATGGAAGCAGCGCGTTCACTCGGAATGTCGCAGGGCCGGGCCATGGTGTCCATCATCATTCCGCAGGCTCTGCGCATCGTTCTTCCACCGCTCACCAATGAACTGATCCTGCTGACCAAAGACTCGTCCCTGGTGTATTTGCTGGGCCTGTCACTCGCCCAGTACGAGTTGGCCAAGTTCGGCCGGGATGCCCTCAACCAGAATCGCAGCCTGACCCCGATCCTCATCGCCGGACTCTGCTATCTGATCATCACCCTGCCGCTCGGCCATCTGGTCCGGCGGCTCGAAGCGCGTACGGCGAGAGCCAGGTGAACGCAATGAAGGCAGTACCCATGGCGGACGGCGCGGCGGCGACGAACACACCGGCGATCGCGGTGCGGGACCTGCACAAGTCGTTCGGCACGCTGAAAGTGCTCACAGGCATCGACTTGACGGTCGCCCGCGGCGAGGTGGTGTGCGTTATCGGCCCGTCCGGCTCCGGCAAGTCCACCCTGCTGCGGTGTGTGAACCTGCTGGAGCAGCCGACCTCGGGGACGGTCATGGTGGGCGGCGCCGAAGTCACCGACCCTGATGTGGACATCGACAGGGTGCGCCGCCGGATCGGCATGGTCTTCCAGTCGTTCAACCTCTTCCCGCACCTCACGGTGCGGAAAACCTGACGCTCCCCAGCGACGAGTGCTCGGGCGCGACAAGGCGGAGGCAGTACGGATCGCCTGCGAACGTCTGGCCCGGGTGGGCCTGACCGACAAGGAGTCCACCTACCCGGCACAGCTGTCCGGCGGTCAGCAGCAGCGGGTGGCCATCGCAAGGGCACTGGCCATGGACCCGGAACTGATGCTCTTCGACGAGCCCACCTCCGCCCTCGACCCGGAACTGGTGGGGACGTCCTCGCTGTGATGCGCTCACTGGCCGACGAGGGGATGACGATGCTCGTCGTCACCCATGAGATGAGTTTCGCCCAAGAGGTAGCGGACCGCGTCGTCTTCATGGACGGCGGGGTCATCGTCGAGGAGGGCACCCCGGCGCAGGTGATCGGCGCGCCGAGTCATGCCCGCACCCGGTCTTTCCTCGCGCGCCTGCTGACCCCGGCCACAGCGGGCCTGAGAGACGATCAAACCGCGGCCACCAGCGGGTCGGTGAAACAGTCCGACCCGCTTTGAAGTGAGCGCCCGCAAGGCACTCTGCCCGGTGCAGTATCCACGGTGCGCTGGGCGGAGTGCTCGACAAGTTCATGGCCGGGCTCGGGTGGGCCGTTCAGGGAGCGGGAACCGGGCCGCCGGGCCGGAACCGCTCCACCCCGACGATGTGCCGCACTTTGACCGGGCGCACGATCACCGCCACCCGCTGCTCCCCGGCATCACCCACTCGAACCGCTCGCTTCCCAGATACTTCCGGGCCAGCCGGTCCATCCGGTCGTGCGCCTCCTGGCCCTCGATGAAGCGGACTACCTCGCCACTGATCTGCACTCGGTCGAAGGGATCGGCGGCGTCTGCGTGCGAGAGGTAGACGCGCGGGTCGCGGCGAAGGTTCTCCTCCTTCACCCGGCCCGCCGAGGTGTTGAACGTCAGCTCGGCCTCCCTCCAGATCCACCCACATAGGGCTGACCTGCGGTGCTCCGTCGGCGAACACGGTGCCGACGTACCAGATATGGGGGATTGCAGCCGGGCGCGGACGGCTTCGTCGAAAGTCGCAGTCATCTTCGGAGGCTGCCAACCGTGATCGGCAGGACGGGCATCGGCGTCGGGCGGAGAATCGGGCCCGGGTGTGTTGGTCGCGACGAACCCTTCGGCCGGCAAATGAGCCCGGACGCGGGAAGGGCAGCACCCTGGGCAGGTGCCGCCTCTTCCCTCTGAGCGTGAACCGAGCGGCCGTAGCGGTCTCACCGCGAGGGTGGCCGGCCAAGTCGCTCTCAGGGTGTGTCACCACGCCAGGAGTTAGACCAGGGCGCCGAACATGACGGTGCCGGGGCCTTGGGGTCGTTGCTGAGGTAGACCTCGCGTGCGGCCTGGACGTATTCGTCGACGCTGATGCGGCCGTCGCCGTTGCGGTCGAGGCGGGCGATGGTCTCCGTGCTGTGCTGTTCGTTGACTCCGAAGGCCCGGTAGATACGCTCGATCTGGAGCGGGTTCAGGTATTCGTCGCCCTCGGTGTCGGCCGCACGGAAGGTGACCTCGGAGACCTTGACCATCCGGTCGGCGTAGGTGGGGTCGTTCTCCAGTCCGTGTTCGACCGCGGCGATGAACTCCTCGCGGGTGATCTGGCCGTCGCCGTCGGTGTCGGCTGCGCTGCGGAACCCCTCCCACCAGGAGGTGAACGCTTCATCGATCTCCGCGGCGAGCTTCGTTGGCATGTTGGGGCGCAGAGCGCGCATGCGCTGGGCCAGGATCTTGAAGTCGTCGGCGCTGATGTGGCCGTCGCTGGTGACGTCGAGGGTGTCGAAGACGCGGTCCATGTTGGTCTTCTGGATCTGTCCGAGCATGTTCTTAACTCTCTTCCGATTCAGTAGTGCATGTTGTGTCGCTCCCGCTCAGGTCTTGCGGGCGCCCGCTCATTGTTGGGGCGCCCGCTGTTACCCCTAGCGGCCATTCAGGTGAATTGAGATCGTGAATCTCCCGGAAACAGGCGTGGTGGACCGACGCCGCACCGTGGTGCGTCGCTGGTGGGCCTGACCGGCTGTTACGGGGTTCGGCGGCGTGCGGTCATGGCCAGGCGGTCCGGGGACAGCGCGGCGCCGGCGATTTCGCGGGGGCGCGCGTGGTTGTAGGAGTGAGCCGCCAGCGGGCGCTGATGGTTGCCACCGTGGTAACGAGTTCGGTGAGGGCGAAGTGCTCGCCCAGGCACTGTAGGGGCCGGCGCTGAAGGGAGAAAGGCCGGCCCACAGGCGTCCGCGGACAGCCAGCGGTCAGGGGCGAAGTGCATCGGCTGGGGATACAGGGCAGGGTCGCGGTGGATCGTGGCGGGGCTGCACAGCAGCTCTGCTCCTGCGGGGAAGGTCACTCCTCCCAGGACCGTCGGTGCTGCGGGACGGCGCATCAGCATCCAGGCGGGGCTGTGGAGCCGGAGCGTTTCGCGCACCACGCTCTGGGTGTAGGGCAGCTGGGGCAGGTCGTCGTAGGTAACCGGCCGTGAGCCGAGGACTTCGTCGATTTCCGCGTGCAGACACTTCTGTACCCCGGGGTGTTGCGCGAGTTCGTGGTAGAGCCAGGTGAGCGTTGTCGAGACGGTCTCGATGCCCGCGGTGAGGAAGGTCATCGCCTCGTCGCGGATCTGATCGGGGTCCATGGGCTGCCCACTGTCCGGGTCCCGTGCCGCGATGAGCCTGGACAGCACATCGCCCCGGTCGAACGTGTCCTGTGCGTGTGTCCGTACCAGGCTCTCGACCAGAGAGCGCAGTTCACGGCGCGCGGTGTCGAAGCGCCGGTTGGCCGGGTGGGCAGCCGGTCCAGCCAGTCGGCTGGGGAGACCACTTTTCGTCCCATGCCCTGGATGAATACCGGCAGTGACCGGCGGATGCGTTCGACGTCGAGTTGGCCCAGTTCGCCTCCGAAGAGGACTTTCGCCACGACTTCGCTGGTCAGTGCATACATTTCGGTGCGGACATCGATCTGTCTGCCTGGGGTCCAGCGATCGGCGCACGTGTGCGCGACCTGGCGCATGACATCGGTGTATGTCTTCAGCCGCTCGCGGTGGAAGGCGGGGCCAGCAGCCGCCGTTGACGCTGATGGAAGTCACCGTCCACAGTGAACAGGCCGTTGCCCTGGTAGGGGCGGAATTTCTCGTAGAAGCGCCCCTTGCGATAGCTGGCCGCCTCCGAGGTCAGCATCTGGCGTACGAGGTCCGGTGAGTTCAGGACATATATGTCCTGGAGCCCGATCCGGATCCGCACGACGTCGCCGGCGCTGCGGATCGACTGAAGCAGACCGACAGGGTCGCGCAGCATACCCAGGGTGTGTCCGAGAAGCGGAAGGCTGCCGGGAGCCACCGGGGCCGCGGTCGCCGGAATGAAGGCCATCAGACGTTCACCGCCTCGGCGTGCTGGGGTGCGGAAACCGCCGGCGGTGAAGGTGCAGGGCCAGGTTGCGCGGCTCGATGATGCTGCGCCCCTGGATGGTCACCGCCGTGGTGCCTGCCGGGTGAGCTCCCAGTTCTTGAGGATCGACGCCAGGGCCAGCGTGATGTTCATGACCGAGAAGTCACGCCCGATGCACTTACGGAATCCGGTGCCGAACGGGATCATCACGCCCGCCCTCTCGGCCTTCGCCCACCCGTGCCGGTACTGTTCCAGCGCTCCGGATCGAAGCGCTCCGGATCGGGGAACAGATCGGGCCGGTGATGCAGGATGTAGGGGCTGATCAGCACGTCGGCCCCGGCGGGAGGCGGTGGCCGCCCAGGACTGTCTCGCTGACGGTCACACGGCTGAACATCCACGCGGCCGGCCGGATACGGAAGGTCTCAGTGACCACGCTGTCCAGTGTCGGCAGGCGCTGCAGGTCGTCGAAGGATGCGACGGGCCCACTGCCTGCTTGCCGTGCTTCGCGTGCTACGGCCGCACCGAGCTTCGGGGCGAGCGACAGGTAGTACAGGGACCAGGCCAGCATGGCGGCGGTGGTCCCGATACCGGCGATGAACATCGTCATCACCTGGTCGCGGATCTCGGTGTCGGACAGTGCGTCGTTGGTGCTGTCGCCGTGTGCCATGAGCATCGACAGCAGATCGCCGTGGTCCCGGCCACTACGGCGGTAGGAGGCGATGGTGACGTCGATCTTCCTGTGGAGCGCGGAACGTGCCTGCTCGAAACGGCGGTTGGCCGGCAGCGGCAGGCGGGTCATGCCCGGCGCCACCATGCGCATGAACGCGCCACCGACCAGGGCGTCCACATGCCGCAGCGTCTCCCGTACCGCCTCGTCATTATCAGCCTCCGAACCCGCGAACCAGGAGGCGAACATCGTGGAGACCGTGATCCGCATCGCCAGCTCCTGCATCGCCCGATAGGCGTCCAGCACCTGGCCCTCGCGCCACGATGCGGTGACGGCGCCGATCTCGCGGCCGACGAGGTGGCTGTAGCTGATGAGCTGCTGCTGATGGAACGCAGGCTGCATCAGCCTCCGCAGTCTCGTGTGCATGGCGTTGGGGCAGGTGGCGAGACCGTCCCCGAAGAACTCCGCGACATTCTCGAAGAAGGGGCCGCCCTTGTCGAACGGACGGTGGTCCTTGACCAGTACCTGAGAGACCAGGTCGGGGCTGCAGACGACATACGTCCGCCTGGTGCCGAGCCGGATTTGCACCAGGTCACCCCGCGTCGGCAGCGACGTCAGAAAGCCTGCCGGATCGAACAGAAGCTGCCGAAGGTGCCCCAGTACCGGGATACTCCCCGGTGCGACCGGGACAGCACCCGCGGCCTGTCCCTCGACATCACGTGGGGCAGGATGGTCCGTGTCACCTATCCCTCAACTCCAGCGCCGACAAGCAGCATTGAGGCCCACTCCGGCATCGGCCGGTGGGACTGGTGGCGAGTAGAGATCTGTTCCCACTCGTAGTCTCCGCAGATCCAGTCATGGATGGTGTCCGCATACCCTGGACCGCGACGCGCTGCGCCCCGTCCAGGTGACGCAGCAGACGGGGAAGATCCACTTCCTCCAGTTCCACCAACTGATCGACCTTCTGCTGCGCGACTCGGGAGGCGTAGCCCACCGCCTCCTGGCGGCTGCACGCGCGACTGCGCTCGATGATGTGAATCGCGTTGTGCAGCCCACTGACGTCCTCGTGCGAGGTGGAAATCGAGTCGTTCCTGATGGCGACCAGATCGGCCCCAGCTGACGCATCCGCTTCAGCGCGGGGTGGTGCCACACGACCGCGGGCACCTCGGTACCGCCCCACTTCTCGGCGAGGTCGTTCTGCCCGAAAGCACAAGTCGTAGCCGCCCGCAGATCGAAGTACTTCTCGAGGTCGCAGTACTCGTAGCCGGTACTGCGGTCGATCGCCTCGGTCAGCTGGGACGAGAAATAGGATGACCAGTGGTGGACCAGGCGTCCGCGCAGGGATGGCGACATCCCCGCACCATCCGGGACCACAGATCAGCGAAAGCCCGCACCGTCGGAGCATCGTGGGGCCCGGCTCCGGCGGAGCCGTCCACGATTCCGACGAGGGCGGTGCAGATCTGGGACACACGACGCGGGTCACGGCCGATCTCCCCGTCCAACTGGTCGTCGAACGGCAGGAAGTACCAACCCATCATCTGCGCTGCCGCGCAACAATCCTCCGCGCTGGCGGACGGATAGAAGAAGGCGGCCACTTCGGCAAGCCGCCAGTTCACAAAGTCCTCGACTGCCTGCTCACCGCGCAGGAGGCCGAACTCCCCATCCACGTGATGGCGCTGTCCCTGGCCTGGTCCAGATGCGGATTCACTCTCAGCGGCCATGGTCGGGTGAACACCGCACCCTTCTCCGTAACGATTTCCCTATCCCTCTCGAAAGCACTAGCAGTGCAATGCTCTTGGGAAGGTACCGGCAACGCAAACTCACGAGGAAATGCCACCCGAAAGAGCGAAAGAAAGAACGTTAATACGAATTACATTGTTGGGATCGCGCCCCTCCCTCACCCGGCGAAGCCTGCCCGGTCCGACAACACCCGACACTTCGGTCCGGGATACCGCATCGTGTCCGTGTCGCCGCGACGAACTCAGCACGGGCGCCGACTCCAGCCCATTCGCAAGTCACGGCCATTGCAATACCTCGCGTGTTCGACCGCTGCAGCCTCTCCGACACCCGCCGCGGCGGACGCTCTCGGCGCAGCAAGATCAACCGCCCCGCAGTAGCGGACGCCCCTCCCACCGGAGTCCCTGCTCATGCGTCGCCTGCCTTCGGCGTGGGCTTGTGGGCCGAGAACGTCAGGCCGGCACCCACGCCGAGCGTGATATCGACGTATCCCAGCATCTGAAGCCGTACGAGAAAGGCGGCCGGCTCCACCGGGTTGTAGATGTCGCCCTCGTGGAACTCGTGCAGCGCATGGCTCGGAAGGCTGTCGGAACCGATGAGGACACCGCCCGGCCTGAGGACCCGCAGGATCTCCGCCAGCAGGCGGCTCTGGAGCGCCGCCGTCGGCACGTGGTGCAGCATCGTGAATGACGCCGCCGAGTCGAACGAGTCGTCAGCGAACTCCAGTGCGGTTCCGCTCCCTTGGAGGATCTCGACATTCGTCCCGGCACAGCGGTCGGCCAACAGCGAGGCCGCCTCGGCGTCGACCTCGACGGCCACCAGACGCTCGACCCTGGTGCGCAGCCACTCAGTCGCAGCCCCAGGGCCGGGTCCGACCTCCAGCATCTCGTTCCCTAGTGTCCTGCGCCTGAAATCCTGGCAATATATTTCGATAACGAGTTGAGGATTTCGTCGGCGCTCTTGGTCCATGTGAACGGCTTGGGGTCCTCGTTCCAGGTCTGGATCCAGGTACGGATGTCGGCCTCAAGCGCTTGGATCGATCGGTGGGTCCCGCGGCGGATGAGCTTGTCGGTGAGGTGCCCGAACCACCGCTCGACCTGGTTGATCCAACTGGACCCAGTCGGTGTGAAGTGGACGTGGAATCGAGGGTGCCGTCCTAGCCAGGCTCTGATCGCGGGCGTCTTGTGGGTGGCGTAGTTGTCACAGATCAAGTGGACGTCGAGTTCAGTCGGCACAGCCTTGTCTATCTTGACCAGGAATTTCTTGAACTCCACGGCCCGATGACGGCGATGAAGGGAGCTGATGACGCTCCCGTCTTCGATGTCGAACGCGGCGAACAGGCTGGTCACACCGTGCCGTTGGTAGTCGTGGGTACGCCTCTCCGGCATGCCGGGCATCATCGGCAGGACCGGCTGCGTGCGGTCCAGGGCCTGCACCTGGGATTTCTCGTCCACACAACACCACCGCCTTCTCCGGCGGGTGGTGGTAGAGGCCGACGACATCGACGACCTTCTCCACGAACTGCGGATCCGTGGACAGCTTGAACGTGTCCTGGACGTGCGGCTTCAGGTCGAACTGCCGCCAGATCCGTCCGATCGTCGACTTCGACAGGCCGGTCCGCTCGGCCATCGACGCCCGCGACCAGTGCGTGGCATCACGCGGCGACGTCTCCAGCGTGGCGACGACAACCTCCTCCACCCGGTCGAGAAGAATCGACGGTGGCCGGCCCGGCCGTAGTTCGTCGGCCAGACCTTCCAGCCGCAACTCAACAAACCGGCGCCGCCACCGGGCCACAGTGGACACCGAAGTCCCCAGCCGGCCGGCGACCCGCTTGTTCGACGTGTCCTCGGCGCACGCCAGCACGATCTTTGACCGCAACGCCAATGCCTGCGAGGACTTCGCCCGACGGGCCCAACGTGTCAGCTGTTCCCGTTCGAGATCACTCAGAGACAGGCCGGTCTTCGGCCGCCCCGGCCGATCGGTGTCCGCCAGACCCTCCAGCCGTGACTCCACGAACCGCTTGCGCCACTTGCCGACCGTCATGGCCGACACACCCAAGTCATCAGCAACCCGCGCATACACAACATCCGGCTCAGCACACCGCAACACAATGCGCGCCCGAACAGCCAACCTCGAAGCCCCCGTGACCAGCGCACCAGCTGGTCACGCTCGTCAGCGGTCAACACGAACTCGATGGAAGGGCGTCCCGAAAACGACATCCTGAAACCGTAGCAACTTTACGCCAGGATTTCAGGCGCAGGACACTAGCTCGGCCCGGGCAACAGCGATCGGCAGCACGTTGTCCTGGAGATGGGCGGCCCACTCGGGGCTCGCGCAGAGCTCAGCATGTCTTTTGTTCATGACGTCAACGCTAGGGACCGGCGCTACCGTCTGAAAGGCCGTAGCCTTCCACGCCATGTCGGGAAACGGACACGACGGCGCGCTCGTCCTCATCGGTACCTACCCGATGCCGGCGGGAACACGGTTCAGTCCGCACACCCACCAAACACACCAGCTGGCCTGGGCCTCCAGCGGTACGCTCACGGTCGGCGCGGAGGCCCGGACCTGGGTACTCCCGACCACACGGGCGCTATGGATCCCGGCCGGAGCGCCGCATGAGGTGCTCTCGGCGAGCCACAGCACGATGACGTCGCTCTATCTCTCCGCGGCGCCACCAGGCGTCCCGGGCCCGTGGACCAGGCCTCAGCCGGTCGAGGTCCCCGGCTGCTCGCGGAGCTCATCCTCTTCCTGGATGATCCGACCCTTGAAGTCGGGCGTCGGGCACGCGTCGAGGCGCTGCTCCTCGACCTGCTCGAGCCGGCGGCCGTGACCACACTCGGCGCTCCGGTGCCGGCCGACCCGCGCGCCCGTGAGGTCGCACAGGCGCTCCTAGACGATCCGGCCTGCAAGCTCTCACTCGATGCCTGGGGCCGCAGGGTCGGCGCCTCGGGTCGCACGCTCGCCCGGCTGTTCCTGTCCGGTACCGGCATGCCGTTCGGCCGATGGCGCACGCTCGTCCGTCTCAATGCGGCACTGCCCGCCTTGGCCGCCGGTGAGCCGCTGAACCGGGTATCCCGCGCCGTCGGCTACGAGACGGTCAGCGCGTTCGTCGCAGCGTTCAGACGCGAGACCGGCGTCACGCCGGGCTCGTACTTCCAAAGGCGCAGCCCCGAACCAGATCGATCGGCTACGTAGCGCCGTTCACGCAAGGACCGCCATCGCCCCTTGTTGAGCACACACACGGGCGATCCGTCGCACACGCTGTCACCGCCCCGACCTGCGCCTGGATTGAAGACTTCCCGCCGTATGCGCGAAGCGCGACGCCGCCCTCACGATCGCAGCTGTCCCGTGTGTCCGGTCGCGGGCCCGGACGCCGGCGCCGCGCTATACGGCGTTCGGGTGACCTGCAACGCCCCGCGAAGTGCAACAGCTCCGGCCGCGGACGAATGTGTGACCGTGGCTGTCAGGGGAACTGAGGATCTCTGGTCCGCAATCGAGGCGAAGTACGGAGGAAGGGTGATCACTGATGACTGACAGCGACGCGAGTAAGCGGAAGGTACTGGCAATCGTCACCAACTACGGTGTCGAACAGGATGAGCTCGCAGTGCCCGTCGACCATCTTCGTGGTCGGGGCGCCCAGGTCGATGTCGCCGCCGTGTCCATGGACACCATCAAGACGCTCGTCGGCGACAAGGACCCCGGCAAGTCCTCACCCCCGACATCGCGCTGGACGATGCCGAACCGGCCGGCTACGACCTGCTGCTCGTACCCGGCGGCACCCTGAACGCCGATACGCTTCGCCTGCAGAGCTCCACCACGCGCATCGTCCGCTCGTTCACGGAATCCGGTCGCCCCGTCGCAGCCATCTGCCACGGGCCCTGGGCTCTGGTGGAAGCCGGCGTCGTTGCTGGAAGCGGCTCACCTCCTACGCCTCGCTGAAAACAGATATCCGCAACGCGGGTGGTGAATGGAGCGACGAACCGGTGATCACCGATGACTCCGGCGGCTGGACGCTCATCACGTCACGCGACCCAGGTGATCTGGAAGTATTCCTACGCGAGATCGACGCGGCACTTGCCGGCTAAGGGCGCAGCCTGGTGGCTGGGTGACCGCGTGTGTGTGCGTGGTCGGCCGTTCATGCCAAGGACAGCAGGAGGATCGCGCCGGCCGCACTCACCAGCTCGTCACCTGTACAGGCAAGGGTGATCCCGATACCGGCCGGCACGCCCGGAGCAGATCCGCCGACCGCCCCGCTTCCGTGGGCACCACGCAAGGGCACCTGACCCAAGAATGTGACGACAACGCAGTGGACTCGACGAGACAGCAGACCGCCAACGCCAGTGTGAGAAGAACACCTGTGGCACACGCGTACCCGATCGGCACGCACCCTGCGTACCCGATCGGCACGCACCCTGCGTACCCGATCGGCACGCACCCTGTGCCACTGCCAACCCACCGGTCGCCCAGGACCGTCCAACGACTTGCCAGGCGCCGCCGCGCTCGCGGGAGCGCGGCGGCGCCGGTATGTGGCACGGTGATCATGCAGACCGAACCATTGAGAATGGATCACCAGAAGGAGATTCCGTGTCGAATCCACCGCTTCCCGAGAACGCGGTCGCGATGCTGAAGCAGCCCAACCCAGCCGTCATCGCGACGCTTCGCTCCGACGGGCAGCCCGTCTCCACGGCGACCTGGTACCTGTGGGACGACGGACGCATCCTGGTCAACATGGACGAGGGCCGCAAGCGGCTCGACCACATCCGAAACGATCCCCGGATCACGCTCACGGTGATCGACGAGAACAGTTGGTACACCCACATCAGCATCATCGGACACGTCGTCGAACTGCGCGAGGACAAGGACCTCAGCGACATCGACCGGCTCGCCCAGCAGTATCTCGGCACGCCTTACCCGGGACGGGACCGAGGCCGGGTCAGCGCCTGGATCGAGATCGACCGCTGGCACGGCTGGGGCACTCTCAAGGAGAACAGTCAGCCCGGCTGACGAGTACACCGCACCGTCCGGCGCGCGTTCCCGCACGCGCGCCAGCCGGTGGGCAGGACGGGCTGCGTACGGAAGCAGCGGTGTCCGGCGACCCCGCATGACACCTTCGGCAAGTTCCGCGTCGCCCCGCTCAGCGCGCAGACAGTCGGAGCTCGGCGCCGCCGGCTTCCCGATTCCGGCCTCGCCACGCAACACCAGCACCCGCTGCCACCGTCCCTGGCACGCTCCACCAGCCGGGCTGGAGGCGAGGATCGTCCGCCGGTTCTTGCGGTTGGGGCGTTGGATGCTGCTTTGATGGGCATGGGACATACCTCTCCTGCGACGGAGGAAGAGCGGGGAATCCTGAGGTCAGGCGGGCGTCGGCACAGGGCATGCGGCCTGGACGGACAGACGGCGCACTGCCGCTTCGGCGAGCAGGACGGCCGAGGCGATGGCGACCAGCGGTTGCAGGGGCGCCCAGTAGCTGAGCGCGCCCGAGGTGCCCAGCAGCAGCAGGACGACCTTGTTGCAGACAGGGCAGCCGACCGCCAGGAAGGACAGGAGACCGCCGAGCGAACCAAGACGGCCGCCGGGCGCGGACTCGGGCGTCCGGGGCGTGGCGGGCCGGCGCACATAGGTGCTCAGGACGAGTCCGGCCAGGACCGCGGTGACAGCGAGGACCGGATAGTTCCACCACTGCACCGGAACCGACCGGGAGAACAGCGGGCTGGGAAATACGGCTGTCGGCACACCGACGAGTACGGCTGTGAGCAGTGCGCAGGCGCCGGCTGTGGCCCACTGCTGGGGCTGCCAACCGCGAAGTGCCATAACCGCCCGGCTCAGTGACCGGGGAGGAAGACATGCTTGATTACTCCGTTCCACGGGATTCAGGGACACGACGCAGCGGTCGGTCTAAATCCGCAGAACAGACAGAAGAGCAAAGGGGAAGGCGGAGCCGGCCCGGCGGGCAACGCCCGGTGGTGTGGTGGCGGCCCGGGCGAGAACGACACGTCGAGTGCCGGCAGGTATGCCGGGGAAGCCGCGACGGGGTGGCCGTCGGCCCGGTGGACGCTCTGCTCGAGGACTGCCTTCTTACCGCACGGTGGCACGGAGCGGTCGGGCTCCGTGGCGGACGAGATCTGTTCCTGAGCGGGGGCTCGACAGCTTCGACAGCGGAACCAACCGGGGCCGCCCGGCCGCTGCGTGCCCGGCCTGGCCGTACAGGCACAACATTCCCACGATGGCGACGAGCAGGCCCAGCAGGCCGCGGGAGCGCAAGTGCGCTGCTCCATGCCCTGCCGGTCGCATCATCATCGCCTATCCATATGCCGTATGAACACAGCCACCATAAGGCACCCACGTCCCCTGCTTCGCACCGTCTTGCGGCTGTGGTAAGCCGGGCCCCGGCCCGTGCGGCCAACGCAGCCGCCGCTCAGCGCCCCGGGGATCCACCTCGCGACCACGAGTGCGACCAGCGTGATGCCCACGGCCAGGGACAGCGTCGCTGTGTGCAGGCCCGCGGTGAACGCTTCGACGACCGCGGTGTGCAGCTGAGGGTCGGTGGTACGGGCCGCGGCCTCGGCGACCGTCGTCGGCCGGCCGGGGCCGGACAGCTGCGGTGGCAGGCGGGCGGTGAAGACCGCGGCGGTAATCGTGCCGGTGACCGCGATGCCGACGGCACTGCCCAGCTCCCTTGCGAGGCTCTGCAGTGCGGAACCGGTTCCCGCCCGGTCGGCGGGCAGCGCGCTCATCATGGCGTGCGAAAGCAGCGGGCTGGCGATGCCGCAGCCGAGCGCGGTGAGTCCGGCGCCAAGGGCGTAGAGCGCGTACGGGGTGCGGGCGTCGGCGACGGAGACAACGCACAGCCCGCCTGCCAGGACCAGCATGCCGACGACGACCGTGCCGCGACGGCCGCATACCCGCTCCAGCCGCAGGCCGCAGCGTGGTCCCGCCAGCAGGGCCGCGGCCATCGGCAGCAGTCGTAGCCCGGCTTCGAACGGCCCGTAGCCCTTGGCGTACTGGAGGTACTGACCGTTGAGGTAGAAGAGGCCGAACATGCCGGTGAAGAGCGCGGCCATCCCCACCGCGCCCGCCCGTACGGCAGGCTGCGCGAAGAGCCGTGGGTCCAGAAGCGGTTGGGTGGCGCGCAGTTCGTGCCTGGCCCATGCGGTCAGCAGCACAACCGCCGCCGTGCACGCGAGCAGGACCGGTGGGGCTGCCCAGCCCGATTGCGGACCGGAGACGATCCCGTAGAGCAGTGCCAGAAACCCACCGGTCAGCAGAGCACTGGCGACCGGCGCGGCAGGGCTCGGACGGCGAGCGGTGACGGGGCCACGGCCGCCACCAGCAGCAGGGCGCACAGTGCGAGCGGGACCAGGCAGAGGAAGAGGGTGCGCCAGCTGCCGTACTCGATGGCCGCGCCACCGCCCACGTTGCCAAGGACAGCGGCGAGGCCCGTCATGGAGGCCCAGACGGCGACGGCCTTGCGGCGCGCCCGATCAGGCAGGCCCTCGACCAACAGGGCGAGCGTCGTGGGCAGCACGGCAGCCGCACCGGCCCCGCTGATCATGCGCCCTGCGATCAGCACGGTGATGTGCGGTGCGGCGGCGCAGATGACCGCGCCGAGAGCGAAGACACCCAGGCCGCACATCAGTGTGCCCTTGCGTCCCCTGCGGTCTGCGAGCGCGCCGGCAGGAACCAGCAAGCACGCAAAGATGACGACATAGCCGTCCACCACCCACACGACACCCTGGGCGGAGGGGCGCAGAGCATCGGCCGACAGGTCGGGGATGGCCAGGTTGACGGCGGAAACCATGCCGATAACCAAAGTGACGCACAGACACATGGCCAGCGTCGTCAGGGCCGGGGAACGCTGTCGGTACTGATGGGAGCCACGATCGGATACAGCGGCATGGCCGACGGGAGTGCCGGCAGTCGCATCGCCGGCAGGGGCGGAATCTGCGGGATCCAACAGGAGACCTCCATGGAAGGTCCGGGCGCAGCACGCACAACCCGCGCCTGCCGCTGCGCCGGAACGTCGTCGCGGGTGGCATGCACCGCGACAGCAGTGCCCTGCAATGCGGTTACAGCAGAGGGCTGTTGGCGTTCTTCGCCCGGTCGAGGGTGGCGTGCAGTGTCAGTCGGTCCCCACGCAGACGGAGGAACTCCAGGTCGGCGGGGCGGCCGTCAGCGAGGTGGGTGAGGCGTTCGACGGCGAGGGCCGCGCCGCCCGCGGGCATTTCAGGACCGCGCAGGTCGCCGGGTCCATGACCATGGCGTGTACGGACACCTCGGCCGAGCCCAGTGGCATGCCCGCGGCAGTCTCGATCAGATCGAAGACGTCGTGTCTCTCCAGCGTGTGCGGCATCCTTCGAGCGCGTGCAAGGAGGGGCTCTCCCACCTCGGGGATGAGGTAGGAACAGTCCAGGGACACGGGGATGCCGTCCACCCTGCGCAGCCGTTCCAGGTAGACGGCCGGGCTCCCTCGGGCAGGTCCAGCCGGTGGGCGACCGCGACCGGCGGCCGTAGGGCGCGGGCCTCACGCACCTCGTTGACGACGGTGCCCTGCCGCTGGAGAACTTCGGCGAGCCGGACAGTGCACCGAGCGGATGCTCGTAGGCGCGGCCGGCCACGATCGTGCCCACGCCCCGTCTGCGTTCGACCAGCCCTTCGTCGCGCAGCAGGCCCAGGGCCTCCCGTACGGTGTTCCGGGACGCGCCGAACTCGGAGATCAGGGTGCGCTCGTCGGGCAGGACTCCACGGGGAAGACACCCGCATGACCTGCCTGCGCAGCTCATCGGCCACGGTCCGGGCCCGGTCGGCCCGCATCGGTGGGGCGCCGGATCCGCTACCGCGCTGCATCGGATCGCGCATGGCTACCTCGTGGAATGGACGTGGATGGGTGAACGTGGATGGGTCGGTGTCCGCTCAGTCAGTGCGCCGCGCAGGACCCCGACGTTAGGTGGGCAGTATTGCCGCGAAGTTACGCCACCCCTTATGACCTGCGGTGATCCTCTGACCTGGTGGTTTGCGGGATGGGTGGCGAGGTGCGCCACCCGCCTGGGGACCGGAGCGCACCCTCAGCGGCCCCTGGCCCGGTCCGCACAGCGGGATTCCGCGGCATGGCCGGCCCTGGCGGACCGGCACCCATTGCCGAGGCCGCTTGCTTCTCCGACAAGCCGCCGCAGGCGTCCAGCACTTGAGACGGTGGCGAAACCGCTGAAATACGCGTCACCGGAGCAGGGATGCTCACAAGGTATGGGCCGCACCCGGAACAACCTGAGGGATTCGGTCCCTTTCCCTTGCGGCAGCGGTGCGTTCGCCGAGCGGGCTGGCCGAAAACAATCGGAGGAGGTCACCCCGCACACCTCGTCGGCATGGAAACGTCTTGGACCTACCCCCGATTCGCCATCGCATTCCTGTGCCTTTGTTCACCTTTGAACAATCCCGAAATGCCCGGACATAAGCGTCCAGTTCCTCCGAGGTCCTCGTCTATCGTCCCCGAACATGAGCACCGCCAGTACCTCGCAAACCACCACACGGCACCCCGTACGCGTCCTGCGGCATGTATGGATACCCCTCAAGGACGGCACCAGGCTCGCTGCGCGAGTGTGGCTTCCCGCCGACGCCGAGGGACCGGTTCCGGCCATTCTGGAGTACATCCCCTACCGCAAGAACGACGGCACCGCCCCTCGTGACCTGACGCTGCACGCCCAGTTCGCGACGGCCGGATACGCGGCCGTACGCGTCGACTGCCGGGGCAGCGGCGACTCCAGCGGCATCATGCTCGACGAGTACCACGCCACCGAGCTCTCCGACGCCCTCGAAGTCCTCGACTGGATCGAGGAGCAGGACTGGTCCGACGGCCAGGTGGCGATCATCGGCAAGTCCTGGGGCGGTTTCAACGGGCTCCAGATCGCGGCCCTCCAGCCGCCCCAGCTTCGCTGCATCGTCACCGTCTGCTCCACCGATGACCGGTACGCCGACGACGTGCACTATGCGGGCGGCTCCCTGCTCGCCTCCGAGATGCTGCCCTGGGCCGCGACCATGCTCGCGTACAACGCCCGCCCCTCGGACCCCGCGGTGCTCGGCGACTCCTGGCGCCAGGAATGGCTGGACCGGCTGGACCGGACCGTCCCGTACGCCGAGGAGTGGCTGAGCCACCAGCGCCGGGACGCCTACTGGCAGCACGGATCGGTCTGTGAGGACTACTCCGCGATCAAGGTTCCCGTCTACGCCGTCGGCGGCTGGCTCGACCCCTACCGGGGCGCTGTCCTGCGGCTCATGGAGAACCTGAGGGTACCGACCAAGGCCATGCTCGGGCCCTGGGCACACACCTACCCCACCAGGCCGAACCCGGCCCGGCGATGGACTTCCAGGGCGAGTGCGTGCGCTGGTTCGACCACTGGATGGGGGTGTCGACGACGGCATCATGGACGAGCCGGCGCTGCGAGCCTGGATGCCCGATCCGGCCCCGGTCGGCTCCGACCTCACCGAGCGTCCCGGCCGCTGGGTATGCGAGCCCTCCTGGCCCGCGCCCGGCGTCGAGGCGCGCCAGCTGCCGCTGAACACGCTCGGTGGCGCCCCGGGCAGCGCGGTACTCCGTTCGCCGCTGGCCATCGGCGCCACTGGCGGCGACTTCCTCAGTTCGGCGACGTGCCCGGCCAGTACGCGGACCAGGCTGCCGACGACGGCCGGTCGCACACCTTCACCGGCCACGCGCTGGCCGAGCGACTGGAAATCCTCGGCACCCCGAGGTCACCCTCCGTGTCACCAGCGACCGGCCGCAGGCGCAGCTCGCCGTGCGGCTGTGCGAGGTCTCCCCGGACGGCAGCTCGAAGCTGGTCACCACGGGCTTCCTCAACCTCACCCACCGGGACGGCCACGCCGACCCACAGCCCCTGGAGCCGGGCCGCCCCTACGAGGTGTCGGTGCCGCTGTTCGCCATCGGCCATGCCTTCGCCGCCGGCAACCGGATCCGGGTCTCCGTGTCCGCCTCGCTGTGGCCCTGGATCTGGCCGTCGCCCGAGCTGGTGGCGCTGGAGCTGGACACCGGCCACGGCGTCCTGACGCTGCCCGAACGCGCTCCCCGCCCCGCCGAGGAGGCGGCACTGCGCCCGTACGCACCGGCGCAACCGGTCCCCCGCACAGCATCGAGACGGCGCCCATCCCCGGCGACCGCAAGGTCAGCTACGACTTCGAGACCGGTGAACAGGTCATCGTGACCACTCCGGCGGACGGCACCATGACGGACCATGCCGACGGTCTCACCCGTTCCGGCAAGGACCTCAACCGTTTCCGGCTGATCGAGGGCGATCCGCTGTCGGCGGTGGTCGAGAGCGAGCGCGAGGAGTTCATCAGCCGCGACGACTGGGTGACGCGCGTGCACACCCGGTCCCGGATGACTGCTGACGCCCGCGACTTCTGTGTGGTCAACCAGCTCTCCGCATTCGAGGGGCCGGGGAAGCCGAGCGCGAGATCTTCACCCGGACCTGGTCCTTCACCGTTCCCCGGGACCAGGTGTGAAAGGCCTGCGCCGCGTACCGGCGTCCCTGTCCACGCTTCACCGCAAAGGTGCCAGGCCCGTTTCGTCTCCGGCCAGGCGCACCCGTCTGCGCCGTCCGGCGAGGGGTCGCGGCCGGGCTGCTGGCACTGGCATCCCTCGTCGCGATCTCGGGTTGTGGCACCGCCGTCGCCACCGGCGGCAAGCCGACCGTGGTCATCGGGGCCAAACAGTTCACCGAGCAGTGGATCATCGGCGAGCTGTACAAACAGGCGTTGACCAAAGCCGGATACAACGTCGAGCTGAAGTCGAACATCGGCAGCACCACCATCATCGACGGCGCACTCACCTCCGGCCAGATCGACGTGTATCCCGAATACACCGGAGTGATCCTCCAGGTGCTGGCCAAGAGCGACTCGATGCCGCCCACCGCCGCGCAGACCTTCCGCGAGGCCAAGGCCTATCAGGAGACCCGCGGGCTGACGATGCTCGACCCGACCCCGTTCCAGAACCGCAACGCGGTCGGGGTCAAGCCCGAATTCGCGAAGAAGTACGGGCTGAAGACGATCAGCGATCTCAAGAAGGCGGACCACGTCGTCTTCGCCGAGTACCCGGACAACATGGAAGGCGCTCTCGGCTACCACGACATGGTGAAGACGCACGGTCTCACCAACACCGAGGTGAAGTCCCTGAACATCGGCCTCCAGTACCCCGCACTGGACAACGGCCAGGTCGACGCCGCCGACGTATTCACCACGGACCCGCAACTCGCGCGTGGCGACTACACGATCCTCAAGGATGTGAAGGGCTACTACGGATTCCAGAACGTGGCCCCGTCATCCGCCAGGGCGTGCAGGAGGAGCAGGGCCCGGATTCGCCGAGACGCTGAACCACGTGGACGCCCTGCTCACCGACGCGGCGGTACGCGAGATGAACCGGGCCGTCGACACCGTGCGCCTCTCCCCAGCGAGGTCGCGACCGAGTTTCTGCGGGTCAACGACCTCATCTGACCGGGGATGCCGGGGTACCGGCGGGCAAGTCTGCCGCACGACCGGATGAGCTGATGGCCGGACGTCTGCCGGCCGGTGATCGGACCCAGTTCGGATCACCGGCCGGGCGCCGGGCGCCCCTCACCGCGACCGGCCCTGCGCGGGACCCACACCGCCCGTCCGCCTCCCACCAGAGACTCCCCGCCTCGACCTTCGACCCGAGAACACGCCACGGGTGTCCCCACCCCGTCCGCGACCGTCCGACCTGTCGCCCTCCAGGAGAAGGCCCAATGAGCCAGGAAAACCAAACAATCCCCGCCGGTGCACAGGAGATCGTCTTTGACCATGTGGTCAAGACGTATCCCAACGCCACCGCCCCGCCGTCGACGACCTGTCGTTGACCGTCCCCGCAGGCGAGATCTGCGTGCTGCTCGGCCCGTCCGGCAGCGGCAAGACCACCGCACTGATGATGGTGAACCGGCTGGCCGAGCCGACCGGTGGCGACATCCGCATCGGTGACCAGTCCATTCGCGACCTCGACCCGATCCAGCTGCGCCGCTCCATCGGCTACGTCATCCAGCAGGCCGGGCTCTTCCCCACCTGACGATCGCCGCCAACATCGCCACCGTCCCGAAGGTCCTGGGCTGGGACAAGAAGCGGGTGAAGGACCGGGTGGCCGAACTGCTCGACCTCGTCGGGCTGCCGGTCGCCGAGTTCGGATCGCGCTACCCCGCGCAGCTCTCCGGCGGCCAGCGCCAGCGCGTCGGCATCGCCCGGGCGCTGGCCGCGGATCCACCGGTGATGCTGATGGACGAGCCGTTCGGCGCCCTCGACCCCATCACCCGTGAGCATGTTCAGGACGAGTTCCTGGCGCTGCACGAACGCATCCGCAAGACCGTGATCTTCGTGAGCCATGACATCGACGAGGCCGTGAAGATGGGCGACCGCGTCGCGATCTTCCGCGACGGCGGCAAGCTCGCCCAGTACGACACCCCGCAGACGCTGCTCAAGGAGCCGTGCGACGACTTCGTCGCACGCTTCATCGGCGCCGACCGGGGCCTGCGGCGCCTCTCCCTGATGCGCCTGGCCGACCTGGAACCGGCACCCGAGACCACCACATCGGGTGCCGGAACCGAGCTGCCCGCCTCGCAGCCGGCGCCTCGCTCAGGTCCGCACTCTCGCTCATGGTGGCAGAGGGCACCGACGCGGTCAGGGTCACCGATGACGACCACACCGTGATCGGCACCGTCTCGCTGGACGCGATACGGAAGGCGGGCGCGGCATGAGCGGCGGCCCCGTCATCCCCGACTACGGGGACCCCAGCTCGTGCGTGGCCAACGACGCCACGTTCTGTGCGGACTGGTTCGCAGACCACTGGTCCAGTCTCTTCTGGCCGGCGCTCGTCCAGCACATCGAGCTCACACTGATCGCCGTGGCCATCGGCTTCGTCATCTCCTTCCTGATGGCTGTACTCGCCCACTTCCAGAACTGGTTCGCGGCACCGGCCTCGGCGGTGTCGTCCTTCCTCTACACGGTGCCACCGCTGGCGCTCTTCCAACTGCTCGTACCAGTCAGCGGATTCTCCGTACTCACGGTGGAGATCGCGCTCATCGCGTACTGCCTCTACCTGCTCTTCACCACCCTGCTCACCGGACTGCGCGAAGTGCCCGAGGACGCCGTGCTCGCAGCGCGCGGCATGGGACTGACCAGGCTTCAGATTCTCTTCAAGGTCGAACTTCCCATGTCCCTCCCGGCACTCGTCTCCGGGCTCCGGGTGACGACAGTCATGACCATCGGGACCGTCGCCATCGCCGCGTACGTCATCGACGCCGGCCTGGGCTCGCTGATCCTCAAGGCGCTGCAGTCCCCTTCAACACCCAGTTCATCGGTGCGGGCGCGCTCGCCGTGGTCCTGGCGCTGGCCGCCGACGGTCTGCTGGTACTCGCCGGACGGCTGCTCACCCCGTGGGCCCGAAGCAGGAGGGCAGCGTAAATGGACACCTTCATCGGATCGTTCACCTTCATGCAGGAGCGGCTCCCGCTGATGCTGGAGAAGACCGGCCAGCACATCTGGATGTGCGCGGTGGTGATCGCCGTCTCGCTGATCGTCGCCGTACCCGTCGGGCTGTGGCTCGGCCATCTGCACCGCGGGAATTCCTCACCACCAGCATCTCCAACATCGGGCGCGCCCTGCCCAACCTGGCCGTCATCGCCATCGGGCTGGGCATCTTCGGCCTCAATTTCACGAACATCGCCGTGGCGCTCCTGATCACCGCGATTCCGCCGATCCTCAGCCAGGCCTACCTGGCGGTGGACCAGGTCGACCCCGACATGGTCCGCGCCGCACGCGGGATGGGCCTCACTCCACTGCAGGTACTCATCAAGGTGGAGCTGCCGCTCGCGCTCCCGCTGCTCTTCTCGGGCATCCGCATCGCGGTGGTGTACGTCATCTCCGCCGCGACGCTGGCTACCGTGGCCGGTGGCGGCGGACTCGGTGACATCGTGCTCGGCCAGGCCAACTACGGCCTGGAGGGCGTGATCGCCGCCGCACTCTGGGTCGCGGCACTGGCCCTCCTCGCGGACGGCCTGATCGGTCTGGTCCAGCGGCTGCTGGTGCCCAAGGGCCTGCGGGCAGCTCAGGCCTGAACGGTCGGAGACCGCCTGGCACGGGTGAGATGTACGGGCCGCTCCGGGAAGTTCCGGGCGGCCCGTCCGCGTCCCCGTTGTCCAGGATCGGCAGGTCACCGGGGCCAGACCAAGGGGCGGAGCCATGCGGTTCGCAGTGATCGAGCACGGCTGTCCCAGCGAGGAGGAGGACGGGTATCGCACGATCTTCATCCTGCGCGTCCGCAACGGCGCAGACACCGTCGCCGTCAGGGCGGTGAAGATCGGCCATACCTCGATGCACCCCGGCGGACGGCGTGTCCCGCCGGTGCCGGAGCAGTTCAGTAGCTGGACCGCTCCTTCTTCTCCCTGGGCCAGGACGACGGCTACTACCAGGCGCTGCGCGAGATACCCGGTCGCGTCCGTGAAGAAGTGCTGCTGGCGCTGCGGGACATCGCGTTCGACGAGGACAGTTTCAGCGCCGCGCTGGAACACGACGTCACCGACGGCTGAGCCTTCGGGCGGAGCACGAGTTGAAGCCGCACACGTCGAGACCACACCGCAGGCCGGTCGCGCCGGGGCCTATCCGGGAGTGGTGATACGCGCCCGGCGCAGGTCGCGGAGCAACGCGATCTCGGCCATGTGGTGGATGAATTCGAGGTTCTCCCCGCCAGCACGGTGATGAACGCGTCGTCGGGGTCGGAGCCGTACGGGTACTGCGAGTAGCCGACCGTGTCGAGCTGCTCTTCGGTGACGGTAGCGATGCTGCCGCGCCAGCGGTCGGCCATCGCCCAGAACCGCTCGAGTGCCAAGGCGGCGGAGGGGACGAAGTCCACCAGCAGTTTCGGATCCTGCCGCCGTTCGCCGAAGGTCCACTCCCATCGGCCCGCGAGGCCGGAGTGCAGGTGTCCCAGCCGCCACGCGATGGTCGTGATCGGTACTTCGTCGGGCACCGTCTCACCGGTGTGGGCGAGGACCTGCTCGACCCGCTCGGCACTCACACTCCAGTCGACGGCGATCTTGGCGACGGTCATGCCGCCGGCGGCCTGCCGGGCAACCTCGGCATACTCGCTCGCCGGGATGTCCGGGGCGCCCTTGTCGAGCACCCACCCGCCCGGCCCGTACGCCCTGGCCGTGGTCGCCTCCCCGGCGTCGGATCGACCAGCAATCGGGCACCGGCTCCCACAGGTACTCCTCGTCACCGAGACCTGTCAGCCGTACCTGGGCCATCTCCCTGGCCTGGTCGAACTGGCCGAGCAGTAGGCCCAAGCGGTCAGTCCGTGTGCCCTCGATCTCCATGCCTGGCCTCTTCCCCGTCACGTCTCGGACCTCACGGCGCGCAGGCCGACGCTAACGAATCACCTCGCGATCCGCCACCGAGTTCCCGGCCCACCAAACGGGAGTGGAGCAGACACCCAGTCGGGCAGCGCCACAGTGAGGTCCACTTCAACAAGCTGCCCCGTAAAGCCCAGTTGTGCGACGCCGAGAAGCGTACTGTCGGTGGTGAACGCCGAACCGATGACCGAGCTGGTGAGCCGACGCCATGCGGTACCCAAGACGTCGGTGTCAGCAGTCCGCACGTAAATCACCGACCGCACTACGTGTTGCGGTTGAGCACCCACCGCCGTGAGAGCGGCCAGTGCGTTCGCCGCGACCTGATCGATCTGCACATCGAGGGCTCCGGAGCCTGCGAGTGAACCGCTTCGATCGAGCGGGCACTGTCCCGCCAGATAGGCAGTACGTCCAGCCTCGACGACGGTGATGTGGTGGTAGCCGGGCGTCTCGTGCAGCTACTCGGGGTTGATTCGGGTGATCTTCGTAGTCATGCCCGTGAGTCTGGCGGACCGGTTCCCGGCGCGCATCGCATTTCCCCGGCGAGCCGCGCCCCGTCCCGGTTCCGAAGCCCTTCGGGCAGGTGGGCCGCGAGTACGCAGAAGACCCGGCCGCACTGTGCGACCGGGTCCCGCTGCATGCCGGACTCAGGCGTGCAGGGCCAGTGCTCCCTTCGCGGGAATGGCCGCCGTTACCGTGCCGTCGTCGCCGACCTCCACCGTGTTGCCCTCGCAGGCATCCGGTGCGGCAGCCACCACGTTGCAGTACGAGCCTGCGGGAAGCTGCGTGGTGAACGTCTGCTGGAGCTCGCCGTCACCGTTGTTGAGTGCGACGAAGCCCTTGTCGGCTCGGCCGAAGGCGATGGCGCTGCCCCCGTTGTCCCACCAGTCCGTGAGCTCGGCGCCGGCCGTCGCGTTGTGGAATCCGACCATGCCCGTGATCGCCTGCTGGGCGTGGGTACAGGTCCACCCGCCGCTGCCGCAAGCCGCGGCGCCGCCGTTGGCGGGCCTGCGTCCTTGTCGGACCACTCGTAGCCGGAGTAGACGTTCGGAGACCCGTAGGGCGAGGCCAGCATGAAGACGTTGCCCAGGGTGTAGGCGGCCCCGTCCTTGTAGGTCAGCGTGGAGCCGTTGCGCTCCGTGTCCCAGTTGTCCACGAACGTACGGGCCTTGTCGCCGGCAAGCTTTCCGTCGGCGATGGTCTTCAGGCCTGCGAGACCGCCGCCCTGGAAAGCGCTCTTGATGTGGCCGCCGTAGCGGAACTCATCGACGTCGCCGACGGCGGTGTACTCCTCGGGCTGTACAGCCTCGCCACCGCCGTGGATGACCTCTGTGACCCAGAACCCGGGTCGGCCATCTTTCCCTTGATGGCGGATATGTCGTCGGCGGACATGTGCTTGGCGGCGTCGATCCGGAAACCGTCGACACCGAGGGAACGCAGGTCGGAGAGATAGCCGGCGATGGTCGTGCGGACGGCCTCGCTGCCGGTGTCGAGGTCGGCGAGCCCGACGAGTTCGCAGCTCTGGACGTCGTTGCGGTCACCGTAGTTACTGATGTCCTTGCGGCAGCCGTGGAAGTCCTGGTCCTGGAATGCCCGGGATAGTTGTACTTCGTGTAGGCGGTACCTCCGGTGCCGGTGCCGGAGCCGGACGACATGTGGTTGATGACGGCGTCGGCCACCACCTTCACACCGGCCGAGTGACACGCTTCGACCATGGACTGGAAGGAGGCCCGGTCACCGAGCCGTCCGGCGATCTTGTAGCTCACCGGCTGGTACGAGGTCCACCACTGATCGCCCTGGATATGCTCGGAGGCGGGCGAGACCTCGACGTAGCCGTATCCGCCCGGACCGAGCGAGTCGGTGCAGGCCTGGGCCACCGAGTCGTACTTCCACTCGAAGAGGGTGGCTGTGACGGTCTTCTCGCCCGGTGGGGTGGCCTGGGAGGACCAGGGGCGAGGACGGCGATTCCGGCCGTTACGAGCAGACCGGCCAGTGATGCGCGGACAACGCGGGAACTCAATTGCGGCTCCTTGTTCGGCGGGTACGAGCAGGCCCGTACCCCGACGTTGGCAGCCACGCGCCTGGCCACCGTGGGGAGTACGGAGCCTGCCGTTCCTGCTATGGGCACGTCAAGGAGTAGCGCAAGAATTTCCAGTATGTTTCTGAAAGGAGTTGCAGAGGCCGGCCCATGATGGAGCATCAGAGGACGGCGGGGTTTCCGGTCCGGCCGGTGCGTTCGGTGCGTTCGGTGCGAGCCTTCGAGCAGCGGCCCCGGCTCACAGTACGCCCGGCCGGCCAGGGTGTTCCGGGTCGTGGCGAAAAGACCGCCCCGGCCCAGCCACCGCCTCGCAGCCGAAGGAAGCGCCTGGAGGGCATCGCACCGCCCGGACGGGTGCGATGCCCACCGGTCGCGTCGTCAGCCGGTCTTCGCCCCTGCCGCCTCCAGCGCACGTACCAGCGCGTCCGCACCCGCCTCGGCCTTCCGCGGGGCAACCGACGTTCAGCCTCACGAAGCCAGCACCCTGGCGTCCGTATGTCGTGCCGGGCATGATCGCCACCTTCTCCTGCTCGATGAGCAGCCGCTGCAGGGCCGCGTCATCGACTCCGAGCGGGCGCAGATCGATCCAGGAGAGGTAACCGGCCTGCGGCAGCGGCAGCTTCAGCCGCGGCCATGCACCGGTCAGCCGGTCGGCGACCAGCTGCAGATTCCCTCCAGGTAGGCGCGCAGGGCATCCAGCCAGGGTGCGCCGTCCCGGTAGGCGGCGATGTGCCCGACGATCGACAGGACCGCCGGCGACGACACTCCGTCGGCGTCCTTGAGCCGGTGAAGATAGGCCTCGCGGCTCTCGCGGTCACCGATGATCCCGTACGAACCGCCCAGGGCCGGGATGTTGAAAGCCTTGGAGGCCGACGTGACGACCGCCCATCGCTCGCCCTCCTCGCCGAATCGGGACCACGGGCGGTGACGGTAGGGCGCGCGGGTCAGGTCGGCGTGGATCTCGTCGCTGATGACGGCCACGCCATGGCGCCGGCAGGCCTCGGCCATCCAGGTCAGCTCTTCCTGCGTCCACACGCGCCCGGTCGGGTTGTGCGGCGAGCAGAGCAGCAGCACGGACGTGTCAGCCAAGGCGAGCAGCGCCTCCAGCCGCTCCGCGTCGTAGGACCATTCCCCTCGGTGTCCCGTCGCATCGGGCAGCCACGCAGCTCGCGGCCGTGCGCTGCCAGCAGTCTGGGAAAGGCGTCGTAGGACGGTGTGTGAACGACGACTCCGTCTCCGGGGTTCGACCAGAGGCGTACGAGCTGGGAGATCTGGTAGATGACGGACGGGCCGTAGATGATCTGCCCGGGGTCGACCGACGTGCTGTACCGAGTCGCGTACCAGTCGGTGATCGCGTCGAGGAAGTCGTCCTGGCGCCATCGCGTGTAGCCGAGGACACCGTGTTCGAGACGCTCGCGCAGGGCCCTGAGCACGGCCGGCGCCGTCTCGAAGTCCATGTCCGAGATGGTGAAGGGCAGCAGGCCGGGGACGCCGAAGCGGTCCTCGACGTAGTCCCACTGGGTGCACCAGGTGCCGGTGCGGTCCACCGGAGTTCCGAAGCCGAAGTCTTCTGCGCTGCTGGTGTCGTTGCTCATGTTCTTGCTCATACCGTTGCCCATCAGCCGATCGGTGCGAGTTCCGCGATGGCGTCCTTCACCGACTGCACCTGAGGTCCGATGATCACCTGCACGGTGTGCTTGTCTAGCGTGACGACCCCGACCGCACCGAGCTTCTTGAGCCGCGGTTCGTCGAGCCGGCCGGCGTCCTCCACGGACATGCGCAGGCGGGTGATGCAGTTGTCGAGGGTACGGATGTTGTCGGCGCCGCCGAGTGCCTCGAGGATCGCCGCAGGGTCGTACTTCCCGCGACCAGGGTGACGCCCGGCGCCGCATCTGCCGCTGTTCCGCCCGAACCGCTCGCCGCGGCGGTGTGTCTGCGGCCGCGGGACGCGCCGCGTCCTCCTCGTCCGGCTCGCCCGTCCCGGAGTCATGAGGTTGAACCGGGTGATCGCGAAGCGGAAGACGAAGTAGTAGACGGCGAACCAGACGGCTGCGATGACGGGTATCAGGTACCACTTCGTACTGGTGCCCTGGAGCACTCCGAACACCAGGAGGTCGATGACGTTGCCGTCCGTGTTGCCGACGTAGACGCCGAGCACGGCCGCGACCAGGAAGCCCAGCCCGACGAGCACGGCGTGCAGCAGGTAGAGCCACGGGGCGATGAACAGGAAGAGGAATTCCAGCGGCTCGGTGATCCCGCCGACGACACACGCCACCACACCCGAGATGAGCAGCGCCTTGATCTCTGGGCGCATCTCGCGCTTCGCGCAGTGGTACATCGCCAGCGCCGCGCCGGGCAGACCCCAGATATACGGCCATCTTGCCCTGCGACAGGAACTGCGCGGCGGTGTGCGCGGCTTTCGACGGCTCCGAGCAGGACAGCTGAGCGTAGAAGAGATTGAGCGCACCGCTGACGTGTTCGCCGCAGACCGCACCGGAGCCGCCCGCGTCGGTGAAGCGGAAGAGCGCGACGAGTATGTGGTGCAGGCCGATCGGCCGGAGCAGCACTCGCCGAGGCCGAAGAAGAACGGGCCGAAGACCCCGGTGTGCGAGATGCCCTCGCCGAGGTCGGCGATGGCCCCGTTGAGTGTGGGCCATACCAGCGGGACGAGCAGTCCGAGGAAGCTCATCACGAGGGCGGACACGATGGGAACGAAGCGCAGCCCGCCGAAGAAGGCGAGCGCATCAGGCATTTGCTTGGTCCGGTAGCGATTGTGCAGCACCGCGACAATGACACCTACTGCGACCGCTCCCAGCAGCCCGGTGTCGATGGACTCGATACCCAGCACCGGCGCGACGGCGTAGTGCTCCTTCTCCGCCTCGGTCTCCACTCCCTGGCAGTCAGGAAGAAGTTCACGGCCAGATTCATCGAGGCGAATCCGACGAAGCCCGCGAAGGCCGCCACGCCCTTGTCCTGGCGGGCCAGCCCGAGCGGGATCGCCATCGCGAACAGCACCGGCAAGAAGGTGAAGGCAACCGTTCCGGTGTTGGCCATCCAGGTGAAGACGAGGTGGCAGACATCGTTGTCAAGGAACGTCAGGTTCTGCACGACCGCGTCGCTGGAAAGGGAGGACCCCAGCCCGAGCATGATTCCGCAGAAGGCCAGCAAGGCCACTGGCAGCATGAACGTCTTGCCCAGCCCCTGGAGAAACTCCCAGAGGGCGGCCTTGGTCTTTTCACAGCTCAGGTTCCTTCATACGTACGTGGGGTTCCCGGCACCGTCCGCGCAGCTCGATGCCGCTCGGCAGACGTGCCGGTCATTGCTGCCCACCGTCATAGCCTGTTCGCTCCCCGAACGCCAGTGCTGACTGACACGACTTCACGGAACGAGTGGGCAAAGCATCCCATTTCATACCTTGTGGGATCGGTAGCCGTACCGACGGGCGCCCGGCAGCGGCCCGTCCGTCCGCGCGCGAGCGGACGGACGGAACCGCCGGGAGGGCTACCGCGCCCGGTCACGGCGGACACCGGAGCAGGTGCCGGGGCGTAGCCGGTGGCCCTGCTGGTGAAGGTGCCCCGGCCCTGAGTCCGGCTGCGCAGCCGCGTCGCATAGCCGAACAGCTCGGCCAGCGGCACGTTCGCGGTGATCACCGCCGTGCCCGCCCGCGCGGTCGATCCCGAGACCCGCCCGCGCCGTGCCGCCAGGTCGCCGAAAACCCGCCCACGGTGTCCTCCGGCACTGTGACGGTGACCTCGACCACTGGTTCGAGCAGCACCATCGCCGCTGTCCGCAAGGCCTCCCGGAGCGCCAGTCGCCCGGCCGTCCGGAACGCCATCTCCGATGAGTCGTTGGGGTGGGTGGCACCGTCGGTCAGGGTGACCCTCAGTCCGGTGACCGGGTGTCCGCCCAGCGGCCCTCGGGCAGGGCATCACGACATCCGGCCTCCACGGCCCGGACGTACTCCCGTGGCACCCGCCCGCCGATGACGGCCGACCGGAACTCGAAACCCGTGGCGCCGCCCTGGTGCCCGGCGGCGTCCGAGGCCACCTCCATCGGTTCGACATCGAGTACGAGTTGGGCGAACTGACCGGCACCGCCGTCCTGTTTGACATGCCGGTACACCAGCCCCGCACCCGCGGGACGGGTCTCCCGATGGGCCACCCGCGGACGGCCGACACTGATCTCCAGACCGTGGGCACGCCGGATCTTCTCCACCGCTACCTCCAGATGCAGCTCACCCATGCCCGACAGCAGGGTCTGGCCGGTCTCGCCGTCCGTCCGGACCGCCAACGAGGGTCCTCCTCGGCCAGTCGCGCCAGGGCCGACACCAGGCGGGCCGCATCGGTGCTCCGGCCCGCTTCCACCGCCACGGAAACGACCGGATCGGCCACCGTGGGCGGTTCGAGGACCAGCGGTGCCGCAGGCGCGCAGAGTGTGGCTCCCGTACGTGCCGCCTTCACCCCGACCACCGCGACGATGTCGCCTGCCACCGCCCGGTCCACCTCCGCGTGCCGGTCGGCCTGCACACGCAGGATCCGGCCGATCCGCTCGGTACGTCCGGCGCCCACATCCAGCACCGCCTCTCCTTTGTGAACCGTTCCCGAATAGATCCGCAGGTAGGTCAGCCGCCCGGTGGCGGTCGAATTCACTTTGAACACCAGCGCGACGAAGGGCAGCGCCGGGTCGGCGGCACGCTCCCGGACCGTACCGCCATGCGTTCCCTGAACCGCCGGTACATCCAGCGGCGAAGGCAGGTATGCCACGACGGCCTCCAGCAGAGGTTCGATACCACGGTTGCGGTAGGCGGATCCGCACAGCACGGCCACCGCCTCGCCGGTGCGTGTCAGGTCGCGCAGGGCAGCGGACAGGGTCGAGGCACGTACGGTCGACTCCCTGCAGAACTCCTCCAGCGCGGCCGGGTGGAGTTCCGCCACGGCCTCCTCGAGCAGGCGACGGCGCCCGATGGCCTCCTCCCGCAGTCCGTCGGGCACCGGGCCCTCCTCGAATGTGTCGCCGCCGTCGTGCCAGACCAGCGAGCGCATCCGCACCAGGTCCACCACCCGGTGAATCCGTCCTCCTGCCCGATCGGCAGCTGGACGGCCAGCGGGACCGTACCCAACCGCTGCCGCATCGACTCGATCGTCGCGTCCAGGTCGGCTCCGGCACGGTCCAGCTTGTTGACGAACGCGATCCGCGGCACCCCGTGACGGTCCGCCTGCCGCCACACCGACTCACTCTGGGGTTCCACTCCGGCCACGGCGTCGAACACCGCGATCGCGCCATCGAGCACCCGGAGCGAGCGCTCCACCTCATCGGCGAAGTCGACGTGGCCCGGGGTGTCGATGACATTGATGCGATGGCCGTCCCAGTCGCAGCTCACGGCTGCGGCGAAGATGGTGATCCCTCGTTCGCGCTCCTGGGAGTCGAAGTCGGTGACAGCCGTCCCGTCATGGACCTCACCACGCCTGTGTGTGGCACCGGTGAGGTACAGGATCCGTTCGGTGACGGTGGTCTTGCCCGCATCGACATGGGCGAGGATGCCCAGGTTCCGCACGCCGGTGAGCGGGTTGACGAAATGACGGTGGAGGTCGGTACGCATGCCTCTGGCCTTTGTCCAGGTGATTCACTACAAGGCAGCGCAATTGCCGGGACGAAGTGGCCTTCGGACCGAAGGCCACGCACGAGCTCCCGGTGCAGCCACGAACGGGCTCTGCACAGGAGTTGAACGGGGAGCCGTGCGGACTGACCGAGGTCAGGCGTCCGTCGCGGAGGTCCGGTACCGGCCGCGCAGCAGGTACCGGCCGCACAAAGACACCAGGATCACCTCGTATCGTGAACGGGGAAGGGCGACAGCGGTACGGTCACGCACGGCCCGGCTCCCCTCACTCGTCAAGGCGCGCGCCGCGATGTCGTGCAAGCGCGCGATACGTAGCGAGTCTAGGGAAATGGCCGGGGCGGGGCACCAGGTTTTCACCGGCCCGTGCGGACCTGCCGAGTCAGGACCGCTGGGTGCGCGGCTCCGCCTGGATCTCATAAGCCGCGACGGCGAGAGGCTCCGGACTCGATCGGTGTCAGTGGCGCGAAGTCCAGGGCGGGTTGTATGAGACCCCGGACCTGGAGGGTTGCCCCGCGGCCGGCACTCAGCCGGTCCTGTCTCCGGCGTTGCCCGGGACGATACGGGTGGGAGTCGTGACCTCCTGGGACGTGGTCACACCTCCGGCCGGCGGGGCCCCGTCAGACTTCATCGCTTTGGCCTCACTCTTGAGGATGCGGGCCGACTTGCCCAGGGAACGGGCGAGTTCGGGGAGTTTCTTCGCACCGAGGATCAGTGTGACGACGATGAGGAGGATGGCGATCTCGCTGATGCCGAGCATGGGTGTTCGTCTTCTCCCCAGAAGGTGGGCGGCAGGGACGGGTTGGCGGATCCGGCGCGGCTGATACCGGGCGCCACGGGACTCATCCGCGTGACACGCCAGAATCTACAGGAATGTAGAAGTTCTCGGCAGAGGACTTCGGCCTCAGTCCCGACCGGGCGCCGAGGGCCCGCATAGTCCGGACTTGCGAATTCGGGGCTGGACCATCCCAGGCGCGAGCGCCGCTCCGGATGCGGATGCGGATCGGAGACGGTCGGCCCGGAGAGCGCCTGGCGGGCGTCGGACAGCTCAATTGCTGCTGCAGGAAGGGCAGTACGCCGCGATCCAGCAGCGCCAGCCGCCATGCCGTGCGCGCCTCGGCGATGGTGGGGCTATCGCATTGGTGCGGGCCGCCGGGCGCCGCCCGTGCCGCGCGGCGGTGAGCACCAGCGCGACGCCTGCGATGAGTACCGTCAGGGCGGCAAGGGCAGCCGCGATCCAGCCGGCATCCACGAGCGCACCCGCGAGCCGGAGTTCGGTTCCGGCCAGCCGCAGGCCGTAGCCGAGCAGCAGGAATATCGCCGCCGCCGCGCCCGAAAGCAGCGGGCGAGCACAGCCAGGGCCGCAGCCAGTCCGCGCCCACGCGTAGCGGCTCCTGCCCCGCAAGGGTGATCACTGTCATGAATTACCGCGGATCCGGAGGCAGTTCGCAGTCGATGGTAGGCGCCGCGCTCCTCTGCGGCCACAAGTGCGAGGACTTCGGCCTGGGCCAGGGCCCGGAGCTCAGGCTCGGCGCGTCGACCCGCACGCCAGGATTGCGCAGGGCGCGGCGGATCTCCGGAGTCTCCAGCGCGGCCCGCACAACGCCCTCGAAGACCGCACGGTCGTCCGCGCCCAGACTTTCGGTCACATGCATAGGGAAGTCCCGATCCTGTGTACTCATGGCCGTGACGCGAAGCCCGGTCGCGGCCGGTGCACACCGGCAGACGGACGGACCACCGCGGACGCCGAGCAGGTGCCGGCCTGCGGCCGCCGCAGAGAGACACCCGACCGGCGGCCGGGGTGTCCGTGGTTCCGGGCATGAAGGAGAAAGGGACGGGCTCAGACACTGACACCGAAGTCGGCTGCGATACCGGCCAGCCCGGAGGCGTACCCTGGCCAACGGCACGGAACTTCCATTCCTCGCCATGCCGGTACAGCTCACCGAAGACCATCGCGGTCTCGCTCGCCGCGTCCTCGCTCAGGTCGTAGCGAGCGAGCTCCGCGCCGCCCGACTGGTTGACGACACGGATGAAGGCATTGCGGACCTGGCCGAAGCTGTGACCGCGACTTCCGGCGTCGTGGATGGAAACCGGAAAGACGATCTTCGCGACTTCGGCAGGGACGGTGGCCAGGTTGACCTTGACCGACTCGTCGTCGCCCTCGCCCTCCCCGTGAGGTTGTCACCGGTGTGCTCGACCGAGCCGTCGGGGCTGGTGAGGTTGTTGTAGAAGACGAAGTGCCGGTCGGAGACCACCTTGCCGCCACTGTCCACCAGCAACGCGCTGGCGTCGAGGTCGTAGTCGGCGCCGGTGGTGCTGCGCGCATCCCAGCCGAGCCCGACGAGGACCGCGGTCAGCCCGGAGCCTCCTTACTGAGAGAGACGTTGCCACCCTTGGCCAGACTCACACCCATGCTGCGTTCCCTTCATGTGTTCCCGCACCGCACCTCGAAGGAGTGCCCGGGTTCGTAACTGCCAGTTCCTGAAATCTACATCACTGTAGAAACAATCGCGGAGCCCGCGTCTGTACCCCGGACCGGCCCGGCCTCCTTGCCGGACTCAGTACGATGAACCGCTCCCCACCGACGTGCGGGGCACCATGGCGGGAAGGAGACTGACGTGACAGGCCAGGACAACGACGGTCCGGACGAGCAGCCCCGCCGACGCGGCCAGGGCGAGCTGGAAGCACAGGTACTGTCCACGCTCCGCCAGGCCCAGGGCCCGCGACAGCGGCCTGGGTCCAGGAGCGGATCGGCGGCAGCCTCGCCTACACCACGGTGATGACGATCCTGACCCGCCTCCAGATCAAGGGGTCGTGGACAGACAGCGCGAGGGCCGCTCCTTCCGGTGGACCCCGACATCCGACGAGGCCGGCCTGGCGGCACTGCGCATGCGCAGGGTCCTGGACGGTGAGCGCAACCGGGAGGCCGTACTGGCGAGCTTCCTCACCACGCTGACTCCCGGCGACGAACAACTGCTGCGCGAGCTGCTGACCCAGGCGGCCGACGAGCCGGAAGCGTAGGGCCATGGGCGTCTTCGTCTTCCTGCCGCTGGTCCTGCCCTGACCGCCTGGCCCATCGCCCGGCTGGCGGCGCACCATCTGCACCCGCGTACCGCCACGTGGCTGCTGTCGGCGGTCGCCGCGGTGCTGGCGATATGCAGCACCCTGTGCCTGGCGCTGCTCATGGTGGTCGGCACGGCCCAGTTGCCGGGAACCCACTGCCCGACGGATGGTCGGACCCGGAGGTACGTGAGGCGGTGCCGTACGACGAGGTGGTGGGCAAGGCCGCCATCCCCGTCCTGGTCGCCGTTCTCGCAGCGTGCGCGAGGGCGGCGTGGCACCATCACCGGGTGCGGCGCAGCGCCGAGCGCGCACTGGCCGGGCTGCCCGCCACCCCGGTGGCCGTGCTTCCCGACGACGTTCCCTACGCCTACGCGCTGCCCGGCTCCCCGGGCGAATCGTGGTGTCCAGGTCACTTCTGAGGTGCCTTGACACATCGGAGCGCCGGGCACTGTTCGCACACGAACGCGCCCACCTGGCCTGCCGCCACCACCGATTCCTGCTCACCGTGCAGCTGGCCGCGCGGGCCAGTCCGTTCCTGCGGCCGTTGCGCACCGCGGTGACCTACACGGCGGAGCGGTGGGCGGACGAGGATGCCGCCGACGCGGTCGGCAGCCGGCTCGTGACGGCGCGGGCGATCGGCAAGGCGGCGCTGGTCTCCCGCGGCGCCCTGTGGCCACATTCGCCGGCCTGGCCGCGCCGGGGCCGGTACCTCGCCGGGTCGCGGCACTGCTCGGACCCGCCCCGGCCGCGCGCGTCTGGCCGCCCGCCTTCACCGCGGTAGGCATGGCCGCCTGGACTGCCGCGGCGGGCACGACGGTCTCCGCACTGTCCTCGGCCAACGCGACGATCACGCTGTTCTTCGCCCTCAAAGCTGCCACACCCTGTGACAGCGAGGACTCCGGAATGTCTGTGAGGGTGTCCCGGCCGCCGCCGGGACACCTCACGAACACGCCCTAGAGGTCGAACTCGTGCGGCGGGAGGTCGAGCGCGAAGCACGCCTCCCGTACGACGGCCTGCTCCGCCTTGTCGAAGTCACCGTCGGCGCCGCCGATGACAATGCCGATCTGGATAACGGCACGCGCCTCGGCGGGCTTCTTCTTCGCCTTGGCGATCTCCTGGAGCACACTGACCTTGCCGATGGCGAAGTCTGCGGTCAGCTTGTTCACATAGTCGTTGAAGCGACGCTGCAGATCGTCCGCGGGGAAATTCTGCAGTACGTCGTTCGAGGCGATCAGGAAGCGACGCGCTGCCGCTCGGCCGGGTCGATGGAACCGTCGGCGGCGGAGACCAGGGCGCACATCGCCATGCTCGCGTCCCGGAACGACCCACTCTTCAGATCGTTCTTCTTCGCTTCCAGCTGCGTCTGCATCGTCGATGCGGATTCCTTGATGCGGTCCCACAGTGCCATGAGTACTCCATAGGATTATGGGCGGTTCAGGCCGCACAAGGACGGCCCGTACCGCCGCTTTCTACAATGTCGCAGAAGCTGTCAGCGGCCCGGAGGGCTCCTCAGCCCTCGTCGTTCTCCCCTCGTCGTTCTCTCCCTCGTCGTCCTCCCCTCGAAAGCGTCGCCGATCTCGTCCACGATTTCGGCTGCCACCATCCGCCGACGACTCCGACCGCCACGCCTGCCGCTCCGGCGGCGACGACGGTGCCCATCCGGGCCCGGAGCGATGGGATCCCTCATCGCGGTGATGCCCCGCGTGAGCGTATTCATCGCTCGCATGGCCGCCGTGCCCCCACCGTGCCCGTACGAGGCGGGGACCGCGTGAACATCCCGGCCGTCGGTCAGCCGGTGGATCCAGCCGTCGACTTCGGCTGTCCAGTCACGCAGGCCGACATCCTGATGGCTGACCGTGAAGCGGGACAGCGCGTCCCGGCCGGCCGAGAAGAGACCGCCGGGCCTGTCTGCTTCCAGCACGACCTCCATATCGCCGGAGCCGGCCAGGAAGGTCACCTCGAGCTCCCCATCGCGTGTGCGTACTGAGGTGCGACGGCGAGCTCGATCTCCTGATAGAAGGGCAACTGCTGCCCGGTGCCACCGATGCGGCCATACTCCAGGTCCGCGGACCTGAATTCGAACCAAGCCGGCCGAGCGCTTCGAGCACGGCTTCCTGAGCGGGCAGGGGACCCACCGTGAGCGGGTCGAGATCGCTCTTGTCCCTGCCTCCGGCCACCGCGAGTTCGGTACGGACGCCCAGATCCACACCAAGGCTCTGGCCGTGGAGTTCGGTGACCGGGGTCTCCCACGGCAGCACCACGGAGAACGGGATACTGCGCTGCTCACCTTCGGTGAGACGCAGGCCCCCACCCACGGTGAAGCGCTCGAAAACGAGGCCGGTCCCGCTTTCGCCCTCCTCGTGCTCCACTTCTACCCGGGCCACCAGCTCCAGGGTGATGTGCTCGATGTCGACCGCACTGCCGCCACCCTCGATCCGGATCTGTCCCGTGAGGCTGCCGCCCGGCAGCGCCGGGCCCGCATCGAGAACCGTTTCGACCGTGGGACCGCCCACTCCGAGCGAGCCGAGCAGCCGTTTGAACACCATCGTGGCGTTCACTCCTTCATGTAATGGGCCAGGCAGGGGGCGCGGCCTGGCGCTGCGCCTGGGGTGGCCGGGAACCTCCGGACCATCCCCGCGTTTTCTACACGCGTGTAGAAGCATAGAGTCGACCGGCTCCGCCCGGATGTCATCGCGCCGACCTGACCAGGAAAGGCTGAAAAGCGGCCACCGGAAGGCCCACACACTCTCCGACAAGGCGACTTTGCATACCCTTTACCATTGGGGCGGAATGCTGTCCTGTCCCTGACCACGCCGGACCCACCCGGTCCACCGACCAAAGAAGGAGCAGCAAACCCGCAATGGGTGAACCTGCCAGTACGAACCGTGCCACCGTCCGTCCACATACTTTGAGCCACGGACCGGGGTGGCACGGTGACGGAAGTGCTCCTGCTACTGCTCGCCCTCGCACTCACTCTGGCCTGTGCGGTATTCGTCGCGGCCGAGTTCTCCTGACAACTCTCGAGCGCAGCGAGCTGGAACGCGCCGTCGAGGCCGGTGAGCGTGGCGCGGCGAGCGCTCTCGAAGCCGCCAAACGGCTGACCTTCCAGCTCTCCGGCGCGCAGCTGGGCATCACGGTCACCTCCCTGGTGATCGGCATGCTCGCCGAGCCGTCGCTTGCCGCGTTGCTGCGCGGCCCGCTGGAGGCCGTCGGCCTGCCCGATGGAGCGGTGTCCACCGTCGCGACCGTGCTCGGCGTCACCATCGCCACGGTGGTGCTGATGGTCGTCGGAGAGCTGGTCCCGAAGAACTGGGCGATCTCCAGCCCATTGGCAGTGGCCAAGGTCGTGGCGGGCCCGCAGCGCGGGTTCACCGCCGTCTTCGCCCCGCTGATCCGGCACCTGAACAACACCGCGAACCATCTCGTACGACGCTTCGGGCTGGAGCCCCAGGAGGAGCTCGCCTCGGCCCGCAGCCCCAGGAGCTGGTCGCGCTCGCCAGGCACTCCGCGCTGGAAGGTGCGATCGAGAAGGACTCCGCCGAGCTGTTCGTCCGCACACTGCATCTGGGCGAGCTCACCGCGGAGAACGTGATGACGCCACGGGTGGATGTACAGGCTCTCGAGGCCCACGCCACCGCCACGGACGCGGCCAACCTCACGCTGGCCACCGGCCTGTCCCGGTTCCCGGTCTATCGCGACAGCCTGGACGAGGTCATCGGCACCGTCCACGTCCGCGATGTCCTCGCCCTGGAGGAGAACCAGCGCGATTCCACCCCGTGACGGCCCTGGCCACCGAGCCGATGCTGGTGCCCGACTCCCTGCCCGTGGACCGCCTCCTTCAACGGCTGCGGAAGAGCCGCACCATGGCCGTGGTGATCGACGAGTACGGCGGCACCGCGGGAGTCGCCACGGTGGAGGACATCGTGGAGGAAGTGGTCGGCGAGGTCCGCGACGAGCACGACCCGCACGAACGGCCCGGTCTGATCCCGCTGGAGGTGTCACCGGACGGCCGCCCGACGTGGGAGGCGGACGGCGCCATCCGGCTCGACCAGCTGGAAGAGGTTGGCGTGACGGCCCCGGAAGGACCGTACGAGACCCTGGCCGGGCTGATCGCCTCTCACCTCGAGCGCATCCCGCTCCTGACGGACCGGATCGAGATCGACGGCTGGCAGTTCGCTGTGCTGCACGTCGAGCACCATCGCGCGGACCGCGTCCGCATCACCGCACCTGTCCCGCAGAGCGCGGAGGAAGCCCGATGACCACGATCCAGCTGCTGATCGGCGCGCTGACACTCGTCACCAACGCGTTCTTCGTAGGCGCCGAATTCGCCCTCATCTCCGTCCGGCGCAGCCAGATCGAACCGGCCGCGCTCAAGGGCAATCTGCGGGCCAGGTCCACCTTGTGGGGCCTGCAGCATCTCTCCGCCGTGATGGCCACCGCCCAGCTCGGCATCACCATTCCTCGCTGGTGCTCGGCGCGGTCGCCGAGCCCGCAATCGCGCACCTGCTGGAGCCTCCGTTCGAGGCGGTCGGGGTACCGAGGCACTGATCCACCCGATCGCGTTCGTGATCGCGCTGACGGCGGCGACGTATCTGCACATGCTCTTCGGTGAGATGGTTCCCAAGAACATCGCGCTCGCTGCCCCGGCGTCCACCGCGCTGGTGCTGGGCCCGCCGCTGGTCGCTCTCACCCGCGCGATGCGGCCGGTCATCTTCGGCGTCAACGCGTTCGCCAACGCCATCCTCCGTCTGCTGAAAGTGGAGCCCAAGGGTGAGGTCGGCTCCGTCTTCACCGACAACGAACTCGCCCGTCTGGTCAAGGACTCCAGCGAGGCCGGCCTGTTGGCGCCCGCGGACGGTGAGCGCCTCCAGGACGCGCTCGAGCTGGGCACCCGCCCGGTCGGCGAGGTCATGGTGCCGCTGAACAAGACGGTCACCGTCGGCAGCGACATCACCCGCAGCAACTCGAACGCGCCGCTGCCGCCAGCGGTTTCTCCCGGCTGCCGGTGACCGGCCCCGGCAACGAAGTCCTGGGCTACCTGCACATCAAGGACGCCCTCGGTGTCCCCGATCGCACTGCGCCCTACCCTTCCAGCGCTCTCCACCCGATCATCCGGGTCGAGATCGACACCCCTGGACGACACCATGACTGCCATGAGAGCTGCCGGTACCCACCTTGCCGCCGTCACGGGCGACAAGGGCACGGTCATCGGGTTCGTCACCATGGAAGATGTCCTGGAAGAGCTGGTGGGGCCCTCCGCGAAGGCCTGAGCAACCACAGCGCGCCCGGCAGCACGATCGTGCTGCCGGGCGCGGGCTCCTGTGCGGGTCATGGGCACCGAAGTAGGGTCACCGGCATGTCTCTGCACACCCGTATGCGTCAAGCCCTGCCGAAAGCAATGCGCGCGCGTGACAAGGCCGCGGTGAGCGCCCTGCGCGCAGCCCTTGCCACGCTGGACAACGCCGGGGCGGTCCCTGTGGGCACAGCCGGTCCCGGAGCTTCCGCCATCGAGGAGTCACCGGTCGGTGCCGGTGCCACCGAAGCGGCACGGCGTGAGCTGAATGAGCAGGAGATGGTGGAGATCGTGCGCGCCGAGATCACCGAGCGGCTGGAGGCTGCCGGTGAACTGACCGCGCCCGCACACGCCGACCGGGCCACGCAGTTGCGTGCGGAAGTCACTGTGCTGCTCACATTCCTTGATGAACCCGGCGCCGCGTAGGACCTGATCCGCCCCGCGCATCCACGGGAACGCCTCGGCGCGAACCCTCACGGGGCTACGCTGAACCTGACGTCTATGTCAGAGGGATGCCGCCTCGCAGGGAGGACCACATGCGTATCGGTGAGCTCGCCGCCGCGACGGGCGTGAGCGTACGGGCGCTGCGGTACTACGAGGAGCAGAGCCTGCTCAGCGCGGAACGCAGCCCCAGCGGCCAGCGGCACTATCCGGACAGGGCCGCCGACCGGGTCCACCTGATTCAGCAGCTGTACGCCGCGGGGCTGACCAGCAGGACGATCGTGGACCTGCTGCCATGCATCGAGACCGATCAGGTCGCGCCCGAGCTGCTCGATCGCCTTCAGACCGAACGCACCCGAATCGACCACCGGATCAACGATCTGGTGGATACCAGGACAGGCTCGACAGTGCCATCACCATGGCCACCGACGCCAGGAATCTGGCCGTCCCTGCCCCGCTGAGCGCAGGGGCGGCGGTCGGCGGCCAGGCGTCGGCGCTGTTTGAGAATCCGCAGGGCGGGTAAGGCATGTGGGTGCTTCGGACAAGAGGTACGCCCGTGGGAGCTGCGCTCCGGGTGATCCCCGTCCGGTTCGGCGCACTCCGGCACTGACAGGAAGCAGCAGCGCCGAGGCATCTCTCGGATACACGTCATCAGGCCTCTGCAGGGCACTCCATGACGATCCCCGGACCCGCTCAGCTGCCATTACGCCGCGCTCAACGAGGAGGCCCCGATGGATTCCCGGAATGTCCCGAGCAGTGCCGTACTGAACGACCGTGATGTCTCTCTCGCGCTCCCCGTCGCCGAAGCGGCCGGCTGGGGCCCCTCGATGTCCGTGCAGTCGACACCGTGCGGCTCCTGGCCGCCGACGCGGTCCAGCGGACCGGGAGCGGCCACCCGGAACGGCGATGAGCCTGGCCCCACTGGCGTATCTGCTGTTCCAGCAGGTCATGCGCCATGACCCGGCCGACGACCAGTGGCTCGGCCGGGACCGCTTCGTGCTGTCGTGCGGACACTCCAGCCTCACCTTGTACATCCAGCTGTATCTGAGCGGGTACGGACTGGAACTGGACGACTTGAAGCGCCTGCGCACCTGGGGCTCCGCGACGCCCGGACATCCGGAGTACCGGCACACCAGGGGCGTGGAGATCACCACAGGCCCGCTGGGCCAGGGGCTGGCCAGTGCCGTGGGCATGGCCATGGCGGCTCGGCGGGAGCGCGGACTGCTGGACCCCGATGCCCCGAGCGGTGCCAGCCCGTTCGACCATCATGTGTACGTCGTGGCCTCGGACGGCGATCTCATGGAAGGCGTCTCGTCGGAGGCGAGTTCCCTCGCCGGACACCAGGAGCTGGGCAACCTGGTCGTCTTCTACGACTCCAACCACATCTCCATCGAGGACGACACCGACATCTCCTTCAGCGAGGATGTCGCCGCACGGTACGCCGCGTACGGATGGCATGTGCAGTCGGTCGACTTCACCCGCAGCGGCTCCTACGTCGAGGATGTCGACGCACTGCTGGCCGCGGTCGACACCGCCAGGCAGGACACCGCACGGCCGTCCATGATCGTGTTGCGTACGGTCATCGGCTGGCCCGCACCCACCAAGCAGAACACCGGCAAGGCCCACGGATCCGCGCTCGGGGACGAGGAAGTCGCGGCCACCAAGGCGCTCCTGGGCTTCGATCAGGAGCAGCACTTCACCGTCGAGGACGAGGTCCTCGCTCATGTGCGAAAGATCCGTGACCGGGCGCCGCGGCCACCGGGAGTGGGAGACGGGCTACCGGGAGTGGCGGGCATCGAATCCGTCCCGGGCGGCGCTCCTGGACCGGCTGCGCGGGCAACAGCTGCCGGACGGCTGGCGCGAGCATGTGCCGGCCTTCGCCGCCGATCCGAAGGGGATGGCGACTCGCAAGGCGTCCGGCAAGGTACTGACGGCTCTGGCCGCCGTCCTGCCTGAGCTCTGGGGCGGGTCGGCCGACCTGGCGGAGAGCAACAACACCACGATGGAGGGAACCCTCCTTCGTGCCGTCCGGCAAGCAGACGGGCCAGTGGCCGGGCGGACCCTACGGGCGGACGCTGCACTTCGGTATCCGTGAGCACGCCATGGCCGCCGTACTCAACGGCATCGCACTCCAGAGCCTCACCCGGCCCTACGGCGGCACGTTCCTGGTGTTCAGCGACTACATGCGCCCCGCCATCCGGCTCGCGGCACTGATGAAGCTCCCCGCCATCTACGTCTGGACCCACGACTCGATCGGCCTGGGCGAGGACGGGCCGACGCATCAGCCGGTGGAACACCTGCCGCGCTGCGCGCGATCCCCGGTCTCGACGTCGTACGGCCCGCCGACGCGAACGAGACGGCCGTGTGCTGGCGCACCGTTCTGGAACACCGGGACCGGCCGGCCGGTCTCGTACTCACCAGGCAGCCGCTGCCCGTACTGGAACGCGGCGACAGAAGCCATGCGCCGGCCGACGGGGCCGCACGCGGTGCCTACGTTCTGGCCGATGCCCCGGACGGTCCGGCGGACGTCGTCCTGATCGCGACCGGTTCGGAGGTGCACATCGCGCTGGCTGCACGCGAGCTGCTGGGTGCCCAGGGTGCGGGGTGCGAGTGGTGTCCATGCCGTGCCAGGAGTGGTTCGCGGCGCAGTCGCCGGGCTACCGGGACAGCGTGCTGCCTCCGTCGGTGCGGGCCAGGGTGAGCGTGGAGGCGGCCGTCGGCCAGGGGTGGCGCGACATCGTGGGCGACGCCGGCAGCATCGTCGGCCTGGAGCACTTCGGTGCCTCCGCCGACTATCAGCGCCTCTACGAGGAATTCGGCATCACACCGCAGGCCGTTGCCGACGCCGCACTCAGCAGCATCCGGGCGGCCGCCACGACGGTGCGGCCCGGTGGCGAAAGCCCGGCCCTCCGGCCGACGGAGGGACAGCCGACACCCCGCTTGATCGCCGGGGCGCCAGGACACGGCGGGTGGTGGTCTTGCCCTTAGACTCTGCGAATGGCGAAGTATTTCGACGTACACCCCGAAAACCCTCAGCGACGCACCATCAGCAACGTGGCCGACAGCATCCGGTCCGGTGCGCTCATCGCGTACCCGACGGACTCCTGTTACGCACTGGGGTGTCAGCTCGGCAGCCGCGACGGCATCAGCCGGATCCGGTCGATCCGGAATCTCGATGATCGTCACCACTTCACCCTCATGTGCCAGAACTTCGCGCAGCTGGGGCAGTTCGTGCACATCGACAACGACGTCTTCCGTGCGATCAAGGCGGCGACGCCCGGCAGGTACACCTTCATCCTTCCCGCGACGAAGGAGGTGCCGCGCCAGTTGCTGCACCCGAAGAAGAAGACGGTCGGAGTCCGCATTCCCGACCACGCCGTCACTCAGGCCCTCCTCGCCGACCTCGGGGAGCCGTTGCTCTCCAGCACCCTGCTGCTGCCCGACGAGGACGAGCCGCTGACCCAGGGGTGGGAGATCAAGGAGCGGCTCGACCACGTGGTGGACCTCGTGGTCGACTCCGGAGACTGCGGCACCGAGCCGACCACGGTCATCGACTTCTCCGGCAGCGAAGTCGAGATCGTACGTCGCGGGCGGGCGACACCGCGCAGTTCGAGTAGCCACGGGATCAGCGGTCAGCTGACGGCCCGTCACGTGCACCGGGTCGTCGCGGCGGCCGGTCGTCACCCGGCGCGTCGGTCCCGGCGGAGAGCCGCGCCTCGCCCCGGCAGGCGCGACCGGGACGGCGCCGCCCTGGAGGCTCTCCAGATCGGATGCGCGCACCTGGATGACCACCAGGGCGATCAGCGCGGCGACGACGGCGAAGACGGCGGCGGCCACGAAGGCGTTGGAGATGCCCGCCGCCAGTACCTGATCACCCCAGCGCGACGGGAGCTCCCCGGTCCTGCGGAACTCCTGAAGCTGGGTCGGGCTCGCTTCCCGCAGGAACCGGGGACCTGGTCGGTGGCCTCGTTGCGGCTGGCCGTGCCGAAGACGGTGACCAGGATGGACAGCCCGAGCGATCCGCCGACCTGCTGGGTGGCGTTGAGGATGCCGGAAGCCGCTCCCGACTCCTTCGGCGCCACACCGGATACCGCCATCAAGGTCAGTGACACGAACTGCATGCCCATGCCGAAGCCGAATACCAGCATGGGGCCGAGGATGCTCCCCAGGTACGAGCTGTCGACGTCGGTCTGCGTGAGCCAGCCGAGCCCCGCCGCCGCCAGGACCGCGCCCACCACCATGAACGGCTTGGGGCCCCACCTGGGCAGCAGTTGCGAGGCGAGCCCGCACCCACCGCGATGATCACACTCACCGGCAGGAAGGCGAGACCGGCCCGCAGCGGGCTGAAGCCGAGAATGTTCTGCACGAAGAGTGTCAGGAAGAAGAACATGCCGAACATCGCCGCGGCCAGGCACAGCATCATGCCGTAGACACCTGCGCGATTGCGGTCACGGAACATCCACAGTGGCGTGATGGGCTGCTTCGAGCGGCGCTCGATGGCTATGAAGACAGCCAGGAGCACGACTGCCGCCACAAAGGCCGCGATGGTGAGGGTGTCACTCCAGCCGTCCTTGGAGGCACGGATGAAGCCGTAGACGAGCAGCACCATGCCCAGCGTGGAGGTGAGCGCACCGACGATGTCGAAGTGGCCCTGATGGCGTTCGGACTCCCGGATGTAGCGGGTGTCGCGAACGCGATCAGCAGGCCGATGGGCACATTGACGAAGAGGATCCAGCGCCAGTCGAGCCACTCCACGAGCAACCCGCCCGCGAGCAGGCCGATCGCACTGCCGCCGGCCGACACAGCGGCGAACACACCGAACGCCCTGTTGCGCTCCGGGCCTTCGCGGAATGTCGTGGTGATCAGTGAGAGTGCTGTCGGGGATGCGATGGCACCACCGACACCCTGCAACGCGCGTGCTGCGAGCAGTTGCCAGGATTCCTGGGAGAGACCACCGAGCAGCGAGGCGAAGACGAACAGCAGGATGCCGAAGACGAAGACTCTGCGGCGGCCGAGGATATCGCCCAGTCGGCCTCCGAGCAGCAGCAGTCCGCCGAAGGTAAGGGTGTAGGCGTTCACCACCCAGGACAGCGTTTCGGTCGAGAAGCCCAGCGAAGTCTGAATGTGCGGAAGCGCGATGTTCACGATGGTGATGTCGAGAACCACCATCAACTGGCAGGAGGCGATGACAAGCAGGGCCACCCACTGCCCCGGCTCCGCTCCGGGTCGGGGCAGTCTGCGGAGATGTTGCGTGGGAACCGGTCATGGCATCCCTTGCATCTCGGGTCAGCAGCGAACAGAAATGTTCACTACTCGACGGTAGACCTCGCCCCCGACCCCGCCAATCGATCAAATGGCCGCACACCACAGTGCCGTCGCCGCAGGTCCGGTCCCGCCGGCCAGGGCTCTGACCGGCGGGACCGGGGCGGGTCAGCCGAAGTTCACATCACTGCACAGGAAGTACGTCTGGTCCATGTGGGATGCCTGCCAGATCGTGTACACCAGGTGCCGGCCGCTGAGGCCGGATGTACTCACCGGGATCTCGTAACTCTGACCGGGACCGTAGCTGCCGGTCTCGGTCACCAGCTGGAGGTCGCTCCATGTCAGTGGCTGGGTGGTGGGATCGAAGCCCTGCCTGCTGACATAGACCTTGAAGTAGTCGGCGCCATGACTGGCCTGGTCGTGGAGCCGCACGGTGAAGTCGTCGGCGATGTCCGTCGCCTGCCAGTCACCCACGGTGTCGAGGAGTCGTACCGGCCGCCCTCGGTGCGGCCGCCGCTGCACAGCTGGCCGTCCGGTACCACTGCCTCGAAGTCACCCCGGAGCCATTGCGGTACAACCCGTTCCAGTTCCACATGGCGTTGGGGTCGTCCTGCCAGGCCTGCCAGCACATGGGGTCTTCCTGCTCCATGGCAGGGTTCTGGAAGTCGTCGCCCCAGCGCAGCCAGCAGCCGTAGTTGCGGGACGCGGGGTCGATGACCGAGCCGTGGGCGGTGGCGGTACCGGCCCAGGGGAGCAGGCAGAGCAGAACGGTGACGAGCACGCCACCGAGGCGTGCCGTCCAGTCGCGTAAATTGATGCGATCATGACAATTCATGCGCGGTCTCCATCTCCGGGAGTGGGGATTTCCGGTGGCGTGGGAGCGCTCCCGCACCAACAGCTTTGCCCTCCGGCACTCGCCTGAAACATTGGCCGCACACGGACCGCAGGGGCAAGCCGCTATCGGCACAGACCTATGCCGACGCCTCCGGAAGTCCTCCGTCGACGGCGGTACGGTGCCGGAGCGGGCAGGACGTTGGTGACGAAGTCCTCCACCGCGGCCTCCAGACCGATGTCCTGCTCCGCCTGCTCCGACAGATACCACCGGTGTTCCAGCAGTTGGTGATAGAGCTCGGCCGGATCCATGGAGCGCCGCAGATCCTGTGGCACGGTGCGCACCGTGGGCCTGAACACCTCACGGACCCAGCGGTGTGCGAGCACCTCGGCACGTGCGCCGAGCGGGTCGTCCGGCGCGTAGTCGTCCTGGGTGATCATCCAGCTCTCGAGGTCGTTGAGAAGCCTGCGGGCCTGGTTCTCCTCGGTGTCCAGGCCCGTGAGGCGCAGAAGCTGACGCTGGTGGTGGCCCGCGTCGACCACCTTGGGCACGAACGTGACGGTCTCGCCGGCGGAGGAGTGCGCGATCTGCATCTCCGCGACGTCGAACCCGAGATCGTTGAGTCTGCGCATACGACGTTCGATGTAGTGGTACTTGCCGGCCGGATAGACCGAGGTACGAGTCAGCTCCTTCCACAACGATTCATACCGTCGGCAGATCTCGGAGCCGAAAGCGATCGGGTCCACCGAGGGATGGAGCGCCCGGAGGCCTCCAGGTCCAGCATCTCGCCACTGATGTTGACCCGGGCCAGATCGATATCGTAATCACGCTTGCCCTCGCTGAGCCGGCTGTGCAGCTCGCCCGTCTCCGCGTCCACCAGGTACGCGGCATAGGCGCCGGCGTCCCGGCGGAAGAGGGTGTTGGACAGAGAGCAGTCGCCCCACGCGAAACCCGCCAGGTGCAGCCGGACCAGCAGAACGGCGAGAGCGTCCATGAGCCGGTGGACCGTGCTCGGACGCAGTGTGGTCTCGAACATCGAACGGTAGGGCAGGGATCCCTTGAGATGACGGGTGATCAGCACCGGTTCCAGTGGTCCGCCGTCACCGCCGGTGCGCCGGTGACCACTGCCAGTGGGTCCACTGCCGGGATTCCGAGCCGGGCAAGGTCACGCAGCAGCTCGTACTCACGTATCGCAGGCCTTTCGGCGAGCTCCTTGACCGCGACCACCTCGGCCCCGGCCCTGGCATAACGCACTACGTGGCGGGAGATGCCGCGCGGCAGTGGCACCAGGTGCTTCGCCGGCCATTGTTCGAGCGGCAGATGCCAGGGAAGTTCGAGAAGGAGCGCGGGTGCTCGGGGTTGGTGGCGCTGACCTGCAATGACATTCGCTCGCCTCGCTCGTGCAGTGACGGGCTACCAGTGTCGCGCATACGGTCGCGGGCACCCGACGGGTCACCGCTTCACCACGTCAGCCCGCGACGGGGCGAGTGAGACCGCGGAAGGGCCCTCGCGGCCGGCCCCGCATCCGGCCGGGTCGCCGGTACGGACGAAGGGATCCGATATGGCTGTCGCGACCTACTGCCTGGTGGCACTGGACTGCCCTGACCCCGACTGCTCGCGGTGTTCTACCAAGGTGTACTGGGTGGCGAGGTGGAACACGAGAACGGCGACTGGTACGACCTTCACGTGCCGGGCGGCGCCCGGATCGCCTTCCAGCGGGCGATGGGCCACCGGCCGCCGGAGTGGCCCCGCGCGGACAGGAATTCGCAACAGGAGCATCTGGACTTCGATGTCGTGGACATCGAACGTGCCAGGCACAGGTCCTCGCTCTCGGAGCCACGGCGCTGGACGTGGACGACAGGGGTGGCGAGCGAGGCTTCAGGGTCTACGCGGATCCGGCAGGCCACCCGTTCTGCCTGTGCCGAGGGTGAGGCCCGGCGGGCCGGGCTCACAATCGGGCCGCCCGTAGCATCACAGTCCTGCGGAGCGAGGAGAAACCCGGCCACCGAGACCGCGAACCGTGACATGTCGTCGATACGCTCCGGAGCTGCCGTCCGGCCCTGCAGCCAGCCGCGAACGGACCGTGGGGAGGGCACCTCCCCGGCACCCTTCGGCCGGCATCCGTGGCACTGCCACCGGCAGCGACGGTGCCAGCCGGGGCAACCACAGGCTTTCCTTCCTGACCGCGGGGTGCGTAGCCGGCGGCGGTCGGCAGACGGGCCGTCAGTCTGCCGCCGAGGCGATAGGTCCGGTTGCCCCAGCCGTCGATCTCCACGGGGTGACAGGCAGACCGCTCCACTGCGGGAACTGTGCGGCAATCAGGCGCCCGACCAGCTCGGCGTCGATTCCGGCACGTCCGTCGGTGGGAATCGCAGGCATCCTCCGGTCATCGTTGCCCGCGAACGCGTCCCGCAACGGAATATCGGGCTGCCCGATCGGCTCAGAACGGCACGGTGAGCTGTGCCCGGACATGCGCTCGCAGCACGCCTGCCATGTCCGTCGCACAGTCGCTGAGAAGCCACTGCACCTGCAGCCCGTCCATCAGAGCGATCAGCTGCTGCGCCGCGGCGTCCGGCGCGATGCCGGCTCGCAGTACGCCCTCGTCGCGCGCCTGCGTGTAGTCGGCGGCACTGTTCGCGACCGAATTCCGGTATCGCCGCACGAAGTAGGCATGTGCGGGTGATCGGCGGCGGTCGCCTCGGCAGCGATCACCGAGAACAACTCGACGATCCCGCGGCGGGCGGCGTTGCGCTCGGCGAGATCGACGAACCTGCGCAGCCGGCCGACACCGGTGGGTGACCCGAGTGCGAGCCAGTCCGCGTCCACTTCGTCGCGGTGCTCGAGCACCGCGAGCAGCAGTGACTCCTTGGTCGCGAAGTGGTGCATCAGCCCCGTGTGCGAGATGCCGCACCGGCTCGCGATCACCCGTAGCGACGCCCCCGGTAGCCGGCCTCGCCGAACAACGCCATGGCGTGGTCGAGGATCTCGAGCCGCTTGGCACGGCCCTTCGCGTAACCACGCCCCGCATCAGCGGCCACTGTTACTCCCGGATCTGCTGGACGGCAGCCGTTGCCGTCCGGGCTCGAACATACACATACTTAACAGGTGGTCGGCATTGGGCGTACGGTGAATCCGTACGCCGAGGCGAGCCATTGCGACTCCCACCGTGTGAAAGGACCTTCCGTGGGCCCCTGCCTGCCCTATCTCGACCCCGCGCTGCCCGTCGCCGAGCGGGTCGCCGACCTCTCGACCGCATGACGCTGCCCGAAAAGGTCGGCCAGATGCTCCAGTTGAACGCCAGGACGGAGTCCGGCGCCTGATCGAGGATCTGCACGCCGGATCAATCCTCCACGCCTCTCCCGAACGCGTCCTCGAAGCAGCCGAGCTCACCGACCGCACACGGCTGCGCATCCCGCTGCTCGTCGCGGAGGACTGCATCCACGGTCACTCCTTCTGGGAGGGCGCGACCATCTACCCCACCCAGCTCGGGATGGCTGCCACCTGGGACCCGGGGCTCGTTGAGCGCATCGCCAGGGCGACGGCCGTGGAGGTCTCCTCGACCGGCATCCACTGGACCTTCTCCCCGGTCCTGTGCATCGCCCGTGACCTGCGCTGGGGCCGGATCAGCGAAACGTTCGGCGAGGACCCCTTCCTCATCGGCGAGCTCGCCTCGGCCATGGTGCGGGGATACCAGGGCGAGGGGCTGAGCGATCCGACAGCGGTCCTCGCGTGCGCCAAGCACTTCGCGGGTACTCCGAGACGCAGGGAGGCAGGGACGCCAGCGAGGCCGACATCTCCCGGCGCAAACTGCGCTCGTGGTTCCTGCCGCCGTTCGAACGGGTCGCCCGCGAGGGCTGCCGTACGTTCATGCTCGGCTACCAGTCCATGGACGGTGTTCCCATCACGGTCAACGACTGGCTCCTGAACGACGTGCTGCGCGGCGAATGGGGCTACACCGGCACCCTGGTGACCGACTGGGACAACGTCGGCCGGATGGTGTGGGAGCAGCAGATCTACGCCGACTACACCGAGGCCTCAGCCGCCGCGGTACACGCGGGCAATGACATGGTGATGACGACACCGCAGTTCTTCGCCGGGGCACAGGAAGCAGTCGCCCGGGGCACGTTGGAAGAGGTGCGGATCGATGCGGCGGTCCGCCGCATCCTGACCCTGAAGTTCGAGCTGGGCCTGTTCGAGAACCCGCGCCGCCCCGACCCCGCACAGCAGGCCGAGGTGATCGGCAGCGCCGCGCACACCGCACTCAACCTCCAGGCCGCCCGCCGCTCGCTGGTCCTGCTCACCAACGACGGCACCCTGCCCCTGGCCGGCGGGTTCGAGGCCGGCCCCGATGGACGTGCCGTCGCAGCTCCCGATTCCGCGCCGCGCACCATCGCGGTCATCGGGCCCAACGCCGACGACCCGCAGACCCAGCTCGGTGACTGGGCCGGCGCCTCGGGTCAGACCGACTGGCTGCCGGACGGCCAGCCGCGCGAAATGATCCGCACCGTACTCGACGGGTTCCGTGAGCACGCCCCTGCCTGCTGGGGCGTGACGCACTCCCGAGGTGCCGGCATCCTCACCGTGGGCCAGGACCCCGAGGGTGCGTACTTCCCCGATGGTCAGCCCCGGCCTCACATCGTCATCCCCGCCGAGCCCTGCCCGACGCTGATCGCCGAGGCCGTCGCCGCGGCGCAGGAAGCCGATTACACCGTCGCGGTTGTGGGCGACCGCATCGAGCTGGTCGGTGAGGGCAGATCCACCGCAACACTCGAACTGGTGGGCGCTCAGGTCGCGCTGCTCGACGCGCTCGCAGCGACCGGCAAGCCGCTCGTCGTTGTCGTCATCAGCTCCAAGCCGCTGGTACTGCCGCCCTCCGCCCTCGGTGCGGCAGCGATTGTGCACGCTTTCAACCCGGGTATGTCCGGCGGCCGGGCCGTCGCCGAACTCGTCCTCGGCCTCATCGAACCTTCAGGACGCCTGCCCTTGTCGTTCGCGCGGCATGCGGGCCAGCAGCCGACGTACTACAACCAGGTGCGAGGCCAGCACGGCACCAGGTACGCCGACCTCACACAGGGCCCCGCTTTCGTCTTCGGCGAGGGGCTGAGTTACACAACGGTCGAGTACACGGACCTGGAGATGCTCACCGCGACGGTCGGGACGGACGACATCGTGCGCGCACAGGTCACCGTCCGCAACACCGGCACCCGGCCCGCACTGGAGACCGTCCAGGTGTACGTCAGCGACACCGTCACGTCGGTGACCTGGACCGACAAGGAACTCAAGGCTTTCCAGCAGGTGTCACTGGCCCCGGGCGAATCGAGTGAGGTCGTCATCGAACTGCCGGCCGCTGCGTGCACACTCGTGGACGCCGCGGGCAACCGCGTCGTCGAACCGGGGCCTTCGAGCTGCTCGTCGGTCCCTCGTCCCGCGACACATGTCTCCTGCGGACCGGCTTCACGGTCAAGGGCTGAGGATTGGTTCGTGGGGCGCACGGTGACAACCGGGCGCCCCACGAAAGGGCCGGATGCAAGGTCTTGACACAACACCCTTACGCTGCTCCACAGCGGTCACCAACAGTTGGCCGGAACGGAAAGGCATCCCATGACCTCAGAAACCAGCACGCTCGGCAACGTTGATGCGACAACGGCCCTTCTCCGGACCGAACTTCCCCGGCTGGAGGAGCACCAGCAGGAGCTGGAGAAGAAGCTCGCCACAGTCACCGAGCGTCTGGAGTCCGTACGTGCGGCACTGAGCGCTCTGCAGGCGTTGACCGCCGCACCCCGGCCCCTCGCTGCGGTGGCTGCCCCTGAGTCCGCCGCACCGGTCGTTCCCGCAGCCCGTGCCGAGGCCGAGCCTGTCACCGAGCCGAAGGCCGCAGCTCAGGCGAAGGAGGTCTCCTCGGAGACCACTGAGCCCAAGGCCGGTGCGAAGCCGTCGCGGACAACTGCCGCCGCTGCTCGCCGCACAGCCGCCAAGCCTGCCGTGACACGGGCCGACAGCAAGAAGCCGAAGACGTCCGAGGCGCCCAAGAAGCAGAAGAAGACGGTTCCGGCCCAGAAGAAGGCCGCCGTTACCCAGACTGCTCCTGCCGCCGTCAAGCCCAGCACCGCCAAGACCGGCAAGAGCAAGAGCAAGACCGATGTCGGCACCAAGGCCGCTCCCGCCGCACCGGCCGCACCGGCCGACGACAACGGCAACCTCACCGCGCAGGTCATGGAGGTGGTGGCAGCGTCCGGCAGCACCCCGTGCGCGCCCGTGATGTCGCCGAGGCCCTGGGCCGCGAGCTCACCACGAGCAGCATCAACACGGTTCGCAGCACGCTGGACCGGCTCGTCGCCACTTCCAGGGCCGGCCGCGCCGGCCGGGGCCTGTACCGCGCCCCGGCCAACTGATCACACATCTCGGCGGGCTGATGCAGCCATCGGCCACCGCGTCCGCCTAGCGTTGTGACACGAGAAGGTCTCGGACCTCTTCCTCTGTGGTCTCCCTGAGATCCTCGTCCAGGAGCAGCCAGCGGGTGATGCCGGCCGACTCGAGGAACGGCAGGTCATGGCCGGCGATCAGGAGTGCACCTTCGTAGGACTCCAGTGCGCTGGTCAGCTGTCGCACACTGGCCCTGTCGAGGTTGTTGGTCGGCTCGTCAAGGATCAGCAACTGCGGGGCCGGTGCGGCCAGCATCACCGCCGCGAGCGAGGCACGAAAGCGCTCGCCGCCCGAGAGAGTACCGGCCGGCTGTTCCGCGCGCGCTCCCTTGAAAAGGAAGCGGGCGAGCCCGGAGCGAATGTCGTTGTCACTCGTCCCGGAGCCAGACGGGCCACGTTCGCCGCCACGCTCAGCTCATCGTCCAGCACATCCAGGCGCTGCGGCAGAAATCTCAACGGTACGAACGTCCTGGCCTCGCCGGACAGCGGAGCCAGTTCCCCGGCGAGAGTGCGCAACACGGTGGTCTTGCCGGCACCGTTGCGACCGACGAGGGCGATCCGCTCGGGCCCCTGGACGTGGAGACTGGCTCCTGCAGCCGGCCGAACCGCGGGCGCAGTTCGGTCAGAGTCAGGACAGTGCGGCCCATGGGCACCACGGTATGAGGCAGACTCACGCGGATCTCGGCGTCGTTATGAATGGCATCCGCGGCCTCCTCCCGGCGCTCACGCGCCTCATTGAGCCGGTCCTCGTGCAGGCCCCGGAGCTTGCCCGCCGACTCCTGCGCGGAACGCTTCTTGCCGCCTGCGACGATTCTGGGGCCCGCCGCTGTACGTCCATCTTCTTGCTGTGACGTCGGCGGCGGGCCACCTTCACCTGGTCTCCTCCAACTCCCGCTTCTGCCTGCGCACATCGGCCTCAGCTGAACGCAGTGTGCGTCCGGCCGCCTCCTGTTCGGTGGCCAGCGCCTCCTCATAGGCGGACCAGCCGCCTCCGTACCAGTTCACGGAGCCGGCACGCAGGTCGGCGATACGGTCCACCCGTTCGAGGAGTTCGAGGTCGTGGCTGACCACCACCAGCACGCCGGAGCGCCAGGAGTCGACGGCCTCGTAGAGGCTGCGGCGCGCGAACAGGTCGAGGTTGTTGGTCGGTTCGTCCAGCAGCAGGACGTCGGGACGCTCCAGCAGCAGGGCCGCCAGCCGGAGCAGGACGGTCTCACCGCCGGACATCCGGCCCACGGTCCGGTCCAGTTCGACCTGGCCGAGTCCCAGCGAACCGAGGGTTGCCAGGGCCCGCTCCTCGACGTCCCAGTCGTCACCGATCGTTTCGAAGTGCTGTTCGCGCACGTCCCCGGCCTCGATGAAGCGCAGCGCCTCGCGCCGCCCGGCGATGCCGAGGGCTTCATCAACGCGGAGCGTTGTGTCGAGGGTGACGTTCTGCGGAAGGTGGGCAAGGTTGCCACCGACGCTCACCGAGCCCTGAGATGGGGGCAGTTGGCCGTCCAGCAGTCGCAGCAGTGTGGACTTGCCCGCACCATTGGTGCCGACGAGGCCGGTGCGGCCACGGCCGATGGTGAGCGAAAGGCCGTCGAAGACAGTGGTGCCGTCGGGCCACTGGAAGGACAGGTCGGAGCAGCTGAGGGAAGCGCTGGGGCAGTGGGCATCGTCATGAAGATTCTCGCAGTCGAAAGCGCGGCGGGCAGGGGCTTCGTATGCGAGCACCACGCGGCGACCGGCCGGAGAAGAGGGAGTGCGCCGGTCCCGAGAAGTGGGGAACAGCTCATGCACCGAGGTCGCATCCACGCGGGGTCACGGACGGCATGAAGAGCCGCTGCAGCGTGACGGGCGTACGGCAGTGACCGTACGGCGCGATGTTCGCGAACCTCAGATGCGCAACGTCCACCTCTATCGGAGACAACAGGACCACAAACACGTTAACGACCGGGATGGCGAAAGGCAAGCAAGATCGCCCGCCGCCGGGCCGGAACGCCGCCGCGGGGCCGGGTGGCCGCGGTGCGGGCCGGCCGGGGTCGGCCATGCTGGTCGCAGGCGCTCCTGCTGTTCCGACCGCCGGAGCCGGCCTCGACCGCCCCGGGAGGCGCTCATGGATCCGGTCACCGCGTTGCGGCGGATTGCGTTCCTGCTTGAGCGGTCCCAGGCCGCCACATACCGTGTGCAGGCGTTTCGCAGAGCCGCCGGTGCGATCGCTTCGCTGAGCGAAGGACAGATCGCCGAGCGGGCCGGGCACGGCTCACTGGAATCGGTGAGCGGGATCGGGCCGAAGACCGCTCAGGTCATCCGTGAGGCTCGGGCCGGAGCAGTGCCCCACTACCTCCAGCGGTTGGAGGACGAGGCCGTCGCACCGCTAGCCGAAGGCGGTGCGGCAATGCTCTCCGGGCTGCGCGGCGACTGCCATATGCACTCCGACTGGTCGGACGGCGGGAGCCCGGCCGAGGAAATGGCGCGCACGGCGGCGGAGCTGGGCCACGATTGGGCGGCCCTGACCGACCACTCACCCCGGCTGACGGTCGCCAACGGGCTGTCGCCCGAGCGACTGCGGGAGCAGCTGGCGGTTGTGGCGGAGCTCAATCAGCGCCTCGCGCCGTTCCGGCTCCTCACGGGAATCGAGTGCGACATCCTCCTCGATGGCTCGCTCGATCAGGAACCGGAGCTGCTGGAGCAGCTCGATGTGGTCGTCGTGTCCGTCCACTCCAAGCTGCGCATGGACGCGCAGGCGATGACACGACGCCTGGTCGCAGCCGTACGCGATCCGTACGTGGATGTGCTGGGTCACTGCACGGGGCGGCTTCTCTCCGGCCGGGAACGGCCCGAGTCGCAGTTCGACGCGGATCAGGTCTTCGCCGCGTGTGCCGAAGCGGGGACGGCGGTGGAGATCAACTGCCGCCCGGAACGACTGGACCCGCCGCGACGCCTGCTGAGCCGGGCGGTGGGAGCGGGCGTACTCTTCGCGATCGATACCGATGCGCATGCCCCGGGCAGCTGGACTGGCAGATCCTGGGCTGCGCCCGCGCCGAGGAGTGTGCGGTGCCAACCGATCGTGTGGTCACGTCGTGGACGGCGGACCGACTGCTGGACTGGACACGCGGGGACTCGGCTCCGTAGCCACGGGCAGAGCGCTGCAACGGCTCCGGCAGCCGTCGGGCCGGCATCGGCCCGACGTGCGGTGCATGGGACCGCCGGGCGGTCAGTGGAGCTTGGCCACGGCGACGCGCGTGGTCTCCTTGAATCCTTCCAGCGGGGCGCCGTCGAGATCGCCCAGCTGTCCCCACTCGACCACGGTCACGGTCCGGCCGTCGCGGCCGACCGAGTAGAGGCCGATATCACTCGATCCGACCTCCGGGTGTGCGGTGTCGATGCTGTAGACGTGCGCCCCTCCTCCACATCGACCCTGCCGTGGTAGATCGTCTCGCCCTCGATGCCCTGGTCCTCGTCCTGGAGCCGGCCGAGGCAGCCTTCGAGCGAATCGCGCAGCCCGGCCGCCAGCTGCTTCGCCGCCGCGGTGCTGGACGCGACCGTCGTGGTCTGACGGGCGCCGGTGTCCAGTTCCGTCCTGAAGTCGCGGTACGCGGTGCCCGACTGCGGCGCGACTCCGGCGGTGCACACGGAGCCGGTGCCGGGCAGCCCCTGCTGTACGGCGCCTGCGGTCCACGGGCTGCTCGATGCCGGCAGCTGCGAAGCCGAGAGGAACCCGGGCGCCGGGACGGCGGCTGTGGCCGGGGCCTGCGAGGCGATGGTCAGACCGACGGCGGCGGCAGTGATGGCTGCTGTGTGGATCTTGTTCATGGGATGGCTCCCCGGATTCGGTGACTGGACTGCTGAACCACCACCAGCTTGGGCTGCGCGGCAGGGCAGGAGAAGGCGACGCGCGCACTCACGGAGGAGTGGACCCGCCCCATGACTCGGTACGTCTGGCAGCGTCGCGTCCTTCGCGTCGATTCAGGATTCGGTCCGCTGACGCTTCGTGACGCTGCCCGCAGCCTGCGAAGCAGTGCCTGCAGCCAGGGGTAACGTTCGTGCAGCTCTGCCGTATGACGGTCCAGCTCCTCACCCAGGCGCCGGGTCCGCTTGTCGATGTCGAGCTCGTCCAGGATGCGGTCCACCTCGGCCAGCAGAGCCCCGTGCAACTGCCACTGCCTGGGGTGTTCCTGAACATCCTCCAGGAGCAGGTCCGCCACCCTGTCGCGGGTCGCCCGGCTCAGTGCGAGAGCCTCGGTGAGCCGGTCCTCTGCCGTCTCCGCGCTGGCCGCGAGCGGGGTCGTGATCAGCGTCGCGAAGCTCTCGATCGCATCGGACATCTGCCCGAAGAGCTCTCGGAGGGATTCGGCCACGTCCTTCGGGAACAGCGACTCGTCGGTGCGGGCCTTCGCCAGGTCGGTCAGCGTCCGGGTCAGCACGCGCAGGACCACGGCACAGATTTCCAGGGTGTCGAGCCCGGTGCGCAGGACGACGCGGTACAGGAGACCCTGCCGTACCCGGGGTTGAGCATCAGGCTCTCCTCGGCCTGCCGCAGCGAAGCGTCGACCTCGACGATGTCGTGGTCCAGTTGCCGGGCTTCGTGCAGCGCGCGGCGGCCTCCTGGACGGGGATGTTGCCTCCGATCCCGTCGCCCAGCTCCCGGAACATCTGGCCCATACGGCTCCCCAGCCCGCCGATGGAGGCGCCCGCCGTCTGCACCCATACAGGAGGCGCGAAGAGGAGGTTGAACAGAAGCCCCACCCCTGCCCCGATCAGTGTCTCCAGCACACGGTCCCAGGCCAGATCGGTGGCGTGCGAGACACCGAGGACCAGCATGGCGCTGATCGCCACCTCGGGCACGAACTCGTTCACCCGGACCAACCGCCCGACCAGCAGCGCGGTGAAGATCGTCAGCCCCAGGGTCCACCAGGTCAGACCCACCAGGGCACTGAATCCGATAGCGATGAGGACTCCGACGATGACCGAGTTCACACGCCGGATCCCCGTCCTTAGCGTCGCGTAGAGAGTCACCTGCACCACGAGCAGGGCGGTGAGGGAGCTGTCAGCGGCGCAGGCTGCGGTAGAGCCGCGTCCGCTACGGCGTAGGCGATGACAGCCGCCGCCGTCGACCGCAGAGTCTGGACCGCTGCGGGCTCGGTGGTGCGTTGTACGAGTCTGATGACGGGCTCGGATACTCCAGGCATTCCTTCACGCTGCCCCGATCCGTCCCCTCGCAGCGCTTGGGACGGCAGGCAGCCACCGTACGGATGTACGCGGGGCGGAGCGCCACCGCGTACGCACATGCAGACCGCAGCCGATGGAGAGAAGCTGGAGGCATGGCTAATTCACTGAATCCTCCGGGTGAGACACCGCCTGCCGAGGGCTGCATCAGCGAAGCCCACGAAGAACGTGCGGACGGCGGGATCTGGGAGTATCCCCTGCTGTGGGCGGGGTCGTGCTGGTCGGCTCACTGATCGTCGCCGGGTACTTCATCGCGCGCATCTTCAGCTTCCCGTGAGCAGCCGCGACACCCTGGGTGCTCTGCTGGACAACCACGGCACCACGTACGCCGCCGAGGCCGGCATCCGGCTTCGCGACACTCCTCAGCCCCTGTACCAGCTCCTCGTGCTGAGCCATCTGCTGAGCGCCCGGATCCGCGCCCGGTCGCCGTCGCGTCGGCCCGTGCCCTCTTCTCCCACGGGATGCGCACTCCGCGCCGAATGGCCGATGCGACATGGCAGCAGCGGGTGGACGCACTGGGCGAAGGGGCTACCGGCGGTACGACGAACGAACCGCGACGCAGCTGGGCGACGGCGCCATGCACCTCATCGACACCTACGGCGGGGATCTGCGGCGGCTGCGGCATGAGGCCGACGGCGACAGCCCTGTCCTGTGTGCCGGTCTTCGCCGGATGCCCGGGTGGGCCCCACGGGCAGTGACATCTTTCTGCGCGAGGTCCAGAGCGTGTGGCCCGAGTTCGCCCCTACCTCGACGCGAAGGCGCTGCAGGGTGCGCAGCGACTGGGCCTCCCGCCTCGCCGGCCGGGCTGATGCGGCTGGCCGACGGCAGGGATCCCGCGGTGATCGCCGCGGCGCTGGTACGTGCGGCGCTGGACAGAGCCGTCGTGGCCGCCGTCGAATCCGGACAGTGAGCGGGACCGGAGTGCCGGCCGCCAGCGCGGGCTGCGCGGGTGCGGGTCTGCGGGTGCACGGCTCTGCAACCTTGCTGCAACGTCGGGGAGCGTTCAATGGGCCCATCGCATCCTTGGAGGTCCGCGACGATGACCGATCCGCGTGCTCCTGTCGTGGAGCTCACCCTGCGGCGGCCGGACTGATCCGGCGGCTGCGCGAGGCCCACGGCCCGCTGATGTTCCACCAGTCCGGTGGCTGCTGCGACGGCAGCGCACCGATGTGCTATCTCGCCGGTGAGTTCCGTACCGGCAACTCCGATGTACTGCTCGCCTCGCTCGGCGTCGAGGGTGTCGCCGAGCCCGTCCCGTTCTGGATGTCGAAGAGCCAGTACGAGCTGTGGGCACATACCCGGCTGATCGTCGACGTCGTGGACGGCCGTGGCAGCGGGTTCTCGCTGGAGGCCCCGAGGGGTGCGCTTCCTCATCCGTTCCCGGCTGGTATCCGGCTGAGGGATTCGGCCGGGTGGCCTTCCCTTCAGCGTGACGGACGCTTCTTGCTGGACCTGTTGTCCAGGAGCGCCCTGCGGATCTCGGATGCGGCGGCCTGACATGAGCCGGCGTCGCCGTGCGGTCGGCCACCGAGGTGACGAAGCGATGTGTGGGCTGCTGACAGCGCGTGCACGGTGTATCGGTCGTGACCAGATAGCCGTCCTCGCACTGCGGATGTGAGCAGTGGCCCGGTCGCAGCAGTGCTTCGGCGATCTCCTGAGGAGTCCAGCGTCGCCGGCCGTCCTCGTCCTTCTCGTGCAGGGCATGTGCCCAGCGCACGTTCCACCTGCGTTCGAGACGTTCCAGCAGCTGGTCGGCCGTGCGACGTTCGAGTTCCTGGTGGATCACCTCATGGACCGACTGCGGAAGCCGGTGGCCCAGCGCCTGCATCAGCGGCTGGGGAAGGGCCTGCAGGATGTACCTCAGCGGGTCGCCGGCCGCCCGCTCCCGCCACTTGCGGCATCCGCACGCGCCCTCGGGCGGCAGCGGGCTCTGGCAGCGGGCACAGAGCCCGCGGCACTGTGCGCAGAGGCCGTTGTCCAGCCCGTCCAGATGGGGTGCGGGTGCCCGGCCGCACTCACGGCAGCAGGCGGCGCAGAGGCCGCAGAGCCGTTCGTTGCCCAGTTTCGTCGTCCAGGACCGTTGCTGGCAGCGGCAGCACAGTCCGCTGTTGCAGTACTCGTGGTGGGCGGCGCCCGATTGCCGTCCGGGGGCGGGAATGACATTGCTGCGTTCTCCAGGTGCGTGGCGAGGAACTGTCAGGTCCAAGCCATGTCGAACAATCGCGCGCAGGGGCCCTGGTGACGACGGTACCGCCCGCCCTGGGTTCCATGCCGCGCTCGGCCGAGATCGAGAGGCCATTGTCCCGCACGGAGAGGGTGGGTCAGGGCTTCAGACCACTCACGACGCTCGCGGTGGCGGCGATCCCCTCGTGGATGGTGGGCGCCATGCTGGTACCCGCGAGGAAGAAGCCGAGCAGTGCACAGACCAGGGCGTGCGAGACCTTGAGTCCGCCGTTGCGCAGGAAGATCACTGCGAGGATCAGCATGAGCAGCACCAGTGAGATCGAAATGGCCATGGCCAACCTCCTCCGCCGCGCCTGAATTGCGGCATTCGGCCGCCAGTGTGGCGCAGCGGAGGGACCATCCGGCGCACTGGCGTGTCCGCCGAACGGGTGTTGACTGACGGTGATCGGTTCTGCTCCCTGCGGATGGGTCAGAGGCGGCTTCGCAGGTCCCTGCCCCGGCCCGGAGGAACTGTTCGAGCCCTGCCAGATCGTCGGTGTTCAGGTGATCGGCCCCGGCCGCGAGCAGCTCGTTCCATACGGCGTCCCGCTCCGGTCCCGCCACATCGGGCGTGGCCCAGAACCGGATGCGTCGGCCGCTGCGGTGTGCCGTGCTCACGAGGGAGCGCAGCTGGGCCCGTTCGGCCGCGGGAAAGGGCCCTGCGCCCAGCCAGCTGAAGCTCTGTGTCCAGTTGCTGCTGATGAGAGGGATGAAGGAGGCGGGCGCTCCTTCGGCGAGATCTTCGAGCCGGCCGTCGTAGAAGGCGTAGCGCGTGCGCTGTTCCTCCATCGGGACGCGGGCGGCACGGTCTCCTGAGATGACCGGGGTCACCGCCCGGTGCGGACCCGGCCGTGGCTGTAACCGGTCAGGATCCGGCGGTAACGCCGCAGGACCCGGTCGAGTTCGAGATAGGTGGCGGCGCCGTCGGTCTTGATGTCGATCAGCAGCTGAAGCGGTGTGCGGGATCCGGGGTGGACCGTGCCGTGATTGGCCCTGACGCGGGACAGCAGCGGGTCGAGGTAGAGCGAGCTGAGCGTGCGGTCCGGGTCCAGGCCGGTGGCCTCGTGGGCGACGAGCAGTTCGCCGTCGACGAGGAAGATGTCCGCCTCGACACTGGTGAAGCCGTGTGCGAGGGCGTCGTGGAGGGACGTGGGTGCAGGTAGTCGTTGTGCGCGTGGGCATGGCGCAGCGGATGCGCTCCGCGGGGCCGGTTCGGGGCGGAGACGACAGGGGCCGCGGCTGCCGCCTGGGCGGGTACGAAGGCGCCAGCGGCAGCGGTGGCGAGGGCGGTGGTGACAACTCTGCGGCGGGTCAGGTGTGCCATGGGGCCTCCCGGAGGCGATAAGCGGGCAGAGCGAACGGGTGGAGCGGGCCGGCCTCGCCCGCGATGACCGGGGCTGTCCGGCAGGGACGCGACCGAGTATGGGGCCGCACTCCGCTGAAAGGCAGGTACCTGCCAAGAGTTGGGCGTCTCGCCGTCCGCCCGCCGTCTGTCCTGCGTCTGCCGTTCCCGGCCGGGCTCAGCCCTTGGCTGCCGTGGCACTGTGCAGCGGGGCGGGCTGCCCCACCGGACCGTCCTGTCGCACCAGCGCTCCAGCAGGACCCGGTCGTGGCCGACCGCGAGGAGCGCCGCTCCGCAATCCTTCCGGTACGCCTCGACGACGGCCACCAGCGCGGCGGTTGTCGAGGCGTCGAGCATCGCGGTCATCTCGTCGCAGATCAGCAGCCGGGGACGCAGCACCAGGGCTCGGGCGAGGCAGGCCCGTTGCAGCTGACCGTCGCTGACGGCGTGCGGGCGGCGGCCGAGCAGCTCGCCGGTGAGCCCGACGGTACGTGCCAGCTCGGCGGTGCGGGAGGCCACCTCCTGCCGTCGCCCGGTGGCCCGGAGCGGCTGGGCGATCAGCTCACGCAGGCTCAGCCGGGGTCTGCGGAGAGCCGGGGCTGCTGGAAGATCACACCGACGGTGATGCGCTGCGCCTGCGGGCGCGGTGCCGCCAGCCCCGTACCGGCCGGCCGTCGAGCGTGACGGTGCCCTCGTCGGGACGGTGCAGCAGGGCCGCGACCCTGGCCAGGGTGGACTTGCCGCAGCCGCTCGGTCCGAGCAGGCCGACGGCCTCACCCGGGCGACGGCGAGCGAGACGTCGCGCATGACGGGATCGCGCGGGTCGTATCCGGCGGTGATCCGCGACAGCTCAAGCACCGGCGGGCTCCTGTGCGCAGGCGGGTCCGTGGTGACATGCGAGGTAACCGTCGAACGGCGGCTGTTCGGCGCACCGTTCGTCGGCGCGCGGGCAGCGGGTGGCGAAGGCGCAGCCGGCCGGCAGGTCTCCCAGTTCGGGCGGCATCCCGGGATGGGGACGAAGGCCCGCTCCGGCAGGGCGTCGAGCAGACCACGTGCGTAGGGGTGGCGAGGGCCCGGTTCACCGAAGAAACTTCCGGCCTGGGCGAGTTCGACGATCCGTCCGGCGTACATCACGGCGACCCGGTCGGCGATCCGCTCGGCCGCCGCCAGATCATGGGTGATCATCAGCAGCCCTCTGCCCTCGTCGGTGTGGCGGCGGAGTTCGTCGACGGTCCGCTCGACGAGCTCCCGGTCGAGCCCGGTGGTCGGTTCGTCGGCGAGAAGCAGGGTGCGTCGCCGATGAGCGCCAGCGCGGTGGCGGCGCGCTGGGCCAGCCCGCCGGAAAGCTCGTGCGGATAGCGGTCGAGGTGCCCGGCCGGAAAGCCGCCCGGCCGGCGGCCTCTTCCGCCGCCGCCCGGACAGCGCTCCCTCGGGTGCCGGTCAGTTCGCGCAAGGTCTCCTCGATCTGGGCGCGGACCGTGCGTACCGGGGTGAGATGGGCGGCAGGGCTCTGCGGTACGAGTCCGATGCGCCGGCCTCGTACGGTGCGGGCGAGGGTGCGTTCGCCGGCGGTGAGCAATTCGGTGCCGTCTGCGAGGAAGGCGGCACCGGTGGTCGCGGCGTTGGCGGGCAGCAGCCCCAGAAGCGCCGAGGCCAGCACGGACTTGCCGCAGCCGCTCTCACCGACCAGCGCGAGGCACTCCCCGGTGCGAGATCGAACCGCGCGTCACTGACCGCGGCGATGTACCGTCCGCCGCGCATCCGGAAACGGACGGAGAGCCCCGCACGGACAGGACGGGCGGCACGGCACAGACTGGCGCAGCGTCGGTGTGGGGTCACAGCATCGGTGTGGAGGGTCACAGCATCAGCTCCGATCGGCGGCGCGGGTTGATCCGCTCACGCCAGACACCGGCGAGGCCCGCCAGCGCGAGGGTCGGAATGATCAGAAACAGTCCGGGGAAAAGCGTCGGCCACCAGTCCCCGCGAGCAGCGATCCGCGGGCCGACTGTACGAGGTTGCCGAGACTCGCCTGATGGCTGGGCAGGCCGAGGCCGAGGAAGGAGAGCGCGGACTCGTGCCACATGGCGTGCGGCACCATGAGGACGGCGGCAAGCCCGGCCTGTGGCAGCACGCCGGGCAGCAGGTGCCTCACGATGACGCGCCACCGCGACGCACCACCGGAGATCGCCGCGTCGATGAACGGGCGCGAGCGCAGCGAGAGCACCTCGGAGCGGACGATCCGGGCGGTCGACAGCCAGTGGGTGAGGGCAACCGAGACGATCACCGGCCAGACGCCGGGCCGGAACATCGCGACGACGAAGATGCCGAGCAGCAGATGCGGTACGGACGAGAAGGTGTCGACGAGCCGCATCACGACCCGGTCGGTCCAGCCGCCGAAGGCAGCGGCGAGGGCGCCCACCGCTGTGCCGATGACGGTCGCGGTGAGGGCGGCGACCAGCCCGACGAGCAGTGAGACTCGCAGGCCGTAGACACAGCGCAGCAGCAGGTCCCGGCCGACGTCGTCGGTGCCGAAGGGTGCGCGAGCGACGGGGCCGGAGTTTGGCCGCGAGGTCGACGGCCTGCTGGTCGAGCTGGACCACGGGCGGCACGACCAGGACGGCCAGCAGCACGGCGGCGACGATCCCGAAGGAGGAGACGATACGGATGCGGCGAGTGGTGCGGCGTCCGGGCATGAAGGCGAGCTCAGCCATCGAAGCCCACCTCGGGTCGGCAAGTCCGTACAGCAGGTCGGAGAGGAGGTTGCCCATCAGGACCGCGGCGGTGGCCAGGACGGTGAGAGCGGCGAGCAGCGAGAAGTCCACGGAAGTGGCAGCCTGCACGGTGGCTGCGGCGATACCGGGCCAGCTGAACACGGTCTCGATGAGCAGGGCGCCGGTGATGAGTTCGGGTACCCGGGAGCCGATGAGCGTGAGCATCGGCAGCATGCCGGAGCGCAGGGCGTGGCCGAGCAGCACGGTGCCCTCGCGCAGCCCGCGGGCGCGGGCGCCGCGTACGGGTCCTCGTCCAGCGCGGCGGCGACGCCCTGGCGCACGTACAGGAAGAACCATGGCAGCTGGGAGATTCCGAGGACCGCTGCGGGCAGCACCAGGTGGGAGGCGACCTGGCCGAAGGTGACGGTGTCGCTGCCGGCGTCGGTGAGGCCGCCGGCCGGCAGCAGATCCAGCTTCAGTGCGAAGAACCAGATGGCCAGCAGACCCAGCCAGAAGGCGGGTGCGGCTTCCAGGGAGTACGCGGCTGAGCTGACGCACCGGTCGAGCAGCCCGCCGGGCCTGCGTGCGGCCAGCACGCCCAGTCCGGTGCCCAGCACGATGGCGACGGCGAAAGCGGTCGCGGCCAGCAGCGTGGACCAGCCGATCCGTTCCGCGATGACGTCGGCGACGGGCTGGCGCATCACGGTGGAGTCGCCGAAGTCGCCCTGGAGCGCTGATGTCAGCCAGTTCCACCAGCGGGTGAGAAGCGGCTGGTCGACACCGAGGCCGGCCCGGATCTGGTCGAGGTTCTCCTGGGATGCGGTGAGGCCCGCGGTGCCCGCGTAGGCCTTGACCGGGTCGAAGGGGATGCGGCGGCGACTGCGAAGACGCCGAACGTGACGACGCCGAGGACGGGGACGGCGAACAGGGCCCGCCGTCCCGCCATCCGTGCCATCGGCCCCAGGGGAGGCGGCGGCTCACTTCTTCGGCGTCCAGTCCTCGACGTTCCACCACGGGCCGGAGGCCAGGCCGTGGTCGTGCGGCTCGACCTGGGTCGTGAGGTCGCCGAAGCGGTCGCCGACGAGGTACACGTGGTCGATGTGGGTGAGGAAGGTGTAGCCGGGGTCCTTCATGAGTTCGCGCTGGACGGTGTCGTATGCGGACTTGCGGGAGGCCTTGTCGCCGCTCCGGCGGCCCGCGTCGAGAGCCTGGTCGACCGCCTTGTTGGCGTAGTGGGCCATGTTGTTGAAGCCGTCGCCGGCCAGCGAGGACTTGAGCAGGCTGTACTGGTCGAAGTCGGGGTCGGCAGGCGATCCGCCGCCCGCGAGCACTGCGTCCTGTTTCATCCGGGGCTCGATGACTTCCCAGGTACCGGCCTCCGCGGTGATGTCGATGCCTGCCTTCCTCGCGTCGGAGGCGTAGGCGAGCGCGTGTTCCTGACGGAGCTTGTCGCCGGTGAGGTACCAGAGCGGGAAGGTGGCGCGGACGCCGTCCTTGGCGCGGACGCCGTCCTTGCCGGGCTTCCATCCCGCGTCGTCGAGCATCTTCTTCGCTGCGGCGAGGTCATGGGTGCGCTCGGTGCCGGCGGTGAACCACTCGCTGTCGGTGGGGACGGGTCCGTAGGCCGCTTTGCCCGCGCCGTTGAGTATCGAGTCGACCATGGCCTGCCGGTCGACGGCGGCATCGAAGCGCGGCGCACCACGGTGTCGCCGGTGACCTTGTTGTCGGTCGGGAGAGTCACTGTGCGGTAGTCGTATGTCTTCGCGGCGTACGACTTCAGGCCGGCCTCGTCCTTGAAGCCCCTGGCGAGGTTGGGCGGCAGGATCGCACCGTCGAGGTCGCCGGAGCGCAGCCGGGTGGCGCGTACGTCGTCGTCCTTGATGATCGCCATGGTGAACTTCTTCACCTTCGGCGCGCCACCCCAGTAGTCCGGGTTGGCCTTGAAGCTCAGCTTCTCACCCTTGGACCACTTGGTGAGCAGGTAGGGACCGGTGCCGACCGGATGTGTGGTGAAGGCGCCCGTGTTGATGTCCTGCTTGCCCGCGATGTGTTCGGGAGCGATGGGAAGGACCGTGCGCTGGGCGAAGGGCGCGTAGGGGTACTTGAGCGTGAAGACGACGGTGTCGCTGCCGGCCGCCTTGACGTCCTTGACCGATTCGAGCTCGGTGCGGGAGGCGTTGTTCGTCTTCTCGTCCAGGATGGTCCGGTAGGTGAAGACAACGTCCTGGGCGGTGAACGGCTGCCCGTCGCTGAACTTCACGCCCTGCCGGAGCCTGTAGGTGTACGTGAGTCCACCGTCGCTCACCTCGGGCAGTGCCGCGGCGAGTGCGGGCCGCAGGTTCATCCTGCCGTCGAGGGCGAGCAGCCCGTCGAAGACTTGAGTTGCCGTCCTTGCCGTAGCCGAGGAGCGGGCTGAGGCTGTCGGGCTCGTAGGCGATACCGACCACGGCGGAGTCCGCCGGTCCGGTATCGGCCTTCGCGCCGCCGGACTGGAGCAGGCCGCCGCGGTCAACGACATCACGGTCGCCAGTGCCACGGCGGCCGCTCCCCGTATCGATCGGGCCGTCATACTCAGCTCCCCTATTGAAGATCCACTGTTATTGCGACTGATATGCAATTAAACAGCACGCAGAGCCTCAGCGGCACCCGCCTCCGGCCGGGCATGACAGAGCGGGGCACCTGACTGCGTGCCCCGCTCCCTCCTGTCAGCCGGCTCCGTGGAGCGCTACGGCGCGGGAAGATCGGCCAGTTCGGCGACGGACTCCCGGTGGCGTCCCGCCGTTCCGTACGCGATCGAGTCGGCCTTGGCCCGCTTCAGATACAGATGGGCCGGGTGCTCCCACGTCATACCGATCCCACCGTGCAGCTGGACACACTCCTCGGCCGCGTGCACCGCGACCTTCGAGCAGTAGGCCTGGGCCACGGCGACCGCGAGCGGTGCTTCGGAGCTGCCGGCCGCCAGGGCGTCCGCGGCGTTACGGGCGGCGGCCCTGGCCGACACGACCTCCAGCCAGAGCTGGGCCATGCGGTGCTTGAGCGACTGGAAGGAGCCCACCGGCCGGTTGAACTGGCGGCGTTCGCGGGTGTATCCGACGGTCGCGGTCAGGCACCACTCCGCGAGGCCGACCTGCTCCGAGGCGAGCAGCCCGGCTCCGGCGAGCAGTCCACGCCGCACGGCGGGGACGGCGCGAGCGGCATCGGCGAGACGGACTCCGGTGACACCGCGGAGGGTGACCGTGGACAGCGGGCGGGTCAGGTCGAGCGGAACGAGCGGCTCGACGACGACACCGCTCGCCGTGGCCTCGACGGCGTACAGACCGTCGGCGGTGGGCACCAGCAGCACGTCTGCCGCCGCCGCTTCGGCGACGCCGGACACGGTCCCTTCGAGCGCGCCCGCCGCCGACGCGGCCGCGTCGGCGGCAGGACTGGCGAACGGCACGGCGAGAACGGCCACTTTGCGGCCGGAGGCAGATCGGCGACCAGGTCTGCGACCGGGCCGTCCTGCGGGTCGAGCGCGAGGAGCGTCGCGGTGGCGACAACGGCGCTGGTGAGATACGGAGCGGGGCCACGCTGCGGCCGAGCTCCTCCAGTACGACCGCTGCCTCGCGGTGCGTAGCGCCCTGTCCGCCGAGCCGCTCAGGCACCAGCAGTCCGGCTGCCCCGATACCGGCGGCGAGCGACTTCCACAGCTGGTCGTCGTACGGCGTACCGGACTCCAGTCGGGCGATCACGGACGGCGCGTCGGCCCGGTCCGCGAGCAGCGCGCGCACGGCCGAGCGCAGATCGTCCTCGGCTTCCGAATAGAGGAGGTCCGGGGTCCGGGTGCCGTCGGTCTGTGTGGTCATCGGGAGAGGTCCTTCCAGGCGACGTCCTTGTCGTTGCGCGGCTCGGCGGGCAGGCCGAGCACCCGCTCGGCGACGATGTTGAGCAGCACCTCGCTCGTTCCGCCCTCGATCGAATTGCCCTTCGAGCGCAGATAGCGGTAGCCGGCGTCACGCCCGGTGAAATCGACGATCTCGGGGCGGCGCATGGTCCAGTCGCCGTACAACAGGCCTTCGTCGCCGAGGAGTTCGACCTCCAGGCCGCTGATCTCCTGGTTGAGCCGGGCGAAGGCGAGCTTCATGCCCGAGCCCTCGGGGCCGGGCTGCCCGGCAACGAGCTGCTGACGCAGCCGCTCACCGGTGAGCCTGGCGACCTCGGCCTCGACCCAGAGGGTGACCAGGCGCTGATGGAGGTCATGAGTACGCAGCGCCGGACGTTCGCGCCAGGTCCTGGCGACGGTGGCGATCATGCCGCCCTCGCGGGGATCCGGGCTCCGCCGATCGAGACGCGCTCATTCATCAGGGTGGTCTGGGCGACCTTCCAGCCGTCCCCACCGGGCCGAGCCGCCTGCTGTCCGGGATGCGTACGCCGGTGAGGAAGACCTCGTTGAACTCGGCCTCGCCGGTGATCTGGCGCAGTGGCCGCACCTCGACACCGGGATCGGTCATATCGCAGATGAAGTAGCTGATCCCCGGTGCTTGGGTAGATCCGGGTCGGTGCGGGCGATCAGGATCGCCCAGCGGGCCACGTGGGCGCTGGACGTCCAGACCTTCTGCCCGTCGACCACCCAGTCCCTCCGCCTTCGCGGACGGCACGGGTACCGAGTGCGGCCAGGTCCGAACCGGCACCCGGTTCGCTGAAGAGCTGGCACCACACCTCCTCTCCGACCCACAGGGGCGCAGGAAGCGCTGCTTCTGCTCGTCCGTACCGAAGCCGAGGATCGTGGGCGCGGCCATGCCGAGACCGATGCCGATGCGGCGGGGATCGTTGTCGGGGCGTGCGCGGCGGCGAGTTCGGCGTCGACGACGGGCTGCAGGGAGCGCGGCGCGTCGAGCCCGCCGAGGCCGGCCGGGTAGTGCACCCAGGCCAGGCCGGCGTCGAACCGGGCCTTGAGGAAGTCGGTACGGTCCGTGGTGGCCGGCGGATGCGCGGCGAGCAGCTCCCGCGTGCGGCGGCGGAGCTCTCGGCATCGGTCACGGCGGTCATCGGGCTGCTCCTGCCGGCAGGACGACAATGCGGCCGGTGCTCGTGCCGTCGGCGACGCGCTGGACGCCGCGCGCGGCGTCGGCCATCACGAAGCGTTCGCTGACCAGCGGTTTGATCACACCGTCCGTGGCGAGCCGGGTGAGCTCGTCGTGGCAGGCACGGACGGCGGCCGGGTCCTTGGTGTTGTACAGCCCCAGTGGAGGCCGACGACGGAGTAGTTCTTCACCAGGGCGTGGTTGAGGCCCGGGTGGGAATGACGCCGCTCGCGAAGCCCACGACGACGATTCGGCCCTCGAAGGCGATGCACTTCACGGACTTGGCGTAGGCGTCGCCGCCGACCGGGTCGTAGACGACATCGGCGCCGCGTCCGCCGGTGGCCTCCTTCACCACGGCGACGATGTCCTCGCTGCGGCGGTCGATGACCAGGTCGCAGCCCAGCTCACGAGCGATCCTGGCCTTCTCGGGGCCGCCGACGACACCGATGACGGTGGCACCCGCCGCCTTGCCGAGCTGCACGGCCGCACTGCCGACGCCTCCGGCGGCGGCGTGCACCAGGAGCGTCTCGCCCGGCTGCAGATGCGCGCGGCGGTGGAGCCCGAACCAGCCCGTCTGGTAGCCGATGTGAAGCGCGGCCGCTTCCGCGTCGTCGAGGGCTTCGGGTGCGGGCAGCAGGGACGACTCGTCAGCGAGGGCATAGCCGGCGAGGCCTCCGTACGGAAGGGCCGGGTTGGCGAGTACCCGGCGTCCGTCCTGCGTCTCGCCGCAGATCTCCACACCCGGGTGAACGGCAGCGGCGGCCGTACCTGGTACTGGCCGCGGCAGAGCAGCGCGTCAGGGAAGTTGATGTTCGCCGCCCGAACCTTGAGCAGCACCTGCCCGCCGCCGGGGATGGGCCGGTCCGTCTCTTCGAGCTCCATCACCTCGCTCGGCTCGCCGTTCCGGTGCACTCGCCATGCCTGCATGAGGGGCCTCCACAACACTGTCGGCATTACCACTGCTCCCGCGCATACTAAGCGGTCGCTTGCCTCTCTGGGAACACCCTCGGCGCACCTTCGCCGTCACGCACTCAGGGCCGTTTCGGCTTGGCCCTGACATGCATGCGCTCTCCCTGCGGCCCGAAGAGACTCAGGAATTCGACCGGCTCGTCCCCGCCGGTCCGAACCAGTGCGGCAGGCGGGTATCGAACTCGGCCGCCTCACCCGGGACGAGCACCAGATCGTGCTCGGCCAGCAGGAGCCGCAGCTGCCCGGAGAGCACGTACAGCCACTCGTATCCCTCATGGGTGCGCTGCTCGGGGCACTCCTGCCCGCCTCCTGCACCACCTTGTACGCCTGGAGGCCACCGGGCCTGCCGGTGAGCGGCAGCGAGGTCCGCCCCTCGTGCACGATCGGCTTCGCCCTGACCCGCGGGTCACCTACGGACGGCGCTCCGACCAGATCGTCGAGGGGCACCTCGTGGGCGCGGGCGATGGGAAGCAGCAGCTCCAGACTGGGGCGCCGGCCGCCGGACTCCAGCCGGGAGAGAGTGGAAACGGAGATCGCGGTGGCCTCGGAGAGCGCGGCGAGCGTGACGCCGCGGTCCTTGCGCAGACGCCGCAGCCGGGGCCCTACCCGGAGAGCACGGTGTCCAGCTCTGGATCGTCCTGCTTCTGTTCCTTCATACCGTCCATTGCAGAATCAGCAAAGGGCTTTGTCAATGCCGGACGCCGATTGTCCCGGAAGGCGGGAGACCGCTGTGCCCACTCGTTTCAGCACGAGTGGGCACACAGTCCGAGTGGGCACACAGTTCAGCGGGCGAAGACTTCGAAGGCAACGGCAGGCCGGCCGCCGAAGCGCTCGGCGGCCGCTGCGGTGGTGCCGGTCAGGAACGTACGGCAGTACTCTTCCGGATCCTCGTCGGTGAGCACCTCGATGTACGTGCGGTGCGCCAGCAGCGAGGCGACCGCGCGTTCGAGGCCGGACGTCGCGTCGACCGCGTGCGTAGGACTGTCCGAGCCCGCGACGGCGACCCAGCGCACCCGTCCCACGGCTCAAGCCCCTGGCCGGTCAGCTCCGGGAAGATCCAGCGGTTTCCCGCGTCGCCCGCCGCGTCCAGGGTGGCCCGGCCGACCGCACGGTGGTCAGGTGTGTTCCATGCGACGCCGCCCCAGGTGTCCCGGTGGTTGAGGGTGATGATCAGCTCGGGCCGGTGGCGGCGGATCGCCGCCGCGATGTCGCGGCGCAGTCCCGTGCCGTACTCGATCACACCGTCGCGGTGGTCCAGGAACTCCACGGCGCCGACGCCGACGGCCTCGGCACTCGCCCGCTGCTCGCGCTCCCTGAGCGGGGCGCAGACCTGCGGGTCGAGCGTGTCGATACCGGCTTCGCCGCGGCTCGCGAGGAGGTAGGTGACCTCGCGGCCTTCCTCGGTCCAGCCGGCGACGGCCGCGGAGCACCCGTACTCCAGGTCATCGGGGTGAGCGACGACGGCCAGCGCTCGGGTCCAGTCCGTGGGCATGGGTTCCAGCTGCTGCGTCATGCCCGCAGGCTATCGAGTGCGCCGCCTCCCATCGAGGTGCTGACCCCGGCGATCACGCCCGCGGACCTGCTCGGTGCGCCTACCGCGGTGTCTCGTCCCGGACCAGGGCGAGCAGCCGGTCCAGCACCCGCGGCCCGCCGGCCCGCAGTCCGTCATGCTCGAACTCGCTGGTCACCCAGGTGCGCAGGCCACGGATCGAGGAGGCGGTACGCAGGGCATGCCCGGTGTCCACATACATGTCGTCGTGGTAGACGGCGGCGGCGACGGGCACCTCATTGGCCGCGAGCCGCTCGGGGTCGTACAGCACCGGCCAGTCGGTGCGGGCGGCGAGCAGTTCGGCCGTTTCGCGCATCGGGCGCAGCGCGGGTCGACCTCGAAGTGCCAGGGATGGATGCTCTCGCCCGTGAACAGCACGGGCCCGTCGCCCGCCAGCGCGGTCGCGGCGTCGAACCGGGGAATTCGGCGCGGACCCGTTCGGCGGCCCAGTCGGTGGGCTTCGCGCCCTGGCCGTAGATCGCCTCGTGCATCAGGGCGTAGAGCGGATGGCCCGCGAACGAGTTGGCGGTGCGCACCGCTTCCCGGAAGGCGTCGGAGAGTTCGGTGCCGTGCGGGTACGGACGAAGGCGTTCTCCAGCAGGTAGTGCAGCTGGTGACTGCCGTTGCCGCTGCCCAGCATGATGCCGAGGGACTGGAATGCCTCCGGTGTCAGCCGGTATCCGTCGGTGTCCGGGCGGTGCGCGCTCAGGTACGCGGCGATCTCACGGGCGCGTTCGACGTCCTGCGGGTAGCGGAGGTAGTGGGCGGCGACCTTGCGCTCGATGCGCGGATACGCGGCCCGGTAGACGTCATCGGCGTGGCCGTCCAGGGAGGGCAGTCCACCTGTGATCAGAACGGCTCGCAGCCCTGCGGAGCCGCCGACAGGTACCTGACCGCGCAGAAGCCTCCGAAGGACTGCCCCAGGACGGTCCAGGGTTCACCACCGGTGAGCTGCGGGCGGATCAGCTCGCAGTCGTGGACGATGCTGTCGGAGCGGAAGTACGCGAGATAGTCGGCCTGCTCACGGGGGCCACCACGCAGGGGCAGGGTCTGCCGGCCGGCCGGAGTGGAGAGTCCGGTGCCGCGCTGGTCGAGGAGCAGCACCCGGAATTCCCGCACCGCCCGCCCGAGCCAGGCCTCCGTACCGACGAACCGGCGGGCGCCGAAACCGGGGCCGCCCTCCAGATAGACCAGCCACGGGAGCTCCTCGTGAGCTCTGCCGCTTGCCACGACCTCCCGCCCGAAGATCTCGATCTGTTCGCCGCCCGGATCGGTGTGATCCAGGGGACCGTGAACCAACGGTCGGTGAGGACGAGGCCGGGCTGACGAAAGCTGTTCACACGATGCTCCTGATTCGATGTTTCATGGACAGTTCAGCACACGGTGGTGACCCGGACAGTCCCGGCCCGTGTGCGCCGGTCCCGGCCGGCTCCTAACGTGCAGTCATGATCCGCTTCGAGCAGGTCGGCAAGGTCTATCCGGACGGCACGACCGCGGTCGACGGACTGTCCTTCGAGGTCCGTGAGGGTGAGCTGGTCACCCTGGTGGGGCCGTCCGGCTGCGGCAAGACGACCACGATGATGATGGTGAACCGGCTGACCGAGCCCACCTCGGGCCGGATCCTGGTGGACGGCGAGGACATCGCCACGATCGACCCGGTGAAGCTGCGCCGCAGGATCGGCTATGTGATCCAGCAGGTCGGCCTGTTCCCGCACAGGACCGTTCTGGACAACACGGCGACCGTCCCCGCACTGATCGGCTGGAAGCGGAGCAGGGCGCGGGAGCGGGCCGCGGAGCTGCTGGATCTGGTGGGCCTGGACCCGAAGACGTACGGCTCCCGCTATCCCGCCCAGCTCTCCGGCGGGCAGCGCCAGCGGGTGGGGGTGGCACGGGCACTCGCGGCGGATCCGCCGGTACTGCTGATGGACGAGCCGTTCGGAGCGGTGGATCCGGTGGTCCGTGAACGGCTGCAGAACGAATTCCTCAAGCTGCAGTCGACGGTCAGGAAGACGGTCCTGCTGGTCACCCACGACATCGAGGAGGCCGTCCGGATGAGCGACAGGATCGCGGTGTACGGGGAGGGGCGAATCGAGCAGTACGACAGTCCGGCAGCGGTCCTCGGCACTCCCGCGACACCTTATGTGGCACGGTTCGTTGGCTCCGACCGCGGCTTGAAGCGGCTCTCCGTCACGGCCGTCGAGCCCGAGGACCTCCAGGAGCCACCGGTCGCGGGGCTCGGCGAACCGGCTCCGGCCGCGGCGGCCCGGCTGGATGCCTCCGGTGCGCGCTGGGCGGTCGTCCTGAACGATGACGGTGAGCTGCACGGCTGGGTCTCGGCGGACGCACTGCGGACCGCAGGAGATTCCGGCACGGTGGGCGATCTGGCCCGGCGCATGGACGCGTGGGTTCCCGTGGGCTCCCCGTTGAAGCAGGCCTTCAGCGAGATGCTGCAGCACGACGCCGGCTGGGTGGCGGTACTGGACGGGGCCCGGTTCCTCGGCGTACTGACCCCGGCGAAGCTGCACGAGGCCCTGCGCCGGTCGGTGGACGCGGACGCGCAGGGGATCCGGCGTGGCGAGGTCCGGTTCGATTCGGTCGCGGACGCGTAGAGGCGGTGACAGTAGTCAGCGTTTGCCATTAACCCGCGTATGCAATTATTGTAGACGCCAGTAAGCGTCGCACGCTTGCTCCTCCCCGCGCTGTTTCTTCTCCCCGTCATCCAAGGAAGGCCCCACGATGCCCTCGATCCCCACCATCACCCTCAACAACGGCGTCAGCATTCCGCAGCTTGGCTTCGGCGTCTTCCAGGTCCCCGACGACGAGACCTCCGCCGCCGTCGCCCACGCACTGGAGGCGGGCTACCGGTCCATCGACACCGCCGCCGTGTACGGCAACGAAGCCGGTGTGGGACGGGCCCTCGCGGCCTCCGGCATCCCGCGCGACGAACTGTTCGTCACCACCAAGCTGTGGAACGCCGACCAGGGCTACGACGCGGCCCTCTCGGCATTCGATGCCAGCCTGGCCGGCCTCGGTCTCGACTACGTCGACCTCTACCTGATCCACTGGCCCACCCCGGCCCGCGACCTCTACCGGGACACCTGGCGCGCACTGGAGAAGCTGCTGGCCGACGGCCGGATCCGGGCAGCCGGAGTGTCAACTTCCAGCCCGCGCACCTGCGCCGGCTGATGGAGAGCAGCTCCCTGGTCCCGGCCGTGAACCAGATCGAGCTGCACCCCGGCCTCCAGCAGAAGGAGCTGCGCGCCCTGCATGCCGAACTGGGCATCGCCACCGAGGCATGGAGCCCGCTCGCGCAGGGCGCACTGCTGGACGACAGCTCCCTGGTATCGATCGCCGAGCGGCACGGGAAGTCGACGGCCCAGGTGGTTCTGCGCTGGCACCTCCAGCTCGGCAACGTCGTGATCCCCAAGTCGGTCACGCCCGCCCGCATCCGGCAGAACATCGACGTCTTCGACTTCGAGCTGTCGGCCGCCGACATGGACTCGATCGCCGGTCTCGACCGCGCCATGCGCACCGGTCCGGACCCCGACACCCTCAACTGAGCCGGGGCACTCGCCCTCCCGTCGGCCGGGCGCCCGGCCCATCGGGCCGGGCGCCGGCCGGCGGCACGAAGGCCGCGCCGGACGCGGTCAGTCGATCAGCGCGTGCAGGACTGCCCGCAACCCGCGTCCCAGCGCCCCCAGGGCCCCGTCTCGACGGCTGTCTCCCCGGCATCGACAGCCGTCTCGGCCTGCTCCCGCCCGTGCCGCTTCGCACGGCACTTCCGGCATCTCTCACGGCGTAGCCTGCGCAGCCTCCCGCAGCTCGCACACGTACCCTCGCCTCTCCCCATGACCCCAGCATTTCATCCGTCGCGCGGGACGATCTTCCTGGATCGCAGATAGCTCCGCGCGACGTCCTCGGGGAGCCTGCGCCAGCTGTCGACCTGCTCGTTCATCCGGGCCAGGTCGCCGGTCGTCAGCACGGTGTTGAGCTTCCCGAGTGCCCTGCGCACACCGGCGCCGCCCGCCCGGGAACGGTTGACGACGGGGACCAGGTAGTCCGCGTTCTGCAGCCGCTTGTCGTCGGCCAGCAGCACCAGTCCGAAATCGTCGAGCGTGGCGTCCGTCGTGGTGGTCAGAACCAGCTGGTCCTGGCCGTCCCGGACAGCCTGCTTGGCCTGGGTGGTACCGACGCCCTTCGGGTCGACCGCCCTGACGTCGATCCCGTACATCTTCTTGAGGCCCGGGGCGCAGTAGGGGCGCTGTACGCATTCGTCACCTGCTGCCAGCCGCACGGGCAGCCCGGACCTGCCGAGATCGCCGAGGGTCTTGAGGCGGTGCTTCGCGGCGTACGGGATCGCGACGGCGAAAGCGTTCTGGTCGACGGCTCGGCCGGGCGGCAGGACGGTGAGGCCGCGGGTGCGGCGAGCGGGTGCAGGGCCTTCATGGTGACGTCGAGGTCGGGCGAGCCCACCGGGGCTGCCTCGGCTCCGTTGGCCTTGGCGTTCAGCCAGTCGGCGAAGGTCGCCGCGTACTCCGGTACGACGTCGATCTGGCCGCTCTCCAGGGCGGGTTCGTAGATCTCCCGGTTGGTGACGGAGATGATCTCGGTGGAGTAGCCCGCACTCTCCAGCAGCACGGCATACATCTGGGCGAGCAGATCGCTCTCGGTGAACCCCGCGGAGCCGATGGTGAGGTGCGAGCTGTCGCCGGGCGGGGCGGTGACGTCGCCCTGATTCTCCAGACTGGGGCCGGTGGTGCAGGCGGTGGCGGCGAGCAGGAGGAGCACGGACAGCGCTCGGGCCGTCGGCGTCGGCCGGTTCACGCCGTTTCCCTGCTTCGGGCCGCTGACGGGAAGAGACGCCAACCAGCCTCGAAGAGCCCTTCGACCAGGAGGGCGAACACCGCGACGAGCACAGCTCCCGCCACCACCTGCGGTGTGGAGGCAAGGTTGAAGCCCGCGGTGATGATCCGGCCGAGTCCGCCGCCACCGGCCAGGGCCGCGAGGGTGGCGGTGGCGACGAGCTGCACGGCGGCGATCCGCACACCGGTGAGCAGCAGCGGCATCGCGAGCGGCAGCTCCACCCGCACCAGCATCTGGCGCCCGGTCATCCCCATTCCCCGGGCCGCCCTCACGACATCGCGATCCACCTCGCGCATCCCCACGTAGGCGTTGGTGAGCAGCGGCGGGACGGCGAAGAGGACCAGCGCGATGATGGTCGACCACTGCCCGTACGTCCCGATCGGGGTGATCAACAGCAGGACCAGGACAGCGAAGGTCGGAACGGCACGGCCGATGTTGGAGATGTTGATGGCAAGCGCTCCACCCTTGCCGAGATGGCCGAGAACCAGGGCGACCGGCAGGGCGATGAGGCAGCTGATCAGCAGACAGACGACGGTGAGGAACAGATGCTCCCCGAGTCGGTTCCAGACACCCCGGGGCCGTTCCAGTTGGCGGCTGTGGTGAGCCAGGACCAGGCGTCGGCGAGGGTGGTCACGATGTCTTCCTGGTCCACGGCGTCAGCAGCCTCTGTACTGCGAGGAGCAAGAGATCCGCGGCGACGGCGATGATGACGCAGAGCACGGACGCGGTGAGCACCTGCGCCTTGAAGTAGGTGTTCATCCCGGAGTAGATGAGGTTGCCCAGACCGCCGTAGCCGACGATCGCGCCGACGGTGACCAGGGAGACCGCTGAGACGGTGGCGATCCGGAGCCCGGCCATGGCGGCGGGCAGGGCCAGCGGGAGTTCCACTCCGAGGAGCAGCCGTACGGGCCCGTAGCCCATGCCGCGCGCGGCCTGCCGGGTCTCCTCGGGCACCGCGCGCAGTCCGGCGAGAATGTTGCGTACGAGCAGCGTGAGCGAATAGAGGGCCAGGCCTGCGATGACGAGGGCGGCGGACAGCCCGTACACCGGCAGCAGCAGCGAGAACATCGCGAGCGACGGGATCGTGTACAGGATCGTCGTCACGCCGAGTACGGGTCCGGCCGCCCAGCGCCGGCGACGTGCGGCCAGTGCCAGCGGCAGAGCGATCGCGAGGCCGATGAGTACGGAGACCGCGGTCAGCTGGAGGTGCTGGACGGAGGCGTCCACAAGAATGTCGCGGCGGCTCGAGATGTAGTCGCCGCAGATCCACTCATTGCGCGCGAGGCAGTCGTCGGGAGGCGCGGTCACCCGTCCATTGCAGCCCGGGAGACCGGTGACCGCGCGTCATCGTCGGCTGTTGGAGGAGCGGAGCACCCGGTCAGGCCGCCTGCGGAGCCGGGGTCAGGACGAATACGGGGATCTCCCGGTCCGTGTGGCGCTGGTAGTCGGCGTAGTCGGGGTACGCCTCGACAGCGCGGGCCCACCACAGAGCCTTCTCCTCGCCGGTGACCTCACGGGCGACCATGTCCTGCCGTACGGGCCCGTCCTGCAGCTCCACATGGGGATCGGCCTTCACGTTGTGGTACCAGACGGGGTGCTTGGGAGCACCGCCCAGCGAGGCGACCACGGCGTAGGCGCCGTCGTGCTCGACGCGCATCAGTGGTGACTTGCGGATCTTCCCGCTCCTGGCGCCCCGGGTCGTGAGGAGGACGACAGGCATGCCGCGCATGGTCGTCCCCTGTGTCCCGCCCGAGCTCTCGATCAGCTCGGCCTGCTCACGGGACCGTTCCGACGGACTCGGCTCGTACTCGCCCTCGATAGGCATGGTGACACCTGTTCTCTCGTTTGAGGCTCTGCGTCGTGGCGTTCATCATCTTCCCCGAGGGCCACAGGACACGCAGGCGCGCACCGGCGGGTCCTCCGGCCGGCCGACGAGTGTGAGATCGGTCGCCCGCTCCGGGTTCACGCAGGCGCAGGGCATACCGTGTGCAGTGGCGACGAGTAAGTCAAGCCTTACTTCCGCTGCACCCTGTCCGCGTACGTCCGCCTCAAAGGAACAACACTCCATGACACGCCCTGTCCGCGTCGCCATTGTCGGAGCCGGTCCCGCCGGAATCTATGCAGCGGACGCGCTGCTCAAATCCGAAGCCGCACAGGACCCGGGTGTATCGATCGACCTGTTCGAGCGCATGCCCGCCCTTCGGCCTGATCCGCTACGGCGTGGCGCCGGACCACCCGCGGATCAAGGGCATCGTCAAGGCGTTGCAGCAGGTCCTGGACAAGCCTCAGCTGCGGCTTTTCGGCAATGTCGACTACCCCAATGACATCGGCCTGGATGACCTGCGGTCCTTCTATGACGCGGTGATCTTCTCCACCGGCGCCGATGCCGACCGCACGCTCGGCATCCCTGGGATCGATCTCGAAGGTTCACATGGTGCGGCCGACTTCGTCGCCTGGTACGACGGGCACCCCGAGGTCGCGCGCACCTGGCCGCTGGAGGCGGAGAAGGTCGCGGTGCTCGGCGTGGGCAATGTGGCGCTGGACGTGGCGCGGATGCTCGCCAAGACGGCGGACGAGCTGCTCCCCACCGAGATACCCGCGAATGTATTCGAGGGCCTCAAGGCCAACAAGGCGCTGGAGGTGCATGTCTTCGGACGGCGCGGCCCGGCCCAGGCCAAGTTCAGCCCGATGGAACTGCGTGAGCTGGACCACTCGCCGAACATCGAGGTCATCGTCAACCCCGAGGACATCGACTACGACGCCGGGTCGATCGCGACCCGGCGGGAGAACAAGCAGGCCAACATGGTCGCCTCCACGCTGGAGAACTGGGCCATCCGGGATGTGGGCGAGCGCCCGCACAAGCTGTTCCTGCACTTCTTCGAGTCCCCGGTGGAGGTCATCGGCCAGGACGGCCGCGTCGCCGGTCTGCGCACCGAGCGGACCGAGCTGGACGGCACCGGCAATGTACGGGGCACCGGCCGTTTCACCGACTGGGACGTGCAGAGCGTCTACCGTGCGGTGGGCTACTACTCGGAGGAGCTCTCGAAGCTGCCCTTCGACGTGGTGTCCGGCACCGTCCCGCACGCCGCAGGACGTGTCATCGCCGGCGAGGAGCCGATGCCCTCGGTGTACGTCACCGGGTGGATCAAGCGGGGCCGATCGGTCTGATCGGACACACCAAGGGCGACGCCAACGAGACCGTCGCCTGCCTGCTCGCCGACCACTCCGCAGGACGGCTGCCCGCCCCGGGCAGCCCGATCCGGATGCTGTCGTCGCCTTCCTCGACGGACGTGGTGTCGCTACACCACCCGCGAGGGCTGGTACCTCCTGGACGCCCACGAGCAGGCGCTCGGCGCGGAACAGGGCCGTGAGCGGATCAAGGTCGTCGAGCGCGCCGGCATGCTGGACGCCTCCGAAGCCTGACCGTCAGGCCGTGCGCCATCGCGGCACGGGGCGGAGAGCCCTCGGGACCTCCCGCCCCGTGCCGCGTCGGTCAGGCGGCGCTCTGCGCCCGGTCGGAACCGGCAGCGGACGCCGACGCCTTCCCGGAGCGCCCGGAGCGGCTGCGGGAGCTGTCTCGTCCGCGGCCGCTTCCTGCACCGAGACCCCGATTCCGAGCTTCACCAGGATCTTCTTCTCGATCTCGTCGGCAAGACCGGGGTTGTCCTTGAGAAACTTGCGGGCGTTCTCCTTGCCCTGGCCGAGCTGATCGCCCTCGTACGTGTACCAGGCGCCGGCCTTGCGGACGAACCCGTGCTCCACGCCCATGTCGATCAGCCCGCCCTCACGGCTGATGCCCTGGCCGTAGAGGATGTCGAACTCCGCCTGCTTGAACGGCGGCGCGACCTTGTTCTTGACGACCTTGACACGGGTGCGGTTGCCGACCGCGTCGGTCCCGTCCTTCAGTGTCTCGATCCGCCGGATGTCCAGGCGCACCGAGGCATAGAACTTCAGCGCGCGGCCACCGGTCGTGGTCTCCGGCGAACCGAACATCACACCGATCTTCTCGCGCAGCTGGTTGATGAAGATCGCCGTCGTCTTCGTCTGACTGAGCGCGCTGGTGATCTTACGGAGCGCCTGGCTCATCAGCCGGGCCTGCAGACCCATGTGCGAGTCACCCATCTCGCCCTCGATCTCGGCGCGCGGCACCAGGGCCGCGACCGAGTCGATGACGATCAGGTCGATGGCACCGGAGCGGATCAGGATGTCCACGATCTCCAGTGCCTGCTCACCGTTGTCCGGCTGGGACAGGATGAGGTTGTCGGTGTCGACGCCGAGCTTCTTCGCGTACTCCGGGTCCAGCGCGTGCTCGGCGTCGATGAAGGCCACCGAGCCGCCGGCCTTCTGCGCGTTCGCCACGGCGTGCAGCGTCAGCGTCGTCTTGCCGGAGGACTCCGGTCCGTACACCTCCACCACCCGGCCGCGCGGCAGACCGCCGACGCCGAGGGCGACATCCAGCGCGGTCGACCCGGTCGGGATCACCTCGATGGGCTCGTTCGGCCGCTCGCCGAGGCGCATCACCGCACCCTTGCCGAACTTCCGTTCAATCTGTGCGAGCGCGGCGTCCAGCGCCTTCTCGTGATCGGTTCCTGCCATGAAGCCTCACCCGGTCCGATTGAGTCGCACGCCACACGTCGAAGAACGTGAGCGTCTACTGCCGACAACGGGCGTGTCGGATATTCAGGAAAACGAACATCCGATCGATTTTCGTGTCATGTGAAAGGTACCAAACCGACGGGAGCAGGACAGGCTGCGCGCCGGACGGTGCCGGGAAAGCTCGACCGGCGGGCTCGCGGCCCCGTAAGGGACCACGAACCCGCCGACGCGGAACAGAGGCTCAGCGACCCGGTCGCCGCGAGTCCGGCGCCGCCGCCGTCCCAGCCCCACCGTTGATCACGAACTGCGACCCGGGTTCGATCAGGACGTCACCGTCGGCCGAATCCGTGATGGTCACATCCGTCAGCGTCGCGCTGCCGCGCGCACCGCCGTGTGCCAGGATCCCGGACCCGTTGTTCGACTTGTCGATCCGTACGTTCTCGATCTTCACTCCGGGCACGGCACCACCGCCCGACTTGAACTGAATGCCGTCATACGTCGAGTCGAGGATCTCGGTGTCACGGATCGTGACACCCGGTATGTCCTGACTCGCCGCGAAGAGCGTGATGGCACCGAACTCCTGGGCCTCACCCCAGAAGGCTCCGCCCGTGCGGTGCAGCGCGTTGTTGGCGATCAGCGTCTGCCCGGAGAAGGGCAGGGGTCGTGGTCCGTCGCCAGCATGATGCCCGGGTAGTTCATGGTGTCGGAGATGAGGTTGTTCTCGATCGTGTTGCCGTAGCCGCCGTAGACCGCGACGCCGTTGGCACGCCAGGGCAGCTGGATGGTGTTGTTGCGGAAGTGGTTGTCGTGCCCGATGTCCACCGACGGGTCCTTCACATACCGGCTGGCCCACACCGCAAGTGCGTCGTCGCCGGTGTTCCTGAACGAGGAGTTGAACACCGTCGAGTTCCTGGTGCCGTTGGCGAAGTTGACGCCGTCGGCATAGGTGTTGCGGATCCGTACACCGTTGAACTCGAGCCGTCGCCGGGCCCCAGAGTTCCGGGATATTGCTGTAGTCGCGGCCGACCCAGGCGCCGACGTTGGCGTGCTCGATCCAGACATTGGAGATCTTGGTGTCCTGACCGAACCTGCCGTTCAGAGCGACGCCTCCCTCCGCGTTGCCGTCCCCGCCGCGGATGGTGCCGGAGCCGAAGATGGCGATGTCGGAGATCTGCGTGTTGTCGTCGATGTCGAAGCCGAAGTTACCCTCGTGCGGGTGGTTGATGCCGCCGGCCTCGTGTGGCGGGGTCAGGGTGTAGAGCTGCGAGTGCCACATTCCGGCACCACGGATGGTCACATCACTGATGCCGACCTGGTTGTACTCGCCCCTGTCGAGCGGATCGTCGGTCAGGATCTTCTGCTCCTGACGCCACTGTCCCTGCGGGATCCATACACAGTCGATGTCGCCGTCCTGATTGGCTGTCACCGCATTCTGGATGGCCTCCGCGTCGTCGGTTCCGTCGTTGGGGACCGCCCCGTACTCGGTGATCGACACGCATCCGGCCGGCCGGCTCGACGGAGCCGCGACCTGCTCCAGATCGATCAGGTCGATGATGTAGAAGGAGGCGGTGTCACCCACGTCCCGCTGCAGGCGGAACGTGGTGCCCGCAGGATAGGACTGGGAAAGCAGCGCGTGGGCCTCGTCGAACAACCGTCGGGCATCGGCCTGCGGGCTGTTCGTCAGCCCTTCCGGGCTGTCGGTGTCCCCGTACAGCCAGCTGTGCTTGGAGGAGAGATCCAGCTTCTGCGCAAAGGTGTCGTTGATGTAGAGGCTGATGGTGGCCTCGGTGCCGCCGCCGCCCGGTGCGTCGGGAATGGAGTTGCGCACCACGATGGAGTTCGAGGCGCTGGTCGAGGTGAACTCGACGAACGCGCCGGTGGAGTTCAGCCGGACCGACTGGCGGCCGGACGATTCGGTGGCGAAGTTGGTGTGGCCGAAGGTGCGCCCTGGTCGGCCGTCAGCAGTGTGCCGTCGTATTCGGCGTCCTCCGCCTCGTACTCGGTGTACGGCACAGCCGCCCGCGCCCGACCACGACCGAGCGGGCGAACACGTTGTTGTCCTCGTTCGTCTCGGTGACAGCGTCCGTGGCGTCTGCGGTGGCGGTCAGGGTGGCTCCCCACTGGTGGCCGTCCAGCTGCCGCTGACGGTCACGTCGGCCGTTTCGCCCGCGGGAATCTGCCCCGTGGCGCCGTTGAGGGTGGTGCTCCCCGCCACCAGGCGCGTGACCGTCCCGGCGCTCACCGCGGTGGTACCACGGTTGTGGACCGCGACGGTGAAGGTGACCGTGGCTCCCACGGCCGGGTTGGCCGGGTCGGAGGTGATCCCACGGACCTCCAGATCGGGACCGGCGCTCTGCCCGACCACCAGCGGCGAGGCGGCGGCACGGCTGTTGTTGCCGTTGTCCTGCTCGACGACGGTGTCGTCCGGGTCGACCGCCGCCGTGACGGCATAGCTGCCCATCGGCCGCTTCCCGACGTCGACCTGGACGGTGACCGAGGCGCCGGCCTCCAGAGCGATCACCGGCGCGCTGCCCGCGACCACACCCTCCAGACTGACGTCGACCGTGGTCGCTGCGGCGCTCACCGTACCGGTGTTGCGTACGGTCGCCTTCACCGTCACCGCGTCCTTCTCGGACGGCGACTCCGGTGACCAGGTCAGTGCCGTGAGGGTCAGATCCGGGTTGGGCGCGGCGGTTCCGATGACCTGGAGCTCGGCGACCTGCGCACCCGGCGCGCCGGTGTTGCTGCTGAACTTCAGCCGCACGTCGGCGTAGCGACCACTGACCGGGATCGTCACCGAGTTCTGGTTCGCGGACGGGTTGAACGTGTAGTCGGCCCGGTCCTTCAGTGAGGTGAATCCGGTGGCGGACTGCTCACGGCCGAGCACCTGGATGCTCTGCGTCCGGGTTGCCCATGCCTGGTCGGGGCTGAGCTTGACCACGACAGCCTCGATGTCCGCGTTTGCGCCGAGTTCCACCGTCAGGTCCGAGGGATGCCCGGCCGCCTCCCAGTAGGTGCTGAGGCTGCCGTCGTTGGCGTTGGCAGCCACATACGTCTGCGTCGTGGAGGACGCCTTGATCGGCTTGTCACCGGCCAGATCGGAGCCTACTGCCGCCGAGGCGGCGGTGACGGGCAGAAGCCCTACGGCAACCATTCCTGTCATGGCCATGCCAGTCAGCAGCCGGCGACCGTGTTGTTTCCATCTCATGGTGTCCTCTGTTCCGTGCGGGGCGGGAGCAGGGCAGGTGCTGGGGAATCGCGAACTTCACATATAAATTTGAGTGAGTCAGTCAATCTTTTGCGATGACAGGTTCACAGATTTCTAGGCGGTTGCCGATTTGTCAACGGTCCTCACGACACCGCCCCCGCCGAATGCTCGGCAGGGGCGGCAGTTGGAGGAAATCAGGTCAGGGAGCCGTTCCCGGGCCAGGCTGCCGCTGACGTGATCAGCGGTCATCGGCGCACCGGCGTCCGGGCCGCTCGCCGTGAACGAGAAACTGTCCGTGCCGAGCCCCTGGCCGCCCTGCCAGATCTCGAAGCCCGCCTCCACGTCGATGAGATAGTGCGCGGGGTCGATCGAGCCCCGTGCCACGGCGTCGTCGATCAGACCCAGCACATCGAGGTCGGCGAACTCGGTCGCACCGCCCTGCAACACGTACGAGACGACTTTCCAGCCCGAGGCTCCAGGCCCTGTCCAGACGTCCCAGGACCGCCCGTCGAGCTGCACCGTGGCGGCATGCGAACCGATCGGCTGGACTCCGCCCCGGTGGTTCATCCAGATCATCACCTCGGTGCCGTCGGGCTGTGCGTCCGTGACGGGAGTCGAGTTCAACCAGAGGTCCATCGAGGCGTTGTACGCACCCGAGTCGACCTGCCGCGTGGACCAGGAGGTGTGCGCACCGGTCAGGTCCCCGACGCGCAGCGGCAGTCCGCTGCCCGCCGTACACACTCCCCAGTGGCAGCCTCGATAGCTGGACGGGTAGGTGGCCGGGGCGCCGTTGGCCGGCAGAGCGAAGGACGCCTCAGTGACACTCCAGGCACCCGTATCGGGGCGACGCTCACGCACTGACGGGCTGTGGAGTTCCACTCGTTCTGCTGGTAGAGGTACTCGCCGCCCCGTAGACCCGGCTCACTCATGCCCGAGGCCCTGCCACATGCCGTCAGGCAGCCGGGCCCCGGCCCTGCCCGTCTGCCGGATTTTGCCGCGCCCAGCGCCGGGCAGCGCCGGACGAAATGAACCGACCGGGTGACTAGGGATCGTTTCCGCAGGTCATTCACGTGAGACGGCGGTGTCCACAGGTACGCCTGGGCCGTTCGCTACCCCGACCCGGCCGTTACGTCAGTGACAGCACCGTCGCCGGCGGGTGTGGGATGCCCCGCGCCCCGCCACCTTGAGCCGGCGCTCAGGAAACCCAGCCCGATGCCCAGCATCCAGGTGTCCTTTGCCAGTGCAATCCCGTTCTGGGTGGGCCGCAGGCTGCCCGGCTCGCGCATACCGGGGACGCGCAGGTACAGGCCGACGAGCCCGCCGGAGAAACCGGTCAGCAACAGTCCGGCCAGCCGGGTCGGCACGAAGGGAGCCAGGAGTGCCCGCCGACAGTGATCTCGGCACAGGCGAGCAGCCGGGTGAAGCGCTCGGCCTCGATCTTGTTCAGGAACGGGTACGCGACACAGGCCATGCCGTGCAGGCCCTGCGCGGTCGCCTCGTCCGCCTTCAGTTTGCTCAAGCCGGAATTCAGGATGAATGCGCCGGTGACCAGACGCGGGGCCACATCTCGTGGTTCGACCATCATCGTCATGGGAGCCTCCACAGGTCCGATACTCAGCCCCTCGTCGAGCATAACCAGCAGGTTCCGGGTCCGCTCCACGGAGCGGACCGCCATGCGGCGCCCACCGCGCGTCGCCGTAGGGCTTCACCGCTCCCTCTTCGCCGGCCCGTGGGAAAATTGGAGGACCGCCCCGGAGAGGAGCAGCACATGTCAGGAAACGCACGTGGCGACGATGTATACCAGCCGGATTTCTCGGACGCCGGCAACCGGCCGACGGACGATCTGGATCTGGAGAACGTGATCGGCGAGCGGAGCCTCGACGACACGATGGACGAGGATACTCCCGCCCGAGCGCCCTCTGGGCGTGACGAAGTACGGCACCACCGGCGAGGAGCAGCGAGAGGGCGAGTCCCTTGATCAGCGGCTCGCCCAGGAGGAACCGGAGGCAGCGACCCCGGCGGACGGCCAGGCAGACGACGAGCCAGAGAGCAACGGCCCACAGGAGGAAACCGCGGGAACGGAGCGGGCCGGACGCATCACAGCCGCCGAGGAGCCTCCCCGAGCCGCCACAACAACATCCTGGGCCGGGATGTGGGTATCGACGCAGGCGCGGCGCCCGCCGAAGAGGCGGCGCTGCACATCGCCGACGACAGTCCCGAGGAGTAGGACGGCGACATACCGATCCCACTGCTTCGGATCCCTGGCACCGCAGCCGCCAGCAGCCCTCAGGTGAGGGGATCCTGGCCCAGACGGTCTTACCGGAGCTGGTGGGACGGGACCAACCCCATGAGCTGCTCAGCGCCTTGATGATACGAAGCCCCGGCCACGCTCCAGCGACTCGTCGGCCGCACGCAGCACGGGGACGTCGGGACTCGGGTCGTTCACCGCACACACCAGCATCGTGTCCTGGCGGGCCAGGCCGAGCCACGACGCGGGATGTCCGGCCGGCTCCCCGGCTACGGGCAGCGCGTGGCAGACCGCGTTGCTGACCAGTTCGCCGACCACGAGGGCGACATCGTCCGCACAGGACCGCAGCCCCATCGCTCCATCGCGTCACGGACGAAAACCCGCGCCTGCTGCAGGCTTTCGGGATCGGCGTCCAGTCTGCGTGTAGTGAATCCCGGGCGCCGACGCCGAGATACCGGGCCCAGTCCTGGTACGGGGATCCATTACTTTCGGCCAGATCCGGCACAGTGGCTCCTGCTCCATAGCTGCGTGTGTTCGCCGCATGCATGAGCGCTGATCACCCTCCGGTGAAGGCTGGTTCATGGTGCCGTGGGGCCGGTCGGCCACTAGTATCCTCGCCGTCCGGGCTTCCGTGCAATTGCATCCGAAATTGCACCCTCGGGTGTGAGCAGCGGACATCTGTTCATACACCGTGGGCCCGGGCGAACCCTGGCAGCACGCCAGGACTGTTCCGACCGCCTGCCGTACAGGAGTGGACCGCATGCAGCACATCGACAACGGCGTCCCCGCCAGCTCCCTGACCGACGTGACCTGGACGAAGAGCCACCACAGCAATCCCAGCGGGAACTGCGTCGAGATGGCGGTGCTGCCTGGCGGCGATGTCGCCGTTCGCAACTCCAGGCACCCCAAGGACCTGCCCTGGTGTACACCGAGGCCGAGGTACGAGCGTTTCTCGCAGGCGTCAGGGACGGCGACTTCGATAGCATGATCGGCTGAATTACCCGGGATTCTCGCGCTGACAGGCCCCGGCTGCGGCTCCTGATGGCACACTGGCGTCCTGACGTCCGCCCTCAGGAGCCCGCATGCCCGGCATCGAACCTCTCCGGCCGTCACAGAGGCCGACGCCCACCCTGCCGCAGGGTCAAGTTCCACCGCCCTGCGCCTGGTTCTGGGTGCGCAGCTTCGACGGATGCGCAATGAGGCGGGCGTGACGCCCGATGTCGCCGCCGCCGGATCCGCTGTTCCACAGCGAAGATCAGCCGGATGGAGACGGGTCACTCCCCTGCAAGGAACGCGACGCCGCCGACCTCCTCGCGCTCTACGGGATCACCGACCGCGCCCGGGCGGCCGAGTTCGTCGACCTGGTGCGCATAGCGGGCGAGCGTGGCTGGTGGCGTAGTTTCGCCGATGTACTGCCGGACTGGTTCGAGCCCCTGGTGGGCCTGGAGGAGGCCGCTGCGTCCATCCGGACCTACGAGGGCCACTACATCCCGGGGCTGTTGCAGACAGCCGACTACGCCTATGCGGTGGTCCGTTCCGGACACGCTCTCGAACCGGAGGAGACCACCAGGCGACGGGTCGAACTGCGGTTGAAGCGGCAGCATTTGCTGCACCGGCGGGATTCCCCAAGACTCTGGGTGCTCCTGGACGAGGCGGTTCTGATGAGGCCTACCGGTGGCAGACGGGTGATGCGTGAGCAGCTCGCCCACGTTCTTGAAATGACCGAGCTGCCCCATGTGATCGTGCAGGTCGCGCCCTTCGATGTGACCGCCCATACGTCGCCGGGCAACGGCATCACGTATCTGCGGTTCGCCATGTCGGGGCTCCCCGATATCGCCTACATCGAGCACCTGACCAACGCCATGTCCGTGAACAAGCAGGAGAGCACGGACGAGTACAGGTGGATCCTGGACTCTCTCAGCGCCCAGTCCCCGAGTCCCGTCGAGAGCAGGCGCCTGCTGGAGCAGGCGATAGAGCGCTACTCCTGAGCGCGGGCGGGGGCCGGGGTCAGGCAGGCCTCGTCATCGCTTGCGGCCGACGCCGCCGTACTCGATCCACTCCTGGGTCTCCTGCTTCGGCGCCAGGTCCGAGTCCGGCCGCCAGCTCGACACCTCGACCAGTCCGGGCTCCAGCACCTCGAACCCCTCCAGGAACACGGCTACATCCTCCTGCCGGCGGACCTGTCCCCACTGGTTTCCGGTGCTCCGTGCCATGAAGTCCGTGACGAATTCGCGGGTGCCCGCGTCCTCGCTCACCAGCTGGCACACCACCAGGAAACTCCCCGGCGCCAGGCGGTCCGCGACCCGGCGCACCAGCGCCCCGGATCGTCCGAATCGGGGATGCAGTGCAGCACCGACACGAACAGCGCGGCCACGGGCTCGTCGAAGTCGATCAGCCGGCGCACCTCGGCATGGCCGAAGATCGTGTCGGTGTCACGCATGTCCGCCTGAATGACCGCGGTCCTGCTGTTCTCCTCGAGTATCGCCTTGCCGTGGGCGAGGACGATGGGGTCGTTGTCTATGTACACGACCGGGCCCCGGGTCCACGAGCTGGGCGACCTGGTGGACGTTGTCCTGGGTCGGCAGGCCGGATCCGTGGTCGATGAACTGGCGGATTCCGCACTCGGACGCCAGATGGCGCACAACCCGCCGCAGGAACAACCGGTTGTTGACCGCCAGGACCTTGGTGGACGGCACACGCTCCAGCAGCTGTTCGCACGCGATCCGGTCGGCGGGGTAGTTGTCCTTGCCACCCAGGTAGTAGTCGTACATCCGCGCCACGCTCGGCACGTTCACGTCGATGTTCGTAGGAATGGCGGTCTCCCGTTACTCATCCAGCCCCTCTCCAGTCGGAGAGGAAATTCGCAGCGCTCAGGGCCATGTTAGGGATCTCGCCATGGGGCTGAACAGTCCTCGGGCGAGTGAGACCTGGAGCATGATGATGAATCAGCCGGCCGCAGCACGGCACTTCGCGGTGAACCGGCCAACAGCAGCTGCCGCGGGCCCGGCGGAACGGCATGTTCCGCCGGGCCCGCCCGCAGGTCAGCTACCGAGCCGCACCGGCAGGGTCGAGGAGCTGTTCGAGAAGATGGACGGCACCGCGATGAGGTCGTCCGGATCGACGGCCATCGCGAGATCCGGGTACCGCTCGAACACCGAGGGCAGGGCGAGCGCCGCCTCCAGCCGCGCCAACGGCGCACCCAGGCAGAAATGCGGGCCGTTGCTGAAGGCCAGGTGCTTGCGCTGGTCCCTGGTGATGTCGAAGCGGTCGGCGTCCTCGCCGTGCTGGGCCGTGTCACGCCCCACCGCGCTGAACGGGGCCATGATCGCCTCCCCTTCGGGATGCGTACCCCGGCTATCTCGACATCCTCCAGGGGATAACGGAAGGGAAGTTCCCGATCGGGGCATCCCAGCGCAGCGTCTCCTCCACCACGTTCGCCCAGGTCTCCGCGTCACCGCGCAGAGCGATCTCACGCTGGTCGGGATGGGTCAGCAGCGCACGTACCGCATTGGTGATCAGGCTGAGGGTGGTCTCCTGCCCTGCCGACAGCATCAGCAGCAGAGTACCGACCAGCTCCTCCTCGCTGAGCGCGTCGGGGTCCCCGGCACGGGCCGCGATCATCGCGCTGGTGAGGTCGTCCCCGGCTCGCTCCTGCGGCCTGCGACCACCCGTGCCAGCAGTTCGTACTGCTCGATCTGACTGGCGCTGACCTCCTCGGGCAGCAGATCGGAGCGGAAGATGTTGTCCATCAGCTCCTGCAGGCGTGGGCGCTCCCCGGCCGGAACACCGAACAGTTCACAGATGACCTGCATGGGCACCGGATGCGCGAAGTGACGGCGCAGGTCGACGATGCCGTCGGCATCGGCGTGCGAAGGCAGGTCGTCCAGCAGCTCGTTCACGATCTGCTGGACACGGGGACGCAGCTCCTGGACACGGCGCGGAGTGAAGGTCTGGGTGACCAGCTTGCGCAGACGACGGTGCTCCTGGCCGTCGGAGGTCACCATGTTGGTGACCTTCACCATGCCTATGAGGGGCCAGCCGTCCGAAATCTCGCCCTGGATGATGGCGTTCCAGTTGCGCCAGTCCTTGCTGAAGCGGGGATCGGTGATCATCTCGTTGAGCAGGGCATGATCCGTCACCGACCACGCCATCACGTCACCGGGCAGCCGGACCCGTACCACGGGACCCAGCTCGCGGAGCCTGGCTGCCTCGCCTTGATGGTCCGCTCCGTGCGGATCCAGAGTGACGACGGGTATGTGCCCCTCGGCGGAGGAAGTCGAAGGTTGCGTCATGCTGCGCTGCTCCTAGTCTCAGGACCCGCTGTGCGGTGGGCCTGTCGGATACGAGGGTTCATCGACCCGTCCTGGCCGGGGCTCGGTCGGGTATACGGGCTGCGGAGAACTGCGCGGGCAGTGCCACCGGCACCCTCGTCCAGGGAGAGGGGCGCCAGGCCACCTCGTCCGCCGGAATGGCGAGCCTCATGTCCGGCAGCAGATGCAGCGCTGTCTGCACGGCGGTACGTGTGATCAGCCGGGCGGGCACCTGGGCGGGACACACGTGCGGGCCGGACGAGAAGGCCAGATGCGAGCGGTTGCCCCAGCCGTCGTCGGCCCCGTCCGGCCGGACTTCGGGATCATCGTTGGCGGCGGCGTGCCCCAGGATGAGGCAGTCGCCGCGCCGGATGTACTGACCGCCAAGCTCGGTGTCGTGAAGGGCGTACCGGGCAGGCATGTTGTTCATGGGCGGATCCCGCCACAGCGCCTCGTCCAGCGCATCGTCCACTCCGAGCCTCCCGCCGTGCAGACGGGCGGCGAACCTCGGATCGGTGAGCATGAGCCGGAGCGTGGCCGAGATCCAGGCGGTGATCGTCTCGTTTCCCGCGGAGATCATCACCACGATCGACTGCAGACGCTCCGCCTCGTTGAACAGGTTGGGGTGGTCGATGAAGACCGTCGTCATGTCGTCGGTCGGATTCATGCGCCGCTCGCGCACCGTATCGAGGAGAATCTGCTCGAAGTTGCGGTTGCCCGCCTGGGAGTCGTCCGCACTTCCGAACAGGGCGATGAGCGCGTCGAGCAGCTCCTGGCCCTCATCGCTGTCGAGGCCGAAGAGCGAAGCGAGCGAGAGCATCGGCACGATGGTGGCGTACTCGTTCACCAGATCGGCGCTGCCGCGTTCGGAGAACCTCGCGATCAGATCCGAGCACAACGCCTCCACCTCACGGCGGAGCCTGCGCTGGTCCATGCGCGCGATGCCGTCGTCAAGCGGCTTGCGCAGCCTGCGGTGTTCGGGACCGTCGGATCCGATGACGCTGGCACGCCAGCCCATCATCGGCAGAAGTCCCGAATGCGGCGAGACGACCCCTCGTTGAGATCGCGCCAGTTACGGGCGTCGCGGGAGTAGAGCTGCTCCTGCCGGGTGATGACCAGCAGTTCCCGGTAGCCCATCACCAGCCAGGCAGGCACGCCCGGCTCCAGCTCGACCTTCGCGACGCTCCCCACTCCTGGCGGAGCCTGCGGTAGACCGCACGCGGATCGGAGGATCCGACCACGCCGGCCAGCGAATACAGCCCGGTGCCGTTGTGTGCGTGTGCCGGGCATCCCGGCGGCGGCATTGTGCTCACGAGGCTGTCTCCGGGTACGCCCGCATGAACGCCCGACACATGTTGTACCAAGCTGATCAGGGCATTGACGGATGAGGCTCGGTCGCGTGCGTCGCAGGCGACGATGGGTGTCCCGGGCAGCAGATCGAGCGCCCCGCGCAGCTCTTCTTCGGTATAGCGTTCACTGTCCGGGAACTGGTTGATCGCCACCGCGAACGGGAGTCCGCGGATCTCCAGTTGCTCCAGCACGTCGAAGCTGTCCTCCAGCCTGCGGGTGTCGATCAGCACGAGCACACCGAGAGCGCCCTCGGCCAGCCCCTCCCACAGATCCCAGAACCTCCGCTGTCCGGGCGTACCGAACATGTAGAGGACCAGTCGCGAGCTCAGCGTGACACGGCCGAAGTCCATGGCGACGGTGGTGGTCGTCTTGTCGCTGAGGCCGGCCAGTTCGTCGACACCCACGCTGGCCTCGGTCATCACCTCCTCGGTCCGCAGCGGTTCGATCTCGCTGACAGCACCGACGAGCGTGGTCTTACCCACGCCGAACGCGCCCACGACGAGGATCTTGACGGCCTGCTGCACCGTGTCGGGCAAGTAGCGGTCAGCGGAGCCGACGGAGACCATCCAGTACCTCCTGTAGCAGTTGCTTATCGGGCACGGCCGCCTGCGGAACACCGGAGCGTGCGGACAGATGCCCGCTGTCGACCAGGTCGGAGGCCACCACCTTCACCAGGCTGACCGGCAGCCCGAGATGAGCGGCCGCCTCCACCAGGGACAGCAGTTGCTCGCACATCGTTACGAGGGCAAGCTCCTCCCTGGTCGCCGAAACGGACAGGGCGCGCGGGGGTCCACCGCCACGAGGAGCGTCTCGACGCCGATCGTGTTGCGGGTGGGCCGGGAGCGCCCTTCGTGATCACGTACGGGCGTAATACGCCGTCCGAGAACCCTCTCCCGGCCCGCTCATGCGGAGCCTGGCGGGCGGGCTGCTGAGATTGCGCGCCCCGATCTTCATCACCTGCGCCTGCATCTGCCGGGCGACGAGCTTCGGATCGACCACGGGGCCCGTCACCACGGCCAGATGTGCTCCGTTCGCACTGCGCATGAACAGGAAGCCGCCGTTGAACTCCACCATCTGCTGGTGCACCGCGCCGCCGTCCTCGCCGAACTCCCGTCCGAGACCGCGGCCGAGAGACTGAAGCCCCGAGCAGGTGGCCGACAACCGGTCGGCGGAGTCACGGTCCAGGCCCTCGGAGTTGGCCAGCAGCAGACCGTCGGAGCTGAAGACGATCGCCAGCCGCACCCCCGGCACTGCGGCGACTTCGGAGATCATCCAGCCACGCTGCTCCGGGTTCTCCACATAGTTCATGCTCACATCTGTCCTTCCGGGGACTCGGGGTGGCGGAGGGGCCGTACGGGGTCGTACGGGTCGTGGTCGGGGCGGCTCCCGGCGGTGCACTCCGGCCGCCTTCGAAGAACTGCTCCATCCAGTCACCGGCGTCATCCGGCGAAACCGGCGGAGTCACCGCGGTCGGCGCTTCCTGTACCGGTGGGACATAACCATCACGATGCGACCGCCGCTGAGGCAGCCGGCGGTGGCGTGCGGCCGGAGAATCCGTGGCCGTCCCGGGCGCAGGGGCCGGCCCGTGTCATGGGCTGCTCGGGCGCCGGGGCGGTTTCGGCCGGCGCCGGGTCGTCGGCTCCGTGCTCTGCTCCGGGACGGGCAGCTCGGAGGCGGGCGGCGCGGACTCGGGGCGGGCGGGGCCGGTGGAGCGGAGGCGGGAGTGGGCAGCACCCGGCCACCCGGAGCCGCGGCGGGAGCGAGCGTCTTCAGGAGCTCCAGCGGTACGAGGATCACCGCACGGACACCTCCGTACGGCGACGGCCCCAGATCGACGCTGAGACCGTGCCGGTGAGCGAAGCGGCCGACCACCGCGAAGCCGGTCTGCGGGATCTCGCCGACGTCGCCGACCCCGAGCAGAGTGCGGCCCGACACGATTTCACGTGCTTCGGCCAGCCGGAACTCGTCCAGACCCAGGCCGCCGTCATCCACCTCGATGACGGCACCGCGCTGCACGGTCCGTACGGTGACGGGCACCCCGGTCCTGGGCGGTGAGTACTCGGTGGCGTTCGCGAGCAGTTCGGCGATGAGGTGGATCAGGGTTCGACCACCGGTGCCGTGATGCCGACATCCAGGTCGCCGGTGACCTCGACCCGTTTGAACGAGACGATCCGGCCCGAGGCTGCGCGCACCACATCGACCAGCGCCAGCGGCTTCTGCCACTGCTGGCCGGGCCACTCCCGCACAGCACTTTCAGACTCTGCGCATGCCGCGCCTGCTGGGTCGCCGCGTGGTCCACCTGCATCGTGGCCTCCAGCAGGTCCGCGTCGCCGGGTGGCGCTCCGCCACAGCGGTGACCGTTGCCTGGATCCGGTGCGCAGAGGTCTGAACCCTGCTCGCCAGCTCGACCAGCGCGATGCGCTGCGACTCCTCGCGGTCATCCATCGTGTCGGAGACGTCACTGAGCAGCCGGTCAAAACACTTGAGAGCTCCCGGACGACCGGCTCTCCGCTCTCCCGCGAGGCGGGCACCGGGCTCCTGCCCAAAGCGGCGGGAAGCCGCTTCTCCACAAGGAACTCCGCCTCCTGGACGGTCGCTTCGAACTGCGTACGCACATATGCGTGCCAGTCGGCATCACGGCGTGCGGCCTCTGCCTCACGCTCGAGTTTCTCGGCGCTCAGGCGGGCGACGTCGGCTGTGCTCTGCCTGTGCTGCCGACGCAGCGGGACGAGGCAGGCGAGAGCCAGGAGGGCGGCCACAGCGTACGAGACGACAGCTGCCACGCCGAATCCGGCGACGGGGACCACCGCTGCGGCGAGGCGAGGGCGTGAGGACGAGAGCCACCGCCCAAAGGCCGTTGGACCTCGAGGATTTGTCTGGGGACGCGGAGGAACGAGCCATGGAGAACCTTTGATTCAGCGATAAGTCGATATCCGGCGGAAGGTGAGTCACCGGACATCAGGAGAAGCGCGGTGGGGAGGACCGGGCGAACGACGGCACGAAGGCCCGAAGATTCTGGGGAATGCCGGAATCAACCCGGTTCATCATTGTCTTCATCGGAGGAATCACTCCTGCACCAGAGGTCGTTCGAAGATCGTATCTCCCATCCTTCCAAGCGGAAGCGACGGCCGGGCAGGAACAGCCAGGGCCTCCGCCCCACTTGCACACACTCCGTCACACGCCACCGCCGACCGGGCGGCAACCGGCCGGGCGTCAGGTCGGGCAATCCTAGGACCAAGAGGAACCAGCCGTTGCAGGCATCCGGCAACCGCTGTGTGAAGGGTTCCGCACGAACGGCCGCGAGCCCGGTTGCCGCCGGCAACAGCTGGCGACAACCGGGCTCACGGCCGCATCAGGGCAGAGGCTGCCCTGACCTGAATAGCACGGGCAGTTGCGTGGTCAGCGTCTACTGCACCGTCCACTTCTGCAGTGCCGTGGCGCTCGCGCCCGCTGCGTGACAGCAGCGCCACTCGTGCCGGCGTCCGCTGTCAGCAGGAGTCCGCTATGGTCGGAAGTGATGGTCGCGCCCGCTCCGGTGCCACTCAGCTCCCAGCGCTGGTTGTCGGAACCGTGGCATGTCCACTGGGCGATCCGGGCGCCGGGCGACGGAGAGTTACCTTCGACGTCCAGGCACAGTCCGGATTTGGCGTTCACGATCAGACTGCCCCGTTCACCCTGGTCGAGCACGGTCCAGCGCTGGTTGGGCAGGCCGTTCCAGTCCCAGATCTGCAGCGCGGTGCCCGGCGTGGTCGAGTTCGCGGGGACGTCCAGAGAGCTGCCCGCGGGGAGCCTGATGCCGGTGCTGTTGTCAGCCGTCACCTTCTCGGGGTCGTCGGGCTCACCGGCGAGACGGGCTCCGTAGAAGGTGTTGTGGGTGAAGGTCAGCTGGCCCGTGCCCGAGTAACTGGCCGCGGGTCCGCGACGTAGAAGATGTTGTCGCGGAAGTTCGCGTTCGCGCCCGTGGAGCCGTTGCCGTTGTGGATGATCTCACTGGGCTTGCCCACGTAGATGTAGTTTCCGTAGACCTGCGTGTCCGTGACCTTCCCGCACACGAAGTCGAAGATCTCCCGCCATCGTTGCGGCTGATGTTGTACCGGAAGACGTTGCGGGTTGTCGTGGATCCGGCGCCGTTGCAGATCAGCACGAATCCGCCGTCGTTGTCGTGGCTGTAGTTGTACTGGTAGACCGTGCCGACGTTGCCCTCGTCGAGGTCCATTCCCTGGGCGTCACAGGTCCCGTGACCACCGGACATCTCATTGTGCTGGAACGTGTTGTCCTGGGTGTTCCAGCCCCACATACCGGCGCTGCACTGCGGTGCGCGGCGCTGGAAGCCGGCCAGCGTGTTGTTCTCAACCATGGCGCCGGAGGTGTGGTGCATGGCGATGCCGTCGCCGCCGATGTCGGACAGCGCGTTCCCGGTGACCCGCACTCCCGTCTGCGGGTCCAGGACCCGCAGGTACTGCCGCAGTTCTCGTTGGCGAGTTCGGGCCGGGTCATCCACCGGGTCCAGAACTGGATGCCGTACCGGTCCACGGAACGGATCGTGTTGTTGGTGATCCGTACGTCGTCGAAGTGTGTCGGGTGGTGCTTCCGAGTACCTCGAAGAAGATTCCGGCGCTGGCGTCGTCGTCCTTCTTCGCGGGATCGCCGTTGACGTCGTGGATGTCGAGTCCGTTGAGCAGGTAGGACTGCCCGGTACCGAAGTCCTCCAGCACGATGTGGACAGCACGCCGCTTCGCCGCCGTAGCACCGGTGTTGCTGATGTCCAGGTTGTTGATCTGCCAGTGCTGCTGGTTGCGCAGCAGTACGACATCCGTCACTTTGCCCTGGCCGGCGAGGACCGGCTTGGCGCCCTGCCCGTAGGTGTCGATGACGACCGGAGCCGAGGCACTTCCGCTGCCCTTCGGAGCGAGCTGCTGCCCGGCGCACTGGGTGCCACGCTTGAGCAGCAGTTCGTCTCCTGCGCCGAAGGTGTGGGCGTTCGCCGAGCTGAGCGTGTTCCAGGGTGACGCGGCCGAGCCGGTGCCGTCGGCCGCTGCCGAGCAGTCGACATAGTGCGCTCCGGTGGCGGCCACTGCGGGGCCGTCCCAGGACACTGCCGGCTCCGGCCATCGCGAGCGCCGCAACAACACCGGCCACCAGGCCCGGAAGCGATTTGGTTCTCATCAAGCTTCATCCGATCTCTGGACCGGGCGCACGGCCGGCGCGATTCCGCGAGGGCTCTGGTCCAGGCGGAGACGGCGCCGCTGTGCGCCTGCCAGTGGGGGTATGGCCGCCCACAGACTGCTCCCGCTCAGCTGACGGTGCATATGGAAGAACCGCTGCGGCACTTGGACTTTTCGTCACCACCGGTGACCCGCACCGGCGAGGCACCGTACTGACGCACCGCAGCGAGTCCGCACCGGAACTCTCAGTGGCCGACACGAAACGCTTGAAAGTTGAAGCATATCGGGCGAGCGGTTATGTTGAACTTTCAAGCTCTGTTCCGGCGTGGCCCGGCGCAGCGCGCACCGAGCAGCGTCCGATCGCGAGGAGACCCCACGTGACCTCAGAAGCAACCCTCCCCGCCCCACCGCCCCGGAGGCGCCCCGGCCGCATCCACCCGTACAGCACATGACGCAGGGCTACTGGTACTGCGCCTGGCCCTGGGCCTGACAATGGCCGCGCACGGTGCACAGAAGCTCTTCGGCTGGTTCGGCGGGGCGGCATCGAGGGAACCGGACAGTTCTTCGCCGCATCCGGCTACCCCTCCCCGAAACGTTCGCGGCAGTGGCCGGACTGACCGAGACGCTCGGCGGCCTCGGCCTCGCCCTCGGCCTGCTCACCCCGCTCGCCGGAGCCGCCGTCCTGGGCACTCTCATCAACGCCCTCGCGGTGAAGTGGGCGGCGGGTTCTTCGCCCCCACCGGCATCGAGTACGAGCTGTTCCTCGCCCTGGCCGCCCTGACGATCACGCTCACCGGCCCCGGCGGCATTGCCGCGGACCGGCTGCTGCCGGGCCTGCGCACCCATCGCCTCTCCTGGGCATCGCCGCGGCCACCTTCGGCGTCGTCGTCGCCTGCCTCACTCTGCTGTTGCGTAACTGACCGCCCAGTTGGTGCGGTTGCCGAAGCGCCCGCTATCCGGCCCGGCGGGCGGACGCCTGGATTTCGCCCGGAGTCAGTTGAGGTCCAGGACCACCTTGGAAACCGACCGATCCAGATCCCCTGCGGTGACAGAGCCGACGAGCCGGTCCGGAAGCGGGGCAGTGTTGATCAGGTCCCGCCTTCGCACGCCCCGCTGCCGCATCGCAGCGGTCCGGCCGTTGTCATTGGGCGCGGAGGAAGCCGGAGGTCGCGGTGCGGCCGATCAGAGTGAAGCGGGTGTCGCCCGCAAGGTGCTTGTCCGCTGCGGCGGCGACCCCGGGCCATGCCTTGTCCATATAGTCGTCCAGGACGACGACACCGCCGCTCGCCGTGATCGTCTCGGCCCATCGGAGATCTTCGCGTACGCCGTCCTCGGAGTGGTCACCGTCGATGATCACGACGCCGTACTCGCGGTCCGAGACATGGGAGCGGACCTCCGGGTCGCCGGAGAATCCGCGTTGCAGCCGGATACGTTCCCGGGCAGGCCGGAGAGGGTGAGATTGGCGCGTACCACCTGCTCGGCGATCGGGGTGCCCGAAGGGTCGGAGCCGAGGATGTGACCGGGCTGGAGCTGGACGTCGGCCAACGGGTCGACGATGGTCAGGCTGGGCGTGTGGCCGGCGCTGACGAGCCGTCGGGCGAGCCCTGTGGCGAACAGGCCGTGCAGGGTGCCGATCTCCAGCACCTCGTCGTTCGGCGGCTTCAGCAGCGGGATGGTGGACAGCTTGCCGACGATGTTCATCGTGCCGCCCGCCACCCGGCCGGCGCCCAGCGCCTCGAGCACGACGAGGGTGCGGTAGGCCAGATGGATCTGGCGCTCGGCGGAGTCCACGCCGGTGACGTCACGCACCTCGCCCGCCAGCTTCCCGATCTGGCTCCTGGTCGGCATCCGATGGCTGCCCCGACCGGTGCGGCCGAGCAGCAATTCGATGGCGTAGCCGGTCGACGGGACACTGCTCAGCTGCTGCCGCGTCTGCTCCAACTCCTGCGCAGGCCGGCGTTCTCGGCACTGGCGAGTCGCTTGATCCTGCGGTCCAGTGCCGTGAGGACGGGCGCAGCGCCCGCTTTACGGGCGGGGACGTGAGCAAGGACATCGCACACCTTCCAAGAGGGTGGAGCATTCGCCAGATGCCTCACGCTAGTGGTGCGGGAACCTCCTCAGCGGAACCACTGGGCGTACGCCAACCGGCCCGGGGTGAATTCCACGAGTGCGACAGCGCAGCTGACGGACCGGACGCTCAGGAAGCCGGCCGTAGTACGAGGCAACGGCGGGCTGGCCGGTGTAGTTGGGCCCGGCATGGGGTCCGCGCCGAGGTGCCGAAAGGGCAGGTGGACTGTGCACGGTCCGCGCAGAGCGAGCCGGTGGTGGCGTGCGTCGTAGGTGAAACCCACCGCTCGCAGGGCCGCGAGCACCGGGCGGGCAGCTGAACTGCCGTCGGCCCAGCGGATCGACTCCGGATCGAGGTGAGCGAGGAACAGCCCTGCGGGAGAGCCAGGAAGCCGCGCGGGAGAGCAGGGCAAGCCGGTCGCCGACGTAGTGCAGTCCATGGACACAGGTGATCAGGTCGTAGGTACGCGGAGCCGTCCAGGTCGCGGCCGAGGCGGTGACGAGCTCCACCCGGGCGGCGCCGGAGCGGCAGCGAGCGGGCCCACCAGATCGATGCCGGTCAGCACGGCGGAGGCCGGCAACCGGGCAGCCGCTTCACACAGCGCACGCCCTCGCCGCTGCACAGGTCGAGCCAGGACGGCGATGTGGAGAGGGCCGACAGGTGGGCGACCGGATCGACCCCGAGCTCGCGGGCGTAGCTGTTGACACCGGCGAGGCCGCGCTCACGGTTCATGGTGTTGTTGGCGACCACGTCGGAGCATTCCAGCTCGTGATCGGTAAGCAGCGCAGGCGTTGGGAGCATCCGGCCATTGTCCCAGGGAATGTAGCGCGCCGCGGTGCCAACGGCCGGTCCCGGCTGCCACAGAGGCCGAACCGGCGAACGTCCGCTCGCCAGCCGCTCAGACCCCCAACCCGCCGGATATGTCTGGTTATTCGGCATGCGCAACCGGGGTTGACCATTACGGATAGTGCCTCTAGGTTTCTCGCAGCCCACTGGTACATCGATTAACCAACACGGTTAACGTTCTGGTTGGAGACATCCCGCTGTGCGCTCATCTCTGAGTCGGCGCGGTTTCCTCGCAGCAGGCTCCGGCCTCGCCGCCGCAACCGCACTCCCCGCTCTGTCCGGCTGTTCCTCGCTCGCCTCGGCCGATTCCGACCCCGGCACCCTGCTCGTGCACACCCAGCTCGGCACGACCGCACCGGGCTCTCCCACCTACAAGGCCGTCGTGAAGGCGTTCCACGAGGAAAACCCTGACCTCCGGGTCAAGAACCTCGTCAACGGCGACGATCTCCCGCAGGTGTACGAGACCTCCCGGCTGGCCCGCAAGGAGCCGGACGTGGTCATGGTGAATCTCTACGACAAGACGCTGGCCTGGACCGATGTCGGGGCCACAGTCGATGTGAAGGGCTATCTCGACGACTGGGGGCTGCGCGAGCGCGTCCTGCCCGCCGCGCTGGAGGAGTGGACCGACGGCAAGGGCAGACTGCGTGCCTTCCCGTACTTCGCCACCAACTGGCCCGTCGCCTACAACACCGCCCTGCTGGAACGGGCCGGCGTCGGCTCCGTTCCCACCACCGCGGACCAGCTGATCGGCGCCGCGCGCAAGCTGCGGGCCAAGGGCATCGCCCGGTCACCGTCGGCGGCAACGACTGGACGGGACAGAAGCTGCTGGCCCAGATCATCCAGACCTTCCTCACGCCCGAGGAGGCCAGGAAGGTCTATACGACCGGCGACTTCAGCGGCAGCAGGGTGCCCGCGCAGGCATCGACTACTTCGTCCAGCTGCGCGAAGCCGGTGTCTTCGCCGACAAGGCGCAGGGGCTGACCTCCGACACGATGACCACGCAGTACAACACCGAGGCGGCGGCCATCCAGTCCGCGATGTCCTCGGCGCTGGCGAAGATCCCGCGGGGCCGGCCGGACACAGCGAGATCGGCGGCTGGCCGCTGGCCCCGGCGCCTCGCACGACAGGCCCACGATCCTGCGCTCTTACACCCTCATCGGCTTCTGGATCAGCCCCAACGGCGTCAAGAAGCTGCCCGCGGTCGAGAAGTTCCTGCGCTTCATGTACCGGCCCGAAGTGGTCTCGCGCTTCATCACCGAGAGCGGACGGGACATGGCTCTCGTGACGGACACGATCAGTAAGGACTTCCCCTGGTGGCCAAGGCGCAGCAGCTCGGTGACCGGGTCGGCCAGGTCCTCCTGCCGGATCTGTACGTCCCCCGACAGCCACCCAGCCGCTGATCACGGCGACCAGCACCGCCTTCACCCGGGGACGAGCGCGGCCGCCGTGCGCTCCGCCCTGGAATCCGCCTACCGCACGGCCTGATCCGCGCGCCCGAGCCCTCTGCGAGTCCCTCATGACGTTGCTCTCGTCCGCCCGGGCGGCGCTCCGGTCCACCGGCCGGACCCCCGTCGCCACCCCCGCCACTCCCTCGCGCCGCAAGCAGGGCGGGTCGTCCTCGCCGTGCCGGCACTGGTCTGGTACCTCGTCTTCATGGTCGGCCCGCTGGTCGCCATCTTCGTCATCGCCGCCCTGCACTGGCCGGGCATGCTGCAGCCGGTGTCCTTCGCCGGTTCCGGCAACATCCGTACCGTCTTCGACGACCCGGTCTTCTGGGAGTCGGTGGGCAACACCACGATCCATCTCGCCGTAGCCCTGCCCTGATGGTCGTGGGCGCGTACATGCTTGGTACTACGTCGCACAGAAGCCGCCGGGTCACCGCGCTCTGCGGTACCTGCTCTTCATCCCCGGCCTGATCTCCACCCCGGCCAAGGCCATGGTGTTCTACGCCGTCCTCTCCGGACGGGCTGCTCAACGGCGGGCTGGACAAGGTCGGCCTGGGCTCGCTGACCGACGCCTGGCTCGCCTCGCCGTCCACCGCCCTGCTCTGTCTGATCGTCCTCGACGTGTGGAGCGGCATCGGCTTCACAGCAGTGCTGTTCGCCGCCCGGCTGGGAAGCGTGCCCGACGAGGTCGGTGAGGCCGCCCAGCTCGACGGTGCCGGACACTGGCGCGCCATGTGGCGCATCCACTTCCCCATCATCCGGGACTTCGTCGGTGTCGTGACGATGCTTCAGTTCCTGTGGACGCTGTTCGGCTCCGCGCAGAACGTGCTGCTGCTCACCCAGGGCGGCCCGGGCAGCTCGTCGACAACGTTGTCCTTCCTCGTGTACCAGAAGGCGTTCATCGCGGCCGATCTGGGCTACAGCCAGACCGTCGGCGTGGTCCTGTTCCTGGTCGGTCTGGCCGGGCTGCTGACCATCCGTCGCGTCTTCCGCCAGAACTACTGATCGGAGCGGTTCCATGAAGTTCGGAAGGTCCTGGCTGCCCGCCCACATCCTCGCCTGGCTGTACGCGGCGCTACTGGTGGTCCCCTCTACTACCTGCTGGTCTCGGCGTTCAAGACGAACGACCAGATCTTCGGGAGCCCCTTCTCCCTGCCGTCCTCTCTGTCCCTGCACAACTTCGGGAGGCGTTCTCCTCCGCGGACCTGGGACCTGCCGTCGTCAACTCGGCGCTGGTCACAGTGCTTGCCCTGGCTCTCACACTGGCGCTGGCCATTCCGGCGGCCTTCGCCATCGCCCGTACCGAGGGACCGCTCGGCGCCTTCGTGGAGCGGGTGTTCTCACTCGGTTTCCTGGTCCCGACGTTCGCCGCGCTCTTCCCCACGTTCCTGCTCGCCGCCGCGACCGGACTGTTCCACACCCGGGCCTTCATGGTGCTGTTCCTGCCGGCCACGGCGATGCCGCTCTCGGTCGTGATCCTGGTCCAGTTCATGCGGACCATCCCGCGCGAGATGGAGGAGGCAGCGCGTCTGGACGGCGCGTCCACCTTCGCCGTCCTGCGGCACATCTACACGCCGATGTGCATGCCCGGGATCGCGACCATCCTCCTGCTGAACTTCCTGACCTTCTGGAACGAGTACCTCTACTCGCTCGTCATCGTCGGCCCCGACCCCGAGCAGCGCACCGTGCAGGTGGCCCTGCCCACCCTGAAGTCCCTGACCGGCACCGACTACGGCATTCTGACCGCGGGCACGGTACTGACGCTGGTCCCGGTCTGGGTGGTGTACACCGTGCTCCAGAAGCGCATGCAGCAGGCTCTCGTCAACGGTTCGGTGAAGATGTGAAGGAACGTCTCAAGAACGCGGGAACGTCCGGGCGCCCGGGCGGGCACCGAAGGAGCTGTCCGGCCCACGATCAAGGCCGTGGCCGCCGCGGCCGGAGTGTCCACCGCCGCGGTCTCCCAGGCCGTCAACGGCACCGGCCGGATCTCGGAGGCCACCCGGCGCCGGGTCCTGGACGCCGCCGCCGAACTCGGCTGGTCTCCCAGCGCATCCGCGACGGCCCTGCGCCGGGCACGGACCCGGACCATCGCGCTCGTTGTCCGGCGCCCCACGGATCTGCTCGGGACCGACCCGCACTTCAGCGAACTGATCACCGGTCTGGAGGGCGAACTGGCTCCCCGGGGCTACGGTCTGCTGCTTCACCTGGTCGCCGGCATCACCCAGGAGAGCGCGCTGTACCAACGGCTGGTCGCCGAGGGCCGGATCGACGGTGCGGTGCTGACCGACGCGCGGGCGGACGACCCGCGCCCGGAGTTGCTGCGGGGCCTCGGGCTGCCCGCCGTCCTGCTGGGCGCACCGGACCCCGCGTCGCCGGTGCCCGGAATCGGCCTCGGGCAGCAGGGCGCCGGTGTCCGTGAGGCCGCAGCGCACCTGCTGAAGCTCGGCCACCGGCGTATCGCGTACATCGCGGGCCCGGCCGAGCTGGTGCACACGGGCTGCGGCGGGCCGCCTTCGAGGAGGCCCTCGCCGAGGCGGGACTGCGGCCCGCCGCCGTACGGCACACCGACTTCACGGAGGAGGCTGCCGTCGCCGTCACCGAGGAACTGCTGGCCCTGCCCGACCGGCCGACTGCCCTGGTGTTCCCCAACGACTCCATGGCCGTCTGCGGCATCGGTACTGCCCAGCGCGCCGGACTCCGGGTGCCGGGGACGTGTCGGTGGTGGGGTACGACAATCTGCCGCTCGGCCGCTGGCTGCACCCCGGCTCACCACCGTGGACCAGCAGGTGCAACGGGTCGGTGCGGCAGCCGCCCGCGCCCTGCTCGTCCAGTGCGGTGAGGACGTACTCCCACCGGCCCTCGACGGACGTCCGCGCCTGGTCGTACGGGAGTCGACCGGTCCCCTGCCGTCCGCGTCCTGAACCATGGCTCCTGCGCCCGCACCGCACGCGGCCCACCGGGCATACTCCGCCCGGCCCGCGGCCACCGATCCCCTGCACATCGAAAAGGTCAGAGAAGGACCATGCGACGCCACAGCGCTCAGCTCACCCATGACTCCGCCGTTCTCCCCTGGATCGGCGCCAACTTCTGGTCCGCACCGGCGGACCACTGATGTGGCGGGACTACGAGCCACAGGCGGTTCGCGAGGAGTTGGCCGTCCTGCGGGACCACGGACTGAACATGACCAGGTCGTTCTTCTACTGGCCCGACTTCCATCCGGAGCCCGGGCGGATCGACGAGGACCTGTGCGACCGTTTCCGCGACTTCCTGGACGCCCACACCGAGGCGGGCATGGGGACGATTCCCACCTTCATCGTCGGCCACATGTCGGGCGAGAACTGGGACCCGGCCTGGCGCGGGAACCGTGATCTGTACGAGGACGTGTGGCTCGTCGGGCGGCAGGCCTGGTTCGTCTCCCAGATGACCCGCCGCTTCAGGACCACCCGCGGTCACCGGCTGGCTGATCACCAACGAGATGCCCGGCTACGGCCGGATCTACCAGGTGGACCCTCCCTCCAGCGATGTCGTCACCGCCTGGGCGCAGTTCATGTGCGACGCGGTACGCGCGGCGGGCGGCACCCAGCCCGTGTCGCTCGGGGACGGTGCATGGGGCATCGAGGTGACGGGCCGCGACAACGGCTTCTCACTGCGGGACACCGCCGAGTACGTGGACTTCGTGGGGCCGCACGTCTACCGCTCGGACACCGACCGGCCGCGCCAGCACTACCGCGCCGCGTTCGAGTGCGAACTCGCCGCCGTCACCGGTCAGCCGGTGGTACTGGAGGAGTTCGGGGTCTCGACCGACACGGTCTCGGCGGCGAACGCGGGCGTGTTCTACCGGCAGACCCTGCACAACTCGCTGCTCGGCGGTGCCACCGGCTGGATCGCCTGGAACAACACGGACTACGACGACCTCTGGGAGCAGTCACCGTACGACCACCACCCTTCGAGATGCACTTCGGGATCACCGACCACGCCGGCCGGCCGAAGGAACCGCTGCGGGAGCTGGCTGACTTCGCCGAGGTGCTGAAGCAGGTCGACTTCGCCCGTTGCCGCCGTACGGACGCCGACGCAGCCCTGGTCGTCCCCGCCTTCCTGGAGCGCGGCTACCCTACAGCCGGCCCGCCGACCGGCCGTTGATCTTCACCTCACTGCACCAGGGGTACGTGGCGGCGCGCGGAGCGGACCTGCCCGTGGCGTTCGCCCGCGAGGCGGACGGCCTGCCTCAGGACGCGGCACTCTATCTGCTGCCCTCTACACGGCAGTTGACCACGCGCACTCGGCGGACGCTGGAGCGCAGGGCCCGCGAGGGCGCCACGGTCTACCTGTCGTTCTGCTCGGGTGAGTACCCGGGGACGCGCGGTCCGTGGTTCCACGACCTGGACGGACTGTTCGGGGTGGAGCTCCAGCTCTCCTACGGTGTCGCGGAGCCGATCGAGGACGACGTCCTGGAGATGACGTTCACCGAGGACTTCGGCTCCATCGCCGCGGGCGAGACCCTGGCCTTCCCGGTCGCCGGCAACGAGGACAGCCGCGCCTACCTGCCTGTCGTCCCGGACGGCGCACGGGTCGTCGCCACCGACGCACACGGCCGCCCGGCGCTGCTGTGCCACGACACGGGTGCGGGCCGTACGGTCCTGGCCACCTATCCGCTGGAGCACATGGCCGCCCGTACGGCCCGCGCCAACCGGAGCAGACGCACCGGCTGTACGCGGCGCTCGCCGAACTCGCGGGTGCCGCGAGCTGGTGACGGTCGGCACTCCGTACGTCGCGGCCGACACCCTGGTCCGCGAGGACGGTGCCCGCTTCGTATGGCTGGTGAGTCAGTCGGACCAGGAGCTGACCGTCCGCCCGTCGGCGGACGGTCAGCTGTGCGAGCTCGCCGGCGGCGAGCCGGTGCGGACGTGGTGATCGCCCGTACGGGGTGCGCGTCCTGGAACTGCGCTGACCCGCCGCCGTACCGCATATCCGCCCTGACCTGCCCCGTGAATGGGAGCCATCCGATGTCCGAGCCGCTCTTCCGTGATCCCGCATCGCCCGTCGCCGACCGGGTGCGTGACCTGCTGGCGCGGATGACACTCACCGAGAAGGTGGGCCAGGTCAACCAGCGGATGTACGGGTGGGACGCGTACGAACGCACCCCTCGGGTCACCGGCTGACCGAGGCGTTCCGGACTGAGGTGGCGGCCTACGACGGGATGGGCGCGCTGTACGGGCTGCAGCGCGCCGATCCCTGGTCGGGTGTGACGGCGGCTACGGGCGTCGGCGCGGCGGACGGCGCCCGGGTATCCGACGCCGTCCAACGGCACGTGGTGGAGCACACCCGGCTCGGGATCCCCGTCCTGCTGGTCGAGGAGATGCCACACGGCCTCCAGGCACTGGACGGCACCCTGCTGCCGGTCAACCTGGCGGTCGGCGCCACCTGGAACCCGGAGCTGTACGAGGAGGCCGCCGCCCTCGCCGCCGCGCAGTTGCGCTCGCGTGGCGGCCATGTAGCGCTGGTGTCCGCGCTCGACCTGGTGCGCGATCCGCGCTGGGGCCGCTCGGAGGAGTGCTTCGGCGAGGATCCGTATCTGGCGGCGCGGTTCACCGAAGCACTGGTGCGCGGCGTCCAGGGGCCGCCGGCCGACCCTTCGGGCCGGACCGTGCCGCTGTGGTGCTCAAGCACTTCGCCGGGCAGGGAGCCACGGTCGGCGGACGCAACAGCGCGGCCACCGAGCTGAGCAGCCGAGAACTGCACGAGATCCATCTGGAGGCTGCGCTGGCCGGGGTCCGGGCGGGGCGGCCGGTGTGATGGCGGCGTACAACGAGTTCGACGGCGTCCCGTGCGCGGCCAACCGGGAACTGCTGACCGGGATCCTTCGCGAAAGATGGGGTTCACCGGTCTGGTGATGGCCGACGGGCTCGCGCTCGACCGCCTGGTGCGGCTGGCCGGGGATCCGGTGGCGGCCGGCGCGCTGGCGCTGGAGGCGGGAACCGACCTGAGTCTGTGGGACGACTGTTTCCCCGGCTGGAGCAGGCGGTGCGGCAGGGCCTGCTCGACGAGAGCACCCTCGACATCGCGGTCGGACGGGTCCTGGCGCTGAAGTTCCGCCTCGGCCTCTTCGAGCGCCCGTACACCGGAGAGCGCGCACCGGCTCCGGGACCGGAACTGCTGAGCGAGCGCATAGCCGGGAATGCGTCACGCTCCTCGCGCACGACGGCGTGACGCTCCCGCTCACCGGCCACATCGGACGGATCGCGGTCATCGGCCCGAACGCCGACTCCGTACCGCAGCAGATCGGCGACTACACCGCGCCCCAGCGGCCAGGTGCGGGCATCAGCATCCTCGACGGTCTGATTGCCGCGGCTCCGGACGTCACGGAGGTCGCGCACTGCCGTGGCTGCGATCTCGTCGGCGGCGATCTGACGGACCTCCCGCCGCGGTCGCGCTCGCGGCGGGCGCCGACGTCGCGGTGGTGGTCCTGGGCGGTTCGAGCGCGCGGGCCGCGGGGACGCGCTTCGACGCGAACGGAGCGGCCGTGGTCGCCTCCGGCAACCCAGTGGAAATGACCTGCGGTGAAGGCGTGGACCTGGCCGGACTCGGGCTTCCCGAAGGACAGTCCGCGCTGCTCGACGCGGTCGTATCGACGGGGACCCCGTCGTCGTGGTGCTGGTTCAGGGCCGTCCGCACGCGCTGCCGGATCTCTCCGGCCGGGCCGCGGCGGTGCTGAGCGCCTGGTACCCCGGCCCGTGGGGCGGGCGCGCGGTGGCGGACGTACTGTTCGGCACGGCGGACCCGGTGGGCCGGCTGCCCGTCTCGGTGCCCCGGTCGGCTGCCCAACTGCCGGTCTTCTACAACGGGAAGGACCACGGCTACCGCGGCTATGTGGACCAGCCCGCCACCGCACGTCACGCGTTCGGCCACGGCCTGAGCTACACATCGGTCGAGTACGGCGCGCCCCTGCTCTCCCGCGCATCCGTCGCTGCGGCGGAGTTCGATCCGGAAGCGCCCGCGCAGTGGTGGAACCGCTCCTGTGCACAGTGGAGGTGCACAACACGGGCGGCAGGTCCGTACAGGAGACGGTGCAGCTCTATGTGCGCCAGGTACTCGGCGGGACGTCATGGCCGCGGGTCCGTGAACTGCGCGGCTTCGTCCGGATCGAGCTGGCGCCCGGGGAACGGGCCGAGGTCTCCTTCCCTGTGGAGGCACGCACTCTGGCATCCGTCACCCGCTCGCTGGAACGTGCGGTGGAGCCGGGAGAGTTCACCATCGAGACGGGCCCGTCCTCGGACCGGACCCGCGGCACCCGGCTCGCTGTGACCGCCCCGGCTGCCGACGGATGTCGGTAACGGAGGCCCGGCACCGCCGGCTGACCCGAGCGGGGCACTTCATGGCCGAGGAGACACCCGAGGAGATCATGGCGGCGATCCAGGACCTGCCGGCCCGCTGAGCCTCCTGCTCCCGACTCGTCGGCCGGGCGAGCAAGGAGGGCGCTTCGCCCAGCCGCTCGTGGAGTTCCTTCTCGACGCGTTCGCCGGGCGGGCCAAGGCGCTCGGGCAGGTAACACAAGAACGGATGCGGGCGCCGTCCTCGCCAGGGGCCGTCGGCCAAGCGCTGTACGCGCAGCGGTCAGGCCGGGCGAGGGCATGCTAGCGTAGTCGGCGCTAGTTGGAATGCGCGAAAACTCGCTCACGAATGGTGTTTCTGAGCGGCGCCCCATGCGGTGTTGGTTCCTTCCCAGGAACGCCGGTGCTTCCTTCGTCATCATGAACGAAGGCAGAGAACTGTGCATAATCCGTATCGTGTGATCATTATTGGCGCTGGCTTGGCGGCCTCGCGCTCGCTCACGGTCTGCGCTCGCAAGGCCTTGACGTCGCCGTCTACGAACGCGATGTCCACCAGACGCCCGCCCGCAGGGCTACCGCATCCAGCTCGACGAGCCCGGCCTGACCGGGCTGGAACACTGCCTGCCTGCCCCGCTGTTCGAGCTCTGCCTGGCAACCGCAGCCGCACCGCCGGCGCGGGTGTCCGTCCGCAACCGCCGCTTGGACGTCCTGGCGGACAAGGCGGCGCTCAGCAGCTCCGGTACGGGGAACGCGTCGGGCCCACGCGCGTTCAACCGCCCGACACTGCGTCAGGTCATGCTCTCGGGATTGCGCGATCACGTGCACTACGGTGCGCGGTTGGTGGCCTACCAGCACGAGGCAAACGGAACGGTCACGGCGCGCTTCGCCGACGGGCGCACCGCGAGCGCCGACCTTCTGGTCGGTGCGGACGGCGTCAACTCTGCTGTGCGCCGAATCCTGCTGCCTGACGCCCGGGTCGAAGACGCCGGCCTGCGGCTGGTCTACGGCAAGATCCCGCTTGAGGGGCACCCGGGCGGGCATCCCGGACTGGGTCTTCGACAGCATCTTCACGGTGGTAACCGGCGGCCCAGGCCATCCACACCTGGGCCTGGGCCCAGTGGAGTTCAGCAATCGGCCTGATCAGGCCGGCTCGGCCCATACCCCGCCTGCGGGCCTGTCCCCGTCGGCGACTACGTCGCATGCATGGTCGGCGCTCCGGCCGACCACCCAGGATGCCCTCTTTCGAGGAACTGCGCGGCCTCGCCCCCGCAGGACTGCGCGATGTCGCCCTGGAAGTACTGGGCGGCAACTGGCACGAGGACGTCCACCGGCTGCTGGGGCTGTGGGACACCGGTTCCCTGTTCCCACTACGGATCTCCACGGCTGTCCCCGTGCCGGTCTGGGAGTCCGGCCCGGTGACGCTGATCGGCGACGCGATCCATGCGATGAGCCCGGTCCTGGCGATGGGTGCGAATACCGCCATTCGCGACGCCGGTGAACTCGCTCGCGCCCTTTCCGACGCAGCCCGTACGGGGAACCGCTGATGGACGCGATCCGCGCGTACGAGAACCGCATGACCGACTACGCCTTCTCGATCGTGGCCGACTCCCGGCAGACGGGGCGGCAGCGGGTCGGGCAGCGGTAGACCGGTCCGCGGACCGCCAAGGCACCCACGGGCCTTGGCGAACCACACTCTCCACCGGTGCCCTGTTGGTGACAGCCCATCGCAAGGACTCCGCCTATTGCCACCCGCGTGCCCGCCACCGGCGACCGGGCCCGCAGAGCCCAGAAGCGGGTACACGCAGGCGTCACCTCCCTACCGCAGCGGCCACTGCCGGTAGCGAGCGCCCTGAGCAACCAACATGCCTCAGGCATTGGGGTCGAATGGGATGTCGGCCGGTTGGGCCTTCTCGAGGTGGTAGTTGAAGTTCCCGTCCTTGAGGCCGAAGACGGCACTGCCGAAGTCGGCCTGGGACAGTTTGTCGCGGAGCCCCTCGGGATAGCCGTTCCATCCGACGAGGTGAGGGAACTGCCAGCTCCGGGAGTGGTTCTCGGGTGGCTCGTCATTGGATCCGGCCGGGCGGAAGCAGTGCGTGCTCACGCCGTCCTTGTGGTAGACGACCTTTGGATGGGTGCCGTCCCAGCTGATCCGGTCACTGCCGTAGACGTCGAAATTGCCGTGCGCAGAGGTGGATACGTACCGGGCCTCGTTGTTCTGCACCCACACCACGACGTGCTCCCAGTCGTGGCGGTGCCCGCCGAGGCCGCTGCCGGCCACCGCCTGGTCCTTTTCGAAGTAGAGGCCATACATGATGGCGCACCAGCCGTTGTTGCACTTGGAGCGCGCGTACCCGTTGGTGTTGTCCAGGTCCTCGGCGTCATGACAGCTCCGTTGACGGCACCGGTGGTGTTGAGACCGGGAGCGATGGTTCCGTCGGCGCCTATGGCGGGTGTGGGGTAGCAGCCGTCCCCGTCGTAGTCGAAGGCGGGCTGGAAGTTCTGTTCCAGCCCGTCGGCATTTGCGGGCAGGGCGCCGGGCGGGGCGGCGAAGGCACTGCCTGCGGAGGCGACGATCAGCATGACCGCGCCGCCGAGGGCCAGAGACGCCCGGCGGATCCTTGCTCTGTTCTTCACTGCTGCCTCCTGGTCGGCGCATGCCGGACGACACATCGCAGCATCTGGCATGCCCATGCCCGTTTGACCGCAACCCGCAGCCACCGACGAACCGCCGGAGGCCGACCGCCTGCGAGGGCAGAGCAGCGGGGCCGGCACGGGTGGGAGTACGAGGTGGTCGATGCGGTCGTCATGCGGCGAGCGGCCGATCTCAGGTCAGCAGTCGCTGCTCCTTCGCGATCGCCACCGCCCCCGCCCGGCTGTCCACACCCAACTTGCCGTAGATCCGTCCCAGGTGGGTTTTGACCGTGGCTTCGCTGACGAACAGGGCTCGGGCGATCTCCCGGTTGCCCAGACCTCGCGCCAACTGCTGGAGAATGTCGCGCTCTCGCTCGGACAGGGCGGGGCGCGGGCTGCGCATCCCGGCCAGTACCCGATCGGCGACCGGGGACGACAGTGCGCTGCGGCCTGACGCGGCATTGCGGATCGCCGAGAACAGCTCTTCCGGCCTTTCGGCCTTGAGCAGGTATCAATGGCTCCCGCTTCGATGGCGCGGGTGATATCGGCGTCGGTGTCGAACGTGGTGAGCACCAGCACGCGTGGGACCGGCGAACCTCCGCCGCCCGACGTCAACCGTCGGGTGGCCGTCGCGCCATCCATGCCATCGTCGAACTGAAGGTCCATCAATACGACATCGGGCCGAACGCGGGCAGCCATCGCGAGTGCCTCCTCGCCGCTGCCCGCCTCACCGACCACCTCCATACCCTCGGTGCTGGACAGGAGCGCGCAGCCCGCCCGCACCATGGCGTGGTCGTCGCACAGCAGCAGCCGAATCAGCGGGGAGGGGTCCGGTGAGCTCACGGGGCGGGTTCCTTCGGGGTGTTGGGGGCAAGCGGCGGAAGGGGAACGGCGGCAGACACCACGGTGCCCTCGCCGGGAACGGACTCCACGGTAAGCACGCCGTCCGACTGCCGCGCCCGGATCCGCATGGCCGGCAGCCCGTGCCCCGCACCCGGCTCGCCTCGGGGCCGGCGGGGCGTCCGGGTCGAAGCCGCGGCCGTTGTCGGCGATGTCCAATGAGATCTGATCGCCCAGGAAGGTCAGAGTCAGCACGGCCCGCGTCGCCGCGGCATGCTCGCGCACATTGGCCAGGGCACCCTGAGCGATGCGCAGCAGCGCCGCCTCGGCCTGCTCGGGCAGAGGCGCCGGTGGACCTTCGAGGCGGAAGACCACTGCCAGTCCGGCACCGCTCCCGCGGTCGGCGAGCTTACTCAAGGCCTCAGCCAGGGTGTGCTCGGCGAGGTCGGCCGGAGCCAGGTCGGAGACGAACCGGCGGGCCTCGGCAAGGCTGTGTGAAGTGATCTCGGACGCATCCCGGACATGCTCACGGGCTACGCCGGGTTCGGCCTGCCAGATGCTGCGCTCCGCGGCCTGCAGCAGCATCTGCTGGCTGGACAGGCTCTGGGCGAGGGTGTCATGGATCTCCGCGGACAGTCGCTGCCGCTCCGCCAGGACGCCCGCCCTCCGTTCGGTGGCTGCCAGGTTGCGACGGGTACGGACCAGGTCGTCGATCAGGACGCGCTGGCGGGCGGCCTGACGCTGCAGATGGACCAGGACGGCGGTGGCGACGGCAGCGATGGCCGGCGGGCGACCACCATGTTGGGGTTGAGCGAGCCATGTGACAGCCGTACTTGGGAGGCGACGACCAGCGCGGTGAGCCGGCCACCACCGGCACTGCGATCCGGGCAGGCAGCGTGTGCAGCCCGGCGAACAGCAGCGGCATCGCACACCACGTGGCGCTCGGTGCGAGGGCGAGCAGCAGGATCCAGACGGACGAGACCGCGCCCAGCCAGACCAGGTGCCGGGCGGTGGGCCGGGCGCCGGGGCGCGGAGCGGTGCGGCCGGCCGGCCGAGAACGTAGAGCAGCAGGAAGCCGGCGAACAGGGCGATGACCCATGTGGTACGGGTGCCGCCCGGCGCGCGGTTCAGGAAGCGGACCAGCGAGGAGCCCAGCAGCAGGAAGAAGGCGGCGTGCATGACCACTGTCAGCCATCGGCCGTCGGGATCGGCCGTGTGCGGGGCCGGCCCGCCCACCGGGATCAGCCTGCCCGTCCGGATCCTGCCGCTCGTCCCCTCCGGGGCCCACCGCCCGATCACCGCCGTCACGGGCCGCACGACGGACGAGGCTCACCCGACGAGCACGACGGGCATGACCGGCACGACGGGCACGACGGGCACGACCTTTGGCCCGGCCATTGGCACGGCCGCTGCGAAGACTTCCTCATCGCCTCACCTGGCCTCTCCTCGCAGACAGTGCAGACAGTTCTGACGCACTCGATGCCCTTAGCGTGCCCGTAACGGTGCCGCAACCCCAATCGGCTGACAAGGGCATCCCCGAACCGTCCCCGAAGTCGAACCGGTTCACTGCCTCGGGCCCAGGCTCCGGCAGCGAACCTGGAACGGAGACCCGCCGACCCTGGCGTCCCCGCCTCCTCCGTACCGAGCAAGGAGCATTTCCGCATGCCTGCCAAGAACGTCACCGTCAACCGCGCCGCCCTCGGGCACCGCATGGCCTACGCACTGCGCCACCCCGAGCGGGTACCACGCCACCTGGTCCGAGCCGCCCGGGACGCGTGGCTGCGCCACCGCTGGCCGGACCACGTCTCCTACTACCGCGCGGTGATGCGCTCCGACACTCGCGCAGACCCGGACGCGGCTGTCGGCAGCCGTAACCACGAACGATGGCTGGCACTGGGGCAATGCAGTTCGACTACCTGATCGGCCATGGTCTGCGCTCCGAGCACCGGATGCTGGAGATCGGCTGCGGCAACCTTCGGGCGGGCTGGCGGTTCATCCGGCACCTGGAGGCGGGGCACTACTACGGCATCGACATCTCCCCGATATTCTCGCCGCCGCACAGGACACCCTGGTCCGGATGGATCTGCAGAAGCGCCTTCCCACGCTCACCCCGGTCCGCGACCTGACCCTGCGCTTCCTGCCCGAGGCGCACTTCGACGTGGTGCATGCGCACAGCGTCTTCTCCCACTCCCCGCTCTCTGTCATCGACGAGTGCCTGGCCAATGTCGGCCGGATACTGGCGCCCGGTGGCTGGTTCGACTTCACCTTCGACCGTACGGAAGGCCAGGAGCACCAGGTGTTGCGGGAGGACTTCTACTACCGGGCCGAAACGCTCATCGCCCTGGCCGAGAAGCACGGACTGGCGGCCGTCTTCATGACCGACTGGGAACAACTGCCGCACGGCCAGTCAAAATCCGGGTCACCCACGGCCCGGACCACAACAGCCGGCATCACCCGTGATCGCGGTGAGGGCCCCTGCCCGGCGGCCCTTCGCCGTACTGCCTGGTGAAAACGATCGCAGCCCCGACGCTTCCGCCTCACGCTCCAATCAGGAGCGCACGAGGATCAGTGGGAGACGGGGACTTCGGCGGGCAGGGTCGCATCCCGCACCGCCGCGGCCGGCACCCGCACCGTCGGGATCGCAGGCCGAAGGCACCGATGACAGCGGCGACGACGGCCGCGGTGAACGGAACGAGCAGCCCTGCCCGGTAGCCGTCCAGCATCGCGGCCGGAGTGTCCCCGAGTGGCGGCGACGCTGACGGCAGTGGCGGCGGAGAGACCTACGGCGGCACCGAACTGGAAGGCGGTGTAGAGGAGACCGCCGGCGAGCCCCTGCTCCTCGTCCGCGACCCCTCCGTGGCCACGATGGTGAGCGGGCCGTACGCCAGGGCGAAGGCGAGCCCGAGGATGAACAGGCTCGGAAACATCGCCCCGTAACTCCAGTCCGCTCCCAGCGGCAGGAACAGCCCGTAGGCCAGGATCGCGAGTACGAGGCCGCCGAGGATCACCTTGGCGCTGCCGAAACGGTCCACGAGCCGTGGGGTGAGGGTCGGTGAGAGAACCGCGTCGACACCGATGACCAGCATCGCGAAACTCGTCTGCAGCGTAGTCCAGCCGCGCAGTTCCTGGAGGTACAGCACCACCAGGAACTGGAAGCCGAAGAATCCTGCCGCGAACAGCATCGCCGCGAGGTTCACCCGCACCAGGGAGCCGCTGCGGAAGATCCCCAGGCGCACCAGGGGTTCGTCGGAACGCCGCTCGACCAGGAGGAAGACCACGAGGAATCCCAGGCCGGCAAGCAGTACGGACAGGCTCGGGACGATCCTGCGTGCGCCGCACGCTCGACCCCGAGAACGATCAGCACGAGAGCGGCGGTGACGGTGAGCGCTCCGGCCGCGTCGATCCGCTTTCCGGACCGGTCGGGACGCGCCGACCGGGGACGAGGACAACGGCCGCGACAAGGATGAGGAAGGACAGCACCACCGGGGCGAAGAAGACCCACCGCCAGCCGACGGCGGCGAGCAGCCCGCCCGCGACGAGTCCGATCGTGAAGCCACCCGCCGCCGTGCCGGAGTAGATCAGCAACGCCTTGTTCCGCTCAGGTCCTTCGGCGAAGCCGGTGGTAATGATGGACAGCCCGCGGGCGTCATGAAGGCGGCGGCGACTCCCGTGACGAATCTGGCCAGGATCAGCGTCCACCCTCGGTGGCGAAGCCGCCCAGCCCCGAGAAGAGCAGGAAGACGGTGAGCCAGGCGAGGAACATCTGACGGCGCCCGAACAGATCGGCCGCCCGTCCGCCGAGGAGCATGAAGCCGCCGTAGCCGAGGACGTAGGCGCTCATGACCCACTGCAACTCGCCTGTGGACAGACCGAGATCAGCGCGGATCGATGGCAGGGCCACGTTGAGCATGGCCACATCGACGCCTTCGAGGAAGATCGCGCCGCACAGCACGAGCAGGATCCCCACTTGCGCGCGTCCATGTCTCTCGACGTACTCAACGAACTCATGACAGTGGACTCCTTCCGGAGTACGAGACGGTTTCGGTGCCTCAATTCTTCGCCACACGCATAACCGGGAACAACAGCGATGATCGCAACGGTTGTTCAGCCAGACTTACCGATCCCTGCTACGCATCCCGGAGCTGAGCGTGGACCAGAACGAGCTCCATTCCTTCCTTGTCCTCGCCGAGGAGTTGCACTTCGGCCGGAGCGCCGACCGACTGCATCTCTCGCGCGCCCGGGTGAGCCAGCTCATCCAGCGGCTGGAACGCCGGATCGGCGCACCTCTGTTCACACGTACGAGCCGCCGTGTGACCCTCACCGGCCTGGGAGTCCGTCTCCGCGAGGACCTCGAACCGCACTACCGGGGTATCGAGGAGGCGCTGGCGCGTGCGGTCACTGCAGCACGTGGCATCGAAGGAATTCTGTATGTCGGCTTCTCCACGCCGCTGGCCGGAGAAATGGTGATGCGGACGAGCGAGAAGCTGCGCGCCAGCCATCCTGAACTCGCCGTGGAGGTATGCGAGGTACCGCTCGGCGACCCGTACGGAATGCTGCGCAGAGGCGACTACGACCTCCAGCTGACGGACTACCCCACTCGCGAGAACGACCTGACGCGCGGCCCGACGCTGCTCACCGAGACCAGGGTGCTGGCCGTCGCGGCCGGGCATCGGCTGGCCTGCCGGAGCACGGTGACGCTGGAGGAACTGGCCGGTGTGCCATTGCTGACCATTGAGGGTGACGTTCCGGACTACTGGCAGGAGCATCAGCGGCCGGCGCACACACCCACCGGCATCCCGATCGAGCAGGGGCCGTCCGTCACCAACTTCCAGGAGGCGCTGATGCTCGTCGCAGGGGCAAGGGGCGCTGCTCACCGGGGCCCACATGCCTCTTTACCACGGCCGTCCTGGCATTGTTTACGTTCCGGTGGAGGGGACGAGCCCCTTGGATACAGCCTGATGTGGCGGTCCGACGGCAGCAACCGCGCGATCGAACTCTTCGGTCGCACAGCACGCGAAGTAGCGCGGAACATGGCTCCGGCACCCGCCCCATGACCCGTGAGAATTCCTCGTGGCCCGGCCACATGATCAGCCGGGCTCAGTCGGATACTGCTGACCGCCGACGGCTTCCTCGACATCCGGGTGGTCGCCGGCAGTCACTACACGATGATGCGCCACCCGTACCTCAAGGGTGTCGCCACGATGCTGAACAAGGTGGTCGACAGTGCTTGAGCTCCTGAAGGACCGGACGTACATCCGCTACTGGCTGTCAGTCGTGGCGTCCTTCCTCGGTGATGCCATCACCAAGATCACTCTCATCTACGTGGTGGCCACCGAGACCTCGAATCCGGTCCTGTACGTGTCCCTCGTGGTCATCGCACAGTTGTTGCCCTCCGGCGTGCTGGGGCTTTCGTCGGTCCGCTGGCCGACCGCTTCCCGGCACGCGGGCTGATGATCGGCTCGGACGTGATCCGGGTGGGACTGGTCCTGGCGATGATCCCGGTCCGCGATTCGCCGCTGCTGCTCCTCGTGCTGATCCTGCTCACCGGCATCGCCAAGGCATTCTTCGAGACGGCCCGGATCACCGCGATCCCGCTGATCGTCCGCGGACACAACATCCCGACGGCAGTCGCGCTGTTCCAGTCCACGAACCACACGCTGAACCTGGTGGGCCCCGCCCTGGGCGGTCTGCTCCTCGCGTTCGGCAGCGTCAGCGTCGTCTTCGTCATCGACGCGGCCACCTTCGTGATCTCGGCCGTGCTGCTCAGCAGCATGGCGGTGCTGCGCGAGGTCCCGGTCCCCGGACCGGACAGCGGCCGGGAGTCCTACTGGCAGTCGCTTGGCAATGGCATCAAGGGAGTCCGGGCGGTGCCCTCATTGCGTTTCCTCGCGGTCGTCCTGGTCCCGGTGATGCTCGTCCTCGGGCTCTTCACCACCAATCTCAACTCGCAACTCCTCAATGTCTTCGAGCTGTCCGCCTTCGACTTCGGCCTGGCACAGGCCGGGTTCGGCGCGGGCTGCGTGGTCGGGGCCCTGACCGGTCCCGCACTGGTACGCCGGTTCTCCGACCGGGGCTGCTCATCGGCTCGATCGCGCTGTTCGGAGCCTCCCTGCTGCTGCTCGCCCCGACCGGCTGGCTGCGGGACCCCTGGGCCTGAACGTCGTACTGGCCTGGTGCCTGGTGGCAGGTATCGGATCCGGCCTCTTCCAGGTGCCGGTCGCCAACACCCTGATCAGAGACCTGCCCGAGGGCTCCGCGGCCGCGGAGTCGGGCTGCTCAACGCCCTGATGGTCAACTTCACCATCATCGGTGTGGTCCTGGGAAGCCTGGCGGCAGACCTGATGGGCATCACCGCATCAATCATCGTGGCCGGTGGGCTGCTGCTGCCTGTCGCCGCCGTACTCGCCAGCGCCTCGGTGCGCAGCAGGGACAAGGGGCACGACGCCGGGCTGGAGGTGGCCTCATGAAGCCGCTGCGGAATCTTCCGCCCGAACCCTGCCGCCGCCCGGCGGCGGCTGCGGCTGGGCGGAGCCACACAGTCTCTGCTCGTCGGCGTACATCACGCCGACGATGTGCTGTCCGTACACCAACTGCCGCACCCGGCCCTCCACAGGGCGTCCGCGCCCACCCCGGCTTCGCTCTCACCAACAGCTGACGCGCATGGAGCCGGGCACAAGTTGCCTCCGTGAGGATGATCTTGCGTGGCCTTCGGCTCTGCCGACGGTTGAGACGGTGAAACAGGTGGCGTAGCCGTCGAGAATTGGACAAGGACACAGAGTGAAGGCACAACAGACACGGACATTGGCCCGATGGTTCGTCGTCGGGTCCGGTGCTGTTCTTATGGCGGTGGGGTGCCATCGGGGTCGGCGCTCGCCGACGAGACGCACACGGATTCACACAACGCGCCGCGTGTGAGCCTCGTACAGGTCGGACAGGTCGACGATCCGCTGGAGGATGTGCTGGAGCACGCGGCAGTTCTGGGTACGACCTACGTCTTCGACTGAGCCGGTTTCCCGGGCGCAGATGGCAGCGCAGATGGCAGCCCGTCGACCGATTTCCGGGCGACGGGCTGCTGAGGGTTCTGGCGTCTCACCCCAGGGCGCCACCCCAGGGTGAATCCGGCCGCCAGCTGAACCCGGCCCGCGGCCCACGTCTCCCCACGGAACCAGGCGAGCACTTCGGTCGGCTGGGCAGCCGGGGCTCGCATGCCCATGGCCGGGCGGCCCGGTCAGGGCATCAGCCGGTTCTGGAGCCAGAGGCTGACGGCACCTGCCAGTGCAGTGCCCGTTCCGTAGCAGATTCCGCGCAGCAGCTGGCTGGTGGCGGTGTGGCGCCGGGTGAGGGCCCATCGCACCATGCGGGCTCCTGGACTGGGCGAGAACGACGTCGGGCTCGGTTCTGGTTCAGCGCTCATGGAACGCTCCTTGAAGTGGAAGGCGCAGGGCAGGACGGCCCCTGGCGCGGAGGCTGGTCTCTTGGAACGGAAGCGCGGATCCGGGTGGTCAGCGCCGGAGGGCCGCTGTCGCGCCGGCGCCCGGCGGAGGTGCCGGCGCGGGCAGTGGACTCAGTGCCGGACGAGCGCTTCGGGCAGCTGGTCGTAAGTGAGGAACGCCCGCAGTTCGGGTTCCATCGGTACGCGGAGCGCGAAGTCCTTGTCGATGTGACTGCCCCAGCGGACCGGCTGAGGCAGGTGACTACTGCGGTATCCGAGGAGTCGGGCGAATGCCCGCCATACCCGGGCGTCGGGCGGAGTACCGACGGCTGCGTGGTGGGCGGCGAGGAGGTGGGCGGCCAGCGAATCTCCCGCGCCGGCCGCGAACCCCACCAGTACAGGGCGCTTTCGTGATGGTCGATGGTGTAGAGGAGGCAGGCGAAGGTACGCGCTCCCGCTCGGTCGAAGTAGGTGTCGAAGGCGAGGAGGGTGTCGATGTCGTTGGAGCAGAGCACGGTTTCGCACAGGCTTCTGACGTGTGTCAGAACAGCGGCCGGGTGGGCCGCCGGGTCGGTCATGACAATGGGAGTGGGACGCCGGCGCCGGCGCCGGTAGGGGCGCGGTCGCGTCGAGGGATGCGGCTGGGCGCTGAACGAGGGCGGCGTCGGCACCGCCGCCGGTTCAGGTTCTGCGTCACTGTCTGCCTGACCGGCCGGCGTTGCCCCGGTCGGTGTCTGCACCCTGGGCGGCCGTGCGGCCTCCCGTGCGATGCGAACCGCGAGCCGGCGCATGAAGTCGTCTGTGTCGTGGGTGCCGAGCATGTCGTGGAGCACCTGCGCTTCGGCGCGCAGGGTTTCTTCCAGCATCAGGAATCCCTTTCCCCGGTTCGGGGAGATCCATGAGATCGTGCAGTCGCTTCCGGCCCAGGTGTGTGTTGGCCTTTGCTGCCCCTTCGTGATGTTGAGGAATGTGGCGATCTCGTCGTAGTCCATGTCCGAGAGGTGGTAAAGACGAACACATTCGGCCTGCTTCGGCGCCTGTTCCTGCAGTTCGGCCAGAGCGCGGTCGAGTGGTTCGTAGCCGCGAAGCATGACTATCTCGTCGACGCTGACGGTGTCCGGGTATGCCGTGCTGTCCGTCCCCACAGGGACTTCGTGGCCGGCATAGCGGGCACGGCGCCGATAGAAGTCGGTGATCTTCGCGTTGAGGATGGTGTAGGCGAGCGCTATGGGCTTGTTGTGCGCCTCGATGCGCGGCCATTTACGGTGCATCTGTATCGCCGCGTCCATAAGGGCCTCGTCAGCGTCGTGCAGGTTGCGCAGACGCGCCGCGGCGACACGCAGGAAGCCTTGCTTATGGAGAGCGAAGAACTCCGCGAACGCCCTGTCGAGCTCGGCCGGTCGCGCCTCCTGTTCCGGCATATCGTTCACCGCGCCTCCCCGGGCGGGCAGCTCTCGACCGCGGCCAGGAACCGGGGCCGGCGCAAGGCTCCCGGGAGGACAGGCGCTGCTGGTAGTGCGTTGCTGTGGTGCACACATCGGAGCGGCGCTCCGTGCGAGCCTGCGAGGCGATGCGAGCGGTCCAGCGCACGGTCGCACCGGCGCCCGCTTCGGTCGACCGGTAGATGCCGAGTGCTGCCAGCACGCACCAGGGCCTGAAGAGCCTCACGGACCCTCCTTCGTTCAAGTCGGTTACTGACGCGCCTCGTTGTGCGTCAGCAGGAGCACGTACGTTCTTACTCACTCCACCGATCCATGACGCCATTCGAGTTAACCAAGAGGCGAACAGTCTTCGCCGTCAGTGACGACCGCCTGCACCACAGCGCTCCGACCTGCACACAAAGAGTCATCAAGTGACGCAAGTCACAGGCGTTACGGATGCGCACGCCGGGTGCACCACCGCAGCCGCACCTGTGCTGCCTACGCGAACGCGTCATCCCGCACGCTTCGCAAAAGTGATCTTCGTCGGACACGACTCGGACTTGTCTCGTCGATCCTGTCCGGCCGCACTACCCTGTCGGCGCCGCTCGGGTGGGAAGGTATGAGGGCCCGCATTCGCACAACGGGAGGGATCTTTCGGCATGGCCGTCATCCACCACACCACCCTCAAACCGACCAAGCTGGAACTGCTCACCTCCTGGCTCCCTCCCGCCCGTGGTACTGCGGCGAGGCCGGAGAACCAGAGTTGGCCAAGTCCGGCGGCTTCCGGCTGGACGACCCGCAGGGCGAGGTGGGGATCGAATTCATCGTGGTCACCGATACCTCCGGCCCTCACCCGACCACCTACCTGGTACCGCTCACCTATCGCGGTGCCCCGCTCGACGGGCGGAGCACGCCCTCCTCGGCACCTTGGAGCACGGGGCGCTGGGGCGGCGCTGGGCCTATGACGGCTGCCACGACCCGGTGTTGGTCGCCCAGCTTTCGCCCTGCTCGAAGGCCGGGTCAAGGCCCAGGACCAGAACACCAGCGACACCCCCGACCGGGAGGTCACCTGCGCCTACACCGGTGAAAGCTCGACTTCCGCGGCGTTCACCACCACTGCTGCGGACGAGAAGGAAGGCACCTCGCTGACCGTCCCGCAGGGCGCGATCCTCCGCTTGCACCGGTCCCTACGGCCCGCTCAAGATGATCCACCCCTCCTTCCACAGGGAGCGACCGGTTATATCTCCGGTTCCTGGCGCACTCTGGACGGCCCCGGGCCCGGGGCTGTTCGCTGTCCTGCACACAGGCTCCCGGGCGTAGGGCGTGTGGCGGTCAACACCCCGACCGACCCTTGCCCCACCTAGGCAGTGTCCTGGCGATCATGAGCGGAGCCAGATGACAAGTGCTGCTGCGGTAACGGTGCCGAAGTAGACGTAGCCGCGCTTGTCGAATCTGGTCGCAACCGCGCGGAAGGCTTTCAGTTTGTTGATCGCCCGTTCGACGGTGTTGCGCTTCTTGTAGCGGTCCTTGCCGAAACCAGGCGGCCGGCCACCAGCGCTGCCGCGCCTGACCCGGTTGGCGGCCTGGTCGGCTTTCTCCGGAATGATGTGCCGGATGCCGCGTCTGCGTATTTGCCGCCCTCGAGGTCGCCACCGGCAAGGTGATCGGCTCGCTGCACCGCAGACACCGTGCCGAGGAGTTCAAGAAGTTCCTGGTCAAGCTCGACAAAGAGGTGCCTGCCGGCCTCGAAGTTCACCTCATCTGCGACAACTACGCCACCCACAAGACGCCCGCCATCAAGAGGTGGTTGTTGACCCACTCCCGGTTCCACCTGCACTTCACACCGACCCGCTCGTCGTGGCTGAACCTCGTCGAGCGATGGTTTGCCGAGCTGACCAACAAATAGATACGACGAGGCGTCCACAAGTCTGTCCAGGCCCTCGAGAAGGACATCCGCAACTGGATCGCCGCCTGGAACACCGATCCCAAGCCCTACGTCTGGACCAAGACTGCAGACGAGATCCTCGAACGCCTCGCCAGCTATCTGAACAGAATTCCTGACTCAGAACACTAGGGCGCGTTTCGAAAGTCCCGCCTGCCCGGCGACGCCTGGCACGCACGCTCGCCGCGTTGTCGGGATCGCCCCGATACACCAGTATCGGGCGCCCTCCGCCTTGCGATCGCACGCACCAGACACCGCCGGGCCCGCCCTCCGGGCGGACGGCGCTACTTCGAAACACGCCCTAGTATCAGATGACTTCAGCCCAGAAGTCCCCTGAAGGTGTTCAGGGGGACTCATCACACCATGGTGAGGGCACCCGGGACGCGGAGGAGCACTACCGGACAGCTACGGACGGGCACTCACCGCTACCGCTCTTTCCCGGCAGCCGGATGTCCGGCCTGTCCGGGCGGGCGCTCACCGGCGACGTCAGCCGCAGTGTTGCGACTTCTCCTGATCGGTCATCGCGCGGGTGTGCTGGGTCTTGGTGCTCGGCGCGTCCGGCATCGGGCCGGTCGCGTCGAAGGGCACGTACCAGTAGTAGTGGCCGTAGAAGCGGTCCGGGAAGTGCAGTTCGTACGTTCCGCTCACGCGCTGCATCTGGGCCTCGCGGGTCACCCAGCCGACCTCGCCCGGTCGAACGTTCACAGCCGTCAGCTCCGACTCGGTATGCGAACTCTCCCAGGTGTGACCGTAGCTGGCCGTGATGCTCGTCTTGAACACGAGCGAAAAGCCGTACTCCGCGGTCAGGGAGACGCCGATGCTGTTGGACTCGCCTGTCGTGTCCGACCAGCCGACGGTAGAGGTCTGGCTGTCCGGGGTGCAGTTGAAGGCAGAGTCACCCACCTGATGGGCCTCACCCATGGACACCTGGGGCGGACCATCAGGGTGGAAGACGCAGCTGTCGGTCCCGTCGTCGCACTTGTCGAGCAGTTCACGGGCCGTGGGCTGTTCCTCGGCGAGCGCGGTACCTGGAGCGACCAGGACGGCGCTGCCCGCGGTCACGAGCGCCGCAAGTATCAAGGGGATCCGGACTCTCACTGTCATGGTGATCTCCGTGGGGGATGATCGTGCCTGTGTGTGGGGAACGGGAACCGCCGGGTGGGGCCGGCGGTCAGCTGAAGCCGATGGACTGGGTGCGGTCGTTCATGAACGAGCCGATGGCGGGGCTGTTGTCCTCGAACGGGCCGTCCCGATCACCGTTCAGCCCGGGCTCGGGGTAGAGCCAGAGTGCACAGCCGCCCCATGGCTGCACGGAGGAAATGCGGTTCTTCCAGTCGTCCCCGAGGTCGAACTGGAAGTTGACCCAGCCGTCCTTCACGCACGGCTCGGCGCCCCAGATGGTCAGGGACGACCCTCTGTACTGTTCTTCGTCGAAGAACGTCCCTGGATGACTTCGTTCTGCGCCTGGTCGGCCAACTGGGCACGGAACGCATCACTGTGTACCGCTTCGTTGGCAGAGAGTGGCGCCCGGTGATCCGGCCTCCGCCGGCGGCCTGAATGGCATCGGTGAACGTCCGGTAGCAACTCTCACTACCGGAAGACGCGTTCACGATGCAGTGGTGGCCACCAACGTCACCGGCCAGAGGCCCGCCGGTGTCCTGGACGGCCGCGCCGGCCGACGGGGCCACGGCGGCCGAAATCAACAGAGCCGCGGTCAGAATGCCTGAGGTGTGTACGGATCTTGCGAGCATAGGCAATATCGCTTCCCTGAGGGGCAGTTGATGGCCTACGTCTTACCGGAATCGCTCAGTCGAAACCGGCCTGCAGTTGCAGCGCGTTCCACGCACTCCTCGTGGTGATCTAGTCGTAGACTCCCTGGATGTCGGGCGGATGCCAGAGCCTGACCGGTTAGTCGTTGGCCGGCGCGCATGGGCTGCTCCAGCCTTGCACGGCCATCTGCCCCAGGCCCGCCCGCGTGCCGACGGAGCGCAGTGCGTGGGTCGAGCACGGTGCCAGTCGCGAAGGCGACCTGTGCGGTTATGACGGCTGCCAGCGAGGTGAAGACTCCCAGGCCGGCCACAGCGAAACCCTGCAGAGCCACGGACAACCCCATGACCACGAGGTAGCCACGGGACGGCGCCTTCCAGGAGAGCAGGACCGCGACGGCGACAGACGTCACGCCGGACACAGCGAACACAAGTCCCACTGTGCCGGCTCCGAGGCCGAGACCATGCCTCATGCGGTAGACCACCATGGGCTCGTACGCGCCGAATACGAAGTTGACCACAGTGCTCGTGAGTACGCCGACGCGAACGGCGGTGTTGCCGGTGACGAGATTCCGCAATCCGGTGGTCAGATCGCGCCACTGGCTGGCCGCACCTCCACGGATACGCTCCACGGGGATCGTCGGAGAGGCCATGTGGTAGAGCAGCAGGTAGGCCACGGCGAAGGAGATGTCTACCGACCTTGGCGCAAAAGTGACGGTGACTGACGTCTTCTCAGCGACGATCATTTTCAGATTCGGTTGAGGACGAGGGCGGACCTGGCTATGTCGCCGATTCGGCTCGGGCCGAGGGGTGATGTGTTGCAGGGTGGTTCAAGTCGTCCGGGGACACGGTGCGCCTGTACGCACCGAAGCTGGACCTGCGGCTCGGAGCCGCCCTCGTATCCCTGGTCCCCTCCTTCGGCAGCCGGCCCGGCGCCCTCGGGGCCGCAGGAGGGACTGCCGGGCCAGGGCGGCTCGCCCGTGATGCGGCGGCGGGACGCGCGGACGGTGGGTCCGCAGGGCGCGTGAGCAGGATCTCGGCGAACCCAACAGGCGTCGGTGTGCGCCTCGACGGCCTTGAGCACGAGGTCCCACCGCAACCAGTGGTCGAGGGGTGGAGTCTTCGCTGGTGATGCCTTGTCGAGGGTCGCCGCGATCCAGGAGGGCTCGTCCTGGGTGGTGCGCCTCCAGTCCGGGCGGCGTCCGCGATTTCGCCATCGACCCAGGCGGTCGGGCGTCCGCCTGCCCAACCGAGAGTCACGCCCGGGCGAGGAGAGCCGGCAGTTCGCGCATGTCGTCGAAGACCACGGTGCCTGGCCCGTGCAGCCACTCTGCCGGGGTGAGCCCACCGCAGTACCCGAACACACGCATACCGGCGGCGCGGGCAGCCTGGACACCGTAGCGGCTGTCTTCGACCACGGCACAGACCTCAGGATCGAATCCCATCCGCCGCGCTGCGTGGAGGAAGAGATCGGGCGCCGGCTTGCCGTGGGCCACTTCTGCCGCGCTGTAAATACGCCCTTCGAAGCGCGAGTACAGCTTGGTCAGACCCAGGGTGTGGCGAAGACCATCATGGGTGCTGCTGGAGGCTACACAAGTGGGCAGCTTGATCTGGTCGAGGGCTTCCACCACGCCGTCAACAGCGGTGAGTTCGGATTCCATGGCCTGCCGATACAGCCGGTGCTGCTCCGCCTCCCACCCGTCCTGGATCTGGTGGCCGAGGTGCCTCTCGACCTCGACGATCATGTCGGCGCGTGAGCGGCCTACGAAGCGTTCGACGATCTCGGCCTCGCTGAGCGGCCAGCCGAGCAACGCCAGGCCCTTCGCGTCCCCGCGCACTGCGATGCGCTCGCTGTCCACCAGAACGCCGTCACAGTCAAATATCACGACTCCAATGGGTTCAGTCACGTCTGCATGCTACGGGAGCAATCGCCTCGTTGACCCGTTACCACAAACCATGTCAGCGTGTTCCAGCTGCAGTTGCGGCGCCTGACTTCCCAACGGCCAACCGCTTGAAGTTGATTGATCGCCCGACCCTATCGCTCAAGAGTAGGCATGGTAGGGCCGCACCGAGGGAAGGGCTGAGCCGGCAGGACATCGTTCGGGGTGATGGTGGCACAGCCGGATCCCTGCCACGGGGACAACACCGATGGGCGTTGATCGAGGAAGCGGAAGACAGCAGCCCGGCTCCGAAGCGGAGTAATTCGAAATACAGACAGCGGAGTTGACCGCATTCCTTGAGGGCTGACCGAAGGCGTGGTCCAGGTTGCGGGTGACACGGGAATCGGTGACCGCGATCCGGTGCGGAGACGCCCGGGCGGTCGCGGCCACCGGAAGGCCGAGGGGACGAGGCGAAAGCTGAGGCGGCTGGTTCAGAGCGCCGGGGCGCGACCGTGCGCGCCGGCCAGCTGATGCTCGCCGTAAGCACCACGGCCACACAGGAACCGGACAGAAGGGGACTCCGCGCATGGGCCGACCGGTCGAGCGCGGCCACATCGAAGAGGAGTGGCATGCCGAACGCCGGGGACCTGGGAACCGAGGAGCGACTGGAGCGGCTGCGCGACGTGCTGACGGGGGCCTTTCGGAGTACTCGCACGGGAATGTACTGATCGGGGCGGCGTTACACGCGGCCGACCGGCTGCGGACCGGACAGCCGCCAACGGACCTGGAGAGCCTGCTGCTGGACGTACTGCGGACGGTGCTGTCGGACCAGGAGCTACGCGACTGGGGGCGGATCTACCGCGAGACCCTCACCGCGCCTGGTCGACTGGACCTGCCCTCAGCATTCTTGACAGATCATCATGTCATGAACGGGTACGCAATGGTGGATCTGCGCGCCGAAGCACGGGAGTTGTCGGAGCAGGCAGTCGCATGCCCGAATGTCGCCTTCCTGAGTACCGAGGCACTGGCGGAGGGCGCACCCTTGTGTTCTGCGGAGTTCGCCGCCGGGGTACGGGAGTCGGGTTACGGAGTGGTCGGCTTCACCGGGGCCTCCCGGGGCGACGGGGCAGTCCCGGAGACGGGTTCGTTCAGAGCGAAGTGGGAGGTGCGGAGCCTTTCCGAGAAGGTCCTCTCGACGGCGTCCACCCATAAGGCCCCTGCGTCTTCCTCGTCACAGGTGTTGTATGACGGGCCCGGCTCCAACCGGATCTCGTTCGGGATCTACGGCGAGCCGGAACGTAGCCACGAGCTGATTCGTGGGCTCGGTGATCTGACCCGTGCCTGCAATGCGGCGGTGGCCGGTCTGGAGACCGGCGATCGCCACGCACCAGGGCAGGTCTTCGTCGGCGTGGCCTGGGAAGTGCTGAGGCTGTTCGTCTTCCTCAGGGCGCAACTGGGCGGCAACGTCGACGAGCCACCGTGTGCCGCCCTGGGCTTCACCTTCAACAGCAGCGATACCGCCGTGCTGTTCCACCGGCGCGACGCCGAGCTGGACCTCAAGGGCGACGGCACCGGCTCTGCGCTGCGTCTCAGGTACAGCGGCGAGCGGCCTTCCTTCCCTCCGGTGATCTGGAGTACGCCACCTACCGGGCCGGCGGGTACGTCTCGAGGCAGCCGACCCCATGGAGCGCGCCCATCCCTTGGGCTGGCAGAGTGTCACCGCGCCGACTCTGGCCGCCTACCGCAGCAGCCTCTACGCGGTCTTCGCCCGTCCTGGCGACCAACTGCTGATGTGGAGCCGGCTGGACGGCGGAACCTGGAGCGCCCGGCGCGGATCGGCAGTTCGGGCAGCTTGCAGCGTGCGGCCCTCACCGTGCACGGCGACCGGCTGTACTCCTTCCACACCACACCCGACGGCGACGTCATGTGGAGCCGCTTCAACGGCTCCTCGTGGACCCGGGAAGTGCGGGTGGACGGCTGGGACAGCCCGGTGTCGCCCGCTGTGGCCTCACACAACGGAAATCTCTGGGTCAGCCACCGCGACCACGACAAGCGGATCCACCTCGACAGGTTCGGCAAGGAGCACCACAGCGACTTCAGCCATCGCTTCGACAGCTCGGTGAGCGACAGTGCCCCCGCACTCGTCTCCACGGGCGCCGCCCTGTGGATCGCCCACCGCGGCCTCGACGACAAGGTCCACGTCAGGTTCAGCGAGTCTCCGCTCAACCCGGCCGGCTGGCAGACCCACGACCCCGCACACAGCCTGCTGACCCACCGCAGCCCGACACTCGTCGACCACCCCGGTCTCGGTCTTCATCTCCTGACGCGCGGCGTCGACGGCAAGCTGTACCTCGGCGTCCGCGCCGACGGCGGCGGCTGGGGCGGAATCGACGCTCCCGCCCACAACGGGCCTTCCCGCCCTGGACGCCGGTGGCGCTGCCCTCCACAACGGCAAGCTGTACGTCATGTACCGGCGCTGAGCGTGCCGCCACCATCCCCTTCCACCCCACCCACCTTGGCCCCGAGCCAAGTTGCCGACACTCCTCCGGACGGCGGCGGGAAATGGCAGGATGCGTTCATGCCCATATCCCACGTCAACAGCCGCCTGGCCCAGGCCGGGACATCGATCTTCGCCGAGATGTCCACGCTCGCGGCCGAGACCGGATCGATCAATCTGGGCCAGGGATTCCCCGACACCGATGGTCCCGCCGAGATCGCCCGGCTGCCGCCGACGCGATCCTGTCCGGCCGCGGGAACCAGTACCCGCCGGGCCGGGGCATTCCCGAACTGCGCGAGTCCATCGCGCACCATCAGAAGCGGTTCTACGGAATCGACTTGGACCCCGGCTCCGAAGTGCTCGTCACCGCCGGTGCGACAGAGGCAATCGCCGCGTCGCTGCTCGCCCTGCTCGAGCCCGGTGACGAGGTGATCGCTTTGAGCCCACCTACGACTCCTACGCGGCGTGCGTCGCCATGGCCGGTGGCACACACGTCCCGGTCACCCTGCATCCGCCGGCCTTCCGCCCCGATCTGGAAGCACTGCGGGCCGCCGTCACCCCGCGCACCCGGATCCTGCTGCTCAACTCCCCACAATCCGACCGGGATGGTCCTCACCCGTGAGGAGTTGGCCTTGATCGCCGAACTCGCGGTGGAACGCGACCTCCTGGTGATCTCGGACGAGGTGTACGAGCACCTCGTGTTCGGTGTGGAGCACATCCCGGTGTCCACGCTCCCGGGGATGCGCGAGCGCACCCTCACCATCGGCTCGGGCGGAAAGACCTTCTCCTTCACCGGCTGGAAGGTCGGCTGGGTCACCGGACCGGCCGCACTGATCTCGGCGGTCCTCACCGCCAAGCAGTTCCTCACCTACGTCTCCAGCGGGCCGTTCCAGTACGCGATGGCCGAGGCGCTGAAGCTGCCCGACAGCTACTTCGGCGGCCTGCAGCGGGAACTGCTGCTCAAGCGCGATCTGCTGGCCGATGGACTGCGGTCCGCCGGCTTCGTGGTCTACCCGCCGGACGGCACGTATTTCATCACCACGAGCATCAGGGATCTCAGCGACGAGGGTGGCCTGGAGTTCTGCCGGGCGTTGCCCGGGCGGTGCGCGGTGGCCGCCATTCCCAACCAGGTGTTCTACAGGACCCCGGGGCGCAGGCCCGCGGCCTGGTCCGGTTCACCTTCTGCAAAAGACCGGGGTGTTGACGGAGGCCGTAGAGCGGCTCGGCTCACTCGCGGGACCGTCGGGTGCGCCGACCGGTACGCGGACCGCCGCCTAGGCCGGCCGGATGCCTGTCGAAGCAGCGCTGAGCGCAACGCGGCTGCTCCCAGGGGCGTGGCCGAGTTCACTGCCGCCACCCGCGGCCGGGGATCGGCCCAGCCTCTGGCTGGTACCGCCGGGCCGCTGCGGACCGAGGTTGCCGCGCTGGCCGGGTCGGTCCTGGACGGAGCCGAGAAGGAGCGTGCCGCACGGCTGCGCAGGCAGGAGGACCGCGAGTCGTATCTCGCCGCGCACGTGGGTCTGCGGCTGCTTCTCGGCGCCTACCTCGGCACCCTGCCGCCGGAGTGCCGCTGTACCGGCTGCCGTGCACATCGTGCGGCCGGCCGCACGGACGCCCGCGGTGCACGGCGATCCGGTGCACTTCTCGCTCTCGCACGCCGACGGGCTCTGCCTGCTGGCCTTCGCCGCGACCACGATCGGTGTGGACGTGGAGCCGGTTCCTGCTCCCGCCGTCGCAGAGGAACTCGCGGCGGCCCTGCACCCAGGGAGTGCGCTGAGGTACTCGCCCTGCCACCGGCACTGCGCGCGAGGGCCTTCACCCGGCTGTGGACCCGTAAGGAGGCTTATCTGAAAGGGCTCGGCACGGGGCTTAACCGCCTGCCCTCCCTGGACTGTCTGGGAGGGACGGCGGAGGGGCCGTCACCGCGCCGCCGGGCTGGACGGTGGCCGACATCACCGTCGACGACGGCTACGCGGCCGCCGTGGCCTACCGCTGCTGAACCGGGCATTCTCCGGCTGCGGTCCAGCGCGCGGTCCAGCCCGACCGGCCGGCTCCGAACCGGTTGGCCCGGAGTCGGCCGGTCCGACGGCGACTGTTTCCGCGCGGCCCGGTTCAGCTCATTCCGGGCAGGTGGGCGTTGACCACGCGGGCCGCCGCAGCCATCTCGTCGAGCTCGACCACCTCCACTCCCCGTCGGCCAGGAGCTGCACGCCCTGGCAGTCCGCGACGAACAGCGAAGGTTCCCGCCAGGCGAGGACGACCCGGCCGATCCCGGCCGCGAGGATCAGGCTCGTGCAGCTCGCCGGCCTGGACTTGCGGATGCTGCACGGTTCGAGCGAGGTGTAGACGGTGGCGCCGGACAACCGCGGGTCGCGGCGGTCCAGCTGGCCAGTGCGGACTCTTCGGCGTGCACGAGCGCGTCGGCCTCCCGGAGTAGCCCGGGAGATCTCCGCTCCGCTCTCGTCGACCACGACGGCTCCTACGGAGAAGGCCGTCGTCGACCGCGGGCAGCGTCTGGACAGCGCGATCGCCTCGGCCATCCAGTACTGGTCGTCAGGGTGGCCCGGTCGGCGGGACTACGCATCCGGCTCCCCGCCCGTGCCGTGACCAGGTAGCGCACCAGCGCGACGTCACCGATCTGCCGGACTTCCGCGACCCGCATGCGGTGAGCCGCGTCCTGCGGGAAGACACCGGGCCCCACGAAGCGCGGGGCGTCGTTCTGCCCCACGAAGAACGGCGCCACGGCGAGGTGGATCTCGTCCACCAGGCCCCGGTGAGGAACTGTGTGTGCACCGTACCGCCGCCCTCGACCATCAGCCTGCGCACGCCGCGCCGCCCCAGGTCGTCCAGTAGGAGACCGAGGTCGAGGGTCCCCGCGCCGACTACGTCGGCCACCTCGGAGAGGTCCTCGCGGACCCGTTCGCACGCCTGCGCCGGACAGTAGACAAGCTTCTGTCCGCCGGTGCGGAAGAACTCCGCCGAGGCGTCGAGACCGCTCCCGGTGATCGTGACCTTCACCGGGTGTTCGGTCAGGCCGCGAGCGAGCCGGTCGGCTCTGCGCGCATCGGAGCGGACCAGGAGGCGTGGGTTGTCGCAGCGGATGGTCCCCGCTCCGACGAGAATGGCGTCGCACTCGGCGCGCACGGCCTCGACACGGTCGAAGTCCTCGGAGTTCGACAGCCGAAGACGTTCACCGCTGGTGTCGTCCAGGCAGCCGTCCACCGACATGGCCGCGCTGAGCAGGACGTACGGTCGTCCCTCGCCGGAGCACTCGACGTCACTGGGCAGCATGACCGTGGGTGTCGTCGTGGGTGTGGCCTTCGGCCACCCACTCCGGTGCGTCGCCCGCATGAACTTCAGGTAGTGCTCGGTCGATTCCTTCAGGACCCGCTGGGCGTCCCGGCGGATCGCGGGGCCCACCAGTGGGCGTACATCCGGTCGAAGGAATACGGCTGCACGGCTTCGACGACCCCGTGTACTCCGCGTTCGGGAAGCGGGAGGCGGTTGGGCGCACTGTAGAGGAACGCCACCCGGTCCTCGCCCGGAGAGATGTTGATGGTGTCGCCGGTCAGCAGCACCCCAGCCCGTCGGCGCCCTCGGCCCAGTGGAGGACGGAGCTGCCGGGGAAGTGGCCGCCGCACTGGACCAGGGTCACGCCGTCGAACAGCGGGAGCTTGTCCGACCAGGTACGGACGAGAGGTTCGGCCGAAGCGGGACGCGAGAGCCAGTGGATGTCCACCTCGGGCAGCAGTATCTCCGCGTTGAAGATGCGGCTCCACTCCACGATCGCGCCGTAGAAGTGCGGGTGGCTCGCGGTGACGGCCCTCAGGCCGCCGGCATCACGGACCGCCTGGACGGCGGCCTCATCGATGTACGGGGACGGGTCCCACAGGACGTTGCCCCGTCGGCGCGCAGAACCAGCCCCGCTGGCCGATGCCGATCAGCGGCTCGGCGCCGACGCCCATGAGGCCTGGCTCCACCTCACGTACCTCGGAGCGGTATCCGTCGGCCGCCATCGCCTCGAGCGTGGTCCAGCGCTGGCCGCCTGCCGGTACCCACTGGCGGTCGTCCTCGCAGATCACACAGACATCGGGGGCGTGTTCCCCTCGACGTAGATGTGGCTCCCGCACGTCTCACATACCCACGGCTCGGTGGTCATCTTCGTCTCCTCGGTCAACTTCAAACCAGCTCAAGCAGCAGTTCGGCCAGTTCCTCGGGCCGGTTGCTGGGGATCATGTGGTTCGTGGCGATCTCCCGGTAGCGCCAGGCCGGGGACTTCGAGACCCGGTCGGCGGCGGCCCAGAAGGGCCGGCAGGCTCGGGCCGGGGCTCCCCGGTGGCCTTGATGAAGGTCCGGGTGAACGGGTAGTCCTCCAGCGGGCGCGTCAGCCGTACCGGCTCGGTGAAGGTGCCGATGGGCTGCGGCGTGCGCCGTGCGGTGACCCACGCTCCGGCCACGGGGTCGTCGAACTCGCGAACCGGCGCCGGCACCAGCCAGGAGCTGCCGAGATCGGACACACGCGGGCTGCTCGCCCCGCCGGGAGGCCCGCCGCCTCGCCGTCATCGAGGACGAAGGCGTCGAGGTAGACGAGGTGGCGCACGCGGTCCGCGATGTACTCCAGCGCCCCGGTGACCACGCAGCCGCCGTAGGAGAAGCCGAGGAGCACGATCTCGTCGAGGTCCTCGTAGCGGACGCAGTTGACCACGTCGGCGATGTGCGTGGTCAGGCCGACCTGCGGGCTCGCGAGGTGCACCCGCTCACCGATGCCGGTCAGGCTCGGTGTGAAGACGTCGTGTCCGGCCGCGCGCAGGGGCCGCGCACCTTGCGGAAGTCGTGAGCGCCGCTCCAGGCGCCGTGGACAAGGAGAAAGGTTGCCATGTCGATCCGTTTCTACCCAGAAAAATTTATGATCGAAGGATGACCGAATATGGCCGCTCCAGGCCGGGTCGGAACCCGGTGGGACCCTGCCGTCAGGCCGGCCGCGGTACGACGACCAGATGGTCGGGTGCCGGCTGGACCCGCGTCAGGTCCGCTTCCAGCAGGAGGACGTCCCCGCTGGTGCCGACCTCCCGAAAGCCCGCGAACCGGTAGGTCACGAACATCATCCGGTTTCGCCCTGTCTCGGCGAACTCGGCTTGCAGTCTCGCCCCGTTGTCACGGGCGAGGGTCATGATGTGATTGAGCAGGACCGCGCCGACACCGCGCGACATCACGCGACAGGACATCAGCAGCAGCTGAAGCCTCCAGACCGGTCCGCGGGTCTCGACCAGCGCGAGGCCGATCTTCCCGTACAGCCCGAAACGGTCCTCGAGTTCGGCGACGAGCAGGACGTGATCAGGAGATGCGCACAGTACCTTGAGTTCCTCGTAGGAGTAGGTCCTACCGGTGGAATTCAGCTGGTTGGTCCGCACCGTCAGCTCCTCGGCACGCTGGAGATCCTCCTCGGCGGCCTCGCTGATCGTGAAGACCATGTCAAGGGTTGCCAGGAAGTCCTCACCCGTTGACTTCGCCACCCCTCCGCCTGGTCCCGCTCGATGGCACTGCGGTACATCGAACGCCGGTTGCTGGATTCCTCGGTGATGAACCTGGGCCGGAATTCCTCCCATTGGGAGACCGCCTCTGCGACCTCGTCCGCTCCGACGCACAACACCTGCGGGTGCCGGAACGCCACTTCCTCCAGTTCGAACGGCTGGTCGTCGACGAACGCGAGGAGTCGATGCCGATGTTGAGTGCCGCGGCGATGTCCGCCACGGAGGAGGACTTGGGACTCCACCCGATGCGGGGACTGAGGAAGTACTCGGCGAGCCCGAAGCCTTCCAGCTGCTCCATCGCCGCATCGAAGTCGTTCTTACTGGCCACTGACTGCAGGATGCCGCGCGCGTCCAGCTCCTCGATCAGCTCCACGACCGCCGGGCGCGGGACGACCTGCCGTCCTCCAGGAGGACTCCGTCCCAGACCGTTTCGTCCAGATCCCACACCACGCATTTGATCCGTCCCCGGCGCGGCTTGTCCCGAGGCGTCTCGCGACTGCCGCCGGGGACGGCGGAGGGCTCACCTGGCTGTCCACCTGTACGCCTCCTCGGCGATCTTGATCTGCTGGATCTGGGTACTGCCTTCGATGATTTCCATGACCTTGGCGTCGCGGTAATACCGCTGCACAGCATGGTCCGCGGAGCATCCGGCCGCCCGTGCAGCTGCACGGCGTCGCTCGCGGCCCGGGTGGCGGCGGTCGAGGCGAAATATTTGGCGATCCAGGTGGCCATGATGGTCTGCGGATCCTGTCGGTCCTTCAGCTCCCCGCCTGTCGGCACAGCAGCCGGGCCGCGCTGACGTCGGTGACCATCTGCGTCAGCATCTGACGGACCAGCTGGTGCTCGCTGAGCGGCTGAGTCCGTCCGCCCCGCTCGGCGGTGAAGCTCGCCCCGGCCTCCATGCACGCCTGGATGATGCCGACGCACCCGCAGGCGACGCTGTACCTGCCGATGTCGAGCACGCCGGTGACGACGGTGGCGAGCGCGAAGCCGTCGGGGCCGAGGAGGGCGTCCGGGCCGAGCCGGCAGTCCTGGAAGTCGATCTCGGCCAGCATGCTGCCCCTGGTGCCCAGCATGTCGTGGACCGGCCGGACCACGACGCCCGGGCTGTCGCGTTCGACGAGGAAGGACGACACCCGCGCCCGGTTCGGGCGAACACCAGCAGGAGGTTCGCGATCTGACCGCCCGTGATCCAGCGCTTGCTGCCCTGCAGGACGAAGCCGCCGTCCTCCTGCCGGGTGGCGGTGGCCGAGATGCCGGCCGCGTCGCTGCCGGCGTACGGCTCGGTCAGGCAGAACGCGCCGATGGCCTCGCCCGCGCGAGCAGCGGCAGCCAGCGCGCGCTGCTCCTCGCTGCCCCATCGGGAGACCGCGTACGCCACCATCGAATGGACGGTGAGCAGACTGCGGACCGCGGAGCAGCCCCGGCCGACCTCCTCGTGCAGCTCACCCAGGGTCACCATGTCCATGCCCGAGCCGCCGGTCTCGACCGGGAGGATCGCCCCCACCACCCCAGTTCTCCGATGCGGTGCAGCACCTCCTGGGGATGGACTGCTCACGGTCGAACCCGCCCGCGCGGGGGCTATCTCGGTGTCGACGACGGCCCGGAACTCTTCCCTTCCGAAGGGGCGGTCAGACATCCGAACGCGTCTCTGCCAGTCGCTCGACCAGCTTGGTCATGGCCGTGACGGTCCGGAAGTTGTCCAGTTCCAGATCCTCGTTGGGGATCTGCAGCGCAAAGCGCTTCTCGATGAACATGATGAGCTGGATGGTGAACAGCGAGTTCGCGATGCCCCTTCGAAGAGATCGTCGTCGTCGGCTATCTCAGGTTCGGGAAACTGCTGGCCAGGAACTTCCCGATCTCCGGACCCACTGCTGTCGTCATCAGACCTCCCAGCCATAGGAGAAGAACCCCTGCTGTGTCTTACGCCCGTGGAGCCCGGCGTCGACCATCTTCTTGAGCAGGGGACACGGTCGGTACTTACTGTCGTTGAAGCTCTCGTGGAGCACTTCGATGCTGTACAGGATGGTGTCGAGCCCGATCAGGTCCGCGGTCGCGAGCGGGCCCATCCGGTGGCCGAAGCAGGAGGTGAAGACCTTGTCGACGTCCTCGGCCGTGGCCACGTTCTCGTGGACGAGGAACGCCGCCTCGTTGATGGTGAGCATCAGGACCCGGTTGGAGACGAATCCCGGTGAGTCGTTCACCACGATCGCTGTCTTGCCCATGCTGGCCAGCAGTTCCTGCGCCGTGCCGACCGCCTCCGGCGAGGTGTGATGACCGGGGATGAGCTCGACGACGGGCTTCTGGGGCACCGGGTTCATGAAGTGGATGCCCAGCACCTGCGCTGCCCGCCGCGTCAGCGAGGCGATCCTGGTGATGGGGATCGCGGAGGTGTTGGCCGCGAACACGGTGCGCTCCGGGCACACGGCGTCGAGCACCGGATACACCTGCGCCTTGATGTCCCAGCGCTCGGTGACGTTCTCGATCACGAAGTCCGCATCGCCGAGGGCCTCGTAGTCGGTGGTGAAGTTGATCATCTCCTGCGCCCGGGCGGCGTCCACGGCGGCCGCGCCGCTCGTGCCGACCAGCCGGCTGAAACGCAGGTCGTTGCGTATCCGCTCGGCCGACCGGTCCAGCACCTCCTTGCTCACGTCGATGAGAACCACTTCATGACCGGCGGTCGCCAGATTCTGGGCCACCCGCCGCCCATGACACCCGCGCCCACCACACCGACCCGGCTCATGTCCGCCTCCCGTCCTGTTGCGACTGATGTTGCTGTGTCTGCCCGTGCGGAAGCTGCGCCGCGACGACCGCGGCGAGTTCGGCAACGGTGAGGTTGTCGAAGAGGGACTGCAGGGCGACCTGGACGTGCAGGGTGTCCCGCAGGCGGGCCAGGAGTTTGATGCCGAGCAGCGAATGGCCCCGAGCTCGTAGAAGTTGTCGTGGATGCCGACCTCCGCGACGCCGATATGGTCCTGCCACAGGTCTGCGAGCGTCTTTTCCAGTGGGTCTCGAGGGGCGACGTACGCAGTCGCGAGCGCGGGCCTGGGGTGGGCCGGGGCGGATGCACGGACCTCGCCCGGTCCTCGGGGCCGGACCCGATGGCGCCGACGTTTTCGACGATCGCTGCCAGGTCCTTGGTCGCGACGACCACCTGGGGCGACAGTTCCCGGGCCAGGAGGCGCTCCAGGGCCGAGACGCCCTCGGACGGAAGGATTCCCGTCTCCAGGTGTGCGAGGAAGGCGTTCTCACCGCGCTCTGCGTCTGTGTGGGTCTCGGGATAGGCGTAGGAACCGACTTCGTCGGAGCGGTCGTCGCGCAGTGCTACCAGCTTCGAATCGAGGGCGCGCGCCTTTTCATGACGAATTCCTCGGCCCGTAGAAGGACTTGGCCGTCATCGTCGAAGAGGGTCACGTCGAAGGAGAGGGTCTCCCGGGTGGTGCCCTCCTGGTCACCTCGGTCGGTGAGCAGGCTGTGGATCCGTGCCGGAAGCGGGCCCAGTACGTCGATGGCCCGGTAGCGCAGGGGCATGAGGTAGTCGCGCTCGAGGTAGAGGCTGGCGAATCCGGTGGCGATGTCGAGCAGGAAGGGGTGCAGCCCGAGCGCGGCCACTTCCTCGCCGTAGCGTTCCGGAACCGACAGCCGGGCCAGCGCCATCCCCTCGCCCTTCCAGATGCGCTCCACGCACTGCGAGCGCGGTCCGAAGGTCATCGGCCCGTCGTGGCTCACCTCACCCGCGTCATTCAGGCCGTGCCGTTCCACCAGTTCGGAGACCTCGTACGGAGTCTCCGTACGGTCGTTCGTGTTCGGGCGGACCAGGGAGAGAACACGGCCGGTCACATGCTCGCTCCAGCGCTCGCCGCCGGCCGCACCGCCGACCGCGCTGACGACCGAGAACCTGAACTCGTCCGCCACCTTCTCCATGACCACACGGACTTCCCGGGCCTGGCCTTCGCCCAGTACCACCGGCGCCAGGAACAGGACGTCCTCGAACCGGACCGCTGCGCCCAGGCCCCGGTCGGCCGCGGCGGCCCGCACCATCTCCAGGTACGCGGTGCCGGGAACCACGGATATGCCGAGCATGCGGTGTTCGTCCACGAGCCAGTCCGGGGCTGCTGAACTCCGCCGCGTAGATCGCGAGGGCAGGCGTGTCCACCAGGCACGTATGGAGCAGGGGTTGCCCAGTGCGCGTGGACCCGGTGTCCGGGTGGCGGGCCGGCCGACCACCCTGGCCGCCATGCCCACCTCCTGCCAGGCGTCCCAGTTCACCGAGACGGTGTACGGGCCGCCGGCCGCGGACCGGTACTGGGCGTAGGCATCGAGGAAGGCGTTCGCCCGCAGTAGTCGACCTGGCCGAGCCCGCCGCTGAACGCGATGGTGGAGGAGCACAGCAACAGGAAGTCAAGCGGCGTCTCGCCCAGGACCGATTCCAGGACCAGGGCTCCATGAGTCTTCGGTGCCAGCACAGCGGCGGCCGCGTCCGGGCGCTTGAGCTGCATCATGCCGCCGCCGGCTACCCCGGCGGCGTGGATCACACCGTGGACGGGGCCGAACTGCGCGGTGGCCGAGGCGAGAGCGGCCCTCATCTGGTCCTCGTCGGACACATCGGCCGTCAGGACGAGCACCTCGGCGCCCAGTTCCTCCAGGGCCGTGACCTCGCGGATCCTGGCCGCGGTCTCGTCCCCGCGGCGTGCGCGGCGAGCAGAGCTGCCCATTGCTCCCTGGCGGGGAAGGGCGAGCGCCCGACCAGAACCAGGCGGGCCCGGGTGGTGCGCGCCAGGTGTTCGGCCAGTGCCAGGCCGATGCCTCCGAGTCCTCCGGTGATCAGGTAGACACCGTGGTCCCGAATGCGCGCGGGGGCCGCTCGGGCTGTTCCAGGCGTACGGGCTCCCAGCGCGGGGTCCAGCGGCTGCGGCCGCGGTGGGCTACGACGGGGTCCGCGGGCCGCCGTACGAGCTCGGTGACGAGGCGGTCGACGGTCAAGGCGTCCAAGGCGCCGTGGACGTCCCCTGCGAGGTCGATGCTCTGCGAGGTGACACCGTCGTATTCCTGCGGTGCGACCGTGACGGGTCCGGTGACGGTCGCCTTGGCGGGGTGACCACTTCCCCGTCGGTGACCTGCCGCAGTCCGTCGGAGACGACGGCCAGGTGCAAGGGCCGTCGGCGCCGCGGGCACCCCAGGCCTGGGTGAGAAACAGCAGGCTGTAGAAGCCGCGGCGCTGGAGTTCGTCGAAGTGCGCCGTCGTGGGGCGTTGCGGGCTCTCGCCGGTCACGGTCCACAGGTGGACGACCGTCTGCGGCAGGCTGTCGCGCTCGCCGAGCACGCGCAGCAGTTCGTCGTAGTCCTCGCGGTGGTCCGGCACCAGGGCGAAGCATCCCTCGCCGAGCTGCTGGAACCGCTCTCCCGGGCCACCGTGGTGACCTCGTGCCCGGCCCTGCCCAGCCGGGCCGCGATCTGCCGGCCGGTGCCGTGGTCGTCGAGGAACAGCAGCCACCGCTGGGGTGGGCTGCCAGTTCCTCGTCCCGTACGGGTCGAGCGGTGCGGTGGAGGTCCACGAGGGACGGAGAACCAGGCCGCCAGGTCCGCCCGCTTGGCCATCGAAGCGGCTTGGATCCGTGGCGGCCGCTGGGCGGGGCCTCGTCGATCCAGTACCGCCGGCGTTCGAAGGGATAGGTGGGGAGCGGCACGCGCCCGGTGTCTCGCCCGCGTGGACGCGGTCCCAGTCCGGCTCCACTCCTGCCAGCCAGAGGCGGCCGAGCGAGGTGAGCAGGAACCGGGCGGCGCACTGGCTGTCGTGGGCGGCGGGCAGCGAGGACAGGGACATCCGGTCGCCGTTCGCGCCTTCGGGCAGCAGTTGCAGGGCCAGGCTGCTGTACGCCTGTCCGGGCCCCACCTCCAGGATGATGCGGCCGGGCGTCTGCCACAGCTCCTCGACGGCCCCCGCGAAGCGGACGGTCTCGCACATGTGGCGGGCCCAGTACGCGGGGTCGGTGGCTTCGGCGTCGGTGATCCATGTCCCGGTGACATTGGACAGGTAAGGAATCCTGGGCGGGCGCAGCGTCACCGTCCGCGTCAGTTCCACGTACGGTGCCCGGCCCGGCTCCATCATCGTGGAGTGGAAGGCGTGCGTGGTCTGCAGGCGGCGACAGGCGACGCCGTCGCGGGTGAGGCGTTCCTCCAGCTCCGCGACCACGTCCGTGGCTCCGGCGAGCACGGTCAGCGCAGGACCGTTGACCGCGGCGACCGAGAGCCGGTCTTCGAGGAGGGCCGCTTCCCGCTCGGGCAGTGATACGGCGAGCATCGCGCCGCCCGGCATCTCCTCGATCAGGCGTGCGCGGCCGGCGACGAGGAAACACGCGTCCTCGAGAGTCAGGACCTCGGCGACGCAGGCCGCCACGTACTCCCCGATGCTGTAGCCGGTCATGGCCTGCGGGCGGATGCCCCAGTCCGTCCACAGCCGGGCCAGCGCCCACTCCACCATGAAGGTGACCGGCTGGGCGTACAGGGTCCGGTCGAGTTCGGCGGCCTCGGCGGACCGGGGCCTGCCACGGGCGAGCATCCTGCGCAGATCCATTCCACCGCCGGTGGCGGGGCCCGCGGCCGGGGTGGGCCCGTCCGGTGACGTGGGCTCGGGATAGAGCAGGGTCCGCAGGTCGACGCCGAGGTGCTGCCGGAACAGTTCTGCGCACCGGTCCACTTCCGCACGGAAGACCGGCTCCGACTCGTAGAGCCCTTGGCCATGTGCGGGTACTGGTCACCGAGGCCCGAGAACATGAACGCCACCGGGCGGGTGGCTGCCGGGCTCACGGTCTGCCGCAGCAGTCTGCGCGGTGCCCGGCTCTCCAGTGCCCCGGCGGCATCATCCGCGTCACCGCAGACCAGTGCCTGGCGGTGGGCGAAGACCCCGCCCGGCTTGCAGGGTGTAGGCCACATCGGCCAGTGGCCGGCCTGTGCCACCACGCAGGTGGGCGGCGAGGCGGTCCGTGGCCGTCTCCAGGGCGGTGTCGGTGTGGGCCGACAGCAGCAGGAGCTGCCACGGCCGCCGAGAAGTCGCCTCGGGGCGGGCGGGGCCTCTTCCAGTACGGCGTGGGCGTTGGTGCCGCCCGTACCGAAGGAGCTCACCCCGGCGAGCAGGGCGGCGCCGTCCGTCTTCCACTCGGTGAGTTCGGTGTTGACGTAGAACGGGGAGCGGGCGAAGTCGATGTCAGGGTTGGGCTGTTCGTAGTTCAGGCTCGGCGGTATCTGCCGGTTGCGCAGGGCCAGGGCCGTCTTGATGAGACCGGCGACGCCGGAGGCGGCATGGGTGTGCCCGATGTTCGACTTGACGGAGCCGATGGCGTGCGGGCCCGAGGGACCGCCCGCCGCGCGGAACGCCCGGGTGAGTCCCTCAATCTCGATCGGGTCACCCAGCGCGGTGCCGCTGCCGTGGGCCTCTACGTATCCGATCGCGGCGGGATCGACGCCTGCCATCAGGTGGGCGGCGCGGATCGCCCGGGCCTGTCCGTCCACGCTGGGTGCGCTGAACCCGACCTTGGCCGCGCCGTCGTTGTTGACGGCGGAGCCCTTGATGACGGCGTACACCGTGTCCCGGTCGCGCAGCGCGTCCTCGAGCCTCTTCAGTACGACGATCCCGACACCGCTGGAGGAGACGGTGCCTCGGGCCGCCGCGTCGAACGAGCGGGTGTGCCCGTCGGGAGAGGATGCCTTCCGGCTCGAACAGGTAGCCCTCGGTCTGCCGGGCCCGCACCGTGCTGCCACCCGCGAGGGCGAGGTTGCAGTCCCCGCTCAGCAGGGCCTGTCCGGCGAGGTGGACGGCGACCAGGGAGGTCGAGCAGGCAGTCTGAACGGTGAGCGAGGGGCCGCGCAGGTCCAGCTTGTAGGACGCCCGGGTGGCCAGGTAGTCCCGCTCGCCGCTGAGGTGGGTCAGCAGCCATCCGGCGGACTCGGCCGATGAGGAGTCGGACTGGACGTGCTGGCGGTAGGTGTTCTCGTACGCCCCGCGAAGACGCCGGTGGCGGCGGGGCGCCGGTCACCCGCGTATCCGCTGTCTTCCAGGGCCTCCCACGCGCATTCGAGGAAGAGCCGGTGCTGGGGTCCATCAGCTCGGCCTCCCGCGGGGTGATGTTGAAGAACCCCGCGTCGAAGAGGCCGGGATCCCCGAGGACCCTCTCGCCTTCACGTAGTTCGGGTCGCGCAGCAGCGACCGCGCGACTCCCGCCGCCAGCAGCTCGTCCTCACCGAAGTGGGTGATGGACTCGATGCCCTCGCACAGGTTCGCCCAGAACTCGGCCGGGTTCACGGCTCCGGGATAGCGGCAGGCCATCCCGACGACGGCTGTCTCAAGACCCGTTGTCATATCTCGCCGTCCATCTGCTGTCGGCGCAGCCGGAGCTGTTGCGCCAGCCGTTGGTTCCCCTGCACCCGTCCCAGGTCCTGGCCCGGCTCGTTCAGCTCATCTGTGCCGGCAAGGAATGCGGCGAGCGCCTCGACGGTGGGGTGGGCGAACAGCTCCACGACGGGAACGTCCCGGCCGATGACCTCCAGGAGCCGAGCCTGGACCTGCCGGATAAGCAGGGAATTGCCGCCCAGGTCGAAGAAATGGTCGCGGGCGCCCACCTGTTCGAGCCCGAGCAGCTCACCCCAGATGCCCGCGACCGCGCTCTCCATGCCCGTACCGGGCGCTGCCCGGTGCGCTCCGTCAGGCCGGACCAACTGAGCCGCCAGTTCGGAGCGCTGGATCTTGCCCGTCGAGGTGCGGGGATCGCCGGCACGCGGAAGAGCCGCCTGGGGATCTTCGGTTCTGCCAGGCGGGTGGCGAGGAACTCCCTGATGGCGTCATCCGTGGCCTGCGCTCCGGCCGCGAGGACGATGGCCGCCGAGACTTCCTCCCCAGTGTGGCGTGCGGGAGCGGGAAGGCCGCGGCCTCCACGATCTCGGGGTGGGCGAGAGCACCTCGTCGACCTCTACGGGCGAGACCTTGGTCCCTCCGCGGTTGATGATCTCCTTGAGGCGGCCGGTGATGAACAGATAGCCGTCCTCGTCCAGGTGGCCGCTGTCGCCCGTCCTGAACCAGCCGTCGGTGAAGGCGCTCGCGTCGGCGGCCGGGTTTCTGTCGTAGTGACTGATGACCGTCGCACCGCGCAGCACGATCTCGCCCGTCTCTCCAGGGGCCAGGAACTTGCCGCTCTCGCCGCGCACGGCGAGCTCGTTGCCGATGGAGACGCCGACGGATCCAGGCTTCCGTTCACCGGGCGGCAACGGATTGCTGGTGATGATCGAGCAGGCTTCCGTCATCCCGTAGGAGTCGATGACCGGGGCTCCCGTGGCACGCTCCAGCGATTCCCGCAGATCTTCCGTCAGCGGGGCCGAGGCCGAGCGGACGAAGCGCAGCGGGAGGGCTGAGCGTCCGCACGGCCGGCGAGGACGCCTGCGACCGCCTGGTGGATGGCCGGTACCGCCGTGTACCAGGTCGGCTCGAAGGACCGGAGCCAGCCCGGAGGGCGGCGGCGTCGAAGCCCGGCGGGCATACGACGCTCGCGCCGGCCCACAGGGTCGCGAGCAGCGGACTCATGAGGCCGTGCCCGTGGAAGAGCGGCAGTACGTTGAGGCACCGGTCCTGATCGCCGAGGCTGAGGCCGGTCGCGATGTTACGGGCGGAGGCGCAGACCATGTCGTGGCTCTGCGGGACGAGTTTGGGGCGGCCGGTCGTCCCGGAGGTGTGCATGAGGAACGCGGTGTCGGCCGGGTTCCCGCTCTCCTTCCGGTGTCCGCCGCCCCGGTGTCGGTGACCGGCGGCGTCTGCCGTGCGGACTGCTGCCGGGCCGCCGCGAGAGGGGCGGTGTCGGGGACGAGGCCGAACTCGCCCGCCGCTCCCCGGACACCGGCACCAGCTCGATGACGAGGCGGCCCTGCGCCCGCGCGACGGCTGCCGCGAGGGTGTCGGTGCCACGCTGGACGAGCACCGCAGTGACATCCATGTCCGTGAAGAAGGCGTCGAACTCGCGGGCCTGGCCCGCGGGGTCGAGGGAGCGGCGGTGGCCACACAGGCCACGGCGACGAGGGCGACCGCCGCGGCGGGCCCGTTGGGTAACGCGATCGCGACGCGGTCGGTGCGGGCGACGCCTGCCTCCGACAGGGCCTGCGCAGTTCGGTCGGCCTGCCGGCGCAGCGCGCGGTAGGTCAGGGTGGGCAGGCCCGGGGCGAGTATCGCCGGTGCCTGGGGCCTGCGCTCGTCGTGCTCCCGCAGGAGCCGGTCGAGGTGCCGGATCTTCGTGGTGCTGGTCTCGTGTGCCGTCACGGCTTCACTCGCAGATGTCAACGCTGTTCCTCTCGCGCGAACGGGCCAGGGGTGAGTGTCAGCGGGCGGCCCGTGACCGCACGGGTCCGTTGGGTCCGCGCAGAGCCACGGGGCCCAGGTAGGTCGGACCGCGCAGCTGTGTGGTGATGCGGGCCAGCCGACCGCCCTGGAAGGTGGCCGCGTTCAGGGTTTCGCGGCTCGGCAGCGGGCCGTTGGCCGCCGTGTGGGAGATCCCGTACGGGTTCCCGCCCGCGGTGGTGAGCGAGGGTCCGTATAGCCGGGAGGCACGATGACCGCCCCCAGTGGTGCATGGCGTTGTAGAGGGTGAGCAGCGCGGATTCGCTGCCGCTGTGCGGGTGCAGTGTCGTGACGAAGCCCGTGGCCGCTTTGCCGTCGAGCTTTCCCGACTCGCGCAGCGGTTCGCATTCCTCGAGGAACTGCAGGAGGAGCGGTGAGACGGTCCCGATGAGCGCACGCGCGCCAAAGGCGACCGCGTCCGCCCATTCCACATCGGCCGGGGTCGCGTTGCGGCCGCCCTCGTGCTGCGGGCTCCGATCTGGAGCAGCCGGACCCCGGCGCCCGCCTTCCGGGCTCCCTCCGCGATCGCGGAGGCCAGTGTCCGGGTACCGAGGTCGCACGGATCGCAGATGACCGCGATTCTGCTGCTCCTGCCCGAGGGCGGGGAGTCGCGGCCCGATGGTGCCTCGGGTGCCCTGGCCCGGCCATCCGTGCGGCGGCGCGGCTGAGCCGGAGCCCGAGGGCCTGCGCCGCCCGCAGGTGGGCGGCGCCGACCACGCCGTCCGGGTGCGAGGGGCGGAGACGCCGTAGGGATTGGCTCCCGCCGCGGTGAACGCCCCGTCCGTGTTCCCGGCCGACATGATCAGAGCACCCCAGTGGTACATGCTCTGGTAGAGCGCGAGCAGGGTGGTTTCGCGCCCGCCGTGCAGACTGTTGGAGCTGGTGATTGCGGTGACCACACGGTCGGCGAGGGCTCCTTCGCGCCACAGGCCGGAGGCCGACTCGATGAACTGCTTGAGCGGGGAGGAGATGTTGCCGAAATAGGTCGGCGTACCCAGCACCACCCCGTCCGCCCACCGCAGGTCCTCGTGGGTGGCCACCGGAATCCGGCGCAGGCCGTCCTGTGCGCTGCCCTGCCGCTGATCCTCTTCCACCCGGAGCAGGCGCACGTGTGCCCCGCCCGCCTCCGCCCCGGCGGCTGCCGCCCTCGCCAGTGCGTGGACGGTTCCGTTCCTGCTGTAGTAGATGACCGCGACATTGGGTGACCTGCGCATGTTCCCTCCCTACGGCGATTCCGCGAGCCGGAAACCCACCGCGTAGTGGGACCGGTCGTACAGTCCGTGTCTGCGCCGGCAGCGCGCCAGGTCACCTCGGCGGGTGAAGCTGCCGCCACGGACGATCCGGTAGGTGCTGAAGGACCGCAGCCGCTCGTCCGGGACCGCATTCCGCCCGGATAAGGGACGAGGTCGTCGGCGACCAGCTCGCCACCCGGGTAGGGCTGGTAGTCGTCCGACGTGTACTCCTCGACGTTCCCGGCCAGGTCGAGAACGCCGAAGGGAGACCGGCCCGCCGGGTAGATACCGACGGGCGTCGTGGACAGCGGGCCCGCCTCGGAGGTGTTCGCGGCGTCCTCACGGAAGGTGTCGCCCCAGGGGTACTCGCGGCTCTCACCGCCGGTCGCCGCGTATTCCCACTCGGCCTCGGCCGGCAACCGGAAGTCCCGGCCGGTACGGGACGCGAGCCAGTCCGCGTAGGCGTCGGCGGCCTGCGCCGGAACCGTCCACACCGGGTGGTTGCCGAGCTGGTCGGGATAGCAGCCGAACTGCCAGGAGGTGGGCAGCCACCGGGCTCCGGTGTCCTCCAGGAAGCGCCGGTATTCGCGGTTCGTCACCGGGTAGCGCATGATGCGGAAGGCAGCGATATCCACGTCATGGGCCGGGCACTCCTTCCTGAGGTACGCCTCTTCGAGTCCCACGTCCGGCCATCGCTCGAGAATCCGGGCGATGCGCTCCTCCTCGAGACCGATGCGCACCCGTGCGGCCGGAATCTCCACCATGGCAGGGTCCTCGGCCCGCACCCGTGGATCGCCCACGAGTCCGCAGAGGGCCGCGGCCATGTACCGCCTCTCGAACGGCGATTCAGGGTCTTCCGCTATCCGGGCGAGGCCGTCAGGGATTCCCCAGCAAGTCGGCCACGTGCCCGCCGAGCGCTTCCGGGATGCAGCGCCCCTCGAACTGCGGTGGCAACCGCATGGCCTGCCGGTCTCCGATCACGTCCAGGTTGACGGCCATCGTGTGGCCGCTCGCAACCGTCATGGCGCCACCCCTCGACCAGCCGGAAGCCGATCGCGTAGATCTTGCGATCGAACCAGCCGTGTCGCCTCGCGCAGCGGGCCAGGTCCCCGAAGCGGGTGAAGCTGCCGCCCGCGCCACCCGGTAGCTGCCATCGGCCGTGAGGTCGTCCGCCACCTCCGCGCCGCCCGGGTAGGCCGCGTAGTCGTCGGCGACGAACTCCTCCACGTTCCCGGCCATGTCGTCGGCGCCGAACACGCTCCGGCCCGCTGGGTAGATGCCGACCGGGGTGGTCGTCAGCGGCCCTCCTCGACCGTGTTCGCGTGGTCGCTGCGGAAGTCGGGCCCCACGGGAACTCCGCTCGATGTCGCCCCCACCGGCCGCGTACTCCCACTCGGCCTCGGTGGGGAGCCGGAAGGCGCGCCCGGTGCGCGCGGCCAGCCAGCCGGCGTAGGCGTCCGCATGCTCCGGGCGTACCGCCCAGACAGGGTGGTTCGCCCGGTGGACGGGGTAGCAGCCCAGCTCCCAGGAGGTGGGCAGGACGTCGAGCCCGGTGTCCTCGAGGAACACCCGGTACTCCAGGTTCGTGACTGGGTACCGCATGATCCGGAAGGCTTCGACGTGCACCAGGTGACGAGGGTCTCCTTGCGGATCCAGGAGTCCAGCACGCCGACGTCGGCCCACTGGCGCACGACCTCCTCGACTCGCTCCGGCGGGATTCCGATCTCGCACGGCGCCGCCGGGACCGGGACGGTCGCCGGATCGTCAGGCCGGATACGGGGTCCCCGGTCAGCGCCAGCAGCGAGCCCGCTGCGTAACGGCGGGCGAACTTCTGGTTCTCGTCCGCGCAAATGCCGGCGAGGTCGCGGGGCGGCAGCCGGAACAGGTCGGCGTGGCCCGCGAACACGTCGTGCGGCACTCGCTCCACGAGCGATCCGGGCAACCCCATCGCCCCACGGTCGTCCAGCCGGTTGGGGTCCTTGACGATCGGTAAGGACTCCCCGGTCCGAGCGGTCACGCGGGCTCCCCGGTACCTCGTAGACCGCACTGTCGTACGAGCCGGCCAGGAACAGCCCCGGTCCGCGTCGTAGGCGAGCGAGGAGATGCCGGACGTCGTCGGCCTGTCCTCGACGACCCACGCGTCCAGTTCACGGTCGTAGATCTTGATGTGGCCGTGGTAGGAACCCGTCGCGATCAGCCGTCCGGAGGTGTCGGCGGCGACGCACTTTATGGAGTTGGGGTGTGTGGTGGGCACTACCTTGCAGGTGAAGTCCGGTGCCCAGACCCGCAGTTGCAGGTCGCGACCCACGCTGGCGAAGTGGCCGTTGTCCAAGCCCACGCAGCCGTTGGCGATCCGCTCGTGGGCACCCTCGATCCGGTGCACCAGCTGAGCGTCCGCACGTCGTGCCAGGCCACACCGGTGTCGGCACATACGGAGAAGAGCAGGTCGCCGGAGGCCGCGATGCCCTTCACCGCGTTCTCGTGCAGCGGCAGGTCGGCCACATGGCGCAGCTCGCCGTCGGAGTCGAGCCGGAACACCAGCCCCTCTCCGGTGTAGGCGCCGATCAGTACGTGGGCAACACCGTCCGTCTCGAAGCGGACACCGCAGTTGAGCGGCGACCGGTGCTGGTGCAGGACCCGGCCAGTGGCGGCGTCCATCACCTTGCCGAGCTGGCCGCCTGTCACCGTCAGCGCCGTATCCACCGGCGTCAGGAAGTTGCAGAGGCTGCCCATGCCCGCCTGTTCGGCGCCGTTCCTGATCACGATGCCGGCATCACCCACGGTGTAGACGCCGCCGTCGTGGGCGATGACCGCGTTGACGCCCGGGGTGGGAGCCACCTCGCCGGCGCTCCAGTTGCCTGTGGTGTAGTCGTAGGAGCGGTACGAGGCGCCGAACGTGCCGAAGACCAGGGTGGTGCCGGCCGCGAAGGCGCAGGACCGTGGCCACACGTCGTCGGGGATGCCGGACTCGCTCACCTGGCGCAGATCGCCGCCAGAGGTCTCCCACAGCAGCAGCTTGCGGTCGTAGCTCAGACTCACCAGCAGGTTGCGGCCTGCACCGAGGACCAGGCGCTTGATTCCGGCATCGTGCCCTGGACCGCTGTGCGCTGCTCACCGCGGATCACGATGATCTGGCCCTCGTCATTGCCCGCGTAGATGGTGCCGTCGCGGTCGATGACGATCGTGTCGGTCTCCACTCCGCCGAGGTCGATGTCCTCCAACAGCTCACCGGTGGCGGAGGACCAGCGCTTCACGGTGCCGTCGTCGCTGGAGGTGACGAGCTGCGATCCGTCCACCGACCAGTCCACGGAGATGACGTCAGCGGTGTGCCCGGCGCAGGAGTGCACGAGGTTTCCGCTGAAGTCGTAGACACGCAGGCGGTGGTCGCGGGAGGCGGTGGCCACCAGTTCCCGGGTCGGATGGAACGCCGACATCTCGACGTCGTCGGTCTGGTCGTTCAGGACCGCGCGCAGCCGCAGGTCGGGGACGGACCACAGTCGGGCGGTGTAGTCGCTGGAGGACGTCACCAGTAAGGATCCGTCGGGGCTGAAAGCACACTGGTTCGCCAAGTGGTCGTGCAGGACACGGTTCACCGGGCGTTCGGTGCTCTGGTCCCAGAGAATGACCTGGTTGTCGTAGCCAGCACTGGCGATGTACTTGTCCTGATAGGCGGCAATACCGCTGATCGGACTCTTGTGCTCGATCACGATCCAGACTCCTCGTCAATCAATCTCGATGGAATGGCCGGCGTGTACGACTTTGGCTTTCAGGTACTTGCGATTCGAATCAGTGACGTGCACACCGGTGAGCCGCTGCCTGTGGACCACCACTCCATTCTCGCGTAATTGGCGGATCTTTTCGGGATTGTTCGAAAGGATCTCCACCTCTTTGAGGTCCAGCGCGACAAGCATCTGCGCCGCAGAGGAATAGGTGCGCTGGTCATCCAGAAAATTCAGCGCCCGGTTGGCTTCAAAGGTGTCCATACCGGCGTCCTGCAGCACATAGGCGTCGAGCTTGTTGTACAGCCCGATATCACGCCCTCCTGGCGGAGGTAGAGAAGGATGCCGCCTCGTTCGTGCATCAGAGTTATCGACTCACGCAGCTGCGGACCGCAGTCACAGCGAGTCGATCCGAGAACGTCGCCGGTCAGGCACTCGGAGTGCAACCGGACGATGGGGACGGGTTGGTCCAGTGCGTCGCCGAACACCACCACAAGATGCTCGCGGCCGTCATCGAGTCCGTCGAAGGTAATGATCTCGGTTGCTGCCAACTCCCCGCCGGCAACCTCGACCGGAACCCTCACCCGGGCACGTATTCGGGGAGGCCCGGACTGACTATCGAGCGTCGGCTCGGGTACTCGAATCCCGTTGATCGAGTTGGGAGAACGGCTATCTAATGACATCCACCGCCACCTCAAGTCGGCTATGCGTCCAGCCGGGACCGTCTTTCCGCTGCTCGCCGCATTCGAATGCCGCAGGTCCCGACTCGATCCTCCGTCACACTCCCGCAGCGGCGCGGACCTGTCAAGAGAAGATTAGCCATTCTCTCAACTGGTGGACACTCCATTTGGAATCGATCTTGAATGTGAGGCTCAACGCTTTGTCAATTAATGCCTTCGGGCACACCAAATACAGAATCCGGAACGCAGGAGGAACCTAAACATTCAGAAGGCGGTCGGCAGTCTTATTATCCTGACGGTGCGTCAGGGGCGGTGCTGCGGCAGGATCTGTTCCGTTCCGTCCGCTTTGGAGTCTACGTCGGGTGAGGTTCTCCCGCGGCCGTTTGGCTGCTCCAGCGAACCGGTGGAGGCTACGGAGGTCAGGGCGGCTGAACTCACGCCATCGAAGGAGCAGTTGACCGCGTGGGTTGCTGATCTGGAGTCTCGGCCCGGCCGGAGATCGTCCAACTCCTCGTTGCCGCCCCACCAGCGACACCTTTGGCCGTCCGGAGAAGAAGCCACCACCCAGTGGCGGGCACATGCAGGGGCGTCAACTGGGGCAAGGGAGCAGGCCTGCGATGACTGCCGACCCAGATGCCACCAAGAATCACCTCCTCCACGCCGGCCGCGGCGCCTGCACTCACCGACTCTGCGGCGCGCACCGGATCCGCTGGGAGCCGGCCCGGGCTGAACCCCAAGCCGCCCAGGTCCGCACCTGCGAGATCACCGAGATCACACCCGGAACCCTGCTACCGGTCAGGCCCATTCCTTGTGAACGTCTGCGGAGGAACGGCCCGCGGCTTTCGTGATTCCGGCATACCGATCGAGCCGCCGGAAGGAAAAACTTTCGACTGGTGAAAGCCGTTGCACACCGGGCCGGGCCTATGCGAACCGCGGCCGCGAGAGTGCCGGGTTGCGCGGAGCGGAGGAGGCAGTGGACGGCGGGTGTGACTTCAGGCCCAGGAGGCCGTGAGCACACACACTGACTTACCATCGAAATGGGTTACAGGGTGCTACTTCGGCACTCTGAGATGGGACCATGAGGGTGGCGCGGGAGCAAGGGCGGAGACTGTCGGACTAGTCGTTTTGACCCGTCGCGGCGACAGCGACCCCGAGTCCGATCATGGAGAGGCCACCGAGCCCGCCGACGAGGGCGAGTCTCTTCGGGGAGCGGGCGAACCACGTCCGCGCGGTGGAGGCGACCAGACCCCACACCGTGTCGGAAGCCACCGCGATGACATTGAAGACGAGACCGAGCAACAGCATCTGCAGGGCGACGTGGCCTTGGCTGCGGTCGACGAACTGCGGCAGCACGGCGGCGAAGAACACGATGGTCTTGGGGTTGGCCACACCGACCACGAACCCTCCCAGAGCGTGCGCATACCGCCGTAGACGGGCCCGTCACTGGTGAAGGAGCGCTGCAGCGCGCGCGCTGGCGCACCGCTTTGATGCCGAGGTACACCAGGTACCCGCCGCCCAGAAGCTTCAGCATGGTGAACACCAGGGCCGAACGCTCGACGATGGAGCCGAGTCCGAGTGCGACGGCGATGACGAGGAGATAGGCACCCATCGTGTTGCCCGCGACCGTGGTCAGCGCGGCCCGGCGCCCTGCGCCAGTGCCCGGCCGATCACGAAGAGCACACTCGGACCGGGGATTACGATCAACAGGAACGACATGGCTGCGAAAGCCACTAAACGGTCTGTGGATAGCATCCGCCCATCTAAGCACGCAGGCGCCCTGAAGCCACAGGGCTGTCCGCTCTTTGGATCTGGATACGGACAGGGTGTAAGCGCTTCAGCAGGACACTTCCTGACGATACGACAAGTGCTGGTCAGCCAGGGCGAGCACCGCCCTGGGCCGGGGACGGCACCCGCGGGGTCGTAAGGGTGCTGGTCAGTCCTCGTGCTCGGGCATGCGCAGGCAGAGCGAGGCGAGCAGCGCGAGGACCGTGATGCCGACCGAGATCCACAGCGCCTCACGGTAGCCGCCGAGCGTGCCCGCACCGGCCAGTGGGCCGACCAGCGCAATCCCTACGGAGGAACCGACTCCGAAGGCCGCACCGTTCATGCCGGGCAGCGCGCCGGGCGCCTCCTTCGGCGAGAGGACGACGCCGAGGCCGTTGCCACGAGCGAGACCACGCACAGACCCAACCCTGTACGGAGAATGGGCAACCAGCCTCAGCGCGGCGCGAGCCAGCCGCTCAGTGGTGCCGTGAGCAGGCCGATCGGGGCCGATTGTCAGAGCCGACGGAGGGCGTTCGTCACGAGTTCGCGCGCGTACTCGGCGTCCAGCTCGCCGGGGCGGAAGAGGATGCGGTACATGATCGGCGCCACGACACGGTCGATCACCAGTTCCCTGTCGGGTACCGGTTCCTCTCGCAGTACCGCGCGGTTCAGCACCGCGTCGATCTGCTCGGCGGCGTAGGCCGAGCACCGACCGGCGTTGCTGCCGTCCGGGTCGCCGAGCAGGGCGTCCCTGATGTAGGCACGCCCGGGGAGAGTCCATTTCGTCGAGGAACTGCTCCGCCCAGGCGTCGAGGTCGCCCGGAGACTCCCCAGATCGGCGGGGTCCGTTTCCGGACGCAGCCGTTCGACCGCGACGTCGGACAGGAGTTCCTGCAGGTCGCCCCAGCGACGGTAGATCGTGGAGGAGTCACGCCCGCCCGGGCGGCCACCATCGGGACGTTCAGCGCATCGCGGCCCACTTCGCTGACGAGTTCACGCACCGCTGCATGGACGGACTCCTGTACGCGTGCGCTGCGCCCGCCTGGGCGGGCCATGGGCTTGGGGCTCATACGATCCACCTTAATGCGAATGGGTTGCTTCTAGCCGTCCTGCCGCCCGCCCCGGCCGCCGCCTCCTCGTAGACCCGGCCCACGCGGAGCTCCGTCGCGTCACGGAAGGGCCGTGCCATCAACTGCATGCCGATGGGCAGGCCGGCGCGGTCGTGACCGACCGGCAGGGTGAGACCGGCATGCCGGTGATGTTGGCCGGGGCGCAGAGCCGCACGTAACTGTCGGACACGGCCTCGGGCGTGCCGTCGTCCCACGACCGTGTCCTGGCCCGACTTGGCGGCCGTCATCGGAACCGTCGGAGCGGCTAGGACGTCGATTCCGTCGAACACGTGGGCCCAGGCGTCGCGCATCATCGTGCGGGCCCGCTGGGCGCGGAGGTAGTCGCCCGCCGAGGTGAGTTCACCGGCCTCCAGCAGGATGCGGACGTCCCCGGTGTACAGGTCGGGCGTGGCCCGCAGCGAACGCTCGTGGTAGGCGGTGGCCTCGGGGACCATCAGCCCCACTGAACGGCCTGGATGTAGCGTGCCATCGGGATCTCGACCTCGACGAGTTCCGCCCCGAGCTCCGCCAACCGCTCGATCGCACGGCGTACCGCCTCCTCCACTTCGGGGACGACCCGGTCGAAGTAGTAGTTGCGGGGCACTCCGACTTTCAGGCCCTTGAGGTCACCTCGTTCAAGGAAGCCCACCGAGGGGCCGGAAACGCTCGCCGGGTCGCGCGGATCGTGGCCGGCGGTCGCCGAAAGCACCAGCCCTGCGTCCCGGACGGTGCGGGTGACAGGGCCCACGTGGTCCAGGGACCAGGACAGCGAGGTCACGCCGGACCGCGGGAGGAGGCCGTAGGTCGGCTTGAGGCCCACCACACCGTTCAGGGCGGCCGGAACCCGGATGGAACCGCCCGTGTCCGTGCCCATGGCGAATGTCGCCCCTCCGGTGGCCACGGCCACCGCCGAGCCGCCGCTCGACCCTCCCGCGACCCGACTGTGATCCCAGGCGTTGCTCGTCTGCGGCGTGGTCAGGCCGTAGGCGAACTCGTGCGTGTGCGTCTTGCCCAGGAGGACGGCTCCGGCGGCGGCGAGCCGTTCGGCCACCCGCTGTCGCGTTCCGCCATGTGTCCGGCCCGGACGTTCGAACTCGCAGTGGTGGGCATCCCCTTGACATCGATCAGGTCCTTCAGCCCCATGGGTATTCCGTGCAGCGGGCCGCGCGGGCCGCTGTCCGAAATCTCGTGTTCCGCGCGGACGGCCGCGGCCCGGGCCGCGTCGGCGGAGACGGTGACATACGCGCCGAGCCGCCCTCGACCGCCTCGATCCGGTCCAGCACGGATTCGATGAGCTCGACGGGGACAGCTCACGCGCGCGCAGCGCTCGGGAGGCTTCGGTGAGCGACAGCTCAAACGGTTGCATGGGCGTTCTCCCGTCCGGCCCGGTAGGTAGCCGCTGGCGGGATGTCTCCGAAATCGAGCTCGCGCAGCGTGGTGATGACGGAGTGAATGTAGTTGGCAGTCATGGCCACCTCTTCGAGACGGTCACCCATGAGCGGAAGCCCGCTCGCAGTGCCCCTCGAGCCGCTTCCTGAGGAGTGAGTTCGCTGGTCATGACGTCCTTCCGAACCTGGCGGCGCGTCGGGCCGCGGACTGGTCAACGCCCTGGGTCACCCAAACGCGAATCGTTTGCTTTAGTGGACAGTAGGACCTACGGTGACTTAAAGCAAACCGATTGCCTTTAGCCCGGAAGAACCCTCATGCCGAGCGCCTCCGTGGACCTCACCCTCCCCGCACACCCCCTCAGGGGCCGCTGCCGTTCGTGCTGCCCGCCTCGGTCCTGATCGCGCTGCCGACGACCGGCACTCCCTCCGATCACGCAGGGCGCCGCCCCGCCCCCATCGGCGCGCTCGCGGTCCAGCCCACTTCCCACCCCCTGCGTCCGTCCACCCACAACAGGTAAGGAAACAGCTCGTGTTCACGCCTTCCCGCACCAGCACGACCACCGCTCCCCAGGCCCCTCGTGGTCCGTCGGAGACACACCGTCCGGCGCATCGACGAGGTGAACCTGCCTCCGCAGACGGGTGCATGGCTTCTGCCCGGGCGACTGCCGACCTGGTGACCAGGACACCCTGGCTACGCCCCGACTTCGCCGACGACCAGGGCGCCCTGCGCCTGGCGAGCCACAGCTTCGCCGCCGAGGTGAACGGCATGCGGATACTGATCGACACCGGTATCGGAAACGGGAAGCGGCGCGCGAACCCCGCTTGGCACAACCTGGACAGCAACTACGAATCACGGCTTCGGGCCGCGGGCTTCGCACCGGAAGGTGTGGACCTCGTCATCCTGACCCATCTCCACGCCGACCACGTGGGATGGAACACCAAGGCCGAAGGCAACGACTGGGTACCCACCTTCCCGAACGCCCGCTACCTCACCACACGCACCGAATGGGACTACTGGGCCGATGTCGAGATGGAGGAGGCTCGCCGCCAGATGTTCCGCGACTCGGTCCATCCCGTCCGGGACGCAGGCCTGTTCGATCTCATCGACGTCACGGACGGTGGCACTGACATCGCGCCGGGCGTCCATCTGCTGCCCACCCCGGCCACACACCGGGGCAGGTAGCGGTCCAGCTGAGCAGCCGGGGCGAGAGCGCGGTGGTCACCGGCGACAGCATCCATCACCCGGTCCAGATGTCGCATCCAGCGCTCTGCAGCTGCGTGGACATCGCACCCGACGTCGCCGCCAGAACCCGGAAACAGGTGCTCGACTCGCTCGCCGATACTTCAACCCTCCTGCTCGGTAGCCACTTCGCGCCGCCGACCGCCGGACACGTGCGACGCGAGGAGGTGCCTACCGCCTGGTCCCGGCCGCGCCCGTCCGCGACTGACGAGGCCGGATCGCCAGGGCCGTCACCCACGCGCCCAGTCGCTGCAGCCCGGCCCGAGCACCGGGAAGAGTCCGCCGCTACGTCGGCTGGCACCGGCACATCACCCTCGCCATGCTCGCCCACGCGTTCCTGGCCGTCACCACCTCCCAGGAACGGCGAAAGGGGGACCGACGATGACACACCCGACCTCGTGGATCTCACCCCGGCCGAGATCCGCCGTCTACTGGCAGCTATCCACCCACGTCCTACTCGACAGTGCGACCACACGATGAACTGGTCGCGATGGCGCCGCCGACACCAGGCCCGGGCCCAGGCCCGCTGTGAGTGACGAAACCGGGTCCCTTGCGGTGGGAACGCCGTTCATCTCCGGGGCGGGATCACCGGGCGTCCGTCGCGTCGTTCCACGGACGCCAGCGGCCGTTGCCGTCGACCGTGCCGAGCTGCTGGTCGGCGAAGTGGACGCCGAAGCCGTAGACCCCGTCCTGGGAGAGATACTCCACGAGCCGGCGGCGTGAGTGTTCGGCCTCGGCCCGGTCGTGGTCGAGGACGACCTCCCAGTCGGGGTGGTGGACCTGGACGGGGAGTGCAAGGCGTCGCCGAACGCGACGATCCGGCGGCCGTCGCCCGCGTCGAGAACCCAGGCCGTGTGTCCGGTGGTGTGCCCGGCAGCGCCCAGGCCCGGACGCCCTCGGCGATCTCGGTCCCGTCGGTCACGGACCTGGTCCGCTCGCTCTGCCCGGCGAGCCGCGGACCGGCGGCGGGATCCAGGCCCTCCAGTTCGCCTTCCCCGACGACCCATCGGGCGTTCGGGAACAGGCTGCGCGGATGGTCGGCCGCGTCGGGGCGCGCCCAGCCGGTGTGGTCGTCGTGGAGGTGGGTGAAGGCGATTGTTTGCAGTGCGGCCGGGTCGACGCCGAGGCTCGCCAGCGAGGCGGGGAGGTCCTTCACGTGCTCGAAGCCGTACTGGAAGTGTTCCGTGTCGTCGCCCGAGATCCGGCCGTGGCCTGCGTCGAGAAGCAGGTGGTGCCCAGCGCGTTCGACGAGCAGTGCGCCGCATCCCATGGCCAGGTGGCCGGCGTCCGTCAGGTGAGGGCGGTACGGGCTCCAGTCAGTCTCCTCGGAAGCGGGGTAGACCCGCGACGGGATCATGGTGACACCGGCATCGGGCAAATAGGTCAGGGTGAGTTCCCCGATGGTCCGGGTCCACAGCGTCGGCATACGGCGCCCGGAGTGGTCGGTGCCGGTGCCGACGGGCCGGAGGATGTCGGCCGTCGTCGTCTGCTTACTCATCGCCATGATCGGAGCCTTTCTTCGCGTCTTCGTACGTGTGTGGTGGAAGTGGGCGGAGGGGCGGATGGGACTGGGTCGGACGTGGTCCGCTCACGGAGCGATCACCCGGATCGGTTCTCCAGCGGCGTACGCGAGGACGTCGTCGAGGGCGTCGCCGTAGAAGGTCCGGTAGGTGCCGGCGGTGACATAGCCCAGGTGCGGGGTGAGTACCGTCCGTGGTGCGGTGTGCCATGGCGAGCCGGCGGGGAGCGGCTCGGCGGGATGGACGTCGAGGGCGGCTCCGCCCAGGCTTCCCGAGTCCAGGGCGGCCAGCAGCGCCCGCTCGTCCACGAGGGCCGCCCGGGAGGTGTTGACCAGCAGCGCGTCCCGCCGCATGAGGGCCAGTTCGTCGCGGCCGATGAGTCCGGTGGTACGGGGCGAGAGCTGGACGTGGAGGGTGACCACGTCCGACGTGGCCAGCAGTTCCCGTTGGCCGACCGGAGAGACGCCCAGCGCTCGCGCGTGCCCGCCGTCGAGGTGAGTGCTCCAGGCGACGACGTCCATGCCGAAGGCGAGTCCGACCGGGCCACGCGGCTGCCGACGTTGCCCAGTCCGATGATTCCGAGACGGGCGCCATACAGGTCGCGCCCGACGGTGCGCTGCCAAGCACCCTCGCGCAGGCTGCGGTCCTCGGCGGGGACGGAACGGGCCAGGGCGTGGATCAGCCCCAGGTCAGCTCGGCGGTCGATGTCAGCCCCGCCGCGCGGGTGCCCGAGACCACGATCCGCTGCCGGTGTGCCGCGGCCACGTCGACGGCCGCGTTGGCCGGACCCGTGGTGACCAGCAGGCGGAGGTTCGGCAGTGCGCTGAGGACCTCGGCCGGGAAGGCGGTGCGCTCGCGCATGGCGACGACGACGTCGAACGGCTCCAGCGCGGCACTCACCTCCTCGGGGCCGCCCAGGTGTTCGGTGAAGACGGTGAGGCGCGCACCGTCGGGCAGGGCGCTCCAGCCGGCGTACCGGTGGGAGGTCCCCTGGTAGTCGTCCAGGATCGCCACACGGCGGATTTCAGGCATGAGCGGGGTCCTTCGAGTCCTTCGAGTGCGGGTCAATGGGGTCCGCGGTCGCGGTGCGTACGCTCACCGACGGGTCGGTGAGCGGTTCGAGGGGCTCGGGCGGAGCAGTTCCAGGACCCAGATCCCGACGCCGATCAGCGCGGTTACCGCGCCGAGCACCGATATCCCCGTCCAGCCCACGAGCGGGTACAGCGCCGAGGCGAGCGCGGAGGCGACGGTGCTGCCGGCGAACGAGGAGACCATGAGGGCCGTCGTCACCCGGCTGCGGGCGTACGGCACCCGGTGGTAGAGCACACTCTGATGGCTGATCAGCAGGGCCTGCTGGGCAAGGTTGAGGACCATGATGCCGACGACCAACGCGGCCAGCCCGCCCGCGCCGCCCGCTCCGGCGAAAGCCAGTACGCCCCAGCTGGCCGTCAGCAGGACCAGTCCACCGGTCGCCACCTGACGGCCGCGCCCGCGGTCCGCGAACCGGCCGGCCACCACCGCGGCGGCTGCGCCGACCACTCCGGCCAGGCCGAACAGGCCGATGCCGGCGGGGCCGTACCCGTAGGCCGGACCGGCCAGCAGGAACGACGACGCCGTCCACAGGATGGTGAAGGAGCCCATGCCGACCGCGGCCAGGCCCATACGCCTGCGCAGCAGCGACTCGGTGCGCACCAGCGTCAGTACCGAGCGCAGAAGCTGGGGATAGGGGTGGTCCCGGACGGAGGCATGGGACGCAGCGCCAGGCGCAGGGTGACGGCCAGCACCACCATGAGTACGGCCGCGAAGACGAACACCAGCCGCCAGTCGCCGAACTCCGCGAGGAAGCCCGCGGCAGTACGGGCCAGCATGATCCCGACCAGCAGGCCGCTCATGACCGTGCCCACCACCGAGCCGCGTTCGTGGTCGGCGGCCAGCGAGGCCGCCATCGGCACCACGATCTGCGCCACGGCGGAGGTCACCCGACCAGTGCGACCGCGGCGTACAGCGATCCCAGCGAGGGTGATACCGCCGCGCCGAGCAGAGCGACGGCGCTCAGACCGAGCAACGCACTCACCAGACGCCGACGTTCGAGCACATCACCGAGGGGCACGAGCAGCGCCAGCGAGACCGCGTAGCCGATCTGCGAGGCGGTGACGACCAGGCCACCGGCCCCTCGGACACCCCAACGCCCGGGAGATGACCGGCAGCAGAGGCTGCGCGTAGTAGATGTTCGCTACTGCCGCGCCGCATGACACCGCCAGTAACAGCACCATCGCGCGGCTCAGCGCGGGCGGTCGCCGGCACCGGCCTCGAATTCTGGATTGTTCATGCCGAAATACTCACCCCGGCCGGGCGTGCCGGTCAATCAATTACGGCTCGATCGATCCATAAGTGATGAGGGTCACTGCGGGCCGCCGAACTCCGGACGCCCGACGGCTTGGCGCTTCGCCTTGTGGAGCAATTGGCCAATACCGGAAGCGGGGAAGCACGCCGGCAGCGTTCAGGACCTCGCCCGCTCGCCGCAACTCAGCTATTTCTTTGCGGTGTTGTACGAGCTCGGCCCGCTCGACGGTGGTGAGCAGATCTGGCACGGGCGGTCGACGAGGCCCCGCTCGGCCCAGGAAAGGGTGAGCCGTATCGAGCGCAGAAGTGGTTCCTGGACAATCCCCGCACTGCCCCGCGGAGTTCTGGGAGTTCGTCGGCGATCGCTCTGCCGCCGACAACGAAGTGTTCACCGTTGAGGACGAGGAGATGGGCGAAGGGATCCAGCTCCACTTCTACGCGGACTCCATCGCCCGGATCACGACGGTACGCGAGGGTGAAGGCGGGTCGGATGCGGAGTACCGGGTCGAGTACAGCCTGGTCGACGGGATCGGCGGGTACCGGAACCTGGTGAGCGCCTTCGTCCGCGGCGGCTGCGCCGCACTCGAACAGCACGGCTCCTGGATGTCGGATGCCGCTGAGTTCGAGCGCGCGCACCGGCGGCGCGACGCCGAGTAGTCCCAGCCCTTGCCCTGCGGTCGCCGCCGCGATTGAGCCGATGCGCACGCTGCGACTTCTACACGCCGACCGGGTCGCCGCGACCAGGGGCGCGCTTGGCCCGGACCACATCAGTGCAGCTCAACGCACCCTTCCCCGCGGTTTCAGCGCCACAGGCGGAAGTTCAGGAGCAGAGAGCCGGCCTCCGTCGTAGCCATGCACTTCCCGAACCGAGCGCCGGCCGCCCAGTCCGAACGCGCTTGTGCGACATCCTCGTGGGACCGCCCGATGAAGTTCCACCACATCTCACACAGCTTCGGCGATTTCGCAGGTCAGACGCATCTAAGTCCTCGAGGGGTCAGCAAAGGTCAGCATCGCGCCAGGATGGTTCCCTGGGGTCTCGGTGCGGCAGCGCCCGCCACGCCTCAGGCGGTCATACCCACGTCTAGGAGCCTCGCCGCCTTGCCAATCGAGCCGGGCATGAGGTGACGGTAGATCTTGAACGTGACGTCGATACTCGTGTGCCCCATCCACTCAGCCACGTCGGTGATCGGGATGCGGTTGGACAGGCAGTTCGAGGCGAAGAAGTGACGGCACCCGTACATGACCATCCCCTCAGGTATATCCACCTCCCCGGCCCTCTTGATCCTCTGCCACTGGTTCGAGAGGTAGTAGTACGGGAACGTCTTCGCGGGATCCACCGGATGCCTGAGAAGGTAGCCATCCACAGTCCCATGCTTGTCCGCGTACCACTCGATAGTTTCCTTGATTCGGGCAGGCAGCGGCACGTCTCGGTATTCGCTCGCCTTGCGGTGCTTGAGTCGCCCGTATTGCCTAGTGGTTTGGTTCACCTGCTCGGTGATGCGGTATACGTCTTCGGCAACGATGTTGTTAACATTCACCGCTGCTGCCTCGCCGTTGCGCATCCCGCATCCACTCATGAGATCCACTATCAAGCGGAAGGCGTCGCCGCCTGCGGTGCGTATCCCTTGAGTTGCACCACAGAGGGAATGACAGCACGCTCGGGATCATACTGAGGAGGCTTGACCCTTCCAGCGGGTTCTCTCCAAAGATGCCTAGCCTGTGCGCGTCAAGGAGAATCGCCTTCAGCTTGTCATACGCATTGGCCTGAGTCGCAAGGCCGGCACCATTGCGCTCCATGGTCTGGATGAACCGATCCACGACCTTGTGATCGAACGAATCCATTCGGCGACTGCCCAGCACCGGAAGAATGTGATGCTTCAGCAGGGAATCCATGTGGCGTATCGACGACGCGGCCAGATCTCGCTGACCCCCTTCCACTCAGCGGTGTACTCATCGAATCGCATGGATCCGTACTTTTGGATGCGCTCGGCCCTACTCTGACTGCGAGGCGCTTCCTTCCGCCCCTTATACACCTCCATCAGTCGAGCGATGGCTTTGTCCTGGGTAGCAAAACCGGACTCGACGGTCTGCTTCCCGCAGCGCTGCGGTACCTAATCTTATAGGTGTGGGGACATTTAGACCATCTCGACTCGAGATGACCGCATTCTTTGAAGAAGGTACCCATTCCCCTGACGAGACCTCTGGCCACCAAAGTCCTACTTCCCCACCATCGACTGAAACTTCCAACACGTAGCCGACAAATTCGCCAGCTATCAACTAATTTTTGCTGCTCAAGCCATTTCAAGATGTCGGCGGTCTTGAACTGTATTTTCGCGTTCTTCCCGCTGCCGAACCTGTACGCCTTCAGGCCGCAACGCCGGGCATCCCGGTAAACCAAGTTAGCGACATATTTAGATATCGCGCTGTCTGCTGGGCATCCATAAACTGAGACCCCACGCATTCCTCCTAGCCGAATACCAAACTGTTGGGACTGGGTCAGCAGCGGGCTGCTGGCATTACGACGGCGCGTCGGATGATGAACTCATCAACGCTGGCCGCTGGGACCCGCACACGGGACCGGCCTGGTCTGGTACGGAGGTCGACGACAGGTAGGTCGCCGACTGCGATGAAGCGGTAAATGGTCCGGCGGTCGACGTCCAGGGCGGCGGCCACGGCGGGAATCGACAACAGGCGCGCAGGCATGGATAAGTCCTTGATGGTGGGGGTGATGTGGGCGGTCGGCCTTGGGCAGCCGGGCTGACGGGCCGGTCCAAGACGAAGGTCAACCAGATCGTCCCGTAGCGGCGTCGACAGCGTGGCCACTGCGGGTGAGCCCGCCAGCACAGGCATGAAGAGAGCAGGGGCATCGCGGATCGGCACTTGAATGGTGTTCCTTGCAAGGAGCGCGCGAGGCAACAGAGCGGGATCAGGAACGCCGAGATGCCAGCGCCAAGTCGGTGAAGATTTCGCTGTAGCCCGTCAGTGGGTAGGCGCTGCAGATTTCAGGGGCCACGGGTAGCAGCCGTCAGTACCTCCTTGCGTGATTACGGCCCTTCTTACTGCGTCCGCTACGACTCCACCGCCAAGAGCAGTCGCCTGCGAACACCCTCAATGGTCGTCACGATCGCCGGTTTGGCTAACCGGCGATCGTGGTCTATGTTGCGCGCCGCATCAGATGAATCCGACAGCTCCTCGGGCTGGCCGCAGTCAGGACGCCAACCGGTACAAGCGCAGAGCTGCGGTCGCACCGTCCGTGACGAGCACCGGCAGACCGTCATCGGTTAGGCGGTCAAGAACTCCCCACCACGACACGCCCAGGAGCCCCGATAGCACGGGTCACATGCCGAGTTACAGCTCCGGGGTGCGCAGCGACATGTGCGAGGACGGCCCTATCGCGGCGGTAGCCGCGTTGCAGCAGGTCCTCGCCGAAGAGGCCGGCAGCGCCGACGCACAGCCAGGTGGACACGGCGCCGTAATCCCCGCCGCGTGGCCGAACCAGGCGTTCAGTGCGCCGAACACAAAGAGGAGAGGGAAGTGAAGCGGGTGGATCGAACGGGCGGAATCCGACAGACGGGCCTCCTAAGTAGACCGAGCCAGCGACTCAGCTCGGTGCGGTGCAGGGTTCCGAATCAGTCGCAACCCGGCCGCACTGGAGAACCTGCACCGGCCTGACCTTGTATTCTCCGGGACGTTGTACGTTGACATGCTCCCGGCAGAGGTTTCCAGTCCTTTGGAGTTCTTTCTTGTCTGCCGTGGGCGAATGCCTGCCGACACCGCGTGGAGCCCCTCTGCCACGGGCCCGTTGAGGCGCGAGACAAGCGCCGGCACCTGCATCATGAAGCCTTTACACGACGTCGTCGGTGAGAGGACCTTCACTGAGCCTTTTCCAACTTCAGCTTGAGGCGTGGCGAAGGACGACCACGGCCTTCACGATGTCGGTGATCTGGTTGGTGCTGCAGCGGATCTTGGCGTGGCTGCTGTTGTGTCGGATGGTGGCCCGCTCGGCCCGTGGGTGTCCTACTTTCTGGTCGTCGAACCCTGGCCATTCGCATGCGCGTGCTGGGCGGCGTGCCGGGGCGTGCCGAAGTCTTCATCTTCAAACCGCTGCCAGGATGCGGATGACGCACCACCCGGCGGTCACATCCCGCAAGGTGACGGAGACGCCCATCAACTACCGGACGTGGCGGTTCCGCCAGGACGAAGCAGGGGTCAGTGCTCGGTGAGGTCCCGGACGTCCCAGCCCGTGTCGATCATCAACTCCGCGTACCGCTTGCCGCGGTCGCGGTGGGCAGCGAGCACCAGGAGGTGGGTGGGGCGCGTCGCTCCGACGAAGACGAGCTGCACAGCGGCCTGGACGCTCTTTAGCTCGCGCTGGGGTCGCTCTCCTCGGCGATCATGCGGAGCGACTCGGTCACGTCGAACTTCTTGCCGGTCTTCTCCAGGCATTCCAGGATCAGGGTCGCCGCGTGGGTCTCGCCCTTGGCGCTCTGAATGGTTCCGGGCACGGCTCGCACTGCCGACACCGCGGCGGAGCTCCGGGGGCGCCGCCCACTGCTACAGCCGGCTCGGCCGTAGGGTGAAATCCAGGCCGACGGCCTTCAGCGGCCGGTCGGCGAGCAGTTCCATCTGGACGGTCAGCTGCTCGATGAGCATGCCCCAGCCCACCTCATCGAACGCGGCTCCGTGGACGAGGAGTTCACGCAACAGAATCCGCACCCTGCCGCCGGGGTCGCCGCAGACCTCTCCAGGCGGCTGAGCGCCGGTAGCCCGTCGCCGACCAGGGCGTGAAACACGCCCGCAGGGCGTTCCACAACTCGGTGACTGCTTCGTGGCTGTCCCCGGGCCTCCAGTGGGTCCCTGCTGCGCGGGCCGCGTCGATCAGGGCGCGGTGGGCTGTCGGGCGACCGGGCGGGGTGTAGCCGGGCAAATAGCAGGAGATCGACTGTGGGTATGCCTGGGAGTTTCCCGGCCCTGCCGCGCGCCCAGCACACGCGGCGGGTGCTTGAGGAGGACGTCTTCGGGGAAGGTCGCGGCGGCCATGCGTTCGAAGGTGGGCACGACGTCGGTCGCGGTGGCCTCGTCGAACAGCAAGACCGCGACTTGGCCCTCGGGACCGGCTCCATGGACTTGCTGGGGACGCCGGACGGTCAAGCGGCTGGCCACTGCCGCGATCTGTGGTCCGAAGCGGCGGCTGACCGGCAGCTCCGGGCGCCGGCCAGGGGAACGCCGACGCGGAAGCTGTAGATCAGCCTCGACCGGTCTCTGCGACGGAAGCAGGTCATTCCCGCCATCGAAACCCGCCCGAGCCGCGGCCCCGAACGTGCACGACCGGAGTCTGGCCGACCCGGCCCCAGGACCTCGCGCGTGGCGGCCTCAGCGACTGGCTGGCCTCGTCCTCGAAGAGGATCCAGGCGCCGCGGGCCGCCGCTGTGCTTTTGCCTGCGGCCACACCTCCTTCTTCCATAGCTCCACTGCTTCGTCGTCCCGTTCGATCGCTCTGCGGGCCGGCTGCTGCCAGGACCAGCCGTGCCGCTTCAGCAACCGCCATGTCCCTCCACGGTGTATCCGACGTGGAACAACCGCCCGATCAACGTCTTCACCCGTGCCAGAGTCCAGCGCTGATCCGTCCAGCCATGAGCGAGCGGACCACGCTCCAACTCGCGCTCAAGCTTCGCAATTTGAGCTACGGAAAGTCTCGGACGACCTGGCGATCCCTTCGACCGGACACCTTCCTCACCCTGCTCCCGCCACTGCCGGCGCCAGCGCTCCACCGACCGCTCGCTTACTCGAAGCGCGGCCGCGATCTCCTGTTCTTCGCGCCGTCCTCGAAACGACCGACCGCCTCCAGCCGGATCCGTTCCTCGCCGCCCTCTTGGCGTCGGTCAAACCGCCGCCCTGCGCGCATCTCACACCACACAGCTCCCGACCCGGCTCAGCCGCCGTCAGGCGAACAGCCCGACATCACCCATTCAAGTTCAGTAGCGACCGACTTTCGGCATGCGCTGGACGGCTGGATAGGGTCGCGGTACCCGAGCTGGAGAGGTAGTTGCATGGCCCACGAGATTGTGATCGCGCAGACGACCAGTAACGACGAGGATCAGGCGAAGGTGCTGGCCCGGGGCGCGGTCGAGAGCAAGCTGGCAGCGGGCGTTCACATCGATGCGCCGATCACCGCCTTCTACTGGTGGAAGGGGAAGGTCGAGACGGCGCAGGAGTGGCGGATCTCGTACATGACTACGACGGACCGCCTCCCGGCACTGGAGGCGTGGCTGCACGAGAAGCACCCGTATGATGTCCCCAGTGGATCACGCTGCCCGTGACCGGAGGGTCGGAGGCGTACCTGTCCTGGGTGGTTGAGGAGGCGGCACAGGACTGAGGAGCGTCGGGCCGACAATAAGATGACGTTCGCGTCCTGGGCTTGCTCGCCTACCGCGCGAGGGAGCTCAGGAAGCGAACTGCCTCAGGTGCACGGCGAGTTCCTGCTCGCTGTCGGGGAGGGAGGCTGCGATAGTCGCCGCACGCTCCTTGCCCATCGTGTTGGGCTTAGCCTGTGCCGCAGACGCGAACTGGCGTGCCACGTGGACGCCTTGGTCGACGTCACCTCCACGCAGCAGGGCCGAAGCCAAATCTCCGAGGACCACAACGCCTCCGTCCGGGAGTTCGGCTCCGAGACGGTGGACTGCAGTGTCGGCTGTAGCGGTGAGTTCGGGACGCCGCAACTGCCCGTATACCGAGAGAGCCAACGAGTCCATGCGGTACGGGGTCACGAACCGGACCCACGCCTGCTCGCTGGTGTGATCCGCGAAGTCGTAGGCGAAGCGCGCTCGGTCCAATGCCCGGAGCGCCCCCGTCTCGTCGCCGGCTGCCGCAGCTTCCTCCGCGTGCCTGCCGAGGACCCAGGCGGCAGCAGTAGCGTTGCCGTAGCCTCGCACGTCGTTGGCCGCTTGGGACAGGAACTCCAACTTCGCCTTCGGCGTCGAAGCGCCGTAGCTGGTGTAGGTCAGGGCCAGGGCACGGAGTGGAGGGTGCCCAGCGGTCGCCGCGCACTGCGACGTGACCTTGTAGTAGGCATCGGCTTTGTCGAGCTCGCCCAGGTCCCAGGCCACCCAACCAGCCAGGGCAGCCGTTTCGCCGGCGGCGAGGATGAGAGCCCGTTCGTGCTCGCCGGCACGAGGCAGAGCCGCGGTGATCGCGTCAAGATGCGACTCGACTGTGCTTTGTAGTCGCCGGGCGCTGAGGTTGAGTTCCTGGACGTGCAGTTCAGCGGCCCGGTCAATGAGCGCAACGGCGGAGAGCGAATCGATCATGGACCCCTTACCTAGGGCGAAAGCGAGTCGCCCCCAGGGCTCGGCAGCCGCACTAGCGCCGATAGCAGCACCACCCAGCAGTGTGCGACGCTTCACGGCGTCCCGGTCCTCCCTGCATTGACATGCCCCTTTCTCTTGCGAGTGCGGGCAGCCTTTGCCTCCCGCCGTAGTTCCTCGAAGGGGACACCGCAGGCCGCCGCGATGTGGCCGATTGTGTGATTGGTAGGGACGGTCTCGAAGTTCTCATAGCGGCTGATCTCTCGGCGGGTCATGGTGTCCCGGCCGGAGACAGCGTTGATCGCGTCTGCCTGCTCCTCCTGCGTCCGGCCCACATCCTGCCGAAGCTGGAGGAGAAGGTCAGCGAACGGATCTGGCATGAGTGTGACCTCTATTGGTGGGCGGAATCCAATCATGCCCTCAATTCCCCTCCCGTTTTCCCCTTGACAGAATTTTCCCCTCTGGATTCCCTGGTCGACGGCTTCTCCGCGCGATGCGATAGCCCCTATGACCAGGCTCCAAGAGGCAACCCCGGCCGGCAGGGGCATCCGAGGCTTTGCCACCGCAGCAGGCGCGTCATGCGTGAGGTCAGTTCGGGAGGACCGACGCAGCACATCGGCGTGGGCAGACATACCCGCGGCATCCCATACCTGTCAGGCGGCCTTTCTCCCTGATCTCATGGAAGTTGCGGAGATGCGGCAGGTAGCCAGGGCGTTCCTGCGACGGTGCCGCGTCTCGAAGCCAGTGGCGGAGTTCGTCGTACTGACCGTCTCGGAGCTGGTCACCAACGCGGTGATTCACGGTGAGGGCGAAGTCGTGCTCCAGATCGCGGTGGCCGTCGACATAGTGCGCGTCTCGGTAACCGACCACAACCCGGTTCCAGCCGTACTCAGGAAGCCGGACGCGACGGTGAATCCGGTCGCGGGATCCGGCTTGTCGCGATCTCAGACGCTTGGGAGAGCAACGGCGAGGAGACGTGGTGTGAGTTCCGGGACGCGAGGGCTGCGGCTTGAGTCAGACCTCTAGCTGGTCCCCGACCATGCGAATGACGAACAGCACAACTCAGTCATTTCCGCTACACAGGGCGCTCCGAGGGCCGTTCGGTTGCCTTCGCCCAGTAGTTCGGTTCAAGCATCTCGCCAGGCCATGCCGGCTGACGGAACGGGCCCCGAGGCCCCATCTGCTCGAAGTACGGCGCCATGTCGATCACGGGCGTCCTTCAACGGCGTCGAGATCGGTGACCAGGATGTCCCGACCTTCGATCTTCAGCAACCGCGGGTAACTGATCGCCAGTTGATTGGGCCGCCGGTGGTTACGGTGGACGAACGTACCCGTCGCGGGCCAGTTCCGGTTTCCCCGAGGACTACGTGCATGGAGCTGGACGTCTTCGGGTCGCGCCAGGTGGAAGCGCCAGGTCACGGTCAGGTGGGAAAACTCCTCAATTCCTTGCAGCGTCTCGAGGGGTACGCGTCGTCGAGCCTGATGATCGATTCGACCCCGCCTTGGTAGTCGTCCTGAACGCGGGTGTGGCCCCAACGACCGTTGCAATCGATTCGACCTCGTACGTCACCATCGGCGCTCGTTCCTTTCTCTTGGCGTAGCGCGTGCGGCGGCCTCCGGTCGGCGCCGCGGATCTGCTCGTCGGTCAGCCTATGGCGCGCAGCATGTCTCGCGCTCGCCGGTCCAGTTCGGCGACGTGGCGACCGCCGCGTTGCCGGACGGGCGAGAGGTCGCTCTGCATGCGGACGATGACGTCGCGGGCGCGGCCGGACTGGACGCCGGCCATGGCGTCGAGGGCCCGGTTCCAGGTGGCGCAAGCCTCGTCGAGGCGTCCCTGCTGTACCTGGACGGCGCCGAGGTAGCCGAGGTCACGCTGTGGGTGCGGGCGTATTGCTGTCGGCGGCGGGTAGCAACGCTGCGCTGGAAGTGGATCTCCGCGTCCAGCGGCTGGCTCATGTCGCGCAACGCGCAGCCGGTCTCGTGGGCGAGGGAGGCTTCCTGGAAGAAGCCCACGCGGCCCGGCGCTTCGTTGTTGTCCGAGCGGGCGAGGTCCGCTCCGCGCGGCTGATGGCCGCGAGGGTGCCGGGCCGGTCGCCATCAGCCGCGAGCGCTCTGGCGTGAACGATCGCGAGCAGAGCTTTCTCGCGGTGGCTGGCCTGGCCGTAGCGGTCGCGGGACATGGAGGCGTCGGCCAGGGCGAGTGCTCTGCGCGGGTGCCCGAGGTCCACCGCTTGGTGCGCGAGGGCGCGCAGGATGTGGCCTCCGAGTGGCCCGTCTCCGGCTTCGGCCGCGATCCGGGCGGCCAGGGTGAGGTATCGCTGGGCCGTGCGGTGCTCGGAGGCGTCGAAGGCCATCCAGCCGGCGAGGTAGGTCATCTCCGCGACGGCGGAGTAGGTATCCCCACGGTGCCGCTCTGTGCGAAATCGACTGCCGAGCAGGGGAACTGCTTCGTCGCGAAGGTGACCGGCCAGGGCCGAGCGCCCGGAGGCGCCGCCGCGCTGCTGGTCACGCGCGGAGTAGAAGGCGGTGAGGTCGCGGACGTCTTCGATGTCGGCCTGGTCCACCAGTCGGGGAGACTGCCGCACGTCTGACTGCCGCGGCTGGAGCGGCTGCCCACCACGAGGCGGTGGGCAGGGCGAGTCCGGCGGCGGAGTACGCGGCGGTCGCCAACAGCTTGCGTCGGTGCATGTCCAGATCGTCGCTTCCCAGCTCGGCCAGCACGGTCAGAGGGTCGACGCTCCAGTCGGAACCACTGTCAGTCGTGCCCGTCGGCTCTTCTTCCAGCCCGAGGTCTGCCAGGGCGAGCGGGCGGCGGAGCCTGCGGGACAGCGTCTCGCGCAGGATATGCCGCGCTCTTCCGCTGGGCTTCGTGCCCTGGACCCACATGGCGATGTGCGAGCGGGACACAGCCTCCAGCTCCCGCACGCCGCTCTCCGCGGCGACTCGGGCGACCGCGGCGGCTGCTTGGGGCTGCGACCAGCCCGCTTCCCGCAGGAGTGCGGCAAGGGCGACGTTTCGCTCACGGGCCATGGACTGCCCCTCGGTTCCAAAATGATCTTTGACGCCTTTGACGGCCTTGGGGCCGTGCAGGCATACCCTCGGCGGGGATTCACGGTTCGCTCAACGTAGCGGTCGGATCACTCACATTGCACGTCAACCGTCGGCACCCCACGGCGAACCTCAATCAACTTGGCTTGATCCAAACAGGAGTTGTGTCATGCGTCTCTCGCTGGTCCTGCATCGGGAAGCCTGTCACCGCGATGGTCGAGGCAGGCGCGGCCGCATCTCCATGGGGCCGGCCGAAGTGCAGCGAGATCAAGCGGTTGCCGCAGCGGAGACGGTGGCGCTCGTGCTGGGCGAGGACTCGCCGCTGCCGGAGAGCACCAGTGACGTGGAGGAACTCGCGCTGTGCCTTCGCGGTCACATCAGCCAACTTGGGTTCGTGGCCCCGCCAGAATCATCAGCGTTACGCGGTGCGCAGCAGCTCGGTTCGGCGGGTGTCCCCGAGGGCTACATGCCCAGCAGGGTGCATCTGGTCAAGCTGGCGGAGGCAACCCAGGCACTCATCGCTGCCGTGCAAGCCCACGGCTTCACCCCGTGAGGCAGCCGCAGAGACGGCGTTGGTGGCAGCCGCGGATCAACGTGCTGCGCGGCTCGGTCTTCGCTCTTGCCTTCGCCTGCTTGGTTCTGGACGCGCCGCTTCACAGGACGAGAACCACACGCCGAGGCAGAACGAACTTCCTCCGCACCGGTAACCACCGGAGTTCCTCCTTACCGACAGTTCCCGGCCGCTACGGCGGCCCCGAAGCCATCCCCGGATTCGCGGGGCCTACGGAGACCCACACGATGAAGCGCCTTCCGCGTATCGAACAGTACGGCCTGATCGGCGACATGCAGACCAGCGCTCACGTCTGCGACGACGGCTCGATCGACTGGCTATGCCTGCCTCGCTTCGACTCGCCAGCCGTCTTTGCCGGCCTGCTCGGCACGCAGAAACACGGCACCTGGAAACTCACTCCAGCAGCCACTGCTGGCCGGGCCAGTTCCGGCGCGGTCGCCGAACGCCGCTACCGCGGGGACTCTCTCGTCCTCGAATCGCTGTGGCGCACCCCGACCGGATCGGGCCGGGTGATCGACTTTATGCCGCCGCGCGACGGGCACCGCAGGTGATCCGGATCGTCGAGGGCGTGACCGGTGAAGTGGAGATGGTCTCGGCTCTCCGCCCACGGCCGGGATACGGCAGCGTCAGCCCGTGGATCCACGAGGTCGGCGGCCGCATGGTGGCGGAGGCCGGCGCGGACGCCCTGTGGCTCGACACCTGCATCAAGCAGGTGGAGAAGGACGGCGTCATCGTCAGTACCTTCGCCGTCGCCGCTGGGCAGAGCGTGGCGTTCGTGCTCAGCTGGTGCCCTCCCACGCAGCCGCCCCGGACGTTCCTGACCCGGAGGCCGCGCTGGCCGAGACGCTCACCTTCTGGCAGGACTGGACGCAGGGAGGCACCTACGAGGGCCCCTATCGCGAGCCCGTGGTCCGTTCCTCGATCGCGCTGAAGGCGATGACGTATGCGCCGAGCGGAGGGATCGTCGCGGCGCCGACCACCTCGCTGCCCGAGGAGATCGGCGGCGGACGGAACTGGGACTACCGCTTCACCTGGCTGCGGGACGCCTCCACAACCCTTGCCGCGCTACTGGGGACCGGGTACCGGCAGGAGGCCCAGGCGTGGCGGCGATGGCTGCTGCGGGCCGTGGCCGGTGACCGGAGAGCCTGCAGATCATGTACGGGATCGCAGGTGAGCGTGACCTGCGGGAGCGGGTGCTGCCTTGGCTGCCAGGATACGAGGAATCAACCCCGGTGCGGGTCGGGAACGGGCGGCGGACCAACTGCAGCTCGATGTGTACGGCGAGGTTATCGAGACCCTGTATCTCGCGCATCAAAGCGGTGTCGCCCACTGCGCCGACACCGCGGTCCTGCACCGGCGGCTCATCGAGCACCTGGTCGAGCGCTGGCAGGAGCCCGACGAGGGGATCTGGGAGATCCGCGGGTACGCCGGCACTTCGTGCACTCCAAGGTGATGGCCTGGGTGGCCATCGACCGCACCATCCGCCTGGTAGAGGCCGGCGCCCTCGACATGGACCTGGGCCCCTGGTCGAGTTGCGCGAGACGATCCACCGCGAAGTCTGCACTCTGGGATTCGACCTGGTGCGCAACACCTTCACCCAGTCGTACGGCTCGACGGAGCTGGACGCTGCCACGCTGCTGATCCCCGTGTCGGGTTCCTCCCGCCCGATGACCCGCGCGTCATCGGCACCGTGGACGCGGTCCGCCGGGAGCTGGCCACGCCGGACGGGCTCGTGCGCCGGTACCCGACGGTCGGCGACCACGCCGGGGTGGACGGTCTAAAGGGCGATGAGGGCACGTTCATCCTCTGCTCCTTCTGGCTCGTGGATGCCCTGGCCCTGACCGGCCGCCTGGATCAGGCCCACACCCTGTTCGAGCGCCTGCTCGCGCTGCGCAACGACCTGGGCCTCCTCGCCGAGGAGTACGACCCCGTCCAGCAGCGTCAGCTCGGGAACTTCCCGCAGGCATTCAGCCACATGGGCCTAATCCAGAGCGCCCGGCTCCTTCATCAGCTGTCCACGCAGTCCTCCCTCACCGAGGCGCGGTCGCGGTTCCTGCGCCCCGGTCACCGGAACGCAGGCCGCGACCGACCTGCAAGGACCTGACGTCGCAGCACTCCTAGCCGCCCACCCCACTGACGAGGATTGCCATGTCTGACAGCGCGTACCCGACACGGTCGGCCGCGACCGGCCACCGCCGACGGCGGCCCCACGGACCGACGCCTTCACGGTGCACTGCGTCCGTCGTGCCGTGATGCCGCCCCTGCTGCTTCTCGCAGCCCTGCTGGGCGCCGCCTTCACCGCCTGGTCGACGGCCGCGGTGACTCTCGGCTGGCTCCTGGCCGGCCTGGTCTGCGGCCTGACCGGCGTCGCGTTGGTGGCGGCCCGAGGCGTGCGAACGGCCGCCGGCACCGTGCAGGTAGCCGCAGAGGAACGACGGACAGCGGAGCTGACCGCGGTCGCAGGGTTGCGGCGGCCGTCGAGAAGTCGATGCAGTGGTCTGCGGACGAGCTGTGCCGAGGGGCACGGCCGCCGCTGCCGGAAATGCAGATGCCGGAGCCGGCCAGTGTGACCGCGGAGATCGACAAGGCGTTGAGTGCACTCCAGGTGCAGGCCGTCGCCTCGCTGATACGCGTGCACGACGAGTCCCAGTCTGTCGTCCTGCTGGAAGTGCTGCGTCGCCTGGCCATGCGGGAACATGCCCTGGTCGGGAAAGCGCTGGCGGCACTCAGTCAGCTGGAGATGCTGACCGACGACCCGGAGCTGCTGACGAAGATCTTCGAGATCGATCACCTAGTGACGCGAATGCGCCGTCAGGTGGAGAGCACGGCGGTGCTGGGCGGGCAGTCCCTGCGCAGTGCGCGCCAGCCGGTCCCTGTCACGACCACGCTGCGCGGTGCGATGTCCGAGGTGGTGCAGTACCCGCGCGTGGTGGTGGCGGCCGGTTCCGTGGGCGGTGAGCTGGGTCTTCCCGGACACGTGGGTCCGGACCTGACCCACCTGCTGGCCGAGCTGATCGAGAACGCGTGCGAGTGCTCGGATCCGGCGACGAAAGTGACGGTGCGGGCGCAGCGCGTACCCAACGGGCTGGCGGTCGAGGTCGAGGACCGTGCCATCTCCATGCATCCGCAGATCCGCGCCCAGATGAACCGTCTACTGAAGGCGCCGGACGAGGTCGACGTCAGCGGCCAGGTACGAGCCGGGCAGCTCGGCTTGCTGGTCGCCGCGAAGATCGCCCAGTCGCATCGGCTGTCCGTTCTCCTGCAGGAGAACGTAACGGGCGGCACCACGGCCCTGGTTGTCATTCCGGCACGGCTCCTCGTGACGATTCCCCTGTCGGGGCGCGGGCGCTCGCCGCGGGAAGCACGCCCTGCCACGCCCCGCCACGGCAGGCTGTCGCAGCGACGGCCGTCCCCTCGCCAGGCCAGGTCAGCCACCCGATCGCCGTGGGCGCGCCGGGAGCCGACGAGGCGGGACACGCTGCACCCGCGCCCGACCTTCCCCGGCGTACGCGGCAGTCCGGTTCGTTCCCTCCACCGCGTGAGAGGAGCAAGCCCCTGCGGCGGCGACGCCTGGGCTCGCATCCGCCTTCCGCACCGGCGTCAAGGCCGGCGGGGCCGTCGGCTCTCTTCCCGCTTCGGCAGAGCAGCCCAGGCCCTGACCAGCGCCTGCCCCTCTGCGTTCCCGGCCGCCCGGACAAATCCGCCGGCCCTTCCCCTTCTGGAGCGATTCCCATGAGCACCCACCCTGAGATGAATCACGTGACGAGCGGCGTGACGCCCGCCTCCGAGGCGACGGCGAGCCATCAGCGTGACGACATGGCCTGGCTGCTACGGCAGTTCGTCGCAGATGTTCCGGGCGTCTTGCACGCCGTCCTGCTGTCGCGGGACGGGCTGCGGCTGCTGGACAGCGAAGTCGACAAGGACTGGGCGGACGAACTGTCGGCCGCGCTCAGCGGGTGGCCTCCCTCGCGTCGAACACCACCGGCCCCAGCCACCAGAAGCGGCCGGCCAGGCAGGTCATCATCGAGCGCGACGACTGCCTGTTCTTCGTCCAGAGCGCCGGTCGCAGCGCGGCCTTCGAAGGCCATCCCAGCAACGACCGCGGCGTGGTGGACACCGTCCTCACCGTCATCGCCGCCCCGGACGCCGACGCCGGCCCCATCGGATTCGAAACGGGACGCCTCATCCAGAAGTTCGCCCCTACATGCAGATCCCCGTACGAGTCGGCACGGGTGATGAGGTCCGGTGAGCACCCACGGCGACGCGGCCGAGGATTCGACGTTCGTGCGGACCTACACGCTGACGCGCGGGCGCACCAAGCCCCGGCACCTGCTCGGGCTGGACACCGTGCTGGACCTCGGCCCCGGACGGCCTGGCCCGGGCCAGGCCGAGGAATGCGAAGAGATCCTCGCGCTGTGCCGGGAGCACCGGCGTTCGGTGACCGAGCTGGCGGGACGGCTCGGCCGCCCCATCACCGCCGCCAAGATCCTCGTCTCAGACCTCCTGGATGCCCACGCCCTGGTCGTTTCCGTCACAGATGCCTATGCCGCCGCAGACACCGACGCGGACGAACGCCCCACCACCCACCTGTTGGCCGCCCTCTCGGTGGCCCTGAAAGAAGTTTCCCGATGCCATCCCCTACCGCCAGGCCGGGTGACCCGGCTGTGGGACTGCGGACTTCGTCGCACTCGCATGCTGGTGCACCGACCGTGCTGAAGATCGTGATCGCCGGCGGCTTCGGCGCCGGCAAGACCACCGCCGTGGGCGCGGTCAGCGAGATCACGCCGTTGAGCACGGAGGAGTACCTGACCGAGGCGAGCGCGGACGTGGACAGCCTGGAGGGTGTCGAGGCCAAGCAGACCACCACGGTCGCCTTCGACTTCGGGCGCCTCAGCCTCCCAGACGCGCCCAAACCTCTGGAACTGTTCCTGTTCGGCACGCCCGGCCAGGACCGGTTCGTCGACCTCTGGTACGACCTCTCCCGCGGAGCCGTCGGCGCGGTCGTCCTGGTCGACACCCGCCGCCTGGAAAACAGCTTCAACCCGGTCAGCTTCTTCGAAGACATCGGTCTGCCCTTCGTCGTAGCCGTGAACCACTTCGACGGAGCACACCTCTACCACCCCGACCAGGTCCGCGCCGCCCTGGACCTGCCCGCCTCTGTACCGGTGGTCACCGACGTCCCGACCGGCTGGGCAGCGGGAGCACGGGCGACCTCGTGGGACGCCCGCAATCCGAACCACGTCGCCGGCGTCCTGCTGACCCTCGTCGGCTACGCCGTGGAGCACGCATCGGAAGGCCCCGTTCACCCCGCATCCACCACAACTCTCCAGGACGCCTGATGTCATATCAGCCCAACAACTCCCACTTCGTGCCGCAGGCCACCCCACCCGCGCTGGCCTTACCGCAACGCGGCATGCGCGACGGCGCCCAGGGCTTTCCATCCCGGCAGGCGCCGCCGTCGCCGGCCCGCACACCCAGCAGACGACCGAACTGGCGCAGCGGTACGCGCTGCTGGAGCGCCTGGCGTGTCCCCGCTGCCAGCGAGGACTTCGACGAGCTGGCCCGCGACATGGCTGAGAAGGCCGGGTTTCTGTACGGGTTCGTCAATCTGTTCCTGGTAGAGCAGACCTTCGTCGGACTGCACCAGCCGCCGGCGGACAGCGGGTACGTCATCGTCGGCCGCACCATGAGTCACGACCACGGCTGGTGCCCGGAGGTCGTGAAGCGCAAAAGGCCCTCCCGCTGCATGACGTGCACGCCAGCCCCGCTTCAGCGGCAACCACGTGGTCGACGCGGTCGGGATCCGCTCCTACTTCGGCGCCCCGCTCATCCACGAGAGCGGCGTGGTCCTGGGCACGGTCTGCGTCATTGACCCCGAGAAGCGGCCCCTGAGCGAAGCCGAACGGATCAGGGACATCACCATCAACTCTGGCGCGGAGGTGATGGGCAGCATCACCTCCGCGCCCGCCCGCTAGGCCCGCTCCACCGCCCCGCCCCGGAGCCGCTAGCGCTCCCCGGCCGCTCCACCGCGCGAACTTCAACCAGGGAGAGGGAGACGAGCATGCCAGCCACACCCGCCACACCGCCTCCGGCGCTGCGGCCCTATCTCACCGCCCGCCACGACCTGCTGTGGAACGAGGCGGACGCCTTCGCGGCCGAGCACGTCGCACCGCGCGCCGTACGGATGGAAGCCGCCCGGGCAGGGTGGAGCGCAAGGTCGCCGACCTGATGGCCGCGCGGGGCTGGTTCGCCGTCACCGTCCCGCCCGCCTTCGGCGGTCTGGGCGCCGGACATGTCGCCAAGACGGTCCTCATCCACCGCATCGCCCGCGTCTCGGCCGCTGCCGCGGCCATCCTGCAAGCCACCCTGATCCCCGTCGGCGCCCTGCTGCACTTCGCCACGCATGAGCAGAAGGGCCGCTGGCTGCCGCAGGTGGCGGACGGTTCGCTTCTCTTGTCGATCGCGGTGACCGAACCGACCGCCGGCGGACACATCGGCGGCATCGAGACTACCGCCGAACGCGCCGGCAACCAGTGGGTGATCACCGGCAGCAAGGCCCACATCGGCAACAGTCACCTCGCGGGAGCCCACCTCGTGCTCGCCCGCACCGCTGAGGCGGGCGCTCGTACCTCGCAGGCGCTGACCGCGTTCATGGTCGAGTCCGACCGCCACGGGCTCTCCATCGCCGACCACCGCTCCGGTCTCGGCCTGCACGGCTTCTCCGCCGGCCGACTCGACCTCGACCACGTCCGTGTCCCCGCAGACAACGTGATCGGAGAGATCGGCCAGGGGCTCAGCGTGGCGCAGAGCAGCAGCATCCTGTACGGCCGCCCCAACCTGGCCGCGGTCAGCCTCGGGATCCACGAGGCAATCGTCGCCACCACGACCGCTCGCCTCCAGGCACGCACCCGCTACCGGGGCGCCCTGTCCGATCTGCCGGTTCTGCGGGACCGCGTCGGTGACATGGAAGCCCGCCTGCGCGCCGGACGAATCCTGGCCTACCAGTCCGTGCACCTCCTCGACCAGGGCCTGTCCTGCGACGGCGACCTGATCAACGCCAAGTACCTGGGCCACCAGTGGGCCATGACCTCAGCCCAGGACGCCATGGAACTGCACGGCGCCCAGGCCCTCGACCGCGACTACGTCCTCCAGCGCCTGTGGCGCGACATCCAGCACACCTACCCACCGGCCGGGACCGGCGAAGTCCAGCGAATACGCCTCGCCGACGCCGCCTTCGACGACGACCCCATCCAGTGGTCCGAACGCCTCGCCGCCGAAACCGCCTGGGCGCAGCCCGACCCCACCGCCGCATGAACCCCGTGCGCGGCACCCGTGAATCCCGACCGCCTCGCACGGGTCCGTGTCGCCGGCCCCGTCCCCGCGGGGACCGGCGACACCCTTCCGGTGACCGCCAAGCCAGCCGAGAAAGAGATAGCCGTGTTCCCGTCCATGACGCCCAGCGCACCGATCACACCGCTGAAGCCGACCCACCAGATCGTCGCCCAGCATCTCGTGGAGGGCCTCACCTCCCAAGACATCGTCACGAGGACCGGGCTGTCACCCCACACGGTCCGTCAGTACCTCCGCGACATCCGGGTGAGCGTCCATTGCCCGCCCGCTGCAAGCCGCAGGTGCTCGTACATTTGCTGCTTGCTGCTGAGCAGGTCGCCCCGCCCACGACGGAGCGGCCGGCGCCGGAGCTCGACGCAGAGGAGCAGCTGCTGCTGAAGGCGGTCGCTGAGCACAACACCCCGCGACGCCGCTCTCGCCGCCAAGATCGCCCCGGCCGATCTCGGATCCGCACTCGACGCGCTGCTCGACGGGACCGGGGCCGCCGACGTCACCCAGCTCGTCGTCCTGGCCCACGCGTGGGGCCTGCTGGGCACCAGGCCGGCCGGCACGGTGGAGAACGGAGCGGCTCAGTGAATACATCGCCCGCCGCGCCGGTCACCGAGCCCTCTCCCGCGCCCCGCACGAGCGGGCGCCAGCAACCGCGTACGAGATGCGGACTCTGGGCACGGACGCCGAGCGAGACGAGGCCGTCGCGCTCGTCCAGGACCGTCAGCGCTGGCTCACCATGCGCGGCCTGTCGGTACCCGCCCGAGCCGATATCCCCGCCCTGTTCCGTGACTCTCAGGCGCATCCGGCCGGACTGTTCGAGGACGGCCTGCTGCTGGCCTGCATGATCCCTCAGCGGACCCCCGACCTCGGATGGGGCCAAGGCCCGTTCCTCTTCCTGAGTTGCGTCCACACCCTGCCCGACCGCTCCGACGACACCGTCCAGCTGATCACTCTGTGGGCCTCCGACTTCGCCGCCCGACTCGACCTGCCGCTCGTGCGTGCCGAGGCTCTTGCCCGTCACCCCTCGACGTTGATCCGATCGCCCCATTACTTCGTCGGCTCACCGACATGGGTTGGGACGTGCGCGGATCGGGTTCTGGACAGCATGAGGAGCGCGTCGCCCGCCTCGAACTCATCGCCGAGCAGCGTTCTGGACTGAGCGCTCTCATCGCCTGCTGGGTCCACGAACCGCAGTCGTCCACAGACAGCCGGAGCATCGCGTGACGGCCGCCGAAACGCTGCGACCGGACCTCGGCCGCGAACTCATCGCCCGCGCAGCGCAGTCTGCAGCGCGCCGGGCCAAGCGCGTGCGCAATCAGCTCGACGCAGTGCAGCTCGGCCAGGACCGTCACGCCGACCACGCCGACACCAAGGTGCTGCGCCGCGTCTTGGCCGAGCACGACTGGCCCGGCCACCGCCTCGTCGGTCCCGACGCGGCGCGCGCCGCATGGAGCCTGGCTCTTCACGCCGACGGCGACGTCGACTTCCAGCGGGCGGCCACCACCCTGCTGGAACGCGCAGTCCAGAACGGCGACGCGCCCGTCCAGCACTGGGCTCACCTCTACCACCGGACCCTGGTTAACAGCGGTCGCCCCCAGGAGTTCGGAACTCAACAGCTCCTCACCCCAACAGGAGTTGAGCCGTGTCCGGTGCGCGCGCCCGACTCCTTGGACCAGCGAAGAGGCTCCGTCGGACTGTCACCGCTCGCCGGGGCCCTGGAGACGGTGCGTCGCCGGCTCGCCCAGGATCACCAGGCCGGCGACCCTCGACCATCGTGCTCGCGGAGGTCGCATGACCCAGCAAGCCCCGCCCACTTCACCGATCCGACCAACCCACCGATCCCTACCTGAAAAGGACCGTTGAGGTATGAAGCTCACCACCGCCGTTCTCGCTGCCGGCGCCGCAGTCTCCCTCGCGATCGCCGTGGTCGGAACTGCCCGGCTCCGGCAGGACGCGCGGCACCAGGCCGAACGGAACGAGGCACTCCTCGCGGGCAACCAGATCGACTGGCTGTCGCAGATGTCCACCAGTCCTGACCTTGCCGAGATCTGGAAGCCCGAGGGCATGGAGACCGAGGAGTACATGCGGCTCATGTCGACCAACCGGCTCCTCTGCATGTTCAGCCTGCGCGACCGCCTCGGCTTCGTCCCGAAGGGCGCCTGCCCTTCTTCGCCGCGTGGATCATGAAAGCGAAGTCAGCCGCCGGTACTGGAAGCACTTCGGCGACCTCCGCGCCCAGGAGGCCGAAGGAGACAAGCGGGCCGAACACTTCACCCGGATGTTGGACCAGGCCGCGCAAGCCCACTTGCACGAACACCCGGCAGCTGCTTGAAGAAGAGGCTCCCTCATCGAGCCCGAGGCAGTCTCGCCCTCAACTCGCAAAAGGAATCTGATGGACTTCAGTTCTGTTCCGCTACCGTCTGGCGATTTCACCATCGGTAAGAGGTTCGGCTTCGAGGCTGGCCACCGGCTTCCCGGGCTGCCGGACGAGCACAAGTGCTCCCGCCAGCACGGGCACAGCTACGAGGTCGAGGTCATCGTCACCGCTGCCTCGCTGGAGGGGCCCGGCTTCGTCACGGACTTCGGGGCACTCGGCCCGTTCAAGGAATTCCTGAACAACGAACTCGATCATCGCAACCTCCACGAGATTCTTCCGTTCGAGCCGACCTCGGAGCGCCTGGCCCAGTTCCTGGCTGGCTTCTTCATCCAGAACCTTCAGCCCGCCATCTCTGGCCGCCTGGTCGCCGTTTTGGTCAGAGAGACCCAGGGCAGCTGGGCTCGCTTCGACGTGGAGGGGCAATGACCGCATCCGAGCCGATCAGCCTCGAACCGACGGCTGACAAAGAAGGATCCCGCCTGATCGTCGCGGAATGTTTCGGCGTCGAGGTGCCGACCTTCCAAGGCGAGGGCCCGAGTTGCGGGCACCCGGCGCTGTTCATCCGCCTGTCCCGGTGCAACCTCACCTGCAGGAAATGCGACACGAAGTACACCTGGGACTGGTCGCAGTTCGATCCGCGCAAAGAGTCAACGAAGAGGACCGTTGCGGACCTGGTGGCCTGGACCGCGTCGTCGCCGGTCGAGCTGGTCGTGATCACCGGCGGCGAGCCGCTGATTCAGCAGACGCGGCTGGTGCCTCTCGTCCTGGGGCTGATAGCCGCGGGCAAGCGGATCGAGTTCGAGACGAACGGCACCCTCGCGCCCGCTCTTGAACTGGTTGCCGACGGAGTTCGGTTCAACGTCTCGCCCAAGCTCGCCAGCTTCGGTGTGACCGAGGCCAAGAGCATCGTGCCAGCCGCGCTGGAGGCGTTCGTGGCCTCCAGACGGGCGGCGTTCAAGTTCGTCGCTTCCACGATGGCCGACCTCGTCCGGATCGCCGAGCTGGCCGACGCCCACCGGCTCGCGCCGGTGTGGGTGATGCCGGAGGGCACCACCCCGAGGTGATCACCGCGACCACCCGGGTCCTCGCCGACGCGGTCGCGGCCCGGCACTGGCACTTCACCACCCGGCTCCACGTGTTGGCCTTCGCGGACACCCGGGGCCGCTGACCGCACGCGCGGCCACGCCACCATCCGTTCGTTCCCCAGTCCCCGGAAACGAGAGACGCCCATGACGACCTCTATCGCCAGCCCGGCAGCGGCGCCGACCGCCGCCATCCCCGGGCAGCCCGCTGCGGTCATCGACACCGGCCGGGTCGCCGGTCTGATCCACCAGCTCCTGGTCGAGCTGGGCGAGGACCCGCCCGCGAGGGACTGGCCGGAACCCCGGACCGCGTCGCGGCATGGTGGAACGCCTTCCTGTCCTCGGACAGCGCCGCAACGGCCACCTGCTTCACCGAGTCCAAGCTGGGTGGTCAGCTGGTCATCGTGGGCGGCATGAGTGTGTGGTCGCTCTGCGAGCACCACATGCTGCCCATGAACTTGCAGGTCACGGCTGGATACGTGCCGGACTGCGAGGTGGTGGGCCTGTCGAAGTTCGGGCGGATCGCCCAGCACTTCGCCGGCCGACTGCAGGTTCAGGAACGCTTCACCCGCCAGGTCGCCGAATACCTGGGCGGCGTGATCGGACACGAGAACGTCGCCGTCGCGGTGCGCGGTGTGCACTTGTGCATGAGCATGCGGGGCGTCCGGATGGAGGAGGCCCGCACCACCACGGTGCACTCGGGCGGGCGCTTCGGCACCGACCCCGTCCTTTCCCAGCAGCTCCTCACCCTCACCACCGGGCTGTGGGTGCGCCGTGATCACTACCGAGGGCATCGACTTCTCCGTCATCGCTCCACCTCCCTACCTGGAGCACTTCGTCGCCCAGGAGCCGGCCCGCGTCCATCACGTGGGTGCCCAGCACGTGCTGTCCGACGAGACCTACCGGGCCTTCTTCGCTCGCGAGGCCGAGCGCGGAGCCGAGATCATCGTCGACAACGGGCTCTTCGACCTCGGCTACGCCCTGCCGGCGGAAAGCCTTGTCGAAGCCGCGCTGGCGGTGTCCGCGAGGGAGATCATCCTGCCGGACGCCATGCGGGACGGGGCCGCGACCCTGAAGGCGAGCGAGAAGGCCGCGAGAGAGATCCGGGAGCTGTCCGGTGACGCATTCCGGCTGTGCGCGGTGCTGCATGCCGCGGACGATGACGAGTGGCTGCGCACCTACGACGCCTTCGTGACCAGCGACTGGGCCGGTGCCATTGCCCTGCCGGCCTCGCGTCGACCGGATCCCGACGAGCAGTTGTGCCGCACCCGCTGGTTGGCCACCGCCTACCTGCAGGAGCACGGCCTGGTTGACGATCTTCTCGTCTACCGGCTGCTCGGTCTGGGCCGGACCGGGCACCTGGAGCTGATCGAGCAGCGCGAGCACGAGTGGATCTCCTCCGTGGACGGCGCGGCCCCGGTCATCCTCGGCGCGATGGGCTTCGCCCTGCGGCCCGAAGGGCCGTACGAGAAGCCCTCCACTCCCGGGTCGAGAAGCTCGGTCCGATCCCCGTGGACCGGTTCGACCTCATCCGGAAGAACATCTGCGTCGTCCGCTCGGCGGCCGGCAGCACCGTGACGATCGCCGAGGAGCACCGATGACCCCGTTACTGGCCGACCCCGCCCCTGGGCTCCTGCGCGCCGCCCCGATCGACCCGGCCGGGCACACCATGACCCAGGCGGGGTTGCTGCGCTACCTGGAGATCAAGGTCCACCACCTCATCCAGGACCAGGGCTGGGACAGCATCCGCGTCGTCGGCGGCTATGACCGCGCGGCGGTGGTCTCCCGGTATGAGAAGACCGGGAAGCTGTTCAACATCGAGCGGCCCACCGCAGAGGTCCACGGCCGTGACCTCGTCGTCAAGGCGTTCCCCGGTGCCGACTACGTCCAGCACTACGCCCTGATCATCGCCACGTACCTGGCCATGACCGGCCGCCCGGCCGGCACCGTCACCTATCAGCCGCCCGAGCAGGAGGAGTGCCGAACGGCGCTCAACGCGCTCGACCTGGAGCTGGACGGCGACCTGGTGATCGTCGGCTGGGGCCTTCAGTACCTCGCTCCGGCGAACGGAGTGTGGACCCGCGGGCCCGGCTACGCCTGGCAGCGCACCGAGGTCGCGGGCCATCGCGTGGTCTACCTCGGGTTCCTCCACAGCATCTGGGGAGACGTAGCGGGACGCGTCGTCGCGCGCCTGGCCGAACTCGGCGCAGGCGACGTCGTCTACGTCGGCAAGGTCGGATCGCTGGCCCCGGCGTCGAACCGAATGCCTGGCTGGCGACCGGCAACACCAGCCTGGTACGCGGGAGATGGTGACCTGGGACGACTTCTTCGGCGACTACGCCGCCGCCCACGACGGGGTGCGCAGCGGCCTGCACGTTTCCTCCCCGTCGATCCTGCTAGAGAACCGCGACTGGCTTAACCAGCACACCGCCTCGTACGCCTTCGTCGACCCGGAGATCGGTCCCATGGGGCGGCGGCGCGCCAGGCGAGGATCAGATTCGGCTACCTCCACGTCATTTCCAACAACCTCGCCACCCACTATCCCGCTGACCTGTCCAATGAGCGGCACGGCGACGTCCTGCGCCAGCGGGCCGTGCTGGTGGAACGCATCCGCACCATCATCACCGGCCGCCCTACCGCCGGCGCGGCCCACACCCTGGGAGTGTCCCGATGACGGCGAGCGCGCCGACCACTACCGAAGCCGGGAAGCTGATCACCTTCGTCGGCGTCGACGGGGCCGGAAATCCACCCTCGCCGCCCGCCTGCACCAGGCCCTGAACGACGCTGGCCACACGGCAGTTCTCATCGGCAAGCACAGCGTCGTCGTCCCCAGGACTCGGAGCTGTCCGCCTACCTCGACCGCCTCAACGAGCTGGTCTACCGGCGCGACGCACGCGTCGCCCAAGCATGCGGCGACCACTACTGGCTGCTGGCCCTGGCCTCCTGGTACACCCTGCAGGACCGCCTCGTCATCCAGCCGGCCCTCGCCGCGGGCGCCCACGTGATCCTCGACAACGCGCACCACAAGATCCTCGCCCGGTACGCGGTCAACCCCGAGGTCTCCTCCCGCCTGTGCGAGCAGGTCTTCGCGCATCTGACGAAGCCGGGCCTGGTGTTCTTCCTGAACATCGGTGCCCGCGAGGCTCTCGTCCGCAAGGGCTCGTTCACATCCCTGGAGGCCGGCCACGCCGGCGGCGGTGACGAGGACTTCGTCCGCTACCAGGACACCGTCCTGGACCAGATGCGCGATCAGGCGACGGAGGGTGCCTGGTTGATGTTGGACGTCGCTCCGTTGGACCGCGACCAAGTCTTCAAGGCCGCCGCCGCTGCCCTGGCCGACCGTCTGCACCTGACCGTCTGACCCGGCCCTCCCTTCCCGATCGACAAGGAACGCACTATGGACCAGGCCCTGCCCGCCAGCGGGACATACGTCTGCCACGGCGTCACCTGGGCGAGTGGAGGCCCCGTCTTCTGCTCGTCCCCGTGACCGGCGGACCGCTTGTCTATGCCCCGGTCACGGGCAGGCGCCTGGGTTACCAGGTGAGCGGTACCGGCCGGTGGTGCACCGGCCGGTACCGGTTCGCCGACCGCGTCCGCGTCGAGGCCGTCGCCTGCCCTGACCGGGCCCCGGCCGAGACCGGCGGACAGTGCGCGGCCTGCACCGGCCGGGACGACTTCCGATTCGCCCACCGGTTCCACTCCGGCGGGCACGTTCCCGACTCCCTGGCGGCGTACATGGCCCAGCCGCACTGGCTGTACCTGGCGACGTTCGCCGACGGCACCACCAAGATCGGCACCGCGGCCGAACCCCGTAAGCGCTCCCGCCTCGACGAGCAGGGGCCCTGATCGCCACCTATCTCGGCCGGAGTGCTGACGGCCGCGCCGTGCGGTTCCTGGAGGATGCCCTCACCCGCCACCTCAGTCTGACGCAGAGCGTGCGCGCCGCGGCAAGCTGACGGCCCTGGCCGAGATGCGCGACCTCGCCCCGGCCCGCGCCGCCCATCAGCACCATCTCGACCGCGCCACCGAGGCCCTGAACGGCCTGAACGTCCCGGCCGTGCCGGAGCCGTGGACACCGCCCGGCGAAGGCGACCTGCTGCGGACGCCGGAGACCGGGCGCGCCTTGTACCCGCACGATCCGCGCTCCGGTGAGCACGGGCTGACGGTGCTCTCCTGCCTCGGCTCCCAAATCCTCGCCACCCTCGACGGCGACGGTGAACAACTGCCCTACCTGCTCGACCTCGGCACCCTCAAGGGCCGGCGCATCGTCCTCGGCGCCCAGTTCTCCTCACCGCCCACCGCCGTACAGTCCACGCTCTTCTGACCTGCCCGAATCCCCGGCCTCCGCTGCCGGGCCGCCCTGAGAAACGAGGCCACACCCACATGGCACCCCAGGACGCCCTCCTCGGCTGGGACGAGGACACCAACGCCGAGGCATACAATGCCTTCACCCGCGACCACCCCATGTACGACGTGACCAGTCGCGACCTCGCCCGCCGAGGCCATCTGGCCGACGCCAGCCTGGTGGTCGACCTCTGCGGCGGCGCCGGCGCGACCGCCCGCGCGATGCTCGACCTGATCCCGGCCCGTGCCCGGGTCGTCTCCGTCGACAACGCCGCCGCGATGCAGCGTGTCGGCCGCCGTATCCTGACCGACGCCCGCCTGACCTGGGTCACTTCCCCAGCCGAACAGCTCGCCGACCACCTCCACGCCAGCAGCGCCGACGCCGTGGTGTGCAACTCCGCGATCTGGAAGACCGACACCGCCGCGGTGTTCGCGGCCGTGGCCCGCATCCTGCGCCCAGGCGGGCACTTCGTCTTCAACATCGGCGGCGGCTTCGCCGGCGTCCGGCACCCGACGCACTCTCCACCCGCACCGGGCCCTCCTCAACACCCTCATCCGCCAAGTCGCCGCCGAAACCGCCAGATACATCCCACCGCCACGCGACGCGGACAGGCCACCGAAACTGCCGCTGGAGACAGTCACCGAGCAGCTGACCGCGGCGGGTCTGACGGTCGTCGGCACCGAGGTCACCGCCCAGCGCAGCACCATGGCCGAGAAGAAGGCGTGGCTGTCCATCCCCTTTTCGCACGGCCCGAGGGCGGCTTCACGCACGCCCAACGGATGCAGATACTCGATGCCGCCTACGCCATGACCACCCCGACGCCCCGACCGTGACGAGCTGGCTCGTCGTCGTCGCCAAAGGCCAAAGGCCGTTGCATGACCCGGCGCCCGGCAACAGGGTCCGCCTCTGTGACCACGCAAGCGTCGGGGTACTGATCTCTTCGCCGAGCGGCCTGCTGGTGTTCGAGCGGGCGACTCCTCCGGCCGGAATCGCCCCGGTCGCCGGCCACGTCGACCAGCATGGCGGCCCCGAGCAAGCAGCCCGCGACGAGGTCACCGAGGAGGTCGGTCTCACCGTCACCCACCTGCACCTGCTGCTGGAACGGTGGCGGCCCAACAGCTGCCGACGCACGCCCAGCGGCCCGGTCGGCCACCAATGGTGGATCTTCGAGGCCAAGGTTTCCGGACCGCTGCGCCCCTCGGCACGGGAGGTCCGCGCGCCTCGGTGGATCCACCCCAACCAGTTGCAGCAGCACGCGTTGCGCACCGCCGCGTATGCCAACGGTGCGTTGAGCCATGGGGAGTTCGAGCGCGAACCCGGGCTGGAGCCGGTCTGGTGCCGCTTCCTGCACGACCTGGAGCTCGTCACTCTGCCCTCGGCCGACCTCAACCGGATCGAGGCCGTCCTGTGAACGGCGACCAGGGGCCTACTTCAGCGGGAGCCGACCGCCCTGCCGGCCGCAAGGCGGCGAGCGTGCGCACGGATCCGCTCGCGGTCCTCGGGGAAGACGCTGTCCCAGTCCGCATCCAGACGGAACCATGCCGCCGGCTGGTTCTGCTCCCCGGCGAGCGGTACGTCGCGCCCGGCGACTGCGGCATAGGACAGGCCCAGAGTCGCAGACCAGTCGGCCCGGTAGGAACGCACCGCCACGGCTGCGGGCTCGGGCAGCAGTTCGCTGCGCAGGCCGGTTTCCTCCAGCAGCTCTCGTACCGCCGCCGCACGCGGCGTCTCCCCAGCTCCACCTTGCCGCCGGGCGGCACCATCCGCGCACGCGGTGCTTGACCAGCAGTACGTGCTCGAAAGCAGGGTCGGTGACCCACACCTCGGCCGCCAGCGGCTCCATCGGATCCCGGCGGGCTTCCTCCAGCCAGGCCCGCGCACCGTCGAACTCCCAAGCCGCGAGGCGGGCATCCGCAACCGCCTCGTCCAAGATCACCTGACCGACTTCACCTTGACTCACCCGCACACCTTAGGCCGACGAACCGGCCGGACGTCGCAGCGACGAGAAGGCAGCCATCCAGCGATGACCGGCCGGCCCGGTGGCCCTTCGGCTGCAGGACGATCAACCGTGGCGCCCGCTTCACACGAAGGAGACCAGCGTGCACGATGACCAGCCATTGGACCGGCGAGCCTGGGTCGTCCTCGGCGGCATCCACCTCCTCAACCGCACCGCTCCACGGCGACCGGACGAGCCGATCGTGCTCGTACGGGTGCCACCACAGGAGAAGTGCCGACCGGCCACTACCGTGATCGTCCGCTGGGACGCCTTGGGGACCTGCCCGGCCGAAGCACTGCACGCCGGCGGCATCCACCTCGGGGCGGCCAGTATCGACGGCGGCGACCTGTTCCCCGACGCCATCGCCGGCCCGCCCTGCGCGCCCTGGTCGGCACCGAGGCCGCACCCGGCCTGGTGCCGCTGTGCTACCTGGCCGAACACCCCGGCGGCGGCTACCACGCCTACGCGCAGATCCGCTTCCACCCGAGGACGCCTGCTTCGTCCGCACCACTCCCGAACCAGTCGGCCACGGCCCGGTCGGGGAACTGCACTGGCTCGAGCCCGTGCTGACGGCGCACACCAAGTCGAGCATGGCGCTCAACAACCACCTGCGGTACTTCCACAAGCATTTCGCCGGCACCGAGCTGGAGTTCAAGTACACCCTCGACCCTGCACCGGACATCTGGGCCACGTCCATGGAACTACTCAGGCGCTGCGCGACGGCAAGCTGGACGGCTGCCGCCCTGAGTACCGGGAAGAGTTCCAGATCCACCACACCGAGAACCACCTGTTCGACGTCACCGGCCCCGAGCCGAGATCGGCTACGCCTCCTTCATCCCCACCGTCACCGCCGGGCACGTGCTCAAGCGCAAGTGGTTCACCGAGGACACCTTCGCCCGCCGCGAAGAACTCACCCCGGCCTCGACATCACGCCCGACCGCTTCGAGACGTTCCTGCGCGAAGACCTGGGCCTCCAGGTCCGGGCCATGCCGCCCTTCCAGCGCATCCGCTACGACATCCAGTGCGAGTCGATGCGCACCGGACACGTCTACGGCATCTTCCTCGACCGCTGCGCCCTCCTGGCGGCCCCCGACGTCGTGCTCTCCCAGTGCGAGCTGGAGTACCTCCGCTCGCGCAGCATCCTCCACCACGACACGGACGAGGTCCTCACCGAGATGCAGCGAATCGACAGCTGGCTCTGCGAGTACCTCGCAAGTCACGGCTGGGCGGCCGAGCACACCTTCTACTCCAAGCGCAGCTTCCTTCGCGACGCCATCACCCTCCGCCCGGACCTCGCCACGCCATGACCGACCAGGCGGCCTCCGGCAATCCCCGCAGGAAGTACCCCGACCCACATGAGTGATCGAACACAGCATCACAACCCGCCCCACCCGACCACACAAGGAGAGGGCCCGGTATTCGAAATCAGGTTCTAGATTTCGCCCGCCTCCACCCGTTACGGCGACAGCACACCCACCGTTACCCGATCACCTGTCTGCATCTCACCCCGAGGAGCTCCTATGCATCCCGTACGCCACCCTGCGCTCGTTCATCCTGCGTTCGAAAACACCGCCGCCTCCTCGGGTGCCAGCCTTCACCTCACCTCCGGCCGAGGCGCCCTGCTCGCAGACGGTTCACGACCGGATACGAGGTACCTGGCATGACAGACTCCACTCGCCTTCCCTCGCCCCTCCACGCCTGGGTGGAGGCGTGCTGGGCCCGCTGGACGATGTGCGGGACTCCTCGCACGACCGCGACAACTCCCAGGTGTGGAGGGTGACCGGCCCCACGGGCGCCCACTATGTGAAGGTGGCGCCCAAGCCGATCCTCTACACGCGCGAGACCCGCGCCTACCGGGAGGCCGTTCCTCACCTCGGTTACGGCAACGCCCCAGTGCTGCGCGACAGCTCCGCACAGCTGCTCGCCCTGATCCTGACCGCCGTGGACGGCGAGCCGCTGAAGGAAGAGGCGTCACCCGCGCGCCGCCGCACGGCCACCGGCAAGCCGGCCAGCTCTTGCGCCGCTTCCACGACGCGATGACCGGCCCCTCAGCCAGCCGGAAGCCAGCGCAGTCATCGAGAACACGGTGACCGGCCTGGACAAGCACCTCGCCGAGGCCCGCGAACACCTGTCCGCTACGGAAGCCGACGTTCTGCGGCGCCTAGTGACAGGGCTGCCCGGGTGCGGACCGCTACCGGCCGGGTGGCGACACGGGGACTTTGGGAACGCAACCTGCTCTGGAACGGCCGGCGCTGCGTATTGATCGACTTCGAGCGCAGCGAACCGGGCCCCGCGTCACCGACTTCGTCAAACTCGCCACCTCGCTGTGGCCAGATCATCCCGAACTGCGGACCGCCCTGTACGAGGGATACAGCCGGCCTCTGTCCGAGGCAGAGAGATACGCGCTGACAGCGTTCGCAGCAGCTGACGCCGCCAGGCGCTCGCCTACGGCCCTCGGCACGGAGACCCGCTCGTGACCGCGCGCGGCCGGCGCACCGTCGAGCGCCTGGTACAGGGGCACTCTGTGAGCGACGCTCCTCACCTGCTGATCGCCGACGTGGCCCAGATCCTGCTCCGCACGCACGGCGCCGCCCTGTGCGTACGTCGCAGACCTGACGCGGTCCTCGCACCGGGTCGACTCAGCGTCGTGGGTGGCCACCTGCAAGCGGGCGAAACCCTCGACCACGCCGCGCGGCTCGAAGCAGAAGAAGAAACGGGGTCCGCGTCAGCTCGAGCAACAGGAGTTCTGCGGCCTCATTCACCACCACGACCCCGGCGACGGCCCGGACCGGATCACCGCGGTCTTCGTCGCCCAGTCGTGGGCGGGCGAACCGCACAACGCCGAGCCGCACAAGCACGAGGGCTTGTTCTGGGTGTCGTTGGAGAAGCCCCGCCGGACTGCCACCCGTACACCACCGCCATCTTCCACATGCTCACCCACGGCCCCTCCTACCGGGCTCTGAACTGGCCGACACAGGGAGACAGCGAGTGAAGCGATTCTTCGGCAAGGTCCGCGTGGCGGAGCCACAGGTCTCCGACGCAGAGCGAGAACTCTTCGGCGGGCCCCTGCGCTACGACATGGGCTGGTCCCAACACGAGCATGCTCGCTTGGACTTGACCATGCGCTCGGCACTGCGCCAGATGCCCGGACTCGTCAGCGCCACCCTGCGGATGGCCTGGAGTGCGGATCGCCGGGCGCTCGTGGCCGTGGCGGTCAGCGAACTCGGCCAGGGCATCGCCGCCGCGGTCGGCCTGCTCGCCATCAACGCGGTCATGCGCGCGCTGCTGGGGGCCGGTGACACGGTCGACCGGCTGCACGCCCTCCTGCCGGGGCTGCTTGCCGCCGCCGGCGTCGCCGTCGTGAACTCCGCTCTGGCCGGCTGGTCGACATCCCGAGCGGGACGCCTCGAACCGGTTGTGGAGCGGATCGCCACGACGCAGTACCTGGCCGCCGCAACCTCGGTCGAACTCGAAGCCATCGACGATCCGGACTTCCGCCGCCTGATCGACATCGCCCAGTACGGGCCCGCCTCTGCCCGCCGCATGATCGGCGCCTGCGTCTCCGCGCTGAACAGCACCATCTCACTGATCGCCACAGCGGGCGTCCTCACCGTCCTGAACCCCACCCTGCTGCCGATGCTGCTAGTTATCGCAGCCCCCGCGGGTGGGGCGCCATGCGAGTGGCACAGGAACGCTACGTCTCCGTGATGAGCTGGATCGAGCACCTGCGGGCCAGCCGCCTCATCGGCAACCTCCTCACCGAGCGCACCGCCGCGCAAGAAGTGCGAATCCACGCCGTCGGCCCTTCCTCCTGGAGCGGTACCGGCGCATGGCCGCGAGCGCGGAATCGGAGCAGGAGCGGCTGGCCTCCAGCAAAGCCGTCACCGAATGGGTCGCCTCAGCGCTGTCGGGGCTGGCGATGGCCGCCACCTACAGCACCATGATCTGGCTGATCATGGCCGGACACATGAGCCTTGCCGTCGCCAGCACCGCCGTGATCGCGGTACGGACCGGCTCGGCGAGCCTGGGCGCACTGGTGATGAATATCAACCAGCTGCACGAGGAGTCCCTCTACGTCCGCGATCACGGACAGTTCCTGATCGAGGCCGCTCAACGCGCCATCCCGCAGACCGGCAGTCCCGTCCCCGCCCAAGTCAAGCAGGTCTCCCTGGAGCACGTCACCTACCAGTATCCCGACCGCGACGCACCGGCCCTGGACGACGTGACGCTCACCTTCCCCATGGGGTCGGTCATCGCCGTGGTGGGCGAAACGGCTCCGGCAAGAGCACCTTGATGAAGATCCTCTCCGGTCTGCTCCTCCCTCACGCCGGATCGGTGAGGTGGGGCGACTTCGACGTCTCCGGGCTGAAACGCTCCCAGGTCTTCGACCGCGTCTCGCTTCTCACTCAGGACTTCCAACGGTGGCCCGTGACCGCCGCGATGAACATCCGCATCGGCCGCCCGGGCACGTCGCCTCCATGCATGACCTGCAGACGTCGGTCGACTACGCCGGCGCCGGATCCGTCACCGCCAAACTCCCCAACGGCCTGGAAAGCATGCTCGGCCGCATGTTCCGCGGAGCCATCGAACTCTCCGGCGGCGAATGGCAGAAGGTCGGCCTGGCCCGCACCCACTGGCGCAGCTCAACATCGCAGGCGGACAGCGTCCTCATCGTTGACGAGCCAACCTCCGCCCTGGACCCCGAAGCCGAGATCGCTGCCTTCGACCGCATCCGCCGCCTCGCCGCCCGCACCGGGCCGTCGTCCTGGTCACCCACCGGATGTCCGGCGTCCGCCACGCCGACCACATCTACGTCCTCAACCAAGGGCGCCTCGCCGAACACGGCACACACGACGACCTCATCGCCGCACGTGGCCGATATGCAGCCATGTTCGACACACAGGCCGCCCAGTACGCCCCGACCCCGCACATCCCTATGCCTGCTTCACCCAGCGTCACAGACCAGGCATGACCCGCCCCACCGAAGGCAGAGCCCGTGGCATCTCCCGTCTCCCCTTCTGATCACGTCACGCCGAAGGCTGCCCTCTCGGACGCGCAGTACGCCGCGTCCCGCCACGCGGTGTGGCTCAGCGCCGCCGCGATCGTCACCGACCAGGTCGGCCGAGTCCTGCTGGTGAAACCCATCTACCGCGAGGACGACCGGTGGCTGCTGCCCGGCGGCGCCGCCGAACCCGGCGAGCACCCTTGAACGCCTGCCGGCGCGAGATCGCCGAGGAACTGGGCCTCCGGGACCTGGCCCTGCAGGACGTTCTCGCCATCCACTCTCTTTCACCGCACCACCCCGACATCAAGCCCGGCATGCCCTGTCCCGGAGAGATCCGCTACATCTTCGACGGTGGCACCCTCACTCCCGACGAGGTCCAGGCGATTCGTCTGCCCCCAAGGAACTTTCCGAGTTCGCCTTCTTCGAGACCAGGGATGCGGTGCAACGTCTACTCCCCGTAGACGGCCAGATCATGCTCGCCGCCTACCGGTCCCGGCTCGGAAACACCGCCACCGCCCACCTCGCCGACGGGCAGCACATCCTCGACGTACCAGCGCTCGACAGCCATGACGTCCACGTCCGCTACCGCCCCATGTGGGACAGCCCTCTGAACCGGACCCCGTGCCCGGTCAGCTCCCCGTGCAGCAAGCCTGGGCGTGGTGCTTCGTCCCTGACGGCAGGGTAGTGCTCGTTGCCGACCCCGGTCCGCGGGGCTCACTGCCCATGCTGCCCGGCGGCACCGTCGAGAAGGCCGACGCCACCCCGAGGACACCCTCCATCGGGAAGCCGCCGAGGAAGCCCAACTCACACTGACCGAACCGGTGCGACTGGGGTGGGTGCTGGACGAGACCGGCGAGGTCTACGGCGGGTTGGGCCCAACGCCCGCCTCCGCCTCGCCGCCCGGGTAACCGCCATCGGGCCGGCGGCCGTCGACCCGCCACCGGCCGCCCCTTCGCCCGGCTGCTCGCCACCCCTCCCAGGCAGCCGCCCTGCTCGGCTGGGGCCCGCCCGGAGCGCGACAAGCACAGCTCGCGGTGGAGACGGCACGCGAGCGGTGGGGCCTGCCCGCTGCTCGCGCCGCCGCCATCGAGGAGATCCCCTCGGAGGGTGCGGCTGAGCTGACCAAACGACCACCCGCCTCGACTCGTCCCGCGCCACGTACCTCTGAGGTAGCCCATGCCGTTGTCGCACGACCACATCCGCACCACCGTCGATACCTACCTCGCTCGCCACCCTTACGAGCGCGATCAGCTCGGCGCCCTCCTCGGCGCCCTCGACGACCCCACCGACATCGCCAGCCGTTCCACCTTCACCGGCCACGTCACCTGCGCCGCGATCGTCGTCGACCCGCTCGGCCACGTCCTGCACGTACTGCACCTGGCGAGCGGGAAAGTCCCCCGGGCGGACACGCGGAGCCCTCCGACGAGTCCCTGCCAGCAGCGGCGCTGCGGGAGCTGCACGAGGAGACCGGGATGCCACCCCAGACCGTCACGCCGTGGCCTGGCTACGAAACTGTGCCGCTGGACATCGACATCCACGACATGGACGCCCGCCCGAGCAAAGGCGAACCCGGACACGTCCACTTCGACCTGCGGTTCCTCTTCCGTCTGCACACCGCGGACGAAGTGCCGGTGGTGCTACAGGAGGAAGAGGTGGGCGGCATCGAGTGGCGTTCCGCGGATCGGGTGTCCTCCCGACCCTGCGCGAGAAGCTGCTCAAGCTCCCGCTCCAGGCCGAACCGGACAGGGCCAACGCCTCCGCCCTGATCTCCAACGACCGCGGCGAGTACCTGCTCCACCTGCGCGACTACTTCCCCGGCCGGATCTGGGAGCCCGGCATGTGGTCCCTGCTGGGCGGAGGGCGAGAGCCCCAGGACGCCACCCTGGAACACACCGTGCGGCGCGAACTGGTCGAGGAAGCCGGCCTCAACATCGCCGACCTGACCCCGTTCGGCACCGAGTACGCCTCCACCGAAGATGGCGCGATCGTACCCATCGCCATCTACGCCGGCCACTGGAACGGCGACCCCGCGAACTCCACCTGACGGAAGGGTGATGCTCGCCTGGTTCACCCCAGACGACCTCCATCGCCTCCGTATCGCCGACACCACCAGCGACCTCGTACAGCGCCACGCCGCCGCCAGCCACCCGGCTCTCGCGTCCGACACCGCGTCGCGAGCGGGTCGCCCGCGCGAGCGCCGCCCGGCGTCGCCGCACGGCACGGTCCTCAACGTCATCGGTGTCCACCTCTACCTGGAGAGGCCCGACGGGACGGTGTTGCTTGAGCTGCGCCACCTCGACTCCGCGTTCGCGCCGTCCACCTGGCACGCCCTGGCCGGCCACTGCGAGCAGGAGAACGCCATCACCTGCCTGATCAGGGAGGCACGAGAGGAAGCCGGCCTGCTCATCGAGCGCGAGGACGTCGAACTCGTCCACGTCGTCCACCACATCGACGAGGCCGGGGACCGGCCCGCATGAGCCTGTTCTTCCGCGCCCGTTCTTGGAGCGGCGAGCCGGAGCTGCGCGAGCCGGACAAGTGCACCCAGTGGGCGTTCTGGGACCCGGACGCGCTCCCCGAGAACCTGGTGCACTACACCCGAGTGGCAATCGCGAAGATCCAGAACGGGGAGCTGTACAGCGAGACGGGCTGGCCCGCGTGACCGGCACATCGAGCGGCGCACACCGTCGTCTGTCCGCTGCAACGGCGACCAGCCGTGAGGACACCCGCCTCGTGGTGCTTCGTGGCAACTCGGCGTCCGGCAAGACCAGCGTGGCCCAAGGGCTGCGAGACCACCACGGCCGCGGTATCGCGATCGTGGGCCAGGACGTGATCCGCCGGAACGTGCTCAGGGAACACGACACCACGCGCGGCGCCAACATCGCCCTGCTGGGCAGGATCGCACGCGAAGCACTGAACGCCGGCTTTCACGTTGTGCTCGAAGGGATCCTGTACGCCGACCGCTACAGCCACATGATCACGTCTCTGGCACGGGACCACCGCGGTGTCTCCAGCTGCTACTACCTGGACGTGCCGCTGGAGACGACGCTGGCCCGGCACGCGTCGAAGGCTGATGCCGCGTACCTGGAGCAAGTCGCCGACAGCCACCTCGCCTCCTGGTACCGCGAGCTGGATCTGCTGCCCGGCGGTCTGGAGACCGTGATTCCGGCCGACAGCACGCTGCAGGACACCGTCGCGCGCATCTTGCGCGAAACCGACCTGGCCTCTGCCTCGTCCATCCCGCCGCCGCAGTGCAAGCCGTCACAGGAGACCCGATGAACCCTCTGGTGTTGATGTCCGATCCGCGGGTCGCCGCGATCCCGGTGCGCGAGTGCGGGGAGCCGCTCGTCGACGTGCGTGACCACAACTTCCGCGTCGACCCCGCAAGCAGGATCCCCTAGGCGCGTTCGCCCGCGTCCGCGAGGGCGTCCTCGTCCGGCTGGAGCACGCCCGCTCGCTCCTGCCCGCCAGCACCGACCTGCTGTTCATCGAGGGCTACCGGCCGCTGTCCCTCCAGCAGCGCTACTTCTCCGCCTACCGGGACGAGCTGGCCGCTGCCCACCCCGACTGGACAGATGAGCAGCTGCACCAGGCCGCCAGCCGGTACGTGTCACCACCGGAGATCGCGCCCCACTCCGCGGGCGCGGCCGTGGACGTAACCCTCGTCGACCAGGACGGCCACGAACTCGACCTCGGCACCCGTGTCAATGCCTCCCGGAGGAGAGCGACGGCGTCTGCTTCACGCACGCCCCGAACGTCAGCGATCAGGCGCGCCACCACCGCACGCTGCTACTCAACGCCATGGAAAACGCGGGCTTTACGAACTATGGAACCGAGTTCTGGCACTTCTCGGCAGCGGATCGGTACGACGCACTGATGCGGCGGGAGCCGCACGCACGCTACGGACCGATCGAACTGCCCTGACGCCCCAGCAGCCTCGCCCGCTCCTTCGCCCACACGCCGAGCCGGAAACTTAGGAGCGCGGGCCCCTGCCCCGGTCACGACCCCACGACCGCGGCGGACGGAACACATCGAACGGAGGCACATATGCCTGATGGCACCCAGCAGACGATCCCAGCCGTCCCGAGCCCGGCAGCAGGAGAGGAACCACGCGAGCACCACATGCACCTGCTCGGGCGGTTCTACCGCCAAGTGGAAGCCGGCCGCAAGACGATCGAAGTGAGGGCGGCCACCCGCAAAGCGCACCGCCGCCGCCGGCGACACGGTCGTCTTCCACGACCAGGGCACTGGGCGTGAACTCGACATCATCGTGCAGCGGGTCACCCCGTACCCTCCTTCGAGGATCTGCTCAGTTCGGAGGACCCTCGCGCATCGACCCGGAAGGGCCGCCCGGCGAACTGCTCGCCAACCTCCGCACCATCTACCCGCCGGCCAAGGAAGCCCTCGGCGTTCTCGCCCTCGCATTCGACCACCGCCCTGCCCGGCCGGCCGCCCCATGCCGATGGCGCCCATGCAGTACGCGCAGACCGTCCCCACCACACGGTGTACGGCTGCCTCTACATCCGCGACGAGCACGACCGGCCGATCCAGCTCCGCTCGGTCTACGGCTCGCGCCTCTGGCAGTTCCCAGGCGGCAACCTGGACGCCCTGGGTGAGGACCCGCTGCAGACCGCACGGCGCGAGGCGGTCGAGGAGACGGGCCTCGAACTCGGTCTGGGCACGCCGAAGCTGCTCTAACGCACTTCCTGCACGCCGGACCGCACCTGCCGCTGAACAAGATGGGGCTCATCTTCGACGGGGTCGGCTGAGCGCCGACCAGCTCAGCCGGATCCGCCTCGATCCCGCCGAGCACGACATGTGGGCCGTCCACGACCTCACGACCTGGCAGGAGCTGATGGCACCGCGCGCCTTCGCCCGTCTCGACGCCATCGAACGAGTCCGGCGCGGCGAGGGCCCCGCCTACCTCATCACGCACCCTGACCCCAGCACGCCCACCCAGGAGGCAATCGTGCCCGCGGAGGACATCAACACCCGGGCCTGGCAGATCTACGGCCAGCACCAACTAGTGCCGCCTCAGGCAACGTTTGCCCTGTCGACGACTGCGCGTAGGCGCCGGTCGTCGGCATGGCGGTTTCGCCAGATGATGTAGCGGCGGATCATGCTGCCCTGCTCTTTGTGGTCGGCGTGGTCCGTGCCGTCCAGGGTGAAGTAGCGCAGGGCTGTGAACTGGGCCTCGATGCGGTTGAGCCAGGAGCTGTTGGTCGGGGTGTAGGCCATCTCGACGTTGTTCGCCGCGGCCCAGGTGCCGACCCGCTGGCATCTCTTCGTGGTCAGGTGCGGGAGAAGTTGTCACTGACGATCGCGATTCGCACGGTCGGTGGGTAGAGGCTGCGCAGGTAGCGGCAGAACTCCAGGAACTGCGTCCGCCGCTTGACCGGTTTGATGTGGCCGTAGAGCTTGTCCTTGGCCAGGTCCAGGGCGGCGAACAGGTGGCGTACTCCGCCGTAGCGGTTGTAGGTGGCCCGAGCCGCCGGCGGGTTCACGGTCGGGATCCTTGTGCTTGCCTCCGCGTTCGGCCCACTGCCGGCCCGGGTGCGGCATCAGGTTGAGGGGTCCGAACTCGTCCATGCAGAAGATGACGTCGGGTTCGCCGTCCTCGGGTATGACCTCGCCGTCGGCGATCGCGTAGAGGTGCTCGACCGGGCCTTCTTCGCCGCGTAGTCGGGGTCGCGGGAGGTCTTCCAGGTTTTCAGGCGTTGAAAGGAGACGCCTTCCTCGCGGAGCAGGATGCGCAGGCCCTCGTGGCTGATGTCGTCGACCACCCCTCGGCGACCAGGAAGTCCGCCAGCTTGGTCAGACTCCAGGTCGAGAACGGCAGGTCGTGCTCGGTCGGTTTCGACTTGGCGATCTTCTTGATCTCGCGGCGTTCAGGCAGCGTGAACGTCTTCGGCCGACCGCCCTTGTACTTCGGGTACAGCGAGTCGAAGCCGTCCGTGTTGAAGTTGTGGATCACGTCCCGGACACGGTCGTCGCTGGTGAACGACACCTCGGCGATCCTCGCTACCGGCATGCCCTGCGCGGACAGCAGCACCATCTGGGCCCGCCGCCAGGTCACCACCGACCCAGTGCCCCTGCGGATGATCCGCAGCAGCCGCCGCCCTCGTCATCATCGATCTCACGAACCTGCACTCGTATCGCCACCCGGACAGGGTGACCGACACACGCCGCCCGGCAAAGCACCCGGACGGCGCGTCACATCACAACAGGGCAAACGTTGCCTGATCCGGCACTAGCACATGACTACACCCCACCCATCCCCGAGCAGCTCGCCTGGACGCCCTGGGACGGGATCGGACCGGGCGCCGAAGTCCTGGTGACATCACCAAGCGCCGCGTACTGGACATCGGCTCCGGAGCGGGCCACCACGCCGTCCATCTCGCCCAGGCTCACGGAGCCCGCGTCACCGGGATCGAACTGTCCCCGGCCCAGCACGAACGCGCCATCTCCACCCACGCCGACGTTGAAGGTACGAAATTCCTCCAAGGGGACGTTGTCGGCTGCCTGGCCCAGACCGAGCCCTTCGACGCCGCGTACGGGATCGGGACCCTGGCGTTCATCGACCCGCACCGTTCGCTGCCGGCGCTGCGCGACGGGCTGCGTCCCGGTGCTCCGCTGATTCTCTCGCTCCTGCACACCGACCTGAACGGCCGTGGTCCGTCCACGGAGGTGGCATCGCGTGAGCAGATGATCCTGCTGCGCGACGACCCGCCCCTGCCGACGCAGATGTGGGTCCTGGCACCGCAGTTGTGGGAAGACCTGCTCACCGAGTACGGCTTCCGCGTCGAGGCCATCGACCTGCTAGCGCACCCCGACGAGAACGCCACAGTCGTTCTGCAGCTCATCCGCGCCCGGCGCCTGCCCGACCGGCCGACGCGGGCCTCCAGCCGCCCTCGCAGCACCCGGCCGCCGATGGCGCACGCAGCCGTCGGTGTGGGCGCCATCCTCGTCAGCGAGAGGGAATCCTGCTCGGCCGTCATCGTCGCGGCACCCTCGAACTGCCCGGCGGGACCGTCGAGGCCGGGGAGTCCTTCGAGGAGACCGTAGTCCGCGAACTCGGTGAGGAAACCGGCCTGATCGCCCGCCTCGACGACGTCAGACTCCTGGGCACGCTCGTCGACCACGTCGAAGACATCCTGCGGGTGACCGTCGGCGCGCTCGTCCACGCCTGGCGGGGGCAGCCGGCCACTCAACCGGACGAAAGCCTCGGCGACTGGGCCTGGCACCCTCTCGATCAGCTTCCCGACGGACTGTTCGTCTGCAGTGCCCAGATCCTCACCGCCTGGCAGCCCGACCTAGCCATCGACCACCCGCCGGCGCACTTCACTGCCTTCGCCCCGGCCAAGTAGGCAGCGGATTGACACAGCCGACGGCCTCCCGCGACGCGGCGTGCGGGCCGCACCCCGGCTGCAACACCCTCGCTCAAGACCGAGCTGGAGTCCTTCATGTTGCCTCTCTCCATGCACCGGCCCATATCCTCTGACGCCGCAGTCGGCTCCGAACGCCATGCGTAATCTGGAGCGGCCTGCCCTGCGCCGCGGAGTACCTGTCGAGGACGAGGTACTGATCGCCGTCAACCTGTACGGGATCACCTCCGACCAGGATCATCACCGGGCCCGGGTCAACCTCCGCCTCGTACGCCGCCCCACGTCGCCTGGCAGATCATCGTCCCCTGAACCGGCTGGCCAGCCCGTTCCAGCTCCGGGGCGACGAGCAACCCACACGATCAGGAGCACCACCCGTGAACCAGTTCGACACCACTGCCCCGTTCTATGCCACCTACCGGCCCGGCATCCCGAAGGAAGCCGTCGAGTTGCTCGCGCGGGGATATCCGGCAAGGAGCACCGGACCCTGCTCGACCTCGGGTCCGGCACCGGGCAGGTCCCCTGGCCCTGGCCGGGACGATGACGGAGATCGACGTTGTCGAGCAGGACGCGGGCATGCTCGACGAGGCCAACAAGGCGCTCGCCGGGCTGTCGGTCACCGTCCGCCTGCACAACACCTCGGCCGAGGAGTTCACCCCGCCCACCTCCTACCGGGCTGACCTCGTCACGGTCTGCAGGGCGTTCCACTGGATGAAGCAGGACGTGGTGCTGTCGCGTCTGGAGGGCATGACCGCGGCGGACGCAACCGTCGCGGTCATGGGCGACGGCAGCCTGTGGACCGCGCGCACCGCGTGGACCGACGCCCTGCGCACCCTGATCCAGAAGTACCTGGGCGAGGAGCGGCGGGCCGGGGCGGGCAGGAAGTACGCGGCGCACGATCGGCCGTACCGCGAGATCCTCGCCGAGTCCCCGTTCGGCCGGGTCGAAGAGCACACCCTCGCCGTCGAGCGGGAGTGGACCACCGAGACGGTGATCGGCTACCTGTACTCGACCAGCTTCGCCGCCCGGCCTCTGTTTGGGGAACGAGGCGAGGACTTCGAGCGCCGCGCACGCGCCCTGCTCGACGAGCACGCAGCCGCCAGCGGTCTGATCGAGCACGCCTCCTTCCAGATCGTCCTCGGCCGCCGCGGCTGACCCGCTCCCCAGCCCTTCATGCCGGGGCGGCTCTCTTCCCGCCGGGCCCGGTGTCCTTCCGGAAGGAGAGCACCATGCCCAGTCCTGTGGCGTGGAGCGACGACGATCACCGCCGTGGGCCAGCTTCTGCAAAGCGTCCACCACCAGGCCATCCGGGACTGGCGGCCCGTTCCAACGCCACGCCGAACACCTCACCGGAGTACTCACGCACCGCCGCGCAGCCAGGACGAGGGCGCACACACCTACACCAAAATTGACCGATCCCACAGGGAGATCATGAAGAACCCACACCAGCAAGCCGCCCGCTCGGACCACTGGGCGCCCTACCACGACGTGGACACCCGTACACAGGACCCGAGCGTCGTCGCTTCCGTCCTCTCCGACCTCGCCGGGGACGGCGCAGCCCTGGAGCTGGGCATCGGAACCGGCCGCGTCGCCTTTCCTCTGGCCGAATGGGGCACACCCGTCTTTGGCCTTGACACCTCCCAGGAGATGATCAGCCGCCTCGAGGAACGTCAAGAGCAGACAACCGAGGGGCGCTCGCCTGTCCAGGCGCGGATCGGCGACATGGCCCGGTTCGAGCTCGGTACGCACTATCCACTCGTCTACGTCATAGCGAGCGCGTTCTTCCTGCTGACCAACCAAGAGGACCAGGTCAGCTGCTTTCGCAGCGCGGCCAAACACCTGACTCTCCGGGGTCGGTTCGTCGTCGAAGCGGCTGTCCCGTACGTCTCGGGCATAGCCTGCGACCGCCAGCAGATGATCGTCCGCGAACTGAGCGAAGAACACCTGAAATGGTCTGCGTTCGTCCACGACCCGTGCACCAGGTCGTCCGGGCCAGGACGTGCTCGTCGGTCCGGATGGCTGTCGTCTCACGCCGCGCGTCATGCGCTACGCATACCCGGCCGAACTGGACCTGATGGCGCAGCTGGCTGGGCTTCGCCTGGAACGGCGGACCGCCGACTGGGAGGGCTCTCCGTTTGCCGCGACCAGTACGCATCATGTGTCCGTCTACAGTCACCAGTCGGCCGACGAGGACACCTCACCGCCCACCGGCACGTCAGCATGACCGTACTTCGACAAGCTCCAGCACATGTGCGAGGAGCTGACGTCGCCCTCACCTCCAGCCGGGAGCTAGGTCAGTACGCAGTCGAGATGCGCCTGCACCGGCTCGAAGAGGCCGTACGGGACGAGTTCCGGGATGTCTGCCAACGCAACCCACTTCAGCTCGGACAGCTCGTCCTTGTCGGCCACGTGAGCGGTGCCCGAGGTGACCGCGCAGGCGGTGTAGGACATGTTCCTTCCGCTCTTGGGGTGGACCCGCTCGCCAAGGGGCTTGACTGCGATCACGGCCAGCCCCACCTCTTCCTGTGTCTCACGCACGGCCGCCTGCTCGGAAGTCTCCCCGTCTTCAATCTCGCCGGCGGGGAACTGCCAGGACAACTGGCCCTCGGAGATTCTGCGTCGCACCATCAGGACGCGGTTCCCGTGAACCACGATCGCAGCGGAGATGCCCGGCCGCTCCGCTGCCGTCTGCTCGGTCATACGTCTTCCTCCAGCGCTTCCAGGATCGGCGGGTAGATGTTGCCAGCGGGGATGAAGCGGGTCACTGCACTCTTGGCTACCCACGTCACGTCCACGTTCTCCACGGCATCGCTGTTCGTCGCGTCCCCGGCAAGGTACTCGCACAGGAAATACACGCAGTGCACGTCAGTCACTGGGTGGACCCGCTCGCCGAGGCGCTGACGTATGGCGCAGTGCACACCGGTCTCGTCCAGCGTCTCGCGGATAGTCGCTGTCTCAGGCCGGACGCCGGGCTTGATGACGCCCGCGGAAACTGCCAAGTGATCCCGGAAACGTCCTCGGCACGCCGGCAGACCAACAGAACAACCTCTTCGCGGACGACGACAGCGATGGCGACCCGCAGGGCTTGGGCCTTGGGAACCGTGGCCTAACTCTTGCAGGCGGGAACGGCCGGTCTCGAAGGAAACAGAAGCTGTCGCGGGTAGCCACCGTGCCTCCGGATGGCTGCAGGGTTGACGCGTAAGGGCGTAACCTCCTTCACTCCCCGAACGTCAACGGCCTGTTTTCGCTACAGCTGCACGGCTGTGTCCAGGACAGAGCTCAGCATCGTCAGCATCTGTTGTACGAGCTCGCTGGTGGCACGGCTACCGTCCAGGGTCAGGCTGGCGTTGCCTTGTATCGGCGCAACGTGCCTCTTATGTCCGTCTCGCCCGTATGCGAGGTAGCCGCGGAGGCCGATCTCTGGATCCGCACCATCGCCAATCTTTCGGAGTGTCTTTCGCGCGAGACGCAGATCGGCGGGGTGTCGACGTAGATGCTCCAGCGGGCCAGTGATTGCAGAGCGGGCAGCAGAGCAAATGTGCCCTCGACTACCAGGAGACGGGTGTCAGGGGAGACCGCCATGTCGACGGCCTCCTGCACCCGGTCCCAGTCCAAGGCCTGGGGGTCGCTGTAGTTGATGACGAAGCCCGCGCCCTTGATCGCTGGGACGACCGGCGCCCAGTCAGGGTCGTGTGAAAACATTTGTCCAGGTGTACGACCCGGGTCCCGGGCAGGGCCTGGGCGACCTCATTGGCCAAGGTGGTCTTTCCCGATCCGGCGCCGCCTCCGAGGGCGAGCACCGGCACGGGCGGGCGGACAAGGCACGTCGCCTCCCTGGTGTGGTGGGAGGCGACAGCGTAGGTAGCTTCGGGGCGACGAATTGCCAGCGCGCCGGCCGTTGACGACTACGGGCAGTGACTACAGCGGGCGAGATGATCCAGGACTGTGCCGGAATCGGGCCGACCGCAGCGGTCGGATCCTCGGCCGTCAGCGACGGAGAGGGTCGGGGGCGAGCACGTGGTGCTTGAACATGGCCAGTCGGCGCACGTTGTGCTGAACGGTTGGGCTTTCCCACATCAGGCTGTTCATCGTCGGCCAGAAATGGACCGGCCGATGAGAGATGACCAGGGCCCTCAGCAGGTTGTCGGCCAGCCCTGGGCACATGCCGCGATCGTGTTGGCGGTGGCCGGCGCAATGAGGAATGCGTCGATGTCTCGCAGAAGGTCCAGGTGAAGTGGGGCGGCCGTCCCTCGCCACTCCCTGTCTGTGTGCACATGCTGCCGGACGTTGGACAGGAACCGTTCAGCCTGTGGCGTCACAACGATCTCAACTTCCCAGCCCCGGCCCGCGGCCGATTTCAGCAGCAAAGGAACCGATTCTGCGGCGCTGGACCCGGTGACGCCCAGCAGCAGGCGACCGCTCACGGCATCGCCTCGAACTCGGTAGGGAGTATGTCGATCAACGCCGCGAGGTCCTGCTTGCCGGTGATCATGACCAGGTTCGGGAGACGCTTGCGGAACACTTCGCGCCACCACATACCGTGAGGCAGATTGCCCGGGCCCCAGACCACTGATTCCACTCGTGCGAGTGAGCTGTAGACGATCAGCACGTGGTCCTGCCTGGTGGCGTCCGCGATGGTGATCGAGCGCTGCATCTCGGTGAGCATGGGAATGCTGGGCAGTCCCACTCGGGTTGAGAGCATCCACTTCGCCGGGGTCGGCAAGTGGCCGGCGTTCACCGCGTCCTGGTAGGCGAGCAGCTCCAGCATCTGGCCCATCATGACGCGCCATGACGCCGTCTCCTGCCTGAACAACCCTTGGTAGACGCTGCGCCAGTACAGAGAGCCGTAGCGGCCGGCGACGAGCGGGTGAGCCATTCCGGGGCCGTCGTGACGAACGCGTCCCGTAGTTGGTCCAGGCGGCTGGCGAGGGCGCCCTCGGGGTCGTAGAGCAGCTGCATGGACGCATAGTTCTCGAGGTCCTCGAGGAACTGCGGGTCCAGACTGGGTCTCGCGCGCGCGATGAACATGGTGAGCACCCGGGTGTGCATGACCTTGAGATTCACGATGCGTGACTCGGCGACCAGGTTCAGCACCAGGTGCTGGACGAGCGTGTCGTCGCGCCCTTCGAACAGGAGCCCTGGTGGCGCCGGCTGGCAGCATGCGGTCTATGACGTACCCTCGCTGAGGGGCGTTGCGTTGTCGACGAAAATCCACAGGTCCACGTCGGAGATCTCGTCGCTGATGCCCTGTCGGGCGGAGCCGCACAGGGCGACCCCTGTACGACTTCCAGAGCAGCAATGTGGGCGGCGTGCGGGTAGTCGTCGAGACGGCGCTGCGGCGGCGGGTTCATGCCGTCTGCCCCTGGTAGGTCGAGAGTTCGGATATCGCCCGGTGGATCTCGTCGGCGTAGATAGTGTCCGCGAACGTGGTCTTGCCGATGGCGGTGGGCAGGACGTAGTGCAGCGACATCCCGCCGCGCTGGAGCCGAAGCCCCTCGATCCGGCCGATCAGCTGCTCACGGTCGAAGCCGTCGTCCATGACGGGCAGGGTGAGCTGGCGAATCGTGGTCAGGATCTGGTCTAGGGCGTGGTCGTCGAGCAGGTGCCGCTGGTGGGAGATGTGGGAGGCGACCGCGACACCGATGGCGACGGCTGTGCCGTGCGGGATGCGGAAGCCGGTGATGTCCTCGATCGGGTGCGCGACGGTGTGGCCCAAATTTAGGACCCGGGCCAGGTCGCGCTCGAAGCAATTGGGGCCGAGCAGCCGGAGCTTCGTCACGATGCAGGTGCTGACGATGTGCTCCATGAGCGCGGCGTCATCCAGGATCCGCACCCCTCTGGTGAGGAGGCTGAAGAGATTGCTCGGGTCGTCTGCGACCGCGAGCTTCACCGCTTCGCCGAGCGCACTGACCGTGTGGTGCTGAGGCACGGTGTCCAGGGAGTCCAGGCACACGGCGACCGCAGTGGGATGCGTAAAACTGCCCAGAAGGTTCTTCTGGCGTGGGTGGTTGACGCCTGTCTTCCCGCCGATCGCCGCGTCGATCATGCCGAGCAGCGTCGTGGGGACGTTCACGACGGGCACGCCCCGGAAGTACAGAGAGCCCACGAGGCCGACGACGTCGGTTGTGGTGCCTCCGCCGACCGCGATGAGCGGACGGGTCCGGTGGACACCGCGCTGGTGCAGCTGGTCGACGAGGTACGCGGCCTGTTCGAGGGTCTTGTGTTTCTCTCCCGGCTCGACGATGAGGTAGGAGTCGGCTGGGAGGCCGAACGCGCCGTGCCATGCCTCGTGGACGTGGCGGTCCACCAGGACGAAGCCGCCGTCCCCGCTCGCGTCGAGACCTCTTCGGCGAACCCGCCGGCCTGGATGGATGCGAGTGGTGTCGCGGCGTAAGACCGTGGCGGTGAACCCGCCATCGGGATCGGGTACAACGTCGATGCCTCGGTGCCCGGGCGGTGTCCAAAATCAGGGTCATAATCATGTCCTCACTGCTGGGTGGGGCGGCGCCGCGAACCGGTGGCGCCGCCCCACGCATCGGGTGAATCAGCGGGTCAGCAGGGGCGGCCTGCGGTGATGACGGGCTGGTGGTCGTCCATGACGTGGCTCCTTTCGGCGGTCGAGGGTGTGGGGTGACCAGGTTCCGGGCGACGGCCTTGTCGGGCACGTGTGATCTGGAACCTGGAGCGTGTGGGGCGCCGTGACGGGTCAGATTTGAGGTTCTGATTCCGGCGGTCGCTGCAGGTCAGTGATATCCGGTGCTTTCGGCGGGTACTACTGGGAGGCCGTCGCCATGATCAGTTCGTCCAGATGATCGGGAGAACTTGTGCCGGGGATCGGTGCGACGTGCTCTCCGAGCTGAAGCAGCCAGTGAATGGCCGCCTCGACGGTGAGCTCCTTGGCGAGACTGCCGGCGTTAAGCGGCCGGTACGGCACGTACGGGATTTCCAGGTCTCGGCACAGCTCCAGTGCGGGGTCGTCGCGGTCGTTCATGTTGAGGACGTTCTGTACCGCTGCGACACGGATCTGAAGCCAGGCTTCGCGAATGTTCTGCGGAGTGACCTTCGAGAGACCGATGTGGCCGATCTTGCCTTCGCTCTGGAGTGCTTGAAGCGTGCCGAGCTGGTCGGCGAGGGCACTTCAGGATCAATGCGGTGGAGGTAGCAGAGGTCCAGCCGCTCAACTCCCAGACGGCGCAGGCTTCCCTCTACGGATGTGCGCAGGTAGGCGGGGTGGCCGAGCGGTGCCCAGATGTTCGGTGCGGGCGCGCCATGCCGACCTTCGTGGCGATCAGGAGATGGTCCGGGTAGGGGTGTAGGGCGTCGCGGATGAGGTGTTCAACGGTGTGGGGCCGTATGCGTCGGCGGTGTCGATGTGGGTGATGCCGTGGGTGCGTACGGATCGCTGGAGCACCTTGATCGCGGTGGTCCGGTCGGCCGGGTCGCCCCAGGTTCCGGGGCCGGTCAGGCGCATGGTGCCGAGTCCGAGGCGGGAGACCGTCTTACCGGCGATCGTGATGGAACCGGCGGGGAGGGATGCTCATGAGTCGGTGGCCGCCTTGAGAGCGAGTTCGACGGCGTGCCGGATGGCATCTGTATGGCTGTGAGCTGCACTGGTCACCCGGACGTGGTCCAGTTCCTCGTCGGCGAGGAGGCTGTGGACGTGTTCGTCGACCAGGGCGCGATAGCGGGCGTCGTAGTCGTGGCTCTTGTCAACGGGGACGCTCGGGTCGAGCACGGTGGCCAGCAGCAGGTCGTACTTCGGTGCCTGCGTCGCAGCCAGGAGGCGCAGCCGCTCCTGCTCCGCCAGCCCCACCAGTATCCGCAGACGATCCTGCCCTGCGGGAACGGGGTGCTCGTCGCGGAACTCCAGCGCCGCGGTGTAATACGCGAACGCGTCGTAGGCTGCCCGGTCGGCGAGGACGACCTGCGCGCCCTGCGCGGCGGCGGCGATCTCGTCCGCGACGCCCTGGGCGATGATCCACTCGGTGGACATCGCGGTGTGGTGCTGCATTTTCGGGAGTCCGAGGCCGGCGGCGCGTTGGCGAGGCGGCCCGTGCGGGCCACGGTGATGCCGTGGCCACGCAGCTCCATCTCGATCCGCTTCAGCAGCGTCGTCTTGCCGGTGGAGTGGGTACCGAGCACGCCGATTCGGACGGGTGTGTTCACCACAGGGTTGCTTCCTTATCTGGTTCGGGTAGCCGGCCATGCCGGGGCACTGCGACGGTGATGAGCTGGTCCCACGTTTCGTAGTGGCCGGCCATGGCGATGAGGAGCTGCGCGGTGGCGTAGGCGTCGTAGGTGGCGCGGTGTCGTTGCGCGGGCGCTGCGGTGAGGTCCGGCTTCACGTGCTCGATGAGGGCGTCGAGACCGTAGGAGCTGAGGCCCTTGTAGGTGGCTTTGCCAGGCGGAGCGTGTCGATGATTCCGGCCGGCTCCCACTTCGGCAGGTGGGCCTTCAGCACCCGGTAGTCGACGTGGGCGTTGTGAGCGCACACCCACGCCTGGCCGAGGACGCCGTGCACCTGGTCGGCGACCTCCTCCCACCCGGGGAACCGAGCAGGTAGTCGTTCGTCAGGCCGTGGATTCGGGCAGCGAAGGGAGTGACAGGCTGTGGTGGGCGGATCAGCCACGCTCCCGCAGTGCTGGTGTCCGGCTGCCCGGCGCGTACCGGCAGTGCGGCTACCTCGACAAGGTCGGGCGGGTTGGCGCCGTTTCCTTCGACGTCCACGACGAGCAGTGCGGGCCAGGTGCTGAAGTTCATGGGGCAGGAGTTCCGTTCCCCGCCGGCCAGCCGATGTCTGCGCGGCCGTGCTGACGGTAGTGATGGGGCTTCGCGCGGTCGTGGCACTGGTAGCCGTAGCTGTGCTGGAGGAAGTAGCGCGGCGGCTCGTCCAGGCCCTCCACGATGATGGCGCGTTCATCTACCTCAACCGGCCCGGTCGCACCGAGGGCACGCGCTTCATCGGTGACTTCAGCCAGATCGGGCTTGACCCAGACCGACTTGCACAATGCGATCTGCTCCTCGGGGCAGATGTTGCACAGCTCCTTGATGCCGTAGTGGCCGTTGTAGTCGGCTTCCCGTGGGCGTAGGCGACCCCGCAGCTCGTCTTGCGGAACAGGGCACCCCAGGGCGCGGCCGAGTTCTCCGGCTTGAAGAAGTAGTCGAGTATCCGGTGCTCGGCCTCTTCGGGCATGATCTTGCGCCGGGCGATGTCGTCGTAGGGGAGTGGCAGACCGTGCGCCTTGTAGTACCCGGCAATCTCGTCGCGGAAGAACAGGCCGGTGAAGACGGTGGCGTGCGCGTGCGCGGACAGTTCCCTGGCCCGCGCCATGTGGGCTTCGCTGTCGTTGAGCCCCGGCACGATCGGCCGCCAGTACAGGATGGTGCGGTACCGCTCGGCGTGCTCGAACAGGGTGCGCAGGCTCTTCGCGGCGATGGCGGAGTCGACGGGTTCGATGATCGGGTCATCGATGCCGGAGTGCGTGACCAGAACTGTCAGCCGCAGATTCTTGAAGCTGTTGAGGACGGCACAGTCCTCCGGCTCGACTCTCCAGCGGGTGATAACCAGCACGTGGTTGGTCAGGCCCTGGTCGTCCAGACGCCTCAGCACGTTGAACAGGTGAGGCTTGACGACCGGAAGCATGGGGTCGGTCGCCCGGTTCAGGAGCTGGATCGGCGTCTTGTGCGGTTGGAAGTACGGGTGGTTGACGAGGGACTCGACGGCTTCCTCGTCGGTCATGAGGCGCCGTGGGGCCTTCATCTCGAAGTTCTGGAAGAGGTGGCGGACGCAGTAGCCGCAGTCCAGCGGGCAGCCCACAATCCAATTGACCGACAGCCCGGACTTGCGGTACTCGATCACGTCTGCCAGGCCGGGCTCCAGGCCCCGATCTGCTCGGGTGTGAGAATCGGCAGCTGGCGCCGCACTGTCGCGGGAACGCTCATGGAAGCCTCCATATCGAGGAACGGTCAGTTCTCGGCGGATACGCGCGGGCGCGGGCGGACTGGGCGGAGAGCAGGGCACGGCGATTCGCACCGAACCAGATACCGAAGTCGCGGCGGGCCGCAGCCTCGTCGTCGGAGGTGTGCACGACGTTGTCCACGAGTCGTTTCCCGGCGATCGCGGCATCCAGGCTGTCGTCGCCGAGGTCCCCGCGGATCGAGCCCGGTGTGGCCTGCGTAGGGTCGAAGTCCCCAAGGAGCCTCCGGACACGGCGCTGAATACCTTCCTCGCCATACCCGAGGGCCACAGTTACCGCCTTACCGGCGTACAGGGCGTCCAGGCAGGCCGGAATGTCGCGGTCGTACCAGTCGGCATCGACCAGCATGTCCCAGTAGTGGACGTGCGCCTGCCACGCCTGCACGGTCAGTTCAAGGCGGGCCGACACCGTGACGCCTGATGCGGCGATACGGTCCAGGACCTGATCGACGAGACCGCGCTGGACGCAGTCCGGCTTGCACAGAATGACGGTCCAGCGGGACCAGTCGATACCGTCCACCACGTCACCGTTCCTGAACGGCTTCCGGTTCTGCCTCACTTCGCGATCCTCTCGGTGATGTGGGCGGGCCAGCAGCCAGCTCAGCCGGCGTCCACTTTCGGCGGCCCGTGCTGCGCCCATCAGATGAGGCCCTGTCGAAGGGCATACGCCACAGCGTGGGACCGGTTGCGTAGCTCCGAGCGGTTCATGAGTCCGGTCAGCGCCTGTTTGATCGTGCGTACGGACAAGTGAAGGGCAGCTGCAATTTCCGATGTGTCCAGTCCGTCGGCAATCAGTCGCAGTACTTGCACTTCTCGGTCCGTGAGGCCGGTGAAACGGAGGCCGCGCGGGCTCAGTACCTGGCGTTGCAATTGGCCGACCTTTTCCAGGAAGTCGCTGAGCAGTTCCGGGGCAGATGGCCGCCTCCACGGGCGACTGTCCCGATGACGCGCACGAGATGATCAGCAGTTGCCTCACACCGGCGGACTACGCCGGTAACTCCGCATTCGGCCGCACTCACGAGACCCTGTTCGTCGATGGCGGTCACCAGTAGCAGTGTCCGAGAGACGCTATTTCGTCGGATACGCCGAAGATCCACGAGTGCGGTTTCGGTCACCTGATCCGTGACCAGAACCACCACTTGAGCCTCGCCGACGTCGCTGCACAGGGTGACCTCGGGACGGTAACGAAGGTGACTGACTACTCCGGCTCCGGAGAGCGAGTCTTCGGCGTTGACCAGGACGGAGATTGGCTCAGCGTGTGGTGCCGTGACCCGGCCAACAGCCACGTTCTTGCCGATTTGCGAGGGTGCGTGGGCGCCGCCCTTGCCTGTCGTCTGCGTGATCACAGGCTTGCCTCGTGTGTGGGGCCGGTCACGGCTCTATTCCTCCGGTCTTGATGCGGAGCAGGTCGGTCAGGGACGCTCCGAGGCACGCTGCCCGCCACAGGCGGCCTGCGGCGCGACAGGCCAGGGCAGAATCGCGGTTACTGCCGCCCTGCGGACTTCTCGCTCTCCCCGCTCTCCTGCACGCTGGAAGGCACCGGGCAGGAGAGCCCCGGCCATAAACCGCATCCTGACCAGCTGTTGATCCAAGGACGCCGGGTCCACCTTCAGCCGCCCTTGCCACCATGTATGTGCCGTCCGAGCTGCTGATCGGACCTCAGCGTGAGAGGCAGGGGTGGACGAGGGATCCGCCAGGGCGTCAGCCAGGCTCAGCGGATCTGGCGGGGGCATCGTGGGAATCGGCAGATCCGGCCGCACCAACGCGATGGCTCCTTGCCGGGCCCAGACAACCCCTCCTTCTGTAGGAGGTGCAGGGCATCGCGGACGGACTCGCTGCTCGATACGAGGCTGATACGGAATTGGCGGCTCTTGGGTAGATGCGTCCCAGCGGGATATACCCCCGCCTGGATCAGTTCGGTGATCCAGTCCGCGATCTCCCGTGCCCGCTGGGTGGGGGCCGCTTGATCGTCGCCCGGGACAGAGACCCGACCACCGGCGGACATGCGGATCAACCCAGTGCCAACCAGGTCCTCCAGCGCCAGCTCGACGCGTACCACCGGGACGCCGAGGTCCGTGGCGATCCTCGTCGCGCCGGCAGGGGAAGACCACCGGTGGGCGCCCGTTGCTATCGCATGCCGGATCTGCTCTGCTATGTCGACCACGCTCGGGCCCGGCTGGCCGGCATGGGCCACCGCTTTCAGGAGCGCACGTGCGTCCCCGGCCAGTTTCACCAGACCTTCGTAGCTCGCCCCCGATGCGATGCCACTGGCAGGCTCGGCGGCGAGGTTGATCAAGAACCTCCACCGAGCGTTCTCCGCCGGCGACTGCGCCGAGTTTTGGTACCGGACGGCCTCCGGCACCCAGGGGCCTATCGTGTCCCACACTGCCCTGTATCCGCGGAGGACTGAAGTCGGGAAACTGCCGTGAGCCTGCCTCCAGGGCTGTGCAGCCTGCGTAACGCGTAGGCCAGCCGCTGTTCTTTGGACGGTGAGGAGAGGCTTCGGTCTCCGTGCCGAGCTCGAAAGCAGGTGCGTCGGTGCTGCTGGGCTGTGTTCCGTGTGCCATTTCAGACTCCGTCCTGGAGGGCGGCGATGAGGCGTCGAGCCGTCCTTACGGGGATGTCCCCAGCGTGATGGAGGGGTCTCCGCCGCAACGCTGGCAGTTGGGGTGGAAGATCACATCCATGAAGCCACCGCGGGTGGTGGTCCTGAACGCGACGTGAAGGCGTTTGACAACCTCCTGGCCCTCGGGCCAGTCGGGAATCTCCACCAGTTCGCCTGTGGCGAGGCTCCGAGAAGTCGGGCCAGCCGGTCGGCGGTGGCAACGGAGACGTCACCGAGCTGGATCCTGGAGCGGCAGACCGTCGGGGTGGGAAAGTCGTGCAGACCGTGTGCTCGGATCGTTTCGTGGAGACGCGCGGCTACTCGGTAGACACGGTGCAGCCCCTTACGGACCAGCAGTGCGAGCTGGGCGGCTTCGTATGCATTGAGTTCTCCCATATGCACATACGGCTGGTCCGGGCTGCCTTCGAGCCTGGGCCCGATCGTGTCGATGCCGGCGTCGCGCAGCGCCCGTCGTAGATCCTCGGCGGCTTCGGACGTCTCCAGCGCCGTGTGCTGCGACGCCAGGATCTGGATCGCTTCGGTGCGTTGTACCTGTGCAGGGGCCTTGCTGGTCATGCGAGTCTCCGGCCTGGATCGGGCAGTGGTGGTGTGGTGCGATGGCCTGTCCGTCCGGCACGCTCGTGTTCAGCAGCAGGCGCTCAGGAGGCAAGGACAGGCGGGTTAGCGGTGGGGTCCTTGCGCCGTTACCTGAAGCGCCGTAGCCAGAGTTCCGGTGTGCTGGTTTCCGACTTGAGCGGCACAAGGTCAGGAGTGGTCCAGACCCGGTTGAATGCGTCGAGGCCCACCATGGCGATGATCTCGGCCACACTGTCGACGGCCCGATTGAGGTACTTCAGGGTCTCCGCACGCCGGCCGGTTTCGGCCAGGGCCCGGTAGCGGAGTGTGGCGTGGGGCTGATCTCTCCGGTCGGTACCGGGGCGCCAAGGAGTTTGGTGGTGATCTGCTGATCGGCCCAGTAGGCGTGGCCCTCCACCAAGAAGTTGTAATTGCGGTTGGCTATGCCCCGCTCGTTGGGATAGAGCGTGTGCATCAGTTGCCAGATTGATCCGTTGGAGGCGGTGTGCTGAGCGAGGTGCGTCATCTCATGGGCGATGATCTTGTGCAGCGTGGGCTCGTCGTTGAGCCGGCCTGCTTCTCGCATGGCCTGTGCGAGGATCACGAGTTCGGGCCGTCCCTGTCGATCCTCGACAACCTCGGCGCCGATGGTCGGCCAAATGATGCGACGATCTTTACGCAAGGCAGTGACCTCGGCCTTCGCGTCACGCCGACTGCTGCGTGAGGGACGCAGCTCGCGGCCCTCAGCACGCAGCCGGCCTTTGTCTTGGCGCCGGTGAGCTGCTTGCCACTGGCGCGCAGTCGTCGTCCGGACGACCACGGTGTCGGGCAGAGCCAGCCCCGTCACCGCCTCGACCAAAGGGGCGGTCTGTTCGACCACGGCGCCGAGACGGTCCGCCAGCGCGTCGAACCTCGGGCCTGCGGCATGCTGAATATCGGTTCTCATAATTTGCTGCCTCTGTTGATTGGGTTGGTCTTGCGCGTCCCAAACCCCTTCAGCTGGGGACAGCCGAAACGGCATGAGGTCACAGCTGTCAGCGACCCAGTGGGGCCGGGGAGTTGGTGCTCTTCCACTCGGGCGTGTGGTGCGAGTGGGGAACCCTCTTCGACGGCTTTCGACCCCGCGGGGAACGGAGGAGGCCGCCGAAGAGGGCGTCTTGGGCCGCATGTCATGGCGGTTGTGGAGCGCATGGAAACGGCTGTGGCTGCCTGGTTAAGGCCAGCTCGCGCGCATCAGTCCGCCTCCCTGACGTGTCGAAGGGCAACGAGTCGGTCGAGTAGGTCCGATGTCGCCAAGGCGAGACGGCGGATGAGCTGTGATGCGAGCACCGTGGGCAGGGTCGGGTGCCCGTATGGGAAGGGTTCGTTCGGCTGCGCTACGACTTCGACCTTGCCGTCGACCAAGCCGTAAACAGTGCCGAGAACTCCGTACAGAGGTGCGCTCGACGCCAGGAAGACAATGGGGTCCTCCTCGAGATGCGGGCACAGTCCGACCGAAGTGCGCACGTGCCGACGGCAGACGGGGGCTGATTCACGAGGAGGGGTGCTGTTGCTGCCGCTCTTCAAGCATGTAGTCCGCAGACCCCGCGAGGAAGATGGTTCCCAGAGGCGTTGTCGCCGGCTCCGTACAGACCTGACAGCGCATGGTCTCCATCGTGATCCGTTGCCGGAACGGATGCATGAGTTTCCACTCCGGAGCCCCGGTGGGCGCCGGTGCCGGTCGACAGGGTTGAAGCTCACCCTCCCCACAGGACTTGTCGAAGGTCGCGGTCCTTACGGTCCTCATCGACGTAGAACAGCCGGTAGTCACCCTTTTGCCGTGCTTCGGCAGCAGGGTCAGGTTGTTTGGCGCGGAGACCTCGCCCTTCCTTTGAGTGATGAAGGGACTATTCCGGGCTTCGTGGGCGGTCGCACGGGTCGAGTCGTCTCTCTCGGCTGTGGCTCAGTGGGGGCGGTGAGGGCGAGTACGCTGCCATTCGGCAAAAGCGCTCCAGTGTCCTCGACTATGTCCATCAGTCTTGTGGGTGTCTTTGATGTCCAACTCGCTGCCATGGAGGGGCCTTTCAGTGCTACATGGACGGGTTCTGTTCGCCTGTCCATGTCGGCCTGGGGTGTGGTGTGTCGTTCGCAGTGCAGAGACTTCGGTTGTCCGAAGACGGTCCGGTCTCGTACACCGTGGTGGGGTCGACGGCTTGCCCGTCGATGACGTGGAGGACTTCCTCGCGTACCTGACGGCGAGGGGTGCATCGCCGAACACGGTTCAGGGCTACGCCTACGACCTGCGCGACTTCTTCGTCTGGCTGGGACAGATGAGCTTGGACTTCCGGCGTCTGCGGCTGGAGGTGGTCGCCCAGTTCTTCGACTGGCTGCGCCGTCCGAAGCCGGCCCGCGCGCCGGAGGTGTTCGTGCTGCCGGGGTGGGCCAGGCGCTGGAGAACACCACGCTGCAGCGGAAGCGGGCCGCACTCGCGTCCTTCTACTGGTTCCACGCCAGGCGGGATGAGAGCGTGCCCGCGCTGCTGGGAAACCTGCTGGCCAGGCAGCCGACAGGCTCCTACACGCCGATGCTGGCGCACACCCAGCGAGGAGGCGAGGTCGAGTACAGCCCGATCCGCATCCACGCCCACCGCAAGCCGCCCCGGACGCTGACCGACAACGAGGTCCAGCGGCTGATGAGTGCCTGTAACCGGCGCCGGGACCGGTTCCTGATCGCGCTCCTGGACGACTCGGGACTGCGGATCAGCGAAGCCCTGGGCCTGCGACACGCTGACTTGAATCTCCGCAAGGGCGAGGTGCACGTCGTTCCACGCGAGAACAACGCCAACCGGGCCAGGGTCAAGCGCATGAAGGGACGGATCGTCCCGGTGCGGCCGGAGCTGTTCGACCGCTACGCCTCCTACATGGAGAGCGAGTACGGCACGCTGGACTGCGACTTCGTGTTCGCCAACCTCTTCCGCGCGCCGATCGGCTCCCCGATGACCCGGGCGAACGTCAACGAGCTGGTCGAGCGCCTGCAGAAGCGGACCGGCATCACACACTTCGCCGCATGCCTGCCGGCACACCTACGCCACCCGACTGCTCCGGGCCGAGGTGCCGATCGAGGTCGTGGCCGAGCTCTCGGTCACGCCAGCCCGCAGACCACCGCCGAGATCTACAGCCACCTCAATGTCGAGGATCATCGCCGGGTACTCCTCTCGGCCGGGATCATCAAGGACGGGGCACCGGCCCGGTGAACACGCCCGCACGAGTGCAGGCGCCGCCGGCCTGCTGGCCAAGCTGATGGAGACGGTGCGCCCGGAGTTCCGGGCCGAGGTGTTCTGTCCGCCGCGGGACAGCCCGGTGTTCTTCCCGGGCGAGTGCCGTATTCCTCCTGCCCGACGACGCTGACGATGGGCCAGCTGAAGCTGTGTCGCACCCACCACCACCGCTGGGCGGCGGCAGGACGACCGGTCGACCTGGACGGCTGGTCCGCACAGGAGGACGCACGACTGCACCAGCGACGCCAGGTGTCGGCCTGCCTGGTCGCCGGGTGCAACCGAGCCCGAGCCGCCCACGCTCTGTGTCACCGCCACGCCTCGCGGTGGACCCACGCCGGACGCCCACCCTTGGAACCTGGCTGGGACGGACCCTTTATCAACCGCCGCGCAAGCCCTGGTCCGCCGAGCGGACCTGCGAGTTCCCCGACTGTCCGCGCTGGACCGACAGCACCGACGCTCCGCTGTGTCACACCCACCACAACCGGTGGCGCAAGCACGGCAGACCGGCCCTCGACACCTGGTACGACGACCTCGCTCACCGCGGAGACCCGAAGATCCGCCTGGAACAGCTGGCCCCGCCCTGCGCCTGGAGTTCCAGTTCGGCCTGCAACACCGGCACGACGAGGGACTGCGCTTCACCCCAGCCCGCGACGTCCGGCGCGCGGTCACCTGGGCCCGCGAGGCACCCACCACCAGCCTCCTGGACTGGGACGAGAGCACCTGGCGCAACCACGTCGCTCCGCTCGGGCCTAGCGGAAAACGCCACGGCCACAACGTGGTGGCCTTCCGCTTCATCGCGGACACCCGCTTCGCCCTGGAGCACCTGCTCATCGCCGATGATCCGTGGGCCGACCAGTATCCGCGCGATGTCTGGGACCTGCGGCACTTCGCCCTGGCCGAAGGAGAGACTCGCTTCCTGCGCTTCGGCGGCATAGCCCAGCCCTGGCTGCGCGAGCTGGTCAAACGATGGTGTCGTTGGCGCATCAGCACGAACATCAGCGTCAACACCGTCGCGGGAAACCTGCGCTCCTGCACCATCTTTCTCGGCATCTGCCGCCGAAGGCCGCGCCGGCCGACCTGACGCGCACCAGGATCGAGACGTGGCTCGCCGCCCTGGCCGTCGACTACCCCGACGTGTTCACGCGCCGGGCCGCGGTCAACTCGCTGGGCCGCTTCTCGCCGACGCCCGCGCCCATGACTGGCAGCCAGTCCTGCCGCGCGACGCCGTCATCTACAACGACGCTCCGCCTCCGCCGCCGGCCAAACCCCGCTGGATCTCCGAACACCTGATGCGGCAGATGGAGAACCCCGCCAGTCTGGCAATGATCAACACCGACGATCTTCGTCTCATGGTCCCGCTGCTGATCTCCTGCGGCCTGCGCATGAAAGACGCCCGGCGCCTGCGGTTCGACTGCGTCACCCATGACGACACCGGCGCCCCTACCTGACCTGGGTCAACCACAAGATCCACGGCCGGATCGCGTTCTTCCCCATCAGCCAGGCCCTGGCCGACGAGATAGCCGCACAACAGAAGCGCGTCCAGGCCCGCTTCCCCGCCGGAAGCCGCTTCCTGTTCCCCGGCTGGATGGCCAACCTCAACGGCAGCAAGGCCGTCTCGGACACCTGGTGCCGCGAACAGATGGAAACCTGGCTGGAGCGAATCCGCCTCATCGACGAGCACGGCCGAGCTGCTCGCGTGACCTTCCACCAGTTCCGCCACACGCTGGGCACCCGGCTGATCAACGCCAACGTCCCGCAGCACATCGTCCAGCAACTGCTCGATCACATGTCGCCGCAGATGACGGCCATCTACGCCCGGCTGCACCAGAAGACCCTGCGCGAGCACTGGGAGAAGTCCTCAAGGTCAACGCCGAAGGCGAAGCCGTCGCGCTGCCCGTGGACCATCCACTTGCCGACGCGACCTGGATGCGGCTGTCCCTGGTCCGCGCCAAGGTCAGTCTCCCCAACGGCTACTGCGGAGCCCCCATCCAGACGGACTGCGAGTACGCGAACCCCTGCCTGGACTGCCGCTTCTTCATCACCACCGGCGACTTCCTCGACCAACACCGACGTCAGCGGGAAGAGACCCGCAAGCTCATCGGCGACGCCGAGCAAGCCGGCGTGTCGCGCATCGTCGAGAAGAACACCCGCACGCTCGGCAAGCTCGACACCATCATCGACGCCCTGGAACAGGCCGGACCACAACAGATCGTGGCCGGCGGAAGGTAACCGATCTCGATGCCACCGGCTGACAACACCCGCTTCCTCGTCGAAGCCTCGAAGGCACGCAGCAGACAAGCACGCGAGCACGCCGAAGAAGCCATCAAGGCAGTCGCCCGCCGCAACGAACGGCCCACCGTCGTCGGCATCGCAAACGCAGCAGGTGTCTCCAGGTCCTGGCTATACACGCAGACCGACCTCATCACCGCGATCAACCAGCTCCAGAAGCGAGCCCCGGCCCCCACCGCAGCCCCGCAACGCGGCCAGCGACGCCTCCCTGCACCGCAGGCTGGAAACCGCGCTCGAACGCAACCGGCAACTCCGCGACCAGGTCTCCGACCTCAGCCGAAAACTGGAGACCGCCCACGGCGAGATCCGCCGCCTCCGCGCGCTGTCGAGCACGCCGGTGGGTGGCGCGAGCAGCTCACGGTGAAACTCTGGCAAAACCGACGACAGCCCGACGCACCGGAGGACCTGCACCGACCGCCCTCTACGCTGCCGATCATGACGCAGAGCCCTGTTGAACTGGTGATCTTCGACTGTGACGGCGTGCTGGTGGACAGCGAGAGGATATGCATCAAAATAGACGCAATGATCATGGCTGACCTGGGGTGCACGTTCACTGAAGCTGAAATCATCGAGCGGTTCGTGGGCTCGTCCACCGAGGTCTACACCGCAGCTGTCGAGGAACGGCTCGGACGGCGCCTGGAGAAGGGCTGGCAGCAGCAATACGAGCATCTCTACGATGCGGCCTTTGAGGCCGAACTGACCGCTGTCGACGGCATCGCAGAGGTTTTGGGGCGCCTTACCACTGCCGTCTGCGTCGCCTCGAACGGTGATCACGCCGGCATTCGCCGAAGCCTGGAAATCGCTGATCTGACGGGCCACTTCGAGGACCACATCTTCAGCGCGACCGACGTCCGTCGAGGCAAGCCTGCACCGGACCTCTTCCAGCACGCCGCACGTTCCATGGGGTACAACCCGAGCGGTGCGCGGTGATCGAGGACAGCGCATACGGAGTGCAGGCAGCCCGCGCCGCCGGCATGCGGGCCTTCGGCTACTGCGGTGGCCTCACCCCGGCCTCGCGGCTGGAGGGAGCAGGCACTGTCGTGTTCGACGACATGCGAAACCTGCCCGAACTGCTGGCGACCGCCGCCATCTAAGTTCGCACTGCCCTCGCCCAGAACTGCTGAAACGACATGTCCATCTCGCGAAGCAGCACGTCAGACCAGCCCCTGCGATTGGGAGATCGACATAACCTCGAAAACGAGCACGCCATTACAGAGCTGCGCCCAGCCCTGAGGGTCAGCCCTTCTGACGACCATGGCGGCCTCTCCGTCGGTGTCCGTGGCGGGAGGGCATGGGGTCGTGTGGTTGCACATCTGGCGTTCCTTTCCGGTGGTCCGGGGCCGTGCTCTGTCGCCCTGACGGGGGCGGGGACGACAGAGCACGGCAGTCAGGGGATGGGGCAAGCCGCTCGAGTAGGTCCATGGCGGCGAGAGCCATCAGGTTGAGCAGACCGTGGGCTTCACCGACGTCGGCCGGGAAGTCTCTGTCTGCGAGACTTTCGGCGCGTACGATCTCCTCGGCTGCGGTCTGGGGTCCCAGGACACTGCCTCGATGATGAGGAAGTCGAGGCGCAGACGGAGGTCCGCGATCGTGAGCGCGAGCGGCTGCTGAGCCCTGGTGTCAGGTCGCTCCTTCGCGGACCAGGAAGAGAATCCCGCAACGGGGCTACCAGGGCCGAGCACGCTCTCGACGTCGTCGACGATCTTCTACGACCTCAGGGGTCAGCGCCGGCGGAGCCATCCATTGCAGGCTGGCAGCGAGGCGCCGTAAGCCGTCGGTGCTCGTGTCCGCGACCAGTGTCATGACTGCACCGTGGGAGCCGTGAAGCGTGCTTGAACGGTCTTTCCGTTGGGGTGGGAAACCAGGAGAGCGCGGCTCCGAGTCCCTGAGAATGGCGCAGCCCCCGGCCACGCGGAAGGCGTCATCGAACGCGGGAAACTGGGGACGCTGTCCGAGACCTCGATCAGCAGCGATCCAGGCTGGGTGATCGACATCCTCAGGAGTACATCCCGACGCTCGTTGGTGGAACCGTGGCGGACTGCGTTGCGCACCAGGTGGTTGGCGACGGCCGCCGCGCCTCTACCGGCCCTCCCACATGTGTGTGGTGAGCCACAGGTTGCAGCGCACGCGCGCGCTCTGCGCTGCTGCGGCTTCCGCGTTCAGTCGGCCGGTGGGCAGGCTGCCCGACCACGTTGCTCTCAAGGAGGCTGCGTCGGCGGCTGGCTGTAGGACGGGCATCCGTGGCTCTGCAGCCGACGCTTTGAGCCCTCTATGAGCTGCGGCGGTGGGACCCTGCGCTACGGCTGTCATCGTCATCGCGTCCTTGATGGCCAGGAGACATCGTCGAGTACTGCGTGGTGGTGCCTAGAAGAGGTAACCGCGCCGCTACGCAGCGCTGACAGGTAATTGCGGCTTCCTGGTGAGTGCGGACGACCGGAAATTTTACCTTCCCCTTCGCGGTACACCCCTGGAGCTCTACCGTTGGCCCATGACGGGGAACCCACTTCTGGCGGCACGCATCGACCGTGCTGGACTGAGCCAAGACGAGTTAGCTAGTCGCCTGAATCAGCGGATCGAGGACCTGACCGGACGGGTTGGGAAGCTGACTGACCGGCACGTTCGGAACTGGGTAACCGGAAAACCCGGTGGCCTCACGCGAGACAGCGAGTCGTCCTCGAAGCAGAATTCGGAGTCACCGCGGAGGAACTGGGCTTCATCCCTCCTGCCGGGCGGACACGAGCACCTTCGGAGGACCCTGTGCGGCGACGCGCCTTCACCACTGCTACCGCTTCCTGGCAGCCGCCGCCATGCTGCCAGCCGCGCCGTCGAATGGCGCCCGTCGCGTGGGCATGACCGACGCCGACCGCCTCGAGCGAAACTTCGTCGAGCTCGTGCAGGCTGACAACGAGGCCGGCATAAACGTCAAACTCGAAACCCGGGCCCTCGCCCACGCTCAGCACGCACTTGACCTGCAGGCCGTCGGTCACGCATCCACCCGTGTGCGTCAACGCCTTTACTATCTCGCCGCCGCCTTCACAGGCACGGCACTCTGGGCGGCTGTCGACTCGAGGGAAACTCAGCGCGCCAGTGGCCATCTCAACCAGGCGATGAAGCTGGCAGGCATGGCCGGAAGTAGCGAAATGCAGATGCGCTTGTGGGGCCACGCTGCGCTTCTGTCCTACCAACAGCGTCACCTGCCCGACGCCCTGGCCGCGGCCGAGGCCGGGAACAGACAACACATCTGCCGACAGGACCCTCTCTTTCGATCTCTCGCTAGCGCACGACTCGCAGGCATCCAGTCCGCCTTCGGCGACCCACGCCGGCCCTACGCAGCTTGAACGTCGCCGAAAACGCCTACGCGCGAGCAGACCAGAACGAGGAACGTGCTCCCTGGATGGCGTTCTTCGACCGCGCGGAACTGGATGGTCTCTCCGCTCTGGTTCTCGGTCGACTGGGCAAACACGCGGAGAGCGAGGCTCACCTTCACCGCACTCTGGCCCGGCTACGCCCGGAGTACCGCCGAAACCGCACTTACTACGGGCTGAACCTCGCTCTCAGCCAGCTGGCCCAAGGCGAGCTCGAACAGGCCTACGCAACTGTGCTTCCACACCTGCCTCCACCGGGTAAACCGATGACTGGGCGAACAGGCGATCTTCTGGAACAGTTTGGCCGAGGGCTGACCCGCACAGCCCCAAGTCCCGCATCGCGGTCGAGTGGGCCGACCGCCAGGCCAAAGGAGTACAACACCCGTGACAGTCGACGTAGTGCACTACACCGCTGAGGACCTGCCCGAAATTCGGCAGCACATCCTCGATACGCACGTGGAAGTGCGCCAGCGCGACTTTGGACTCACCGGCCCTTCTACGACGTGGACCGCTTCGACGAGAGGCTGTCCGCTTACGCATCCCGCCCCGGCTGGACGGCAGTGCTGGGCTACGAAGAGGGCGACGTCGTTGGGTTCTGCTTCGGCACCACCCTGGCACCAGACACCAAGTGGTGGAACAGCATGCTCACACCCTGCCCGCCTCCACAACATCAGAGGACGGCAAGCGCAGCGTCGCGCTGAACGAGATCGTGGTACGCAAGGCATGGCGGGGACGAAGCGTCGCGTGGCAGCTGCATGAGGCCTGGCTGACTCACCGAACCGAGGAGCGCGTGACACTGCTCGTCAACCCCTCAATGGGGACGGAGCTGTCCAAGCTGTCTACGAGGCGTGGGGCTACCGCAAGTTGGGCGATCAGCAGCCCTTCGCCGATTCCCCGTGTTCTCGGTCATGCTCCGCTCGGTTACTCAGGCTGACGACTAGCTAGCTGCCCGCGGGCTAATCCGCCTCAGCGTGGACGAGGAGGTCCATCGCCTCCACGGCCGCTACGGCGTCGATTACCCCGAGCGCGAATACTTCGAACGGGAAGCACCTGTCATCGACGCCGTGCGCGCCAGCTCGTGGCACACCTCCAGGCCGGTCAGTCCATCGTCCTCGACCACGGACTGTGGCGTCGCTCCGACCGCGACGCATGGAAAAGACGGTCCGGCCGCCGGCGGACGTCCGCTGCTGGTCTACCTTCCTGCGTCCAAGGAGACGCTTCTGCGACGCCTCGTCGCACGCAACGAACGCCAAGACGCGAATGCCCTGACCGTGACGCCCCAGGCCCTGGATGATTTCTTCGCTCGGTTCGAGCCGCCCAGCGCCGACGAGGACGCGGTGAGGTACAACGGCGACCCAGAAATCATCCGCTCCATGGTGCAGTGACGTACAAACACTTGGGATCCAAGACCTTGTCCTTGCGCCTCGCTGCACTGTGCGCTCCCGCTCGCTGGGCTTCAACGTTCGTGTGAGATACCGCCGTTCAGGTCCTCCGCAGATGGCAGTCGCGCGTCCCTTGGGACAACGACCATCTCGGCTCCGCTGAACAGTCGCCAGCTGAGAGGCGCCCCAGCGGCTTTCCGCGCTTGCCGGTACGTCAGGGCCCAGCCCATGTCCCGCTCGGGCTTCCCGTCCGGCCCCATTCGGGTTCGCCACCATAGCCAGCCGATCCAGGACTCCCTCTCCTTAGGAGAGGGGCTGCAAAGGCATAGGCAGTGGTCGTCATCTTCGCGAGCGCGCCGGCAAGTTGCTGCATGTCGCCCAGCGACACCAGGTCCTGCCGGATCGAGACCCGAGCGGCGCGTACGGCTCCGCGCACGACGGCCGCGATGAACATGGCACCGATGAGCCCGAGCAGGGCCCAGCCCACGATCATCGTGAAGCACCTATGACTGCGGACCAATCAGGCATTCTTCCCCTCCATCATCCTGCTCCGAAACTGCGGTGCTGCAGAGACGGGCGTCAGCCTTACGGCAGCCCTGCCTGGCCTCGTTGATTCCTCTGCATGGAGGCCGCTTGACGGCACGCTACCCGGCTCGCACCGCCGCTTCACCCCGATGCCACGTCCAGCCCGGCCACAGGTCGGCCTGTCCGGGGTAGCGGTGCCGAACCAGCCCGGTTCGGCAGAACGAAGGCGCAGGCGAGACCATCTCTGGTGAAATGGGCCTGCTTCATCCTGACAAGCCGGATCGGGTGGGCACGCGACACAGCGAGCGAGGAGCGGGTTCAAGTGGTGCGACACGGGCTCACCAAAGAGCAGGATTTGACCGGCGCAGGTCGGGTCACTCTTGAAGTACCAGGAGAAATCCGCGTAAATGACTTGGATGTGACCGGATGGAAGGAATTCACGGCCACCCTCGCTTGTCCCGAGTGTCATGCAACCACCGGGCTGACGCTGACTGCCCGGGGTGACTTGGCGTTCCTCGTCTGCCCCAACGGGCGAGCATCTCGCGCCGCGCAGATCGACGCAGGCATGGTGCGCAAGCTCTTCCTGCTGCACCACGGCCCGAACGGTCCCCTGGGCCTCGATCCCCTGCGGGTTGGGCAGTTGGGCGCATTTGCCCCGCTTCCTCTCGACGAGGACCGCAGCATCGTTGAGAACTTCGAGGACACCGATGACGAGGCCCCGGAGCAGGTCGCCTGGTCGATCGCGCACACTGTGAGCGCACTGGCACCGTTTGACGAGGCGATGGCCTGGTCCCGCCACCTGCTGATACGGGCGCTTGTGCATGAAGGCTCGCTCTTCGAAACCGTGTTCAGCCCGCGCAACGAGCCCGCCCTCGACGCCCACATGATCAGCGTGGCCCTGGGACTGGCCCTGCACGAGGTCGCCTGGCGCAACTGAGCCCAAACTCTCGACAGGGCGTCCCTGCCAGACGTCCTGGATCTGCTCGGGCGGGGAGAACTCGACAGAGCGCGTCAACGAGCGGGAGCTGTTGCAATTCCTTCGCCCTGCCGGCGCCAGAACCCGGGGCGGCCGACTGCGACTGACCGATGTCGCACGGCTGGAGAACTGCACCGCCGAGGAGTGGAACCGTTGGTGCACCGGCGCGTTCCACGTGGCCTCCTTCCACATCCGGCAACAGCACAAATCGCTGGCATACGACGTTTTCCAGACCCGCGGGGCCCCATTCCGCCTGGTCGATCTCGGTCGCGATCACGCCGACTCCGGCCGCCTCGATCCTTTCTGGTACGCCACGGAGAATCCGCATCACAGCTCCTGAACCCTCTACGGCCACCACCTCACCGCATCGTGCCGCGCGAGCGCTACCGCAGCGGTGCGGGCTCAGCGGCCCAGGGGATCTCCGCTACCGGCTCCCATGTCATCCGCCACCCGCCGAGACCCTCGTCGAAGGTCCACGCCACGTCGAGGAGGTGCACGCGGTCGACAACGAGCGTGGCACGGCGCGGGACCACCTTGTTGCGCAGCTCGCTGTTGAGCGGGTCGGACGAGGCCGTGCCGTAGCTGTAGCCGAGTGAGATGTGCGGGCGCCCGCCAGAGTGCTGAAGCGCCTCGTCACCACGGGCTCTCCGGATCGCTGACCGGATCCGGTCGATGAGGGCCACGGTGTCCGACTCCGGCCAGACGTCCAGCACGGCACCCGCGATATTCCCGATGGGGGCCCTGCTTCCGTTGTGAACGCGGGCACATCGGACAGCTCCGCGCGCAAGGCGTCCGCGACTTCGGTCAGGGCCGCCCCGTCGTACTCGGTGGACGGCGCATCGGCGAGCATCTCGCACGTGAGGTGCAGAAGGCCGGCGTCGCTGGGGTCACTGGCGCCCTGCGGATCGATCGGGTAGCCATCCAGGATCGGCCGGCACGCCTCAGCAAGGCCGAGCAGCTCGTCGTCCACTCCAGGCCGCGGCAGCACGTATACGTGAAGGGCTCGCATCCCGCTCGCCCATGGGTGACCCTGAAACTTCGGCACGAACGGTTCCACGTGTTCCTCCCGCTACCACGGACGCCACTTCGGCGTCCCGTGACCATGGTGACCGTCCGCGCCAGGACGGGTGCCGGTTCCCAGATTTTCCCAGCTTCCCTGTGAAGACCGCCCAGGCTGCGTTGTCGGGCTGCCGTGGTCAGGCGCTCGCTCGCATCGAGACGGTGACCGGACAGCTCGCCGCGATGCGCGATGTCGTTGGCACCCGGGTGGCCCTGATCGGCGGCGTGAGCGTGAACGGAGGCAGTGGAGCGTGCGGCAGCGTACGCGGCTTGTGGCGCGGACGCGGTGCTCATCCACTCAAGGTCCCCACCGAGGGGCAAGCCCTGGCCACGGCCGCCGCCTGGACGGGCGCGGTGCCGCTGGCGACCCTGCCCACCGCGTTTCCGCACCTGGGCCCCATTCAGGTCCCGGCTGGAGAAGTCGTCACGTAATGGTGCAGTCGGGTATCGGAACTCTCCGAATAGCTTGGAACGCACCGCACCCCGGTTGGTGGGTCTCAACAAGAGCATGCTGCTTCCGTCGTCGAGCACGGTGGGCTCAAAGGCCAGTGCCACGTGGGCGCCGAGTACGTACTGGATGGCGGTAAGGCCGTATCCGTGGCGAGCGAGGGAATCGTCCCAGTTCCGTTCGTCGGGGTCGTGCTCGTAGCGCAGGCGCTGCCAGCGGGCGGAGACTGGGTCGGTTTTGTCGTCGATGTCGTGCCCCAGGTTCTCCAGGTGGGCCTCCCACCGCCGGACGATGTTGAGATCGGTCTCCCGGAGCGCCGGTGAATCAGGTCGTCGACCGCCTGCCGGGCCACAGCGGCGGGTTCGATGCGCTGCTCCCGGGCCGCGATGTATATGGCTGTGGCGAGCGCGGAGATCCCGTCCTCCTGTGAGGCGTCGCTGTCGTTGTCGCTGAAGCAGTTGGCGCGGGTGTTGATCAGCTCGCGGGTGCGGTCCCATGCACGCGTCCACTCGGCGGGGCCACCATCGCCCTGCCACGTCCGCGACTGCTCGTTGATCGTCGTCATGCGCTCATCCTTCGCTGGTTGTCGTGAAAGCGGACCCCTACACGGGTACGTGGCTGTCGGAAACAAGCAGATCCCGAGGTGGGGTCCGCGTGTGCCGCGGCGTGGGCGGCTGATGGGGTGGGGTGTGAGTCAGCGCAGCGGGCGGACCATGGTGGCGTAGATCGGGGCGTCGGGGAACGGCTGCTGGCCGCCGATGTCGTGGTACCCCATGACTCGTATAGGGCCTTGACCTTGGGGTGTTCGGGGTCGACGAGGAGGGTGACACGTTCTTCGGTGCGGCTGGTGAGGAGTTCCTCGTGGATGCGCTGGGCGAGACCGGTACCTCGCCAGCGGGTGCGGGCCATCAGCTCGAAGAGAGCGAGGGTGCGCGTGCCTGTCTCGCGGGTTTCCTCCTCGGGCAGCGGCTGGAGCATGTGGGCCCACCAGCCGGTCTTCTCGGGTAGGCAGGAGGCGTACGCGTAGCCGGCGGCTTCGCCGCCGTCGTAGGCGACGACGGCCTCCCAGCTGGGGCGGGAGGCGTGACCGGCGAGGCGCTCGGTGAACCGTTCCACGGAGAAGAACGGGTCCCGCTCGATGTCCGCGGCGTACACCTCGGCGTACAGGGCGACGAGGGTCGGGCGGATCTGCTCAAGCTGGGTGATGCCGTAGCGGTGCAGCTTGATGGTGCCGGTCTCGGTCACGTGGTCTCCGAATTCATGGGGGTCAGGCCGTGCGGGCGAGGGAGTTCCAGGTGCGGGTGATCTGTGCGCCGGGGGCGCGCTGGTTGAGGTTGGCGGTGAAGCCGCCGAGCAGGTGGGAGACGCGGCCGACGCCGGCACCGGGCTCGGGCAGGACGCGCTCGGCGGTCGCGCAGGCCATCTCCAGCTCACCTTGCTGGAGTTGGGACAGTGCGGTCTGGGCGGTGTAGTACGCGCGGTTGCGGTTCTGTTCCGGGCGCAGGGCCGCGAGGCAGCGATGGGCGTGGTACTCGCTCCGTTCGCCCTGGCCGAGCCGGTAGTGGGTGATGCCGGTCAGTCCGTGGAGTTCCCCGAGGGTGTAGAAGTCCATCGACGCTGGGCGCTGCTGGGCCGTGTCGGCGCGGCCGAAGGCGTCGGCGGCCCGGCCGATGGCCCGCTGGGCGCGGATGCGGTCGCCGGCCGAAGCGGCGGACAGGGCCAGGCGGGCGTGACTGAGTGAGGCGTACAGCGGATCGGTCCGGTGAGGGCGGGTGTTCATCGCGGCTTCGGCCGCGGCGACGGAGTCGGCGTGACGGCCGCGCTGGTCGGCGAGCATCGCGGCGTAGCGCCAGATCTGGTGCTGGACCTGACCGTCGCCGGAGAGACCGGCGAGGTGGATCGCCTCGTTCAGATGCGTCTGGGCGTCGGTGAAGCGGCGCGAGTCGACAGCGGCCCACATGGCGGTGGCGGTGAAGGCGGCGGCGAGGGCGTACAGCCGCGAGCGGGTCTTCTGGGTGGCGCTGCCGTTCTGCTGGAGCCCCGAGTCTTCTCGATGAGGCCGATGGCCCGGTTCTCCAGCTCGGTGCTGCCGCCTGCGGTGTCGTCCAGGAGCCACAGGGCGGTGAGTTCGCCACGCAGGCTCATGACGTCGGTGGACCCGACGGTGGGCCGGGCAGCGACCGGGGCCGTGGCGACGGCGAGGACGGTTGCGGTGGTGCCGGTGACGAAGGTGCGTCGGCGCACGGGGTCCTCCTGTGGTGCGGGGCCGGCCGTGCTCCGTGCGGGGCGGACGAACCCTAAATCGCTGATGGGACGGTCGGTAACCCGCTCCAGGACCACCTGGTACTTGCCCTGCGGCCACTGGTTCTCGCCGGACAGCCAGCGGAAGACGGTCCGCTCGGTGAGCTTGCCGCGACGGCCGGTCAGGGCCTCTAAGGCGTCGTTGAGGTCCTCGGCAAGCTCGTCGGGCGCCACGTCATGGGCGTCCATCCAGCCTGCGAGTTCCTGGTTCTTGCTCTCCGACATGTCCACACCGTAGAGCCCCCGCCGCAGTCGCCGACAGTCAAAGAAGAGTCAAGTCGTCAGTTGGGCGGCGAGCAGATCACTGCGGGTTCGTCATGACCAACGATCCCCTGAGTGCGGTTAGTTGAAGCACACGCACCGTGACCCACATCTCACGTCTCGCAACTTCCTGCGAGGGAGGCCCCATGGCTCAACGGTTCAAGGTCGGTGACCGGGTGCTCGACACCGAGCACTCCCGCGTCGGCTTCATCGAGCAGCTCCCCGACTCCGCCGCGTTCAAGCGTCTCATTCTGCGCGCCGCACACGGCACGGAGACCTGGCCCGCCCGAATGGGCGCGCTTCTCCGGCACCCGAGCCGGCGACGACGGAGGCGGCACAGTGATCACACACGCCACACCCCAGCAGAAGGACATCACCTACGACCCCAAGAGGCAGGAGTTCGTGTGGCCGATCACCGTGCACCAGCTCGACGGCATCACCGAGGACACCCGCCTCGTCATCAGCCCGGACCAGTTCGCGCTCCTGGCCGTACAGATCGAACGGGCGGAGGGCCGGCGACGGCAACACCTGAGCGGCCCCAGCAGCTTTCGGGAGGGCCTGTGACCACCGTCGTTGACGCCACCGTCCTGTCCGGCTTCTGCGCCGGGCAGATACAGCACGCCGCGGCCTCGCTGTGGCCGGGCGAGCAGGCGGTCCTGGGGCCCACGCGCCGAGTGTCACCGGGTACGTCCAGCAGATCGAGGTCGGCGGCCGTCCCCTGTTCGCCAAGCACAGCCTGCTCGGAGTCTCGCTCGTCTCGGTGATGCGCGGCTCCTGCGGCAGCTGGGAGAGGGTGGCCGCCGAGCAGAGCGCGTACGCACTCTCGCCCACCTCGCTGCTCCGGCGCGAAGCCGCCCAGCTCGATGCCCTTGCCGCAGGCGGCCTGGCCGTCGCGCGAGCGGCCGGATGCGGCGGCGGAGTGCTGTTCACCGAGCCGGTCACCGGGCCCACGCTGGCCGACCTGGTCTACAAGTCACCAGAGCAGACCGGCGAGTTACTCGGCCGGGCGCTGAACGCCCTTGAGGTGCTCCAGCGTCCCGTCGTGGTCGAGCAGACGGACCGGGCTGCCATCACGGAGCGCGGCATCGACGCGACCTTCCGCCGCAAGTTCAACGGGATCTCCGGCCGGGCCTACCTCGATCAGCTCGGCAGTGCCCGGCTGGAGGAACGGACCCAGCACGGCATCGCGATCCTTGTACGCCAGGTCATCGCCCGGCTCCTCAAGCTCCGCCTCGCCCCGGCGCTCGGCCCCGCCCAGGTCCTGTACGGCGACCTCAAGCCCGAGCACGTGCTCTTCCCTGACGGCCCCGATGAGCTGCCCGTGTTCATCGACCCGGGGCTGCAGCGCGGGCCCGCGCACGCGGACGCCGCCAAGCTCGTCTCCCGCACCGTCCTCTCCTGATCGCAGCACCCCGCCGGAGGAGCCACGGCGATCCTCGACGGCATCGACGCCTTCGTCCAGGAACAGCTGCGGCCAATGCGCCGGGCGACGAGCGGACTGTATCTGCGCCGGCTGATCGTGACGTGGCTGATGGACACCACGAACATCACCACGACCTATCTGTCCGCCCCGTGGGCCTGCCGCTGCCCGAACACGCCGGGGCCGTGATCGAACGGATCGAAGCGGTGTGCACGCTGCTGGATAGGGTCAGCGCCCTGCTGATGGTCGACGCCGAGCCGGCGGCCTCCTGGCGCCTGGCCCTGAACCAGGCGGCGAAGGCGGCCACGCGATGAGCGGCTTCACGGTGGGGTGATCGGCGCGGGGCGGTCGGGCAGAGCACGGCCGCTCTCCTGGTGCAGGAACGCTGGTGCTCCCGCGTCATGGTCGCGGCGCGCACGCCCGAGTCTGCGACCGGGCTGGTGACCGATCTTGAGGACATGCGGGAGATCACCTTGTCCTCCGTGCGGGCGGAGGTGGCCCCGGTCGCCGAGATGCGCACCGCGGACGCCGTCGTCGTCTGCCCACGGGCCACCTTCACCAACGCCGCCACGAGTGACATCCGGATGGCGGGCCTGGCCGCGAACGCCCGCTGATCACCAGCCTGGCCCGCCAGCTGACCGGCTACACCGGCATCGTCATCGTGGTCACCAACCCCGTCGACGTCCTGGCCCGCCTCTTCGCCACCACCGCCGGCGAGGCCGCTCAGGTCTACGGCATCGGCTCCAGCACCGACTCCGCGCGCTATCGCATCGCCCTTGCCACCCACCACCGGGTACCGCCCAGCGCCGTACACGGATGGGTGATCGGCGAGCACGGCGACGGCGCCGTGATCTGCGCCTCGACCACCACCGTCAACGGCAGCCGTGCCGATGTCCCGCTGACGTACGTACGCGCCCAACTGGCAGACCGCCCGCGGCAGATCACTGCCGGGATCGGCCGTACCCGGTGCGGCCCGGCCGGCGCCGTCCTCGCCGCGCTGCGCAAGGCCCTCGCGATCGGCGACGGCACCGAGGTGCTGTCCGTCAACCACGACGGGGTCTGGCTCGGAATCCGTTGCGGTTCTCGGCCGGCCGCCCCACCGTGTGCCTGCCCGACCTCGACCCTGGTGAGCAACGGCGCCTCGCCGCCTCCCGCTCCAAGCTCGACTCCACTTTTCAACAGATCCTTCAAGGAGAACCCGCGTGCTGAGCGCCACCCGCATTCACGCCGACGCCGCGACCGTCACGGTCGTCAGCGACACCAAGGACATCACCGACTGGGCCCTGCGCTACTTCGGCGGCTGGTGGAACGCCACCGCCGTGCCCGCCACCGCCGACCGCAGCGACAGCATCGCCGAGGGCGGCGCCCTGCTGCTGGCCGACGTCGACCACACCCGTCTCACCGACATCGAGACCCTCGTCGGCGACTACGACCACAACGAGATCGAGTACGCGAACGCCCGCACCCTCGTGGCCCGGCACGGGACGGCGCCATCTACGCGACCCAGCCCACCGAGCGGCTCGCCTACCACTACGACTCGGCAGCCAACCGCCTCGTCATCGTCGGAGCCCACGCGCAATCAGTCGCGGTCGCCGCCTCCCGACTGGCCCGCGAGCTCATCCGCGGCCAGCTGCTGCGCGCGGGATTCCACATCCTGCACGCCTCCTGCGTCGTCCGTAACGGCCGCGCGCTCCTCACCTTCGGCCCCAAGGGCGCGGGCAAGACCACCACCGCACTGCTGCTGGCCCGCGAGGGCTTCGAGCTCCTGGCCAACGACCGCGTCTTCATCCGCCCCGAGGACGGCGGGCTGCAGATCCTGCCCTGGCCGTCGGCCGCCGCGATCGGCTTCGGCCTGCTCGAGTCGACCGATCTGTACGAACCGCTTCGCGCCCGCATCCTGGAGGGCGAGCAGATGCACCCACCCAGGCCCAGCGCGTCACCGACGCCCTGCACGCTGGCAGCACCAAGCCGATCTGGAACGCCAAGGGCAAGGAACTCAAGCCCCAGTTCTTCCCCGACCAGCTCTCCTCCCTGCTGGGCATGACGCTCGCCACCCACGCGCACGCCGCCGCCCTCCTCTTCCCCAGGTCGGCAAGGACGCCGAACCGCGCGTTCTCGACACGCCCCGCGCCCTGTGCGAGGACGACTTCTTCACCGGCAAGACCGAGGACCGCTACCCCGACATTTTCAGTCTCGCCCCCACGAAGGCCGCCCCTCCCACCGACCTGGCCGACCGGCTCGCGCAGCTGCCACGCCGCGCCCTCGTCCTCAACCACGACAGCCGTACATCCGCCGAGATGCTGGCCAAGACCGCCAACGACCTCCTTCCCGCGTAGGCAGGAACTTGCCGGTGAACCGATCACGCAGACCGCACGATCCGGCCAGTCCGTCGACTGGCCGCGCCAGCACCCGCGCGGTGCCACGATGATCAGGCGCTCAGCGAGACCGTGACGTAGGGGAGAAGACTGTGCCGCAGTGGGAACCGTGGGTGGTCCGCCACCTTTACATCGTGATCGAGCCCGACCCCGGTTCCCCGGTACCTGAGCGCGATGAAAGACAAGCTGGACCGCGCCCAGGAAGCCGAGTGGATCTCCACCGTGCACGACCGGCCGATCCGCACCAAGGACGACATCGCTGCCGCACTCAGGACTCCCAGCCCGGCGAGATGGTCATCGCCGATCTCCACGGTGCCGCGAACGCAGACGGAGCGTGGCTCGGGCCGCACGCCGACCAACCGTTCCTGAACCTGAGCGAACTGGCCGACGGCACCCTGGGGCCGCCGCGGTCGTACTGACCAACTGCGAGGGCGCCAAGGACGCCTTCGCCGACGAAGTGCGACGCCTCACCGGCCACCCGGTCGCGCTGGTCGGCCACTTCAACATCGCCCGGATGTGGGACACCACCCCGGTCGACGTCGTCAACGACATTCTCTATTGGGCCGACGGCGGTCTGAGGAAGACGCCTACCGAGCCGCCCACGAACTCCTGGTGGTGAAGCTCGCGCTCAGCCGCGAATGGTGGCTCGCGACGTGGATCAGAACCTGACGGCCGCCATCCCGCGCAGTGCTGCACATCCGCCCTAACCGAACACCCCTCATAGGCCGTTGCCCCGCACCGCTCCACTCCCGGGGCCATCGTCAGGCCGCACTCCACCCTCGACAGATGAGATCAGGAGCATGACTGTGGAGAACTTCTTCGTCCCCAAGAAGATCTGGAGGAACGGCGGCCCCTTCCCGCACACCCTCATCCTGCTCAGCGAATACCCCGAGTTCCGTGAGTACGCCCGCGCTCACGCCGAGCTGCTCGCCGAGTACGGCGACCAGCTCGGCGTGATCCCGAGAGTGGCTGCACTCCACCGTCCAGGGCATCCACCACGCGATCGACGGCGACCAGACCGACAAGCTGCGAGGTGCCCTGCACGAGGAGCTGGCCGGCATGGACCCGTTCCAGGTCCAGCTCGGACCGGTGTGGCCCGGCATCACCGCCGTAACGGTCGCCGTCTCCCGGAGAACGGGATGGCCGAGCTCAACGGCCGCGTCCGAAGGGCGATGGAGAAGGTTCCGGGTATCACCCTTAGGCCCCTGAGCTGCGATTTTGGGCCCACACAACGCTAGCGTATGCGCGTCAGGACTTCCCGACCGGGGCCTGAACCGGGCACTGCGCGCTGCGGCCCCACGGGTGGACATCACGATCGACCGCGTCCACCTCGTCAACCAGTACCAGCGCCCTGACCTCGGCTACTACACGTGGGACGAGATCGAAGAGGTCCAACTCGGTTAAGCGTCGACGGCTTCGCCAGCAGGACGGGCCCAGGTCCCCAAGGCGCCGAAGGAGCGGTCGGCTCTTCCCGAAGAGTGCGGCTGGGCCACCGTGAGACACGACCGAAGGGAACAGCTCATGACGATCGCACCCGAAGCCCCGATAACGACAACTCCCCGTATCCCCAGCTTGCTTGAACTGGAGATTACCCGCCGCTGTCAGCTCACGTGCGCCTCACACTGTTACGCCGAGGCGGGCCCGACCCAGGGGCACGGCATCATGACCGGCGACGACTGGAAGCGGGTCATCAGCCAGGCTGCCGAGCTCGGCGTCAAGAAAATCCAGTGCATCGGCGGAGAGCCGACGCTGCACCCTGATTTCGTCGAGATCGTAGAGCATGCGCTCGCCGAAGGGCTCGGAGTGCAGGTGTACTCCAACCTGTACCGCGTCCGCCCTGAGCACTGGGCGCTTTCACCCGGCCCGGCATCGCCCTGGCGACGTCGTACTACGCCGACTCCGACGAGGGGCACGACCAGGTGACCGGCCGTAAGGGCTCTCACGCCGCGACCCGCTCGAACCTCATCGAGGCGCACAGGCGCGGCATCCGCGTACGAGTGGGGATCGTCGACGTCCTCGACGGGCAGCGCGTCGAGGAGGCCCGCGCGGAGCTGGTCGCGCTCGGCATCACTGAGGTGCACATCGACCGAGTTCGAGGCGTCGGCAACGCGGCCAAGGGCGCCGGCCTGCCGTCCACCTCCGAGCTGTGCGGCCGGTGCGCCACCGGCATCGCCGCGGTCCTCTCGGACGGCACCGTGGCCCTGCGTGCTCGGCCGGTTCCTCCCTGCCGGCAAGGTCCAAGAGGCCGGGCTGGAGGGTGTTCGCCTCGCTGCGGTGGCAGCAGGTCGCCGCGAGTATCCCCGTCAGTCGCCATGACCCGTGCGGGCCGGACTGCGGTCCCAACGACGACTCTGATTCAGGCGGCGGGACCTGCGACCCCGCCGACGGCTTCGCCCCGAGCCCCGCCGGCTGAAAGGAATGCCCCCATGGACTGGGACGCCGCCGCCCAACGCCTCGCCGCCAACACCGTGATCCGGCCCGAGTCGCGCTGGTATCAGCCGCTGGCCACCACACCTCGGCATGTGTTCGTGCCCCGGTGGTGGACCAGGAACACCAGCAGCGACGGCGAGGAGGCGTGGGAGCTGCGCGACGGCGCGAGCGATACCGAGGCGTGGCTGCGGGACGTCTACGCCGACACCACCTCGTCACCCGCCTCGGCGCCCTCCACGCCGACCACGCCGAGATGGGCCACACTCGCCCGGGGGCGAGTGGCGTTCCACCTCGTCCTCCACGTTGCCTGCTCTGGTGCTGATGATGTACCGGGCGGCGTGGATCACCGACACGTCCCGGCTGCTGGTGACCTGTGGCAGCGGCTACGGCACCGCTCTGGCCTGTGCTCGTCTCGGCGGGGAGCAGGTCACGAGCGTGGACGTCGATCCGTATCTGGTGCAGGCGGCGCGGAAGCGGCTGGCCGAGGCCGGCCATCATCCGCGCGTCGAAGTCTGTGACCTGACCGGAGCCCTGCCCGAGGGCAGCTATGACCGGATCATCTCCACCGTCTCCGTGCCCGCTGTGCCCGTCTCGTGGCTGGAGGCGCTCGCCCCGGCGGGCGGCTGGTGACCACCATCGCCGACACAGGGCTGGTCATCATCGCGGACAAGACCCCGACGGCGGCGCCGTCGGGCACGTCGCGCCGGAGGCTGCCGGGTTCATGTCCGCGCGCCGTGGCGAGGACTACGACGACACCTTCCCGGAGAACCCGCCGGTGTGGCAGACCGCCCAGCACGCCGAGGGCGAGAGCATCACCACCAGCCGCTATCCGCTGATGTACGTGCCGGACACCTGGGACGTACGCTCCACCTCGAACTGATCGTGCCCGGCATTGACCACCGCCAGCACACAGCGGACGACGGCATCCGCACTATCTACATGCTCCACACGGACGGCTCCTGGGCGCGCGCCACGGCTACCGGTCGCAGGGACTCCCCGGCCGTGCACCAAGGCGGGCCCCGGCGGCTGTGGGACGAGCTGGACCGCATCCGCACCTGGCTCGCCGTGGACGGCGACCTCCCCATCCGCGGCGCCACAGTGACCATCACCCCGACGGGGCGGCCACCTTCTGCCGGAAGGGCTGGTCAGCCACCGTCACTGAGAAGTAGCTCAGCACGGCGTCTCGTGAACGCCACCTCGGCATCCGAATGCCGAGCAGTAGGCAACACAGCGGCACCTGACCGGCCTCGCCGCCCAACTTCTACCGTTCGCGATGGATCATCGAAGCTACTCCCTCATCGCTCGGAGTGAAGTTGATGCCGCGGATGACAGCGACGGGGACACCGCGTCCACGCTGGCCCAGAACGATGCCAGCTGCCGCAGCGACCATGTCGGTGAAGGATTCCTCCTGCCGCTTGGCCCTGCCACCTCGCTCGGCGTACTCCGTCACTCGAAGGGTGCAAGTCCGGCAGCCCCAGCGAAATGCACGTGGCTCCCCGCCGGTCGGCACGGCCGTCTGAATCCGCGATGACGACCGCGACCTCGGCGCTAGAGAAGGTGATCAGGGCATCCCGCAGAGCGCGGGCGGAGGCGTCTGGGTCCACTGGCAGCAGCCAGGCTCCCTCAGTTCCGGCGCGGTCGATCCCGGCTGAGGTGAGCTGGTAGCCGAGCGTGTGCCGGGCGATGATCGGGCCCTTCTCGGTAGCCAGGAAGTAGCGTTCGCTGGAGTCCAAGATCAGTTGCACGATCTCGGCGGGCTTGCCGGTCTTGGCTGAAAGCTCCAGGGCTTCGGCACCGGGGTGACGCCGGCGAGGTCGACGTACCGCTTCTCCGCGATGCTCACCACCTTAGAGGCCACTACCACTACGTCCCCGTCCTGCAGCTCGGTGCCGGTGCGGGCGAGGACGTCGGTAATGGTGCCCGCCAGGTCGTCGCCCGGCTGAAGCTCGGGGAAGGGTTTCAGAGCGAATACGCAGAAGTTTGAGGTCGCGGGTGCGGTCTTCTGCTGTGCGGCAAGGTACTGGTTCGATGTCTCCATGACTGCTCATGATGCCGCTGTCCTATGGAGTCGGGCGGAAGTGCCGGAGGGCAGACGTGTAAGACTCGCCGGTCTTAGCGGCGTGTGCATACACTTGGTGCTTGAAGTTCCTACGGGCTGTCATCGCGGCCTTCCACGCCTTGAGCGACGGTTCCCCAGCAACTTCGCCCGAGGCGATCGGGCTGCGACAACGACCTGAGACGCTGGTCCCTTTGCCTCCGATGGAAGCCGTGCTGGGGACGGTCGCGGGAGGTTCGGCGTAGGCCACGCAATGGGTCATCACGCCGTCGCCCACGGGCTCCGTCAACCTCGCCGTCACCCTGCCGACTGGCCCGGCTACTGGCGAGAAACACCTCAGTCCCCTGAACTTGGCAGAGATTCGGACGACAAGGCGCTCGCCTACCTGAGGGTCACGCCCACCGTGCGCCGGGCAGCGTAAGCATCGTGGGCGGTCCGAGCCATTCGGAGAGTTCCGATACCCGACTGCACCATTTCGTGAAGACTTCCCAGACCGGAAGCTCAATCGGGCACTGCGGCCTCCACGGGTGGATATCACCATCGACCGCGTCCACTTCGTCAACCAGTACCAGCGTCCCGACCTCGGCTACTACACGTGGGACGTGATTGAAGCAGTCCGAATCGGCTGGGTCCGGTGGTGTCGCTGGCTTACGGGCGGACTCGAGTTGCGGTTCGAGCGGCAACTGCGGAGGGTTTTCACCGATGTCACCCGCCCGAGAGCGTGCCGGTGGGGAACCCAGGGCACCGCGGGCCGAGGCAAGGAACGCCATCCTCGCCTGCTCCACCTTGCTGGGCGAGCTGCCGTCGTTGTGCTGAGCGAGCAAGGCGAGATGCCGTGCAGTCTCGACAACGTCGGCGGGGCCGACCAACTCCAAGACCTCCAACGCGTTGATGAGAGAACTTCGTTCCTCCAGCGCCAATGTGCCGGTCGGGCCGCCCATGCTGAGTGCGGCATCGACACGTACGAGGAACTCAAGGTAAGCCGGACGGCGCACTGCCTGCTGCCGCTGGTCCCGAGCGGCCTCGTTCAAAATCGTCAGAAGGGCGGCAGCAGGCGACTGTGCCCCGCCGGCGACTTGATCTTCATGGGCCTGGTGAACCACGCGACGGGCAGACCGCCCGCTACCGCCGCACCAGCAGCCAGGAGCGCAATCTCCCAGGACTCATGCCGCAATGCTGCCAGAGCACGGCGTCTCCCGTATCGGTATCCGCTCTCGGAGGCCGCCGCATACGTGACTCTCGCCACGAAACGACAGCCGGGCTTGGCCGCAAACCTTGGCAACTCGCCGGCCCGTCCGGCGAGGACGGTGCCCTCCTCTCCGCCATCACCGACAGGCTCGGCATACACGCCATGATGGCCGCCGCCTACCGGCGCAATCGGGAGGACGGATCAGGGCAGGATCTCGACCACCTCGGCCCGCTGCGCACCACCGGGATGCTCCTGCGCGCCCTCGCCGCCGAGCTTGCCTGCGGCGCCGACCCGGCGGCCAAGGCCGCGCGGGAGGAGATCGAAGGTCACTTCGTCTGCTGGCTCGCCGCCACGGAGAACGCGCTGCGGCCAAACCAGTCCCCTCGCTCGTACGGCCGGGTACCAGCTCGACATGATCCTCTGGCGGCCGACCTGCTGGGGCACTGACCAACCGTGGCACAAGGGCCCGACGCACCGCTGACCAACATTGTCAAAGACTGATCCCCACGGCCACCCCTCCGAGAAGCGACGCCAGGTGTTCGGCCAGGGCGAGCAGGGTCCGGTCCGAGTAGGCCGGTCCCACGAACTGCACGCCGATCGGGAGGCCGTCCACGTTTCGCGCAACAGGTACGACGAGGCTGGGCAGACCGACGTGGCTGGTGAGGTTGGCCCAGCCGGTCTGGTCGAAGAAGCTCCGTTCGACGCCATCGACCGTGAGAGAACGGCTCCCGGCCGGGATCGCCGCAGTGGGAGCGGCGGGCGTAATGAGGACGTCGTGCTGACCGTCGGCGAAGAACCGGTGCCATGTCTGCTGGAGCAGGAGGCGTTTCTCGTTGGCGCGGAGCCAGGCGCGGTGTGTCTGCGTACGGTGCCGGAGGATGGCGGCTCGTGGGCTCGTGTCGTCGGTGTGCAGGTCACGAGCGGCGGCGAGTTCGGCCGCGCCGGCATCGTCGTCGGTGGCGGCAGTCGTGGTGGAGTGGAGGAGCTGCTCGAAGAGGCGGAGCGATTCGGCGAAACTGACTGGCCCTGCGGTGCGGTGGACACTGGCACCGGCGGAAGCGAGTGCCCGTTCGAGGGCGGCGAGAGCGTCGACGGTGTTGCGGTCGACGGGCAGCCCTCGTCGTCGGCCCACACCGCCACGCGGAGCCGGCCGCTCGGGCGGCGCGGCGTGGGCAGCTCGACGGTCCAGGGTTGTTCTCGTTGGGTGACGGTGTCGTCAGTGCGGCGAGAAGCAGGTCGAGGTCGCGGGGTGGCGGGCCAGGGGCCCGGGTGACCATGTCGCTGCTGGTGATCCATCCCGGCGGGCGGGGATGTGGCCGCGGGCTGGGATGAGTCCGTGCGTGGGGCGCAGGCCGTAGACGCCGCAGTAATGGGCCGGGAGCCGGAGGGAACCAGCGAGGTCGCTGCCGAGATCGGCGGGGTCAGGTGGGCGGCGACTGCGGCGGCGGGGCCGCCGGAGGAGCCGCCGACGGTGTACTTGAGGCCGTGCGGGTTGAGCGTGGGGCCGAACAGGACATTGTCGGTGTGCAAGTCCTGGCAGTACGCCGGGGTGTTGGTCTTGCCCATGATGACCGCGCCTTGGTGGCGGAGCCGGGCGACCGCGTCGGCGTCGCGGGCGGGAACGTGGTCGGCGAGTCCTTCGGCGCCGCTGGTGGTGCGCAGGCCGGCCGTCTCGAAGCTGTCCTTGATCGTGAGGGAAGACCGTCGAGGAGGCCGGTGCTCTCGTTGCGGGCGCGGCGTTCGTCGGCCGCGTGCGCGGCGGCTCGGGCCGCGCTGTCGTCGCGGGTGACGACAGCGTTGATCTGGCTGGCGTCAATCTGGGCGAGGTGGAGGTCAAGCAGTTCGCGGCTGGAGATCTCGCTGCGGTCCAGGGCTTGAAGCTGGGCGTGCGCGGGCTGGCGGGTGAGGTCGTTCGTCATACGGAGACTCGCTCAAGGTGGGGGCTCGTGCGGGCTGGCGGGGCAGGTGGCGGGCGACGTCGAGGAGAGCGTCGATGTCTTCCATGGGCCTGGTGGTCTGGCGTTCGGCGTCGGCGAACTCGGTGAGCTGGTCGCGCTCCGGGCGAGCGTCGGTGGCGCGGGCGGCGATTCCGGCGAGTATCTGGTCGGCGGTGACGGCTGCGGACAGCTCCTGGCCGTGCAGTCCTCGGGCCCGGTGGTGGGCTTCGCTTGCCTCGCGCACCGCGGCATCGAGATACCGGCGGATCACGAACCGGCCGTCCCGGATCTCGACAGCTCGGCGGTAGAGCCGGATCGAGATGCGGCGGAAGCGGCGCCGCTGGGCCGGGTCGACTCGGTCGATGGGCAGCTCGATCTCAGGTGCTTCGCTGTAGAAGGCCAGCCACAGGGGCGTAGACCGTAGTAGCAGCGGTACTGCCTGATCCGGTACTGAACGCTCTGAGCCTGGTCGCTGATGGTGGGCACGAGCCAGCCGATCAGCGTGAGCATGGCGCCGACATCGCCGCAGGTCCAGGCGAAGCTCTCCCATTCTGCGAGGGAGGTGTCGAAAGCGCCGGCGATCACGTTGCCGATGCGGACCGCACTGTATCCGAGGGTGACGGTCGCGCCGAGGGCGACGATGCGCAGGCCGTAGCCGACGGACCCACGATTGCTGCGGCGGGCCAGACGCCAGCAGGCCCGGGCGAGGAACAGTTCCCCGATGGTATAGGCCGTGACGTACAAGGTGAGGTACGCGGCGTACCAGTCGTCGTGCGCGTAGTAGAGCGTGAAGTCGATCGGATGCGGCGCGCTGGGCGTCAGCAAGGCGAACAGCACCAGCAGCCCGGCGATCACGGCAAAGCCGGCCCCGAGCCACCGGCGACTGCGCCGGCGGGCGACCTCGGGCGGAGACCCCAGTAGGTGAGAACCACCTGCTGACAGGCGAGGAGCGCGACTACACACCCTGCGCGAGGGGTACGGAGAGGTTGACAGTGCCGAGCACTCGGTCGAGGTAGTTCCACATCGGGGTGATGGAGAACAGGAACGACAGCCCTGACAGCAGGAAGACGGCGGCCAGCGCGGTGGAGGCGGGATCACGGCGGCGGGTCGGCACGTCCCGCAGGAGGCAGAGGAAGCCGAGCGTGGCGACAACGAGGCTGATCGGATGGAGCAAGTCCTTCACGGCCGGGCCTCCCGTCGGCGCAGGAGCGTGTGCGAGACCCGGTCCTGAACTTCGTCCCCGGAGGACTCGTCGCTGCGGAGCCACCGGTCGATGATCCGGCGCTGGAGCAGCGAGGCGAGAAGCTCAGTGTCCCGCTCCTCGTCCTCGTCGTACTTCGTGCGCCCCAGCATCATCTCCACGGTGGTCGAACCGACGCTGGTGAAGATCGTCGAGGAGAGTGCGGACGCTGGGCGGTATTTGTGGTGGCCGAGCAGCAGGTGGCTGAACTCGTGGGCGATGATGTGGTCCTGGTGCAGACAGCTGGTCCGCGGGTCGTAGTACACGTAGAAGGCACTCTCCGTGACGGCGCATGCCCCGCACACGGAGGGTGCCTGCTCACGGGCTCTAGGACCACATTCCGTCCCGTGCGGCGTGAGACCTCGTCGCTGAGATCGCGGATATTGGTGACGTGCGGGAGCCGCAGCTCGGCCAAGGGGTCAGGCCGGCGCAGCCTGCGTACAGACCACATTACTTTTCCTTGATCACTTACTGAACTAAGGTCGATTTACGCGCCAGTTGAGGGTGGCAACCCTCGGATTTTCGTACACTCTCGACGATCCCGAGGACTGCGTCCTTTCCGTCCGCGGAGACGTCGGATAGACGAAGAAGAACGTTCTTGATCTTCGCGTCGCGAAGCAGTGCGAGCAACTCCAGCTCCTGCACTGTCTTTTCGGCGACGGCATCATCGAACCAATAAGCGGGATCCACCCGAAAACCCTGCGAGCGCTTCAAGATGACGCTTCGTCGGGTTATCGCGCTGCCAGTCCGCAGGAGCCACAGGTACTGCGCAGACAGCTTGCCCAGCCCCGTTTCTCCATCAGCTCGGCCACTTCGGCGTTGCTAAAGGGCCGCGATCGGGCGGGTGCACCGTATCGAACAGGCGGTTTAGGCGGTCCATGAGCCCCGGGGTCACCTGGCCTTCGGTCGACTCTTCCATGATCCTTTTCTGGGTGGACTTCGTCGTCACTTCAACCACCACACTACCTCGCCATAAACACCAGTTGACGGCGCGATCCCGCGTATGGAAAGTTCTTCCTCACCAGCACGTTTCCGCGTGGCACGCACCGGCCATTTCGGGTCGGCCTGTCCGTTTCTACCGGCAGGAATGCACCGGGCGACGTGGCGCGAGCCACATTTCCCTAGCGACATACGTCACGTCTGGCACCCCAGGATTTGATCTTCGACCGGAAAGCGCGGAGTGACCGTGGAAACACCTCATCCACACCGTGTCCCTTTCGCGGGATGCATCAGACACCCGCTGCAATTCGGACACAATGGCACGCTCTCGACATTCGGGGCAACCGCGGCAACGGTGCTCCTCGACGCCGGGAGGCAGCCTGCACCGAGCCCTATGCGCGACTCCGGCGACCGATCGCGCGGTGACTCTCTGCTACCAGTCCAGGGCTTAAAGGGCGAGCCTGGACCTTGTCGCGGGTTCGTGCGCATGCGCCCGGGCAGCCATCAGCACACCTCCTGAGCCTCCAACCGCCGGAGCGATCTATCCCGGCAAATCGGGCGCAGGATCGCCGATGGCACCCCGGTGAGGCTTAGCTAGTTGGTCCAGCAGACCGTTGTCGCATGAGACGCGAGGGGCGCTGCGGTGCCATCTCCACGTCCGTCGGGGCGACCATGGCGCTGCCCGCGTCCCGGCCCGCCGCCCCCACCTACAGGCGCAGGTGCCGACGCCCTCCCCGCGACTTGTAGAGAGTCCTTTAGCAAGGTCTGGATCTTGCGCCACAGCCTGCATATGTTCGTCGTCCCCGCCGGGCACCCGCCTGGCAGCAGACGGCATAAGGAGCCATATGCGGAACGCGCGAGCCAGCAGGGCTGCATAGCCCGAAACAGCGACGGCGCCCATGGAGCTACTAACTCCCGGACGCCGGCCGCCTGACGGCACTCCCGCCCCGGCAAGGGCGGAGATTACCACCTTTACCGCACCGGACCTTTCCTACGGGCACCCCGGCGCGGCTTTCACTACGGAGGAGAGTCTTACATGCCGCCTGCCCTGCGCAAAGGCCGGTGCACCCGGTCTGCGCGGCAGCTGCCCACACTCATCTGTCTCCCGTGTCGTCGACACCCATGCTCACCCGCCTCGCGAAGGCGGTGTCCCGATGAGCGGGCAGGCACGTAAGTGGGCCTGGGAGAGCAGTGCCAGCCGTGGCACGGCCCGCTTGGTCCTCCTGTCGATCGCCGACCGGATCCCCGACGAGCAGTGCGTCGCCTATGCGGGCCTCACCGAGCTGATGGAGCGGACGCACGCCAGCCGAAACGCCGTGCGCGGCGCCCTGACCTCACTGGCCGAGGCCGGCGACCTGGAGATATGCGCTGACTTCGAGGGCCCCAGCACAGCACGGTGTACCGCATGCCGCGCCCGCTGCCTGGCTCGCGAAGGTCGCGGCTGCCCAGAAGGCCAACCCCGAGCTGCGCGTCGAGGACGTCGAACCACTGGCGGACACCGAACCCGCTCCCGACCTGGACAACCTGGACGAGGAGCGGCTGCGCAAGCACCGCATCTGCCGCAAGACAGGGTCTGAATCGGGCCCCCTCGTCGGAATCTGACCGGGTCGAAATCTGTACCCCTCGTCAGAATCTGACCCTCCCCGGGTCAGAAACCGACCCCTCCGGGTCAGAAACTGACCCCCAGAACTGTAGTGAACCGAAGGTGAACCGTAAGTACAGCAGCAGCAGTAGTGCTGCCGGTCTCACCTCCGCCGCGGACTGGCAGGTCGACGACGCAAGCCTGTCCTGGGCCCAGCAGCAGGGACACATCGCACGCCTTGGCGAGCAGGGCCTCCAGGCCGCCGACGCGAAGTGGCGACACCACCGAGCCGCCTGGAGCGCTCGCTCCGCCGCCGCCTGGGCTTCCGACTGGCAGTCCTGGGTCGCCCGCGAGCACAGCCCCACACCACAGCGCCCGAACCTCTACGCCCTGCCCGGCGGCTCTTCCGCCCCGCAGGCCGGCATGACCCGCGCCGAGGCGCACATGGCCGCCCTGCTCGCCGCCGTCGAAGAACCGACTGGAACGGAGTAACTGCCTTGAACCAACGTGAAGTTGCTGCCGTACTCACCTACGTCGGCCGCCTGGACCCGCGCACGATCCGCACCGACGCGGGCGAGGCCCGCGACCAGCTCGGCATGTGGCACGAGCTGCTCGGCGACGTCCCGATGACCACCGCTCAGGGCTGGGACATCCGCGAGGCCGTCCGCAAGCGCATCGTCAGCTCGAAGTACCCGATCCTGCCGGCCGATGTAGCCCGCGAATGGCAGGCGCACCGCCGCGAGCGTCTGGCCCGGCACACCGACCCGACCCCGTCGGCCGACCCGGACAATCCGCACGCCTGGCGGGCGGAGCTGCTGGCGGCGCGGGATGCCGTGGCTACGGGCAGGCCGCCCCTTCGGCACACCGAGCACTCACCGCCGGGCGACACCGGCCGGGGCTGAAGGACCAGCTCGCCGCCGTCGGCTCCTACATCCCGGCCGCCGCCCGCGCCGAGCTGGCCCCTACCGCCCGGCCCGCGCCGCCCGTGAAGCCGCCATCGCCGCCGGAGGTCCGACGTGCTCAGCGTGCCGTGCGAGTGGTGCCACGCCGTCGAGGGCGAGCCCTGCCGCCGCCGGCGCATCACCCTCGACGGCGCCGCCCGGGGCAACGCACCGCTCGCCACCACCCACCCCAGTCGCGTCGATCGCGCCCTGGCTGTCCAGACCCAGGCGCCTGCCGCCTAACCGCAGCCCGCTTCTCCAAAGAAACGTTCCGCCTCCGGTACGGCACCACGCCGTACCCCGAGCCCGCCTCGCAGCGCCCCGCCGCACCCCACCCACCTTCGGTGCCGACGACCCGCACCCCCGAGGCGACTTCCGGAGACTGCCTTGCGCCACATCACCACCAACGACTCCCGGCCCCGACCATCCGTGGCATCGCCGACCACAGCTGGCAGGCCCGGGGCCTGTGCCACAACATGCCACCCAAGGTCATCGACGCGCTGTTCTTCCACGCGGCCCGCGACCGCGCGGCCATCGACGAGGCCAAGATGATCTGCGGCCAGTGCCCGGTGAAGAAGGCCTGCTTCGACTACGCCCTCGACAACGAGATTAGGCACGGCATGTGGGCGGCCTCACCGAGGACGAGCGCCGCCCCTGGCACGCCAAGGTCAACAAGCGCCTGGACTACAGCCGCGTCAAGGCGGCCTTCGAAGGGCGCGACATCCACCTCAGCGACGCCGAACGCGAGGCCGTCACCCGCCACGCGTACGCCCGCGGCTGGAGCCCCGAGCGCCTCGCCTTCACGCTGCGGCTCAACCTCGACTGGGCGCGTGACCTGATACGCAACGCCGCCCACGCTGTCGCCGACCGCGACCGCTACTGGGACCAGGACAACGAGACCGAGCCGGCCGACGACGAAACGGCCGAGGACGAGGACGTCACCTCGCCGGTGCAGGTGCCCCGCCAGGTTCAGCCCCACTCCTGATCGCCGCTCTCCGAAAGGCCGCATGACTCACCCCATCGCCATGTCTCTGCCCCTCGGAATCGATCCCGTCTACGCGGTCGCAACTGTCGGGGTACTCGCCCTGGTGCTGGCGGGATGGTCGATCCGACGCAACCGGACACGGGCAGGCGCCCCGCCCGTCGGCACCCCCACAGTCTGGGTCGCCGCCCTCGCGGCGCTGGGCTGCACGGCATACAGCGCGGAGACCAGCTGGTTCTTCGCCGCTGACTACCTCGGCATGACCGACACGGTGCAACGGGCTGCCTTCTTCTCCACGGCCGAGCTGGCGCTGTTCGCGAACGCTCTGCTGGCCCGCCAGAACCTGCGCAATCAAGGCGCGCCCGGCGTTCCGGGAACCCTTGTCTGGGTGCTCACCGGGGTGCAGATCATCCCGGCGTACGCCGAATCAGGGCCGGTCGGCGGCACCGTGCGAGCGATCGTCGGTCCGGTCATGGCGGCCATGCTCTGGCATCTGGCCATGGGTATCGAGCTGCGGCTGCACAAGCCGGACGCCTCCTCACAGGGGCTACTGGCGACGCTCGGGCGCGAAGTGCGGGAACGTCTCCTCTCCCGCCTGGGTGTCGCCACGCGGCATCGCGATGCCGCCCAGATCACCAGGGAGCGTGCCACGGAGCGGGCAGGGGCCCTCGCGTCCCGGCTGGCCAAGATGCCGGAGAAGGATCGCACGAATCGTCACGGGCGCCGGATCGAACGGCGGCTCGAGACGGCCCTTTCACGATCCGGGGTCGGCACCGATCCTGGCCAGCGTCGTGCGCTTCTGGAGCAGCTGGCCGCCCGCCGGCATGCTGCGGCCCTCGCCTCCGTCGCCCTGCCGTCCCCTTGGACTCAGCCCTCGTGGGAGCAGGACGACCACCGTGGGGACCGGCCCCCTCGCTGCGGCCCCGGGGACTCGGATGACCCCAAGAAACACGTGAGCCCAACGGGGACGGTCCCGAGGCCCGTCCCCGAACCGCGGTCTCGATCGGGGACCGCACTGTCGAGGACGCGGCCGAGCCCGTTAGGGACGGTCCCCACGCCGTCCCCAACGACAACGGGGACCGGAAACACCCCGACACCGAAACGGGGACCGAGCCCGAAGGGGACCGCCCCACACCGTCCCCTGCGGCGCAAGCAGCCGCAGAAGGGCTCTCGAAACCGTCCGGGCGCCGCGAAGGCCAAGCGTCCGCGGAACGGGCCCCGGCTGACCGTCGAGCAGATGGTCGAGCGGGTTCGTCCCCACGTGCCCGCGCTGCTGGAGCGGGACGGCAACGCGTCGGTCACCCGTCCCCAGCTGCGGGAGATCCTCCGCGCCCAGAACATCCAGGGCGGCCGGAACGACCGCCTGACGCCGGTCCTGCAGCGGCTGCGGGACGAGGCGGCCACCACCACGACAAGGAGCACGGCCCGATGAAGACCTGCCATCGGTTCGCCACCATCAAGTCCGGCTTTGAGCAGGACATCCGGTTCCTGCGCGGTCACTCCGAGCGTCACCAGGGATCGACGTCGGCAAAGACGAGCGCGAAGAACGCCTTCTCGGCGAAGCGGAACATGGCGCGGGCCTTGAACCGGCACCTCGACCGCTGTCCCGAGTGCAGCTGACACCTGCAAAGGAGCAGTCACGTGCCTGCCTCCGTATTCCGTCGGGTGGCCCGGCCTTGGTCGGGCCACCCGCCCCTGATGGAGGGATCGCCATTCCCGACCGCAATCCGCGTACGCGCCCCGTCGACCGCCGAGGCCGGCGCCTGGGCGGAAGTGCTCGTACGGCACCAGCTCCTGCACGCAGTCGTGCTGACCCCCAACGGCCAGTGGCTCGCCCAGGACCGCCCCGAATCCCCGTCCGCGTCCTCGACGGCCCGGCCGCCATGGTCGAACTCGCCGCCGAGATCCAGCACCGCATCCGCACCACGAGGAACCGCACCCGATGACGAACCCGACGACACCCCCACTCACGCGCACGGTGAGCAGGAATCCAACTCGACCTCACCGCGAGCAAGTTGGTGCGAGTAGTACTCCCGTTGGGAGTACTCTCTCGCGTCCTCCGCCCGGGGTGGCGGAGGCGGTCCAGCGCCGGGGGCGCCGGACCGAGGGATGCGACCGAGGGCGGCCGGCATCCCCAGGAGGAGCAGACAGCCACCCACCCGTGCCACAACCCACACTGCACGCACCACGCGAGCGCGCCGTCGAGCCAGCCGCCCGCGCGCAACCGCACGCCGAAGACCAAGTCGAGCAAGCGCAAGCACCTGATCACCAGCCGCTTCAACGACGACGAGAAGCAGTCCGTCCTCGACGCCGCAGCCGCGTGCGCCATGACGCCGTCCGGCTTCCTCGCCCACGCAGCCCTCAGCGCCGCGCGCGACCTGACGCGCACGGCAGCCGAGATCGCCGGCGAACGCGAAATGCTCGCCGAGCTGTTCAGCCTCCGGCGCCACCTCGGGCAGATCGGCAACAACGTCAACCAGGTTGCCAAAACGCTCAATTCAGGCGGTGACGCCCCGCACGCCGAAGCGGTCCTCTCCGCCGTACACCGTGCCGCTCGACGCGTGGACACCTTCACCCAGCACTACCTGGACAGCGAGCACCCGGCTGCATGATTCCCAAAGTCCACGACATGGGCGATGACACCCGTGGCCTGGTGGCCTACCTGTACGGTCCCGGCAAGGCCGAGGAGCACATCGACCCGCACCTCGTCGCCGCGTGGGACAGCCAGGCCCCGACCCCGGCCGCGATCCGAAGGCCACGTACGGCGACCTGCAGCGCCTGCTCGACCAGCCCGTCATGGCGCTGCCCGAGAGTGCCAGGCCCGACGAGTACGTATGGCATCTGTCCGTACGCGCCGCGCCCGAGGACCCGATCCTCACCGACGAGCAGTGGGCCGACATCGCCCGCCGCATGGTCGCCGCCACCGGCATCGCCCCGAAGGCGACGACGCCGCCTGCCGCTGGGCAGCCGTCCGGCACGCCGACGATCACATCCACATCGTCGCCACCGTCGTACGCGAGGACGGCCGCCAGGCCGCATCCGCCAGGACGGCGCCCGCTCCCAGACCGAAGCCCGAAAGGTCGAAATCGACTACGGGCTACGCCGGTTGAACGTCGGCGACGGAACCGCCGCCAAGCGCCCCACCAGCGCCGAACGCCACAAGGCGGACCGCCAGGGCAAGGAACGCACCCACGCGAGGAGCTGCGCGAGACCGTGCGCCGCGCCGCAGCCGGAGTCGCCAGCGAGGAGGAGTTCTTCGACCGCCTGGCCGCCGCCGGCCTCCTAATCCGCCAGCGCACCGCACCCTCCGGCGACCTGCTCGGCTACAAGGTCGCATTGCCGGACGACCGCAACGAGGACCAGGAGCCGATCTACTATTCCGGCTCCACCCTCGCGCCCGACCTCTCCCTGCCCCGCATCCGCAAGCGGTGGGCTGCCGACGCCTCCGGTCACCACAGCGACGCCACCACGGACCGCTCCTCCGGCTCGCCCCGTATCAGCCCGTCGGCCGCTCGGCGGCAGGCGACGACAGCGGTCTGGCAGGCCGTGCTGATCCTCGACCAGGGCGACGACGGGCAGATCGCCGCGCACCTCGCCGCAGCCGGCGAGATCCTCGACGCGCTCGCCAAGACCTCGGCCGCGCACACCCGCCGTGAACTGCGAGATGCTGCCTGGGCGTTCGAGCGGGCGACCCGCTCCCACGTCCAGGCCGAGCGAGGCCACGACCGTGCCCTGCGTCAGGCTGCCCGCGATCTCGTCTACGGCGGTCCCGCCCTCGGCCGCGGGAGGACGGTGCCACCACCGCCATGCTCATCGACATGGCGTTCTTCCTGGTCAGCGCCGCCGCCCACTGGCACGGGAGGAAGGAGCACGCCCAGCAGGCCGCTGCTGCCCGACAGGCCGCCGACCACCTGCGTGCCGCCTACCAGGCCGCCGCGCCGCTGCACCTCGGCGTAATGCACCAGCGCGGTCGCCGCCTTTCCCAGCCCCTCCAGCGCAAGCAGGCCGCCTATCTCCGACAGGCGGTGCCGGAACTGGCCGGGCAGGTCCTCGCCGAGCCCGGCTGGTACGCCCTGGCCGCCACCCTCGTCGACGTCGAGAACGCCGGCCACGACCCGCCGCGCTCCTGGCGGAAGCCGTGGAGCGGCGCGAGCTGGAGACCGCAGAATCGATCAGTGACGTGCTGGTATGGCGGCTGCGGCGCATGGCTGATCTGCCCGCGGACGCCTCGACTGGGCCGGAGAGCGGTACGGCAAAGGCCGCATCGAAGGGACAGACGCGGAAGAAGGCGACGGCTCCGTCGCAGAACGCCTCGGCCAAGCGGAGCGGCACGAGAGAACCCGGCGCTGAGCACCGCGCTTACAGCGCCGAGGCGCACACCGCGATGACCACGGTGGCGCCTGCGATGCACAGCATGACGGTGCGCGCCTCCGGCACCCGGCGATCCCGCAGTTCAGGCTGCGGCTCGCGGGTGCCGGAGCACCGGCAGCCGGTCGCGTGCTCCATGACCGGCCACTCCAGCCAGTACGCGCCGCTCAGCTGCGTCGGGAACGTTGAAGGACCTGTGCCTCGCATGCTCGGGGCAACGCCCGTCCGCCGAAAACGGCACGTGCCGCAACCGATCTGGAATGAAAACAGAGGCCCATGCCCCGCCCGCAGGTGCCGTGCCGAAGTCCTCCGGCAAGTCGTCCGCGTTCAACATTTCTAGAGTTGCAGCAGGTCAGGGATTGCGGCACTCTCCTCGTGCAGGCGAGACGAGAGATGGAGACGGCATGTTCCGACGCAACCGTGCGGACCGAGAATTCCGTGAAGCCCAGCGGGCCGGCCAGGCAGTGCTGGCGATGCACACCGAGCTGCCGCTGCCGGACTGCCCCGGCCCCAAGCAGCGCCGGCACCTGCCGCGCCGGAGTCCACGGTGGTGCCCGATTTCCTGCCGGCGGACTTCCGGGCGCCGTCCCGCCAGGACGTCTCGGGGTTCATGATGCGCTGGGACCTGCCGCTCGTCATCGACGGCGAAGTCCACCAGTGCCACTGCGGCGCGTACCGGAACTGGATCGTCTTCAACATGCGTGACGACTCGGTGTGGCTGCGCTGCGAGGCCGGCCACGAGGCCAAGGAGTCCCGCCTGGACACCGCCTGGTACAACCGCAACTCCGGTCCGGTCGACCACTTCCACCCCACCCTCGACGAGGGCCTGCGCCACCTCGGCCACTGAAGTCGCGAAACCCCTTCCCCACACCTGCGTTCGTCGGCACCCGGAGGGCCGACCTGGTCGGACCGTCCATCTCGCATCACAGGGGTTTCGCATGCGCCGTTCCACCACGACCGCCCTCGCCCTGAGCGCCCTCACCGTCCTCGCCCTGACGGGCTGCTCCCGCAGTACCGAGCCCGCCGACACCTCGGCAGCGTCCTCCGCACCCACGCACCGGGGCGGTAACGGCGCCGCCGCGTCCGCACCGCTGTCGTCGGCCAAGCTGAACGAGCGGCTGCTGAACGAGAGCGACCTGGGCGAGGGCTACACCCGCAAGCCCCAGGCCGCTGTCCAGCATGACGTCACCGTCATCGGCTGCCCGGCGCTGGAAAAGCTCGGCAGCGACGCGGCCACCGGGGCCACCCTCGACTTCACCCGCAAGGCGAAGGCGTCCTTCACCTACGCCGGCAGCACCAACTCCGAGGTGAGCGAGGAGCTGTACAGCGACAGTGCGACGAAGCTGTCCAACGGGATCGGGAAGGTCTTCAACGCGATGATTTCCTGCCCGTCCTACCAGGTGGCGTCGGGCAGCACCGTCATCGACATGGGCACGCAGAAGACGGCCGCGCCCGACCTCGGCCACGAGCAGTGGAGCCAACTGCTCACCTACTCCGCCGGCGGGAAGCGCAGCGTCGTCAAGCAGACGGCGATCCGCTCCGGCAACGTCCTGGTGATCGTCTCCGGCTCGCCGGGCCTCGTGGACGCCCACCTGGACAAGGCGCTCACCAAGGCCCGCGCCGCACACTGACCCGCTCCACCGTCCGGAACCCGGTGTCCGGGCTCGTCCATCCGACGGGCCCGGACACCGGGTTTCGCTTATGACCGATCAGCCCGCCAGGCGCAGTTCACCGGGCTCGTAGCGCAGTTGGAATGTCTGCGCGTGCTCCCCGTCCATCCAGTACAGGGTCATGGTCGAGAGCATGCTTCTTTTCACATAGCGGGTTCGTGAGGGCATTCCTTCGTCCTGTTCGACGATCCAGGATTCCACACGTTCCGGCAGGCTGAACCTCAACGCGTATACGTCCGGGTGCTCGGCCGAGCGCAGTTCCCAGACGGGATGCGAAGCCGACTGAGGCAGTCGCCGCACGCGCACAGCGTGCGTAGGGTGTTCTCTCGCGTAATTCACGAACCCGTACAGGTCATTCGACGCCAGCCCCAGGACGAACGGTGCTGCGGGAAAGGCCAGCACAAGGCCCAACGTGGACCGGCTGTGCAGCGCCTGGGCGAGTTCATCGAGCGGCTCGCGGAATTGATCGGGCAGGTATGCGTCCTCGGCGTACATATCCAGCAGTGGGCCGCGAAGGTACGCGCGTATCTGGTGCACCTTCGGCCGCTCGCCCGCGGGCGCGGCTTCGAGCGCTGCGTGAATCGTGTCGGCCGCGATCCGAACAAGGTTCCGCAGCACGGCGAAGTCCGGAGCGGAGAGGTCGATCAGGGATATCTGATGGGCCAGCGCGTAGTCCTGGGCTTCCTTGCTGAAGCCTGACGTGGAGAAGATCGCGTAGTTGTAGCGGTACCGCGTCCTCGGCCGGCCCGTACCCGCAGCGGTGAGCGTAGTGGTCTCGCCTTCGTTCACGTCGTGAATCACGCCGTGACCGTTGCGCACGGTCGGCAGACCTACTCGCGTCGAGGTCAGATACTTCGCCTCGACGAACAGGCGGACAGGCAGCGAGAACGGCGGGACGTACCGGAACTGCCCGAGCGCGTCGACCTGGTGCCACGCCCGCGCCCACGGACCAGCAAGCCATTCTTGTCCTCTTTAAGGACCTTCCAAGGCTCTTTGTCCTTATCGTCGTTGGCCGTGAGCACTTCGAAGCCGCTGGATCGCAGCAACCAGGCCAGCACCTCCTCGAGGAGGTAGCCGCGCAGTGGTCCTTTGCCTATCAGTTTGACTGCCACGGGAGCGATCCTATTCAGGCTCCGGATCCTGGATTCACGGCGCCGCCACCTCCCCGACACGGGTACGGGGAAGGCCCGGTGGTTCCGCCCCCGAGGAGAGAGTGGAACCACCGGGCCTGGAGGGCGGGCATCACCCATGTATCCCGCTCTTCGACCGCCCGCGATCGTCGTCAGCTGCGGTGGACGACCGTGAGGCGGTCCTCCGCGCCCTCGGGCAGCCTCCGGCGCGGCACCGGGCCGGGTGCGGCGAGCGAGGAGGCGAAGGCGGCGACCAGCTCGTGCGGGGCGCTCGCGCTGAAGCTCGCACACCACAGGTACGGCGCTCCCAGCACGGGCTCCGCCCATGCCTGCCACCCAGAAGGTCGTCCCGGGGTCGGCGTCGTGAATGAGCGGCGGAAGCATCTCGAGCGAGACGCTGGCGGAGAAGCCGGGGTCCGTCGCGGTCGTGCGGGGACGGTCCATGTCGCGCAGCCAGCCCGCGCGCCGAGCGCGGTGAGCACCGACTCGGCGCCCTCGAACCCCGCATCGGGTGTGGCGCAGGCGTCGAGTGCGAGCAGGAGGTCAGCGAGGGCCTCGTGCGGGACGCCGGCAGTGAAGTAGGCGTTCCACTCGGTCAGCGCCGAGGCGGCGTGGGGACGGGCCGACAGCTGCCAGGCCACAGGGAGTCCGCCCAGCTCGAACGGGTAGGCGGCGAGGATCCACTCGGCGCCGCGCAGTCCGTCCGGGCTCACGTAGAGCAGGGTGTTGCGGGAGGTCGGCCACATGCGCCAACCGAGGCCGGTCAGGGTGTCGCCGATCCGCTCGGCAAGGACTCCGTCATCGCCGGCCAGGTGGCGCGGAGTGACCCAGTACAGCGGGTCCGGCGAGTCGGGGTGGGAGGGCTCGATGGGGTGGTGCGGGTGCAGGGGCGCCTCCGTAAGTTCGGGGATGAATCACTGGCCGGTGTTCGGCCCGGTCGCGCCGCGTCGGCGGCGCCGGGTGCCTCGACCGGCTCCTGCCAGGTAAGAGCCACAGCCACCGCAGGCGGCAGGGGCCGAACTGCTCGGCCTCCTCGGACTCGGCGATGTAGACCATCGGCCGGCCGCGCTCGTCGACCGTGTTGTGCACAGCGCCCAGGCGGTGGGCCATGGGGAAGAAGGGTTGATGGCGAGCCGGACAGGCGTGTCACGGTCGCAGGCGGACAGCAGGTCGAGGATGTCGCCGACGGTCATCTCGGGCGAGTGCGGGTCCAAGGCGTTCTCCTAGCGGTGGCGGACAGGGCCGCGAGAGCAGAGGCAGCGTACGCGTCACGTACGGAGAGAAGGGGACTGCAGGTCACAGGGGCCGGGAGGTGGCCATGATCCGGGCCACGACGGCGGCGGCGATCCCCGCCGGCGTGTCCGTACCGAAGGCCATCCGGTACCCCGGCACATCCGCGGTACCGGTGACGGCGATCACCCAGCCCTCGCCCGTCACCCAGTCCTCGTCGGCGCCGCCGGGACGGCCGTCGGGGAAGTAGCCGAGATAGAACCGGCCGTCGCGCGAGCTGACGTGCACATCGGCCCGGTCATCCACGATGTGGGTGAAGTCGGCGTCCGTGAACTGGTCGATCACCTCCATCGGCTGGCCGGCACCCAACTTCCAGGAGCGGAGCCGCAGGGCCGCGACCGTCGTGGCGAATCCAGGTTGCGCCGCATTCAATGCCACAGCATCACCTCTCTGACCTGGGGTTTTACGGGAAGGTCGTTTAGGTTGACATGCCGTGGCAGCGTCCACCAGTCCTTTGGGCGATCTTCCTTGTCTGCCACCGGCGAACTTGTCCGCTGTCACTTGTGGGATCTCGGATGGCGTGCCCAAATTCCGCGGCCGATGCCCACCCAAGGCCGATTGGTCACGGATCTGAGGCTTTCTGGCCGCTCTGTTCGCTCTGTTCGCTCTGGGGATGAAGGCGAGGTGGCGCAGCCCTCCTCTGGACATTCGTTCGACAGTCCGGGCTCCCGGCTGCTCCCGGTGAGCGCCTACCTCGGTGCCAGGCTGCTGCCCCATGAACACGTCGGGTTGGGGATCTATACCACCACCGTCGCGTTGGAGACGCGTCTAGGGTGTCGCCTCATGACGCTGCTGATCGTGGGTGGATCCGGATTCCTGGGCACCGAGCTCGTCCGGCAAGCTGTATCGGCGGGGCACCCGACGGCCGCGACCTATACGACCAGGCCCGGCAGCGCTCCGGGGATTGGCGCTCCCTCGACCTGCGAGATCCAGGAAGCGCGGAAGCGGTCGTGGCCGAGGTAAACCCCGCGTCATCGTCAATGCATCGAGTGGCGGGGCCGACTGGGCAGTCACAGCCGAGGGACCCGTCCGCCTCGCGATCGCCGCGGCGAAGGCCGGATGCAGAATGATCCACGTATCCAGCGACGCCGTCTTCTCCGGCAAGAGCCATGTTCCCTACGACGAACACTGCAGGCCCGACCCCATCACCCCGTACGGAGCGGCGAAGGCTGCCGCGGAGACGGTGCTTCTGCTCCATCCGGACACCGCCGTGGCCCGCACCTCGCTGATCATCGGCGACGGACAGTCCGAGCACGAACGCACCGTCCATGAACTGGCCACCGGCACCCGCGAAGGCGTCCTCTTCACAGACGACTTCCGATGCCCGGTCCACGCGAGCGATCTGGCCGCAGCGCTCCTCGAACTCGCATCGGGCGACACGACCGGCGTCCACCACCTCGGTGGGAACCGGGCTCTCAGCCGACACGAGCTGGGCGTGCTCATCGCCCGACGCGACGGACTCGACGCATCGCGACTGCCCACCGGCCTACGGGCCGACAGCGCCCTTCCGGGCCCTCGACATCCGCCTCGACAGCCGCTCGACACAGCGCAAGCTGCGCACCACACTGCGTGGTGCGCACCAGTTCATCGCCCCACGGCCTGAACGCCGCAGCCGGAGCAGATGACGCTGCCGACTGGTGAACGGTTGGTCAACCGGCCGTGCTGTGCTCGGTCTCCGGCACCGGGGCAGCCAGTGAACAGCGTTATCTCGGAAGGACACGTGGATCGGCACGAGGTCTGGGCCGCAGGTGTCGTCGAGAGCGGTGACGTTGATGCCAATCTCCGGGATATCGCTATCGATCGCCGCGAGGCGGCTGCCGCAGGTTATGACGGCACTATGAGGTGTCTCAAAGATCGCGAGATTATGCGGTCTTCCTACGTGTCTCACCATAGGTCAGGAGAGCAGGTTGCCCACCACTGTGGAGAAAGCAGCTGCCGAGGCGGTGGTCGCCAGCCATCGCACTGTCGCAGGGCTCGCAGTCGTGGACTGCGCGGACACATCCGGGGTTCTGCGCCGGGCCGGCATCGAGGAGAGGCAACGGTTCATCCTCGGGCCTGCCGGTTCCTACGACGTGAATCTGAACCGGATGGTGCGGGACTTGCCGAGCTGGGGTGTCCGCTCAGCCAACGGCCAGGAGGCGTACTGCTCGGACTTGACGCTCGTGTGCCGTTTTCTCCACGAGGGCCGCGGCGGCAAGACGATCTGGGAGATGAACGGCGCGGATCTGCGTGCTCTCAAGCAGGCCAGACTCTTCGCAGCAAACATCGACGAGCGGATCGAGTACGGCACTTGGAATCGGATGGTGGCTTCGCTCGACAAGTGGGTGCAGTGGTCGCTGGACGCAGAACTCCTGGCCGCAGAGCCGTTCCGGTACGTCGACAAGGTGGTGATGACTCCGCACGGCCCCGTCCAGGTCCGGGTGAACGCCGAGGCGGAACCGGGCAAGAGTGACCGGCCTATCACGTTTCTGCCGTACGAGGACTACCTGCTGTGGCGGGATGTGGGGCTGCGCGGCTTCCTGCCGGATGGCGGCCGCGACCCAAAGTGGCGGGGCGTAACGGCGAACGCAACGCACTGTTCTCGGACTTGCTGGTGTGCACCGGGATGCGACTGACGGAGGCGTCGTGCCTGCTCGAACCCGAAGTACCGCCGCCGGCCCACGGCCGGGGACTTCCATCTGTCAAAGTCGACGACGAAAGGGAGAAGGCCCGAACGGTCTACGCACGCCGGCGAGTGGTGCGCGATCTGCACCACTACCTCGCGATCGAGCGCGACGAAGTGGTCCAGCGCACGCGCGAGGCCGGGGCTACACCTGGCCGAGCGGGCACCGGGTGCTGCGTTCAAGCCGGCAGGCGCTGCTGGTTGAGGGCCGTCCGCGGGCATGGACCTATGCGGGCCTCGGGTACGAGGATCGGTTGCGGCTGGTGTCGGTGGATGCGCATGGCCGTGAGCTGGGGCCATTGTGGTTGTGGCTGGGCGAAGGCGGGCAGCCGCTGAAGAGCTCTACATGGCAGTCCGCGTTCCGGCGGGCGAATGAACGGTGCGCGAGCTTCGGCCTCGACTTCGACGTACACCCGCACACCCTGCGGCACATTGTCTCCGCTTAGTTTCCGTGTGCGATTGACTGCGGCTGAGTAGTTGACCAGGGCGTTTGGGCTTTGCACTCAGCTGTGTGGTGTTTCTACTGTCAGCGCTCATGATCCTGAACTTCTTCTCGTCCCGGGCTGGCAAGCCTGGGATATCGAGTACCGGCCGTTGATCCCCGAGGGGATGCCCGTGCTCATCGACGACGACCTGCGCTTCGAGGACGGCCCGGCCTCGCCGCGTCCGACGGCGGTAGTGAACCGGTGGCTGCGTGAGCTCCCGGCCAGCGGGGCACCGGCACCGAGCTCGTGGGAGAACTATGCGCGGGTGGTCAAGGAGTGGATGGAGTTCCTGGCTGAGCACGGGGTGGGTCTGTTCGACTCGCGGGTACGGCTGAAGGCCGCGTTGAGCCGGTACGCCGAGCATCGGGCGGCGGGTCCGCTGAAGGCCCGGTTCGCGGCGACGACGTGGGGCCAGCACATGAGCATCCTGTCGCTGTTCTACCGGTGGGCGATGCACGAGGAGTACGCGACGGCCGAGCCGTTCACCTACCGCGCCGCGCGGGCCCTGTTCGCCGGAACCGGCCGGGAGGTGAAGGTGAATCTGGCGGTCCGCCGCACCCCAAGCCGCACGTGACGATCAAGTACCTGGAGCCGGACTTTACCGAGCTGTTCCGCAGGGCTGCGCGGGCTCGCCCGGACGGCTCGCAGGACACCGGATTCCACGGCCGGGAGCTGACCCGCAACGGGGCGGTCGGAGATCACGCGCTGGCCACCGGAATGCGGCTGCAGGAGTTCACCTATCTACTGCCCTGGGAGATTCCCGCGCTGCCGCCGGAGCCGACCCCGTTCCCGTCCCGTTCCCGGTGCCGGCCGGGATCACCAAGGGCAAGAAGTTCCGCACCACGTGGACCTCTTACGAGGCCCTGGCCGGGCTGCACGATTATGTCGAGCTGGACCGGGCTGCCACGACGGACGGCTCGCTCTGGCGGCCGCCACGACGGTGGGGCGAACCGCTGAGGGTGAGTGAGCCGGACGCTCGGGGAGGGCTGATCAACGGGATCCGGCGGCCTTGGGAGTCTCTGACGCCGGCCGAGCGGCGTCGCCTGGTCGCCCCGGAGGGCGGTTCGTGCCTGCTGGCGGTGAAGAACGGCGGCGGCCCGTTCACCGCCTGGGCCACGGTCTTCGAGCGGACCTCGGACCGGATCCGGGCCCGCTTCGAGCCGCGGTTCCCGCACGTCTGGCCCCACCGATGCCGTCACACCTTCTCGATGAGGACCTTGGAATACCTGGTCACCGGTCACTACCGGCAGGCCGCGAAGCTCGTGCGGGACACCGACGCCGACGCCGCCCTGGTCTTCTACCTCAGCAAGGCCGACCCGCTGCTGGTGCTTCGTGATCTTCTCGGACATTCCACCGTCCTGACCACGGAAAAATACCTCCGCCGCTTGGATACGACCCGCATCTTCCGGGAGGCATATGAGGGGCCGGCGCCGAGGCCGGGCTGACCGACGACGCGGGCTCCGATCGGGAAGCCGCCGCCGAGTTCGATGACGACGTCGAAGACGGGCTCTCTGATGCCGACCATGCTGATCGACCAACCCCTAGGAATCTCCTGCGTGTTCAGCGATGGAAGCCGCGCGGCGTTCTCGCTGGATGGCTTGCCGAACCCGTTGCTCGCCCGGCAGTTGGCCACCGGCCTGGTGGATGTGATCCATCCTCACGGCACTGCGGATTCCGCGGGCACGGTCAACCACTACGTCCAGGCGATTCGGGGCATGGCGCGGACCCTGGCCGCGCAGGGTTTCACCGGTGGCCTTGACCAGCTCAGACGGGGCAGGCTGGCCCAGTATTTGATGGGATGCTCGGGCGGCAGAGAGGCGTGCACCCGCGCGATGATCGAGGCGTTCGGTCAGGCCAGCGGCTCGCTGGTGGACGGCGTGCTCGAGCTCGCGGCCGGACGGAACTTCAACGTTCAGCCGAACCACCACGCCCTGCCTCCCTACTCGGAGACCGAGTGGCAGCGGCTGGGCGACCTCTGCCGACGGCTCGTCGAGGAGTCGTACGCGGCCCACCGGCAGGCCCTGACCGCTATCGCTCACGGACAGCATCCCGCCGAAGGCGGATGGACTCCCGGAATCTTCGCTGGCTGCTGGCCACCATCGGGCCGGTGAGCATCTCCGAGTTCGGCCGCAACGTCTGCATCTCGGCCGCCCTTGTTCACCGCCGCGGCGGTTTCCACGACGCGACGCAGGCCCTGTTCCCGCACCTGGAAGTGCTCATCGCCTACCGGCTGCTGTTCGGCATCTACTCCGGGATCGTGCCTGACGGCATCGAGGACTTGGTCACGCAGGACGTCGACTGGGCCGGGGACTCCACGATCCTGCTCTCCTACGTCAAGGGTCGTACCGCGGCCGAGAGCCTGAATCTCCCGCGCAGGGCCGTGCGCCTGCTGGAGCAGTGGCTGGCCCACTCCACGCTGCTGCGGAGCTTCGTCCCTTCGGTCGAGGGCCACAAACTGTGGTTGGGGCTGAGCCGGCCGGCGGTGACCGCCGGGTGAGGAAGTTCGACCGCGTCGCCATTCAGCGGTGGGTCCAGCGCCACCAGCTGGTGGCGGACGACGGAAAGCTCCTGAAGATCCACCGGTCCCGGATCCGCACCACGCACGAGGCGATGCGGGACAAGAGCGCGTGGACCGGCAGCGGCCGGGCCACCATCGACCCGAACCACACCCCGCCGTCGAGGGCGACCACTATCTGACGGCCGCGACACCCGCTCAGCAACGTGCGGTCGAGGCCGTGATCGAAGACGCCCAGCATGACCTGCTACGCAGGTCGCATCCGCCGACGGTGATCACCGAGGACGAGGCCGCCGCCCTGGCCGAGGGCTATCCGCAGCTGGTGGCGGACCTTGCCCTGGACGACGAGGTGATCGCCGAACTCGTCGGCGGGCAGCGAGATGTGTTCACGGCCGCCTGCGGGGATCAGCTGTCCGGACTGCATGGCCCAAAGGGCAAGCCCTGTCCGGCCCGCCCCTGGGTCTGCCTGTTGTGCCCCTGGCGGTGTTCGCGCCACGGCATGCGGTCAGCTTGCTGCGGCTGAAGGCGTTCTTCTCCCGGCAGTGGCAGCAGATGCCTGCCGCCCACTTCATGGCGGTCTTCGGCCCCTATGCCGCCCGCATTCAGCAGGTCCTGGACCGCTTCGATCCGGCCGTGGTCACCGCGGCCGCCGCCCACGTCGTCGACCGGGACGACGAACTTCCCTGCGACCTGAGGAGATGACCGCATGAGCACCGCTCTCGCTCCCGCCTTCGACGGACGCTCTGCCGTCTTTGCGGGCGCCGATATCTGCGACGAAGCCGGTCTGGCCCTGCCGGACAACGCCGCTCGCCCGCGTTCGAGGACGACATCTGGGACTTCACCCACGTCATCGGCTTGCCGACCCAGCTGAGCCCCTCGGTGAGGCGCTTCGACTTCACCCTGATCATGGACTCGCGGTGGCGGCTGGTGGCCAAGGAACTGGTCCTGGCGATGCTCGCACCCCGCCACCAGTCGGTCGCCCCGTTGCCCCGGGCCTTCCGCAACCCGCTCCACGTCACCAGTTGTCGCGCCCGTCTCGACGAACTCGTCCGCTTCTTCAACTGGCTGGGAGAGCTGGCGACCATCAGCCTGCAACAGATCACCACCCGGGACTGTGAGGCATACCTGGCTCACCGCCGCTACGTTCTCGACGAGGATGGGGCTGTCGTCGGTGAACAGAGCCACGGCACCAGGCGGTCGGCCGCCCAGGTCGTCGTCGACCTGGTGAACTACCGCGACCTGTTCACCGCCGACCGCGTCCCTGCCGAGCTGCGGCCCTGGGCGGCGCCACCGCCTCCGCCGTCGCAGAGATGCCCAGCGGCCGGACCGAGAACAAGACCCAGCCGGTCTCGGACGAGATCATGCAGCCGATGCTCGCGGCCGCCCTCTACCTGATGTCCACACTGGGCCCGCACGTCGTCGAGCTGGCACACAAGGTCCGCGAATCCGACCTTCACTCGGCACGGCGAGCCCAAGGAATCCGGCGCGTCGGTCCCAAGAACCGCGTCCCGGTCCGGGAGCTCAGCGAAATCCTCGCCGAGTACACGCGAACGTGCACAGCCCTGCCCATGCTGGATGATCATTACATCTCGAAACGCCTCGCCCAGGGCTGGGCCCAGGACGATCCTCTTCTCCCGGTGGCCTTGGGCACCCTCGCCCGCCGGGCCGGGCTGAGCCAGTTCTGCCACCCGTGGCTGCCCACCATGCGGCCTGCGCTGGAAGACACCCTCGCGCAGGTCGGCGTCGAGAGACCGTTCGGCCGCGATGCCGACCCGGTCCCCGCAGCCGATGGAACATCGTCACTGCCCTGGACCCTGCCACTGTCCCGGCCCCAGGCCGTCGCCCTGGTCGGCATCGTCCGCACCGCCGCGATCATCACCGCTGCCGCCATCTCAGGCATGCGCGCGAGTGAGCTGATGGAATTGCGCATCGGCTGCCGACGACCGCCCGACGAGGTCGTCCCGGGCCTGACCCGCTACCGGATCGCAAGCAAGATCGTCAAAGGGCAGCCGTTGGGCGGCACCGCCGACGAGTGGGTCGTCATCGCACCGGTCTATCGCGCGATCGAACTCCTCGAGCAACTACACGACGCCCCGGCAGAAGGAGCCCTGCTGATCGGCAGGTTCTCCTTCAACGTCCGCTTCAAGTGGTTCAAGAACTGGGCCAACTCCGAGGCCGGCCAACGACTTGGCTTGGTGTCAATCCCCGGGGACCAGTCAACTTGCGGATGCTGCGGCGCACTTTGTCGCTGGAAATGGCCTACCGGCCCGGCGGCGTCCTGGCCACCAAGATCCACATGAAACATATCGCCGTGGCCACAACGGAGGGCTATGCCTCGCGCCTGGCGGGGCCCAGGCCGAGCTGTTGGCCGAGGTCAACAAGCACGAGAGCGAGCGCAATCTCCATCTGGTACTGGAGGAGTTCCGAAACTACCAGGAGGGCGCTCTGCCCGCCGGTCCCGGCGCCCGCAGCCTCACCGAGTTCTTCGCCAGCATCGACGCCCAACTCGATGCCGCCTCGGCCACGGCCCCAAAACCCAGCGCAACGACCGCGACGTCCTCAACCTCCTGACCAAACGCGCCAACGTCCTGCACCTCGGACCGGCGAACTACTGCTGGTTCACCGACCCTTCCCGGGCGCTCTGCCTCAAACTCGCGGGCACCCCACCGCGGACCGTCCGCTGATCGGGATGTGTGACTCCGCCCGCTGCCCGCAGGCCACCCACCACCCCGGTCACCGCCCCGTCTGGGCCGAGCACGCCGACAGAACAAGGATCTTCATCGGTCAACTCGGCACCACCCGCAAGACCGAACGCACCCGGCTCCAGGCCGACTACGACCGAGCCCTCCGGGTCGTCGCCGAGATCGATGCCGCCAGCGCCACCATGGACGAGGAGTCCTCATGAGAATCTCCGTAGCCCAGCGCACCGAGAACGAGAACCGCATCCGGGCCGCCATGGATCGCCTCCTGCGCGGTGAGATGCCGCCCGGTGGAAAGTGCGACACCAAGACCCTCGCCCGCGAAGCGGGCGTCGACCGCACCGCGTTCTACGGCACCCGCCCCTACGCTCACCTCCGCACCGAGTTCGAGCGGCGCCTGCGGGCTTTCCAAGATACCGGAGTGATCGCCGACCCTCGCGAAGCCCAAATCGCCCGACTCAAGGCCGAGAACACCAGACTCAAAGAGCGGCTGGCCCAGTCGGAACAGACGATCGACGCGCTCGCGGACTTCCGCACTCAGGCCCTGGCCCGGCTCGCTGCCCAGCACGAGGAAATCGTCCGACTCCGCGAAGCCGTCGCCAAGGCCGACGGTGTTACCCGGCTCCCCACAACCCGGGCAGCGACCAAGGTCATCGGGTCGTGCAGCTGATACGTGCGCTGCTGGATCATTTCCTCCGAGCGTACGGCGGGGCAGTAGCATGATGGATCTCTCAAGTAGCGGCGTTTTAGGGGTTTACATCGTGTCTGAGATGTCCGATGCACTGGACCTGCAAGTAGTTGTCGAAGGCCCGCAGGCCACGTCCCGCGTTATGGGGCTGTGCGAGTGGCTTGGTTTGGAGGATGAACTGCGGGGCGGGTACGGCCCTGCGGCGTGCACCGAAGCCGGGAGAGATGGGCGCGTCGGTGGAGTTGCTGACCGTGGCGCTAGGCTCGGGCGGCGCGGTGGCGGTGCTGATTCAGTCCGTGTGCACCTGGCTTAACTCCCGCGGTGCCGACGTGAAGGTCACCGTCAGCGCTGCTGACGGCCGACGTATCGAAGTGGATATCCGCCGCGCTGCGGACCCGGCGGCGGTGCTGCGTGAGGTGGCCGAACAGTTCCCAGCGACTGGTGAGCAGCCCATTGAGCCGTAAGCCGCACTTGGATGGCAAGCGCAGCCGGGCAGTGCTCATCGGCGCAGGGACCTTCCGCGACCCGGAGCTGCCTGGCATCCCAGCCGTGCGCACGAACCTCGACGACCTGCGCCTGCGGCTGACCGATCCCGAACATGGCCTCCTCGCTGCCGAGCACTGCCAGACGGTGGCCGATCCCCGAGACCAGGCCGCCGTCGGCTCAGCCCTGACCGCCGCCGTACGCGAGGCGGAGGACCTGCTGCTGGTCTACTACTGCGGACACGGGATCCTCGACGACACCGGAGCGTTGCACTTTGCCCTGACCGGCACGGATACGGAACACGTCGGCTTCTCCGCCATCCACGTCGACCTCGTCAAACGCATGGTCGGCGGCGCCCGAGCCAAAGCCCGCGTGCTCCTACTGGACTGCTGCTTCTCCGGCCAAGCCGTCACCGTCATGAGCGGACGCAAGAGCCTCGCCCTGGCGCAACTCGACCTCACCGGCACCTACACCCTGACCTCCACACCTGCCACCTCCGTCTCCCACGCCCCACTCGGAGCCCGCAACACCGCCTTCACCGGAGCATTGCTGGACGCCCTACACATCCCCGGCCCACTCACCCTCGATCAGATCCACCAACACATCGAGCAAGAACTAACCAGCCGCGGCCTGCCCCGCCCACAACGCCGTTCTGTCGGCGCTGCTGGCGACCTGACTCTGACGCGGGCCCCGTTAAACCCCCACCACCACCCGCAGCCTCTCTCGCCCTGCAGCGAGAACCTCGCCGTGGGATTCGCGGGTTCTTCAACCGCCTGACCGCTTACCGACCTCACGACCGAAAACTACCTAGCGCTGTCGCGAAAACGCGCCGTGCGCTGCTCGCGACACTAGTTCTTGCTTCACTCCAGGGCAGCACCCTCGTTCCGAATCCTGGTGCGTTTCTCGGCGACGCACACATAGCGATTGGTCTTTGGGACGACAGTCATTTCGATAAAGTGAGGGCCTACAAGGCGGAGGACCTCGAGCTGGTCGACTTTTAGGGCCTTTGTGTATGGCAATAGAGAAAGCTATAACGAGGATGTGGCTTCAGAGCTAATTAAGCATGCCAATTTCAAGGGAGAGGTGACATTTGAGCAGGTGGCACCTCCGTTGCCAACATGGGGGCGAGCGGTTATGTGGAGGAGGGAATCCTTCACAGATTTAAGGTTATCAGTACGGTAGCCATGACCCCGTCAGAAGTGAGACGTTACCGCAATTATGGGTATGAAATCATTGGTCCACTCACCTATTCGCAAGTGGGTATCTTGACGCTACGTCACGAAAAGAGAATCCAGAAAAGTTCGGATCTTACCGGGGAACGGCATGCCAAGTAGCCGGTTCATCCTTGAATCCACGTTCCCCGTTCAAATGAATTTGAACGAACAGAGGAATATGAACGACTGTCTCTCTCTCTGGTGGAGGGAACTGTAGATGCAATCATTGGAAACAGATTGGTGCTAGCGGGTCTACAGTCCGCGTATTCGAATCTGAAGGTTGTTGACGGAATCAGGTCCAAGGAGGGCATCTTTGTTGGATTCGCAATTCCCGAGGGTGATCGTGATACTTGCGTGCGCCTCCGAGATGCCCTGCAGAAGTACGTTAGCAGTGAAGGTTGGAAGCGTGATTTCAGGACCCATTACTCTGCGGCTTCCTGGCGGGACATTTTCGAGGCCCGGCCCACTTCAGAACAGATCAAGGAAATGTCTTGCAAAGCAAAATAATGTGGTGGCAAGTGTCACGCAGGTGACAGCCGGCCTGCAACTTTCGGTTTGTATTGGGCGCTCTGGCTGAGGCTGGGTGCAGCCTCGTTGTCGCCTGCTGGCCGGCGCATTCGCCACGCGCCGGCCGGCATCTGGTCGTCCCCGGCGTGGTTGCCTGTTCTCAGCCGACCGCCAGGCGCTGCCGCCCGCCGCGCCTGGCTCACTCCGTCGCGCGACTCATATGGGTCCGCCGACAGCAGGCCGACCGCGCGCAGCCGGATGGCTGTCGTCCGGTCTCCCTCGCTCGGGTGGTGCTTGGCGCCGTCGGCTCCCCGGCTCGTACATCCGTCGGTCACTCGATCCTGTTTTCCACGAAGTGGCTTGCCTCACATCCCTGCCATCGATTTGCAACACGGCCAGTTGGCAGCGTCGCGAATGCACCGTCCTCGATCCTCCAGCTCAATGCCACACGAACCGATCTGCACACGGTCTCTGCGGACACAAGGCACACGTTCGCCGTGCACATGTTGGGGCTGTTGTTGCGTCAGACGATCCGGGCGATGGGAATGTCCGAGGACCGCCGCTTCACATTGGCCCAGATCAAGCGGATGCTGATCGGCAATCCGATGCGCAAACTGCAGTTGCTGCTCGGGCACACCCGGGAGCAAACGGTATACCTCTACCTGGATGTTCTGGACGAAGCCCAGGAAATCGTCCTCGCGGCGCTGGCCGAGTGGGACGAACAGGCAGCGGTGCTGGACAGCATTGAGATCCCAGAGGCTGGCCTGTGAGCCCGAAGCGCGTTCGGTTCTCGGCGACCGCGACCCCGTCGCTGACGGATCCGGTGTCGAGCATCGGGCCGGTGGTGTTCTCCGTGCCCTTGCTGGTTCTGGGCACGGAGGAGGTGGTGGATCTGTCCGATCTCGGCCATCCTCGTCTGGTCCGGCCACTGGCGAGTGCCCTCCTCGAGGAACTCGGCACCAGAGGCGGGGTGAGGCAGCGAACGCGGCTGCAGGAGGCCGTGCAGACGGTCCGTGACTTCGTCACGTTCACCGCCGCCGCCCTGGAGGGACACGGAGCGCTGGCTCTGGACGACCTGGAACCGGGCCTGCTCGACGCCTTCGAGCAGGCCCTGGCCAGTCGATACACCGCAGGCGGCCGGGGGCCAGGACGGTGCTCTTGCTGCTGCGGTTGCTTCGGAGGATCGATGAGTCCCGTCCTGGCCAGTTCGAGCTGGCGTTTGCCCATCGGATTAACTCCAGGCGGACTTCCGAGGAGAGCATCGCCTCCAAGCCGCTGAACGCCTACCCATTCCCGGTGTTCGAAGCGTTGGAGGCTGCGGCTCTGGCCGGGGTCGGCGAGATCCGCGATCGAATACTGGAGGGCGAGCGGCTGGCAGAGACGGGCCGCGACCCAGAAGTACACGGATGGGACCGGCTGGAGAACATCTGCTGGTACCTGGCGAACCGCGGCCCGCTCACCCAGGACCACCGCGCTATCCCCGCAGTCACCGAGCACGGCGGGAGGGCAGCAGTGAACTCTCGTCTGTTCCTGACGCCCAGGGACATGGTTCGCTTCCAGGTCCTACTGGCCTGCCAGACGGGCCTGGAGCCCGAGGCCGTCAGGGAACTGCGGGCCACCTGCCTGGTCAGTCCAGCCCGCGGTTATGTCACCGTCAGCTACCTCAAGCGCCGTTCCCGAGCCGAGCAGAACAAGTCGCTCCGCGTGCGCGACGGCGGCACACTACGCACCCCGGCGGCGTCATCCGTCTTGCCCTGCGGCTGACCCAACGGGCCCGGGACATGATCGGAGCCGAGGAACTGTGGGTGCTCCCTCAGGAACCACGGGCGTACTGGCCCCCGATTCACCCGGACCGTCGCGGTCGACACGTTTCCGCGGCGGGCGTTCCTGGCGGACTACAGGATCGACGCGATGAAGGACCATGACGGTGGGAACGTTTCGCTGGACCTGCGCCGGGTGCGCAAGACGTTCAAGTCTCGGCAGTACCTTCGGGCGGGCGGGATCTTGCCCGACTTCGTCAGCGGGCACTCGCCCGGGGTCGCGGCCAGGCACTACGCGGATATCGCCGCCCACGACGAGATCCACGACTCAGCAGTGGAGGCCGGACTCGCTGAGGCGCTGGCAGTCGCACTGCCGCCGCCCGTAGTGCTGGCCGAAGATGGCAGCCGGCTGGACGACGGAGAGGGGAACTGCCGCCCCAGGTCGTACAGGACACGCTGTCCGGGGCGACGGATGTATGGCTGTCCTCGTGCACGGCCTTCTTCGCCTCCCCGTACGCAGCGAAGAAGGGGCTCCGTGCCGGTGCCGCCGTGGGTGTGTCTGGAGTGCCCGAACGCGGTGTTCACTACCCGCCACCTGCCGGCGGTGCTGTCGATGCTGGACACCATCGAGCGCCAGCACGAGGAGTTCTCGGTCCCCGAGTGGCAAGCCCGGTTCGGCCTGGCCCATGAGCGCATCACCACCGGTGTGCTGAACCGGTTCAGCACACTCCAGGTCACCACCGCCCGTGCGATTGCCGAGGCCGGCGGTCCTCGGCTAGCCCTGCCCGCTTCCTTCCTGGAGATGATCCAGTGACTCCCGAGTTCAAGACCTCGCTCCCGGTGCGGACAGGCCCGGCCCCGGATGACTTCGTGCTGCCAGAGAAGCTCACCGCGGGCAAGGTAAACCGGGGCCCCGGTTCGCCGACGACCTTTGGGATCTGCGGGAATTCGTGCCGCGGACCACAGAACACGGCCGGGTGAACTTCCTCGTCTTCGAGGATGGCCTTCAGCGGCACACGGCGAAGGAGTACGCGTTCGCGCTCCTGCGTAAGACGCCGGGCAACCAGCTTCGGCCAGCGAAGCCCACCTCGCTCCCGCACGTGATCGGCACTCTGACCCATGTCTGGACGAATCTGCGCGCAATTGGTGTTCAACGGCTCCAGGACGTGGGCCGCGAGCACTTGGAGGCCCTGCTCCCCTACTGCGATCGTCGAGTCCCGCCGTGGTCGAGGATCAGGTCAACACGCTCAAACGACTGGCCGAGTTCGGCCCGTATCTGTCCTACGACCGGCTCACTATCAGGCCCTGGCCCTATCGCACCGCCCGGCAGATCTCCGGAGTGACGACCAATCATGAAAACAGCACCCCCGCATCCCTGAGGAAATCATGCGGCCCTTCCTGGCCGCAGCCGTGTTCTACGTGCAGTTCGCCAGCCACGACCTGTTGGCTGCCCGCGAGGAGCTGTCTTGTATGAGGGAAGCGCTGAAGGCTGAGGCCATGCCGGTGCCATTCGGTAGAGGTGGCAGCCTGACACGGGAAAAGATCGAGCAGTTCATCGCCCAGCGGCGGGCGGAAGGCCGCGGCCTACCGGCTCTCCCGCTGGAGCAGCATCACACAGCCCCGACGCTGCAGTCATCGACGGGATAGTCCAAGCTCCGAACCTGGCCATGATCAGGCACCTGAGTGGCACCCGGTCCATCCATCACCTGCGACCACTGCTCGTGGACGCCGGCAACGAGTTGGGCTGGGAACAGGGCGGCCTCGCCGCTCGGGCACTGTGGCCAGCGACCGGCAGACCCTGGCGGGCCTCGTTGAGCGCAAGCTCGATGAAAACGGAAATCGTTCAACTGCGTGTCTCATGCTGGATCGTCATCGCCTATCTCTCAGGTATGCGCGACATGGAAGTACGGGAACTGGGACGCAATTGCGCGTTCACCGAGGTCGGCACCGACGGCCGAACCCGGTACAGAATCCGCGGACGTGTCTTCAAAACCGCAAGCTCTCCGGTGACGAGGCCGACTGGGTGGTCCTGGACATCGTCCACAAAGCCGTCGAGGTGCTGAAGCTCATCAACGACGACCCGACGCACCTGTTCGGATACCGGCAGCGCACGGACTACGTCCTTCTGTCCAAGATGCCCCGCCGCCTCAAGAACTTCCGCGACCATCTGAACATCCTGTTCAGCACACCGGAGGGTCCCTACATCCCGCTTCCGATGGCGAATGACCTGGAATTCGACACCGCGACAGAGCCCGTCGACAGCAGAGTGGACAACGAAGCTACGGACGAGAACCCCTGGCCTGGTCGTTCGACACACGGCAGTTCCGGCGCACACTGTCCTGGCACATAGCCAACCAGCCCTTCGGGGTCGTCGCCGGAACTCGGCAGTACAAGCACGCCAGCCATGTGATCTTCGAGGGATATGCCGGGACTTCGGCTTCCGGTTTCGCCGACGAGGTGGCCGCCGACAAGGCCGTCGCCCTGTTGGACTACGTCGAGGACCTGTACCACGACTGGAACGAGGGCGGCCGGTCCGCCGGCGGCGCGGTCAAGCGGGTCGAAGTCGAATTCGACCGCATCCGCGCGGAACTTGGGGACCTACCCGGCGTAGTCGCCAGCCCGGAACGGTTGCGGACCATGCTGCGGCATCTGACCCGCACCCTGCACCCCGGCGCTCTCAACGACTGCTTCCATCACGCCGAGACCGCGGTATGCGGCAAGCGCGCGAAATCCGTCGGACGGCCCCTACCCATGCTCAATATGTGTCTGACCTGCCCGAACTCACGACGCTCCTCAGTCCATCTGCCCCGTTACCGCCAGAGCCGCGACTTGGCCCGCGAAGAGTTCAAGGACACCGAGAGCCTGCCGCCGCACCAGCAGGCCGCTATCGGCGAGTTCATCACCATGCTGGACTGCGCCATCGAGGAACTCAACGACGAGGGCGGTGCCCGCGTATGACCACCTCACGAAGCACCCAGAGTGTCTTCGCCCGGTTGGCCCGCGACAACCCGGACTTGACCGACCGCGACCGGCAGATCATGAGGGCCTTCGAGCGGCTGCTGGACGGCCAGCCGGAGATCACCGACGGGTCGGTCACCGCGATGAACATCGCCGCCGAGGCCGGCGTCTCCCGAGCCTCGTACTACCGCTCGCCGGTGGCGGCCGCCGTGAAGGAAATCCTGGCCATCCCGGAGGTCAAGCGCCCGGAAGTCGACGAGCTCAAGACCGAGCTCACCGTCCTGCGCAAGGAGATGCGCACGCTCCGTGCAGACAGGGCGGCGGAAATCCGCGAACTGAAGGACACCGTCGCCATCTACGCCAACCAGATCCAGGTCCTGACGTTGCTCAATGAGGAGCTGGTGGAAGACGCGCGAAAGCTCCGCACCCAGCTCGCCGAGCACTCCGACGGCGTCGTACGGCCCTGCGGTAGACCCGCATTGCCGACTCCCCGGCACAGGCTTGGACACGCGCCGGACAGATCCGTCCGGTTCACGCAGGCGTGAGACACAGGGTCGCCGCCGCCTCCGCTTCAGACGAGACACTTCAAGGTTGGACACATGTAGTGCTTGCATAACGCAGGTCGGGCAGAAGCCGCGTTTCGCCTTGCCTTCGAAGGTCTCGTACCAGGTCGGCTCGCCGCCTTCACCGGTCCAGGTGACCGTCTGGAATCCCACCCACCACATCACCGGTGTACCGCCGAGCTTTTGACAGTGGCGGCAGGCACAGGTGTGGGGAAGACAGCTGGACCTCGGGTGGTGAAACGGATACGGCCGCACAGACAGCCGCCGGTACGTTGCCCGGCTGTTTCGGCTCCCTGGGCGTCGGCGGCGGGGTGGCGTTCATAGGGTGATCTCCGGGATTTCAGCAAGTTGGGCCCTCAGCGTGCCATCGCTTCTATGGTCGCCAGGGCGCTCTTAGTACGGCCCTGGGACTGTGGGCTCGCATGTTCGGTGCCGCGTGTCTATTCATATGGACGAACGGCCGCCCCTCGTGGGCGGGAATGCGGGGCAGCAGGGCGGGCCGGGGACCTGAAGGCACCGCGCACCGTCCACCAAGCCGATTCCGACAACTTCCACCCGAACGCACCATGAAGCCCCTGCCCAACAGCCCGGGAATCTGTCAACGAGACCATCCCTCCTATGCTCCGGCCGTGCTCTGTCAACGGCCACCGAGACGCCCAGGTGAGGGTCGTGGGACAGTGGGCGGCGGCGATTGCGGTGGAGCGCGGCCTCGGGGACCGTCAGTGCGCCAGTCTGAGACGTGCCGACTCTGTGGCATGGGAGGCGGCTTCGATCAGTCCGAGTTCTCCGGCGAGAGTTCCCACGAAGGCATCGACCGCCTCGATCGCGTGACCTTCCATCGTGTCGGGCTCTGCGAAGTACGCCGCGAACTCTCCTGCACCGATGGTTGCCATGGTGGGCCGGCTGGCCTGGTAGTCGGCCCAACTCGGCCTGTATACGGTACGTACTCGGTCGAGTTCGGTTTCGTCGATCTCCTCGTGCCGGAGGCTGCGGAAGGTTTGCTGGCGGGCCTTCCACATGGCGATGTGGTGCTGGACAGAGATCGGCCCGAATGGGCCAGGAAGCGCTCGTTCGATCCTCGGCATACCCGACTGAGTCGACCAGGGCGAGTTCAGCTCCGTGAGGACCGAGGTCAGTCTGTTGATGTCGATCCACCCGGTCCGCTCGCCCTCCTCGATGACGAGCTGGGCGGCGCGCCGTTGCTTATGGGTGGCTGAGGGTGGGCAAGTTGCTCGACCAGGATGCGAACGTTTTGGCCTCGTCGGACGGCGGTCGTCTGCCCGGCGGCGCGTGCATGGGTACGCCAGGCTCGGCGCGCCTGCGGGTGGGCACGATCGTGTCGTCGATCAGCCACAGGAACAGCACGACGCGGATTAGAGCGCGCTGCGGGATGCGCCCCAGGGGAGCGCTCCCGGGCCTCAAGAAGTCTGGTGAACAACTCGCGTTGCTCGGGCGGGAAGATCCGCGGATCGCTGCCGTGCACGCTGGTCTTGCGCGGCTCGGGGTTGGCTAGTGCTGAGTCAGGCAACGTTGGCCCTGTTGTGATGTGACGCACCGTCCGGGTGCTTTGCCGGGCGGCGTGGGACGGTCACCCTGTCCGGGTGGCGATACGAGTGCAGGTTCGTGAGATCGATGATGACGAGGGCGGCGGCTGCTGCGGATCATCCGCAGGGGCACTGGGTCGGTGGTGACCTGGCGGCGGGCCCAGATGGTCCTGCTGTCCGCACAGGGCATGCCGGTGGCGAGGATCGCCGAGGTGTCGTTCACCAGCGACGACCGCGTCCGGGATGTGATCCACAACTTCAACACGGACGGCTTCGACTCGCTGTATCCGAAGTATTCCGGCGGCCGGCCGAAGACGTTCACGCTGCCTGAACGCCGCGAGATCAAGAAGATCGCGAAGTCGAAGCCGACCGAGCACGACCTGCCGTTCTCGACCTGGAGCCTGACCAAGCTGGCGGACTTCCTGGTAGCCGAGGGGTGGTCGACGACATCAGCCACGAGGGCCTGCGCATCCTGCTCCGCGAGGAAGGCGTCTCCTTTCAACGCCTGAAAACCTGGAAGACCTCCAGCGATCCCGACTACGCGGCCAAGAAGGCCCGGGTCGAGCACCTCTACGCGATCGCCGACGGCGAGGTCATACCGAGGACGGCGAACCCGAAGTCATCTTCTGCATGGACGAGTTCGGACCGCTCAACCTGATGCCGCACCCGGGGAGGCAGTGGGCCGAACGCGGAGGCAAGCACAGGGATCCCGACCGTGAACCCGCCGGCGGCTCGGGCCACCTACAACCGCTACGGCGGAGTGCGGCACCTGTTCGCCGCCCTGGACCTGGCTAAGGACAAGCTCTACGGTCACATCAAGCCGGTCAAGAAGCGGACGCAGTTCCTGGAGTTCTGCCGCTACCTCCGCACCCTCTACCCGCGAGAGGTCCGGATCGCGATCATCAGCGACAACTTCTCCCCTCACCTGACCACGAAGAAATGCCAGCGGGTCGGCACCTGGGCCGCTGCGAACAACGTCGAGATGGCCTACACACCGACCAACAGTTCCTGGCTCAACCGCATCGAGGCCCAGTTCACAGCCCTGCGCTACTTCACCCTCGACGGCACCGACCACGCCGACCACAAGGAACAGGGCAGCATGATCCGCCGCTACATCATCTGGCGAAACCGCCACGCCGACGACCGGCGCCTACGCGCAGTCGTCGACAGGGCAAACGTCGCCTGATCCGGCGAGGCCTGGTTCATGGCGTGGGCACGCGCAGGAGGACGCGGACTGTGGTTGATCCGAGAACTTCAGTCACTAACCAACATCCACCGTCGGGGAAATCAATGGTGGTGGGCCACCAGCGGATCCTGCGGCCGTTGTCCTTCTCGGCAGATGCGTAGCCACCGGTGCTACCGCGAGCGGTGCCGGAACCATCTACCCGCTCGGCGCTCACCGTCGGCGGCCCCTTGCGGTCAGTCACCTTCCCCTGCTCGTCGAGAGTGACCGACACATACTTCGCTCGGTATCCTTCTGCGCTGCGGGCAGTGGAGCCCAGGGTGGGGATACGAACCCACAAGTCAGCAGCACCATGCCACTGTTGTTTCTTGTCCATGTCGTGGAGGGCGGGCGGCACAGTGGCTGTGGTGTTCAGAGCGGTGACAGGACACGCTGCGTCCGCCAACGCTGCATCAGGTCGCAGCGTAGAAGCGGTCGGTGGTGGATGAGGATCTGAGGAGTCGATCCGGAGCACCCAACCGCCATTAGCAGCAGCAGAATCTGCATGGGCGCGGCTCGCCTTGTCGCTCTGCCTTGCACCACATGCTCCTCACATTCGTATGGCTCCTGTAGCGAGCAGTACAGCAGCAATGCCCGCCATCGCGATTATCTCAACCGCCTTGCCCACCGGATAGGCCACTGACGAATGAGCCGGATGATCCGCAACGGTCACCGGTCCTCGCGTCATCGATGTCATGCACGCGCACTCGTCCGCCGCTGACACCGCGTCACGTTGGCGCAGGGCGAACGTTGCCTGGTGTGGCACTAGCATGCCGTCCTCGACCCAGGAGGTCACCATTCTGAGACTGGCTTTCACACCCATCGCGAGCGCGTCGGCGACCAGGTCGGCCGACGTTCCTCGGTCCACGTGGTGGCCTGATCGCCTTTCATGGGGCCGAACTTACATCGAGATTCGAACCCTGAAAGCTGCGTTCAGCACACGTCACCCGTAAGGCTTGGATCCAGCAGAAACTGCGCCCCGCACTGTATCCCTGCCAGGAACACGCGGTGCGGGGCAGCCGACACATCCCCTGAACGGAGACCGTCATGTCCCACCGTACGCACCGCCCCGCCCCGAAGCGGCGACGCGCCCGCCACCGTCTTGTCGTGGGCCTTGGGCAAGCAGCGCTCTACGCCGCTACCGCCACGTTGGCCGGCGGGCTGGTCCGCGAACTCCTCCACCTGGTCCACATGTCTGTCTCCTCGTGCTGACCTGAGCAACAGGGAGATGTCGCGTCCGTGCCAGCCGTGCGCGGCATCTCAGCAGCGTCCGGCTACGGGAACCGACTCGATCGGGCTGTCCACCCACGCGCCCACGCAAAGCCCCGGAATCATGGAATCCGGGGCCTTCAGCGATGGGGGCGGGCAGGTTAGTTTCCGTCGGTGGAGTCGTCCGTACGACGTCGGCGGGCCGCGAAGAGGGCACCTCCGCCGGCGGCGATCAGCACCCGGCGCCGCCGATCATCCACGGGTGGCGTCCGCGCCGGTGTGCGCAAGCGAGCCCGCGGGGTGGGGCCGCGGTGCTCGACGCGGTCTCGTCGGTGGTCGGGGTGTCCGTGGCCGAAGCCGAAGCCGACGGGGCCGGGTGTCCTCGTCCTTGCCGGGCTTGCCCGGCGTGGGCCGGTCACTCGGCTTGTCGGTGGGCTTGCCGCTCGGCTTGTCGGTGGGCTTCTCCGTGGGCGGCGGGTGGTGGCGGTCTTGGCGTTGGTGACGGTCACCGTCACGGGATCGCCCGGCTTGGCCTTGAACGCCTTCGACGGCTTGTAGATCTCGTAGCCGTCGGGCGCCTTGACTTGCTTGACCCAGAAGTCGCCGCTGGTACGGGAATTGAGGGCAGCTTGCCGCTTGCCGTGCCGTCGGAGCCGGTGGTCAGCGTCAGGAGGGTCTTGTCGCCGCTGCCGATGTTGACCGTGGATCCGGCCAGCAGCTTGCCGGTCTTGTCGTCCTTGGCCTTCAGCAGGACCGAGGCGTCCTTGAACGGATCCACGATCGTCAGGGGCGTGTCGACGCCGGGAGTGACGATCACGTCCTGGTCGTCGACAGTGTCATGCAACGGGCTGCCGCTGGAGGTCTCCTTGAGGCGGTAGACCCGGGAGCAAGGTCCTGCAGGGTGAGCTGCCCCTGGGCGTTGGTCTTGCCGCTGGCAGCCTCCTTCCCCGCGGAGTCGAAGAGTGAAGGCCGCCCCGGCGACTACGTCGCCGCCGGGGTCCTTCTTCAGGATGGCCACGCCGCCGGACTCCGTCTCGCCCGCGCTCTTCGGAGCCGAGGACGCGGAAGTGGACGGGTGGGACCGGGGCTCTGGGCCGAGGCGGTCGGCGCCCAGGACAGGCTGCCGGTCACCGTGGCGGCGACGGCGACAGCAGCTGGAAGGGTGCGAAGGGAGCGGATGCGCAAGTAAGGACTCTCCAAGGGAACACGTGCGGTTGACGGAGCAGGGTGGTGATTCAGCGGGAGCGGCCAGGCGCCGGGCGCGGAGGTGCTGTCGCCGGGGCGGCCGGCGAACGGGAAGGCGCGGTGATCGCGTATCTGCGGGCTGCGGCACGGACGAGCTGCTGTTGCTGCTGTACGGGCAGCTGCTCGATGCCGGACAGGCCCTGGGCGATGGCCAGACCGAAGGGGAGCCGGCGTCGAGGCCGGCGGCCTGCACGATCTGCGCTGCGGCCTCGGCTTCGACCAGGACGCCGTAGGTGCTGGGGACACCGAGCATGTGCTCGGCGTGGTCGCGGGCACCGCCGAGGACTTCGGTAAGCGGGACGTCGTCATCGTTCAGACAGTCCTCGACGATGTCGAGGAGGGTCAGCGTCGCGCTGTGCAGCCGGTCACGGAACGCAGGATCCGTGATCCAGAATCCGTTCGGGCCCGACGGCGGAGGCGGGCCAGAGACCGCGGTGGCCGGCGGTGGCTATCGGTGCGCGGGGAACCATCGGGGCGGGGACATCCGGAACTCCGTGGCGAGGTGGGTGGTCAGCGGCTGCGGTGCGAAAACGCGGTGGTGGGTGTGGGCTGGGCGACCGGTCGGGCTGGCGGTCGGGACACGGCAGGCTCCGAGAACCAGACGTGGGCGTACTGCTCGATCGCGGTGCGCAGCCCGTGCCGTCCGCGCCGTGCCACGGCGGCTGGCTGCTGTTTGCGTGCCAGTCCCGGATGACGGCGTAGCCGTCGCGGCCGGCCACGAGCCCGCGGGCGGTGTCGCGGCGTTCAAAGGTGCCGTGGTCGGCGAAGCGAAGGATCGCGGTGTCGAGGACACCCTGCTCGGGGTGGACGACACGCAGGCGCAGTCCGTCGTACTCGCCGTGGCGGATGGTCGGGGCGAAGCCGATGCACAGCCGCAGCTCCGAGTTCGGCTGCGGGGCTGCGTACAGGGGTCGCCGACGATGGCGTACTGGTAGAAGGGCAGTTCGAGGACGTCATCGAAGAACTGCTGTGCGTGAAGGGCACATGACCTCACAGGCAAAGGGGCGATCTGGCAGGTCAGCGGCGCGGGCTGGAGGACGCGCGGGCAAGATTGCTGAAGGGGTCGTGGTGGTGCTCCAGCGCGGGACGCTGCGCGTGGTGAGCGCGGGACGCCGTCTCGGCGCGGTGCGGTGGACGTCGAGGGTGTGGGCACCGGGGGCGGCGGTGTGACGGGCACGAGCTGGGCGTGATCACGCAGTCCGCGCGACAGGAAGTCCTTCCAGCGCGGCAGCGGCGCGGGGTCGGACACGCTCTGGGTGATGGCCTTCACCAGCGGCGTCGGGGTGTTGGTGGAGGCGGTGGCGTACCAGCGGGCGTATCCGTTCTTCGGGCCGCCCCACATGTACCAGCGGGCCTCCAGCGTGGTGAGTTCCCTCTCCGCGTCGAGCCGGCCGGTGGCGTATTCCAGGCCGGCCATCCCGTCCGGGGTCTGCAGTTCCATCACACCCCACCGTGGATGCTGGATCTGCCAGCCGCGGTTGATCAGAGGGGCGACCGCGTTGAAGGCGGCGAGTTCGGGGTCCGTGGGGTCGGGCTGGGCGAGGTAGTGCTCGGTCCCGTCCTGGTATGCCTGGGCCAGGGCCGTGGTGAAGGCGGTGACGAACTCGGTGGGGCAGCTGTCGTTGAAGCTGACGCCCCAGGCGGGCGGCCCGAAGCGATCCACGTAGGCGTTGATACGCCACAGTCCGTCGTCGTCGCCTTCGGGCAGGAAGCCGAGACGGACCTTGTGGTCGGGGGCGTTGAGGTAGGCGTTGCCGAGGTCGTCGTGGGTCAGCTCCCAGCCGAGCTGCATCAAGGGCTCAAGGGCGGGTCGCCGATGCCGGTGGTGCCGGCCAGGTAGCGGGGAAGACGTAGACATCGCCGTCGATGTCGAGTTCGGGATCGGTCAATGGACATCCGGGAGGGTCGGGGCGGGCGCGCGGGGAGGCTCTAGGCGGGGTGACCTGGACGGCCAGGTGCCGGTACGCCTCGGTGGAGCGGGCCTGCGCGTCTGCGGCGTTGGCGCCGGTGGTGATCAGGTAGCCGATGCGGGCGGTGAACATGTCGCCGCCGTCCTGCGGCAGGACGAGGCGGTCGCCGACTTCCTGCTGGAAGCTGACGCGCTCGAGCCAGGGGAATGTGTCGTCGAGATGGCGCTCGGTGAGGGTGCCGGAGTAGGCGGGTAGACCAGCCGGATCGCCGCCGCCCGGCTGCGTGTCGAAGTGAGGTCGGGAGCCAGTCCGCAGGCCACGTCAGCGGCGGCGCGGGGAGGTCGACGCCGGTAGCCAGGCGCACGAGGTGGCCGATCATGTCGCCGCCCAGGCGGGCGTTGACCTCGACCAGGCGCGGGCGCCCGTTCACCAGGCGCATCTCGACGTGCTGGACGCCGTCGGTGATGCCGAGCGCCTTGACGGCTGCCGCCGCGACGGGGCGACCTGGGCGAGCAGTGGGTCGGCCGCGTCGACGCAGTGGGCGACCTCTTCGAAGAACGGTGGGTCGCCGAGGGTCTTGCGGGTGACGGCGACCGCGGTGGTGTGGCCGCGGTGCGTGACGCACTCGACGCTCACTTCCGGGCCGTCGAGGTATTCCTCTACCAGGACGTGGGTGCTTTCGATTCCGTCGCGCGCTCCCGCCGAGGCGAATTCGAAGCCGGCGGGTAGTTCCTCCGCGCGGTTCACGCGGATGACGCCGATGCTGGCGGCGCGGGCAGCGGGCTTGAGGACCATGGGGTAGCCGATGGTCTCGGCGGCAAGCGCTGCCTCCAGCAGTGTGCGTGCGGTCATGGAGGAGGCCGAGGGGACTCCGTGCCGGGCGAACAAGGTGCGGGCGGTGGCCTTGTTGCGGGCCGCCTCCATCACCTCCGGACTGTTCGTGGGCAGGCCGAGCCGGCGTGCGAGGCGGGCGGTCTGGGTGAGGTACCACTCGGTCCACGTCGCCACGCCAGCCAGCTGGTGGCGGTCGGCCAGGGCCCGACCGGCCTGGGCGAGCGCCTCGGCGTCGTCGGGGTCGGCGATCTCGAAGTCGCTGATGAATTCCTTTTCCCACGTGGGCTCGCCGGGGTGATCAGCACGATGTCGTAGGACGCGGCGACGCTTTCGAGACAGTAGCCGCGGTACGCCTGCGCCTCCGATCCGGAGGTCGTCGTGATGAGGATGGTGCGAGAGGGCAAGGAGGCACTCCAAAGTGGATGAGCTGAGGCGTAGTTGAGAGATGACGCGCAGGAGTACAGGGGGCGGCGGCGGCGCAGCTCGAAGGCGGGAGCCCAGTGGGGTGGTCCTCGATCAACTTGCGGGCGTAGAACGCGGTGTAGTTGTTGTTGAGGCCGCGCACGCCCTGGGGCAGCCGCCACCGCAGTTCTTCGAAGAGGCCCTTGAGCCCGATGCGGGTGGCGCCGGCGGCTATCCGCTCGGCGGTCAGCCGCTCCAGGGCCCGGTAGACGTAGGGGTGCTCGGAGTCGTAGGCCAGGAACTGGTCGGTGAGCGTGGGCCGGGAGCCGGCGCGAAGCGAGGGACGAAACACCGGAAGTACGGTCTGGGTCGCCGTGGCGTCGGTCGTGGGCATCGGATGGGTCTCCAAGGTGAACGGTGGGGCGGCCGGCAGGTCAGGCGAGGGAGGTGCGCAGGCCGGGAAGGGTGCGCAGGCGCGCGAAGGCGATGAACAGGCCGAGGGCCTGCAGAACGGCGCAGCCGGTGATCACGTGGCCGAGCAGGGTGGGCGGCACAGCGGCAATGAGGACTCCGGCCACCGGAAAGGGCAGCAGGAGGACGAGGATCGTCAACGAGAGGGTGCTGCCGAACACCTCGGCGGGGATGAGGTGGGAGCGCAGGGTGCGCAGTACGACGGTCATGCCGCCCTCGCTGGCCATGAGCACCGCGATCAGCACAAGGTACGCGGTGTAGGTGTGGGTCAGTGAGACGGCCAGGCAGGCGCTGGCGGCGATGGAGGCGGAGAGCACCGACCGGCCATAGGCCCCACCGGTCGATGGCGCGTCGGCAGACGGCGACCGTGACCAGTGTTGCTGCGGCGGCTACGGACCAGATCACGCCCACGTCGGCGCTGGAGTGTCCGAGCTGCTTGACCACGATGACCGGGGCCGCGGCCTGGAGGAGGCCGACTGCCAGGTTCGACAGGGTCAGCCCGGTGATCAGCCAGGCCAGCGCGGGGAGCGACTTGAGCGTTGTCCAGCCGGTGTGGAGCCCCTGAGGATGGGCTCCGGAGCGGTGGTGCGCTGCTGGGCGGGTTGCCGGGGGCGAACGCGCAGGCGAGGAGGAGAAGGCGGCGATCATGGTCAGCATCCGGATGCCCCGGCCTGCTCCAGGAGCAGGCCGGCGAGTGCGGGCCGGCCAGGGTACCGACCTGGTCGATGCCGAGCAGTACGGACTGCACGCGGTGGGCACGCTCGCCGGCCGCGCGACTGGCCACGCCGCCCGCGGTTTCGGCGGCGATGTAGGAGAACTCTGTGAGCACGCCGGTCAGGGCGGCGAGCGCCATGACCGTGATGGTGGTGCTGAGACCGCCCTGTAGTTCGGGCAGGGCCAGCGCGGCGGCCAGGACGACGACTGCTCGTGTCCCGGAGGCGAGGCGGAAGACGCGGGTGGTGCCGTAGCGGTCGGTCATCGCCCCGGCGAGGGCGAAAGCGCCGAGGCGCGGGACCCACTCCAGCGTGAACGCGAGACCGGTCAGTGCGGCGGAGTTGGTGGTGGCGAGCACCAGCAGGGGATGCCGTACGTGCTCATGGCCAGCGCGCCGGCGTCCATGCTGCGGGCAGGTAGATGCCGCGCAGCAGGGTGGGGACCGGCGGCGGGCATGCCGCGGTCCGACACGGGTTCTCACGCAGCGCGCCGCCTTCCGCGGGCCCTGAGAGGAGCGGGCGTCGGCGTGGTGCAGGGCGCGGGGTTGGACTGCAGCCAGTCGGTCAGGGCGTTCCGAGGTGCCGATGGCTCCGGCGTCGGCCCGCTCGGGTGCGGGTCGCGGCTGTGCAGCTGGAGGGTGTGCTGGACCCGGGTGACGAAGTCGACCGTGGCGGCGGAAGTTGGCGGGCGCGGGCCCAGCGGGCCGCGGTGTCGTAGACCTCGGCGAGGGCCTCGCCGCTCTCGGTGAGCCGGTAGCGGTCGGGGGTCGTTTCGTCGGAGTGCACCAGGTTGAGGGCGCGGGCGGTGTCGATAGCGTGGCGCAGTTGCCCGGGAGTGAGGTCGCCCAAGGCACCTTGCAGGCTGCCGCGCCGGTAGCTGATGGGACCGTTGTCGTCGATCTCGGTGATCAGGCGTATCAGGCCCGGCAGGGTGAGGGTCCGAATGGCTCGGCGTTCGTGCAGGAGGCTGTCGGGCAGGGCGCGGGTCATCGGCGCGGCCTCCTGCCGGGCAGACCGGACGGGCGGGTATCTGGTGGGAGAAGAGGTCGCCCGTTTTCCACGCCGGGCTGTCCGGGGCCGTGGTGGTCAGGGCGGGGCCGGCGGACCGTACTGCGGGAACTGCGGGTGTCGTACGCCGCGACGGGGTGGTCGCCCAGGGGCCGGAACGGTTCTGCGACGGAGCCAGGCCCTGCCCCGAGTCCGACGGGCATCGGTCTCGGCGGGCGGGCCAGCGGCCCAGGCGGAGATCGCCTGGAACACGGGGAAAGTGCCCGGCCGCTGGCGGACAGCTGGTAATCGCCGGAGCCGCCGGCCGTGATGAGGCCGTCGGCGGCAAGTCGCTCCAGCGGCTTGTAGACGGCGGTCAGCCCGTAGCCGGGCATGGCTTCGGTGGCCAGGGTCTTGGCGGTCGCGCTGCCCCGGGCCTGCAGGGACCACAGGATCGGGGTGGCGTGCCGCGGCGCGATCAGGGCGAGCGCATCGTCGATGTTCTGCGCCGGCGGGACCCGCTCGGGCTCCATCTCACCGGTGGTCTTGTTGGCGACCAGGTCCTTCTCCAGTACGTGTCGCCCCAGGACGCGATCGTGGCGAGGACCGGCATCAGAGCAGCGCCGCGGCTGGTGAGGCCGTAGGTGACGTGGCGCGGGGCGTACTCCGTGCGCTCGACCACGCGGGCGCTGGTGAGGTGGCGCAGCCGGGGTGGAGCTGGCCGTCCGCGAGCCACGGGAGCCGGGGCTTGATCTCGGCGTAGCGCAGTGTCTGCGAGGAGAGGGTCATCAGCACCCACACGCTCCAGCGTGGGGCGAGGAGATCCAGGGTCTTGGTGACGCCGGAGAGGTCGTGCGATGCGGAGGGGGCGGCGCGGTGGTGGCCAAGGGAGGGGCTCCTCAAGCGGGACGAGTGGATCAGCGGGTGCGGGAGGCGGCGGCCGTCGGGGCCGCGGGCACGGGCGGAGCCGGGGTTGAGTGTCCGGGGCCGTGGCGCGGCGCAGGCCGCCAGGACGGCGCCGGTGCTCTTGGCGTAGGCGTCGCGGGTGGCGACGGACTCCGCGATGCGGCGGGCGCAGTCGAGGATGTGACCGGCATCGAACTGGCCGATCTCCCTGTCGGGGAGGTGAGTTCGCGCAGGCGTTCCAGCTGGAAGGCGATGTTGCGTTCGGCGAAGGCCAGGGCGCTGTGGTTGCCGGTCAGGGCGGCGAGCAGGGTGCTCTCGGGGACGTCGGCGAGGGCTTCGAGTTCAGCGAGCGGCTGTCCGTACAGCGCCTCGATGCGCTGGGCGATGATCTGGGAAACGGCGTGGGCGGGGTCGTCTGGCTGGGGCAATCGGTGTGGCTTTCAGGGGCGTCGGGCCTGCACCGCCCCGGCTCTGGGTCCGGCCGGGGCTGGCGGCGCTGTGGCGGTGACCTTGGTCGCGGCCCGGCGCGCGGAACGTTCGGGTGGCTCGGCGGCGGCATGGTGAGGAGCAGCTCGTCGAGGGCGGATCCGTAGAGGTCGCAATTGGCCTCAGCGGCCTCAATCCACTGGTCGTGACGGTGCAAGTCGTCGCTGGACAGCTCGCCCATCTGGCAGTCGGACTCGGCGATGTTGTGCACCCGCTCCAGGTGCTCCTCGGCGACGGCGAGGAAGCTCCGCAGCTCCAGTGCGCACCGGAGTGCGGCATTCGCCTCATCGCCGGCTGACTGCGCGTACAGCGCGTCCACTTCGGCGCCGAACGCTTCCTGCAGTGCCGCATCGCGGCTGGTCGATTTGTCGATGACGCTCACCGTGCTGCCCCTCGCGCTGTCGTGTTCCGCGCGCTGGGCAGCGTGGGCGGGAGGTAGGCAGGGCCGGAGCACGGCGGGCTGCGGGGACGCACCGCGCCACGCGCCGGTGCCTCGCTTACCGGGTGCGTTGGGGTCGAGGAGGTAATTCACGACCATGGCGCGGCCGTCGCGGGAGGCGACAGCGGAGTTGACCTGGTGGGCCAGCTCCATGACGGGATCGTCGAGTACGTCGGCAGGCTGGTGCCCAGCGCCTCGACGAGCGCGTCTTCCGCGGTGTCGAGTGCCTGCTGCGTTTCGGCGAGCAGGCCGTGCCAGTGCACGAGGGTGGTGGCCTCGGGGTTGGCCTGCGGTGCCGCCTCAACCGCCCGGCGCAGGTCGGCGAGCGGCATCTGGAATCGGTCCTCGATGCGCTCGGTGAGGACGCTCATCACGTCTTCGCTGGTGTCGGGCACAGCGTGGCTCCCTTCATTTCGAGGATTCCGGTGCAGGAATGGGAAATTGGGGCGCGGCTGGTCAGTCCAGGCACATGTAGACGGTCCGGTAGACGTACGTGCCGGACACCCAGCCTGTTACGCCGGTCTTCTTGTCCGTGATGTAGACCCACGAGCCGGCCTTGGTCTTCTTGTGGACGGTGAACTTGTGGCTCCGGTAGAGGACTCCGACGGCGGTCGACTTCGACGACGCTTTCGAGCGGATGGTGACCGCGCTGGTCCCGTGCACCTTGTACGGGTCTGCCTTGTGGCACGAGGCGGAGGCAACGACGGTGCCCGGAGCTGCGGCGTTGGCGGCCGTAGCGGTGACGGCGGGCAGCGCGAGTGCCGCACAGACCGCTGCGGCAGCGGCAACGCGAGTAATGCGCACGGAGTTTGTCCTAACTGACGATGAAGAGGGAATGCGGAAATAGCCCCAGGCGGATTCCGTACGGGCTGATAACAAGAGTCCGCAGAATCCCCGGTTTCGGTAACCGGGGATTGCGTGCTATGTTCCGCGCCGCCTCACAAGCACCGTGCGGCATTCCGTCGGTTTCAAGACAGAAAGGCGTGTGCGCTGAGGGGAGTTCAGCGGCTCGGTCCGCGCGGCGGTGCGGGGCGGGCCGGCACGCCTGTAGCCGCAACAGTGGTGTGCCGGGCCGCAGGTGAGGCTGCGGGCAGCGGCGGCTTGTCGCCCCTCCAGTGCGCTTCCCACCACTGGGTGGCGGCCTCGAACGTCTGGAAGCCGCCTTCGCGCAGCGTGTGTGTCCATGCGTCGCTGTCGACCTCTTCGAGCAGCACGCGGAAGGGCAGCGCCGCCTTCTCGTCGAGGGCCCGCAGCAGCACGGTGGTCTCGATCGGCTCGCTGTCGTACGTGTGGCTGGTGAGCAGCGCGAAGTGGTCGCCGTCACTGCGCAGACGCTTCTCCAGCACGCGGGTGGCGTCGTTCGCGGGGCGGTGCCCATATCGTCGGGCAGGAGGATCTCCTCCTCGGGGCAGCCGCGGGCGACGAGCCAGGACTGCGCCATGGACGGCAGCGGCAGCATCTCGCTGGCGAAACGGAAGGTGCGGGTCGCCGGGTCGCGCTTGAGGTGCAGGGCGGCGATCTGGGGTTCCCGGGGATACCCCAGGTGACGGCCCGGTTGTGCATGACGAAGAAGCTGTGCTCTCCGTCCGCGCTGTGGTGCTCGGTGAGCACGGTCATGTCGTCCTGCTCGATGCCGATGCTCCCCAGAACTGTTCGGCGACGTTGTTGTTGACGGCTTCGTATCCGTCGAGACGGAAGTCGGGTTCGTAGCTGGGCATCGCGGCTTTCGTTCGATGACGCCTGGGCGCCGTGCGCGTGGCGTGCACGGCGCCGTTCAGCGGCGGGGACGGGAAAAGGCTGGAAGGGCCGGTGGCGGAGAGGGCGCGGCACTGGGTGGGCCGGCGCGGCGGGGAGCGGTCAGGGCGGCTCGGCCGGCGTCGGTGAGAGTGACGGGCTGTCCGGCTTGCATCGGGTGCGAGATGTCGCGCTCCACGAGGCCGTTCGCCTCCAGGCGCTGCAGCTGGGCGTAGGAAATACGGGTGCGCGTGGGCGTCGCCACGGCCAGCCGGTGGGTGACGAGGTGTTCGTGGAGCTTGGCGCCCTGGGCGATGGCCAGCAGGGCCGCGACGTCCTTGGTCGGGATCTGTCGGGGCACCTGCCGGGGAGCGCCGGCCTCGATCGGCTCCAGAGCGGCGGCGGCAGTGGTCTGCTTCGCCTCTCGTAGGCGGGCGGCCTGGGCCAGCTGGTCGAGGGTGCGGTCGATCCGGGCGAACAGTGCCTGGTCCACGCGCAGATCGCTGGAGGCGAGGCGGGCGAGCCGGACGCGGTAGAAGCCGACGTCCCGCTCGGCCTCCACGAGGTCGCGGTGAGCATCTGCCAAGGCGGCATGCGGCGCGTCGAGGAGACCGTCGTCGCGGTGCTGCCGCAGCTCCTCGACGCTCCGGGCCACCGCGGTCTCGATCCGGTGATCGAGGGCGGTCCGGGTGGGCCGGTCGGGAGGGATGAGGTCATGGCGGAGGGATTTCTGGATCCGGAGCAGACGCGTCCAGAGCGACACGGACCTCGACGTACGCGCCGTCGCGGGTGTGCCGGGTCGGGCCCAGCCTGTCCATGAGGCGGAGCATCGCTGTGTTGGACGCCTGCGTGAACGCGGCGAGGGTGTGCGCTCCGCTCGCGCGGGCGTCGGCCGATGCCTGCCAGGCAAGGGCCGTGCCGATGCCCTGACGGTGCCGGTCGTCGGCGACTTGCAGTCCGAGGTCGGCGACGCCTGGCTCCGGCTGACGGGCCCGACGCAGACGAGGGCCAGTGGCCGCCCGTCGGCGCCGAGCCCGATCCAGCATCTGGCCTGGTCGAGCAGCCGTGTCAGGTCGCGGGCAGAAGGCGAGTTCGGCCCCAGCGGCGCAGCAGGTTCGCCTCGGAGCACTGCGCGTGGAAGGCGGCGACCATGTCCCAGTCCGTGGCCGTCACCAGGCGGGTCTGCGCGAGGGCGGGTGCGTCAGCAGGGTCAGCCCGCGAGGGCGGCCAGCAGGTCCGCGCGCCGGAACGCCCGGTAGCGGCTGCCGTCGGCCGCCCGCGGCCTGTGGGACTGGACTCCGTGGGAGCGCCGCAGGATCAGGGACAGCCGCAGAGCGTTGAGGTCGGTGTAGCGCCAGCGCGTATCGGCGTGACCGGGCAGTTCACGCAGGCGCTCGACCAGCTCCGCGGAGCTGACGTACTCCGGGAGCCGTGGGCGTCGAAGACATGGAGGCAGGCGTGGACGATGGTCTGCGGGCGGCTGGGGCAGGACAGGAAGTCCTCGACCGCCTCCTCGTGGAGGTCGTCGAAGTCGTCCAGGTCCTCGAAGTCGTCGAAGCCCTCGAAGTCCGGGTCGAAGTCGGGCTCGTCGTCCTCCTCCGGGTCGTACTCGCCCGGCGGTTCGGGCTCGAACGCGGAGGCGCAGCAGCAGGAGGTGGACAGCAGTGCGCTCAGCTCGGCCCCGCTGCCATGCGCTCGATGAGCAGGTCGGTCAGCGTGTCCGGCTGCTCGCCGGCGCTGACCCCGGGCAGGTCTGTGGCGGCCAACTCGGCGAGCTGCCGGTCGAGTTCCTGGGTCTCGACGAACACGTTGAGGATGGCGCGGTGGTGCGGGTTCTCGGTGACCTCGGCCGGTGCCAGTACGGCGGCGGTGATCTGGTCGATCAGGGTGGGGAACTGCGTCAACGAACGGGGCCCTTCAGGGTTGGGGAGGCGGGTCGGGGAAGGCCGGGCACCGCATAGGGCGGTGGACCGGGCTTGGGTATGGGCTGGCGCGTGGTCAGCTGCGGTGAGCGGGTGCGAGCGGCGTGGGTGCGCTCTCCGAGCGGGAGACGTCTGATGCCCAGGCGGGCACGGGCGGTGTCGTACACGTCGTGTGCCTCGCGCGGACGTACGGCCACGACGTGGATCTCGGTGGTGTGCGTGGAGTTCGCGGGCGCCGGCCGCTGGGCGTAGACGATGCGCCAGGCGTTGCGGTGATCGACGTAGACCTTGCGGCATCCGACGAGATCGCGGGTGAGCTTGGTGCCGAAGAGGCGTGCGTCGACCAGGTCCTGGAGCTGGGCGAGGGCCAGGTCCCGGATGTCGCTGGGGGCTTGGAGCAGGTCGGTCAGGGCGCGTGGGTCGAAGGAGAGGCCGAAGGCCGGCCGGTCCTCGCGGCCCGTCATCCGTCGGCCTGGCCGAGTTCGCTGTTCTCCTCGGGCTCCTCAGCTTCTTGGGGCTCCTCGGGCTCCTCGGTCGTGGTGGTCCGGTTCGAAGGCGGCGGGCCGGGCAGCAGGCGGTGCGCGGACCGGTCCGGGTCGGTCATGCACGCGGACAGCGGACCGCCGGCCGCCCGCACGGTGGCCATGGCGTGGGTGAGGAAGTCCCGGTGCCAGACGAACAGACCGGCCGGACCCGCCTCCGGATCCTTGTGCTGCTGGTATGCGAGCCACAGGGCGTGGAGCCAGGCGACGACATCCGCGTGTTCCTGCCACTGCTCGCACCACGGCGCGGCGGTCGTGACCTCCGCCCCGTAGACCCGGATGAGGAAGTCATCCACCCAGTCGGACAAGGAGTCCAGTTCGTCCTCGTACTCCTCGCCCTCCAGCTCCAGGATCGGGCGGGGCTCGGGCGGAGCGGGCGGAGACGGCAGGCCCGCGAATCCCGACATGCCCGGCATCCCGAAGGCGCCGAACGGCGAGTCCGCAGGCAGTGGCGCGGAGGCGAGGCTGTCGAGCTGGCGGGCCTGCTCCGCGGACTGATCCAGCAGTTTGCGGACGCTCGCCTCGATGCTTTCCAGGTCGGAGTCCGGAAGCCTGACCGGTTCCGTCTCCCCGTCGTCCGGGGGCTTTATGGATTCAGGCACGAAAAGGGCCTCCTTGAGCCGCAGCCATAGGGCGTGAATTACGGCTCCTACCATCCGGAGAATCCCCGGTTTCGGTAACCGGGACTTGGCTGCTATAACTCTGCGCACGGCACGACCGTGCACATACAGAGCGCGCTCCGAGCCGCGCCGCCTCAGCAGAAGATGCCTCAGACCGTGAGAGTCAAGTCATCCTGGGTAAGGGTCTGTTGCAGCGCCTCGGTGAGCCGGTCGGCAGCGATCTCGGCATAGGTCTTGCTCTTCTCGACACCGATGAAATCGCGGCCCTCCAGCAGGGCCGCGACTCCGGTCGAGCCGGATCCGCAGGTGAAGTCGAGCACCGTGCCTCCCGGCGGAGCGATTTGCACTAGCTCACGCATGACGGAGACAGGCTTCTGTGTGATGTGCTGCCGTGCCTTGCCGCTGGGCTGCGAGGCACTGTAGAGGCCGGGCAGGTAGACGGGGTTGCGGGCTGCGTCGATCGGCCCGTTGCTGGCCCAGATGATGAATTCGCAGTTCTGGGTGAAGCGCCCCTTCTGCGGCCTGGCCTGCGGCTTGTGCCAGGCGAGCACGCCGCGCCAGAGCCACCCGGCGGCCTGGATGGCATCCGTGGTGATGGGCAGCTGCCGCCAGTCGGTGAACAGCAGCGCAGTGCCGCCGACCTTGGTGAGCCGGTGCGCCTCGGTCATGATCTGGGTCAGCCAGAAGCCGTAGCTCCTCTGGTCCATGTTCTCGCCTGTGAAGTCCGGCAGCTCGTGCCCGGCATCGGCGGAGGTGTACTACTGCTTCGCGGACCGGGAGGTCCTCTCCTTCGCCGTCCGCCCGCCACTGTTGTACGGCGGGTCGGTGATCACGGAGTCGACGCAGTTGTCCGGCAGCTCGGCGAGGACGCCGAGTGCGTCGCCCTGGTGCAGGGAAAAGGCAAAGAGATACCCCAATTCGGTTTGGGTGGCGCGGGATAGACGCTCCGGCTCGCCTGGATGAGACCCGTTGGACCGAATGCGGGCAAGAAGGCTCCGCGGTCCGCGCAGCGGGAGGCGAGGGAGGAGCCAAAACTTTAGGGCACGATCCCCGGTTGAGCGCTATCGACGCCGAAATCCCGAGACAGAGCCTCGAACAGAGGCGATTTCGGCAACCGGGGATCCGCCCTTACTGTTTTGGAACTGCCCGACGAACACCGTCGATGGCACATCCCCGTCCCTGCCTTCACGGAGATTTCCCATGTCCTGGATCACCTGACCCGACGCCCCGTGCCGGTGCGAGCGGCAACTCGCACCCGTGCACCCGGGCCTCGATCTACCCACCACCCCGACCGTCGCGCCCTTTCCTCAACAAGGCACGCGCCGACGGGGACTTCACCAAGGACTTCGCTTGTGATATCGCTCTACCCTCCCTGCCCGCTCCCCGTCCGCCGGCCCGTGACCGTCTGCCGGGAGGCAGGCCGGGTTGAAGGGCATAGCCGCCGGCATCGGCGTCGTCGTCCTCTCCCGCTGCTGCTCGCCGGCACCGCCATGATGATGGCGTCCTCCAGTGAAGCCGCGACCACCGCTTCGTTCAGCGGATGTCTGACCGGCCTCGACACCGCCGAGGTGACCAAGGAAGTCACCAAGATCCTCGACGAGTGCCTCCGGCAAGGACATCCACATCCAGGGCCTGGACCTTCCGGCCGAGCAGATCCCCAACGCACAGACCATCGTGGCCACCGGCCTGAGCCTCGACGTGCCCAAGAAGGGCCAGATCGTCGCCATCGCCACCGCGATGCAGGAGTCGCGGCTGCGCAACCTCAACTCCGGAGACCGGGACAGCCTCGGCCTATTCCAGCAGCGCCCCAGCCAGGGTGGGGCACCGCGCAGCAGATCCGTGACCCGGTGTACGCGTCCGAGCAGTTCTACAAGCACCTGCTCAAGGTCGACGGCTGGCAGCAGATGAAGGTCACCCAGGCCGCACAGGCTGTCCAGGCGTCCGGCTACCCGGACGCGTACGCGCAGTGGGAGGACCTCGCCACCGCTCTGCAGAAGGCCATCGCCAAGACGTTCCCGAACGCCGGCAAGGACGAGCCTTCCAAGGGCAAGGACAAGGAGTCCGCGTCCGGCGCCGGCAGCTGCGCACCGGACAGGACGGCACGTCCTTCGGACGGATCCCCGAGGGCAGCGTCCCGAAGGGATACAAGATCCCCAAGGACGCCGCCCCCAAGGCGCGGGTGGCCATCGAGTGGGCCATGCACCAGCTCGGCACGCTCTACCAGTGGGGCGGGTCGTGCACCGACTCCCACGGCCCTGACCCGATGGGGCGCTGCGACTGCAGCTCGCTGATGCAGCAGGCGTACGCGCACGCCGACGTCAAGCTCACCCGCACCACGTACACGCAGGTCAACGAGGGCAAGGCCGTCTCGGCGAAAAACCTCAAGCCCGGAGACCTGATCTTCAGCCGCGGCTCCGCCGCCCGGCCCGAGCATGTCGGGATGTACATGGGTGAGGGCCTCGTCATCGAGGCACCACGCACATCAAAGCCCACCCGGATCGCTCCGATCAGGACTGGGACGTCCTCGCCGCGCGCCGCGTCCTCTGACGCCGCACGCCGCCCGGACACCACCGGGCGGCCCCGCCGGCCCTCTTCTCGCGCCCCGCGCGCCACTCCCCTTCCTTCACCCCTCTTTCGCCGGCCTCTGCCCAGCCGGTGCACGCAAGGAGTCCTGCCACACCCATGTCCATACCTCTTGCAGACCGCGCCGTCGTCTTCCTCGCCTATGACCCAGGTGTCTCGCCTAAGGGCGGTGGGCTGCCCGGCCTTTCCGTGCTGAAGAACGTCGTCAACAGCATCAATCTCTTCGGCATCGTGGCCGTCGTCGGCGCCCTGGCCGTGTCCCTCGGCGTGTGGGCCTGGGGTCACCACACCGGAGGCCACCAGGCCGAGGCCAACGGCAAGAAGGGTGCGGTCGTCGCGGCTGGCGCCGCGCTCGGCCTGGCGCCGCCAACGGGATCGTGGCCTTCTTCTCCAGCCTGGGGTCGCAGGTCCATTGATGCAGAAACGATTCCCTTCCCTGTCCGGGTACGGCGTGACCTGGTCGGCCAACAAGCGCGTCGCGATCGTCGCCCTGGTCATCACCGCGCTGCTCATCATCGCCGCCACCACCGCATGGTTCACCGGCCGCGGCGAGCACCGCCAGAGCACCAACACACCATCCCAGAAGAGCAGTTCCTCGCCCTCCGAGGCCGCCCCGAAGCCCGCGGCCGGGTCGGGTTCGGTTCCCAAGCCACCGCAGATCAGCGAACCGGTCGCCTTCGCCAAGGCGGCAGCGGCGATGCTCTGGTCGTACGACACCCGCGACACCGACCGTGACCAGCAGCTCGCAGGCATGGGCGCGTGGATGACCAAGGAGACCAAGTACGCCGACTGGGCGTCCGTCTCCGGCCAGGTACCCGACCCACTGCTGTGGTCCCGCATGGCCGACCAGAACCAGCACGCCACCGGCACGGCCGCCGAAGGCCACTACCCCGGTGCATTCAAGCAGGCGCTCGCCGAGGACCCTTCCGCGATCACCGAGGCGTACATCTACGTGGTCACCGTCAACGGGCGGCAGCAGATCGAGTGGAAGAAGGGCGGCGGCGGAGCCGAGGAGCGCGCCGTGACCCTCGCCGTGCAGTGCCGGCCCAGCCACGACTGCCGCCTGGCCGCTATCGCCCCCAGCGTCACGCAGTGACCCACCCCGCCGATAAGTAAGGAGGCCAACTTTCCTGGGTTTTGCGACTTCCTCTCGCGGACAAGCTGTGCGCTGTCGGTGAGGCCGTCGATTTCGCGAGCGATCCCGGCAAAGCCATCGGCGACTGGATGGCCAAGAGCGCCGGCGAACTCGCCGCCGCAGCAGCCGACCTGGCAGCCAAAGCCGTCAATAGCACCACCAAGGTCGATCTGCGGGCCGGATGGTTCGTCGACAACTACGAGATGCTGCTGCCGATCGGCCTGGTCATCCTGGTCGGGACGTTCTGCGCGCAGCTCATCCGGGCCGCCGTCAAACGCGACGGACAGGCCCTTGCCCAGGCATTCACCGGCACCATGTCGGGCGTCTTGTTCGCCTTCTGCGCCATCGCTCTGACGACGGTCGCCATCGAAGTCGTCGATGCCTTGTCCGACGGCCTGTTCGCCGCATCGCACCTGAACATCGAAACTGCCGTCCGCCGCATCGTGAAGGTGTCCCAGATCGGGGCCCTGTCCGGCCTGGGCTGGCTGGTCGCGACGTTCGCCGGGCTCGGCGCCGCCTGCGGAGCCTTCCTCTATTGGTGCGTCATGATGGTCAGAAAAGTGGGCATTCTGGTCATGGTCACCCTCGCGGTGTTCGCTGGCGCGGGTGGCGGCTGGGAGGTCGCCCGCCGGTGGCGCCGGGGCTGGATCGAAGCCACGGCCACCCTCGTGGTCAGCAAGCTGCTGATGACCATCATCTTCGTGCTCGGCATCGCCGCCATGGGCAAGACCGAGGCCAAGGACGGCCTCGGAGCGCTCGCCGACGTCATGGCGGGCATCGTGATCATGGTTCTGGTTCTGCTCTGCCCGTACGCCACGTTCAAATTCGTGCACTGGGCGGCCGAGGGCACGGACGGAGAATCGATTCACCGCGCTGGTGGCGCCGGCGCTCAGCTCGCCCGGCAGCACGCCGAGAAGGCCGGCCGCAAGGCCGCTGCCGCTGCGGCCACCGCCGGCACGGGCGGCGCGGCAGCAGGAGCAGGAGCGGGCTGCGCCCGCAGGGTCCGATGCCGCCGGAGGCGGCGGGTTCCGGCGACATCGCCGCCAACCCACCGGGGCGACAGCGGCAAGGAAGGCCAGGGTTCGCAGGGTTCTTCCGGGGCCGAAGGGCTCAAGAACGGCCTGGAGAAGGCCGTCCAGCCGCCCCGACCAGTCCCAGCGACGACACCAGCGGTCAGGTAGGCGGTGCCCCGGAGGGGCGGCGGTTCCGGATCGCCCTCCGGCGGAGGCAGTGGCTTCATGTCACAGCCCGGCGCCGGAGCGTCCTCGCCCCGCCCCAGGGCGCTCCACCGGCACCGGACTCAGGAGGTACCTCCAGCGGGACCGGCGCGCCGCCGCCCCGCCCGCCGGCCTGTAGCCCCTGCCCGACTCCGGGGCACGCGCCGCGCACCCTCGCCCCGTGCCGCCCCGGCCACCCCCGCGCACCATCGGAACGGCCCTTGTCTGCTCTCACCGTTACACCGCTCACCGTCAAATTCCCCACCGGTCGAAGCGCGGCATCCTGCTCGGCCTGTCGCTGCCCCAACTCGTTTTGGTCTCCTGCGCGTTGGCGCTACTGCTGGCCACCGTGCTCTCCACCGGCCTGCTCGGCGCCATCGCCCTGACACCGCTGTGGGCCGTGGTCGCCGCCTTGGTCGCCATCCGTCGACACGGCCGCTCGCTGATCGACTGGGCGCCGATCGTCCTGCGCTTCGCCCAGCGCCGCCGCACCGGCCAGACCCTGTGGCTCGCCCGGCCCGTCACCCGGCCCCGCCAGGACGGTGTCCTGCATCTGCCCGGCACCGCCGCCTCGCTGCGGGTGGTCACCCCGGCGACTCCGTCAATGGCGCCGCCGCCGTGCATGACCCGCACCGGCAGACCCTGACCGCCGTCGCCCGGGTCTCCAGCAGGGCCTTCGCACTCCTGGATCCGGCGACGCAGAACCACAACGTCGGGGTGGGGCGAGCCCTGGCGGGCATCGCCCGTACCGGACACGTCGCCACCGTGCAGGTGCTGGAGCGCACCGTGCCCGACAGCGGCGACACCCTCTCCCGTCACTGGAGCCAGCAGGGCCACCCCGAGACACCGGTCGCCGGGCAGGTCTACAGCGATCTGGTCGCCTCCGCAGGGCCCGCCGCCGCCCGCACGAGGCATATGTGGCGATCTCCCTCGACCTCAAGGCCGCCAAGCGACTCATCAGCCAGGCCGGCGGCGGGCTACCCGGTGCCTTCACCGTGCTGGAACAGACCACCAGCTCCATCGCTCAGGCCGCGCGCAGCGCCGGACTGATGGTGACCGGCTGGCTCTCTGCGCGCGAGATCGCCGCCGTCATCCGCACCGCCTACGACCCCAAGGCACTGTCCGCGCTGCAGCAGTGGTCGGAGTCCGGACGGGCAGAAGCCGGCCCGGCCGCCGCCGGGCCCGTGGTCCAGGTCGAGGAGTACGACCGGCTCGCCACCGACTCCGCCCGGCACGCCACCTACTGGGTCGAGGACTGGCCCCGCACCGAGACGTCCGCCGGCTTCCTGCACGGCCTGATGTTCACCGCCGGAGTCCGGCGCACCCTCTCCCTTATATACGTGCCCCAGGGCTCGAGTCCGCGATGCGCGACGTCCAGCGCAAGAAGGCCGCCATCATCGCGGACGCGAACGAGCGCTCGCGGCGCGGACAGGTCGACTCCGAGGCTGACAGCGTGGAGTACGCGGACGTCAAGACCCGCGAGCGCCAGCTGATCGCCGGGCACGCCGATGTGGCCCTGACCGGACTGCTTACCGTCTCCGCCGAGACCGACGCCCTGCTCGACGCTGCCTGCGCGCAGATCGAGACCGCTGCCGTCACCGCCCAGGTCGACCTGCGGCGCTTGAACTTCCAGCAGCCCGATGCCTTCACGCTCGGCGCCCTCCCGCTCGCCCGCACGGCCCTGTAACCCACGCCCCGGCACCAGCCGATGTCCTGCCACCGCGGCAGGAAGGAACTCTTCTCCTTGACCTCTGCCATCCCGGTCGGCGACGCGTACCCGTACCTGCGGGCCGCCAGCGCCGGCATCCGCCACCACACGCGCCGGCGCCCCGCGCGCTGAACGCCCTCCTCGCCCGCGGACCGCGTGCACCTCGACGTGCTGCACGCCCATCTGACCTCGCTGCACCAGCTGCTCGGCCAGCTCGCCGACACCACCCGGCCGCCGCATCCCGCCGCCGGCCGACATCTGGCCACCGCGCACACCCGGTTGTGGCAGGCCACCGCCGCCGTGCACGACGCCTTCCATCTCCTGCCCGTGGCGGACGCGGTCCCGACGGACACCGAGTGCCACCCGGAGCGGCTCCCCGAGGGCCGCCCGTCCTGACCATCTGCCAGCGCCACCTCGCCGTCGGCCACGTCGTCCGCCGGAAGACCACTCCGGCAGACCTCAACGCCTCGGCACCCGGCCACACCACCACCTGCGCCCAGTAACCCGTTCTACCAAAGGCCCTGCATGCGCAAGCTCAAGCGCTCCACCTCCACTGCCGTCCTCTTTTCCACCCTCGCTGGCACGGCCGCTCTGGCCACCGCCACGCCTGCGTCCGCCGCCAGTTACCACTGCACGACCAGCAGCTACACCGTCGACGACCCGTCGTACACCGGCCCCGACTCCGACAACTGGGACTTCGACGTGCGGCTCTGCGCCAAGCGGAGCGGCGGCTACATCTACACCACGGCCAAGGTCAACTGGGACGGCCCCTACGCGGCCAACCAGCACAGCAGCCTTACCTTCAACAAGGCCAGGTTCCACTTGCAGACCAAGAAGTCCACCGCCGGCACGGACCCGGTCGTGAAGTACGCCAACTACACGGGCTTGGAGAACGCGCTCGAACACAGCAGCGGCAACGGCAACGGCTCGTACGAGACCGGGACACTCAAGACCAAGGCCAGCGGCGGTTACCAGTACCTCGCCGACGGCTACATCGAGCTGGACTGGTCTGGCGACGGCACGGGCTACCGCAAGCCGCTCCTGTTCAGCGCCTCCCCGCGCGTCTGACTCCCGCATCGCTCCCGATCACCATCTTGTGAAAGCTGCCCTGTCATGAGTCACCGGCCCGCGCGCCGAGCCCGCCGCGCCAGCGCCAGCCCCTGTTCACCCGCATGGCACCGACCGCGCCGCCCGAAAGGCCGCCCGCCGGCAACTCGCCGAGGCCGCCGCGAAGGCCCGCGTCGAAGCAGCCGCCCACTCCACCGGAGCCGGGGCGGAGGAGCAGGAGATGCCGTCGTCGCTCTTCCCGCCCGCAGGCCGCCCCGGCCCGGCGTCCTCCCGCAACAACAAGATCAAGTTGCCTGCCCACCGCATGACCACGGCCACCGCGAGCGGGGCGTACCCTTCCTCGCCGAGGGCGGGCTGGGGCCGAGGGCATCTACATCGGCCGGGACGTGCACGCCGAAGCCTCCTTCTGTTTCGACCCGTTCGCGCTGTACGGCAAGATCGAGGGCTTCACCAACCCAACGTGCTGTTGGCCGGGGTTATCGGACAGGGCAAGTCCGCGCTCGCCAAGAGCTTCGCGCTGCGCTCCATCGCCTTCGGTTACCGCGTCTACGTCCCATGTGATCCCAAGGGAGAGTGGACACCTGTGGCGCAGGCGCTGGGCGGCACCTCCATCGCGCTCGGACCGGGGCTGCCAGGCAAGCTGAACCCGCTGGACGCAGCGCCGCGGCCCAACAGCGTCTCCGAGGCGGACTGGGCGGGCGAGATCCGCAAAAGGCGTCTGCTGCTGCTCGGCTCGCTGGCCCGCACCGTGCTCGGGCGGGACCTGCTGCCGATGGAGCACACCGGCCTCGACGTCGCCCTGGACGCCGTCGTCACCCGCGCCGCCGCGAGCGGACGCACCCGCTGCTCGGCGACATCGCCGCCACCCTCAACAATCCCGACGAACTCGACACGGCGGGCGGCGTCATGTCCGGCCGCCTCGGCGACGCCTCCCGCGACCTCGCCCACGCCATGCGCCGCCTAGTCCACGGCGACCTCGCCGGCATGTTCGACGCCCCCAGCACCGTGGCCTTCGACCCCAACTCGCCCATGCTGACGATCGACCTGTCACGCCTCGGCGGCGCCGGCGACGACACCGCACTCGTCCTCGCCATGACGTGCGCCTCCGCGTGGATGGAATCCGCGCTGTCCGACCGAACGGCGGTCGGCGCTGGATCGTCTACGACGAGGCATGGCGGCTGATGCGCCACCCTGGCCTGCTCGCGAGGATGCAGTCCCAGTGGAAGCTGAGCCGCGGCCTGGGCATCGCCAACCTGATGGTGATCCACCGGCTGTCCGACCTGCTCACCGCCGGCGACGCCGGATCCCGCGGACGCGCCTTGGCCGAGGGCCTGCTCGCCGACTGCTCCACCCGCATCATTTACCGGCAGGAGACCGACCAACTCCACGCCGCCGCAGCACTGCTGGGACTGACCTCGGTGGAAGCCGACGCGATCTCGCACCTCAACCGCGGCAGGGGCTTGTGGAAGGTCGCCGGACGATCCTTCATCGTTCAACATCTACTACATCCGCACGAATTGGCACTGTTCGACACGGATGCCCGAATGCATTGATCGCCCGTCGAGACGTGCCAACCGTCCCTCAATCCCCGGATTCCCACCTTCATGGACAACCCAACCAGCCTTCCACCATCCGCCGGCCCCGGCTCCCAGATGGTGCACGAAACCCTCGGCGCCTCGCCTCGGTTCCTTGGCCGCCTGTACACCGAAGGCCCCGAGCTGGTCATCGCCGATCTCGTCCACACGGCCGCGCGCCACCTGGACCACGTACACGAGCAGTTCACCGCCGCCGCCCAGAACGCGGCATCCGTTCTTACGCGCGCCGCTGCCGGGAACACGTCGATCAACTCCCTGGGTGTCCTGCAGAACAGAGGCACACAGATCGACATCCTCGCCGCACGTCGGGACGACGCAGTCGACCGGCTCAAGGAAACCATCGACGCCTACCGGCAGGTGACAGCCTCCGAGGACGCCGCCCCCGTTATGTTCTTCGCGGTCCTGCAAGAGGGCCGCTGGCCTCCGGCCCGGCATGACTGTGTCCCCTGTCGAAGGAATGACCTGGGGTGGTGTCACCGGGCCCGGGGTGTTCGTCGGAGACGCTGATCAGAGGTCCGGCCACCGTCCGGTCCGGCGCAATGCCGGACAGTTCGCGGGCGGCAGGTCTGTATAACGTGGATGCGCGAGCACGACACCCGAGCCGAGGCCGGCACCGTCGACACCCTTGAAGGGGAACGATGTTCGAGATCGAAGACGTGGGCGTGTTCCTCGGCCTGGACGTCGGCAAGTCCGCCCACCACGGCCATGGGCTGACGCCGACGGGCAAGAAGGTCTTCGACAAGCCGCTGCCCAACAGCGAACCGAAACTGCGGGCCGTCTTCGACAAACTGACCGCGAAGTTCGGCACCGTCCTGGTCATCGTGGACCAGCCCGCCTCCATCGGCGCCCTGCCGCTGACCGTCGCACGCGACGCCGGCTGCCGCGTCGCCTACCTCCCCGGCCTGGCCATGCGCCGGATTGCCGACCTCTACCCGGAGAGGCCAAGACCGACGCCAAGGACGCGGCCGTCATCGCCGATGCCGCGCGGACCATGCCGCACACCCTGCGCTCGCTGGAACTGACCGACGAGATCACCGCCGAGCTGACCGTGCTGACCGGCTTCGACCAAGACCTCGCCGCCGAAGCCACCCGAACCAGCAACCGGATACGCGGCCTGCTCACCCAGTTCCACCCTCCCTGAAACGCGTCCTGGGACCGCGCCTGGACCACCAGGCCGTCACCTGGCTCCTGGAGCGTTACGGCTCCCCGGCCGCCCTGCGCAAGGCCGGCCGCCGCAGACTCGTGGAACTGATCCGCCCGAAGGCCCCACGCATGGCCGCCCGACTGATCGACGAGGTCTTCGACGCGCTCGATGAGCAGACCGTCGTCGTCCCCGGCACCGGCACCCTGGACATCGTCGTCCCTCCCTGGCCGCTTCCCTGACCGCCGTGCACACCCAGCGCCGGGCGATGGAAGCCCAGATCAACGCCCTGCTGGAGGCCCACCCTCTTTCCCAGGTCCTGACCTCGATGCCCGGCGTCGGCGTCAGGACCGCCGCTGTCCTGCTGACCACCGTCGGCGACGGCACCAGCTTCCCCACCGCCGCCCACCTGGCCTCCTACGCCGGCCTCGCCCCGACCACCCGACAATCCGGAACCTCGATCCACGGCGAACACGCACCCGCGGCGGAAACCGACAGCTCAAACGGGCGATGTTCCTCTCCGCCTTCGCCTGCATGAACGCCGATCCCGCCTCCCGCGCCTACTACGACAAGCAACGCGCCCGCGGCAAAACCCACACCCAAGCCCTCCTCCGACTCGCCCGCCAACGCATCAGCGTCCTCTTCGCCATGCTCCGAGACGGCACCTTCTACGAATCCCGGACACCGAAGGACGTCGAGCTCGCCGCATAACCCCAGCAACCCTGAACCACCCCAAACCTGACAGGGATGCCTTGACGAAGGACATAGAGGCACCCCGGGCGTACCGCCCAAGCGCCATGCCCGCTTCAGCGCCCACGATCACGCCACCTGCCCGCGTGGCGCGCGGCAGATAGGCCCGCCTCACCACTCCGTCAGCAGCCCATGCCCTCAGCACGCACCGACCTGGACATCTTCGCCGCCGGCCTGGCTGACCGCCTGCCGTGCGCTTGGACCAGTGAATACCACCGTCACCTCACCTACCCCGACCAGTTCCCCGTGGCCGAACAGATCTGGGACACCGGCCACGTCAGCTACGTCGCCACCGAGTTCGTGCTCGGACACGACGCTGTACTGCACGGCCCGGATCAGCAGCACCTCTACCTCGCCGACCGGCCGCGCTATCCGCACCAGTTCGTCGTCGCCCCGCTCGAGCCCGACGACGCCGCCATCAAGCCGCACCATTTCGACGGGGTCGACGAGCCGAACGGCATCGTCGTCCCCAACGATCCGCGCGCGCCGCAGCCCTCATCGCCCGCAGAGTCCTGCCCCGCTACGAGCAGGCCCGCCAGGCGGTACGCCGCAACGCCGCCGAGCAGCCCGAGCCCCACATCGGCAGGCTCCGCCGCAGGTCGCCCAAGTGGTAACGCTGACCTGGTACGACGACGGAGCGCTCGGCACGCCGTACACCAGAGTGCCGGAAGAGGCGCGCATGACGCTGTACGCCCATGGCTTCCAGTACCACCCGCACCAGGCAGCCTTCCTGCTGCCCGCTGCGTACGGCGAGGACGCTCGCGCCCGGCGAATCCAGGCAGTCGCCCTCCGCCTCGCGGAGAAGGGCATCGGCGTGAACCTGCGCCACGCCGCACCGACCACGACCACGGTGCCACCGGCCGCGCCACCCACGGCTGCACGCGGCGCCGTGCGCTGATCGCACCGTCCCGTTGCCCCGTCCAGGAGCCCTTCCTGCCCTTCAATTACGACGACAGCAGCCAGCTGCACTCGCTGGCCGAGCACATCCACAACACGGCCGACGAAGTGCCGCTGACCAACGCGGTGCACTCCGGCAGCGACAACCTCGATGACCTCGACGACCGGGTACGCGACATCGCCGGACTGATCACCCACATCACCACCGCGGCAGCCTTCGCCGACCGCACCGTACGCCGCGACCGCAACCCCGAGTCGGACACCACCCGGCTCAAGGTCACCCAGCTCACGTGCGCGGTCGGCGCGCTGGGACACGCCCTGGCCGACCTCGGTGAAGCCGTCGGCCACGCCGGAGCCCTCCACCAGCTCGCCGCCTCACCCCGCTCGACGCAACGCAGCGAGGCCATCGAGTCCACGCGCGCCCTGCTGCACGCCCGGATCGACAGCGCCCGCGGTCGGCTCAACAAAACGGGCGCCCGACTCCACCAGGCAGCCGACCGGCTCACCGCTCCGTCGGCCCCGGCCCGCAGCACGAGCCCGAGCGTCACCACCCCCACCCCGGCCCAGCCCAGCCGCCTCCCGCACCCGCTGATCCATCCGCCCAAGCCCCTGGAGCACCTCCATCCGCACCGTCCTCCGCGCCCTGCCCTGCTCGTCTCCGCCGCGCTGCTCGCTACTGCCGCCACCGCATGCACCAGCGGCGACGACACCCCGGCCGACGCGAAGTCCGCCTCCACGCCTGCCGCCCCGAAGCCGACTCCCGCACTCAGTGACGCGCAGGCTCGCGCCGTCATCACCAACTACTCGAAGATCAACAACAAGGCCAACGTGCAGCGTGACCGCGCCCTGCTCGACACCGTCGAGGACGGCCCGACGTACGCGATGTCCGCCTCCGACTACACCGAGACCGAGGGCCTGCCCAAGGCCGACCGCAAGCCGTACAAGCCGTGGTCGTACGACATCTCCAGCGCCAAGCTGTACATCCCGCGCCTCACGGCCGGCCAGGACCGCTGGTTCGCCGCCGCGCTCTCCGGCGAGAAGGGCAAGGACCCGAGCCGCATCGCCGTCTTCGCCGAGCAGCCGAAGGACAAGCGGTGGGAGATGTCCAACGTCGTCGACCTCGACAGCACGAAGCTGCCGGACATCGCCCTCGACGGAAGCGGCTACGCCACCGCGGTCGCCGCCACCGGCAACAAGCAGCTCGCCGCCGACGCCGACGTGCTGCGCACCGCGGTGATCGACAACTTCGCGACCGGCGGGACGAACACCGGCACCAAGGTCTTCGATCCGACCAAGGCCAGCAATCAGCAGATCAAGGTCCACGAGGAAACGACCCGCAAGTTCGGGAAGTTGGGCACCACCACCTTCGCCGGCGGCACCAACGCCTTCAAGGACGCCTACGCGCTGAAGACCGCCGACGGCGGCGCACTCCTGCTGTTCGCCCACACCCACACGCAGACCGACGCCGCCGCGCACTCCGGGCTGCAGATCAACCCGGACAAGGACGACAACGCCTGGCTGCACGGCATCCCGCGCACGTCGGTGACGTACACGTTCGTCTGCGCCGACGCCGCCACCGTGCCGGCGAAGGCCGCCCGTCCCGCCTGATCGGCTACAAGTGCGCCCGCACCGACGCCTCGGGTCCGCCCGTCGGCTCCGCGCGCACGGACCGCGCCTAACCGACCGGGAGAGCCCCTTGTCCCTGCCCCACCCTGATTTCGAGCTCTACGACAACGTCGGCCGCGCCACCGAGCAGGTCACCGCCCATCGGGAGAACCGGCCGACCGTCGACGACCTGCACCGTTGGGCCGCCTACGACGCGCGAGAGTTCAGCGAATCGCTCCCCACCGGGGACGCCGGTCACAGCATCAGCAACTGGACCCAGCAGGTCTACCGTGCGCGCTCGGCCGCCGAGTTGAACACCGTCGCGCAGGCCGTCCTCGGCGACGGGCACAGCGGTCTCGGCGAGCTGCACCTGTTCTTGGAGACCGCGGCCGAGTGGTGCGAGCGCAACCAGGAACCGGGCTTCGCCGCCCGCTACCGCCAGCACGCCGAGGAGCTGTCCGCACTCGGTGATCAGCTCGCCTACCTGAGCGAGGACCACCTGGCCAGCATCTACCGGCGCCCGAACCGATCAGCACCCGCGCAACCCGCGCCGTCCGTGGCGGCGGCACCTGCCACGCCGGCAGCGCCCACGCGCCGCACCTCCCGCTGACCCACCCCGCCCACAACAGGAAGATCCTCTGTCCACTCGTTCTGTCATCGCCCGCCCCACCGGCACCACCGGCTACGCCGGAACGTACGTCCACTGGGACGGCTACCCCAGTCATCAACTGCCTCTGCTGCTCGCCGCACACCAGAACCGGTTCGCCGGCGACACCGACGCCCTGGCCGCATACCTCATCGACGACGCACCAGAAGGCTGGTCCTACCTCGGCACCGAACTCTTCGACGGAGCACCCGAGGCCCTGCGCCAACACCTCGTCGGCGAGCACGACGAACCCGGCAAGCGATACCCGGCCCGCGCGAACGAACCGCCGCTGATCTACACCGAGCGGACGGCATCGCGACTGAACTGGGCTTATGTCCTCCACCCGCACGGCATCGAGGTGATCGGCGAGCCCGGCGCGGGACGCGGCCCCTCGTCGCATGGGGCACCGACCCCGCGTGCGGTTCCGCGACACCGCCTGCCTCTGGCGGCCCGACCAGCCGATCCCCGCCACCACGCCGCCTCGCGCCACCACCCGTACGCCCGGCACCCCAGCCCAGCCGATGACCGCCCCGACGGCGCGCCCCCGCTCACACTGACCAGCCCCACCCCAGGAGACCGATCTGTCCACCCGTGCGGTCATCGCCCGCCCACCTCCACCGGCTACGCCGGCATGTACGTCCACTTCGACGGCTACCCCGACAGCAAACTCCCGCTGCTGCTGGCCGCCTTCCGATACCGGTTCGCCGGTGACCTGGAGGCGATGGCCCGGCACCTGATCGACGAGGTCCACATCGGCTGGGAGGAGCTGGGCACGGATCTCCTCGACGGCGCACCCGACGCGCTGCGCCGCTCGCTGACCGGGGCGATGAGTTCCCCAGCCGTCAGCTCACCAACGTGTATAACACCGACGGCACCCCGGCCGAGTGTGAACTGATCACCCAGGACGGCACCGGCGACCTGGAGTGGGCCTACGTCCTGCACGAGACCGGCATCGAAGTGATCGGCCTGCTGGCGTACGACCGCGGACCCGTCGTCGGGTGGGACACCGACCCGCGCAGCCGTATCCGCACCGACCCCGGCGCATGGAACCCGGATTCCCAGGCTCCGGTCGTGCCGCCGCGCGTCGCCCGCGCCTGTCCGCCACCGCTCCCTCATCGGCCCCGGCGTCCCGCAAGTCCGCCCGCCGGTAGCCCCGGAAGACCGCACCGTCCCGATCCACGCCTGTCCGGAGAAGCCCTCTGTCCCCGCACTCTCACCCGAAGATCACCGTCGTCATCGCAACCCAACTCCGCCCAGAACGACTGGCGTTCCTCACTGCCATGCACGCCAGTCTGTGCCGCCAGAGCGTCCCGTGGGAGGCCGTCGTCGCCCTTGATGGGGCCGACCCCACCCGGCTGCCCGCCGCCCTCGCCGCCGACCCGCGCGTCCGCATCCTCGCCCTGCACCGCCCGGTCGGCGCCGCATGCGCCCGCAACCTGGCTCTCAACGACGTCCGGACCAAGTACGTGAACTGGGCGGATGACGACGACGAGTTCACCGACTGGGCCATGGCGCTGCGGCTGCGCACCTGGAGGAGACCGGGGTGGGCTGGTGTGCCGGATACAGCGAGGACCTGCACGACGGTTCCACGACCCTGTGGCGGTGCCCGACACCGCCCGGCCGACATGAGGCCGGAGACGTATGGCGGTACTGGAAGGACCCGGCCGACACCATCCCGCTCGGCCCGACCACCCTCCTAGCCCGAACCGACCTGGTGCGCGCGGCACCCATGGGCGGCCTCGTACAGGAGAGGACTACTGCGCCCTCGCCGTCACCTGCCTCGCCCCAGGGATCCTGCTGCCCATTCCGGTCTACCGGTACCGCAAGCACCCCGCGCAGATGACGGCGCAGGACTCCTACGCCGAGCTGGAAGAAAGGGCGCGAGTCTTCGCCCACGGTTTTGGTGCCAGCCTGCACGCCGCAGCGCACCCTCGCCGCTGTAGGTTCCGCGAACCGGTGCGCACTGTACCCGTGAGATGCGCACCGAATGCGCAATTCCGAGGATCTGTGCGCACTGACTCCGGACGGTAACTAGCTTCCGGTCTATGGTCATCCGGAGTCCAGCACGGGTACGCGCGAAGTACGAACAGCCGATGGCGTCAGTGCGCTACGACGACGCGTCGGTGCGCAAGGTTTCGTTCAAGGAGCTGCGGTTGGCGGATTTCACATGGTCGGTTCCATGGCGAAGGTTTCGCTCCGTCAACGGTCAGGCTCACTACTCAGGGCGGTACTCGTCGGCAACGATGGCCGGGCCTGTGGTCTATGAGAGCCGCTTGGAGCTGGCTCGGCTTCTCCTGGCTGACATGGATCCTGCTGTGCGTGGGATCTATGCCCAGCCGTGTCACCTGACCGCCCGGGTAGGCGGTCGGGTACGTCGGCACGTGCCGGACTTCCTGCTGATCATGGAGTCGGGAACGGTGCGGGTGGTGAACGTCAAGCCTGCGGATCGGCTCACGGATCCGAAGATCGCGGAGGCGTTGGCCTGGCCGGGTGAACTAATCGAACGGCACGGTTGGGAGTACGAGATCTGGTCCGGGGCGGACCGGGTAGTCCTGGAGAACGTCCGGTTCCTCGCGGCCTACCGCCGCCCGGGCGTGGTCCCAGAGGCCGAGATCGAACGCGCTTGGGAAAGCGTGCAGGACGGTGACCGACTCGGTGTCGCCGAGCGACGGCTGGCAGCTGGGCGCCCCGACCACGAGGCGCGGCCACCGCTTTTGGCGCTGGTGTGGTCTGGCCGGCTGACCACTGATCTATCCCGCCCGCTGAGTAGCAACTGGGTTCTGCGGAGGTCAGTGTGAACGCGTGGACTACAACTCTTCGGACAGGACTGCCGCTCACCTATGACGGCGAGCAGTTCACGATCGCGGAGATCGAGGGCCGCCACATCCTCCTTCAGCAGATATCGGCGCAGGGCCGCCCCACGTGGCGGCAGGTCGACCTGTCAGTGCTGCTGGCACACCCCTCTACCAAGTTCCTGGTGGAGACCTTGGCCGTGGAGCCGGCGGCCGCGACGGTGTTGGGCGATATCAGTAGTGCGGAGGACGACGCGCTCACCCTTCGGTTCCGGCATGTGCAGGAGGTTCGCTTCGGCTTTCAACTGGGTTCTTCCGAGTTGGCTCTGGAGGGTGAGCCGCGGCCGGACTATGTGCCAGGGACGCCTTTGATGCACCGGTATCGAGCAAAGGCCGCCGAGCTCGGAGTCGATCCAGCGACGGTTCGCCGATGGGTCTCCAAGGTTGAGCGGGACGGGCCCGCCGGGCTGGTGAGCAAGCGCCAGGTGACAAGTCTGCTGGATCGGGCGGATCCGCGCTGGTTGGAGATGGCACGCACGGTGATCGGGAGCCTGGAGAAGTCCAGCCGCCCGGTTCGTGGCCTGGTGCTGGTGGAGATCGAAGAACGGGTGGCCAAGAAGTACGGCCGTGATGTGGTGAGCATTCCGAAGCAGACCACAGGCTATGCACTGCTGAAGGAACTCGGCCGGGGACCAACGCGTTCGACGGCAGCACGAAGGGAAGCGGTCCATCGCGAACCGCCCGCAGGGTGTCTTCGGCAAGCTGCGGGCGACGCGGCCGGGTGAGTACATCGTTCTGGACACCAACAGCCTGGATGTCTTCGCGATGGAGCCGGTGACCTGCCGGTGGGTGCAGTGCGAACTCACCGTGGCCATGGACCTCTACAGCAAGGTGATCACCGGGTTGCGTCTGACGCCGGTATCGACGAAGTCGACCGACGTGGCCGGCGTGCTGTTCGAGACGATCCGACCGCGGGAGGTGTCGCCTGCCGGAACGGGCGAGCCGCTTCCGTACTGCGGGGTTCCTTCCACGGTGGTGTTCGATGCGGAGAAGTTGGTGGACGCGCACGGCCAGCCGCTGCTGCCCGCGGTCGCGGCGGAAACGATCATCTACGACCACGGCAAGATCTACGTCTCGAACCACATCGCGAGCGTCAGCGCGAAGCTCGACATCTCCCTGCAGCCGGCTCGTCCCTACACGCCGACCGACAAGCCGGTGGAACGGTGGTTCAAGACGTTGAACCAGGGGCTTCTGGCGGCACTTCCCGGCTACAAGGGCCAGACGTGCACAGCCGGGAGAGAAAGTGGAGGACGAAGCGTACTTCTTCCTGGACGAGCTTGAGATGATCATCCGCGAGTGGATCACTTTGGTCTATCACCGGCGGCACCACCGAGGACTGACGGTCCCGGAGGTCCCGGGTCTGAAGCTGAGCCCGCTGGAGATGTTCGAGCACGGCGTGAACCGGGCAGGGCCCTTGCGCATCCCGTCGCGGCCGGGCCTCGCGTTCGAGTTCCTGGAAGAGAAGTGGCGCCCTATCCACCACTACGGGGTGGATATCAACGGGCTCCGCTACAACGGTGACGGGCTCAACGACTACCGCAATCGGATCAGCCCGCACCGCGGTGAGCACGCCGGAAAGTGGCCCGTCGCTGTGGATCGCGCCGACGTCAGGAAAATCTACTTCCAGGATCCGAAACAGCTTCACCTGTGGCACACGCTGGACTGGGAGCACGCCCGGCCCTGAACGGGCCGGCCAGCCTTGAAGCGTTGAAGTACGCACGCCGGATCGCGGCCAAGGCGCACCGCTTCCCGGACACCAAGCGCGCCCTGATCGAGTTGCTGGAACGCTGGGGCGCCGGGCTGACCGTGGACCGGACCGAGCGGCGCATGGCGGTGCGTTTGTCGCAGGACCGTCGACACCTGATCGGCGAAGGCGACCCCGAAGCCGAGGCGATCGCCGAGCTCCCTCCGTGCGCCGCCTGGCAGCGCTCAGCTCACCGGACGCGGCACCAGGCCAAGGGCCGGCACCAGAGTTGCAGGTAATCGCGCCTGCGGATGAGGACCTGGGCGGAGACGACGACGAGGCCGAGGAATGCGAGGCGGCCCCGGCGGACGAGGAGACCGCGGGCTGGTCGATGAGAATGAGTACTACGCCGACGTCTGGGAGAGCCGTTGAGTACGGCCGACGACCCCGCGACGTTCGAGGGCGACGACCGCCAGTATTCGCCCACCCGCCTTCCAGGCTGGCTGCAGGAGGTCTACGGCCCGGACAGGACCCGACCCGAGCAGCTGAGCCGGGCCCAGCTCGCCGACCTTTCACCGCGGGCGCTCTCGGTGCACAACGACAACCGGGAGGTCTGGCACGCCAACATCGGCCCCATCGACACCCGCAGCTACTCGCGCTCCATGCGGACCTGCGCGAGATCGTCGAGTCGAACCGGCAGGACGGCAACAAGACCAAACCGGCGGCCCTGGTGGACGCCCACCCGGGGCTCGGTAAGAGCACGGCGGTGCGCGCGTACGGCTGCGACCTGTTCAAACGGCAGGTCAGCATGCGCGGAGACACCACGCCGGATGGAGCCCGGCGAGTGCCGGTCATCTACATCGCGCTCAGCGGCAACACGCAGATCCGCGGCCTGAACGCGGCGATCTGCCGGTTCTATGGCCTGCCTGTCAAGGGAGATGCGGACACGCTGGCCGAGCGGGCCGTGGACGCGGTCTTGTCGATGAAGACCGTCGCTATGGTCATCGACGACATCCATTTCCTGGCCGGCTCGACGTCGAACTCGGTCCGCATGGCCAACCAGCTCAAGTACCTCTCCAACGTCTTCCCCGTCACCCTCATCTACGTGGGCGTCGGCGTCCAGGAACGCGGCATCCTCCATGAGGGCTTCTCGCCGAGGAGAGCCCGCTCGCGCAGTTCGGGCGCCGTACCACGGCGCTGACGTTGCTGCCTTTCCAGGTCGATGACGACGAGGGCCGCCTGCAGTGGCGCCAGCTGCTCAAGACGATTGAGCAGAAGCTCGTCCTGGCCGAGAAGTACCCCGGCATGCTCGCCGAGGACCTCTCGGACTACCTCTTCGCCCGCTCCACCGGGCACTTCGCGTCGCTGATGTCGCTGATCAACCGCGGCTGTCTGCGCGCGATCCGAGGTGGGAACGAGCGCCTGGACGAGGAGCTGATGAACCAGGTGAAGAACGACGCCGCGGCCGAGGAGGCTCGCAAGGAGTTGGAGGCCGAGATCAAGGCCGGTCTCAAGACCACGCGGCCGACCCAGGATCCACGACGCCGCAGGAAGTCGGCATGACGGGCTGGACCGACGAGCGCATCCCCATCGGGGTACTGCCGCCCTGGACAGTTGGTGCGAGCGCTACGCGCACCGCCTGCGAACGCACACCGTTGACTTCGCCGACTACCTGGGGCTGCCGCACGTCCCTGCGCCGGATGGTCCGGCGTCTCACCGAAGGCGAGCTGGAGCTGCTGGAGCGGCGCACCGGCGTCGGGGCCGAGCAGCTGAGGGCGATGACACTGGAGGCGTTCGACGGTTCCCTCGTGCGGATCACCGGGCAGACCCGCCGGCTGACAGCGCCCGCCAACTGGCGGTTTTACGGCACCACCTCGCGCTACTGCCCCGCCTGCCTGGCCGACAACGGGGGCGGTGGCAGCTGCACTGGCGCCTGGGCTGGACCTTCGCCTGCACCCGCCACCGGCTCCTGCTCCTCGAACGGTGCCCCGCTGTGGCAAGCACCCGCCCGTGCTCAGTGGCGGCAACCACCGCATGCTGCCCCGGCCAGAAGCCTGCCGTTCCCTCACCGTGCGCGACGGGCGCGGCACCCGCTGCGGCTACCCTGACCGAAGCCCCGCCGTCTCCCTCGCCGAAGGCGATGCCGTCCTGCTGTCACAGGCCGACGTCAACGCGCACGTCATCGCGGAGCATCGCAGTGCTGCGGCGCGGGGACGGGCCGGCGAACTGTCACACCTGGGACAACGAGCGCTACGCAGCATCGGCACCCGCCCGAAATCGTGCCGCCCATCGCACGGGGCATCATCACGGCCTGCGGTGGCGAGCTTCTCGCCGGCGCTGCGGCGATGGAGATCCACGACGCGCGCAACGTGGCCATCGGGACCACCTTGGCCGCCATCGCCACCGATCCCGAGCATCCGCTGCGCGAGGACCTGTTCGCGTGGATGTGCCTCGCTCCGGACCGCGAAGTGGGTGAGCTGCGCGAGCACCCACGCGGTACCTGCGCAACTGGAGTCCCGCAGGCCCTCGCGTGATCAAGCGCATCCTCGCCGCGTCCGACAGCCAGCTCACGCTCAAGGCCCGGCTGCGCTACGGCACAGCGACCGCCGAGCCCGCCGTGCCCTACCTGAGCGAAGCCGACATCATCCTGAGGGCGTCCAAGACGCCCGGGATGCTCTGGCCGTCCTGGACTCTGCGGCTGCTGCCGCCCAAGAGCCCGCATCAGCCGCGGATCGCGGGCATCAGGCGGGCATGCGCGAGCCTCATGCTCGTTCCCGGCGGGCCGGCCGGATATCGACAAGCCGCCCGGATCATGGGCAACGCGCAGTTCCGCAGCAACCTGGAGTCCCTGCTGGCGCTCGTCGACGCCGATCACATCTGCAGCACTCTGTTCCACTACGCACGCGTCCTCGACGCGCACGAGGTACCGATCGACTACGCACGCCGCCGAGCCCTGTTCGCCAGCAAGACGAGTCCGCTGCTGCTCGACGAGAACGCCCACTGGCTCCTCTGCAAGAGCCTGGGCACACGGCAGTTCCAACAAGTCCATCTGGTACGGCTGCGCTGGAAGTTGCGGCGGCTACTGCTCGGGGCCGACCCGCAGCCCGGTAACCACGCGCCCGCCTGGGCTCACCGCTTCGCCTACCGGACCCACCCGGAGATCCTCGCCTTCCTTGATGAGCAGGCGCGCCGCAACCTCGCCGCCCACCACGTCACCGACGAGCCGGTGACGTGGGAACCGCCCGCACACTGGCTCGACACCATCGCCCTGCCCCAACCGGTTCTGGGCCTCCCGCCGAGCGCGTCCGCGCCCTACTCACCCCGAATCCACAGCCCGTAACGTCGCCCGGACGCTCGGCCTCACAGTGCACCAGCTGCGCCTGCTGATGGAGAGCCGCCGCCTGAGCGCGCAGACCCGCCCGCACAACAAGGGCCACTGCCCCGCCCACCGCGCCAGGGCTACCTGGTCCCCGACAAGCTCCGCGACCTCTACCAACGGCAGGGACTCCAGCAGCTGCAGATCGCCGAACTCGCCGGATGCACCACCGCAGTCGTCAAGACCGCGCTGAAGCAGGCGAACATCCCACTGCGCCCCGCCGGGCACCGGGCGAACTGAAACAGTCCGTCGATCCGGCATGGCTGCGCACCGAGTACCACGACAAAGGCAGAACGGTGGCCGACATCGCCCGCGAACTGGCCGCCCCGCCACGAACGTCTCCCCGCTCCTCGACGCGTGGGGCATCCCCGCCATCCGGCCGGCCACAGAGCACCTCCGGCCTGGCAGCCGAGCCCTTCGCGATCCTCGGCATCCCCTGTCAGCACCGATGGAACACATCAGCACCCGACCGGGCGGACCCGAATGGCTGCGCACCGCCCTCCTGCTCCCCGGACACCGCACGCGCCGCTCGGCCGCGCTCACCCTCGGCATCCCGCGCACGTCACTCAACGGCCGGCTGAAGATGCTGGAGAGCGCCGCCGGATTCGAGATCTTCAACCACCGCACACGCCCGTCGTCGCGACGCCCGCGGCCAGACGCTCCTCGATGAAGCACAACGCCTCTTCAATCTGCTCGACCAGCAACTGCCGCATCCTGCCGGCATCGCGGTTGCCGCTCAGAGCGGGTCGAGGAGCATGAGGATCTCGTCGCGGTCGTCGTCGGGGCCCAGCCTTAGGGCGCGGGGCCAGCGGCCAATCTCTTTCCATCCGAGCCGTCCGTAGAAGTCTTCGAGTCCGGCCCCTGCTCGTGCTGCGAGGTGGAGCTGCTCCAGGCCCATTTCGTCACGCGCGAACCGGCGCGCTTCGTTCATGAGCGCTACCCCGTGTCCCCGGCCACGGGCGGACAGGCGGGTCTGCACGTGGTGGAGCGTGCCCCAGTGTCCGGTCAACGCTCCGGGGTCCCGCCGGACGTTGAGCCAGCCCACGAGCTCACCTCGGTCGGTGGCGGTGAGCAGGCGGCTCGCGCCGGGTGCGAGGGCCTCGACGATCCGGACGACCGCCGGGAGGGCGTGGGAGCGGTCGATGGGAGGGAACGGAAAGCCCGCCGCTCCGCCGGCGTTGGTGACCTCGATCCAGCAGTCCGCGAGCGCGTGCCGCAGCCCGGAAGTGACGTCGTCGGCCGAGGTGAACTGCGCGAACGAAGCTGAGCTGTTGGCCATTGGAGGATCCTCGCACGGGGTCTGACGGTGAACCCGGGCGTTGTTCGGCTGGACCGGGCTCCCGTGGGGTGACGGACGGGGTTGCCGAGTCGGTGTCAGCGATGCGGCCGGGTGCCGGTTGCCGCGTGCTGGCCGGTGGAGGTGTGGGCTCTGTCGGGCCAGCGGTGGTGGTGGCGGTCGATGACGTAGTGGTGGCGGTGCTGCCAGCCGTGTGCGCAGCGGCGGGCCTCGGTGAGGTGGGGTGGTCGGCGGGCAGGTCGGGGTGGACGTGTTCGAGCCGGGCAGGATCATGAGCGGGCCAGCTCGTGGCCGCGGCTGTTGCGGCTGCCAGGGCGATACCGCCGAGGACCATCGCGGTGACCGGGAGTCCTGCTCCGGCGGCGAGCCAGCCCGCGAGCGGGTAGGTCAGCAGCCAGCAGCTGTGGGAGAGGGAGAACTGTGCGGCGAAGGCGGCGGGGAGGTCCGCGTCGGTGGCGGAGCGTCGGATGACCCGGCCGCCGGGGTGAGTACGGCGGAGGAAGCGGCGCCGATCGCCGCCCAGGCCGCCAGTGCCGCAGCCCAAGTCCCGGTGCTCGGTGTTCGGGCGGTCAGTACGGCGACGGCCGCCAGGACCAGGGGAGGCTGAAGGCGGCCGGGAGCATGACGGTCCGGTCGTTGAAGCGGCGCAGCAGGCGGGCAGGGCCAGTGCGGTGAGGATGGAGCCCGCGCCGTAGGCGGCCAGCGCGAGGGAGACGGCGTTGGCGGGCGGTCGAAGTGGTCGCGGACGATCACGACGGCGTTGACGAAGACGATCGCCCTGCGGAGGCGACCGCGAGGTCGAGGGCGAGGAGGGCCCGCAGACGGGGAGTGACCCAGAACAGGCGGGTCCCGAAAGCGGCCTTGGCGTAGATCCCGCCGGTGCGCTCGACGGGTACAGGCTTGGGGAAGGCGGCGGCCAGGACGAGGGCGGCGGAGGCCAGGAAGCCGACGGTGGTGCCGACGAACAGCCAGTTGTAGGAGACCAGGGTCAGCAGGCCCGCGGCCAGGGCGGGGCTGAACAGGCTCTCCAGGTCGTAGGCGAGCCGGGAGAGCGACAGGGCCTGGGTGTAGTCACGCTCGTCGGGCAGGATCTCAGGAATGGTGGCCTGGAACGCGGGCGTGAAGGCCGCCGATGCTGCTTGCAGCAGGAAGATCAGCACGTAGATCTGCCAGATCTCGGTGACGAACGGCAGGACCAGCGCGACACCACCGCGGGTGAGGTCCGTGCCGATCAGCAGGGCGCGCCGCGGTATGCGGTCCGCGACCGCGCCGATCAGCGGGCGATCCCGACGTAGGCGATCATCTTGATCGCCAGCGCTGTACCGAGAACCGCAGAGGCATGGTCCCCGGCGATGTCGTACGCGAGGAGGCTCAGCGCGACAGTGGCGAGCCCGGTCCCCGTCAGGGCGACGGCCTGGGCGGTGAACAGGTGTCGGTAGGTGCGGTTGCGCAGTACGGACAGCATCGGTCCCGTCCCGGTCGGCAGCATGGAGCGACCACCCCATCGTAGACAACATGTGCGCACCCGTGCACCTATTGGTGGGAGATCGACGAGCCCGTCAGCGGGGCCGGGGCTTTCAGTCGTGCGGGGCAGCGCGCCGAGCTGGTGGTCGGCGACGTTCAGTGCTTCTTCGACCAGGCGGCGCAGGTGTCCGTGGCGCAGCTTGTACACGACGCGGCGGCCGTCCTTGCGGGTGGTGACCAGGCCGGCCAGGCGAAGTTTGGCGAGGTGCTGGCTGACGGAGGGCGTGCGGCGCCGCATGCTTCGGTGAGGGTGCTGACGTCGGCTTCGCCACGGCCGAGCTGTTCCAGCAGTGCCAGGCGGGTGCCGTCTGCGAGCAGTGCGAGGACCGAGACGGCCTCGGCAAGCCGCTCGGCGTGCTCCTGCGAGTTCTGCGCACCTGCGTGTTGCGTGCTTGCGCTCATGCGGCACATCGTAGGCGGCCGTTGGCCGGAATGTGCATGTGTGCGCTCTTGCGCAAGCGTGCGACGGCGGCCGGCCTCACGGCCCCGGGTGCGGGGCCGTGAGGTTCATGGTCAGGCGGTGCCGGGGCGGCGGCGCTTGAGGAACCACCACAGACCGCCGGCCAGCGCCAGAACGACTACGACGATGCCGATCGGCAGGGCGAGCGAGGAGCCTTTCTCTTCCTCCGCGGCCGTCGCATTGTCCGACGGGTTCGCCTTCGCGTCCGCCGGCTCGGAGCTCGGCGTGCTGGACGGCGCGGGCGCTGCGGGGACAGAGCTCGATGCGCTGGGGCTGGGGCGAGCGGCTCGGCGCCGGGAGCGGCTTCCTGGAGTTCCAGCACGGGTGCGGAGTGCCCGTGGCCGCCCCCGGTGGACTTCTCCAGTTCGATCCAGCGGTCCACGCGCCCGTCGTCGTAGGACTGGAGGGTCTTGAATGCGAGGACTTCGCGTCCGGCAGGTGCCGGACGGCGACGGAGTACGCGGCATCCTTCCCGACGGCCACGGCCGGGCCTGAAACGGTGAAGCCCTCCTCGGTCGTGGCGAACTTCCAGCCCTCGGGCCCGTTGTCGTAGGTGACGTCAGCCGGGGTGATGCCCTTGGGGAGGAAGACCTCCAGCTTGGTGATGCCCGCGGAGGCGGACTCGGTCTCGGCGTTGAAGCTCAGGGTGACGTTCTCGGCGAGCGCCCGGGCGCCCTCGGACTCGACCTCCACGTGAGCGGAGGCCGGCGAGGCGAGGACGAGGGAAGCCGTGATCGCGGCGGCGGCGATGACCGCGCACCGGCGGACGGTTCGTGCGCGGACAGGGGTGGACACAGGGATCTCCCAAGATGGTGGCGGGGTGAGCGGCGAGGGTCAGGCCGTCGCGGGAGGCCCTGCGCACCACCGTGTGGTGCAGCGCTGTCCCGTTGTACGGCGACGGCCTGGACCCAGGCCGCACTGGACCCGTTCCGGCTGTCGCCCCGTGAAACGTACTCACCGGGGAGGCCAGGCGCCCCAGCCACCGGTCCAGGGTGTGGTCCAGGTGCCGTGCGATCGTCTGGCAGGAGACGTCCGCGCGCTGCAGACACCAGCCCACTAGCAGCGCCGCGACGACCTGTCCGGCCGACATCACCACCGCGTGATGATGGTCGGCGTGCCAGCCGTCATGAGTGCCCAGTCCGGTGCCATGGTCGTGCACCGCGGGCGCCATTGGTGCGGCGATCCCGGGCAGGGCGGCGAAGAACTGGTGAAGTGCCGCCTGTCCCGCGCCCGTGGCCGCGAGCACCGCGGGCAATGCCCGCCGCGCCGGGCGAGGGCAGAGCGAGGAGGAACAGCATCCCGGCCGCGGGCAGAATGCTCCGCCCGGGACAGCCTGCCCGGACGCCAGGTGATGAGCGCAGAGCGCGAGCCCCGTGCTGGTCACCGTGAAGACCAGGGCGCGGACAACGGCCACCGTCACTCCGGTCCCGAAACCTTCCCGGGCGAAGCCTCCGAGACGTATCCGGGCGGTCCTCAGCATGGCCGCCCCATCATGAAGCACGACCAGCCAGCTCGGGCACCCGGTCAGAGAACTTTTCACGAGCTCGGCCAGCAGGCGGAGATACTCCACAGCGTGCCGGGAGTTCTCGTCGCGGCGCGACCTGGCCACCGGCCCGAAGCCGGCCCGAAGCCGGTCGCCGGTCGCCGGTCGCCGGTCGCCGGTCGCCGGTCGCCGGTCGCCGGTCGCCGGTCGCCGTTACCCAAACCGGCGATCCTCGCGACACTTGAAGCTCCCCTTCCCCAGAACTCCAGCAGTCCGCCATGCACGCGATCTGCTGGCCGCCACGTCGGAGGAGCCATTTCCAGCCCCAATCACACCCGCGCGCCCGGGTAAGCAGGACAGCGAACACTACCCAGCGTTACCGCACAAACGCGCCCACAGGGGCTTTTGCCCATGATCAGACGACGACGTCCACAGCCGATAGCGCTCACCCATACCAACACCCCAGGTCAGAGGCTCGCGAGTGCCCACCGAAATGCGCAACCTACACCGCTTCAATGTAGGTTCCGCAGTTTCGTGAACACTTCCGCGTGATCGTGAGCACCGATCGGACATTTTCGCGTGATCACAAGCACTGGTGACGCTCAGCGATCTTCACTTGCTGCCTGTTAATGATCTTCCGGCATGCGCTGCGCATCCCTCCACATCGTCCCAGTAAGGCCACAGAGCGCCCGAGAAGGGCCGTCGCAAGCAGGCGTGCGCGACCTCGGCGCCAGGGGCGTGCCCGCTTCCCTGCCGTCGGGCGTGACCATTACCCGCCTATGGCGTTGTTGGGGACGGAACGGTCTGATCCATGGGGGCGTTGATGAAGGTGGCAGGTATTCATCATGCCTACGGTGGCCGGTGGTGTTGCGCGGCGTGGATGTGGAACTGCCGCGGGGTTCACTGATCGGCATCGTGGGGAGAACGGTGCGGGAAGTCCACGCTGCTGAAGATTTTGGCCGGTGAGCTGCGGCCCGACCGGGGTGGTGCGGCACGAGGGCCGGTTCGGGTACTGCCCGCAGCAGGTGGTCCTCAATGACGCGTTCACCGTCCGCCAGCACCTTGAGCTGTTCAGGACGGCGTACTCGCTCCCTGATCTGCGCCGGGCCGAGGAGATCATGGAGGTCTTGAGCTTTCGCGAGTACGCGCAGGAACGGGTCGGGGCGCTCAGCGGGGAACCCGGCAAAGCTCAACCTGACTCTCGCGTTGATGCACGATCCTGATGTGCTGCTGCTGGACGAGCCCTATCAGGGCTTCGACTGGGAAACCTATGTGCGGTTTTGGGAGCTGGCCGTCCAGTTGCGTACCTCCGGCCAGTCCGTGCTGGTGGTCTCGCACCTTGCCTACGACGTGGACCGGCTGGACGTCTTGTGGCGCCTGGAGGAAGGCGTGCTGTGCGCTGGGGCGGGGTGGTGTCGTGAGCCCTTCCCTGGTGCGGTTTGTCATCGCGACGCGGTTCACGCTGATCGAGCATGTGCGCAACCAGTTCGCCGTGGCGCTGGTGTTCCTTTCGTTCCCCTGTGGATCTCGCTCGGACAGTTCATGATCGTGGACGTGGGGTGTCGTTCAGGCTCTGGGCCACTGGCGAGATCCTCGTTGCCCGCGGCAACGAGCTCACTCAGATCAGCGGCGCTTTGAACGCGGTGACGCTGATCGTCGGGTTCGCGATGTTCTCGGCCACCTTCAGCTCGGGAACTTTCGACCGGCGTCTGGCCATGGCCGGCTACCCCGCCTCCAGCTGCTGCTGGCGAAGGTCGCCTCCCTCGTTCTGGTCTCGGCCGTCGTCAGTCTTTATGCCACAGCGGTCATGTGGGCGTACTGGTCGCCCCGCCAGCCCGTGCTGCTGGCCGCTTCGCTGTTCAGCGCGGCCATGACCTACGGAGCCGTGGGCGTCGCCCTGGGCACGGTGGTGCGCCGCGAGCTGGAGGGCATCTTCCTCGTCGTGATGATCAGCGTCATCGACCTCGCGCTGCAGAACCCCATCGCCAGCAAAGGAGCCGACACCGCCTTGGTGCGTCTGCTGCCCTCCTACGGCGCCATGCAGTCCGCCTCCGCCGCCGGCTTCTCCCACTCCGTTCTCCTGAGCTGTCTGGGCGTGCAGCTGGTCTGGTTCGCCGGTGCGGCCCTCCTCAGCCTGCTCGCCTTCCGTCGGCGCACCCGGTCCGCGGTGACCGGCCAGGCCCCGTCCTCCATCCAAGGAGCACCGTGTTCGCTGCCGACTGCGCGCAGGCCGAAATCCACGACCCGCAGCTGAAAGCCGCGTACAAGGCGTGCCATGATCATCTGCGGTCCACCAGCGCCGAGGAGTTCTGGTGCCTGCAGCTGATGCCTCCTGCCCTGCGTCCGGCATGCTGGGCCCTTTTCGCCGCGCATTCCCTTGCCGATGACCTGGCCGACAGTACCGAGGGCGACGGTTCTCAGCGGCTGCGGGCATGGCGCGAAGCCCTGGACACCGACCTGCGGCTGGGCACCAGCCAAGACCCGGTGCGCCAGGCGCTGGTGCACACCATGTGGTGCTGGAACCTGAAGACCGACGCCTTCGACGTCACCTTCACGGCCCTGGAGAAAGACGCCCTGCGGACCGCTCCCGCCGCGGCGACCTGGCAGCAATGGCGGACCCGCAGCAAGGACACCAACGTGCCCTTCCTGCTGCTGTGCCTGACGATGCTGCGACACGCCGGCCTCGACATCCCTCTCCACCTCACCCGCCTGGACGCCTACCAGCGGCTGTCCGACGGCCTGTTCCTCACCGACTCACTGACCGACCTCGCCGAGGACCTCAGCCGTGGCGACATCACCCTTCCCGCAGAAGAACTGCACCGCTTCGGCACCTGTGAGACAGACCTCCTCCAACGCCGCTGGACCCCGCCGTCCAAGCGCTGATCAGCCACCTCCTGGACACCGCCCATACCTGGCTGGACCAACCGCGACTGTGGACCGGTCTGCCGCCCGGCCCGCCGTCGTCCTGCGCACAGGCTGCACTCTCTACCGCGCCCGCCTGCACGCCGCCGAAAAGCCGGACCCACACTGCTGCAACATGCCGCCCGCCCACCCTCGCCGCCCGCCTGCGCATCACCGCCCCGGCCGGTCCTCGCAGCCACCACCTGGCGCCTCTTTCCCTCCCCGAACTACGCACCGCGCCCCGCCGACCCGCCCGGTGCTCCCTCCCCGGACCGCTTCCCCAAGCTCCTGCAACCACCCGAACCGCACGCCGATGGGGCCCGCCCACCAGCTCTCCTGGCCGAGCACATGCCGCGGCATGTCGCGATCATCATGGACGGCAACGGCCGCTGGGCCACCGCACGCGGCCTCCCACGCAGCCACGGCCACAAGACCGGAGGAGATGCTCGTCGACGTCGTCCACGGCGCGCTGGAAATAGGGCTCTCCCACCTGACCGTGTACCTGCTGTCCACCGAGAACCTGGAGAAGCGCCCGCCGCAGGAGATCGACAAGCTGCTGACGTTCGCACGGGAACAGCTGGAGTCCGGAGACTTCCTGCGCTACGACGTACGGATCCGCTGGGCCGGGCTCCCCGACGGCCTGCCCGCGACTTCGTCGACCTCCTGCACACCAACGAAGCGGCCACCGAAGATCGCACCGGTCTCACTCTGACGTTCTGCCTCAACTATGGCGGTCGCAGCGAACTCACCCAGGCCGCTGACTCCTGGCCGGCGCCGCACGCACCGGACAGCTCGAGGGCGCCAGGGTGTCGGAACACCTGCTTCGCTCCCATCTGCCCCTGGGTGACCTGCCCGACGTCGACCTCCTGTGGCGCACCGGCGGCGAACAGCGCATCTCCAACTTCCTGCCCTGGCACACCGCCTACGCCGAACTCCTCTTCACCGACAAACTCTGGCCCGACGTGGACCGCCGCGACCTGTGGGAGGCCATGACCCAATACACCCATCGCCATCGCCGCTACGGCGCGGTCCCCGCCTCACAGCCTGTAGTCCCCGCTCAAGAGACGCGCCTTGGCACAAGCGGCTGACAGACCACAGAGGCTTCCCCACCCGCGCCGCCATCCCCGGTCGGCGGTGCGACAGGGACGGCCCCGGACGAACGCCCATTCGCCAGGTGATCTCTCGTGTCCTGCGAAGCTCCGCAGAAGTTCTCCGAACGAGCAGCGGTCTGCGTCAAGCCGATGCCTCCCCAGCCGTACTCACAAAGGAGCCTGCCGCCATGAAACCCAGCCGCCGTACCTTCAAGCCCCTCCTCCTCACCGCCGCCGTGGTCTCGACGGCTGCCGTCGGCGTGTCCTTCCTCAGCATGACCAGCCAGGCACAGACCCCGCCCGAGCACGCCGTGGACGCCTCGCAGCTGACCGCCGCCTCCCGCCTGCAGGCGGCCCGCTGCCGCCCGCCTGCCAGGAAGCGATCTTCAAGACCAAGGAGAAGTTCCCCACCACCCGCTACGCCGTTCCCGACGAACCGTGGAACGCCGCCCTGAACGCCGTGGCCAATCTGAGCGAGGAAGACCAGGCCCTGCTCACCGAGTCCGCGTGCGCGACCTGGAACACGTGGGCCGTCCTCAACGGCGCCGCTGTGGCAACCGAGCTCGACAACCGCTACCGCAACGCCGCCGCCCCGGCATGCAACAAGTGGGCCGTCGCCACCCTCGCGACGGTCAAGAACCACGCCTCGGAGGTCCCCGCTGAGTACAAGCCGCAGGAAGAAGCGGCCAAGAGGATCTGGAAGGAAGTCATGACCAAGCTCTCTACAACGGCCGCCGACCCCGCCTGTCGCACGGCCTACACCAAAGCCCAGGCAGGCTGGTAGACACCCCTCCACCGGCGGCATCCACAGCATGTGAGACAGCAGCCCGGGAAGCAGAACGCCTGGCTGGGCAGCCAATCGGGCGTTCTGCTGAACGTGCATTCCGCAATTTGACGTGCTTCTTACAGCCCTGGAACCAGGGCCCACTACCTACAGTAACTGCCGTTCGAAGGGCGGCCGGCGATCCTGTTCGTGATCACCGAGAGCACGCGCTGCTCACCAGGCGCGGAGCCCGGTGTTTCCGCAGGAGCCAGTGCTCATGAAGCCGCACTCCGTACACGTGGTGTAGTTTCCGCGATTCCGTGGACACTTCCGCGTGATCATGGGCAGGGTAGCACTCGGTAGTCGTCAGTTGTCGCCCGATTAGGCCGCCTACGACCATCAGCCGCTGACAGCAAGGGCGTGGGGCGTTCTCTTGCCACATCCGTGAGGTCACCACGACCCGCCACAAAATCATTATCAGAGGTCTTCGTCCGTGCTGAGGAAGACCGACTTGAACAGGTCGGCCGCGTCGACGAGGGGCTCGGTGGGCACTCGGAGCTCACCACTGGTCACCGCGTCGTTGCCGTCCTCGGTCAGCTCCCACGAGACCTCCACCGAACTGGCCTCAGGGTCCTTCGCGATGATGACGTAGTCGTCTTGGTCGCTCGTCCAAACTACGTTCGGACGGAACGACTCCGGAGTGAGCACAACTTCGGCGTCCCTGCCGTGGGTACTCCAAGTCACGGGATAACCCCGCGGGATGGGGCGGATCGCCGGGGGCGAAGCTCGGCGGGAACGGCATGTGGCGCCCCAGCACTGGTTCGACGACCTTCTCCAAGTCTGCGTCGTCCGGATCGAGGTAATCCAGCACTTCGCAGTTGTGGAACGTCAGAATCAGGTGCGGCTTGGAGACGAAACGACCGCGGCTGACCACCTGGACGCCGGCACCCGACATCCCGACGCCTAGGAAGTGCTCCCGCCCCTCGGCGATGTGCTCGGCCTTCTTGCTCCGCCATGCGACGAGCGCTTGCTCCCGGTCCTGCCTCGACAGCGGCTTCGGATTGCCGAAGACGCTCGACGGCAATGTCAACAGCGCCGAGCTGCGAGTGCTTTCATCCGGTGTCGGCTGCTTGCTGAACTGCTCTTCCTCATAGCAGCGCAAGCTCTCCAGGACCTCGTCCACACGGTCGACCCGGCAGATCGGACCGAGCACTTGTACCTCAAGGTCAATCGGTGGCCTCCCACCCCGGCGGACGCGCTCGACGAGGGCGAGGACCTCTCCGGAGCGTGCAGGCCGCGTGTTGCTGGTGCCTCGAACATAGATCGCGCCGTCTTCAAGGCTGTCGCGGCGGTCGTCACTCTGATAGCTCTTGTGACACGGGAAGATCGTCTGGCCATCCTCCGGCGGCTGGGCGATGACGAAGAGAACCTCGTGATCGGAGTCGATGCCGATCCTGCCGAACTCGAAGGCCGGGAACTGGGAACCGAGGTAGGGGCGGAGCCGGTCCTCAAGCTCGTGTGCCTCGGTTCCACGCGGCACTCCGGGCGCACTGTTCTTCTGTACGCCGATGACCAGGACCGCGTACCCGTGGAAGTGTCGGGCCGCCTCCCCGGACGCCGGTTCGCTGCGCCCAGAAGAAACTTTGCGATCTTGGCCGCAGTCGCCTTGCTGTTCATGTCGAGAGGGCTCTTGACCTCGAGGTAGGTCGTCTCAGCCTCATCGCCAACAGCGACTACGTGCCCAAGAATGCCCGCAGGGCGCGCTCACCAAGCGGGATGACGCTGGTATCGAGCGCGGAGTTCCCGGCGTCCGAGTCGTCTGAAGGCAAGAGATCCTGCATGGGCCGATTCTGCCATTCATGACCGCCGGGCGGGATCGAACATCCGCCTTCGAGAAGCCTGGGCCGTGGTCACGGCGCAACATAGCCGAGGATCGCCGGTTACCCCAACCGGCGATCCTCGTGACACTTGAAGCCCCTTCCCCAGAACTCCAGCAGTCCGCCATGCACGCGATCTGCTGGCCGCCACGTCGGAGGAGCCATTTCCCAGCCCCAATCACACCCGCGCGCCCGGGTAAGCAGGACAGCGAACACTACCCAGCGTTACCGCACAAACGCGCCCACAGGGGCTTTTGCCCATGATCAGACGACGACGTCCACAGCCGATAGCGCTCACCCATACCAACACCCCAGGTCAGAGGCTCGCGAGTGCCCACCGAAATGCGCAACCTACAGCCGCGATGCCGCCTCCTCCCTCGCGTAGTTGAGGCCCTCGTTTCGCCACCCGCTCCCCGATCCCACCGGAAGAACCATGCCCAACGATCCCGACCAGGACAGGCCCGGGAGAAGATCCTCATCTCTCCCCGCTATCTGGCCGCCAGCCTCCCTACCGACCACCAGCAGCTCCTCGACATCTTCGCCGAGGAAACCGCGTGGAGCGCGCACACCGACGCGTCGTCGTTGACCGTCACCAGCCCCTGCCGGCGCATCACGATCCGCCACGACCAAGCAGCCGTGGGCCGAGGCCCTCACATGGTGATCACGGCACGTACCGACGAAGAAGCGCCTGAGCGCTGGCGGGCGGATATCGGGGTTTCGTGCCGATCGAATGTGTCGCCAGGCTCCTCGGCACCCTGGCAGGCGAACTGGCCACCGATCCGGATCACGTCGTCTACGGCATCGGCGCCGAGCCCGGCCTGCTGGAGCTCTACGTCGACGCCGACTCCTGGACCCACTTCGACGACTTCGGACTCTCCGGATTCATCTCGCACGACGGACACGCTGCCGTGGTCAGCCGCCCCGTGGACTCGTCGGCGCCGCCCATCCACGGAGACACATCCGTCACCTGGCACCTGGCCGCCTCCCCAGAAGACCTCGGGCACCTGTGGGACATCTCGTTCACGGACAAGACGCCGCCCTTGCTCCTGCACGCGGTCGCCGCCGAAACGCTCGATCCCCGGCCCACTCTGCGCTCCACGTCCTTCCGTTCCCCGCCGCCGTCGCCCCGCTGGTGACCATCGAACGCCTCTCATCGCCATCCCGGCGTCCCACGGCGCAGCCTCCCACGGCGGGCCGCCACGCAGCACCGAGCCCAAGCGCGCCCCGAAGACCCGCTGAGCCCTGTCCCTCTGGACGAACACGCTCCTGCGGACTCGACCCACCAGGACCTTGATGCCCAACCCCACCGCCGAGATCACCCTCACCACCAGCCGCCACCTGGGCCTGGTCGCCATCACGCACGGCGAGAAGTACCAGCAGGCCAACCGGGCACTGGAAGAAGCCGGATTCGCGCGCCTGCCCAACGGTGCGTCCATCGCCCCGCTGACCGATCCGCAGGCCGCGCGACGCACCGCCAGCGCTCTGGTGCATCACGCCCACGCACATGGCGCCACCATCACCACCAGCACCCGGCCCTACCTCGGGACTTCGGCACCGAGATCGCCGCACAACTGCCCGGCACCTGGAGTGCCGAACTGGAGTTCTACTCCCACCCGCTGTGGCAGGAAGACCTCTGGCCCATGCTGTGGGAGGCCGGCGAGATGTACCGGGCCCTCGAAGACCACCGCATCCCGTTCGCGTCCGTCCTGAAGAACGGCTCGGGCACCGAGCTGCTGCTGATCGAGCGTCCAGGCCACCGCAGCGGCTACCTCCTGGGCGCGCTCACCGACCGGGAGCAGGAGAATCCGCACGATGACCCGACCACGCCGCACAGCATCGTGCTGCCCGCAGATCCCGGTCTCGCCGCCCGCGCCGTCGCGGACACGTTCCTGCCCGCCCACCGGCGCGCCCTGCACCACCAGGACCTGAACAACGTCCTGCGTGCCCTGGAGCGCATCCGGGAAGAACACCAGACCCTCCAGGTGATCAAGGAATCCGGCCGGTACAGCGAAGGCGTCCCGCTCCGCGACTCCCGCCTGATCGCGGGCATGGAAAGGGACTTCGCCGACCACGCCTGGCTGTCCTACCGCGCCGTGCTCGAACACGCGCCGCTCCTGCTCACCCGCTGCCGTCCCGACACCACCCCTGGCCCGAAGACACGGCGGCCCTGACCCGTCTGCGCGAGGCGCTCGCCTTCAGCCAGGACGCCTGGGACGAGTGGAACGACCTGCGTCAGGAGTTGTACTCGATTCCCCGCACGCTGCCGGCGCATGAATGGAGTCAGGTCCGCGGGCAACTCGGCCTCGCCGTCCAGCCCGCGATCGAGACGTGGCTCGCCGACAGCGAAGCGTTCGAGCGCCAGGCCCGCGCCGCCGTACCGGGTGGGCCGGCCGCGCTGTCCGCGCCCACCCGCGAATCCTTACCGCCCGCCCCGCGCCCCTGCCCGCCCGCGCTCCGCGTCGGCGCACCGCTGACCGCTGACCGCTCACAGAAAGGATTCGCCCCTGTCTGACCACTTCCGCTTCGGCGCCCATCCCGACCACGGCTTCGTGGCCGCCGCGACCGCGAACATCCCCGCGCACCTCGCCGACTGGTTCCTGGTCCGTGAACAGTTCGAGCCCGTCCCCGACACCCCGGGTCTGTACCGGCTCACCCACCCCGAGCAGGACGGCATCCGCCGTACCCGCCAGGCCGTGCACGACCTTCGTCGGCACGGCTACGAGGTCCAGGCCGACTACTCCCTCGACCGGGCCGCAGCGCCAGCCCACCGCAGCCCGCTGTACGCAACGGGCTGATGGAGCGCCGCAACCGCATCGCGCAGGCCGCAGCCACCCGGTCCCCGCAGCGACTCACCGCCCCGACCACCACGATCCCCGGGCTGCGCCGCAACCCGCCTCCATCGCCGTCAACGGCCACGCCCAGACGGCCGGGAAGGGTCGAGGCCGATGAACTGCGAACCGATCCGCATCATCCGCGGCCGGGGCGGCCAGGTCGAAGTCGAAGGTGCGGTCGACGCCTTCGCCGCGAGCGTCCTGGCCCGCGCCGGATTCGACACCTACCCCACGCTGCGGGCGTGTGGATCCGGTTGCCCTTCGACCTGGGCCGTACCTGGGAGAACGAGCACGCCAGCTGGGCGGCCGAGATGCTCACCGCCGCCCGCTACCACGTCGACCTCGACCAAGACCTGCGCGTCGCCCCGCCCTCGGCAAGCGCACCGCCAGCGCAGCGCCGCACGAAGGCCGCCATGACCGTGCAGACCGCACCCCGGGCACCTCGCGGCGGCAGCGCCGCTGATCCGACGCCCCCGAACGAAAGCCCGCCGCCCTGACTTCCTCCGCCGCCATCACCCTCCACCTCGCCGCAGGCAACACCATCGTCGCGCTCCCCAGCGGCGAGCGGCACCGGTGGGCCACCACCACCCTGGAACTGGCCGGGTTCACCCGGCACCAGGACGAGGCCCATCGGCTGCCCCTCGGCGACCATGCCCAAGCATGTGCAGCGCTCACCCAGCTCCACGAGACGGCCCGTGACTGCCAGGCCAAGGTCATCACCAGTGAGCGTCCCTATCTCGGCGACATCGCGCACGTCGTCGCCGAGGGCCTGCCCAGCCCGTGGGAGGTGGAGATCGAGCACTACCCGGACGGATCCATCCCGGCGCACCTGCTGGACTGGGTGTGGGAGGCCAGCCCCGTGCTGTCTGCGCTGTCGAAGTACTCCACCACCTCCGGTGCGGCGATCTTGCGCGACGGCGGCGGCACCGAACTCCTCCTGACCGAACGGCAAATCGACGGCAGCTACTTGGTCGGCGCCCTGCTGCCCTCCCCGGACCACGTCCACGTAGTCGGAACCGGTGCGCCGCGCACCATCATCGCCACCACCGCCCACGGGCCGCTGCCGCCGCGCGATCACGCCTCCTGCCGGAATTCGAGCAACTGGTGCTCCTGGCGCGGCTGCGAGAAGTGCAGGAGGACCTGCACTGGGTGCGAGATGCCGAGCCGGGGACCGTGCCCACCGTGGACCAGGACGCCGCGCTGGACCGATTCCTCACCCACGCGCCCTACCTGATCGAGGCAACTCGCCGGGGCGACGGCAAGCCACTGGCCGTACCGGAGACGGGTGTCCTCATCCCCTTCGAAATCCTCCTTGCCCGGGTTCAGGCCGACGTCGGCGCCCGAGACAACGGGGAGCCGGGCGGCATGAACGAAGCGATGGCCCTGTGGCTCGAGTCCGGTGAAGACCTGGTCGACGTGGTCCGGGCCACCACCGTCGGTCCGGCCGAGGAGCCCTCCCGCCCGGCCGTCGCCACCGCCACGCCGCCCAAGCCTCCGACAGCGGTCGCTGCTCCCGGACGGACCCGCTGACCTTCCACTGCCGCCGCGCAGCCCAGACCGATCACGGAAAGCACCCTCGTTGAATTCCCGTACCAGCCGCCTGCCGGCCCGCTCCGCCTCCCGGCCGCTGCTCGCCGAGCGCCACGTCGCCCGGCTGCTGGTGGGCACCCTGGCCGGGCGGCTGCCCAACGGCATGGCCCCGTCGCAATCCTCCTCCTGATCGCCGAGCAGGGCGGATCCTCGCGGCCGGCGGGCTGCTGTGCGCGCTGTACGGGCTGGCCAGCGCCATCGGACAGCCGGCCCTGGGACGGATGGTCGACCGTCGCGGGCAGACCCGGGTCACGGCCGCCGCCGTCCTGATCACCACGCTCTGTCTCCTGCTGCTGCCGTACATCGACGCCGTCCTCAAGCCGGCGCTCGCGGCCGGCCTCGTGGTCCTCGCGGGTCTGAGCACGCCCCGCTGGAGGCGAACCTGCGCGCTGTGGGGTGCCGTGCTGCCGGATCCCAAGCGGCGGCCTGCCGCGCTCGCACTCGACACCGGAGCCCAAGGGCTGATCTACGTCGTCGGCCCGCCGCTGGTCGCCCTGCTGTCCGCCGTGCACGGTCCCGGCGTGGCCTTGACGGTCACCGCGGTGCTGGGACCGCTTGGCGCAACCACGGTGCTCAGTGCCGCGCCGTCCAGGGCGTGGCGTCCCGCCGTCGCACGTGCCGGGGATTCCTCGGGCCCCTGCAGCACGGCGGGCTGCGGCTGCTGTTCCTCGCCGTCGGCGGTGTCGGCTTCGCCTTGGGTTCGATGAACGTGTGGGCGGTGGCGATGGCCGACCGGCACGGCGTGGCGCTGCTGTCCGGACTGATCCCCGCAGCGCTGTCCATCGGCAGTCTCGTCGGCGGCATCCTGTACGGCCGACGCCGCTGGCCGGGCCGTCTGAACAGTCAACTCGTCACCAATGCGCTCCTGTTCGCCGCCGCCTGGGTGCCGCTCACCTTGGGCCCCGGCCCGCTCGCCGCGACCGCGTTCACGGCGCTGCCGGGCCTCTTCCTCACCGCGCTGATCACCAGCGCGTTCCTGACCGTGGACGCGCTCGCCCCCGTCGGCACCCGCACCGAGGCGTACGCCTGGCTGATCGCCGCGGTCGGCACCGGCAGGCCGCGGGCACGGCCCTCGCGGGCGTCCTGTCCACCGGCCCGTCCGCCGCCGCGCTCCCGGCCGCCGGAGCCGTCGCCTGCCTGGGAGTACTGCTCGGCACCCGCCGTCGCCTCGCCACCCGGGCAAACCGCGTCCCCGTGGACGGCACCGCCGCGCCCGGCCCACGCCGCGCATCGCTGACCCTCGCGGGAATGGAAGCTCCGGGCCCGCCTCGCCTTCGCCCAACACCGCACCGCTTTCCCGCCACCACCGATAGGAGATCCGCCTTGCCCGAAGAACCAGCAGAGCCGTTCATGACGATCCGGCACACCATCACCGGCGAGATCACAACCACCGGCTACAACGCCGCCGCCCGGCGGATCCTGCTCCAGGACGGCTTCGAAGAGACGCCCGGCTGCGCCTGCCGAGCGACGGAACCCGGTACGGAGCGGACGCACGGGCCTGCTGGGCATCCAGCGAGCTGCTCGTCGCCGGCCATCCCGTGCACCTGGACCGAGCCCTCGGTCGGCCGGTGAGCGCCGACGGTACGCCCGGTTGGCCCGGTCGCCGATGTCGGCACAGTCCGTGATCCGCTCCGAGAGCGGCCAGCCTCTCCAGCACATCGCCAGCCCCGCCCGCACCCGCACCTGTTGAAGAGGCCCTCGTTTTGACCACACCCGGAACGCCTACCAGTCCAGCGCGCACCAAGGGCGGCGAACTACGGGCCAAGGTGGCCCGACTGCTGGCCGACAGGCCGGCGGACACGCTCACCATCGGGGACATGGCCAGGCAGCTGGGCCACTCCCACGGCGCCGTCCGCAACGCCGCGCTCACCCTGGTGCGACGCGGCGAGGCCGACCAAAGCGGAAGCGGTCAACCGGAGTTCCGCGCGAACGCGAAACCGCCGCGGCCGCGCAGACCGCTGTGATCAGCCCACCGGGCACCCACTCTCCCCGCGCCCAGGCGGCCACGGCCCGCACGACCATTACCGCAGCAGCCACGCCCAGGCAGACCGGCCCGATCCGCCGCGCGGGGCCAGGTCTACCACCCCGGAGCTGGCCGATCTGCCCGACGTCGAGGCGCTGAATCGCCTGCGCGACGCCGACGTGCCGGTGCTGCTCTACGGCCCTCCGGGCACCGGCAAGACATCGCTGGTGGAGGCGGCGTTCCCGGACCTGCTCACCGTCGCTGGCGATGGCGACACCACGGTCGGCGACTTGATCGGCGAGTACACGCAGGCCGACAGCGGAGGTTACGTCTTCCAGTACGGTCCGCTGGTCACCGCGATGACCGAGGGCCGTGCCCTGCTGATCGACGATGCCACCTTGATCTCACCGAAGGTGTTGGCGGCGCTGTATCCCGCGATGGACGGGCGCAGGCAGATCCAGGTCAAGGCCCACAAGGGCGAGACCATCAAGGCCGAGCCGGGCTTCTACGTGGTGGCGGGCCACAATCCCGGCGTCCACGGGGCGGTGTTGACGGAGGCGCTGTCGTCCCGGTTCAGCGTGCAGATCCAGATCGGCACGGACTATGACCTCGCCCTGGCGCTGAGGATCGATGCCCGGGTGGTCCGGGTCGCCCGGAACCTCGCCCGCCAGGTCGAACTCGGCGAGTTGGGCTGGGCCCCAATTGCGAGAGCTGCTGAGCTACCAGAAGACCGAGGCCGTCCTCGGCACCAATGCCGCGCTGGCGAACCTGGTCGGCATCGCTCCTGTGGAGGATCGCGACATCGTTGCCGACGCCGTCATCAAGGCTGTCGGCGTCAAGAAGATCGCGCCCCTCACCCTCGGCAAGCAGCTCCCGGCTTCGGCTGCCCGGCAGCCCCGGGCAGCACCGGCTCCGCGCACCGGGGCCGCTCGCGATGAGCGCCCACCACCACGTCCAGTCCCCGCCACCCCCGGGACGACGACGCCGACCTCGCGCGCTGGGAGGACGACGGCGCCCCGCCCGCGCAACCCCGTTCCTCCCCGCACGCGTGGCTGCGCGTGGGAGCCGAACTAGGCGACCGGCTGGTCGACCTCTCCGGCCGCCAGGACCTCCTCGTCACCTGCCGCCCCGGCACGCGCAGCGGCGCACCGGCCGCGTTCTTCCCCACCCTGGGTGAGGTCGAGTTCGACGCCGGCCTGTTCGCCCGCTCCAGCCCCACGAGATCCATCCGCGAATCGTGGGCGACGAGGAGCGGTATCCCGCCGCCTGGGAGTGTTCGTCCACGAGGCCGCGCACGCGGCCCACTCCGTCTGGACGCAGCCTGCCGGAGCGGACCCCGCGTCGTGGAGGCCGCGCACCTGCTGGAGGAGAGCCGTGTCGAAGGCGCACACCTGATCACGCGGCCCACGGACCGCACGTACCTGCGCACCAGTGCCCGAACCCTGGTCATGCCCGACATCGCCCACCCCACCCTCCAGGGCATCGAGCACGCCGCCGCCGTGGCGACCCTTGTCCTCGGCCGCCGTGACGTCGGCATCCTGGACGCCGGCGAGACCCGGGCCGTCGCCGATCTGTGCGAAAGGTGCTGGGCGCCAACCTGCTGGCCACCCTCACCCGCATCTGGACCGCAGCCCACCAGTGCGCCGACCACGACGCCACGACCATGCTCACGCACGGTCAAGAATGGTGCGACGCTCTGGACACCGCGGCCCCGCCCGGCCCGTGCCGGAGAACCTCACCGATCTGCTGTCCGGCGCCGTGGGAGTCGTCATGGACAGCACGGCAGCCACCGCCGCCGCCGACCTCGCGGAACAGGCCGCAGCGACCAACGACATGGCGTCGCGGTCCAAGGCGCAGGCACAGGACCGCGCCCAGCGGACCGGCCAGCGACGCAAAGCCGCTGCCACCGCCAAGAGCGTCTTCAACACCCGTGGCACCACCGTCCACCCGGACGGCACACCGGCGCCCCACAGCACCCCAGTCACCGGCACCCGCAGGCCCACCGCCGCCGAGCAGAAAGCCGCCGCCCGCCTGAGCCGCGCCCTGCGCGCCGCCGCCTACCGCGAGCGGACCGAGGAGCGGACCACCAGCCCCACCCCGCCCGGCCGCCTCAACATGCGCGCGGCCCTCGCCCGCGACGCTCAGCGCGCCGCCGGGTCGGTCCCCACCGCGGAACCGTTCACCCACACCCGCCGCCGGAACTCCGCCACCCACCGCTGCGTGTGGTATCGCCGTCGACGTCTCCGGCTCCATGCGTGCCGCCTGCGCGCCCGTCGCGTCCGCTGCCTGGATCGTGGCACGCGCAGCAGCCCTGACCGACCCCGACTCCTCACCGCCACCATCGCCTACGACAGGCACCTGACCGCATTGACCCGACCCACCCACCGAGCACCAGAGCGCGTGACGACGTTCGCTGCCACCGGCGGCCACCACAACCTCGGCGACGCCATCGACGCACTCGACCACGGCCTCGAACTCAGCCGCCCCGGCGCCGGCCGCCTCCTCGTGATCGTCACCGACGCCCGGTACGACAGCGACGAAACCGCTCAGCCGTCACCCGCGTCAAGCAGCTCACGACCGCCGGCTGCGCCGTAATCCAGCTCACCCTCACCGCCAAGTCCCAGCACCTGCCGGGGACCACCTTGCTCCACCTGCCCCAGCCCTCCAGCGCTCCCGTCGCCATCGCCAAGGCGGCCACAGACGCCATCCGCAGGACACGCTGAGACGACGCAGAAGACAGAAAGCAGAAACAACCACGTGGCAGTCCGTACGACCTGGAAGATCGTCCACAGCTGTGGACACGAAGTGACGCACAACCTGTCCGACCGGGCCGCTGACCGGCGCGCCGGATTCGCCCGCTGGCTCGAAGGCCGCGACTGCTCTGTTAACTGCACCATCCTCGCCTCGTTGGTCACGGCGTAACAGGCCGCGATTGAGGAGCAAGCGATGGATGTACGCGATGAGTTGATGGAGGCCCGACAGGCCATCCCTCGCGTTGGACGAGTAGTGGAGGTGAACCGGGCACATCCGCCGTACGCGATGCTCGATGCGACGGGGCCGAGGTCGAGCCGGTCACCGCTTTTCTGCGGGACCTGGCGCTTGGGGATTCCAGCCCGCTGACCTGCCGCAGCTACGGCTACGGGATGCTGCGGTGGTTCCGCCTGCTGTGGCTGCTTGGCACCGGGTGGGAGCGGGCGACGGAGTCAGAGGTCGCGGTGCTGACGGGTTGGCTGCGCTCGGCCGCCAACCCGCAGCGCCAGCGGCACCGGGCCGATGCTCCGGTGGCCGGGACGGTCAATCTCCGCACAGGCAAAGTATCCCTGTGCGCCGGGTACGCGCCGCGCACCATCAACCACGCTCTGACGGTGATCAGCGGGTTCTACGAGTTCCACGCCCATCACGGTCGCGGCCCGGTCGTCAACCCGGTGCCGCACTCGGCTCAGCGGCGCCGCGCGCTGGGGCACCGCAGTCCGCTGGAACCTACCCCGGTGGTGGGCCGGGCCCGGCTGCGGCAGCGAGTGCCCGACCGGTCGCCGCGGTCGATTCCCGACCGGCTGTGGGACGAACTGTTCACCGCGATGAACTGCGACCGGGACCGGGCACTGCTGGAAATCTTCGTCTCCAGCGGCGCACGCGCCAAGGAACTCCTCGGCGTCACCGTCGGCGACATCAACTGGTCCGGCCAGCGGATCTATGTGATCAGCAAGGGCACCCGGCCAGGGAAGCCGTCCCGGTCTCCCGCAGGGCCTGTTCCGCCTGGCCCTCTACCTCGACGCGGCCGGCACACCCGCCGATGGCGGACCCTCTGGAGGGCCCGCCGAGGCCCCGACCGTCCGCTGACCTACTGGGCCATGCGCCGTGTCATGCAGCGGGCGAACACCCTGCTGGGAACGAACTGGTCCCTGCACGATCTACGGCACACCGCCGCCTACCGCATGGCCAACGGCGGAAAACTCACGCTGCCCGAGGTCCAGACGATCATGCGGCACGCCGACATCCAGACCACCAACCGCTATCTGGCCGTCCACATAGAGGAACTCTTCGACAAACTCACCGAGCACTACGCCACGCCCCGACCGGCCCGGCATTACCCCGCAGGCTACGCCGCAACGGACATCGAGGCGGTGTTCGGTGCCTGACCTCGCCCGTCCCACCACCGGAGTCAGCCGCCGCCACACCCACACCGGCGACGAGCCGACCTTCGTCAGCAGCCTCCCTCCAGCCAGATCGAGGCCCGACCGGCCTCGGCGACCACCGTGCCGCGCCCCTTCGGGGATCTATCCGCCGCCACACCACAGCTCATCGGCCAGCTCGCGCACGCCGCCTCGTCGGCAGCGTCCGCGCGGACCGCCGAACAGCACCGGGCCTCCACCCGGCGCATCCTGGCCTACTGGGCGGGTTCGATGGCAGCACGTGGCAGCAGCGCTGGGATGCCAGCCCCTGGGCCTCGGCGAGATCATCGCCGCTGACCTGGGCACCAACCGGACCGGGCAGAAGTACAGCGTCGGCGTCAGGGCTCTGTTCTGCCTCCGTGTCGTCCAGCCGACGCTGTTGGTGATGAAGAAGCACAACTTCAACGGATTCCCCGACCAGTTCATCGCTGCCCAGAACGACCCCTGCTGACGAAGTACGCTGCCCAGGTCGCTCGCCATGACTTCTCCTGGCCCCACAAACGCGAAGCGCTCTTCGACGTGTGCTGCCTGCTCGCAGTCCAGGGCGTCGGCTTCGCCGACCTCAGCCCGACGGCCCTGCTCCACCACGCCCACGCCTCACGCACGGCAAAGGCTGTTCTGCGGCCCGGCAAGAAGGACGCCAACGTGTTCGCCGGGCATGCTGCCTGGAACGTCCTGCACGCCATGGGCCACTTCGCACCCAGCACACCCGCCACCCTGCGTCAGGCCCTGCACCGCGGCCAGCTCACACTCGAGGAACTCGTGGACCGCCACACCATCCGCAACCAGAGCGTCCGCCGGCTCCTGCTCGACTACTTCCACCACCGCAAGTCCGACACCGACTACGCCTCCCTGGTCAACCTCGTCCGCAACGTCGCCCACCACTTCTGGGCCCGCATCGAAGAGATCAATCCCGGGCAAGCCGATCTGAACATTCCGGCCGACCTCTACAGTGCCTGGCGCCGGCAGATCGGCGTCCGCCACGACGGCAAGCCCCGCATCGGTGTCGACACCATCGTCATCGCCGTCCGCAGCTTCTACTACGACCTGCACACGTGGGCTGCCGATGAACCCGAACGCTGGGCTCCTGGGTCGCCGCTTGCCCTGTCCCGCCCAGCGAACTACGCGGGCTGGCCAAGCGCCGCCGCCGGATCAACGAGCGGTCCGCCGACCGCACCCGTTTGCGCCAACCACTCCTACCGATCCTCGTCCGACACGTCGAGGAGCGCTACGACCACACCCGTACCCTGCTGGAACACGCCTCAGCAGCCGCCACCGACACGCCCTTCACCCACGGAGGCCGCACCTACCGCCGCGTCCTGACCGAGGAAGACCGCACACTCGCCCGCGGCGGCCACCGCACACCCGTCCGAGTCCGGGACGACACCGGGCAACTGGTCCACGTCGAAGCAGAAGAAGAGTCAGCCTTCTGGGACTGGGCCACGGTCGAAACCCTGCGTCACTCAGGTGCCCGCATCGAGGAGATGTGCGAGGTCAGCCATCTCAGCATCCGCCACTACCAACGCAACAACGGCGAGATGATCGCTCTCCTGGTCATCAGCCCGTCCAAGACCGACCGCGAGCGCGTCATCCCGATGTCCGCCGAACTGTTCCACGTCATCGCTTCCGTCATCCGACGCCACACCCGCGACGGCAGCCCGGTCCCGATCCTGCGGCGCTTCGACCCGCACGACAAGGTCTGGAGTCCGCCGATGCCGTTCCTGTTCCAGCGCAAGATCGGCTCCACCCGCAGCGTGATCAGTCCCGTGACCGTCCTCAACATGCTCGCACGACGCTGCGCGGACCTCGCCGAACACCATCCCGTGTTCCGCTCGGTCAAGTTCACCCCGCACGACTTCCGCCGCATTTTCACCACCGAGCTCGTCAACAGCGGACTGCCCATCCACATCGGCGCCACCCTGCTTGGCCACCTCAACATCCAGACCACCCGGGCTACGTCGCCGTGTTCGACGAAGACGTCATTCGCCATTATCTCGCCCACCTCAACGAACGCCGCCAGCTTCGCCCCGACCACGAATACCGCGACGCCACCGGCGACGAGTGGGACGAGTTCCAAGAGCACTTCGATAAACGAAAAGTGGAACTTGGCACATGCGGGCGCCCCTATGGCACCCCTTGCCAGCATGAACATGCCTGCATCCGTTGTCCCATGCTTCGGGTCAACCCGAAAATGCTCAGTCGACTCGACGACCTCGAAGCCGACCTCCTCTCCCGAAGAAGCCGCGCCCTGGTCGAGGGCTGGGCGGGCGAAATTGAAGGGCTCGACCTCACTCTCCAGCTCCTGCGCACGAAACGGGAAGACAGCCGGCGCCGACCGCTTCGCCCTCTCGTCGACCTCGGCCTACCCGGCCTTCGAGCGAAGACGGAAGGTCAGTGAGGAGCGCGCTTTCACCAAGAGGCTGCGGGTCCCGAGAATTTTAGTCAAGAGGACGAACAACTAGAGCAGCCGACCGAGCCGTCGGGGACTCTCTCGGGAACTTCCGGAAACAACAATGGTGGATCCGGGCGGCTAAGAGCAACGCGGTCAGGCTCATCAATGATCGCGGTGAGTAGCGGCCCGTGAAGTTTCTCCGTGGTGAGTTCATGTCCGGTGCGTCGGGCTATGACCCGTAGACAGGCGGATACAGGGTCGACATTGGCGGAGGTGAGCACGTGCACTTGTTTCGCGAATTGATATGAACTTTGACCACGAACACTGGGCAGGTAACCAGGATCAAACTGCTCGACAACTTTTCCGTCTGTCACGTAATGAAAAGATTTGAGAGCCTTCGCTGTCCGGAATAGGACTATTGATTCAGTCCGCTCCGACAGGTCGCGAATAATTTTATACGTGGAGCCGATGAAGTTATCGAACTCGATACCGAAAGACCATTCACCCAACCGTCCGGAACGAAGTGAGGTACCCAAGAGAGGGGCGCTGGGAACTTCCTTTGCGGGCATCAAGCGAGCATTGCTCGCGTCAGCCCCGTAGATCTCCATCACTTCTTCTGGGCTCTTATTCAAGGAAAGGGTCAAACAGAAGTGACCAGAATTCTCCAGGCGCCAGGATCCGGTCATTAATTCCCTTTCATCGCAATTTCTGGCCTCACCATTTTACGGGCAAAGGTGAGGCCAGCCGCCGTTTTCGATCAGATCGCGTCTTCGACCATGTCGAAGTAGTCTGGAACAGTGACGTAGAAGGGTCTCCTTCAATCAGACGCCAATCTTGTATGTACCTGCTGTAAGCAGCCCCTGCGGTCGTATTCTCAAGAAGGTTGACATGGCCGCGTACGCAAGGCTCCTGCTTGGTGATGGGCCTGTCATCCCATGCTTCGTAGACTTCATACTTGCCGTCTTCTCTGAGATGGGCACGGATTTCGGCGCACAAAGCACCGTCGGTGCCGCCTTGTTGGGTCGAGGCGAACGGAAACTCATCACAGGAGTCATCCAGAACGACGGAATCCGGCATTTTCTCAAAAGGATCTGAGCTCTTTTCCTCGCAAGTGAATTTTCTCCTCTCGGGGCCATTCGTGGCCCGGTTCAGCGGCGAACCAGTGTATAGGCCCCACTTGTCCTTGAGATTCCACTGCGCCCACCCGTACGTGACAGCTGCGGCACCATACTGGCTTACCGGAAGTTCTAGTTCAGGTTCTTGCCCGACGGCACCGTCGACGCACCCAGTATTTACATTTCCGGTGTCCGTTAGATGAGAGTCGCACCGAACTTGGTGCGGGTTTTCCCAGTTCACGCTAGGCAGCGTGGGTGTTGATCCGGTATGCGTGATGTACAGGTGGTACTTGGTGGTCGAAAAGTCAACCTTATCGATTGCCGGGACGTTAGAGTATGCCACCGATCCAGTAGCCAAAACCCCGTTGTCAACGAGTGTCTTTGCGCCTACCCACGGAGATTTCTCTGTTGCTACACAGAGAGGTACACGAAACATCGGCGGCCACGTTGAGGCTCTGGACCTGCCCCAAGGCTGGGAGAACTCAACCGATATATCCTCTTTCCAGATACCCGAGCGAGGGTTTAGCGTGGCACTTGAGCTGACATACAAGATCGCCGTTCCCAGGACTTCCTGCCGCTCGCCACGGAGCGTGAAATTGACTGTCATTTCACGGAGACAGGTGCTCAAACGGTTGAATTTCCAATACCCGGGATTTGAGACTGTGCAGGCTTCCCCATCTGCCTGTTCGGCTGCGACCCCGTACATCCCTGCCACAGAGGAGACCTGCGACGCGGTGGGAGTGATGGCGGTGCACGTTTCTGTCACACCGGCACGCCGATCAGGTGATCCCGGGGCCACCGGAGAACACGTCTCCTCAGCTGGCTTGACCTCCAGCATTTCCGACGCTGCGGGTGCTAGTTATGGCCCGAGGGTTCCCTGCGTGCGAAGCGTTGAAGATTCTTCGTGCATTTGAGTGCTGGCGACTGCCGAAACAGGTAGGAGGAGAACTAATGACGCCCCTGCGAGCGTCAGAGACCATATACGTCTGCGATTCACGTTACCCTTACTTCTTTGCGTGGCCGTATGTGCCGAGTCCATCGGGCAGGAAATCATAAGGTCATTTCGCCGTCAAGGGCAGTTTCCGGCCAGTGCGTGTGGTGGAAAATTAGATTCGGGTCTAAACGTTCATGCCGCGCCGGTTGCACGTCCCCGGACAGTACGGGTATTGGCGGCGTTCCGGTCGATCGGCAAGGTGCAGTCGAAATTGACGAATGCCCCTCGTACGGATCTCCATCGTCTCGGTCTGGGTCAGAGTAGGGCGCTCAGCACGTCGATGGCAGGCATCCCTGGTGCAGGTTCACCATCAAGCCTCCATGGCTCACCCTGTACCGGTTTGCACCTCATGCACCGCAGCCAGCTCCTACCTGCACCGCCCGGCACCCCGCTGCACGATGCCCCTGGAACCAACTTGGCATCCATCCCCACCCCATTCGAGTGAAGTGCAGATAAGCACCGACTGCTGGAAGGCCGCCCGCGACTCCGACACGGAATCCAAGGAAGCCTGGCTCGCCGCCAAGCGCGCCGAGGAGCAGCAGGCTGCCCGCGAGTGGGCCGAGCAGTTCGACATGCCGCCGCTCGAAGGGCCCGAGCGGGCCCTCGACTGGGGCGAGCGCTCCCGTCACCAGCTCGTCACCGCCGCGTACAGCGCGCTGGTGAGCGACGATACCTGGAACGAGGCCGACTGGGCCGTCCTGGAAGACAAGATCCGCACAGTCGACCGCGCTGGATGGTGGATCGACCAGCGGGACGCTGAGGGCTCTGACCTGCCCGAACTCCTTGACGCTGCCACGTCCGACGACATCGGTACCGAGAACCCGTTCCGGTAGAACGTGGGGATATACCGACGATCCCCGGTTACCGAAACCGGGGATCGTCCGGATCCTGTTCCTCCCACCGCCTCCCCGCGCACCTCGTGGAAGGAACCTCCTGCTGTGCCCGTCTCCCGCCACCCGCATGCCCCAGGTGACATCGTCACCCCGAACGCGACATCATCCACGCCCACTTCCGGCCCGGCGACCAGGTCGTGATCCTCAAGGGCGTCGCCGGAAGCGAACTGTGGGCGATGCCTACAAGGTCGTCACCCCTCGTGGCACACCCCGACCGACGAGGACGGCTGGCGCCTGTTCGACCCGTCCGGAGGCGAGCGCACCTACATCACCGCGCACCCGCGCTACCTCGTCCACCTCTCCAGCCGGTGCCCCGACTGCCTCATCTACCAGCAAGCCCTGCGCACGTACCTGGTACCGCGCCTGGCCGGCGCCGACGAGGACATCAACTGCGGCTGGTACTCGGTCACCCACCTCAACCAGGTGGTGCACGTCGCCGACGCCCGGGCGGTAAGTGACACACGCACTCGACTCGGAGCGCACCGCAGCCCTGACTGGTGCGGCTTCAGTGGCCATCGAGGCGATCACCGGGAGCGAGTGGCCGACGCTGCTCGCCGAGGCTCTGCGCGAGATAGAGGCGACGTGGCAGGAGTCGGCCGAAGTGTGCGCCGACATCGCCTGGCAGGCCCGCGCAGCCCAAAACAGCGCGCTGGTCGTACTCACCCCGAGCACGTCACCGCCGCCGGCCCGGACCCGGTGATTCGGCGGACGTACCGGCACCTCTACCTCAGCACTTTGCGCTACGACTTCCGCTGCCGCGACATCGAGGACCTCATGAACAAGGTGCCGGTGAGCGTGCTGAACGAAGACCCGTACAGCGAAGCCCTCTACGGCTTCTCACGGTTGGGGCAGTCACGCACCGACGGCCTCGCCGTCATGCACCGGGTCCTCGTTGCCGCACCCGGCCACCCCAAGACCCTGCACGTTCTGCTGCACGGTGTGTGGCTGGGCACCTTCCTTCCCGGCCGAGCGCCCATGCTGCTGATGCTGGTGGGGCTACTCCCCAGGGCGGACTCAACGATCCGATCGCACTGTTCCGCATGGCCTCGGCCCGGCGCGCCCTGGGCCACTATCCCGAGGCCCTCACCGCCATCGACCACGCCCTGGAGTTGCTGGCGCCCGGCGAATTGGCAGTCCACGCCGACCTGGTACGCGAACGCCTCCTCATCACCGCCGCACACGACCTGACCCGCTCATCCACAACCGTCCGGACCCCACCCCATGATCATCCGCGTCAACCCGCGCGACCTCAGCCCCAACGAGCCGCTCGCCGAAGCCCTCGGCCGCCCAGTCAGCGGCCAGGAGGGCCTGACCGACCACACGGTGGTCGCCCACTGGCCGGGGCTGGACTACTACACCCCTTCGACGAACAGCAGATCTGGACGTCCGTCGAGTGGGCCGAGCACCTGGACGACCCCACCTGGGAGCACCCTTCACCGCCAGCCCGCACGGTGACCGCCGCACCATCTGGCACGCGGACGTGCGCCTGGCCCCGATGGCCGCGACCTCACCGGACCCGAGTGGTCCGAGATCGCCCACCGGATCGCCCGTGCCGCCGGCATCCAGCGCCCCGGCGACGATCAGGGCTGCCGTTGGATCGCCGTTCAGGCACAGCCCGAACGCCTCGATCTGCTCGCCAACCTCATCCGGCCGGACGGCACATGGACAGCGCAGCCACATCGGCTTCTCGCGCTCCTGGCCGCCGAGAGCCGGCGCATCGAGACCGAGCTGGACCTCATCTCGCCCCGGACCGGAGGCCCTGACCCGGATTCGGCCGCCCGGTTCGCCCGGCGCGCCACCCCGCAGGCCAACGTGGCTAACGCCGCCACGCAACTCGCCGGGCTGCTGGGGCAACTCGCCGACGAGAACACCGGGCCGCTGTCCACCGTCCGCGGTCTCGTCGAGCACGCGGCTCATCGCCTCGGCCGCCTCCCGCACGCTCACGCCCAAGGCAGCGGGCACCAGCTGGAGTTGATTGCACGTCGCCTGCACGGCATCCAGCAGGATCTCGACGCCACCGTCGCCGCCCTGCCCACCGCCCCAGCGACCCCGGCGCGACCGACACCCCGCCGTGCCGGGCAGCGGCAGCCCTCGTCCCGCCCGGTGCCCGCCTTGCCCGCTGACCCGTCAGAAAGAACCCGTACTTGGCCCTTGCCGATCGTTGCCTGACCCTGGGGCGCGACGAGCACTCCGGGAAGTCGTCGCCCGCGGCGGCGATCCCGAAGCCCACAGCATTCTGCAACGCACCGGCTTCGTCCCCGTCGTCCGCCTCCACGAGACCTATCACCGCCTGCCCGTGCCCTCGACGCAGCGGAGGAGAAACGTCTCGCCATCCGCGCCGTCGCCCGGCTCCGCGCCGTCAGATACCACGTCGAGGCCGACGAAGCCTTCGACACCGAAACGCGCGAGCCTCACTATCTGCCGCTCGGATCACAGGTCGCGCACCTCGCCGAGCAGATCCACGAAGCCACCACCAGCGACGAGGTCTCCGACGTACTGACCGAACTGACGGCCTCCCACGACGGCGTGCTCATCGCCCTCGGCGAGGTCCTCACCGCGGCTGCCGCGTTCTATTCCGACCTCGGCCGGGCCCCGGATCCGCACACCGCCAAGCGGCTCCAGTACCTCGTCGAGCACCGTCTCGGCGTCATCTGGTCCGACCTCACCCACATGCGCAACGACCTCGCCGACCGGCACCAGGACCATCCCCAGCGCCGCGCCTGCGCCGCCGAGGTCGGACCGGACGAACGCGAAGCATCCGCCGTCTGCGCCTGCCCGCCTCCTCCACCGCGCCTGGCCACCAGCCCTGTCGCACCGCCGGCCGCACCTGCCCCGCGGCACGCCCCGGCACTGACCCCGCTCCCTTCCTTGTCTGAGGAGACCATGCACGACCCCACCCCGACACCGGCCTTGGCTCGTTCGCAGCCGTCCTGGCCGGCGAACTGCCCGGTGACTGGACCAGCACGTACCACCCGGACCGTGGCGGCCTCAACGTCCACCACGTCCTCACCGACCGCGTGTGGGACATGAATGACGTCGCCGACGCCCTGGCCCAACGCAATGTGGACCACTGCGCCGTGCTGCACCGACATGACGGCACCCGCCTCTTCGTCGCCGAGCAGCCGGGCCGCGGTGAGGATACCTCGTCGCCGCCATGGCCCCGACGGCGCACCGGAGGAGGCGTTCCGCGGCGTACGCGAGCCCGACGGTCTCGTGGTCGACGCCGATCCGTTCAGCGCCGCCGAGGACGTCACCGTCGACCTGCTGCCCCGGTACTACGTGGCGCTCGCCCAGGTGCGCGGCAACGCCGACCGGCTGGCACTGCCGCCGGCCGACCCGCAGCGCGTCGTCATGACCTGGTCTGACGGCTCGCTCGTCGTCGACAAGCCCGACCGCGCCGACATCGCTGGGGCCCTGACGGACAACGGCTTCACCTTCGACCCGGACCGCGACGTCCTGGTCCTGTCCGGTGACGACACCGCCCACCAGGCCGCCTCCGCACGAGCCGCCGGGGCCCGTCTGGACGAACTGGGCATCGGCGTCGTCCTGCGTCACCCGCAGGCCCGGCCGGCACTGGGCACCGCCTCGGTCGCGCCGCCGACCCCGACGGTCGCCGCCCGCACCGAAGCCGATGACGCACCGCGACGACGAACCGACCTTCTTCGCCCTGGGCTACGTCACCATCACCCGCGACCCGCGTACCCGCTGGTCGTCGCGATCGGCGGCGACCCCGTGCGGCGGGCATCCTGCAGACCGCCGGCGGTTTCAACTCAGCCCCGAGCGCCGGCCGCGACTACCACCGTCTCCTGCACCACATGCCGGTCGAGCACCAGCGCCATGGCGCCGCAGCCGCAGCCCACGCCCTGCTTCTCGCCGGGTACAGCGTCCATCTCGACCCTCCCTGAACACCCTGGCCGCTCCCGACGGCGACCGGCAGGCGGCCCGCCGCTACCTCGACCGAATCGCCGAGCGTGCCCGTGCCGCCGAGACCGAGCAGGACATCGCCGCCGTCCTGGCCGAGATCGCCGCCCCGGAGGAGGTGCTGCTCCCGCAGCTGGTGCAGTCCCTGATCCCCACCTGGGCGACGTGGGGCGAGCGCCGACGCGAAGCCGGCTCGATGAAGGACCGGCGGACCAGCTGATGGAGACCACCAGCAGCCTGTCCAACCACGCCCGGCGGATCACGCAGATCCGCAACCAGGCCGCCCGGCACACCCGCCGGCCGCCGCTCCCGGAAAGGCCGTCCCGCCTCCAGCCCCTCGGCCCCGCCGTCTGCGCGACTGCGATAGCCCCGACCCTAGGAGCCACCCTCACGTGGGAAACCGTGCCGACGACGAAGGCACCGACGTCACGATCTACCGCAAGGCCCTGACTGACACCGTTCACGCCGACACTCCAACCGGAGCACCCGAACAGCTCCTGGCCCTGCTCGAACGCCTCGGCTTCGAACGCCAGACTCTGGCCACCGCCGGGCCGGTCTACATCTGGCACGAAGCGCCCGGCCACCTCGACGAAGCCGCGAAGAAGCAGCTCGCCACCCATGCGGTGCCCTGGCTGCACAAGGCCGGATACATGGTCCACATCACCGATGACGTCTGGGACTCCGCTGCCTACACCGACGCCGCCACGGCGATGCGCAACCAGAACGTCCCGGCCCGCCGCCGACCGTGGCCGCAGTCCGAACCACCGACCGTCCGCCAGGCACCCGCCGCCGGTGAGACGACCAGCAGCACGCCGGCCTCCGCACCACGCTCTGCGCGTGCGCGCCGTACCCGCTGGCCACCGACCACGCCGGCCCCGCACCACCGGGGCCGGCACCCACTCACCAGGAGCCCCCGTCACCGACGAACCCGACCGCACACCACCGCCCATCAGCACCAGCCGCAGACCCCGCCTGGCCACCGCCCTGTTCCGCCGATACCTGCGCGCCGTGACCGTCGGCAGCGGTGAACGCACCATCCCGCTGGCCGGAGGACGCCCCGAGGCAGCACTCGACGAAGCCCGCCGCCGCGACGCCCTCCTCCTCGTCGACAGCTACCGCCTCCGCCACCACGACTAACACCCCCGAGCCGCCCTGTTCAGGAGGCCCATGACCGACTCGAACCTCCCTTCCGTACAACTGGCTGAATCCATCGCCGGGCAGCTCGGCCAGCTCCGTCGCCTCCTCGCCCTGGCACCGCCGCACGAGGCGGCCCAGATCCTGGCAGGCGTCCTCGACTACGACACCGGCATCCTCGGAGAGGTCACCCAACTCGTCGAAACCGGATCGCGTTTCGCGAAGGTCCACTCCGAGCACGGCGTCCTGCCCCCGAGGTCTGGCTGGCCCTCGGCCGCGCCGCCAACGAACTCGACAGCGTGGGCGGCGACCTCGCCGAACACACTGGCACGATCAAGCAGGTGGCCAAGCCCACCGCCCTCCAGCAGGCCGACCGCTGCGCCGGTCGCGTCCGCGATGGTCATCAGGCGGCGCCGGTGAATAAGAACCAGCAGTGGGCCGGCTGGGGCCCCACCAGTCAGCAGCCCCAGCAGCACTACCTCGTCGAGCCCCGCCACCTCGCCGGCGGCGGCGACGTGCGCTACGTCACCGAGTTCCTGCGCGCCTCCGGGTGGAAGGACAGGTCCAGAACGGCGGACCGGCCGTCTTCGACAGCCCCGACAAGTCCGTGCGCATCGGATACGACCCGTTCACCCAGCCCGGCGGCTGGACCATCAGCGGGAAGCAGACCGCGACGCAGGAGGCATGGCACGCCACCCTCGGCCGCCAGGTCCCCGTCGAGATCGTGGCCGGCGTCACCGACGCGCTCACCCGGCCCCGATCCGCGCACGCCCCAACGTGTGGGAACCCTCCAGCAACAGGGCTGGGAAACCGAGCGAGGACAGCACTTCACCGCGCGCAGCCCCGACGGAGACGCGTTCGTCCGCTTTCACCAGTCCGCTCCCGGACAGGCGCACTGGCGGGCCGGCGCTCGCAATGAACACGGCCGGGTGTGGGAGGCCGTGTTCACGCCGACCACACCGATGCACCTCGTACAGGCGTTCAGCACCGCGCTCGCCGATCCGCAGCCGGTGATGCGGCCCCTCGGCCACGTGCCGCCCTCCCAGAAGATCCGCACCACCTCGGTGTCCGTGCTGCCCTCGCAGCTCAGCGCCTGGCAACAGGCCCGGATCACCGCGGCCCGCGCCGCCACCTGGGCCAGCAACGCCTTCGTCACCAACAAGGCGCGCCCTCAAGGCCCGGGAGCACGCCCCTACGCCAAGACCGGGCGGACGCGGTGAACCCGCTGCCCCGTCCCTCCCAGGGCCAGCCCGCCCACAAGAAGGACCGCTGACCAGGCGCCCGTATGCCCTCCTCTTTCCCCTTCACGAAGGCCGTTGATGCCCAACCCTCTGTGCCCAGCGCCGACCAGGTCGCGCAGGCGACCGCAACCCTGGCCCAGGCCAAGGACTACCTGCGGACCCATCCGCCCGTATCCGACGTACTGCCGCTTCTCGCCGGACTCCTCGACGAGGACACCGGCGTGCCCATCCTGCTCGGCGATGTCCTGCGCAGTGCCGCACGCCTCATCGCCCAGCAGACCGGCGCCGAGACCGACGAGATCCGCCTGATTATCGCCGGACTCCGGCAGGCCGCCCAGGAGGCCACCGACTGGCATGTCCTGCACTGGGACGTGCAGCGCCTGCGCGGCTACACGTTCGAGGCAGCCGGACCGCCGCCGACCACGTGACGCGTCCCTACATCGCCAGCAAGGCCGACGACCCCTGGTCCCGAATCTGGTTCGACACCACACCCCGCCACCTCGCCGGCCCCGGCGACCCGCGCCATGTCACTCAGGCGCTACGAGCCGGCGGATGGAAGAACTTCGGCGACCCCGACTTCCCCACGTAGTTCTCGCCAGCCCCGACTACCGACACACACTCGTCCTGGAACCCACACCGGAGACGTACGGCTCCTGGTGGCGCATCTCGTCGACGCCGTGGGGCGGATGGCACGCGTCCTTCGGCGGCAACACGCCCGCCGAGATCATCGCCGGATTCACCGACGCGCTCCTGCACCCCCGCCCGAGACCGAGCCGGACATCTGGCCCGTGCTGCGAGCGGCTGGCTGGACCTACGAACGCGACGAACGAGGCAACGAGCACGCACGCCACCCGGACGGCATCACCACCATGGAGCGGTCGGCGACGCTGACCAGTGACTACTTCGCCTGGACTGCCGAAGTCGCGCTGCCCACCGGGCTCGGCGGCCACAACCGGCTGTGGCACGCGTACTTCGACGACCGCACCCTCGCCACCTGCTCGCCAACTTCGCCGCCGCCCTCACCGATCCCGCGCCCGTCTCCCGTGGCCACTACGACGTCCCCACTCCCACCTGGTCACGCAGGTGGAACGCGGAGCCCAGGGTGATCAACTCGCTGCCGCCCACGACGCGCGGCTGAAGGCCATCCGGACCGCCGCCCGCAAGGCCCGTCGCCCTTCCGCACCTACCACACGCCCGGCCCCGGCACCCGGCGCCGAGGCGACCACGCCTGCGGCCCGAAGCCGCTGAACGGTGCGGAGCGGTCCCCGCCGCTCCGCACCCCGCACCCCGCACCGACCTCAACTGCTCGCCCGAAGGCCCTTCTTGACCATCTCACTCGAACCCGGGAGCCAGGGCACCGGCTCTACCTGAGCCAGCTCGCCCTCTACCTGCGTCACAGTCGACAGATCCTCGCCGCCTGGGACCACTACTCCGCACGGCACTCCGACCCCGAAACGTTCCAGCCCCACGACGAGGACGCCTACGGTCTGCGCCAGCAGCAACGCGACGCCGACACCCTGGCCGCTTTCGGCCGCGTGTACTACCACGCCGACGAACTGGTGCATGTCGCCGAACAGCAGCTCGCCCAGCTGGCAGTGTCCGACCGTACGCGGCACTACGCCTGGCAGGTACGGGAACTGCATGAGGCCACGGAATGCCTGTACGCCGTCTACGACGACTGGCTTTCCGTACGCGCCGCGCTGCCCGAGAGCGCCCGGCCCGGCACGACGGCGTACGAGGACTCGCTCGCCGAAAGCTACGCGGAAGCATGGCCATACGTGGACCAGTGGGCGATCCACGGCCAGGCACTCTTCGCCGTCAACGCGCTGGCCGAACGGCAGTCGAGGGTCGGCGCACCCACGGCGGTCGCTGCCCTCCGGCACCCGCCGCTGCTGCCGCTGTGCGGCGGTGAGCGCCGTGGCCGAGTCCATCGAGCAGACGCTCATCTCGCCCCGCTATCTGGCCGGTAGCGGCGACCCGGCCTGGGTCACTGTTCCCTCCGTCGCGTCTGCGGCTGGAGCACCGCCGGGGATCCGCTGGTGCCACGGGTCATCCTCACCAGCCCCGACCAGCTCGCCCAGCTGCGCATCGCGCCGGACCCGGACCCGGCCGAGCCGTGGTGGACCCTGCGTCATGCGCATCACGGCAATCAACGCGCTTGGGACATCACCTTCGACGCCCAGACTCCGGTCGAGATCATCGCCGCGGTCACCGACACGCTCACCGCCCCGCCCCACCGCCGACGGCGTCAGTCGACCCGTACGATCCGCTGCGCGCGGCGGGCTGGCATGCTCCCCGCCACCACGACGGTCTCACCTCGCCCAGGGGATGAGTTCCCCGACGGCCTGGCACGGGTCGACCGGATCGTCGACGAGAGCGGGCGCAGCGCCGGCTGGGTCGTCGAAACGTCCGTCCATCACCTCCCGCCATCTGGCGCGCCCACGTAGACGGCAACACCCCGTCCCACGTGGTCTCCGCGTTCTTCGGCGCGCTGGCCGACACGGCGCCCCTCATCCGGCATCCACACCGCGTTCCCCTCTGGCCGTCACTCACGGCAGTGCCAGCACCCGGCAGGTCAACGCAGAAACCGTCGCTTTCGCGATCAGCAACCGCACCACCGCCCTCGCCCAGCGGAACTCCGCGTCGTCGCCGTCGTCGCCGTCGGCTCCGCCACACGCCCCACGGCGCGTCGCACTCGCTGAACGGCACCGCCGCCCCTCCCACGCTCCCTGGAACAGCCCCTTGCCCCAGCCCAACTCCACGTCCACCGACGGTTACGACATAGCCTTCCGAGTCCTGGGCGTCGCCCTTGCCATCGCGATCCCCTGGCCAACCTGGCCTGGTTGGGCGGCACCGTCACCGCCGGGGCACCGACGCCGACCCTGGTACCCCGTACCAGCCCGTCGCAGCCCTGCTCCATCCCGAGCAGCTGTGGCCCCACCTCGATGAAACGTCCCTGCTGATCGGGACGCGCATCGTTCCCGGCGCCCTGCTGCTGTCCTCGCCGTCACCGCCGCCGTGCTCTACAAGCGGCACAAGGACGGCAGAAGCGGACACAAGAAGCGCGTCGTGGGCATGGCCAAGCACAAGGACATCGAACCTCTGATGTCCAAGGCCATCACCGCCAAGGCCCGGTCTCTGCGCCCGAGTTTGAAGGACGCCAAGCGCATAGACGCAGCCGATTCCGGCATCCTGCTCGGCAACCTCCAGGGCACCAAGTACGAGGTGCGGATGGGATACGAGGATGTGGCCGTCGCGATCATGGCGCCCCGCTCCGGAAAGACCACCAGCTTGGCGATCCCTCCATCCTGGCGGCGCCCGGCCCGGTCCTCCTCACCTCCAACAAGGCCGCCGGGGATGCCTACACCGCGACGATCGACGCGCGGACAGCCGTCGGCCAGACCTGGTCGATGGACCCGCAGCAGATCGCCCACGCCGAACGGGCGATGTGGTGGAATCCCTGGCCGACGCCAAGACGCTCGACGGCGCCGGGCGCCTTGCCGGCCACTTCCTCGCCGCCAGCGTCGACGCTTCCCAGCAGGGTGACTTCTGGTCCAAAGCCGGATCGAACATCCTGAGCCAGCTGTTCTTGGCCGCCGCGCTCGCCGAGCAGCCGATCACCGACGTGATGGCTTGGCTCGCCTTCCCGCCGACCGAACCCCGCTCGACATCCTGCGCGACCACGGCTTCGCCGCAGTCGCCGCACAGCTCAAGGGAACGGTGGAGGGGCCGCCGAGACACGCGACGGCATCTACGAGACGGCCCGCCAGTACGCCGCAGCCCTCCTCAACACGGAGATCGCCGCCTGGGTGACCCCGCAGAAGAACGTGCCGGAATTCACGCCGTCCGCGTTCGTCACCTCGAAGGACACGCTCTACCTGCTGTCGAAGGACGGCGGAGGCGGCGCCAGCGCACTGATCGCCGCGTGCGCGGACAGCGTGATGCGGGCCGCGACCGCTCAGGCCGAACGTGCTGGTGGACGCCTCGACCCACCGATGCTCGCGATCCTCGACGAGGCCGCGAACGTCTGCAAGATCAGCGACTTGCCCGACCTGTACTCCCACCTCGGCTCGCGCGGCATCATCCCGATGACGATCCTGCAGTCCTACCGCCAGGGCCAGAAAGTGTGGGGGACGCGGGCATGGACGCGATGTGGTCCGCCTCCACGATCAAGGTCATCGGCTCCGGCATCGATGACCCGGACTTTGCGGACAAACTGTCCCGCCTGATCGGCGACCACGATGTCGAGACGACCTCGACCTCGACCTCGGAGTCGGGGAAGTCCACCTCCGTGTCAATGCGGCAGGAACGGATCCTGGCCGCCGACGCCATCCGCGCCCTGCCCAGGGCACCGCGCTCGCGTTCGCCACCGGCATGCGCGCGGCCATGCTCGATCTTCGTCCCTGGTATCTCGAGCCCGGCGCCGGCGAACTCTCCGCCGCCTCCGCCCGCGCATCCAAGGGCATCACCGAACGCGCTGTCGCCAAGGCGGCGCCGAAGCAGAGCGACTTCGGCCCGGCCGCTTAACCGTCACCGCGCCGGCGGTCCCGCCCACTCGACTGGAGAAGAGACTCATCGCCCCCTGCCCGCCCGTACGGCGGCGCTCATGACCGAGCCGCCCGCCGAGGCCCTGCTGTTCGACGTCCCGCCGCCGCCCACACCCGTCGAGCGGCTGCTCCATCTGGCCGACCAGTACACCCGGCACAACGACGCACTCGATCTCCTCCTGCGCACCACCGCCCCGTCCGGGCCGGACGCCCACGCCGCCTCGGCGCTACGCCTGGCAGCCGACACCCAGTCCGCGATCAAGGCGATCCAGGGCGAACGGCTCCACGAGAGCGTGGAGCTGACCGAGACGGTCATGCGCCTGCAGCAGCTCGCCTGCCTAGCCACCGCCTCCGGGGACCTCCGTGCCGGGACGGCTCGCGGGCTGACCGCCCTGGCCCCGGAAGCCGCCGTCAGCTGTGCGGTGACCCTGGCCGCCGAGACGCGCCGACGCCGCTGGGCCTCCGCCCGGTCGCCGATCAACGGCTGTCTGCCGTTCAGTGCGACGCCCTGTCCGAGATCGCCCGCGGGCACGTTGTGGCCGGCAGTTCTCTGGGCCGCGAGTTCACACGCTCCCGCGAGCCCAAGGTGCTGATGAACACCCTGCGTGCCCTGGAGGCGAAGAGCTTGGTCGAGAGAATCGCGAACTCGGCGCACGCTGCCTACGTCGGCGGGCCGCCCCAGGGCCGCGTGCGCCTCACCGCGGCAGGAATCACCTCCCTCGCCTCGGTCATCGAACTGGCCCCGGCAAGGCCGAGCGCCGCGCCTAGGACGACGCCCCGCCCCTCCCGGCCACCGCGCAGGCCAACGCCCGAAGCCGCTGAACCATCCCAGGAGCCACCCATCCCCACGCCCCCGACCGATCTTCACGAACAAGCAGGCCAACTCCGTCAGTTGGCCCGTGACTTCGAAGCTCTCAAAGCGCGCGTGCACGACGTTTCGTACACGCCCGGCACGGACGCGCTGCGCCGCGTCGGTCCCCTTCTCTTGCAGGCCCAGGACCTGACCGCCACCGCCATGGTGCGCCTGACTGCGCTCGACAACAGCGCGTACACCTACGTCGCCGGCAGCCGTGCCAGCCTGGACCTGCTGTCCTCGGTCGTGTCCTCGTCGTCGCTCGCCGGCACGGACCTGGCCCACGTGCTGCTCGCCAACCCTACGAAGGGCTCAGTTCGCCGGGTACCCGCCCGACGACGAGGCGGTACGCGCCGCCCGGCACGCCCAGGCCATTCCGAAGATGAGCGGGCACCTCAACGATGCTGTCCATCAGCTCGACCTGTGCGCGACCGGCTGCCACCACCTCGCCCACGGCATCGCCGAGGACCTCTTCTCCACTCAGGATCACAAGCCGCCGGCCGTACGGCAGACGGCAGGGCCGCGCTCAGTCCCGCCCAGTACGACGCCCTCACCGCGCTGGCCGCCGGCGGAAGGCTGTATGAGAGTTCGACGCGTGGGCTGGGCGTCACCCGGGTCGCCACCCAGGACGGCACTCGCATCTCGATCGCCACTTACCGCGCTCTGGCCAAGCGCAGCCTGGTCATCGCCGACACCGGCACCTCACTGTTCCAGGGCCAAAAGATCACCGTGACCGAGGAGGGCAGCGCACCCTGGCCCAGCCTCGGCCTCGCGCCGCCTTGTCAACGGCGGCGGCAACCGCCCCGAATATCACAGCGGCGCAGGGCATTCGACAATGAGCCAGTACGCACCCGACGAGCAGGTCATGGTCTCCCCGCAGGACATGGCAGGCGCCAGCGCCCCTGGCTTCGCGCATCCACCGACAGCCCGCGCGAACTCGCCGACGGCCTCGATGGCATCTGGCCCGCCGCCCGCATCCAGCTAACCGCCCCGGCGTCGGGCGGCCAGCGCACGCGGCCCGCCTCCGGCCGCGCGCCGTCGCGCCCGCGACGCCAACTCCACCGGCCGAACACCTCCGTTGAGCTTCATCGCGCCCCGCCGAAAGGGACCACCCTGCACACCCTCCAGACCGCCCTAGCCCAACCCCGCTGCACCCTTGGCGTGTTCGTGCCCGCCGCCCGCGCGAACGCCAGCGGCAACCGGCTGCTGGGCGAGGCGTTCCTGCACCGCTCCCGCGTCCCTCTCGGGCAAGCCCCGATCGACCACGTCACGGCCGCCGAATGGGCCGCCGTCCGCCAGGAACTCGGAAGTGACGAAGACCCCGCCGCTCTGGAAGAAGGCGTCCCGGACGGCTGCTCGCCCTGGGCCTGCCGCGGCGACGCGGACGCGTTGGCCCAGGACGACTTCGGGCTGGCCACGTGATCGTGCTCGACCTGTTCGCCGGCCCCGGCGGCTGGAGCCACGCCCTGACCATCCTCGGGGTGAGCGACGTCGGCCTGGAATGGGACGAGTGGGCCTGCAAAACTCGCGCGGCAGCACGGCAGTTGACCATCCGCACCGACGTCGCGATGTATCCGGTGGGGCCCTTCCTCGGAAGGACCACCGGACTCATCGCCAGCCCGCCCTGCCAGGCATGGTCGATGGCCGGCAAACGCCTCGGACTCCTCGACCAGCCCCTTGTTCACCAGGCCGTCGCCGACCTCGCCGTCGGCCGCGACACCCGTGAACAGCTCCTCACCGCCTGCCAGGACGAGCGCTCCCTGCTCGCCGCCGAGCCCATGCGCTACCTGCACGCCCTGCACCAGCACGGCCAGCCCGAGTGGATCGCGATGGAGGAAGTCCCGGACGTCCTGCCCTTGTGGCGTCAGTACGCCGCGATCCTGCGCACCTGGGGCTTCTCGGTTTGGACCGGGATCCTGAACGCGGCGGACTACGGAGTGCCGCAGACGAGACGGCGCGCGATCCTGCTCGCCTCCCGCACCCGCACCGCCGAGCCCCGCCGCCCACACACGCCAAAGCCGCCGAGCCCGAGTCGCTGTTCGGGCCGGGCCGCGCCCGGTGGGTGTCCATGGCCGAAGCCCTCGGCTGGGGCGCCACCGACCGCCCGGTGCCGACCGTGTGCGCCGGCGGAGGCCCGGGTGGCGGCCCGGAACCCTTCCCGTCGGGATCACGCAAGACCCTCAGCGACGCCCGCGTCCGCGGAACCTGGAAGCCCCAGAGCACCCTCATCCTGCAGTCCCGCCGGGAAGGCGCGGGTGGACGGCTCGGCACGGTGCCCGGGAGAACCGGCCGGCCGACGAGCCGGCCCCACGTTCACAGGCGAAGCACACCGCTGGTCATGGTCACTGCGCAGCAACAACCAGTCCAACGCGACCGTACGCCGGTCCGACGAGCCGGCCGGCACCCTGTTCTTCGGCCATCGCGCGAACGAATGCGTCTGGATCGCCGAACCCGCTCCCAGCACCACCGGCGACCAGCAGCCGGCGCCGGAGTCCATCCGGATCACCGCCCAGGAAGCCGGCCGCCTGCAGACCTTTCCGCCGACTATCCCTGGGCCGGGAACAAGGGCCAGGTTTTCGGCCAGATCGGCAACGCGGTGCCGCCCCGGCTCGCCGCCCATCTGCTGGCCCCGTACCTCGGCAAGACCCTCCGCCCCGACGACTTCACCCTGGCCGCGTAGATGCCCCATTCCACCGACCCGTACGAGGACGACCTGGACGACCTGCCTCTCTGCGGCCCGTCCACTACGCAGAGCAGTCCCTGCTCGGTGCGCTCCTCCTGGATCCCCACCGGCTTCCCGACGTCCGTGGCCTGGGAGCGGAGCAGTTCAGCAACCACGCCCACGGTGCCCTCTTCCAGGCCATGCGCGCGGTGCCGCTGCCCGATCCGGAGGCCCACCGCTCCGATCCCGCCTGGCTCAACTCCGTCCTCGACGCGGCACGCCCCATGCCCCGGGCTGACCGTCTCCTACCTCCACACCCTCGTCCAGGTCTGCCCGTGGCCCCAGCACGCGCCGACGTACGCCCGGATGATCCAGTCCGATCACGCCCGGCGCACGCTGCTCATGCACGCCCAGCGCCTCGCCCAGACCGCGATCGACGCCGCCCTGCCCCACCGGGCCGTCGACACCCTGGCCCAGGCCGACGCCCTCGCACAGTTCCTGGACACGCTCGCCGGACAGTTCGCCCGCACCCCGGTTCCCTGCCACGCACCGTCTTGCCGAAACAGCCCACGGCGCGCAGCAGCGAGGAAGCCCTCGACGAGGAACGACTCCTCCTCGCCACCGCCACGGCGCACCCAGCAGCTGTGAAGGACATGCGCTGGCTCCAGCCCGAGGATTTCACGCAGTCCCTGCACGCAACCCTGTGGCAGTGCCTGACCTCGCTGGTCCACCGCGCAGAGCCCGTGGACCCGGTCACCGTGCTCTGGGAAGCCCAGCACCGCGGACTCCTCGCGGCCGGTGACCTCGGCGCCGGTGACCTGATGGCCCTGGTCTCCACACCCGTCGGGTCAGCCGAGTACTGGGGTGAACGCATCCTTCAACGCGCCCTGCTGACCCGCGCGTGCGACGTCGCCACACGGATCGCTACCTACGCCGAAGACCCGGCCAACACGACGCACCAACTGATCACCGGCAGCCGCCGTGCCCTGGCCGACCTCACCGCCCTGCGCACCCGCTGGCAGCGCAGCACCGCCCCACACCACCAACGACTCCTCGTGCCCCGCGCAGCCCGGCCGTCTCCGCGCCGGCCCCCGCCAGAGCCACCACAGCACGAGCACTCCGATAACTTCCGCTCCGGCCCAACCCGCGCCGGCCAGAGCCGCGAAACGAGACCAGATTGCCGCACCCCGAAGCCGACCCTCTCATCCGCCTCGACCTGTACCAGGACCGCTCGAGCGCCGTCACCGCCACCATCACAGGCACCCCCACCCGCACGATCCACGCCCTTCTCACCATCCACGGCTTCGAGCCGTTGGACGAACAGACGATGGTCATGGCACGCATCGACCGCGAGGAACCGCACTACGCTGAGCAAGCCGCACGCGCCCTGCGAGCCGAGAACATCACCGTGGACATCACCCCGGGCTGCGCGACGAGATCGACACCGAATGGACCTGGGCCAACTACCCCATGCCCTGGTGCTCGCGCGAGGAAATCCGCGAGGTTTCCGACGACGCCCAGAAGATCTACGACGACATCCGACACGGCCGCCTGATCATCCACGCCCACGCCCACGACGGCTGGACCACCGTCGCCGTCGGCACCTACCTCGACGGCCCGAGCATCCACCTCCACGGGAAAACCACCTGCGCACCGAATCAATCCGGTACGACAACCCCGTTGAAGCCATCACCGAGTTCGATCGCCTCTATGGCGACGCCGTACGTCCCGGTCCGGCGCCGGCCACCAGCACCGAACACGAAGCTGAACGGGCTCGCACCTCGCTACCGGGGCGGCCCACGCCCAGCCAGCCGTGGCGACGACCAGGCTCGTAGACGCGCACGCTGCCGCAGCTGGCAACCACGAAGCACTCCTGAACGACTTTCTCGAGTCGCACGGAGAGTGGGAAAAGTGGCGCACCTGGTCCGACGACACGACCCACGCCATCCACGAGGACCAGACCCTGCGCATCGAGCACGTCCACGAAACCGACGCACACGAAACGGTGTGGACCGTGGCCGCGTACGAGACCCGTCTCCGACCGCATGTGGGTCCTCACCGCCACCGGCGCCACCCCAGCCCCCATGCTGCGCGGCCTTCTGCGCCACCTCGCCGACGCCGACATCTCGGACACCGTTCTCGGCTCCCCTGTGGGCGAGAAAACCGTGACCGCCTCCACTCGTCCCTCTCCGAAGCCGGGTGGAGCCACACCGTGGACGGGCGAGGGATCCGCTGGACGTCCCCGCAGGAGACGCCGGGGTCAAGTTCGATGCCTTCGCAGCCCAGCGTCCGACTCAGAACCTGGCCACCTGGACCGTCTGGGGCGGCCCGGACCCCGACCGCCCCGCCTGGACGCTCACCGCGTCCCCGTACACACCCAGCTCGCTGCTGGCCGACCTCTCCGAAAACCTCGCCTACGGAACCGGTGCTCTCCAGGGGCCAGGGGCCAGCCACAAGCCCCTGACAAGCCCCACAGCCACCTCACCGTCCGTACCTGTCACGACCAGCGCCGGCCACCAACCCAGTCGTACGCGCTGACCGTCAGATACCGAAACGACGCAACGTAGCGCGGAAAGATGCTGCCGGTGTTCCACAGGCCATCGGCCGGATCATCAGCCCGGCCACGTACCGTGCACGAGCCCGTTAGGCTGCGCGGAGCTTTTCGATGAAGTCATCGACCCCGTCACCTGCCGGTAGGGCTTGAAGGCCGGCGCAAGTTCGCGAACCTGAGCCACGCAGCGTTCGGCACCAATGCGGTGCGCCAGTTCGAGGGCTTCTTCCGTGACGGCGAGGGCGTGCTCGATGTGGCGGGACTGCAGGAGTCCTCTAGCCTGGTACGTCAGGAAGATGCCGCGTGTCTTGTCCCGGCCTTCGGCAGCAGGCTGAGGCCCTCTCGCATCTTCGCCGAGGCGTCGTCGAGCTGGCCGAGGTCGAGCAGGCATTGACCGGAGTCGACCGCGAGGTCGGCGGGCTCATCCATGAGCACCAGTTCGGTGCGGCATCGACGGGCTGCAACAACAGTGCCGTCTCGGCTTCGGAGAGATCGCGGTAGCAGAGGGAGCGTTCACCGAGCGCGGCGTAGGCCCTGGCCCGGCGGAGGAACAGCAGCGACCGGGCGGTCGGGTGTTCAGTGCCGGTGATCGCGTGGCCGAGCTGGTCCACGGAGACGTTCGGTTGCCCGAGCCAGTTGGACTGATAGGCGAAATCAGATAAGACACCGGCTCCAAAGTCGCGGTCGCCTGCGGCGTGGGAGGAGTGCAAGGCTGCCGCCCACAGCTTTCCCGCCGCGTAGTGCCTCCCTGGTCGAACCGGTACCAGCCGCATGTGGTGGACAGGGATGCGGCAAGACTGTGCAGCCGTTTCGTAGACGTCCCGGTGTGGCGTCCGCCTTCGATCAGGTCGGTCACGGTTTCCAGGTGGGCGTCCATCATTTTGATGGTGTGCTGTCGCTGTTCGGTGGGGAGGCCGGTCAGTTTCCGGCTGGTTTCCTCCAGCCAGTCGATGAGTTCGTGGTCGGCTGTCGTTCTTCCGCTGAGTGCGGAGACCAGGTGGTCCGGTTCGATCGAGACCCATTGGGCTCCGAGGCCGGCCAGTGCGGCTGCGCTGTAGGTCATGAAGGTGCGGCGATCCATAGCGGCTTTCTTTGCGTCGCGAAGGACTTGAACGGTGTACCCCGACCCCAGCGGCAGCGGATCTCCGAGCCGGGCAGCCAGTCCGGCCAGCCGTACCGGTCCACGTTGGCCACAGGCACGTCGAACACTTCCGCATCAGCCATGAGGAGCTGGGTCTCGCGGTTCGGCCGCTGAAGCCAACGCTCGTACCGGCTGATGGTCGTCTTGTCGGCGCCAGAGCGCAGCCCGCGCTTCCGGGCGGCCCGGTCCAGGAGATGGGCCAGCTCGTTCTGGGACAGATCGTTGACTTCTCTGGCATAGGCAAGCGGGTGCCGGATCGGGTTGTCCACGCTTCGATTCCATCATCAACCGTGACGGCGACTCTACCGTCAGCGACGGCGAATCTACCCGCATCTACAGGCAACTCCTGTCGTGTTGACGGAGGTTGGGCTGTACTCGACGCACATCGAGCAGGTTCCGCTCGAAGCCGGAAGAAGTCCTCCAGGAAACGACAGCCGCAGACATCAGCCGGTGGCTCGCGCGCTCCCGGGTGACAGCTCGATCCGGACGGTTCTCCCCTGCGCTCCCATCTCGGAGCGCGAGATCGTGAAGGGACACCCATGCCCAGACCCTCCGCTCCCCGCCGGGGACGCCGCTCGCCGCAACCGCCCTGTCCGCTGGCTCGCTGGTGGAGCCGGCCGGTCGTCTCGCCGGCCGCGCATCCTGATCGACGGACTGGACCTGTCGGGTAAGACGACCCTGACCGACGCCCTGCTCACCATGTGTGCCGCGCAAGAGACGGCAGCTGTACGCCACCGAGGGATGCTCGCTGAGCACCACCCGCTGGAGAAGCTCTTGAAGCGGCTGCCGCTGGCCCACCAGTACGAGTCGAGCGGTATCACCACCGCCTATCTCGTCGGGGTTCGCCCTGGACGCCCTGCTAGTCCACCTCGACCCGCCGCAGTGCGGCGACGCCGTCCTGGTCCAGGAAGGCTACGTGGATCGCACCATGGCCGTCGGACTAGCCGGCGGCCCTTTCTGTCGGCCGCCCTGGCGCTGTGGGCCGCGCGCTACTTCGCCGCCTTCGACGTCGCCGTATACGTGCACGCATCCCCGAGACGCGCCGCGCCCGGATGCTGCGTCGCCAGCGCGTGGACGTCGGTGACCGCAACAGCGTCGAGGAAGGCTTCGCGGGCCGTTTCAACTCGGCGCTTCTGCAACACCTCGGCCGCCGTCACCACACGGTGCTGGTCTTCGACACGGAGCAGTACACCCCCAGGAGATGGCCCGGCAGATCCTCTCGGTCGCGGGACTGCTGTCGGAGGAGACGCAACGGCCCAGCGGCGACGGCTTCGAACTCCTCGGACCCGCGACGCCGGCGTCCTGATTTCCATCCGGCAAACGAGCGCGTGAGCGAGGAGGACTGCCATGCCCGGATACACCGCCCGAGCAACACCGGACCTGAAGGCGTGCATCGATCTGATCGTCCGTCCCGGCCGGCACCCTCTGGCCCCTGACATCACCGAGGCCCGGTTGGAGCGCGTGGCCGGCGCGGCGTCCGGGCGGCTCGGCAGGACACGATCACCAGCCCGGACGCGCTCCGCCGAGCTCTGCGCGGGGCGCAACAGTCGGTGCCGTACCCGTTGTTGGTGAGCGCGAACCAGGAGGGGCCGGCTCAACGCACTCGACTGGCCGCAGGTGGCCCAGCTTCCCGCCAACCTCGCTCTCGGTGCAGGCCGGGACCCGGAGGCCGCCGAGCTGACCGGGTCGGTAGTCGCGGGCAGCTGCGGGCTGCGGGACTGACGTGGAATCTGGCGCCGGTGTGCGATCTGGCGACGTGGCCGTCCGTGCCCGCAGTCGGAACGCGATCCTACGGCTCGGACCCGGAAGCCGTGGCCGCTATGGCGGCGGCCTACGTCCGGGGCCTGCAGGGCGGCAAAGTCGCAGCGACGGCCAAGCATTTTCCGGGACTGGGCGGGATCACGCTGGACCCCACCACGACACCCCGTCACCGAACGGCTCCCCACGGAGCGCTGCTGCCTTTCCGGGCTGCGGTGAAAGCCGGGGTGGCGTGCGTGATGGCAGGCAGCCACACAGTGCGGGCCCTCGATGACCGGCCCGCGCTCGCGTCGCCGCGCGTCCTGGACTGCTGCGGGACGATCTCGGCTTCACCGGCGTGATCGTCAGCGAGAACCTGTCGATCCCCGCGGTCCACCAGCCGTTCGGCGGACTCAGCGAAGCAGCGGTAGCAGCCGTTGCCGCCGGCGTGGACATCGTGATGCTGGACTCCGAGATCTCCCGCGGCCACCAGGACTTCGCCCAACGAGCGGCCGGCGTGCGGCGCCGCGCTCGTCACCCGGGCCCTGTGGGACGCGGTGCGTGAACACCGGGTGAGTCAGGACCGGATCGAAGAGGCCGCGGCCCGTGTGCGGGCGCTGCACCACGCCTACGGTCTCGGCGCCGACGCCGTCCTTCCGTCGTGGGAGGAGGCGAACGCGGCGGCCGAGCACGCGGCCCGGCGTATCGCGGACCGGTCGGTGACCGTGGTGCGCGGTCGCCGTATCCTCCCGCTCTCCTCCACCGAACCGGTGCTTGCGGTACGCGTACCGGACACCGGGGAGCGCCGGGCCGACAGTGCCCGCCGGGCCCCGGATCATCTGCCCGGCTCCCTTGCCAGGCACCGGCCCGTGACCTCTCAGCCCGGGCGGTGCCATGCCGTCGGGCACCGGCACGGTCGTGGTCTACGGGTACGACACCGGCAGCGCCGCGGCGGCCGAGACGGCCCGGTGGGTCGGTGCCGGGCGTGTGGTCGTCCAGGTCGCCCTCGGTGATCCGGACGACTTGGCCGGCTCGTCGGCCGATGTCCTGGTAGCGGCGTTCAGCCCGCACCGCTCCAGCGCCGAGTCGGTGGCGGACCTCCTGCTGGGCGGCAGGGCTCCTGCCCTGCCGCTGTCCCCGTAGGAGGCACGACATGGCAATAACTGTGCGCCCCGAAGAACTGACCGACTACCTGATCCGCCTGTACCTGGCGGCGGGAATGACCAGGCGCGGAGCGCGAACGGTGGCCGCCGCGCAGATAGAGGCCGACCTCCGGGCGTTGCCGGCCACGGCAGCAGGCTCGCTCCTGGGTATGTGGCCAAGCTGCGCGGCGGACGCCTGACAGCCCGGCCGAAGATGACCCGCCGACCGGCCGGGGCCGGCTGCCTGGTCCTGGACGCGGACCGGGCACCCGGTCCGCTGGCCGTGGAACACGCGGTCTCCTTCGCGGCCACCAGGGCGTCGCGCCAGGGCGTCGCGCTCGTCGTCGTGCGCAACGCCGGCCACGCCGGGGCACTCGGTGTGGGAGCCGCGCAGCTGGCCCGGCGCGGGCTGGTCGGGTGCTGGCCGCCCAGACGTCCGGGCCGAGCGTGGCCGTACTGGGTGGCCCGGGGACAGCGCTGCTGGGCAACTCGGCGCTGGCTGTGGCCATTCCGGTACCGACCCGCAGCGGCCGGCGCTGCTGGATATGGCCGCCGGGCCCATGTCCTGGGGCCGCCTGCACGAGCATGCCCGCACCGGTCGTCAGCTGCCCGAAGGCTGCGCGCTCGACCAAGCTGGGCAGCCGACCCGCGACCCGGCGCGGGCCGCCGTCCTACTTCCGTCCGGCGAAGGGGCCCAGGCGCTGGTCATCGTGCTGGAGCTGCTGGTCGGCGCGCTGACCGGAAGCCCGCACTGCCCTGCGGGGACGAAGGCCGGGTCTGCTGTGCCTGGCCATCGACCCTGCCCGTCTGGGTACCGGCGGTCAGCTCGCCGGTGCCGTCGCCGAAGTCGCCCTTGCCCTCAGCGAGCACGGCGCCCGGCTGCCCGGCGAACGCGCCGGGGCCCATCACGACCACGCCGCCACCCAGGGCATCAGCCTGGCCGAACCGGATCTGGCCGCGCTGATCGCCGCCGGCGACCCGCACGTGCACCCACCGCCCGCCTGGACCACCTGCCAGAACGACCGCACCGACAACTCCAGTGAGGTACTGCTGTGACCACGGACGCCACACCGCCCACCACCGCGGCCATGGCCCGGCTCATCGACGCCGGCCCCGGGTCCTTCACGACCGAGGACTGCGCCCGGACGCCGCCCAGGCTCTGCAGAGCGCCCTGGACATCGCGGACCCGTACCCGGTGGTCACCACCGCTCGCCACCTGTGCGACGAGGTGCTGGAACTCGCTCTCGCCGACGTCGTCGACCAGCGGCTGCTCCACGAAGTGACCGGCCGCCGCATCCCGTTGCAGGAACTGCCCTCCCGGACCCTGCGCCCGCTGACCGCCCGCCACCGACTCAGTCCGGAACAGGTAGACGCGCTGCACTTCGTGCTCTGCTGCACCTTCGCCTACCCCGGCATCGTCGGCACCCCCACGCGCCCCTCGCGCTGAAGACCACGCTGCCCGACGGCTTCCAGCCGGTCGCCACCGCCCAGGAGATCGCCGCCACCCAGGCGATGGCCGGCCCCGACGGCCTGAACACCAGCTACATGGTTTCGCAGATGAAGGGCGGGGTCTCGGTCGACTTCGGGATCGGCTGCCCGCTGATGTGCGCCTATTGCTACCGGCGCGAGGGCGACACCGTCGACGGCTACCTCGGCTCGTGGGAACCCACCGGATTCCTGACCGCGGACCAGGCGGTCGAGCGGTTGCTCGCCCACCCTGGTTCACCCCTCACGTCACCCCGATCGGTCTGCACATGTCCACCAGCGAGGCGTTCCTGCCCGCTGTGGCCCAGAACGTGGGCCGCCCTGCAGCTCCTGGACCGCCTGGGACTGACCAACCGCGTCTCCTGCATCACCAAGTACACGCTGTCCGACGAGCAGATCGCATGCCTGGAGTCCCTCGTCAACGTCGACCTCGACGTCAACGTCTGCTACGCCGCGATGCCCGAGACGATCGAGCCGCCCAACCGCAAACGACGTCTGGACTTCCTGCGCCGCATCCTGACGTCGGACCGGATCAATACCCTCGCCTACTACCGGCCCATCGCCGAAGGCATCAACACCACCGACGCCCACCTGCGCCACGTCTGGGAAACCTTCAGAGAGGCAGGTGCCCGCACCATAGTCCTCGGGGCCTCAAGTTCGGTGACGACCACGTCCACTCCTTCATGTCCTACGGCCTGCCGCTGCCCAGCGGGTCCTTCACCCGGGCAAGAAGCTGCTGACCGGCGCCACTGAGAAACGCATCATGACCGCGTTCGACGAGGTGTACGCCGATGTCCCCGCGAACGAACGACCGGCCGTCCTCAAGCGCTCCTCCTGCGGCCGGTCGGTCGAACGCGGCAGCCACATCCCCGACTACAACGGCCACTACGACCTGCCCCAGACCAACTGCCGCCTGCGCTGCCCCACCGCCCAGCACGACGTGTGCGCGGCCAGCCAGAGCCCTGACGAGGAGACCGTCCGCCAGCTCCTGGCCCGCATCGACCGGGAAGGGACACCGGTCGACATCACCCCTCCACCGTCGTCGTCCACGCCGATCTCAGCCCGTTCGAGCGCACGTTCCTGCGCCAGAACCTCCTCCACCCGTCCACACGGCCCGCCAGGCCGCCGAACTCGTCGCCGGAAGGCTCTCCGCATGACCACCCTCCCGCACCGCGCACCTACCTGCCGCTAGCCCAGTCCCCGCTACTCACCGGCCGGACGTACCGTGCGGACGCCGAACTCGCCATCCGGCTGGCCCATCAGGCATTACCCGACCCGGCCACCATCCGCTCCCTCCTCAGCGTTCGCACCCCGAGGCTGCCGACCAGATCACCGCCGCCCTGGAAGCCCGGACCGACCTGCCCCTGCAGCACTCGCCCTGCTGGTGGCCCACCGCCCAGCGTCCAGCCGGCCACGTCCCGGCTCAAGAACCTGCTCTTCCCCGGCCCGGCCGCTGAGTGTCACACCTTCGCCCGCACGATGGCCCAGCTCGCCCACCGCCCCGAAACGATCGACCACCTGTTCCTGGCCAGCCCCGCTTCGCCGAAGCCGCTGCCACCGTGAACCCCCAGGCGCTGAACGACCTCATCGCGCCCCTGCTCGCCGCCCCGTCCTGACCGGGCCCGCCGACGCGGCCCTCGGGGCCCTCATCCAGGCCCGCAGCGCGGCGCAGATCCCGGCGAGCGAGCTCGACCAGTCCGCCGCCCGTGCAAGAGAACGCACCCGGCGCAACCGGATCGGCACCGAACTCGCCGCCCGGCGCGAAGAAACAATCGCCGCTCTCGCCCAGCACACCGGCGGCCTCACCCTGGCCGCCACCCTCTGGTTCAGCGCACTCGCCGAGGCCGCCGACACCCCGCAGAACGCCGGACGCGCCCTGGCGATAGCCCTCCTTGCCCCGCGCACGCTCGCCGCCGACGCGGTGCCCGACTGCCCCTGGCCCGCCGTCCAGGCCCGCTGGCAGCAGCTTCGAGCCGCCGCTCGCGCCGCGAGCCGGTACCCCAGGTCTGGTCACCGGCCTGGCAGAAGGCCGCCACCACCACAGACGGGTCCACCTGGGACCCCAGCCAACGGGCGCTGATCGCCGGCTACGACCTTCTCGCTGAGCACGTCCGCACCCACTACACCGGGGACACCGCTCCCACCCCGAGCGGTGCTGGGCCTCCGACCCGGCAGGACGTACCCTGCTGCACACCATCGCGGACCACCTCACCGGCCACCTCGGTCACAGCCCGCTGCCGCACTTCGATGACGCCCTGCTCATCACCTTCGTCCAGGCCCACGCCAAGAACAGCCGGCACAACATCCCCGGAGCTCTGCACATCCACGGCCTGATCGCCGCGCTCAAGGCAGCCCGCTCGAAAGCGGCGCTCCTCACCCTCACCCAGACACCCGACGTCGGAATCGTCATCCCCATGCGCTCCGAAACCGGCCGGCTCGCCCCCGCCTCACCCGACAACCCCGACGGACTCAACGCCCTGGCCGCAAAGACCGCACAGCTCGCCTGGCTCCTCGAAACCCGTCCCGACGCCCGCGCGCACCTGCTGCTCATCGACGAGGCCCCTGACAGCGCCTCCGCACAGGCCGCCGCGGCACTGACCGGCTCCCACCCCGGATCAGCATCACCATCGCGCACCGAGCGGCAGTGACCAGCAGCAAGGGCGGAGCAGTGCTGTGGGGCCTCAACCAGCTGCACGCCGCCGGCCACACGACCCTCGCCTACACCGACCTCGACCTCACCTACCCCTCGACCAACTGGGCCTGCACCTCGAAGCGCTGACCCACTCCGGAGCCGGGCGGTAATCGGGTCGCGCCGTAGGCCCGACTCGCACGGCTACTACCCGCCTGCCGGCCCCGCCGGCCACCCTGCTCTACATGCAGGCGGCCAACGAACTCCTCAGCCTGCACATCACCGACCCCAGGCCGGGTTCAAAGCGTTCACCCGCACCGCCCTCGCCGCCGCCCTGCCCCAGGTCACCGATCACCGGCTGTCCTTCGACACCGACCTGCTCGGCGCCCTCCAGCACGCCGGCAACCACGTCATCGAGGTCGGTATCGCCGCCCTGCACCGCTACGTGGACGGCCAGGTCGGCACGCCCCGCGACTACGACACCATGCTCGCCGCAGTCCACCAGCAGGCAGTACGCCACGATCTCAACCCCAGCAACCGTGCCACCCCGATCTGGGACCGGATCCGCGAGGCCGGCTCGCTGACCGCCGCCGCGGCCCCCAAACCCTCTCCGTTTCGATCACACCCCCACCCGCTGATCCAGCAGACGCACTCCGCCAAGCCGCCTCGCTCAACAGCGATGGCGGCTCGGCCAGTTGAGCGCCACCGCCGTGGACTGCGGGTTCACAGAAACCGTGCACGGTATGCGTAGACTGTCGCGCCTATCCCAGCCCCGCCGGGCCCTGCCGGAGGACCACAGGCAGAGCCCGCACCCACCCGAAGGGCCCGCGTGAGTCGCGCCGTCATCGCCGTAGCCGGCATGGGAACCCGCTTCTTCCCCATCGCCAAATCGGTCAACAAGTGCATGCTGCCGGTACTCGACCAACCCGTCCTCGCCTACGCGGTCGCCGACTGCCTGGCAGCGGGCGTGCGCGAGATCGCGATCGTCACCTCGCAGGGCGAGGGTGGACGGCAGGTCCGCCACTACTTCACCGAAGACCACGGCATGCGGGACTACTTCGCCGCCCGCGGCTGGCAGAAGAAGTACGAACCGATCGCACACCTTCACGACCAGGCGGACTTCCACTTCATCGAGCAGCCCCGTGACGGCGACCGGTACGGAACGGCCCTGCCCGCGATCCTGGCCGCCGACTTCATCGGCGACCAGGACTTCTTCCTCATCGCCGGCGACGACCTGCTCCTGCGGACCGACGGCGGATCCGACCTCGCCGACCTGGCCGCCGCCCGCGACGCCGCCGGCACCGCGGGTGCTGTCGCCGCCGCCACCGTCCCCGGCACCGACGCCCACCGGTACGGAATCCTGAAGCCCCGAAACACGAAGGACGGCCAGCAGGTAATGGACGACCTGCTGGAAAGCCGACCGCCTACGGCGCACCGACGGCCTACATCAACATCAGCCGCACCCTGCTTCCCGCCGAGGCCACCGCCTACTTCGAGAAGCTCACCCCGGCCGCGAACGGCGAGTACCAGGCCACCGACGCCATCACCGCCTTCGCCCGCGACCACAACGTGCTCATCCACCCCGTCACCGGCCAGTACTTCGACTGCGGCAACCCCACGGGCTGGCTGGCCGCCAACAACGCTGTCGCCCTCCAATCGCGGACGGACTCATGACCACGACGGGCGCCGTTCCGGCCATCGCGATCCGCACCTGCGCAGCCATCATCGAAAGCGACGAAATCTGCCTGATCCGCCGGGCCCGCCCCGATGGAGACCAGTACTCACTGCCGGGCGGTCTACTCCACCCGGACGAGGAAGTACCTGTCGCCCTCGCCCGCGAACTCAAGGAAGAGCTCGATCTCGATGTCACCGCCCTCCCCGACCGTCCCCGGTTGCGCTGGGCACAGGACCAGATCACGACACGCCCCGGCAGAACCGGCACGTTCCGCCGGCTCCACCTCATCCATCTTCTGGCCATCCCCGCCACGTCCGGGCCGCCCTCCCCACAACCGAGCAAGACGCCGAAGACGTCACCAGCGTGGTCTGGTTCCCTCGCGCATGCCGCCCGCCGCCACCTCTACCCCGCCGTCGGCAACGCGCTCAGTGAGCTGACCGGGCCCACCGACCCGCCCAGCGACGTACTGCTCCCCGATCACCGACCAGACGTACACCTGGCGCTGACCAAACGGGGGCAGCCGCCGTACCGCGCAACAGACGCGGAGGCCGCATCCCTCCAGCCGTCAAGGCCGCCACACGACTGCCCTACAGCCCGGCCCGCTGGGGCGTCGCCATCCGACTTCTTGATCGCTCGGTGCGCATCCACCTCGCGCACGCCCACCTCCTCGCCCGCGCCCCCGAAGCCACCGCAGCCACCCTCCTGCAACTCGCCGACCGAGTACCCGACGTGCAGTCCATCCGCTGCCGCAACCTCCTGCGCCGGATCCGCCGCTCCGCCGGCGCCCGCATGCGCGCACCGGATGGCACCCGTGCGCTCACCGCCGTCGACAGGGCACTATCGGCTTCATGACCTCCGTGCCCACGGCCCCCGACGCCCAGACCGCGATACGCCTGACGCCCTTCGTGACCGCCGTACCCTACGACTACCCGGACGCCCGCCGCCTGACCCAGGCCCTACACGCCGAGCAGATCGGCCTGTACGGCTTCGCCGACGACCCGGACACCACCCCGAGGCGGACTTCGGCCCGCCTCACGGCCTGTTCCTCATCGCCCACGTCGACGAGGAGGCGGTCGGGTGCGGAGGAGTGCGCCTCCTTGGCGAGTGCACCGCAGAGATCAAACGGATGTACGTCTCCGGCGAAGCCCGCGGCTACGGAATCGGCCGGTACCTCCTCGAACACCTCGAACGGCACGCCGCCAATCGGGGCCACTCGGATCATGTTGGAGACCGGACGGCGCAACACCGCCGCCCTGGCCCTCTACCAGCGCACCGGCTACCGGCCCTGCCCTTCCTACGTCGCCGGACGCGACAGCCGAATTAACCGGACCATGACCAAGCCTCTCGGCAGCAGCTCACCGTGACTGCTGGAGGACCGCCGCGTCCGCCGTCGGAATCCTGGCATTGAGCGTGCAAAATCCGTCGGCGACTAACTGAGTAGCGGCGGTATACCGGCGGTTCCCCGGTTACCGAAACCGGGGAACCGCCGAATACTTGCATATCCACCGCCACTTCCTGACCAGCCGACGAGAGGCAGCACACGACGAGCCACAACTCCAACCGCGAAATTCGCCCGGCAGTACGGAGCATCGTCCCTTCACGCAGCGGCGTAACTGAGTCGGAACAGTTCCTGGGCTCGCTCCAGGTCGCCCTCGGTGCGTAGCTGAACCTCCAGATCGCCCGTGCCATGGTGACCAAGCCCCGTCACGTCCCGCGTGAATCCGGGCACTAGGTCCACCGCTGTTGGAGCCGCCTTCAGGTAAACCACCACTTTGGCCTGCTGCGGTGGGATGAGGCACGCGAAGTTCCGGAGCCGTTGATAGGCGCGGTACTGCTTACGCTGTACCCGAGTGACGTTTCCGCCCAGTCCGACGAGGACCTCGTCGACCGCCTGTGCCAGCTCGGCCATTGCTCCGCCCTGCTTTCGAAGGGCGGCTCCCCGACTGCGCGGCGACGTACCCGTTTGCCCTGAGCCGACCGCCCCGTGACGGAAGCCACGGTCTCAAGGCTGAAGTGATCGCTGCCGAAGTACTGGTAGCGCACAAGATCGATCGACCGTCGGTGCTCGCGTACGGCGTGCGCGTCGTAGCGGGTGAAGTCGCCAGCCACACAGATCAGTCGAGGTGCGCTCCACAGGATCTGGGACGCGGCCGTAACCCCGAGCCGGTCGCGAACCAGGTTCCGGAAGACGTCCTTATGGTTCACCAGCCAGGCCATGTAGTAGAGGCCCTGGTTGATCACGCCGGCGTCTGTGCCGCGCTTGTACTCGACGATCACGGGTGCGCCGTTCTCGTCGAGGCCCAGCGAGTCGATACGTCCGCCATCGGCGCATCCGATCACGTACTCGCTCGCGAGGAACGTGACGCCCAGCATCGTCTCCATGTGTGCCTCGACGAGGTCCTGCACATCCGCCTCGACCTCGGCCAGACGCGGCATGACCTCGGTCACACCGCCATTCATCGTGCTCGTGCGGAACAGTTTCAGGCCCGACACCTTCCCTCCTCGGTTCGGAGATCATCAACGCCGAGCCGGGTCAGGATTGTTTCCGCGAGGGACTTCGAGGGTGTGAAGATGGTGTGAGAAGCTACGTCCGGGCCGCCGCGAGGCACCTGTGTCCCACGGCTCCCAGGGATCGGCAGATCCCACATACGTCCCACAGGATCGCGGGACGAGCGCCTGGAAGACTGCGTTTTCGCAGGTCAGCCCCGTAGCTCAGTGGATAGAGCAGGTGCCTTCTAAGAGTCCCATCACTGTCAGCTGTCGCTACTGTGTGCCGCACATGGGGTGGTGGGGTGGTCATCGTTGGAGCGCCGTATCCAGATGCTGCTGGACCGGTCCGAAGAGGCCGTACGGTACGTACTGCGGGATCTCGCCGTGCCTCACCCATGCAAGTTCGGCCAGTTCTTCGACGCTCGCGACAAACGCCTCGCCGCCCATGGGCCGGCACGCGATGTAGTGGATCTCCTGGCCCGTCATGGGGTGAATCCGCTGCCCCAGCGCGCTGATCGGCGCCACCAAGAGCCCGGTCTCCTCCCGGGTCTCACGTACTGCGGCTTCTTCAGAGGTCTCGTCGGGCTCGATCTTCCTGCTGGGAACTGCCATGAGAGGGCTCCTTCCGCGATGCGTCGCCGTACGAGCAGGACGTGCCGGTCCTGGACGACGATGGCGGCTGCGACTGCCCTCTGGGCATCAATCGGCACCGTGATTTCCTTCCGGTCCGGAACGCCATCGGCACCACATCGCGGTGCTGGGTCGAGCCCTGTTCCGGCGTTCGGCTCAGTGTCGGGCTGTTCTGATGGGTGTCTCAGTTCGTGATGGGGAGGTCTCGCGCCGCGTAGTAGGCGTGCAGCGCGGCCTCGCTGCCGGAGCCCAAGGCGGTCATGATCCGCTGGAAGCGTGCGGAGCGTAGGTCTCCGGCCACGATGACACGGGAATGCTGGTCGGTCGGTGGGCAGTAGCCGTTGGCGCCTCGGACAAGGTCGCCGGGTGGGGCAGCGGGCGCGTTCCCGATGCTGAGGTAGGCGGTATCTGCGGTGACCGTGTGCCGTGCGCCGTCCTGACTCACCGCGTCCGCGGTTACCGCGCCCTTTCGGAGGGGCCAGGGTCAAGTGCTCGACGGGCAGGAGCGTGACGCGGGCGTCGTCGCGGATCTCCTCGATCTTGTACGCGTCGGCCTCCGGGTAAGCCACAAGCAGGCGGGTGTCGATGGTCGGGTGTGCGCGGAGGAAGGTGCCGATCGGGCGGTCGCCGCCGAGGATGAGGAGAGTGCGGCCTTCTGCGTCCTCTACATCGGCCTGCCAGAGCGGGGACAGTGTGAGGCCGCTGGGGGCGGTGATCCAGGAGACGTCGCGGGGCTGTAGCGGACCGACGCCGGTGGCGACGACCGCGTGCGCGGCGGTCAGGCGAGTACCAGTGTCCAGGGTGACGGTGACGTGGACGTCGTCGGCGTGGAGTTCGACGACGTGGCGGCCGAGTTCCAGGCTGCACAGCTCCGTGCTCTTCAGCTCTGTGACGATGGAGTCGGCGAGCGCGGGGCCGCTGGTGTAGCCACCAAGGACGTTGTTCAGGGCCGGAATGCGGTAGAGGTTGCGGCACAGGGCATCCGGCTCGATCAGGACCGAGCGCATGCCGACGCTGGCGGCCATGCGGGCGGCGGCGCAGCCGGCCGGTCCGCCTCCGATGATGAGCAGGTCGGTGTCGTGTGCTGCGGGCGAACCGGTGCGGGACGGTGTGTCGGCCATACGGCTATTCCAGCACCGGGGTCCCTGCGTACGCAGTGAGTTGTCCCACCACGTGCTCGGTGGTGACGAGTTGGCTGGTTCCGATCAGGCGTCGGGCGACGACGAGACCGGCGTCGTGGACGTCCGGGCCGGCGTCGGTGGCGCAGGCGTCGTGGACGATCCAGGGCGCGTAGCCGCGTTCGAAGGCATCGGCGGCGGACTTCAGAACGCAGCCTCGGTGGCAATCCCGCAGAAGGCCAGGTCGGTCCAGCCTGCTTGGCGGATTAGTTCGGTGGCCTCGGGGTGAAGAGCGTGTACCCGCTCTTGTCGATGACCGTGTGCGAGTGGTCGGCGGCCTCGGTGAGTTCGGGGACGATGTCGGTCTCGGGCGGTTCCTGGAGCTGGTGCCATTGGAAGAAGCGCTCGTAGGAGCTGCCGGGGTAGTTGAAGTAGCGGGTGAAGATCACGGGTCGGCCTGCGGCGGACCACTGGGCGACCAGGTCGGAGACCGCTGGCACAGCGTGGCGGCTGTGGTGGTTCACGAATCCGTTCTGCATGTCGACCACGACCAGCGCGGCGCTGCCGATATCCATGTGCGTTTTCTCCTGCCTACTGTCCTCAGCCGACGCTCTCGCGTAGAGCGTCCTGTGCGGCGCGCAGCCGTTCGGCCAGCCCGCTGGTCTTCATGATGGCCTCTCGCATCAGGAGATGCTGAGCTGTCTCCTGGGCACGGGCCGCCGTGAGCCGGGAGTACGCGGCGCGCAGGAAACGCCAGCCGTACTGCTCGGGCATGGAGGGGTCCTGCCCGTCCTCGATCATCTGTTGGATCTGTCGGGTGAAGCACCACAGGGCCTGGACAGTCAGCTCGCAGGTGACCAGCTCGTCGACGGTGAGGCTGCGCTCATGGGAGTGGGACGCATAGGCCACGCCGGACCAGCCCGCGTAGCCCGTGGAGACTCCCCGTACGCCGAAGGAAACGATCTCCGGGTGGTCGAAGCCGGTGGCGAGGAGCGACTCTCGACTGAGCCGTCCAACGGCGCGGGACCGCCAAGGGCGCCGCGGTCGACCAGAACCGAGGGCGTGGACAGGAGTCGCAAGACGGTGTCGTAGGTGCTGCCGGTCCAGGGGCTGGAGGTAAGCCAGTACAGGGAGAGGACATACTCGGGATTGGGGACACCAGAATGATCTTCACCCAGAAGGTCACGGACTTTGTCCCGCGCCCAGGGGAGGTCAGAGGCGTACGAGCGGTAGCGCCACACGGCAAGTTCGGTGAGCGATGCCGGCTCGTGCGGCTGCACGAGATGGAACACAGCTACGCCGCACGCGAAGACGTACAGAACACACTTCTGCGCGTCGGGGTGCTCCACACGTGCAGCCGAGGACTCCAGCCAATCTGTGCCCGCACTCGGTGTCATGTGTGCGCGGATTCGGCGGGCGCGCTCGACGCCGATGAAGACCGGCAGGAACTTGTGGGAGTGCACTTCGATCACGCCGACGACGGGGCGGTGCCGCTATTCGATCCGAAGGCTGCGGCGAACCGCGTCTTCGCGTCGTCCGATGCACGGCTGAGTGCCGTGTCGAGGACAGCCTGCGACTCGGCACGAGGCAGGTAACCGGCCCCGCCGCCTTCCCAGTTCGACACGGTCCGGTCGCTGACACCCAAGTACGCGGCGAAATCCCGAAGGCTCATGCGCAGGGCGTCGCGTAACAGCCGCGCCTCGCGCCCGGACCATCGCTGCACCGTGACCACCGTCGTGCCCCGTCCGCAGTCCGATGAAACGTCGAAACACTCAGCGTAGCCAGGCAAGTGCGGCAGTGGTGCGGCATTGCTGCAGCGCTCCTACCTCACTCCCTGGGCCCGGGCTGCACCATGCTGAGTCCACCGAGCCGGGGAGCACCAACCGCCACCAAGCGGCGCTCCGCCCGTTCTCTCCTATACCGCGTTCAGAAGGAGCCAACGCAATGACCGACATCGTCAAGCGCAACGCCCGCGCCATCCTCCTCGACGGCGACGAGCTGGTCCTGATCAAGCGCACCAAGCCGGGCAGGGATCCGTACTGGGTCTCGGTAGGTGGCGGGGTCGAGGAGAGCGACGCAACCATCGAGGCGGCCCTGCACCGCGAGGTGTTCGAGGAGCTCGGAGGCAAGCTGGAGCGCGCCGAGCTCGTCCATCTGATTACCGACCAATTGGAAGACGGCATCGGCGTCCAGCACATCTTCGCCGCCCGTCTGGGGTCGATGGACCTGTCCGCCCGTACGGGCACGGAGTTCGCCAAGCCGGAGCGGGGCGGGTACGAGGTGGTCCAGGTGCCATTCACCGCCGAGGCCGTCCGTGAGCTGAACCTGATGCCCCCGGAGCTGGCCGACTTCATCGCCACGAACACGGACGCGATCATCTCCGTCCTCGACACCCCCATCCGCGAGGCGTGAGCGATGACGCCGGCCCCAGACTTCATCAGCCTCAACGGCCCTGACAACGTCGGCAAGACGACCCACCTCGTGCGGCTGGCCGAGCGGTGGGACGGCTGCCAGCCGCTGGGCGCCGTCCACGAGCACGACCCCGTGCCGTGGGCGCGGGTGGCGGGCGGCGACTACGCCCGATGGTGGTTCGAGACGTCCACAACCGTCGAGCTGACCGAGATGCTGCTGGCCGGCCACACCAGCGGGCCGCCGCCCGCAAGGCCGGGCGTACGGGCCTGCTCGACCGGGGCCTTCCCATGCTCCTCGCCGTGTCCACCGCGACCTGCGTGGTCAAGGACGGGCTGACGGTGGGTGAAGCGCTCAAGGCCGTGACGAGCATTGCTGGTTCACGGGCAGGAGCGTCAGAGATCTCCATTCTGCTGGTCCCGTCCCTAGACGCCGAGCGCAGCTACGCCATCGCCAGCGCACGCGAGGGCCGTCCCTGGACCGGGATCTACCCGGAGTACCAGAAGACGCTGCACGCGGTCCTCCTTCACCAGGTCGTCCACGGCGCCTACACCGACGTCGTGGACTGTGAGGGCCGCTCCCTGGACGACGTGCACGACGAGGTACGCGATCACCTCGGTCTGACCCGAATCACTGACGGGAGTCCCCGATGACCCAGAACTCCCCGCCTCTGATCCTGCCCGCGGGCCTGGCCCGAACCCTGGCCGCCCTCCAGGGCAGGACCAGCGCCGTTTGGACGACACCGTCACACGGCTCCACACCGTCAACGGGCGCCTGTGGGACACCGAGGACCGGGTGCGTGGCACGTTGCTGTCCGCCGCTCAGGTCGCTGACTGCAAGCGCGAGATCGACCAGCTCAACGCCGAGCGCAACATGCTCGCCGAGCGGGCCGACGAGGTCCTCGGCACGCTGGCGGACGCGGGCTGCGCCGACGCGCCGCTGCACACCGAGACGCTCGCCTCCGTCGTCGACCGCCTGTCGGTACTGACGCTGCGGATCTGGCACAGCGAGCAGGCTGCAGCCAGGGATGAGCTGGCCCGCCGTCGTGTGCCGGCCCTCCATGGTCAGCGAGAAGAGCTGTGCGCCGCCCTCGACTCGCTGGTCACCGACGTCGCCGCCGGGCGACGACGACTTCCCGTACCGGCCCGGTTCAAGCTGTACGGCCGAGACGACGTCGCCCCGCCGAGGTCAAGCCGAGCCGACGCCTGGACCGGGTTCTGGCATTCGGCGGGCTGAGTGAGTGCGGCAAGAGCACAAGCGCCGAGTTCGTCCGACGCATGTGCGGTGCCCAGCGCCTCAAGATCGGCTTCCTGTTGCGTCAGGCAGCCCACCGGGAGGGACTCGCGGACCCGTACGCCCTATCTGCCCGGCGTCAGGCCGAACTGCTGCTCGGCGAGCTGAACCGCTTCGCGGAGGCGCACGTCGACACGCGGCTGTTCACCATCGAGTCCGTGCACGACGACGCCTCGATCGCCGAACTCAAGCAACTCATGAGCGACAGGCTCCAGATCGTCTACCTGGATGCCTCATTCGCCGTCCGCGTGGAGCGGTCCGGCGCGACTGCCCCACCGTCGCCGCGAAAGACGAGATCAAGATGAGCCGTGGCGCCCACCAGGTAGCCGCGCTCGCCGACCACGTGATCGACAACTCCGGCAGCATCGCTGCCCTGCGCGCCCGGCTTCGGCGCATCGCCGCCCCGCCCGCCTCTGCGACGCTGCGCGTGGCCACCCCGTACGGGCTGGGTCTGCCGGCCGCTGTAGCCTCGGCGACGGCCGACTTCACCGACGCGGTTCGGGCGTACGGCCCCGGCGTACGGCTTGCCGCCCTGACCGGCAGTCCTGGCGAGGGCAGCTGGATCGCCGGCTGGTCCGACCTGGACCTGCTCGTGGTCGCTGAACACGAGGTCACCGACCGGGTCCACGAGGCCGTGAGCCAGTACCGGAGCGCCCTGAACGGTGCGGCCTCCCTCGGCCCCACCCTCGTCACCCCGGGCGAGCTGACCGCCCGGCGCCTCACTCCCCGCCTGGCCTTCGCCCTGTACCAGCTCCAGCAAGGCCAACCCGCCCTGCACGCCGCACCCGACACCGAACTGCCGACCATCACACGCGACGAGCTCGCCCTGGCCGCCGTCCGTGAACTCCCCAGGTCATCCTCACCATGCGCCGCCTGCGTGCCGAGGCTGGGCCGCACACCCTGCGGCAGCTCTACAAGCACCTCGTACTGGCCTGCCGCCTTCTCCTGCGCGAGCACGACCAGTGGGAGTCGGGGCCCAACCGGATCCTCTCCGCAGCCTCCCGGATGCCGGGTCTGACCGCTGCCTCCGTGCCCTCCCTGGCCGAAATCTCCAGCGCCTGGCGCGACGGCGACACCGAGCCCGTCCTCAAGCCCGTCACCGCGGCCGTCGACCAGCTCCTCGCCTGGTACGCCTCCCAGCTCGCCGCCTGAACAACCTCGCCGACTTCTTCTCCCCATCCGACAGGAGCTTCGTCATGCCCGAAACCGTCGCCGTGCAGCCCTTCTCGGCCCGGATCGTCGAACGCCTGAGCGTCGGTGCGACCAGCCGCCGCGAGCGCGTCATCCACTCCCTGGACGGCCTTGAGGACCCAGTCCACCCCGACACCCTGGCCACCACCGGGGCCTGCCTGTGGCGACGCCTTCAGCAGCAGGTGCCGGACGGGCTCGATGCAGTGGACTACCTCCTCGGCCTGGACGCCGGCGGCATCCTGCCAACCGTCTCCTCGCCAGCGCCGCCCACCTGCCGTACAAGATCGCCTGGAAACTGCACCTCCCTCTCGACGGCGCGGTCCGCTTCAGCGAACCCCACGCGATGCGCACCGACGTATTCGCCTACGGCATCACACCCGGACAGCGGATGGTCCTGGTGGACGACGAGATCACAACCGGCCGGACCCTGGCCGACCTCACCCGCCGTCTCCGCGAGGCAGGCGCGGTCCCGCTGGCTGCGGTCTGTCTGGTGGAGGACACCACGCGCGGGGCCCGCGACCTGCTCACCGGCCTCGATCTGCCACTCGTCTCCCTCACCACGATCGAGGGCACGTCGTGACGGCGGTCGCTTCGGCGGGGATCCGGTTCCACCCCGGTTCACAGGTCATCCCAGCCGGGGCCGTCCACACCACTCCGCTCGGGTACGACCGGGACAGCCTCCCCGTGGGCGCCCGCTTCCATTTCCCGCCTCCGCCGAGCTCGTCGACCGCCTGAACGGGTGCGGCGAGATCGAGGTGGCCTTCGAGGGAAGCTCGGCGACACCCTCCTCGGCCTCTCGGCGGTCCGCGCGCTCGTCGACTGGCTGCGCGCGCGTTCGGTTCGCGTGGCCGTTCGGGCGGGAGGCCCGTACGCGGGGCTGATCGCCCGCACCGGCCTGATCACCCAATCGCCAGTCACTACGCCCAGCGGCTGGCGCGCCGTAATCGGCGACCGCGTTGGGGTCGAGGCACGCGCTTCGGAGGCTGCGGTGAGCCTGGTGCTCGATCCGGCCGCCCCACCCTGCTGGTCGAGCGACGGCCGCGCCCACCCGAGCCTGCCCGCCCGCCACTACCTGGCGCTGGAACGCCGCCTCGGTATCCGGCTGCCCGGCGCCGCGCCGTTTGCGCCCCGCCTTGCAACCGGACCGAACGACCTCGTGGAAGAACTGGGCTCGGTGGGCTGGCTGAACGGCCTGACCATCGCCGCCATCACCGCCACCAGCTGGCCAGAGCGCAAGGACTACACCGCCGAGCGTTATATCGCCCTCGCCGAGCACATTGCCGAGGCGCAGCAGTCACAGGCCCGGCTCCTACTCATCGGCAGTGCCCAGGGCGGCGGCGTCAAGATCTCCACGGAGCCACCGAGGCGCCACTTTCAGGTCCTGCACCTCGACGGCGTGCCGGCCGACGACCTGGCGGACCTCTTCCCCGCTGCCATCTGATCGTCGGCAACGACACCGGCCTCACTCACCTTGCCGCTCTGACACGCGGCGGCGGAGACGACAGCCCGCCGGTCGTCGGCCTGTACGCACGTCACAGCCACAGCAAATGGCGCACTGGCCTGCCCCACCACCACGCCGTCGCCAGCAGCCAGTCCGACCGCATGCACCAGGGCGACCTCTGCCCCGTCCGCGACGCCATCGCCCCGGACACAGACGTCCACATGGACACCTTCCCGCCCACCTCGCTGGCCCGAGTCTGCCTCGACCTCCTGAACGGCGTAGGGCGATGACCGTCCGGCCTCGTCTGCGGATCGGGCCCGTACGTCGTTTCACCCGCAACCTGCTCTGCCCCATCGACCTCCTCGGCCGCCCGCTGCTCCTGAAATACACCCGCGACCCCGCTGAAGCCCGCAAAGAGATCCGCGGACACGGCCGCCTGGCCCCGCACTACCGCGTACCCGCCCTCCACGCCCACCTCCGTGTACCCGGCGGACACCTCCTCGCGTACGAACGCCTCGCCGGCGGAACGGATCAAGGACTCCTACTCGATCTCCTCAACACCGACGAGCCGAACAACGACCTCCACACCTACATGGACCGGCTCACCACCACATACCGCGACGTCATCCTCACAACCGCGCGGCCGACCGATCCGACCCGTGTCGTCCGCAAGCTGTACTGGGACCGCGCAGCTCCGGCGGGCGGCTCGACACGTACTACGCCGGGAAGGACTTCCCGGTCGCCGACAGCCTCATCGATATCCCCGTCTCCCGCCTCGGCACGTACACCCTGAGCATCAACGGCCGCCGGCACCGCTTGACTGGGCCGCCACCCTCCGCTGGCTGCGCGCCCACTTCGCCACATCGGAACCGGTCTGGGCGGCCCTCACCCAGGGCGACCCCACCGACGTCAACCTCGCCCACCCCTCGCCTGGTTCGACTACGACACCGCAGGGATGAACAGCATCCCCGGCGAGTTCGCCAACTTCCTCTGGTACGCCTCCGCCCTCGGCGGCTGGCTCGTCCCCACCTACAACTCGGCCGCCTTCTCCGATCACCCGCGACCTTCGATCGCGAACCGGCCAACACACCCGAGGTCCGGCGGGCGGACGTTGACCGCACCACGAGCACCATTCACATCGACTACACCCCGCGCCTTTCGGCTCCCCGACGAGCCGCCGTGACCGCGTACTGGGACCGGCTCGTACGGCCAGTCGCGGACCGCCTCTGGCCCGGCGCGGACCTGGCGAACCTTCTCCGCCCCTACCTGGTCATGCGCATCCTCGGCGTCTACGACCTGGCCGACCTGGTCCCCGAGGACCGGCTGATCCTTCTCGCCCGGCTCGCTGAGGCCACGAGCCCCGTCTTCGACCCCGCCACCTACTTCTGCCCATTGGAGTCGCCATGCCCGACCCTCTGAACGGCCGTACCGCCCTGGTCACCGGAGCCACTGGCGGCATCGGATCGGCCATCGCCCGCCGCCTCGCCGCCGATGGCACCGCCGTGGTGCTCGCCCACCTCGACGACGATCGGGCCGCAGCCGAGCTTGCCGCCCAGATCACCGGAAGAGGCGGTACTGCCGTCCTTCTGCAAGCTGACCTCCGGGACCCCGATGCCGTACGCGCACTCTGCCACCAGGCCCACGACCAGCTCGGCCCCATCGGCATTCTCGTCAGCGCCGCCGGTGCCTACCCGCGCCGACCGTGGACGGAGACGACGCCCGCCCACTGGGACGACACGCTGGCCACCAACCTGACCAGCCACTACCTCCTCGCGCACGAGCTGACCTCCGCCATGACCACCGCCGGCTGGGGCCGGATCATCACGATCGGATCCGTCCTCGCCACCGCGGGCCGCCACGACCTCGCCGGCTACATCAGTGCGAAGGCCGGCCTCGAAGGACTCACCCGCGCCCTCGCCCGCGAGCTCGGGCCCGTCGGCATCACCGCGAACTGCGTCGCCCCTGGCTCCATCCGCGTCACCGCCGAGGAAGCGGTCGTCGACGACCCGGAGGCCATGACCGCCCGGCAGCTCGCCCGCCAATGCGTCCAGCGCCGGGGCCGCCCGACGACGTTGCCGCAGCCGTCGCCTTCCTCGCCACAGACGACGCCGGCTTCATCACCGGCCAGACTCTGCGCGTCGACGGAGGCTGGATCCTTGGCTGACATCTGGCTCATGCGCCACGGCGCCTACGAAGGCCACCGCCCCGGCTACCACGCCCCGCACGAGGCCACCCTCACAGTGGACGGCCGCGACGGAGTACGCCGCTCCTGCCCCTCCCCGAAGGCATCACCGCCATCGTCACCAGCCCAATCCCCGCGCCCGCCAGACCGCGTCCCTCATCTCGCACCTCACGGGCCTGCCGATCGTCGCCACCTCCGGCCTCCTCGCCGAATGGCGCGCCCGAGCACCGTCCTCGGCCAAACCGCCGAGACCTATCCGCCGACGTACCGCGCTTGGCGCGCCCGTCGGCTCGACAACCCTACCTACGCTGCGAAGACGGTGAAAGCCTCACCGACCTCCACACTCGCGCCAGCTATTGCGCGCAGCTTCTGCACCGAACCGCCGAAAGGCACGGCCCCTCCTGGCCGTCTCCCACAAGCTCCTTCTCGGCATTCTCACTCGCCTCCATGAGGGGCCGACCGTATTTGCGGCTGCGGCAGTTGACCCCTGGCCGTTCGCCGAGCGGCGTGAACTGCCCTGAGTTTCGTAGCGGCCGGATTGCGTGGTTTCAGAGCCCCTACGACATCCCGTTCAGCTCAGTTCTGCGGATTCGAGTACAGGTCTGACGGGGCAACCCAGCGCGGGGAAATGCTGGCGGAACGGGAACGGGAACGGCCACGAACCGCGTACAGCAGACAGATGGGAGTGGCTACTCTGTCGACCGCAGGGCGTTGTCAGTGCTGTCTGTCAGGGTATACGCAATGCGAGGCGAGATGAGGGGCGGCATTGGTGTTCCAGCGTGATGACTCGGGAGTCTGCGAGTCATTCGATCTTGATTCATTGACGGTGGGCGACCGCCTGCGACTGTTCAACTTCACCCAGCGTGATGATCACCTGGCGTATCTGTGGGTGCTGCGGGCGATGAACGTACTGCGGGCCGTACACCAACTACAGGTGCACCCCGACGATGTGGCGAGCGCACTTAACGAACTCGCGATATCCCATGACGAAGTGCCGTCTGCCGGAGACTTGAACCTGCGGGCCATGCTCGACAACCTCTCCGCGGACAATGAGCAGGTCCTCTACCGAGTGGAGGACCCGTTGCGGTGCGGCAATTTGGCCGCATACCGAAACCGGCAGTCGGTCTACCAGTTCACGGAGATCGGTTACCGCGTCTATAGCGCCGTGGAAGAGGTCATCGGCTCCCGTGTGCAGGATGCGAACCTGTCACGTTTGGTCTTCGCCGACATCCTGGCGGACTTCAAGGCTCTGGCGGCCGCGAACAGAGAAGGCGACCGGGACGAGGTGTACCGCAAGCTCGCCCGTCTCGACAGCGTGTTGGAGGACATGACGAAGCGCGCGGCGCGTTTCTATCTGACCCTCAACGATGTGGCGCGTACGACGGATATCTCCCCGGAGACGTTCCTGCGCTACAAGCACGCGTTGCTGGCGCACATGAGTGAGTTCACGGCAGAGCTGGAACGTTATGCGCCCCGGCTGGCCGAGGCTGTGTACGAGGTGGAAGACAGCGGGGTGGAGACCCTGCTGGAGCGGGCCGCCTCTGTGGATGAGCGGCCCATGATGCGTCCGGCCGCGCGCCTTGAGGACTGGCGGCGGCGCTGGATGGGGCTGCGCCAGTGGTTCTTGGCGGAAGGCCCTGGGGAGACCAAGGCCGCCCAGTTGCAAGGTGCTACCCGCACCGCCATCTCCGGAGTCATCGCCTTACTGCGGCAGGTGACGGAGTCGCGTCGAGGCGGGGTGAGCCGGACCACCCAGCTGCGGCATCTCGCAGCCTGGGCAGCGGGTGCGCCGGATGAGCAGGCGGCCAACGCCCTGGTGTCCGCCGCTTTCGACTTGCGCTCGGTGCGGCATCTGTCGGGCGCGCATGACGACGGTGACCAGATCTCGCCGCGATCGACGTGGTGGGATGCGCCCGGGTAGAGGTCAGCATCAGCTTGTTCAGGCATGGCAAGCGGCCGGCGCCGGGCGGCCCGCAGCCGGTGCGTACGAGCCGTGGCGCCCATGCCCGGCTGCGTGAGCAGCAGTTGGCGGATCGGGCTGCGGATCGGGAGGCCGCCACGGACCTTCTGGATCATGGGCCCCACGATCGGGTGCTGAACGCGGCGGAGACCCGCGCTGTGCTCAAGCTGCTGACCCGTGCCCTTCAGGCGCGGACGATCGTGGCGGGCCGCCTGCGATCGGGGACCGGCAGCAGCGACGGCCTGACTCTGCGCCTGGTCCCGAACGAGCGCGGCAGCCAGCTGCGGACCGAGACCGGCACGCTGCACCTGCCCGGCTTCACTCTGGAGATAAAGCCCCATGGTGCGATGCGTCGACGCCGAACGGAGACGTCCTGATGCCCGCCCATCGCGTAGCCGCAACTGTGGAGCCTGCGGATCTTGGCTCGTACCAGCAAGCGGCCCGGCTCATGCTGCTGCACGGCGTCGTCAACGAGAGCTACCCGCGGGCCAAGGCTCTTGCGCTGGTGCTGCAGTGGGCCGACGAACTGGCCAAGGATTTCCGGGACCTGTTCGGCTACTCCTTGCAGACCAGCGCCCGGCACGCACGGCTGCTGCGCCGGCTGGATACCTTCGATGCCAGCCAGGCGTTCCTCACGGTGAAGAGTAAGAAGCCGTTCGACCGACGACGCCTGGCCTACCTCTGTCTGATCCTCGCGTGCCTGCACCGGTCTCGCGTCGAGATCAACCTCGCCGATCTCGTCAAACTCCTCGCGCCCTCCGCCAATACGATCGAGCACCTGGGCTTCGATGCGACCACGCCGGGTCACAAGGACGCGGTCGTTGACGTGATGGACTGGCTGGTCGACCGCGGTGCGCTGCGGATCTCCGACGGGTCCATGGAGGACTGGGCCCGTGACCACGACCGTGGGGACGCGCTGTTCGACATCGACCACGACACCTGCACGGCACTCTTCCGGCCGAACAAGCCCCTGCAACATCTGGTCAGCGCCGCTGGCCTGCTGGATACGCCGACCGCCGGCACCGGACGGGACCCCGGCGGAGGCTTGCCGCCCAACGAGCCCGGCGGCTGCTGATCGAGTACCCGGTGGTCTACTTCGGCGACACCGACGCGGAGACGGCTATAGCGCTGCGCCAGCCCACCCTGGCCGAGGACATCGCACGGCTGACCGGGCTACCTGTCGAGCGCCGGGCCGAGGGATCATGCTCGTCGACACCACGGGGCACTTCACCGACAAGCGGTTCCCCGGCCGCGGCGGAGCGGTCAACCGTACCGCTGGGCTGATGCTCGCGAAGATCGCAGACCTGCGGGAGGACCCGGACCGAGCCAGCCGTCTCCAGTACCTGCTGCCCGCCGATCCGGGAGAGGAACACGCGGACCTCTTGAGCCGTATCGATATGGCCCTACCGCAGGCCGGCACGCTCGAAGCCCTCGCTCACGACCCCACGCGGACACCGGCCAACAGGCGGACGATGCCGATCCGGACGCCACAGAGCATGAGGGGCAGGCCGGCTTGCCTTTCGTGGAACACGGCACGCTGGAGCAGATGATCACCGAACTCTACGAAGAGTTCGGCCCCTCCTCCTTCACCAACAAATGGCAGGCGGATCCCGGCGGGCTGCTGGCAGAGGCGATCGCGCTCCTGGCGGACCTGCGCCTTGTCTATATCGTCCCCGGCGGAGTCCTGGTGCGGCCCGCGGCCGGCCGCTACCGAAACATCACCGCCGTCCTGCCACGTCCCGCGCTCGACGGCCAGTTCGCTCTCGACTTCCCTACTGAGGAAACTTCTCGATGACGCTCATCCCGCATTCCCGCACCGCTGACCAGCCGGAGGTTCGCTTCAAGCCCACGCGCGCCGGGGTGATCGGCCTCTGGGACTACACCGACGAGGAGTTCGTCTTCGCCGACGGCCGGCTGGTCCTGCGCGGGCACAACGGTTCCGGCAAGACCAAGGCACTCGAAGTGCTGTTCCCCTCGTGCTGGACGGTGTCCTTGACGCGCGGCGTCTTGATCCGTTCAGCGGCGAGGAGCGGACCATGAAGTCGAACCTGCTCTACAAGGAGCAGGAGTCCGCTTACGGCTATGTATGGATGGAGTTCGCCCGCACCGGCCCCGATGATGAGGTCCTTGAAGCCGTCACCGTGGGGATCGGCATGCGGGTGACCAAGCCCATGTCCACGCCGGCTCGCTTCTTCTTCGTCACCGAGGGCAGGGTCGGGATCGACTTCGGTCTGCTGGATGCCGCCTCGCGCCCGCTGCGGGAGAACGCCCTGAAGAAGCTGCTGCGGGAAGGGACCACCTACACCACGGCAGAGTCATACCGAGAGGCGATCGATGACCGGCTGTTCGGGCTGGGCCGCGAGCGCTACAACCAGCTGGTCAATCTTCTGCTCCAACTGCGGCGCCCTCTGCTGGCCAAGGACCTCGACCCGGTCAAGGTGTCCGACACCCTCACCGCCGGACTGCGCCCCGTCGATGAGGCCCTCGTCCTCCAAGCCGCCCGCGACTTCGAGAACCTCGCCGAGATCCAGGAGCTCCTTGACGCCCTTATGGGGCGGATACCGCAGTCCGCAACTTCCTGCGTGAATACACCAGTTACGTGCGCTCCCATGCCCGTGACCGCGTCGACCATGCCTCCGGGCGCATCCAGGACACGGCCACCCAATGCGAGACGATCATGGAAGCGGCGGACGACCGCCGCACCGCCGAGCAGCAGCTGACCGCGGCACAGCAGGAGCGGGATACCGGCGAACGCCGGTGCAACGAGATCGACGCCCGCCTGACCGAGTACAAGAACCACGACGCCATCAAGAAGCAGGACGGGCTCAAGGAGCTGCGCGAGCGCGTAAGCACCGAGCGCACAGGTATCGCCGGCAGTGCACGCCACCTCAACCGGGCCCAGGAGAGCTTGGCCACTCTCAAGGGGAGGCGGACCGCGCCCTCCAACGGCACGACGAACTGCGCAAAGCTGCCTCCCGGCACACCCACGGCCTCATGGATGCGGCGCGCCGTGGCGGCATCCTGAACGACGACGACACGCTGGATCTCGGAGCTGAGCTGGACACGCATATCGCGGGTCGGGTTGCCGCGCGTCGCAGCGAACTGCAGGAGGTACAAGACCTGCTCGGCGCCTTCAAGAACGCCACGAAGGACCAAGAACGCGAGCAGGAGCACTGTGACGCGGCGAGTGGCGAGCTGACGGAGACCGAGCGGCAGTCCGCCGCGGCAGCCGAGAAGCTCACCACCGCCCGCGTCGAGACCGGTCAAGAACTGGACGACTTCATCGGCCGCTGGAGCGGCAGCGACGACACCACGGTCCTGGTCCCCGCCGACGGCGACGTGTTGCGAGCTGCCATCGGCACCGTGGAGGAACCTGAGGCGGCCCCGCTGCCGGAGGTCTTCCATAACCTCGTCGACCGGCGCCGTACCCACGCCCTTTCCCGCGTTGAGACGTTGAAGCGGCAGCACAGCGACATTGCGGAAGCTCTGCGAGCCAGCCAGGCCGAGCGCGACACCGTGGCAGCCGAGGGCGACGATGCACCCTCCAGTGACCTGCGCCCTGCCAGCCGCGATGAGCGGCCGGGCGCCCGCTGTGGCAGCTCGTACGGTTCGCCGATCACATCTCCGACGACCACGCGGCTGCGTTGGAAGGCGCCCTGTACGCGGCCGGCCTGCTCACCGCCTGGCTGCACCCCGACGCTGCACTGACCGACCAGGCTCTGCACTCCAAGGTCGCCGACGCCTATCTGCGCCCGCTGCCGCCCGCGCAGCGACCCACCGGACGCACCCTGGCTAGTGTCCTGGTCGTCGAAGATCAGCAGGACGTCAGCTATGCCACCGTCCAGGCTGTTCTGGCCTCCATCGCTGTAGTGGACGACGCCCCGGCAGCGGGCGATGCGCTGTCTGCTCCCTCGGTGACCACCGGCTCGCACTTCTGCCTCGGCGTCCAGGTCGGTGCGCATCCCAAGGCACAGCCTGAGTACATCGGGGCCACTGCACGGGCCGCCCGTCGGCGCGAACGACTGGAGCGCCTCGAAGAATCCATCACCGCCCTGGAAGCTGAGCTCGCCGGCGTCGAGGAGCAGCAGCGGTACGCGCACGAAGCATTCGACGACTTCGACCGCGCCAGGCGCGAGCTCCCGCACCCAGGCGATCACCGAAGCCGTGCGTGAGGTGGCGGTGATGGCGGAGAAGGTCGCCGGAGCCCGCCGCCGCCTCACTGAAGCACGCAAGCGACTCGACGGGGCGATCGCCCGGGCCCATGAGAGGAACCGGCAGCTTCGGCATGCCGCCACGGCCGCGCGGCTGCCCACTCATCGAGAGGAACTGGAGAACGTCGCCCAAGCCGTCGAAGATTTCGCCGAGGCCGGCAGAGCACTCTCCTCCTGCCGGGAGCAAGCCGAGGCAGCCGAGCGTGACATCGCCGGCCGCAAGGAGATCATCGAAGAGCAGACCGAGTCCTGTACGGAGCAGGCCGAGGCGCTGCAGGCGCGCAAGGACGAGTCCGCCATTCAGGAGGAGCGTCTGCGGACCCAGAGGCAACGCTCGAAGCCCCTCTGCAGGAGATTCTCCAGCAGATCGCGGAATCCGAGGAACAGATCGCGGAAGCAAAGAAGGCGTACGACCATGCGAAGAAGGACGCGGAGGAACAGCGAGACCGGCTTCTGAAGGCTGACCATGCCCTGGAGTTCGGCCGGGCAGCACTGGCCACGGCCGTAGCCGAGCAGGTGCGCACCACACTCACGCTGGAGCCGTACGCCCGGCCCGACCTTCTCGGCCTGCTCGAAGCAACCGCAGACGCCCTCTGGCTACCGCACGACCTGTGGCCGAGTCCCGAGCAGGCAGTCCAAGCTCTCATGGACAGCCTCACCTCGCCCGATACCTCCCTCACGGGCGCGGAGGCCGCCCGAAGCGTCGTCCCCGAATCCGTCGCCTCACTGATCACCGCGCTCGACGAGGCGACCCGTGGCCGCCCGATCACCGCGAGCCTCCTGAAGACCGTCACGACAAAGATTTCCACCGCCATCACCACGCTGGAGTCGGCCCTGCTGGAATCCGACCAGGGCTACCTCTTCGAGTGGGAGCCGGCCGGCGACATCATCCTGGCCCGGGTCACCGACAGCGAAGGCCCGGCCCCGTAGCGGACTTCGGACGCCGGCTGGCCGAACAGCTCGCCGACCAGAGTGTGCTGCTGGAAGACAAGGAACGCACCGTCTTGGAGGACGGGCTCCTGACCGGACTGGCCCAGCAGATTCACGACCGCACCATCGCCGCCCGCGACCTGGTCAAAAGCATGGACGCCGATACCCGGGCCAAGCCTATGTCCTCCGGCGCGACGGTTGGCATCAACTGGGTTGTCTCCGACGCCCTCACCGACTCCCAGCAGGCCGTCAACAGGCTGCTCGACAAGGACGCCTCCGGCCTTGGCCCCGTCGGGCTGGCCGAACTCCGCTCCCACCTGCGCAGCCAGATCCGCGCCAAGGCTGCTGCCGACAAGAAGCGCAGCTACCAGCAGGTGATCGCCGAGGTCCTGGACTACCGCGCCTGGCGCAGGTTCGAACTCCGCCTGTTCCGGCAGGGCATGAGCCCGGAGGAGAAGAAGAAGGAGAGGTCCTCACCAAGGCCAAGCACAGCGTGATGTCCGGCGGTGAGAAGTCCGCCTCGATCCACCTGCCGCTCTTCGCAGCCGCCCACGCCCAGTACAGCTCCGCCTACCCCACCTGCCCGCGCCTGATCGCGCTGGACGAGGCATTCGCCGGCATCGACGAGAAGTACCGCCCCGACCTTCTCGCCCTCACCGCCAAGTTCGACCTCGACCTCTTCATGACCGGCTACGACCTGTGGATCACCTACCCCGAGGTGCCGCAGATCTCGCACTACGACATGAAGCACGACGAGGCAGCCCACACCGTCTCCGCCATGCTGCTCGTCTGGGACGGCGAACAGATCCTCGACGACCTCGAATACCCAGGATCCGACGACCTGGCCGCCGAACTCCTCGGCTTCACGCCCGTCGCCACGTCCCCGCGCAGGCAGGACTGTTCGGTGACATCCCCGACGACGAGCCGACGAGCGACGACGCCGAGGAATCAGCATGACCAAGGCAGCAGAGACATTCGAGCGATACCGGGGCCCTGAGTTCCGCCGGCTCCTGGCCGCTGCCCGGCGCTCGCTCGAGCGCAACGGCGGCGAGATCGAGGGCTCCATCGGCCTGACCAAGCCGTCCACAGCCGAACGCAACGCAGTCATCGGCATCACCGGCACCTACCGCTCGCCCGACATCCGCCGCATCACCATCCCCTCGCGGCGCTGGAGGAGAGCATCCGCAACGTCGCGGGCATGTCACTCCGCGATGTCCTGGAACGGATCGGCCCAGAGCTGCGCTTCCGCGCCGATGAACGGACCACACTCGAACAAGCCCGGCAGAGAATCCTGGCCGAGGGCGAGACCAGCCCCTGCACACCGAGCACCCCTGGTACCGGCAATGGCTGGCCGGCCTCGCGTCCGACGGCACGATCACTGGACTGATCAACAAGGAGGGCACCCACCTCCTCAGCCAGGCCGTCCGCGTCCTGGAATTCCTCAACAGCCGACCCAGCGGATCACCCCGGTCATGCTGCCCTCACTGGCCGACGCCACCACAGGAGACACCAAAGCTCTCAACCCCGGCCGGGGCTCCTGCCGACCCTGGTCCTGCGAGCCCTGGCCATGGCACGCGGACTCCCGCTCGAATCAGGAGCCGAGGCCCGGCGCGAGCTCTGGGACGCCTTCGACGTCATCGTCGACGACCTGGCCAGCCGCGTGCTCGTCCTCAACCTCCCGCGACCGGACAAGGGCTGGGCCAGTGGCTCAGCGACGCCGCCCGCTACGGCACTCCCTTTCACATCACCCTCCACCAGCTCATCACCCTGCCGATCACCGTGGACCTGCCAACGGTGTACGTCTGCGAGAACCCGCCGTACTTCGCCGCGCCGCCGGCGAACTGGCGCGAGCAGCCCACCACTGATCTGCGCAGAAGGCCGCCCTCAACCGCCTTCCACCGCCTTGCCCGCCTGATCGTCGACAACGGCGGCCTGCTCCGGTATCACGGCGACTTCGACTGGCCCGGCATCGCGATGACCAATGCACTGCGTACCCGCTACGGCGCCGAGCCATGGCGTATGAACAGCGCGGACTATCTCAACGGTGTCCGTGCCGACATCGACCATGTCCCGCTCGACGGCAAGCCCCAGGACACGCTGTGGGACCCGAAACTCGCCGAGACCATGGCACGGGAGAAACTCGCCGTCTACGAGGAAGCCGTCGCCGACAGCCTTCTGAAGAATTGGGCCTCGGCCGCCCACCGCCCTGCGGAAGCATCTGGATAGCCGGGTTGCAGCAGGAGGATCCGGGTGCCAATGCCATGAAGCCGATCAAGCTCCTGGGAATGAGCATGTAAAACGCTGATTTCAAGCCAACGTCCGGTGCTCGGGGCCACACAGTCCGTGAGAGGCCGGATCATGGTCACCTCTCCCTCTTCTCATGACCACTGAGATGGGGTGGTTACCGAGAGTGCTCGGCGGCCAGGCAAACTAGCGGTGTAAGTGACCCAAGCAGATGCTGACGTGGAAAGGCGTGGACTGAGCTCATGACCGGGAGTCCCACTCAGATTGGCCGCTATACCGTGGCTCGGGAGCTCGGCTCCGGCGGCATGGGCGAGGTATATCTCGCGTACTCCCCGCGGGCTCTCCCGTAGCTGTGAAGGTCATTCGCACCGACAAGCTGGACCCGATCACGCGGGCGCGCTTCGAGAAGGAAGCTCTGATCGCTCGCACCGTGATCGGCACCAACCGGGTAGCGCGGTTCCTGGATGCCGATCCGTTCGCGGATCGTCCGTGGCTGGCGATGGAGTACGTGGCCGGCCGGACCCTGCTGGACTGCGTGGATAGTGACGGCGCGCTGCCGCTGCCGTTGGTGGCCAGCCTCGGAGCGCTCCTCGCCGAAGGGCTGAGCGCCGTACACGATGCGGGCTGCTGCACCGAGACCTGAAGCCTCAGAACGTCATGCTGGGCAGCGAAGGCCCCATAATCATCGACTTCGGACTCAGTGCGTTCATGGACGCGGCCAAGGACACGCTGTCGCACAGCGGGATGATCATCGGGACCGTGCGCTGCATGCCCCGAGCAAGCAAGCGGGCATCCGCAGGTGACGCCTGCGGCGGATGTGTACGCGCTGGGCACGGTCCTCCTATACGCCGCGGCCCGACACTATCCGTACGACGGACACCAGTGGGAAGCCGTCGCCATGCAGGTCTCGAACCCGCAGATCGGCCCGGACCTGAGCGGTGTGCCGGAAGGCTTCAAAGAGCTGCTCGCAGCGATGCTCGCTCACACGCCGGAAAGCCGGCCCACTCTGGCCAAGGTGGCGGATGCCTGCGCGGATCTCATGAAGGCAGCGGGCAGGACGCCCGCCGACGCGCGGCTCGCCCTCATCGACCGCACGACAGCAGCTGGCGGGAACACTCCGACGCCGGAACCGTCCTCTGCATCGATCGAGAAGCTGATCGATGAGCAGGCCGCGATCGTGGACCCGCACAACCTCGTCAGCCCACTCGACATTCGGCCGGCGCCGGAGGAGCCGGAAGCCGACGAAGAACTGGTGCCTGAGCTGCCCACGGCACCTGTGAGGACAAAGCTCGCATTCTGCGGGAGCGGCCTGTGGCGTCGCAGCGGGTGGCGGGCGAACTACGGGAGCAGTACGCGGTGAATTCCACCTCTGACGGCCCGAAGCCGTTATTGCCTGGTGGGAGACTTGCTGGAATGGGTTCAAGCGGCCGGCTGATCTGCTGGCGGCAGGCCCGGTAAAGTTGAGCGGCGGAGTGCCGCTGGTGAAGGATCGGAGCGGACGTTGAGCGTCGAGGCGGGAGCCGCGGGCGGCCAGAGCGATGCGGTATGGGATGCCTGGGAGCCCGACGAGCCCTCGTCCGAGCAACAGGCTCCCGCCACGTCCGGGTATGCCGCCGGTGCTCAGGTGGAGATCCGCGACGAGCTGTGGCTGGTCCGCAATTGCTTTCCCACGGCCAGCGACGGGTGGATGGTCGAGGTCACCGGAATCTCCTCGTTCGTGCGCGGGGTAGAGGCCGTCTTCTACGACAAGCTCGATCTTGTGAGCGTGCTCGACCCACGCAAGACGCAACTGGTCGCGGATGACTCTGCGAACCATCGGCGGGCCCGCCTGTTCCTTGAGGCAATCATGCGCAAGACGTTCCTGCCTCAGACCGAGCACGGGCTGGCGCTGGCGGACAACTTCCTCATGGACCAGCAGGTCCACCAGCTCCGGCCGGCCGAGCTCGCGCTGTCGATGAAGAACCCACGACCGCGGATCCTCATCGCCGACGTGGTGGGTCTGGGCAAGACCCTGGAGATCGGGGTGCTCCTTGCCGAGCTCATCCGGCGCGGTCGCGGCGAGAAGATCTTGGTCGTGACACCTCAGCATGTGCTGGAGCAGTTCCAGCGTGAGCTGTGGACCCGGTTCGCGATCCCGCTGGTGCGGCTGGACTCGACGGGGATCCAGCGGGTGCAGCAGGACATCCCCGCAGGCCGCAACCCGTTCGCGTATTTCAAGCGGGCGATCATCTCCGTGGACACGCTGAAGAGCGACGTCTATGCCCACCACCTGGAGCACACCGAGTGGGACGCCGTCGTCATCGACGAATCTCACAACCTCGTCAACCAGGGGACGAAGAACAACGCTCTCGCCCGGCTACTGGCGAAGAAGACCGACGCACTGGTGCTGGCCTCGGCCACACCGCACAACGGCGATGCCTCTTCATTCGCCGAGCTGGTCAAAATGCTGGACGAGGCGGCGATCGCCAACCCGAACCAGTACGAGGTCAAGGACCTCGACCACCTCTACATCCGGCGTACGAAGACCACGGCGGAGGTACGCGAGTCCCTCAAAGGCGCCTGGGCAGACCGAGGCCCCTCCCAGCCGCTGCGAGCACCGGCCAGCGAGAAGGAACTCGCCGTCTTCCGTGAGCTGGCCACCCGCTGGATTCCTGCTGACCCTGACCAGCCTTCGGTCAGCAGGCACCAGCTCGTTCCGTACCAGTTGCTGAAGTCGTTCCTGTCCTCGCACCGGGCCCTGCAAGCGTCGATCAAAACGCGGATCGCGACGCTGGACAAGCCACCCGTCGAAAAGCCTGCGGACAAGAAGAAGCAGACCCGGCCGGTTGATCCGAAGGTCCGCGAGGCGGAGGTCAAGCTGGAGCGTGCGGCTCTGGTGGAGTTGCAGCAACTGAACGAACAGATCCAGGACTCCGACTCCGCGAAGCTCACCACGCTCCTGACTGCGCTGCGCGAGATGGGCGTCGCCCGGGTTCGGACACCCGGGTCGTGGTGTTCTCCGAGCGCATCCCCACCCTGAGGTGGCTGGCCGAGACCGTACCGGCCGCGCTCGGCTTTCCTCACGGGACCAGCCCGGACGAGAGCAAACCGTGGCTGGGCTACGGCGGTGCGGTGCAGGTCATGCACGGTGAAGCCAGCAGCGACGAAGAGCAACGAGCGATCGTTGAGAAGTTCGGGTTGCGCGACGATCCGGTACGCATCCTGTTCACCGGCGACGTTGCCTCCGAGGGCGTCAACCTGCACCAGCAGTGCCACCTGCTTGTGCACTACGACCTGCCCTGGTCACTGATCCGTATCGAGCAGCGCAACGGCCGTATCGACCGTTACGGCCAGGCGTACCCGCCGCAGTTCCGGGCGCTCGTCCTGACCAGCGACATCCCATGGCGTACGGATACGGTCAGCGGGCAGCCGCGGACCCTCGATGACCGGCTGGTGGGCGAGAAGCTCCTGGGGCGCGAAGAAGAAGCCCACAAGATCGAAGGCTCCGCCGAGGCCGTCACCGGCCTGTACCGGGCCCAGGAGGAGGAGAACCGCCTCACACAGGACCTGATCGCCGGCCGTACCGTCGAGGAGTCGATCAAGCAGTCCCAGCAGGGCGGTGCCGCCTTCCTGGCCGGGCTGCTCGGCCAGGTCGGTGCGGTCCCCGAACACCCCGAAGTTCCACGAGCGGTAGTACCGACGCTCTTCCGGTCCACCGCCGACTACTTCGATGAGGCACTCCGACAGGTCTGCCACCCCAACCCCGAAGACCAGCTGTCCCTGCGACGCGACGACGACGGCACCATCGCCTTCGAGCCCCGCGCGACCTGCTCTACCGGCTCAAGGCGCTGCCCAAGTCGTACCTGGACGAGCAGCGGATCATGCCCCGCAAGACCGAACCGGGACGACTACGCATCACCTTCTCCAAGGACCTCGCCGATGCGCGTCTCAAGGCCGCGCGGGAGACCTCCAAGTCCCAGTGGCCCAACGTCTCTTACGTCACGGACGTCCACCCGGTCCTGGACTGGCTCACCGACAAGGTCCTCGTCGAGATCGGCCGTCACCAGGCCCCGGTGCTCGCCGCCGCCGTGGACAGTCCCACCTTCCTGGTGCAGGGCATCTATTCCAATGGCCAGGGTCGGCCCACCATCGTGGAGTGGATGGCCGTCTCCGGCCTGCCCGGGGAGCCGAACACGGTGGAGCTGACCGAAGAGGCCCTGGAGCGCTTCGGAGTCGGTCCGAGCATGCCCGGTCGCGCCATCCCGCGGGATCTGCCCGGCCTCACCGCGCTGGTCCCTGCCGCGATCGATGAGGCCAAGAGGCACCTCGGCACGCTGGAGGAGCACTACCGCCTGCGTATCGAGAAGACCCTCGCCCCTACCGTAAGCGCGTCACCCACTGGAAACAGGATGCTCTCTCCTTCGGTCCGCGCCCGGACAAGCAGGGAGTCGGCCGTGCCGCGAGTGACCGGCTGCGCCTGGTCAAGTCCCTGGAAACGAAGGGCGAGCCGATGCTGCGGCTGCTCGCCGTCCTAGAACCGCACGCCGCCACCGAAGAGGGCACTGCACGATGAGCACCGACTTCGACTCTTTCATCAATCGCGGCGAGTACCTGTCCGCCTATTACTTCGCCGAACAGCTCGGCACCGACCTCAAGAAGGGGCTGTTCGCCACCTGGACACTGCGTGAGAGCGACGAGAACAACCCACGCAAGACCCTCGCGAACAGCTCCGCGCTCTGCGCTCCATCTACCTTGCCGAGGACGTGCGCGCCTACTTCGCCGACGCCGCGGAACGCGATGCCGGTGACGACGCGCGACTCCACACGCACAACAACCCCGAGTGGGCCAAGCGACTCACCGAGTGGCACCAGACCGTGCTGCGCGCCCTCGGATACGACGCCGCCCCCAGCGAACTCACCATGCACCGAGCCGGCCGCGAGCACACCCTGCCCGTCGCTTACCACGGCCACGGGATCATCGCTCTCGACTGCGGCTGGGCCGCCGACAACGACACCGCCCTACGTCCCGACGGCTCCGGACGCCCCTGGCGCCCCTGCGCGTCAGCGCGAGCGAGAGTTACGAGACGGGCGCGGATCTGGCTTCCTGGCTCTTCGAAAGCGAGCTGGACGAGCCCGGCGGCGCTCACCCCGGTTCGTTCTACTGCTTATCGGCGGTGTGATCCTGCTCGCCGACCGCCAGTCCTGGCGCGAAGGCCGCTACCTCGCAGTAAACCTCGATGCCGCTCTGGAACGCAACGACCGCGCCCAGCAGGGTGAACTGGCCACCATTGCAGCCCTGTTCAGCCTCGACATGCTCCGTCCCGGCGACAACGACCAGACTCGGGCCATCGACGGCCTGCTCAAGTCGTCGAGTACGAACGCGGTCGGCGTTTCCAACGAACTGCGCTACGGCCTCCAGCGCTCGGTCGAAGTCATCGCCAACGAAGTCCTCAGCCGGATGGTCGAGCCGAAGAACAATGTCTCCCCGGCCGACATCGAGAACCCGAAGATCCGCTTCGCCCAGGAACTTACCCGCGAGTCCCTGCGCTACCTCTACCGGATCCTCTTCCTGCTGTACGCCGAGGCTCGCCCCGAACTCGGCATCCTCCCCGCCGACGACGGCAGCTACGAGGCTGGCTACTCCATGGCCCGCCTACGCGAACTCGTCGAGCGCGACGAGGAACTCGTCGATGAGGAATCCAAGAACGGCTTCCACCTCTTCCAGTCCCTGGACGTGCTGTTCAACAAGGTCAACTTCGGCCATCGTGCCTACGGCACCGAGCCCTACGACGACCAGCCCGGCGACGACGAAGAAACCCGTAAGGCCAAGGCCGCCCGCCGCAGCGAAGACCGCGGCCTGCGCTTCGAACCCCTGCGCAGCGAACTCTTCGAACCCACCGCCATCCGCCTCATCGGCACCCGTGTCCTGGACCCGACCAGCGACGAGGACAACGACCCTCGCTGGCTCGACCTGCGCCTGCGCAACTCCGCCCTCCACGAAGTCCTGCGCCTGCTGACCATGAAGAAGGGCAAGCGCGGCGAGCGCGGCGGCTTCATCTCCTACCGCAACCTCGGCATCAATCAACTCGGCGCCGTCTATGAAGGGCTGATGTCGTACACCGGCATCATCGCCAAGGAAGAACTGTGCGAGGTCGCCAAGGGCGGCGACCCGGAGCAGGGTTCCTGGCTCATCCCTTCGCACAAGCAGGACCAGTACCCCGACACGACCCTCATCCATTACGGCGAGGACGACGCCCGCAAGGGCTGCGCGGTGTCAAGAAGTACGAGAAGGGCTCCTTCGTCTACCGGCTCGCCGGCCGAGACCGGGAGACCTCCGCTTCGTACTACACCCCGAGTCACTCACCCAGGTCACCGTCGAGCTCACCCTGAAAAACCGTCTCGACCAGGAACGCGACGCCGACGGCAACATCATCAAGACCCGCGCCTCAGAGCTGCTCAAGTACAAGATCTGTGAGCCGGCGCTCGGCTCGGGAGCCTTCCTCAACGAGGCCATCAACCAGGTCGCCGACGAGTACCTGCGTCGCCGCCAGGATGAACTCGGAACCGCCATCCCCACCGCTAATGCCCTCGCCGAAAAGCAGAGGGCCGGGCGTACATCGCGCTGCACAACGCGTACGGGATCGACCTCAACGCGACGGGTGTCGAACTGGCCGAGGTGTCCCTGTGGTTGAACACCATGCACCCCGGCATGCGAGCGCCTTGGTTCGGCCTTCACCTGCGCCGCGGCAACTCACTCATCGGCGCTCGCCGGGCGGTGTTCGCGGGTGACGACGCGGTGGGCAAGGACAAGGCGTGGCTGAAGGCGAAGGGAGCCCTGGCGCCGACCTCGCTGCCGTTCCTCAAGGACGGTGAGCCGCAGCCACTGCCAGACGATGCGGTGCACCAGTTCCTGCTGCCGAGCTCTGGTTGGGCCGCGGTCGCGGGCTCGAAGGAAGCCAAGGAGCTCGCCAAGGAAAGCGTCGAGCAACTCGCCGCCTGGAAAAGGGTCTCCTTCAGCGCCCCAAGCGCAGCACCGCGCACCTCAATGCAGACGGCAGCCCCAAACTCAACCCCAAGAGCAAGCAGCCGAAGGTTGAAACGCCCTCTCAGTTCACGAAGCTGCGGGACGCCGCCCGGAGGGTCGAGTTCCTATGGGCGGCAGTCGTCAAGCGCATGGAACTCTCCGAGCAGGAGATCGCGCGCCGGATCGATCTGTGGCAGGCCGATCCGGCGGACCCCGAGTTCGCGTTCCTCCAGCACCCCGATCAAGCAGTGCCGAAAGAGGGTCCTGGAGGACCTCTTCAATGCCGTCGATACTCCATATTGGCGACTGAAGAAGGTCATGGACGCCTGGTGTGCGCTGTGGTTCTGGCCGGTCGACAAGGCTGGGCTGCTGGACGGGAGTGACGGCGAGTACGCGGCGCGGACTGTCGTCAGTGACGCGGACGGCCTCAGCAAGGTGCTCGGCGGGGTGCCGCTGACCGTGGCGCGGCCTGAGCCCCAGCCGTCGCCGAGCCGATGCCTCTTGCTGCACCCACTCCCGCGCCACGGTTCGTCGAGGCGACAGCTCTGTTCGCACTCGGTCCCGAGCAGACCTCCTTTGAAGACCTCGAACTGACCGCGGACGACGATGTGGTCGTGGAAGTGAGCCAGGTCGCAACGAAGGCGGCGACGAAGGGCCGGCCAAACCAAAGGCGTCGGAACGGCGGTCGAGCGTCCCTCTCAAGGACCTCGACGACTGGCTGGAGTTCCTAGAGGCCATGTTGGGCACGGCAGACGTGCCGGAAGGCACCCTCATCGACAGTTTTAAGAGCCTCGATGAACTGAAGAGCTTCGAGGAGACCCTTCCTGGCTTCATGGGAATGGACATCGACAACCCAGAGGACCGGTTCCCGTGGCTGCGGGCGGTGCGCGACATCGCGGAAGAGCAAGGCTTCCTGCACTGGGAGCTGGAGTTTGCCCTTGTTTTCGCGCGAGGTGGCGGCTTTGACCTTCAGGTGGGCAACCCGCCGTGGGTGCGGCCCAGATGGAACGAGCCGGCGGTTCTCGCCGAACACGAGCCGTGGTTTGAGCTGGAAGACAAAACTTCTACAGCAGAAGACCCGGCGGCGTAGTGAACTCCTAAGTACACCGTCAGTTCTCCAATACGTGCTTCGTGAGGTCACGAATACGAGCACACAGGTTGCCGTATTCAGCTCCCCTCAGATGTTTCCGATGCTGGCCGGAACGCAGCCTGATCTATACCGAGCGTTCATGTCGCAGGTCTGGTCCCACACTTCGACCCGGGGAACGAGTGGGCTAATCCACCCCGACACTCACTTCACGGGCGACAAGGAAGGGATGCTGCGAGAAGCTGCGTACTGCCGACTTCGCACACATGGGGAATTCGTTAATTCTGGGCAAAGATTCTTTATGCGACCAGTCAGCGACACGGCTCACTTCGGAGTGCACGTCTACGGCAGGAGAAAAGAGATTGGCTTCGATCACCTGTCATGGCTGGTATCCGTTGACGCTTTGCGCGATTCTACTCACCACGACGGATCGGGAGACGTTCCCGGAATTCGCTACCAAAATGGTGAATTTGACGAGAGGCCGCATCGTGCACGTGTCATCCACGTCAATCGAGATGTCTTGTCCATTTGGCGGCGCCTGCTAGTCGAGGAAAACCGGCCGATTGAACAAGCTCGCCTCCTCTCCCCTGTGAGCACGGGCGAGGCGTCAGCAATTTCCGCACTGGCAGATTACCCGTTGCACTTGGGTACTCTCTCTCCGCAGATGTCTCGCGGATACGACGAGAGTGGCGCAAAGAAGGTTAACCTGATCGATTACAACCGCCCAGAGACCACCACGGGACAGGCTTTCCTCCCCAGTCGATGGCGTGAGGTAATCCTCAAAGGCACACAGCTGGGAGTAGCGAACCCAATCTTTAAGCGTCACGACGCCAATAGCAATGACGCATACGGAATTAATCTGGTCAGCCTCACACACGACCACGTTCCCGACACGCCATATGTGCGAGTGGCGGGGAGGAATCAGGAATTCCTAGCAGCCCAGGATCGCTGGGTTGACCATGAGGTCCTCACTCGTTTGCGGGCAAGCCAAGTTGCGATCTCCCGCGCACGGAAACAGATCGAACAAGTCGACAACACACTAGAGGGCAGCTCTCGCAGATAAGATCGACACGCTACTTGAAAATAGAGCACGCCGCCGTTACGCCACGTTTCATCGGCTTGCATGGCGACGCCAGATCGCTCCCAACACAGAACGAGCTCTCTACGCAGCCCTTATTCCGCCCGGCACAACGCACATCCATGCGATGAACAGTCTCGCGATGCCCAGCCGCCGACACACGGCGCTCGTAGCTGGCTTCTGGGCTTCGCTACCTTTGGACTACTTTCTGCGCGTCACCGGACGTAGCGACCTCTTGGGCAATAGCGCTAGCCTCGGGCTTTCACGAGGTGGGCTGTCCGATGCGTGATCAGATACGCGAAGAGTGCTCCTGACCTGCAACGATGGGACTTGTCTAGGGTCCAGGTCGTCGCGGGAAAGAAGCACTCCTCAGGTGAAGAAGCGTATCGGGTCCTATCCGCGTGTCCGCATCGAGGGCGGTGGCCGGGCGGTGGTCTCCCAGGCCGGCGGGGTGCTGCTGGTCGAGACGGTCCGCAAGAGCGGACTGGACACCGCGATATCGGCGGCGCTCGCGCCGTGGCGGCGGCCTCGGGCGGTGCATAATCCGGGCAAGATCCTGATCGATGTGGCTCTGGCGGTCGCGCTGGGCGGGGACCGCCTGGCGGATGTCGCGATGCTGCGGGCCGAGCCGGCCGTGTTCGGGCCGGTGGCCTCCGACCCCACCGTCTCCCGCCTCATCGACAAGCTCGCCGCGGGCGGCCCGAAGGCTCTGACCGCGATCCGCTCCGCGCGGGCCGAAGTGCGCGAGCGAGTCTGGAAGTTGGCTGGAGCCTCGCCGCCGGACGCGGGCGGTCAGGTGATCGTGGACCTGGACGGCGTGCTGGTCCTGGCCCACTCCGACAAGCAGGACGCGGCCGCGACCTGGAAGAAGTCCTACGGACATCATCCGCTGATGAGTTTCGTCGACCACGGACGCGGCGGCACCGGGGAGCCGGTGGCCGCGCTGCTACGGCCCGGGAACGCAGGCAGCAACACCGCCGCCGACCACATCACCGCCACCCAACTCGCCCTGGCCCAGCTGCCGAAACGTCACCGGCGCGGCCGGTCCACACTGATTCGCACGGACTCCGCGGGCGGCACCCACGAGTTCGTCGCCTGGCTCGCCAAGCGGGGCCGTTGGCTGTCGTACTCGGTCGGGATGACCATCACCGACGCCATTCACCAGGCCGTCCTGAAGGTCCCCGTCTCCGCCTGGACGCCCGCCGTCGAGCCCGGCGGCGAGATCCGCGGCGGCGCCTGGACAGCCGAACTCGAGGGCGACGTCCTGAAGGGCTGGCCACAAGGGATGCGGCTGATCGTCCGCAAGGAACGCCCGCACCCCGGCGCCCAGTTGCGGTTTACCGACGCCGACGGACTGCGGCTGACCTGCTTCGCTACCAACACCACCGACGTCCCGATCGCCGCCCTGGAACTGCGGCACCGCCAGCGCGCGCGGGCCGAGGACCGTATCCGCAATGCGCGCGCCACCGGCCTGCGCAACCTGCCCTGCACGCCACTGCGCAGAACCAGATCTGGCTGGAGATCGTCCAGCTCGCCCTCGACCTGCTGGCCTGGCTGCCCATGCTCGCCCTGACCGGCAAGCCGAGACTCTGGGAACCCGCCGCCTGCGGCTGCGACTGTTCTCCGCCGCCGCCCAGCTCGTCACCACCGCCCGCCGCCGGCACCTGAGATTCGCACGCCACTGGCCATGGACCGACGTCATCACAGGCGCGATCGAGAGACTCAACGCTCTCCCGAACCCCGGCTGACCAGCAGATCCACCCGTCCCTGCGAGAGAACGTTCCATCCCGGAGCAGTGGAACCCGGCGTTCACCCGACACGACACTCGGGCCCACGGCCTGCCAACCACGGTCATCGGCAGCGAAATGGGCCACCGACTCCGTCGGCGGCCCATCATGAAAGATCGAGGCTAAACGCGGATCGTTCCGTGTGGTCACTGGTTTGAAGTCCGTGCCGCACGGCGTCCTACAAGATCAGACGAAATCGGTCACACGCTCGGGCAAGAGATGCTCGAAGTGGTCCTGCCCGCGACAGGCCACCGCCGTCCGGGCAGCCCTGCCTCGTCTGCGCGGCCAGTAGACCGTGCAACGAGAAACGAAGCGCACCTAAAGGATATTACAGATAAACCTTCAACCTCGATTCGTCACCGAGATTCGACCACTGACTGCCGCAGCGGTCAACAGCCCAAAAGAGACGTTCATAAACAGGGGCAAAGCCGGGCAAGACCTACGCCTCCTCCACAGACGGAGCAGCCGTGAGTGATGCATTTCGGCCCATTCAACAAAACCCTTGGGATAAAAGTACCAAAGAGTCCCACTCGCCCTCTTTCATGATCTTGATATTTGCAACGTTGGTACTAGTGTTTCGCAAGGGGCGAGTTGGGCGGGAGGGATGATCGAACGTCCAACTTCCGCATCATGTGTACGCGCGCCTCGGGGCAATGAGATCCGTTGACCTCAAGAAGGATCTAGCCCTGGAGTCATCCAGGGTCACCTAGGAAGAATATGACTTCAGCTACCAACTCTCGACACTGCATGAACGTAGGCACGAAGAGCATCCGCTACGTCCACACGCTCGGCCCGCACGGGACGAACCTGGAAACTGCGGCTCACGAATGGCTGCATCGGCGAGAAATCGATGGGAAGGTCGAGCTGCATACATCGCTCGAGGACGCCCTAGATGCGGTCCCTGATGACGGGGAGCACGCACTGGTTGCCTGTGCTGTCTATCCGGCACTACACACACTCACGTTCGCGAACCTGGACCGATTGCGCATGGTTGATAGCTTCATCATGCCGACCCACAACATGGTTCTAGCTAGTACAGGAGTGGGAAATCCCGCACCGTATCTACGCACCCGCTCCAGCGGGACTAGTCTCGAGGAATGCCGAGTCCCGGCTGGTGCTAAGCAACTCCCAGGCAGCCATAGACTGCGCCGCCGGATATAGCGAGGGTGCATCACGACCATCGTCGCCGCTGAGCGGAACGAACTCCGCATCCTGCAAGATTTTGGCCCAGTTCCTATGGTCTTCACGATCCATCAAGTACACGCCCTCAACGCATTTCCCGAATAACTTGAAATCCCTGGAATGCAGCGATGGTAACGAACCCTCACTGTTACTGGCGCCTGCCCGCATGCATTCCCAGACGGTGATTTGAAGACCCTAATAATCGCAGCTCAACCCCTTCCCTTTGTGCCGACGTGACGCTTTGGCTATTGATGGCGACGGCTGGATCGCAGGCGCCTCAGACGTCTACCGGAGCCCCGCCCCTGGATGCATATGAGAAACCGCAGGCAAGGCCACCCACTCGGCTCACCGAATAACAGCCGATAGTCCGATAAATTACTTCAACTGCAAGAGCCCCTAATCCCACCTCCGAACTCACTGGCCTAGGAATTCCTTCGAACTGCACTCAAGTTCACATCTAACATTTCCGGACAAGATGGCAGGGGTGCCGAAATGCGTCGCCGCAAAGCGATTGCGGCGACGCATCACGCAGGCTCGCATCACCAGGGGTGTCTAAGGGCTTGCGGAAAAATAAGTTGCGTGTTGCCACCCTTGACACCGCAGCTCAGACCGGGTGTTCGACAGCAGGTTAATTCTCTGCAAGCCCTAACAACGGCTAACACAATGAGGTGGATCGGCCCTGTTGACCGTGTCCGCGTCAGAGATTCAGCGTTGTTCGGGCATGGGGACTTCGCCGTGGATCGTGTCGGATGGCCTGTGGGAGCGGATAGAGCCGTTGCTGCCGCGCAAGGAACGTCGGTTTCGGCATCCTGGCCGGAAGCCGCTGCCGGATCGGCAGGTGTTGTGCGGCCTCCTCTTCGTGTTGCACACGGGCATCCAATGGGAGTACCTGCCGAAGGAGTTGGGCTTCGGATCGGGCATGCCTGCTGGCGGCGACTGCGGGACTGGAACGAGGCCGGCGTCTGGCAGCAGCTACAAATTGCTACTGGCCGAACTCAACGCGGCGGCCCGACTCGACTGGTCGCGTGCGGTGGTCGACTCCAGCCACGTGCGAGCCATAAAGGGGAGCCAGACGGGACCGAGTCCAGTCGATCGTGGCCGAACGGGATCGAAACACCACCTGATCACCGACGGACACGGCACACCTCTCGCCGTGATCCTCACGGGCGGCAACCGCAACGACGTCACCCAGCTCATGCCGCTGATCGACGCCATCCCATCTATCAGGGGCCGGGTCGGGCACCCGCGACGCAAGCCGGACTCACTCTTCGCCGACCGTGGATACGACCACGACATCTGCCGCGACCAGGTCCGAGAGCGCCGCATCGTGCCGGCCATCGCCCGCCGCGGCACCCTACACGGCACCGGGCTGGGCACCTACCGCTGGGTCGTCGAGCGCAGTTTCGCCTGGCTCCACGGCTTTAAACGCCTCCGCATCCGCTGGGAACGACGAGCAGACATCCACGAAGCCTTCCTCAAACTCGCCTGCTGCCTCATCACCCACCGACAGATCAGCTCATTGTGTTAGCCGTTGTAGGGCTTGCAGAGAATTAACCTGCTGTCGAACACCCGGCCTGAGCTGCGGTGTCAAGGGTGGCAACACGCAACTTATTTTTCCGCAAGCCCTAAGCTATCGATCACATCAAGAGGAGAGAATGACCGAGCGTGAGGATATCAGCATTCTCCTAGTCTGCGAAGACCAACTGGAATGCGCTGGAATGACTGCCCTCCTCGGCAATTATCGAGGAATTTCGATTGTCGGAGATTCCCCTTCTGTCGCGGCTGCTCAAAGAATGATCTCAATCCTGAAGCCGGATGTAATCTTGTGCAGCGAACGCGAACTATCCCATCAGACGATGGAACTGGCCGAAAGCCTTGCGGCACGGTCCAGCGACGCTAAGCCTATCCACCTAATCACTTTGCTATCCTCCGTGGGCGACCATGACATCGAGCTGCTACGCATTGACAGATGCATCGTTCTTGACCGTCGCATGAGTTCGGATGAGCTCATCGCCGGTATTCGCGTGACCACAGCCGGGTATCTGCCCATACGAAGCGACCTAGCGGGAACTCTGGCACGTGCGTCAGTGAGCCTAAAGGGGCCAGCGGTCGAGCCGGGGAGGATGTGCAAACTCTCACCAAACGTGAACGCCGGGTCTTCGAGCTCATGATCCAGGGCCTCTCCAACCCTGAAATCGCCACCGACCTCAAAGTCGCCGAATCCACGGTCAAATCACACGTGCAGCGAATTCTGGCCAAATTGAATCTCCGCGATCGCATCCATGCAGTAATCTACGCCTACGAGGCCAACCTCGTACGACGCTCGGCCAATCTGCAGGATCGTGAGCTTTCCACCGCATCCTGATCACGGGAGCGCGAACGCTTGACCGTATTGTCGAATACTGTCGCACCCTCAGCGTGGGCAGCGTTCGACAACGCGGTCAAGCCGACTGACTCTCTAAGGCAGTTGGTGCATACAACCGGCCCGCCTGAGTAGTATGGCCAAGCCACATCGGATACGGTTAGCAGTCAACCACGAACGTCAGGAAGGCCGTTACATGTTAGGAACAGGAATCGCAGTCGCCGCACTCGTACTGTTTCTCATTATGGGCGTGCTCTCACTGCGCTGGCTCCGTAGCAGGATGCGTAAGTCTTCGGGGAATTCCGGAAACTTCGAGTTCCTGGAAGTCTTCGCGCCGTCCCAGCGGCACGCCAGTGAAGAGATTCAGCGCCAACGTCTCACCAAAGAGGAGGACGGTGACGGCGCCCCACCACTCGACCTCGATACCGGTCGGGCCCACATCGTGATTCGCAAGCCGAGCAATAATGAGAAACGGAACTACTGAGGTGTTCTCGCAGTTCATGATCGCCAGGCAACGCCGAGGGCGAGTGCGGCTTGGGTGATTGCGCCGATCCTGCTGTGGCTGAGGGTGATGTGGCGCAAGGTTCGCCAGCGTCCCTTGAGTCGGGCCATGGCGCGTTCGCCGCGACAGCGTAGATGGCACAGGGCCCGGTTGTAGGTGCGGTTGTTGATGTCGAGGTTCTGGGGCAGGTCGGGTGTTTGCGGAACGGCACGTGAACGCCGTGGCCTGCGCCGACGTAGCCGATGCCGGCCAGGGGCGGCAGCCCAGGGGATCGGCCGCACCCGGCTGGGCCAGACCCTGCGTCGGCACCAGGTCTCCTTCCAGCGCACGCGCACCTGGAAGGAGACATCCGATCCGGATGCCGACGCCAAACTCGACCGCATCGAGGAGGTCACCCGCCGCTTCCCTGACCGGTGCTTTCGCCTTCGACCAGTTCGGGCCGCTGTCCATCCGGCCCTGCCACGGCACCTGCTGGGCGAAACGGAAGCATCCTGAGCGGCTGCCCGCGACCTACCATCGCACCCACGGCATCGGCTACTTCCACGGCTGCTACAGCCTGGGCGAGGACACGCTGTGGGGTGCCACCCGGCGCCACCAGGGCGGCGATCACACCCTGACCGCGCTGAAAAGCATCCGCACCGCCCGCCCCGACGGCGCCCCGATCTACGTGATCGCCGACAACTGGTCAGGGAACAAGACCCCGCCATCCGGCGCTGGGCCGCCGCCCACAAGGTGCATCTGTGCTTCACCCCGACCAACGCCTCGTGGGCCAACCCCATCGAGCCGCACTTCGGGCCACTGCGCAGCTTCGTCATCGGCAACAACAACCCCGGCACTCGCCCGGCAGATCCAGGACTACCTGCCCTGGCGCAACGACCACCACCGCGGCCCGGCCCTGCTGGAGGCCAGCGCTGCGAACGTGCCCGCGTCCGCAGCGAGAAAGGCATCCGATGGGGCCGCCCCACCGGACAGCCGCATGATCAACCAACGCGTCCCACCATCACGGACAACGCCCTAGGTGTTCTGTCCAGGGAGGTTGTGGACGGTGATGCAGGTCTCGACTTGGTGATCTTGAACGAATGAGGGCCTTCCGGGTTCGGTGTGGATTGCGACGTCTACACCAGCCCGAAAGGCCCTCATGCCCCACCGTAATGCACCTCTGACCGAGACCGGACGTCTGCGTCTGGCCCGCTGCGTCGTCGAGGATGGCTGGCCGCTTCGGCGGGCCTCCGAACGTTTCCAGGTCTCGCCCACCACGGCTCAGCGCTGGGCGCGCCGCTACCGCGAGCTGGGCGAGTCTGGGATGGCCACCGCTCTTCACGGCCGCACCACAGCCCGCTCCGCACGCCGACCCACACCGAGCGGCGGATCATCAAGGTCCGGGTCCTGCGGCGCTGGGGACCAGCCTGCATCGCCTACCTCCTGGGCCTGAACCCGGCCACCGTCCACCGCGTCCTGACCCGCTACAACCTTGCCCGCCTGGCCCACCTGGACCGGGCCACCGGCCGCCCCATACGACGCTACGAGCGCGAGAAGCCCGGCGAGCTGGTGCACGTCGACATCAAGAAGCTCGGCAACATCCCCGAGGGCGGCGGACACAAGGCCCTCGGACGCCAGGCGGGCCGCAAGACCCGCTCCGGCGCCGGCTACAGCTACCTCCACAACGCCGTCGACGATCACTCCCGCCTCGCCTACAGCGAGATCCTCACCGACGAGAAGAAGGAATCCGCCGTCGGCTTCTGGCAGCGAGCCCACGCGTTCTTCACTCAGGCCGGGATCACCGTCGAACGCGTCCTGACCGACAACGGCGCCTGCTACAAGTCACACGCCTGGCGCAACGCCCCACACAGCAAGGCATTTCACACAAACGAACACGCCCCTACCGGCCCCAGACCAACGGCAAGGTCGAACGGTTCAACCGCACCCTCCTGGACGAATGGGCCTACGCCCAGCCATACCGAACCGAGACCGAACGCCGGCGACGCCTACCCGCGATGGCTGCACACCTACAATCACCACCGCGACACACCGGACAGGAATAGGACGAGCTGACGCGGCACGTCGAGCGCGGCAACACAGGAGTCCACGGAAAGCCCCTTGGAAACGACGGCAGTTCGGTAACAAAACCCGTCCTACCAGCGACTTTCCATGCCCGTCAGAGCGCACAACATCCCTTCGCGTGCACCGTCGCACCCCTCCACTGAGAACACCTCACTGTGGAGCGCCGCCCCCATCGCCTCTACCAGACTCTTCGGCCGCATATCCTTCCAGTGACTCTCGACAAATTCCAGGCACACACTCCGGGTAGCTGCGGACTTCGCCACATACCAGCCTGGAGGAACCTCATTGCTGGCAGGCCAGAGTGAGTACTGACTCTCTTCGTTTCGCAGAACCAGGTAAAGAGAGTCCTCATCTTCGAAAGGGTTCGCCATAGTTATCTCCACGTATCTCCGAGCGGACGTTTCCGGAGACACGCTACTCGTAAGCAGAGGGACAGTAAACCCTCCCCGGAGGCATGGAGCTGTCGAATGGACTGCTGGCGGAGGCGCTTCCGGCAATCTCTCCTCCTATCGGGGACACGCTAGAATTCCCTCAAAGAATCTCACTAGCCGTCATTTAGCTGTGACTTGCGTCACGTCGGCATGGATCTCGCGGGTACGCCATTGAGCCCCACGCCACTCCCAGCCTCCCCGATGGGATGAGGAATCCTCAAATTGGGCCGGTCGGGTCATTTACAGCATCCCTCACAGCTACCTAGTGTCAGTACCCTGTGAATCTCGGTTTGGCAGCTTCGGAGCCAGGTGCCGATTCCTGAATGTGAACCACAATCCATATCGCGAAACTTGATCTGGGGAATTGCGCAATGACGGGTGAGGGCTCGTATCGCACGCCGCGCGAAAGATTCTCTGTGTCCTCGTGGCGGACCTCTTGGGCCTGCCACAGGTCGATACGGACGACCGCTTTTCGATCTTGGGGGCGACAGCATCATGGCGATGCAGCTGGTGAGTCGCGCGCGTGAAGCGGGCCTTGAAATCACGCGCCGAGAAGTATTCCGCAGCGCGTCGGTGGCTGAACTTGCTCTCACCGCACGGGGTGTGGAGTCGGCGGTGGCTACTACTCCAGCCGACAACGGCACGGGCACCGCGCCCTCACTCCGGTCATGCACGCCTTCGATGTGGACGGGGCCGGCTTCGACAAGTTCCAGCGGTCCGTGCTCCTACGCACCCCGCCAACGCCACGCAGGAGCGCCTCACCGAAATCCTCCAAGCCATGCTCGACCACCACGACATCCTGCGCGCAAGCCTGGCCGGAGCAGTCGGCGACCGGTCGCTGGACATCGCCGAACCCGGCACCGTGCAAGCCACAGACCGCCTGGAACGCATCGACGCCTCAGGCATGGACCACACTGCTCTACGCGAGGCCGTGACCACCGCACTGCACCACGCCCAGGAACTCCTCGACCCCAGTGCGGGCGTGTTGGTGCGCGCCGCCTGGTTCGACGCAGGCAGCGACACGCCGGGACGGCTGCTGCTGGTCCTGCACCATCTGGTCGCCGACGGCGTCTCCTGGCGCATCCTCCTGTCGGACCTCGCCACAGCCTGGCAGGCAGTGACCAACGGCCAAGAGATCACACTCCCGCCGACAGGCACCTCCTTCCGTCGATGGGCCCAACTCCTCACCGAGGAAGCACAGAACCCTAAGCGATTCAAGGAGTTGCCGCTTTGGTCCCGGATTCTTCAACATCCCGAACCCACGCTCGGCGGCCGCCCCTAGACCCGGCCCGAGACACCCGCGGCACGATGGTCACTCTGTCGTGGATGCTGCCGGCAGCTGAGGCCGCACCTCTACTCACCCGTGTACCGTCCCTGTACTTCTGTAACGTCAACGATGTACTGCTCACCGGTCTTGTCCTTGCGTTCGCGCAATGGCAGGTCTCCCGCGGTAGGGGAGACGACCCGTCGCTCCTTGTGGACCTGGAGGAGCACGGGCGTCAAGACATCACCGATGGCGTTGAGCTCTCCCGCACCGTCGGCTGGTTCTCCAGCATCTACCCCGCACGCCTCGACGCGGGCAATACCGACGGTCGGCCCGTCGGTGACGTGCTGAAGCAGGTCAAGGAGCAGCTCAGAGCCATACCTGATAACGGCATCGGCTACGGCCTCCTCCGCCACCTCCACCCACATACCGGGGACAGGCTGGCCCAGCTACCACGACCCCAGGTGATGTTCCGTAGCCTCAGCGTACTTCCTGCCTCTTCGGGTGCCGACTGGACCATGACCGAGGAGACCGGAGCACTCGCCGAGGGCAGTGACGAGCTAATGCCGCTGCAGTACGCCCTCAGTATCGATATCACCACCCAGGACACAGTCGGTGGCCCACAGTTGACCATCACCTTGGCGTGGCCACGGGAGCTACTCGCCGAGGGTGACGTCCGCGAGCTCGGCGACGCCTGGATCGCGGCCCTCAATAGCCTCGCCGACCACGTGGACGACCCGAGTGCCGGTGGCCGCACCCCTCCGACCTGCCCTTGGTCTCCCTCACTCCGAGCGAAATGGACGACATTGTCGAGCAGTTGCTTCTCTGATCAGAGCAGAGCACGACGCCGTTGTTCGAGGTGAGGCGTACTGCTGGGCTTCTGGCTAGCTCCTTCGCCCCAGAAGCATTCAGCTGTGGGCCTTGCCTTCCCTCCCGGCATCCATGGCTTCTCGAGATCCGCTCCTCGCAATAGCAGACTCCTGCCAAGCAACTGGCCTTGTCACGGCGTTCGATCCCGCCCTGGGCTCCGCGCATTTCTGCGATTTCTCAAAGCAATGCCTTTCATCCGCCCCACCAGGCAGCGATGCGCGCCCGCGCCCCGACCTCAGCACTAGATCAAGATAATTACGGAAGGTATCTATAAATGCGGCGGGGATTCCTTGACATCTTGCCACTGTCTCCGTTGCAGGAGGGGCTGCTGTTCCACGCCCTGTACGACGAGCAGGGTCCGGATGTGTACGTGGTGCAGCTGGCACTCGAGCTGGAGGGCCAGCTGGACGCAGACCGGCTGCGGGCCGCCGGTCAGGCACTCCTCAGGCGCTACCCGAACCTCTCCGCGGGCTTCGTCGTACGCGGCGCCGGCCAGCCCGTCCAGGTCATCCCGGACTCGGTCGAACTGCCCTGGCGCGAGACCGACCTGCGCGACCGCACCACCGAGGCACGCTCGGCGGAACTGGAACGCCTGGTCAAGGAAGAAGCCTCCCGCCGCTTCGACATGAAGCGGCCCCGCTGCTGCGATTCGCCCTGGCACACCTGGACTACGACCGCTTCACCCTCGTCCTCACCTTCCACCACATCCTGCTCGACGGCTGGTCCATGTCCGTGTTCATGCGGGACCTGTTCGCGCTGTACGGCGCGGACGGCGACGGCGCGGTCGGGGAGAGTGCAAGGCTGTCGCGGGTGGCTCCCTACAAGGAGTACCTGACGTGGCTCGCGGGCCAGGACCACGAGGAGTCGAAGGCCGCGTGGACCAAGGCTCTGGCCGGTCTGGAGGAGCCATGCCGCCTGGTCACCGGTGAGCTGGACCGCGCCACCGAGGCACCCGAGCAGATCACGCGCATGGTCCCGGCGGAGCTGACCGCGCAGCTGCAGGAGTTGGCGCGCGGCCGCGGCCTGACCATGAACACCGTCGTCCAGGGCGCCTGGGCACTGCTGCTCAGCTCGCTCACCGGCCGCGACGACGTCGTCTTCGGTGCGACGGTGTCCGGCGGCCCCGGAACTCCCGGGTGTGGAGTCCATGGTCGGCCTCTTCGTCAACACCGTTCCGGTCCGCGTCCGCCTCGACGCGTCGGAGTCGCTCGTCGAGCTCCTGGCACGTGTGCAGCGCGAACAGGCCGAACTCCTCGACCACGGTCACCTCAACCTGGCCGAGATCCAGCAGACGGCCGGCGTCGGTGAACTCTTCGACACCACCACGGTCTTCGAGAACTATCCCCTCGATCCCGAGGGATTCGTCGATGCCGTCGACGACCTCGACATCGCGTCGTTCACCGCGTACGGCGACGGAATCACGCATTACCCGATGACGCTCGCCATCGTGCCCGGCGAGGAAATCGAGCTCAAGCTCGCCTACCGGACCGATGTGTTCGACCGGAAGTCGACCGAGGAGCTCGCCTCGCGATTCCTTGCGGTGTTGCGGGCGGTTGTCGAGGATCCTGAGCTGCGGGTGGGCCGGATCGACGTACTCACCGCACAGGAACGCCAGCAGCTCCTTGTCGAGTGGAACCCGCCCGGCCCGCAGACCGAGCCCGGCCGCATTCCCGACATCTTCGAAGCCCGCGTCGCACAGGCCCCGGACACGGTGGCACTCACCTGCGACGACCAGCAACTGACGTACGGCGAACTCAACGCCCGCGCCAACCAGCTCGCCCGACTCCTCATCGCCGAGGGCGTGGGCCCCGAGCAGATGGTGGCCCTCGCCCTGCCACGCTCCCTCGACCTCGTCGTCGGAGTACTCGGTGTCCTCAAGGCCGGTGCCGCATACGTGCCGCTCGACCCGGACTACCCCGCCGACCGACTCGCCTACACCCTCAACGACGCCCAGCCGACCCGCCTGGTCACCACCACCGCCATCGCCGGCCAACTCCCCACACCGACACACCGTCTGTGCTGTTGGACAGCGAGCCTGTGACTGAGACGCTCGCGTTCCAGGAGACCGGGAACGTCACGGACGCGGAGCGGGTGGTAGCACTGGGCCCGGGCAACACCGCCTACGTCATCTACACCTCCGGCTCCACCGGCAAGCCCAAGGGCGTCCTCATCCCGCACGCCAACGTGCTGCGCCTGCTGGACGCCACCGACCACTGGTTCAACTTCGGACCCGACGACGTATGGACCCTGTTCCACTCCTACGCCTTCGACTTCTCCGTCTGGGAAATCTGGGGACCCCTCCTGCGCGGCGGCCGCCTCGTCGTCGTGCCCTACGCCACCACCCGCACCCCCGAAGAGTTCCTGCGCCTCCTCGCACGCGAACAGGTCACCGTCCTCAACCAGACCCCGTCCGCGTTCTACCAGCTCATCCAGGCAGACGAAGAAGACCCGCAGCTGGCAAGAACCTGGCCCTGCGCCACGTCATCTTCGGCGGCGAAGCCCTCGACCCCAGCCGCCTCACCACCTGGTACCAACGCCACCCGGACAACGCACCGGTGCTCGTCAACATGTACGGCATCACCGAAACCACCGTCCACGTCACCTACACCACCATGGATGCCGCCTCCACCGGCTCCACCCTCAGCCCCATCGGACGCGGCATCCCCGACCTGCGCCTCTACGTCCTCGACGCCGACCTGCGTCTCGCGCCGCCCGGCGTGGTCGGTGAGCTGTACGTCGCGGGCGCGGGCCTTGCGCGCGGCTATCTCGGCAGGGCAGGGCTGACCTCGGAGCGGTTCATCGCTGACCCCTTCGGGGCGCCCGGCTCCCGCATGTACCGCTCCGGCGACCTGGTCCGCTGGAACACCGAGGGCGAGCTGGAGTACCTCGGACGCGCCGACGACCAGGTCAAGATCCGCGGCTTCCGCATCGAGCTGGGCGAGATCGAGGCCTCGCTCGCCGCCCAGCCGGGTGTGGCCCAGGCCGCCGCCGTCGTCCGCACCGATCAGCCCGGCGACAAACAACTCGTCGGCTACGCCGTCCCCACCACCGGCACCGACATCGACGTCACCGAGATCCGTCAAGGTCTGGGCGAGACGCTGCCGGAGTACATGGTTCCGGCCGCCGTCGTGATCATGGACCGGCTGCCGTTGACGGCGAACGGCAAGTTGGACCGCGAGGCCCTGCCCGCCCCCGACTTCACCACGGCCGTCACCGACCGTGCGCCGCGCACACCCCGCGAGGAGCTCCTTGCCGCGCTGTTCGCCGAGGTGCTCGGCTCCCCGGGTCGGCATCGACGACAACTTCTTCGAACTCGGCGGCCACTCCTCCTCGCCACCCGCCTCACCAGCCGCATCCGCACCGACCTCACCATCGAGGTCCCCTGCGCACCCTCTTCGAGACCCCCACCGTCGCCGGCCTCGCCGAACGCCTGGACTCCGACGAGGACCACACCGAGGTCCGCACCGCCCTGGTGCCGATGCCACGCCCCGACGAGATCCCCTCTCCTACGCCCAGCGGCGCCTGTGGTTCCTCAACCAGCTCGAAGGCCCCAGCCCCACCTACAACATCCCTTCGCCATCCGCCTCACCGGACAGCTCAACCACCAGGCCCTCGACGCCGCGCTCGCTGATCTGCTGGAGCGCCACGAAAGCCTGCGCACGGTCTTCCCCGACCGCTCCGGCACCCCGCACCAGGTCGCCCTCGACACCGCCATCGCCCACACCGGCCTGGCACCGGCCGTGCAGACCACGGAAGCGGAACTAACCGGCGAGCTGGAGCAGCTCGCACGCCACGGGTTCGACCTCGCCACCGAACCACCGCTGCGCACCCGTCTGTTCGCACTCGGCGCCGACGAGCGTGACGAACAGGGATCTGACGAGCGCGGATCCGACATTCACGTGCTCGCCATGGTCATTCACCACATCGCGGCAGACGGTGAGTCAGTGAGCCCGCTGCTCACCGACCTGCTCGCCGCCTACGAAGCACGCTGCAACAACCACGCCCCCACCACCCCGCACTACCGGTCCAGTACGCCGACTACTCCTGTGGCAACGCCAACTCCTCGGCGACGAAACCGACCCCAACAGCCTCGCCACACGCCAACTCACCTACTGGCGAGACACCCTCACCAACCTCCCCGAAGAACTCCAACTCCCCTACGACCACCCCGCCCCGCCATCGCCACCCACCACGGCAAAACCCTCACCTTCACCCTCACACCCCAACTCCACCACCAACTCAACGAACTCGCCCGCCACACCGGCACCAGCCTGTTCATGATCACCCAAGCCGCCCTCGCCACCCTCCTCAACCGCCTCGGCGCCGGCACCGACATCCCCTCGGCAGCCCGTCGCCGGACGCAACGACAACGCCCTCAACCACCTCATCGGCTTCTTCGTCAACACCCTCGTCCTACGCATCGACACCTCAAACAACCCCACCTTCCGCCAACTCATCCACCGCACCCGCGAAACCGACCTCGCCGCCTACGCCCACCAGACCTCCCTTCGAACGCCTCGTCGAAGTCCTCAACCCGCCCGCTCCATGGCCCGCCACCCCTCTTCCAAGTCATGCTCACCGTCCAGGACAACCCCACCCCCACCATCGAACTCCCCACCTCCACACCCAACTCCACATACCAAACAACGGCGTCGCCAAATTCGACCTCGCCATCGGACTCACCGAACACACCCACCCCAACGGCACCCCCAAGGCATCCACGGCCTCCTCGAATACGCCCACGACCTCTTCGACCACACCACCGCCGAGAACATCGCGGCGCGATTCGTCCAGGTCCTGGAACACGTCGTCGCCGCACCGGACACGCCCATCGACGGGATCGACATCCTCACGGACGGTGAGCACCACCGGCTCCTGACCGAGTGGAACGCCACGGAACACGAGGTGGAGTCCGGCTGCGTGCCGGAGATGTTCGAGTCCGGGTAGAGCGCTCGCCCGACGCAATCGCCGTCGTACACGGCGAGGAGTCGCTCAGCTACGCCGAACTGAACGACCGGGCCAACAGGCTCGCGCACCTGCTGATCGAGGAAGGCGTGGGCCCCGAGCAGGTGGTGGCCCTCGCCGTGCCGCGCTCGGTGGAGATGGTCGTGTCCCTGCTCGCCGTGCTGAAGGCCGGCGCCGCCTACCTGCCGGTGGACCCGGGGTACCCGCTGGACCGGATCGCGTTCATGCTCGACGACGCCCGGCCCGCCCTGCTGATCACCACCACGGCCGTGGCCGCCGATCTGCCGTCCGAGAGCACGCCCGTCTCGTCCTCGACACCCCGGCGATCCGCGCGGCCCTCGACGGCTGCGCCGCCACGGATCCCACCGACGCGGACCGCACCGCCGCGCTGCGTCCCGCCAACACCGCGTACGTCATCTACACCTCCGGTTCCACCGGCAGGCCCAGGGCGTGCTCGCCTCGCACGCCGGTATCCAGAGCCTGGTGGCCGCGCAGCTCGAGCGGTTCGCCGTGGACGGGGACAGCCGCGTACTGCAGCTGGCGTCGTTCAGCTTCGACGCCGCGGTCATGGAGGTCCTGATGGCCTTCGGCGCGGCGGCGACCCTGGTCGTCCCGCCGCCCGGCCCGCTGGTGGGCGAAGCCCTGGCGAACACGCTCGCCGAATCCCGGATCACCCATGCGCTGATCCCGCCGACGGTGCTCTCCGGTCTGCCGCAGACCGCGATACCCGGCTTCAAGACGCTGATCGTCGGCGGCGAGGCGTGCTCGGGCGAGCTGGTGGCACGTTGGTCCGCCGGTCGCCGGATGGTCAACGCCTACGGTCCCACCGAGGCCACGGCCTGCGTGGTCATGTCGGACCCGCTCCAGGGTTCCGGTCAGCCCGCGATCGGCCGCCCGGTCCACAACACCCGCCTTTACGTCCTCGACGCCGGTCTGCGTCTCGCGCCGCCCGGCGTGGTCGGTGAGCTGTACGTCGCGGGCGCGGGCCTTGCGCGCGGCTATCTCGGCAGGGCAGGGCTGACCTCGGAGCGGTTCATCGCTGACCCTTCGGGGCGCCCGGCTCCCGCATGTACCGCTCCGGCGACCTGGTCCGCTGGAACACCGAGGGCGAGCTGGAGTACCTCGGACGCGCCGACGACCAGGTCAAGATCCGCGGCTTCCGCATCGAGCTGGGCGAGATCGAGGCCTCGCTCGCCGCCCAGCCGGGTGTGGCCCAGGCCGCCGCCGTCGTCCGCACCGATCAGCCCGGCGACAAACAACTCGTCGGCTACGCCGTCCCCACCACCGGCACCGACATCGACGTCACCGAGATCCGTCAAGGTCTGGGCGAGACGCTGCCGGAGTACATGGTTCCGGCCGCCGTCGTGATCATGGACCGGCTGCCGTTGACGGCGAACGGCAAGTTGGACCGCGAGGCCCTGCCCGCCCCGACTTCACCACGGCCGTCACCGACCGTGCGCCGCGCACACCCCGCGAGGCTCCTTGCCGCGCTGTTCGCCGAGGTGCTCGGGCTCCCCGGGTCGGCATCGACGACAACTTCTTCGAACTCGGCGGCCACTCCTCCTCGCCACCCGCCTCACCAGCCGCATCCGCACCGACCTCACCATCGAGGTCCCCTGCGCACCCTCTTCGAGACCCCCACCGTCGCCGGCCTCGCCGAACGCCTGGACTCCGACGAGGACCACACCGAGGTCCGCACCGCCCTGGTGCCGATGCCACGCCCCGACGAGATCCCCTCTCCTACGCCCAGCGGCGCCTGTGGTTCCTCAACCAGCTCGAAGGCCCCAGCCCCACCTACAACATCCCCTTCGCCATCCGCCTCACCGGACAGCTCAACCACCAGGCCCTCGACGCCGCGCTCGCTGATCTGCTGGAGCGCCACGAAAGCCTGCGCACGGTCTTCCCCGACCGCTCCGGCACCCCGCACCAGGTCGCCCTCGACACCGCCATCGCCCACACCGGCCTGGCACCGGCCGTGCAGACCACGGAAGCGGAACTAACCGGCGAGCTGGAGCAGCTCGCACGCCACGGGTTCGACCTCGCCACCGAACCACCGCTGCGCACCCGTCTGTTCGCACTCGGCGCCGACGAGCGTGACGAACAGGGATCTGACGAGCGCGGATCCGACATTCACGTGCTCGCCATGGTCATTCACCACATCGCGGCAGACGGTGAGTCAGTGAGCCCGCTGCTCACCGACCTGCTCGCCGCCTACGAAGCACGCTGCAACAACCACGCCCCACCACCCCGCACTACCGGTCCAGTACGCCGACTACTCCTGTGGCAACGCCAACTCCTCGGCGACGAAACCGACCCCAACAGCCTCGCCACACGCCAACTCACCTACTGGCGAGACACCCTCACCAACCTCCCCGAAGAACTCCAACTCCCCTACGACCACCCCGCCCCGCCATCGCCACCCACCACGGCAAACCCTCACCTTCACCCTCACACCCCAACTCCACCACCAACTCAACGAACTCGCCCGCCACACCGGCACCAGCCTGTTCATGATCACCCAAGCCGCCCTCGCCACCCTCCTCAACCGCCTCGGCGCCGGCACCGACATCCCCTCGGCAGCCCGTCGCCGGACGCAACGACAACGCCCTCAACCACCTCATCGGCTTCTTCGTCAACACCCTCGTCCTACGCATCGACACCTCAAACAACCCCACCTTCCGCCAACTCATCCACCGCACCCGCGAAACCGACCTCGCCGCCTACGCCCACCAAGACCTCCCTTCGAACGCCTCGTCGAAGTCCTCAACCCGCCCGCTCCATGGCCCGCCACCCCTCTTCCAAGTCATGCTCACCGTCCAGGACAACCCCACCCCACCATCGAACTCCCCCACCTCCACACCCAACTCCACATACCAAACAACGGCGTCGCCAAATTCGACCTCGCCATCGGACTCACCGAACACACCCACCCCAACGGCACCCCCAAGGCATCCACGGCCTCCTCGAATACGCCCACGACCTCTTCGACCACACCACCGCCGAGAACATCGCGGCGCGATTCGTCCGGATCATCGAGGCGCTCACCGCCTGCCCCGACGTCCCCATCGACGAGATCGACATCCTCACCGCCGAGGACCGGGACCAGCTCCTCGTCGAGTGGAACCGGACCGAGCACGCGCTCCCCGAAGCGGCCAAGTCGCTGCAGGAGTGCTTCGCCGACCAGGTGGGCCGGACGCCCTCGGCCGTGGCGCTGCGTTTCGGCGCCGAGGTCATGACCTATCAGGAACTCGACCTGCGGGCGGGACGGCTCGCCCGTCGGCTGGCCGATGCCGGGGTCGGCTCCGAGGACGTCGTCGGTGTGCTGATGGAACGCTCGCCCGACCTCCTGGTCGCCCTCCTCGCCGTACTGAAGGCCGGCGGATCGTATCTCCCGCTGGACTCCCGTGACCCCGAGTCCCGTACCCGGCGCATGCTGGCGGATACCAGAGCCCGGGTCGTGCTCACCGACGCCGCCGCGCGGTCGGAGCACCGGCTTCCCGACGACGTACGCGTGATCTCCGCCGGCGCCGTGTCCGGCACGCACGACGAGGGCAAGGGCGAGGGCGAGGAGACGTTCTGCGCGCCCGGTGACCCTCGGCAGCTGGCCTACGTCATCTACACGTCGGGCTCCACGGGCCGGCCGAAGGGCGTCGCCGTCACCCACTCCTCGGTCGTCCACCTGGCCCTCGACCGGTCCTGGCAGGGTGCGAACCACCGCCGGGTCCTCTTCCACTCAAAGCACTCCTTCGACGCGGCCACCTACGAGATCTGGGCCCCGCTGCTCTCGGGCGGGGAGGTCGTCGTGGCTCCGCCGGGAAACCTGGACGCGGACGAGATGGAGCGGCTCACCGCCGACCAGGGCGTAACCGGTCTCTGGCTCACGGCCGGGCTCTTCAACCTCATCGCCCGCGAGCGTCCCACCAGCCTCGCCGGGGTGCGCGAACTCTGGGTGGGCGGTGACGTGGTCGACCCGCACGCCGTACTTCGCGTCCAGGAGGCGTGCCCGCGGATCGCCGTCGTCGACGGCTACGGGCCCACGGAGAACACGACGTTCACCACGCACTACCGGATCCCCGGCCGCGATGCCGGGGACCCGCGCCCGTCCCGATCGGCCGGCCGCTGGACAACACTCGGGTGTACGTCCTCGACGCCGGTCTGCGCCTCGCGCCGCCCGGCGTGGTCGGTGAGCTGTACGTCGCGGGCGCGGGCCTTGCGCGCGGCTATCTCGGCAGGGCAGGGCTGACCTCGGAGCGGTTCATCGCTGACCCTTCGGCGCTCCCGGCTCCCGCATGTACCGCTCCGGCGACCTGGTCCGCTGGAACACCGAGGGCGAGCTGGAGTACCTCGGACGCGCCGACGACCAGGTCAAGATCCGCGGCTTCCGCATCGAACTGGGTGAGATCGAGGGCGCGTTGAACCGGCAGGCCGGTGTCGCGCAGGCCGCCGTCGTCGTACGCACCGACCGCCCGGGCGAGAAGCGGCTCGTCGCCTATGTCGTCCTGGACGACGGTCTCGACTCCGCCGGATTCGACGTGGCCGACCTGCGCCACGAGGCGGCGGCGAGCCTCCGGAGTACATGGTTCCGGCCGCCGTCGTGGTCATGGACCAGCTCCCTCTGACCGCGAACGGCAAGCTGGACCGCAAGGCCCTGCCCGCCCCCGACTTCACGGATTCGGTGGGCGACCGCGCGGCCCGCACGCCTCACGAGGAAGCGCTGTGCGCCTTGTTCGCGGAGGTGCTGCACCTGCCGCGGGTCGGTATCGACGACAGCTTCTTCGACCTCGGCGGCGACAGCATCATCTCGATCCAGCTGGTCAGCCGGGCCCGCGAAGCCGGACTCATCGTCTCCGCGCGCGACATCTTCCAGAACCCGACCGTCGCCGACCTCGCCCTGGCCGCACGGGAAGTGGAGTCCTCGGCGGCCGCAGGTCCAGCCGACGACGGCACGGGCGCCGTACCGCTCACCCCGTCATGCACGCCTTCGACGTGGACGGGACCGGCTTCGAAAAGTTCCAGCAGTCCGTCCTCGTACGCGTCCCCGCCGGAGCCACGAAGGAGCGCCTGACCAACGTCCTGCAGGCCGTCCTCAATCACCACGACGTCCTGCGCGCAAGCCTGATCGGAGCAGTCGGCGACCGGTCGCTGCACATCGCCGAGCCCGGTGCGGTGCGAGCCGCGGACCGTCTGGCGCGCGTCGACGTCTCCGGCCTGGACGACGCCGCACTGCGCACCGCCGTGACTGCCGGGCTGCACGAAGCCCAGGAACTCCTGGACCCGAGCGCGGGCGTAATGGTGCGAGCCGTCTGGTTCGACGCAGGCACCTTCACGCCGGGACGGCTGCTCCTGGTCCTGCACCACCTCGTCGTCGACGGGGTCTCCTGGCGCATCCTCCTGCCCGACCTCGCCACAGCCTGGGAGGCCGTCACCGCAGGCCGGCCCATCACGCTGCCGACGACCGGCACCTCTTTCCGCCGGTGGGCCCACCTCCTCACCGAAGAAGCCCAGAACCCCACCCGTGTCAAGGAGTTGCCGCTCTGGGAGAAGGTGCTCCAGGAGCCAGAACCCCTCCTGGGCGCACGACAGCTGGACCCGGCACGCGACACGCTCGGCAGCGCCACATCCCTCTCCTGGACACTGTCCACCGAACAGACCACGCCTCTACTGACGCGCGTGCCGTCTCTGTACTTCTGCGGCGTCAATGACGTGCTGCTGACCGGTCTCGCGCTGGCCTTCGGTCAGTGGCGGAGCTCTCGTGGCGCGGACAGTGACCGGTCGCTTCTCGTGGACCTGGAAGGACACGGGCGCCAGGACATCACCGATGACGTCGAACTCTCCCGCACGGCGGGCTGGTTCACCAACATCTATCCCGCTCGCCTCGACGCGGGCAGCATCAAGGACGGTCCGTCGGCGACGCACTGAAGCAGGTCAAGGAGCAGCTCAGGACCATGCCGAGAGCGGCATCGGCTACGGCCTGCTCCGCCACCTCAACCCGCGGACCAGGAACGCGCTCGCCCGACTGGCCGAGCCCCAGGTCGCCTTCAACTATCTCGGACGCTTCGCCTCGCCCCAGGACGCCGACTGGTCCGTGGCAGTCGGCTCCGACGTCCTGAACGCCGGGGCTGACGACGCCATGCCCTCGCGCACGCGCTCAGCATCAATGCCGTGACGCAGGACGACGCGGACGGGCCGCAGTTGACGATCACCTGCACCTGGCCGCGGGAGCTGCTCACCGAGGGCGACGTGCGCGAGCTCGGCGACGCCTGGATCGCCGCGCTCAACACCCTCGCCGAGCACGCGGACGACCCGAATGCCGGTGGCCGTACACCCTCCGACCTGGCCTTGGTCTCCCTCGACCAGCGGGAGATCGACCGCATCGAGGAGGAGATGCCGGTCTCCGACATCCTTCCGCTCTCCTCGCTCCAGGAGGGGCTGCTGTTCCACGCCCTGTACGACGAGCAGGGTCCGGATGTGTACGTGGTGCAGCTGGCACTCGAGCTGGAGGGCCAGCTGGACGCAGACCGGCTGCGGGCCGCCGGTCAGGCACTCCTCAGGCGCTACCCGAACCTCTCCGCGGGCTTCGTCGTACGCGGCGCCGGCCAGCCCGTCCAGGTCATCCCGGACTCGGTCGAACTGCCCTGGCGCGAGACCGACCTGCGCGACCGCACCACCGAGGCACGCTCGGCGGAACTGGAACGCCTGGTCAGGAAGAAGCCTCCCGCCGCTTCGACATGAAGCGGCCCCGCTGCTGCGATTCGCCCTGGCACACCTGGACTACGACCGCTTCACCCTCGTCCTCACCTTCCACCACATCCTGCTCGACGGCTGGTCGATGCCGGTGCTGATCCAGGATTTGTTCGCGCTGTACGGCGCGGGTGGTGACGGTGCGGGACTGCCGCGCGTGGCGCCGTACAAGGAGTACTTGACGTGGCTGGTGCGCCAGGACCGCGACGCCTCCAAGGCCGCCTGGACCAAGGCCCTGGCCGGCCTGGAGGAGCCGTGCCGCCTGGCCCCGCCGAGGCGGACGAGGACACCGCCGTACCCGAGAAGATCACGCGCACGGTATCCGCCGACCTAACCGCCCAGCTCAAGGAGTTGGCGCGCGGCCGCGGCCTCACCATGAACACCCTCGTCCAGGGCGCCTGGGCACTGCTGCTCAGCTCGCTCACCGGCCGCGACGACGTCGTCTTCGGCACCACCGTCTCCGGACGCCCCGGCGAGATCCGCGGCATCGAGACCATGGTCGGCCTCTTCATCAACACCGTCCCAGTCCGCGTCCGCCTCGACTCCTCCGAGTCGCTTATCGACCTCCTGACCCGCATACAGCAGGAGCAGACCGAGCTCCTCGACCACCAGTACCTGAGCCTGGCGGACATCCAGCAGACGGCCGGTGTCGGTGAACTCTTCGACACCACAACGGTCTTCGAGAACTACCCCTCGACGCCGACAACCTCGGCGGCACCCTCGACGGGCTCCGCCTGGTCGACGCGCAGAGCCACGACGCCACGCACTACCCGCTGAGCCTCGCCGTACTGCCCGGCAAGGAGACCCAGGTCAACCTGGGATACCGCCCCGACCAGCTCGACGCGGACGCGGTGGAGGAGATCGCGGGCCGCTTCGTCCGCCTTCTGGAGAAGACCGTCACGCACCCGGACGAGCGGACCGGGCAGATCGACGTCCTGTCCGCGGCGGAACGCCACCAGCTCCTGGTGGACTGGAACGCCACGGACCGTGATGTGGAGCCGGGCTGCCTGCCCGAGCTCTTCGAGGCCGGGTCGCGGACACCCTGGCGCCACGGCGCTCGTGGCGGGCGACGAGACGCTCAGCTACGAAGAGCTGAACCGCCGTGCCAACCGTCTCGCCCGTCTGCTGATCGCGGAAGGCGCGGGCCCCGAGCAGGTGGTGGCGATTGCCGTACCGCGCTCGATGGACATGGTCGTCGGTGTGCTCGCCGTGCTCAAGGCGGGCGCGTCCTACCTGCCGGTGGACCCCGCGTACCCGACGGACCGGATCGCGTTCATGCTCGACGACGCCCGGCCCACCCGCCTGCTCACCACCACGGACATCGCCCGGGGTTGCCCGACACCGACGTCCCGGTGCTACTCCTGGACGCCCGGCCACCAGGGAGACCCTCGCCCGCCAGGACGAGGCCGACCCCGGCGACACCGACCGCCGCGGCGCCTGCGCCCGCCAACACCGCGTACGTCATCTACACCTCCGGTTCCACCGGCAGGCCCAAGGGCGTGATGGTGTCGCACAAGGGCGTCCCGAGCCTGGCCACCGCGCAGATCGAACGGTTCGGGATGGACGCGGCGAGCCGGTTGCTGCAGTTCGCCTCGTTCAGCTTCGACGCGACCGTCTCGGAGCTCACCACGACCCTGCTCGCGGGAGCCACGCTCGTCCTCGCCCCGGCCGAAGGGCCGCTCGCCGGGCCCGACCTCGCCGAGCTCCTGGCCCGGCAGGACGTGACCCACGTGACGCTGCCGCCCGCGGCGCTCAACGCGTTCCCCGATGGCGTCGGCCTGCCGGACGGCACCACGCTGGTCGTCGCGGGTGAGGCCGCGTCCGGTGAGCTGGTGGCCCGGTGGTCGCCCGGCCGCCGCATGATCAACGCGTACGGTCCCACCGAGGCGACCGTCTGCGTCGCGATGTCCGAGCCCCTCGCCGGAGAGGAGCAGCCGCCGATCGGCCGGCCGCTGGACAACACTCGGGTGTACGTCCTCGACGCCGGTCTGCGCCTCGCGCCGCCCGGCGTGGTCGGTGAGCTGTACGTCGCGGGCGCGGGCCTTGCGCGCGGCTATCTCGGCAGGGCAGGGCTGACCTCGGAGCGGTTCATCGCCGATCCCTTCGGCGCCCGGGGTCGCGGATGTACCGCTCGGGCGACCTGGTGCGGTGGCGTGCGGACGGCGATCTGGAGTACGTCGGACGCGCCGACGACCAGGTCAAGATCCGCGGTTTCCGCATCGAGCTCGGTGAGATCGAGACCGCGCTCGCCGCTCAGCCCGGCGTCGCCCAGGCAGCGGTGATCGTGCGCACCGACCAGCCCGGCGACAAGCAACTGGTCGGCTACGTCGTGCCCACGGCCGACACGGACCTCGACGTGGCCGACCTGCGCCACGAGGCGGCGGCGAGCCTCCCGGAGTACATGGTTCCGGCCGCCGTCGTGGTCATGGACCAGCTCCCTCTGACCGCGAACGGCAAGCTGGACCGCAAGGCCCTGCCCGCCCCGACTTCACGGATTCGGTGGGCGACCGCGCGGCCCGCACGCCTCACGAGGAAGCGCTGTGCGCCTTGTTCGCGGAGGTGTTGCACCTGCCGCGGGTCGGTATCGACGACAGCTTCTTCGACCTCGGCGGCGACAGCATCATCTCGATCCAGCTGGTCAGCCGGGCCCGCGAAGCCGGACTCATCGTCTCCGCGCGCGACATCTTCCAGAACCCGACCGTCGCCGACCTCGCCCTGGCCGCACGGGAAGTGGAGTCCTCGGCGGCCGCAGGTCCAGCCGACGACGGCACGGGCGCCGTACCGCTCACCCCGTCATGCACGCCTTCGACGTGGACGGGACCGGCTTCGAAAGTTCCAGCAGTCCGTCCTCGTACGCGTCCCCGCCGGAGCCACGAAGGAGCGCCTGACCAACGTCCTGCAGGCCGTCCTCAATCACCACGACGTCCTGCGCGCAAGCCTGATCGGAGCAGTCGGCGACCGGTCGCTGCACATCGCCGAGCCCGGTGCGGTGCGAGCCGCGGACCGTCTGGCGCGCGTCGACGTCTCCGGCCTGGACGACGCCGCACTGCGCACCGCCGTGACTGCCGGGCTGCACGAAGCCCAGGAACTCCTGGACCCGAGCGCGGGCGTAATGGTGCGAGCCGTCTGGTTCGACGCAGGCACCTTCACGCCGGGACGGCTGCTCCTGGTCCTGCACCACCTCGTCGTCGACGGGGTCTCCTGGCGCATCCTCCTGCCCGACCTCGCCACAGCCTGGGAGGCCGTCACCGCAGGCCGGCCCATCACGCTGCCGACGACCGGCACCTCTTTCCGCCGGTGGGCCACCTCCTCACCGAAGAAGCCCAGAACCCCACCCGTGTCAAGGAGTTGCCGCTCTGGGAGAAGGTGCTCCAGGAGCCAGAACCCCTCCTGGGCGCACGACAGCTGGACCCGGCACGCGACACGCTCGGCAGCGCCACATCCCTCTCCTGGACACTGTCCACCGAACAGACCACGCCTCTACTGACGCGCGTGCCGTCTCTGTACTTCTGCGGCGTCAATGACGTGCTGCTGACCGGTCTCGCGCTGGCCTTCGGTCAGTGGCGGAGCTCTCGTGGCGCGGACGGTGACCGGTCGCTTCTCGTGGACCTGGAAGGACACGGGCGCCAGGACATCACCGATGACGTCGAACTCTCCCGCACGGCGGGCTGGTTCACCAACATCTATCCCGCTCGCCTCGACCTCGGCCCGGTCGGCACCGAGGCGCGGGAGCTGGACGGCCACCTCGCCGACGAAGCGCTGAAGCTCGTCAAGGAGCAGCTCAGGACGCTGCCCGACAACGGCATCGGCTATGGGCTGCTCCGCCACCTCAACCCGCACACCGGAGCGGATCTCGCCCAACTGCCGCAGCCCCAGATCGCCTTCAACTACCTGGGCCGGTTCTCCGCGCCGCAGGCGGAGGACTGGGGCATGGCGGCGGAGAACGACGCGCTCGAAGGCGCGGGTGACCAGCGGATGCCGCTGCTCCACGCCCTCGGCGTCAACGCCATCACCCACGACCACGCGGACGGACCACAGTTGACGATCACCTGCACCTGGTCGCGGGAGCTGCTCACCGAGGGCGACGTGCGCGAGCTCGGCGACGCCTGGATCGCCGAGCTCAACACCCTCGCCGAGCACGCGGACGACCCGGAGGCGGGCGGGCGCACTCCCTCGGACATGTCCTTGTTGGAGCTGAGTCAGAGCGAAATCGATGAATTTGAAGACGAGTTGGATTTTGTATATGGGGAGGACCACCTGTGAGTAAGTCACGCCTGGAGAACATCTTTCCGCTCACACCGCTGCAAGAAGGACTACTCTTTCACGCGCTCTACGACGAGCAGTCCCCTGATGTGTACGTGGTACAGCTCGCCCTTGAATTCGAGGGGCGCCCGGACGAGGAGCGACTGTATGCCGCTGCCGACGCGGTACTGAAGCGGCACGCGAACCTCCGTGCCGGATTCCGTCAGCGCCGGCAGCAGAAGGGCCAGCCCGTCCAGGTGATCGCCAGCGATGTGAAGGTGCCCTGGCAGGTCGTCGACCTGCGGGAGCACGGCGATGACGCGCGTCCCGCCGAGCTGGAGCGGGTGGTGGACGAGGAGAGGGCCCGTCGCTTCGACATGGCCCGCCCACCGCTGCTGCGGTTCACGCTGATCCGCCTCGAGGACGAGCGGTTCGTCTTCCTTCTCACGGTCCATCACATCTTGCTGGACGGCTGGTCGATGCCGGTGCTGATCCAGGATTTGTTCGCGCTGTACGGCGCGGGTGGTGACGGTGCGGGACTGCCGCGCGTGGCGCCGTACAAGGAGTACTTGACGTGGCTGGTGCGCCAGGACCGCGACGCCTCCAAGGCCGCCTGGACCAAGGCCCTGGCCGGCCTGGAGGAGCCGTGCCGCCTGGCCCCGCCGAGGCGGACGAGGACACCGCCGTACCCGAGAAGATCACGCGCACGGTATCCGCCGACCTAACCGCCCAGCTCAAGGAGTTGGCGCGCGGCCGCGGCCTCACCATGAACACCCTCGTCCAGGGCGCCTGGGCACTGCTGCTCAGCTCGCTCACCGGCCGCGACGACGTCGTCTTCGGCACCACCGTCTCCGGACGCCCCGGCGAGATCCGCGGCATCGAGACCATGGTCGGCCTCTTCATCAACACCGTCCCAGTCCGCGTCCGCCTCGACTCCTCCGAGTCGCTTATCGACCTCCTGACCCGCATACAGCAGGAGCAGACCGAGCTCCTCGACCACCAGTACCTGAGCCTGGCGGACATCCAGCAGACGGCCGGTGTCGGTGAACTCTTCGACACCACAACGGTCTTCGAGAACTACCCCTCGACGCCGACAACCTCGGCGGCACCCTCGACGGGCTCCGCCTGGTCGACGCGCAGGGCCACGACGCCACGCACTACCCGCTGAGCCTCGCCGTACTGCCCGGCAAGGAGACCCAGGTCAACCTGGGATACCGCCCCGACCAGCTCGACGCCGCAACGGTCGACCGGATCGCCTCCCAGTTCGTCGCCGTTCTTCGGGCGGTTGTCGAGGATCCTGAGCTGCGGGTGGGCCGGATCGACGTACTCACCGCACAGGAACGCCAGCAGCTCCTTGTCGAGTGGAACCCGCCCGGCCCGCAGACCGAGCCCGGCCGCATTCCCGACATCTTCGAAGCCCGCGTCGCACAGGCCCCGGACACGGTGGCACTCACCTGCGACGACCAGCAACTGACGTACGGCGAACTCAACGCCCGCGCCAACCAGCTCGCCCGACTCCTCATCGCCGAGGGCGTGGGCCCCGAGCAGATGGTGGCCCTCGCCCTGCCACGCTCCTCGACCTCGTCGTCGGAGTACTCGGTGTCCTCAAGGCCGGTGCCGCATACGTGCCGCTCGACCCGGACTACCCCGCCGACCGACTCGCCTACACCCTCAACGACGCCCAGCCGACCCGCCTGGTCACCACCACCGCCATCGCCGGCCAACTCCCCACACCGACACACCGTCTGTGCTGTTGGACAGCGAGCCTGTGACTGAGACGCTCGCGTTCCAGGAGACCGGGAACGTCACGGACGCGGAGCGGGTGGTAGCACTGGGCCCGGGCAACACCGCCTACGTCATCTACACCTCCGGCTCCACCGGCAAGCCCAGGGCGTCCTCATCCCGCACGCCAACGTGCTGCGCCTGCTGGACGCCACCGACCACTGGTTCAACTTCGGACCCGACGACGTATGGACCCTGTTCCACTCCTACGCCTTCGACTTCTCCGTCTGGGAAATCTGGGGACCCCTCCTGCGCGGCGGCCGCCTCGTCGTCGTGCCCTACGCCACCACCCGCACCCCGAAGAGTTCCTGCGCCTCCTCGCACGCGAACAGGTCACCGTCCTCAACCAGACCCCGTCCGCGTTCTACCAGCTCATCCAGGCAGACGAAGAAGACCCGCAGCTGGCAAGAACCTGGCCCTGCGCCACGTCATCTTCGGCGGCGAAGCCCTCGACCCCAGCCGCCTCACCACCTGGTACCAACGCCACCCGGACAACGCACCGGTGCTCGTCAACATGTACGGCATCACCGAAACCACCGTCCACGTCACCTACACCACCATGGATGCCGCCTCCACCGGCTCCACCCTCAGCCCCATCGGACGCGGCATCCCCGACCTGCGCCTCTACGTCCTCGACGCCGACCTGCGTCTCGCGCCGCCCGGCGTGGTCGGTGAGCTGTACGTCGCGGGCGCGGGCCTTGCGCGCGGCTATCTCGGCAGGGCAGGGCTGACCTCGGAGCGGTTCATCGCTGACCCCTTCGGGGCGCCCGGCTCCCGCATGTACCGCTCCGGCGACCTGGTCCGCTGGAACACCGAGGGCGAGCTGGAGTACCTCGGACGCGCCGACGACCAGGTCAAGATCCGCGGCTTCCGCATCGAGCTGGGCGAGATCGAGGCCTCGCTCGCCGCCCAGCCGGGTGTGGCCCAGGCCGCCGCCGTCGTCCGCACCGATCAGCCCGGCGACAAACAACTCGTCGGCTACGCCGTCCCCACCACCGGCACCGACATCGACGTCACCGAGATCCGTCAAGGTCTGGGCGAGACGCTGCCGGAGTACATGGTTCCGGCCGCCGTCGTGATCATGGACCGGCTGCCGTTGACGGCGAACGGCAAGTTGGACCGCGAGGCCCTGCCCGCCCCCGACTTCACCACGGCCGTCACCGACCGTGCGCCGCGCACACCCGCGAGGAGCTCCTTGCCGCGCTGTTCGCCGAGGTGCTCGGCTCCCCGGGTCGGCATCGACGACAACTTCTTCGAACTCGGCGGCCACTCCTCCTCGCCACCCGCCTCACCAGCCGCATCCAGGCGACCTTCGGCGTCAAGCACACCATCAGGACGGTCTTCGAGGCGCCGACGGTGTCCGGCCTCGCCGAACGCCTCAACTCCGACGACGCCGGCGAGGCACTCGAGACGCTGCTGCCGCTGCGGCCGCAGGGCAGCAGGACCCGCTGTTCTGCGTGCACCCGCGGGCGGCCTGAGCTGGTGCTACTCGGGCCTGATGAGCGGTCTCCACTCGGAGTACCCGATCTACGGCCTGCAGGCCCGCGGCATCGCGGGTGAGGAGGAGCGGCCCAGCACGCTCAAGGAGATGGCGGCCGACTACGTGGACACGCTGCGCAGCGTTCAGCCGGAGGGCCCCTACCGGCTGCTCGGCTGGTCGTACGGCGGTGTCGTTGCCTTCGCCATGGGCGTTCACCTGCGCGAGCTCGGCGAAGAGGTCGATCTCCTCGCGATGCTGGACTCGTATCCCGAGACCCAGTTCGGCGACAAGATCCCCGGCGACCGTGAAGCCCTCAAGCTCCTCCTCGACTACGTCGGGCTCGACATCGACGAGGAGATCACGGAGACCACCGACCTCACCGAGCTCCTGGAGCTGATCAGGGCGGAGAGCAGCGTCCTGGCCAACCTGGAGACGGAACAGGTGCGCGGGCTCGTCGACATCGTCATCAACAACATCCACCTCATGGACGCGTACGACCCCGAGATCTTCGACGGGGACGTGCTCTTCTTCACCGCCACCGAGGGCAAGGTCGAGGACTGGATGAGCTTCGAGGCCTGGGAGCCGTACGTGAAGGGCCAGGTGGAAAACCACCTGATCGCCTGTGAGCACACGGAGATGACGGAGCCAGGACCGCTGCGCGAGATCGGCGCGGTCATCAGCCGGAACCTGTCGCGCCGTTCGTCGCGGTAACGACTGACCAGGAGACGCGAATGAAACTCGAAAACCTTTATGTCAGCGGCCTGGGCACCTACCTTCCGCAGCGGATGAGCAGCCGCCGGGCCATCGAGCTCGGTCTGTACGAAGAGATCCTCATGCTGGACTCGGGTGTCACCGGGACTCTCATCGCCGATGACACCCCGCCGGTGGAGATGGCCGTATCGGCCGCCAAGGAGGCCATCGACCGGGCCGGCCAGGACCCGGCGGCGGTGGACCTGCTGGTGCACGCCTGCGTGTTGCGGCAGGGCCCCGAGATGTGGAACCCGGGCGGCTACATCACCCGGGAGCTGGGCACCGGAGCCATCCCGGCCTTCGAGGTGCGGCAGGGCTGCAACGGCATGCTGGCCGCGCTGGAACTGGCGGCCGGGCAGCTCCACCTGGATCCCTCGCGCACGACCGCGCTGCTGACCACGTCGGACAACTCCACGTCCCCGAAGTTCGACCGCTGGCGCGGCTACGGTCCCGGCACCGTGATCGGTGACGCGGGCAGCGCGATGCTCCTGGACACCGCGAGCGGCTTCGCGCAGGTGCGGTCGGTCAACCACGTCCTGGTCCCCGAGCTCGAGGCGCTGCACCGCGGGGCCGAGCCGCTGTTCGGCGGGGAGACGCGGGAGACCATCGACATGATGGAGCGCGCCCGCCACTTCGGGCGTACCGACCGGTCGCTCGCCGAGGTCAACGAGCTCATCGCCAAGCAGCAGGGCGAGGTGGCCCTGCGCACCTTGGACGAGGCCGGGATCGGCGTCGCGGACGTCAAGAAGGCCATCTACGTCAACCAGGGCCAGTACCTCGTCGAGCAGTACTTCCTGGAACCCCTCGGGCTCGCGGAGTCCACGTCGACCTGGGACTTCGGCAGGACCGTCGGCCACCTGGGGCCAGCGACCACGTCGTGGCGCTCGACCACCTCGTCACCACCGGGCAGCTCGAGCCCGGGGACCACGTCCTGCTCGCGGGCGCGGCACCGGGATTCGTGGTCAGCAGTGCCGTATTGACCATCGGCACCGCCGCTTCATGGGCGATATGAAAGATCTGAGGAGCAAAGAAGAGATGGCCAATCGCAAGCGCCGAGAGCGTTCGGCCGACGCCCGAAGAACCGCGCGGGAAACGTAACTCCCGAGCGCGCGGCGGACGACAACACCGAGGCGGAGAAGGGCGGTCCGGCCGCCGTGCCGTCCGCGACGCTGCCCGGCGCCGCCGGTCCCGCCATCGCCGTCGTCGGCATGGCCTGCAAGTTCCCGCAGGCCAATGACCTGACGGAGTACTGGAAGCGGCTGTGCGACGGGCACGACAGCATCGTCGAGGTGCCGCCCAGCCGGTTCGACATCGACGAGGTGTACGACCCGCGCCCCGGCACCCCGGGCAAGCTCATCAGCAGGTCGGGCGGGTTCCTCGACGACATCGACGAGTTCGACGCGGACTTCTTCGGCATCGCGCCCGCGAGTCCAGCACATGGACCCGCAGCAGCGGCTCCTCCTGGAGACAACCGCGACCGCGGTCGACGACGCCGGACTCACCAGGGAACACCTGTCCGCCGCCACCACCGGCGTGTTCATCGGATCCATGGGCCGCAACTACTGGGATACGATGATCCGTTCGGGCGTCCTGGACCTCTACGCCAACCCCGGCACCGCCCCCAGCGTCCTGTCGGGCCGGCTCTCCTACGCCTTCGACCTGCAGGGCCCGAGCTTCACGGTCGACACCGCGTGCTCGTCATCCCTTACCGCCGTCCACCTGGCCTGCCGGAGCCTGCGCAACGGCGAGTCGACGCTCGCCCTGGTCGGTGGATCAATCTCGTCCTCGTCCCGAGGAGAGCATCACCTTCTCGAACGGGAAGATGCTGTCGCCCGACGGCCGGTGCAAGTTCGCCTCCGCCGACGCGGACGGATTCGTGCGCAGCGAGGGCATCGGCATCGTCGTGCTCAAGCTCCTTGACGACGCGATCGCGGACGGCGACGCCATCCGCGCGGTCATCCACGGCTCCGCGACCCTCAACGACGGCCGCAACGGCGGCGCGATGATCGCGCCCGCGCAGTCGGGCCAGGAACAGACCCTGCGCGCCGCCTACAGCGACGCCGGAGTGGACCCGTCCCAGGTCGACTACGTGGAGGCGCACGGCACGGGCACCCGGGTCGGCGACCGGTCGAGCTCCGCGCCCTGACGGCCGTGCTCGGCGAGGGCGCGCCGCAGGTCAGCCGCTCGTGGTGGGCTCGGTGAAGTCGAACATCGGCCACTGCGAGGGCGCCGCGGGCATCGCGGGCCTGATCAAGACCGTGCTCTGCCTGGAGAACGGCACCATCCCGGCCAGCCTGCACAGCTCCGAGCTGACGTCGGCGATCGACTGGGAGAAAGTCCCCGTCGAGGTGCCGCAGGCGACCCGGCCGTGGCCCCAGGATGAGCGGCCCGGGCTCGCGGGCGTGAGCTCGTTCGGCATCTCCGGCACCAACGCGCACATCGTGCTCGGCGCCTACCGCCCGCTCCGGTCCAGGCTGCGGCCCCGGATGCGACGGCGGGCCCGACGGACTCGGAGGTCCCACACGAGGAGACCCCGGCTCCTGACGCTGTCCTCGCACCAGCCGGAGACCCTCCGCGACGTGGTGGAGAGCTACGTGCGCCATCTGGAGCCGGGCGGCGCGGGCAGTGAACTACCGCTGCGTGACGTCGCCTTCAGCGCGGCCACCCGCCGTGAGCACCGCGAGAGCCGCCTGACCGTCGTCGGCAAGTCCCACAGGGACGTCGTGGGCAAGCTCGGCGCGTTCCTCGACGGCGAGGCGACCGCCCTGCTGCGGTCGGCCGACGACGTGTACGAGCGGCGCGCCCAGGTGGTGTTCGTCTTCCGGGACAAGGCTCGCAGTGGGTCGGCATGGGACGTGAACTCCTGCGTACGCAAACGGATTTCCGGCGCGCCATGGAGGAGTGTGACGCGGCGATCCGTGCCGAGACCGGTTGGTCCGTGATCGAGCGGCTGACCGACGGCACCGAGCTGGACGGCGTCGACGTCATCCAGCCGACCCTGTGGGCGATGGAGGTCGCCCTGGCTGCGCTGTGGCGTGCGTGGGGTGTGGAGCCCGACTTCGTCGTCGGCCACAGCATGGGAGAGGCGGCCGCGGCCTGTGTGGCGGGCTCCTTGAGCGTGCCGGACGCCGCCGCCGTCATCTGCCGGCGCAGCGCCCTGGCCCAGGAGGTGTCCGGTCAGGGGTGATGGCCTCCGTCGAGCTGAGCGCCGAGGGCGCCGCCCGCGAACTGGAGCCGTACGCCGACCTCATCTCGGTGGCCGCGATCAACGGCCCAGTGTCCACCATCCTGTCCGGTGACCGGGACGCCATGCGCGAGCTGCTCGCCACGCTGCAGCAGCGCGGGGTCTTCTGCCGCCTGGTGCGGGTCGACTTCGCCTCGCACGGCCCGCAGGTGGAGCCGCTGCGCCAGCCGCTGCTCGACCGGCTGCAGCACCTCGCTCCGCGCGCCGGCAGCGTCCCCATGTACTCGACCGTCGTGCAGGAACCGCTGGACGGCAGCGGCCTCGACGCCGACTACTGGGCCCGCAACCTGCGCGAGCCGGTGTACTTCGGCCCGGTGATCGAGAAGCTGCTGGCCGACGGGCCCACGCTGCTCGTCGAGATCAGCCCGCACCCGATCCTCACCCGGGGATGCGCGAGTACATCGACGGGACGAACGGCGACAGCCTCACGGTGGGTTCCACCCGCCGCAACGAGTCCGAGTCCGCGACCCTCCTCGACTCGCTGGCCGCGCTCCACTTGAGCGGACACCCGGTCGACCTGGGCCGGGTCTTCGAGCCCGAGGCACGCTACGTACGACTGCCAGGACCTGCCTGGCAGCGGCAGACGTACTGGTTCCCCGAGACGCCTGCCGGCGGTGCGGCCGCCGGTGCGCACGGCCGCTCCGTGCTTCCGCACGCCCACCCGATGCTGGGGAGCCCGGTGGCCGGTGCCGGACACGTCTGGGAAGCGCCCTTGGACCTCGAAGGCAACGCCTATGTGCGCGACCACCAGGTGCAGGACATCGTGATCGTCCCCGGCACCGCATCCGTCGAGCTGGTGTCCGCCGCGGCCGCCACCGTCTTCGGGACGACGCCCGCGATCCAGGGAATCACCTACCACGAGGGATCTTCCTGCCGCCGGGCGAGGAGCCGCCGGTCCTGCGGGTCGCCCTGACACAGGCCGCCGACGGGAGCTGGACCTTCGAGGTCAGCACCCGCTACAGCGACGAGGACACCTATCGGCGCAACGTCACAGGACACCTCGACCCCACGGCACCGGCAGCGCAGCTCGGCACCGGCGAGTCCCGCGAGGCCGTACAGGGCGCACCCGGGAGGCGAGCAGCGAGGAGTTCTACCGCCGCTACGCGGCCAAGGGGAACCAGTGGCGCGGAGTCTTCAAGGGCATCACCCGGCTGTGGTGCCGGGACGGTGAGGCGCTCGCGCGCATCGAGATCCCCGAGGCGATCCGCGACGGCGTCCCTCGGCACCACTTCCACCCGGCGCTGCTCGACGCCTGCGGCCACACCCTGGCGGCGGTGACCGAAGGGTTCGGCTCCGACAGCGAGCACGACGCTTTCGTCCTCGGCGGCATCAACCGCGTCCGCATCCACCGGCGCCCGAGCGGCCCCTGTGGAGCCACGCAGTACGCACCGAGGTCCGCGCCGACGCCATCGTCGGCGACGTCGAGATTCGCGACGAGGACGGCACCCTGCTCGCCGAGTTCGAAGGCCTGCGGCTGCACTTCCTCATTCCTCAGGAGACCGGCCAGAACGTCGCGGAATGGCTGCACGAGGTCGTCTGGCGGCCCGCGCCCACGCCGCGAACGGCCGTCCGCGCACCGGCTTCTGGCTGCTGTTCGCCGACTCCGGCGACACGGCCGACGCCCTGTCCGCCCGCATCGGCGGCCGCGCCATCGTCGTGACCCCGGGAGCCGCCTACCGCAAGCTCGACGCGAACCGTTTCGAGCTCGACCCGCATCGGCCGACGGCTACCGCACCCTCCTCACCGACGTGCGCGAGGAGACCGGGGACGCCGAGTGCGAGGGCGTCGTGCACCTGTGGGCCCGCGACGCCGACGACCCGGAAGGGGCTGGCGACGACGCCGCGGCCCGGGTGGCCGTGGCCGAACGGCTCGGCTGCCACAGCGTGTTGCACCTCTTCCAGGCCATGGACACGACGCCGTGGCCCGCCGCGCCGGTGTGGCTCGTCACGGAGGGCGCACAGCACCTGCCCGGCCAGGACGGCACGGTCACCGTCGGCCAGTCGATGGTGTGGGGCTTCGGCCGCTCGCTGATCCAGGAGTACAGCCAGTGGCGCACGGTCCTCGTCGACCTGCCGGCCGGTTCCGGAGCGGCTCCGCCGACCTGCTGGCAGCCGAACTGCTGTCCGAGAGTGCGGGCGGCGGAACGGGCGGTGCCGAGAACCAGATCGCCTTCCGGGCCGGTCAGCGGTACGTGGCACGGCTCGTGCGACACGCACACGCACCATCCGTGCCCGGCACCGTCGGCGCGCGTCCTGATCCTCGGCAGCGCACGGCGGCCGCGTTCCGGAACCGCTTCGAGATCAACACCCGGGCGGTGGGCCTCCTCGACCAGCTCGGACCGCTGCCTGCCGAGCACCGTCGGCCGCAGGCTGGCGAGGTCGAGATCCGGGTAACCCATGCGGCGCTCAACTACCGTGACGTGCTGACTGCGATGGGCCGCTACCCCGGTGCGCCCGAGGGCGCGAAGCTCGGCTGGGAGTGCGCCGGTGTCATCTCGGCGATCGGCGAGGGCGTGGCCGGACTGCGTGTCGGCGAGGAAGTAGTCGCCCTCTCCGAGGGTCCCTGGCCAGCCACGTAGTCACCAACGCCCACCTGGTGGGCAAGATCCCCGCGCGGCTGACGGCCGAGGAGGCCCTCACCCTCCCGCGGCCTACCTCACGGCGTACTACGGACTGTGCGAGCTGGCGAACCTAGCGCCCGGCGAGCGGGTCCTGATCCACTCGGCGACCGGCGGCGTCGGCCTTGCCGCGCTGCAGATCGCGCGCTGGCGCGGTGCGGAGATCTACGCGACCGCGGGCAGCCCGCAAAGCGCGCGCTGCTCAAGGCCATGGGCGTCAAGCACGTTGCGGACTCGCGCTCCGGTGACTTCGCGGAGTCGGTCATGGTGGCGACGCGCGGGAAGGCGTGCACGTCGTCCTCAACTCCCTCGCCGACGAGGCGATACCCCAGAACCTGTCCCTGCTTACGCCCTACGGCAGGTACGTCGAGCTGAGCAAGAAGAACCTGATCGAGAACAGCTCCATCGGCCTGCGCCCGTTCGCCAAGAACCTGGCGTTCTTCTCGGTGGACGTCATCGACATCTTCCGCACCCGGCCTCAGAAGGCCGGAGCGCTGTTGGAGCGAGTGCTCCAACTCGTCGAAGGACGCGCCATCGAGCCGCTGCCGTACGAGGTGTACGACATCGGGGACGTCGAGTCGGCGTTCCGGCAGATGGCGCGGGCCAAGCACATCGGCAAGGTCCTCGTCCGGTTCGACGCATTCGACACGGCTGACGGAGCCGGGGACGCGGCAGGCGAGGCGACGGAACAGGCTGCGGCGCTCATGGCCGCGCCCGCCGCCGACGCGGTGCGGATGGCGCCCGACGGCACGTACCTGGTCACCGGAGGCCTCGGCGGCATCGGCCTCAAGCTCGCCGGCTGGCTGGTCGAGCGGGGTGCCAGGCATCTGATGCTCGTCGGCCGCAGCCCGCTGGGCGATCGGGGTGAGAGCTCCGCCGACTCGAGCGCACCGGTGCGCGGGTGACCTATCACGCGGTCGACGTGGCCGACGAGGCCGGATGCGCGACCTGCTGCACGAGCAGGCTCGCGACGGCAGGCCGCCGGTACGGGGCGTTATTCACGCCGCCGGTGTCCTCGACCTGATCTCAGCCGCCGAACTGGACACCGAGCAGTTCCGTGCCATGGTCCGGCCGAAGGCCACCGGGGCATGGAACCTGCACCGTCTCCTCGCGGACGAACGGCTCGACTTCTTCGTACTCTTCTCCTCCGGCTCGGCGATCTTGGGCTCGCCCGCCTGAGCGCGTACGCCGCCGCCAACGCGGCGCTCGACGCACTGGCACACCATCGGCGGGACCTGGGTCTTCCGGCGCTCTCTATCAACTGGGGTTCTGGGACTCGGTGGGCATGGTGGCCCAGTACACCGAGGAGCACGGCCGGGGCCTGGCACCTCAGGGCATGGAGAGCTTCACCCCGGAGGAGGGCATCGCCATGCTCCAGCAGCTGCTGAGCGGGACGGCCCGACAAGTGAGCGTTCTGCGCGCGGACTGGGCGCGTTGGAGCGCCTCGTATCCCGACCCGGCACGTGACCCGCTGTTGCGTGAGCTGCTCGGGACGGAGTCGGGAACGGGGCTCGGGACGGAGCGGGAAGCGGAGCCTGTGCGCGTCGCGGCTGCCGCGCCGGTCCCAGCCGCCGTGCCTGTCGCGCCTGCCGCATCCACACCGGTCACCAAGGCCACTGCGCCGGCATCCGGCGGAGAACCGGCAAGCATCCAGGACTTCCTGGTCCAACGGATCGCCAAAGCCCTCGGACTCCCCACACAACGCCTGAACGTCCGCAAGCCCATCAACCGACAGGGCCTGGACTCACTTATGGCCACCGAGGTACGCAGCGAGATGCAACGCGAATACGGCGTCGTCGTACCACTCGCAAGAATGCTCAGCGGACAGAGCATCGCCGACCTGGCGGACTTCATCTCGGATGAGCTGCCCCGAAAGGGCTGAGCGACCGACGTAACGAGGACCCGTGCGGAAGTTCACACGGGCCCTCGTTACATCGCAGCGCTGGCAGACGTTCGGCCTTTCCTCCCACATGGGGAGGAAAGGCCGAACCAAGCCCTTCGATAGGCCCAACTCCCACGACCGTGCACCCACGGAAGGATTTACCGGGAGCACCGCAGGCCGTACCGTCTGCGATCAGGGAGAGCTCAAGGCTCCAACCGAAGAGATCCAGAGGGAATCACTATGGCCAAATCATTCGAATTCGGTGATTTCGAATTCCTGGCTAGCGATACTGGACCGGCCGAGCAACTCGCGTTGACCCACTCAAATTCATCATAGGTACAGCATTTTGCGCCGCACACATCAGTGGCCCTCCGCCACCCGGTCCGCAGCATTCACGTCAACTCACGCAACGCGAGTAGTCATACGCCCGGTCAACTGAGGGCAGCACGATTGCCTGGCGGCGTCGGTCGCACTACCAGAAAAATGACACCCCTGGACTGAACGAAGGGTTTGAGTCGCGGTGACGTCCTATGAAACCAGTGCTCCGTCTCATCTCACGAATCGAAGGGATGCGGACGAGCAAGGTGTGCAGAAGCAGCTCGGCGAGGAGGCACTGCCTCTGTCGTTCGCGCAGCAACGCCTCTGGTTTCTAAGCCAGTTGGGCCTCAATCCGCAGGAGTATCTGGTACCCCGGGTGCTGCGCTTGCGTGGTCCGTTGGATGCGGGGCGTTGGAGGCGGCGTTCTCGGGGCTTGTCGCGCGGCACGAGGTGTTGCGGACCCGGTTCGTGATGGGCGAAGGCGGCAGGCCGGTCCAGGTCGTGGACCGGCCGGGTCCCGTACGGATGCGTCTCCTTGACCTGTCGGCCGCCGGTGACGAGGAGCGGCTGCGTCAGGCGGTGGACGCGGAGGCGTTGCGCGGGTTCGACCTCGCGGCGGACGCACTGCTTCGGGTGGCTTTGATCCGCGTGTCAGACGACGATCACGTCCTGGTCCTGGCGATGCATCACATCGTCTCGGATGGCTGGTCCATCGGCGTACTCGCCCGCGAGCTCAGCGAGTTGTACGCCGCAGCTCTGGATGGCCGTGACGCCGAGCTGCCCGAACTGCCGGTCCAGTACGCCGACTTCGCTCTCTGGCAGCGCGAGTGGCTGCAGGGCGAGATCCTTGACCGCCAGCTCGGGTACTGGAGCAAGCAGCTCGCCGGGCTCGAACCCTTCGAACTCGCCACCGACCATCCGCGTCCACCGGAGCGCACCGGCAAGGGCGCCTCGTTCGCCTTCGACGTGCCTGCCGACCTGGTGGCGGAGTTGCGGACGCTGGCGAACACCACCGGCACTTCTCTGTACATGGTGTTGTTGGCCGCCTTCGACGTGCTCCTCGGCCGTTACGGACGCCGCGACGACGTGGCGGTGGGCACTCCGATCGCGGGCCGCAACCGCGCCGAGATCGAAGGCCTCATCGGCTTCTTCGTCAACACTCTCGTCATCCGCAGCGACCTCTCCGGAAACCCCCGCTTCGAAGACCTCCTGGCCCGGGTCAAGGACACCACTCTGGCCGCCTACGACCACCAGGACCTGCCCTTCGAACGGCTCGTCGAAGAACTCGCCCCCGAACGCGACCTCTCCCGCACCCCCTCTTCCAGGTCATGTTCATCCTGCAGAACGCCGGCGACGAAGCCTGGGAGTTCACCGGCCTCACCACCGAACCCCAGACACCCGGCGAAGCCAGCGCCACCTTCGACCTCGTCATGACAATGCAGGAGACGGACGAGGGTCTGAAGGCCCAACTCCTCTACAGCACGGACCTGTTCGACGTACCGACCATGGAACGACTCGCGGGCCACTACCGTAACGTCCTCGCCTCCGTCGTGGCCGAGCCCGCCGCCCGGATCAGCGACGTGCAGATGCTGTCCGAGGCGGAACAGCACCAGCTGCTCGTGGAGTGGAACGACACCGCCGTCCCCTTCCCCGACGACCAGTGCATCCACCAACTCGTCGAAGCACACACCGCCAAGCAGCCCGACGCGACCGCCCTGGTCTTCGACGACCAGCACCTGACTTACGCCCAACTCAACGCCAAGGCCAACCAACTCGCCCACCACCTGCGCACCCTCGGCGTCGGCCCCGACACCCTCGTCGGACTCTGCCTCGACCGCGGACCCGACATGATCACCTCCCTCCTCGCCGTACTCAAGCAGGCGGCGCCTACGTCCCCTCGACCCCGAATACCCCACCGAACGCCTCGCGTTCATGCTCACCGACACAGCCGCACCCGTCCTCATCACCCAACACCATCTCCTCCACCGCCTCCCCACCACCAACCGCCACACCATCTGCATCGACACCGACACACTCACCGGGCACCCCGACACCAACCCCGAAAACCACACCACCCCGACAACCTCGCCTACGTCATCTACACCTCCGGATCAACCGGCACCCCAAAGGCGTCATGGCCCACCATCAATCCCTTGCACGGCAGGTGCATCACAACTGGATTGAACTGCTGACTCCTGACGACCGTGTGGCACAAATAGCCAGCTTCTCCTGGGACGTGTGCGCGATGGAATGCTGGGGAGCCCTGACGTCTGGGGCGGGGCTCGTCCTCTTCTCACGCGACGAGATCCGAAATCCATTCCAGCTCCGGACCGTTGCGCGGGCTCGTGGCGTCACGGCGATGCAGTTGAGCTCGTCGGTGTTCAACCATCACGTGGCGGCCTGCCCGGACCTTTTCGACGGCATGCGATTCGGGAAATACAGCGGTGAAAAGGTCACCAGGGGCGAAGCTGACTCCCTGATATATAGCGTGCATGCACCCGAACTGCTGATTCAGGCATACGGCCCCACGGAGAACTGGGGACACGACTCTGTTCCGGGTCCGCCCGGACAGCCCGGACAGCCCGGACACCCAGTCCATGCCGATCGGCGGACCCGCACCGAATACCGAGGTGTTCGTGGTGGACGGCACCGACGGGCTTGTCCCCATCGGCGTACCCGGCGAACTCCTCGTCGGCGGCGCCGGCATCGCCCGCGGCTACCTCAACCGCCCCGAACTCACCACGCAGAAGTTCGTCGACATCGAACTCGGCGGCACCACCCGCCGCGTCTACCGCACCGGCGACCTCGTCCGATGGCTCCCCACCGGCGACCTCGAATTCCTCGGCCGCATCGACGACCAGGTCAAGGTCCGCGGCTTCCGCATCGAGCTCGGTGAGATCGAATCACGGCTGACTGCGCACCCGGACATCTCGTCGGTCGTGGTCATCGTCCGCGAGGACTCCCCGGCGACAAACGCCTCATCGCCTACACCATCCCGCAACCCGGCACCCGCCCGGAACCACCACCCTGCGCCAGTGGTGCGGCGACACCCTGCCCGACTACATGGTCCCGCCGCGTTCGTCCACCTGGACGCCATCCCCTCACCCCAACGGCAAAGTCGACCGACGCGCACTCCCGCCCCCGACCACGACCGCCCCGATCTCGACGCCCAATACACCGAGCCCCGCAATGACGTCGAAGCCACCATCGCCGCCATCTGGACGGACGTCCTCGGCATCGACCACATCGGCATCCACGACAACTTCTTCAACCTCGGAGGACACTCCTCCTCGCCACCCGAGTGGTCTCGCTGCTCCGGCAGGAGCTCAAGCGGGAAGTCCTGGTGCGGGCATTGTTCACCTCTCCCACCGTCGAACAGCTAGCCCGTGCGATCGACACCGCAAGTTCGGCCGCGGCCGGTGCGGAGTTGGTGCCGGTGCCACGCGGTGCAGGTGAGCTACCGTTGTCCTTCGCGCAGCAACGACTCTGGCTTCTCGAGCAGTTGGAGCTGGGTACGAATCAGCTGTCGTACGGGTTGCGCTTGCGTGGTCCGTTGGATGCGGGGCGTTGGAGGCGGCGTTCTCGGGGCTTGTCGCGCGGCACGAGGTGTTGCGGACCCGGTTCGTGATGGGCGAAGGCGGCAGGCCGGTCCAGGTCGTGGACCGGCCGGGTCCCGTACGGATGCGTCTCCTTGACCTGTCGGCCGCCGGTGACGAGGAGCGGCTGCGTCAGGCGGTGGACGCGGAGGCGTTGCGCGGGTTCGACCTCGCGGCGGACGCACTGCTTCGGGTGGCTTTGATCCGCGTGTCAGACGACGATCACGTCCTGGTCCTGGCGATGCATCACATCGTCTCGGATGGCTGGTCCATCGGCGTACTCGCCCGCGAGCTCAGCGAGTTGTACGCCGCAGCTCTGGATGGCCGTGACGCCGAGCTGCCCGAACTGCCGGTCCAGTACGCCGACTTCGCTCTCTGGCAGCGCGAGTGGCTGCAGGGCGAGATCCTTGACCGCCAGCTCGGGTACTGGAGCAAGCAGCTCGCCGGGCTCGAACCCTTCGAACTCGCCACCGACCATCCGCGTCCACCGGAGCGCACCGGCAAGGGCGCCTCGTTCGCCTTCGACGTGCCTGCCGACCTGGTGGCGGAGTTGCGGACGCTGGCGAACACCACCGGCACTTCTCTGTACATGGTGTTGTTGGCCGCCTTCGACGTGCTCCTCGGCCGTTACGGACGCCGCGACGACGTGGCGGTGGGCACTCGATCGCGGGCCGCAACCGCGCCGAGATCGAAGGCCTCATCGGCTTCTTCGTCAACACTCTCGTCATCCGCAGCGACCTCTCCGGAAACCCCGCTTCGAAGACCTCCTGGCCCGGGTCAAGGACACCACTCTGGCCGCCTACGACCACCAGGACCTGCCCTTCGAACGGCTCGTCGAAGAACTCGCCCCCGAACGCGACCTCTCCCGCACCCCTCTTCCAGGTCATGTTCATCCTGCAGAACGCCGGCGACGAAGCCTGGGAGTTCACCGGCCTCACCACCGAACCCCAGACACCCGGCGAAGCCAGCGCCACCTTCGACCTCGTCATGACAATGCAGGAGACGGACGAGGGTCTGAAGGCCCAACTCCTCTACAGCACGGACCTGTTCGACGTACCGACCATGGAACGACTCGCGGGCCACTACCGTAACGTCCTCGCCTCCGTCGTGGCCGAGCCCGCCGCCCGGATCAGCGACGTGCAGATGCTGTCCGAGGCGGAACAGCACCAGCTGCTCGTGGAGTGGAACGACACCGCCGTCCCCTTCCCCGACGACCAGTGCATCCACCAACTCGTCGAAGCACACACCGCCAAGCAGCCCGACGCGACCGCCCTGGTCTTCGACGACCAGCACCTGACTTACGCCCAACTCAACGCCAAGGCCAACCAACTCGCCCACCACCTGCGCACCCTCGGCGTCGGCCCCGACACCCTCGTCGGACTCTGCCTCGACCGCGGACCCGACATGATCACCTCCCTCCTCGCCGTACTCAAAGCAGGCGGCGCCTACGTCCCCTCGACCCCGAATACCCCACCGAACGCCTCGCGTTCATGCTCACCGACACAGCCGCACCCGTCCTCATCACCCAACACCATCTCCTCCACCGCCTCCCCACCACCAACCGCCACACCATCTGCATCGACACCGACACACTCACCGGGCACCCCGACACCAACCCCGAAAACCACACCACCCCGACAACCTCGCCTACGTCATCTACACCTCCGGATCAACCGGCACCCCAAAGGCGTCATGATCCGACACTCCAATGCCGGAAACATGGTCCATGCGTTGGCGAGAGAATACGGAATGCACTCCGGAAGCCGGATGCTGCAGTTCTTTCTTTCGCTTTCGACGGGTCGGTCTTCGAGATCCAATCGACTCTCGGGGTCGGCGGGTCACTGGTCCTGGCCTCCCGCGACCAGCTGATGCCCGGTGGCAATCTCGAGAACACCATCAGCCGCCATGGCGTCAATACCACCACCCTCCCGCCCTCCGTTCTGGAAAGGACCGATCCGGCTTTCCTGGCGCAACTGGAAATCCTGATCGTCGGGGCGAGGCTTCGAATCCCCAGTCCTGGCGCACATGGGCCAAGGGTGAGCGGCTGATCAACGGCTACGGTCCGACGGAGACGACGGTCGTCGCCACCGCATACATCGACGACGGATCCGCGGTCGGTGGCGTGCCGATAGGCCGGCCCATCGGGAACGCCGAGGTGTTCGTGGTGGACGGCACCGACGGGCTTGTCCCCATCGGCGTACCCGGCGAACTCCTCGTCGGCGGCGCCGGCATCGCCCGCGGCTACCTCAACCGCCCCGAACTCACCACGCAGAAGTTCGTCGACATCGAACTCGGCGGCACCACCCGCCGCGTCTACCGCACCGGCGACCTCGTCCGATGGCTCCCCACCGGCGACCTCGAATTCCTCGGCCGCATCGACGACCAGGTCAAGGTCCGCGGCTTCCGCATCGAGCTCGGTGAGATCGAATCACGGCTGACTGCGCACCCGGACATCTCGTCGGTCGTGGTCATCGTCCGCGAGGACTCCCCGGCGACAAACGCCTCATCGCCTACACCATCCCGCAACCCGGCACCCGCCCCGGAACCACCACCCTGCGCCAGTGGTGCGGCGACACCCTGCCCGACTACATGGTCCCCGCCGCGTTCGTCCACCTGGACGCCATCCCCTCACCCCAACGGCAAAGTCGACCGACGCGCACTCCCGCCCCGACCACGACCGCCCCGATCTCGACGCCCAATACACCGAGCCCCGCAATGACGTCGAAGCCACCATCGCCGCCATCTGGACGGACGTCCTCGGCATCGACCACATCGGCATCCACGACAACTTCTTCGACCTCGGAGGACACTCCCTCCTGCTGGCAGAGGTGCGCAGCCGCATTTCCGCCATGATGGCGATAACCCTCCCATGGTCGCGCTCTTTCAATACACCTCGGTGCGCGCCTTGACCGCTTATCTGTCCGACAGCGACACAGGAAAAGTGGACGCAACGGCGCTGGCACAGGCCCGGAAGAGCGGCAGGGCGAGACTGAACAGGCGACGCAGTCGCGGATCTTCGAGTGGAGACAAGTAATGGACAACGGCGACATGTTCGATGCTGACCCTTCACACATCGCCGTCATCGGAATGGCGGGCCGGTTCCCGGGGCCGAGGATCTGAACGGATTCTGGAGGAATCTCGCCGACGGGGTGGAGTCGGTCAAGCCGGTGGAGGTCTCCGGCGACCTAGCGCACCATCCCGTGTTCGGTGCGCTCACCGATCCCGACTGCTTCGATTCGGACTACTTCGGCTACGCCCCGAGAGAAGCGATGGTCATCGACCCGCAGCAGCGCCTCTTCATGGAATGCGCGGTCGGCGCCCTCGAAGACGCGGGCGAGGACCCGTCCCGCTTCCCCGGCCCATCGGCGTGTACGCGGGCAGCAGCCAGACGGGCCACCTCGAATCCCTGCGGGCGGTGCGGGAGCAGCTGGGCAGTCCGAGCGACATGCTGCTCACGCTCGGTACGGGAGTCAGCTTCCTGACCACCCGTGTCGCCTATCAACTCGGTCTTCGCGGCCCCGCGGTGACGGTCCAGACCGCGTGCTCGACGTCGCTGGTGGCCGTCCACCAGGCCGCGCAGGCGCTGCTGGCGGGCGATTGCGACATGGCCCTGGCCGGCGGCGCCAGCGTCCACATTCCGACGCCCGTGACGGAGTACACCGAGGACGGGGCGATCTCCGGCGACGGCCACTGCCGGGCGTTCGACGCTGCCGCGACAGGCTCCGTCGCTGGTGACGCCGTGGGCATCGTGGTGCTGAAGCGCCTCGAGGACGCCGTGGCGGACGGGAACACCGTTCACGCCGTGCTGATCGGCACCGCCGTCAACAACGATGGCAGCGCCAAGATCGGTTTCACGGCGCCGAGCGTGTCGGGCCAGTCCGAGGTGATGCAGGCTGCGTTGAAGATCGCGGAGGTGAACCCGAGTCTATCTCCTACGTAGAGACGCACGGCACCGGCACACGGCTGGGTGATCCCATCGAGGTCGCGGCGCTCACCGCGGCGTACGGACCCGGCCGGGTCGACGACCGGCCGCAGGGCCCGTCCTGGATCGGTTCGCTGAAGACCAACATCGGTCATGCCGATGCCGCCGCCGGTGTCGCGGGACTGATCAAGACGATCCTCTCCATGCGGCATCGGCGGATCCCGCCGAGTCTGAACTTCGAGAAGCCGAACCCGGAGATCGACTTCGAGAACTCACCGTTCCGCGTCAACACCACCTTGCGGGAGTGGGAGTCCACGGGCACACCTCGCCGGGCAGCGGTGAACGCGCTCGGCGTCGGCGGAACCAACGCACATCTCATACTCGAAGAGGCACCACCGGTCTCCAGGGCCACGAGTACGGAACGCCCCATCTCGTGGTGCTTTCGGCAAAGTCACGTCCGGCCCTGGCGGCTGCCCGGTCCCAGCTCGGCGAACATCTCGAAAGCCATCCAGGCACCGATGTCTCCGACGTGGCGTGGACCACTCAGGTGGGACGGCAGGGCCATGCGTGCCGACAGGCTTTCGTGGCCTCCGGTGCACCGGATCTGGCGCAGAAGCTGGCGGGCGCGGATTCCTCCGCGATCCGTCCCGGAACGGCCAAGAACGTTCCGTGGCGATGGTGTTCCCGGGCCATGGCGGCCAGAAGTTGGGCATGGCACGCGAGTTGTATCGGAGCGAGCGGGTCTTCAGGGACTCCTTCGACACGTGCACTACGGCATTCGCCCCGCACATCGGCGTCGATCTGCCCGCCGTCCTCTTCGGCGAGACGTCCGAGGCCACCGAATCAGCATTCTCTCAACTGCCCGTCAGCCATGCGGCGATCTTCAGCGTCGAGATCTCCCTGCACCGGTTTTGGGAGTCCTGGGTGTCACTCCGGCGTGGTCGCCGGGCACAGTCTGGGAAGTTACGCGGCGGCATGCGTGGCGGGGATCTTCACGCTGCCCGATGCGGCGGCGATCGTCACCATCGCAGCAGGCTGCTCGAGACCCTGCCGAGCGGAGGAATGCTCGCGGTCTCCCTGCCGGAGTCCGAAGTGTCCGAGCTCCTCACCGACGGGATCTCCCTCGGCGTCGTGAACGGACCGGACCAGTGCGTGGTGTCAGGTCACAAGACCGCGATCACCGGTTTGGCCGCGCGATTGAGGAGCGCGGAATCGACGCCCGCATCCTCCATGTCCCCGGTGCCGGTCATTCATCGCTGGTGGACTCGATCACGGGGAGCTTCGCCGACTACTTGAAGACCATCGAGTTCGGTGATCCCGTCATCCCGTTCGTCTCCGACAGCGATGGCCGGCTCGTGGACCTGGCGGGCAACGACCCCGCAGTACTGGGTCGACCACATGAGGAACACGGTCCGCTTCGGTGACGTCATCTCGACGCTGCTCGACGCCGACAATAGAACGATCATCGAGGTCGGACCGGGCCGCAGCATGACGACCCTGTTCGGCAGGCACCCAAAGCTCGGAGCGGACCACCTGGTCGTATCCAGCCTGCCGCACCCCTCGGCTCCGGTGTCCGACCTGGAACACATTCTCGGTTCCGCAGGCTCCCTCTGGTGCGCCGGGCACGACCTGGACTGGCACGGAGTCCACCCCGGCGAGGACCGGCGGCGCATCTCGTTGCCCACCTACCCGTTTCAGCGCACCCGGTTCCATCTGGACCCCGGCGCAGAGAATCCGGTGTTCATCGACCGGATCTCCGCAGCGGACGACGACCCGGACGTGCTCCTCGAGCAGCCGAACACTCCAGTCGAGGCCGCTGTGGCGCGTGTCTTCGAAGAGGTCCTCGGAGTGGTCAAGCCCGCGAGGCAGCACGACTTCTTCAAGCTGGGCGGCGACTCGCTGCTAGCGACCCAGCTCACCTCCCGGCTGTGCAAGCAGCTCGCCGCCCCGTTTCGGTCCGAGAGGTGTTCCACGCGCCGACGGTCGCCGCGCTGGCCGAGCTCGTGGAGACGAAGGCTGCCGCAGCGGCCTCCGACCGCGCCGGCGCGCCGGACGTGCCCGGTGCAGAGCTGGTGTCGATGCCACGCGGTGAGCGGGAGCTGCCCTGTCGTTCGCCCAGCAACGCCTGTGGTTCCTCGAACAACTGGGTCTAGACGGGCTGGATCTCGCGATCCCGGGACGTGGCGCCTTCGTGGTCCGTTGGATGCGGGGGCGTTGGAGGCGGCGTTCTCGGGGCTTGTCGCGCGGCACGAGGTGTTGCGGACCCGGTTCGTGATGGGCGAAGGCGGCAGGCCGGTCCAGGTCGTGGACCGGCCGGGTCCCGTACGGATGCGTCTCCTTGACCTGTCGGCCGCCGGTGACGAGGAGCGGCTGCGTCAGGCGGTGGACGCGGAGGCGTTGCGCGGGTTCGACCTCGCGGCGGACGCACTGCTTCGGGTGGCTTTGATCCGCGTGTCAGACGACGATCACGTCCTGGTCCTGGCGATGCATCACATCGTCTCGGATGGCTGGTCCATCGGCGTAATCGCCCGCGAGCTCAGCGAGTTGTACGCCGCAGCTCTGGATGGCCGTGACGCCGAGCTGCCCGAACTGCCGGTCCAGTACGCCGACTTCGCTCTCTGGCAGCGCGAGTGGCTGCAGGGCGAGATCCTTGACCGCCAGCTCGGGTACTGGAGCAAGCAGCTCGCCGGGCTCGAACCCTTCGAACTCGCCACCGACCATCCGCGTCCACCGGAGCGCACCGGCAAGGGCGCCTCGTTCGCCTTCGACGTGCCTGCCGACCTGGTGGCGGAGTTGCGGACGCTGGCGAACACCACCGGCACTTCTCTGTACATGGTGTTGTTGGCCGCCTTCGACGTGCTCCTCGGCCGTTACGGACGCCGCGACGACGTGGCGGTGGGCACTCCGATCGCGGGCCGCAACCGCGCCGAGATCGAAGGCCTCATCGGCTTCTTCGTCAACACTCTCGTCATCCGCAGCGACCTCTCCGGAAACCCCGCTTCGAAGACCTCCTGGCCCGGGTCAAGGACACCACTCTGGCCGCCTACGACCACCAGGACCTGCCCTTCGAACGGCTCGTCGAAGAACTCGCCCCCGAACGCGACCTCTCCCGCACCCCTCTTCCAGGTCATGTTCATCCTGCAGAACGCCGGCGACGAAGCCTGGGAGTTCGCGGACCTGGAAATTGACGCGTATCCCAACGAGCTCCGAGTCGCCCAGTTCGACCTGACTCTCTCGGTCCAGGAGACGGACGAGGGTCTGAAGGCCCAACTCCTCTACAGCACGGACCTGTTCGACGTACCGACCATGGAACGACTCGCGGGCCACTACCGTAACGTCCTCGCCTCCGTCGTGGCCGAGCCCGCCGCCCGGATCAGCGACGTGCAGATGCTGTCCGAGGCGGAACAGCACCAGCTGCTCGTGGAGTGGAACGACACCGCCGTCCCCTTCCCCGACGACCAGTGCATCCACCAACTCGTCGAAGCACACACCGCCAAGCAGCCCGACGCGACCGCCCTGGTCTTCGACGACCAGCACCTGACTTACGCCCAACTCAACGCCAAGGCCAACGAACTCGCCCACCACCTGCGCACCCTCGGCGTCGGCCCCGACACCCTCGTCGGACTCTGCCTCGACCGCGGACCCGACATGATCACCTCCCTCCTCGCCGTACTCAAAGCAGGCGGCGCCTACGTCCCCTCGACCCCGAATACCCCACCGAACGCCTCGCGTTCATGCTCACCGACACAGCCGCACCCGTCCTCATCACCCAACACCATCTCCTCCACCGCCTCCCCACCACCAACCGCCACACCATCTGCATCGACACCGACACACTCACCGGGCACCCCGACACCAACCCCGAAAACCACACCACCCCCGACAACCTCGCCTACGTCATCTACACCTCCGGATCAACCGGCACCCCAAAGGCGTCATGATCCGACACCGGTCGCTCAGTGCCCGGGCCTGGGAGATGCGGCGGCATTACCAGCTCGGTGAGGGCGACGCGTTCCTGCAGTTCGCGTCCATGACCTTCGACGTTGGCACGGAGAACGTGTTCACCGCGCTGCTGGCGGGCGCGCAGCTGATCGTCCGGGCAGCGGATTGGTCGCCGGAGTCGCTTGCCGAGCTCGTCTCGCGGCAGAACGTCGCCGTCATGAACCTACCTCCAGCGGTGTGGGGACAACTGTTCACGCACCTCAATCCGGCACGCCTGGAGTCGCTCCGGCGGGTGGTGCTCGGTGGCGAGGCGCTGCCGCCGGTGCTCGTGTCCAAGTGGTTCCAGGAGTTCTCCGTACCGCTCTGCAATGCCTACGGTCCGACGGAGACCACGGTGACCGCGACGACGGCGATCATCGACTCCCGGGACGGTGGCGTGCCGATCGGCCGACCCGTCGCGAATACCGAGGTGTTCGTGGTGGACGGCACCGACGGGCTTGTCCCCATCGGCGTACCCGGCGAACTCCTCGTCGGCGGCGCCGGCATCGCCCGCGGCTACCTCAACCGCCCCGAACTCACCACGCAGAAGTTCGTCGACATCGAACTCGGCGGCACCACCCGCCGCGTCTACCGCACCGGCGACCTCGTCCGATGGCTCCCCACCGGCGACCTCGAATTCCTCGGCCGCATCGACGACCAGGTCAAGGTCCGCGGCTTCCGCATCGAGCTCGGTGAGATCGAATCACGGCTGACTGCGCACCCGGACATCTCGTCGGTCGTGGTCATCGTCCGCGAGGACTCCCCGGCGACAAACGCCTCATCGCCTACACCATCCCGCAACCCGGCACCCGCCCGGAACCACCACCCTGCGCCAGTGGTGCGGCGACACCCTGCCCGACTACATGGTCCCCGCCGCGTTCGTCCACCTGGACGCCATCCCCTCACCCCCAACGGCAAAGTCGACCGACGCGCACTCCCGCCCCCGACCACGACCGCCCCGATCTCGACGCCCAATACACCGAGCCCCGCAATGACGTCGAAGCCACCATCGCCGCCATCTGGACGGACGTCCTCGGCATCGACCACATCGGCATCCACGACAACTTCTTCAACCTCGGAGGACACTCCTCCTCGCCACCCGAGTGGTGGTCGAAGCCCGTGCCCGGGGACTCCACCTGCTGCCCAAGAACATCTTGCGGACGCCGACCGTCGCCGGTCTCAGCGCCGGACTGCAGGCACCCTGGAGGTCACGCAGGCACCTGATCCTTCGGCGCCGGAGATCGTCGCTCTCAATGAACACGTACCGGGCCTGCCGACCCTGTTCTGTGTGCATGAGATCGGCGGCGGCACAAGTACCTATGTCCATCTGGCGAATCACCTCAACGGGCGGGTGAACGTGGTCGGGATCGACGTGTCGGCGGACGGCACGGATCCGGACGGCGGCATCACGGAACAGGCCGCCCGCTACTTGGCGGCCGTCCGAGAGGTTCAGCCCAATGGCCCGTACCAGCTGGCGGGTTGGTCGTTCGGCGGGCTCGTGGCGATGGAGATGGCCAGGCAGGCCAGGGCGTCGGAGCTCGAGGTCGGCCTGCTGGCCGCGATCGATTCCGTACTCCCCACGGCGGACCTGCGGAGCCGGATCAGCAAGGATGCCGAAGTCCTTGACGATCTCGTTGCCGACATCGAGAACCTCAGGAGCACGGACGAGCCGAACGGCATCATGCCCGATGCGATGGCGACGCTCCGCGAAGCCGGGGTGACCGACGACATCCTGCTGCTCGGTCATGACGCGGTGGCCTCCCATCTCAGGATCAGGAAAGTCCAGCTGCATGCGATGGCGGAATTCACACCGCGCCATGTCGATGCCGGTCTGCGGCTATACACCGCGATCGACAACGGATGGGTGGGCTCCTCGAGGCCGCCTGGAGTCCGTACGTCAACGACGTGGACGTACGGGAACTGGCGGGCGATCACTACTCGATCATGCGGAATCCCAGCATCGGATCGATAGCGGGAGACATCGCGAGGCACCTGACCGATCCCGGAGATCAGTGATCCATCACCCGGACCTTCCACACCCGACACTGGAGAATTCAATGGCCTCCTCGACGACCAGCACGCTGTACGAAGTGGGAGAACTTCCCCGCTCGGCGTTGTGCCACGCACCATGTACGCATCGGTGATCCGCCCGGAAAGGTACGGGGATCCGGAAAGGCATTCCGTACGGAAGTCGTCGACACTCCCGAGGTGCCGCCGGGGTTCGTCCTCGTGGCGGTCATGGCCGCCGGCATCAACTACAACAACGTATGGGCGGCCAAGGGAAAGCCCGCCGACGTCGTGGCCATGCGGCAACGCCAAGGCAGTGACGAGCCCTTCCACATCGGCGGCTCGGAGGGTCCGGCATCGTCTGGAAGGTCGGGGCCGGCGTACGCCGGGTGAAGACGGGCGACCAGGTCGTGCTCTCAGGCTGCCGCTGGGACGAGGACGATCCTGACGTCCGGCTCGGCGTCGATCCCATGCTCGCGGCGTCGCAGCAGGTGTGGGGTACGAGCTCAACTGGGGTTCGTTCGCCCAATTCGCCCTGGTCGCCGAATTTCAGTGCCACGCCAAGCCCACCCGGTTGTCCTGGGCCGAGGCGGCGGGATACCTGCTCACCGGTGCGACGGCATACCGGCAGCTCAACGGCTGGCCGCCCAACACGGTCCAGCCCGGGGACGGGGTCCTCATCTGGGGCGGCTCCGGCGGCCTCGGCTCCATGGCAATCTCCCTGACCCTGCAGATGGGTGGCAAGCCGATCGCCGTCGTGTCATCGCCGGAGAAGGCGAAGTACTGCCTCGACCTGGGTGCCGCGGGAGTCATCGACCGGACCAAGTACGGCCACTGGGGACGAGTTCCCGAGGCCGGCACAGAGGAACACAAGCGGTGGACCGCGGATCTGCGGGCCTTCGGGCGCGAGATCTGGGACATCCTCGGCGAGAAGAAGTCTCCCAAGATAGTGTTCGAACATCCCGGCAGTGACACCATTCCCACCTCGGTGTACGTATGCGGCGCCGGTGGCATGATCGTGATCTGCGGTGCGACGTCCGGATTCAATGTGGACGTGGACCTCAGGTATCTGTGGATGCGGCAGAAGCGGCTCCAGGGCTCCCATTTCGCCAATTCGCAGGAATGCCATGCCGTGACGCAACTGGTTGACATGGGCCTCCTGGACCCGCACCTGGGACATACGTACACGTTCGACCAGATCGGCCAGGCGCACCAACACCTGCTCGACGGAACACAGGCGCCGGGCAATGTGGTCGCCCTGGTCGGCGCGAGTGAGAGTCCGGACGCCTCGGACGGCTGAACGCGGGCCACAGCACGCCCCGGCGATTCGCCCTCACCGCTCCCCTGCCCGCACACCCCATGCCGTTCGACGGGAATCAACAGTGGAACTGCAGATCTTCGCGCATCCACCCGAAGTTGCGGGCCTGGAGGTCGTGATCACCAGTGTGGCTTCAGATGCTCACACCTGGAATCTGGTCTACCTCCAGCTGCTCCTCGAGGAGCTGGGGCATCGGGTGACCAACCTCGGCGCATGCGTGCCCGACCAGCTGGTGGTCGACGAATGCCGGACCCGGCGGCCCGATCTGATCGTCGTCTCGACGGTCAACGGCCATGGTTTCATCGACGGCAAGCGCGTGGTGACACTGCTGCGCAACTACCCCGAGCTGTACCGCACGCCGATCGTCATCGGCGGCAAGCTCGGCATCAGCGGTGGCGAACAGGGGCATGATTCACAGGAGTTGATCGAGGCAGGCTTCGACGCGGTGTTCGAGGACAGCACGGGAATCGTGGGATTCCATCACTTCGTCCGGTCGATACCGTCAGGGGCGGCCTGATGGGTACGGACAACGGCTCGCCGCTCGTTCCATCGAGCCGGTCGTTCGGCGGTTTCGTACGAGCGGCTCGACGCGTCGGCCAGCTGGTGGTGCAGCCACGGATGGGGATGAGCGATCCGGAGCTGATGCGGTCCGGGCTGCGGGCCACCCGGGCGGCGAAGGCGGTGACCGTCGGCACGATCACCCTGGACAGCTACACCCGGCTGGGCTCCCACGAGCTGGCCCGCCGTGCGCTGAACGAGGGCGTCTCGCTCAACGGTTACCCCATCGTGGCCCACGGCACCGCCACCACGCTGGGGGTCACACAAGGGATCGTCGGTCCTGACTTCCCCGTCCAGGTCCGGCACGGCTCGCCCTCTCCCTGGACATATTCGAGGCCCTGATTTCCGCGGGCCTTGCCGCCACCGAGGGCGGCCCAGTCTCCTACTGCCTGCCGTACAGCCGGAATCCGCTGGCGCAGTCCGTGGCGGACTGGGCACGCTGCTGCGAGACGTTCGCGCGTCTCGCGGAGACCGGCGTGGAGCCTCATCTGGAGACGTTCGGCGGCTGCATGATGGGCCAGCTGTGCCCGCCCAGCCTGCTGATCGCCCTCGCCGTCCTTGAAGCTCTCTTCTTCAAACAGCACGGCCTGCGCAGCGTCTCGCTCAGCTATACCCAGCAGACGAATGCCGCGCAGGACGAGGAAGCGGTCAACGCGCTGGCCCAGATCGCCGACGACCTCCTCGGCAGCATGGATTGGCACATCGTTCTCTACGCCTACATGGGGTGTATCCCGCACCGAGCGCGGCTCCGAGCTGCTCCTGGAGGAAGCCGCACGCCTTGCAGTGCGGACCGGAGCCGCCCGGCTGATCGTCAAGACGACCGCCGAGGCCCACCGGATTCCGACCGTCGCGGAGAACGTGGGCGCGCTGGAATCAGCGGCCCGGGTCGCCGCGGTCGAGTCCACCGCGCACACGGCGGCCGACGGCCAGGACACCGGCATCCTCGACGAGGCCCGGACCATCGTCGACGCGGTGCTGGAACTCGACCCTATATCGGCAGGGCGTTGGTCCGGGCGTTCGACATCGGGCTGCTCGACGTGCCGTACTGCCTGCACCCGGACAACGCCGGAAACACCCGCAGTTATCTGGATTCCGCGGGGCGGCTGCACTGGTGCGACGCCGGCGCGATGCCCGTGCGCCCCACGGTCCACGACCGCACTCGTCTCTCATCGGCGGACCTGCTGACCTCGCTCTCCTATGTCGAGCGGAAGTTCGACCGGCTTGCCCTGACAGCAGCACCTGCCCCAAGCCGCTCAGAAAACCGCTCGGCACCCCGTCCTGACCGCTCCGGTCGACCGCGCCGATCCAACCTGCCACGAGAGGGAAACCGTCCAATGGTGCATCTCCCCGAGTCCACGCTGACGAAGCAGCCGCTGCCGCTTCCCGGCATGATCCGCGACCATCTCACCTCGGATGTCACTCGGGCCGTCCTGGCCATCCAGCGGCACATGTTGGCCGTCGCGCGCGAGCACCTCACCGGGGCCGGTTTCGTCGAGATGCTGCCGCCGGTCATCGGTCCGGTGACCGACCCGGGCACGCGTGGTTCGAAACAGGTCGACGTGGACTTCTACGGCCATCGGTACAAGCTGATGACCAGCGCGATCCTTACAAGCAGGCTTCCCTGCTGACCGCCGACAAGATCTTCTACATTGCGCCGAACGTCCGGTTGGAGCCGTTGGAGACCACCAACACCAGCCGTCATCTCGCCGAGTTCCATCAGATCGACGTCGAAATGGCCGGCGCCTCGCGGGAGGACATCACCGGAGTCCTGGAGGGCTCGTCCGGCAGATCGTGAGCCGGGTGGCGACCGACCTGCCCGCGGAGCTGGCGACCCTCGGCCGTGACCCCGCCGCCTTCGAGCCGCTCACGGGACAGAGCTTCCCAGCAATGACACATGCTCAAGCGCTCTTGACGCTACGCGAGTTGGGGCACAAGCAGAACCCCGAGACGGAGATCGAGTGGGCGGGCGAGGCGCTGCTGTCCAGGCACTTGGGACGGCCGGTCCTCGTCACCGACTATCCCAAGGGCTCGCGGGGCTTCTACGACCGCGAGAGCCAGACCGAGCCCGGCGTGCTGCGCAACTTCGACCTGCTGGCCCCGGAGGGTACGGCGAGCTATGCAGCGGGAGCGAGCGGGAGTACGACTACACGCGCATCGTCAGCCGCATCCGGGAAACCGGTGAGAACCCCGCCAAGTACGCGTGGTACCTGGATCTGCTCCGCGAGGGCATTCCCGCCAGCGCCGGATTCGGCATCGGCCTGGAGCGGTTCACCCGCTATGTCGCCGGGCTCGACAGCGTCTGGCAGGCGTCCGCCTTCCCGAAGCTGCCCGGGGTGGTGTCGCCGTGAGCGACCTGCGCGCCCAGGGTTCGCCGAGGAGGCCGTCCGTGACCGCGCCCGCCACGGCGCGGCGTCCGCCTTCCCGCACCGGCAGGACTACGGACAGGCTCTGTTCGGCTCGGACCCCGCGTCGGCCGCGGCCGCCACCGGCGATCCGCTGGACGGCATGCGGCTGACTCCGCCCGTATTCATGCCGCAGCGACTGAACAAGCTGCTCGAACTCGGCCGGGAGCCGCTGCACAGCGACGTCGAGCTGGAGACGATGATCGGTGGCCTGCGCTCCACCCTGCCGCTGTACATCTCCGCTTTCGGGTCGACCAGGGCCGCGGGCACGGATCAGGTGCTCAATGCCAGTCGTCAGGCTGGCCGGCTGGGCATCCCGATGGCCGTCGGCGAGAACATCGTCCCGATGACTGGGTTCGGCCGGGCCGGTGAGCAGACGCAGCGCACCGTCCTCGGTCGGCTCGCCGCCTACCAGGAGGAGCTGCCGGAAGGCTTCGGCGGGGTGGCGATACAGCAGAGCACGGAGGACGCCGACGCCGAGGTGTGGAACCTCGTGTACAGCGACCCGCAGTGCGTCCGCTGCTGGACAGCGGACGGGTGGCATTCGAGCTCAAGGTCGGCCAGGGCGCCAAGCCGGGCCTCGGCGGGATGACTCTGCTCAACCGTGCCGCCGCGGCACACGCGGACAAGCAGTTCGCCCTGGATCCGATCTACGGCCAGGACGCCGAGGAGATCCTGCGCTGCGGCAGCGCGGGGACGTTCACCGACGAGATCCTGCGCCAGCAGATTCGGTTGATGCGCAACAACTACCCTCGGGTCAAAGTCTGGGTGAAGCTGTACCCCGGCCGGGATGTCGCGCTGGCCGCGGCGACCGCCTGGGAGAGCGGCGCGGACGCCGTCATCGTCGACGGTGCGGAGGGCGGCACCGGATGGGCGCCCGTCGCAGCGCTCAACCATCTGGGGCTGCCGCTGGGCGAATGCCTGGCCCGGATCGGCAACCGGGACGCATGCCTCCTCGCCTCCGGGCGGATGTGGGAGGAAGCAGAGCGGCCAAGGCCCTGGCTCTGGGTGCCGACGCGGTCGGGCTCGGCCGGGCTGCGCTCGTCGCCGTCGACGAGGATCCGGCGGCGGGTCTCGGCAACCTCGTTTCCTGCCTCGCGCTCGAACTGCGGTTGCTGATCAGTGCATTGGGCAAGTACACACCCGGCGCTCTGGGGCCCGAGGACCTGTACCCCTTTGGCGGCGGTTCCCGCGCCAGTTGACCGACCGACTCTTGGGAAAGTTCGATGACTCCAGCATCTCTTGATCAGGCGCCGCTGCGGTTCCACGGCCCCTGCAGGCCCCGGCCCTCCGGCGCCATCCCCTTGGCGATCCGGCTTCGGGAGCTCTTGATGCGGCCGCCCTCCGAGCTGCGGTCAGCGACGTTCTCGCGCACCACGGCGTCCCCGAGGACGAGGGACCCGCCCCGTCTTTCCTCGACGAACGCCGAGGACCACGTGCTGGTCCTGACAGCCCCTCACACCTTTGCCTCTGGAGGGTTCTTGGACTCGTTCCTCGGCGAGCTGGTCGACGCCTACGCCGTACGGTGCGACGGCGAGGTTCCCGACGAGGCGCCGGGCCCTCAGGATGCCGGCGGCCCGCGGCCGCCGGAGGCTCTGGGGCCTACGCATGAGTCGCCGGGCGTCCTCGAACGGCAGCTCACCTACTGGCGCCTGACCCTGGACGGTCTGCCCGAGCAGCTTTCGCTGCCCACCGACCGGCCCCGCCCGGCCTCGCCGTCCCACCGTGGCGCGATGCACGGGACACGGATCGGGGCCGACCTGCACGAACGACTCGCCACCTGCGCCCGGGAGCAACAGACTTCGGTTTTCACGGTGGTTCAGGCTGCCGTGGCGGGTCTGCTGTCTCAGCTGGGGCAGGCACCGACATTCCCTCGGCACGCTCGCCGCCGAGCGGACCGACGGCGGGGAACAGCACCCGGACGGGTTCCGCGCCACCGCAGTCGTCCTGCGCACCGATGTGTCTGGCGACCCGACCTTCGCCGAACTCGTCTCCCGGGCAAGGGATGTGGGCCGTGCCGTGAGTGCCCACCAGGACCTGCCTTTCGAGCGCCTCGTCGCGGAACTCGACCCGCCGCGGGACCCGGCCCGCCACCCTTCTTCCAGGTCATGGTGGTGCCGCGGACCCACACGGGTGTGGCTCGCGCCGAGTTCGCGGGCCTGGCCGCCGAGGCCCGCGCGGTGGACCTCGAAGCGGCCCCTGGATCTCATCGTGGAGCTGGCCGAGCGGTACAACGCGGACGGTGCCGCGCTCGGCATCGACGTCTCCATGACGTACGCGGTCGATCTGTTCGACGGTGAGTCGATCGTCGCCCTGACGGATCGCCTGGTGCGGTTCCTTACGGCGGCGCTGGCCAACTCGGATCGGCGCGTGAGCCGCCTTGAGGTGCTGTCGGACAGCGAGTACAAGACCCTCCTGGTCGACTGGAACGGCGCCCCGCTCAGGACCCGGCCGGCCTGTTGATCCACGAGGTGTTCGAGCGACAGGCGGCGCATCGGCCCGCCGCCAACGCCCTGGTCTTCGGCGAACGTCGGCTGACCTACGGCGAGCTGGACGTACGGGCGAATCGGTTGGCGCACCATCTCGTCGCCGCGGGTCTACGGCGCGGTGATGTGGTCGGCGTCTACCTGGAGCGCGGCATCGAGCAGGTGATCGCCGTGCTGGCCGCGCTCAAGGCCGGCGGGACCTACACCATGCTCGACCCCGACCTGCCCGCCACACGCGTGGACTCGCTGCTCGCCCACGCCTCCGCTCGCTCCGTGGTGACCAGGGAGGATCTCGTCGGGCGTCTTGCCGAACCGCCACGTCTGCTGGTGCGTCTGGACATCGACGCGGAGGTGATCGCCGGGCGGTCGGGGCAGGGGCTCGGACACCGTGCCGGTCCGCAGGACGCGGCCTGTGTGATGTTCACGTCGGGTTCGACGGGCGTGCCGAAGGGCGTGGTGACTCCGCACCGCGCGATCACCGGCACCATGCTCGGCCAGGGTTTCGCGGACATGGAGCCCTCGCACGTGTGGCTGCAGTGCTCGCCGGTGTCGTGGGACGCCTTCGCGCTCGAGCTCTTCGGCGCGCTGCTCTCCGGTGCCGTATGCGTCCTGCAGCCGGGGCAGCGGCCCGAACCGGCACTGATCGCCTCGCTCGTGCGGGAGCACCGCGTCACCACGCTGCACGTCTCGGCGAGCCTGCTGAACTTCCTGCTTGACGAGCATCCGGCGACCTTCACCGGCCTGCGGCAGGTGATGACCGGCGGGGAGGCCGCTTCGGTCCACCACGTGATGCGCCTGGTCCGGGAGTTCCCCGGATCGAGCTGGTCAACGGCTACTCGCCGGTCGAGTCGACGATCTTCACCCTGACGCATCCGATTTCGGCCGAGGACGGCGCCCGCCCGTCCATCCCGGTGGGCCGGCCTCTCGTCGGCAAGGGGCTCTACGTGCTGGACGACAATCTCGCGTTGGCGGCGCCGGGGTGGCCGGCGAGCTGTACATGTCCGGTGTGGGTCTGGCCCATGGATATGTCGGCCAGCCGGGCCTGACCGCCGAGCGGTTCGTCGCCTGTCCCTTCAGCCGGCCAGGCGAGCGCATGTACCGCACAGGTGATCTGGTGCGGTGGCGTCTGGACGGAATCATGGAGTACCTGGGGCGCGCCGACGACCAGGTGAAGATTCGCGGCTTCCGGGTCGAACCGGGCGAAGTCCAGGCCGTACTGGCGCAATTCCCCGGCCTTGTCCGTACGGCGGTCGTCGTGCGCGAGGACGTTCCCGGTGACCCGCGCCTGGTGGCGTACGTCGTGGCCAAGGACGGCGGCGACGGTGTCGATCCCGCCGCGGTCCGTGCGTTCCTCGCTGAACGGCTGCCGCACCATCTGGTGCCTTCCGCGGTGGTCGTGGTGGATTCGCTCCCCATCTCGCCGACCGGAAAGCTCGACCGCCGCGCTCTACCGGCCCCGCCCTCTCGCCGCGCGCATCGGGCCGGGAGCCGCGTGACGAGCAGGAGAAGGTCCTGTGCGACTTGTTCGCCGATGTTCTCGGAATCGACCAGGTCGGCATCGACGACAACTTCTTCGACCTCGGCGGCCATTCCCTGCACGTCACCAAGCTGATCAACAGGGTCCGTACGGCGCTCGGGGCGGAATTGAGCATCAAGGGCGTCTTCGAAGCACCCACGGTGGCCGCGCTCGTCGGCCGTCTGGCGAAGGCCCGCGATGCCGGACCGGTACTGCGTTCCCGGTCCAGAAGAAGTTCATGACGGATCCACACATCCCGCAGCGAGGAGGTACGCAGTGACATCCACTCCCGTACGACCCACCGAGAACGGCCGGTCCGATGCCGAAGGGCTTGCCGTTCGTACGGTTCGCCGTTTCTACGAACTGGTCGACAGCGGGGACCCGCAAGGTCTTGCCGCTCTGTTCGCCGACAACGCCGAATACCGGCGACCCGGATACGACCTCATGGTCGGCCCGGCGGGTCTGCTGGGTTTCTACGGCAGGGACCGGACGATTCGCTCCGGTCGGCACACTCTGACCACTCTGCTCACGGACAGCCACACCGTGGGCGTCTTCGGCGAATTCCACGGTGAACTGCACGACGGAAATCCCGTGGACCTGTGCTTCGCGGACAGTTTCACCGTCCGTCCCGACGGCCTCTTCGCCAGCCGTGACACGTACTTCTTCACCCCTCTCGTCTGATATCGAAGTCCCTAAGGAGCCTTTGCAGATGTCCGCCATCTCCGAGCCCGGCACCGGCTCGAACAGCCGCGCAGTGCAGCACCCGGCCACGGTGAAGCCTTCACCGAACACATGATCAGCATCGAGTGGAGCGAGGACGAGGGCTGGTCGGGGCCCGGCTGACTCCGCTGGAGAACCTGTCCATACACCCCGGGATGATCGGCCTGCACTACGGTCAGGTCGCCTACGAAGGGCTCAAGGCGCACCGCCGCGCCGACGGTTCCATGGGTGTCTGGCGGCCGTACGACCACGCCCGGCGCTTTCAGCGGTCGTGCCGTCGCCTCGCGATGCCCGAGCTGCCCGTGGAGACCTTCGTGGCGGCCATCGACCAGCTGATCAACACGGACGAAGGCAGCCTCTCCGACAATCCCGCACACAGCATTTACCTGCGCCCGATCATGTTCGGCACCGACACCTCGCTGATGCTCCGCAGGTCCCGCACCTTTCGGTTCCTGGTCATGTCCTTCGTGGCCGGCGGATTCTTCGGCGACGACATCGAGTCGGTGTCCGTGTTCGCCAGCCACAACTACAGCCGCGCCTTCCCCGGCGGCACCGGTGACGTCAAGATCGCAGGAAACTACGCCCCTCGTTCCTCGCCCAGAAGGAGGCGGAGGCAGCGGGCTGCCAGCAAGTCCTCTGGCTGGACGCCGTCGAGCGGCGCTATCTGGAGGAAATGGGCGGGATGAACATCTTCCTGGTCCGTGGCCAGGGGAACAGGCCCAGGTGGTCACTCCGAAGCTGACCGGCACACTGCTGCCCGGCGTCACCCGCAACACCATCCTGACCCTCGCCGAACGCCTCGGCCATCAGCCGGTGGAGGAGCGCATCTCCCTCGACCAGTGGCGCGCCGAATGCGCATCCGGCGTGATGTCCGAGGCATTCGCCTGCGGGACCGCCGCCGTGGTCACCCCGGTCACCGAAGTCGTCGACCGTGACACCTCCTGGACCATCGGGGACGGGAAGCCCGGTCCCGTCACGATGGCACTGCGTACGGCTCTGACCGATCTGCACCACGGACTGGCCCCGGATCCGGACGGCTGGCTGCACTCCTCCGCTCAGGACTGAGCTCAAATCTCCGCACCTCAATCAGCCTCACACCTCTCAAGGAGTGGATCCCGCATGTCTGCTGCGGTCAAGGCGGCCGGTAACGGCGGTGTCGTGCACAACGTGCTCGACCGGTATTTCCAGGAGCTCCGGGCGGCGGCGCAAAGCCACCGCCGCGCGCCCCACCGCCGGAGATACCGCTGGAACTCGCCGCGAAATCGGCCGAGTTCACGAAGTTCACCGAAGTCACCGACGTCGGTCTGACCCAGGTACAATCGCATACGTACATCCTCGACCTGATGCGCAACCCCGGCGCGCGGACCACCAAGACCGTCGCGTCTCTGTTGATGATCGCCCGTGCCGCCGCCCACATCCGTCGCACCGGGGAGCGCGTACTGCTCCTCACCCCGACGTCGGGCAACAAGGGCACGGCGCTGCGCGACGCGGTGGCCCGCGCCTATGAGACGGGCCTCGCGACACCGGACGAGCTGCGCATCGCCGTGCTTGCCCCGAGGCGTCGCGGTCCAGCTGCGGGACTGTCCGCTCACCGCCGCGCAGTCCCTGCGGACGGCGAACCCGATGGTCCTCGCCGACGTCAAGCAGCCGGCCGATGTGAAGCTGCTCAGCAGCGAGGTCGTGGAACGGTACGCCGCGGAGATCTTCGACACTACGGGCTTCCGCATCTGGTACACGCTCGACCTCGACAACTACCGCATCGCGGATGCGGCGCGCGCCTTCGTCGAGGCCGAACTCCTGCCACTCACTGGGCAGTCCGCGCCCGCGTGCACGCCCATGCCGTGTCGAGCGCCTTCGGCCTGCTCGGCTACCACCTCGGGCACCAGCTGCTCACCGACGGCCTGCCCGGCTTCGCGGCGCCCGCCACGCACCCGGCTTCTTCCTCGTCCAGCAGCTCGCCACGGCCGACATGGTGACGAGTCTGCTCGGCACCAAGGTGCCCGACTACGGCTACGACGAGGGCTCCGGTGTGTGGCGGCAGTCCGCGGCGCCCGAGTTCCCCGGCGTCACTGACCACCCGCAGGAGGTCATCGACGCCACCTTCTACCAAGGAACCGCCGACGCGTACGCAGGTCAACGAGATCGTCGCCCGGCACGGGGCGGAGGTGTGGTGGTCTCGCGGCGGGAGTGCCTCGACCGGTTCGACCAGGTGCGCTCGCTGGCCGCAGAGGCCGGCACGACGATCGCGCACGACCCGCGCTGATCCGCGAGTGGTCCCTGGTGAAGGCACTCACCGGTGTACTCGTGGCGCGCGAGCGCGGCCTCGTCGCCGCCGGGACCGACGTAGTGGTGCATGCCTCCGGCTACTACAGCGACGATCTGCTCGCCCCGCTGCGGGACGAGCACATCACGCGCGTCGGCACCGCGGACGGCCTCGCCAAGGCCGTGCTCGCGGCGGCACGCCTAGCCAAGTCCCAACAGGACCACGACTTCAGAGAGTTGATATCCATGTTCCGTACGATGCTCAAGTCGAAGATCCACCGCGCCACGGTCACGCAATGCGATCTGAACTACGTCGGTTCGCTCACCATCGACGCCGATCTGATGGACGCCGCCGACCTGCTCCCCGGCGAGCTGATCCATCTCGTCGACATCAACAACGGCAACCGGCTCGAGACCTATGTGATCGAAGGCCCGCGGGGCAGCGGCATCATCGGCGTCAATGGCGCCGCCGCCCGCCTCGTCCAGAACGGCGACCTCGTCATCATCATCGCCTACGCGACAGTGCCCGACGCCGAGGCCGCCAAGCTCGAGCCCAGCGTGATCTTCGTGGACGACCAGAACCGCGTCGTGCACCAGGACGCCGCCCTCAGCTCCGCCCCCGCCGGCCACGGACTGACCGCGGGGACACGGTGGCAGCCGGGTGATTCCACCGAACTGGCGGTACGTCTGGAACAACAGCGCCGACCCGCGCATCGTGCGGGCCCACACCCTGGCCGACGCCGCCGTCGCCGCGCGGCCCGGATCACGTGGTCCCGGCCACGGGTGCGGGGCCGGTCCTCGCGTACGGCGGGCTGCCGGGCGGCCTGACGCACGTGCTGCCCTTCCTGGAGCAGCAGCGCGGTACCGCGTCGCGCCATACCCGGCAGGCCACCACTTGGGCCGACCTCACGGGCGGTCGCGCCGCCGCGGCAGCCGACCTACTCGCGGTCGGCATGCTGCGCGACCGCGTGCCGGCCCAACTACCAAGGTGCAGCCTGTTGTTGCCGTTCCGCGTCACCTTGTCGGTGCCGGTGGGACCCGACCCGCAGGACATACTGCGCAGGCTCTCCCGGAAGGCCCGGCAGCAACACACGCGCGAACTGCGCTCCCACGGACGCACGTTGGAGGTGGCCGCGGGCGAGGACGACTTCGCCTTCTTCTACGACGGCATGCACCGGCCGACGATGGAGAACCGGCACGGCGAGGCCGCCCGTTCGGAGAGCCGGGAGAGCGCGCGCGTGTGTCTCTTCCGGCGCGGCGTGCTTTTCTTCCTGCGGGAGGAGGGCCGCAGGATCTCGGGATGCTGTGCCGCCTCGAAGGCCGGACCCTGACCCTCCGCCTGGCCGGCGTGGACAGCGGCGGCGCCCACGCGTACAGCTCGGGCACCTACATGGCTATGTACGTACTGATCCTGCAGTGGGCTGCCGAGCACGGCCTGACGCGGGTCGACCTGTCGGGGTGCGAGCCGTTCCTGAGCAAGGGAATCTTCCAGTTCAAGCGGAAGATACATCCCGAAGTGGCTCTGCCCGACAACCATTTCGCGAACAAGAGGCTGCTGCTGCGGGTCCGGCGGGACAGCCCCGAAGTCCGCGACTTCCTGACCGCCAACCCGCTGCTCGGGTTCGGCCAGGGCAGCGGTTCGAGGCGGTCTACTTCCACGACGCCGACCGGCCGCCGCGGCTCGGCCTGCGCTGGAGCTGCCCCGAGTCGCCAGCCACCGCCTCGTCCACTTCGACGACTTCTTCGCCGGGCCCAAGGGCCCAAACGGCGCCGAACGCCCGCTGTCCCAACCAAACTTCCTGACGATTGCACCAGGGCGCGTGATGTGCGGAATCGCCGGCTGGATCGACTTCTCCCGTGACCTCACCCTGGAACGGCCGACCGTGGAGGCCATGACCGGCTCCCTGCAGCGGCGCGGCCCGGACGCCGACGGGGTGTGGCTGGCCCCGCATGTCGGCCTCGGGCACCAGCGGCTGGCCATCGTCGACCTGGAAGGCGGCAGACAGCCCATGGTGGCGCGCCGGCGTGCCGGCCGTGCCGCTCCGGTAGTGCTGACGTACAGCGGCGAGGTCTACAACTTCCGTGAGCTGCGCGCCCAGTTGTCCTCGCGCGGCCACCGTTTCGAGACCACGTCCGACACCGAGGTCGTGTTGCACGCCTACCTGGAGTGGGGGTGGCCTTCGTCGACCATCTGAACGGCATGTTCGCCTTCGCTATCTGGGACTCCGCGCGCGAGGAACTACTCCTCGTACGCGACCGGCTCGGCGTCAAACCCTCTACTACCACGCCTACTCCGGTGGCCTCCTGTTCGGATCCGAGCCCAAGGCGATCCTGGCCAACCCGCTGTTCACGGCGCGCACCAGCGAGGACAAGCTGCAAATCCTGTTCAACCCGCGGCTCGCCATGCCCTGGGAGACGCCCTACACCGATCTGCGCCAGGTCCAGCCGGGCCACATGGTGCGCGTCGACCGGTCCGGCGCGTACGAGACCCCGTACTGGCGGCTGGTGAGCAGGGAGCAGCACGACGACGCGGCGACCACCGTGGCCCGGGTCCGCGAGACCCTGGAGGATGTCGTGCTCCACCAGCTGGTGGCGGACGTCCCCTGTGCACCTTGCTCTCCGGCGGCCTGGACTCCTCGGCGATCACTGCTCTGGCGGCCGCCCACAGCCCTCGGGGACTGCGCTCCTTCTCCGTCGACTTCGAGGGCGCTGAGGAGGACTTCCGTGCCACCGCGCTGCGTCCCGAGCGCGACACCCCTTCGCCCTGGCCGCTGCCGCCCACCTGGGCGTCGACCACACCTCGATCACGCTCGACCCCGCTGCCCTGCCCGGCGTCGTACCTCAGACGCTGCTCGCCCGCGACCAGCCGAGCCTCGGCCAGTTCGACGCCTCCATGTATCTGCTCTTCCAGGCGATCAGGGAGCAGTCCACGGTGGCCCTGTCCGGCGAGGCGGCCGACGAGGTGTTCGGCGGCTACCCTGGTTCTTCGACCACGACACCGTCTGGGGCGACACCTTTCCCTGGCTCGGCAACGGCCCCGGCTCACCTCCTGTCTCGCGCCAGACGTCCGGGCGCGGATCAGGCCCGACGACGACGAACGCGACCGGTACGCCACGCTCCGCGCCCGGGTGCCGCGCCTGGCGGGCGAGTCGGGCCTGCAGGCCCGCATGCGCGAGGTCCTCTATCTGAGCCTGCAGGGCCCACTCCTCTATCTCCTGGACCGCAAGGACCGCATGAGCATGGCCGTCGGCCTCGAGGTGCGGGTGCCGTTCTGCGACCACCAGCTTCTGGAGTACGTGTGGAACGTGCCGTGGAAGATGAAGGTCGCCGACGGACGCGAGAAGAGCCTGCTGCGCGCGGCCGTCGCGGACCTGCTCCCACAGGGCGTGCTCCAGCGCCGCAAGAGCGCCTACCCGCGACCTTCTCGCCGGCCCACGCCGAGGCCGTACGGGCCGCCCTCGACGCCGTCCTCGACGACCGCGAATCGCCGCTCGCCGGGCTGCTCGACGTGCCCAAGGTGCGGGAACTTGCCGCGGACCGCGGCAAGATGATGACGATGGCGGACAATCTACACCTGCTGCTACCTCTGATTGAGGTCGACCGCTGGATGCGTTCGTACAACGTCTCGCTGACCGCTTGACCCCTCCTCCACGCACGACCGGGTCTTCCATCCACGAAGGAACCATGATGACGACAAGCAGCAGGGTCGATCTCGTGCGTCTGGCCGAGGAGTTCTGGAGCTGGCGAATGGCCACCCAGCCCGACTCGTACGACGATGTCACCCGGGTCGACCGGCCACGCGGCTGGCTGCCTGATTGGTCGCCCGATGCCATCGCCGAACGGCGGCAGATGCTGGCCGGGTTCACGCGGCGGCACAGCGGCCTCGACGTCTCAGCGGCTCCTGTCGCAGAGCAGGTCGACACTGCGTTGCTGGGCTCCGCGCTGGCCCGGGCACACTGGGAACTCAACCTGCTCTGCGCATGGCGTCGCAACCCCTGCTTCCACCTCGATCAGGCCTTGGTTCCCCTCTACAACCTGCTGCTGCTACCGACACCTTGGCCCGGAACACAGGTCCGGGACATCGTGGACCTCCTCGTCCACGTGCCGGAAGTCCTCCAGCACGCGAGGCACCACCTCACCGGGAACGCGGCGGCCACCTTTGCCCAGTACGCGCTGAACATCCTCGCCACCGCGGACAAGTCGCTGGGAACGGCCATGTCAGCGTTGGGCCGGACGCTTCCCGCCGCGCAGGCGCGAGAACTGTCCGCAGGAACGGACACCGCACAGCGCGCGCTCGTGGACTACCGGCGGTGGCTGCGGGAGCACCTGCCGACCTTCACGGCATCCTGCAGCCCCAGCCCGAAGGCCTTTCAGTACTTTCTACATCGGGTGGCTCTGATTCCGTACCCAGTGCAACGGCTGCTCGACATGAGCCGACAAGAGTACGCCCGCACAGCCGCTGCCGAGATGGTGTTGCGCCGCCGTCACCGGAACCTGCCCGAGCCTGCGCTCCTCGCCGACTCCACGCGGCAGGTCGATCGCCAGCGCGCCGACGAGCAGCACATCCGAACGTTCCTGCGCGGCGAAGGCCTCGTCGATCTACCGGACGACCTACGCCACTACTACAACACCCTATGCCGCCCTACCTGCAGCCCCTCACGTGGCTCGGCGTGCCGCACTACATCGCCTCGATGAGACGCCCCGAGGACGACGCCCTGCGCTACATCCGGGCACCCGAAACAGACTTGCCGTACTTCCAGCGCATCGAGGCCCATGACCCTCGCGTGGGCGTCGTTCACGAGGGTGTCCACGCCTGGCAGGCGGCGCTCTCCTGGCGTCACCCCAATCCGCTACGCCGTCACTACTACGACTCCTCGGCTAACGAAGGCGTGGCATTCCACTGCGAAGAATTCACCCTGCAAGCAGGGCTCTTTGACGACACTCCCGAGAGCGCGCTGTTCCTGGTGAACGCGATGCGCCTGCGCGCTCTCCGCGTGGAATTGGACATCTCCCTCGCCGTTGGTCGCATGACCTTGGACGAAGCGGCGGATAGGCTCGTCGAACTCGTACCCATGGACCCGCACACAGCCTGGGAGGAAGCGGCCTTCTTCGCGGGACACCCCGGGCAGGGACTGAGCTACTTCGTCGGGAAGGTCCAGATACACGACCTCCTGACAGACTGCGCACAGCGTGAGGGCGACGCCTTCGACCTCTCTGCATTTCTCGGCCGCCTATGGCGAGAAGGTAACGTACCCTTCACGCTGCAGCGTTGGGAACTCCTAGGCGACCGCAGCCATCTGGACGCGGCAGAGCGACTGGGCAAAGGCCCTGAGAGGAGGTCCGGTCAAAGACCAGAGAGTTATGGGCCTTTCATCGATTGCTCAGTGGGTGTTAAGTCCGATCTTCCTCGGTTCGTGATCCCTCGATCGCGTGACTGATCGCCACATGGGCCCGATGTTCGGCATGGACATGCTGGGATTCGAGTCATGGACAGAGAGCCGTATCCGAGCGCCTTATCGGACGAGCAGTGGGCCTTGACCGAGCCGATGATCACGGGCTGGAAGCAGGACCGGGTGGCCCGGTCGGCGACCGGCGACCCGGGAGCCTGTGACGTCCGAGAGGTCGTGAACGCGATCTTCTATCAGAACCGGACGGGCTGTCAGTGGCGCTACCTGCCCCACGACTTCCCAGCCTGGTCCGCGGTGTTCTACTACTTCAAGCTGTGGCGCGAGGAGGCCCTGGACCAGCGGATCCAGGAACTCCTGCGCTGCCAGGTGAGGAGAAGGCCCGCCGATTAGAGGACCCGTCCCTCGTGATCATCGACACCCAGTCCGTGCGTGCGGCCGCCGGTGCCCCAAGACCACGACCGGACTGGACGCCAACAAGAAGGTGCCGGGCGTCAAGCGCGGACTGGCCGTGGACGCCCTGGGCCTCATCATCGGCGTGGTCGTCCTTCCGGCCTCCGCCCATGACAACGCCGCCGGCATCGCCCTGCTCGACCAGGCCGCCGAACGCTTCGGGAACCGGCTGGAGAAGACCCTGGTGGACCAGGGTTTCAAGGACGAGGTCGCCATCCACGGCGTGCTGAACGACATCGACGTCGAGGTCGTCCGCCGCAACCCGACGGAAGGGCAAGGGCTTCGTCCCGCAGCCCAAGCGGTGGATCGTGGAACAGGTCAACGGGACCCTGCTCCTGCACCGGCGGCTGGCCCGCCACTATGACCACCGGCCCGACACCTCCGCCTCGCGCGTCTACTGGGCTTCCACTGCGAACATGGCCCGCCGTCTGACCACGCCGAGCCTCGCCTGGCGCGACGACCTCGGGCTGGCCGCGTGAACGTCACCGAACTCCTCGCCAGCCTACACGCCCAGCACGAGGCGGCCACCGTCCGGGCCAGGGAGATCCTGGAGCAGATCGACCACCTCACCGCCGCCCTGGCCGAGGCCGAGTCCCGGCTCACGGAGCTGGACATCGCCCGGAAAGTCATCGCGGAAACCGCCCCGGAGGCAACCGAGCCCGACCCGCCCCAGGCCCAGACGAGCACCGCCTACCAGGCGATCGTGAATGCCTTCAACCAGCACCCCGACCGGGCATTCCGGGCCCGTGAACTGCACGAACTTCTCAACATGCCCACCGACGAAGCGGCCGTAAACATCACCCGCAACCGCCTCGCACGCCTCCTCCGGCAAAGCTTCCTCACCCAACCCGGACGAGGCCAGTACCAGAAACGGACTTAACGTAAGGGGCGAACTCACCGGTCCGAGCCCTGTGGACCGGAGCAAGCCGGGTTCCAAGATGCACATCCTGTCGGACGCGAACGGTTTGCCCCTCATCGTCGGCATCTCGGCCGGCAACACCCACGACAGTCAGGGGCTGAAGCCGATGGTGGCCGGTCTCCACACGAGACACGACCCCCACCGCGGCCGCTACTTCAAACCCCGACGCCTCTACGCGGACAAGGCATACGACATCCCCACCTGCGGAAATGGTTACGTGGCAAACGCATCGGCGTCCGTATCGCCCGCAAGGGAATCGAATCCAGCGAACGCCTCGGCCGCCGCAGGTGGGTCATCGAGCGCACCATGTCCTGGCTGACCGGCCACCGCCGCCTCAGCCCCCGCTAAGAACGCCACCCCGACAACTACCTGGCCTTTCTCGGCCTCGCCGCAGCCATCTGCTGCTACAAACGCCTCATCCGACTCACCACGTTAGCCTCGCGCTTTCATGAAGCGGGCCGTCCGACGGGTGGTCAGGTAGGCGAAAAGTGCCTCTGACCAGCAAGAATGAGGATTATCGAGGTCCTTGTTCCTGCTCCAGCCGGAGGCACTTCTCAGGTGAAGAAGAGTATCGGGTCGTACCCGCGTGTCCGCCTCGATGGCGGTGGCCGGGCGGTGGTCTCGCAGGCCGGGGGCGTGCTGCTGGTCGAGACGGTCCGCAAGGCCGGCTTGACACCGCGATATCAGCGGCGCTGGCGCCGTGGCGGAAGGCTCGGGCGGTGCACGATCCGGGCAAGATCCTGCTGGACGTAGCTCTGGCGGTCGCGCTGGGCGGGGATTGCCTCGCGGATGTCGCCATGCTGCGGGCGGAGCTGGCTGTGTTCGAGCCGGTGGCCTCCGACCCGACGGCCCCCGCCTCATTGACACCCTCGCGGCCTCCGGGAGAAGGCCCTGCGGGCCATCCGTGCCGCGAGGGATGAAGTCCGTCAGCAGGTCTGGCGGTTGGCCGACTGGAAGGCGCCTGACGCGGGCGGGACGGTGACCGTGGACCTCGACGGGGTGCTGGTGATCGCGCACTCGGACAAGGAGGACGCCGTACCCACGTGGAAGCGGACCTACGGTCACCACCCGCTGATGGGGTTCGTCGACCACGGACCGGGCGGCACCGGTGAACCGGTCGCGGCCCTGCTCAGGCCGGGCAACGCGGGATCGAACACGGCGGCCGACCACATCACCGCCACCCAACTGGCCCTGGCTCAGCTGCCGAAGAAGTACCGGCGCGGGCGCCGGACCCTGATCCGTACCGACTCCGCGGGCGGCACCCACCACTTCGTCGCCTGGCTCGCCCAGCGAGGACGGTGGCTGTCCTACTCGGTCGGCATGGTGATCACCGACGTGATCCACCAGCACGTGCTGAAGGTTCCGGCATCGGCCTGGACGCCGGCCGTCGAAACCGGCGGCGAGATCCGCGACGGCGCCTGGGTCGCCGAACTCACCGGCGACGTCCAGGACGGCTGGCCGAAGGGCATGCGACTGATCGTCAGGAAGGAACGGCCCCACCCGGGGCCCAGTTGCGGCTCACCGATGCGGACGGCATGCGGCTGACGTGCTTTGCCACCAACACCTCGGACCGGCCGATCGCCGAACTCGAGCTCCGTCACCGACTGCGGGCCCGGGCCGAGGACCGCATCCGAAACGCCCGCGCCACCGGCCTGCGCAACCTTCCCTGCACCGCACCGCCCAGAACCGGATCTGGCTGGAGATCGTGCAGATCGCCCTCGACCTGCTGGCCTGGATGCCAATGCTCGCCCTGACCGGCAAGGCCCGCCTCTGGGAACCCGCCGCCTGCGGCTCCGCCTGTTCACCACAGCCGGACAGCTCGTCACCACCGGCCGCCGATGGATCCTCCGCCTGGCCCGGCACTGGCCCTGGAACGGCCACATCACCGCCGCACTCGACCAGCTCGCACTCCTGCCGAACCCCGGCTGACCAGCAACTTCCCCGTCCCTACGACAGCAGCCCGACACCGGAGCAGTGGAACCCGGCGCCTCCCGAGACGACACTCGGGCCCTCAACCTGCCCACTGCACGAAAACGGTCCACCGACTCCGTCGGCGGACCGTCATGAACTTCGAGGTTAGCGTCAATACCGGTAACTTACGGAGATTGTGCTCGTTGTTGCTGGTATGCCAAGAGCGGGTCAACTGAAGTCATCTGGTGAGCGGTTGTCGGACCGTGTTGCACTCGGGGTGCTGACGCAGGCGTTTCCTCGGTCGCTGGTGGACGAGGTGCTGGTGGAGACGGGTCGGATGCAACTGAGGAACCGGTTGTTGCCGGCCCGGTTGGTGGTCTATTTCGTGCTGGCGATGTGTTTGTTCTCGGGGCAGAGCTATGAGGAAGTTGCCCGGCTGCTGACAGCCGGTCTGCAGGACGAGCGGCGTTGGCGTGGGGCGTGGGTGGTACCGAGTACGGCTGCGATCTGGAAGGCCAGGTCCCGGCTGGGTGTGGCGCCTGTGCGGCGGCTGTTCGCGCGGGTGTGCTGTCCGGTCGCCACACCGGACACGCAGGGGCCTTCTACGGCGACTGGCGGCTGACCGCGATCGACGGCACCACATTCGACCTGCCGGACACGGAAGCGAACATGGGAGCGTTCGGCCGCCCGCCCGCTCCGGGCGCGGTGAACTCGAGGTCGGCCGCCCACAGATCCGTATGGTCGGCCTGGTGGAATGCGGCACCCACGTCGTTTTCGACGCTGCGGTCGCAGGTCTGCGCACGGGAGAGCAGACACTGGCCCGGGCGGTGCTGGGGTCCCTGCGGCCGGGGATGCTGCTGCTGGCCGACCGCGGCTTCTACGGCGTGGACCTGTGGTGCAAAGCCGCGGCGACCGGGCGGACCTGTTGTGGCGCGTGCGCAAGGACCTGGTGCTGCCGATGGTGGAACAGCTACCGGACGGCTCCTACCTCACCGAGATCTTCGACCGGAGCGACATCCACCACACCCGTCGTGGGGTGCGGGCGCGCGCGGTGGAGTACACCGTCGCCGGCCACGAGGGCGTCTACCGACTCCTCACCACCATCCTCGACCCGAACAAGGCCCCGGCCGCGGAACTGGCCGAACTCTTCGCACAGCGATGGGAGTTCGAGTCCACCCTCGACGAGATCAAGACCCACCTCGGCGGTTCCCACCTGGTGCTGCGTTCACAGCACCCTGACGGAGCCGAGCAGGAGCTTTACGGCTTCCTCCTCGTTCACCACGCTATCCGGCACCTGATGCACCAGGCCGCGAACCAATCCGGTCAGGACCCCGACCGGATCTCCTTCATCCGTTCACTGCGCGTCGTGCGCCGCCAGGTCACCGGCCAGGCGGCATTTTCCCCGGCAGACTCACCCGCGCGGTCAAAGCGACCCACGCTGAACTCCTCGAGCGTCTCCTGCCACCGCGACGCCGCAGATCCAACCCCGCGTCATCAAACGCAAAATCCTCGGCTGGCCCTCAAACGCGCCACCCACCGTGTTACAGGCCGGCCCGCTATCCCGACTGTCACCATCGTCGACGCCACCAAACCCAAACGGGCCAAGAGGACTAAAGCGCCCTAAGTAACCGGTATTGAGGTTAGCGTGACGACTTCACGCATTCAAGGTCAGTAGATCAGTTTCCCTCAGAGAGATGTGGAAGCACCTCGTTCGCCACTTGCTCAAGGACGTCCCGGACCGCGCGAGACATTTCCGCCTCATGGGGAAGGGGACCACCAAATCCGTGACGCCCACCTCGCGATACCGATCCACGGAGTCAGCGAATATTTCGGCGGATTCGAGGATAGACCGATCCTGGCCGAGGTGCACGAGCCTACGTATACTGAGCGGATCGCGATCCTCCGCCTCGCAGACCCGCGACAACTTGCCTATCTGACTCTTCACCAGACTGGGCTCGACGCTGGGGGCGGTTACTCCCGGAGAGCAGAATATCCATTGGTAACCCAGATATCAGCATGCCGGGCAGCGGTCCGCATGCCTTTTGGTCCTGTGGCCGCCACGGCAATCGGTATTGTGGCGCGCGCTTGACCGCTTGGGTCGATGCAGGCATTCTTTGCGCCGTAGTATTGCCCCGAGTGATCTACGCTTTCCGTACTGAGTAGTGTGTCGGTCAGCTCGACGAATTCATCGAACCGGCCAGCCCGCTCGGCCCTAGACCATGGTGCGTTCCCGAGCACTTCGGCATCGACGCCACCCGAGCCCGAGCCTAGGCCCAATATGAAGCGTCCGTCCGATAGGTCATCGATCGTCACGATCTCCTTCGCGAACGGCACGGGGTGGCGGAAGTTCGGGGAGGAGACCAAGGTCCCCAAGTGGATACTTTTCGTCACTCCCGCGGCGGCGGAGTGTAGGCATGGCGGCGAACCACGTATCTCCGATTCGCTCGCGCCATGCCACGTGATCGTAGGTCCATGCGTGCGCGAAGCCCATCCGGTCAGCCAAGCGCCAGGTAAGTTGGGCGGTCTTCCAATTCTCCGAAGGGAGAATTCGAACTCCTATTTGCATTGGAGGCCTTCTGTTTCGTGCATTGATCTGGACGTCACTCCGAAGGAATCGCGCCCTCATCGGCGCTTACGGGATCGGAGTCACTTACCGTCGGCAGCGTGCGCATGGTGCGCAGTGGAGAAAAGAAGTTTGGGATAATGCTCAGCGTCATACCGACGGTGCCGATCCACAAGGTGGCGGTAGCTCCAAACATTGAGCCCGACATCCCACCGATAAGCCCGCCCAGCGGAATGCCGCCCCAGGACACGAATCGGGATGTCGCGCTCATACGCCCCAGCAACCGGTCCGGCGTCAGGGCCTGTTGCACACTCGACTGGGCCACGAAGCGGACGACTCCGCCCAGCGATAGAGCGGCGAGCCCGACCGAGGCGACATAAACGCTCCACCCCGGCTGCGCCAGTGGCATCAGGATGGCCAGTGGGCAGGTGACCAGCGGCGCAAGCCAGATCACCGGGCCCTGCCCAACCCACTTCGAAATATTCGTTGCGAGTAGCGCACCGAACAAGGCACCGCACCCCATGCACGACATGATGAGTCCGATGCCGAAGGACTCCAGCTGAATCTCCCTCGCTAGAAATACAATCAGCATTGACTGGTAAATGGCAAGGAAGAGATTGAATATTGCGTCACCTGCAATGATTGCACGCAAGGATGGGTGATTGAGGACGAACTTGAGCCCTTCCTGATGTCTCGACCGAGTCGGAGTTGTGTGCTCGGCTCCGGCCTTGGTTCACGCTTGCGAATCCCGATGGCGAGCAGCGCTGACATAGCCATGCCGAACGAACTTGCCAAGAGTGTTGCGGGAGCTCCGATAATGCCGACCATCGGCCCTGCGAAGCTGGGGCCGCTAATGCTGGTTACAGAGCGTATGGCGGAGAGTTTCGAGTTCCCTTCAACAAGATTGTTGCGCCCTACCAAGTGCGGCAAATAGCTGAGGTAGGCAATGTCGAAGAATACTGTGAGAATGCCGTGAAACAACGCGACTGTGTAGAGCCACCAGATCGTCAGAACGCCCGCCCACCACGCCAGGGGAACCGTCAGGAGGACAAGCGCTCGCACGAGGTCAGTGCTGATCATCACTGACCTCTTTCGCATTCGATCCACCCACGCGCCCGCGGGCAGTCCGATCAGGAGCGAGCCGACCGTAGTCATTGCAGTGAGCAGTCCGACCTGGAACTCATCGGCATTCATTGCCAGAATCGCGACCAGGGGTAGCGCCAGGAAAATAATGCGATCCCCAAATTGGCCGAGCGCAGTGGCGGCAAATAGGCGACTAAAGTCCGAGTCTCGCAACAGTCCGAGGCGGGAAGGCGGCGGCATTCGATTTACCTCCCATTGGGATGGATTGTAAAATTAAACGTCAACCTAGCAGAGTGTCAGTAGAAGCCTCAAGGGGCCAGGGAGGTGACACCGGGCGGGAGTGAATGTATGTCAATATTGGAGTCAATCGCGCCAATTTCGACATCTTATGGCGGTCCCGCCGGACCTTGGCGTGGTGACCGCTCATGACAGCCGCGATGCCCTCGGGCAAGAAGTGCGACGCACGTGGGGCAGCACAATTTCTCCAACGTCTCACGTCGCAAGCGGTTGGCGCTGCGTCTCCATGCTGTAGTGATCCAGCTCTGCCTGCGTCCGGTTGGCAACACGTCGAGCCTTCCACGGGGACTTGGTTTGCTGAACGAACAAGCCATCTAGGTCGATGCGCGTCTGCGCTGACCGTCGTGATCTTCAGCGCGCGTTGATCCCGTCGTCAATACCGGGGCGGCACAATGGCGAGAATTCATTGCACCTATGGAGCGTTTCGTTCCGTTCTGCAGTGAGTTACGACGGTATTGTGGTTCTGGTATCGCAGGTGGGCGGGGCGGTTGAGCTGGCAGTGTGCAACCTCATAGCTGAGGGCCGTTTCGTTGCGGAGCTTCCGCCTTCTTTGCCGATGGCAACATCGATGCCCCGTGACGCTCCGCGCGTACGAGGGGCCCACCCTACCATTCCCTGCTCGCTCGCCTTGGGCGGGCACGCGCCACCGAGGGAGCGAGTTGCTACGGTGCCGCTACTCCGTCGGCGTTGGATACCCTCACCTACAAAGGGGATCCCCAGGTGTAATAGCCCTGACCTCGTCCGTGCGCTTGATCCCCGTGACGACCAGGTGCAGGGCGGCCAGGGCCCAGATGATCAGGGTGCCGGTGCAGCCGCCGTCAGCCCCATACCTTGGTGAGCGCGGGAAAGCGGCCGGTCAGGACGGGCAGCATGCCGGTCGGTGACGTCTCCCGCCGTCACGCGGATCATCAGCAGCAGGCCGAGGGTGTCGCAGGTTCAATGCCGGCGCCGGAAATGAACTTCTCCCGGTCCTCGCGTCCGGCAGCCGGGCGGCGTACCCGGGTCTCGGTGCCGTCGATGATCCCGGTGCGCCCGTCGGCGCCAAGGTGGTCGATGACCTCGGCGAGGGTGCGTAGCCGGACGCCGCGGGTGATGGTGCAGCCCCGTTCGGCCAGCAAGGGCAGTACTTCACCGATTGCGCGGGTAATGGTGGAGCGGTCGACACCGAACCAGCAGGCCAGCACGTCGTGGGTCGCGCCGTGGCGGAGGTGGACGAGGGTGGCCAACAGCCGGTCGACGAAGACCAGCTTGTGCTTCGGCCCCGGCACCAACCGCCCGCCGGCGAGGACGTGACACCAGTCCGGCCTGATGCCGCTCGTGCCACAACGTGACTGCTGCACGTGCCCGGATCCCTACCACACGAACCATGATCAACGATCAAGGACTCGACGCGCCACCGCCAACCATGCACGTTAACCTCGGGCTTTCGCGTGGCTGGGTGTCCGATGCATGATCGGAAACGCGAAGAGTGCTCCTGACCTGCAACGATAGGGCTTGTCTAGAGTCCAGGTCGTCGCAGGAAAGAAGCACTCCTCAGGTGAACAAGCGTATCGGGTCCTATCCGCGTGTCCGCATCGAGGGCGGTGGCCGGGCGGTTGTTTCCCAGGCCGGAGGGTGCTGCTGGTCGAGACGGTCCGCAAGAGCGGACTGGACACCGCGATATCGGGGCGCTGGCACCGTGGCGGCGGCCTCGGGCGGTGCATGATCCGGGAAGATCCTGCTGGATGTGGCCCTGGCGGTCGCGCTGGGCGGGGACTGCCTGGCGGATGTCGCGATGCTGCGGGCCGAGCCGGCCGTGTTCGGGCCGGTGGCCTCCGACCCAACCGTCTCCCGGCTCATCGACAAGCTCGCCGCCGCGGGTCCGAAGGCTCTGACCGCTATCCGGTCGGCACGGGCCGCAGTGCGCGAGCGGACCTGGAAGTTGGCCGGCACCTCGTCGCCGGACGCGGGCGGGCAGGTGATCGTAGACCTGGACGGGGTGCTGGTTCTGGCCCACTCCGACAAGCAGGACGCGGCCGCGACCTGGAAGAAGACCTACGGACATCATCCGCTGATGGGCTTCGTCGACCATGGACGTGGCGGCACCGGAGAGCCGGTGGCAGCCCTGCTGCGGCCCGGGAGCGCGGGCAGCAACACCGCCACCGACCACATCACCGCCACCCAGCTCGCCCTGGCCCAGCTTCCCAAGCGTTATCGACGAGGCCGCTCCACCCTGATCCGCACCGACTCCGGCGGCGGCACCCACGAGTTCGTCGCGTGGCTCGCGAAACGCGGGAGGTGGCTGTCGTACTCGGTCGGGATGACCATCACCGATGCCATTCACCAGGCCGTCCTGAAGGTTCCTGCTTCCGCCTGGACACCCGCCGTCGAACCGGGAGGCGAGATCCGCGAAGGCGCCTGGACCGCCGAACTCGATGGCGACGTCCTGAAGGGCTGGCCGAGGGGATGCGGCTGATCGTCCGCAGGGAACGCCCCACCCCGGCGCCCAGTTGCGCTTCACTGACGCCGACGGACTGCGACTGACGTGCTTCGCCACCAACGCCACCGACGTTCCGATCGCCGCACTGGAACTACGCCACCGCCAGCGAGCACGGGCCGAGGACCGTATCCGCAACGCTCGCGCCACCGGCCTGCGGAACCTCCCCTGCACGACACCGCTCAGAACCAGATCTGGCTGGAGATCGTCCAGCTCGCCCTCGACCTGCTGGCCTGGCTTCCGATGCTCGCCCTGACCGGCAAACCCGCCTCTGGGAACCCCGCCGCCTTCGACTGCGGCTGTTCTCCGCCGCCGCCCAACTCGTCACCACCGGCCGCCGACGACACCTGAGATTCACCCACCACTGGCCCTGGACCGACGTGATCACCAGCGCGATCCAGCGACTCGACGCACTCCCCAACCCTGGCTGACCAGCCGCAACCGCCCGTCCCGACGAACTCGAACCACCCACCGGAACCGTGGAACCCGGCGCACACCCGACGCGACAGCCGGGCCACCGGCCTGCCCGCCACCGACCCGACAAATCGAAACAGCCCGCCGATGAATCCGACGGGCCGTCACGAAAGATCGAGGCTAGTGATCCATCCGGCACGGGAGCCGGCGGGATGGTGGCGAGCGCGATGAACTTCGCCTGTATGAAGGCTTGGCGATCCTCCGTGACTGCAACCTCGAATGCGACGTCGTTCGCCCCATCCACGGCATCACACGCCTGCACGATCTCTCATGTATTACCGCTACCTGGAAGGTTCTTGCCCGCACGGCCCCGGCTGGTCCGTACAGGGTCCGAATCAGCGCGCCGGCGGGTAGACCCGGAAATTCCAGGGCCATCGGCGCCGCGTGGGTTGCGGCGCCAAGGCCGCCTCCCGCGGCGGTGGGGCGATCTCGACGTACAACGGGGTCGCCACAATCAGTCGGTGCTGCCCATCCACCGCTCCGAAATTGCATAGAACTCGGGCGTGGCCGTGCACGTGAACGGGTCCTTGTCGCCAAGAGACCATCATGTCGTGGGCCACTCTGGCCGCGTACTCCTGCGCCCTTGCGGAGTGCGCACAAGGGATTCGGGAAGAGTTGTCTCGCCACGTTCCTCCAAGGCCACCAACTCGGCAGCCATGTCGTGCAGCCAGTCAGACCCCGATCCCATCCGAGTCCGGGGTGGTCTTCCTCCCCGATGACGTGCTGCGCGGAGCCACACAGCAGCACCTCGACGCCCGAACACTCGGATTCTCCTGTGAACTGGGGGCACAGCAATGGGTTCTCGTGCGAGGTGAAGGTGTACACCCCTTGTCGTGCAGGCCCCAGTCCCGGACGCGGGGTCCTCGGTAAAACGGGCCCGAAAACTCCATCCACTCATACGCTCCGACAGAACGACACGAGGCCGGGACCGCCGTGTGCGCCGTGCATGTTTTCTCGAGGTACGCGATTGCCCTTTCCAGATCCGGACCCTCGGACTCACCGGCACCGGCCGAGCCGGACTCGCCGACCGCAACGCGGCCCCAACACCGAACGCCGTCGCCTCAACCTCGAATGAGCGGCCCCGAGGACGCCCTCTGGGCCGCCGTGGAAATGCCGGAGTTTCGGTTGTGAAAAATAGAGCAGGTCCCGCATCCGACCCCCGCAACTCGAACCGATCAGCAGCATCACGAGCTTGCTGATCCTTTCAGATTACGGTGCGTAGTCGCCTCAAAGGCAGAGGGCCGACGCCCCCGCACAGCATGGCGCCGACGCCTTGCCGCGCGGTCAGCTTGGACTTACGGCACCACTGGCCTCACCAGATCCCGGCATGGCTCTTCACTACCCGAACTCGCACCACGCGAGGAACCCCAGGAGAGCCTGGTCGGGCAGGTCCGACACCAGCGGTCCGGCAACCCTAGCAATCTGATTACGCATCAGTAAGGTCAGCAAAAGGTCAGCAAGTGTTTGATCAGACCTGGTCACAGGTGCCAACACGTGCAACTGCCGACCGCCCGAGGAACCGACCCACGGGAGGCACAGCTCGTCCCCGCCGTGCCGGCGGGGACGCAGCGAGCACGCGACAGGGAGCGCCGGAGAACACATCACCCCAGGTCAGCGCACCCGTCCGCGTGGTTTGAGCGCCACAGGCGGCAGTTCGGGAGCTGGCAGCCGACCTCCGTCGTAGCCGTGCACCTCACCGAAGCGGGAGCCCTCCGCCCACGCCTGCCGGGCCTCCTCGATTTCCTCGTGGGAACGCCCGATGAAGTTCCACCACATGACGATCTCCTCCTCGAACGGCTCGCCACCCAGGAGCATCAGCCCGGCGTCAGCATCCGCCCGCAGGGGCAGCTCCGTGCGGCCACAGCCGAGGTAGAGCATCGAGCCGGGCGGTACGGGGACGCCGTCCACCTCCGCCTCGCCCGACATCGACAGGACCGCGTACTCGAAATCGGGGTCGAGGGCAGCCGCGCCTCGGCGCCACTCGTCAGCGAGAGGTCGGCTCCGACGATCGGGGTGTACGCCGTGCCGGGCGACGCGACACCGTCGAGCTCGCCGAGGATCACTGTGGCGGTGAGGCCGGGCGCTGTGACCGCCGGCAGATCGGTGTGGTGCTGGAAGTCCGGCTCGACGTTCCTGTGGGCGCCGGGCAAGGCGACCCAGAGCTGGGCGCCGTGCAGATATTCCGCGTGCGATTTCGGGCTCTCCTCGGAGTGGCTGATGGCCTTGCCCGAGGTCATCAGCCCCAGCTCACGCGGACGGATCGTGCTGAGGCTGCCCAGACTGTCCCGGTGCAGGACCTCGCCGTCATGCAGCCAGCTGACCGTCTGCAGGCCCATGTGGGGTGGGGTGGCACCTGCATCCCCGGCTCACCGGCGATGTCGTCGGGGCCGTAGTGATCCACGAAGGCCCAGGCGCCCACCATCCGGCGGCCCAGGTTGGGCAGCAGTCTGCGCACCTCGGTGGATTCGCCGAGCTGGACGCGGCGCGGGCGAGGAGTTCACGTACCGGATCGGCGACGACGAAGCCCCGTCCTCCGCAGACGGAGAGTGCTGCCTGGCGATCGAGATTGCTCATGGTTCTCAATCTATTCCCGTGTGAACGCGGAGCGCCGGTCCCCACGCCGAAAGTTTAGTGGAATATTCAACTATAGCCTGGCGTTACAGGGCTGAACGCAACGGTCGGGAAGCGATCGGACACGACGCCGCCGAGGAGGGCAAGTGAACGACAACTACTATGAGTTCGGCACGGCAGCCGATCGCTGGGACAGGGCGCGGATGTTCTTCGAGACGAAGGAATTCGTCACCGCGGCCCGTATCCTCGACGGGCTGGTGGCAGAAGCCCCGAGCAGGTCGCACCCGGCTCCTGCTGGCACGCGCCTACTACCACTCGGCGCGGCTCGCGAAGGCCGAGGCGGAACTGCGGGCCGTACTGGAACGCGACCCGGTCGAGGACTACGCACAACTGATGCTCGGGCGAACCCTTGAGCGGCAGGGGCGGCAGGCTGAGGCGGTCCCCATCTCCGGATGGCTGCCGCACTGACCGGGGACTTCGGGCAGGGGGCTCGGCGCAGCAGGGCGGGGAGGCAGCGGGAGCACCGGAGTTCCCCGGCGGCACCGGCGCATAACCGGATGCGCACCGTCCTCCCGGGGCATCGGGTCCGTGAAGGGCGGCGCTGGTCTCGGAAACATCGGTTCGCAACGCGTCATGGCCCCGGCCGGAAGCGGCTGGTCGCGGTGGAGGAGCCGGTGAAGCGCTGCCGCTCCGGCTGGGCACTGGGCAGACCCGGAGCCCACTGGGCGCGACGCATATGCCGGAGCCCGCCAGGACATGCCCGGCGGGCTCCGGCATTGCCCTGTGTCAGCTCACCGGAGTGGCCGCGCGGGACGTCGCACGCTCTCCGGCCGCCGGCGTCCCGGTCTCCGGCATCAGAAGCCGTTCGGTCAGATAGCCGAAGACCAGGCCGAAGCCGCTCCAGAGCGTCGTCTGGACAGCAAGGGTGGACAGCCGGAACTGCCACAGCAAACTCGCGGGGAAGTCCTTGCCGACCTCATTGAACGACGGCAGGAACACGTAGGCGAGCCCGAGCAGGAGGACATAGCCGCCGGCCGCGACGATGGTCGCGTTCCAGTTGCCGACGCGGGGTGCGAGCCGTCTGCCTACGATGACGGCGGCGACGGCCAGCAGCACGCTGAGGGCGACCATCAGGAAGAACAGAGCGGTGCGCTTCCCGATCGTGTCCGGGTTTCCTACGGCGGGCGGGTTCGCCGGGTACTTCAGGAACGGTACGACGTACACCGTCAACAGCGCGGCACCCGCGATGAGTGCGGCCGTTGCCCTGGGGCCGAAGTTCCCGATGCGCCCCAGCGCGTAGCAGAAGACGAGTGCGGCGATACCACCGACAGCCACCCGAACACCAGGACACCGGTGGCAAGTCCGCCGGTGGCCTGCATGGTGCGGCTGACGAGTTCCTCGCCACCGCCGTGGTCATGGCTGTGGCTCTCTTCCAGTGCGATGGCGGCGTCCACCTGGGACTCGCCCAGGAAGTAGGCGACGACAAGAGCGAGTGCGCCCGCGATGAGGCCGGCCGCCATACCGCGGATGAGCAGAGCTCTGACAGATATGGAGTTCACGAGGTTTCCCTGTTTTCCGGTTCTCAGTGGCAGGGGAAACCGAGCAGATGGCGGCCGTCGTGCACCCACTCGTGGACGCCCTCGCCCGAGATGACCGCGGTGGCGCCCTGCTCGGCGCCGACGAAGTACAACAGGACGAGCATGAGAATGCCGAAGAAGGCGGCCCAAGGGGCGATGGCCTTCAGCGAGATGGGAGTGATGGTGGGTGCAGCGGTGGCTGGGGCAGCAGACTGCGCCATGGCAGAACCTCCTGTGGGAACACGCGTCCCTGTCGTGGTGCCTGAGACGAAGGTGCCGGGTCTGACTTCCCGCGCAGAACAGAACAGAGGCTGCTCAGCTACGGGTTCACAGTGGCGCGACCGTGCCGGATTCTCAACCGGACTTCCGTCGCACCCTCGTCATGGTCGACGTGACGATACCGCCTGTACGCGGACGCCGCCATGGTGCAATCGGTGTTGCCATGGGCCGGCGGCAGGGCCGAGTTCCCTGGTGACGCCCGCACAACCGGCTCTGTCCGAGGAGTGGAGTTCCAGGGATGACGGTAAAGGTGATGTTGATCGCACCTGCCATGAACGCCGCACTGCGGGAGGCCCGCTTCAGCGCTGACGGACCACTCGACGGGACCGGAGTACGCCGGGCGGAGGCGGCGGCGGGCGCGGTGCCGGGCGCCGACCTTTATGTGAGCGGTCCGTCCGAGCGCTGTCTGCGGACCGCACAGGCACTGGGCCTGCGCCCTCGGCCGGGGCGGGGCTCGACGACTGGGACATGGGGCGCTGGCGCGGGCTGCGGCTGGCGGAGGTCGGCGCCGGCGAACCGGATGCGGTGTCGGCCTGGATGAGTGATCCGTCGGCCGCCCGCACGGGGCGAGTCACTGCTCGACCTGCTGGCGCGGGTGGGCGGCTGGCTGGAGTCCCGAGTCGGCGACAGCGCCCGCCGCGTGCTGGCCATCGTTGATCCCGCGGTGGTACGAGCGGCTGTCGTCCATGGTCTGGGGCTGCCGGCTGCCGCCTTCTGGCGGCTGGATGTCGCTCCGCTGTCGCTGACCGAGCTCAGCGGACGGTCCGGACGGTGGAACCTGCGCTGCGGGCTGCCCTGTCGGCCATGCCTTCGGCCGGACAGGCACTCGACGGGCCGGGCGGCACGGCATCCTGACCGCAGAGCCGCTTCAGCTGGTGGGAACGGTGACCGCCGTGACCGAGAAGCCGTCCCGCACCAGCCAACTCCCCGGAACACTGTCGGCATTCCGGGCGCGGTACGCAACAACTGCGCGGTGAAGGTGCCTTCGGTGGCAGGACCGGAAGCCCGGTGAAAGCTGATGTCGGCTTCTTCGAAGCCGAGTTCGATGCCCGTGAGCGGATACCACGCCTTGAAGACGCTCTCCTTCGCGCTGAACAGCAGGCGGCCCCAGTGAACGCCCTCACCGGCACCGCCCGCCGGGGCCTGCGGACCTATCCGCCCGCGTTCGGACGGAACTGAGATTATTTCCCATACGCCGGAAGGGAGCGGGGCGTTGGGTTCGGCGTCGATGCCCAGCGCACGGACATCGGAAGCCCTGGCCAGAGCCGCCGCCCGGTATCCGTCGCAGTGCGTCATGCTGCCGACTGTTCCCGTCGGCCACAGGGGCGCTCCCGGTGGCCCCGCATGACGGGCACAGGGGCAGCCCGAGCGCGGCCATGGCCTGCCGGGCGCAGCGGCGGACGGCCGCGAATTCGTGTCTGCGTTTGTCCACGCTGTTCGCCACCAGCTCCGCCTCCTCGGGGAAGAGCGTGCCGGCCGGCGCGTCCTGCTCGTGGGTGCTCGCGCAGGCGACGTATGCGGGGAGCAGTCGTTCGATCACGCCTCCTCACCGGCCCGGCCGGGGCGCTTCGCCCTCGTAGGGAAGGATCTGGCGCAGCAGCCCGCGCGGGTGGCCCCGTTTACGCCACTCCCTCGGGTAGCCGATGGAGACCTCCTCGAAGCGGACGCCGTCGTACCAGGTGGTACGCGGGATGTGGAGGTGGCCGTAGACCACGGCCGCGACGTTGAATCGGCGGTGCCAGTCCGCGGTGAGCTCCGTACCGCACCACTGGGCGAACTCCGGGTACCACATGACGGATGTGGGCTCGCGGACGAGCGGCCAGTGCCCGGCCAGGATGAGAGGGATGTCCGGGTCATGTGCGGCCAGTCGCTGTTCGGTCAGCGCCACCCTCGCCCTGCACCAGTCGTCCCGGGTCGGGTAGGGGTCGGGGTGCAGCATGTACTCGTCGGTGCAGACGATGCCCGCCTCGTGCGCACGGGCCAGGGATGTCTCTTTGGTCGTCGTTCCCGGAACCCTGAAGGTGTAGTCGTACAGGAGGAAGAGGGCGCGATGGCCACCGGTCCGTCCGGTCCCGGCCACCGGGGTACGGATCCTCGGGGTGGTGACGCCGAGGTCGGCGCACACCTGGACCAGGTGCTCGTACCGTTCCTGTCCGCGCAGTTGTACGGGGTCCTTGTCCATGGTCCACAGCTCGTGGTTTCCGGGGTCCACACCACGTGCGCGAAGCGCCCGGCCAGGAGTTCCAGCGCCGATTCGATGTCCTGCACCCGCTCCGCCACATCGCCTGCGACGATGAGCCAGTCCTCGTCGGACGAGGGTGCAGCGACTCCAGGACGGGTCGGTTGTCGGCGACTCCGGCGTGCAGGTCACTGACCGCGAGGAGCCGACCCCGCCCTGGCGTGGGTGCGGGGGCCGCTCGGAAGGTTCATCGTTCGAATCTACCGTCTCGGTGATACTCCCGTGGCTGTTCTCTGCTCACAGGGCACTTGCCCGCTCTTCGGAACCATGGACTCCGGGTGGAGCGACCCCGGGCGTTCGAGCCCGGCCCTTTCGATTGCCGTCATTCGTACGAGGGACGTTCAGGGCCTTACTGTCGTGTTCTGCTCGAAAGTGGGCAAGGGGCCGTCGGCGCCCCGGGTTGCGGGTACGGCCCCACGAACGAAGTGGAGAGAGCGTCGATGCGAGTGTCCCGTCTGCATGCATGGGGCAAACGCGTAGCAGTGGAGGAAGCGCTCCTCGGTCAGGTGGCGGACGGTGAGGTCATCGTCGCCATGGAAGCAGCGGCAGTCACCCATCTCGATCTCACTCTGATGTCCGGCACGTTCTCCTACCGGCCCGCCCTCCCTTCACTCCCGGCACCTCCGGGATCGGCACCGTCGTCTCGGGTCCCCGCCCCTGGCGGGCAAGCGGGTACTGGTACGCGGTGCGGGAGTGGGCTTGGAGCGTCCCGGCACCTGGGCCGAGCAGGTCATCGCTCCGGCAGCGGCGGCGCGGGTGGTCCCGGCCGATGTGGACGCGGCCCTGGCCGCCACCTGCTACTCACCCATGACCACCGGGTGGGCCGCCGCCGAACCGGTCGGGCAGATCAAACCGGGCGAGCGGGTGCTGGTAACCGGCCCGTCCGGCGGGGTCGGATCGATGACCGTGCAGCTGGCCGCACGCGCCGGCGCTCATGTCATCGCGCTGGTACGTAACGAGAGGCCGCCGCCGCGGTACCCGGGCGGCGGCCGAAATCCTTATCGGCCAGGGCTCCCAGACCATGGAGCGTCTGAGCTCGCACGGCGGAATCGATGCTGTCCTCGACACCGTCGGCGGCGACACCGTCCCCACCCTGCTTCCCGCCATCAAGCCAGGCGGCCGCGTCATCATGATCGGCTACGTCGCCGGGAAGCCCTCACCCTGGACCTGCCCAACCTCCTCGCCGCCGATGTCAGCCTGATCCCGATGAACATGGTCCGCCGCCACGTGCCCGACGACGTGTTCGAGACTCTGCTCACCGAGCTCGCAAACGGCGCTCTCCGTCTGAACACCACTGCCTTCGCCTTCACCGACCTCAACAAGGCACTTGAGGCCCGCACGGACGGCAGCATCTCCGGCACCATCGCCGTGACAATGTGACGCACCCCGGTATGTCTTCCAGTTGGAGTTTCTGAGACGTCTCGGGACGGGGTGGATTTGCCGGCAGCCGGCGCGAAGGACCGCCGGGGCACCGTCGGCAGCGGTCACCGAACGCTTGCAGCCCGCGCCGGTACAACGACGGGCCGACCAGTGACCCAGTGCCGCCGGCGTCACCGACCCGTTTCACCGGGAGGCGTCGCGTCTCCGGGAGGCGTCGAGCGGCACGGACGACAAGTACCGTGGTGCTCGCCAGGCGTCCAGCCGGTGCTCCACCGCTGCCCCAGCGACAGCAGTTCGGCGTCCTGGCGGGCGCCGGCCATCAGCAGCAGTCCGACCGGCAACTCGTTCACGGACCCGGCGGGCACGGACAGCGATGGTATCCGGCCACCGCCGCCGGGGTGGAGGACGGGATCACGTCGTTGTCGCCCCGCGCGCAGTCGGTCGTCCAGGCGGGCGGGTTCGCCGGGGAGGCGATGGCGTCCAGGCCGTGATTGACCATGGTCTCGTCGATGGACCTACGGGAGAGATCCTTCAGCTCCGCACGCATGGCCCGGTACCGGGGTCGGTGGTCGCCGGTGCCTTGATCGCCTGCTCGAACAGTTCCTGGCCGGCGAAACAGGTCTGCTCGGCCGGGTGGGCGCGGTTGAACTCAACCAGCTCGGCGAGGTTTCGGGGCCGCCCCGGGTGGCGAGGTAGGCGTTGATGTCCCGGTGGAACTCACTCAGAAGCGCTGGGAACTCGAGTTCGGCGAGTCGCTCCTGGTACGGCGGGGCCACCTCGACGACCTCGGCTCCCGCAGTACGCAGTTGTGCCGCGGTACGCGTCATCACAGCGTCCGTCTCCGGTCCGAGCGACGGAATCCGCCACAGACCGATCCGCTTACCGCGCAGACTTCCGGGGCGGGTGAGTGCGTCGGCAGGGCCGAGGTCGCCGTCGGGGCGCACGACGTCGTGACCGCTGAGCACCGAGAGTGTGAGTGCGGTATCGACAACATTGCGTGCCATGGGCCCCGCTGTGTCCTGCTCGGCGGAGATAGGCACCACGCCCGACTGGCTGACCAGTCCGAGGCTGGGCTTGTGGCCCACCACCCCGTTCATCCCGGCCGGGCACACGATCGAGCCGTCCGTCTCGGTGCCGACAGCCACCTGCGCCAACGACGCGGCGAGCGCGGCGAGCGCGGCGGCCGAACCCGAGGACGATCCACATGGATTCCGGCCCAGGACATACGGACTGTTCGTCTGTCCCCCACAGCCGACCACCCTGAAGTCGGCTTCGCCGCACGGAAGTTAGCCCATTCGGACATATTGGTCTTGCCGAGGATCACAGCGCCCGCTTCGCGCAGCCGGGTGACGAGGGCTGCGTCCGTGTCCGGCGGGCTCCCGGCCAGCGCCAGCGACCCGGCTGTCGTCTCCATGTCCCGGGTGTTCACATTGTCCTTGAGCAGGACGGGAATGCCGTCGAGCGGGCTGCGGACGGTACCGCGGCGATGCCTGACGTCGCTGGCAGCGGCCTGCCGCAGGGCCGTCGGGCTGGTGCGCAGCACCGCGTTGATCTTCGGGTCGACGGTCTCGATCCGTCGCAGGTACGTCTGGGTCAGCGCCGACGGGGTCAGCGAACCACGCTTCATGCGCGCCTGTAATTCCGGGATCGTCACCGTGTCGAGATCCACTCCCGCGATAACGGGCGAACCGGAGGACGGCAGCGAACCAGCGAACGGCAGCGAACCGCCGGCGCCGGGTTCAACGGCTTCAGCGCGCCGGCCGGGCGCACCCGCGAGCAAGGGCGCCACGGCCAGGGCCGTGGCCAAGGCAGCGATGTTCCTTCTGTTCATAAGGGCCAGCGCACTACATGCCGTCATCCGGCGCAAGGGGCCCCAGCACGTGTTTACGCCGGTTGCGCGGACGCCGGAACCCAGGAATGCGGGCGGTCCCTTCGTTCGGCCCATGGACGACAACTACCCGCCCGCCGTTGCCCGAGTGGCCGGAATTGGCTGAATCGCTGAGGTAAACCGGCCGACCGAACGGTCTAGACCAATCACTGCAGGACTTCTATTGTCTGACTCGTGATCGCGCACCGCTCGGTCCCGCCGCCTCCGTCCGTTCGATCCGTTCGGACCGTGCCCCGCCCACCCCTGCCCCGCCCTGTTTTGCCATGCCTGCTGATGGGACCCCTTGTGATCGACACCGTGGTGGTGCTCAGGGCCGAGGACGCCGTGCTCGACTTCCTCTCCGTACTCACCCCGCCCAGCCCCGAATCCGCCACCGCACCGGCAGCCGGCCACGAGGTGCACGTACTGCTCGCCGACTCCGGTGACCACCTCGTGCTGCCACCCGGCGCTCCCTGGCCGAACGGCTCGGCATGCTCGCAGTCCGGGTGCGGGAAGCGGACGAGCGCCGCCTCACCCGGGCCCGACGCGCTCGGCGCAGCCCTCGCGCGGATTACGCAGGGCCGCCCCGGACATGTGTGGACGCACTCGCCCGCCGACAACCGTCGCAGCCGGGGCGCCTCGGTCACGATGTCGCCGAGGCTCTCGACACACCGGAGGCGAACGGGAGCACCGCAGTGCGGCACGCCGTCGGCTACTCGCCGTTTCTCCAGTTCATCAGCGAGGTCGACCGGTCCTCGGCCGTGAACTCGTGGCCGCGAAGCTTGACTTCGTCAACCGCCACGCCCGGCACCTGCTCGACACCGAATCCCCTCAGCACAAGCTCTACACCGGCCGCGTGCCCACCACCGAGCGGTACTTCACAGCCGGGCCCGAAGAGTGCCGACGGCTGTTCGCCCTGCTCGCGAGCCTGGACGACGAGGCCGCTTCCGTTCCCGACCCGTGGGAGTTCGCCACGTCCCCGTACGAGGCCGAGCGCCTCGACGCCACCACGGCATGGATCGCCCGGTCCTGTGCCCCGGACGCCGGAGCCCTGATCGAGGTCGGCGCCTGCGAAGGCGCACTCACCGCCCGGCTCGCAGACAAGGGCTACCGCGTCGAGGCCACCGAGCCCAACCCGGTCTTCCGCGCCCGGCTGGCCGCCGGGCCCGGCGTGGACGGAGCGGTTCGCGTGCACCCCGACGCACTCGAACCTCTTGCCGGCAGCCGTCAGTTGCCGGGCGCGGCGTATCTGCTGATCGAGATGCTCTACTACGGGCAGGACCTGGACCTGCTCACCGCACTCCCGCCGACCTCCTCTTCGTCGCGCTGGAACCCGAAGCACTCGACACCACGCTGCGCCCCTGGCTCGCCACGGCCCCGAGTGGGAGCAGACCGATGAGGTCGTGCTGGTCCGACCCGCCATGGAGAGTGTCTGCGGCGGCCGGGCCCATCTCCGCAAGCGCGGCAGCACCGGTGTCCTCCTGCGGCGCCGCCCCACCCTCGACTGAAGGCCGGCTTTCCCGTGAGCACTGTTGTTTCCCTGGTCAACGCATGCCTGGTGGCCTCCTACGAAGGCCGGGTGCCACCCACCTGGATCCGCCGCGCCGTGGAGGGGCTGGCCGGCGTCGGCGTGTTCGGTACCAATCTCGCCCCGCCCGGCCCGGACACCGCGCCGAACGGCACCCTCCACGACGACATCGCAGCCCGCTGCGCGCCGTACGCCCCGATGTCCTGATCGCCCTCGACGAGGAGGGCGGGGATGTGACCCGCCTCCATTACCACCGCGGCAGCCCCTATCCCGGCAACCACGCCCTCGGCGCTGTGGACGACCCCGGCCTCACCCGTGAAGTGGCCCGCGCGATCGGCGCCGATCTGGTCGAGGCGGGCGTCAACCTGTGCCTCGGACCGTGCGCCGACGTCAACTCCCAGCCGGACAACCCCATCATCGGCGTCCGCTCCTTCGGCGCCGACCCCGAGCACGTCGCCAGGCACACCGAGGCGTTCGTCCGGGGCCTGCAGGACAGCCGTGTCGCCGCCACGCTGAAGCACTTCCCCGGACACGGTGACACGGGCACCGACTCCCACAGCGCGCTCCCGGACATCGACCGCGACCTGCCCGCGCTGCACGCCCTTGACCTGCCACCGTTCGTCAGCGGTATAGCCGCAGGGGCCAAGGCCGTCATGACCGGCCACATCCGGCTTCCGCACCTCGCCGAACCGCCCGCCACACTCAGTCCCCGCATCGTCACCGGACTGCTGCGCGACGAACTCGGCTACGACGGCGTGGTCATCAGTGACGCGCTGGAGATGGCCCCGGTCCTGGACCGGTGGGGCTTCGGCGGCGCCGCCGTCCTCGCCTGGTCCGCAGGCGTCGATCTCGTCCTGCTGGGAGCCAGCGGAGTGGAACACACTCTGCCCCAGGTGTACGAAGCGGTCGAGAATGCCCTGAAGAAGGGGAGTTGACCATCGAGCGGCTGGAAGAGGCCGCCGCCAGGGTCGCTGCGCTGCGCGAGTGGGCCGTCCCGGTCACCACAGGCGTACGCCGCCCCGGCATCGGTCTCGTCGCCGCGCGGCGCGCACTCGTGGCCGTCGGCACACATCCCGTCGGACAAGCCGGCCCCGTTCACACCGTGCGGCTGATGAGTGAGGCCAACATGGCCGTCGGCGTGGCCCCTGGGGTCTGGACCGCGCCCTCGCCGGCCTCGGCAGGCTCGCCTCCGCCGTCGACGTGGATCCCGGCACCGACCCGATGGACATCCCACTGCCCACTGCCGGACCCCTCGTCGTCGTCGTACGCGATGCTGTGCGCGACCCTGGCAGCGCGCCGCCCTCGAAGCTCTGCGCACCCGCCGGCCCGGCCTCGTCACTGTCGACATGGGTCTCCAACCGGCTCCCGGCCGGCTCGCCTCCCGCTCCTGCTCACCCGCGGCGCCGGACTCGCCAACGCCCTGGCAGCCGCCGAACATCTCACCGGCCGCACCTGGACGGGCCCGTTGAGCGGCGAGTGAACCCGGGCGGCACCGTCCTGCGCCCACGAGGCATCCCGCTCCCGGCCCGCCTGTGGCAGCCGGGCCCACCGCACCGCTGGAGCGACACGTGTACGACCTCTGCGTCGGGCTCGGCTACCACTGCGAGTCCACCCATCAGATCCGCCGGATCACCGGCGACTCCGGGCCCACTTCTTCGACTGGCTCGACCTCGAACTCGCTTCCGTGACCGAGGCCCTCGACGCAAGCTTCCGCAACGTCCTGCAACCCGGGCAGAGCGAACCGTTCGACAACGGCGCATGCGCACTCGACCGGGGCTCAGATATCCGCTTCTTCCACGAGTTCCGGGCGAGCGCCCCCGACGGGCGTCTGACACAGGCCGACATCGATCGACAACTCCCGGACGTCGCAGTCAAGTTCGCCTACCTGTCCCAACGTTGGCTGGCCATGGTCGCCTCCGACGCCCATGTGCTGTACGTCCACCACGACGCCTTCGACGAGGCGGACGCCGACGACCTGCGCCGGCTGCGTGCCACACTCGCCGGCCAGCGTCCGGGGCACCGCTTCGACCTGCTGTGGCTGCGCCGCACCCCACCGTCCCCGCAGGCAGCCGGCTCTCTGCCGGACAACATCGCCTGGAGCACCGTGCCGCTGCGCCGGACCGCTGGCAGGGCGAGGACCGTGCCTGGGATCGCGCTCTCGCCGGCCGTCTCGCCCACCGCGGCTGAGCCCTCCGGCCATGCCCTCCCCTGCGACCCGAAGGACCGAACAGCCATGTCGTCCCGCACTCCTCCCGTACCGTCGTGCTGTCTCCGCATTACGACGACGCAGCCCTTTCGCTCGCCGGACTCCTGCCCTCCCTGCCCGGCCCCGTAGATGTCGTCACCGTCCACGGCGGGGCGCCCGCCCGGACGCCCCGGTCTCCTGGTGGGACACCCAGTGCGGCTTCTCCTCCGCCGCCGAGGCCCACCACGCGCGCCGCGCCGAGGACGCCGCCGCCTGCGACCTGCTGGGCGTCGGACAGATCGTCCTCGACCACCCGGACGGCCCCTACGCCCCCGAGGGAGCCACGCTCCACCAGCTCCAGGACCTGCTGCACGACCTGCCGCTCGACACCCGGCTCCTGGTGCCGCTCGGCAGTAACCAGCCCGACCACGAAGCCGTACGTCGCCTCGCCCTGCAAGTCCTCGCCGACCGGGGCGCTCCCCGCCATGGGTGTACGCCGACCTCCCCTACACCGGTCACCTCCCCGAATGGGGCGGGCCGGAGGCCGGCGGCGCCCTGGCCCGCAGCTCCATGTGCGGACTCGCCTTCCAGGACCTGCTGGTCACCCACCGCACCACGGTCCGGCACGCTCTGACGCTCGACGACGCCCAGTGGGCCGCCAAACGCTCCGCAGTGCTCTGCCACGGATCCCAGCTCGCCCGCTGGCCGCCGACCACGGCGGCTTCCTCGCCCGCACCGGCCCCTGCGCGCGGAAATGATCTGGTCCCTCGAAGCGCGGGACACCGCGCCGGCGGCCCCGGATCCCGCGAAGGCCCCGGCATGCTGACCGCAGGCACCGCCTCTCCCGCCCCGTCGTCCTCGCCGCCCGGGGCCTGGTCAGGAATACCGCAGAGGCCGTGCCGTGGACAGCATCGACCTCAGCCTGCACGCGGGCGAACGCCTCGGCTCCTCGGCCCGAACGGAGCCGGCAAGACCACCACCCTGCTCATGTGCCTGGGCGCCGTCGAACCCGACGCGGGAAGTGTCGAGATCCTCGGCCACCGCCTGCCCCGTCGCCGCGCCGAAGCCATGCAGGGCGTCGGTTTCGTCGCCGGCTACCTGCCTCTGCCCGACCGGATCAGAGTGCGCGAGTACCTGCGCCTGTACGCCGATCTCTACGGGCTGCGCGACCCCGCACCGCCGTCGAAGCAGCCCTCGCCCGTTTCGGCATCGAGCACCTGGCGGTGGCCATCGGTACCGAACTCTCCAGCGGCCAGAGGACTTTGGTGGGCATCGCCAAAGCCGCACTGCACCGCCCCGCCTGATGATCCTCGACGAGCCCACCGCCTCCCTGGACCCGGACATCGCCCTGCGTGTACGTACCGCACTGCTCGCCCTCTCCGCGGAGCAGGGCACCGCCCTCCTGGTCACCAGCCACGACATGGTCGAGGTGGAGCGGCTGTGCGAACGCGTCGTCTTCCTGCACAGTGGGCGCATCGTCGCCGACGGAACCCCGGCAAGGTCGCCGAACACTTCGGACGGCAGGACCTGGAAGGCGTCTTCCTGCACCTCGCCGAGGAACGCGACCGCGAAAGGGCCGCCGCATCATGACCTCCTGCGACACCCCGCCACGACGCCGCCGGCCCTGCGCACCCCGCCCGGGCCTCCCTGCACCGGATGCTCGCCGTCGCCCGTCGGCACTGGCTCGTCCTCAAGCGCAGTCCGCACCGCTTCTTCGACGTACTGGTCTGGCCGCTGGTGGACACCCTGCTCTACGGTTCCATCGGGCTGTTCGCCGCCCAGGCGGCAGAGCGGCCGGTGGCGCCCGGCGCCACCGCCACCGTCACCGTCTACCTGCTCGGCGGCACCGTCCTGTGGCACCTCGTCCACCAGACACAGATCTCCCTGGCCACCGGCTTCCTCGAGGAGACGTGGTCCCGCAACATCCTGGGTCTGCTCGCCACCCCGATGCGCGACTGGGAGTACCTCGCGGGCGTCGGTCTGTTCGCTCTCGCGCGCACCGTCGTCAGCACTTCGCGGTCGCCGCACTCGCCTTCGCCGCGTACGCCTTCGACATCACCACGCTCGGTGTCGGACTGATCCCCGTGGCGGCCCTGCTGCTCGCCTGCGGCTGGTCGGTGGCGTTGCTGGTCGTCGGGCTTGTGCTGCGTTTCGGGAGTGGCGCCGAGGCCCTCGTCTGGGGCGCGCTGTCCGTGGTGATGCCGCTGTCGGGCGTCTTCTACCCGGTCTCCACCCTGCCCGCCGCCCTGCGGCCGATCGCCGAAGTCCTGCCCACCACACATGTGTTCGCGGTGGGCCGGGAACTGGCCGCCGGCAACGGCATCCCTGGCGGGACCTCGCCGTCGCCACCGCCGGTACCGGTGTGCTGATCGCCCTCAGTGTCTTCGCCCTCTCCCGCATGCTGCGCACCTTCCGCCGCCGGGGACTGGTCACCCGCTACTCCTGAATCCGTACGGAGCCGGCCACACCGGGAGTCCGGTGACGCACCGGTCCGCCGCGATGGAGCAGCCGGTCGGCAGAGGGGCAGAGGGGCCGCGAAAGTGGTGAACCCGCTGCCCGGCTGCCGACCGGCCCGGTGACCTCCGGGCAGAGAGCTGACTACGCCTTGCGTCCTACGGCACCGCAGGCATCGACGGCGATCGCGGGCCCGACGTGTCGTCGGCCTCCGGACGCCAGCGGGTGACCTGGACGACTCCGGGGTCGGTCAGTTCGAGGCCGTCGAAGAAGCCGGCGATCTCATCGACGCTGCGCACGTAGTACGGGACCGCGCCGCTGGTGTTGTAGGCCTTGGAAGCGGCGATCATGCCATCACTGGTGGATGTGCTGTCGCTGATCACGAGGTAACTGCCCGACGGCAGGCCCGCCATCAGCCTGCGCACCAGGTCGCGTGCCTGCTCGTAGTCCGCGACGTGGCCGAGGGTGTTGAGGATCATCAGCGCGACTGGCTGGGACAGATCCAGTGTGCCCTGTGCAGCCTTGAGGATCCCCTCGGGAGAGTAGAGATCGGCGTCCAGATAAGCCGTCCTGCCCTCGGGCGTGCTCGTGAGCAGCGCCCGGGCGTGGGCCAGGACGAGCGGGTCGCTGTCGACGTACACGATCCGGGCATCCGGGGCGCAGCTGCGCGACCTCATGGGTGTTGTCGGCGGTGGGCAGGCCCGTGCCGATGTCGAGGAACTGGCGGATGCTCTGCTCGACCGCGAGATGCCGGACCGCACGGCCCAGGAAGTGACGGCTCGTGCGCGCCACGTCGACAAGGCCGGGGAAGATCTCCTTGATGTGATCGCCGGTCTCGCGGTCGATCTCGTAGTTGTCCTTGCCGCCTACGAAGTAGTTCCAGAAGCGGGCGGAATGCGGCTTGGTTGTATCGATCCGCGCACGTATGTCCGCAGCAGCGAGCTGGGGTCGTTTTCTGACACGAAAGGCCTCCTGAGCACGAACGATTCCTCGACCGGTCCCTAACCTAGACCAACAGGCCATCGGACGATTGCCCCAGGGCGGGCCAACTCGTGCGACATACACGGGTCGTGACGGAACGTACCCTCACGACCGCCCGGCGTGCATGCCCAACAGGGAGCAGTCCTTGGCCGATCCGGTCTTCCAGGCGACGAACGAGGCGAACGCGACGCCGAACAGACCGGAGAGAGCCTGGTTCCCGGACTTCCCTCCGTGGCTTTTCATCACAGTCACCCGCGCTCGGACCGAGTCCGACGCGCTGCGGTGGTGGGTTCAGGTCCTGCCGCATCCGCACTCACCACAGACCGCGGGTCAGGAGCTGAGCACTCCAGGGGATCACTGGCCCGTGCCGTTACCAACGGCTCACTGACACGTTGAATCTTTCATGCACCTTCGACGCATCACCACCGCCCTTGGCGTGCTCGCGACGTCAGCGCTCATCGCCATGTCGGGGCCCGCCTCTGCCTTCGCCGCCGAGGGCACCCTCGTGATCAACGGCTCCGAATACAACGATCCGAGCGGTTGCTACCCCATTGACCGGTACCCGACGAGCATGACCAACCACACCGACTCCATCGCCGAGGTCCATTCGGGCCCCGACTGCAGCGGCCAGGTGGAATGGCTGGTCTACCCGGGCGAGACGTACCACACCGAGAGCGCTCAGAGCGTTTTCATCCTCTGACGTCCTGGGAACCTCGGGCTCACCCGGGTGGTGGCAACCAGTTCCGTACCCTGGGGCGTATGCGCATGCGCCCTACTCTGAGCTGGACCCCTACCGAGGACCTGTCACCGGGTACCACCGATCTGGAGCCGGTCACTGATGCACTGAGCACCGGCGGTGTGCTGGTGCTCAGCGGGCGGGCATCTCCACGGAGTCGGGCATCCCCGACTACCGGGGCGAGGGCGGGAGCCTGAGCCGGCACACCCCGATGACCTACCAGGACTTCACCGCCGGCGCCCAGGCCCGGCGCCGGTACTGGGCGCGCAGCCACCTCGGCTGGCGTACCTTCGGCCGCGCCCGCCCCAACGCCGGGCACCGGGCCGTGGCCGCGTTCGGGCGGCACGGCCTGCTCTCCGGTGTGATCACCCAGAATGTCGACGGCCTGCACCAGGCCGCCGGCAGCCAGGACGTCGTGGAGCTCCACGGAGGCCTCGACCGGGTCGTCTGCCTTGCCTGTGGCGCCTTCAGCCCTCGCCGCGAACTCGCCCGGCGGCTGGATGAGGCAAATGCGGGCTTCGGGCCGGTGTCCGCCGCGAACAATCCGGACGGTGACGCCGACCTCACCGACGAACAGGTCGGAGACTTCCGCGTGGTGCCCTGCACCGCCTGCGGCGGCATCCTCAAACCGGACGTGGTGTTCTTCGGCGAAGCCGTGCCCCGGCGCGGGTCGGCCACTGCCGCGAACTGGTCCGTGAGACAACCTCGCTGCTGGTCCTGGGAACCTCACTGACGGTGATGTCCGGCCTCCGGTTCGTCCGCCAGGCGGCCCAGAGCACAAAGCCGGTACTGATCGTCAACCAGGACCCCACCCGCGGCGACAAGCACGCCGTCACTCGCATCGCCCTGCCGCTGGGAACAGCGCTCACCACCATCGCCGGCCGATTGGGCATCCCCGTCAACGACGAGGCGGCAGGTCCTGGGTGAGGGCCGACGGTCCCACCTGCGGCCCGCGGAGAACCGTCGCCGAGCCGCTCGTCCTCTGCACAGCAGCAGCGCGGGAGGCGTCCGCCGCCGGCACATGGCGGCGGACACCTCAACAGCGGCTGCTACCCACGAAATGTCTCCAGCAGCCGCAGCCAGACCTCGCTGATCGTCGGGTAGGCCGGGACCGCGTGCCACAACCGGTCGATGGGGACCTCGCCCACGACAGCGACCGTCGCCGAGTGCAGCAGTTCGCCGATGCCGGGTCCGACGAAGGTGACGCCGAGCAGGATCTCGCGGTCCAGGTCGACAACCATGCGGGCGCGGCCCCGGTAGCCGTCCGCGTACAGACCCGCGCCGGCGACCGAGGCCAGGTCGTAGTCGACGGCCCGTACCCGGTGACCCGCCGCTTCCGCCTCCGCGAGGGTGAGCCCGACCGAGGATGCCTCCGGGTCGGTGAAAACGACCTGTGGGACGGCGGCGTGGTCGGCGGTGGCGCAGTACGCACCCCAGCGGTCCGTCTCCAGCAGGGTGACGCCCTGGGCGCGGGCCGCGATCGCCGCTCCCGCGATACGGGCCTGGTACTTGCCCTGGTGGGTCAGGAGCGCGCGGTGATTGACGTCGCCGACCGCGTACAGCCAGTCACTGTCCGCCACCCTGCAGCTGTCGTCGACGGTGAGCCAGGAGCCGGGCTTCAGCCCCACGGTGTCGAGGCCGAGGTCGGCGGTCCGCGGTGCGCGGCCGGTGGCGAAGAGGATCTCGTCGCTCTCCAGCCGTTCCCCATTGTCCAGTTCGACGGTGACAGGGCCGCCGGGACCCGCCCGCCGCACCTCGGTGGCCGACACTCCGGTACGGATCCTGGCTCCGGCCGCGGTCAGGGCCTCGGCGACGAGCTCACCGGCGAAGGGCTCCATCCTGGGCAGCAGTCCCTTGCCGCGGATCAGCATGGTCACATCGGCGCCGAGCCCCTGCCAGACGGTGGCCATCTCCACTCCGACCACTCCCCGCCGACAACGATCAGGCGGCCGGGCACCTCCTTGGCACTGGTCGCCTCGCGGCTGGTCCAGGGCGGGCCTCGGCGATGCCGGGCAGATCGGGGACGACGGCCTTGCTTCCGGTGCAGACGACGACTGCGTGGCGGGCTGTGAGCCGCTGCCGGGTGCCGTCCGGGGCGGTGACGGAGACCTGCCTGGTGCCGGTCAGGCGGCCCAGCCCCGGTAGATGTCCGCGCCGATACCGTCCAGCCAGGCGACCTGGCCGTCGTCCTTCCAGTGCGACGCCTCCTCGTCACGGTGGGCGAGGACGGCGTCCACGTCGAGCGGTCCCCGCACGGCAGCGCTCAGGCCGGGGACGCGGCGCGCGTCGGCGCGGGCGACGACCGGGCGCAGCAGCGCCTTGCTGGGCATGCAGGCCCAGTAGGAACACTCGCCGCCGATCAGCTCCGACTCGACCACGGCGGTGCTCAGCCCGGCAGCCCTCGTCCGGTCCGCCACGTTCTCACCGACGGGACCTGCACCGATCACCACTACGTCGTATTCGCGGTTGTCCGCAGCATCAGTCATGGAACCAGTCTGGTCGTGGGTGTGGGCCGTGGCCACATGGGCAGGCGGAATAGCGCAAGAGACATCACCGTTGTGCCGGGACACCATCCGAACGGGCACAGGAAGAGGTATCAAAAGCATGAGCACCGTAGAGCTCACCAAGGAGAACTTCGATCAGGTCGTCACCGACAACGAGTTTCTGCTGATCGACTTCTGGGCTTCCTGGTGCGGTCCGTGCCGGCAGTTCGCGCCGGTCTACGACTCGGCGTCCGACCGCCACCCCGACCTGGTCTTCGCCAAGGTCGACACGGAGGCGCAGCAGGAGCTGGCGGCCGCTTTCGAGATCCAGTCCATTCCCACGCTGATGATTGTCCGGGACAATGTCGCGGTCTTCTCCCAGCCCGGGGCGCTGCCTGAGGCGGCGCTGGAGGATGTCATCGGGCAGGCCCGGAAGCTCGACATGGACGAGGTACGCAAGTCCGTCGAGGAGCAGAAGCAGGAGCAGGGTCAGCAGGAGCCGCAGTAGGTCCTGCTGACCCGCGGCAGCGCGGTGAGGGTCCGGCCGGATCGGCCGGACCCTCACTCACATGTGCGGCGCGACGCGGCAGCGCCGTCCCGGCACACAGGGCATCCGGGAGCGGCGCTCAGCCCCGGCCGGCTGCTCGTCGGTCCGGTCGGCGGGCGGCCCGCCTCCGGTTCCCGGGCCGGGTCCATCTGCGTGGCCAGGTCCGTCTGCGTGGCCGTGCCCGCTGCCTCTGCGATCCGGGCCGACAGGCCGTAGTCCAGCTCCGCACCGTCCACCAGCAGTGCCTCCACGGTGTGCGTCGTGGTGTCGATGTCGGCCTGCATACCGTCGCCGCAATAGCGGGGTAGCCCGATGCCCCGTCTCGCCGGTGGCCGCCACGACCGCCGAGCGGATGGCTGTCCCGGGTGCGGAGGCACCGGCGCCGGACTCGTTGAATTCCGGGACCAGCAGGATCTCGTAACTCTGCGGATGGCTCATGCCCATGACGCTAGACATCCGCCGTGCGCCGCGCACCTCGTCAAGCCCGGCGGCCGGTCAGCTCGATTCGCGGAGGACCGCCCTGGCGCGCAGCAGATCGTGGCGTTCGGGCGCTCCGCCCGGGTACTGCACCAGCCGGTCGATCATCTCCGCCAGCGGCTGCGCCGTCGCCATCTCCAGCCGGACGCTGCTGAGCCTGGGCCGCAGAAGCCTGCCGAGCATCAGGTCGTCGGCGCCGAGCACCGCGGTCTGCGAGGGCACTTCGATGCCCTCGTCCTGCAGCGCCCTCATCAGCAGCATGGCGTACTCGTCGTTGTAGGCGAAGACGGCGTCCAGGCCCAGTGTGTGCCACCGGGCGGCGAGACTCGCTGCCGACTCCTCCTCGTACCGCATCGGCAGTGGCCGGATGAGGGCGCCGGAGGGCTCCGCCGCAGACGTGCGCCGGCCAGCCGTGGTTCGGCGAACAGCGCGAGGCCGGGTTCCTGGGGCATGACCACGCCGATACGGCGGCGGCCGCGGGCCATCAGGTGCCCTGCGGCACAGCTGCCGACCGTGCGCTGGTCCATGACCAGCGCGTGCGCACCGTCCACCGGCTGGGGCCGAGGGTGATCACCGCCTTGGCGCCGGAACGGGTGAGTACGGCTATGCCGTGTTCTGTGAGTGCGACGTCTCCCGGCGCGAGCACCGCGACGGGGCGGAGTTCGGCCCAGCCTCGGGCCGCCTCGTCGGCGTCGAGGCCGACGCTCCCGTACTGGACGACGGTGTAGTCGAGGCGGCGCAGACCCGACTGGAGTTCATGGGAGAAACGCTGGTGGAGCGGACCTGTCGGGAAGTTCCCGGCGGGCAGCAGGACCATTCTGGTGTGTCCGGCGCGCAGACTGCGGGCCGCCGCGTGCGGCACATAGCCGAGATCGGCGGCGGCCTCCTGACCCTGCGCCGGGTGGGCTCGCTGATCCGTACGGTCGGGTTGTTGTTCAGTACGTACGACACGGTGGCCCGTGAGACCCCGGCGTGCCGCGCCACGTCGGCGCTGGTCGGTACGGAGATCTGGATGGGCTGGTTCGGTAACTGACTCATGGCGTCGGGCAGTCTTCCAGACCCCCGGACAGCTCCTCCGTCCGGGGCACGGCTACCGCGGGTTGCGGCGGGTCCGGGCGTGTCCACCACTGCGCACGGCAGGGCACCCTGGTACGTGCCTTCCTGGTGGCATCGAGGCCGGGCCGGCGGCCGCTTCGGCGGACCCGCTCCATGGAATGGTCCGCGCAGGTTCTACGGTGTTGCGATGATGTTCCAGCACGGCACACACAGCACCGACAGCTCGTCCGACTTCCCCGGCCGCAATGGCCCGACGGCAACCACGGAGGCCGACCCACGCGATGTGGGGCCGGTCCGCACCTCGTACGCACCCGACCGCGACGGCGATCCAGACCCCGGCGAGATCGTCTGGACCTGGGTGCCGTTCGAGGAGAACGACGGACGCGGCAAGGACCGGCCGGTCCTGGTCGTGGCCCGGAGCAGGCGGGCACGCTGCTCGCTGTGCAGCTCTCCAGCAAGCAGCACCTCAAGGACCGTGAGTGGGTGGCTCTGGGGGCCGGGCCGTGGGACAGCTCGGGCCGGCCGTCCTGGGTCGACCTGGACCGGGTTCTGCGGCTGCACGAGGACGGGATGCGGCGCGAGGCCTGTGCGCTGGACCGGGACCGTTTCGGTCTGGTCGCGGGGCGGCTGCAGGAGCTCTACGACTGGAGCTGACCGCCCGGCATCCGCCCGGCCGGTTCGTCGAACACCCGGGTGAAGGCTGTTCGCACGGCGGATCCGGGTCTGCGGTCCAGAATGCCGAAGACGACCTGCTCGAAGTGGCCCGCGAACCGGCCGCCGTCGGTGAGCAGCGTCCGGAACACGCCCGCCACCTGCACCGGATCGTTCTGGAAGACCCGCAGCCCCATGCGCCGAGCACCAGCCTGCGGTAGCCGCGGACGGCCGCGACCTCGAGCACCCGCTCGGCGCGGCCGGCGAGCGCGGCCGGATTCGGGCGCCCACTGCGGGGTCTGCCTGCGGATCACCCCGGCGTTGGGTGCGGGAGAGGTGAGGAATCCGGCGGTGTACGGGGTGTCGAGGAGCCGGGCCCGGTCATCGCGGAAGACAGGTACCCCGGTGAGTGGATGACCCGGTCGGTGTAGAACGCGCTGCGCTCGGCGCGGTGATGTGCGTAGTACTCGGGGCACGCAGCAGCGTGGCGTGGAGCGCCGACCCACGGCAGAGGGCCTCCTCCTGGGCCTGCGCGCCGTTGAGATAGCCGCCGCCGGGATTGCGGGCCGAGGCGTAGTTCAGGACGGCGACCTTGGCTGTTGCTTCGGCTGTCATGCGGTGCGCGGCCTGCAGGCTGCTCTCGCCGGTCACCTCGATGACCGGGGTGCGGTCGGTGTCCAGGACGGCGACGGGCACCGGCTCGGGTCCGTACAGCCTGGTACCGGAGAGCGCGACCCCAGTGCGCGCTCGATGCTCACCTCGTGCCCGTCGGGCGCCCGGTAGCGGCCGGCCTCGACGATGGCCTGCGTCTCGCGTGCGATGTTGCGCAGTCGTGCGCTCATGGACACTCCCCGTGTGGTGCATACGGGGCATGCTGGGTGCGTCAGCGGCATGGAGGCAACCGGTTTTCCGCTCGGCAAGGGCACCCTTGTGCGAAATCCCGGTAGGGGTTTGGGTGGTAGGGACGACCCTTGAAGGAGGCCGGCATGGCCCGGAAAACCCGGCGTTCACGTCCCGCCCATGCACGCAGCGTGCCTGGGCGAGGACGAGGCGGAAGATCTGCTGCGCGGCATATGCTTCAAGACCGGGCCACCACGGACGGTCGGTGTGGAACTCGAATGGCTGATTCACGACCGTGAACATCCCGAGGTTCCGGTATCCCCGACCGGCTCACCGCTGCTGCCGACTCCGTTCGCGCTCTTCCCCTGAGCGCTGCTCTGACCTTCGAGCCCGGCGGTCAGCTGGAGCTCAGTTCGCAGCCCGCGGGTTCCTTGATGGACTGCATCGACGCCACCGCCGCCGATCTCCGGGCCGTACGCGACACGCTCGGCCGGGCGGGGCTCGAGCTGGTCGGTCTCGGCGTCGACCCGTGGCACCCTCCCCGCCGCCTGCTCCAGGAGCCCGCTACGCGGCCATGGAAGCCTCGCTCGATCGGTCGGGGCCGGCAGGCCGCGCCATGATGTGCACCTCCGCCTCCATCCAGGTGTGCCTGGACGCAGGTGAGGAAGAGCCCGGTCCGCTGGGTTACGGGCGTCGCTGGCAGCTCGCGCACCTGCTGGGCGCGGTGCTGGTGGCCGCATTCGCCAATTCCCCTTCCAGCACGGGCGGCGGACGGGCTGGCGGTCCACCAGGCAGTCCCTGTGGGCGGATCTCGATCCGGCGCGTTCGCTGGCTCCCTCGGGTCTGCTGGCACCGCGCGACGCATGGGCCGCCCATGTGCTCGGGACACCTGTCATGTGCATCCGGGGCGACCGGGCCCCATGGACGGTGCCGGACGGCCTGACCTTCCGGGACTGGATCCGCGGCGGCGCGCCCGCAGGCCGGTTCGCGCCGATCTCGACTACCACATCACCACACTGTTCCCGCCGGTACGCCCGCGCGGGCACCTGGAACTGCGCATGATCGACGCCCAGTCCGGAGACGAGGGGTGGCTTGTTCCACTCGCGGTCACCACCGCCCTGTTCGATGACCCGGAGGCGGCCGAGACCGTGTACCGCACTGTCAAACCCCTGGCCGAGACCGCGGGCAGGCCTGCCCGCCCCGCAATCCGCTCTGGACGACGGCCGCCCGTGACGGGCTGGCAGACCCGGAGCTGCGTGCGGCCGCGGCAGCCTGCTTCGAGATCGCGCTCGCGGCACTGCCCCGGATCGGGGCGAGCCGGGCCGTGCAGCGCACGGTCGCCGCGTTCAACGACCGTTACGTGGCCAGGGGCCGATGCCCGGCCGATGAACTGCCCGATCTGACCGGACCGCAGAGGGAGCGGAGGACCTCCTGATGACGTACACACCTGCCGACGAGCTGGATTCGGAGGCGCTCCGCGGGCGCGCTCTGGCCGCGCTCGTCGCCGCCCGGAGCGCACCGCGCTTCTTACCGACAGCGTGGACGACCACGGCCTCAGGGCCCAGCACTCCCCGCTGATGTCGCCCCTGGTCTGGGACCTGGCGCACATCGGCAACCAGGAGGAGCTGTGGCTGCTGCGCGCCTGGGCGGGCGTGAGCCGATGCGACCCGAGGTGGACGGGCTCTACGACGCCTTCGAGCACCCCAGGGCGAGCCGGCCCTCACTGCCGCTGCTCTCGCCCGCCGAGGCCCGGACGTACGCCTCCGATGTGCGCGGCCGCGCCCTGGACATGCTCCAAGGCGCTCCGTTCCACGGCGGCGGACGCCCCTGGAGCGGGCCGGCTTCGCCTTCGGCATGATCGCCCAGCATGAACAGCAGCACGACGAGACCATGCTGATCACCCATCAGCTGCGGTCGGGGCCCGCCGTGCTCACCGCACCGCAACCGCCGCAACCCTCCGATGCGGCCACACTGCCGACCGAGGTCCTGGTCCCCGCGGGCCCGTTCACCATGGGGACATCCACCGAGCCCTGGGCCCTGGACAACGAACGGCCCGCGCACCGGCGCGATGTGGACGCCTACTTCATCGACACCGCTCCGGTCACGTGCGCCGCGTACGAGCGGTTCATCGAGGACGGCGGCTACGCCCAGGAGCGCTGGTGGGCGCCACCGGGCTGGGCCATGGTCCGCGAACATGGGCTGACCGCCCCGCTGTTCTGGCACCGGGACGCCGGTCAGTGGCTGCGCCGCCGCTTCGGAGTGACCGAGCCGGTACCGGGCGGCGAGCCGGTGCTGCACGTCAGCTGGTACGAGGCCGACGCGTACGCCCGCTGGGCCGGCAGACGGCTGCCGACGGAGCCCGAGTGGGAGAAGGCGGCCCGCCACGATCCGGCTTCCGGGCGCTCGCTCCGCTACCCGTGGGGCGACGACGACCCCACGGCCGAGCGGGCCAATCTGGGCCAGCGTCATCTCCGCCCGGCGGCTGCCGGTGCGTATGCGGCGGGCAGGTCGCCGCTCGGCGTGGGCCAGCTGATCGGTGACGTCTGGGAGTGGACGTCCAGCGACTTCACCCCTACCCGGGTTCGCCGCATTCCCCTACCGCGAGTACTCCGAGGTGTTCTTCGGGCCGGAGCACAAGGTGCTGCGCGGCGGTTCGTTCGCGGTGGACCAGGTCGCCTGCCGCGGTACGTTCCGCAACTGGGACCTTCCGGTGCGGCGCCAGATCTTCTCCGGCTTCCGCACCGCGAGGGATGCCTGATGTGCCGTCACCTCGCCTACCTGGGCCCCGGTGGCGCTGGGAGAGGTCCTCGTGGCGCCCCGGCATTCGCTGGTGCGTCAGTCCTGGGAGCCGCGGCGGCAGCGGTACGGCACTGTCAACGCGGACGGATTCGGGGTCGGCTGGTACGCGGACGGCGACCCCGTGCCGGGACGCTACCGGCGGCGGGGCCCGTCTGGGGCGACGAGACCTTCGCCGATCTGGCCAGAGTGGTGCGCAGCACGGCCCTGCTCGCCGCGGTCCGTGACGCCACCGAGACCGGCGCGGACGGTGAGGCGGCAGCCGCGCCGTTCACCGGTGGGAACCTGCTGTGCAGCCACAACGGCGCGGTCAGGGCTGGCCCGCCTCACTCGCCGCGGTGGCCGGCACGCTGCCCGCCGCCGAGTTGCTCGCGCTTGCCGCGCGCAGCGACTCCGCTCTGGTCTGGGCCCTCGTCCTGAACCGGATCGCCGAGGGCGACGGGATACCGCAGGCCGTCGCCGGCACCGTACTGGATGTCGCGGCGGCCGCCCCGGCTCTCGGCTGAATCTGCTGGTCACGGACGGTTCCACGATTGTGGCTACCGCGTGGGGCGACACTCTCTGGTATCTCACAGGTCCGGGCAGCCGCACGGTGGTGGCCTCGGAGCCGTACGACGACGACCCCGCTGGTGCGAGGTCCCCGACCACACCCTGCTGACCGCTACCAGCGCCGATGTCCTGCTCACCCCGCTCAAGGAGCCCACTGCGTGAGTCCTTTCCTGCTGACCCGCACCCTGCCGGTGGACGCGACGGACGCGGCGCTGCGCGCCGACGTACGCGACGGACTGACCCGGCAGCCGAAGACGCTGCCGCCCAAGTGGTTCTACGACGCGCGCGGCAGCAGCTGTTCGAGGAGATCACCCGGCTGCCGGAGTACTACCCGACCCGCGCCGAGGCGGAGATCCTGGCCGACCGTGCCCCTGACATCGCGGCGGCTTCCCGCGCCCGGACCCTGATCGAGCTGGGCTCGGGCTCCTCGGAGAAGACCAGGCATCTGCTAGATGCCCTGCCCGGACTGGACAGCTATGTGCCTGTCGACGTGAGCGAGAGCGCTCTGGAGGGCGCGGCCGGGGCGCTGCTGGCACAGCGGCCGGGGCTCCGCGTGCACGCGCTCATCGCCGACTTCACCCATGGGCTGACCCTGCCCGAGAGCCCCGGCCCCGGCTGGTCGCCTTCCTGGGCGGGACGCTGGGGAATCTGCTGCCCGACGAGCGTGCGGCGTTCCTGCGCTCGGTACGCGCACTGCTCTCCCCGGTGACGGGCTGCTGCTGGGCACGGATCTGGTCAAGGAGGAGGCGACGCTGGTCGCGGCGTACGACGATTCGGCCGGGGTGACGGCGGCGTTCAACAAGAACGTACTCGCGGTGGTGAACCGCGAGCTCGGAGCGGACTTCCATCTCGACGGTTTCGGCCATGTCGCGGTGTGGGACCGGGAGCGCGAGTGGATCGAGATGCGGCTGCGCGCCCGCAGGGCGATGACGGTCAAGATCCGTGGGCTGGATCTGGTGGTGTCCTTCGAGGCGGGTGAGGAGTTGCGGACGGAGGTGTCGGCGAAGTTCCGCAAGGAGGGCATCCGCGGCGAACTCTCCGCCGCCGGGCTGCGGCTGGATCAGTGGTGGACGGACTCCGCGGGCAGATTCGCGCTGTCGCTGGCGACGGCCCTCTGAGCGGCGCCGGCCGGAGCCCGCCTGAGCCGTCGGGCGGCTCGTACCTCCTGCGGGCCGTCGCACGCGAGCGACGGCCCGGCCCGGCCCCTTGATTCGGCATGACCGCTACGGAGACCGGGGACGCTCGACGGCCGAATCCCCAGGTGCCGGTGCGAACGCCCTCTCCGGTGCCGGTGCGGCCGCCGGCCGCCGGTCAGCCGCCCGTGAGCAGGGCCGTGATGCGTTCGGATGCCGTCCTTGCCTCCTCGGCCGCGTTGCCGCCCTCCAGTACAGCTGTCATGTAGGGCTTGACGGGGTTCTCGGCCTCGACCGCGGCCCACTGCGGCGAGTTCGGGGTGGCACGGCCCTTTCTGGCGCCTTCGGCCATCGCGGCCGTACCTTCCTGGCCCTCGATGACACGGGCGAGGCTCGGCTTGTTGGGCACATAGCTCATGGATCTGGCGAGCTCCGTCTGCCACTTCTGGCCTGCCAGCGCCTTGACGACCTCGATGCCCGCGTTGCGCTCCTCGGCCCGCTCCGGCACGATCAGATCCGAGCCGCCGGTGAATACGGCGCCGGGCGCCTTCGCGGTCTTGCCCGGAATGGGGAAGTAGCCGAGCTTTCCCTTGAGTTCGGGGTTCTGCTGCTCAATGAGGGCGGCACTTCCCGGCACATCGATGATCTGGGCAACATCACCCCGCGCGAAGACCTTGGACTGCGGGGCTTCTCCTCGTCGGCGTTCTTGGGGCCGCCGCCGAGCCCTGGAGTTCCTTGTAGAAATCCATTCCCTGAGCGCGGCGGGCGAGCCGAGGGACCCTCCCATTCACCGCCGTTCCGCTCGGCGAGATCGCCGCCCTCGTCCCAGATGAATCCGGCCAGCACGTACCAGTTCTGACCGGCGAGATAAATACCCTGGCTACCGGAGCTGTTCAGCTTCTCGGTGTCCTCGATCCACTCCTCACGCGTTTTCGGCGGTGTCGTGATACCCGCCTGCGCAAACAGCTCCTTGTTGTAGATCACGATGCGGTTGGCCGCGTACCAGGAATTCCGTACTGGACGCCGTCGATGCTCCCGGGCTGCGCGAGGCCCGGCAGCCACCTCGCTGCCCAGGTCGCGCATCGACGTCAGGGTGAGATCGCTCAGACCACCGCTCTGCGCGTACTTGGCGACCTGGGTGTTTCCGACCTCGATGACGTCCGGGGCGTCCTCACCCTGCAGAACGTCCACGACCTTGGGGCCGATACCGCTCCACTCCTGGACTTTGAACTCCAGTTCGATGGAGGGTGCTCTTCCTCGTACGACTGCGTAAAGCGGTCCAGGAAGCCCTGCGAAACGCTGTTCTTCATCAGCCAGACCGTCACCGTGCGACTGTCTGGGTCCGAGTCGGAGAGGTAGCCGCAGCCGCCCAGCGCCACGGAGGAAACGAGCGCGACGGCTCCGGCCAGCATGCGGTTCTTCACGGGGTCACTTTCTGCGAAACGACACGACGGAATACAGGACCCGGTGGGGACTGCGGGCGGCGCTCGCACGGGCGTATGGCCGGAGTTTGGTATGGACCAATCGGCAGGTCAAGGCCGGATCCGTGACAGATACCCGAATGCGACCTCGCGCGCCGCCGCCGAGTGAGGCAACGTGGAAGCACGAAAGGAGACATTAGATGCCTAATCACACCTATCGAGTCACAGAGATCGTAGGAACCTCCGAGGAAGGCGTCGACGCCGCGATCCGCAGCGGCGTCGCCCGGGCCGCGGAAACGTTGCACAATCTCGACTGGTTCGAGATCACCCAGGTGCGCGGCCATATCGAGGACGGCAGGATCGCGCATTACCAGGTCGGCCTCAAGGTCGGCTTCAGGCTCGACGGGAACGAATAGCCCGTCCGACGCCGATCCGGCCGGCTACGGCCTTCTTCCAGCCGCCGGCCGGCTTCCGCCGCCGGCGGCTTCTCGCCTGCTGGCCTGCTGACCTGCCCAGCTGCGCGTATCGCGGTGCGTAACCGTTCGAGATGCACGGTCGCCCGGGCACTGGTTCGCTGATGCTGTCCGCTCCCCACAGATCCCAGGAGTGATCATGAGTGTTGCAGGCGAATCCGGTGGCCGTGCCAAGCAGATGCGTGCCAAGGCCCAGGAACTGAAGGAGGCCGCGGAGCGCGCGACCGACCCGGAGCAGCGTCAGCGGCTGCAGGACAAGGCCCGTCGCCTGCAGGACCAGAGCGAGCAGGAGGGCGGCATGGGCAGCCGGGGCATGGACCCCATGGTGTAGCGGCCCGCACGCCGGCCGGTGGCCCACCCGGTTCCGTGAGGAATCCCGGAGGGCCACCGGCAGAGCCATGTCCTCGCGAAGGCCGTAGAATTCACCGTTTGCCCCTCTTTCCGAACTGTACGGAGCCTCGCCCTCATGGACACCCCCACGATCCGTACGTCCGGGTACGAGGCGCGCGAGCACAACCTCCGCGACGTCGACGTCGAGATTCCGCGCGACTCCCTCACCGTGTTCACCGGCGTCTCCGGCTCGGGAAGTCCTCGCTCGCCTTCGGAACGGTCTACGCCGAGGCCCAGCGCCGCTACTTCGAGTCCGTCGCTCCTTACGCCCGGCGGCTGATCCACCAGGTCGGAGCGCCCGATGTCGACGAGATCACCGGTCTGCCGCCCGCGGTCTCCTGGAACAGCGACGCTCCGCACCCGGGTCCCGCTCCTCCGTGGGGACGGTCACCACACTGTCGAACTCCTGCGCATGCTGTTCTCGCGGGCCGGTGACTATCCGCCGGGCGCCGAGCGGCTCGATTCCGACGCGTTCTCTCCGAACACGGCCGCCGGGGCCTGCCCCGAGTGCCACGGTCTCGGACGGATCCACCGCACCACCGAGGAGCTGCTCGTACCCGATCCTTCGCTGTCCGTCCGGGACGGCGCCATCGCGGCCTGGCCGGGGCCTGGCAGGGCAAGAACCTGCGCGATGTGCTGGATGCACTCGGATACGACATCGACCGGCCCTGGCGCGAGCTGTCCGCACAGGACCGGGACTGGATCCTGTTCACCGACGAGCAGCCGGTGGTGACGGTCCATCCGGTCCGCGAGGCGGGCCGGATCCAACGCCCCTACCAGGGTACGTACATGAGTGCGCGTCGCTACGTGATGCACACCTTCGCGGACTCCAGGAGCCGTACCCTGCGGGCGAAGGCGGAGCTCTTCCTGACCAGCGCTCCGTGCCCGGTCTGCCGGGGCGGCCGGCTGCGACCGGAGGCCATGGCCGTCACCTTCGCCGGCCGTACGATCGCGGAGCTCGCCGCGCTCCCTCTGGCCGCGCTGGCCGAGGTGCTCGCCGCCGCGGGCGGCGACGGGACGGCGCATGTGGTGACGCGCGACCTGCTGGCCAGGATCGAGCCCGTCATGGAACTGGGGCTGGGATACCTGAGCCTGGATCGTACGGCTCCGACGCTGTCCTCAGGTGAGCTGCAACGGCTCCGCCTCGCCACCCAGCTGCGCTCGGGCCTCTTCGGCGTCGTCTATGTGCTGGACGAGCCGTCGGCAGGCCTGCATCCCGCGGATACCGAGGCGCTCCTATCGGTGCTCGGAAGGCTGAAGGCGGCGGGGAACACGGTCTTCGTGGTGGAGCACCAGATGGACGTGGTGCGGCAGGCGGACTGGCTGGTGGATGTCGGCCCGCTGGCGGGTGAGCACGGCGGCAGGGTACTCCACAGCGGTCCCCGGCCGGGCTCGCCGATGTGGCGGAGTCCGCGACCCGGCGGTTCCTGTTCGACCAGGACCCACCCTCCCGCGGGAGCCGCGCACCCCGTCGGGATGGCTGCGGCTGTACGGGGTCGACCGGCACAATGTGCGCGGCGTCGACGCCGAGTTCCCGCTCGGAGTGCTCACGGCGGTCACGGGAGTCTCGGGATCGGGCAAGTCGACGCTGATCGGCCAGGTGCTGGCAGGAGTGCTGGCCGACCGGCAGGCGCCGGACGCGGCCGGCCTGCCCGGGTCATCGTCTGCCCGCGGCTGTGCGTCGGCGCAGGGGCTGGAGGCGGTGGACCGTCTGGTGCAGGTGGACCAGAAACCCATCGGCCGTACGCCGCGCTCCAATCTCGCCACCTACACGGGGCTCTTCGACGTCGTGCGCAAGCTGTTCGCCGGGACGGAGTCGGCGCGCGCTCGGGCTACCGGGCCGGCCGGTTCTCGTTCAATGTGGCCGGCGGGCGGTGCGAGACCTGCCAGGGCGAGGGATTCGTCTCCGTGGAGCTGCTGTTTCTGCCCAGTACGTACGCGCCCTGCCCGGACTGCCATGGTGCGCGGTACAACCCGCGGACCCTGGAGGTCACCCTGCGGGCCTGACCATCGCCCAGGTACTGGATCTGACCGTGGAGTCGGCGGCCGCGTTCCTTGCCGGGACACCCGCGGCCGAGCGCAGTCTGCGGGCCCTGCTCGATGTGGGGCTCGGCTATCTGCGGCTCGGGCAGCCCGCGACGGAGCTGTCCGGCGGCGAGGCACAGCGGATCAAGCTCGCCACCGAGCTGCAGCGCGTCAGGCGGGCCACACCCTGTATCTGCTCGACGAGCCGACGACCGGACTCCATCCGGCCGATGTGGAGGTGCTGATGCGGCAGTTGCACGGTCTGGTGGGCGCCGGGGACACGGTGGTGGTCGTGGAGCACGACATGTCGGTGGTCGCAGGTGCGGACCGGGTGATCGATATGGGGCCCGGCGGCGGGGACCTGGGCGGGCGGATCGTGGCCACCGGCACCCCGCAGGAGGTCGCACGCGCAGCGGGGAGCCGTACGGCCGACTACCTTTCGAAGGCTCTGCGGACGGCCTGACTCCCCGCTCCCCGCCGGCTCAGCGGCGAACCTTGCGGGTGGCCCGCAGCCACTCCTTGTTCATCGCGGCGATCGACGGCAGCGCAATGCCCTTGGGGCAGGCTGTCGCGCACTCACCGGTCAGGGTGCAGCCGCCGAAGCCCTCGTCGTCCATCGTGGCGACCATGTCCAGGACCCGGGTCTCACGCTCGGGTGCACCTGCGGGAGCACGTTGAGGTGGTTGACCTTCGCCGAGGTGAAGAGCATCGCGGAGCCGTTGGGGCAGGCCGCGACGCAGGCACCGCAGCCGATGCACTCGGCGTGCTCGAAGGCGAATTCGGCGTCCGGCTTGGCACCGGGGTGGCGTGCGCATCGGGCGCGGTGCCGGTGGGGGCGGAGATGTAGCCGCCGGACTGGATGATGCGGTCGAAGGCGGAGCGGTCGACGACCAGGTCCTTGATGACCGGGAAGGCGGAAGCGCGCCACGGTTCGATGTCGATCGTGTCGCCGTCCTGGAAGGACCGCATATGGAGCTGGCAGGTCGTGGTGCGTTCCGGACCGTGGGCATCGCCGTTGATGACGAGGCTGCACGCACCGCAGATGCCTTCGCGGCAGTCGTGGTCGAAGGCGACGGGCTCGTCCCCGCCGAGGGTGAGGTTCTCGTTGAGGGTGTCGAGCATCTCGAGGAACGACATGTCCTGGGAGATTCCGTCGACTTCGTAGGTGGCCATGGCGCCGGGCGCCTCGGCGTTCTGCTGGCGCCAGACGCGCAGGGTGAGCTTCATGCGTAGCTCCGCTGGGTGGGTGGACGTACTCGAAGACGAGGTCTTCCTTGTGCAGGACGGGTGCCTCGCCGGTGGCGGTGAACTCCCAGGCCGCGGCGTAGGCGAACTCCTCGTCACGGCGGGCGGCTTCGCCGTCCGGGGTCTGCGCCTCCTCACGGAAGTGGCCTCCGCAGGACTCGGCGCGGTGCAGGGCGTCGAGGCACATCAGCTCGGCGAGCTCCAGGTAGTCGACGATGCGGTTCGCCTTCTCCAGCGACTGGTTGAACTGCTCACCCGTGCCGGGCACCTTGATACGGCGCCAGAACTCCTCGCGGATCAGCGGGATCCGGTCAAGTGCCTCGCGCAGCCCCGACTCGGTACGGGCCATCCCGCAGAGCTCCCACATGAGTTCACCGATCTCACGGTGGAAGGAGTCGGGGTGCGGTCGCCGTCGACGGCGAGCAGCAGGTTGAGCCGGTCCTCCGTCTCCGCGACCGCTTCGGTGACCGCCGGGTGGTCGGCGTCGATCTCGTCGTGGTGCGGGTTGCGCGCCAGGTAGTCGTTGATCGTCGAGGGCAGGACGAAGTAGCCGTCGGCGAGGCCCTGCATCAGTGCGGAGGCACCGAGCCGGTTGGCACCGTGGTCGGAGAAGTTGGCCTCACCGATCGCGAAGAGGCCGGGGACCGTTGTCTGGAGGTCGTAGTCGACCCAGAGGCCGCCCATGGTGTAGTGCACGGCCGGGTAGATCCGCATGGGCGTCTCGTACGGGTTCTCCGCGGTGATCTGCGCGTACATGTCGAAGAGGTTTCCGTACTTCTCCTCGACCTTGTCCCTGCCCATCCGCTGGATGGCGTCGGCGAAGTCGAGGTAGACGCCCTGTCCGCCGGGGCCGACGCCGCGGCCTTCGTCGCAGACGTTCTTCGCGGCCCGGAGGCGATGTCGCGCGGCACGAGGTTGCCGTAGGCCGGGTAGATGCGCTCCAGGTAGTAGTCGCGCTCGTCCTCGGGGATCTCGCCCGCGGGACGCTCGTCGCCCTGGCCCTGGGCACCCAGATGCGGCCGTCATTGCGCAGCGACTCGCTCATCAGTGTCAGCTTGGACTGGTGCTTGCCGGTGCGCGGAATGCAGGTGGGGTGGATCTGGGTGAAGCAGGGTTGGCGAAGTGGGCGCCGCGGCGGTGGGCGCGCCAGATGGCGGTGGCGTTGGAGTTCATGGCGTTCGTCGACAGGTAGAAGACGTTGCCGTAGCCGCCGCTGGCCAGGACGACCGCGTCCGCGAAGTAGGTGTCGGTCTTCCCGGTGATCAGGTCACGGGCGACGATGCCGCGGGCCCTGCCGTCGACGACGATCAGGTCGAGCATCTCCGTACGGGAGTGCAGTTCGACGTTGCCCGCGGCGATCTGCCGGGACAGTGCCTGGTAGGCGCCGAGCAGGAGTTGCTGTCCCGTCTGGCCGCGGGCGTAGAAGGTACGGGAGACCTGGACGCCACCGAACGAACGGTTGTCGAGCAGGCCACCGTACTCGCGGGCGAAGGGGACCCCTGGGCGACGCACTGGTCGATGATCTCCACGGAGATCTGGGCCAGCCGGTGGACGTTGGACTCGCGGGAGCGGAAGTCGCCGCCCTTGACGGTGTCGTAGAAGAGCCGGTGGACGGAGTCGCCGTCGTTGCGGTAGTTCTTCGCGGCGTTGATGCCGCCCTGGGCGGCGACGGAGTGGGCGCGCCGTGGGGAGTCCTGGAAACAGAACTGGACGACGTGGTAGCCCTGTTCGGCGAGTGTGGCGCCGGCCGATCCGCCGGCCAGTCCGGTGCCCACCACGATGACCGTGTGCTTGCGGCGGTTGGCGGGTTGACGAGCTTGGCCTCGAAGCGGCGGGTGTCCCAGCGCTCGGCGACGGGGCCGCCGGGCGCCTTCGTGTCGACGAGGGGCGAGCCGGTCGTGTAGCTGGTGTAGTCGGTCATGTCAGTTCACCACTCCGGTCATGACGGCGACAGGTACGGAGACGAAACCCACCGTCAGTACCACTGCGAGGACGTTGGCGATGGTCTTCAGCACCCTGTCGCGGGTCGCGTTGCCCACCCCGAGGGTCTGCGCCGCACTCCAGAATCCGTGCTGGACGTGCAGGCCCACGGCGAGCACGGCGACGACGTAGATGACGTTGCCGTACCAGGTCGAGAAGGTGTCGATGACGTTCTGGTAGGGTGCCCCGACTGGAACCCGCCGGTGTGCACGGTGCCGGTCGTCAGGTCGAGGATGTGCCAGACGATGAACAGCGCCAGGATGATCCCGCCCCAGCGCATGGTCCGGGTGGCGTAGCTCGCGCGCGGCTTGCTGTGGACGTACTTGTCCGGGCGCGCCCGGATGTCGCGGCGGCTGAGCTGGTAGGCGCAGACGGCGTGCAGGACGACGGCGGCGACGAGTACGACGCGAATGAGCCACAGGGCCCACTCGTAATGCAGGAAGGGCTCGCCAAGGGTCCGCAGCCAGTGGGCGTAGCCGTTGAAGTCGCCGGATCCGAAGAAGATCTTCAGGTTGCCCAGCATGTGGACGACCAGGTAGCCGAGCATGATCAGGCCGCTCACGGCCATGATCGTCTTCTTGCCGACGGACGAGTCCCAGAGCGTGCGCGTCATGGACGACCGTCGGTCCGTCCGGGTTGCCAATGCCATGGACACGAAGCTAGGACCGAAGTACCCAATCAGTCCAAGACATGAAACCGCTCATGTCCATAGGCGCTCGCTATCACGGGTGGTTATGGTCGGTCGCATGCACTTCCAGCAGCTCACCTATTTCGTGGCCGTAGCCGAGGCCAGGCACTTCACCCGCGCCGCCGAGGAGGTACACGTCTCGCAGCCCTCGCTCTCCCAGCAGATCAGGGCGCTGGAGACCGAGCTGGGTGCTGAGCTCTTCAGCCGGGCCGGGGCAATATCGCACTCACCGATGCCGGTGAGGCGCTGTTGCCGCTTGCCCGCAGGATTCTGGCGGATGCGGACACCGCCAGACACGAGGTACAGGAGCTGGTGCAGCTGCGCCGGGGCCGGGTCAGGCTCGGCGCAACCCCAGCGTCTGTACCGGTCTGCTGCCCGATGTGCTGCGTGCCTTCCACGATCTGCATCCGGGCATCCAGCTGTTGCTGGAGGAGGGCGGTTCGCACGACCTCGTACGGCACCTGGCGCGCGGCGCGCTGGATCTCGCACTGGTCGTACTGCCGCTGCCTGCCGCATCACCCGCGCTGACCACCGTTGAGCTGCTGCACGAGGACCTGGTGGTGGTGTCGTCCGTTTCGCGGCGTGCGCCCGGCCGGCGGGACTCGGTACGGATCGCCGACCTGCGGGCGAGCCGATGGTGATGTTCAGGCACGGGTACGACCTACGCGAACTGACCCTGGCGGCCTGCCACGCGGAGGGCTTCGAGCCGTCGTTCACGGTGGAGGGCGGCGAGATGGACGCGGTGCTCGGCTTCGTGCGGGCGGGCCTGGGCATCGCGGTGGTGCCCAGCATGGTCGCCGTACGTGCGGGCCCGGATCTGCGTACGACACGTTTGGCCAGTCCGGGCTGCAGCGCACCATCGCGCTGGCTCACCGCAGCGATGTCGCACCGCCGCGGGCCGCACGCGAGCTGCAGCGGATGCTCCTGGCGAACGGACCGGAAGGGATGTAGGACAGCCCGGTCCGTTCGCCCAGAGCAGCGATCGGCGCGGGCTCAGACCGCGTCGGCCAGCAGCAGAGCGTGGATCCGGTCCGGCGCGCCCGGCCGCGCGTAGTACCAGCCCTGAGCTGTGTCGCAGCCCAGCTCCCGCAGCTGTTTGGCCTGGGCGCCCGTTTCCACGCCTTCCACCGTGACGGACAGATCCAGGCTGTGGGCGAGCGAGACGATCCCCTCGACGATCTTCAGATCGACCGGGTCCGCCGGATGATGCTGCATGCCCTGCGTGAAGGAACGGTCCAGCTTGAGCACGCTCACCGGCAGCCGGCGCAGATTCGCCAGGTTCGAGTAGCCGGTGCCGAAATCGTCGAGCGCGATACCGACCCCATCTCGGCCAGCTGACGCAGCGGCTTGAGCAGATCGTCGTCGGCGCCGATCAGCGCGGACTCGGTGACCTCCAGGCAGAGCGAGCCCGGCTCCAGTCCGGAGCGTTCCAGGACGTCGACCGTCTCGGCGACCAGCCGTGGGTGGTGCAGCTGGGTCGGCGAGAGATTGACATTGATCCGCAGCGGGCCGCCGTCGGTGTGCCGCTGGGTCCAGAAGTTGGCCTGACGTACGGACTCCTCCAGCACCCACCGGCCGAGCGGCACGATCAGTCCGGTGTGCTCGGCGAGCGGGATGAACCGGTCCGGGCCGAGCACGCCGTGCTGCGGGTGGCACCAGCGCACCAGCGCCTCCGCGCCGTGCACGCTGCCGTCACCGAGGTGCACGAGCGGCTGGTACTCGATGAAGAACTCGCCACGGTCCAGGGCCGCGGGCAGAGCCGTGGTCAGACCGTGCCGGGTGATGGCGCGTGCATCCGCCTCGGCGTCGGCGAACTCGAAACGGCTGCCGCCCGCCGCCTTGGCCCGGTACATGGTGATGTCGGCGCTGCGCAGGATCTCGGCGACCGTGCGCTCGCCCGAGGGGCCCTCCACCACTCCGATTGACCCGCGCACGGTCAGTTCGCGGCCGTCGAGCCGGATGGGTGTGGCGAGCGCCGAGAGGATGCGGCAGGCCAGCTCCTCGACCTCCACCTCGGTGTGCGGTCCGGTGGTCAGTGCCACGAACTCGTCACCGCCCAGCCGCGCGACCATTTCGCCCGGAGCCGTGGCGCAGCTCTGCAACCGGTCGGCCACCTCCACCAGCAGCCGGTCACCCGCCGCGTGGCCCAGGCTGTCATTGATCGCCTTGAAGCCGTCGAGGTCGAGGTAGCAGAGCCCGAAGCGGCTGCCTTGCCCTGCGTTGAGCGACTTCTCCAGCCGCTCGAAGAACAGGGTCCTGTTGGGCAGGCCCGTGAGCGCGTCGTGCGTGGCCTCGTAGCGCAGCCGGAGATTGAGCAGCCGCCGCTCGGTGGTGTCCTCCATGAGGACCAGCTGGTACTCCGGCCGGCCCTCCGAGTCACGCAGCAGCGACACCGTCAGGTTGGTCCACAGGACGGTGCCGTCGTTGCGGTAGTAGGCCTTCTCCACCCGGTAGTGCTCGCGCTCGCCGCATACCAGTTCGTTGTAGTACTTCCAGACGTGCGGCGAGTCCTCGGGTGAACCCATTCGTTCATCCTGCGGCTGCGCACATGGTGATCGAGGCCGCCGAACATCCGGGTGAGGGTGTCGTTGATCTCCAGTACGTTGCCCTCGAGGTCGGCGATGCCGATGCCGATGGCGGCGCCCTTGAAGACCGCGCGGAAGCGCGCCTCGGTCGCGTGCAGGGCCTGCTCCGCGTGGGAACGGGCAGCCAGGGCCGAGCGGGCGATGGCCTCCTGCTCGGCGAGCGTCCGCTCGCAGCGCCTGGGTGAATCCGGCGGCGAGTGCGTGCTGCATCCGCGCGCACCGGGCCCGGCCGTCCTCGGCCGAGAGCTCCAGCGGGCCGGTGCCCCGCAGTAGAGCACCAGATACGAGTCCACCACGCCGAGCGTGGAGCTGAGGGCGTCGGGATCCGTACAGTGGGCCGCGACCAGCTCGGCTCCCACCTGCTGCGCATGGGCAGGGTCGAACACCCTCGCATGAAGCATCTCGCTCATCTCCCGGGCCATCGGCAGGAGATGCTGTTCGAACTGGGGGCGGGTCATCGAGGTAGCCGTCGACGGAAAGATCGCCCGGCTCCAGATCGTGGCGAATCTGCGGAGCCGGCCCTCCGGGCCGTCCGGTTCCTCGCCCGGGTGCCCGACTTCTGGGCGGGGATGCTCACGCCTTTCGCCCGACCCCGGCGAAACCCGAGAAGGCGAACGGGTCTTCCTGCGCCCGCACCTCCGGGGAATCGGAGTGCCAGTCGGGCATCGGCACGATGCCGGGCTCGACCATCTCGTATCCCTCGAAGAACCGGCCGACCTCCTCGCGCGACCGCATCACGATCGGGTTGCGGATGCTGCGGTAGACCCCGACGGCGCGGCCCGCGTCCGCCGCGGGAATCGGAACCCTTCGTACGAGGCGTGCGTCAGGATGAGCAGGCTTCCGGGGCCAGCGACTCGCTCAATTCGGCGACCGCGGTGTACGGATCATCACTGTCCTCGATGAAGTGGAGCACCGCGACGAGCATCAGCGCCACCGGCTGCTTCAGATCGAGGAGTTGGCCGGTCTCCAGGTTCTGCAGGATCTCCTGGGGCTTGCGCAGATCGGCGCCCATGACCGACGCCCGCTCATTGCCCTCCAGCACCGCCTGGCTGTGTGCGACGGCGACGGAGTCGTGGTCGACGTAAGCGACGCGGGCTTCCGGGTTGGCCGCCTGGGCCACTTCGTGAACGTTGCCGAACGTCGGTATGCCGGAGCCTATGTCCAGGAACTGGCTGATTCCCGAACCGGTCGCGTAGTGCACGGCACGACGCATAAAGGCCCGGTTCGCCTGCATGATCTTGGGAAGGCCCGGCATGAACTCCATGGCTTTGCGGGCCGCCGTCCGGTCCACCTCGAAATTGTGAGAACCGCCCAGATAGAAGTCATACATTCGGGACACGCTCGGCACAGATATATCTATGCCCTGCGGTACCCAGGCGGGACGCTCCATCGATGTCTCCAGCAAGTCGCCACGGCGGTCCGGCCATGTTTCATGGTCAGTGATGACCAGAGGCTACTGATCGACCGCCAAGAGAGCGAGCGGAAACGGAAATTAACGATCCGTTATTGGTCACACACCAGTGGCATGTGCAACGGGCCCGTCGCTGCCTGTACACGCGCGGCGACGGACCGGTACTGCGAGGACCTCTCCGGCACCACTCGGGAGCACCGACGGGCTTTGCGTTGGTCGATACCGCGTACCATCTACCCCACGTTTTGACCGTTGGAGTCGCCGGGCCCAGCGTCATTCTTCTCGGTATGGCCGGACATTGGCCACTTCTTGAGGCAGCCCGTGCAGCCGAGTTGTTGAAGCCGTAAACCGTCATAGCCCGCTTGTCGACCACGATGTCACCGAGTTCCTGGTCCTACAGCCGAAAGTCCTGCGAGATCACCCGCATTCACGCCGCCGGGACCGTCGGCGTCACCACGGCCCTCCCCGACCGGAGCCGCGGCGAGCCAAGTCCTGCCCGCCCTCCACCCGGTGGCACCCCAGGGCCCGGGGCGCTTCGACTCCCGCAATCCTTCCACCGGTTGCGACGTGGGCCTGCACCGTCGACTCGTCACGGAGAAGCTTCTGCCTGACGCAAACCCGAATCCCGCCATGTCCCCACCATCAGGGGAATCATCCCCGCACTCCGTGTGGCGGACAGCCGTCGGGAACATGCTCCCCGGCGTGTACGGATCATGCATCGTGCGGCTCGGGGCAGCCGCCACTCTCGTCACTCTGCTCGGCATACCCGTGCCCGCCGCCGCCGACAACTGTGCGATCGCTTCCGTCGGGCGGGAGCACGGCAACTCCTCGGTCGCCACGGCCGGCGGGACGCGGTGCAAGGCGGTCACCGATCCAGAACCTGCCCCGCCGCCGCCACCCGAGCCGCCTCCGCCTCCCCGCCTCCGCCACCGCCACCGCCACCGCCACCGCCACCGCCACCCGAGCCTCCTCCGCCTCCCTCCGCCGCCGGCACCACCCGAGCCACCGCCACCGCCACCTCCCCACCGGCTCCCGCACCGCCCGAACCAGAACCGGAACCGCCGACGCCCTCGGTACGCCCCACACCCCGGCACCCAGCTCCGTGGCAATCCCCACCTATCGCAAGGCATCACGCAAAGCACCACACAGTGGCCCCTCCCTGGTCTCCCTCACCCTCCTGATCACCGCCCCGGCCGTGTTCGCGGTCGCCGTCCTACGGCCCCGCTCGTCCCGCTGACCAATGGAGGAAGACCTTGTCGGAATGGCTCGTTCTGACCATTGCCATGGCCGCGGCCTGTGCCGTCGTCCTGACCATCGCCGTACTCAACAACCGCCGCGTGGGCGGGACGACGACCCGTCCGAGACGCCTGACGTCATCGAGTACATGACGATGATGATCGGCGTCGTGTACGCGATCGTGCTCGGCCTCGCCATCGCGGGAGTCTGGGAGGGCCGCAGCGCCGCGCAGGAATCGGTACGCCTGGAGGCCCAGGCCCTGCATGAGGTGAGCGCACGCTCCGCCGTCTACCCGGCACAGGTCCGTGACCGTATCCGCGGCGATGTGGACGCCTACGTCAGCTACGTCGTACACGACGAGTGGAAGGCCATGACCGCACACGGCAGCCTCACCGACCGCGGCACCCTGCTCCTGGACCGGGTGCGGGCCGACGTCACGCAGTACCGGCCGAAGACCGACCACGAAGGGCAGGCCTACCAGCCGCTGGTCGACCAGGTCGCCGCCGCCGACGACGCCCGGGGCTCCCGCGGGCAGAATGCGGGCGCGACCATGCCCGGGTGGTCTGGTTCGGGCTGATCACCGGTGCGCTGGTCACGGTCGGGCTGATCTTCACGCTCCAGATCCGCAGAACCTTCCGTGAACTGCTGCTGGCAGGCCTCTTCAGCGTCCTGATCTCGTTCCTGCTCTTCCTCATCTGGGACTTCGACGCCCCGTTCGGCCGGGGCATCTCGGCCACCACCGCCCCTTCGTCGATCTGTTCCCGCACGCCACCGGCGGTTAGCGCAGCAGCTGTCCCCGGGCGGTGCGCCGCCGGGGACAAAGCTGCCCCATTCGCCTTACCCCGATCGCGGGTGATATGCCGCACTTCTAGCGTTCCGGGTATCGAGGTGCATTTCACACGCCTTGTGGAAATCCGTTCCGCAGCTGCTCTCGGAGACCCGGAGGACTCACCATGCGCGCGATACGTGTCGCACCCGCCACCCTGCTGGGCGCGGCCGCTCTCACACTGATGGCACCGGCCACGGCGGCCCACGCCCTCGTCGAGGGCGGCACACCACCTCGTTCACGCCGACCCTCACTCCTCGACGGTCGCGCCGGGCGGCCAGGTCACTCTGGGCGCCATGGGGTGCACCAAGGACGCGACCGCGTTCTCGGGCGTGTTCGACACCACCACGATCCCGACCGGGAAGTCGGCCAAGGCCACCGTCGACTGGGATGCCAAGCGGGGTGCTGTCTACGAAGTGACGTTCCGCTGCGGGGATGTGACGAGGACTGCGGACCTCAGCATCACGGCCGGTGCCACCAGCACCCGACCACCTCACCCACCACCAGCTCCACCACCGCGTCCCCAGCGGCGTGCTCGGAGGTCTCGGCGGCAGCGCCGGCACCATGGACTCCACAGAGATCGCAGCCGGTACGGCGCTCGTCGTGGCAGCCACCACCGGCACCGTCTTCGCCATGCGCAGGCGGCGCAGCAGCCGTCAGCACTGACCGGCACACCGTATTGCCGTTTCGCGGCAGTCGCCCCGGTCCTGTTCAGGACTCGGGGCGACGGGCGTATCGGGCCGGACAGGAGGTTCGACGCGTCAGATCGCCGCATTGCTCGTCCGGCGACGACGGACGATGAAGGCGGCCCCACCGACGGCCGCAGCGGCGACGAGGCCGCCACCGATCTGCATCTCTACGGAGCTGGGCCCCATGGAGCCGCCGAGGCCGCCCTGGGCACCCTGGCCGGCGAGCACGGTGAACTTGTGCGTCGCGATCGCACCGTTGCCGTTGTTGTTGCCGTTGTTGTTTCCACGGTCTGCGCCGTTGCCGTTGCTGTTTCCGCGGTCTGCGCCGTTCTCGTTGCCGGGGTCCGCGCCGTCGCCTCCGTTCCCGCCCCTGCCGTTGTCGCCCTCGTTGCACTTCACGGACAGGTTGTAGTGCCCCGGCGTCGCGTTGTGCCGGATGTGCGCCGTGGCGTAACCGACGCGGCCCGGGAGAGGTTCACCGTCGGGAAGGCGTTCGACCACACCTTGCCGCCCTCGCGGCCACAGCCCTCCGCACTGACCTGCATGGTTGCGCCCGGGTGGACCGAGGACGGGTTGACGGTGACATTGGTCGGAGCGTTGGCCGGTTCGCTGCCCGGGCACCGCCCGCCGCAGCCAGCGGAGCAGCGAGCCCGATCGCCGCGAAGGCGGTCGCGGTCACCGCGAGCGCGTGTAGCACGCATCTTTGAACCTCCAGCGGGAAGCGCCCGGAGACTGATTCTCCGGGAATGATCGACAAAACGCCTCCCATGACGAACCATCACCAGATCCCACTGATGTCGCACATCGACGCTGCTCCACCCCGGTGAGCCGACACGCCGCACGGTGACCTGGTTGCCTGACGCATCCGCAGGTCACAGACCGTCAGAAGTTTTATCCGCTCATTACTCCGAAGAAGACCGCCCGCTGCCCGATCCGGGCCCGCCACCCGTTCGCCCTCCAGTGATCGCCACCGCGCAGCCTGGCGCCTAGCGTTCCTGGTGTCGCGACGAAGGGAGAACCATGGGCCGGGACCAGTGGGACACCGGGCGGACCAGAGGTACGCCATGGGGCGCGATCGCCCTGGTGATGCTGACGGGGCTCGCCCTCATGCGCAATGGCACCGAGATCTCGCCCGGCCCCGCAGCCGGCCGCCGCCGCATCGGTGAGCGACCGGGCCGGCAAGGCAACGGCGGCACCAGTGAGGGACGAGCCGGTTCAGACGCTCCCGTACGCGCCCGCGGCACGCGTGCAGATTCCGGCGGTCGAGGTCGACGCACCCATGGTCGACGTGAACCTGGACCCGAACGGCTGGATCGAGGCGCCGCCCCGCAGGACGCCAACCTCGCGGGCTGGTACCAGAACGGCATCTCGCCCGGCCAGCGCGGGACCGCCGTCGTGGTCGGCCATGTCGACAACCTGTCGGGTCCGGCGGTCTTCTACGGCCTGGGATCTCTGCGCAAGGGCCAGCAGATCGAGGTGTCCCGCTACGACGACAAGGTCGCGGTCTTCGAGATCTACGGAGTGGAGGTGTTCTCCAAGAACGACTTCCCGGGCCACGGGTGTACGGGGACACCGGATACTCCGAGCTCCGGGTGATCACCTGCGGCGGCGGCTACTCGAAGGCAGGCGGCTACGACGGGAACGTGGTCGTCTTCGCCCGTCTTGTCGAGACGCGCTGACCGTCACGGCGTCCATGGTCCAGCCCGGTCAGCCCCGGTGCGGGACCGTGATGCGGTAGCCGTCCGCGAGCAGTTCGGGCAGATACCGCCGCAGCGCGGCGACACTCTGTGAGCGGTTGCCGCCCGCGTCGTGCGAAGGAGCACGACGCCGGGTGCCGCGCCCTGACGGACCCGCCGGACGATGGTGGCGGTGCCCGGTGTGGTCCAGTCCAGGGTGTCCACGGTCCAGGCCATCGGCTCCATGCCCATCGCCGCGCCGATCTCGAAGGAGTTGCGGTTCCAGGCGCCGTACGGGGCCCGGTACCAGAGTGGCGGAGCTCCGAGGACGTTCTCGATCACGTCACTGGTGCGGCCCAGCTCCTCGCGGATCCGGCCCCGGAGAGCTTCGGGATCAGCGGGTGCGACCAGGTGTGGTTGCCCACGACATGTCCGTCGCCCGACATCTCGCGCAGCAGGTCCCGGTTGCCGTCCGCCATCTCCCCGCAGACGAAGAACATCGCACGGACGTCGTACCTGCGCAGGGTGGCCAGGATCTGCGGGGTGTACTGCGGGTCGGGGCCGTCGTCGAAGCTGAGCACCATGGCACGACCGAGCTCCGGCAGCTCCTCGAACGGCCGGGTCCGCACCGGCGGCGCCGCGGGCAGGAAGCGCTGCGGGTGGTGTGCGGTCATGGGCCGGAGCCGGTAGCCGGCGGACCGTGCCGTACCCCGGCCGGAGGCCCGGCGGCGATGGTGGACGGCGCACCACCGGGACGGTCGGGCGTACCGGCCCGGTCCCCGGCGATGATCGGCACCACGGTGGCAGCCCCGAGCCCGAGGGCCAGCCGCAGGAGCGTGCGCCGGTCGGCCGGGATCTGATCATTTTTCATGGTCAACTGCTCGCACGATGGATGACCCACCGCTCCCAGCGACACCGGGTACGGAGCGTTTTGCACCCGATGGAGGAGCGCGTCCGCGGCAACCCGGCGAGGTGGTCCGGCCGGCGGGCGGCCCACTCGGGATCCCCGGCGGGAGCGGGCTAGCCTCACTGCGTGACAGACCAGCAGCAGCACCAGTTCGAACGTGGCACAGACGGCCCAAAAGTCATCGTGGCAGGCCTGGACGGATCGGATTCCTCCATGCGCGCGGTGGCGTATGCGGCAGGGCTCGCCCGTCGCCAGAAGGCCATGCTCGCCCTCGTGTACGTCCAGCCGGTGATGTCCGCGGGCGCCGCCCTCGGTGTGCCGGTCGCCGATACCACCGACGAGGTCGCGCAGGAGCTGGTGAAAGAGGTCAGGGCGGGCGTGGAGCGAATCCAGGACATATGGGATGTCCGCTGGGAGTTCCACACCTTCCGCGGCGATCCGTACAACGGGCTCGTGACGGCGTCCGACGAGCTGAAGGCGGACGCGGTAGTGGTCGGAGCGTCCGAGTCCGCCGGGCACCGCTTCATCGGTTCGGTGGCGGTCCGTCTGGTCAAGGCGGGCCGCTGGCCGGTCACCGTCGTGCCGTGACCTGCGGCAGCGCCCGTGGCTACGCAATCCTCACTCATCTCACGGCACGCCGTCTTCCCTGACGGCCGTGGCAGGGCCATGATGAGCCGCCGTCAGTGACAGGCGTCCCGAGAGGTGACTGATGGCGAGGCTCCGGTTCGGTGAGGGTGTACTGCGCCGCAAACCGATCGAGCAGATCGATGAGGCGGGCGAGGGCGGCGGACTCGCCAGAACGCTGGGACTGTGGCAGCTCACAGCGATCGGTGTGGGCGGGATCATCGGTGCGGGCATCTTCACGCTCGCCGGGACGGTCGCGAACGGTACGGCAGGACCTGCGGTCCTGATCTCGTTCCTCATCGCCGGCGTGGCCAGCGCGGCGGCCGCGCTCAGTTACGCGGAGTTCGCGGGCATGATCCCCAAGGCCGGCTCCGCGTACACGTACGGCTATGCGGTACTCGGCGAGCTGGTGGGCTGGTTCATCGGCTGGGACCTGCTGCTGGAGTACACGGCGATCGTCGCGGTGGTCGCGATCGGCATCTCCGGCTACTTCAGCTTTCTGCTCGGCGAGACGGGACTGGAGCTGCCGCAGTGGATGCTGGGCGCGCCGGGGACCGGTGACGGCCACAAGGTGGACCTGTTCGCCGCGCTGCTGTGTCTGCTGGTCGCGTATCTCCTCACGCTGGGCATCAAGAACGCGGCGCGCTTCGAGACCGTCGTCGTCGTACTGAAGGTCCTGGTCGTCCTTCTCGTGATCGGTGTCGGTGTCTTCCACATCGACACGGGCAACTACAACCCGTTCTTCCCCTTCGGGGTCAGTGGCGCCTTCACGGGCGCGGCGACGGTGTTCTTCGCGGTGTTCGGGTACGACGCGATGTCGACGGCCGCCGAGGAGTCCAGGACGCCCAGCGGCACATGCCGAAGGCGATCCTGTACTCCCTGGCGATCTCGATGGTCCTGTACGTACTGGCCTGCCTGGTGCTGACCGGCATGCAGAACTACAAGGAGGTCGACCCGGAGTCCGGTTTCTCCACCGCCTTCAAGTCGGTGGGGCTCGGCGGTCTCGCCGACCTGATCGCGGTCGGCGCCATCATCGGCATCCTGACCGTGATGTTCACCTTCATGCTGGGCGTGACCCGGGTGTGGTTCTCGATGAGCCGGGACGGACTGCTGCCCAAGTGGTTCGCCAAGACCCACCGGACCCGGCATGTGCCGACCCGGGTGACATGGATCGTCGGGGGCGCGTCGGCGGCGATCGCCGGATTCCTGCCGATCGGCGAGGCTGCGGAGCTGACGAACATCGGCATTCTGCTGGCGTTCGTGGTGGTCTGTATCGCGGTGATCGTGCTCCGCTACCGTCAGCCCGAACTGCCGCGTACGTTCCGTACCCGGGCATGCCGTTCGTGCCCGCGGTCGGTGTGGTGTTCTCCCTCTGGCTGATCACGTTCCTGCAGTGGCAGACGTGGGCACGGTTCGCGGTGTGGTTCCTGATCGGGCTGGTCATCTATTTCGGCTACTCGTACCGGAAGTCGGAGATGGCGAAGCCGCAGGCCCAGAAGCCGCCTTCCCCATGACGAGGCCGTCCTCGGCCGCGCCGCGGCCGAGGACGACAGCACGGATCCGGTCGAATGTGCCCTGGTGCTCCTGGGTGCCGGGGCCGACGATGCGCCCAGCGGCGGTGTCGAAGAACTGGGGAATGAACTCGGCCTTCTTCACCGTCCAGCGCCCTTTGCCTCCGGCGGGCGGAGCGAAGGTGAAGCGGCCCATGGAGCTCTCGTTGCCCCGTGGGTCCTGGGCGCCTTCGTGGTTGACCATCGCTCCGGCGACCTGATCGCCCATGCCGTAGACGATCCAGGTCCCGTTGACCTTCTCGTACGCCTGCGGGACATGGGCGTGGGTGCCGAGGATCAGGTCGACGTCGGGACGGCCGTCGGTGGAGGACGCCGTGAGCTTGCGCCCCAGAGCGAGCTGCTGTTCGTCGGGGCGTCCTGCCACTCCGTGCCCCAGTGCATGGAGACGACGACCACGTCGGCGCCCGCGCCACGCGCCGCACGGGCATCGGTGACGATCTTCTTCTCATCGATCATGCTGACCGCCCACGGCTGCCCGTCCGGCAACGGAATGTCGTTGGTTCCGTAGGTGTACGCGAGATGGGCGACCTTGGCGGCCTTCTTCCGGGCCCGCCCTCAGCAGGGTGGGGCGGGCGGCCTCGGCGGCCGAACGGGTAGATCCCGCGTGTGCGACGCCTGCCTCGTCCAGGGCGTCGAGGGTGCGCCGGATCCCTTCGGCACCGTCGTCGAGAGTGTGGTTGGAGGCGGTGGAGCAGGAGTCGAAACCGGTCGCGCCCAGCCCTTCGCCACCTCCGGCGGCGATTTGAAGGAGGGTAGCCGGTGTAGGGCCCACCGCTCTTCCCGTACACCGTCTCCATATGACAGATGGCCAGATCCGCACCCGATACGGCGGGGCCGCTCCTGCGAGCATCGGGCGGAAGTCGTAGCCCTTGCCACCCGCGTCCGCCGCCGCCTGATCGATGACCGAGGAGTGCGGCAGGATGTCGCCCGAGGCCAGGAGCGTGAACGCCCTCGCGGTGTCCGCTCTCCCGCCGCCCGCCCCGTCCCGCTCTGCTCGGCGGATGCTTGCCGCCCGGCGAAACCGGGGATGTGGACTGCTGGCCGGTACAGGCTGTTGCCGCGGCGAGCAGCAGGGCCGTGGAGGCCACCGCGCTCTGTCGGATGCGCTTCGTCATCTGTACGGCTCCCAATTCGGATGATTTCTGCCATCCGAATACACATATATTCATACCGGAGAGTCAGGACAAAGGCCTCCAAGTACCTGAATCGGCTGTATCGCTCTCCGTCGACCGTTCACCGCACCACTCGCCGCTCCGTGCGACCGCTCGTCGCACACCTCGGTGCACCGCCTGTTCCTGCGCGCCCGAATGCGTTCGTATACGCCAGGCGGCAGCGAGTCGGCAGGGGCCTTTGGGGAAGGGACGTTCACGATGACCACCACGACGACCGATGAGCGGGCCATCGCGGAGCTCCAGCGGGAACACGGCCCCGCGCTGTTCCATTTCCTGCTCGGGCTGACGTTCGGTGACCGGCAGCGGGCGGAGGACCTGGTCCAGGAGACGCTCGTACGCGCGTGGCTGCACCCGAGGCGTTCAACGACTCCTACGACTCGATGCGGCCCTGGCTCTTCACGGTCGGCCGGCGCCTGGCCATCGATGCCCGCAGGTCGCGGCTGGCCCGCCCGGCCGAAGTCAGCGATGTCGTGCTGGAGAGCGCCGCGGCCCCGGGGACACCGCCGACTCCGCGGTACGAGCGCTCGATGTGCGCAAGGCGGTGCGCACGCTCAGCCCCGAGCACCGTGCGGTACTGGTGCAGATCTACTTCCGCGGGCTGAGCGTGGGCGAGACGGCACAGGTTCTCGGCATACCGGCGGGCACCGTCAAGTCCCGTTCGTACTACGCACTGCGGCTGCTGTCGAGAAACCTTCCCGGCTACTCGGTCAGGTCGTCCTCGTCGAGCAGGGCGAGCAGGAGACTGCGTCCGCCACCTCCGTGTAGGCCTCGGCGCACTCCCGGCACCACCGCAGGTGCCCGGAGACCTCAGCTCTCTCGTCCGCTCCCAGAGCACCGAGAGCATGGGCGCCGAGCAACTGGCGCACATGGTGGTCGTCACCGCGGTCGGCGGTCATCGAAACCTCATATCTCCCGGCGGATCCTGCCCTTCTGCCCACGCGGGGCGGGCGTGGCCGGTTCAATGCTTCGTGAAGCCCGGCAGGTCCAAGGAAAGAGGCAAGAGGCGGATGTGTCCGGAACGTGCGGATGGAACCGGCGGGGACGGGCTGCTGGTCCCGATGGCCTGGATGTACGCCGAGTACATCGCTGATGAACTGCTGCGGACCGGCGATCTCATGGAGCCGACATCGCTGGAATACCGCGCGGGGCGCGATGCTCTCGCCCTGACGGTCTACCTGTCCGACAGGTCCGTCGCCGACAGGCTGCCCGCCGCCCGGGTGGACGAGCTGGCGCTGCTCACGGCCTACGGGACCGCCTGGCGGCGATGGGTCTGCGAGCGGCTGGACGAGCTGGAGCGGCCGGATCCCACGGGCGGGCAGCCTGATCCCGGTCTGGCGCTGGCGCGTGCGGCATGGCGGTGGCTGGATGAGACCGAGCTGCTCGCGGCGGATCTCGATGCGATCGGTCTGCTGCCCTGGGAGCCGGTTCAGGACGAAGAAGCAGCCGAAACGCAGGTGTGGACGCCCGCGTGGCAGCTCGGGCTGCCGCTGGGGCATCTGTCCATCCACCTGTACTGAGCGCCGGCCTGCATGTGCCTCACGTACCGTGCACTCCCGCACGGTACTTGGGCAGTCGCAGCGTGATCTTCATTCCGGCGCCGATGCCGGTCTCGATGACCAGCCCGTAGTCGTCGCCGTACACCTGCCGCAGCCGCTCGTCCACGTTGAGCAGACCGATGCCGGTGGACGTGCCGCCCTCGCCGCGCAGGATCTGCCGCAGCCGCCCGGGTCCATGCCGGTGCCGTCGTCCTCGATGACCACCTCGGCCTCCGAACCCGCGTCCAGGGCACTGATCGTGATGCGACTGCTCGACACGGCGCCTTCCAGACCGTGCTTGACGGCATTCTCGACCAGCGGCTGCAGGCAGAGGAACGGCAGGGCGACGGGCAGCACTTCGGGGGCGACCTGAAGGGTCACGGAGAGCCGTTCGCCGAAGCGGGCCCGCACCAGTGCCAGGTACTGGTCGATGGAGTGCAGCTCCTCGGCCAGGGTGGTGAACTCCCGTGGCGGCGGAAGGAGTACCGGGTGAAATCAGCGAACTCCAGCAGCAGTTCGCGCGCCTGCTCCGGGTCGGTCCGGACGAACGAGGCGATCGCGGCCAGCGAGTTGAAGATGAAGTGCGGGGAGATCTGGGCCCGCAGCGCCTTGATCTCCGCCTCGATGAGCTGGGTTCGGGAGCGGTCGAGCTCGGCGAGCTCCAGTTGTACGCAGACCCAGCGGGCCACCTCACCCGCCGCCCTCGCCAGGACTGCCGATTCGCGCGGGGCGTACGCCACCAGCGTGCCGAGCACCCGGTGATCGACCGTCAGAGGGACGGCGACGGCCCAGCGCAGCGGGCAGTCGATGTCGCCGCAGTCGCTGTGGAAGGCGGTGTCCCGGCCGCTGGAGAGCAGCCCCTGGACGTGGCTCATCACATCCTTGCCGTGGTGGTCGCCCTCGCCGTCCCAAACCAGCACCCGGTCCCGGTCGGTGAGGCAGAGCGCGTCGGTGCCCAGCAGCGAACGCAGCCTGCGGGCCGACCGGCGGGCACTGTCCTCGGTGAGGCCGGCGCGCAGCGGGGCGCGGCCAGGGAGGCGGTGTGCAGGGTTTCGAACGTGGCGTGCTCGACCGGCGTACCCACATCGCTGGTCCGTACGGGCCGGGCCGTGCGGCCGAGCAGGAAGCCCGTGCCGAACAGCAGCAGGGCCAGCACGGCGATGACCGCGATCCCGGCGCCGGTCACCGCCGGCACTCCATGCAGGTCATCGTGTCCTCCCGGAGATCAGGGCTTCCGGCAGGTGGAAGCGGGTCATGGCGGCATTGGTTCCCGGCGGGATCCGTCCCGGGTGGCGAGGGAGACCAGGATCATCGCGAGGAAACCGACCGGCACCGACCAGACCGCGGGCCAGGCGAGCAGCGCGTGCGGCCAGCCCGGCGGGCGGACCGCGCCGCTGACCGTGATAGCCACGGACAGCAGGGCCGAGCCGCCGCCGAGCAGCAGTCCGGCGATCGCACCGGGCGGGGTGAGGCGTCGCCACCAGATGCCGAGGACGAGCAGCGGGCAGAAGGACGAGGCGGAGACGGCGAACGCCATCCCACGGAATCGGCCACCGGCACCCGGCTCACCAGCAGCGAACCGGCGAGCGGCACGGCGATGGCGAGGACGGTGGCCAGCCGGAAGTGCCGTACACCGCGCGAGGGCAGGACATCCTGCGTGATCACTCCGGCAACCGCCATGGTCAGCCCGGACGCCGTAGACAAGAAGGCCGCGAACGCACCGCCGGCGACGAGCGCACCGAGCAGGTCGCCGCCGAGACCGCCGATCACCCGTGCGGGCAGCAGCAGCACAGCCGCGTCGGCGTCCGGTCCGTTCCTCAGTTCGGGGCGTACAGCCTGCCCAGCGCTCCGTACACCGGCGGCAGCAGATAGAACAGGCCGACCAGGGCGAGGACGGCGACGGTGGTGCGGCGGGCGTCGCGGCCGTTGGGGCTGGTGTAGAAGCGGACGACGACATGCGGCAGGCCCATCGTGCCCAGGAAGGTCGCGATGATCAGCCCGTAGGTCGCGTACAGCGGATGGTCGGCGCGGAAGACCGATATCTGCTCGTCGAAGCTGACCCGGGGCGGCCGTCGCCCTGCCAGGCCAGCACCAGGAAGATCGCGGGTACGAAGAGCGCGGTGAGCTTCAGCCAGTACTGGAAGACCTGCACGAAGGTGATCGAGCGCATACCGCCCGCGGCGACGGCGACCACCACGACAGAGGCGACGAGCACATCGCCGAGCCAGCCCGGCGCTCCGGTGAGAATCTTCAGGGTGAGTCCGGCGCCCTGGAGCTGCGGTACGAGATACACCCACCCGGCTCCGACCACGAACACACTGACCAGCCTTCGCACCTGCCGCGATTCGAGGCGCCCCTCGGCGAAGTCGGGCAGGGTGTACGCCCCGAGCGGCGCAGCGGCGCAGCGACGAACAGCAGCAGCACCAGATACCCGGCCGTGTAGCCGACCGGGTACCAGAGCATGTCGGGGCCGTGCACGAGGACCAGTCCGGCGATGCCGAGGAAGGAGGCCGCGGAGAGGTATTCGCCGCTGATCGCCGCGGCGTTGAGCCTGGGCCGCACGGTGCGGGAGGCCACATAGAAGTCGGAGGTGGTTCTGGAGATCCGCAGCCCGAAGCCACCGACCAGGACGGTGGCCACGACGACGAGAGCGACCGCGACGACCGACGCCGGATGGTCGGGGTGCTCACGGTGTGGGGCGGCCTTCCACGAGTCTGGCGAAGTCGCGTTCGTTGCGTTCGGCCCGGCGTACGTACCACCAGGCGGCCAGGGTGAGCGGCGGGTAGGTGGCGAAGCCGAGGACGGACCAGACGACGGCGTTGCTGTGCAGGGCCTCGAAGACCAGCGGCAGGGTGCCCGCGACCAGGACGAGTACGGCGAAGGCGGTGAGTCCGGCGCGCAGCTGGCTGCGCATCAGCGAGCGCACGTAGGCGCCGCCGAGTGCGGTCTGCTCATCGATCTCCGACTGGGCGCGGTACCGGGGCAGCGGGCGGACTCGCCGCGACTCCCCGTGACCACTTCGCGCCGGTGTGCGCTCTCTGCGGACATGGGGCCGGAGTGTAGGCGCCCGGGGCCCCTGTGGAAGGGACCGGCCCCGGTAGGCCCAGGTCAGCGGGCGGTCCGACGCATCAGGAGGTCGCGCAGGGCGCGCGTGTGGCGGCGGCTGACGGCGAGCTCGGCGCCACCGATACGGACACTCATGCTGCCCGCGTCCAGCCGGAGCTCGTCGATCCGGCCGAGCGCCACCAGATGGCGGCGGTGGATGCGTACGAAACCGCGGGCGCGCCAGCGTTCCTCCAGGGTGGTGAGCGGGATCCGGACCAGGTGGCTGCCGCTGGCGGTGTACAGCCTGGCGTAGTCACCCTGGGCTTCGGCGTACGCGATGTCATCGATGGCGACGAACCGGATCACTCCGCCCAGTTCCACCGGGATCTGGTCGGCCGCGGCGTCATGGACGGGTGCGGTCCGCTCACCGACCTGCTCGGCGACACGGCGGACGGCTTCGGCCAGGCGCTCGCGGCGGACTGGTTTGAGTACGTAGTCGACGGCTTTGAGGTCGAAGGCGTGGACGGCGAAGCCTTCGTGGGCGGTGACGAAGACGATGAGCGGGGCGCGGAGAATCCCGCCAGCAGCTGGGCGACGTCGAGGCCGGTGAGGCCGGCCATGTGGATGTCCAGGAAGACGACGTCGATGGCGGTCGCGTCGTCGGGTCCCGCGTCGACCGCGCCGCCGATGCGCCGCAGTGCCTCGGTGGCGCCAGTGGCTCCTTCGGCGCTGCGGATGCGGGGATCGGCGCGCAGGAGGTAGAGGAGTTCCTCCAGGGCTGGTTCTTCGTCATCGACGGCGAGTACGCGGAGCATGAGGCCGGAGTTTAGACCGGCCGGCAAATGGGGGTGGAAGAAGGAGCGGGGCCGGTGCGTGCAGTCGCAAGGCGGAGGATTGAGGCATGGCGGAGCCATGTTGATTGACGACAACGCGGGTGGGGTCCCCTGGCCCTTAAAGCCTTGGAGGAGTGCATGCCGGCCCCGCCCCCGATTTGCCGGCCGGGCTCAGACCAGACCGGCCGGCACGTGCCGGCGGCGGGTCGGCGGCGGGTCGGCGTATTGAGTGTGCGGGTTCGTCGCCCGCCTATTTCAGGAGGCGGGACAGACGGCGGTCGGCGAGCGGCCGGCCGCCGGTCTGGCAGGTGGGGCAGTACTGGAGGGAGGAGTCACGGTAGGAGACCTCCAGGACGGTGTCGCCGCAGACGGGGCAGGGCTGTCCGGTCCGTCCGTGTACCCGCATGCCGCTCTTCTTCTCCGCCTTGAGCTTCCCGGCTGCCACACCCCGGGAACGCTCGACGGCGTCCTGGAGCGTGGTGCGCAGTGCCGTGTACAGGTGGGTGATGTCGGTGTCACCGAGGCTCGTGGAGAGCTTGAACGGGGACATCTTCGCGACATGCAGAATCTCGTCGCTGTAGGCGTTGCCGATGCCCGCGATGAGCGACTGGTCGCGCAGGGCGCCCTTGATCTGCCGGCGCTCCCCGGCGAGCAGCCCGGCGAACGTGTCCCGGTCGAAGGATTCGCCCAACGGGTCGGGGCCCAGCCGCGCGACGCCGGGGATCTCCTGCGGGTCGTGCACCAGATGGACCGAGAGGCGTTTGGTGGTGCCCATCTCCGTCAGGTCGAATCCGTCGCCGCTCGTGAGGACGGTGCGCAGCGCGAGGGCCCTTGCCCGGCCTCGGCGGTGTGGCGGGAAGCTGTCCTTCCACTGCAGCCAGCCGGCCCTGGCCAGATGGGTGACCAGATGCAGCGGGCCCGCTGCGATGTCGAGGAATTTTCCATGCCTGGCCACGGAGGTGACTTCGGCACCCACCAGCGCGGTGAGCGGCGGGTCGTACGTCTTGAGGACACTGATCGCGAGCGGCAGGACGCTCGCGATCTCCTTGCCGACCAGGTGCTCGTCGAGGAAGACCCGCAGGGCTTCGACTTCCGGCAGTTCGGGCATGACACCAGCCTGCCGCAGCCGCCAGGCTGATGCCATCGCCCGGGTCCGGTCAGCGGGCGGGTCCGGTCAGCGGGCGGGTCCGCCCAGGCCGTAGACGCGTTGTGCGGTACCGGCGAAGACGGAACGCTGCTCGTCTTCGCTGAGGCCTGCGGTGAGGTCGCGGGCGGCGTCGGCGACTTCGGTGTATCCGGCGGCAAGTCTGCATACCGGCCAGTCGGATCCGAACATGAGCCGGTCGGGGCCGAATGCCTCGATGACGGTGTCGGCGTACGGGCGCAGATCGTCGACGGTCCAGGTACGCGGGTCGGCCTCGGTGACCAGACCGGACAGTTTGCAGGCGGTGTTGGGCAGCCGGGCCAGCGCCCTGAGGCCGTCCTCCCACGGGTGTGTACGCCGCTCGGCGATGGGGGTTTGCCCGCGTGGTCGAGTACGAAGGTGACCTCGGGCAGCAGTGCGGCGGCCGCCGCGGCCGGCAACTGGTGCGGCTTGACGATCAGGTCGTAGGCGAGCCCGGCGGCGGCGACAGCGGCGAGCCCGCGCCGGACGTCGGGCGCAGCAGCCACTGGGAGTCGGGTTCGTTCTGGACCTGGTGGCGGATCCCGACGAGCCGGTCGCCGCCGGGCAGGGCGCGCAGGGCGGCGAGGGTGTCGGCGATGCCGGGTGCGGTGAGGTCGCTCCAGCCGACGACACCGGCGATCAGGCCGCTGCCGTCCGCGAGGGCGAGGAGTTCGGGCGTCTCCTCGGCGACGGTGACTGTCTGGACGAGAACGGTGGCGTACACACCGGCTTCGCGCGCCTCGGGCTCCAGGTCCGCGACGGTGAAGTTGCGCCGGATGGGGCCAGTTCCTCGCCCGTGATCCAGTCCTGGTCGCGTACGGAGAGGTCCCATACGTGGTGGTGGGCGTCGATGGCCGGTACGGACGGTGTCATGTCACAGCTCCCAGGCGACGGGCAGGCCGGCCTGCGCACCGTCCGCCGAGTAGTCGTGCGTGACGTCGAGGAGCTCGCCCATCCGTGCCTGCCAGGCCACGTTGACCGGGAGCTGTTCGAGTTCGCCGATGAGCCGGGCGTAGTCCTCGCACTCGATCAGGTGAAAGAGGTCCGTCCCGCTGCGCCAGATGGTCCAGGAGGTGGCGCCGGCCGCCCAGATCGCGGTGGTGAGCGCTTCGGGGACGTCACGGTGCGCGGCTTCGTACTCCGCGATGCGGTCGGCTCGGACACGGGTGTGCAGAGCGATCCTCATGTCAGCTCCCGTCCCCGGCCGGCAGGCCCTCGGCGCTCAGGTCGTCCCAGAGTGCGTCCGGGATCCGGGTGCGGAGCAGGGCGGCTGAGTCCCGTACCTCCTGCGGGGAGCGAGCGCCGACGAGCACCCCGGCGACGGCGGGGTGACGGAGCGGGTAGTGCAGGGCCGCGGCGCGCAGCGGCACACCGTGCCGCTCGGTGACGGCCTTGATGCGCAGGGCCCGCTCGATGAGGGCAGGGTCGGCGGGAGCGTAGTCGTACGTCGCGCCGGGGCGTGGGTCGGCGAGAGCCCGGAGTTGAACACCCCGCCGATCACGACGCCGCGTCCGCGGGAGGCCTCCGGCAGCAGTTCGGCCAGGGCGCTCTGGTCGAGGAGGGTGAAGCGGCCCGCGCAGAGGACGACGTCGACGTCGGTGTCGCGCACGAAACGCGTGAGCATGGCGGTCTGGTTCATCCCTGCGCCGATGGCTCCGACGACGCCCTGCGTGCGCAGCTTCTCCAGGGCGGGTAGGCCTCGCGGAACGCTGCTTCCTCGTGGCCGTCCGGGTCGTGCAGATAGACGATGTCGATACGGTCCAGGCCCAGGCGTTCGAGGCTGTCCTCGATGCTCCTGCGTACGCCGTCCGCGCTGAAGTCCCAGCGGCGGTGGTGGGTGGCGGGTACTGCGAAGCCCTCGGAGAGCCCGCCGGCGGGTTCCGCCGCCCCTGCGGGCAGCGGGTCCAGGACCCGGCCTGCCTTGGTGGACACCGTGTACATGTCCGGGGCCGGGCGCGCAGGGCCGCTCCGAGCCGGCCCTCGGAGAGCCCGAGGCCGTAGTGCGGGGCTGTGTCGAAGTAGCGGATGCCCTCGTCCCAGGCGGCGTCGACCGCCGACGCGGCCTGTCCCGGACCGACTTCGGTGTAGAGATTTCCGATGGACGCCGCCCCGAAGGACAGTTCGGTGATCTCGACCGCGCTGCGTCCGAGCCTGATGCGCTGCATGTATCCGCCGCCCTCCCCGTTGATCGCTTGTCCCACCCAGCGAATATTCATCGGATCACGGGCGCGTCAACACCTTGGGCAGCACAAAATACCGTCCCACAAGAGAGATTCGGGGCGAATTCCGAGCAACCTGTCCGATCTATGGTCCGGCCAGCGCTACAGGCACCACCAGCGACAGCAGCTCCTGGAACTCCTCGTGCACCGCACCGGCCAGCCGGTCGAGGTCGGGCAGCGCCTTGCCGTCGGCCACCAGACCGATCTGGACCCGTCCGCCGTACGTGGACATGGCCACGGCCAGCGACTGCCCCGGGCGAGCGGCGCCATCGGATAGACGGCGCGCAGCGGGCAGCCGCCGAGCGAGAGCGCCGAGCGCGGCAGGGGCACACTGGTCACCAGGACGTCGAAGAGCATCCTGGCCGCGTTCCTGCGAGCGGTGCACCGAACCGGTGCGCGAGGGCAGGCAGCTGGTCGGCGAGTACGGCGACGGCTCCCGCACCTCGCAGCGGTCCCGCGGCCTTGTTGCGGTTCATCTCGGCGCGTACCGCGCGCAGCCGGATCCGGGCGTCGGGTTCGGAGACCGGAAGTGCCAGGAGGTAGGCGGAGAGCCGGTTGCCGGTTGCTCCGCCGCCGGGCCTGCGCCGGGAGACGGGCACCAGGGCTCGCGGGTCCGCAGGCAGCCGCTCGCCTCGCTCCAGCATCCAGCGGCGCAGCGCCCCGGCGATCACGCTGAGCATGACGTCGTTGGCCGTGCCGCCCTCGGCCCGGCGGATCCGCTGGACCGCTCCGGCGTCCAGCTCGACGGTGGCCAGCCTGCGGGTGCCGCTGGAGCTCGCGGTCAGGGCGGTCGAGCCGCGCAGATCGAGCCGGCTGGCCCGTACGACGGACGCGCCGACGCCCAGCGCCCGGCCGACCTCCCCGATCCGGTCCAGCGCCATGCCGGCAACCTGGTGCGGCCCCGGCAGCCAGGAGCGGGAGGTACGGGTGCGCGGCGGCCACCACGCCGCGGGCGGCGCCCGCGGCGGCGATCTGATCGAAGATTCCGGCTCCGATGGCGACGGCCCGCATTCCGTCGGCGAGTGCGTGATGCAGCTTGACGAGCACGGCGAACGGGCCGTCATCCGCACTGCTCAGCAGGTACATCTGCCACGGGGCAGGCCCGCCCGAGCGGCTTCTCCATCAGCTCGCCCGCCAGCCGCGTCGCCTGCGCCATGAAGTCGCCGTCGGCAACGACGACCCGCCTGACGTGCCGGTGTACGTCGAAGTCCTTGTCCACGGACCAGGCCGCTCCCCGACCGGGAGCAGGACGTCGCGTACCCGCATCCGCAGCCGTGGAATCGCGGCGGCGCGAGCACCCAGAAGCTCGAGGATGTCCTGCTGGGCAACGCCGGACGCCGGGGAGAAGACAGCGAGCGCGCCGAGGTGCATCGGGTGGGCGTCGGATTCGAGGTGCCAGAAAGCCAGATCGAGAGGTGCCAGTAGCTCGGTAGTCAACGGGTCCTCGTGTCATGTCAGAAGCTGAACGGCCGGACCTGGAATGTGCTGCTGACAGGCGCTTTCCGAATGGCGTACCCGAAGCACACCCGCACTGGCACGTTCACAGTCAATCTTCGGCGGTCGATTACAGTCAAGTACGTTCATGTTACGCATTGTTACGTCGTTCGGGGATGAGGAACTCGCACCACACACATTTGCCGCTGCCCGGGACTCCACGCCCCAGGCGTCCGCCAGCTGGCCCACCAGCATCAGCCCGCGCCCGAGACGCCCGACGCTCCCGCGCCCCTGCGCCGCGGCAGTGCACTGGAGCGGTCCTCGACGTCGACCCGCAGCCGCCGCTCGGGGCCGGTGAGTACCCGGATCGCGACGATCGCTCCGCCGTCCGTATGCATCAGCGCATTGGTCACCAGCTCGTCGGCGACCAGCTCGATCTCGTCGGCCCTGCCCTTCGCACCCACGCCCGGACAGCCGCCCGGATCATATGGCGGGCCGAACTCAGCGCCTCCGCGTCGTTCTGCGCGACGTGCTGCTGGAGCCGCCCGCCCGGATGGGGCGCATGGGCGGCATCGCGCCGCAGCAGCACGGCGACATCGTCCTCGCCGCCACGCTCGTCAACGGCTTCGCAGAGCCGGTCCGCCAGCTGCTGGAGGTCCTGCGGGCCGTCGCGCACCATGGCGGTCAGCAGTTGCATACCCTCGTCCAGGTCGGCGCCCGGCAGCTCCACGAGGCCGTCGGTGAACAGCACAAGCGTCTGGCCGGGATCGAGCTCGACCGTGCTGACCGGGTACTCGAGCCGGCCGAACTCCGCCGACAGGCCCAGCGGCAGTCCGCCGCTGACGGGCAGTCCGCGGCAGTTCCCGTCGGTATCCCGCACCAGCGGATCCACATGACCGGCCCGGACCAACTGCATCACCCCGGTGGTCAGGCCGGCCTCGGCATAGGTGCAGGTCGCGAAGCGGTCGGTATCGAGTTCACGGAGGAAGACGGAGGCCCGCGCCATCACCGTGGCGGGACTGTGCCCTCGGCGGCATAGGCACGCAGCACGATCCGGAGCTGCCCCATGACCGCGGCCGCGTGCGTGTCGTGCCCTGTACGTCCCCGGTGACCGCGCCGAACCGGCGGCCCTGCCGGCCGGCTGCTACGCGCTCGGCGCGGTGATCCCGGCTCTGCATGCTCCGCGGCGACCGGCCCGCACCCGCAGCGCGAATCCCACGGAGACCGCTCTGCTCACCGCACTGGTCACCCGCTCGGTCGGCGCGCTGGCACTGGTCGCCGAACGCGCCGGCCACGAGCTGTCCGGCTTCGGTCTCGGCATCCTGGCGCTCACCGTGCCGCACTTCCGCTTCGCGGGCTTCGCAGCCGCCCTGGTCGCGGGACTCGTCTGCCGGCTCTGCTCCGTGCTCGCATGGCGCCGCCTCCTGACCCACCCGGCCCCGGAAATAGGGACCACATGAACACCCTGACGTATCCCGAGGTGGAGCCACCCGCCTGGGCCCGCTCCCGGACGGCTACCCCACCTCCACCACCGGACCCCGGTCGGCCGCGGCCGGGACGCCTTCGAAACGGCCGGCGCCGCCGTCACCGAATGGCGCATGCACCGCGTGTCGGGAGCCCGGATGGATGCCTCGGCCGCCCGCGCGGAGGCCGCAGCCACCGTCCGCGTATCGCTCGGCATCGGCCCCGTCCGCTTCACCGCGCCCTGCGAGGTCGTCTGGACCGCGTACGAGAAGAACCGCACCGGCTTCGGCCACGGCACCAGGGCGGGCCACCCGGAATGCGGCGAGGAAAGCTTCGTGGTCGAACTGGCGGACGACGGGACCGTGTGGTTCACCGTCATGGCGTTCTCCGCCCGGCGGGCGGTACACACGGCTCGCCGGGCCGCTCGTGCCGGTGATCCAGCGGTGGTACGCGCGCAGGCTCGGCCGCACCTTGCACCGGATGGTCTCGGCCGCGTAAGACGCCGTGCCGCGTTCCGCCCACCGATACTGGGGGCGATGGAGTGGTTCACCGCGGACGTCTACTGGCTGAGCAGGCTGATCTTCCAGCGCGCTCTCGCCGTCGTCTATCTGGTCGCGTTCGTCGGCGCCGCCCTGCAGTTCCGGGCGCTGATCGGCGAACGCGGCATGCTCCCGGTGCCCGAGCTGCTACGGCGTACGCCCTGGCGGGCGGCCCCGGGCTGTTCCGGCTGCACTACAGCGACCGGTTCTTCGCGCTCGTCGCCTGGACCGGCGGCGCGGTCTCCGTCGCCCTCCTCGCCGGCCTGGACGGATTCGTTCCGCTGTGGGCGGCGATGTTGATGTGGGCGCTGCCCTGGGCGCTCTACCTGTCGATCGTCCAGGTCGGGCAGGTCTGGTACGGCTTCGGCTGGGAGTCGCTCCTGCTGGAGACGGGCTTCCTCGCCGTCTTTCTCGGCAACGCGGACACCGCGGCGCCCGTACTGGTGCTGTGGCTGCTGCGCTGGCTGCTGTTCCGGGTGGAGTTCGGTGCCGGGCTGATCAAGCTCCGTGGTGACGAGTGCTGGCGGCGGCTGACCTGCCTGGACTTCCATCACGAGACGCAGCCGATGCCGGGACCCCTTAGCTGGTTCTTTCACCACCTGCCGGGGCCCGTGCACCGGGTGGAGGTGGCGGCCAATCACGTCACCCAGCTGCTGATCCCGTTCCTGCTGTTCACCCCACAGCCGGTGGCGAGCGTGGCGGCAGGCCTGATGGCCCTCACCCAGCTGTGGCTGGTGCTGTCCGGCAACTTCGCCTGGCTGAACTGGCTGACCATCATCCTGGTCCTCACCGCCATCGACTGGTCCCCGTCTCCGGACCGCCGCCGGAGCAGTCCGCGCCACCGCTCTGGTACGAGGTGGTGGTCATCGCCGTGACAGCCCTCGTCCTGGCGCTGAGCTACCGTCCGGCGCGCAATCTCCTCTCCCGGCGCCAGGCAATGAACCGTTCCTACGACCCGCTGCATCTCGTCAACACCTACGGCGCGTTCGGAAGCATCAGCAGGGTCCGGCTGGAAGTCGTCGTCGAGGGACGGACGAGCCGGTCATCCACGAGGGCACGCACTGGCGGGAGTACGGCTTCCACGGGAAACCGGGCGATCCGCACCGGCTGCCGCGGCAGTTCGCCCCTACCACCTGCGGCTCGACTGGATGATGTGGTTCGCCGCGCTCTCCCCGCCTACGCCCGCGCCTGGTTCGGTCCGTTCGTCGAACGGCTGCTGCGCAACGACCGGGACACGCTGGGGCTGCTGCGTCACAACCCTTCCCCGGCACTCCGCCCGCGTACGTCCGAGCCAGGGTGTACCGCTACCGCTACACCGACCGGCATGAGCTACGGGCCACCGGACGCTGGTGGCATCGCACGTACGTACGGGATTTCATGCGGCCCGTTCCCCGCACGGTCCCGGTCGCACCGAGGAAGCCGGTCTGAAGCGGCCGCATGGCGAAGCCTCGGATCTCCCGCGACTGCGGGAGATCCGGGGCTTCGCACGGCCCGTGCGCCGGGAAGAGCTGTCAGTCGATGCCCGGCAGGATATGCGGCTCGGCGAGATCGTCCTCGTAGCCGGCCAGTCTGATCGGTGCGGACCTGGCCCAGACCTCGATGTTCCGGAGCTTCGGGCCGGCGGGCCCGCTCTCCGGTCCGTTCGGCGGGGCGCTTGTCGAGCTTTGTCATTTCAGGTGTCACCGCGCACTCCTTTGCGTCGCGTAACCCCGAGGAAACGGCAACGCCGCGGACCGAAGGAACCGTGGGTCGCCCTCGCGGGCAGGGGCAGAAACAGTTCGGTCGCGGTGGCGCCGGTGTGAGGCGGACGGCGGTCCGCTTGGAGACCTGTCCCAGGACGGCCTAGGAAGTTTTGTGGATCCCTTGGTGGCGTCCGTTCGGTTCAGAATAACCAAATGAGCACCATCCCGCTCGACAGAACGTGTGTCCTGGGTCACTTTCGGCCAGTGAATCCACTTGCTGTGGCCCGAGGCCACGCACCGGAACGCGAACGACGGCGATCCATGGCCACGGATCGCCGTCGTCCCCAGCTGCAGTGCCGGACGTCACCAGCCTGCAGGGGCGTAGTCCTTCAGGAAGCAGCCGTACAGCTCCTCGCCCTCTTCGCCGCGCACGATCGGGTCGTAGACCCGCGCGGCGCCGTCGACCAGGTCGAGCGGGGCGTGGAAGCCCTCCTCGGCGAGGCGGATCTTGTCGGGGTGCGGGCGCTCGTCCGTGATCCAGCCCGTGTCGACGGCCGTCATCAAAATGCCGTCCTTCTCGAACATCTCCTGCGCGCTGGTGCGGGTGAGCATGTTCAGAGCGGCCTTGGCCATGTTGGTGTGCGGGTGGCCCGCGCCCTTGTAACCGCGGCCGAAGACACCCTCCATCGCGGAGACATTGACGACGTAGGCGCGCTTCGAGGCCGCCGCCGCCATGGCCGGCCGGAGCCGGCTGATCAGGATGAACGGCGCCGTGGAGTTGCAGAGCTGGACCTCGAGGAGCTCGATCGGCTCGACCTCCTCGACGGTCTGGATCCAGCTGTTGGTGTCGTGCAGGTCGGGCACCAGCCCGCCCGCGTCGATCGCCGTACCCGCGGCGATCCGCTCCAGCGACGCGGATCCGGTGACCAGCGCGAGCCCTGTGACCTCCTGAGCGCTCAGGCCGTCCGCGCGGGGCCGGGCAGCGCGGCGACCCGGTCGACGCTGCCGCTTCCGAAGGTGCCGATGACCTGTGCGGCGGGGAGCTCCCCGCGGGCAGCGGGGACGACTCGGCGGTGAGCAGCTCGCTGTACGCCTGCGCGGAGCGGCGCACCGTCTGCGCCGCGTTGTTGATCAGAATGTCCAGCGGCCCCTCGGCAGCGACCGAGTCGGCGAGCGCGACCACCTGTGCGGGGTCACGCAGATCGATGCCGACGATCTTCAGCCGGTGGATCCATTCGTCGCTGTCCGGCATGGCCTTGAAACGACGGATCGCATCATTGGGGAAGCGGGTGGTGATGGTGGTGTGCGCGCCGTCGCGCAGCAGCCGCAGCGCGATGTACATGCCGATCTTCGCCCGGCCACCGGTGAGCAGCGCCCGGCGCCCTGTGAGGTCGGTGCGGGCGTCACGCCGGGACCTGTTCACTTCGGCGCACTGCTGGCAGAGCTGGTGGTAGAACGCGTCCACCTCGACGTACCGGGTCTTGCAGATGTAGCAGGAACGGGGGCGCTGGAGCACACCCGCGATCTCGGCAGCGGCCGAGGACGACGGCAGAACGCCCTGTGTCTCGTCGTCGATGCGCTCGGCCGAACCAGTGGCGGTGGCTTCCGTAACCGCCTTGTCGTGCGCGGTCTTGGCTGCGCGCCGCTCCTGACGCCTGCGCTGCTTCACGGTGCGGTAGATGCCCGCGGTGGCCCGTCGCACGGCGATGGCGTCCGGGTGGTCGACCTCGATGGTGTCGAGTTCGTCGAGTACACCCAGACACACAGCCAGCCGCTCCGGGTCGATTCCGGGACCGAACTCGTCGATTCCGGGAGCGAGCTCCGGGCCGTCCTGTGTCACCGTCATTGCCGTTCCTCTGTTACTTGTCTCTCACGCCGCTGTCCGGCACCGGTGGGGAGGCGGTCCGGCCGGGGCTGCCCAGGGCCGCCGCGCTGCGGGCCGGATATCCTGTCCAAGTCTGCCATGAGCCGGGCGCTGCTCCGTTCGGGTAATGAAACCCGGTAGATCAAGAACGCATGACTTCCCGGAAGCAGGGCAGATGCCGGGTCAGTACATGCTGAAACCAGGGAGGGCGACACCATGACGGCCATGTCAGTGCGAACCACCGGAGCAATCGGCACAGCAGCGCCGCAGAGCGACCAGGTAGGGACGCGGACACCGGCTGCACCAGGTGCCGACCAGAGCGCGCTGCCCTGGATCGAGGACGCCGGCAAGGTGGCCCCAGGACGCCCGCACGATGTCGAAGCTGTTCTTCGACCGCCTGACAGTCCTCGAAGAGGGCACCCACGAACACCAGTACGCGCGCAACACCCTGATCGAGATGAACCTCTCGCTGGTGCGTTTCGCCGCGTCCCGGTTCCGCAACCGGGGCGGCGACGACACCGAGGACATCATCCAGGTCGGCACGATCGGCCTGATCAAGGCGATCGACCGGTTCGATCTGTCCCGCGAGGTCGAGTTCGCCACCTTCGCCGTGCCGTACATCATCGGCGAGATCAAGCGGTTCTTCCGCGACACCACCTGGTCCGTCCATGTCCCGCGCCGGCTCCAGGAGCTGCGCGTCGACCTGCCAAGGCCAAGGAGCAGCTGTCGGCCGAACTTGACCGGGATCCCACGGTCAAGGAGCTCGCCGCATATCTGGATCTCCCGAGGAGGAGATCATCGAGGGCTGGTCGCCGCCAACGGATACTCGGCCGGCTCGCTCGACACCCCAGCGCCGACAGCGACTCGGGCAAGGAGCAGCGCGCCTACTCCGATCTGCTGGGCGAGGCCGACCCGGCCATGGAGACCGTCGAGAATCTGCACACCTGGCGCCGCTGCTGGAGCAGCTGGACGAGCGTGAGCGGAAGATCGTACAGATGCGCTTCGGCCAGGAGATGACGCAGTCGCAGATCGGTGCGGAGCTCGGCGTCTCCCAGATGCATGTCTCGCGCCTGCTGACCCGCATCGTGCAGCGGCTGCGTACCGGTATGTGCGTCGAGGCATGAGTTCCTGAGCCGGGGCGGGACACCTCGGTGTCCCGCCCGCGCCCACCTGTCCCGTACCACTCCTGGCGGCAGTCGGACATGCACCGGTCGCATATGCTTCCAGGCGATACGGCGCCGGGTGACCCGCACCGTCCGTTCGCGAGGGGTGGAGCGTGGCCGAATTGCCGATGGGCGCGTCCGCCCATGTCATGGAACCCGCCGCGGTCCCTCAGCAGCAAGGGGACGCCACCGCTTCCGGGAACTCCGTCTGGGACCTGGACGCGGCCATTCTCCTGGTCGAGGACGATTCCGGGGACGCGCTCCTGGTCGAGGAGATGCTTGCCGACAGCGAGCTCGACTCCTCCCTCACCTGGCGTAAGACGCTGGCGGAAGCCCGGCGGTTCCTTCGGGACTGCCGCACACCGGTCTGTGTCCTGCTGGATCTGCATCTGCCCGATGTGCACGGGCTCGATGCTGTCAAGCAGCTCGTCGAATCCGCACCGGATGCCGCCATCGTCGTGCTGACCGGCCTCGCCGAGTCCGAGACGGGGCTCTCCGCGGTGGCGCACGGCGCACAGGACTACCTGGTCAGGACCGGCTCGATCCCGAGGTACTGGGCCGTGCGGTCCGCTACGCGCTCCAGCGAAAACAGGCCGAGCGATCGGCAGCCTCGATGCGGATCAGCCGGCTGATAGCCAAGGAGAACGCGAGGCTGGAGCGCGCGCTGCTGCCCATCCCGCTTCTGCTCGACGACAGCTTCGGGGTCGCCGCCCGCTACGAGCCCGGCCGTGCCCACGGGCTGCTGAGCGGTGACTTCTACGATGTGGTGCAGACCGCTGACGGCGTGGTGCACGCCGTGATCGGCGACGTGTCGGGGCACGGTGCCGCAGAGGCCGCACTGGGAGTGTGCCTGAGGGTTGCCTGGCGCACCGCGGTTCTGACGGGTGTCCCCAGCTCCAGCGGATCAGTCTGCTGGAGGAGATCCTGGTCGCCGAGCGGTCGGATCCGCATGTCTTCGCCACCGTCACCGCACTCGTCTTCCCGCCGGGCAGGGACCGGGTCCACATCGCGCGGGCCGGTCATCCCGGACTGCTGCTGCGGCGCGGCACCGACGTCGACTGGATCGAACCCCATGCCGGCATGGCGCTGGGACTGCTGCCCGGGCGGGGCACTGGACCACAACGGAGCTGGAACTCTTCCCCGGCAACGAGCTCGTCCTGTTCACCGACGGCCTGTTCGAGGGCGTACCGGACCCGCTCCCGCCTCGGCGAGGACGGGCTGCTGGCGATGGCACGCCGGCAGGGGCGCTGGGCCCCGTGACTTCGTCGACGCCCTGGTCGCCGAGGCCACCGAGAGAGCCTCGCCGTACGGAGGGCTGGCAGATGATGTCGCCGTACTCCACCTGGGCTGGCAGGCGGATACGGCATGACCGGGGCCCGCGCCGCCGGGCCGACCCGGCCGCTGGGACGTCTCTCGGTCCAGAACTGGGTCCATCTGATCCTGGCCGGCTTCGTGCTGGTGGTCTGCGGCTGCCTGGTCCTCGGCGGCCTCGTACTCTCCCGCATCTCGGACCGGACCACGGATCTGGTGGACCGTATCCAGCCGGCCCGCTCCGCCTCCTTCCAACTGCAGAACTCGCTGCTCGATCAGGAGACCGGTGTCCGTGGGTTCGCGCTCACAGGTGACCCGTCCTTCCTGGACCCGTACGGGGCGGGGATACGCAGCGAGCGGATCAAGCTGGATCGGGTTCGTGAGCTGGTGGGCGACGAGGAGCCGCTCGCCGGGGATCTGGACCGGATCGAGGCAGCCGTCGAACGGTGGCGCGCCCGCCAGGCCGAGCCGCTGATCGCCGCCGTCCGCAAGGACGGACCGGCCGGGAGAAGTCGGCTCCGCTCCGGCGGAGCAAGTCCGCGTTCGATGAGCTGCGGGGCTCTACACCGTGCAGCAGGCCCATCTCGACACGGCGCGCGATCAGGGCCGTGCCGATCTGGGCGACGCACGCGCCACCCGCGACCACGTGCTCGTCGCACTGTTGATCGGCTTCGTACTGGCCGTGTTGTCTCTCAGCCTGTTGCTGCACCGGATGGTCGGCCGCCCGCTGAGCGCGCTGGCCATAGCCTCCGACCGCGTCAGGTCGGGCGCGTTCGCCAGCAGGATCGAGACCCGTGGTCCATCCGATCTGCGCGCGGTGGCGGCGGCGGTCGAGGACATGCGCCGTCGTCTGGTGGAGGAGCTCGCGGAGTCCAAGGACCGCGAGACCCTGCTCGCGGAACAGACCGAGGAGCTGCGCAGGTCCATTCGGAGCTGGAGCAGTTCGCCTATGTCGCCTCGCACGATCTGCAGGAGCCGTTGCGCAAGGTGGCTTCCTTCTGTCAGCTGCTGGAGCGGCGCTACGGCACCGAGCTGGACGAACGCGGCAAGCAGTACATCGACTTCGCGGTCGACGGTGCCAAGCGGATGCAGGTGCTGATCAACGATCTGCTCACGTTCTCGCGGGTGGGGCGGGTGCACGAGAGCTGGAAACCAGTCGCTCTCGACCGGGCCCTGGAACGGGCCCTGACCAATCTGACCCTGGTCATGGACGAATCCGGCGCCACCGTCGTACGCCAGGATCCGCTGCCGGAGCTGCTCGGGGATACGACATCACTCACCATGGTCTGGCAGAACCTGATCGGCAACGCGGTCAAGTTCCGCCGGCCGCAGGTGCCCTGCCTGATCAGCGTCGGGTGTGTGCGGGAGGGCGAGGACTGGCATCTGACCGTGGCCGACAACGGCATCGGGATCGCACCCGAGTTCGCGGAGAAGGTGTTCGTCATCTTCCAGCGGCTGCACGGCCGTGACGAATACGAGGGAACCGGCCTCGGGCTCTCCCTCTGCCGGAAGATCATCGAATTCCACGGCGGCCGGATCTGGCTGGACCCTGCCCCGGCCGAGGGCACACTCATTCATTTCACCCTTCCCGTGAGTCCCGACGCCCCCACGCACACCACCGCGGAACTGCTCTCCCCGCTCTGCTCACCCCTCAGCCGGAAGTCACCACGTGAACCGGCATCGTGCGCCGGACCGGCGACTTCCTCTTGAGCGTGGTCCGGCCGCCCGAGCGTGCGTAAGATCTGGAGGGATCTCCCGGAGTGGGATCTCTCGGCGCGGGTAGACGAACGGCGAGATAAGGTCCCCGACCTACCCTGCGGCGCCCTGGCTGGAGCACATGAATGAACAGGCCACCTCGCAGCCGGACAGCCCCATGGAGGGCCCCGGTTCACTGAGGTACTGCACACCGCCGAGGTGTTCGACGGCGAACCGGGATGCATAGCGCAGGCCCGTGCGCTGGCCGACCGGTTCCTGGCCCGGCTCGTCGCCGAGTGGCTCGCGGTGCTCGGTGAGCACACCCGCAGCGATCTGATGCTGGCGGTGAGCGAACTGATCACCAACGCCGACCGCTACAGCCACGGTCCGTATCTGCTGGAGCTGGAGGGTACGGCGCAGCACATCAGCGTCACCGTGTACGACAGCAGCACATCGCTGCCCGTTCTGTACGCACCCGACCCTGCCCGCCTCGGTGGGCACGGGATGGAGATCGTCGTCGCGCTGTGCGACCGGGTGACAGCCGAGCGGGTGCCGGTCGGGAAGCGTATCCGGGCCGAATTCCAGCTCAGCACGTGAGTTCTGGGGCCGAATGGGCGACCTCGGTGGTGGTTGCTCGTTGTGCTGGGTGGAGGGTTGCACGGCTTCGGGATGGGGGTGTTGTGGTGGGTGGTGTGCGGGAATTGGCGGCGTCGTCCGTGGTGCCGGGCCCTTGTGGGGTGGCGGTCCGGGACCGTCTCAAGCACCTCACGCCCCAGGACGAGGAGGTGCTGCGGGCCGTCGGTGAACACCGGGGTGCGCTCGCCTCCCGCGACCTGAAGGCCCGTTGCGCGGACGGCCTGGATCACAGTGCTGGTACGTAAGCGGTAGTTGACGTCGGTGTCGTCGTCGAGGCACCGCTTCGGCTACGGCCTGTCCGGCACCACCACCCACCGCGACGCACAAATCCGCTACGCCTGACCCGTCTCCTGCACTGGGCCAAGCAGACCGGTGCCACTGCGCCCGGTATCGAGGACCTCGACTTCACTGCCGAGAAGACCCGGTAGAAGCACGGCTGCCGGAAACGCTTCCGGCAGCCGATCTCCGGCATCCCGGCCGGCAGCCTCAAGGCCCGGCTGGTCTCCATGGCCGCCGAACAAGGCCTCACCATTGTTGCGGTGGATCCTGCCTGTACCTCGATGTGGGGTGGGCAGCACTGGCAGAATCCGCTGACCACCCCCACCCGTAAAATGTCCCGTCATGGTGCCGCAGGTATCGCGATCGGGCGACGCGCCCTCGGACATCCGGTCCGATTGGGGTATCCCCTGCTCGAACGGAGTTGAGAGCTTGGGGAGGACGGCACCGCCTCTGCACGACCAGCGTGATCGTGTCGGGCATCGGACCGTCCAGGCCGCACCAGGTGCACGAGGGCGTGACGGCGTGACGGCGTGAGGGAACCCGCCCACCCACCACGGACCACGCCCCTGGAGACGTGCACCCGAACGGGACGCGAAAGCGGGAACCCAGCGCATCCAACACCGCTCGGGATACGCCCAGAACACATAAGTGGGTCCAGGACTCACTCATGCGCACTGGCTGGGAACGGTGTCCTTCGCGGATTCCACCACGGTGAACGTGCTTCTTCACGGCCGGTCGGCGCTCGGCCCGCGGCTCGCTGCCCCGTCGGAGTTCATGCAGCGACTCATCAGCGTGATCGGTCTCGACAGCGCGCTCCCGGTCTTCGCCACTGTCGACGAGGCCGTGGACCGGCAGCTCCCCGCCTGAGCAGACCCCGCCCGAGCCCGAGGGCTCCATTGACGGAGCGCCCGCCCCGATCACGGGGCGGGCGCTGTGATGCCGTGGCGACTGCTGTGCTCAGCGCAGCGCGGGCGGCGCGTCCGAGGGCGAGGTGCCCCAGTCGGAGGGTTCGCCGCCCACCTCGAAGGAGAGCGAGCGGGCCGACCTGATGTCCTCGGTCGTCAGGTACGTCCTGGCCTGCTCCGCCCCGTCGATGCGGGCCGACTGGATGTAGCGGTCGGCGTCCGAGGTACCGGGCGCCTTTACGGTGAACTTCCCTTCGGGTAGTACCGGCGGTCCAGCTTCAGGTCCACCCGGTCGAAGACCGGCGTGGACAGACCCCAGGTGTCGGTGCCCGGCTGGACCGGGAAGATCCCGATCGAGGAGAGCACGTCCCAGGCGGACATGGTGCCCACGTCGTCGTTACCGGTCATTCCGGTCGGGCTGTCCGTGAAGAGGGTGAGCGCACCGTGCACCACATCGGTCGTCTTCCAGGGCTGGCCGGTCGACAGGTAGGTGTACGGGGCGATCAGATCGGGCTCGTTCTGCGGGTTGTACTTGTCGGCGTTGTAGTAGTCGTACGGCCCGTTGACCCACACCTCGCGCACTGTCTTCTCCGGATCGGCGAGCAGCTGCTCGTAGGCGAAGAAGGAGTCCAGACGCTCGTTGGCCGCATCGGTGCCGCCGATCAGCGAGACAAGACCGGGCAGGTCCTGCGGGACCAGCCACTGGTACTGCCAGGCCGTGCCCTCGTGGAAGCCCTCGCTCTTCGCCGGATCTGCGGGCCCGGCGAAGACACCCTTCGTCGCGGGAGCGGAAGAAGCCCGTCGAACTGTCGTAGATCTTGTGGTAGTTCTGCGCACGCTCCTCGTAGCGCTTCGCGTCCGCGTCGTGGCCGAGCTCGCGGGCCATCTCGCCGAGCATCGCGTCGGACAGGGCGTACTCAAGGGTCGCGGAACCCCGTGGTCGTAGTCCGAGTCGCCGGGCTTGGCGTGCGGGCGGCCCTTGATGTAGGGCACGAAGCCGTCTGCCAGGTATTCCTTGTTGGCCTCGCGGCCGACCGCCGGGGAGTCGGTGGGGGCACACCGTCGGCGTTCTTCTTCAGTGCGCGGTAGGTCTGCTCCTCGTACCCCTTGAGCAGCCCCTGCTGGTAGGCGTTCGTGAGGTAGGGGTGACCGGGTCACCGGTCATGATGTTCGTCTCGACCGTGCCGTAGCCCCACTTGGGCAGCCAGCCGCTCTGTTCCTCGATCTTCAGGACGGAGATCGCCATGTCCCTGGCCTCCCGTGGAGCCAGCAGCGAAGGAGCTGGGCCTGGGTGCGGTAGGTGTCCCAGAGCGACCAGTTCTGGTAGTAGGTGAATCCCTTGCTGCGGTGGATCTTCTGGTCCCAGCCGGTGTAGCGGCCGTCCACGTCCTGGCCGGTGTTGGGGCCGAGGAAGGAGCGGTAGAGGGACGAGTAGAACGTGCGCTGCTGGGTCTCGGTGCCGCCCTGGACACCTACCTGGCCGAGCCTGTCCTCCCACGTGGCGCGGGCCGCGCGGGCGGTGTGGTCGAAGCTGTGGCCGCCCTCGGCCCGCAGGTTGCGCGCGGCGCCGTCGGCGTCGACGAAGCTGATCGCCGTCGTCGCCTCGACGGTGCGGTCCTTCGTCGTGTCGAATCGCACCCAGGCGCCGTTGCCGGCCTCGCCGGTGGACTTCTTGGCTCCGGTGACCGCCCCGTCCTTCCAGGTGCCCGAGGTGGTGAAGGGCCGGTCGAAGCGCGTGAGGGTGTAGAGCGTGTACGGCTTGGTGTCCTGGCAGAAACCGCGGCCGGTGATGGCGGTCCTGACCGTGCGGGAGTCCAGGACCTCCACTGAGGTGCTGACCGTCTTGTGCAGCGACTGGCCCGCGTTGAGCAGCACGTTGGCCTTGTCGGTGGCCGGGAAGGTGTAGCGCTGGACCCCGGTACGCTCCGTCGCGGTCAGTTCGGCGTTGATACCGCCGTAGGAGGTGAGGCCGACCTGGTAGTAGCCGGGGCTCGCCTTCTCGTTGTCGTGACTGAATCCGGCCGCGTACTTCGTGTTGTCCGTCTCGGTGATGTCTCCGGTGGTGGGCAGCACGGGCAGATCACCGCCGAGACCGCAGCCGACGCCGGAGATATGCGTGCTGCTGAATCCACGGATGTGATCGTCCGTGTAGTCGTAGCCGACCGCGTGGCCGGTATCGGGCGAGAGCTGGACCATGGAGAACGGGACAGCGGCCCCGGGGTAGGTGTTGCCCTCGTTCTGGGTGCCGATGAACGGGTTGACCAGATCGGTCAGCTGCCCCTGTGGCCGGGGCGCGGCCTGGGCCGTGGCTCCGGTGGTGAGGGCGCCCGTGAGAGCGCGGCGGCCGCGAGTACGGCGGCCGGTCCCCGCAGTCTCGGCCGTTGGGTCCGGTGCATGGTTGGACTCCTCCTTGGACAACGTTGTCAACGCGCGATCATTCTTTGTTCCCGCAGTGTCCGCGTCAAGAGTTGGGCCATGATCCGGTGACCGTGCCCGGCTTGCTGGGGTCAGGTACCGGGCACTCGCAGTGCCGGCCGGGCAGCCAAATGTAGCCGCCCCGGCGCAACTTCTGAGCTATGGGCCGAGGAGGACTACCGTCGAGAGGAGGACGTGGAAGTGATGGACGTACTACTAGAGCAGTATGCCGAATCGCCGCCTCAAGGACGACGACGTAGCGGCCGCGACGGGACATCGTGGTGTACATGAGTTCCCTTGCGCTGTCTGTGCTGCTGTCACTGATCTCCGCGGTCGCCTATGCGGCCGGGGCGATCGTCCAGGAGCGCGTGGCCGCTGCCGGTGACGGCCGCTCGTACGCGCTGCTGCAAAACGCCGCCTGGTGGGCGGCGGTGGCGCTGAACGGTGTGGGCGCCGTGCTGCATGTGGTGGCCCTGGCCTACGGGCCGCTCAGCCTCGTCCAGCCGCTCGGCGCGCTCACGATCGTGTTCGCCCTGCCGATGGCGGCGCTGTTCGTCCGCCGCAAAGCGGGCTCGACGGCCTGGCGCGGCGCGATCATGGCCACGGTGGGCCTGGCCGGGCTGATGGCGCTCACGGGGAGCGCCGGGTCGCACACGCTGGACGCGCCGGAGCAGTTGATGCTGGCGATGGTGGCCTTCGGTGCGGTGGCGGCGCTCCTGCTCGTCGCGAAGTCTCTGCACCGGCCGATGCTGCGGAGCGTCGTACTGGCCACGGGCGCCGGCGTGGCGTTCGGTATGGCTTCGGTGTTCACCAAGACGGTGGCCATGGAGTGGACATCGGGTTCGGTGACCTCGGGTCTGCCGACTCTGCTGGTGATCGCAGGCCTCGCGGCGGCGGGGCTCCTGCTGTCCCAGGCGGCATACCGCGGGGCCGGCCTGACGGCGCCGCTGGCGACCGTGACCGTGGTGAATCCGGTGGTCGCAGCGGCAGTGGGCATCACCCTGTTCGAAGAGCAGTTCCGCTACGGGACAACGGGCACGGTGCTCGCGCTCGCCTGCGGTGTGGTGGCGGCGGGCGGGCTGATCCTGCTGACCACCGAACGGCTGGCCGCGCAGCTGTCAGGGACCGGGCCGACCACGGACCGGGCACCCCAGGACGCCGACGGTGGCCGGGCCGCTGTGATCCGGCCCTCCCTGCGAAGCCCGGTGCCCGGAGCCAGGTCAAGGGCTACGGGCGGGAACACCTCAGGGACGGCTGCCGGGGCGGCCGGGATGACCGGCGGCACCGTTGGAGCGGGAGCGGAGAAGCCCGCGTCGGGCGAGGCAGAGGCCATGCCCGACAAATCAGCATCCCGCACATCACCCGCCCCGCCACAGGGCGCTGATCCCTTTCCGTCGCCGTCCGCGTCGGCGCTGGATTTGATCATGCCGCTGGAACGCGAGGTGCGACGCGTCGAATTCAGCGGAGGGCGCGCCTTCTCCGGTCCCGCGCGCCGGTGCTGTCCGGCCACGGGGCGCTCGGATCCGGACGGGAACGTTCAGACATTGGCACCACCCGCCCTGAGGTAGGCGAGCGGGTCGACGTCGGAGCCGTAGCCGGGGCCGGTCCTGATCTCGAAGTGCAGATGCGGGCCGGTGCTGTTGCCCGTGGTGCCTGAGCGGGCGATCCGCTGACCGCTGCCGACCTGCTGGCCTGCACGAACATGGAGCGCGGACAGGTGCGCGTACTGGCTGTACTTGCCGTCGCTGTGCCGGATCACGACCTCATAGCCGTATGCACCGGCCCAGCCGGCCGAGACAACCTTCCCCGAGCCCACCGCCTTGACCGAGGTCCCCGTGGGTACCGGGAAGTCGACGCCCGTGTGATAGCCGCTCGACCATGATCCGGCCTGGTGGTACGGGGTTCCGGTACGGGCCGACACCGGCGCGGTGAAGCCCGGCCGCTTCTCGGTCCGCTCGGGGAGGAACGGTCTGCCTTCTTCGGCTCTGCCTTCTTCGGCTCTGCCTTCTTCGGCTCTGCCTTCTTCGGCTGCTCTTTGCTCGGTTCCTGCTTCTTCGGCTGCTGTTTCGCCGCCTGCTTCGGTTCGGGCTTCGCGCTCTGCTTCGGTTCGGGCTTCGGCGCCGCCGTCTCGGGCTTGGCCGGCCGGCCCTCCGACCGCTGGGGAGCGGCATTCTCCTTCGGCGCGGTCCCGCGCGTGCGCTGCTTCGGCCAGGCTCAGCCGCTGCCCGGGAGGATCAGATCGGGATCCTCCCCGACGACGGTACGGTTCGCCTCGTACAGACCCTGCCAGCCGCCCGGAGATCTTCGGCGGCAGCGATGCCCGAAGCGAGTCGCCGCTCGCGACGGTGTACGAATCGCTCCTGCCCGGCGCAGTCATCGGCGATGCGGGTGCCTTGACGGTCTGCGGCCGGAGCCGCGGGACGAATTTCTCCTCAGCCGCCTCCGGCGCGGCCTTCACGGCGCCGATCGCCTCGCTGCGCCGGGTCTGCGGAGCGATATCGGGGCGCCGCCGCCCGCGTCAGCCCGCGCTCACGGAGCAGGCAGGCCAGGCCCCGGCCCCTGCCCGTCCAGCACCTTCTCAGCGACGGCGATCTGCTGGTCCTTGGTGGCGAGGTCCGCACGTGAGGCGAAAACCGTACCCCGTAGGCTGCCCAGGTCGACCCGGTGAACTGCAGGCCGCCGTAATGGCCGTTGCCCGTGTTGACGTGCCAGTTGCCGGTCGACTCGCACGCGGCGACCTTCTCCCACACATCGGCTGATGCGGCACCGGCCGATGCGGCGGTGATCAGCGGGAGCGCGATGCCCGCGCCGCCCACCGTCACCGTGAGCGTGGCACGGTTGATCAGGCTGGGCTGATATCTGCGGTGCCGTCCGTTCGCGGCCATGACTTGGCTCCCCACTGGCAGTAGGACACGTCGCAAGCGGCCAACTTAGGTGCAGTCAGCGGCTGATGACAAGTGGACAGTTAGCGCCCATTCTCCCCGCCGACCGCGGCACCGCAGCCGATCCCCATTGACAGGGCGGAACCCGCCAGCGACGCTGTGTCCAGTTACTGGGAGAGCGCTCTCCCGCAAGAGGTGGGGTGAGGGAGCATGTCATGACGGACGAAGAGACCGACCACCTGCTGGAGAAGCTCGATCTCGGGCAGAAAACAGGCCTGCTGACCGGGGCCACCACCTGGCGCACCCGCCCGGAACCGACTGTCGGCCTGCGCTCGCTCACCCTGTCCGACGGGCCCGCCGGGTGCGTGGCGAGAGCTGGGACGAGCGGCAGACCTCGCTCGTCCTGCCCTCACCCACCGCACTGGCCGCCACCTGGGACGAGCCGCTGATCACCGAGCTCGGCGTACTGCTGGCTGCCGAGGCACGCGGCAAGGGGTCGACGTACTCCTGGCACCGACACTCAATCTGCACCGGTCCCCGCTGGGCGGACGGCACTTCGAGTGCTTCTCGGAGGACCCGCTGCTCACCGGGCGGACCGGCGCCGCCCTGATCAGGGGCATCCAGTCGGGCGGGGTGGCCGCCACCGCCAAACACTTCGTCGCCAACGACTCCGAGACCGACCGGCTGACCGTGGACGTACGGATCGACGAGCAGACGCTGCACGAGGTGTACCTGGCCCCTTCGAAGCGGCCGTCGATGCGGGCGTATGGGCGGTGATGTCCGCGTACAACAAGGTCAATGGCGCCACGATGGCCGCCTCCCGCTGCTGGAGCGGCCGCTCAAGACCGGCTGGGGATTCGATGGGCTGGTCGTGTCCGACTGGGGCGCGGTGCGCACACTGCTCGACACCGCGCGGTCCGCGCAGGATCTGGCGATGCCGGGCCCGGCCGGCCCCTGGGCCTCTGGTCTGCTCGCCGCCGTGGAACAGGGCCTCGTGGACCGGGAGCTGCTCGACGACAAGGTACGGCGGCTCCTGCGGCTGGCCGGCCGGGTCGGGGCGCTGGGCGGTGAGCAGCCGTCGCGGCGGCCTGCGGCCTCCCCGCCCACCGGCTTGGTCTGCTGCGCCGGGCCGTCGGCGCAGCTTCGGTCCTGCTGCGCAATGAGGGCGGTCTGCTGCCACTGGATCCGGCGCAGCTGCGCAGCGTCGCGGTCATCGGGACGCACGCCACCGCGGTGCGCATTCAGGGCGGTGGCAGCGCGGAGGTGTTTCCGTCCCGCGTCGTGACCCCGCTGGCCGGCATCGAGAACGCGCTGCGCGGCGCCGCGCCGGTGATTCACGCTCCCGGCCTGCCGGCGTCCGGCCGGCCCCGGCCGCTGGAGGGGCCCTGGTCGCGAGATCCGCGTACCGGTGAACCGGGTGTGCTGGTACGGCTGCTGGATGGCGAAGGCAACGAACTGCACGCGGAGCACCGGCTGTCCGGCCGCATCGTGGAGCCTTCGGTGCGGGTGGACGGTGCCACGGACGTGGAGATCAGGGCGCTGGTCCGCCCGGAGACCGCAGGGGTGTGGAACTGGGCGGTCGGCGGCTGGGGACCGCTCACGCTGACGGTCGACGGCCGCGAGGTGCTGAACGGTACGTTCCCGCTGGACAGCGAGGACCCGACCGGGTGCATGTCGCCCCGCCCTACCGGTACGCGCGGGCCGTACTCGAAGCCGGCGCGGAGGTCGAGGTCGTGGCCCGGCGCGGGCTGGCGGCCGGGACCGGTGTGGCGACCGTCCTGGCTGCGGCGCCGCCTCCGGGCGATGCCGGCGGCGCGCGCCGCCGCGGTGACGGCGGCGCGTTCGGCGGATGTCGCCGTGGTGGTCGTGGGCACGAGTGAACGGAGCGAGTCGGAGGGGCAGGACCGGGCGGACCTGACCCTGCCGGACGGTCAGGACGATTTGGTCCGCGCGGTCGTGGCGGCCAACCCCGCACGGTGGTCATCGTGAACTCCGGTGGTCCGGTGGCCGTCGCGTGGCACGAACGCGTACCCGCGCTGCTGCTGGCCTGGTTCCCCGGCCAGGAGGCCGGCGACGGGCTGGCCGACATTCTGTTCGGCCGTACGGAGCCGGGCGGCAGGCTTCCACCACGTGGGCCGCCGCCCAGCGCGACGTCCCGGTACTGGGCACCGAACCTGCCGTGGGGCTGCTGCACTACGAGGAGGGCCTGCACATCGGGTACCGCGGCTGGCTGCGATCCGCCGCCACGCCCGCCTACTGGTTCGGACACGGGCTCGGTTACACACGCTGGGAGTACGAGAAGCTGACGGCGCCCGCGACAGTACGGGCCGGTGAGGCCTTTGACGTACACGTACGGCTGCGCAACACGGGGCACCGGCACGGGCGCGAGGTCGTACAGCTCTACCTGGGCAGGCCTGGTTCCCGGGTGGAGCGGCCGGTGCGCAAGCTGATCGGCTATACGGCTGTGGAGGCGGCGCCGGGCAGGAGCGTCGTCGCCGTGGTGCGGGTGTCCGGCCGGGCCTGCGCGCACTGGTCGTCCACGTGGGGGCGGTGGGAGACGGAGCCGGGGACTTCGGCCTGCTGGGCGGGCGTTCGGCGGGTGATCTGCCGCTCGTTGCGACGCTCACGGTGCGAGAACCGTCAGCCGTGTCCGGCCCAGTGGCAGACGGAGCGGAGGAGAGCGCTCTCCACTGATGCTATAAATGCGCTCATGACGGATGATCTGCGATCGGCCGGCACGGCACCCACCCTGGAGGACGTGGCGAGAGCCGCCGGTGTCTCGCGCGCCACCGTCTCACGGGTCATCAACGGTGTACGCAATGTGGACCCCGTGATCCAGGAGGCGGTGCGGCAGGCGGTGGCCGTCACCGGGTACATGCCCAACCGCGCGGCCCGGTCCCTGGTCACCAGGCGCGCCGACGCGATCGCCCTGGTGGTGTCGGGCGCAGGTGTCGAACCGGATGCCGGCGACGGTGCTTCCTTCACCGCCCAGGTCTTCGCCGATCCGTTCTTCGGCAGGGTGGTGACCGGCGTCGTCGACTTCCTCCGGCCTCGCGGGATACATCCCGTGCTGATGTTCGCCGAGACCTCACGCGCCCGTGAGGAGGTGATGTCCTATCTGCGGCAGGGCAGCGCCGACGGCGCCCTGGTCGTGTCGACGCACGCGCAGGATCCGCTGCCCGGTCTGATCACCGAAGCGGGCCTGCCAGCGGTGCTGTACGCCCGCCCCGCCAGGCCGGCACGGATCAGCTACGTCGACCTCGCCCACCAGGACGGTGCACGGCTGGCCGCCGAGCATCTGCTTGCCCGGGCTGCCGCCGCATCGCGACGATCAGCGGTCCGCTGGACGTGCCCGCGGGCCAGGACCGGCTGGCCGGATTCCGGGACACTATGGCGCGGCGCGGACATCCGTACATCCCGGTCGCCGAGGGCTGTTCACCCAGGAGAGCGGGAGGCCGCCATGGAGCGGCTGCTGATCGAACACCCCGATCTGGACGCGGTGTTCGCCTGCAACGACCTGATGGCGATGGGGGCGTGCCATGTACTGCGCGAGCACGGCAGGCGGGTACCCGAGGACGTGGCGGTGATCGGCTTCGACGACAGCAGCGCGGCCTCCGCCTGCCGGCCCGCGCTGACCACTGTGCGCCAGCCGGTGGAGGACATGGCTGCCGAGATGGCCCGGCTCCTGCTCGACCGGCTGGCGAGGCCGGACAGCCCGGCGACTTCGGTGATCTTCGAACCCGCGCTGGTGGTACGCGACTCGGCGTGAGCCGCTCCACGGGGCCACGGCACTCGCCGGGGCCCCGCCCGACCCATTACCGGCAGCTCCCTCAGCCTGCCGGGGTGCGGTGACGGCGGCGCACAGTATCGGCGGCCGTTGTGCCGGGGTCGCTCCCGCCGTTCGGCCGGCTCCCGCCGTTCGGCCGGCTCCCGCCGTTCGGCCGGCTCCCGCCGTTCGGCCGGCTCCCGCCGTTCGGCCGGCTCCCGCCGTTCGGCCGGCTGCCGCCGCGGGCCAAGAAGTCGGCCAGGGCAGGGTCGCCGCACCCACGGTGACCGCGTCCGGGCCGAGCCGGCCCATCTCGATGGTGGTGCGGGCGGCCGCGTGGCTGAGGGCGTACTCCTGGGCGTACCGGCGGATCTCCGGGAGCAGGTGCGGGCCGATCAGCAGGCCTGCCCAGCCGCCCAGCAGGATCCGTTCGGGCTGGAACAGATTGACCAGATCTCCGAGGGCGGCACCCAGGCACTCCGCCGTCTCGTCGAGCAGTGAGAGTGCCACCACGTCGGGGCGGGACCCTCGGGCTCTGGGTAGGCGGCAGCGAGAAGCGCCGCGAGGGCGGTCTCGTCGTCGGCGTCCGCGGGCAGCGGGCCGCCGGCTTCGTGCCAGCGCTCCCTCATGGCCTCGGCTCCCGCGTACGCCTCCAGGCAGCCGATGGAGCCGCAGCGGCAGCGCCGGCCTCGTAGCTGCACGGTGGTGTGACCCCATTCGAGGGCAGCGCTCGAACGGTCCTCGTCGAGGATGTCGCCCCTGTTCACACAGGCGCCCACGCCGGATCCGATGAGGGCGATGGCGGCGGCACCGCACCCCGCCCGCCACCGAACCACATCTCGGCCTGGCCCAGCGTCTTGGCCCCGTTGTCGATGAAGAACGGCACCTCGGGCGGCACATCGACGGCGCCGCGCAGCAGCTGCTCGAAGGGAACGGCGCTCCAGCCGATGGTCTGGCCGTGGACGACCGCGCTCCGTTCGCCTGCCCTCCCCGGGCCCGTCGCGTTCGATGATGCCCGGGACACCGATGCCGATGCCGAGGAGCCGGTACGGGTCCGCGCCCGCGTCCCGCAGGACGTCGGCCACGCCCGTACGGACATGGCCGACGATACGGTCCACGTCGTAGCCGTGCTGGGCCAGCAGCCGTTCGGTGCGGGCCAGTTCGGTGAGCGCGAGGTCGAAGAGCTCGACTCGGACCCGGGTCTCACCGATGTCGATGCCGATGAGCAGACCGCCGCCGGAGGCGACGCGCAGCAGCGTGCGGGGCGCCCGCCGTCGGAGTCGACGATGCCGGCCTCCTCGAGCAGCCCTTCCGCCGCCAGCTCCGCGACCACGTTGCTGATCGAGCCCGAGCTCAGTCCCGTCACGGGGCCGAGCTCCTGACGGCTCAGCGGGCCGTCGAAATACAACCGTTGCAATACCCTCGCCCGATTGCCCCTTCGCAGGTCACGCACGGTCCGTCTACTGCGCTCAGCCATGTTGCTCCTTCCGTTCCGGCAACATACCCCGGTGCCGACCCTTGACGCGAACCTTCCCTCAGCTCTTAACTCATGCCATAAATTAAGTCGTGAGGCCGTTCGGACCACGACGGCCATCCCGGAAAGGGCCACCCGCATGCGCAATTCCAGAGCCGCGGCAGCAGCCACCCTCACCCTCGCCATCACCGCCGGGGTCACCGGCTGCGGAGGCGGTACGACCTCGGGCGGCGGCAGCAACGAGTCGCCGAAGACCCTCACGTACTGGGCGTCCAACCAGGGCCCGAGCATCGAGGCCGACAAGAAGATCCTCACTCCGGAACTCAAGAAGTTCGAGAAGGAGACCGGGATCAAGGTGAAGCTGGAGGTCGTGCCCTGGGCCGACCTGCTGAACCGGATCCTCGCCGCCGCCACCTCCGGCCAGGGCCCGGACGTGCTGAACATCGGCAACACCTGGTCCGCCTCGCTCCAGGCGACCGGAGCGCTGCTTCCCTGGGACGACAAGAACTTCGAGGCGATCGGCGGCCGGGACCGCTTCGTCGACTCGGCGGTGGCTTCGGCCGGCGCGGAGGGCGAACCGCCCTCCGCCGTGCCGCTGTACTCGCTGGCGTACGCCCTCTACTACAACAAGAAGCTGTTCGCCGAGGCCGGGATCACCGAGCCGCCCGCCACCTGGGACCAGCTGGTCACCGACGGCAAGAAGCTCTCCAAGGACGGCAAGTGGGGGCTGGGAGCCGAGGGCGCCAACCTCTCCAACAACATTCACCAGACCTTCGTCCTGAGCAAACAGCACGGTGCCGACTTCTTCGACGCCTCGGGCGAGCCGACGTTCGCCTCCGACGGCGCGGTCGCCGCGGTGAAGCAATATGTCGGCTTCATGGCGAAGGACAAGATCATCGCCCGGGCAACGCGGAGTACGCCCAGAACCAGTCCCTCACCGACTTCGCCAAGGGCAAGACCGCCATGGTGCTGTGGCAGGCGGCCGCCTCCACTTTCGCCGCCCAGGGCATGAAGCCCGAGGACTGGGGTGCCGCTCCGGTCCCGGTCCCGGCCGGGACGCCGGGCGAAGGCAAGAACATCAACTCCATGGTCGCCGGCATCAACATGGCGGTTTTCAAGAACACCAAGAACATCGACGGTGCCACGAAGTTCGTGAAGTTCATGACGAGCGACGAGGAGCAGGTGCTCCTCAACAAGACCTACGGATCGATTCCCCGGTCGAGGCCGCGCAGGCGGACAAGGCGTTCGCCGCCCCGACCTGAAGGTCCTGCGCGACACCCTCGCCACCAGCGCCGCGCCACTCCCCAGGTGCCGAACGAGTCGCAGTTCGAGACGGCCGTGGGTACGGCTGTCAAGGAGCTGTGGGCCGAGGCCGCCGCGGGAAAGCGGATAACCGACGAATCCGTCAGGGCGCGCCTGGAAAAGGCCCAGCAGACGATGCAGCAGTAAGGCACTCCCCATGACCGTGACCACCGACCACCGGGCCGACAAGCCGGCCAACGGCGGGAGCACGGGCACCGGGGTGCGCGCGGAAGACTGCCGCGCATCCCCGACCGGATCCGCCACGGCGGACTGCCCTATCTCCTGCTGCTGCCGGCCGTCCTGCTCGAACTTCTGATCCACATCGTCCCGATGATCATCGGGATCGTGATGAGCTTCCGTCAGCTCACGCAGTTCTTCATCAACAACTGGGGCGCGGCCCCTGGACCGGATTCGACAACTATGAGCTCGCGGTCGACTTCAACGCCCCGATAGGCGAGGCGCTGCTCCACTCGTTCCTCGTCACGTGTGTCTTCACCTTCTTCTCCGTGGGCCTGGCCTGGCTGTTCGGGGTAACCGCGGCGATCATGCTGCAGGAGAACTTCCGCGGCCGCGGTGTCCTCCGGGCGATCTTCCTCGTCCCTTACGCCCTGCCGGTCTATGCGGCGGTGATCACCTGGGCGTTCATGTTCCAGCGGGACAACGGCCTGGTCAATCACGTGCTGCACGACCAGCTCGGACTCACCGATCAGCCGTCGTTCTGGCTGATCGGCGACAACAGCATCTACACCCTGATCATCGTCTCGGTCTGGAAGGGCTGGCCGTTCGCCTTCCTCATCGTGATGGCGGGCCTGCAGAACATTCCGCGTGACCTCTACGAGGCCGCGTCGATCGACGGAGCCGGCATCTGGCAGCAGATCCGGAAGATCACGATGCCGTCGCTGCGCCCCGTCAACCAGGTGCTGGTGCTCGTCCTGTTCCTGTGGACGTTCAACGACTTCAACACCCCGTACGTGCTGTTCGGGAAGTCGGCACCGGAGAACGCCGATCTGATCTCGATCCACATCTACCAGTCGTCGTTCGTCACCTGGAACTTCGGCACCGGCTCGGCGATGTCCGTGCTGCTGCTGCTCTTCCTGCTGGTCATCACGGCCGTCTACCTCGTCCTCACCTCACGCGGAAGGAAGGGAGCCGATGTCTAGCCTCGCGCAGGCGGAGCCGTCCACGAAGACACACACACTCACGACGCTTGCGAAGAACCGCTCCCCGATGGCCGCGCCGCGGTCCTTCCTCTGGACCCGACGCATCATCCTGACGCTGCTGGCGGGCTTCGTCCTGCTGCCCGTCTATGTGATGGTCAGCAGCTCACTGAAGCCGCTCCAGGACGTGTCCGGGAAGTTCCAGTGGATCCCTCCGAGCTGACCGTCCAGCCGTACTTCGACATCTGGGACACCGTTCCCTCGCCAAGTACTTCATGAACTCGCTCGTCGTGGCGGGATCGGCGACCGTCCTGTCGGTGGTCATCGCGGTGTTCTCCGCGTACGCCGTGAGCCGCTACAAGTTCCGCGGCAAGCGCGTCTTCACCATCACGGTGCTCTCCACCCAGATGTTCCCCGGCATCCTCTTCCTGCTGCCCCTGTTCCTGATCTTCGTCAACATCGGCAACAGCACCGGCATCGCCCTGTACGGCTCGCGCGGCGGCTGATCCTCACCTATCTGACGTTCTCGCTGCCGTTCTCCATCTGGATGCTGATCGGTTACTTCGACTCCATCCCGCGAGACCTGGACGAGGCCGCGATGGTGGACGGCTGCGGGCCCCTCGGCGCTCTGTTCCGGGTGGTCGTGCCGGCCGCGGTGCCGGGGATCGTCGCGGTGTCCGTGTACGCGTTCATGACGGCCTGGGGCGAGGTGCTCTTCGCCTCCGTCATGACCAATGACGCCACCCGCACACTCGCGGTCGGTCTCCAGGGCTACGCCACCCAGAACGACGTGTACTGGAACCAGGTGATGGCGGCCTCGCTCGTCGTCAGCGTGCCCGTCGTCGCCGGGTTCCTTCTCCTGCAGCGCTATCTCGTCGCCGGTCTCACCGCGGGTGCCGTGAAGTGACCTATTCAGAAAGGCAGTCAGTGAACGATCTCAACGCCCTCCCGGCCGATTTCACCTGGGGCGTGGCCACCGCCGCCTACCAGATCGAGGGAGCCGTGGCGGAGGACGGCCGCTCCCCGTCGATCTGGGACACCTTCTCGCACCTCCCGGGCACCATCGACAACGGTGACACCGGCGACGTGGCCTGCGACCACTACCACCGGGTTCCCGAGGACATCGGTCTGATCAAGCAGCTCGGTGCGGACGCCTACCGCTTCTCGCTCGCCTGGCCGCGGATCGTGCCCGGCGGCGACGGACCGGTCAACAAGGCCGGGCTCGACTTCTACGACCGGCTGACGGACGGCCTGCTGGAAGCCGGGATCACTCCGTTCGCCACGTTGTACCACTGGGATCTGCCGCAGGTGCTGCAGGACCGCGGCGGGTGGGCCGTCCGGGAGACCGCCGAGCACTTCGCGGCGTACACCTCAGTGGTCGTCGAGCGGCTCGGTGACCGGGTGAAGGACTGGGCCACGCTCAACGAGCCGCTCTGCTCCGCCTGGATCGGCCACCTGGAGGGCAGGATGGCGCCGGGTCTGACCGATCTGACCACCGCGGTCCACGCCTCGTACCATCTCCACCTCGGCCACGGGCTCGCCGTGCAGGCGATACGAGCCGCGTCCTCGGACGCCCGCGTCGGCATCGTCAACAACCTCAGCCCCATCGAGCCCGCGAGCAACAGCGAAGCCGACCACGCCGCTGCCGTACGCGCGGACGGGCACACCAACCGCTGGTGGCTGGACCCGATCCACGGGCGCGGCTATCCGCAGGACATGGTCGACCTGTACGGGGTCGAACTCCCCGTACGGCCGGGTGACATGGCGACCATCGCGGCGCCGCTGGACTGGCTGGGGCTGAACTACTACTTCCGTCAGATCGTCACCGCCGACGAGAGCGGCCCCGTCCCGCACGCCAAGCAGATCGATCTGCCCGCCGCCCGCCGCACCCATATGGACTGGGAGGTCCACTCCGAGGGCCTGGAGCAACTGCTGCTGCGTCTGACCGAGGAGTACGGCGCCCAGCGCATCTACGTCACCGAGAACGGGCGTCCTACCAGGACGTCGTGCAGGCCGACGGCCGCGTCCACGACCCGGATCGTACGCAGTACCTGGAGGAGCACCTGGCCGCCTGTGCCCGCGCTGTGCGCAGGGTGCGCCGCTGGCCGGCTACTTCGCCTGGTCGCTGCTGGACAACTTCGAGTGGGCCTACGGCTACGACAAGCGCTTCGGCCTCGTCCATGTCGACTACACCACCCAGCGCCGCACCATCAAGAGCAGCGGCCACCGCTACGCGGAGCTGATCGGTGAACTCTCGGCCGGCAGGTCCCACACCGCCACCTGAGCACGGCCGGCCCCGCACGGCCGCCCGCCCTACGACGCAGCCCCGGTCACAGCAGCTCAGCTGCCAAGGCCGGGGCTGCGGTCGTCGCGCACGCCGCGGGAAGGGCACCTGATCAGGGCGCGAGGGCGCATATGCTCACCGTATGGAGCAGAGTGAAGTCCTGAAGCGAGTGATCGGCATCCTCACCGAGGCGGGCGAGATGCAGCGCCACGCCGACGCGGACCAGAACGATCCGGAAGCCGGCCCGAGCATTGTGACGTCTCTTCTCAACGAGACGATGCCGCATATCGCCATTCCCGGTGACGCGACGGTCGAGGAGATGGCCGCCCTGGTGGGCCGGGAGGTCGGCGGCGCGGTCGAGCAGCTGGTCGGCGCCTTCACGCTGGCGTTCATCGCGCTCGCGCAGATCCACGACTCCGGCCAGCAGGACGTGACCTCCGCCGATGTGCTGCAGGACCTGGCGCTGCGGGCCGAGGAGCTGAGCTCGGACGACGACGGCCCCAGGACCCGTCCTAGGACGGGTCGGCAGGCACTGTCCGGCCGGGCCCCTCGCGGCATCGCTGGAGACATGGGTGCGCGGCGGGCCACGGATGTCCGTGACCCGCCGCGGACTGCCCGCCGCGCCGACAGCGGGGAGTGGGACGGCGCGGCAGGCCCTGCGAGATCGGCTGTCAGCTCCGGTAGACGCCGAACTCGTAGAGTGAGTTGCCCCAAGGGTGCCGCGTTCGGAGGTGTTCAACCGGATGTAGCGTGCTTCACCCGATACCTCGATGTCGTCGATACCGCCGTTGCCCCGGTAACGGTGTGCACCGTGGTCCAGTCCTGGGCGTTGTCCGAGGTCTGGAGGGTGTAGCCCTTCGCGTACGCGGCTTCCCAGGCGAGCTGCACATGGTTGAAGGCGGTCCGCTCGCCCAGATCGACCTGGAGCCACTGCTGGTCGGCCCAGTCGCTCGCCCACCGGGTGTCGAACGACCCGTCGACCGCGTTGCCCGCCGGGCACGGGCAGCCGACGCTGTCCGGCTGGAAGGTGGACGCCGTGGCCGGCTTGCCTGCTGCCACGTTCGTACCGTCGACCACGGGTGGCACGACCTTGAACGACTTGGTCTCGATGCCGACGTTGCCCTTGCCGTCCGACGCCTTGATGTAGACCTTCCAGACGCCGAGCCGGTCCGGTGCGGTGACCTCGAAGGTGCCATCGCCCTTGTCCGTGAACGCCACTGGTGTCAGCGCGCCGTTCTCGTCGATGTACTTGCTGTTGACCAGCACCTCGTAGGAGAGCGCGTCACCATCGGGGTCGGAGACCGACGCCTTCACGGTGAAGGGCCGGCCCGCCGGCACCGCGGCGGCATTGTCCACCGTCATGTCCGTGATCACTGGCGGGGTGTTGTCGCCGGAGGTGTCCGCTCCGTAGGCCTCCTTGACTGCGTAGTACGAGAGCCGCTTCTGGTCTGCGGGCAGCAGATTGAACCAGACGCCGCCGAAGTCGTACTCCGTGCCGTAGTGGAAGAGCGTCGCACCGAGTGCCACCCCGGAGTGACCGGTGATGCACTGCCAGGCCTTGCCGTAGCCCTCCGCCTTCGCCCGGTCGGCCGGCTCGTCCGGCACCCGTTGGCGTCGTCCGGCACCTCCCATTCACCGGCGGGCCCGCCCTCGGTGACGATGTAGGGCTTGTCGAAGCCGCCGTCCTCCCAGGTCTTCTGGATGTCGCAGACGGCGCCGTAGGAGTTCACGGCGTAGAGGTCGAGGTCCGGTGCGTTCTTCTTGTAGTACGGCCAGGCCCCGGTCCAGGCGTCGGTCGAGGTGACCGGGTGGTTGGGGTCGACCGCGTGGATCTTCTTCGTGATGTCGTTCACGAAGGTCGTGTACGCGTCGCGCTGCTGCTCCAGAGCCTCGCCGCTGTAACAGTTCTGCAGCCCGAGCACGGACTCGTTGCCGACGTTCCACATCAGGACGCCCGCGTGGTCCTTGTAGGTGTCCACCCACTTGGGGAACTCGGCGAGCATGTTGTTCTTGTACTCGGTGTCCGTCAGATAGTCGACGCAGCCGCCGCTTCCCGGACCGCCGCCGGGCTGGAGCCAGAATCCGGCGACTACCTTGATGCCGTGTTCGGCGGCGCTGTCGAGAAGGGGCTCGGTGGTGGCGTCCGTGCCCCAGGTACGTATGGTGTTGACGCCCATCGACTTGACGTCAGGCATGTACCTTCCGGCGTCCGCGACGGCCGGGCCCCAGGTCAGGCCCTTCACCGTGTACGGCGAACCGTCCACGGTCAGCCGCCAGTTGCCCTGCGATCCCTCGACCTTGACTACGCTCCCTGCCGCCTGGGCGGCCGGTACCGGCAGGGTGGCCGCACCGGCGGCGACGAGTGCGGCGACGGCGAGGCGTGCCGTCGTACGCCTGCGGGCGCGACTGCGGGCGTGGGCGCGGCGGGTAAGACATGGCATGTTCATGGGGAGGTGGCTCCTCACGGGTGGGCGACGGGTATCGCTGTACCGGTGGTGGGTGTGGGGGCGGGTGGCGCCCGGATGAGGAGAGCTCTCCCTCATGGGCGCACGTCGCCCATGAGGGAGAGGCCCGCGGGTCAGGGCAGTTCGTAGTTCTCGTCCAGAGCCGCACCCTCACCGGGGTGGTTCTGGTCGTAGCCACGGGCGTCGCACTGCAGGCCGCCGGTGATGCAGTGGCTGACCATGGCGTTCAGCGTGGCATCGTCCCAGGCGTTGAAGAAGTCGTAGTGGAAGGAGTGACCGGTACCGCTGGCCAGCCTCACCTGCGACATATCACCGTTGACGGGCCAGGCCATCTTGAACTCGATCATCGGCAGGGCCACCGGGTGGGTGGACGGGCAGACGTTCTGGTTGGCCCCTGGGCCCCGGATAGGCCATGTGGGACTGGTGGTCGGGAGTGTCCAGGTTCTTTCCGTCCCAGCAGCTGGGCGCCTGCATCCGCAGGTTGAGCTGCACGTCCTGGCGTTCCGGGCAGGTCGCGGGAATTCGAAGTTGTTGTAGCTCTCCCGCACTCCCAGCCCTCGACCATGCCCGGGTGGTTGCGGAATTCTTCCGCGGTCTGCATCGGACTGCCGACGACGAACCGCAGCCCCTTGGGGAACGGCCGGACACTGGTGTAGTCGGTCACCCCGCCTTGTAGTAGATGGTCTGCGGACCGACCGGACGCACCTCCTCGTCTCCGTCGAAGAGAGTCGGCATCCAGTACGCGGACAGGTCACCGGGCGCCTTGCAGGCGGTGCCGCCCGCCCCGAGCGAGGCAGTGGTGCTGTTCTCGTCGGTGGTGTCATTGCCCATGAAAGTGTGGTTGTGCGACTTGCCGGTCTGGCCGGGGTAGACGATCGGGTCCACCGAACCGGTGTGGTTGACCGAGCAGTTCGCCTGAAACTCGTGGAAGTAGCGGGAGGCGGAATCTCTGTGGACGGTTCCACCCCGGTGACCGGCGGGTTCGCCGGAATGTAACCGTCACCGTCGGGGTCGTCGCCCGATGGGACGGGATCGGCCGCCGCCTTCACATGCCCTTGCATCGCATGCGAAGCCGCGGCCGGTTCACCGGCCGCGCGCGGGCCGTATCGCCGGTTGTGGCGCCGGCGTTCGTGATCGCCGTGAGTCCCATGACCACCAGGGCCAGGGCGGTCGCGACGATCAGGGCGGACACCAGTGCGGTTCTGCTGAGTCGTTCGGCCATGCGGACCTCCATGCCGCTCTGCGTACGCACACGGGGTGTGCGCTGGGGAAGAGTGGAGCCGGATCGCGCAGTTGGGAGAGCGCTCTCCAAAGCGGTGCCAGTGTTACGCCGCTGCTGAGAACATGTCAATAGTGAGTCAACGATGCCCGGTGCACGGGCCGTTGACGTTCCCGATGGGGACGGCGTCATCAGCACAGTTGCGCGGAACCCGGAAAACGCGGGCCACGACGCACGGAGGTCCGATGCGGACAGGGAAGCACCCGCCCGCATCGGACCTCCGGCATCATGATCCAGCCCCGGCTGCCCGGCGCCTGCGCCGGGCAGCCGGAACCGGTCAGGCCGTGTGGAGCGTCAGCCCGTACCGGTTGAGAATCTCGTTGATCGGCTGGTGCCAGGTCTGACCGCCGCTGCTGCAGTTGCCCGAGCCGCCGGAGGTGACACCCTGCGCCTGGTCACCGCTGATGAACGAGCCGCCCGAGTCGCCGCCCTCGGCGCACACGCTGGTCTTGGTCATCTGGTGGACGGCGCCCTGGCTGTAGTTCACGGTGTCGTTCTTGGCCAGGACATTGCCGCAGTGCCAGTGCGTCGTGGAACCGGAGCGGCAGATCGAGGCGCCGATCGGTGCCTCGTTGGAGCCCCGGACCAGCTGGTCCGATACGGTGCCCCAGCCCAGGACCACCGGCACGGTCCACCAGCCGCTGCCCACGTTAACCCAGGCGTAGTCGTTGTCCGGGAAGGACGAACCCTGGAAGTTGCCTATCGCCGAGTTGTCCCATCCCCGGACTGCCGCGCCGGCCTGGCCGCAGTGACCGGCCGTGACGAAGCCGCCGTGCACCGAGAAGCCGATGGAGCAGCGGACGTTGCCCGTGTAGTAGGGTCACCGCCCACTGTTCCCGCAGCGAAGGTCTGCGGAGCAGCGGCGGTCGGGTCGACGGTGACAGGGCCGGCCTTCCGTGCCTTCGCGACGAAGGCGCGGACATCGTTGTCATTCTGCTCGGATGCGACGACGTTCACGACGACGGTGCTGGTTTCGGGGTCGACGTGCCAGCTACTGACGCCGCTGGGGCCTTGAGCGCGTCTATCTGCTTCTTGGCCGCGTCGAGCTGCCGGGCGGTGTGGTCGACCAACTGGACGTCGGCGCCGGTCGCCCGTACCGCGGGTGCCTTCCGCCCGTCCGTGACCGCGACCGTCAGCTTGCCGCTCCCGGCGTCGAACCAGGAGCCGCCGAACGAGGTTCCCGCAGCGCGCTGCGCCACGCCCTGCAGGGCTGTTGCCGCCTTTTCGGCGGAGAGCCGCGCCTCGGCCTGACTCTTCGTCAGCCCCAGGTCCCTCTGCATCGCGGTGAGGAGTCCGGCGGAGGCCGGCGGAGGCGCGGCAGCCGGCGAGTCCGCCGCGGAGGCCTGGGTCAGGCCGGCGGTGGTCCAGCTGCCGAGGATGAGAAGTACGGACAGGCCGGTCCGTACGAGCGTCGCATGTCTCAAGGGAGTGACCCTTCTGTTGTTCCAGCTTGTGGGGGTGGAACAGGAGATGTACGAGAGCGACCTGAGAGCGCTCTCAGATGTGCCGAAACGGACTGTAGTCCGTTTTCATGGGCAGGTCCATGCCAATGACCGAGGGAACGGAAGCAACCGGCCGGCCGAACAGGATCAGGGCAGTTCGCGATCGGCGGGACCCGGCGGGCCGCCGCCTGTCTTCCTGTCTCTGTGGAATGCACGGCCTGTCGGCCATGGCACGGCAGGCACCTACCACCGATCCTGGAGCGGTACGCCGGAGAGCCCGGCGTACCGTTCCACAGAGATTCGGGTGAACACGTTGACGACCGACCCGCCCCTCGTAGCCGGTGTGCGCGTACCGGAGACGAGGCTCGCCGCCGAAGCCACGGAGCTGGTGCGGGACACCACAAGTGAGCTGGTCTACCACCACTCGCGCCGGGTCTTCCTCTTCGGCGCCCTGCAGGGCGCAACCGCGACCTCGGCTTCGACTCCGAGCTGCTCTACATCGGCGCCATGTTCCACGACCTCGGGCTCGGTGAGCGGTTCCGCTCCAGCGGACGGCGCTTCGAGGTCGACAGTGCGGACGAGGCGCGCCGCTTCCTGCAGTCCCATCAGGTTCCCCAGGACAGTGTCCGACGGGTGTGGACAGCCATCGCCCTGCATACGACACCCGGAATTCCGTCCTACATGGAACCCGAGGTGGCGCTGGTGACGGCAGGTGTGGAGTACGACGTGCTCGGCATCGGCTACGGGGACATCTCCGAGGCCGACCGGGCCGAGATCGTCGCGCTGCATCCGCGGCCGGACTTCAAGCGGCGCATCCTCGGCGCGTTCACGGACGGAATCCGGCCGAAGCCGGAGACAACGTTCGGGAACGTCAAGGCCGATGTGCTCCAGCACTACGATCCCGGCTTCGAGCGCGGGGACTTCGTCCGCACCATCCTGGACTCACCGTGGCCCGAGTGACCGGACCCGCGCAGATGTCCTGTCCCGGACGCGATCGTGCCCGGGACAGGCGGGTTGTTACGCCTCCGCGAGTTCGTGCACGGTGGCCATGTCGCTGAAGGGAATCAGGTCGTCGCCGACGATCTGATACGGCTCGCTGCCCTTGCCCGCGACCAGGACGATGTCGTCCGGGCCGGCGGCGGCCAGGGCCGAGGCGATGGCCTGGCGGCGGTCGGCGAAGCGCTCGAACGGGGTACCGGTCGATTCGATGCCGGGGGCGATCTGGTCCATGATCGCCCCGGGGTCCTCGTTGCGGGGATTGTCGGAGGTCAGGACGCACAGGTCGGAGTGGGTTCCGGCGATCTCCCCATCTCGGCACGCTTGGTGGTGTCCCGGTCCCCGCCGCAGCCGAAGACCGTGATGACCTTGGCCCCGGCGAAGCCGCGGATCGTGGTCAGGACCTTGTGCAGGAGTCCGGGAGTGCGCGTAGTCCACGATCACCGAAGTGCCCTTCGGGGTCTGGAAGCGTTCGAACCTGCCCGGGATCTGCGGCATCCGTTCGAGGGCGTCGACCAGCCCTGCCAGGTCGTGCCCGAGGACGTGGCAGGCCGCCACCGTCGCCAGCGCGTTGGCGACGGAGAACCTGCCGGGTGCGGGGATCGCCGCCGGGTACTTGCGGCCGTCGTGGTGCAGCGTGAAGCGGGTACCCCGGGCGTCGACGGTCAGATCGGTGGCCCGGTAGTCCGCCTCGGTGTCCAGGGCGTACGTCGTCACCGCGCCGGGCATCATCGCCGGGATGGTGGCGCCCACCGCGTCGTCGATGTTGACCACCGCGTGCCGGCACAGACCCTGGAAGAGTCGGAGTTTGGCGTCCCGGTAGTTCTCCATCGTCCCGTGGTCGTCCAGGTGGTCCTGGCTCAGGTTGGTGAAGACTCCGACGTCGACGAACGTACGGTCCACCCGGTGTGTCAGCAGCCCCATCGACGTGGCCTCGAGCACCACACTGGCCACCCCGGTCGCGCATGCACCCCAGCAGGTACTGCAGGTCCGGGGATTCCGGCGTGGTCAGCACCGACCGCGGCATCGGGATCAGTTCGTCACCGATCCTGCTCCCGGCCGTTCCGATGACTCCGGCCCTCACGCCCTCGGAGATCCGCAGCACGGACTCGACCATGTACGAGACCGAGGTCTTCCCGTTGGTGCCGGTGATCGCCACCATGTCCATCTGCCGGCCCGGCTCACCGAAGTAGCGCGAGGCGACGACCGCGGCGGCGGTACGGGTGTCCGGCACCCGCACTACGCATACATCCGCTTCCGATGCGGGGAGCGCGGGTGCGGTGCCGTCGACGAGTACTGCAACCGCTCCCCGTGCGAGGGCCGGGGCGACTGAGCCCGGACCTCCTCGACGTGGCCGGGGACCGCGATGAAAAGCGAGCCCGGCACCACCCGGTCCGCGTCGAAGGCGGTTCCCGCGGTGATCCACGTCTTCTCCGGGTCACCCTGGAGAGTGTGGTACTCCTGCCCTGCCAGCAGCTCGCTCAGTTTCAAGATGATCCCTTCGAAGGTGGCTCTGCCGTGGTGCGGCGTCGCCTGTCAGCAGCGACGGCGGTAAGCCGAAGCTGCGGTGATGTGGTGGAGCCGGCGGTCGTTCCCGTCCGGCGGGTGCCGGGCACGACAGACCGGCCTGGCAGAAATGTCCTGCGATGTACGTGGAGAAGCAGCGGCCGGGATCACCCGGTCAGAAACCGCTGAAGATCGCTAGCCGTGACCGTGCAGCGCTATGCGGCAGTTCTTCGGCGCGTCCAGTCCTGCTGTGGTCGCCGGGCCGGTGACTGCCGGGTCCGGGCGAGCGGGCGCAGCACGGAGGTGGCCTGCTGCAGGCACTCCCTCGTGGCACTAGTGCGACCCATGAGCCGAGTGTACGTCCGGTCAGGTGGTTCTGATTCCGCTTCGGCCGGGGCGAAGCCCTCCCGCCCCGGACAGCAGAGCGTCCCGGCGGCCGGACGGGCGGCTGCCGGGACGCTCGGATGTGCGGAGGGCTCTGCGCCCGGATCAGTGGCCGTCCAGCAGACGGACCGTGCCGAGGATCTTCCGTACGGTCGCGTCCGGCACCTCGTCCGCGACACCGAGCGCGCCGATGAAGGTCCAGGAGACGATTTCTCCCTGCGCGTTCTTGAAGGCGAACGCCGTGGCCTTGCCGTCAGTGTCGCACTTGCCCTTCTTCACCACACCGGAGGAAGTGGCCGTCGCGACGCTGCCGGTGATACCGGACCCGGTCGTGAAGGACTCGGCCGCACCGGTGGTGACCTTCTTCCTGTCCGGCTGGGCATAGGCCCCGAACACCCACAGGTCCGCGTTGCTCCTGGCCGCTTCCCCGGTGCTCCTGGCCGCGCTCTCACCCCGCGAACCCGCGGTGGCCAGGGGCTGTCGTCCATGCTGCCGTCCCGGTCGTCGTCGGACGTGCACCACTTCTCCTGGAGCACGGCCGGGGCGCTGAAGCCGACAAGGGGCTTCTCCTCCGGATCGTTGTTGTCCGCGACATAGCTGGACCAGGTCACCGACTTGAGCGCCCACTCGACGGGAACGTCGAAGGCGATACCGCGCTTGGGTTCACCACCGTCTTCCAGCCGGGTATGACGGGAACAGCTTCGCCATCGGTGCCCGCGCGTGCGGCGCCGGCACCCGTTCCGGAAGCCGTGGGTGTGGCAACGGGCGCAGCCTTTTCGTCCTTGTCGCCACCCAGTACGAGGAATCCGGTCACCCCGGCGGCGATCACAACGGCAGCCGCCGCCACGACGGCGATGACCGCGGTCCTGCCGCCGCCGCGCCGAGGAGGGGCGGCGGCGAGGGCATCCCACCCGGGAGCGTGGGCGCTGCCCAGGAGCCGGCCCCTGAGCCCCTTGTCCTTGCTGGTACGGATTGTGCTCGCTACCGGTCGACTGCTGTCCAGGCCACATGGAGACAACCCTAAGTGGCCGGATCCGGCTCGTGCGATCGGGAACGTACGGCAGCTCCCCAGTGCGTCGACGCACCGAGCAGCGCGGCCGTGAACGGGTGCCGGGCACTGGTCAGAATCCTTTGTGCCGAGCCCTGTTCGACCATCTCCCCGCCGTCCAGTACGACGATGCGTGCCGCCAGTACGGCAGCCGTGTCCAGGTCGTGGGTGATCAGCACGATGGACAGCCCGTCCCGCTGTTCGAGGAACCGGGCCAGCAGGTCCAGCAGGACACGCCGGGTGACCGGGTCGAGCCCGGAGGTGATTTCGTCGCAGACGAGCACCCGGGGCCGGGCGAGGAGTGCCCTTGCGAGCGCGGCGCGCTGGAGTTCGCCGCCGGACAGGAGTCCGGGCGGACGGCGTACGAGCTGCCCCTCCAGTCCCAGGTCGGCCAGGGTCTGCCGGGCTTCCTGCTCCGCTTCCGGCCGGCCGGCGCCGCGCAGGCGTACGGCAGTGCGTGCCACCTGGTCCAGGACGGGACGGTGTTCATCGAAGGCGGCCCGCGCGTCCTGGAAGACGTACTGCACGGCGGCGAGTTGCTCGCGGCTGCGGTCACGCAGACTGCGGGGCAGCGGCGTCCCGTCGAGCAGCACCTCGCCCTGATGGTCTCGGTGGAGGCCGGCCAGGCAGCGGGCGAGCGTTGTCTTGCCGCTGCCCGAGCGTCCGACGACGGCGAGGCATTCGCCGGTTCGCAGTGCGAGTCCGTCCACGCGCAGCACCTGCGCCCTGGGAGTGCCGGTTTCCGGGAGGGGCGGTCGGCCTGACGCGGCAAGGATTTCCGGGTCCGCAGGCGTGCGGGGCGTCGTCCAGCAGGCGGTGTGCCGGTCCGCGATCCACCACACGGCCGCCGCGCATCACCAGCACCTCGTCGGCGAGTTCCCGTACGACGTCGAGGTCGTGGCTGAGCAGCACCACGGCCACGCCCCGGCGGGCCACTGCTGCCAGCCGGCCCACGATGCGGCGTTCGGTGAGGGTGTCCTGCCCCGTGGTGGGTTCGTCGGCCACGAGGATGCGAGCGCCGATGAGCAGTGCCTGCGCGAGGACGACGCGCTGTTGCTGGCCACCGGACGGCTGATGCGGGTATCGGCGCAATATGGCTTCCGGGTCGGGTAGTTCAGCGTTGCCCAGCACCTCGATCACTCGCTCGCGTGCGGCTGTGCGGCGCCGGGACCTGGGCAGGTCGCGCACCTGCTGTCGCGCCATGTCGAGCAGGAGGGCGCCGATACGGCGGGCCGGGTTCAGGACGGCAGCGGGTGCTGGGGATGTAGCCGACACGGGTGTCGTGCATCCGCACCTCGCCCGTCACCCTGGCGCCCGCGGGTACTCGCCGAGCAGGGCGAGTCCGGTCGTCGTCTTGCCGCTGCCTGATGCGCCGACAAGCGCGGTGACCGTACCGGCCCGGATCCGGAAGCCGACACGGTCGACGATCACGCGTCCGTCGATCTCGACGGTCAGTGCGTTGATGTCGGCGAGTACGGGAGGCTGGTTCACGGGCGTCGCTCCTTTCCGGGCCGGGTGCGGTCTTCCATCGCGAGGACGATGCCGACGACAGCTGCCGACATGCCCAGGTTGTCGTCGAGGTGGCTGGCGAGAAAGGGATGAGCAGGTAGAAGCCGGTGTTGACACCGAGCTGGTTGACCAGCAGGAGGCGGACGGCGGGTGGGAAGCTGCGGATTTCGTGCCAGGTCCTCACAAGGCCACTCCGCAGGACGTACGGGGCTCCGGCAGGCCGGGCAGGGCTTCGTCCGGTGCCGTGCCGCGTGGTCGTACGCCCAGCCCCGGCCGCTCGCTCGCGGCCACGAATCCGTCGCTGCCGCCGATGCCGGTCCAGGGATCGTGGGAGAGCAGCAGATGCCCGTCCAGATCGATCCACCGGGCTCGGTCGGCGATATGGACGGCCGGTGCGATGCCGAGGGTGCTGGCCGTCAGGCAGCCGAGCATGAGTTCCGTCCCGCTGCCCTCGATCAGGGCGGCGATGCGCAGGGCCTCGTGGACGCCGCCGCATTTGGCGAGTTTGACGTTGATGCCGTGGACGCGGCCGGCAAGACGCCGCGCGTCCTCGTAGCTGACGGCGTCCTCGTCCGCGATGACGGGCACGGGCGAGCGTTCAGCCAGGCGGGCCAGGGTTTCCGGGTCGCCCGGGGCCAGCGGCTGCTCGACCGCCTCGATCCCGAGCTCACCGAACCGGGGCAGGAGCCGGCGTGCCTGCGGTGCCGTCCAGGCCCCGTTGGGGTCGAGCAGCAGCCGGGCGCCGGGGCCGCCGCGCACGGCCCGGACCCGGTCGAGATCGAGTTCGGGATCCGGGTCACCGGCCTTGATCTTGATCACCGTGAATCCGGCGTCGGCGAGCCGCCGGGCCTGCGTCGCCGCCCGTCCGGCCGAGGTGAGCGAGATGGTGCGGGCAGTCGCGGTCCGGGGTGCGGATGAAGATCCCAGGAACCGGTGGACGGCGGTTGCCGTGCGTTTGCCGACCAGGTCGAGAAGCGCCCCTCGACGGCAGCGGTCACCGCGGCGGGGTGGCGGACCTGCTGAGCTCGCCCGTGCGCAGGGCGTGCAGGGCTGTCTCCGGTCCCCGAAGCGGGCCAGCTGTCCGGCGGTTTCGGCGATCAGGCGTTGGAGGGTGGAGGTGTCGAGCCCGTAGTAGACGCTGGTGACCGCTTCTCCGTGGCCGTGCAGGCCCTCGTGTCCTACGGTCAGCCGGACGGCGTCGCGGGCGGCCATGATCGATCGCGAGATGCGCAGTGGCTCGGTGAGGACGAGCCGTTCGGTGCGCTGCGTGACGTTCACCGGTTCTCTTCCGGTCGATGGGGCTTTCGGTGCGGCAGCCGGATCGCGGCCGGCGGGGACGGGGATGGGTCCGCGAGCGGATCAGTGACGGTGGTGCACCGGGCCCAGCCCCGGCCCGGTGGTTCTCGGTGCGGGATCTCGACGGGTTCGGCTGCCGCGGCGTCCGTCTCCAGTTGGTGGGTGGCGGCGAAGTCGTCGTCGTAGACGGTGCCGAGATAGCGGTGCGGTCCGTCGGGGAAGACCGTGGCGACCGCCGCACCGGGATTGGTGCGGGCGGCCCAGGCGGCGACGCGTGCGACGGCGCCGGTGCTCCAGCCGCCGCTGACGAAATTGCCCCTGGCCAGGCGCCGGCAGGCGTCCGCGGCCTCGGCCGGGCCGATCCAGTGGACCTCGTCGAACGCCTCGTAGGCGACGTTGCGCGGGTGGATGCTGCTGCCGAGGCCACGCATCAGGCGTGGTGCCGCGGGCTGTCCGAAGATGGTGGATCCAGTGGCGTCCACGGCGATGAGGCGCAGCGCGGGCCAGTGCCTGCGAAGCGGTCCGGCGATTCCGGCGCTGTGCCCGCCGGTGCCGACGCTGCATACGAGGATGTCGAGGTGGTCGAGCTGGGTGGCCAGTTCGGCGGCGAGGGAGGCGTAACCGGCGATGTTGTCGGGGTTGTTGTACTGGTCGGGCCAGTAGGCGTCCGGCAGCCGGCCGAGCAGCTGCCGCAGCCTGGCGAGCCGGGCACCCTGCCAGCCGCCGTGTTCGGCCGGGCGGTCGACGAGCTCCAGCCGCACTCCGTACGAACGCAGCAACTGCCGCATGGACGGCTCGAGTTCGATGTCGCCCACCAGGACGACGGGGTGTCCGAGCGCCTGTCCGGCGAAGGCCAGTCCTATGCCGAGGGTGCCCGAGGTGGATTCCACCACTGGCGCTCCGGGGAGCAGTTCACCGCGTTCTTCCGCGCCGAGCAGCATGGAAACCGCTGCCCGGGCCTTCATGCCGCCTACGGCCTGGCCTTCGAGCTTGGCCCAGAAGCCGGGTGGGGCCCCGGCAGCCCGGTTGTGACTCTCGCCAGCGGGTGCGGCCGAGCAGCGCGAGAAGCCCGCGGTTGGGTGCGAGGGTGTCCAGTGATGCCGTTGTCATGAGGTACCCCTGTCGTCGGCGCGGTAGCGGTGGATCGTGCCGGAGCCGCCGTCGAGCCAGAAGAACGGATACGGCTCCGCGCACACCGCGCCGACTCCGGCGCCCAGGAACCGGGCAGGACCGCGCTGCCCGTCTGGGCAAACATCACCAGCCGCCTGCCGTGGCGCAGGGCATGCGCCCGCAGCGGGTCGAAGGTCCCGTTGCCGAGCGTCATGCCGGACGCGAGCACCGCGTCGCAGTGTTCGATGCGCTCGAGGGCATCGGTGGCGATACTTTCTCCCCATTCGGTGGTGCCGCCCAACAGGTCGCACGGGATGTATCCGAAGCCCCGTGAACGCAGCTCCGCCAGGAGGGAGTTGACGACTCCGACGACCAGGACCGTGGCACCGGGGCGTACCTCCAGCAGATCGACGACAGCCTTCGCGCGCGCCAGGGAGCGCTCCAGTGAACTTCCGGCGGGGATGCCCACCGGCCTGGCGCCGTGGTGCGGGGTGTGCGGCAGGACGTCCATCAGATAGGCGTCCAGGGCCGCCACCCGGACGGGCAGGCAGGGTGTTCCAGCAGCCGGGCGACGTCCGCACCCGCGCAGTCGTGGACCGTTTCGCCGGCCAGGGCGCCGGGCTCGACAGCACAGGACCCGACCGCACGGCCGAGGCGGAGGCTGAGGACTTCGTTGCGGTACCCGCCGCGCCGCCCGTCGTGCCGTACGGCCTGGGATGTCGTGAAGGCCACGGCGATCCGGCGGGTACGCGGATCCGGCCCCAGCTCCCCGGCCAGCACCCGGCGCAGGAGCCCGTGGAGAGTCAGCGGCTCCGCTTCCGTGGATACGGTGACGGTCATGCCCGCACCAGCCGGGGACGCAGTTCACCGAGCAGCGATTCGACCCGGTCGCGGGCGCCGGGCCCTGTGGGGTCGCCGGCCATGACGTGCCCCAGGTACTCGTTGTTGCTCTTCGCCGCCTCGACCCTTCTGCCGGGTTCGGCCAGCTGGACATCGAGCACCCCGGCGGCGGCGCGCACCCGGCGCTGCCGTCGATGGACGCGAGCGTGCCCGCGGTGCCGGGGACCAGGAATCCGATGGCCGCGCTGAGCAGCCCGGTGTCGCGCCGGCGCAGGTCGGGCTCGCGGCCCAGTGCCACATCGATGCAGGCGGCGGCGAGGTCGATGCCTGTCACGTGGCGGACCAGTTCGGTGATCCGGTTGCCCGCGGGCCGGGGTTGACCTCCACGACGCGCGGCCCTGCGGAGGTCAGCTTGATCTCGGTGTGCGTCACGACGTCGTCGAGGCCGAGCGCGGCCGCCGCGCTCAGGGCGGTTCCGGTGGCGGCCTCGACGTCGTCGGGCGTGAGAGCCGCCGGGAACATATGGCCGGTCTCGATGAACGCGGGTGCGCCGCCGACACTCTTGTCAGTCACCCTACCGCATGGGCCGTGCCCGCGTGGAGCACCGTCTCCACACTGACCTCCGGGCCGTCGAGGAGCTCCTCCAGCAGGATGTCGGGGCTGCGCGCTGTCCGCGGGCGTTGACGGGAAAGGCGCTCAGCGCACGGCAGGCCGCCGCCAGCTGCCGTTCGTCGTCGATACGCCGTACGAACATGCCCGCGCACAGATCCACCGGCTTGAACACCAGCGGGTAGCCGATGTCCCGGGCGGCCTCGGCGGCGGCGACCGCGTCCGTACAGACGGCGAACCTGGGGCCGGGGAGCCCGCGGCGGCCAGGACACGACGGGTCGCGTCCTTGCGGCAGGCGTTCTCCATCGCTTCGGGCCTGGGTCCCGCCAGACCAAGCCGGGCGGCGATCCGGGCGGCGGTGGGCAGGTAGTAGTCGCAGGAGGTGATCACTCCGTCGAAGCCGAGTGCGGCGTGCAGCCGCTCGGCCACGGGCAGCAGGGTTCCGGCGTCATTGGTCTGTGCCGTGATGATGTTGCGGGCCGTGAGCAGCGGATGACCGGCGCCTTCCGGGGCGGCGTGAAGATAGTGCCCGAGGTCGCGGGTGAGGAAGGTGAAGTGGTGCCCACCCTCACCCAGCGCCCTGGGCAGCAGCCTGCTCATCGATCCGACCCAGCTCTCGACCACCAGTAGGTGAGCCACGAACTCCCCTTCAAACAGTTCTGTTGGAATTGCGGGCAGGCATGAGTCACCCCGGCAGAGGGGCCGTCCGTCCCGATGGCACATACGTTATCGACAATCGTTTTCATTGTCATCTAGGGCTCCCTCGGGGCACTCCCCGCCCCTCTTCCGTTGCGGCACCCGCGCGACCGGAGTGGAATTGCATACAGGGCGGCGAATGAAGGCCTGACGGCCGGCGGGACCCCACTGCGAAGGGACACACGATGACTGACAGCGACCGGGGACGACGTCTACCAGCCCCAGCAGCCGGAGGCCTCCGACCCCGACGACCTCCTCGATGTGGAGGACACCCTGGACACCACCGGTATCCGCGATGTCCTCGACGAGGGCTACTCCCTCCCGACCGGCCGTGGGCCGTCGACGACCAGGGCACCACCGCGTCGGAACAGCACACCGGCGAGTCCCTGGGCGGCCGTCTGGCCAGAGAGCTGCCCGAGATATCCGGCGACACCGACGACGGCCCCGGAGACCTGGCGGGCGGTGACGGTGAGCTCTACGACACCGAGGTGGGCACGGAGCGCGCCGGCCGGCTCACCCAGGAAGGGGACGGCCACATCCCTGCGACGCTGACCGCGCAGGACGTCGGGATCGACGGTGCGGCGGCATCGGCCGAGGAAGCCGCCATGCATGTGATTCCCGAGAACAAGGACGTGCCCGCCGAGGAACACGCATCCTGAGTGCCGGGCTCCCCGCACCTTAAATTTCAAGCTCCGAGCCCGTATCCATACCGGTCCGCCCGGTTTTCCCGAACAGACTTGCAGGAGTCCACAGATGAGCGGCAATGCACAGATCGGCGTCACAGGACTCGCGGTGATGGGCCGCAACCTGGCCCGTAACTTCGCCCGCAACGGCTTCACCGTCGCCGTGCACAACCGCACCACCGCGAAGACCGATGCCCTGGTCGAGGAGTTCGGCGACGAGGGCACGTTCGTCGCCGCCCACACACCGCAGGAGTTCGTCGCCGCCCTGGAGCGCCCCGCCGGCTGGTGATCATGGTGAAGGCGGGAGGTCCGACCGATGCCGTGATCGAGGAGTTCGCGCCGCTGCTGGAGAACGGCGACGTCATCATCGACGGCGGCAACGCCCACTTCGAGGACACCCGACGCCGCGAGAAGGAACTGCGCGAGCGCGGTATCCACTTCGTCGGCGTCGGCATCTCGGGCGGTGAGGAAGGTGCGCTGAACGGCCCGAGCATCATGCCCGGCGGCTCGGCCGAATCGTATGAGTCGCTGGGCCCGATGCTCGAGAAGATCGCGGCCAGGGCGAAGGACGGCACGCCGTGCACCACGCACATCGGCCCTGACGCAGCCGGGCACTTCGTGAAGATGGTCCACAACGGCATCGAATACGCGGACATGCAGCTCATCGCGGAGGCATACGACCTGCTGCGGACCGTCGCCGGCTACTCCCCGCGAAGATCGCCGAGACCTTCCGCAGCTGGAACACCGGGCGCCTGGATTCCTATCTGATCGAGATCACGGCGGAAGTCCTCGCCCATACGGACGCGGCCACCGGCAAGCCCTTCGTCGACATCGTGCAGGACCGGGCGGAGCAGAAGGGCACCGGCCGCTGGACCGTACAGATCGCACTCGACCTCGGTGTGCCGGTATCCGGGATCGCGGAGGCCGTATTCGCCCGTTCGCTCTCCGGCCACGCTGATCTGCGCGAGGCGGCCCGCGGGCTTCCGGGCCGGCCGCCGGTGCGCTGGACGAGGCCGAGGCCGCGGCTTTCGCCGACCGCGTCGAGCAGGCGCTGTACGCATCCAAGATCGTCTCGTACACCCAGGGCTTCCACCAGATCAGGGCGGGCAGCGAGGCCTACGGCTGGGACATCGATCTCGGTGCGGTGGCGGCGATCTGGCGGGCCGGATGCATCATCCGTGCGGCCTTCCTCGACCGCATCAGGTCCGCGTACGACGCCCGGCCCGATCTGCTGAGTCTGCTCTCCGACCAGCAGTTCGCCAAGGAGATCGGCGCGGCTCAGGACGACTGGCGCGCGGTGATCACCGAGGCGGTCCGCCAGGGCGTCCCGACTCCCGGGTTCGCCGCCGCCCTCTCGTACTACGACGGGCTGCGCGCCGACCGGCTCCCGGCGGCGCTCACCCAGGGCCAGCGGGACTTCTTCGGCGCCCACACCTACCGGCGTACGGACCGCGAGGGCTCCTTCCACACGCTCTGGGGCGGCGACAGGTCGGAGGAATCGGCAGGCTGACCAGCCCGGTCCGGCCGGACCGGGCATGCTTCGTCCGGCCGGACCACCCGGGTGCGGGCAGGGACCGGGTGTGCGTAGTAGCAACGAGCCCGCCCGACGCCACCACCCAACGGAGTGCGCGCATGCCCGACGCCGTCCCGGACCCCGTCGCGGTCCAGCCCGTCGTAGCTCCGCTGACCAGCGCAGCGCTGATTGTGGTGGCCACGATCGAACCGGGCGGCGAAGCTGCCGTACGCGAGGCACTGCCCGATCTCGCGGCATTCGCCCGCTCCATCGGCTTCCGGGTCCCCAGTGCCCAGCTGGCCTGTGTGACGGGATTCGGCTCCGAGGCCTGGAACCGGCTGTTCGCCGGCCCCAGGCCGGCCGGGCTGCACCCGTTCCAGGAGTTGAGGGGTCCGCTGCACCATGCTCCGGCAACCCCGGGCGATCTGCTGTTCCACGTCCGGGCCGAACAGATGGACGTCTGTTACGAGTGGATGAGTCAACTGCTCGGCAGGCTCGGAGGGGCCGTAACGGTCGTCGATGAGACCCAGGGCTTCCGCTACTTCGACCACCGGGATCTGCTCGGCTTCGTCGACGGTACGGAGAACCCGGTGGGCGGCGACGCCGTGGCGGCAGCGCTGGTCGGCGACAGCGACCCCGGCTTCGCGGGCGGCAGCTACGCCGTCGTGCAGAAGTACCTGCACGATCTGGCCGGCTGGAACAGGCTGAGCACGGAGCAGCAGGAACAGATCATCGGCCGCACCAAGTTCACCGACATCGAACTCGCCGACGACGTCAAACCCGCCGACTCCCATGTGGCGCTGAACACCATCACCGACCCGGACGGCACCGAACACGACATCCTGCGGGCCAACATGCCCTTCGGCAGCTTCGAACAGGGCGGATTCGGCACGTACTTCATCGGATACGCCGCCGATCCGGAGGTGACCGAGCAGATGCTCCGCAACATGTTCCTCGGCGACCCGACCGCCACGCACGACCGCATTCTCGACTTCTCCACCGCCGTCACCGGCACGCTCTTCTACACCCCAGCGCCGACTTCCTCGACGCCCCGCCGCCGTCGCCCGCCCCGCCGTGGCCGCGACACTGTTGCACCCGGCGTCCGCGCCAGTGCCGCAGGCCCGCCGCCGCGGCGTCGGGCGATGGTTCGCTGCGAATCGGCAGCCTGCAAGAAAGCGACCGGCGATGAACAACCTCCACCGCGAACTCGCCCCGTCACGGACGCCGCATGGGGCCAGATCGAAGAAGAGGCCCGGCGCACCTTCAGCCGCCATGTGGCCGGGCGCCGGGTCGTGGACGTCGGCGACCCGCAGGGCCGGGGCTGGCCGCGATCGGGGACGGACACCTGCGGGACATCGACCCGCCCGCCCCGGACGTGGTCGCCCGCGCCCGCACATCGGCGCCCCTCATCGAGTGGCGGGTGCCGTTCACGGTCACCGGGCCGCCGTCGACGACGTCGAACGGGGTCCGAGGACAGCGACTGGCAGCCGGTCAAGGACGCGGCCCGTACCTGCGCGTTCGCCGAGGACATGGCCGTCATCGACGGGTACGCGGCGGCCGGGATCACCGGTCTGCGGGACGGCTCCTCGCACGCCCGCACCCGCTGCCGGCCGATGCACGCGACTATCCGGCGGCGGTGAGCCAGGCCCTGACACAGCTGCGGCTGGCCGGCGTCGACGGTCCCTACCGGCTGCTGCTCGGCGCCGATGCCTTCACCGAGGCCACCGAGACCTCCGATCACGGCTACCCGGTGACCACACATCTGGCGCGGCTGCTCGACGACACGATCCTGTGGGCGCCAGCCGTCACCGGCGGGTACTGCTGTCCACTCGCGGCGGGGACTTCGAGCTGCGGCTGGGACAGGACCTGTCCATCGGCTACCTGGACCATGACGCGACGAGCGTCCGGCTCTACTTCCAGCAGGCCTTCACCTTCCGGATGCTGACCCCGGAGGCAGTGGTCCCGCTCATCGCCTGAGCGCGGCCGCTGAGCACCCCGGCGCCCGCAGGCTCGTATGCTCGCTCCTGTGACCAGCAGCCGGCCCCAGGGCGCACCGGTGGCAGCCGGGGCAACACTCCGCGAGATCCTCGCGTTCGACGACGCGGGGACATTGCGGCTGCTGCTCGCGCCCGCCGGGCAGGACGTCACGGTCCGTGGCGTGGCTTTCGGTGACGAGGAGGCCGGACGGCTCGCCGATGCCCATGTCGTGCTGGCCGTCGGCCCGCCCGCGGCCAGTGCCGACGCGGTGGCGGGGTGCGCGACGCGGCCCGGCGCGGTGCCTGCGCGGTGATCCTGCGCGATACGCAGGGTGAGTCCACGGCGCCGGATGTGCTTGCCGCTGCCGAGGACACGGGGCTCGCCCTGCTGGCCGGGCTGCGTGGGCCGACTGGACGGACACCGCGGCGCTGCTGCGTTCCGCACTCGCCTTCGCCGGTGCGGGCCGCGACGAGGAGGCGCACCGGCGGGACGAGGACGGCGTGGGCGGTCTCGGGGCTCTCGCCGAGGCCATCGCGGAGTCGACGGGCGGCTCGATCACCATTGAGGACACCCGGTTCCGGGTGCTGGCCCACTCAGCCACCCGGCCTGAGGCCGACCGGGTGCGCAGGTCCACGATTCTGGGCGGGCGAGTGCCTCAGTGGCGCATCGCCGAACTGCGCCGCAGCGGGATTCTGCGAGCGCTGTGGACCTCACGGGACGTGATCCGCCGGCCCGCGGAGGGCGACAGCCCGGAGCGTCTGGTCATCGCCGTCCGCAGCGGCCCCGAGGTGCTCGGTTCCATCTGGGTCGCAGCGGACGGGCGCAGCCTCTCCCGCTGGCCGCGGACGCCCTGCGGGTGCCGCCGAGGCCGCCGCCCCCATCTGGTGCAGCACCGGCTACGCGAGAGCGGGCCGTGCGGCGCCGGGATCATGCACTGCGGGGCCTGCTGTACGGGCAGGGTGACCAGCGCACGCACGCGTGGTCGCTGGGCCTCTCCCCGGACGCGCCGTGCGCCGTGGTGATCGCGGAGCCGGCCGGGCCTCGCGGCGGCCGGCCGGCCGCACCCTGGATGTGCTGGCGTTGCAGGCCACCGCCTTCCGGCCCGGCGCGCTCGTGCTGCGTGAGCCGGAGCGGCTGCTGGTGCTGCTGCCCGCGGCTGTGGGACGGGAGCGGGATGTACTCGCGCTGGCCAGGGAACTGGACCGGCTCGCCGTGTCGCTGCCGGGCGGGGTACCGGTCCGGGCGGGGCGGGCCCGTGGTCCCTTCCGCCCCGGCAGCTGCCGTCTCGTGCGAGGAGGCGGCACTCGTCCTGCGGGTGCTGCGTAAGCGCGAGGACCGTGGCGGCGATGGCGTACCGGTACGGCATGCCGGACCCGCCGAGGCCGGACCCGCACTCGATGTCCTGCGGGTCCTGGACGCCGTACAGCCTCTGTGGGAGTCGGGCACCGGGCCGGTGCACGATCTCGTGCGCACCGATCTCGCGGCCGGGGTGAACTGGTCCGCTCGCTGGCCGCCTACCTGGATGCTTCGGGGACGTCGGCAGGGCGGCGAGGCAGCTCGTCGTGCATCCCAACACCCTGCGCTACCGGCTGCGCCGGGTGCGGGAACGTTTCGGGGTGGACACCGACGACCCCGACACCCGACTGCTCCTCATGATCGCGGTGCGCCTAGTAGGGCTTGGTCAGATGTACGCACTGGTGGCGTGTCTTGGTGTCTGTGGGCGCGTTGATGGTGTGTGACACCTGAGGAGATGGATCAGGTCCGGGAGGACCTGGAGACGTTCACGGCGGAGATGTTCGATGCGTTCACGCGCGCGGACCAGTATCGGTGGGGGCAGGCGTATGTGCGTGGACTGCTGCTGGACGGACGGCGCAAATCGGTGGAACCGATGGCCGCTCGGCTGGGCGAGGATGGCAACCGGCAAGCGCTGGCGCATTTCGTCACCTCCAGTCCGTGGAGTTGGGCCCAGGTGCGGGCCCGGCTGGCTTGGCGGATGCACGAGGCAATCGCCCCGACGGCGTTGATCGTCGACGACACCGGGTTCTTGAAGGATGGCGACGCTTCGGCGTGTGTGTCGCGGCAGTACACCGGCACCGCAGGAAGGTCACCAACTGCCAGGTCGGGGTCTCGGTGCACCTGGCCCGCGACCACGCCTCGACGCCGGTGAACTGGCGGTTGTTCCTGCCCAAGTCCTGGGACCCGGCTTCACCGCAGGCCGTCCCGCTCAAGGTGGCCCGCCGCGAGCGGTGCGGCATTCCGCCGACCTGGGCCACGTGGAGAAGTGGCAACTCGCGCTGGACATGATTGACGAGACCCGGTCCTGGGACATCGATGTCCCGCTGGTGCTGGCAGACGCCGGCTACGGCGACGCGGCGGCCTTCCGTCTGGGTTTGAACCAGCGCGGTCTGCACTACGTGGTCGGCATCTCCACCACGCCCACCGCCCACCCGGCCGCCACCAGTCCGTTCACCCCGCCCTACAGCGGCATCGGACGGCGGCCGGTGCCCAGGTATCCGGACCCGGCCCGCAGCGTGAAGTCGCTGGTCATCGAGGCGGGTCGTGGTTCGGCTAAGCCGGTCTCATGGCGTGAGGGCTCACGCCCGGGCAAGGGCCGCACCGGCTTGAAGCGTATGTACTCGCGCTTCGTGGCCCTGCGGATCCGCCCGGCAGGACGCGAGATCCGTGACGCCACCGAAGGCGTTGAACTGGCCGAGTGCTGGCTACTGGCCGAGTGGCCCGCCAAAGAGGCCGAGCCGATCCAGTTCTGGCTCTCCGACCTGCCCGCCGACACCCCGCTGACCACCCTGGTCCGCCTGGCCAAGCTCCGCTGGCGCATCGAGCACGACTACCGCGAGATGAAACAGGCCCTGGGACTTGCCCACTTCGAAGGCCGCACCTTCAACGGCTGGCACCACCACGTCACCCTCGCCTCCCTCGCCCATGCCTTCTGCACCCTGCGGAGGCTGGCCCACGCCCAAAGACACGGCACCGGCCTGAGCCTCTACCAGATCGTCCGCGAGCTGCAATCACTCCTCGCCACCTGGGCCGGTGCATGCCCCACCTGCCACCGCGACATACCCACACGCACACCAACCTGACCAAGCCCTACTAGGGTCTGTCGTCAAATGATCTTGCGTGGTAAATCATGGTTCCCACTCGGCATCGGACAGTTCATGGCGACGTATCACCCGGACCGGACGGTTCTTAACGGGATCGTCTGGAAGTTCCGGACGGGCACGGCCTGGCGGGACGTACCCGAGCGGTACGGATCCTGGGCCACGCTGCACACTCGCTTCCGCCGATGGGCCAGGGACGGCACCTTCGAGCGGATGCTCCGGGAAGCCCAGGCGCGGGCGGATGCGGCCGGTGAGGTCGACTGGCTGGTATCGGTCGACTCCACCATCGTCCGAGCCCACCAGCACGCGGCCGGGGCCCGAAAGGGGCTCCGAAACCCGGCGCTCGGCCGCTCCAGAGGTGGACTGACCAGCAAGATTCACCTGGTCTGCGATGCTGTCGGCCGACCGCTCGCCTTCGTTCTCACCGGCGGGAACACCAACGACTGCACCCAGTTCACCGCCGTGATGGAGGCGATACGGGTGCCCCGTCTCGGTCCTGGCCGACCCCGCGTACGGCCCGATCATGTCTTGGGAGACAAGGGCTACAGCTCGAAGGCGATCCGGGCCTGGCTGCGACGCCGGGGCATCGCGCACACCATCCCGGAACGGGCCGACCAGATTCGCAACCGGGCCCGGCGCGGCAGCCTCGGCGGACGTCCGCCAGTGGTCGATCGCGAGATCTACAAGCAGCGCAACGTTGTGGAACGGTGCTTCAACCGCTTGAAGCAATGGCGCGGCATCGCGACCCGCTACGACAAAACCGCCGAGTCCTTCCAGGCAGCCGTAACCCTCGCCTCTCTGCTGATGTGGGCGTGACACTTTGACGACAACTCCTAGCGGGTGATGTCTGAGCGGAGCGGCAGCTGTTTCAACCGGTTTCGCATGGTGATTGCCCGACAGACCAGGATTTGCCGACATTCTTGTCCCTCCCGACAATGACCGGTGGGGACCCATCACCGACTCTCGCGGTATGACTCCTATGACGAGCCCCCGAGCTCCACAGAACCCCTTCGCGCTACGCCCACCGCCCGGTTCGCCGCTGCGCTGCGCAGCGCCGTCGAGGAGGGATGCTCGGCGAGGACCAGCCCGTCGCAGGCTTCATCGACACCGACGGAGTGCGCGACAGCGTGGCCGCCCTGCGGGATGCGTTCGCCGACGTGCCCGGCGTGCCCGTGCTCCATACCTTCGCCGCGAAGGCCGCCTCCCTCATCCCCGTACTGCGGCTCCTCGCCGACTGTGCAATGGGGTGCGAGGTGGCCGGCCCCGGTGAGCTGCGGCTCGCGCTCGAGGCCGGGTTCACACCGGCGCGGATCGTCCTCGATTCCCCGGCCAAGACCCGAGACGAGCTCCGGCTGGCGCTGGAGCTCGGCGTCGCGGTGAACGCGGACAGCTTCGCCGAGCTGCACCGTATGGACGAACTGCGGTCGCCCGAATCGCTGTCCGTCCTCGGGCTCCGGGTCAATCCGCAGGTGGGCGGCGGTTCCATCGGAGCGATGAGCACCGCGACCGAAACCTCAAATTCGGTGTGGCCCTACGCGACCCGGGGCCCGCGAGCGCGTCGTGCAGGCGTTCGCCGAGCGGCCGTGGCTGACCCGGCTGCATGCCCATGTCGGCTCACAGGGCTGCTCGCTGGGGCTCATCGCGGAAGGCATCGCGGAGACCTACCGGCTCGCGGAGGAGATCAACGAGACGCTGGGCGCCCGGCAGATCACGAGTATCGACATCGGCGGCGGACTGCCGGTCAACTTCGCCGACGACACGGTCCGGCCCGCCTTCACCGACTATGTGGCCGCCCTGCGGACCACGGCGCCGGGCCTCTTCGACGGCAGGTACGCGCTGGTCACCGAGTTCGGCCGGTCACTGCTCGCCAAGAACGGCTTCATCGCAGCGCTGGTGGAGTACACGAAGGACGCGGGCGGGCGCCGGATCGCGCTCACCCATGCGGGTGCGCAGATCGCCACGCGTACCGTCTTCATGCCCGACGCCTGGCCGCTGCGGGTCGGCGCCTTCGACGCGGCGGGACTTCCGCACAGCGGGCCCGCCATGGTCCAGGACATCGCGGGTCCGTGCTGCTTCGCCGGGGATGTGGTGGCGCACGCACGGGAGCTCCCGGAGCTGCGGGAGGGCGACTTCGTCGTCCTGTACGACACGGGTGCGTACTACTCTCCACCCCGTGGGGCTACAACAGCCTGCCGCGGCCCGCTGTGTACGGCTTCAGCGCCGGGCCGCAGGGGACGGCGTGCGCTTCGCGCCGGTGCGCGACGCCCAGTCGCTGGACTCGGTCGCGGCGGAGAGCGGTCTGGCCCATGCCGATGCGCTGACCGGGCTCGGGCCGACCGAAGGCCGCTGACCGCCGGGTGCGCTCGGCCTCTGTGGGCCGGGGCCGAGCACACCCGGCCCGCAGGTCATCCGGCAGGCTGCGGGGACGGCTCCGGTTCCGGCACCGGGTCGGGGTTCGGCGCGGGCGGCTGCGGAATCGGGTCCGGCGCCGGGCCGGGCGGCATGGGCCCCGGCCCGGGGCGGTGAGGGCACCGGAGTGGGCGGACCGGGGACGGGCGAGGGCGTCGGCGCGGGTGGTACCGGGTCGGGGTACGGATGGGTCATCTCGCTCCTCCAGCAGATTCGGCGATACGAGTGGAATGCATCTCCACCGTCTCCCGATGCGGCTGCCCTCGCCTGCCGAGTCCACACGTACGGATCAGAACAGCTCGGGGTGACTTCTGAGCTGCCGCTCCGCCCCTCCACCAGCTCGGCCGGGGCCACCGGCGCCCGGTCGGGATGACGCTGGGCCCACTTCGCTGTGTAGGGGCAGAGCGGGACGACGGGGATGCCCTCCTGCGCCGCCATCGAGTAGAACTCCTGGACGAGAGCGCCGCCGATGCCCTGGCCCTCGTACTCCGGTTCGACGACTGTGTGCACGGCCACGAGGGCGCCCGGCTCGGGATACATCACGAAGTAGGTGACAACCCCGGCGGCCTTGCCGTCCCGGTGCGCCACCAGCCTGCCGTGCTCACGGTCGTCGCGGATCTCGGCTGCGGTGTTCTCGGCCATGGCGGGCGCTCCCTCGTACGTATCGACGTGACTGCCACGCTACGGGGATGAGACCGGGACCGGGCGGTTCAGCTCTGCGCGGCGGCGTGCGGGCTGCGCTCGGTACGACTGCCCGGGACCGGCGCCGACGCATCGGTGCCCAGCGCGACGATCCGGTTGTCCGCGTCGACGTGCACGATGCTCGGAATGAGCGTGCGGGCCTCGGCGTCTTCGACCTGTGCGTAGCTGATGAGGATGACCAGGTCGCCGGGGTGCACGAGATGGGCGGCGGCGCCATTGATCCCGATGACTCCGGAGCCGCGCTCACCCTCGATGACATAGGTCTCGAGCCGGGCACCGTTGTCGATATCCACGATATGGACAAGCTCGCCGGGCAGCAGATCGGCGGCGTCCATCAGGTCGGCATCGACCGTCACCGAGCCAACGTAGTGCAGGTCGGCCTGGGTCACCGTGGCCCGGTGGATCTTGGACTTGAACATTTTACGCAACATCGCGACACTCCCACAAGTAGGCTCCCTGCCTGCGTTTTGCAGGTCAAAGGCTATTTCCATATCCTACAACCAGTCGTGCACAGGGCAGCATTCCCCAGGTTTTCAGGACTCATGCCAACCACTTGCCCACTTCACTGACGCGCCACCAGGCGAAGGCGCTGGGCAGGAGTGAAGCTGAAAGCGAGGCGTTGAGGACATGCGTCAAGCAGTGGCGGAGAGCGGCTTGTGAGGGACCGCACCCTCCCGGCAGGCGGTCAGTCGGTTTCGGGCGACGGCGATGCCTTGTCCAGCACAGTGCGTGTGGCGGCCGTGCGCTGTGCGGTACGCAGGACCGCGTATCCGAGGAGGCTCCCGAGGGTGTTCGCGATCAGGTCATTGACATCGACCGCGCGGCCCGTTGGCGAAAGCGATGTACTGGAGCAGTTGGATGACCTCGATGCCAAGGCTGATGAGAGCGCAGGTCAGGACGGTACGGCCAACCCTGATGCGGGGCAGGAGCAGCGGCAGGAGGAAGCCGAGCGGCACGAACATGATCACGTTGGGAATCATGGAGATGTCCGCCGTGAGCAAGGGGATCGGCTGAATCTGCCCGATCCACTCCGTCTGGTTGCGGTAATCCCCGCCGTAGATCCACAGGGGAAGAACGTGAGTGAGGCGACCGCTGCCGCGTAGAGCGCAATGACGCTCCGCAGCACCAGTGCGCCGCCCGCCAGCCGGGGGCGTTGCGTCGGTGGCCCGCCAGGGCCACGAGAACGAAGACGGCGAGTGTCGGCCCGAGAACGGCGGCGGTGGGAATCTGGGTCTGGAAGTTCATGCGGTGCCCCTGCGGGCTTGCTTGTCGATCGTTTTAGCGATCCTGTCCGCGCGGGCGCCGTCGCGGATCCACCGAAGGACGGAGCCTGTCCGGAGCATTACGACTTTCGGTGGAGAAGCCCTCCCGAGGCGGGTACGTACGCTGCGGATATGTACTCCACACACTTCGGCAGACGCTCCTCCCGGACGCGTCGCGTTCTGTTTCGCCTCGGCGTCGTTCTCGTCGGGTGCGCCCTGGTGCTGGCGCTCGCAGCCGACTACTACACCGGTGTCTACCAGTCCGCCCTCGCGTCCCAGGTCCGTCTCTCGGCCGTCGCACCCGTCCTGGTGGTGTCGATCTGGGCAGTGCGCCGCTGGCGAAGTGATCTGCGGACCCTGGCGGTGGCCGGCGCACTGGTGGGGCCGTGTCCCTCGGGTGCAGTGCGTGGATGCATGTCACGGCCGTGAGGCGGGGTCGTCGGCGGGCACGCCGACGCGTACACCCTGTTCGAGATCACCGCGCTTATCGCGGTGCTGGTCCTCGCCGTCCGGTACGGAGACGCCTGGCCTGCAGCCGGGGCAGCCGTCCTGCTGTCCCTTGCCGCAGTCCTGCGACCGGTAGCCGTCGAGGCGACCGAGAACAGCCTCATCCTGGCGCTGTTCTGCACGTTGGCCGTCAGTGCCGGACTGATCGGGGCACTCGTGGCCCGGCTGGCAGCTGTCGACCGCCGGCGCCACGCCGAGCAGGTGCGCCTGGAACAGCGGCTCACCTTCGCCCGGGATCTGCACGATTTCGTGGCTCATCATGTGACGGGCATCGTCGTGCAGGCCCAGGGGTCCAGGTGGTCGCGGCGTCCAGGCCGGAGATGGTCGCGTCGGCGTTGGGGCAGATCGAAGGGACGGCTTCGGAGGCCCTCCGGGCTCTGCGACACATGGTGAGCGGACTTCGCACTGAAGCCGCGCTCGTACCGGTGGGCGGGGTGGAACAACTGCGTACTCTGGTGATGGCCTTTGCGCTGCCCGGCGGGGTGCGGCCAGGCTTGAGGAGGAAGGGCCTGCCGACCGTTTGCCGGCAGCGGCCATGGCGGCCGTGCACCGCGTCGTCATGGAGTCGCTGACGAATGTACGCAAGCACGCACCGGACTCCCGGCAGGTGTCCGTGGCGCTCGGGTCCTTCCCCGGTCCGCCGAACTCGACATCGTCAACGATCGGCCCGGCGCGGGCGCACCTGCGGCGAAGGGGTACGGTCTTGTCGGACTCGAGGAACGCGTTACTGCCGAAGGCGGCGTCTTCCAGGCGGGGCCCGATGGCAGTGGACACTGGCTGGTGAAGGCCCGAATTCCCTTGGAGAGTGCGTGGAAGGACGGTCCGTGATCCGGGTGCTGCTCGCCGACGATCAGGAGATCGTCCGCACCGGTATGTCTATGATCCTCTCCGCCGAGGACGACATCCACGTCGTCGCCCACGCCCGGGACGGCCTCCAAGCCCTGGAGATGGTCGAGCTGCACCGACCGGACGTCGTTCTGATGGACATCCGGATGCCGCGCCTGAACGGTCTGGATGCCTTGCGCCACCTGACCCGGCCCCATGCCTCGTACCAGCCCCGCGTCGTGATCGTGACCACCTTCGACGACGAGGAGTACCTGACCCGCGCGGTGGACGCGGGTGCCAGCGGATTCATTCTCAGGACTCCGGCCCGCGCCTGCTGGGCGAGGCGGTCCGCGCAGCCGCGGCCGGCGACTCCCTGGTCAGCCCGTCGATCACCGTTCGGCTCCTGAGACAGCTCCGTACCGTCTCCTCCGGGCCGGAGCCCGCCAGCCAGCTCTCTCCGCGCGAGAGGAAGTCGTCGTGCTGCTGGCCGAGGGCCTGACCAACGCCGAGATCGCCACAGCCCTTTCCATCTCCGTGGGCACGGTCAAAACACACCTCACCAACGTGCAGGCCAAGCTCCCTGCGAGAAACCGCGTGGAAATCGCGGTCTGGGCCTGGCGCACCGGGCTCGCGGCACGCGGTGCATGAGACGCCATGCCCTCAGAACCCGTGGGCCAGGTCGAGGGAACCGGCCACCGGCCGGGCGGCTGCGGAGCCGAGCGAGATCCGCGGTAGAAGCCGAAGCTCGTGCGTGGTGCGAGCGCGGGCCCAGGGCATCCGAGCACCAGGCACTGATGCGGGCCAGGTTGGTCGGGGTTGCAGTGAGGCGATGCCGCAGGCCGTTGTCGTGGACAGCCTGGGAGATCGTGCCCTCGGCGCCGGTAGCGGCCCGACGAGTTCAAGGCGGCGGGACCACCGGCCGAATACTGAGGTATGTCGCACGCACACACGCCGCACCGTTTTGACGACCGAGGCCCTGCTGGGCGCCGGAACCTCCTCGGCGAGGACCTTGCCGGTGCCACCGGCAAGGTCCTCGCCGAACGCCGCCTGAACGACCGGTTGGTCGAACTGACCGTGAGCTCCCCTGCTCTCGGAGGCCGAAGCACGGTAGCCCTGCTGACACCGCGCGGCTGGGGCCGGCGCCGCCCCGGCGACCGTTGGCCCACGCTCTAGTAGGGCTTGGTCAGATGTACGCACTGGTGGCGTGTCTTGGTGTCTGTGGGCGCGTTGATGGTGTGTGACACCTGAGGAGATGGATCAGGTCCGGGAGGACCTGGAGACGTTCACGGCGGAGATGTTCGATGCGTTCACGCGCGCGGACCAGTATCGGTGGGGGCAGGCGTATGTGCGTGGACTGCTGCTGGACGGACGGCGCAAATCGGTGGAACCGATGGCCGCTCGGCTGGGCGAGGATGGCAACCGGCAAGCGCTGGCGCATTTCGTCACCTCCAGTCCGTGGAGTTGGGCCCAGGTGCGGGCCCGGCTGGCTTGGCGGATGCACGAGGCAATCGCCCCGACGGCGTTGATCGTCGACGACACCGGGTTCTTGAAGGATGGCGACGCTTCGGCGTGTGTGTCGCGGCAGTACACCGGCACCGCAGGAAGGTCACCAACTGCCAGGTCGGGGTCTCGGTGCACCTGGCCCGCGACCACGCCTCGACGCCGGTGAACTGGCGGTTGTTCCTGCCCAAGTCCTGGGACCCGGCTTCACCGCAGGCCGTCCCGCTCAAGGTGGCCCGCCGCGAGCGGTGCGGCATTCCCGCCGACCTGGGCCACGTGGAGAAGTGGCAACTCGCGCTGGACATGATTGACGAGACCCGGTCCTGGGACATCGATGTCCCGCTGGTGCTGGCAGACGCCGGCTACGGCGACGCGGCGGCCTTCCGTCTGGGTTTGAACCAGCGCGGTCTGCACTACGTGGTCGGCATCTCCACCACGCCCACCGCCCACCCGGCCGCCACCAGTCCGTTCACCCCGCCCTACAGCGGCATCGGACGGCGGCCGGTGCCCAGGTATCCGGACCCGGCCCGCAGCGTGAAGTCGCTGGTCATCGAGGCGGGTCGTGGTTCGGCTAAGCCGGTCTCATGGCGTGAGGGCTCACGCCCGGGCAAGGCCGCACCGGCTTGAAGCGTATGTACTCGCGCTTCGTGGCCCTGCGGATCCGCCCGGCAGGACGCGAGATCCGTGACGCCACCGAAGGCGTTGAACTGGCCGAGTGCTGGCTACTGGCCGAGTGGCCCGCCAAAGAGGCCGAGCCGATCCAGTTCTGGCTCTCCGACCTGCCCGCCGACACCCCGCTGACCACCCTGGTCCGCCTGGCCAAGCTCCGCTGGCGCATCGAGCACGACTACCGCGAGATGAAACAGGCCCTGGGACTTGCCCACTTCGAAGGCCGCACCTTCAACGGCTGGCACCACCACGTCACCCTCGCCTCCCTCGCCCATGCCTTCTGCACCCTGCGGAGGCTGGCCCACGCCCCAAAGACACGGCACCGGCCTGAGCCTCTACCAGATCGTCCGCGAGCTGCAATCACTCCTCGCCACCTGGGCCGGTGCATGCCCCACCTGCCACCGCGACATACCCACACGCACACCAACCTGACCAAGCCCTACTAGTGCCACACCAGGCAACGTTCGCCCTGCGCCAACGTGACGCGGTGTCAGCGGCGGACGAGTGCGCGTGCATGACATCGATGACGCGAGGACCGGTGACCGTTGCGGATCATCCGGCTCATTCGTCAGTGGCCTATCCGGTGGGCAAGGCGGTTGAGATAATCGCGATGGCGGGCATTGCTGCTGTACTGCTCGCTACAGGAGCCATACGAATGTGAGGAGCATGTGGTGCAAGGCAGAGCGACAAGGCGAGCCGCGCCCATGCAGATTCTGCTGCTGCTAATGGCGGTTGGGTGCTCCGGATCGACTCCTCAGATCCTCATCCACCACCGACCGCTTCTACGCTGCGACCTGATGCAGCGTTGGCGGACGCAGCGTGTCCTGTCACCGCTCTGAACACCACAGCCACTGTGCCGCCCGCCCTCCACGACATGGACAAGAAACAACAGTGGCATGGTGCTGCTGACTTGTGGGTTCGTATCCCCACCCTGGGCTCCACTGCCCGCAGCGCAGAAGGATACCGAGCGAAGTATGTGTCGGTCACTCTCGACGAGCAGGGGAAGGTGACTGACCGCAAGGGCCGCCGACGGTGAGCGCCGAGCGGGTAGATGGTTCCGGCACCGCTCGCGGTAGCACCGGTGGCTACGCATCTGCCGAGAAGGACAACGGCCGCAGGATCCGCTGGTGGCCCACCACCATTGATTTCCCCGACGGTGGATGTTGGTTAGTGACTGAAGTTCTCGGATCAACCACAGTCCGCGTCCTCCTGCGCGTGCCCACGCCATGAACCAGGCCTCGCCGGATCAGGCGACGTTTGTCCTGTCGACGACTGCGCGTAGGCGCCGGTCGTCGGCGTGGCGGTTTCGCCAGATGATGTAGCGGCGGATCATGCTGCCCTGTTCCTTGTGGTCGGCGTGGTCGGTGCCGTCGAGGGTGAAGTAGCGCAGGGCTGTGAACTGGGCCTCGATGCGGTTGAGCCAGGAACTGTTGGTCGGTGTGTAGGCCATCTCGACGTTGTTCGCAGCGGCCCAGGTGCCGACCCGCTGGCATTTCTTCGTGGTCAGGTGAGGGGAGAAGTTGTCGCTGATGATCGCGATCCGGACCTCTCGCGGGTAGAGGGTGCGGAGGTAGCGGCAGAACTCCAGGAACTGCGTCCGCTTCTTGACCGGCTTGATGTGACCGTAGAGCTTGTCCTTGGCCAGGTCCAGGGCGGCGAACAGGTGCCGCACTCCGCCGTAGCGGTTGTAGGTGGCCCGAGCCGCCGGCGGGTTCACGGTCGGGATCCCTGTGCTTGCCTCCGCGTTCGGCCCACTGCCTCCCGGGTGCGGCATCAGGTTGAGCGGTCCGAACTCGTCCATGCAGAAGATGACTTCGGGTTCGCCGTCCTCGGTATGACCTCGCCGTCGGCGATCGCGTAGAGGTGCTCGACCCGGGCCTTCTTGGCCGCGTAGTCGGGATCGCTGGAGGTCTTCCAGGTTTTCAGGCGTTGAAAGGAGACGCCTTCCTCGCGGAGCAGGATGCGCAGGCCCTCGTGGCTGATGTCGTCGACCACCCCTCGGCTACCAGGAAGTCCGCCAGCTTGGTCAGGCTCCAGGTCGAGAACGGCAGGTCGTGCTCGGTCGGCTTCGACTTCGCGATCTTCTTGATCTCGCGGCGTTCAGGCAGCGTGAACGTCTTCGGCCGGCCGCCGGAATACTTCGGATACAGCGAGTCGAAGCCGTCCGTGTTGAAGTTGTGGATCACATCCCGGACGCGGTCGTCGCTGGTGAACGACACCTCGGCGATCCTCGCCACCGGCATGCCCTGTGCGGACAGCAGGACCATCTGGGCCCGCCGCCAGGTCACCACCGACCCAGTGCCCCTGCGGATGATCCGCAGCAGCCGCCGCCCTCGTCATCATCGATCTCACGAACCTGCACTCGTATCGCCACCCGGACAGGGTGACCGTCCCACGCCGCCCGGCAAAGCACCCGGACGGTGCGTCACATCACAACAGGGCCAACGTTGCCTGACTCAGCACTAGGCCCTGTTTCTCGGATCTCCTGACATGAGTGGGGTGTTGGGGTCAGGCTGTCTGCATGGGGCGTGGAGATCTGACCAATGCGGAGTGGGACCGACTGGAGTCGTTCCTACCTCCTGGTGGTGCCCGTGGCGGGCGGTGGAGTGATCACCGCCGGGTGATCAACGGGTGCTCTACCGGGTCCGGACGGGCGTGCAGTGGAGAGATCTGCCGGAGCGGTTCGGGCCCTGGGAGACGGTCTATAAGCGGCATCGCCGCTGGTCAGCGGACGGAACGTGGGCGATGCTCCTGTCGCGGATTCAGGCTGCCGAGGACGCTGCGGGCCGAATCGACTGGGACGTATCGGTGGACTCGACAGCGGTGCGAGCCCACCAGCACGCCGCCGGCGCGAGGAAGACACCGCCGGCCGTGTCGCCTCAAAGGGGAATGTTCGAGGGACGAACCAGGTCGATCCGGTACTGCGGAAACTCGTCGTCCGGCTGGAGGAGGTGGTCAGATCGGCGAGTGTCTGGGACGCTCCCGCGGCGGATTCACCACCAAAATTCACCTCGCCGCCGACGGACGATGCCGGCCCTCGCTCTCGTCCTGACGCCCGGACACTACGGCGACGGACCCCAGCTCGAGCGTGTGCTGGAGCAGGTGTCCGTGCCCGGGCCGGGTCGGCCGGCCCCGAACCAGACCCGACCGGGTCCTGGCCGACAAGGCCTACACGTCCCGCAGCAACCGCCGCTATCTGCGACGACGCGGGATCCCGCACACCATTCCGGAACGTCTTGACCAGCAAAGACACCGCAAGAATCGGGGATCACAAGGAGGCCGTCCCACCAGCTTCGACAGCGAGCGCTACAAGAAACGCAACACCGTCGAACGCACCATCAACCGCCTGAAAGGGTTCCGCGCCGTCGCAACCCGCTACGAGAAACGCGCCTACATCTACCTCGGCACCGTCACGCTCGCAGCCCTCGTCATCTGGCTCCGAACATGATCCGAGAAACAGGGCCTAGCTGTTCGCGGGCGGAGACGGTGACCACACGACCTGGATGAACCTGTTCGAAGTGCAGGACCTGGCCGAGCTGCGTGATGTCCTGGTGGTCATGCCGGGCATGCCGCTGTTCGGTTTCTGGACCGACTGGTGGAACCACGGCAGGGAGGCTCCCCAGGGTGCGTACGTACTTCCTCCGTGAAGTCCTGCCCCTGGTAGAACGGGACTACGGGGCTGGGCCGAACAGGGCGGCAGCCGGCGAGTCCCAAGGTGGATTCGGCGCCCTGGGGCTCGCCGCCCGTATCACGGGCTGTTCGGCGCCGTCGCCGCTTTCGGGGCACCCGTGCACCCGGTCCGGCACCCGGAGATGTGGCTCTCCGGAGCGAAGTTCGTCGGCGTGGACGGCTACGCGATCTTCGGCGACCCGTGGAAGCAGTGGAAGACTTGGCTCGACTGGGATCCGTACCATCACGCCGGGGCTGCGTCACACACCCGTCTACCTCGCCTCCGGCGACGGCAAACCCGGCCCGCTCGACGGCGACGAGCCCGATCCCCACATCCCCGGTTCCGAGAAATGGGTCGCGCTCGCCGACGACGGCGTCGTATCGATCACCGAAGCCGTGTGCGGCGAGGAGACGCGGATGCTCAGCGACCGTCTCAAGTCTCTGGGCACGCCCGTCACCACCCATGTCTACCCAGGTGGGCACAGCGGCACCTACGGTTACCGGGAACTGCGCCACGCTCTGCCGATGCTGACGGCGGCGCTGCGCCGCTGAACGCTCAGCCGGCCGGGTGCCGTTGCACCGGCCCCAGGGCGAGCAGCTCCGCGAAGGCGGGCTCTGCCAGGGGCGAGGAGGAGGTCCTGGGCCCGCTGAAGAACGGCGGCCCGGCCGCAGATCGTACGCGCATCCGGGTCCGGGCGGCGGGCTCTGTGCCATACGACCTACGCCAGCGTATGCGCGCACCTCCTCAGCGAAGAAACGCTGATATGACCGCCAGCTGCTGGGGCCGTCATGGGGCGCCCTACCGTGCAGAGCGCGTCCCCGCGTGCTTGGCGAGGGCGCCGTCCTCCACGGTACGCGCCCAGAGCCCGGCTGCGGCGGCCAGAAGTGCCGCCGACAGCACGCCCACCGCCAGCATGTTGATCACCGCACCGGCGAGCAGCACCTCCGTCGCGTCCACCGGCATCGTCGACCCGTACGGCGGCCAGGTGGGTCACCTCCTCGCCCTGCTCGGCCACCAACGCCTGTGCCACTCCGCGACGCCCCGCTCCCGATCGTGGGCGGGCCGCGCCTCCGCCAGGTCCGCCGCAGACTCACCGCCCACACCAGGCGCACCCAGCATCAGTACGAGCAGGGTGGACGCGGTCGCTGTGGCGACCGCCCTCCCCGACTGCGTGTTGGGATACCTCCACCGCTTCGGGAGCCTCCGACGAGTGGCCACCAAAGGGCCTGCGATTTCCGCCCGGCTACCGCAGTTTCCTGCTGACCTCGAACGGATGGGGCGCACTCCGCGACTGGATCGACGAAGTCCATTCCTGCGAAGACGCCACCTGGATGCGCGACACCGGCATGGGTGGCAGCCTTCTGCCCCTTTACGCGGCGCAGGTGGCGGACGGGGCCGACGGGTACGACGACTTCGTGGCACTGTTCCGGCGGTCGCTTCAGGTCGCGAGCGGTGAGGACGTCTGGTTGCTCGACCCGACCGGCATCGGCCCGGACGGCGAGTGGGCGGCCTACCTCTTCTCCCCGAAATGCGATGATTTGGACTCGTGTACGAGCTTCGCCGGGCTTTTCCACGGGAGCCGGGAGTTCCTGGAGTGAGACTTAGGGGCGTTCGCTGTAGCCGAATTGTCTCTTATGCCACAGTAGGTTCCTCGCCAGGTTGATGCGGTCTCGTCTGTTATATGCTTGGCGAGATTGTCGATCGAGGCGATCTGGATCATTACTTCGGAGCTGGCGGCGAGGGTCTCGTAATCGCGGGCGAGCGGACGGTGCACCATGATCCAGCCGATTCTCCGCTCCACTGAAGGTTGTCCTGTAACGGCGGGCGCAAGTGAGATGATCCTCATGCCGTCAGTGTGCTCGCGACCACTGACAACGCCCGCGGCGCCCGACGCCGGGGAACCGAAAAGTCTGGTGTGCGGGGCCGACGGAACCGGGTAACGTCTTTGTCATGTTCTTCCAGACGCCGATTTACGAGTGAGAGCGTGATGGGCCCCGCTGACGTCCTTCGACGTCGCCGCCTGTCCCCGCCGATAAATCCGTAGATCACTTCACATCATTACCGGGAGAGCCCATGACCGTAAGCAAGAACATCAACAACCCCATAGGCATGGGCGGCGGCCAGCGCAAGAGGCAGTCCCGCGCCGAACGGCAGAACAACGGTCCGCACCGCAACCTCGACCGCCAGGATGCCGCCGACCAGAAGGCGGAGCTGGTGCGCAAGATGCGCGAGAGGGCAGGCGCAGCCGAGGGCGCCGGGCAGGCCGGCGACGACACCGCACAGAGCTGACGCACCACCGCCGCCGCCGCAAGGCCGGGCAGGGCCCGGACCGCGACACGCGGTCCGGGCCCTGCTGCCGTACCGGGGCTCTGCTGCCGTTCCGGGCGTGGCCGGTCCCGCTCAGCTCTCGGCCGGCCACCCGCGTCTCAGCTGAGCACCCGGGGCAGCCGCGGATTCGGCAGCCCGTCACCGCCACCACCCCGAGCTGCACCAGCGGCTCAGCGCGTCCCCGTGCCCGGCCCGGGCGACACCGCAGTTACAGTGCCTCCCCGGCGACCAGGGTTGAGCCTGAGTGCCGTGCCCCAGCCGGACAGCCAATGGGTCTGGCTGTGCCCTGCCTCGCCGGAGGCTGCCCTGCTCGACCCTGGGCTCGCGAGTTGCGACACGATCGCGTCTTCCAGGTCGGCACTGTGCTGGATCAAGCGGTCCCTGATCTGATGCAGCCGGGCAATCCTGTCCTCCAGCCCGCCAGCCGCCGCTGCGCGCTGACCAGTTCGACGGAGCGGCGGGGCGAATCGGTCAGACGATGCCCCAGAGCGCCCGCAGAGCGATAGAGCAGGACATCATCGGTTGTCAGCCCGGCGGCGATCAGGTCCTTGATGTTGAGTACACGGTCGAGAGCGGCTTCGTCGTACTCCCGGTGCCCGTTGGCGTCCCTGGAAAGCGACAAGAGTCCTTGCTGCTCGTAATAACGCAAGGAACGAGGGCTGACACCGGCCTGTTCCGCGAGCTCTCCGATTCGCCTCTTTCACCCGTAACCATGTTGGCACTCTAAGGAGTTGATGCATAGCCAAGGCCGCGTGACGGCCGAATGCACGCTCTGCCTGCGCCGGTGGGCCGAGCACAGGGCCAACGGTGTGCTGGTGGTCGATCCGCGGACGGACGGCCCCGCTCGCCACCTGGACGACTCGGCCTGCCCGGCGTCGCCACCGGGGCCCTCCCCGTAGCGAACTCGTGAGCCATTGCGTCGGGCATCGGCGGGCAGGCCGAAACGTACGTCATGCGGGGACGCGGCAGGACGTCGCGCCACACGCCGGTGCCAGTACCGGTGCCAACACCGCTACGGGCTCGGTGGTCCCGGCGGGCCACGAGAACCTCGACGCCATCGGCCTGGAGGGCATCGAGGTCGAAAGCCGGGATGCCGGAGTCGACGATGACGAGGTCGAAGGCGGTCACGGGGCCAGCTGGTAGAGGCCACGGCGGCGGAACTTCGTGTGGTCGACCAGAAGGATCTTCCGCGCACAGGCATCCATCAGCGCACGCTTCACCGCCACCGTCTCCTGCGACTGGTGGTAGCAGTGACCGCGGGTGATGGCGGTCGTGGAGGCGAAGAGTGTGTCGGCGCTGAGACTGGTCACGGCGTCCACAGTGCGCAGGCCGAGGAAGGCGTCGTAGGCGGGTAGTAGGTGCCGCCCAGGAGATGAGCTCGATACCCGGGCTGTCGGCCAGCATCTGGGTGACCGGGCCGAAGTTGGTGATAACGGTCAAGGGGCGTGCCGGTCCAGGAGACGGGTGAGTGCCAGAGCCGTCGTACTGTCGTCGATGACGACCGCTTGCCCGGGTTTGACCAGAGGCAGGGCGGCGCGGGCGATGGCGTCCTTGGCCGCCGTCATGGCCCGGGCACGGTGACGGACGTCGCCGTGGAAGGCGGTCGAAGGCTGAGCGGTCGCGCCGCCGCGGACCTTTCTCAGCCAGCCCCGGTCCTGCAGGTAGTCGAGGTCCCGGCGGATGGTCATCGCGGTCACACCCAGCTCGTCGGCCAGCTGTTCGATCCGAACGAACCCCTGTCCACGACGCGGCCTTTGATCCGCTCTCTGCGTTCGCGGGTTTCCTGCCGCTCATGTCGGCCGGCTGCCGGTGCTCTGCTCCCATGAAAGCTCCTGTTCATTTTCTGTGAAGTGAACATCCCGGGCCTGCCCCGTCCGTCTCGTCCGTCGCTCCTTCCGGAGAGGCCGCTTGTACACCTGCCTACGCTGTTGCCGCGCTCGGGAACGATGACCGTTGGCCGGACTCCGCATCCCACACGCCGCGTCCCGCACACCGCGCGAACATCGAAGGCGGGAAACAGCACAGCAATTGTTCAATTACTGCGACCCGTTGACACAAATGAAACATCTGAGTTTCCTGAGCGTTGCCTTCAGCGTCCATGAGCAGGAGTGGAACATGAGAAGACCGGCAAGTCTCGCTCTCATCGGCATCCTCGCCATGGGCTCACTCGTATCGTGCGCCGAGGAGCCCGTCACGGCTGGTTCCGGCGACGGCAGCGGCGTGGGCAAGGTCGCGTTCCTGATGCCTGACCTCGCCTCCACCCGGTACGAGCGGTACGACGCCCCGCTCTTCAAGAAGCGCATGGGCAAGCTCTGCCAGGAATGCAAGGTCATCTACCAGAACGCCGACAGCGACGCGTCGTTGCAGCAGCAGCAGGCGAACTCAGCGATGGCGCAGGGCGCCAAGGTCATCGTGCTGGACCCGGTCGACTCCGACTCGGCGTCCACCATTGTGCAGATGGCACATTCCCAGGGCGTCAAGGTGATCGCCTACGACCGCCCGGTAACCAAGAAGCCTGCGGATTTCTATGTCTCGTTCGACAACGAGGCGATCGGTGAATCCATCGGCCGGTCGCTGGTCGGCCATCTCGAGAAGACGGGGCCGAGGGCGGGCTGCTCCAGGTCAACGGTTCTCCGACCGACGCCGCTGCCGGGCTGATCAAGAAGGGCATCCACAAGGCGGTCGACGACAGCGGGTTCGAGTTGCTCGCCGAGTACGACACCCCGGACTGGTCACCGGAGAAGGCGCAGCAGTGGACGAGCGGGCAGATCGCCCAGTACCCCGGCCGGATCGCCGGCGTGGTGGCCGCCAATGACGGCACCGGGGTGGAGCGATCGCGGCCTTCAAGGGCGCCGAGGTGAAGGTCCCCGGTCACCGGTAACGACGCCGAGCTGGCGGCGGTCCAGCGCGTCGTCTCGGGCGACCAGTACAACACCATCTCCAAGCCCATCAAGACCGTCGCCGAGGCGGCGGCGGAGGCGGCCCATCAGCTGATGGAGGGCAAGACGCCCAAGGCCGACTCGACGCTCTTCGACACGCCGTCGCAGCTGTTCGAGCCGACGGTGGTGACGCGGGAGAACCTCAAGGAGGTCGTCTTCGGCCCCGACGGGTGCTCGAGGCCAAGGACGTCTGCACCCGCGTGTATGCCGACGACTGCCGGCGTCTGGACATCGAGTAGCGGCGTCCTGTGCCAGAGCGAGAGGGTGCGCATGACAAGCTCCACCTCCCCGGGCCTGCTCCTGGTCCGCCCCTGGAACGAGCCCCGTGTCCGGCAGCGCCGGTGTGCTGTCGCTGAGGGGTGTGAGCAAACAGTTCGGTGCGGTCGCCGCGCTCACCGGCATCGACCTCGATGTCGCGGCCGGTGAGGTGATCGCCGTGGTGGGGACAACGGCGCCGGCAAGTCCACTCTCGTGAAGATCCTCTCAGGGTGTACCCGCCCGACGCGGGAACGGTCTCCTTCCACGGCAGGGAGGTCTCGTTCGATTCCCCGAGCGCAGCACACGCACTGGGGATCGCGACCGTCTACCAGGACCTGGCACTGTGCGAGAACCTCGATGTCAAGGCGAACCTCTTCCTGGGCCAGGAGATCCGGCCCTGGATGCTGGACGACGTCGCAATGGAGAAGCGGTCCTGGGAACTGCTGCGCGAACTGTCGGCCCGGATCCCTCCCTCGACGTCCCGGTGGCCGCTCTCTCGGGCGGCCAGCGGCAGACGGTGGCGATCGCCCGGCCCTGCTCGGCCGACCGGAGATCGTCCTGCTCGACGAACCGACCGCCGCCCTCGGAGTCGCGCAGACCGCCGAGGTGCTGAACCTGATCGAGCGGCTGAAGAGCAACGGGCTCGGCGTCGTCATGATCAGCCACAACATGGAGGACGTCCAGGCCGTCGCCGACCGGGTGGCTGTGCTCCGGCTCGGGCGCAACAACGGCGTGTTCGACGCCCGGGAGGTTTCCTCCGAGCAGGTGGTCGCCGCGATCACCGGCGCCACCGACAACGCCGTTTCGCAGCGGGCCGCGCGGCGCGCGTCCCTCGCGGGAAGAAGAGGAGGAAGCGCCGTGACATCTCCCGGCTCACCGGTGGCGACCGCCCCGCCCGGCAGGACGAATCTCCGGCGGCACCGCACGGTTTCCGCGACAGCGTCCGCGTCACGGTCCGCCGGGCCCGGACGGTGATCTGGGAATGCTGCCCGTCGTCGCCGGTGTCGTGGTGACCTGGACGATCTTCCAGTCGCTGAATCCGACGTTCCTGTCCAGCACCAACCTGGTGAACCTGGCCTTCGACATGGTGTCCCTGGGCGTCATCGCGCTGGGCATCGTGTGCGTGCTGCTGGTCGGCCAGATCGACCTGTCGGTGGGCTCCGTGAGCGGTGTCGCCGCTGCGACCACAGGCGTGGTGATGGTCCGTCACGAGCAGTCGGTGTGGCTGGCGATCCTGGTGGCGGTCGGTGTCGGCGCGCTGATCGGCTGGCTCTACGGGCAGGCACTCAACCGCTTCGGCGTGCCCAGCTTCGTCGCGACCCTGGGCGGTCTGCTGGCGTTTCTCGGCACTCAGCTGTGGCTCCTGCGCGGCCAGAACGCCATCAACCTGCCGTACGACTCCGCCCTGGTGAAATTCGCCCAGGTGTGGTTCGTCCCCGAGCCGCTGGCCTACGCCTTCATGGTCCTGGCGGCCGGCGGCTTCTTCGCCATCGGCTGGGCCTGTGCCCGCAGCCGCCGCCGCGCCGGGCTGTCGTCCCTCTCGCTGCGGTGGCTGGCGGTGCAGTCGCTCGCACTGGCGGCGGCACTGCTGTTCGCGGCGTACTACCTGAACCGCACCCGCGGTGTGCCGTGGATGTTCATGCTCTTCGTCACCCTGGTCCTGATCCTGCACTACGTCCTCACCCGCACCAGGTTCGGCCGGTCCCTGTACGCGGTGGGCGGCAACCCGGAGGCTGCGCGCAGGGCCGGAATCAACGTACGCGCCGTGTACACCGCCTCGTTCGTCATGTGTTCCACACTCGCCGCGACCGGCGGGGTCCTGGCCGCCGCCCGCCTCGCTGCGGCGAATCAGAGCACCGGCACCGCGGATGTGAACCTCAACGCCATCGCCGCCGCGGTGATCGGCGGAACCAGCCTCTTCGGCGGCCGCGGTTCCGCCTTCGCCGCCCTGCTCGGAGTCCTCGTCATCCAGTCGATCTCCAGCGGGCTCACCCTTCTCAATCTCGACTCCTCCTACCGCTTCATCATCACGGGCGGCGTGCTGCTGGTCGCCGTCGCCCTGGACTCCGCCGCACGCCGCTCGCGGCAGGCACACGGAAGGGGCTGAGGGCATGACGTCGCTGGCCATCGACGCCGGCACCACCACGGTCAAAGTCGTCGGATACGGGCCGGACGGGCGAGAACTGACGGTCAGTCACCGTCCGACGCGAGTACTGCGGCCCCGGCCGGGCTGGGCGGAGCAGGACATGGGCCACGTCTGGGAGGCGGTCGCCTCCGCCACCCGCGAGGTCGTGGCCGCGCTGCCCGAGCCGCCCGAGCTGGTCGCCGTCACCGGGCAGGGCGACGGAGCATGGCTCGTCGACGACCGGGGCCGCCCCACCGGGCCCGCCGTGCTGTGGAACGACGGCCGGGCCGCCGACCTGGTCAGCCGGTGGGAGCACGACGGCACCCTGGAGCAGGCCTTCCGGATCTGCGGCTCCCGGCTGTCCACCGGCATGCCCAACGCCGTACTGACCTGGATGCGGGAGCACGACCCGGACCGGACGCGCCGCTCACGCCACCTGCTGACCTGCGGCGGCTGGCTCTTCCTGAAGCTCACCGGAGAAGCGGCCGTGGACGAGTCCGAAGCATCGGCGCCCTTCCTGGACATCAGACAACGCGCCTGGTCCGAGCGGCTGTTCGAGCTGTACGGCCTGGAGTGGGCCCGTGACCTGCTGCCCCGCCCGGGACGACGACCACCGTGTGACCGCGCTCAGTGCCACCGCGACGGCCGAGACAGGGCTGCCCGCGGGCATCCCGGTGGTGCTGGCGCCCTACGACATCTGCGCCACCGCCATCGGCTCCGGCGCGGTCAGCACCGGCCGGGCCTGCACCGTGCTCGGTACCACACTGTCCACCGAGATCGTCACCGATCGCGCCGACTCCGTGCTCACCGACGAACCGGTGGGCATCACCGTCACCCTGGGCGTCCCGGGCATTATCTGCGCGCCTTCCCCACCATGAGCGGCGGCGACATGCTGCACTGGGGCGCACGGCTCCTCGGGCTCGCCTCGGTCACCGACCTGATGGCGCTGGCCGAGCGCGGCGCCGAGAACACGGCCGGAGTGCGGTTCCTGCCCTACGTCTCCTCGGCCGGGGAGCGTGCCCCGTTCTTCGACCCGGGAGCCCGCGGTTCCCTGTCCGGTCTGTCCCTGGACAGCGGCCGGGAGGACGTGGCCCGCGCGGTGGTGGAGGGCGTCACCATGGCCATCCGCGACTGCCTCGCCGCCTCCGCGGCCACCCCGGAGCTGTTGACCCTCAGCGGCGGCGGTGCCCGGAGCGCGTACTGGACGCGGCTGATCGCGGATGTCGTCGGCCTGCCGGTGGCGATCCCCGCCGATACCGAGACCGGGGCCCGCGGCGCCTGGCTGACCGGCATGGTCGCGACCGGCCGCGAGCCGGACTTCGCCACCGCGGCGGCACAGCACGTACGTATCTCCGCCACCTGCGAGCCGGACCCGGCCAAGGGCCGGGCCGTGGGCGACCGCTATGCGGAGTTCCTGCGGCTGCGGGAGCTGCACCGGCCGATCTGGGCGCTCGGCCGCGGTGGCGCGGGCCTCACCGGCGGAGTCGGCGCATGACCGGCGCCGGCCCGGACGTATGGCTGGGCATCGACCTGGGCACGCAGGGGTCCGCGCGGTCGCCGTGGCCTCGGACGGCCGGCTGCTCGGCACGGGGTCGTCGCCGCTGACCAGTAATCGGCGGGGCGAACGCCACGAACAGGACCCGGGCAGTGGTGGCGTGCGGTCTGCTCGTCCGTCGGGCAGGCCTGCGCCGCAGGCGCCGACCCGCGTCGTATCCGGCCGTGGCCGTCGACGCGACCTCCGGCACCCTCACCCTGACCGACCGGCACGGCAGATGCGTCGCACCCGGCCTCATGTACGACGACGGCCGCGCCACCGTGGAGGCGGAGCAGGTCAACGCGCTCGGCGAACAGCAGTGGGCCAAGGCCGGATACGGGCGGATGCAGCGTTCCTGGGGCTTCCCAAGCTCCGCTGGCTGCTCGACCGGTACCCGCACGCGGTGGCGGACGGCTGGCGCCTCGCCCACCAGAACGACGTGATCAACCGCAGGCTCGTCGGGCACCAGGTGCCCACCGACACCAGCAGCGCCCTCAAGTCCGGGGCCGACGCCGCGACGGTGACCTGGCCCGAACAGGTCTTCGCCGCGCTGGGGATCCCCATGGGGATACTGCCCGGCCTCGTGCTGCCCGGCACCGTCATCGGCGAGATCTGCGCCGGTGCCGCGGCGGAGTGCGGTCTCGTCCCGGCATTCCCGTGGTCGCCGGAATGACCGACGGCTGTGCGGCCCAACTGGGCTCCGGGCGACCGCGGTCGGCAGCTGGAACTCGGTCCTGGGCACCACCCTCGTCCTCAAAGGAGTCACCGAGGACCTTCTGCACGACCCGAACGGCGTCGTCTACTCCCACCGCTCACCTTCCGGCCACTGGCTTCCCGGCGGTGCCTCCAGCGTCGGCGCCGGCCTGGTCGCGCGGGAGTTCGCCGACACCGGCCTGGACCGGCTGACCGACGAGGCGGCACCCTGCTGCCCACCGGGCTGCTGCGCTATCCGCTGGTCTCGCCCGGGAGCGGTTCCCCTTCGTCGCCCCGGACGCGCTCGCGTTCCGCAGCCGGGAACCGACGGGCCGCGCCGAGGACTTCGCCGCGCTGATGCAGGGCGTCGCGTACGTCGAACGCCTCTGCTTCGACTACGTGGACCTGCTCGGCGCCCCGACCGACGGGGCCGTCGTACTCACCGGCGGCGCGACCCGCAACCCGGTGTGGAACCAGCTGCGCGCCGATGTGCTGCGCCGGCCCGTGTCATTGCCCCGCCATGCCCAGCCCGCGCTCGGCATGGCCGTACTCGCCGCCTCCGTCTGCGGGGACCCGGGAGGCCTGGACCGTACCGCCGCCGCGATGGTGCGGCCCGGACAGGTCCTGGAGCCGCGGGCCTCGCACCGATCCGACCATGACGAAGGCTACGCCCGGCTGCTCGATCTGCTGGTCCAGCGTGGCTGGCTGCCCGAAACCGTCGCGGCCCACGCACGGAAAGGACCGCACCATGAGCCTCCACGTCATCCTCGTACGGCACGGGAGAGCGTCTGGCATGACGAGAACCGCTACGCCGGCGTCACCGACATCGATCTCTCCGAGCGAGGCCGCACCCAGGCCACCCGGCTCGCCTCCTGGGCCGCGCAGGCCGATCTCACAGCAGTGTGGTCCTCCCCGATGAGACGCTGCCGGCAGACCGCGCAGGAGAGTGCGGCCCGCACCGGTCTGCCACTGATTCTCGAACCACGGCTGCGCGAACTCGATTTCGGCATCGCCGAGGGATGACCCGCGCCGAGATGCGGGAACGCCTACCGGGCGCGCTCAAGGCCTTCGAGGCCGACCCGGTCGGCAGTCACTTCCCGGAGGGAGGATCCCGCCGCCGCCGGCGAACGCTATGCCGGCTTCCTCGCCGGACTGCGGGCCGGTCACCAGGACGGGCGCATCCTCGTCGTGGCCCACTCCACCGCGATCCGGCTCACCCTCTGCCGATTGCTCGGAGTGCCACTGCGGGACTACCGCCGTGTCTTCCCTACCTGGCCAACTGCGCGTTGAACGAACTGATCCTCCGCGACGGCACACCCTCGCTGCTGGCGCTGAACCAGCACGTGACCCCAGGAGAACCCGAGTGACCACGATCCTCGCGGCCGGCGACCACTTCGTCCGTAACTCCCTGTTCACCGACCGCCTCCGGCCGGTCGCACCCGAGGCCGCCTTCCGTGAGCTCACCCTGCCCTGGCCCGTCGAGCCCTTCGGCCCGGTGGCCGAGGTCCACGAGGCCTCCGGGACCGAGGACCAGCTCATCGAGGCCCTGGAAGGTGTGGACATCTGCGTCACCCAGATGGCACCGCTGACGGAACGGGTCCTCCGGGCGAGCCCCGGGCTCCGCCTGTTCTGCGTCGGCCGGGGCGGCCCGGTCAACGCCAATCTCGCGGCGGCCACCCGGCACGGCGTCGCGGTCACCTTCGCCCCGGGCGCAACGCCACCGCCACCGCCGAGCACACGGTCGCCCTGATGCTGGCGGCCACCCGCCGCGTCCCCGCCACCCACCAGGACCTCACCGCGGGCGTCTGGCGGGGCGACTACTACCGCTACGACAGCGTCGGCCCCGAGCTGGAGGGCAGCACGGTCGGCATCGTGGGGTACGGCGCCATCGGCTCCCGGGTCGCGCGCATCGTCCTCGGTTTCGGCGCCCATGTCCTGGTCGCCGACCCGTACGTCGACGAGGCCGGCCTGGCCCCGGCGGAGCTGGTGGACCTCCCCGAACTGATGCGCCGCTCCTCCTTCGTCACGGTGCACGCCCGGGCCACTGTGAAGACCGAAGGGCTGCTCTCCCGCGAACTGATCGGACTCATGCCTCCCGGCGGCGTGCTCGTCAACTGCGCCCGCGGCTCCCTGCTCGACTACGACGCCGTCTGCGACGCCCTGGACGAGGGCAGGCTCTTCGGCGCCGCCTTCGACGTCTTCCCCGAGGAGCCGATCCCGGCAGGCTCCCGGCTGCCGCGTACCCCAACCTCGTCATGACCCCGCATCTGGCCGGTGCCAGCAAGCAGACCGCCCACAACGCGGCCGCCCTCGTGGCCGGTGAGGTCGCCCGGTTCCTGGCCGGCCGCGCCCCGGCCCACTGCGCGAACCCGGAGGTGCTGAAGACCTGATCCTGACCGGCACACGAAGGCGTTCTCCCGGCTAACGCACCACCGGTTCGCCTCCTGCCCGCCCGCTGACGTCGCGGGACGCTCCGGTGGAGCACGACTCACGATCTCGTGGAAAGGAAACCGCGTGCGCGGCAAGCTCCGGACGTTACGAACCGTTCTCGTCGCCGGGATCAGTGTCCTGGCCTTCCTCCTCGCCGCCCTTCCCCGGCCTCGCCGCCGATGGCGACCGCGGCAACCGACCGCCCGAGCTGCCCTCCTACGTATACGGCGGCGCCTGGCCGACCAGCCATCTGCAGGGCGTGACCGTGGACCGCAAACGCGGGTTCGTCTACTGGTCATTCACCCAGAAGCTGGTCAAGACCGACCTCGGCGGCAAGGTCGTCGGGACCGTCGACGGACTCACCGGCCACCTCGGTGACATCGACGTCGACGACCGGAGCGGCAGGGTCTACGGATCGCTCGAGTACAAGGCGGCGGAATCGTTCTACATCGCCGTCTTCGACGGCCGCGCGATCGACCGGACCGGGATGAACGCCGAGCGGGACGGCGTCATGACCGCGGTCCATCTCGACGAGGTGGCCGCGGACTTCACCGCTGACATGGACGGCAACGGCGTCTTCGACGGCGACATCGCCGACACCCTGACCACCGCTACGGGTGCAGCGGGATTGACGGCGTGTCGTTCGGCCCCGAGTTCGGCAGGCGGGGCGGCAAGCAGACGCTCAAGGTCGCGTACGGCGTCTACTCCCACACCGGCCGGACCGACAACGACCACCAGGTGATCCTGGAGTACGACATCAGCACCTGGGGCAGGTACGCACGCCCCTCTCCCAGGACGCCCCGCACCACAGCGGCCCCGAACACCACGACGGCAAGTTCTTCGTCCACACCGGCAACACCACCTACGGCGTACAGAACCTCCAGTACGACCCGTACACCAGGAACTGGTTCATGGCGGTATACAAGGGCAAGAAGGAGGGCTTCCCCAACTACTCCCTGTTCACCGTGGACGGCTCCGCCGAACCGGTACGCGGCGAGATCAAGGGACAGCCCACGCCGGAGACCGGCAATCTCCTCACCCTCCGCGAGGCCGGCCTGCGCGACGAGGCGACCGGCATCCGCGGCTGGGAGTTCCACGGCAGCTACGGGTTCGACGCGCTGGGCGACGGACGCTACTACCTGGCGGAGGGCCGGACCGTGGAGGAGGACGGCGTCCTCGAGCAGGAGGGCGAGATCCGTCTCCACCGCTGGACGGGCAAGGCCCCGGGCCCGTTCGAAGCCCTCGGCTGACAGTGCCGTCCGGGCCGGCCCGGCACACCGGCCGGCCCGGACGTCTGGATCAGCCGCGCGCCAGGCGCAGGGTCACCAGCTCGAAGGGCCGCAGCGCCAGTTGCACCCCGCCCTCGTGCAGTGCCGGCACGGATGCCCCGTCGAGCGGCCGCTCCAGCAGGTCGGTCACCGCGACACCGGATGCGTCGAAGCCCAGGCCGAGCCGTACTTGAGCCCGGCCACCCGTCGACTCGTACACCCGGACGACGACATCTCCGCTCGCGTCGTCGGCCAGCTTGACCGCGCTGACGACAACCGCGTCGTTGTCGGCGGACACCAGCGGCGCCACTTCACGGTCCCCGCGACATGGCGCTCCGGCAGATTGATGTGGAAGCCCTCTCGGACCGCGTCGCCGATCCCCGCGCCGGGCGCCAGGGCGTGCCGGAAGCGGTGCAGCCCCTGGTCGGTCTCCGGGTCGGGGAAGCGCGGGGCACACAGCAGCGAGACCCTGACAGTGGTGGTCGTGCCCGCGTCCGACCCGCGGACCGTACGGGTCACGTCATGGCCGTACGTCGAGTCGTTGGTCAGCGCGACTCCCCATCCCGGCTCCTCCAGATGCACGAAGCGGTGGTTGCACGCCTCGAACTTGGCCGCCTCCCAGCTGGTGTTGGTGTGCGTGGCCCGGTAGAAGTGCCCGAACTGCGTCTCGGATGCGTACCGCTCGGCGTGAATGTCCAGCGGGAAGGCGGCCTTCAGGAACTTCTCCGTCTCGTGCCAGTCGACCTCGGTGTCGATGTCGAGCCGCTTGGCGCCCGGCGCGAGCATCAGCAGCTGGCTGACCGTCGAGTCGCCGAAGCTGCGCATGACCCGGACCCCGACCGCTCCCCGTTCTCCACCGGTGTGAGCTCGTCGACCTCCGTCAGATCGGTCACCGTGTTGCGGTAGAACTCGTCGACGTCCCACGCGTCCCACATGTTCGGGAAATCGGGGTGGATCTGCAGCAGGTTCGCCGCCATCCCGGGGCCACCGACTCGCGCTCCGCACCGATGTCATAGGCGGACACGACCAGACCCGCACTGTCGATCTCCACCTGGAGCAGACCGTTGTCCAGTACGAAGCCACCGCCGTCCCGCGGTGCCAGCCGGCCCGCGGCGCCGACGGTCACCACCGTGGCCGCACCGGCCGGAACTCCGCCGCGGGCGTGCGGGGCGGAGTTGAAAGGAGCGTCCCGCCCGAATCGCCGTCTCCGGCCAGAGCGCGCCGGGCGTCCCCGATGAGTGTGTCCAGTTCCACGGCGACAGCCGCGTACGTCTTCTCGGCCTCGCGGTGCACCCAGGCGATCGACGAGCCGGGCAGGATGTCGTGGAACTGGTGCAGCAGCGCCGTCTTCCAGATCCGGTCCAACTGCTCGTACGGATAGGGCGAACCGGCCCGCACAGCGGCGGTCGCGGCCCACAGTTCGGCCTCCCGCAGGAGGTGCTCGCCGCGCCGGTTGCCCTGCTTGGTCTTCGCCAGGCTGGTGAGCGTGGCACGGTGCAGCTCCAGGTACAGCTCCCCACCCACACCGGTGCGTCTGGATATTCCGCCTCCGCCCTGGCGAAGAAATCGGCCGGCTTCTCCCAGGCAACGGTCGCCGCCCCTTCGAGATCGCGCATTCTGGCGGCCTTGGCGATCATCTCGCGGGTGGTACCGCCACCGCCGTCGCCCCAGCCGGTCGGAGCCAGGGAGTGCCGTGCGACACCCTTGTCCTTGAAGTTCTTCGCCGCGCTTTCCCGGGACACGATCGCCTTCGGGCGGACCGCCGCGGAGGAGCTGACTGTGCTGCTGGACGGAGGACCTGCGCGCACCGTCCATGTGCCCATCCCCGCCTGATCGAGCGGCAGAGCACGGGAGTCGCACCGAAGTACGGCGGATCCGGCATGCCCACCTGATCCGGGCCGACAGCCACGGTCTGCGCTGCCACCCAGACACACTACGGCGGCGGCGCCATCTGCATCTCTGGGTGTCCGGACAGCCTTGCCCGCCGTGCAGAAGCGGTACGCCGGGGTCGACGCTGCGTGGCCGGGCAGCTGAGTTCCATCACCACAGCCTGCCGAACGGACCGGTGGAACCCGGGCGTTGACCCACTCTATTCAACGGACACCGTCGGCCGCCTTGACCTTGTTTCGAAGATCACGCTGTTGCAAGGTAGAGGCATGCGTATGCCGACCTTCGTTCTCGTTCATGGAGCCTTCGGGAATTCCTTCTCCTTCGCACCGCTGCAGGCCGAACTGGCCCTGCTCGGGCACCGCTCGCTCGCCGTCGACCTCCCGGGCCACGGCTTCGAGGCGACCTTCCCCGTGGGCTACCAGGCTCCGCAGGATCTCCACGCGCTGGCCACCGATCCAGGCGGCATCAAGGGCGTCACCCTCGCCGACAACGCCTCCCGTCTGATCGAAGTCCTCGAACGGGCGAAGCAGAACGGGCCGGTCGTCCTCGTCGGCCACAGCAGAGGGGTGCCACGATCACCGCGGCCGGCAACGCCCGCCCCGACCTGATCGACAGGATCGTCTACGTATCCGCCTGGTGTCCCGTCGATCTCGACGTCAACGCCTACTACGCCGAGCCGGAGATGGCGAGCGTCGACCCCGGCGCCTTTGCATCGGTGGTCCTGGGGAACCCGCTCGAACTCGGGCTGCTCCGGACCAACTTCCGGACCGCCGACCCAACGGCGCTCGCCGCGCTCAAGCACGCCTTCGCCGCCGACCTCACCGATGATGAGTTCCGGACCTTCCTGAACACCTTCCAGCCTGACGAGAACCTCGATGCCGGCACGTCCGCCGACCGGGCGCAGGCCGCGACCTGGGGCCGGATTCCCAAGACGTTCCTGCGCCTGGCAGACGACGCCAGCATGCCTCTCGCCATGCAGGACCGCCTGATCCGCGAAGCCGATGCGCTCACACCCGGCAATGCCTTCGACGTCGAGACAGTCGGCGGGAGCCACCTGCGCTGGCTCGTTCACCCGCGACCGGCGGCCGAGCTGCTCGCAAAGCTCGCCACGGGCTGAGGGGACGGGACGGCCCGGCCGCACCGGGCCGTCCGAGCGCATCGGTGCGCCGGGGTAGCGCCGGAGCCGATCGATCCGCGGCTCAGACCCCGATGACGGAGTCGTCTTCGGGCGGGCGCCGGGGAGGTGGTGCCGGGCGGCGACGAGGGCGGCATCCACGTCCTGGGTGCCGGTGGAGACACACAGGGTGTAGGCAACGTCATCCATGCGCTGCCGTGCCTCATCGCTGCCTTCCTCACCGTGCAGGAATCGCAGCGTCTCGTACTGGCCGACCAGGTTGTCCAGGACCGCTGGGTGTGCCATGAGCATGGATGACTCTCCTCTATCGATCCGGGCGTGCCGACGACCGGCCATCACGTCTACCACTCTGCTACCCGAAGCGCCGCCTCGCACTCCAGCGGACGTGATCTTGTTCAGACCTTGCGCCAGCGTGCGTTCGCCCAGGAGAAGACTCCGAATGCGGCCAGGCCGACCGCGATCAGCACAAGGAGCCAGGGCCCCGCCGGAGTGCTGGTGAAGGAGCGGAGGGTGTCGTCCATGCCCTTGGCCTTTCCGGACTCGTGCCCGACCGCCGCGGCTATCGCGAACCCGCCCGCGGTGGCGAAGACGGCGCCCTCGCAGCGCCGCCGGACATGCCCAGGAGGTCGACGCACCGCCGGGCCCCGCCGTCATCGCGGACATCTTCAAATGCTTGCGGTACTTACGCCTGACGGCCTGGACGGCCATCCACAGACCGGCCCCGGCTACGGCCGCGCCGGCGACCCCGACGATCCACCGGCCGCCGGTCCAGCCGAGCACTTCTGCGGTGACATCGGAGGTCTGCCGGTCGCTCGAACCGCTTCCGCTGCCGCTGTCTCCGGAGGCGTACGACAGCACGGAGTACGAGACGAAGCCGTAGAAGACGCATCGTCCCGCTGCCACGGCACGCTTGCCCGGTTTATCGCCGTCGGCACCGGCCAGGCCGAACAGGGCCTCGGACAGGCGCCACAGGGCCATACCGGCCAGCGCCCCGCCGAGTGCCCAGAGCATGATCCTTCCGAAGGGCTGCTCCGCTATCTCCGCGATGGCGCCGCCCCGGTCCGCCTGTTTTCCCCGTCATCGGCGAAGGCGATACGCAGCGCCAGCAGACCGACCAGGATGTAGATCACTCCACGTGCCACGAACCCGCGCGCGCCGCGGCTTCGACCGCGTTGCTGTTGGCCGCTCTTCTGGCCTGACGACGTCCGTTTGCCGTTGCATGGGCGGTATTCATAAGTGCCGGTTGCCCGTGGAACGGAGATCTATGCGGAGTCCTCCGCCTCCTGGTCCGCCGCGCGGCCCTGGCCCGCCTGCCCACAACGGCCGCGGCGGCCAGTGCGCTGCCTGCGAAGACGAGGGGTACCATCCACGGCCGGTCGAGGATATGGCCCGTGACATGGTCGACGGAGTAGCGGCCTGCGCCGACGAGGCCGATCGCGGCTGCGGTGAACCCCAGGAACGCCGGGTACTCGTAGCCGCCGCCCTGGGCGAAGAACCCGCGGGTGAGTGCACGGCGACGGCGCCGGCCATCGTCCCGGCCGCGGCGGCTCCGGCCGCCGGGGTGGCGAGGCCGAGGGCCAGCAGAACCCGCCACCCGCTTCGCCGAGCCCGGCAGCCACGGCGCTGTGCTTGGGCGGGTCGAAGCCCATGGCCTCCATCGCGGCGGTGGTTCCCTCGATTCCGCCGCCGCCGAACCAGCCGCCCAGCTTCTGGCTGCCGTGAGCGGCCAGGACCACTCCGGTGCCGACGCGGAGCACGAGGAGGCCGAGGTCACGCCGGTCGATGCGGGGACACGTCATGGATTTCTCCCACGGACGGAGGGATGCAGCGGTACGGATCCCACTCTCGTCGGCCGGTGGCGTCCGGGCCCGGTCGTGGTACGCCGTCCGGGAGCCCACGCAGACGCCCGGTGCGACGAACGTCATTATGCAACTTGTTGCACAATGATGTTCCGGTGGTCTACAACTGGCGCGACGACACTGTGCGAGGAGACCCCGGATGAGCCCGTACCCCACCCTGCTGAGCCCGCTCGACCTCGGATTCACCACGCTTCCCAACCGGGTACTGATGGGATCGATGCACATCGGTCTGGAAGAGGTCGAGCACGGCTTCGAGCGGATGGCCGCCTTCTACGCGGCGCGCGCACGCGGCGGAGTTGGCCTCATGGTCACCGGTGGCATCGCGCCCAGCGACCGCGGCTGCTCCTTCCCGGCGGCGCCAAGATGACGGACGGGGCGGAGGCCGAGCAGCACGCACAGGTCACCTCGGCCGTACACGAGGCCGGCGGCCGGATCGCGATGCAGATCCTCCACTTCGGCCGCTACGCCCACCATCAGGACCTGGTCGCCCCGAGCGCCCTCAAGGCACCGATCAGCGGATTCACCCGCGTGCACTCACCGAGGACGAGGTCGAGGAGACCATCGAGGACTTCGTCCGGGCCGCGGAGCTGGCGCAGCGCGCGGGCTATGACGGCGTCGAGATCATGGGGTCCGAGGGCTATCTGATCAACGAGTTCATCGTCGCCGCCACCAACCACCGCACCGACCGCTGGGGCGGCAGTTACGACAACCGCATCCGGTTCCCGGTCGAGATCGTGCGCCGGGTCCGCGAGCGGGTGGGCACGGACTTCATCCTGATCTACCGGCTCTCGATGCTGGACCTGGTGCCCGGCGGCTCCACGCTGGATGAGGTCGTGCAGCTCGCCCGCGAGATCGAGGCGGCGGGCGCCACCATCATCAATACCGGGATCGGCTGGCACGAGGCCCGTATCCCGACCATCGCGACCTCGGTGCCGCGCGGCGCCTTCACCTGGGTGACCGAGAAGGTGCGCGGCGCGGTCTCCGTACCGCTGGTGACCAGCAACCGCATCAACACTCCCGAGGTGGCCGAGGAGATCCTCGCCTCGGGCCGTGCGGACATGGTGTCGATGGCGAGGCCGTTCCTCGCCGACCCCGACTTCGTCGCGAAGGCGGCAGCGGGTCGCGCCGACGCGATCAACACCTGCATCGGCTGCAACCAGGCCTGCCTGGACCACATATTCAACCTGCAGATCACCTCCTGCCTGGTCAATCCGCGCGCCTGCCACGAGACCGAGCTGGTGCTCTCACCGACCCGTACGCGTAAGAGTGTCGCCGTGGTCGGCGCCGGACCTGCCGGTCTTGCCTGCGCGGTCACCGCGTCGGAGCGAGGACACGCCGTGACGCTCTTCGACATGGCTCAGGAGATCGGCGGCCAGCTCAATGTGGCACGCCGGATCCCCGGCAAGGAGGAGTTCAACGAGACGCTGCGCTACTTCCGCACGCGGCTGGCCGAGCTGGGCGTCGAGCTCAGGCTCGGCACCCGGCCACGGCAGCGGCGCTCGACGGCTACGACGAGGTGATCCTGGCCACCGGGTCGAGCCCGCTCCCCGCGATCCCCGGAGTCGGTCATCCCAGCGTCGTGAACTATCTGGACGTCCTGCGCGACGGGGCACCCGTCGGCGAACGCGTCGCCGTCGTGGGGCGGGCGGTATCGGTTTCGACGTCGCCGAGTTCCTGACGGACGGCGGCGACGCTGCGAGCCTCGATCCGGAGGTGTTCTTCCGGCAGTGGGGCGTGGACACGGAGTACGCGGACCGGGGCGGGCTGCGTACCCGGAGCGTGCCAAGCCGCCGCGCACGGTCCATCTGCTCCAGCGCAAGGCGAGCAAGGTCGGGGCGGGCCTGGGCAAGACCACCGGATGGATCCACCGCACCGAGCTGCGCCACCGCGGCGTCACCATGATCGCCGGCGCCTCCTACGACCTGATCGACGACGAGGGCCTGCACCTGACCGTCGACGGCGAACAGCAGCTGCTGCCGGTCGACACCGTCGTCCTGTGCGCGGGTCAGGAACCGCGTCGTGAGCTGTACGAGGAGATGCGCGCCGCGGGCCGCCCGGTACACCTGATCGGCGGCGCCGATGTGGCGGCCGAGCTGGACGCCAAGCGGGCGATCCGCCAGGGCACGGAGCTGGCCGCAGCGCTCTGACGGCCCGCCCGACCGTCCTTAGGATGCCTCCATGTCACTCCCGCACGCGATCCTCACCGCCCTGCTTGAGAAGCCGTCGTCCGGGCTGGAGCTGACGCGCAGGTTCGACCGGTCGATCGGATACTTCTGGCCGTCCACGCATCAGCAGATCTACCGCGAGCTGGGGAAGCTGGAGCAGGCCGGGCATATCCGGGCGCTGCCGGCATCGCAGCCGGCCCGTGGACAGAAGAAGGAGTACGAAGTGCTGTCGGCGGGCCGCGAGGAACTGGCCGCCTGGGTGGCACTCGCCGAGGACCCGAGGCCCGTCCGCGATCCGCTGCTGCTGCGGATGCGGGCGGCCGCGGTGGTCGGGGCGCCGGGCCTGGCCGTGGAGCTGCGCCGCCACCTCGTGCTGCACCGGCGTCAGCTGGAGGAGTACCTGGAGATCGAGGAGCGGGACTTCCCTCCGCAACGGACAGCGGACGAGGACCGGCTGCGGCACCTGGTGCTGCGCGGAGGAATCGATCTGGAGACCTTCTGGACCGGCTGGCTGACACGGGCCATCGAGGACCTGGACGCGCCCCGGGGCTGAATGGCAGGCGGTCAAGGGCCGCCGACGGTCGTCCTGCCCATGTCCGGGCGCAGCGTGAGCTGGTCGAGGCTGCGCGGACCGCCGATGACGACCCTCGACGGCGAACCGGTGCCGGCCCGTCCGGTCTGTCCGGCGGGCCGGGCATCCGGGACGCTCTGAGTCTGCTTCTGCGCGCGGCTGAGCAGAATGACGCCCCAGATCGCGGCCACCGTGCCCAGCGCGGCCGGGACCAGTCCGATCGGCCCACTGCGCAGACGCTCACCGAGGAGGACCAGTCCGATCACCGACGCGGCGACCGGATTGGCGAGGGTGACCACCGCGAGCGAAGCGCCGAGACCGCCTCGGTAGGCGATCTGCGAGAGCAGCAGGCCGCCCATGGCGAAGACGGAGACGAGCAGCGCGACGATCACCAGCCGCCAGCTGAGCACTGGGCCGGCGGTGTGGTCGGTGGCTGCGACCGTGAGGGTCTGAGTGAGCGCGGAAGCAACGCCGGAGGTGATGCCTGATGCCGCAGCGTGCCGGAGTCCCGGCCGGGTGCCGGGCCGGCTGAGCCCGGCAACCAGCCCCATGGTCACAGCGCCCACACCGAGGGCCTCGGGCAGACTCAGCGTTCGTGCGGGGCCGTGCCGCCCGCGGTCAGCAGCAGGGCTGCCAGACCGAGCAGAGTGAGCACGGTGCCGCGCCATTCGGTGCGGCTGACCCGGCGCCCGCGGCCCGGGCGCCGAGCGGGACGGCGGCGACGAGGGTGAGCGCGCCCAGCGGCTGGACGAGGGTGAGCGATCCGTAGTTCAGCGCGGCGACGTGCAGCAGTGCGCCGCCCGCGTTGAGGCCGACCGCCGCCCACCAGGCTCCGCGGCCCAGCAGGCGCAGCACTCCGTCTGACGGTTCGGCGCGTCCGGCGAGCCGGGACTGCGCCACCGCGGCTGTCGCGTAGGCGACGGCGGAGACCAGGAGAGCCCGACGGCGATCAGGGTGGCGTTCATCGGCCGGCCCCGGAGCGGGCGAGCGCCCGCTGGTGGCGGCGATCCGCGCCGGCCCGCGGGGCTGTGCCCGGCGCGGCGACTCGGGCAACGGCGCCCGACGGCCACGGGGTGTGGATCCGGACGGGTACGGGACGCGGCAGCCGCAGCGCGGCGAACGCGACGGCGAGCAGCGCGGAGACCACGATCGCGTCGAGCCAGTAGTGGTTGGCCGTGCCGACGATGACCAGCAGGGTGGCGAGCGGATGCAGCAGCCACAGCCAACGCCACCGAGAGCGGGTGGCGACGACCAGCCCTACGGCCACCGTCAGGGCCCAGCCGAAGTGCAGCGAGGGCATCGCGGCGAACTGGTTCGCCATCGAGTCGCTGGCGGGCGCCGCTCCGTACACCGTGGGTCCGTACACCTGACCGGTGTCCACGAGGCCTGCGGTGTCCAGCAGACGCGGCGGGGCCAGGGGAACAGCAGGTGCAGGGCGAGCGCGGCTCCGGTGAGCACGGCGAGTATGCGGCGCGACCAGACGTAGTGGCGTGGGCGCCGCCAGTACAGCCAGACCAGGAAGAGCAGCGTCGCCGGGAAGTGCACGGCGGCGTAGTAGGTGTTCGCCAGGTGGATCAGTGTCTCGTTGTGCAGCAGCAGCGCCTGTACGGCCCCTTCGCCGGGGAGCCCGGTGGCGCGCTCGACGTCCCAGACGTGCCCGGCGTTGCGGAAGGCTTCCTCGACACGGCCGCTCGCGGCCTGGCGGCCGAGTTTGTAGACGAGGAAGAGTCCGGCGACCAGAAGGAGTTCACGGATGAGGGGCGGTCGGGCAGATGTGTCCGGCTCCCGGTCTGCAGGCTCACTGCGGGCGTACATCACCCGTGCCCTTTGCTGACGACTCGCTGCCGACTCTGCTGACGACACGCTGTTGCTGCGGCATGGTCCGGTCCATGCCGTATCGATACGCCAGTGTACCGATACGCGAACGTATCGGTACACCTGCGTATCGGTACACTGGCGTATCGAGGGCCTCGTCGCAGAGCCGCAGAGAGGAAAGCACATGTCGCCGCAGGATTCCGGACAGGAGTCGGCACCCGCGTCACGCCGGTCGAAGATCACGCCGGAGCGAGCCCAGGAGCTCTACACCGCTGTGCTGGATCTGCTCCGGGAATCCGGCTACGAGTCGCTGACCATGGAGGGCGTCGCTTCGCGCACCCGCTGCGGGAAATCGACGCTCTACCGTCAGTGGGGTCCAAGCCCGAGCTGGTGGTCGCCGCACTGCACGGCACCCGCAGGACGCCGCTCTCGCACGTGGACACCGGCACCGTGGCCGGCGACCTGCGCGAGGCCGCGCGCGCCATCGGTGCGGGGTCCGGCAGCGACACCTCTCATGCACGCGCTGAGCCATGCCGCGCTCCAGAACCCCGACCTGCTGTGCGCACTGCGCGAGGCACTGATCATTCCGGAGATGGCAGCGATCGACGCCATGGTGCAACGGGGCGTCGAGCGCGGCGAGGTCGCGGCGGACAACCCGCGTCCCAGTACGTCGCCGCGCAGCTGCTCGGCATCATGCGGGCCCGGCCACTGCTGGCCGGAAAGCACGCGGACGAGGCGTATCTCACCCGCTTCATCGAGTGCGCCGTACTTCCCTCACTGAGAATTCCGCGACCGCCCTCCCCGGGCCTTCCTGAACGTGGGCCGTCGCCCCGAGCGGATGGCGACGGCCTGCCCGCGCCGCACCGTGGGGACGGGGCGGCGCAGCACAGCCGGCCGGCGGCTCCTTCGGGAGCGGCCGGCCGGCGGTGTCAAAGGGACGGATCAAGGGGATCCCGGCTCAGCGGACAAGCGTCACCGGCGGCGAGGTCCAGGTCTCCCGCGGGGCCGCGTGGTCCCGGTCTCCGGTAACAACCACCCCGCGCGGCACTGATCGACTCGACGGCAGCGGACACCGGTCCGCTGCCGTCGAGTTCTGCGTGGCACCACCAGCCGTCCGGGTCAGCCATCATCCCGGCCATGTGAGGATGACGGACCGGATCCTGGTCCTCGACCGGGGCGTACAGCGTGGACGAACAGGGAGCAGTGCGGCATGGCCACCGATTCCATGAACAGCGGGACTCGCAACACCCGTCCCCACTGGCGCAGGCCGCGCTCGGGTGGGCGTCGTCGTACAGGACGGTGGGGCCGGATCCTGCTCGGCAGGCACCACAGCGGCAGCTGGGAACTGCCCGGAGGCCTGGTCGACCCGACGAACGAGTCGGTCGCCGATGCGGCCGTGCGTGAACTGCGCGAGGAGACCGGCCTCGAGGTCCTCGATGACGCGGTGACGGTCTTCGCGATGATTCACGATGTGATCGGCGGCATCAACCGGGTCAGCATGGCCGCGCTGGTGACGGTGGAGTCCGCGGTCGCGGAGGTGACCGAGCCTCATCTGATCAGCACATGGCGGTGGACCGGACTCGACGAGCTGCCGGAGCCGCTGTTCGATCCCTCGGCACAGGTCCTGGCGGCCTGGCGGCCGGATCTGCCGATCAGTCACCCGCCCGCCCATGTCCTGCGGATCGCGCCGGGCGGGGAGCGCTCCTGACTGCGACCTCCCCGAATGCATGCCGCCCGGTCGGGTGCAGATGCAGGCTCTCAGGATTAGATGTACGAACAGGGGACAATTCGTACGATTTGAGTAGAGACATGGACAACTACCCGCTCCTGAACCTCTTCCTGACCACGATGTATCTGTTCCTCTGGGTCATGTGGTTCTTCCTGCTCTTCAAAGTGGTCACGGACGTCTTCCGCGACCACTCGCTGAGCGGCTGGGCCAAGGCGGGCTGACTGATCTTCGTCATCACCCTGCCCTGCCTCGGCGTCCTCGTGTACCTGATCGCCCGCGGCCACGGCATGGGCCGGCGGGACGCCAAGCAGGCCAAGGAGCACGAGACGGCCTTCCGGCAGTACGTGAGGGAGGCGGCCGCTCCCGAGGATGCGGGAACCTCGACCGCCAGCAGCCACGTGGCGGACCTGACAAAGCTCGCCGAGCTCAAGGAGAAGGGCCACGTCAGCCAGACGGAGTACGAGCAGGCCAAGACGAAGCTACTCGTCTGACCGGCCACTCGGGACACGCAGAGGCCGCATCGCAGATTCCATCGGGCTGGCGCCGGCCCGATGGACCGACGGTTACCTCCAGGGCGCCGCCTGTTCCAACTGGGTCGCGAGACTCAGCAGAACCCCTTCGCCGCCGAGATCCGCGGCGAACTGAACCCGAGCGGCAGGCCGTCGCCGTCGTGGCCGAAGGGCAGGGACATCGACGGCATGCCGGTGACGTTGTACACGCTGGTGAACGCCGAGTACACCGACGCGTGTTCGTAGATCGCCTCCGGACTCGCCGTATCCAGTACGCCGAGCCGCGGTGTGGGCTGCGCGAGCGTCGGGCTGAGCAGTACGTCGTACTCACCGAACGCGGCCCCGACCTCCCAGCCGATCTCCTGCGCGCGGCGCAGGGCACGGCTTACGTCGGCCGCCGGAAGGGCCCGGTACGTTTCGTAGAGGACTCTCGTGAACGGTTCGATGTCGTCGTCCGCCAGCGGCCGCCCGAGCTGTTCCAGGCGGGCTTCGAGCTGTACCACCAGATCGCTGCCCATCAGGACCCCGGAGGTGCGCCCGACGTCCGGCACCCGGTGAAAAGCCTCCGCCTCCACCACCTGGTGGCCGAGCTGCTCACACAGGCGGGCCGCGGCGACGGCGGCTGCCGCACAGTCGGCGTGCACGGGCGGCCCGTCCGGGAGGCTGGTCACCAATGCGATCCGCAGGCGTCCGGGGCCTTCGGGCGAGTGCGGTGAAGGTGTCCTGCGGAGCGGGAGCCGCGTACGCGTCCCCGGGGAGCGGACCGGCTGCGATATCGAGCAGCAGCGCGCTGTCACGCACCGTCGTGGTCACGGCATGGTGCGAGGAGAGAGCCCGGACAGCGTGGTGGGCCTGGGAAAGGGTGACACCCGGCCCCGGCTGGGTTTGAGGCCGAACAGACCACAGGCCGCCGAGGGTATGCGGATCGACCCGCCGCCGTCGCTCGCGTGGGCGACGGCGACCATGCCGGCCGCGACCGCGGCGGCCGAACCGCCGCTCGACCCGCCCGGTGAGTGCTCGGTGTTCCACGGGTTGCGGGTGGGGCCGAACAGAGCCGGCTCCGTACTGGCGTTGAGGCCGAGCTCCGGGGTGTTGGTGGTCCCCAGAACGACCATTCCGGCACGCCGGTAGCGGGCCACGAGCTCGCTGTCACGCCTGGCGGTCCCGGTCGCGAAGAGCCGGCTCCCGCCGGTCGACGGCAGGCCGGAGACCTCCGTGCCGAGGTCCTTGACGAGAACCGGCACTCCACGCAGCGGCCCTGCGGCAGCCCGCGTCCACCTCGGCGACGGCCGCCTCGTAGCGCGTGTGGATCACGGCGCCCAGCCGGGGTTGAGCGCCTCGATCCGGCCGATCGCCTCCTCGGTGAGGGTCCGGGTGTCCGTTTCGCCATTGCGCACCGCTGCGGCGAGCGCGACAGCGTCCGGGCCCGGCGCCCGGACTGCGCTCCCGGTGGGCGCCGGTTCGGCGTACGGCTCCCGCGTCACTGCACGTACCCGGCGGGTCGGCCCCAGGTCTCATGACGTGTGGTGTTGCGGTCGACCAGCACACAGCGGGTACCGGTGAAGTTGGTCGGCATGCACTTGTTGCAGTGGATGCACAGCGAGGGCGTGGTGGCGTCGGCACCCAGGCGGTTGACGAGATCCGGTTCCCGCAGCAGCGCCCTGGCCATCGCCACGAACTCGAAGCCTTCACGCATCGCGAGGTCCATCACCGGCTTGTCCGTGATCCCGCCGAGCAGGATCATCGGAAGCTTCACAGCGGCCCTGATCTGGCGCGCGTCCTCCAGCAGATAGGCGTCCCGGTACGGGTAGCTGTGCAGCAGCCTCTTGCCGACCAGCCTGACGCCGAGCTTGATCGGCTGGGGCATCACATCGGCGAACTCCTTGAGCGGGGCGTCACCCTTGAAGAGGTACATCGGGTTGAGCAGCGAGCTGCCCGCCGTCATCTCCAGCGCGTCGACCGTGCCGTCCTGTTCGAGCCACTGCGTCACGGGGATGGCCTCGTCCAGCCAGAAGCCGCCCGGCACTCCGTCGTCCATGTTCATCTTGGCGATGACGGCGATCCGGCCGCCGACCGCGTCACGTACCGCCCGCATGATCTCGCGGGCGAACCTGGCCCGGTTGTCCAGGCTGCCGCCGTAGGCGTCGGTGCGCTTGTTGATGCGGGGCTGAGGAAGGAGCTCGCGAGGTAGTTGTGGCCGAGGTGCACTTCCACGGCGTCGAAGCCCGCCTCGATGGCACGGCGTGCGGCCTCGGCGTGCGCCTCGGTGACGCGGGCGATGTCCGCGAGGGTCGCCTCCTTGGCCCAGCTCATCGACGTGGCGTGGAAGTGCTTGGTCGGCGCGAGGGCGGGCAGGCCGCTGTTCCCTTTGGGGTTGGCGACGGGACCGCCGTGGCCGATCTGGGCACAGACCGCGGCGCCCTGCGCGTGCACGGCGTCGGTGAGCTTGCGCAGGCCGGGCATGGCCTCGTCCGTCCAGTGGATCTGGTGCCGGTCGGTGCGCCCTCCTTGGCGACCGCGCAGTACGCGACGGTCGTCATCCCCACTCCGCCGCGTGCGTAGGCGACGTGGAAGTCGAGGAGGTCCCTGGTGACGAGCGACTTGTGGCTGAGTCCTTCGTACGTCGCGGCCTTGATGATCCGGTTGCGCAACTGGACGGGCCCCAGTTTGGCCGGGGCAAGGACCTCGGGGCTGCTGGGTGTCTCGGGGATGGTCACGGAAGGTTCCTCCTGGACTCGACGTGGTGGCAGGCGATGCGGTGGCCGGGAGCTGTCTCCCGCAGTGGGGCTCCTCCTCGGCGCACAGCGCGGTGGCCAGCGGGCACCGGGTTCGGAAGCGGCAGCCCGATGGCGGGTCGATCGGCGAGGGCAGCTCCGCGGCCACCACGGCCGTTTCGCCGGCCTCGCCGGTGTGCGCCGGCGCGCCGGCCGCGCGGCTCTGCTGGGCCTCGGGGAGCGAGGCCAGCAGCAGCCGGGTATAGGGTGTACTGCTTGGAGGTGCATTGCCTCGGACGGCAGTACTTCACAGGTCTTGCCGAGATACATGACCATGACCTGGTCGCTGATGTTCTTCACGACGGAGACGTCATGGGCGATGAACACCATGCTCAGACCGCGTTCCCGGGTGGTGTTCTCAAGCAGGTTGAGTATCTGCGCCTGCACGGACACATCCAGGCTCGAGACGGGCTCGTCGCAGATCAGCACGTCCGGATCCAGCATGAGCGCGCGGGCGATGCACACCCGCTGGCACTGACCGCCGGAGAGCTCGTGCGGCCTGCGGTCCCTGACGGTCTCCGGGTCGAGGCCGACCGCCCGCAGGATCGCGTCGATCTCGGCGTCCTTGCCGGCGGTGTCCCGCCCCCAGATGGAGGGGCCCTCCCACACCAGGTCCTTGACCTTGCGGCGCGGGTTCAGTGCGGACACCGGGTCCTGCATGATGATCTGAATCCTGGCACGTGCCTTGCGCAGTTCCTCCGGCGCGAGCCCGGTGAGTTCGGTGTCTCCCAGACGTACGGTGCCCGAGTCCGGCGGCGGCAGCTGGATCAGGGCGCGGCCCACGGTCGATTTCCCACAGCCCGACTCGCCGAGAATGCCCAGCGTCCGGCCCTCCACCAGCTCGATGCCGACGCCGGATACGGCGTGCACCTTCTGGCCGCGGCCGACCGGGAACTCGACGACCAGGTTCTCCGCCGTGAGTGCGTAGCGCTCCGGCTCCGCTCCGGTGGTGGCGTGGACGGTCATACGGTGGCCTCCTCGACGGCACCCAGAGGGTGGTGACACGCAACGGTCCCGGCAGCGTCGCCGGCGTATCCGGTCAGCTCGGGAGCCGTTGTCGCGCACCGGTCCGTGGCCGAGCCGCACCGCGGGCGAACCGGCAGCCGGCCGGGGCCGCAGCAGGTTGGGCGGTCGGCCCTCGATGACCGGGAGGAGGGTGTGCGGTGGCAGGTCCAGATGCGGGATTGAGGCGATCAGAGCGCTGCTGTACGGGTGCCGGGGTTGTCGAACACCGTTGCCGTCGGGGCCTGTTCAATGATCCGGCCCGCGTACATCACCGCGACCCGGTCGGTGCGGCCCGCGATGGTGCCCAGGTCGTGGCTGATCAGAATGGTCGCCATCCGCAGCTCCTGCCCGAGGGACTGCAGCAGGTCGAGGATCTGCTTCTGGACGGTGACGTCGAGTGCTGTGGTCGGCTCGTCGGCTATGAGCAGGCGGGGCCCGCAGGCCAGTGCGCCGGCGATGACGACCCGCTGCCGCATGCCGCCGGAGAGTTCGTGCGGGTACTGCCCGGCCCGCCGGGACGGCTCGGGGATGCCGACCTGACGCAGCAGATCCACGGCCCGGTCGCGGGCCTCGGCACGGCTCAGGCCCAGATGGAGGCGGACGCTCTCGGACAGGTGTGCTCCCACCTTCTTCACCGGGTTCAGCGAGGTCATCGGGTCCTGGAAGACCATTGCCACCTCGGTGCCCCACAGGCCCGGCGCTGCGCCGGGTGAGCGCGTGCACGTCCCTGCCGCCCAGGAGTACGGATCCGGAGACCGACGTGGCGGGGCCCTGGGTGATCAGGCCCATCAGGGTGCGTCCCAGTACGGACTTGCCGGATCCGGACTCGCCGACGATGCCCAGGGTCTCCCCTGTTCCAGGGTCAGCGAGACTCCGTCCACGGCCCGCATCGCTCCGCGCGGAGTGTGGAAGACCGTGCGCACGTCGGTGGCGTCGAGCAGAGGTGCAGAGGTCACAGCTTCACGCTCCGGGAGTCCCACCGCCGGCGAGCCTTCTCGCCGACGATATTGAAGGCGAACACAGTAAGGAAGAGAAAGACACCGGGGACCAGCACGATGTGCGGATGTGTCTCGAACACGTCCCCTCCCCTCGGCGATCATGTTTCCCAGGTGGGTTCCGGCGGCTGGATCCCGAGCCCGAGGAAGCTCAGCGAGGCCTCGGCGACGATCAGGACGGAAATCATCACGACGGCCAGCGACATGAGCGGAAGCAGCACGTTGGGCAGCAGTTCGCGCACCATGATGCGCGAGCGCTTGGCGCCCATGGCCCTGCGGCGGTGACGAACTCGCGGTCGGCGTAGGCGACCGTGGTGGCGCGGCTCAGCCGCACCATGCCGGGGACGGTGAGCAGGGACAGGGACAGGGCCACGTTGCGCAGGTGTGGTTCCAGTACGGTCGCCAGCGCGATGAGCAGGATCAGCGGGGCACCGCGAGCAGCGAGTTGGTGGCGATGCCCACCACCCGGTCGGCGGTCTTGCGGAAGTAGCCGGCCACGACGCCGATGAGGCCTCCGACCACCGTTCCGATGACTACCGCGGTCAGGGAGATCAGCAGCGAGGAGCGGGCGCCGTGGAGTGAGCGGGCGAGCAGGTCGAGCCCGAAGCCGTTGGTGCCGAGCGGGTGCGTGCCGGTGAACGTCGGGGCGCGAAGACCGGTTCGAGGACCGTGGCCGCGACGTCCCGGTCCTCGGCCAGCGGCAGCCACTGGACGAACACGATCGCCAGGGCCAGGAGCAGCAGCCAGCCGGCGGCGAACCAGAACACCACGTCGAAGCCGGGTCCTGCCCACGCCTTGCCGAGCCGTGAGCCGCTGTGGAACAGCAGACCGAGGCCGACCAGAGCCAGCGCCGCCTTCGCGGGTGGGACCAGTACGGGGTGGTGGCGCCGAACACGAGCAGGCCGAGGCCGATGGCGGCGAGCGCCGTTGTCAGGAGCAGGGTCAGTGGGAGGGCTTTCCGCGCAGGCGGAGCGATGTCAGGTATGGACACGTCGCGTCCTTGGATCGAGGTAGCCGTAGGAGAAGTCGACACCGGCGTTGATCACCACGTAGATGACGGCGATGGTCAGCACGGCACCCTGCACCATCGGATAGTCGCCCTGGTTCGCCGCGTTGACCACGAGGGAGCCCATGCCGGGCAGGGAGAAGAGGTACTCCACGATCACGGTGCTGCCGATCAGCCGGCCCACGCTCAGGCCGAGCAGAGTCACCAGGGAGAACGACGAGGGACGCAGCGCGTCGGCGAACAGGATGCGCAGTGGGCTCATGCCCCTGGCGCGTGCGGCGAGGATGTAGTCCTCGCGGAGGGTGACGATCAGGTCGCCGCGCAGCACCCGGGCGAACATCGCGAGCTCCACCAGGGCGACCGTGAGCGCCGGCAGGAAGGCGTGATGCAGATTGCCCAGCAGGTCGCCGTCACCGATGCGCACCCATTCCGAGCGTGGGAACCAGCCGAGCGAGTCGACCATCAGCATGATGAGCAGCAGCCCGGCGAGGAAGCCGGGCACCGAGAGTACGGCGAACGTACCGGCGCCGATGATCCGGTCGGCGATGCCTCCCTCGCGGTAGGCGGACCACATGGCGAGCGGTACGGCGACCAGCAGGGCGATCAGCAGGCCGAGCACCGTGATCTCCGCGCTGACGGGCAGTGCCGAGATCACCCTGGAGCTGACATCGCTCTGCGGCGGTACGACGGACTGGCCGAGGTCGCCGGTCAGGACACCGCCCAGCCAGTCGAAGTACCGGGTGTGCAGCGGCTGGTCCAGGCCCAGTTCGTGGCGCAGCCCGGCGTACTCGGCGGGTGCTCGCCCGCTCCGAGGATGTCGACCACGGGGTCACCCGGCATCAGCACCACGAGCGAGAAGACCCCGACGCTGACGATGAACAGCACTCCCACCAGTTCCAGGGCCCTCAGGGCCATTCCGCGCAGCGCAGCGGGACTCATGGTTCCTCCAGATCTGCTGGTGGTGACATTGCCGGTGGCCGGGAGTCGCGCCACTGTGCGGTGAAACCATGGGCGGGAGAGGTCACTTGCCGATCCAGGCCTCACCGAACAACGCCATGTACTCGTCCGTGGGGACGATGCCGTGCACGTTGTCGCCCCAGGCGGTGAACGCCGCGCTCGCCCCCAGATTCACCAGCGGGACCGTCTCGTTGACGAGGGACTGGATGGCGTCGATGGCCTTCTGCCTGTCCGGCTCGCTCGCAGCGGCTTGCAGTTGTGCGAGAGCCGCGTCCATCCTGGGCTCGGCGTAGCCGCCCGGGTTGCCGTAGCTCTTGGAGTCCAGGACGCCCTGCAGCCGGTGGTACGGGTCGCCCTCGGAGGCGCTGGCGGCGCCGCGGCTGATGTCGAAGTCGTGCTCCACGTACGTCTTGGACACCCGGTCGGCGGTCGAGGAGACGAGGTCGAGTTCGACCTCGAAGCCGACGCGTTCCAGCATGGCCTTGGTGATGACGCCCTTGGAGCGGGAGACGGGATCGGTGCCGTCCATGTAGGTGAGGGAGCCGTCGTAGCCGTCCTTCTCCGCCTCGGCCAGCAGCTTCTTCGCCGCCTCGATATCGACGGCGGGGACTTCCACCTCGGAGTGCCACCGGGATTCGGGCGGGAAGAGTTCCTTGCCGGGCAGGCCCTTGCCCTGGTAGCTGCGTTCGGTGTCCAGCACCGGGTCGAGTGCCAGGGCGATGGCCTTGCGTACCCGGATGTCCTGGCCGGGGCGTCCCTTGCGGGTGTTGATGCTGATCATGTTGCCCACGCTGGTCAGGGTGAGCTCGCCGGGTGGCTTTCCCCGACGGCGTCGTCGACCACGTCCGGGCTGCGCATGTACGTCACGTCGGCGGTGCCGTCGTCCAGGGCCTCCAGCCTGGCCCGGTCGGACTGCGGCCAGGTGAACCGGAGGGCGTCGAGGTAGGGCTCGCCCTTCCAGTAGTCCTTGTTGGCCTTGAGGATCATCTCCTCCTGGGGCGCGTGTTTCTGGAGGGTGAAAGGCCCGGCCCCGATCGGCCGGAAGGTCTTGCCGGCGCGTGCGGCGGGCGCCACGATCATGCCGGGTGCCTGGGCGAGCCTCGCGGGGAACTCGGCCCAGGGCCTGCGCATCGTGAAGACCACGGTGAGCTCGTCGGTCGCCTCCGTGCGCGCGATGTTCGCCGCGAGCAGCGAGGCGTCCGCACCTTTGCTGTCCTGATACCACTCGATGCTTTCGGCCACGGCCTTCGCGTTCAGCGGTGTGCCGTCGGAGAAGTCGACACCGTCGCGCAGCCGCAGCGTCCAGGTCCTGGAGTCCTTGCTGCTCCGAAGGGACTTGGCCAGCCAGGGTTCGTACTTCTTCGCCTCGGTGTCGTATCGCATCAGCACGTCGTAGAGGGCCGCCATCGCGGCGCCGCCCGAAGCGCCCGTCGCGTAGGTGGCCGCGGGGCTGAGGCTGCGGGCCTCGGTGTAGTCGGCGAAGTGCAGCGTGCCGCCGCGTACCGGCTTGCCGGGCTTGCCCTGGTCGCCGGTGATTCCGAACTCGTAGCGGCCTCGCTCCGCCGTCCGCTTCTTGGCGGTGCCGCCTTCCTCCGCTGCTACGCACGCGGAGGTGAGCATCGCCATGGCAGCGAGTGCGGCGGCAGTGCGGGCGCGAACCCGTGGTGCTCGCTTCATTTCTTCCTCCAGTAATCCGCTGGCATGGAGTGGGGAAGTGGCTGGGGTCACATCAGGTGGGGACGCTACGGTGGGCGAAAACCGGCCGACGCGGCGTATCCCACTCACCGGGAACCGTTGCGGCAGGTGCTGGGGAGGCTGTCGGCACGGGAGGGAGCGCAGGCGGTCATCCCCCAAGTCCCAGTGACCGGAACCGGACGGGGCCGCGGCCGGGACTGGGCCGACACTGGCATGACCGCGATCCCCAGTGGAGTCCCCGACGCCCCAGAGGAGTCCTCGATGCCCAGCGAAACGGACCACCGCCCCAACGCGCTCGCCGTCATGACCGAACTCACCGGCCCCGGTGGCCGGTTCGAGCTCGCCGAGGAGGAAGTCCTGGGCACCCGCATGCCCGTCTTCACCCGGCGTCATCGTGCACTGCACGAGGTGCTGCACGAATCCGTCGGCTACGCGGACCGCGACTACATCGTCAGCGCGGACCGCAGACTCACCTTCGCCGGGCACGCGGCCCAGGTCGCCTCGCTGGCGCGGGTTCTGCGTGAGGAGTACGGCATAGCCAAGGGCGACCGGGTCGCCATCGCCGCGGCGAACAGTGCCGAGTGGATCCAGACGTTCTGGGCCACCGTGTCGATCGGCGCCGTGATGGTCGGCTTCAACGCCTGGTGGTCGTCTCGCGAACTCGGCTACGGCATCGAGAACGCGACCCCTCGCTGGTGGTCGCCGACGCGAAACAGGCCACCAAACTGGCCGGCTGCACCGTACCGGTGCTCTCGGTCGAGCAGGACATCACGCGCTTCGCCACTCGGTACGCCGACGAGCCGCTGCCCCGCGCCGACGTCGTGGAAGACGACCCTGCGGTCATCCTCTACACCTCAGGTACATCCGGCCGGCCCAAGGGCGCGGTCCACAGCCACCGCAATCTGCTGGCCGTCGTGGAGTACCACCGCCTCAACGACGCCCTGCGGGAAGAGCTCGGCGACCCGCTGACCGGACAGGACCGCGTCTACCTGCTCGTGCTTCCGCTGTTCCACATCGCGGGCCTGCACAACCTCGCCGTGCCGCGGCTGGCGACCGGCAGCAGGGTCGCGCTGCACCAGGGCGCGTTCGACGCCGACGCCGTGCTCGCCATGGTGGAACGTGAACGCGTCACGAACTGGGGCGGTCCCCACCATGGCCCACCGGCTCCTGGAACACGGCCGGGCCGAGGCGTACGACACGTCCTCGCTGACCGCGTTCTCGCTGGCCTCCGCGCCGTCATCGACGGAGTTCAAGGAGCGCCTGCGCAAGCATCTGCCGTTCGCACGGAACTCGCTCGTGGACAGCTACGGTCTGACCGAGTCCTGTACCGCGGTCGCCGCCGCCTCCGCCGAGGACCTGGCCCAGGCGCCCGGCACGCTCGGCAGGCCGGTCACCGGTGTGAGCCTGGAGATCCGGGATCCGCTGGGCAACACCCTGCCCGAGGGCGAGGAGGGTGAGGTCTGCGTCCGCAGCGCCTTCAACATGCTGGGCTACTGGGGTGACCCGCGGGCCACCGCGGATGCCATCGACGCGGACCGCTGGCTGCGCACCGGTGACCTCGGCTGTCTCAGACAGGGGCGTCTGCACCTGAGCAGCCGCCGCTCGGACCTGATCATCCGGGGTGGTGAGAACGTCTACCCGCCGAGATCGAGACCGTACTGGCCGAGCACCCCGGGTACGGGAATGTCTGGTGATGGGGTTCCGCACCCCGGTCTGGGCCAGGAAGTCGCGGCCGTCGTGGTGACCGTGCCGGACTCCGGCCTCACCGAGGACGTGCTGCGGGAGTACGCCACGAACGAACTGGCCTACTTCAAGGTGCCCAAGCACTGGCGTCTGACAACGGAGAGTCTCCCGCGCAACGCGACCGGCAAGGTCCTGCGGCGGGCCGTGCAGCCCTGAGGTGCCCGGCCGGCCCCGCCCACACGCGGGGACCGGGCCGGCGCGACCGGGCCGGCGCAACCGGGCCGGTACGGCGGGCTCAGAACACCGAAGGGCCGCGCAGGGCCGCTTCCGCGCCACCGTCGACGTACAGCACCTGCCCCGTGATGTGGGTGTTCTCCACCGAGGCGAGGAACGCCACCGCACGGGCGACGTCCTCGGCTTCAGATAGCCGTTGAGCGGCATGGGAACGGCCCCGTCCATCACCTTCTTCATCGCGGGTCGTCGAACAGCCCCGCGCTCATCGGTGTGAGCACGATGCCGGGCGCCACGACGTTGAGGGCGATACCGGCATCCGCCCATCCCCGGCCAGGGCCGTGCTCCTGGCCCACTGGGCCAGCGCCGACTTGGACGAGGGATAGAGCTGCCGCTCGCGTCCGTCCGCGATGGCGGCCCTGGCGTGCTGGAGCGCACCCTCTTCGTCGGAACCGAGGCAGGCTTCGACGACAGCGGCGTCCGCGGGCTGTGTCCCCGAGATGGAGCCGATGACCACCACCCGCGGGTCGCCGGAGGCGGCGAGGGCCGGCTGGAGCGCTGTCACGAACTCGGTGGTGCCGAAGTAGTTCACGGTCACCATTCCTCCCCGGCACCGACGTACCGGCGCAGGTGACGACGGCGTCCACCACGCCCCCGGCCGCAACGCTCGCGGCGGCGGCCGCGGCCGCGCGACCGGCCGGGGTGGACAGGTCGGCATCGATGTCGCCGCCGCGCAGATCCACACCGATCACCCGGTCGCCGTGGGAGCGCAGCAGTGCGGTGAGTGCGGATCCGATCCCGGACCCTGCTCCGGTCACAACAACACAGCGCGGCATGGACTCTCCTCTGGTCGGTCAGCGATGCATGCGTGCCGTCCCGGGCTGCCGACGGGCCCTGCTGTACCGCCCTGGCTGTCGGGAGCTCCGGTTCCGGCGTTCTCCAGCGTAGGCAGACCCGCGCGGCAGGGCTCGGCCGCTCCCGGTGAACGGAGGTCAGGGCCGGCGGGCCGGCACGGGCGCGAGAAGGAGACGGCAGGCCAGGCGGATGCCCTCGTACGCGGCCTCGGGCGACGACCTCGTAGAGAACGGTGGTGAGGAGGCCGTACCACGCCTGCTCCAGGATGCGCACGACACGCACATCCCGCCCGAGGGACAGTCGACCGAGGCGGTGCGCAGCAGCAGGTCCCTGATGATCTCGTCGGTCTGCCGGACCGTGGTGCCGCCGCCGACGAACGCGGCGTTGTTGGACTGCATCATCGCCAGGGCCAGCAGCGGCTGCTCGAAGAGCTGCCCGCTCGCTCTCACCAGCAGTTCGCTGACCGCCTCGACCGGCCCCAGCCACGGCGGCGGCGAGGGGCTCGGTGTCGAGCCGTCCGACCCGGTCGTGCATGAGGGCGGCGAACAGATGCGTCTTGGAAGGAAGTAGCGGTAGAGCGTGGCGATCGCGACGCCGGCTTCGCGGGCGACGTCGTGCATCTGCATCCGTTCCAGGCCGTGCTGCGCGCCGAGCCGGCCGGCAGCGCGCAGCATGCGTGCGTACCGCTCCTGCTGCTTGGCCGACCTGGGTTCGGCGGGCTGTCTCGTCACGGCTGCTCTGCTCACGGACCCCTCTCCGGTGACCACCGATGATCGTCGGCCGGGTCGGGCCCCGGAGAACCGGTTTCCGCTCAGTGGGACGGGTGCGGGCTTCCCGCCCACCGGGACGAGCCCGGCGCGCGGTGGGCCCGGCCCGCTTGGATGGCGGCTCCCGTCTGCCCCAGAGAGGTGCCCATGCGGCTAGGAATCACCAGCCCCGTCGTCACGGCCGTCCCCGGTGCCCACTCCCCGTGGGAGCGCACCGCCGGCATCGAGGAGCTCGCTGCCATCGCCGGGGCCGCCGACCGGCTCGGCTTCCACCACCTCACCTGCTCCGAGCATGTGGCGGTCCCCGCGGAGATCGCCGAACAGCGCGGCGGCACGTACTGGGACCCGCTCGCGACCTTCGGCTACCTCGCCGCCCGTACTCACCGCATCCGTCTCGCCACCCAGGTCCTGGTGCTCGGCTACCACCATCCGCTGGCCATCGCCAAGCGCTTCGGCACCCTGGACCGTATCTCGGGCGGACGTCTGGTGCTCGGCCTCGGCGTCGGCAGCCTGGAGGAGGAGTTCGCTCTGCTCGGTGCGACCTTCGAGGGCCGCGGAGGGATCGCGGACGATGCCCTCGCGGCGCTGCGCGCGAGCCTGTCCCAGCGTGAACCAGCTTACCACGGGGAGCATTTCGACTACGACGAATTCGTTGTGGAGCCGCATGCGGTGCAGGACCGGGTACCGCTGTGGATCGGCGGGCGTACACCACGCTCGCTACGCCGTGCTGTGGCGTACGGCGACGGCTGGTGCCCTTCGGGCTGCCGCTGGACCGGCTGCGGGACATGGTCGATGGTGCGGAGCTCCCGGAGGGCTTCGAGGTCGTGCTCAGCGCCGGCCGGCCCCTCGATCCGTCGGGGGCCGGGGAACGGACGGCAGCGACGCTCAGGAAGGTCGCCGATGCCGGTGCCACGCTGGTGAGCGTGTCCTGGCAGCCGAGTCCGCCGGCCACTACGTGGAACAGGTCGAGGCTCTTGCCGCTGTCTCCGCGACGCTGGGCTGACATGCCCGGAAATCGCGCAGCGGGCACCCGCCCCCGAAGAGTCGCCCTCAGGAGGAGGACCCATGACCGCAGATCCCAAGGCCGAGGACCGGCTGGAGGCTCTCGAGGAACGTCTGCGACAGCTCGAGGACGAGCGCGACATCGCGCGCCTGATGGCGTCGTACGGTCCGCTCGTGGACAGCGGTGGCGCCGACGCGGTCGCCGCGCTGTGGGAGGAGGACGGGGTCTACGACATCGACGAGGTCTTCCTGGCCGGCCGGGAGCAGATCCGTGCGATGGTCCGTTCCACCGCCCACCAGGGCTGGATCCGGGCGGGTTGCGCACACCTCGTGGGCCCGCCGCACATCTTGGTCGGGGGCGATGAGGCGGTCGCGGTCTGCCATTCGCTGATGGTGGTGCACGAGGAGGGCGGCTACGTCGTCCGCCGTGCCACCGCCAACCACTGGCGGCTGCGGCGTTCGGCGGCCGGGTGGCAGGTCATGACCCGCACCAACCGGATCCTCGACGGACGTCCGCAATCCCCGGAGCTGCTCGCTGACGGGGTACGCGGGAGCAGGCGCTCCCGCCCGGCGAGGCCCGTTCCTGAACGGCCCGCACACCGGCCGGGATCCGGGCGGTGCGGCTGTGGCCCCGCCGGATCCCGTCCGCCTGCCCGTCGTTCAGCGTGCTCCGTACACGGGCTGCGGAGGCTGCGAGCCGGCGAGCAGTTCGAGCGCCGCCTCGCCGGCCTCCGACGGGCTCCAGCGGGACGGCTTGTCGGCGGTGGGCCCGGGCGCCAGCCCTCCATCACGGTGATCCGGCCGGCCTCCGCCTCGAAGACCCGGCCCGTGACACCGGCCGACGAGGGGAGCCGAGCCAGACGACGAGCGGTGAGACGTTCTCCGGGGCCATGGCGTCGAATCCGCCCTCGGGAGCGGCCATGGTCTCGGCGAAGGTGTGCTCCGTCATCCGCGTCCTGGCGGCCGGGGCTACGGCGTTGACCTGTACTCCGTATCGGCCCATCTCCGCGGCGGCGACCAGTGTCAGGCCGATGATGCCCGCCTTGGCCGCGGAGTAGTTTCCTGTCCGACGCTGCCGAGCAGTCCCGCGCCGGAGCTTGTGTTGATGACGCGTGCCACCGGGGTGCGGCCCTCCTGGCCTCGGCCCGCCAGTGCGCGGCAGCGTGCTTCAACGTCAGGAAGTGGCCCTTGAGATGGACGCGCATCACCGCGTCCCAGTCGTCCTCGTCCAGGTTGACCAGCATCCGGTCACGCAGGAAGCCGGCGTTGTTGACCAGGGTGTCCAGCCGGCCGAAGGTGTCGAGTGCGGTGGCGATCAGTGTGGCGGCGCCCTCGGCTGTCGCGATGTCACCGCCGTGTGCCACCGCCTCGCCGCCGGCCGCGCGGATCTCGTCGACTACCTGCTGAGCGGGGCCGGTGAGCTCACCGGAGCCGTCGAGGCCCACGCCGAGGTCGTTGACGACGATCTTCGCCCCTTCGGCCGCGAAGGCCAGGGCATGTGCGCGGCCCAGTCCGCGGCCCGCGCCGGTGACGACGGCGACGCATCCGGCGCACAGGGGGTCGATGCGGTCATGAGGTGTCCTTTCGGTAGGGCGTTTCAGGTTCCGGAGCCGGCGGCGGATCACTCAGTGGCATGGCCACTCCCGCGATGCGTGGATCGCTGCTACCTTCCTGCCTAACAAATGTTTGGTGGAAAGGTAGCTGATTAACTCATGGGTGTCTCCACCTCCGCCCCTCACGAGGGCATCGCCGTCGTCACAGTGGACTTCCCTCCGGTCAACGCCCTTCCGGTGCGCGGCTGGTACGACCTGGCCGCGGCGGTGCGCCGCCGGCGCCGACCCACGGGTGCGGTGCGTGCTGCTCACCGCCGAGGGCCGCGGCTTCAACGCGGGCGTCGACATCAGGAGATGCAGCGCGCCGACGGGCACGAGGCGCTGATCGGCGCCAATCGCGGCTGCTACGAGGCGTTCGCGGCTGTCTACGAGTGCGAGGTCCCGGTGGTCGCCGCGGTGCACGGGTTCTGCCTGGGCGGCGGCATCGGCCTGGTCGGCAACGCCGACGCCATCGTCGCCAGCGACGACGCCACCTTCGGCCTGCCCGAGCTGGACCGGGGCGCCCTCGGGGCCGCCACCCACCTGGCCCGGCTGGTCCCCAGCATCTGATGCGTGCGCTGTACTACACCTCGCGGACCGCCACCGCCCAGGAACTGCACACGCACGGTTCCGTGTGGCGGGTCGTGCCCCGCGCGCAACTGAGGGGCGCGGCCATGGAACTGGCCGGGGAGATCGCGGCCAAGGACGGCACTCTCATCCGCCTGGCCAAGGCTGCGATCAACGGCATCGACCCGGTCGACGTCCGCCGCAGCTACCGCTTCGAACAGGGCTTCACCTTCGAGGCCAACCTCAGTGGCGTCGCCGACCGCGTACGCGACACCTTCGGCACGGACCGGGAGAAGCAGTCGTGAGCAGTGACAAGACAATGACCGCGACCGACGTCGTCGGCCGTCTGGAGAGCGGTATGACGATCGGCATCGGCGGCTGGGGCTCGCGGCGCAAGCCGATGGCCTTGGTCCGGCGCTGCTGCGGTCGGACATCACCGATCTGACCGTTGTGTCGTACGGAGGTCCTGACGTCGGCCTGCTCGCTGCCGCCGGGAAGATCCGCAAGCTGGTGGCGGCGTTCGCCACCCTCGACTCCATACCGCTCGAACCGCACTTCACCGCGGCGAGGCAGCGCGGCGCGTTCGAGATGACCGAGCTGGACGAGGCGATGTTCATGTCGGGGCTGACCGCGGCAGCGCACCGGCTGCCCTTCATGCCCGTACGGGCCGGTCTGGGCTCGGATGTGATGAAGGTCAACCCTCGCTGCGCACGGTCGTTTCGCCGTACGAGGACGCAGAGGAGCTGGTCGCCGTCCCCGCCCTGCGTCTGGACGCCGCACTGGTGCACCTCAACCGCGCCGATGCGCAGGGCAACGGCCAGTACCTCGGCCCCGACCCGTATTTCGACGACCTGTTCTGTGAGGCCGCCGACCGGGCGTACGTCTCCTGCGAACGGATCGTGGAGACGTCCGAGCTGCTCAAGGTGCACGGCCCGCAGACGCTCCTGGTCAAGCGCATGTTCGTGGACGGGGTCGTCGAGACCCCGAACGGCGCGCACTTCACCTCCTGCGTACCCGATCACGACCGCGACGAGGCATTCCAGCGCGCCTACGCCCAGGCCGCCCGCGACCCCGCGGCGTGGCAGGCGTTCAGCGAGCGGTTCCTGTCCGGGGACGAGGCCGCCTACCAGGCCGCCGTCACCGCGTTCCACACCGAGGAGGAAGCATGAGCGGCACCAGGACACTCACCACCGCGACCCGGGCCGAGCGCTGTGCGGTGGCCTGCGCCGAGGCCTGGCGGAACGCCGGCGAGGTACTGGCCAGCCCGATGGGAACCATCCCGACGATCGGGGCCCGGCTGGCGAAGCTCACCTTCTCCCCGATCTGCTGCTGACCGACGGCGAGGCGCTGCTCATCGGCGATGTGCCGGCGGTCGGGGCGAAGGCCGGCGTCGTGGAGGGCTGGCTGCCGTTTCGCCAGCACCTCGCGCTGACCGCCACCGGCCGGCGGCACGTGATGATGGGCGCCAGCCAGATCGACCGGTACGGCAACCAGAACATCTCCTGCATCGGCGACTGGGCCCGCCCGACGCGGCAACTGCTGGGCGTTCGGGGGCTCCGGTCAACACCCTGAACAACCCAACCAGTTACTGGGTTCCCCGGCATTCGGCCCGGGTGTTCGTCGAGCAGGTGGACATGGTCAGCGGGGTCGGCTACGACCGCGCGGCCGCGGCGGGCCCCTCCGCGTCCCGGTATCACCGGATCCCGGAGGTCATCAGCAACCTCGGGGTCTTCGACTTCGAGACCCCGACCGCACCATGCGGCTGCGCTCCCTGCACCCCGGCGTCACCCTCGACGAGATCACCGGGGCCACCGGCTTCGCGCTCGCCGTCCCGGACGAGGTGTCATTCACCCGCGAACCCACCGCCGGTGAACTGCGGCTGATCCGTGAGGTCATCGACCCGAAGGGCTGCGCGAGCGCGAGGTTCCCGCATGAGCGGGCAGCCGACGATCCCGACCGCGCTCACCGAACTGACCGGGGTGCGCTACCCCATCGTGCAGACGGGAATGGGCTGGGTGGCCGGACCCGCCTGGTGTCGGCAGCCGCCGAGGCCGGCGCGCTCGGCGTCCTCGCCTCCGCCACCATGACGGTCGCACAGCTCCGCTCCGCCGTACGCGAGGTCAAATCCCGTACGGACGCTCCGTTCGGCGTCAATCTGCGGGCCGACGCGGGGATGCGGCGGAGCGTGTGCGCGTCATCATCGATGAGGGTGTGAAGGTCGCCTCGTTCGCGCTGGCGCCCTCGCAGGAGCTGATCGCACGGCTCAAGGACGCCGGGGTGGTCGTCATCCCGTCGATCGGTGCCCGGCGGCACGCCGAGAAGGTCGCCGCCTGGGGCGCGGACGCCGTGGTGGTGCAGGGCGGTGAGGGCGGCGGCCACACCGGGGACGTCGCCACCACGGTGCTGCTGCCCCAGGTCGTGGATGCCGTCGATATCCCGGTCGTCGCGGCAGGCGGCTTCCACGACGGCCGCGGCCTCGTCGCGGCGCTGGCCTACGGGGCCGCGGGCATCGCGATGGGCACCCGCTTCCTGCTCACCTCCGACAGCACGGTCCCCGACGAGGTCAAGGGGCGGTATCTGGCCGCGACGGTGAAGGACGTCACCGTCACCACCAAGGTGGACGGGCTGCCGCACCGGATGCTCCGTACGGATCTGGTCGACGCCCTGGAGCACTCGGGGCGCACCGCCTCGCTGCTGCGAGCGGTACGCCATGCCGCGGCCTTCAAGAAGGAGTCCGGGGCGAGCTGGGCGGGCTGGTGCGGGACGGCCTGGCGATGAAGCACGGCAAGGAACTGAGCTGGAGTCAGGTCCTGCTGGCGGCCAACACTCCGATGATGCTGAAGGCGTCGATGGTCGAGGGACGCGCCGACCTCGGTGTGATGGCCTCCGGCCAGGTCGCCGGCCTCATCGAGGATCTGCCGTCCTGCGCGGAGCTGGTCGACCGGATCATGGCCCAGGCGCACGCCACGCTCAGGGCCTGCCGCAGGCGCCGTGATCCAGCGCGCGCGGGCGGCGACGCGGGCACCGGGACGGGCGGCCGGAGAACCGGCCGCCCCGTCCGTGTATGCGAGCCCGCTGTCTCAGAGCCGTTCGATGATCGTCACGTTGGCCTGGCCGCCGCCCTCGCACATGGTCTGCAGACCGTACCGGCCACCGGTGCGCTCCAGTTCGTGCAGCAGCGTCGTCATCAGCCGGACGCCGGTCGCGCCCAGCGGGTGGCCGAGGGCGATCGCCCGCCGTTGACGTTGACCCGGCCGGGGTCGGCGCCGGTCTCCTTGAGCCAGGCCAGGACGACCGGCGCGAAAGCCTCGTTGATCTCGACCAGGTCGATGTCGCCGATGGACATCGAGGCCTTCTTCAGCGCGTAGGCCGTCGCGGGGATCGGCGCGGACAGCATCCGGATCGGGTCCTCGCCGCGCACCGAGAGGTGATGGATGCGGGCCCTCGGGTCAGCCCGTGCTCGCGCACCGCACGCTCGGAGGCGATCAGCATGGCCGCGGCGCCGTCGGAGACCTGCGAGGAGCAGGCTGCTGTGATGGTGCCGCCGGGCACCACCGGAGCAAGATTCGCCATCTTCTCCAGCGTGGTGTCACGCCGCGGCCCTCGTCGGCGCTCACCTCGCCGTAGGCGACGGTCTCGCGGTCGAAGCGGCCCTCGTCGGCGGCCTGCGCGGCCCGCCGGTGCGAGCGCAGGGCGAACTCCTCCTGGTCGCGACGGCTGATCCCCATTTCGCGGCGATCATTTCGGCGCCGTGGAACTGGTTGACGGGCTGGTCCCCGTACCGGGCCCGCCAGCCCTCGGAGCCGCGTAGGGCCCTCGGTGAGTCCGAGCGGCTCGGCGGCCTGCCGGGAGGCGAAGGCGATCGGGATCATCGTCATGTTCTGGTGCCGCCGGCGACCACTAGATCCTGGTGCCCGAAAGCACGCCCTGGGCCGCGAAGTGCACGGCCTGCTGCGAGGAACCGCACTGGCGGTCCACCGTGGTCCCCGGCACTTCTCGGGCAGGCCGGCGGCCAGCCATGCGGTGCGCGCTATGTCGCCGGCCTGCGGACCGACCGTGTCCAGGCAGCCGAAGACGACGTCCTCGACGGCGGCGGGTCGATGCCCGTCCGCTCGACGAGCGCCTTCAGCACGTGCGCCCGAGGTCGGCGGGGTGCACGGCCCCAGTCCCCTTGCGGCGTCCGACGGGGTACGGACAGCTTCGACGATGTAGGCCTCGGCCATGGCTGCTCCTTAGCGATGTGGTCTGCTGGGTGGCCGTGGACACGTGGCGTCCACGATGGTTCCTCAAGTCCGGAGCGCGACTCCGTCCAGCACCATCGACAGGTACTGACGGGCGATCTCCTCGGGCTGTGCAGTCCGCCCGGCCGGTACCAGGAAGCCGCGACCCATACGGTGTCGCGCACGAACCGGTAGGTGAGCCGGATGTCGAGATCGGCACGGAAGGCCTTGGCGGCCACGCCGCGCTCCAGGGTGGCGAGCCAGACGTTCTCGAACCTCACCTGGGAATCGGCGAGGTAGCAGAATCGCGGCAGGGCGGCCAGGTGCCTGGATTCCTTCTGGTAGATGGCGACTGCGGCCCGGTGCCGGTCGATCTCCCGGAACGACTCCGTGACCAGCGCCTCGATGGTTTCGCGCGGATCGAGCCCGGCGGCGAGCACGCCGTCGTATCCGGCCCACAGCTCGTCCAGGAACGTGGACAGGATCTCGTCCAGCATCGACTCCTTGGAGTCGAAGTGGTAGTACAGGCTGCCCGCGAGCAGCCCGGCCTCGTCTGCGATCCTGCGGACGGTCGTGGCGTTGTAGCCCGCGCGGCGAACACCTCGGCCGCGACGGCCAGGAGTTCGCCGTGCCGCTCGGCGGACGGGCTCACAGGGCCCGCCCGCTGCCGTCCGGCGGGCCGCCCCGCAGTGTCCTCGCATCTGCTTCTCACGCCCGCTGACTGCTGACCGGTATGGTCTCACCGGTCATGTACGACGAGTAGCCGCTGGCCAGGAAGACGATCACGTTGGCGATCTCCCAGGGCTCCGCGTAGCTCCGAACGCCTCACGCTCGGTGAGGCTTGCCAGGAGTTCGGGGTGGTGACCTTCACCAGGTGCGGGTGCATGGCGAGACTGGGGCGACGGCGTTGACGCGCACACCGAAGTCAGCTGCTTCCAGGGCGGAGCAGCGGGTGAGGGCCATGACACCCGCCTTGGCCGCGGCGTAGTGTGCCTGGCCACGCTGGCGCGCCAGCCGACCACCGAGGCGTTGTTGACGATGACGCCTCCGCCGCCCCGCGCCCGCATCCGGCGCAGGGCGGCCCGGTGCAGCGGAAGGTTCCGTTCAGCGTGACGTCCAGGACCCGTGACCACTGTTCGTCGGACATGTCGACGAGGTCCGATGTCCCGCCGAGACCCGCGTTGTTGACGACGATGTCGAGGCCGCCGTGCCGCGCGTCGGCGAGGTCGAAGAGGGCGGCGACCTGCTGTTCGTCGGTGACGTCGCACGGCAGTCCGGCGACCCGGTCCGCACCGAACTCGGCCGCCAGCGCCGCGGCGCTCTCCTTGAGCCGGCGCTCGTGGGCGTCACCGATGACGACGCCGGCTCCTTCCTCCAGGAACTTGCGGGCGGTGGCGCCGCCGATGCCGCTCCCGCGGCGGCGGTGATCACTGCCGAGCGTCCTTGGAGCAGGCTGTGGCCGGGTACGTAACTCGGCTGCGTGGTCATGGGCGGGCCTCCTGGGCAGGCCGAGGACGCGCTCGGCGATGATGTTGCGCTGGATCTCGTTGGATCCGGCGTAGATGGTGTCGGAGCGGGAGAAGAGGAACAGCCGCTGCCAGTCGTCGAGGTCGTACGGCTCACCGGCGGCGAGCATGCCCCGGCGCCGCAGACGTCCATGGCGAGTTCGCCCAGTTCGCGGTGCCAGGTCGCCCAGAAGATCTTGCCGATGGAGGCTTCCGGGCCGGGGCTCCGGCCGCGACACCGTCGAGCATCCGCAGGGCGTTGAAGCGGATGGTCTCCAGGCCGGTCCAGGCGCGGGCCAGACGGTCGCGGATCAGCGGGTCGCCGGCCGCACCGTTGCGCCGGGCCAGGTCCATGAGGGCTTCCAGTTCCTGGCGGAATCCGACCTGCTGGCCGAGCGTGGACACTCCGCGTTCGAAGCCCAGGGTGGCCATGGCCACCTTCCACCCTCCCCGGTGCCCCGACGATGTTCCCGGCTTCGGTGCGGGCCCCGTCGAAGAAGACCTCGTTGAACTCGGAGGTACCGGTCAGCTGACTGATCGGCCTTACCTCGACGCCGGGTTGGCCGAGCGGGACCAGCAGGTAGGACAGGCCATGGTGGCGCACCGATCCCGGTTCGGTCCTGGCCACCACGAAGCACCAGTGCGAGTCCTGGGCGAGTGACGTCCAGGTCTTCTGTCCGTTGATCACCCACTCCCTCCCTCCCGTTCGGCCTTGGTCCGTATGTTGGCCAGGTCGGAGCCGGCGTCCGGCTCGCTGTAGCCCTGGCACCACAACTCCTCGGCCGCGACGATCCGCGGCAGAAATCGCGCCCGCTGCTCCGGTGTGCCGAACGCGACGAGCGTCGGGCCGAGCAGCTGTTCCCCGATGTGGTTGACCCGGGCGGGTGCGCGGGCCAGTGCGTACTCCTCATGGAAGGCGACCTGCTGTTCGATGCTCGCGCCCCTGCCGCCGTACTCCTCGGGCCAGCCCACGCAGGTCCAGCCCCGGCCGCCATATGCCGTTCCCAGCCGAGGCGTTCGGCGAACGCCTCGTGCTCCCGGCCCGGACCGCCTCGACCGCGCAGGCTCGCGAACTCACCGGTGAGGTGTGCGGAAAGCCAGCCGCGGATCTCGGCGCGGAACTCCTCGACGCTGCTCATGGACGTACGTTAATCTACCAAACACTTGTTAGGAAGGAGTGGCGGATGTCCACTGCCCACGATGAACCGGTGCGCTACGAGCAGCAGGGCCCGGTCGCAACCGTGACCTTGAACCGGCCCGACTACCGCAACGCCCAGAATTCCGCGATGACCTACGCCCTGGACCGGGCCTTCTACCGGGCGGCCGGTGACAGCGACATCAAGGTCGTCGTCCTCGCAGGGCGGGAAAGCACTTCTCGGCCGGCCACGACATCGGCACCCGGAGCGGGACGCCCACCTGCCGTTCGACCGCAAGGCAGGCCTGTGGTGGGACCACTCGGACAAGGAGGGCGCGGAGAGCCGCTTCGCCCGCGAGTCCGAGGTCTACCTGGGGATGTGCCGCCGCTGGCGCGAACTGCCCAAGCCCGTCATCGCGTCCGTGCAGGGCGCGTGCGTGGCGGGCGGCCTCATGCTCGCCTGGGTGTGCGACCTGATCATCGCTTCCGACGACGCCTTCTTCTCCGATCCGGTGGTCCGGATGGGGATCCCGGCGTCGAGTACTTCGCCCACCCGTGGGTGATGCCGCCGCGCATCGCCAAGGAGTTCCTCTACACCGGCGACCGGATGAGCGCGCAGCGGGCGTACGAGGTCGGCATGGTCAACCGGGTCGTGCCGCGGGCCGAGCTGGCCGGTGCCAGCCATGAACTGGCCGCGCGTATCGCCGAGATGCCCCGGCTGGGTCTCGCCCTGACCAAACGCGCGGTCAACCAGGCGGAGGATCTGCAGGGTCTGCACAACGGCCTGGACTCGGTCTTCGGGCTGCACCACCTCGCACACGCGCACAACGCCGAGACGGCCTCCGACTCGCTCGGGGCATGGACATCCGTGCGATGAAGGAGGCCGGATCCTGATGGACCTCGACTTCACCGGGGACGAGGACGCTTTCCGGGCCGAGGCGCGCGCCTGGCTGACCGCGCACGTCCCCGCCACCGCCCTGCCCTCACTGGAGACCGCCGAGGGTTTCGCCGCCCACCGGCAGTGGGAGCGCACGCTCTTCGACGACCGCTGGTCGGTGGTGTCCTGGCCCGGGAATACGGTGGCCGCGGCAGCTCCCTGCTGCGCTGGCTGGTCTTCGAGGAGGAGTACTACGCAGCCGGCGCACCCGGCCGGGTCGCCCAGAACGGGATCAATCTCCTCGCCCCGACCCTCTTCGAGCACGGCACGGCCGAGCAGCGCTCCCGGGTCCTGCCTGCCATGGCGAGCGGCGAGGTCATCTGGGCGCAGGCCTGGTCCGAACCGGAGTCCGGCTCCGACCTCGCCTCGCTGAGCTCGACGGCCGTGCGCACCGACGGCGGCTGGCTACTCAGCGGCCAGAAGACCTGGTCCTCACGGGCCGCCTTCGCCGACCGGGCGTTCGGGCTCTTCCGCAGCGATCCCGGTGCCGACCGCCCGCACCGGGGTCTGACGTATCTGATGTTCCCGCTGGACGCCGAAGGCGTGACAGTCCGGCCGATCGGACGGCTCGACGGAAAGCCCGCGTTCGCCGAGCTCTTCCTCGACGAGGTGTTCGTACCCGACGAGGACGTGATCGGCGAGCCCGGCCAGGGCTGGCGGATAGCCATGAGCACCACGGGCAACGAGCGCGGGCTGACTCTGCGCAGTCCCGGCCGGTTCACCGCGGCCGCGAACCGGCTCACGGACCTGTGGCGCGAACGTGCCGACCCGGCCGACACGGAGCTGCGCGACCGGGTCGCCGACGCAGTGATCGGCGCACGCGCCTACCAGCTCTTCTCCTACGCGGGCGCATCGCGCCTCACCGCGGAGGCGGGCTCGCCGACGGGCGGCGGACAGGCCAGGGACGCCTCGGCAGGGGCCAGCTCCAGCCTCAACAAGGTCTTCTGGTCCGAATTCGACATCGCCCTGCACGAGACGGCTCTGGACCTGCTCGGTCCGTACGGCGAACTGTCCGACCAGGCCGCCGACGCGCCCGGACACGGCTCCTGGGCCGAGGGCTACACCTTCTCGCTGGCAGGACCCATCTACGCCGGTACCAACGAGATCCAGCGCGACATCATCGCCGAGCGGCTGCTCGGCCTGCCGAAGGGACGCCGTTGATGCGGTTCCTCCTCGACGACGAGCAACGGATTTCGCCCGGTCCCTGGACGGGATGCTCGCCTCGTCGCACACCCCGGCACGATCCGGTCCTGGGCTTCCGGCGACCACGGTCCCGGCGCGCCCTGTGGACCCGGCTCGCCGATGCCGGTGTCTTCGCCCTCGCCGTACCGGAGCGGCACGAGGGACTTGGGCCGCTCCCCTCGAACTGACCGTCGCCTTCACCGAGCTCGGCCGCCACGCGGTGCCGGGGCCGCTGGTCGAGACCGTGGCCGCCGCCGCGCTGCTCGACCGGCTGGGTGACGAAACGGCGGCCTCGATGTGGCTGTCCGGTATCTCCTCGGGCAAGACGATGGCCACCCTTGGGCGGATGCCGTCGACAGGCCCCTACGCCCTGGACGCGGACGCCGCCGACGCGGTGTTCATGGTGGAGGGCGACACCCTGCGCCTTGCCGGGCGTACCGGCGAGGTGCAGCTCTCCGCCGATCCGGCCCGGCGCCTCGCCAGGCCGTCCGGCGGCAGCGTCGTCGCGCGGGGAACCGCGGTGGCCCGAGCGGCCGCGCACGCCGCTGATGTGGCGGCGCTGGCGACCGCCGCCCAGGCCCTCGGACTGGGGTACGCCCTGCTCACGCGTACGGTCGACTACGTCAAGCAGCGCACCCAGTTCGGGACCGTTATCGGCTCCTTCCAGTCGGTCAGACACCGGCTCGCGGACACGCTCATCGCCCTGGAGTTCGCCGGTCCTCTGATCCATTCGGCCGCCCTGGCGCTCGGCAGGTCCGATCCTGCGGCCGGACGCGAGATCGCGGCGGCGAAGGTGACCGCGGGCGAAGCCGCGTACGCCGCCTCACGCACCGCGCTGCAACTGCACGGGGCTCTCGGCTACACCGACGAGCTGGATCTCTCCCTGTGGATCCGCAAGGCCCGCCGCTGCGCGACGCCTGGGGCACCCCGCCGCATGCCGTGCCCGGTCCTGGGTGTCTGACCGCACTGCGCGCAGGCGGACCGGCTCCGGCGCGTGGTGCGCCGGACAGAAAGGAGCGGCAGGATGAGGCTGACTCAGGAGCAGGAGGAACTGCGGTCCGCCGTACGGTCGCTCCTGGACCGTCATCAGGGCGCGGCGGCCTGGCGGCCGTTGACCGAACAGATCGGCGTGGCCTCTCGCCGTCCCCGAGGAGTACGGCGGGCGGGTGGCGGGACCCGGGACGTCCACATCGTGATGGAGGAGCTGGGCCGGAGCCTGAGCCCGCTGCCCTTTCTGGCTCCGCGGTGCTCACCGTACGGGCATTGCTGGCCACCGGTGACGAGGCGGCGTGCGCGAGGCTGCTGCCCGCACTGGCGGCGGGCACCTCGGTGGGAACCCTGGCATGGGCGGAGCAGGGGGCTGGGATCCGGCGGCGGTCCGGGCCGAGGCCGTCCAGGGGCCCGGTGGGGCCTGGCACGTCACGGGGACCAAGGAGTACGTCCTGGACGGCTGGGGCATCGATGTACTGCTCGTCGCGGCACGCACGCAGGCGGGTGTTTCGCTCTTCCAGGTGGCCGTCGACGGGCCGGGGACGCGACGCGAGCCGGTGGTGACCATGGACCTCACCCGGTCACAGGCACGGTGGGTCCTCGACGGGCGGCCGGCCGGCTCATCGGCACGGACGGCGACGGTGAGCGGGTGCTGAGCCAGGTACTTGACCTCGCCTGCACGGCGCTGGCGGCCGAACAGGCCGGCGCGGCCGGGCGCAGTCTGGAGCTCACGGTCACCCACGCCATGGACCGCGTCCAGTTCGGCCGGGCCATCGGGTCCTTCCAGGCGGTCAAGCACCGGCTCGCGGACGCGTACGTGCTCGTGGAGTCGGCGCGTTCCGCGGCGCTCGGCGCGGCCTTCGCGGCCGACGAGGACCCCGGTGCGCTGCCGCGCTGCGCCGCCGTCGCCAAGTCCGTGTGCTCCGAGGCGTTCTCGGCGGTGGCGGGCGAGACGATCCAGTTGCACGGCGGGATCGGCATCACCTGGGAGCACGACGCCCACCGCTACTTCAAGCGCGCCCACGGCTCGGGCCAGCTGTTCGGCACGGCCGCCTGGCACCGGGGCAGGATCTGCGGCGCCCTGGGGCTGACAGCCGCCTGACCCCGCCGGCCTGCCCACCCATTCACCATCAGCCAAGGACCGACCAGAGGCCGGGAGCGCAATGCACATCGCCAACCCGCTGGATTTCACCGGGCGAGTAGTGGTCGTCACCGGTGGTACCAAGGGCATCGGTGCCTCGATAGCCAAGGCGTTCCTCGCCGCGGGAGCGCAGGTCGCCGTCTGCGGTCGCAGCGATCCGCCGTCCCTGCCCGAGGCCGAGGGGAGCCGCGCGGTGTTCCGGCGCACCGACGTCCGCGATCCCGCAGCGGCCGCCGACCTGGTCGACAGCACGGTTGACCGGTTCGGGCGGCTCGACGTACTCGTCAACAACGCCGGTGGTTCCCCGACGCCGATGCCGCGACCGTCTCACCTCGGTTCGTCGAGAAGATCGTGGCGCTCAATCTGCTGGCACCGTTCTACGTCGCACAGGCCGCCAACAGGGTCATGCGGCGCCAGCAGGACGGCGGTTCGGTGATCAACATCGGCAGCGTATCCGCTCATGATCCGCAGCCCGGCACGGCCGCGTACTCCGCCGCCAAGGCCGGACTGCTCACGCTGACCCGGGCGCTGGCCCTGGAGTGGGCGCCGAAAGTGCGGGTCAACCACATCACCACCGGACTGATCCGCACCGAGAACGCGGCGTCCGCCTACGGTGACGACGGCGGGGCCGCCGTGGCGAGGATCATCCCGATGGCGCGGATGGCCGTCCCCGAGGACGTCGCCCGGACCTGCCTGTTCCTCGCGAGCGGCCTGTCCGGTTACATCAACGGCGCGGACCTGGCCGTCCACGGGGCGGGAGTTCCCCGCCCGCTACCTCGCCACGCATCCGGACAGCGCCGGGTGATACCGGGTGGTGGGTGTGAGCCCGGTCCCCGCGGGGACCGGGCTCAGCCACGCTCGTGCTGGTACTGCCGTCAGACCAGGTTGTCCTCGACCGTCAGACCGAAGGCCCGCGGCCGTACATGGCCAGCGCCCGTTCCACGTCGTTGGCCACGTGGACGCTGCCGGCATGGCGTCCCGCCAGGCCCGTTCGATGGGATTGCCGCGCCGCAGGAGTTGCCGCCCGCCGTCTTGAACAGCAGCTCGATCGCGGCCACGGCCCGCTCGGTGCTCCGGACCTGGTCCCGGCGCGTCCGCAGCCTCAGCTCCATCGGGATCTCCCGCTCCCCGGCCGCGAGGCGGACAGTTCACGCACGTTCCTGTCCATCTGCAGAACCGACGCGTCGATGTCGGACGCCGCCCTGGCGATGGCAACCTGGGCGAAGGGGTCCTCGGCGAACCTGCCGCCTCCCATGCTGAGCCGGACCCGCTCCTTCATCAGGGAGACATAGGAGTCGTAGCCGCCGGACACGGCGCCGATCACCGGAGCGGTGATGGCGCTGGTGAAGACGGCCCCGAACGGAAGACGGTAGAGAGGCCCTGGTTGACCTGCTGTCCCGGCCCCTTCAGCTGTGCCTGCTCGTAGTTGCGGATCACCCGGTGGGCAGGGACGAAGGCCGAGTCGACCAGGATGTCGTTGCTGCCGGTTCCGCGCAGTCCCACCACATCCCAGACATCCTCGATCCGGTAGTCGGACCGGGGCACCAGAACGGTCAGGAAGTCCACCGGCCGGCCCTGTGCGCCGACGACCAGAGCGCCCAGGAGTGCCCAGTCGGCATGCTCGCAGCCGGAGGAGAAGCTCCACCTTCCGGTGAGCCGGTAGCCGTCGTCGACGCCGGTGAGCCGGCCGACCGGGGCGTACGCGGACGAAACCAGGGTGTCGCGGTCCTGCCCCACACCTCGTCCTGCGCCCGGGGGCGAACAGACCGAGCTGCCAGGGGTGCACCCCGAGCACGGAGGCCACCCAGCCCGTGGAGCAGCAGACGGCGGAGACCGCGCGCACCACCTCGTAGAAGTCCACCGGATCGCTCTCCAGACCGCCGTACCTGCGGGGCTGGAGCATCCGGAAGACGCCCGCACCGATGAGCTCACGGATCGTCTGCTCGGGTATCCGCCGTGACTCGTCGGTGGTGGCCGCTCTCTGCGCGATGGCCGGGAGCAGGGCACGCACCGATTCGAGAACCTCATTGCTCATCGTGCCGTCCTTCGTGTGCGTGCGGACGCGGTGTGCCACGGGTACCGCGGGGACTGCCGCGTGCCGCGATGCGGTGTGCTGTCAGGTGCGCCGCAGTCCGGCCTTGTCGACCTTGCCGGTGGAGTTGCGCGGGAACACGTCGACCACCACGACCTCGCGGGGAACCTTGAAGTTCGCGAGCCTCTCCCGGCAGAAGTCGGTGAGCTCCGCGGGCGTGAGCCGTCCGCCCGGACGCAGGGTCACGTAGGCGCGTCCCACCTCGCCGAGGCGGGGTCGGCGACGCCGATCACCGCGGTCTCGGACACGGCGTCGTGCCGGCCGATCACCTGCTCGATCTCGGCGGGTAGACGTTGAAGCCGCCGACGACGAACATCTCCTTCGAGCGGCCGGTGACCGTCAGATTGCCGCGCTCGTCGAGATGCCCGACGTCGCCGGTGGTCAGCCAGCCGTCCGGACCGATGGCCTCGGCGTTCGCCCGCGGGTCGTCCAGGTAGCCGAGCATCACGTTGTAGCCGCGCACGAGGATCTCACCGTCCTGTCCCACCGGCAGCCGTCCGCCCCTGTGCCGGCGATCTCGACCTCGACTCCGTCGATGGGCCGTCCGGCGGTCAGCGCGACCGTCTCGTCGTCGTCCTCGGGGAGCATGCGCTCACCGTGCCGCAGGACTCGGTCAGCCCGTAGGCGGTGAGCACCACGGGAAACAGCTCCGCCCGCATCCGTTTCACCAGGGCGACCGGCACCACGGCGGAGCCCGTCACCGCCAGCCTCAGCGAGGTCAGGTCGTACTGTGCCCGTGCCGGTGCGTCCAGAAGTGTCGTGTAGACCGTGGGCGGCCCGGGCAGGACGGTGATGCGTTCGGCTTCGACGGCCGTCAGGGCCTGCTCCGCGTCGAACACCGAGTGCAGCACCATCGTCGCGCCCTGCAGCAGGCAGGCGAGGACTCCGGCCTTGTACCCGAAGCAGTGGAACAGCGGGTTGATGATCAGGTACCGGTCGCCGCCAGTGACTCCGGTGCGCGCGCACCAGGCCCGGTAGGTGGCGAGGTTCTGCTGGTGTGTCGTCAGCGCACCCTTGGGCCGGCCGGTCGTCCCGGAAGTGAAGAGCAGGTCCGAGGGGTCATCGGGCCGCACCTGCGCCATCCGGGCCGCCCGTCGGCGTCGGCGACCTGAGCGCCGAGGCCGAGGAAGGTGTCCCAGGTCAGGGCCCCGGCCGTCTCCTCACCGCCCAGACCCACCACATGCGTCAGGGCGGGCAGTGGCGGGAGCGGTCCGGCCGGATCGCCGGTGGCACCGAGCATGGCCAGGTAGTCGTTGCCGAGGAAGCCGTTGTGTACGAGCAGCAGCCGTGCGCCGCTCATGCCGAGGAGCCTGCGTGCCTCCTCCCCTTGTACCGGGTGTTGACAGGCACGAGGGTCGCCCCGCGGCCGCGGCTGCGAGTGCGGCCACCACCCAGCGGTGGCTGTTGGGTGCCCAGAGCGCGATGCGGTCACCGCGCTCGACGCCGAGCGCGAGCAGCGACTTCACGGCTGTCAGCACGTCCCCGCGCAGCTGCGCGTAGGTCAGCCGTACCTCGCCGTCCACGACCGCCTCCCGCTGCGGGAAGGTGCGCGCGGTGAGATCAAGGACGCCGGGAATCGTCAGTGGTTGGTCACGCTGGCTCATCGGGTCTCCGCGGGGTTCATGTCCGGACGGCCGGGTCAGGGGAAGGAGCAGCCGGCGGGACGCCTCGTGGGCCCCTCGTACGAGCTCGGCACGCGGGAAGCCACTGCGCTGCTCCGCCTTCGCCCCGTTGCCTCCGGCGACCCGGACGGCCCCTCCGCGAGATGTTCGAGGCCCTCGCGCGCGACGTCCTGGGGCTCGGCGACCCGCAGCCCCGGCAGGTCCATGCGCAGACCGGCCCGCTCCATGGCGGGCGTACGGGTCACGCCGAGTACGAGTTCAAGGACATGAACGTCGTAGGGCAGCAGCTCGAGCCAGAGCCCCTCGGCGAAGACCCGGCTGAAGGCCTTGGCCGCGGAGTAGATGCTTATCTGCGCCTGGCCCAGGTATCCGGCGAGCGAGCCGACCAGCAGGATGCCGCCCTGCGGCGTTGCTTCATCGGTGCGCCGAAGTGGTGGGCGAGCGCGAGCTGGGCGCCGATGTTGAGGTCGAGTACGCCCTGCACCCGGCCGAGGTCGCCGCCGACGAACTCGTGACCGTAGCTGTTGGCGCCCGCGTTGAACACGAGCAGCCCGACTTCGAGGTCCTCGGTCGCCGTACGGATCACCGTCAGGGCGTCGGGGTCGAGCAGATCGAGTTCCAGGGTGCGCACCTCGACGCCTGAGGCCCGTGCCTCTTCGGCGGTGCGTGCCAGCGGCCCGGGTTTGCGGGCGATGAGCACCAGGTTGATGCCGGCCTCGGCGAGCTGGTGGGCGAACGCGGCGCCGACCCCTTCGGACCCTCCGGCAATGACCGCCCACGGCCCGTACACACTCTTGTCGGTCATCGGCTTCCTTCCTGCGCGTCCCGGACGTCGTCCGGGACGCGCGCTGTTCGGCAGTGTCACGAACCTAAGGACGGCCCCTGGCTGCGCGGTTACGGGATCCCACTGGGCGGGACCCGTGGCGCAGACCGCGCAGGGTGCGGGCGGGCCCCGGTTCCCGCTACCGCCCGGCGGCCGTCATCTCACGCACGGCGAGCGAGGCGAACACCATGGCGGTACCGATCGGAACGCCGGGCCCGGGTAGACATGCCCGGTGAAGGACGCGCTGGTGTTGCCCGTGGCGTACAGGCCGGGAGTGGGCTGCCTGCGGTGTCCAGGACCCGTCCCGACACGTCCGTGCGGAGCCCGCCCTTGGTGCCGAGGTCGCTGAGCACCATCCGCGCCGCGTAGTACGGCGGTTGGCCCAGCGGGACCAGGCACGGGTTGGGCCCGGCCCCGGCGTCCCGGCCGGCGAAAACCGGTCGTAGGGGTCTTCGCCGCGGTGGAAGTCCTCGTCGGTGCCGCGGGCGGCCGAGGCGTTGAAGCGGCTGACGGTCCGGGTCAGCGCTGCGGCGGGGATCCCGGTGCGCCTCGCGAGTTCCGGCAGCGAGCCGGCCTGTACCCAGGTGCCCGCCGCCAGGTGTTCGCCCGGCGGACAGGAGGGCACGGTGATGGCGGGTGCCCGGCCGCCGGACCGTGAGTCGAAGACGAAGTACGCCGGGCCGCCCGCCGGCTGGGCGGCCATCTCGCGGCCCATCCGGTCGTAGGGCAGCGACTCGTTGGCGAACCGGTTCCCCGACGCGTCGACGATCAGTCCGCCGCTCAGTCCCAGAGTGAACGCCGAGTGGCCGTCGGGCTGTTCCAGCCCCGGGCACCACCAGGCCTGGTCCATCAGTGCCGTGTCCGCTCCCGCCTCGACGGCGGCGAGGATCGCGTCTCCGGTATTGGTGCCGCGCGGGGCCATCGTCCACTGCGCGCTCCCTGGGACCCCGTGTTCCGCGCGCATCCCGGCATCGCCCTCGAAGCCGCCGGCGGCCAGCAGGACTCCGCGGCGGGCCCGCACCCGGACGATGCCGTCGGGACCGTCCCCTCGACGCCCGTCACCCGGCCGTCGTCCGTCAGCAGGCGCCGCACCCGGATGCCCGTGCGCACCCGGCCGTTGCCCGTACCGGTGAGGGCGAGCAGCAGCCGGCCGATGAGGGCGCGGCCCGCTGTCAGGGTGCGTCCGGGTGCCCGCCGCCGGTCCGGTCCCGGTCGACCGCGGGCCGTATGAGCGGCAGGAGCGCGCCAGGCGGTCCGCCCGCAGGTCGAGCGGAACGAAGGAGCGGCCCGCCGCCATGCGTCCGGGGCCTCGGCGTAGTCCGGGAACGCGCGCCACTCGAACTCCAGCGCCGGGTCCTGTTCGAGCCGGGCGACGAGCTCGGGCGCATGCCGCAGGAAGGCCTCCTGCCGGTCCCGCTCCCGGTCGCCGAGCAGCGCCCGCAGGTAGTTGCGCGCCAGCTCCGTGGAGTCACCGATCCCGGCCCGTTCCTGCACCTGGCTGCCCGGCAGCCAGCAGGCGGCTCCGGAGTACGCGGAGGTGCCGCCCAGGAGCTCCGTCCTTTCCAGGACCACCGTGCTCAGGCCGGCCGAGGCCGCCAGGTAGGCCCCTGTCATCGCTCCCGCGCCCGAACCGACCACGACGACATCGTGTTCGCTGTCCAGTTCCCGCCGGCCTGCGGACATGCTGCCTCCCTGGGTCTGTGTGGTGTGCGCGGCCCAGCAGACCGTGCGGATGTCCTCGGCTACGGTGCGGGTCCCACTGACCGGTACCGTGCGTACGGACCTGACGTGGCGCGACGGCGGGCGTAGGGTCATGGCGTCATTCGTGGATCCGACCGTACGGGGTGCGGAGTGCCGAGAATCGCCGAGGCCAGGGCCGGTGCCGAGCCCAGCTCGCCCAAGCAGCACGCGCGTCGCCGTGGCATTCTCCGGGCCGCGGCGGACATCGCCGCCGAGACGGGCCTGGAGCGGGTGCAGATGCATGAGGTGGCGAAATCCGCCGGGGTGGCGATCGGGACGCTGTACCGCTACTTCCGTCGAAGACCCACCTCTTCACCGCCGTCATGGCCGAGCAGATCGAGGATTCGGCGCGCGGCTGCCCGCGCGGGCGGCGGAAAGCTCGCCGCAGGAAGCCGTGTTCGCGACGCTGGTCAGTGCCACCCGTAACCTGCTGAGCCGCCCGGAGCTCGCGACCGCGATGATCCAGTCGGCGAATGCCGCGCGCGCCACGACCGTCCCCGACCTGGCGCGGGTGGACACCGGATTCCGGGACCTGTTGTTGCGGGCGTGGGGCATCGAGCGGCCCACGGAGCAGCATCTGGCCCGGTGCGGCTGCTCACGCTGCTCTGGTACGGGGTTCTGCAGTCCAGGCTGAACGAGCGGTCCTCAACCGAGGAGGCCGATGCGGACCTGCGTATGGCGTGCGAGTTGCTGCTGGCTCCCGAGGACGAGGGCGCCGGCTGAGCGGTGGGTGCACGGCAGCCGGCGCCCTCTCCTGCGAGAGGGACATTCAGCGCACGGCGGCGTTCTGGGTTCCCGTGGTGTCGAGCTCGGCGACCGAGAATGCCGCGTAGGTGCGGTACGGGTCCCGTCCGGTGAAGTACGGCGTGAGCTGGGAGTCCAGCTCCTCGGTGGTGAAGGTTCCGTCCGCCGCGGTGAACTTCCGCTCCACGGTGGGCGCCGCCATCAGGGCGACCATGTCGCCGTAGACGACGAACACCTGCCCGTTGATCTCCTGCGCGGCGGGCGAGGCCAGGTAGCCGACGAAGGTCCCGACCCGCTCGGGGCGAGGATGTCGAGCCCGGCGGCTGCCTGGCCGGGCTCCGACGCCCGAACGCGTCCGCTGTCATCGCGGTGCGGGCGCGGGGCAGATCGCGTTGGCCCGTACGCCGTAGCGGGAGAGCCCCTGCGCGGTTGCCAGGGTCAGGGCGACGATGCCCGCCTTGGCAGCGGAGTAGTTCGGCTGTCCGGGGGCGCCAAAGAGGAAGGCTTCCGACGAGGTGTTGACGATCCTGCCGTAGACCGGGCCCCTGCCGCCTTGCTCGCGGTGCGCCAGTGCACGGCGGCGGCCCTCGAGACGGCTGCGTGGCCCTTGAGGTGGACCCGGATCACCTCGTCCCAGTCGGACTCGGTGAGGTTGAACAGCATCCTGTCGCGCAGCACACCCGCATTGTTGACGAGGATGTCCAGTCGGCCGAAGGTCTGCACCGCGGTCTCGACGAGGCGGCTGCCGATGGACCAGTCGCCGACGTCCCCGGGCACCGCTACGGCGTCCGGGCCCAGCGCCTTGATCTCGGCGACGACCTCCTGGGCGGCCGGCCCGACATCGTTCACGACCACGTTGGCGCCCCTGGCGGCGAGTGACAGGGCCTCGGCCCTGCCCAGACCCGCTCCTGCGCCGGTGACGATGGCGGTGCGCCCCTCCAGGCTGTTGGTCGCGTTCATGGTGCCTCATTTCCGTCGTACGGGGTGGTTGTGGTTACGGCGGGCGCAAAACTAGTACGAATTCCAGTTTTGCTCGGAAAGTGTCCCGCTGAGTGGGGCGCCGCCCTCCCGGGCGCGGGAGGGCGGGGCGCCTCACGAAGCCGACCGACACGGAGCCGAGCCCCTTGAACTCGGCCCGGTACCCCTCCCCGGGCAGACGTCGACGGCCCTGGTGCAGGAGCCCGGCAGGATCAGATGCCCCGCCTCCAGCCGGACACCGAAGGACGCCACCTTCCGGGCGAGCCAGGCCACGGCCTCGGTCGGATCGCCCAGGACCGCACGGGTGTTGCCCTGGGCGATCTCCTCGCTGCCCCGGTACAGCACCGCATCGATATCGGTGAGGTCCAGACGGTCCGGGCGCTGCGGGCCTCGCCCAGGACGACCCCGGCGGAGGAGGCGTTGTCGGCGATCGTGTCGGCGAGCCCGATCCGCCAGTTCCGGATGCGGCTGTCGATGAGCTCGATGCTGGGCACGATGTACTCCGTGGCAGCGAGGACGTCCTTCGCCGTGCAGCCGGCACCGGGCAGGGCCTCGCCGAGGACGTAGCCGATCTCGACCTCGATACGGGGAAGCAGTAGCGCCCGCGACAACGGCGGACTCCTGCGGCAGCACCATGTCGTCGAGCAGATGGCCGTAGTCGGGCTCGTCGACGCCCATCATCTGCTGCATGACCTTCGACGAGAGGCCCACCTTGTGGCCGCGGACCCCGGCCCCGGCCGCAAGCCTCCCGCGGATGTTGATCAGTTGGATCTCGTACGCGTCCACCACCCCGATCCCGGGAAGGTCTCGGCCAGCGGCTCGACCGGGGTCCGGTCGCGCTCGGCGGCCCTCAGCAGATCAGCGGCCGCGGCTCGCTGCGAAGGATCCAGCATCGGGGTTCTCCTCGTGGGTTGGGGCCCGTCCGGGAGCCGGACGGGCCGGAACAGGCCCGGCCTCCCGAGACAGCGGTGCGTTCTCCCGCCGATGCCTCGAACCGCACGCCGTCGCCGTCACCGTCGCCGTGCCAGCTGCTCACGTCGAGCCGTTCCCGGGGAACACCGGTGAGGCGAACCGCGCCCGGAGCTCCACCAGATCGGCCGGATGCGCGCCCAGCGCCGGTGCGAGCTCCAGCGTGGTGGCGGCAAGCGTGCACAGGCCGTGCAGGAACGGCCGGTGCATGCCGGCGGCCCGCGCGGCCGACGGGTCGATATGCATCGGATGCCGGTCACCGAGCAGCCGGTACAGCGCGGCCTGAGTGGGCAGGGTGTCCACGCCCAGCCGCCGGGCTGCGGCCCTGCCGGGCGCGCCGGGGCCGCGGGGCCGCGGTCGCCGCCGAAACCGCCGCAGCCCGGGGCGAAGAGCGACCAGGTCGCCACGAAGCCGGCGCTGACGACCTCGACGTCGAAGACGGCGGCCGAGCCCTGTCCCACACCTCGGTGACCGACGCCCGCATCGTCACCTCACCGGCCGGGCCGGCGGCCGGTGCACGACCAGTTGCTGGGCTCCGTGCACGGCGGTCCCGATATCGAAGGCGCCGAGCGCGCCCAGGGCGTCGGGGGCCCATTGAGCGAGCGTCAGGGCGAACGTGGGCAGCACCCGCAGCCGCTCCTCGTACACCAGGTCCAGGTCGTCGGCCCGAGCCCCCACCGCGAGCGCGTAGAGGATCGCGTCGCGCTCGGTGTACGAGACGGTCCGGGTACCGAGATCGCGGCCGCGCCAGGGGACTCGGTCACCGGTCGGTGCCCAGGACGAGGCCGCTGGTAGGCACGCCGGTGCCCGCGGTGACCAGGACGTTGCCGACATCGTCGGGCTGGTTCACCGAGGTGCCGCGTACCAGCCGCACGCCCTCGGCGATGCCGTTCATGCCGTGCAGATACGCCTCACCGAGCTGGCCGCCGTGGGTGTTGGCCGGCAGCCGGCCGCCGACCTCCAGATGACCGTCCGCGATGAAGTCCTTCGCCTCCCCGTGCCGCAGAAACCGAGCTCCTCCAGCTGCGGCAGCACCAGCGGGGTGAAGTGGTCATAGAGAATCGCCGCGTCGATGTCGGCGGGGACAGACCGCTCTGCCGGTACAGCTGCCGGCCGGTGAGCCCCATCTCGGGGATGCCCGTGATGCTCGGCCGGTAGTAGCTGGTCATCATGTGCTGGTCGGCGCCGAGCCCCTGGGCCGCCGCGCGGATCACCGCCGGCGGACGGCGCAGGTCGCGGGCCCGCTCCGCCGATACGACGACCAGGGCCTGGCCGCCGTCCGTCTCCTGACAGCAGTCGAGCAGACGCAGCGGCTCGGCTATCCAGCGAGAACTGCGGTGGTCCTCCAGGGTGATGGGGCGCCCGTGGAACCATGCGGCGGGGTTGTTCGCGGCGTGTTTGCGGTCCAGGACGGCGACCCGGCCGAAGTCGTCGGTCGTCGCGCCGTACTCGTGCATGTACCGGCGGGCGAACATGGCCACCCACTGGGCGGGGTGCTCAGTCCGAACGGCGTCATCCACGCGTACGCGGCACGGTCGGCCGTGGTGTCCATCGGCCGGTCGGCCTGACCGAGCCCGTAGCGCTCGCCCGAGCGCTCGTTGAAGGCGCGGTAGCAGACGACCACCTCCGCGGCGCCCGTCGCGACGGCCATGGCCGCCTGCTGCACGGTGCCGCAGGCCGCTCCGCCGCCGTAACCGATACGCGAGAAGAACGTCAGCTCACCCATACCGGTGTTGCGGGCCACATGGATCTCGGAGTTGGTCTCCGCCGTGTAGGTGACCAGGCCGTCGACGTCCGACGGCTTCAGGCCCGCGTCCGCGAGCGCCGCGAGGACGGCCTCGCAGGCAAGTTGGAGTTCGCTGCGTCCGGAGAGCTTGGAGAACTCGGTGGCGCCGATCCCGGCGACCGCGGCGGCGCCCGACAGGGGCGAAAGGGGCATCAGGAGTTCACCGCCCGCGGCAGGCACACCGAGACGGTGCCGGTGAGGTGGGCACCAGGCTGTTGGTGCCCGTCACCTCGATGTCGACCCGGCCGCCCTGCCCTTGCCCGTTACCGTGGCACTGAACACCATGGTGTCGCCGGGGTAGTTGGGGCACCCAGCCGGATCCGGATCGCCTTGAGGACTGCGGCGGGCCCGGCCCAGGCGGTGACGTACCGGTCGACCAGCCCGTTGCTGGTCAGGATGTTCATGAAGATGTCCTTGGAGCCTCGTTGCCGGGCGAGCGCGGGTCGTGGTGCACGTCTTGGAAGTCGCGTCCGGCGATGGCCGTGGCGACGATCAGCGTGCGGGTGAGCGGGATGGCGAGTCCGGGCAGGGTCTCCCCACCGTCACCTCGTCGTACGTCCGGGTCACGGGCGTTGTCATGAGGCCACCGTTTCACCGGTCAGAACGTCACCGAGCCGGGCGAGGCCGGCCCCGCGCCGCCCAGGGTGGCCGATATCTGCTTGCCCCACAGGAAGTGGCGGTGCACGGGTAGTCGGTGTCCACACCGATCCCGCCGTGCACGTGCTGGATCCGGTGGACGGTGTTCAGACCGCCCTGCGAGGTCCACCACTTGGCGACGAGTGCCGCCCGCTCGGCGTCCGCGGCACCTGTCCCGCCGCGGAGCGCGTCCACCGCGTGCCACAGCGTCACGTGCATCGCGTCGATATCGATGTAGCAGTCGGCGAGCTGGTGCTGGACGGCCTGGAAGGTGGCCAGCGGCCGGCCGAACTGGTGGCGCTCGCCGAGGTGACCCGCGGCGTACCGCAGTGCACCCTCGGCCACCCCGAGCTGTACGGCGGCCAGCGCCGCGTAGACGTGCCGGACGGTCCATTCGACGACGCCCTCGCCCACGGCTCCGACGGCCTCGGCGGGCGCGCCGTCGAGCGTGAGGTGCCCGCACAGATCCTGACTGGTGGTCTCGGCCTGCTCCCACCGCACCCCGGGGCGTGTGCCGCGACCAGGAAGAGCCCGGTGCCCGACACTGTCGCGGCGGTGACCAGGACATGGCCGGCCCCGGACGGGGAGGGCACGGCCGCCTTGGTTCCGCTGAGCCGCCAGCCGGGCCCGTCGGCTGTGGCGGTGGTACTCGGCGTGAGGGGCGGGCCGGGCCGAATTCCTCCAGTGCCAGTGTCATCCGGTCCGTGCCCCGGCGACGGGAGGCAACAGGTCCGCTCTCTGCCGCGCCGAGCCGTGTTCGGCGACCGCGAGGGCGCCGACGAGGGCCGGCCACAGGGCACCGGCGCCACCCGCCTGCCCTGCTCCTGGAGCAGCACGCACAGCCCGGCAGCACCGAGCCCGGCGCCGCCGGCCTCTTCGGGCAGGGCCGCGCCGAGCAGACCGGCCCCGGCCAGATCCGCCCACAGCGGCTCGTCGACGCGGTCCTTCGACGTCTCCACGGCGCGCAGCCTGTCCGGGGACGTCCGGTCGGTGAAGATCTCACGTGCCAGATCCCGGACCGTTTCGAGCTCTTCTCCCAGGGAGAAATCCATCAGTTGGCCTCCGTCGCGGCGGGCCGGAACACCGGCAGTGACAGGTCGGGGTCGGCGTCGAGCCAGTCCAGGACCACGGGCATGCCGATCTCGGCGCCCTGTGGTCCGAGACCGGTCAGATTGGTGATGAGCCTCGTTCCCTCCACCAGTTCGATGACGGCCACGACCATCGGGAAGTCGAAGGCCGGGTGCCGCGGGTGGTGGTTCACCACGAAGCTGTAGACGTGGCCGCGGCCCGAGGCCTCGACGGTGTCCCAGTCCAGTGAGTTGCACCGCGGGCAGCAAGGGCCCGGCGGGTGGCGCAGCGCCGAGCAGCCGGTGCAGCGCTGGATCAGCAGCCGGTGCCGGCGGGCGGCATCGAACCAGAAAGCGTTGTCCCGGTTGACGGCGGGGCGGGGTCGCAGGGCGCGGGGTTCCTCGCAGGGACCTGGGTCCTGCTCCGGCGCGGGTCCTGCCTTGGCGCCTGCTGCGGCTGCGGCTCCTGCTCCTGCTCCTGCTCCTGCTCCTGCTGCGGCAGCGGCAGCGGCAGCGGCAGCGGGGCCGGAATCGCAGGGTGCGCCACCGCTGGGTGGCGACGACCTCCCGTCCTGGTCCACGTACGACTTGAGGGTGGTGACGAAGCGTCCGGCGCCGAGTCCGGTCCGCTTCTCGGCCGAGACCGACTCGACGACCTCCCGCATCGACACCTGGTCCCCGGGCACCAGCTCGCGCCGGAACTCCAGCTCCGAGTCGGTCGCTACGACAGAGGTGTAGCCACCCCGGTCGAGCAGTTCGACCAGCTCGTCGAAGCCGCGCCGCCCTGCTGCCGGGGCCGCGGTCCCGTCGTAGCCGCGCATCGTCCACGCCTGGATCATGGACGCCGGGGCGACCACACCTTCGCGTCCCGCCGCCCTGGCCGCCTCGTCGTCCGTGTAGACGGCACTGGTGTCGCCCATCGCCTCGGCCCAGTGGCGGATCATTGGCCGGTTGACTGGATCGGGGCCCGGCGTGAGCGCGTTGAGCTCGCGGCCCGCGAACGACTGCAGGCGCGCCTCGTAGTCGTCCCCGAACCGGGCCCGGACTGCCCGCTGCGGTGCTCGCCACTGCCGCTGCCGGCGTTCACGCGCCACGCCCCTTACGGGGAAGGCCCAGGCCCTGGGTGGCGACCATGTCGCGGAGGATCTCGTTCACACCGCCGCCGAAGGTGTTCACGATCCCCTGCCGGGAGAGCTGTTCGACCTGGCCGGACAGCGCTGCTCCCGGGGACTCGGGCCGGATGCGGCCCGCCGCACCGAGGATCTGGCTGAGTCCGCGCTGTACGTCGATATGGGTCTCGGTGCCGTACACCTTGGCCGCACCGGCGTCCGCGCCGGTCAGGGTGGACCGCGCGACCGCGCCCGTCATCTTCCAGTTCATCAGCCGCATCGCCTCCAGCCGTGCGTAGGTACGCGCGAACTCCGCCCGGACCCATGGGATTTCGGCCGTGCCATTGGCCTGGGCCCACTCCAGCACCTGCTCCCAGAGCTGGATCATGCGACCGCCGAGCGCGGCGAGGCCGATGCGTTCGTGGTTGAGCTGGGCCGTGATCAGCCGCCAGCCTCCGTCGATCTCGCCGACGACGTCGGCGGCGGGCACCGGATGCCGCTGTAGTAGGTGGTGGTGACGACCAGGCCGCCGACCGTGCGGATGGGGCTCCACGAGAACCCCTCGTCGGCGGTGGGGACGATCAGGATGGAGATGCCCCGGTGCTTCGGAGCATCCGGGGCGGTCCTGGCGGCCAGCCAGATGTAGTCGGCCGTGTTGGCCCCACTGGTGAAGATCTTGCTGCCGTCCACCACGAACTCGTCGCCCTCGCGCCGCGCCCGGGTCGTCAGCGATGCGAGGTCGGTCCCCGCCCCGGCTCCGTGTAGCCGATCGCGAACACGATGTCGCCGGAGAGAATGCCCGGCAGGAATCGTCTCCTGTGCTCCGGGGACCCGTGTGCCATGAGCGTGGGGCCGACCGTGTTCACGGTGACGAACGGGAAGGGCAGGCCGGCGCGCTGGACCTCGTCGAAGAACACGTACTGGTCCTCGGCGGAGCGGCCCTGGCCGCCGTACTCGGTGGGCCAGCCGATGCCGAGCCAGCCGTCGGCGCCCAGACGCTTGACCACCTCGCGGAAGCGGTCGCCTCCCACCCTCCTCACCCGCCCGGCGGCGCTCCTGTTCGGGCATCAGACCCGCGAAGTACGTCCGTAGTTCCCGGCGCAGCTCCCGCTGCGCGGCGCTCTCGCGCAGATGCATGTGGTTCTCCTCTGTTGTCTCACAGCCGGGCACGTCAGCTGCCGCCGCAGCAGGGCGCCGTCAGGGCAGGAAGCGCGCGCGCCCGTTCGCGTGGAACTCCTCGTGCAGCGTCGCCTTGTCCCCTTCGGTCATCGGGGTGTACTCCGGCTCGCCCCGGCCGGCCCAGCGGTGGACGGGGTCATCGGTGCGCCAGCCCACCAGCTGCATCTCCTTCTTGCGCAGCTTGTTCGAGCCGGTCGTCGGCAGGGCATGGGAGACGCGGACGAACCGAGGTGCCCCCTGGTGCCGAGGTCCTGCTGCCGGGCCAGGAACCCGGACAGGTCCAGGTCCTCGAAGCGAGTGCCCTCGGGGATCTCGATCGCGGCCATCACCTGGTCCCCGGAGCGTGGGTCGGGCACACCGAACACCCCGGCCGCCACGATGCCGGGATGCCTGCGCAGGATCCGCTCGGTCACCAGCGCGGAGGTGTTCTCGCCGTCGACCCGTATCCAGTCGCCCGAGCGGCCGGCGAAGTAGAAGTACCCCGCCTCGTCGACGTAGCCGAGGTCGCCGGTCCAGTACCAGCCGTGGCGGACCCGCTCGGCGTTGGCGGCCTCGTTCCTGTAGTACCCTCGAACCTGGCCGCCCCTCGGTGTCGACGATCTCGCCGACGGCCTCCTCGGGATTGCGCACTCGCGTACGCGTCGAGCTGGGCCGCCGGGCACTCTTCGCGGCTCTCGGCATGGACGATCTTCACGCCCGCGCGCGGCACTCCGAGCGCGCCCGGCGGGCGTCCGGCGCCTGCCGGAGCAATCCGCCGCCCTCGCTGGACCCGTATCCCTCGACGAGCCGGCAGCCGAAACGATGCAGGAAGGCTGCCACGTCCTCCGGCGACGCCTCCGTGCCGAAGGCGTGCGTGAGGTGGTTGTCGGCGTCGTCGGCGCTCTCCGGGCGCCCCAGGATGTAGCTGATCGCCTTGCCCACGTACGTGAAGTAGGTTGCCGCGAAGTGCCTGACGTCCGGCAGGAATCCGGTGGCCGAGAATCGCTCCGTCAGTGCGATGGTGGCACCGGCGGACAGGGCCGGGGCCCACAGCGCCATCAGCGCGTTCCCGTGGAACAGCGGCATGGGGCAGTAACAGACGTCGGCCCGGCCGATGTCGTACTTGGCGCAGTTGGACGCGCCGAGGGCGGCCAGCCGGCCCTGGGAGCAGATCGCCGCCTTCGACGCACCCGTCGTGCCCGAGGTGAGCAGGAGGAGCATCCTGGTGTCCGCGGCCACCGCGGGTCCCTGACCGGTTCCGCGACGTGTCCGGCGAGGCCGCGGGCGTACTGCGGATCGTCCACGACGAGGAAGTGGTCATGGGCCACTCCGACGTCCAGGCCGTCGAGCAGAGCCAGGCCGGCTCGGTCGGTGACGATCAACTGGCAGTCGGTGTGCCGGACTTCGCGTTCGAGTTCGGGGCCGCGGCGGGTGGGATTGATTCCGACGACGGCCGCGCCGCCGAGGGCCGCGGCGCCCAGCCAGAACACGTACTCGGGCACGTTGTCCAGGAGCACCCCGATGTGGAAAGGGCCCTCGGTACGCAGCTCCTGGGCCCACGAGGCGCGGGCGGCGCTCTCCCGGACGACCTCGTCCCAGGTCCAGCTGTGCTCGCGGGTGCGCAGGCCCACGTGGTCGTCGCCCACTCGGGCAAGCAGGAGGTCGGCAATGGTCTGCTGTGGCAACGTAGGTCCCTCTCACCCGGTGGCCGGGGTTCACGGAAGTCGGTACGGACAGCGGCTCGGAGCGGACGTTCAGTCGAAGTTGGCCTGTCCGCCGTCCAGCGGCACGGTCGCACCGGTGAGATACCGGGCATCGGGGCCGCACAGCATGACCACGGCCCGTCCGATGTCCTGCTCGCAGTCACCGACGTAGCCCAGCGGTATGGACGCGCAGAACTCCGCGGCCTCCTGCGGGTTCTGGTCCCGCCACTTCTCGTAGGAGGGTGATGTGGCGTGCGGGGCGATCGCGTTGACGCGGATGCCGTCGGGGCCCCACTCGTTGGCCGCCGCGCGGGTCAGCGAGCGCAGCGCGGCCTTCGCGGCGGCGTACGCGCCGTAGGTGCGCAGGTCCCAGCGGACCATGGCGGAGGTGACCAGGTTGACCACGGCTCCGCCATCGCGTTTGAGATGGGGTGGCAGGCCTTCATGAACGCGAACGCCGCGAACGGGCCGCTCCGGAAGCCCTGGTGGAAGTCGGCGTCGCTCATGGTCAGCAGCGGACCGTAGGAGCCGGTGTAGGCGTTGTTGACCAGGATGTCGATGCCGCCGAAGCGCTCCACGATCCGCTGCACGACGCCGGGAATCAGGTCGGTGTCCAGCACGTCGCAGGGAAGGCCTCCGCCTGCGCTCCCCTGGCCCGCAGCAGTTCGCAGGCGTGTGTCAGCTTCGCCGGGGTACGTCCCAGTACCGCGATCGACGCTCCTTCGGAGGCGAGTGCGAGTGCGATGCCCAGGCCCACGCCCTGTCCGGCTCCGGTGACGACGGCGACCCTGCCTTCGAGGCTTCCCATGGGTCTTCCTCCCTCATTCGCTGACGGGCCCGCCCGTCCTCGGCGGCTCGCTCATCCTCGGCGTCCGGCGGGCAGCGGCGGTGGCGCGCTCCCGCTCAGTGGTACGGCACGTACCCCAGCGGCCGGCTACCGGTCCGGGCGGGGAAGGTGCTTGGCGATGAACAGGCCTTCCGCCCTCACACTCCCGGCCGCCCGCGGAGATGACGCCGACGGTGCGGATCCTGGATCCGTCCACGGATATCTGGCGGCCGGTGACGGTGAGCGGTTCGAACAGGGGCGTGGGACGCAGATAGCGCAGTGTGAGCTCCGCGGTCATCCCGGACGGGCCGCCCCAGTGGTTCGCCACTCCGAGTGTGTGGTCGAGCAGGAGCGCCGAGATTCCGCCGTGCACATGTCCGGGCGGCCCCTGGTAGGGCAGGCCGAGCGTGACTGTGCCCTCGATCGAGCCGTCGTCCCTGCCGTGCAGCGTCAGCGGCGGTGCCAGGGCGTTCTCCGGTCCGGTGACGGGGTCGTGCCGGGTCACACCCTCGCCCGCCCACATCCCGGCCAGCCGGGTCGTGCGATCGGGGCCTGCGCCTCGATCCGGTCGGCGACGGCGTGGAGCTGCGCCGCGGCCGCGCCCATGTCGGTGTCCGTCTGGTTTCCGGATCCGAGCAGCGCCTCGATGACCCGGCGGGCCGCGGCCACCGCCGCGTCGACACCGGCGTCCTGGGGCTCGGCGACCAGCCGGGCGACGGTGTGGTCCCGTCGGCGGTCTCCCGCGTACCGGCGCTCATGAGGTGACCGTCGCGATCGCGTGGGTGAGCACCGGCGCGTCGTCTCGTTCGGGACAGGTGGAGTGCAGCAGGAGACGGTGCCCTCCGGGTTCGGCCGGCCGGGATCGCGCCACACCGAAGTGCGGATGGTTTCGCCGGGGTCAGCGGGCCGGCGAAACGCACCGACAGACCGGTCAGCCGTGTGACATCGCCGTCGAGCACCTGGTCGACCAGTGCCTTGCACAGGAGACCGTACGAAGCGAGGCCGTGGAGTATCGGCTTCTCGAAGCCGGCCGCGCGTGCGAAGTCGGGGTCGGCGTGCAGGGGTTGAGGTCGCCGTTCAACCGGTACAGGAGCGCCTGTTGCTCCGTGGTGGGGGTGGTGAGCACGGTGTCGGCGGGGTTGTGGCGCCGCCCAGGAGTCGTCGGGGCCCGGTTCACCGCCGAAGCCGCCGCGCCGCGGGCCCAGATCTGTGTCGTAGTCGTCCACAGCGGTTGTCCGCCGGGGCCGGTCGCGGCGGACTCCAGGACGATCAGCGCGGCCTTCTCCTTGTCCCATACCTCGACGACGCGGGAGGTGAGGGTGGCTGTGCCGGCGGCCGGCAGCGGTCGGTGCACCCGAAGTCCCTGGCCGGCGTGGAGCATCGAGCGCAGATCGATGTCGATGCCGGGCATCGGGTGGCCCGCCACCGGAACATCCCCGGCCGAGACCCCGATCCGGCCACCACGGCGAAGGTCGGCAGCACCACGAGGTCCCGTTCGAAGGTGAGGTGCAGTTCCGGGTCGGTCGCCGCACCGGTGCCCGCTCCCAGGCTCAGGTGATAGAGGAGTACGTCGCGCGTGGTCCAGGTGATGTCGCGCAGGGTGGGTTGCGCGCTCAGTGCTTTACGGCGGTCGATGGCCATGTGCGGCCTTTCCTGGTCGGGGTGGCGGCCCGGCGCGGTGTCCCGTGCCGGGCCGTGCTGGCTCTCGGTTTCAGCCGCGCTTCGCCGCGACGGGCTCGGGGTCGCGCGGCAGGCCGAGCAGGCGTTCGCCGATGATGTTCAGCTGGACTTCCGTCGTTCCGCCCGCGATCGACATGCACCGGGAGTTGAGGAACATCCAGGTGGCATCGTGCCGACGGCCCTCGCCGGTCAGCGCGGCGATGCCCTGCCAGTCCACGCACATCTCCCAGACCTGTTGCTGATGCTCGACGCCGAGCAGCTTGGCGATGCTCGCCTCGGCGCCCGGCTGCTGTCCGGAGACCGAGCGCAGCGTCGTGCGCAGGCCGAGCAGTGCGCCGCACTGCGCGTCGCAGAGTGCGGCGCCGAGGCCGGTGAGCCGTTCGTCGTCCAGGTCCCGCGGTGCGGCAGCGGCCATCTCCAGCAGTGTCTGCGCTCCGGAGCCCACCGTGTCGTGGGAGAGGGCGACGCGTTCGTTGGCGAGCGTGGTGCGGGCCAGCTTCCAGCCGTCGCCGGGAGCGGACACGAGCAGTTCGTCGGGGATGAACACCTCGTCCAGGAAGACCTCGTTGAACTCCGCATCCCCGGTGATCTGGCGCAGCGGCCGGATGTCGAGTCCCGGGCTCTTCATGTCCAGCAGGAAGTACGAAAGGCCCTTGTGCTTGGGTGCGGTGGGGTCGGTACGGGCGAGGAGGACGCCCCAGTGGGCGTCGTGGGCCATGGAGGTCCACACCTTCTGTCCGGTGACCTTCCAGCCGCCGTCCGTCTTCTCGGCGCGGGTGCTCAGGCCTGCGAGGTCGGAGCCGGCGCCGGGCTCGCTGAACAACTGGCACCAGACGATGTCGCCGCGCAGGCTCGGGCGCAGGAACTGCTCCTGCTGTGCCGTGTCGCCGTGCGCGATGAGCGTCGGTACCACCCAGCCGCCGATGATCATGTCGACGGGGTCAGCTCCGCTGCCCTGATCTCCTCGGCGATGACCAGCTGGCTCACCGCGTCGGCGCCCTTCCAGGGGCGGGCAGGTGCGGGGCGGTGTACCCGTGGTCGGCGAGGTGCCTGAGCCGTTCCCTGCCTTCCAGGGCGGCGGCCGAGCGGATCCTCGCGCACACCGGTGCGCACGTTCTCGGCCTCCGGCGGCAGTTCGACGCCCAGTGCGCCGCGCGCCGTCCAGGGTGAGGCGTGCGACCCGGCGACGCCACTCGGCGGCCGGCCCGAGGGCGATGCGCAGGGTCTGCGCGCGGCGCAGGGCGAGATGTGCGTCGTGCTCCCAGGTGAAACCGATGCCGCCGAGCACCTGGATGCAGTCCTTCGCGGTGCCGAACGCCGCCTCCACGCCGGTGGCCCCGGCGACGGCCGCGGCGAGCGCCGCCTCCCGTGGATCGTCCACGGCTCCGGGAGCACTTGCACGGGCGGCGTCCCAGGCGCAGGCACGGGCCTGCTCGGACTGGGCCAGCATCCGGGCACAGCGGTGTTTGACGCCCTGGAACTGGCCGATGGGCCGGCCGAACTGTTCGCGCACCCGGGCGTATGCGACGGCGGTGGAGACGTTCCGGTCGGCGATGCCCGAGGCTTCCGCGGCGAACAGGACGGCCGCAAGGTCGAGCGGACCGTGTTCCTGGGTACGGAGCACGTCGGCGTCCGGGACGACGGCGCTGTGCAGACTTACCCGTGAGGAGCGACGGGTCAGGTCGTGGCTGGGGACGTCGGTGGTCCGGGTCGCCGAGCGCGGCACCACGATCCAGCTGATGCGCTCGCCGTCATGGGCCGGCAGCACGAAGAGGCCGGCGAGGTGGCCGCCGATGACGAGCTCCGGCTCGCCGGAGACGGTCGCGGCGCCGTCGGCCCCGGGTGAGGGTGAGGTGCCCGGCCGGAGGCCGACCGCCGCGATACTGGTGCCGTCGGCGAGCGCGGGCAGATGCGTGGTGTGTCCGGCCCGGTGCAGAACGGCGGCGGCGAGCGTGCTGGGCAGGAAGGGGCCGGGCGCCATGGCTCGGCCGAACTCCTCGATCACCACAGCCAGTTCGAGGAGTCCGTATCCTGCGCCGCCGACGTCCTCGGGCAGGTGCAGGCCGAGCAGCCCCTGGTCGGCGAGGCCCTGCCAGTACGGCGGGAGTGTTTCGCTCTGTGCGTCCACCGCCTCACGCAGGACGTCCGGGGTGATGTGCCGGTCGGCGAATGTGCGCACCGTGTCGCGCAGGTCGCGGTGTTCTTCGGTCAGCCCGATGGTCATGCCGTTCCTCAGATCCGTTCGATGATCGTGGCTGTCGCGTGCGCACCGCCGGCGCACATGGTGATCAGCGCGGTGGACTTGTCGGTGCGCTCCAGCTCGTGAAGTGCCTGGGTGATCAGCCGGGCACCGGTCGAACCCACGGCGTGGCCCAGCGCGATGGCACCGCCGTTGACGTTCACCTTGTCCATGTCGGCCCGGTACACCCGCGCCCAGGACAGCACCACGGCGGCGAACGCCTCGTTGATCTCGACGAGATCGATGTCGCCCAGATTCATACCGGCGGCGCGCAGGACGTGGTCGGTGGCCTCGATGGGCCCGTCCAGGTGGTAGTACGGGTCGGAGCCCACCATCCCGGAGGCCACGATGCGGGCCCGGGGCGCAGCCCCAGCTGTTCGGCTCGCTGCTCGCTCATCAGGAGTACGGCGGCGGCGCCGTCGCTGATCTGGGAGGAGTTGGCGGCGGTGTGGATGCCGTCCGGGATGACAGGTTTCAGTGCGGCGACGGCCTGCGGTGTGCTGGTCCTGAGCCCCTCGTCACGGGTCACGCGGGCCGTCTCGCCGGTCGGGCCCTCAGGGCCGTGCACCGGTGCGTCGATCCCGATGATCTGCTGGTCGAAGCGGCCTTGTGCCCAGGCTTCGGCGGCCTTGCGCTGGGAGTGGATACCGAAGGCGTCCACATCGGCGCGAGTGATGTCGCGCTTGCGCGCGATCCGCTCGGCGGCGTTGAACTGGTCGGGCATGTCGAGGGCGAAGTCTTCCGGCACCGGCACACCGGTGCCGGGTGCGAGCGCCTGCCCGAGGAAGACCCTGCTCATCGACTCGACGCCGCAGCCGATTCCCGTGTCGATGGCACCGGCGGCGATCAGTCCGGCGATCAGGTGCACAGCCTGCTGCGACGATCCGCAGGCACAGTCGATGGACGTGCACGCGGTCGAGTAGGGCAGGCCCGCGTGCAGCCAGGCATTGCGTGTGACGTTGTTGGACTGCTCGCCGGCCTGGGTGACACAGCCGCCGATCACCTGGGCCACCTCTTCCGGGGCTATGCCCGCGCGGTCGAGGAGGCCCTGCTGGGCCAGTCCGAGCAGTTGGGCCGGGTGGAGCCCGGACAGGGCGCCGCGGCGCCGGCCGACCGGTGTGCGCGCGGCTTCGACAATGACGGCCTCGGCCATGGTTCTCCGTAAGGGACGGGCCCCGGGCTGGCCGGAGCGACTGACACAAGAGGTGCGACGGACAAGAGGAAAGTAGAATTTGTTCTCGTTATGAGCAACCCCCAGTCCCGCTGAGTGAATCGGCCCCCAAGCCCGCGGCGGCTCTCGGTTCCGGTCAGTGGGACTGCCCCGATGGCCGCCACCGCGGCGGCCTACCGTCCGGAACGTGGAGACCGTGCGTCCTGAGGGGATGAGATCAACGTGAGCGCAGTGGAGTCAGAGCACGACGAAGTCCGGTCCATCGAGGCGGCCGCGGCGCCGGCCCGGTTCGCCCGCGGCTGGCACTGCCTGGGCCTCGCCGACAAGTTCAAGGACGGCAAGCCGCACTCCGTCCAGGCCTTCGGCCAGAAACTCGTGGTGTTCCAGAGCGGTGACGGCACACTCAATGTCCTCGACGCCTACTGCCGTCACATGGGCGGTGATCTCTCGCAGGGCACTGTCAAGGGTGACGAGGTCGCCTGCCCCTTCCATGACTGGCGCTGGGGCGGCGACGGCCGGTGCAAGCAGATCCCGTACGCCCGGCGGGTGCCCTGCGGGCGCGTACCGCCGCCTGGCCCGCCCTCGACCAGGACGGGATGCTCTTCGTCTGGAACGATCCCGAGGGGAATCCGCCCCGGCGGATGTCACAGTCCCGCGCATCGAGGGCGCCACCAGCGACGAGTGGACCGACTGGGTCTGGTACGAGACCGTGGTGGACGCCAACTGCCGCGAGGTCGTCGACAACATCGTGGACATGGCGCACTTCTTCTATGTGCACTACTCCTTTCCGACCTACTTCAAGAACGTCTTCGAGGGCCACACCGCCACGCAGTACATGCGCGGCTCGGGCCGCCCCGACGCACGCCCCAGGAGCAGGACGGCCGGCCGAAGACGACCGGCAGCGAGTCGGTCGCGACCTACCACGGTCCGTCCTTCATGATCGATGACCTCGTCTACCACTACGACACGGGAGACGCGCGGTCGGTCCTGATCAACTGCCACTACCCGGTCAGCGCGGACCGCTTCGTCCTCCAGTACGGCATCATCGTCAAGAGGTCGCCCGCTCAGAAGCGGGAGGAGGCCGATGAACTCGCGGCGAACATGGCCGGGTTCATCAAGCTCGGATTCGAGCAGGACATCGCGATCTGGAAGAACAAGGCCCGCATCGACAACCCGCTGCTGTGCGAGGAGGACGGCCCGGTCTACCAGCTGCGCCGCTGGTACGAGCAGTTCTACGTCGACGCGGCCGGGTACGCCCGGAGATGACCGACCGCTTCGAGTACGAGCTCGACACCACCCGCCCCGTCGAGGCGTGGCAGAAGGAGGTCGAGGACAACCTCGCGCTCAAGGCCGCGGGCGAGAGCCGGCCGGTCTGATGCCGCCGCGCGACAACCGTCTGACCGACGGGGCGCCGATGCGGCCGGTGTCCTGCGGGACATGCGGCGGCCCGGTCCTGGCGCGCAAGAGCAGCTGGCACCAGACCAGCGTCCAATGGAGCTCTCAGGCCATGCGGGACTGCACGGAGCGGCTCGCGGCCGGGCTCGGCGCCCCGCCGGCGGGCTCCGGCTTCGAAACCTGCCACGCCCTGGTCGCCACCATCCGCGAGGCGGCGCTGAACGGCACCATCGAGGTCCTGGACGACTGCGAAAGCTGAGCCGAAGTGCCCCGCCGGGCAGCCGGCGGGCACTTCGCTGCCTCGATGCGGGCACTTCGCCGCCTGGCGGGCCGGGGACGAGCGACGGGTGCCGGGCACGCCTTCTGCGCGCACCCGGCACCCGTGGTGAGTGGCTCAGCTGTCCGCCCTGGGCGGGGCGAAGACGGCCAGCTGCTCCGAGCCCGACCAGTCGTGGCCCCAGTAGCTGTCCGCGGTGATCTCCTCGGCCGTGTAATGGGACTCGTCGACGAGCATGCCTTCGCAGCCGTACTCGAGATCCCAGCCGCCCGGGGCCCGTACGTAGAAGGAGACCATCTTGTCGTTGGTGTGCCGGCCCAGGGTGGAGGAGACCGGAAATCCCCGTGCGGTGATGTTGTCGAGCGCACGGCCCACCGCGTCCAGGCTGTCCACCTCGACCATCAGATGGACCAGACCCGGATCCTGGCTGTTCGGCGCGGGACAGACCGCCAGGCTGTGGTGGCGCCGGTTGACCCCATGAACCGCACCCGGCGCGCCGGTGCCTCCGGCTTGCCGCCGCCCAGCCGGATCGCGCCGCGCGGCAGGAACCCGAGGACCTCGGTGTAGAAGGAGACCGTCTCGTCCATGCAGGTGGTGGGCAGCACGACGTGCCCCATTCCCTGGGCACCGGTGACGAAGGTCTGCCCGAAGCCGGTGAGTACCGGACTGTGGTCGAGGACCGGCGCGAAGAAGACCTCGACGGGGACACCCGAGGGGTCGTCGAAGGCCAGGGCCTGCTCCACCCGCGCTCGTCCGCCGCTGCGGGCGTGAGCACCTGACGGCCGTGCCGGAGGCCTCGACGGCCCGGCCGACCGCGGCCAGTGCGAACTGGTCCCGCACCTCCCAGCCCACGGCCAGGACCCGGTCGGTGTCTCCGGGCAGCACGACGAGCCGGGAGCGGCGCTCGTCCATCCGCAGGTAGAGGCCGTCTGGGTCGGGTCCCGCTCCTTCTGCGAAACCGAGTCCGTCCACGGTGAGTTCACGCCAGCGGCCGATGTCACGGGTCTGGACCCTGAGATAGCCGAGCCCTCGGATCTGCGTCATGGGTTCCTCCACTTCTGCCGGTCGTCTGCGACCACCGGTCTACTGCCGGATTCGGGAGCCTGGGGCGTCAGATCATGGACCGCATGGGCCCCTGCGGCGGTTCGGTGCCCAGCTCAGTCAGGGCGGCGGCGTGGAAGACCGATCCGGGGACGTGGATGGCGTGGGCGAGGCCGGTGTGCACATCGCGCCAGAACCGCTGGATCGGGTTGTCCAGGCGCATGGCGTTCCCGCCGGAGCGGGCGACGATCTCGTCGACGGCCCGCGCGGCGCCACGCGGCCGCGGTCTGGGTACGCCGGCCGACGGCCCGCCGTTCGAAAGTGATCTCCTTGCCCGCTGCCACCAGGTCGTACATCTCGCAGATGTTGTCCAGGAGCGCGGACCGGGAGGCCGCGATCTCGGCAGCCGCGTCGCTGACGGCGTAGAGCACGTAGGGGTCGTCCCTGACGGCCCTGCCGGTGATCTGGATGCGGTCACGCTGGTAGGCCAGGTGGTGGGCGAGCGCCCCTCGCACATGCCGATGACGGCGGCGGTGATCCCTAGGGGAAGGCTGCGGAGAACGGCAGCCGGTAGGCGGGTTGGTCAGTCCGGCCTCCCTGGCAAGGCTGCCGTCGACGACCTTGGCGTACTCGATCACCCGGTGGGCGGGGACGTACGCGTCCTTGACGATGACGTCCTTGCTGCCGGTGCCGCGCAGGCCGACCACATCCCACGAGTCCTCGACGATCTCGTAGTCCGCGCGCGGCAGGATGACGTGTACCGACTGCGGTGGTGTCAGGCGCTTGCCTTCTGCGTCGCCGAGGAACCCGCCGAGGAATATCCAGTCGCAGTGGTCGGTGCCGGAGGAGAACTGCCAGTGGCCGTTGAAGACGTACCCGTCGCCCTCCGGCCGCAGTACGCCCATGGGTGCGTAGGGAGAAGCGATCCAGGTGTCCGCGTCCTCGCCCCAGATCTCCTCCTGGACCCGCGGATCGGCCATCGCCATCTCCCAGGGATGGACGCCGACGACGCCGGTGACCCAGCCGGTGGCGCCGTCGCAGGCGGCGATCTTCATCACGGTCTCGGCGAACTCGCGCGGGTGCAGCTCCAGCCCCCGTACGCCTTTGGCTGGAGCATGCGGATCGCGCCGGTCTCCCGCAGTACGCCGACCGCCCGGTCGTCCAGCCTGCCGAGCGACTCGTTGACCGGGCCGAGCGCCCGGATTTCGTCGGCGCGGCCGAGGACGGCCTCAAGTACCGGATTGGACATGTCGGTTCTCACTTCCCTGCGGTGGACTTCTCGGCGGCGGGCTTCGCGGCGGCGGGCTTGGCGGCACGGGACCTTCGGCGAGGCCCACGGCGATCTCGATCAGCTGGTCCTCCTGGCCACCGACCAGCTCCCGGCGTCCCGCCTCCAGGAGGATCTCGGCGCCGGAGACCCCGTACTTGGCCGCCTGCCGGTCCGCGTGCTTGAGGAAGCTGGAGTAGACGCCCGCGTAACCCATCGTCAGTGACATGCGGTCGAGCAGGCATTCACCGTCCATGACCGGGCGCACGACATCCTCCGCCGCATCGATGATCTTCAGGACGTCGATGCCGGTACGGATACCGAGCTTCTCCGCGACGGCGGCGAAGGCCTCGACGGGCGTGTTGCCGGCGCCCGCGCCGAAGCGTCGGGTGGAGCCGTCGATCTGCTGGGCACCGGCCCGCACGGCGAGCACGGAGTTCGCGACGCCGAGCCCCAGGTTCTCGTGCCCGTGGAACCCCACCTGCGCGTCGTCGCCGAGCTCGGCGACGAGCGCCGCGATCCGGTCGCTGGTCTGCTCCATCACGAGGGCGCCCGCGGAGTCGACGACGTAGACGCACTGGCAGCCGGCGTCGGCCATGATCCGGGCCTGCCGCGCCAGCACCTCGGGGGCCTGCTGTGCGACATCATCAGGAACCCGACTGTTTCCAGGCCGAGTTCGCGGGCGAGGCCGAAGTGCTGGACCGCGATGTCGGCCTCGGTGCAATGGGTGGCGATCCGGCAGATGGAGGCGCCGTTGCCGGCTGCCTCGCGGATGTCGTCCTGAAGGCCGAGGCCCGGCAGCATCAGGAAGGCGATCCGGGCCTGCCGGGCGGTCTGGACCGCGGCCTTGATCAGTTCCTGTTCCGGTGTGTGACTGAAGCCGTAGTTGAACGAGGATCCGCCCAGTCCGTCGCCGTGGGTGACCTCGATGACCGGTACGCCGGCCCCGTCCAGTGCCGCCACCATCGAACGCACATGGCCGGTGGTGAACCGGTGCTGCTTGGCGTGCGATCCATCGCGCAGGGACGAGTCGGTGACGCGGATGTCCAGTTCGGAGCTGTAGGGCATGACGGGAGAACTCCTTGGGTTCAGAATGCGGCGCGCCGGGAGATGAGCTGCTGGGCGAAGCCCTCCCCGACCCTGGTTGCCGCGGCGGTCATGATGTCGAGGTTTCCGGAGTACGGCGGCAGGAAGTCCCCGGCGCCCTCGACCTCGACGAAGACCGCGACCGGGCCGGCGAGCCGCTCCCTGGGCCGGCTCGTCGAACTGCGGCTCGGTGCGCAGCCGGTAGCCGGGGACGTAGTCGGCGACCCGCGCGACGATCTCGTGGATCGACGCGGTGATCGCGGCGCGGTCGGCGTCGGCGGGGATCGCGCAGAAGACCGTGTCCTGCATCAGCATCGGCGGTTCGGCCGGGTTGAGGATGATGATGGCCTTGCCCCTGGCCGCGCCGCCGATGGTCTCGATGCCACGGCTTGTCGTCAGGGTGAACTCGTCGATGTTGGCCCGGGTCCCGGGCCCGGCGGAGGGTGAGGCGACGCTCGCCACGATCTCCGCGTACGCCACTTCGGTGACCCGGGAGACGGCGTGCACGATGGGAATCGTGGCCTGTCCCCGCAGGTGATGAGGCTGACGTTGGGCGCGTCCAGGTGGTCGCCCAGGTTGACGGCGGGGACCACGGCGGGACCGAGGGCGGCGGGCGTCAGATCGATGGCCCGAATGCCGAGCTCGGCGTATTTCGGGGCGTTCGCCTTGTGCACGGATGCCGAGGTCGCCTCGAAGATCAGATCAGGACGCGTCTCCTGGGCGAGCAGCCGGTCCACGCCGTCGGCGCTGGTGTGCAGGCCCTCGTCAGCGGCCCGCTTGAGGCCGGGGCTCGCTGGATCGATGCCGATCATCCAGCGTGGCTGGATCGCCTCGGACCTGAGCAGCTTGTACATCAGATCGGTTCCGATGTTCCCGGAGCCGACGATCGCGGCGGTGGCCTTGGTCACTGTTGAAACCTCATCCGAGTCGAGGAGTTGTCGGGGAGCGGGGTACCGGTGGGAGCGGGCCGGTCAGCCGTCGTAGCTGACTTTCAGCCGGTCGCTGACCGGGAGCGCCTGGCAGGAGAGGAGGAGTCCGTCGGCCAGGTCACGGGCGTCCAGGACCTCGTTGCGCTCCATGGCGGCCTCTCCCTCGACCAGCACGCAGGCGCAGGCGCTGCAGTTGCCCTCCCGGCAGGAGTACGGGGCGTCGAGTCCCGCTGCGAGCAGTGCGTCGAGCAGCTTGCTGCTGCGCGGCCAGTTGACGGTCCGCGTCTCTCCGTCGAGTTCGACCTCGACGGTGCTGCTCGGGCCCGTGGGGCGGTGGCCACGGGGCCGCGAAGGGATCGGTGGTCAGGGAGGAGAAGCGCTCCAGGGTCACCCGGTCCGGCGGCATGCCGAGCCCGCTGAGCGCGGCGGTCGCGACTTCCATGAAGGGCCGCGGGCCGCAGACGAAGGCACGGTGGCCCGCGTAGGGCCTGGCGACCGCCCGCAGGCCGGACTGTGTCGGCCTGCCCTGGACGGACTCCAGCCAGTGGACGACGGTGAGCCGTTCCGCGTAGTGCCGTGCCAGAGCGGCGAGTTCAGCACCGAAGATCACGGACTTCTCGTCGCGGTTGGCGTACAGCAGGGTGACGGAGCCGGACCCGGCGTGCAGGCACGAGGCGAGGATCGACATCACCGGTGTGATTCCGCTGCCCGCGGCGAGAAGGAGCAGGTCCTCGTCCAGCGACTGCGGGATGAACGTGCCCGCGGGCCGCAGCACCTCCAGGACGTCGCCCTCGGTGACGTTGTCGCAGATCCAGTTGGAGCCGTAGCCGTCCGCGGTGCGTTTGACGGTGACCTTGAGGTGTTCGTCGCGCAGCGGGAGCTGCTCAGCGAGTAGCAGCGCGCGGCTCCGCCGGCACGCTCGGAGGGCACCCTGATGGTGAGGAACTGGCCCGGCCTGTAGTGGAATCTCTCCTCGTTCCCGGCCGTGGGTTCCAGGATCAGCGAGTGCGCGTCGGCCGTCTCGCGGATGACCTCGACGACACGGACGGTCAGTGGCCCGGGGCTCGTCATGGCCGCTCCCCGGCGGGTTCCCGGCGCCGGCGGCGTGCCGCGCGGCGATGTAGCCGAAGACGATCGAGGGGCCGATGGTGGCGCCGGGGCCCGCGTACTCGTTGGCCATCACGGAGGCCGAGGTATTGCCGGTGGCGTAGAGCCCGTCGATGCACGAACCGTCCTCGCGCAGCACTCTGCTGTGCTCGTCGCAGACGAGCCCGCCCTTGGTGCCGAGGTCGCCGACCTCGATGCGTACGGCGTAGAAAGGCGCCTTGGTGATCTCGTCCAGGTTGGGATTCTTCAGCGTCGGGTCTCCGTAGTAGCGGTCGTAGGCGCTGTCCCCCGGCCGAATTCCGTGTCCTTGCCGGTGCGGGCGAAGCCGTTGAACCGTTCGACGGTCGACGTCAGAGCCTCGGCGGGCACGCCGATCTCCCGGCCAGCTCGCCGATGGTGTCCGCCCGGTACACCGTGCCGCTCTCGTAGAACGCCCTGGGGAACGGCAGGCCGGGCAGGACCTGGGCGAACGGGTAGCGGGCGCGGGCTTTGGCGTCCATGACGAACCAGGCCGACGCGTGCCCTCCCTCGAGCTGGTCGTGGACGAAATTCACGTACGGCGAGGACTCGTTGGTGAAGCGCCTGCCGCCGGAGGAGATGATCACCGACGGCGGAATGCACCGCTCGGAGACCAGCGGGATCGTCGCGCCCGACGGATGGCGCACCGACGGCATCCACCAGGCGTCGTCCATGAAGGCCAGGTCCGCACCGAGCGCCTGCCCGGCGAGGATGCCGTCGCCGACGTTCTCGACGACTCCGGCGCTGTGGTTGTCGCGGCCGCCTTCGGGCAGGTACTTCTCCCGCATCTCCTGGTTGTGGTCGAATCCGCCGGTCGCGAGAAGTACCGCGCGCCGGGCCCCGATGCGTACGGCCCTGCCGTCTCGGGTGGCGACGATGCCGGTCACCGTGCCGTTGTCGTCCACGACCAGTTCGGTCATCGGCGTGTCCAGCCACACCGGTACGCCCGCGTCCTTCAGCGCCATCCGCATACGTGCGACAAGGGCGCGGCCGCCGGTCGCCATATGGCGGCGGCGCACCACGTTCGAGGAGACGCGCCAGGCCGCTACGACCGAGGCCCACCGTCCGCGCCAGGTGCGCTTGACCATGGCCAGGTTCCGGTAGTCCTTGGCTGTGATCCACAGCCCGAGTGGCCCTTGAGGCTGTTGGGCCGCTGGTGCGCCTCTTCCTCGCCGAGCTTGCGGGTGTCGAACGGCAGCGCCTCGACGGAGCGTCCGAGCGGCCGGCCTCCTTCGTACTCCGGGTGGTAGTCGGCGTAGCCCCTGACCCAGAAGAAGCGCATCCAGCGGCTCCTGCCGAGCAGCTCCATGGCGGCGGGGCCCTGGTCGATGTACGCGTCGAGCCGGGCGCCGGGAACGCTGCCCCGGTGAGGCGGTCGAGATAGCTGCGTACCGACTGGCGGCTGTCGTTGTGGCCCCTGGCCCGCAGGGTGGGGTTGTTGGGAATCCAGATGCCGCCGCCGGAGATACCGGTCGTGCCGCCGTACTTGCGCCCCTTCTCGACGACAACGGTGGACAGGCCGCTGTCCACGGCTGACAGCGCGGCCGCCATGCCGCCACCGCCGCTGCCGACCACGACGAAGTCGAACTCGTCGTCCCAGGCCGCGCCGTCGGCGATCACGACGCGTCCCTGGAGGTCAGGAAGGCGAGCACAGCGCTTTCCCACGCCGCTTTCTGCTCGATCATCACCCAGTGACCGCAGCGGGGAACACGTGCAGTTCGGCGTCGGGAATGGTCCGCATCGGAATGATCGACATGTCGACCGGACTGACCCGGTCGTCACGGCCCCAGGTGATCAGTGTCTTCGCCTTGAGCCGGTGCAGCATCGCCCAGTACGGCGCCTCGTCGGAGCCGGCCGCGGCGGCGGTTCGGGCTGCGAACGCCTCCCGCCCGTACATCTGCCGCGCGGCGGCGAGGGTGTCGGGGTCGGTGGCCTGTGCCCACCGTTCCTCGATGAGTTCCTCGGTGACCAGGGAGGGTCGTACACCATGGAGTTCAGCCACTGAACGAGTCCGTCCCTGGTGGGATTCGCGGTGAACTCCATGAGCAGGTTGATGCCCTCACCCGGGCTCGGGCTGAAGAGGTTCCTGCCGATGCCGCCGATGGTGACGAGCCGGCCGACCCGGCCGGGGTGGTCGATGGCGAACCGGGTGGCGACGATGCCGCCCATGGAATTCCCGATCACATCGACCCGGTGCAGCCCGAGCCCGTCGAGGAAGCGTTCGACGGCGTCGGCCGCGGTGGCCATGGGATGTCCGTCGACCGGATCGCTGACGCCGAAGCCGGGGAACTCCAGGACCAGGCAGCGGAAGTGCCCGGCGAGCGCGCCGAGGTTGTCCCGGTAGTTGCGCCACCCGGTGACTCCGGGCCCCGAGCCGTGCAGCAGCAACAGAGGGGCCGTCGCCTGCCTCGTGGTAGCGCAGCACGCCCTGATCGGTCGCGAGCTCGCGCAGCGTGGAGTCGTGACTCAGCTCCGTCATCATTCCTGCCCTCGGTTGACCCGTGTGATCTGTTCCTGGACGGTAGCCAGCCGCTCAGCGCCTCAGCCGGGCACGTCTCGGTCAGCGGGACGCGCCACGGGACGAGCGCGTGAGCGGAGCCGGCGGGCAGCGCTCCGGCGGCGGTTCCACTCATCGGAACCAACGGCACGACGGTGCGGCCGGGGCCTACGTTCGGCCCGTGCCCGCATCCGGGCACTCCACCGCACCGGCCCCTCGAGGTGAACCATGACCGCTGAGTCCTTGACCGCGCCCGAGGCCCCTGACGAGGCAGAGCCCACGCCTGTTCGTATGCGACGGACCATGGGGACGTTCGCGACGGGTGTCACCGTCGTCACAGGTACCGACCGGGCGGGCGAGCCGGTCGGATTCGCCTGCCAGTCGTTCGCCTCGGTCTCCTGGAGCCGCCCCTCGTCCTCTTCTGCGCGGACCACAGGGGCGCGCCTGGCCGGAGATCAGGGAGTCGGGGCGGTTCTGCGTCAATGTCCTCGCCGCAGAACAGACCGAACTCTGCGGCAGGTTCGGTTCCAGCAAGGGCCTCAAGTACGACGGTCTCGACTGGGAGGTCTCACGCTGGGGAACACCGTCCCTTCCGGGCGTCCTGACAAGGGTCCATGCGCAGGTGTACGACGTACGGAGCGCCGGCGACCACGATGTGGTGATCGGCCGGGTGCTCGGCCTCGAACCGCTGACCGACGGCAGGCCGATGCTCTTCTTCCGCGGCGGCTTCGGCGTCGAGGAGCGGACCGGTGGACCCGCCGCCCCGGCCGCTCCTGTCCCGTGGGGCTGGGGCGATCACTGGGGCTGAGCCGCACGGGCCTGCCCGCACGGGCTGCCCTACTGCCAGTCGCCGTACTGACCGGCCGAGAGAAGCCGGTCCATGGTCTGCGGCGACCAGGTCTCTCCGGGCCGGTCCCCGCACGCGGGGCCCGGCCCGGCGTCGCGGAGCCGGGGAACAGTTCGAGCGACACCTGCCGCGCCGCGGCCACCACCAGCGGCGCTACCTTCTCCAGCGGCGTCCACGCGTCGCCGACCAGCGATATCGCGGCGACGGGCCTTCCGGCGCCGCGGATCGCCGTCGCCACGCACGCGACGCCGGGGAAACACTCACCGCGCTCGAAGGCGAGGCCACGGCGCTGCCGTATACGGCTGAGCTCCTGGTGCAGGGTGCCCATATCGGTGATGGTCCGCTGGGTCTGCCTGCTGATGGTGTCCCCGCCGTCGACTCCACCTCCTCCGGTTCCAGCCAGGCCAGCATCGCCTTGCCCAGCGCCGTCGAGTGGGCCGGAGCACGGCCGCCGACCCGAGAGGGGACCGAGGCCGCGAACCGGCCGCCGGCCTTGTCGAGGTACTGGACCTCCGCACCGTCCAGCACCGCCAGGTGTACGACCATCCCGGTGCGGATCTGGAGCTCGTGGAGCCGGGGCGCCGCGGCTTCCCGGATCCGGCTCTGGGTACCGTCACCGCCTCCGAGCCCGAGGGCACGGCGGCCGAGGCCGTAGCCGAACCCGGTGTGCTCCAGCCACCTCAGCCGCACCAGCTGGTCGAGAATCCGATGGGCCGTGGAGCGGGGAGCCGGGTACTGCGGGCCACGTCCTCGAGAGACCGCCGAACGGTGCTGCCTTCGAACACGTCCATGATCAGCGTCATGCGCTCGACCATGGACGGAGGCAGCTCACGGCGGACGGGCTCGTCCACGGCAGGAACACCGTCGATAACCGTCATAGGAGCCTCCAGTCACAGACTGAAATGAATTCTTGTTTTCCGGAATGTAACAGCGGAGCACGAACCCACGGAAGACATGTGCGGGTGCGGTTTCACGCCGTCCGGCCCGACGACCGCTCACAGCGGCAGGCCGGGTGCCGTGAACCGCTGGTCACCACGGACGAGGGCCGTTCCGGATTCCTCCGGAACGGCCCTCGAACTTCTGCTCCCGGTCTCCGGGAGCGCAGAGCCCGCCTTGATGCGCCTGCGGTCAGCGGCGGCGCCGGCCGCCGAGCTCGCCGGTCATATCGACCGGCCGGTCCGCCGGCAGGCCAGTGCGAGGTGCCAGTAGTCGGTGCTGTCCTGGACTGGGGCGCCGACAGCGAGAAGGCCTGCCCGGCCCCGTCGCCGGCCCGGACCGTCACCTGCCGCTTGTCGCCGGCCGCCAGGGTCACCCCGCCGCCGAGGTCGATGAGCATGCCCGGGGAACGGAACACGTCGGGGTCGACCACCGCCTCCGTGCGCAGCCGGCCCGCGAGGTGCCCGGTGAGCAGCTGCTCCGAGCTCCACGTCAGCGACGAACCCGCCCCGCCGGCCGGGCGCTGCCGGGCTCACGCTGTTCCAGTCCGGCAGTGCTCACCCGTCCGATGGCCCTCTCCCCGAGCTCGGGGTATAGACGCCGCCTGTGACCGGGGCCTGGAAGGACATGAGCAGGGCCGTGCCGAAAGATTTGGCCCGCGCAACGACACGCCGTTCTGGCGCGCCTGCAAGGAGCTGGAACTCGCCGAGGGCTTCAAGGAAAAGGTCGCGCTCTACGAATCCGGCCTCGGCGTGAACCTGCCGATCACGAACGAGAGCAGCTACTACGGAAACTTCGAGGCGGAGTTCCGCATTCTCTGGAGTAACGCGAACTACTACTGCGTGTTCTCGGGCCTCGATCTCCTGCCCGACCACTCCATGCCCGCGCTGGCCCACCGCCCCGAGTCGATCGCCACCGCCGAGGCCTCGTTGCCGAGGTCGACGTAAGTAGCGGGTTCTGAAGGTCCGGCAGAGTCCGGCGTCGACGAACTGTCGGCGCCGACACCAGGCACAAGCCCGTCTTTATCGACCGCTCCCTGCCACGCCGGGTCCACCTGCGCCAGGGAGCCACCCATGACGTGCCGGCCCAGCGGGGCTGCAACACCCGAGCCCGATCGTCATGACCCGCTGACGCCGGCCGAAGACGCTGATGCCCGACTGGTCCCCGAGCATGACCGAGGGCCGGTCTCGGATTTCTCCGAAACCGGCCCTGACCTGCGACTGTCTCCAGTCGGGACGACAGGATCTGAACCTGCGACCCCTTGACCCCAGGAGTGAGGGCACGGTCTATTTTCTGGATATAGCGGACTTAATCCGGGCGCATATCGTGCACGTGGCCTCCCGCCGTGCACCATCGTGCATGCCGTGTGGTCCCCAACTGGTCCCCATCAAGCGACTGCTGTTCTGCCATCAGGCAGGCGCCTTCGTGAGACGAACAGGTGGGGGTGAGCAGCTGATCCTCGACTACGCGATATCAGACGGGTCTGACAGCCCACAAGGGTGATCGGCCCCGCCGGCGCATCCGGCGCCGCCACCGCCGACGAAGTGGGCAGCACGAGGCATCCGCCAACGCACCACTGCGCCAGGAGTGAAGCCATGACCGTCGCGGTCGTCCTGTTCACCTCGGACCTGCGTCTGCACGACCATCCGCCGCTGCACGCGGCGCTCAAGGCGGCGGACGAGGTGGTGCCGCTGTTCGTCCTCGACTCCAGGATCCACGCGACGGGGTTCGACGCTCCCAACCGGCGGGCCTTTCTCGCCGACTGCCTCAACGACCTCGATGCCTCGCTGCGCCGCCGCGGCCGGCTCGTGGTCCGCCAGGGCCGGCCGTCCGGGAGGTCTGCGCGGTGGCCACCGAGTGCGGGGCCACCCAGGTGTACATGGCCGCCGGCGTCACCGCGTACGCCCACCGGCGTGAGGAACAGCTGCGCGAAGCCCTCGACGAAAGGGGTCGCCCTGCGTGTGCACGAGACGGTGATCACCGCTGTCGCCCCGGGGCGGTGACGCCCGCGGGCTCCGACCACTTCGCTGTCTTCACCCCGTATTTCCGTCGCTGGTCCCAGGAGTCGCTGAGGACGCCCTCATCCGCGCCCGGTCCGTGCGCGTCCCCGACGGGCGCGCGGGGAACCCTGCCGGAACGGGCCGGCGTGAGCGGAACCTCGCCCGGTCTTCTGCGCGGAGGGAGACGTCCGGCCGCGACCGGTTCTCACGGTGGACGCGTTCCGGACTGTCCCGGTACGAGGACCGCCGCGACGACCTCGCGGGTGACGCGACGTCCAAGCTGTCGCCGTATCTCCACTTCGGAGCCCTGTCCCCGGTGGAGCTCGTCCACCGCGCCCGCAAGGAGGGCGGTCCCGGCGCGGAGGCGTTCGTACGCCAGGTGTGCTGGCGGGACTTCCACCACCAGGTGCTGGCGGCACGGCCCGAGGTCTCCGGCCGGGACTACCGCACCCACCACGACCAGTGGCGGAACGAGGACGACGCGGCCGACGACATCGCCGCATGGCGGGACGGACGCACGGGCTACCCGATCGTCGACGCGGCCATGCGCCAGCTGCGGCACGAGGGCTGGATGCACAACCGCGCGCGCCTGCTGGTGGCGAGCTTCCTGACCAAGACGCTGTACGTCGACTGGCGGATCGGCGCGCGCCACTTCCTGGACCTCCTCGTGGACGGCGATATCGTCAACAACCAGCTCAACTGGCAGTGGGTCGCCGGCACCGGCACCGACACACGGCCCCATCGCGTCCTCAACCCCTCCTCCAGGCGAAGCGGTTCGATCCGGACGGCACCTACGTGCGCCGCTGGGTCCCCGAGCTCACGGACCTGGAGGGAAGAAAGGTGCACGAACCCTGGCGGCTCCCGGCCGAGCAACACGAACGGCTCGACTACCCGGGCCCTCTCATCGACCTCTCCGACGGGCTCGCGCGGTTCAAGCACGCCCGCGGCCGCGACTGAGGAGGCATCCCCGTGCACTGGCTCTTCGGCGACCAACTCGGCCCCCACTTCCTCACCCCGGGCGACGGGGCCCCGGACGCGACACTCCCCTGCTCATGATCGAGGCGCGCTCCGTCTTCCGGCGGCGCCGGTTCCACCGGGCCAAGGCCCACCTCGTGCTGTCCGCGATGCGCCACCGCGCGGCCGAACTCGGCGACCGCGTCACGTACGTACGTGCCGACACCTACTGGCAGGGACTGGACCGGGCCACGCGCGGACGCCCGGTCGGCGTCCACCACCCCACCTCCCACGCCGCCATCCGCCTGATGCGTGCCCTCCCCAGGTGACGGTGGGCCCCGCGCGCGGATTCCTCGTACCGACCGCCGACTTCGCCGCCTGGGCGGACGGGCACGGCGGGAAGCACCTGCGGCAGGAGGACTTCTACCACTGGGTGCGTCGCGAGCACGACCTGCTGATGGAGGGGACCGGCCCGCGGGCGGCCGGTGGAACCTCGACCACGACAACCGGGAACCCCGCCCCGCGACACCACAAGCCTCCAGGTCCCCCTCCCTACCGGCCCCGTGAGGACGCCATCGATGACGAGGTCCGCCACGACCTCGACCGATGGGAGAGGGACGGGGACGTCTCGTTCGTGGGAAGGGACGGCCCGCGCCTCTTCCCCGCGACCCGCAGGAGGCACTGCGGGCCCTGCGGCGCTTCCTCGATGACCGGCTCGTCACGTTCGGGCCGCACGAGGACGCCATGCTCGCCTCCGACCCCGTCATGAGCCACAGCCTGCTCTCCTCCTCCCTCAACCTCGGCCTGCTCGACCCCGCCGAATGCGTCGGGCAGGCGGAGACCGCGTGGCGCACGGGCCGGGCACCGCTGAACAGCGTGGAGGGTTCGTACGGCAGATCGCCGGCTGGCGCGAGTACGTCTGGCAGCTGTACTGGTACTTCGGCGACGGCTACCGGCACTCCAACGCACTCGGGCACACCACCCGCTGCCCGGCTGGTGGGACGACCTGGACGCCGACGCCGTCCGGGCCAACTGCCTGCGTACCGTCCTGGCCCAGGTGCGCGATACGGGATGGACACACCACATCCCCGTCTGATGATCCTGGGAAGCCACGCACTCCAGCGGGGCTGGGACCCCGCTGCCGTCACGGACTGGTTCCACCGCTGCTTCGTGGACGGCTACGACTGGGTGATGCTCCCCAACGTCGTCGGGATGTCCCAGTACGCCGACGGCGGCCGGATGACGACCAAGCCTTACACCTCCGGTGGCGCCTATGTAAACCGTATGAGCGACTTCTGCGGTCCCTGCGTCCACCGGCCGGGCGACCGGACCGGCGAGCACGCGTGCCCGTACACCGCCGGCTACTGGGCGTTCCTCGACCGGCACCGGGATCTGCTGGCCGGCAACCACCGCGTCGCCCGGCCGGTACGGCAACTCGACCGGCTGACCGACCTCGCGGAAGTACGCGCACAGGAACACGCGCGGGGTGACAGGCCGCCGTGAGTCACCCTCCACGGACCGCCGTGACGAATTCGTCCGACACCAGCGCCGTTTCGACGGGAGGCGGCGCATCCGCACCGATGCATCCAACGGAAGCACTGATGTGCGAATGACCAGGAGCGAGAAGGGGTTGTGCATGCTTGGACTGCCGCCAGTGGTGGCCCCACCGGCCGAGATCGACGACGGTCCTCTCCCGAGGCCGTCGGCGCGGACGCGGTGAGCAGCGTCCTCATGGACGTTCTCGACGTACGACTGCGCCATTCCCGTGCCGTCGATCCCGTCTTCGCCCGTGAGCTGGCCGACCGCCTGGCCGCGCTGGTCGAGCGGGGCGGCAAGCGGCTGCGCACGGCGTTCACGCACTGCGGCTGGCGCGCGGCGGGCGGATCCGGTGACGCCACCGCGGTCCTGCGGACAGGAGCCGCCCTGGAACTGCTCCAGGCGTGCGCACTCGTGCACGACGACCTGATGGACGGCTCACTGCAACGCCGAGGTGCCCCGCCATGCATGTGCAACTGGCGCGCAGGCACTGGGCAGCGGGCATGCACGGCTCCGCGGAGTCGTTCGGGACATCGGCCGCCGTCCTCGTCGGCGACCTGGCGCTCGCCTGGGCGGACGACCTGCTCACGGAGACGGCTCTCGGTACACCTCACGGCAGGCGCCTGCACGAGGAGTGGCGGGCGATGCGCACCGAGATGGTCGCCGGACAGTACCGCGACCTGCATGCTCAGGCCGCTCGCTCGTCCGGTGTCGACGAGGCGCTGGCCATCGCCACCTTGAAGAGTGCCCTGTACACGGTCGCCCGGCCCCTGGCGCTGGGCGCGTCGCTGGCCGGTGCGGATGATCATGTGCTGGGCACCTTGCGGGCGGCGGGCCGCTGCGCCGGGCTGGCCTTCCAGCTCCACGACGACCTCCTGGGCGCCTTCGGTGATCCAGCCCTGACCGGAAAACCGGCGGACGACGACCTGCGGTCCCGCAAGCTCACCTATCTGCTCGCGCTCGCCGTACAACTCGCGGAGGCCGCCGACGATCATCAGGCCGCCGCCGCGTTGGCTCCGGACTCGGACCCGAGATCCGAGTACGCCGTGCGGCACGTGCGGGCGGCCCTGAGGCGCACCGGCGCCCGGGACCTGGTGGAAAAGAAGATCGAGGAGCTGACCGCGATGAGCCGCGATCACTTCGAACGTGCCGGTGCGCACCCGGCCGTGCGCCAGGAGTTCGACGCGCTGGTCCGGAGCGCCACGGGTGCGCGCCCGCCCGAGCACAGGAGAAGGCGTGAAGAGGGTGCCGGGTCCGACCGACCACGTCGTCGTCGTGGGTGCCGGGCTGTCCGGACTGGCCTGTGCCCTGCACCTGCTGGGTGCGGGGCGCCGGGTCACCGTCGTCGAACGCGACGACGGCCCCGGCGGCCGGGCCGGCCGTGTGCGCGTGGGCGGGTACGAGATGGACACCGGTCCCACCGTCCTGACCATGCCGCATCTGGCCGAGGAGGCGTTCGCGGCCGTCGGGGACAGCCTCCACCGCCGTGTCGAGCTGATGGCTCTGGATCCGGCCTACCGGGCGTGCTTCGCGGACGGGTCCTCACTCGACGTGCACACCGACGGCGCCGCGATGGAGGAGGAGGTGCGGCGGTTCGCCGGTCCGGCGGCGGCCGCGGGCTACCGCGATCTGCGGCAGTGGCTGGAGCGTCTGTACCGGGCGCAGATGCGCCGCTTCATCGATACGAACTTCGACTCCCCTTCCAGTTGCTGCACCCTGATCTGGCCCGGCTGGCCGCGCTGGGCGGGTTCGGCCGGCTGGACGGCCGCATCGGCCGCTTCATCGCCGACGACCGCCTGCGACGCGTCTTCTCCTTCCAGGCGCTGTACGCGGGAGTGGCCCCGGCCCGCGCGCTCGCTGCCTACGCCGTGATCGCCTACATGGACACCGTGGCCGGCGTCTGGTTCCCGAAGGGCGGCATGCACGCGATCCCCGTGCCATGGCCGACGCGGCGGCGGACGCCGGTGCCGATCTGCGCTGGAGCGCCGAAGTGAGCACGTTGGAGCGCTCGGCCGGACGCGTGCGTGCCGTCCGGCTGGCCTCCGGCGAGCGCATTGCCTGCGACGCCGTGGTGCTCACCTGTGAACTCCCCACTGCCTACGACCTGCTGGGGCGGCGGCCGCTGCGTCCGGCACGGTTGCGCCACTCGCCGTCCGCCGTGATCCTGCACGCGGGCACCGACCGCACCTGGCCGCAGCTGGCCCACCACACCATCTCGTTCGGTGGCGCGTGGGAGCGCACGTTCGACGAGTTGACCCGGACGGGCGAGCTGATGAGCGACCCCTCTGCTCATCACCCGGCCGACCACCCACGACCCGTCCCTGGCACCGCCGGGACGTCACCTCCACTACGTTCTGGCCCCTGCCCCAACACCACGGTCGGCCCCGGGCCGCCGCGTGGCGGGACCTCGGCCCGCGCTACCGCGACCGTCTGGTCGGTGAACTGGAACGCCGGGGCCTGGACGGGTTCGCCGACAGCGTCCAGGAAGAGGTCCTGGTCACCCCTCGACTGGGCGGCGCAGGGACATGCCGCGGGCAGTCCCTTCTCGGTCTCCCACACGTTCGCCCAGACCGGACCGTTCCGCCCCCGCAATCTCGTGCGAGGGGTGGAGAACGTGGTGCTCGCGGGATGCGGGACCACTCCCGGCGTGGGCGTTCCAACCGTCCTCATCAGCGGAAAACTCGCGGCCGCTCGCATCACCGGCGGCACCGGCCCCGGGTCCGTACGAGCGCGTCCGCTGCCGGCCACCGCCGGCGTGTCCACCGTCCCGGCCCCGGCAGGTACTGATGACCCGTCATGAACTGGACGCGGCGGGGATCACCGATCCTCGCTGCGCGCCGCCTACACCAGTGCCGGCGGCTCAACGCCCGCCATGGCAAGACCTACTTCCTGGCCACGCGTCTGCTGCCGCTCGAACGCCGCTCCGCTGTGCACGCCCTGTACGGCTTCGCCCGTTGGGCGGACGACATCGTCGACGACCTCGACGGGCACCGCACGCCCGAGGAGCGCGACCGGCTGCTGCGCCTCCTGGAGAACGACCTCGCCGACGGGCTGCGTACCGGAACCGGCGACGAACCGGTGGTGCGAGCCGTCGCCGACACCGCGGCCCGGTACGACATCGCGCATGTGCTCTTCGCCGACTTCCTGTCCTCGATGCGCGCCGACCTGACGGTCACCGACTATCCGACCTACGCCGATCTGCAGAGGTACGTCCATGGCTCGGCGGCCGTGATCGGCCTTCAGATGCTGCCGGTCCTCGGCACGGTCACGTCGCGGGAGGAAGCGGCACCCACGCGGCAGCCCTCGGTGTGGCCTTCCAGCTCACCAACTTCCTGCGGGACGTGGGCGAGGACCTCGACCGCGGCCGCGTCTACCTGCCCGGCGACCTGCTCGCCGCCCACGGCGTCGACCGGCAGCTGCTGGAGTGGAGCCGGCTCACCGGGCATCGCGACGCGCGCATCCGGGCGGCCCTGGTGGACGCGGCGGCGATGACGCGGAAGGTGTACCTGACGGCGGAGCCGGGCATCGCCATGCTCGATCCGCGGGTGCGCCCTGCATCCACGCCGCGTTCACCCTTTACGGCGGGATTCTCGACGCGATCGCCGAGCAGGACTACAGCGTGCTGCATCGTCGTGCGGTGGTGGGCCGCCGGCGTCGCGCGGCCACCGCCGCGGCGGGTGTGCTGCGCGTGGCCGGTGCACGGTGGCGCGCACGCGCCCGCGTCGCGCGGTCGGGGCAGCGGGGGCGGCGGTCAACCGGAAGGGATCTGTGCGGTGAGTGAGCGAAGGCATGGGAGGCGCTGGTCGCCGCCCTGCGGCGCAGGCGTTCCGGCCCGGACTGGGCGAAGCAGGCTCCGACCTGGCGTCAGGCGCGGCCGGCGCTCATCGCCGAGGCCCTGAAACGTGCGTCCGCCCGTCCGTCCGGCAACTGGTTCGTCGTCGGAGCCTCCGGGAGGTACGTCCGGGGAAACGGCCGTACGGCACGGCGGTCGGTGGGGTGGAGGTGGTCCTGTGGCGCTCGGACGACGGTGAACTGCATGCGGGCCCGGGCAGTTGCCCGCATCTCGGCGCACCCTGCGCGACAGCCGGGTGGTGTGCGGCACGCTCGTGTGCCACTGGCACGGCCTTGCCCTGGACGGTTCTCCGACCGCGGGCTGGCAGCCCTTCCCCGTCCACGACGACGGGGTCCTGATCTGGGCCCGGCTGGACGAGGTGGGCGGCGAGGAGCCCACGGCATTCCCCTGGTGCCACCGCGGCCCCGGCGGTCAGGGGGTGGACGCTGTGTTCACGGCGGTGGGGCGGTGCGAACCGCAGGATGTGGTGGCCAACCGGCTCGACCCGTGGCACGGCTCGTGGTTCCACCCGTACTCGTTCGTCGATCTGTCGGTGGTGCGGGAGCCGCAGGGCGACGAGGACGACGCGTTCGTCGTCGACGTCTCCTTCCGGGTCGCCGGGCGCATGGTGGTCCCGGTGCGGGCCGAGTTCACCGCTCCGGGACCCCGCACGGTCGTCATGCGCATCACCGAGGGCGAGGGTCCACGTCCGTGGTGGAAACGCACGCGACGCCGCTGACCCGACCGGACCACGAACGTCCGCGCACCGCCGTGGTCGAGGCGACCGTCGCCGCTTCGGACCGTTCCGGCTTCGCTCTCGCCCGGGCCGCCGCTCCTGCACTGCGCCCGCTGATGCGCCGTACGGCCGGGCGCCTGTGGCGTGACGACCTGGCCTATGCCGAGCGGCGCTGGGCACTGCGCAGCACCGGACGCTTTCCCGGCTGACCGTACCGGTGGCCTCCCTCGCCCCGGCGCGTGGCGGGCCACCGGTCAACCGGATGTGCGACGCCCGCGATCGCTCCGACGGCCCGGAGCAGGGGAACGGCCCGTCCGGGGACCGTCCACAGCACCTGTCCCCGGACTCCCCGGTCGGCGAGGAGGGCGTTCGCGGCCAGGAAGCCGGTGGTGGCGGCCCGTTCCATGAGGGCGACGGGCAGGTCGCAGCGGATAGCGTCACCGGCCAGGGTCAGCCACGGGTGGGGAGTGCGCACGGTGGGGCGCCTGCGGTGGGAACCCTCTCGAAGAACGGGCAGTCGGCGCGCCACTCGTGCCGGGCGTCGACGATGCGCGCCTCCCGGGTCTCCGGATACACCTCGTGCAACCGGTCGACCAGCCCGTCCTGCACGTCCTTCCGCTCCGCCGCGGGATCAGCGGCGTAGGCGTGGAGTTCGATGACCGAGCCGCCGGTACGCGCTGCCCAGCGGGCGGCCTCGCCCTCGTACCGCTCCAGGCTGCTGATGTTGTCCAGCCCGCCGTAGCCGCTGGTGCCGAGGAACCCGGGCCGGTCGGCGCGCACCGGCCGGTCGAGCCAGAGCCGCGAGACGAGGAAGGGCGGCGCGGTGCGCAGGGCCGCGATGCTGTCGCGCCAGGTGGACGTGCCCAGACCGGGCGACGCGGCGACGGTCTGCCGCAGCCCAGCGGTGTCGAGCGCGAGCACGACAGCCTGGTGGCGGTCGGTGCCGGCCTCGGTGCGCACATCCGCCCCTCCGCCGTCGCGGGAATGATCCCGTGTACCGGGTACCGGTGCGCACGAGTGCGCCGAGGCCCTGGAGGTAGTCGCCGAGCGGATCCCAGAGTGCCTGGGGAAGGGCTCGGTCGGTACGTCGAAGAGCAGGCCTTCGGCCGATCCGAGGAAGTAGATGTGGAACATCAGCAGCAGTTCTGCGGCGGACAGCTCGCAGGGGTCGGCGAAGAAACTGCGCGAGAACACCTCGAAGGCCAGATGGTGCGCGGCCTCCGGGAAGCGCACGCTTTCCAGGAACGCGGTGGCGCTCAGGTCGTCGAAGCGTTCGTACACCTCGGGAACGCGCACGTCCAGGAGCGGGAGCGCGGCGCGGGCGTCCATGGCTGCCAGGTCGCGCCAGCCGAACGTGGGGCTGAGGGCGACGAATCCGAGTGCGCTGAAGGGCGGTGTCCTCGGGACACGGGCGAAGCTGTCGGTCAGGCCGCCGCTGTGCCGCAGGGGTAGTCGGGTAGCGGCGTGAGCCGCGACAGCGCGGGTCCGTACGGCGGAGCAGACCACGAAGGTTGTAGTACTGGCGGAAGAAGGCGTGGAACCCGCGGGTCATGGTCACCGGAGAGCCGTCCACGAGTGTGGTGCGCCGGCCGGAGAGCCGGCCGCCGAGTGCGCTGTCCTTCTCGTACAGGGTCACGCGGGCGCCGCGTTCGGCCAGCAGGGTGGCCGCGGCCAGTCCGGCGATTCCGCCCCGATCACGGCGACGGACGGCTCGTCCCCCGCCGGAAGCGGGCCGCGCCGGGTGCGGGAAACAGGATCTCGGCCTTGCGGTCCCGGCCCCGCGCGGCCGGGACGGTGCTGCGGGCTGTCACTGGGTTCGCTCCCTTGTCGTGGTCGGGCCGCCGTTGCCTGCGAGGAAGGTGTGCACGATGCCCTTCTGCCATCCGGCGACGGGGACGGTCCGCACGGAGGTCAGGCCCGCTCGCGTCAGGCGTCCGGCGAAGGCGGGGCGGTGTCGAAGGCGATGACGCTGTGCCTGAGGTGGCGGTACAGGACTCGGTCGCCGGTCAGGGTGCCCGCGGGGATGACGATGCCGCGGCAGACCGCGGTCCACAGCGCCCGGTGCACCCGCGAGCCGCTGAGGCTGTACTCGTGGACGGCCAGACGTCCGCCCGGCCGCAACAGCGTCCGGACCGTCCGCAAAACCGCGTCCGGGTCGGTGACATTGCGGAACAGGTAGGCGGCGAAGACCGCGTCGAAGGGCCCTTTCGGTCTTCGCGAGTTCCTCGGCGGTCAGGTGGAGGAAGCGCACGCGGGCGGGCCACGGCTGGCGAGCGCGCGGCGCAGCATGCCCGCGGAGGCGTCCACCGCCGTGATCCGGGCACCGGGCGCGGCTCTGAGCAGGGCCCGGGTGGAGGCGCCGGTGCCGCATCCGAGGTCCAGCAGATGCAACCCGGCTCCGCCGTCGGGAAGGCGGAGCCGGCGGGCGGAGCGCAGGAGACCGGCACGGTAGCCGGGGTTGAGGGCGGTGAGGCCGTCGTAGGTGTGCGAGGCGTGATCGAAGGCGCGGGCCAGATCGTGGTCGTGCAGGAGGTTCATCGGTTGCTCTCTCCCCTTCGTGCGACGGGCCGGGACCGGCGGGGAGGAAGGGCAGTTCGGCTGCCGTGAAGAGCATCGGCCTGACGGGGTGCGCAGCCCGATGCCCCACCTCCCGTATCGAGGTGGTGCCGTCGAGGAACCGCAGCAGGCGCTCTGCCGGGACGTGGCGGAACAGGTCGGTGAAGAAGTCCGGGCCGTTGATCCGCCCGGTGTCCAGGGCGCGCAGCAGTGTCGCGTCCATGGCCAGCGCGCGCCGTCCGTAGGGTGCGGGGACCCTCCCGTGCCCGTCGCGCAGGGCGGCGGCGATGGCTCCGCTCTGTCGTTGCGCAGCGGCGAAGGTGTAGCCGGTGGCGGGACGGGTGGAACCGCCCGCCGTCCCGATCCGGAACACGGCGGCCCCGGCCCGGCGCGGGAAGCGTGCGTCGGTCATGGGGATGACTCCCTGTTCGGTGTCGTCCACGGTGAACGCGCCGAGGCCGAGGATGTCGCGGCAGTAGTGACCGAGTGCCGTCTCGTAGGCCTCGGTGGTCAGTGCTCCAACGGAGAACTCGGTGTACTCCACGAGTGCCCGGTCGGGTGCCAGGGGCAGGACGTAGCCGAAGGCGAGCCCGTGAGCGGGCTGGGGAACCGGAAGTCCATGAGATCGGCGACCGCGGGATCGAACCGCTCGGTTTCGGTGCGGACGAACCAGCCGCGGAAGTGCTGCAGCAACTGCGTGCGCGCCGGCGGCATGGCGGTGAGCGGCCGGGAGTCGAACACGTGACGGGCGTGCAGCGTCCGGGTCCCGCCCTCGGGCAGCCTGCACCGGACCTCCGCGCCTCCGTCCACGCTGTGCACCGATTCCGCTGTCGCGCGCAGCACCCGCCCGCCCTCCGAACGGGCCAGGTGGCCGTGGACCAGCCTTTCGAAATCGGTGGAGCGCACCATGCGGTAGGTGAACGGGGCCGGTTCGACGGCGACCGGGCGGCCGTCGGCGCCGTACACGCGCACGACGTCCCATGACGCGTCGACGACCTCTTCGAGGCCGTCGACTCCCGCGTGCCAGTAGCACCAGGTGCGCCCGCGGGCGGAGCGGACCGTCCGGCGGCTCGATCACGGTGACGGTGACGGAGCTGGTCTCCAGCAGCCGGTGCGCGAGGCTGAGACCGGCTGCACCACCCCGACGACGATCACGTCGGACGTGTCGGCGGAGGGGCGTCACCGGGCTCGCCGTTCCACGACGGGCGTTCCGTCCGGGCCCGTGCGCACCAGTTCGGCGTCCGCCGCCAGCGCGTCCGCGACAGCGGCGCCACCTGTCGCGGGTCACCGCCACGGGGCAGCGGCGGCGCGGTGCCTGCCACCGGACGCTGGGCGAAGCCGGTGTCGAGATGCCCCGGCCGGACCTCCAGTACTCCGACTCCGGCACTCCGCGTCTCGCGGCGTACGGCGTCCAGCCAGGCCCTCAACGCGGCTTTGGAGGCGCTGTAGTCGGCCATCCGGGCTGCGGTCGCTCGGCCACCACGCCGGTGACGGCGGCGACCATCGAACCGGGACGCAGGACGTCGAGCGCGGCGCGGAAGAAGGCGGCGGGTGCCAGGTGGTTGACCGCCAGCAGGTGCTCCGCGACCTCGTCACCGACCTCCTGCGCCGCGCCGAAGGCCACCGCCCCGAACGCGACGACGACGGCGTCCAGCCCGTGGAGGGCAGCCGACGTGTCCCGTACGGCGCGAGCGCACGAGGCGGGATCATAGGCGTCGAAGTGCGCTGTCGGAGCGCCTGGATACGCCTGGGCCGCGCGGGCCAAGCGGCTCGGGTCGCGTCCGGCGAGGGCCACACGCGCACCCGGCCGGCGACTTCGGCGGTGATCGCACCGCCGAGAACGCCGGTGGCACCGGCCACCAGGACACGGGCGCCGCTCAGTTCCACACTTCACTCCTGAATACGCTTGCGACGAGGTCTTCCCGTCGGTCAGTACTACGGACCCCGTGCCGTGCACGGATGCGGCGGGTCACGACGTGCGCCAAGGCGTCACCTCCGCCGCCCCAGGTCGGCGGACACCTCCCGCGCGCGCGCGCTCCCGATGCCAGCGCGCCCTGTACGGAGCCCGTCGCCCGGTGGTCCCCGCACGTACCGTCCGGGGCCGAGCCGGGTGGTACGGCTCAGCGGCCAGGGGAAAGCATCGCCGGCAGCGCACCCTCGACCGTGCGGGCGGCGATCCGCTGCCAGCCGCTCGTGTCGGCGCCGTACAGCCCGGCCAGACGCCGGAGCACCGCCTCCGCCCTGCCGGGAAGATCCGTTCCCAGGACGGAGGTGGAGATCAGCGCGGTGCCGGGGGCGCGTAGCCGGGGCCACCTCGCTGAGTACGCAGGTGTTCAGGATCGTGCCCGTGCTGTCCACCATCAGGGTGGGTTCGGCCATCGGTGTGCGGTCGGTGGCGTGGTAGTAGGTGGTGACCGTGCGGCCGTCCGGCACGGTCAGTCCGGGGAGCAGACGGGCGGCCGTCGCCGGGTCCGTCGCCACCACGACGGTCCGGGCCGGCACCTCGTCCCCGCCCCTCAGCAGCACTCCCCGTCGGTGATCTCCTCGACGGGCGTGTCCCGTCGCAGAACCCTGTCGGGAAGGCCTTCGGCAAGCTGGGCCGGCACGGCGCCGATGCCTGTCGCCGGGAGGCACAGAGTCCCTCGCACCATGCTTCGCCAGATCAGGTGGAAGAAGCGCGCGGAGGTCTCCAGACGGTCCTCCAGGAAGACACCTGACAGGAACGGCCGCAGGATGTCGGCGATCGCGGTGTCCGACACCCCTGCCCGGGTCAGGGCCGCCGCTGTGGAGCCCTCCCGGCGCATTCTGACAGCGGAAGCGGGCAGCACGGCGTCCCCAGCGGTGAGGGCGGCCAGGGCGGCCAGGTCGCGGGCCGAGAGGACCCGCCCCGGCAGCAGGTTCCCCACCGCACCGCGCTCCCGCGTCGGGTCGGCGAGACGGACCGGCCCCTTCGGCGTGTGCGCGACGATGCCCGCCGTGAACGGCCGCAGGCGCAGGCCCCTCATGTCCAGGCGCGGCTTCACCTGCGGATACGAGGTGTTGAACACCTGGAACCCGCGGTCCAGCAGGAACCCGTCGTGCCGGTCCGTGCGCATCCGGCCGCCCACCGCGTCGGACGCCTCGAGCAGGGCCACCCTGTGGCCGGCGCGGGACAGGTCCAGCGCGCATGCCAGACCGGCCAGGCCCGCGCCGATGACGACGGCGTCCGGCGCCCGGCGGTGTTCGTCGGTCATGTCGCTCCTCGGTCGACGCGATACCTGTGGCGCTCGGAAGCCGGGGCTCGTCCCCGGCCCCTCCGCCGGGCGGGATCCCCGGCCCCGCCGGCACGGGCCGATCCCCGAACGGGGCACCGGGCGCGGCCCGTCGGCGACGGATGGCGCAGAGGCGGCCGCTGGTCCAGCGGACCACGTTCCGCCGATCGATGCCAGGAGCCACGACCAAGCGACCCGGACGACGAGACGTCACTGGGCGGCCACCGCCTCCAGGGCGGCGACGGCCTCGGCAAGTCCCCGGGCGCGCCACGCCCGCCGGTGTCTGCCCCGCCCATCCCGGTCCGAGGGCCAGGACGACCGGCCCGCGGCGAGCACCCGCACGCCCCACTCCATGGCGGCCACGTGCTGGGCCAGTGGCCGACTGGCGGTGGTCCGGGACTGGGCCCACAGCCCACGGCGGCCGGCCCGGTCCTGCGCACGGCGGAGACGAGCGACTCGACGGGCAGCGCACCGCCGAACATGCGCACCGGCACACCCTCTCCGTCAGCGCGGCGGACAGCACCTCCAGCGGCAGCGTGTGCATCTCCCCGGCACGCACGCGAGCACCGTGGTGGCGCCACGCCGGTCGGCGGCCGTCGGGGCGCGGAACGCCGCAGCGCGCCGGAGACGTGCCAGGAGAGGAAGTGCTCGACCTCGACGTACTTCTCACCCGAGGTCTCCCACTTGCGGCCGACGGCCTGGAGCGTCGGCATGATCACCTCGGTCCAGGCCGCGACCAGTCCGTGCTCCGTGATCGCGGTGAGCAGCAGCCGGTCCAGGGCTACGGCGTCGAGGCGCAGAGCCGCCCGGGCGATTCCCCGGCACTCCTGACGTACGTCGCCGAGTCGCAGACCGCTCCCCGCCCGGCTTCGGGCGGCGGCCGGGGCCGGGCGCACTTGCGGGCACGCGCCGGGCGGGGCCGCCGTCGGCGGTTCCTCCGTGCGCGCCAGGCGCGCCGCCTCGGCCGGTGGCAGTCCGGTCGCCGTCCATGCGCACATCCGCTCCAGCCGGGCCACGTCCCGCGCGGTCCAGCGCCGGTGCCGGCCGCCGGTGTGGGCCTCGGGGCCGAGCCCGTACCGGCGGTCCCACGTACGGATCGTGGTGGGAGCAACCCCAGGCGCCTGGCCACCTCGCCGGTGCTCAGCCCGCCGACCTCCGGACCGCCTTCGCCTTCCCGGTCCTCACCGCTGCCCCTCGTCGTGTCCATATCCCCACTGTACGACGCACAAACGACGCATGTTGCTTGCGTCGTTTGTGCGTCCAAGACTGGTGGTCACACGGCGGCCACGTACGGCGGACCGGCGAACTTGCCGTTCGGCGCAGGACCTTCCGTCCCCGCACCCGGCACGGCAGGAGGAATCAGGCCATGAACACGAGCACGCGACCGACCCCGCTCCCGCCCCGCCCCAGGAGGGAACGCGCTACGAGGAGGATCTGGCCCAGGGCCTCGCCGCCGCCGACGAGGAAGCGTTCGCCGCGATATACCGGCACTGGGGTTCGCTCGTCCACACCATGGCCACCCGCTCCTCGGAGACGCCCATGAGGCCGAGGACGTGACCCAGCAGGTCTTCGTGGGCGCCTGGCGCGGCCGGCACGGATTCCGGCCGGAACGGGCGCGCTCGGTGCCTGGCTGGTCGGCATCACCCGTCGCAAGATCATCGACGCGCTTGCTGCCAGGACGCGCCGTCTGGCCGTCGTCGACTCGGCCACGAACGATGCCGCGCCCACCGTGCCGGCCCCGAGCCCACCGGACGACGTGCTGGACCGTGTGCTGCTGGTCGATGCCCTGCACCGGCTGCCGTACACCCAGCGCGAGGTACTGTGCCTGGCCTTCTACGAGGACCTGACACAAGTTCAGATCGCGGAACGCACCGGGGTGCCGCTGGGGACGGTCAAGAGCCACACCCGTCGCGGGCTGCACCGGCTGCGTCTGATGATCGACCAGCCCGGCATGAACGGCACTGCCGCGCCGACACGGGGCTGAACGGGAACAGGGCTCACATGTCTTCGCCGTGGGGCCCGCCGGCGGGTCGTCCGGGCGTCCGGATCCTCGCGCCGACGATCTCAGCCGCTCAACGGTCAAGAACACCATCGCCGTCCTGGTCCGCGTCATGGAGCAGGCAGTCCGCGACGGGACCATCAAGGTGAACTCCACCCGGGTGACCGGCTGGCAGAAGCTCTACAAGCAGGCCGAGGACGAACTCCTCGACCCACGCGCGCTCGCCCTGCCCGACTGGGAAACACTCGTCGCACTGGCCGACGCGCTCGTGGCCGCCTCCCACGACGAGTACCGCGGCTGGGGAGACGTGGTCATCTTCGCCGCGTGCACCGCCGCACGGATCGGGAGATCTCAGGCTGCCGCGTCGGAGACATCGACACCACCCAGTGGATCTGGACCGTGCGACGTCAGACCACACCCGCGCCCGGCGGGCTTACCGACAAGGGCACCAAGGGCAAGCGGGCCCGCAAGGTTCCCATCGTCAAGGAGATCCGCCCCTCGTCGCCCAGCGCATCCTGTCCGCCGACCCCAATCCGGACGCCCGCCTGTTCACAGGCCCGCGAGGCGGACGCATCTCCACCGCCGTCCTGCGCGACGCCACACACTGGGACGACGTGGTCACCAAGCTCGGCTACGAGCATCTACGCCGCCACGACCTCCGACACACCGGACTGACCTGGTTCGCCGACGCCGGAGTCAAGTACACGTCCTCCGCAGAATCGCCGGCCACGGTTCACTGACCACCACCCAGCGCTACCTGCACCCGGACATCCACAAGATCACGGCCGCCGGGGCGGCACTCTCGGCCCACTTCAACGTGCTCCGCGCACCCGCTCACTCCCGAGCCCCATCGTCATGACCCACTGACCCGCTGACCCGGTCAAGGACGCCGGACCTCCAGCTGGTCCCCAGCTGGTCCCCAAATGATCAAGGGCCGGTATCGGATTGCTCCGAAACCGGCCCTGATCTGCGACTGTCTCCAGTCGGGACGACAGGATTTGAACCTGCGACCCCTTGACCCCCAGTCAAGTGCGCTACCAAGCTGCGCCACGTCCCGATGCGTTTCCCCGGTTGCCCCGGGTGGCTGCGCACGGCAAACATTACCTCACTCCGAGGAGCGAATCGACGTCGATACCCGCTGGGCCGGGCGGCGAGTCCTCCGCACCGCAGGCCGTGGCCAGCTTCTGGGCGCGGGCGAGCTCCCTCGGAGACCTGATCGCGATCCCGTAGTCGACGCGGGCCAGCGCTTCCTCGTACGCGGACGAGGAGGCCTCCAGATGGCGTACGGCCGCTGCCAGCAGCTGCTCCACCTCCTCATCGGGCACGAAGAGCGCCATACATCGCAGAGCTTCGCCGATCGCACTGCCCGTACCGAACCGTTCCGCATGGACGCGGGCGCCGGCGGCGAGCCGGGCGGCGCGGCCCGGATCCTCGTTGGCCAGGGCTCGGGCAAGGTCTCCCGCCCAGGGTGCCCAGACACCGTTGAACCGGCCGCGTGGCTCCAGTGCGGCGCCCGCCGCTTCGAGCTCGGCGACGGCCTCCTTCGTGCGGCCCTCGGCGAGCAGCAGCCGGCCACGGACGCATGGGGCGTCCGGCAGCACCATGGCGCTGGGGTAGGGCGCGCCGAAGCCGTAACGGTCCGCGATCAGCCGGGCCTCCGGCACCTTTCCCCGGGCGAGAAGAGTGTCGATGAGCAGGCAGGCGGCGTCCCAGTGGACCGGGAGCCCGCTGCCGACACGGTCGGCGAGGCGCAGTCCCTCACGCAGGAAGCCCTCGGCTTCGGCGAGGCGGCCGCGACGGCGGTGGACGAGGCCCAGCAGGGTGTGGGCGAAGGCGAGGTGCCCGCCGCTCCAGCCGGAGATCTCGAAGGCCCGCACCGCTTCGCCGAACAGCTCCTCGGCCCGGTCGAGCCGGTCGGTGAAGACGAAGGTGATCCCGACCATGGTGGGGAGCTCGAAGCCCCATTCGGTGTCGGTCCAGCCGAGTCCGCGGGCGGGGCGGCCGTCGACGAGCGCGCGTTCGCAGAGCTCGACGACGAACTCTGCGTCCTCGCCGCGGAGCATGGCGTCGAAGGCGCGCAGCGTGAGCAGTGCGCGTTCGGCATTGTCCCGGCCCTGGAGGTGGTCCGCGTTTCGGGAGAGTCTGCGGGACCTGGCGGGGCCGTCGTCCTCGGCCGCCTGCATGCCTTCCCAGAGGAAGTGCGCGGCCTGCAGCCGCATCAGACCGGGTCCGGGGCGGTACGGGCGGCCTCGGCAGCCAGGAGAGCGCCGCATCCTTGAGCTGGTTGTTGTGGGAGAGCGCGGCGGCCAGCCGGAAGGTGGCGTCGACCCGCAGACCGTCGCCGAGCCCCGGCAGGTCCAGGGCCGCGCGCAGATGCTGCACCGTGGTGGGCGGCGAGCTGAGCAGAGTGGCGCAGCCCAGCTCGTACAGCACCGTGGCACGGTCCTGGGACCGTGGCGGTTCTTCCAGGGCGCGTTCGAGACAGCGCCGGGCGGCTTCCGGGCGCCGACCGCCAGATGCTGGCGTGCGGCTTCGCGGAGCTGTGCGACCAGTTCCTGGTCGTCGTCGGGGTGGACTTCCAGCAGGTGCCGGGAGGCCGCCGCGGCACCGAGCCCGGCCCGGGTGATGGCCCAGGCGGCCCGTCCGTGCATGGCGGTGCGGGTGGCCGGCGGGATGGAGCGGTATACGGCGGTGGCGATCACCGGATGGACGAACTCCAGCGGATCGAAGCCGCTGACCATACGGGCGTCGCGCAGCCGTGCCGTGCAGTCCGCCGCCTCCGCCGAGCTCATCCCGGCCAGGGTCGCGGCCAGTTCCTGGGGATGTCGGTTCCCAGGACCGCGGCGGCCCAGGCGAACCGGTTGGCGTTGGTGCCCAGTCGTTCCAGCCGGGCGACGAGGCCGCTGCCGCGGGCCGAGGCACCGAGCTCGCGCAGCATCCCGGCCGACTCCTCGACCGGTGGCAGCTCGTGGTCCTGGACTTTGGCGACCAGCTCGACGGCCTCGTACGGGTTGCCGCCGGTGACGGCCCACACCTCACGGCAGAAGGCGTCGTCGGCGTGCTCGCCGAGCCCTGCCCGTACCAGCTCGGCGGTGGCCTCAGGGGTGAGGGCCCGCAGGGCACCCGGACCAGAGCGCTGTGCCCGTCGGCGCCGGCGCGCCCTGCCCCACGGTCCGTGTTCCAGGCCTCGGCCCGCTCGGCCAGCTCCTGCGGGCGGTGTGCCTGGATGACCAGGGCCGGCAGTTCGCCCAGCCTGGCGGTGAATCCGGAGAGCCAGGCCAGGGATTCGCCGTCGGCCCAGTGCGCGTCGTCCACTACGAGGACCAGCGGCCGGTGGCTCAGACGGGAGGCGAGCCGGGAGACGAACCGGTCGAGGCCGTCCCTGACTCCCTGCGGGTCGGGCTGGGGCCGGTCGGCTCCGCCAGGCCGAGCGCGGGAGCGGTGATCTCGTACCAGTCACCGAACAGCGCCCTGGTCTCGTCGGCGGGGAAACGGTCGAGGGCGGGCTGCAGCAACTGGCGTACGACGTGGAAGGGGACGGAGGTTACGGTCTCGCCGCCCCGTGCCGACCAGACGGTACAGCGGTCTGCGGCCATCGTGCGGATCTCGCCGAGCAGTGCGGTCTTGCCGATGCCCGCCTCACCGCTGAAGACCAGCAGTCCTCCGGCCGACTGGGCACCGCACAGGGCGTCCACCGCCTGCGCGGCAGCGCTGAGTTCCGGCTCTCGCTCGTACAACGGCCGGGACGGCTTCATGCCTACCCTTCCCCAAGGTGGTAGTGACGAGTGTCGAGCTTAGTCGTGCGCGGGGCCCAGGGACAGGGTTCACGCCGTCCGCCGCAGGTGCGGGGCACAATCGTGGAGTGGACGAGACTCGCAGGGACCGCGATGACGAAGGCCGGCGCGCAATGCGCGCCCCGTGACGGACTGGGGCGCCCCTGCCTTACGGGGCGCCGGGGGTGGAGAGACAACCGGAAGGTGTGATCCGCACTCCGGATGAGAGCGTGCGGGAGGCACAGCGGCTGCTGGACGCGGGCATGCCGTTCCATGCGCACGAGGTGTTCGAGGATGCCTGGAAGTCCGGTCCCGAGAGGGAACGTGAACTGTGGCGCGGGCTGGCGCAGATGGCGGTGGGGCTGACGCACGCGGCCCGGGGCAATTCGGCAGGCGGGGCCCGGCTGCTGCGGCGGGCGCCGCGGCGGTAGCCGCGTACCGCGAGACGGATCCGCACGGGATCCGCGTCACCCGGCTGATCGCCTGGGCGCAGGAACTCTCCGGGCGGGTGGAGCCGGTGGGTGACGGCGGGGCCGCGGACGGCGGGAAAGCGGTCGGCCGGGAGCGGCCGAAATCGTGGACGCGGCTGTGGAGGCACCCGGCTCCGGTCGTAGAACCGGGCGGCCACGGGTGCGGTACGTTTTGCTCTTTCTTGACCGCGTGTTGATCGCGCAGGTCACGCCCCTGACCACCTGCCCAGGAGACGGACTTCCCGATGACCGACATCATCCACGGCCTCGGCCGCGCCACTGCGTACGGGGCCCTCGGCGTCGTACTGCTCGTTCTCGGCATATTCCTGATCGACGCTCTGACACCGGGCAAGCTGGGCCGGCAGATATGGGAGGAGCGCAATCGCAATGCGGCCATACTGCTCAGCTCCGCGCTGCTCGGCATCGGCGGCATCGTGTTCACCTCGATCTGGACAACGTACGACGACTTCGGCAAGGGCCTCGTCTCGACCGCCGCGTTCGGGCTGCTCGGTCTGGTCATGATGGCCGCGGCGTTCCTGGTGGTGGATCTGGTGACGCCGGGAAGGCTGGGTGCCACGCTGGTCGAGCGGGAGCCGCATCCGGCGGTATGGGTGACCGCGTCCTGCAACCTGGCGGTGTCGGCCGTCGTCTCCGCGGCCATCGCCTGATCCTGCCTGCGATCCTCCCGTCCGGTGAACAACGTGGTGCGCAGCCATTACGATCCGGCTTCATGAGCACTTCTGACCAGGACCAGGACCAGGACCGGCGACGGAGCCGGAGCGTGGACGCAACGGCCCAGGGAGCGATAGCCGACGACCCGGCGGGCGCCACCGCCCCGCAGAGGCTGACGCCACGTCAGGCCAGACGGCTGCGGATCGTTCTCTCCTCAGTGGGCATGGCCGCGATGGCCGTTGTCCTGGCCCTGCGTATCGCGAGCCGTTCGTCCGTCCTGGTCGTCGGCGTGTACGGGCTCGCGCTCATCCTGTGCGGAATCGTGATCGAGCTCAGCAGGAACGGCCGGACCCGGCTCGCGAGCTGGCTGCTGGGGGCCGGGCTGGCTGCGGCCGTCGGTGCGGACTGGCTACTGATCCCCTGAGGCCGGGCGCCGGACAGCGCGGTGCTCCGGTGCACCGGAGCCCGACGCTGTCCGCTCGTCAGCTCAGCAGCAGCTGGAGTCCGCCCAGGACGGTGGCTGCGATGACGATCTGTTCGAACAGTTTCTGGTTGATCCGGTCCACGCACTTACGGCCGAGGTAGGCGCCGGGCAGGACGAACAGCACCAGACAGGCGTCCAGCAACAGTGAGCGGGCATCGATGAGGCCGAGGCCCACGCTGAACGGCACCTTGGATGTGTTGACGATCAGGAAGAACCACGCCGATGTCCCCAGGAAGCCGAGCTTGCGGAATCCCGAGGAGAGCAGGTACAGCGACATCACCGGGCCGCCCGCGTTGGCGACCATGGTGGTGAAACCGCCGAGCACCCCGTACGAGCGGGCCTTGGCCCGTCCGGCGCGTGAGGGCCCTCCGCCTCCGGTGGGCCGGGCGCGGGCGCCGCCGCGTCGGGCGCCGGCGCCGCTTCGGACCGGGTCACGGCGCGGCGGCGCCAGAGAGTTACGCCCGACATGAAGAGCAGGATCGCTCCGATCGAGGCGCGTACGGCGCTGTCATCGGCCCACATCAGGAAGACGGTCCCCGCCACCACCCCACGGCGACGGCGGGGAAGAGCCGCAGCAGCGTCGGCCAGTGTGCGTGGCGGCGGTAGACCAGCACGGCGAGGATGTCGCCCGCGATCAGGATCGGGAGCAGCACTCCGGTCGATTCGCGGGCCGGGAGTACGGCCGCGAAGACCGCGAGGCTGATCGTATTGGCACCACTGACGGCCGTCTTGGAGAAGCCGACGAGAGTCGATGCCGCCGCGAGCGCGGCCAGTTGCCAGAGGGTGAGGGTGTCCATGCCGGGTCAAATGCTAGACACACCGAGTTTCCGCTGCTGAACGTTTCATCCACTGAGCGGTGACAGCCGGCCCGCGGGGTCCCGTTCGCTCGCTATGCTGCGCCCCAAGTGCTCATGAAGCGTTCAGTCGAGCAGCCGTACCGCCCCGACCGGCCGACCGCATCAGGAGAATAATGCCCAGCTCTGCCAGCCCTGCCAGCGCTCCCTGCGTCCGCCCGCGCGCCGCACTCGCCATGAGTCCGCACACCATGTCCACCGTGCTCCGCCCCGGCTCACTGGCCGCGCTCTGCTCGGTGTGCACCTCCAGCCGGTACCCGCCATCGATGACTTCACCACCGAAGCTGCCCGCGCCGCGCTCGCGGACGCCGAGATCCTGGTCACCGGCTGGGGCTGCCCGCCCATCGATACGCAGGTGCTGGCCGCGGCGCCCGCACTGCGGGCCGTCGTCCATACAGCGGGCTCGGTACGCGGCGTTGTCACCGAGGCCTGCTGGGACCGGGGCATCGAGGTCTCGTCGGCCGCCGCTGCCAATGCGCTGCCGGTCGCGGAGTACACCGTGGCGATGATCCTGCTCTCCGGCAAACGGGTCCTGGAGCGGGCCCGCGATCTCCGTACCGCCCGCCGGCCCGTCCCCTGGCCCGACACACCGGCCGAGGTCGGCAACTACGGCCGCACTGTGGGCATTTTGTCCGCCTCACTGATCGGCCGGCGCGTGATCGAGCTGCTGCGCCCTACGACCTGCGGGTGCTGCTGCACGACCCGTACGTCCACGACGCCGAGGCCGCCGAGCTCGGTGTCCGCTCCGTCACTCTCACCGACCTCTTCGCGCAGAGCGACGTGGTCAGCGTCCACACACCGCTGCTGCCCGCGACGCACGGTCTGGTCAGCCGCGAACTCCTCACCGCCATGCGGCCGGACGGCGTGCTCATCAACACCTCCCGGGGTGCGGTCGTCGACCAGGACGCCCTCACCGACGTACTGCGTGCGGACCGGATCCGGGCGGTCCTGGACGTCACCGATCCCGACCCGCTGCCTGCCGCACATCCGCTGTGGGACTGCGACAACGCGCTCATCACCCCCATCTGGCCGGGTCCCAGGGGAACGAGTGGCAAAGGCTGGCCGATTCGGCCGTCGCCGAGGTCGCTCGCTGGGCCGCCGGCGACGGCTTCGCCCACCCGTGCAACGCGAAGGCTGGCGTTCCTCGCATAACCTCCGCCGCGTCCCCGTACGCCTTCGAACTGCCCGGTGAGGACCGCGAGTCGAGATCTCGGCCGGGTGGCGCGGCAGATCTGTGACGGCGGCGCACCGGGGCAGTCCGGTCAGGCGTCGGTACGGATCACCACCACCAGCGTACGGGGCCGTGGACCCCTCCACTCGTTCCAGCTCGATGTCTGAGGTGGCCGAAGGGCCACTGATCAGGGTCGTCGGCCGCTGGGGCACCAGCCGGGCGACGGCCTCCGGGACCCGGCCTCGACCGAGGACAGATCTACGACACAGACATGCAGATCCGGGACGAGGGACAGGGCTCTGCGGCCCTGGTCGGCCGAGCCGTCCAGGAAGATGGTGCCGGTCTCGGCGCAGCTGACGGCCGACGCGGTGACCACCCGTCCAGGGCATCGAGGCTCGGCGCCGGGATGCCGGCGGAGTCCTGCTGGACCTCGCCGTCGTAGCCGGTGAGCCACTGCGGGTCGAGCCCTGCGGGCACTCCGATCCGCCGGACGCCGTGCTCCCGCAGCACCTCGGCGATCGCCTCGGCCGTGCGCTCGGTGGTGCAGGGACGGACCTGCGCCTTGTAGTCGACCAGCCGGTCGGTGAGCAGGGCCAGGCGTTCTTCGTCGGGGAGGGTGCGTCCGGTGCGGTAGTCGCGCGGGATCGGGGTCTCGGGAGCGGGCGCGAGGGCCAGGGCGTCCCTGATCCGGCCGAGCACCGTCTCGCGGGCGGACGTCGTCACTGCTCCTCCTTGTGGTCGTCGGCGGTGTGCCGCGCTCCTTCGTCGGCGGCTGCCCGCATGGTCGCCGCGCCCTCGTCCGATGCCAGCCATGAGCGGAAGGACTGCTTGGGCGGGGCCGCAACGTCGCGGCTTTCGCTCCAGCCGCCGAAGGGCGTGGGGAGATGCGAGATCTTCCCGTCGCGTCCGGCGATGACACGGCCGAGCACGGAGGCCTTCTGCGCGGTCTTGAACAGCTGGGCTTCTTCATCACGATGGCAGCGGCCCTCATGGCCAGCTTCTCCGCTGTCATACCCGACTGTTCGGTGTCCTGATGGCGAAGCTCGACGAGCATCGAGGGATGTCGATCTTCACCGGGCAGGCGTCGAAACAGGCACCGCAGAGGCTGGAGGCGTACGGCAGCGAACTGTTGGGGTCGTCCTTGGCCGCGTGCATCCCGGCGAGCTGCGGGGTGAGCACCGCGCCGATCGGGCCGGGTAGGTCGATCCGTACGCATGGCCGCCGGTGCGTTCGTACACGGACAGACATTGAGACAGGCCGAGCAGCGGATGCAGTTGAGGGCCTCGCGCCCGATCCTGTCGGCGAGCGCGGCGGTGCGGCCGTTGTCGAGCAGGACCAGATGGAAGTCCTGGGGCCCGTCGCCGGGTGTCACACCGGTCCACATCGAGGTGTACGGGTTCATCCGCTCACCGGTCGAGGAGCGCGGCAGCAGCTGGAGAAAGACCTCCAGGTCCTGGTAGCGCGGCAGGACCTTCTCGATGCCCATGACCGTGATGAGGGTGTCGGGCAGGGTCAGGCACATGCGGCCGTTGCCCTCGGACTCGACCACGGACAGGGTGCCGGTCTCGGCGATGCCGAAGTTGGCCCGGAGACGGCCACCTTGGTCGTCATGAACTTCTCGCGCAGATAGGCGCGGGCCGCGGCAGCCAGGTGGGCGGGCACATTGTCGAGGTCCGGGTCGACACCGGGGATCTCGTCGAGGAAGATCTGCCGGATCTCATCGCGGTTGCGATGGATCGCCGGCACCAGGATGTGCGAGGGCTTGTCATGGGCGAGCTGCACGATGAGCTCGGCCAGATCGGTCTCGTAGGGGTGATGCCGATCGACTCGAGGTGTTCGTTGAGGCCGATCTCCTGGGTGGCCATCGACTTGACCTTGATGACGTCGCTGCTGCCCGTCGCCCTGACCAGCCGGGCGACGATCTCGTTGGCCTCGGCGCCGTCGCGTGCCCAGTGGACGGTGCCGCCACGCTCGGTGACCTTCTGTTCCAGCTGTTCCAGAAGTCCGGGCAGCCGGTTCATGGTGTCGGTCTTGATGGCCGCTCCGGCGTCACGCAGCTGCTCCCAGTCGGGCAGTTCGCCGGTTACGTTGATCCGCTTGGCACGGATGGTGCGGGTCGCCTTGCCGAGGTTGCGGCGCAGCTGCTCGTTGCCCAGCTCGTCGTGGGCGGCCTTGGGGAACTTCTGGTCACCACGCAGATTGCCGGTCCCGTACGGGGAGCGGGCGGCGTCGCGGGCATGCCGAGGAATGTGCTCATCGGGCGGCCTCCGTCAGGACGTGCGGCGAGGTGCGGGTGGATCCGAGGATCTGGGCGAGATGCAGGGTTCGCGTACCGGACTTGATCCGGGAGAGTCCGCCGCCGATGTGCATCAGGCACGAGGAGTCGCCCGCGGTGCACACGGCGGCCTCGGTGGCGGAGATGCTGCGCATCTTGTCCTGGAGCATCGCGGTGGACGTCTCGGCGTTCTTGAGCGCGAAGGTGCCGCCGAAACCGCAGCAGGAATCGGCTTCCGGCAGCTCGACGAGGTCGATGGAGTCGACAGCACGCAGAAGCTTCAGCGGCTTGTCACCGACCCGGAGCATCCGCAGCGAGTGGCAGGTGGGGTGGTAGGTGACGCGGTGCGGGAAGTACGCACCGACCTGGGTGACGTCGAGCACGTCGACCAGGAGTTCCGACAGCTCGTAGGTCTTGGCCACGACAGCGGCCACACCGGCGCGCAGCGGGCGTCCCCGTACCGCTCGGCGACGAGTGGGTGCTGGTGGCGGACCGAGCCCGCGCACGAGCCCGACGGCATGACGACCGCCTCGATGGACGCGTCAGCGAACTGCTCGGCGAAGTTGCGCACCAGCGGGACGGGCTCGCGCTGGTAGCCGGTGTTGATGTGCATCTGGCCGCAGCATGTCTGGTCCGGCGGGAAGACCACTTCGTGGCCCAGGCGGGCGAGCAGTACCGCGGTGGATTTCACCGCCTCGGGGAAGAGCGTGTCTCCCAGACAGGTGGCGAAGAGTCCGATGCGCATGGGGCCTCCCCGATCGTTTGTATGGTCGGACCATACCAGCCTCCGGCCTCATGGGGAACGGTGCGGACCACGCCGGAACGGGAAAACGGCAGTGGGGCGGTGCACCGTGCACCGCCCCACTGCCGTTCCACCCGCCGGCCCGCTACGCGTCGCCGCGCTCCTCGACCAGCGTCCCGTGCAGCCCGCGGATGTGCTCCTCGACCAGGTCCGCCGCATCGGCACCGCGCCCTTCGCGCAGCAGCCGCAGCAGCAACAGGTGCTGGGCATTGAGCGCGGTCGCGGTGGCCGGCCAGTCCTGGACGTCTTCCAGCGCCCGCAGGATCAGCGGGCGCACCGACTCGCGTACGGCGGAGGTGAGCGTGGAGGTCAGTTCATTGCCCGAGGTACGGGCGATCAGCACATGGAAGCGGGTGTCGAGGTCGTTGAACTCGGGCACGCCGATGTCCGGCTCCCCATCCGTACGAAACCCCGCCGCCTCGTCGAGATCCTCGGCGCGGGCGTACCGCGCGGCGGCCTCGAAGCTCGACCGCTCCAGTACGACGCGGGCCTCCAGTACGTCGTGCAGGCTGTAGCTGCCCAGCGCGAAGTGCAGGCGCAGCAGGCGTCCCAGGGCATCGTCCGGATTGCGCACGATCCGGGCCCCGGAGTCCGGGCCCCGGCCGGCTGCGCGACCAGCACACCGATCGTCTCCAGCACCCGGAGCGCTTCGCGCAGCGCGGATCGGCTCACACCGAGGACCGGCGCCAGCTCCCGCTCCGGCGGCAGCCGGTCACCCGCCTTGAGCTCACCCGCGAACACCCGCTCCTCAATGCTCTGGAGCACGAGCTCATGCGTGCGGGACTGCCGTACGGGCTGCCACTCGACGGGCATCCACCACTCCCTGCTTCGACCGTTATGCGCAGTACGACTATGTCACACAGGTCATGTGGTCGGACCAAAGGCGGAGCAGGAGCGACAGCGCCGGACGCCTCAGCGCCGGCGCGGGAGTTGCCTCCCGCGGCCCCGGCCGCGGCGGTCCGGGTCGAAGAGCTGGCCGGCGGCGCCGGCTGCCACCAGTCCCGCGGCGATGAGCAGTCCGTGGCCGACCGCGATGCCGATCCCCAGCGCGGAGAGCCCACGATGAGCCAAAGCCAGGCGGGGCCGTACCGGTTCGGCCGCGGGTACGGGGACTCCCTGGGCCATGGCATTGGCGAAGTCGGGATCCTCGTACTGGAACCGGTCCTCGATGTCGCGCAGCCGCTCGTCGTGATGGGCCATGGTGGCTCTCCTTCCCGGCATGAAAGCGGTTGGGCACCGGCCCTCATGGTCGCGCGGAACACCTGCTGGGGACCATCGGGGCAGCACCCATTTACGGGGTAGCGAACATGTACGCGGATGCACCGGCAGGAGCGGCCGGCCGTCTGACGACGTGTATGCGTGCGTACCGGCCATAGTGGAGGCAGTCGGCCGCCCGCGTCGACATCCTGACCCGAAGGAGGCCTGCGCTCTTGTCCCTGTTCTGGCGGATCTTCCTGCTCAATGCCGCTGTACTGGTCGCGGCCGGAGCCCTGCTGCTGCTCGGCCCGATCACCGTATCCACACCGGTGCTGCTCACCGAGGCGCTGATCCTGGCCGGCGGCATCGCCTCGATGCTCGTGGCCAACGCGGCGCTGCTCAGGCTCGGACTCGCCCCGCTGCAACGAGTCACACGGGCGATGACGACCATCGACCTGCTGCGCCCGGGCCGCGCCCGAGGTCGCCGGGCAGGGGAGGTCGCGGACCTGATCGAGACGTTCAACACCATGCTGGACCGGCTGGAGACGGAGCGTGCCACCAGCAGCGCCCGTGCGCTCTCTGCCCAGGAGGAGGAACGGCGAAGGGTCGCCCGGGAGCTGCACGACGAGGTCGGCCAGACTCTCACCGCTGTCCTGCTCGAGCTGAACAGGGTTGCCGACCACGCCCCCGACCCGTTGCGGGGCGAGCTGCGCCAGGTCCAGGAGATCACCCGGGGCAGCCTGGACGAGATCCGCCGTATCGCCCGCCGGCTCCGCCCCGGAGTGCTGGAGGAGCTCGGGCTCGTGAGCGCACTGACGGCGCTCACCACCGAGACACCGGCCCCGACGGGCTGTCGGTCAGACGCCGGATGGAGAAGGACCTGCCCGAACTCGGCGCCGAGGCCGAGCTGGTCGTCTACCGCGTCGCCCAGGAATGCCTCACCAACACCGTCCGGCACGCCCGTGCCACCCTGCTCGAACTATCCCTGCGCCGCAGCCGCCTCGGCGTGGAGCTGTGCGTCCGCGACAACGGCCGGGGCCTCGATGACATCCCCGAGGGCGCGGGCCTGCGCGGAATGCGCGAACGCGCCCTGCTCGTCGGCGCCGAACTCACCTTCGGCGCCGGCCCGATGGGCGGCACCGAAGTACGCCTCGATGTGCCCGTCCGGAACGGAAGTGCCTGACCATGCCCGATTCACCGGCCACCGCCTCGCAGCCGACGAAGACCCGCATCCTGCTCGCGGACGACCACGCCCTGGTGCGCCGGGTGTGCGGCTCATCCTCGACAACGAACCGGATCTCCAGGTCGTGGCCGAAGCGGGAGACGGCGCCGAGGCCATCGAGATGGCCCGCGCCGAACAGCCCGCGCTGGCCATTCTCGATATCGCGATGCCGCGCCTGACCGGCCTCCAGGCGGCACGCGAGCTGTCCCGGGTGATGCCGGGGCTGCGCATCCTGATGCTGACGATGTATGACAACGAGCAGTACTTCTTCGAGGCGCTCAAGGCGGGAGCCGCAGGCTATGTGCTGAAGTCGGTCGCCGACCGGGACCTGGTGGAGGCGTGCCGGGCCGCGATGCGTGACGAGCCGTTCCTCTATCCCGGCGCGGTGACCGCGCTCATCCGCAACTACCTCGACCGCGTGCGGAGGGCGGCGACGTCCCGGCCCGCGCGATCACCGAACGCGAGGAGGAGATCCTCAAGCTGGTCGCCGAGGGCCACTCCTCGAAGGAGATCGCCGACCTCCTGGTGATCAGTGTCAAGACGGTGGAGCGGCACCGGGCCAATCTGCTGCAGAAGCTCGGTCTGCGCGACCGCCTGGAGCTCACCCGCTACGCGATCCGGGCCGGCCTGATCGAGCCGTAGCCGGCCGCGCACAGTGCGGAGGCGAACACACGGGCGCCGGAGGGAGTTGCTGGATGCCGGCACCACGAGTACAGAGACACACCGGGAACGCGCTCACCCGGAGCAACGCCGCCGAACGCTTCGTGACCGCGGCCCCGAGGATGGGGAGTCGGACCGTCCCACCGCGTCACATGTCGGACCAATCCTTCCGGCCCCGCCACCTCCGGCCTCAAGTCCCACATCGGCACCCGGGTTGCCGCATCCCTCAGCGAGCAGCCGCGCGATTCATGCGATTCTCACTCAGTACGCATACATTGCTCACTGTGACCCAGACGACCCCGCCCGGCTGGCATGCAGATCCGGGCATTCAGGAATTGGCCCCGTCCAGGAACGCTGGTGGGACGGGACGCAATGGACCGACCGGCTCCGCGTTCCTCCCGCGACGGTCCGGCGCCGCAGGATGCGTATCGGCGCCGGCATAGCCGCCGGCATCGTGGTGCTGGCAGCTGTGGGAGGTGGCGTGTATCTGTCGCAGGACGACTCCGGCAACGGCGCGGACACATCGGCCGACGCGCCCTCCAGCGCCCCTCGTCCGGCGCCCCCGACCGCCGGGACGCGCCAGGGGTGGCGGCGAGGACGGCGGCGGAGCCAGGATCCCGGTCAGGAGATGCCGGAGACCGAGGAGGGTACGCCACCGACCTCGCCAGCGGGATAAGCATCCCCGTGCCGGACGGCTGGACCGGCAAGTCGGGCCCGGTCGGCGCCGGAATCACCACCGGCGAGTACGCCTGCCCCGGCGACGAGAGCCAGAAGTGCGTGCGCGGTGGAGTCTTCTCCGCCCCGCGGTGGCGCTGGAGCTCGAGGCGACAACGGCCAAGGCCGCGGCCGAGAAGGACATCGGGGCCAATGCGGAGGAGTCGTACGGCGAGAAGATCTACGAGGGGATCACCTCGCACCAGGAGCTGAAGTCCGAGGCGGTGACCGTGGCCGGCCAGAAGGGCTACCTGGTGCGCTGGAAGGTCGTGACGAAGAAGGGCGACGACGGGTACGTCGAATCGCTGGCCTTCCCTCCCCAATGCCGAGAACATGCTGGTCGTCATCCGGTCCGGATTCGACATCAACGCCGAGGCGCCGAAGCTCAGCGTCCTGGACGACATCACCAAGGGCGTCAAGGCCGCTTCGGGAAACGGTACGGGTTCCGGCGAGAGCGCATAACCGGCACAACAGGAGACGCCCGGCCCGCGGGCCGGGCGTCCTGGGCCGACGCCTCGGAGCACGCACCGGCCACGCGCCGGAACCGGCCTCGGAATCACCCTGTGGTTCACTGCTGAGATGGCTGCCGAGCTGGACACTTCGTCATTCGAATCCGCCGATGCCTTCGAGGCCTGGCTGGCCCTGCACCACGGCTCTTCACCCGGCATCTGGCTGAAGCTCAGGAAGAAGGTCCGCGGCGTCGTTGCCCTCGACTACGCCCAGGCTCTCGACGTTGCCCTCTGCTACGGCTGGATCGACGGGCAGAAGCGCAAGTGCGACGACGAGTTCTGGCTCCAGCGTTTCACTCCCGCACGGCGAGGAGCAAGTGGTCCAGGGTCAACCGGGACAAGGTCGCGGCCCTGACCGAGCAGGGCCGGATGCAGCCGTCCGGAGTGGCCACGGTCGAACGCGCCAAGGCGGACGGCCGGTGGGAGGCAGCGTACGCCGGGTCGAGGACCGCGGAGGTGCCGGACGATCTTGCCGCGGCCCTGGCGGCCGCCCCGGCTGCCGGCGCCTTCTTCGAGACACTCGACCGGCAGAACCGCTACGCGGTCCTGTACCGCATCCAGGACGCGAAGAAGGCAGAGACCAGGGCACGGCGGATCGAGAAGTACGTGGCGATGCTGGCCCGGAACGAGAAGGTCCACCCCACGGCGTAGTTCGACGGCGCCCTGCCCCGGACGGGGCCCTCACCTGGAATCCTCCCGGGCCCGCAGCAGCTTGGTGATCTGTGTGACGAGCTCGTCGTCAGACTTCACGGCCCTGCCGAGACCAGTGCGCCGAGGCGCTCGGCGGTCTGGAAGTCGTAGGCGCGCTCCTCCTCGCCTCCGGGGACGCTGTCGTACTCATCGCGGGCCCGGAAGCCGACGGTCAGATCGACCACCTTCGCGATGATCCAGGTGAGGATGAACGAGAACGCGATCACGGCGACGATCGCGACGAGTTGCTTGCCCAGCAGCCCCCAGCCACCCCGTAGAAGAGTCCCTTCTTACCGCTGATCCGGGCCGTGGCGAACAGCCCCACCATGATCAGGCCGATCAGGCCGCCGACGCCGTGCACACCCACCACATCGAGTGTGTCATCGACGTTGAAGCGGTACTTGAGCGTGATCGCGAAGGCGCAGACCGCCCCGACGACGAGGCCGGTGACGACGGCTCCGAGCGTGTTGATCTCACCGCAGGCGGGGGTGATGGCGACCATGCCCGCGACCGCGGAGGAGACAACGCCCATGGTCGTGACCTTGCCGGTGCGCCACTTCTCCACCAGCGGCCAGGTGACCATCGCGCCCGCCGCACCGAGCTGGGTATTGATGAAAGCGCCGGCGGCGGTGCCCTGGTCGCTCAGCGCGGAACCCGAGTTGAAGCCGAACCAGCCGAACCAGAGCAGCCCGACGCCGATCACGACGAGCGGAATGTTGTTGGGCCGCTCCTCCCGGCGGGCGAAGTCGCGCGGCGCGCGTAGCACCACTGCCACGGCGAGACCGGCCACTCCGGAGTTGAGCTCCACCGGCAGACCACCGGCGAAGTCGAGTGCGCCGAGGTGCTTCACGATCCAGCCGTCCTGATCGAACACCCAGTGCGCAATGGGGATGTAGACGATCAGGAGCCACAGGACGACGAAGACGAGCCAGCCCCTCATCGTGGCACGGTCTGCGATCGAACCGCTGATCAGCGCGACCGTGATGATCGCGAAGCCCATCTGGAAGGTGCTGTAGACGTAGGTGGGAATCTGACCGCTCAGTGTGTTCAGCTCGATGTCGTGCATGAACACGTGGTCGAGGTTCCCGATGATCCCGGCGCCGCCGACGTCCGGGCCGAACGCCAGCGTGTAGCCGATCGCCCACCAGACGAGCGTGCCGAAGGCGAAGCGCGGCGAAGCTCATCTTGATCATCATCAAGATGTGCTTGGTGCGCACCATGCCGCCGTAGAAGAACGCCAGCCCCGGCGTCATCAGCAGCACCATGGCGGTGGCGGCGAGCAGCCACGCGGTATCACCGGAGTCGAACGCGGGTGGCATCGGCGCGGGAGCGGTATTCATCTGCGGACACCTCGTAGGGTGTGGGGACGTTGGGTGGCGTCGGTGATGCTGGCTACGGTTTGCGCAGGCCGGGGCCGGGTGGCCGGTGAGGAGCCGGCGTACGCAGTGCCAGGCGGTGGTGTGCGCGGCGGCGACCCTGACAGGGCTGTCATCGAGGAACCGGACCCAGGCGCCGCACTCCCGGGGCAGCACGCTGACTCCGTACAGGACGCCGGATTCCGCCAGCGCCTCGTGCAGTGCGTCGGCGATCTCGGCGGCCGGGACGCGGTCGGTGACGACGAAGAGCGACGCGACGTGGTCGTGCCCGGCGAACACACCCGGCCCCACGACACCGGTACCGGACACGTCCCCGTCCGGTCGCAGCCGCAGGGTGTCGATGGCCAGGAGCGTGCCGTCGGGCCGGCTGATGTGCAGGTCGGTGGCGAGGACCCGGTAGTCGTGGCGCTCGCCGCGGGCGAGCCGCCCGGCGGTCAGGGTGTCCCCGTGATCACGGTGGCTCCGGGTGCGACCGTGATCTCGGTCCGCTGGTAGAACCGCGAATCCCTGAACGGGATCAGCGGGTCCGGCAGGTACTCGACGTAGGCGCCCTCGTCCGCCGTCAGATGCACACGCTGGCTCGCGTAGTCGTGCTCCATCCGGAAGATCTTGGTGGCCGCCTGGGTGGTCAGATGCACCTGGGTGCCGGGCCCGCAGCGGAAGTCCATCCGGTATCGGTCGGCCTGGGCGACGCCGCCACCGGTCGCCATCAGATAGACGAAGGCCATGCCGGGCATGGCGGGATCGATCCACAGCGGACGCATGATCTGCAACGGCGTCTTCTGGTAGCGCTCGACGAGTTCGGTGCGCTCACCCCGTACGGCGAAGGCCAGATCCAGGATGCCGACCTTGGCCGGCGAGCCGGGGCGAGCGTGTCGGGCACCGACGCCAGGGCCGCCACGTCCGGGGACGCGGACCGCGGTGTAGTAGTCGGGGCCAGCCGCTCGGGCCTGGGCCGGGCAGGGGTGAGCGGCATGTCAGATCAACGCCTTGCGGCGCGATTCGACGAAGACCGCGATCTCGTCGATGCCGACACCGGTGAGGCAGTCGGTGAGGACGACGGGACGGTTGTCACGGACCCGGTTGGCATCGGACTCCATGATGTTGATATCGGTACGCACATATTTCGCGATGTCGATCTTGTTGATGACGAGCAGGTCGGAGTCGGTGATGCCCGGACCGCGCTTGCGGGCATCTTCTCGCCCTCGGCGGTGTCCAGGACGAAGATGAACACGTCGGCAAGGACCGGGCTGAAGGTGAGGGTGAGGTTGTCGCCGCCCGACTCATAGATGAGCGTGTCGGTGTCCGGGAAGCGTTCCAGCATCTCGGCGCCGGCCGCCAGATTCATCGTGGGATCGTCGCGTACGGCGGTGTGCGGGCAGGCTCCCGTCTCAACGCCGACGATGCGCTCCGGTTCGAGAACTCCGGCGAGGGTGCGGCGGATGTGCTGTGCGTCCTCCTGTGTGTAGATGTCGTTGGTGATGACGGAGGGCCGGTGGCCGCGTTCGATGAGGATCGGAACCAGCGCCTCGATGAGCGCGGTCTTGCCCGATCCGACCGGTCCGCCGATACCGACCCGCAGTACGTTGTCGTCCATGGTGCTCCCTGTCTTGGTGTGGGTTGAGTGGGTCAGCTGGCGAAGAGCCGTGCCTCGGCGCGTTCGTGACGGCCGGACATGACGTCCGAGGCGAACACGGTGGCGCCCACGTCCGCGAGTTCACGCCGCAGCGCGGCCTCGACGGCCGCCTCGATGACGGGTGCCGCGCCCGCAGCAGACACTGCGCCTTGCGGTGGTCGGTCAGCCGGAGCCGCAGGGCCGCGCCCGCGAAGCTGACACAGAACGCGAACAGGTCCGAGGCAACGGCCTGGCGCACCGGGACACCGGTCGCCGCGTAGATGACCCCGCGGCCACCGCCTGGGTTCCGGCGCCTCCCGGCGTACGACCCGGCCGAAGTAGTCGGTGATCTCCGGACGGTCGAACACCTCCTGGCCGAGGTCGAGAAGCTGCCGGCCCGTCCGGGTGGCCGCCTGGCGCATCTCCCTGCCCAGCTTGGTGACGAACAGGTGCTCGTCGATGGCGACCACGGCCGCCGGATCTCCCTCCGGACGGCCCGGTGTGCGAGTGCGAGTGCGGTGGCGTCGGCGGGGCCGACGCCGTGCAGCAGCAGATCCTCCAGCAGCAACGGCAGACTCTGCGGATCGATCGCCTTCGCGTGGGCGAAGCCCTCCAGGCTGTGCGACAGCGTGTAGAAGCCGCTCGGAAAAGCCGAGTCGGTCAGCTGCAGGCTGATCAGGAGCGGCCCGAGGCCCAGTTCGGGGCCCTGCCCCGGTGGCGGTAACAGCCGCCGGGGCAGGGTCACCGATGATCTCGCTCTCGTCGCGGAACATCAGCGCTAGACCAGGAAGAACAGGTGGTTGAGGGGAGTTCCTCGGCCGGGTCGATGGTGGCGACCTTGCCGTTGAGCGTGACCTTGAACGTCTCCGGGTCGACCTTGATGTCCGGCAGCGCGTCGTTGCGGATCATGTTGTGTTTGCCGATGGTCCGGGTGCGGCTCACCGGCAGGATGAGGCGGTCCAGGCCCAGCTCGGCCGGGACTCCGGCGGCGATGGCGGCCTGCGACATGAAGGTGGCGTGCGTTGCCTGCATGGCCTTGCCGTACTGCCCGAACATCGGGCGGTAGATCACCGGCTGCGGAGTCGGGAGCGAGGCGTTGGGGTCGCCCATCTGCGCCCAGGAGATGATGCCGCCCTTGATCACCATCTTCGGCTTGGCACCGAAGGAGTGGATCGGCCAGAGCACGATGTCGGCGAGCTTCCCTTCTCGATCGAACCGATGTGATCCGAGATGCCGGTGGCGATGGCGGGGTTGATGGTGACCTTCGCCAGGTAGCGCAGCACCCGCTGGTTGTCGTTGCGGGCGGAGTCGCCCTCCAGCGTGCCGAGCTTGTCCTTGCAGTGGTGGGCGATCTGGAAGGCCCGGGTGACCGACTCCCCACCCGCCCCATGGCCTGCGAGTCCGAGGAGATCATGCTGATCACACCGAGGTCGTGCAGGACCGACTCGGCGGCGATCGTCTCGGCCCGGACCCGGCTGTCCGCGAAGGAGACGTCCTCGGGGATGTCGTGGCTGAGGTGGTGACAGACCATGACCATGTCGAGCAGCTCGTCCACCGAGTTCTTGGTGTACGGCAGCGTCGGGTTGGTCGAGGACGGCAGCACGTTCGGCTCGCCGGCCACCCGCATGATGTCCGGGCGTGCCCGCCGCCCGCGCCCTCGCTGTGGAAGGTGTGGATGGTGCGGCCGTCGATCGCGGAGCGGGTGTCCTCGAAGAATCCGCCTCGTTGAGGCTGTCGGTGTGGATGGCGACCTGGACGTCGTACCGGTCGGCGACGCTCAACGCGTTGTCGATCACCGCGGGGTGGCGCCCCAGTCCTCATGGACCTTCAGGGCGCAGGCTCCGGCGACGACCTGCTCGTTGAGCGCCTCGGGCAGGCTGCCGTTGCCCTTGCCCATGATGCCGAGGTTGACCGGGAAGGCCTCGGCCGCCTGCAGAAGCCGGGCGATGTTGTACGGGCCGGGCGTGCAGGTGGTGCCGTTGGAGCCGTCGGTGGGGCCGGTACCACCGCCGATCAGCGTGGTGATGCCGTTGGTGAGTGCCTGCTCGGCCTGTTGCGGTGCGATCAGGTGGACGTGGGTGTCGATCGCTCCCGCGGTGGCGATGAGGTGCTCGCCGGCGATGGCCTCCGTGCCCGGACCGATGACCAGGTCCGGGTGCACGTTGTTCTGGGTCTGCGGATTGCCCGACTTGCCGATGCCGGCGATGAAGCCGTCCTTGATGCCGATGTCACACTTGACGATGCCGACGACGGGGTCGATGACCACGACGTTGGTGATGACGGTGTCCAGTGCGCCCTGGGCGGCGGTGGCCTGCGGATCGGAGCCCATGCCGTCACGCATGGTCTTGCCACCGCCGTAGAGGATCTCGTCCCCGTACTGACCCTCACTGAAGTCCTTCTCGACCTCGACGACGAGGTTGGTGTCGGCGAGGTGGAAGCGGTCGCCGACCGTCGGACCGAACATGTCGGTGTACTGCTTGCGCGGCAGGATGGGCATCAGCGCATACCCTTCTTCTTTTCCTTGGTCGCCCTGGCCGGATTGGCGGTCTGGGCGGTCTTGGTCTTCGTGGCCTTCGTGTCCTTGGCCGGGGTCCCCTTGGCCCTCGGGCCGCTGTCGTTGTTCCAGGTCTTCTTGGGTGCGTCAGCTCCCTCGAAGCCGCGCTCGATCGCCTTGCTGACGGCCGCGACCCTCGCGGGTGCGAGGCGAGACTGCCGTTGAGCAGCCCGCTGAAGCCGACGAGGCGGCCGGTTCCGGCGTACGCGCAGAGCTCGACCTCGCGCGATCCGCCGGGCTCGACGCGTACGGACGTACCGGCGGGAATGTTGAGGTGCATGCCGAGCGCCTGCTTGCGGTCGAACGACAGCGCCGAGTTGACCTCGAAGAAGTGGTAGTGGGACCCGATCTGGATCGCCCGGTCGCCGGTGTTGCTCACGGTGAGCTTGACCGTGCGGCGACCGGCGTTGATCTCGATCGGTTCCTCGCCGTAGATGTACTGCTGACGAAACGTCATACGGTGCTCCTGATGGCTTGCCCGCATCATGGACATGCGGGTGCTGATGCGTGTGCGGATGTCCGTGCCCATGACCGTGGTCGTGGCCCTCACCCGGTGGATGGGTGTGGGAGTGTCCGTAGTCGTCGGCGGCGGTCAGACCGGTCGCGATACCGTCGTCGCCGTGCTCGCCCCACCGGCGCCGGGCATCGGCCACGCGCTCGGCGAGGACCCGGGCCAACGCGGCCGGCGAGAACAGCGGACCGGCGTACTCGACCTGCGTACCCGGTACCTCGGTGCCTCCGGCCGGGCGAACGCGGCCGGGAGCAGCACCACCCGGTCGGCGCCGAGCAGCCGGCAGCGCCGGACCCCTCGGCAGGACCGGGATCACCGCCGGTGAACGCGACCTCGACCAGTGCGTGACTGCCGTGGCGCCGGACCAGACTCGCCACCCGGTACAGCTCGGCGTCGTCGAACGGGTCGCCGGCCGGAGCCGTCACCAGCAGCGCCGAGGCGCCCGGCACCGGCCCGCCGCGGCGCGCAGCCAGCCGATCAGGTGCTGGGAGGTGCCGAACGGCTCGGCGAGCACGGTCCCGGTGCGTTCGGCTGCGGGCAGGGCCGCAGCGTACGCGCGGTGTCCGCGACGAGTTCCGGATCGCGGCCCAGCGTCATCGGGACGACGCAGCTCCGCTCGCCCCGGCGGCTCAGCGCCGTGACGCTCCTGAACAGCTCGCGCCCGTTGGGCACGACCAGTACATCGGGCTCCACCAGCCCGCCCAACGCCCTCCGTACGCGGCCTCGTGGCCGCATACGGCGATGACCCGGCAAAGGTCGGCCACCGGGCTCAGCCGCCGACGGGGTCGTGGCAGGACACCAGCTTGGTGCCGTCCACGAAGGATGCCTCGACCTGCAGCAGTCCGAGCATTTCCCGTACCCCGGCATGGTGTCGTCCTCGCTGACGATCTGGCGGCCGAGTTCCATGCAGTCGGCGACGCTCCTGCCGTCCCGGGCGGCTTCCACGATCGCCTCGGTGATCAGCGCGACGGACTCGCTGTAGTTGAGCTTGAGACCACGGCTCTGGCGTTTGCGGGCCAGGTCGGCCACCACGTACACCAGCAATTTGTCGATCTCGCGAGGTGCGAGGTTCATCGTCAGTACCTTCCTCGGGATTGTGGGAGGGGCGGGGAGAGTCCGTGGCGGCGGTCAGCCGCTCCGGCGGAAGCGGGCAGCAATGGGATTGCCGCCATGAACACCAAGTCGTGAGGATGAACGGCCAGGTGAAGGTGTGGCCGTTGAACGGCTTGAAGAACGAGGTCAGCGAGGCCGTGAGGCCGGTCGTGGCGGCGGCGCCGAACAGTGCGTACGCCCCGTTCCACACAGTGCCGCTGAGGAAGACCGCGCCGAGGGCGATGGCGACGAGCACGGCGTTGTATCCGTAGATTCCCTGGGCGATCACCGCCGTGGGGCACCCATCGCCCAGGCCGCGACGATCCCGACGATGCTGCCGGCCGCCGCGAACAGCACGACCCGCACCCCGGCGAAGGCCAGGCCCACAAGCATGATGAGCCCGACGTACCACGCTTCCACCAGGAAGATCTGCGACACGTTGTTGAAGAAGGCGTGCCACAGGTCGCTCCAGGAGATCGCGGTGTCCCCGCTCGTCGTGCTCGGCGTGGTCTTCGGCGCTCCGCGCCAGATCCGCTCGAAGGACGGCGCGCCGAGCACCATCACACCGGAGACCAGGCAGAACGGCGCGGTGAGCGGGTGAGCCCATAGGTCTTCAGCAGTGTCGTCAGGGTTGCCATCAGCAGGGTGCACATGATCGCGCCGACAACCAGGAGCACATAGGCCGCGGGTGGTGCCCCAGGAAGGTGACCAGCGCGATTCCGGTGAGGCAGCCGCAGTAGCCCTGGAGACCGAGGGCGATATTCGACCGGTCGACGCCCAGCGCGTACGCGGTCGCGGTGGAGATCAGTGTGCCGAGCGTGGCGAAGAGGCCGATCTCCCAGCCCGCCACCCACAGCCCGGCGAGGATGATCGCGCCCGTCCAGATCAAGGGCTGAAGGTCGACTTGGCCGACACCCCGCACCGACGCCAGGAGGTAGGCGGTCGGTTGCCGGCTTTCAAGTTTCCGGACGACGTCCGGCTCGGCGATGGACAAAGGGACTCCAACAGCTCGGCACAGGAAGAACGCCCTCGCGATGACACGGAAGGGCGAAAGCTACTAATAGTTATGAATACACACGAATAGCCACTTTTCGCGCTGATGGTGCGCTCCACTGACCCATTGGGGTGCGACCTGCACCCGATGAGCGTGCTGCGCACGGTGCGGCTCCGGTCGTTCCATACGTTCGCCGCATGCCCCGAAGATGCGACTGCACCACCACACCCACCCGACCACCACCCCGGAGTGCAGGCACCCGTCGTGGTGGCAGTCGCGGTCGGCGGCGCCGCCGGGCCGCCGCCCGCTACGGCGCCGAACTTCTCTGGCCGAACGGCACCACCGCATTCCGTGGACGATCCTGCTGGTCAACACCGTGGGCTGCTTCCTCATGGGCGTCCTGATGGTCACCTTGAAGCTGCGCTTCCCCGGCGCACCCGGCTGGTCAGCCCACTCCTGGGCACCGGCGTGCTCGGCGGGTTCACCTCGTTCTCGCACTACACGGACAATGTGCGGCAGCTGTTCGACAGCGGTCAGCCGGGTTACGCCGTCGGCTGCCTGCTGCTGACGGTCGTGGCGGCTCTGGCCGCCGTCACAGCGGGCGCCCTCATGACCCACAAGGCCTTCGGAAACAGCTACACAACGCAGGACGGTGCCCGATGACCGACTGGCTGCTCGTGCTCGCCGGCGGACTGGTCGGTGCACCCATCCGCTACCTGCTGGGTGTGGACGCAAAATTCCGCTTCCACACCGCCTTCCCGTGGGGCACCTTCGCCGCCAACGCGAGCGCGGCACTGCTCCTCGGCTTCATCTCCGAGGCCGCGACCGACGGAGACCTCGGACCCCGGCTACAGCTCCTGCTCGCCACCGGTTTCTGCGGCGCCCTGTCCACCTGGTCGACGTTCTCGTACGAGCTGCTGACCCTCACGTCGGCCCGGCGTCTGGGCATGGCGGCCGGCTATCTGGTGCTCAGTGTCGGCGCGGGGTCGGGCTGTCGTTCGCCGGGGCCGCCGTGGCCGATGCGGTCTTCTGACCGGGCGGCCGGAAGACCCGGCCGTCGCAGGATTTCTTTCTGCAAGAATCTGCAATTTCTTGCCATGTTGGCATCGGTTTGCTTGACTCACTTGCCTGAAGCCGGAGTTGACGGTCTCTCCGGCAGACCATGCGGCCGACTGCGCGCCCTCAGGCTCGAGAGGTACAACGATGAGCACCGAGAACGACGTCCTCGTCCTTGGCGGGGCCGGCGTTGACACCATCGTGTACGTCCCCGAACTGCCACTGCCGTTCGCGGACAGCTACATGATCCGGCCCGGATCGAAACACGGGCGGGCCAGACCGGGGACTTCGTCGCCCTGGGCGTGAGCGCGCTGGGCCTGCGCACACACCACCTGGACATGATCGGCAACGATCCGGCCGGTGACCTCGTCCGCGCACTCCACCGCGACCGGGGATCGCACTCACCGAAGTCCTCCTGCCCGGCGGCACCAAGCGAGCGGTCAATCTCGTCAGCCCCGACGGCCGACGTCTGTCCCTGTACGACGACACCCGCTCCCGGGAAGCAGACCGACTGCCCCGGAGACGGTCATGGCCCTGGCCACGGAGAGTCGCCACGCCCATGTCTCCATCACCTATCCGTGCGCCCTGGTCCTGCCCGTACTACGAGAGTCGGGCGTGACGATCTCGACCGATCTGCACAACTGGGACGGCCGCAACGCCTACCACGAGCCCTTCGCCTTCGCTGCCGACATCGTCTTCATGTCCACCACCGCCCTGGCGGACCCTGAGCGGACCATGCGCCGGATCATGGAGCGAGGCCGCGCAACGGCTGTCGTCGCGACCGCGGGAGCCGAGGGGCATACCTGCTCGCCGACGGCGAGCTGACCCACATCAAGGCAGTCGCACCGAGCGCGCCGGTCGTGGATTCCAACGGCGCCGGCGACGCGTTCGCGTCGGGCTTCCTGTTCGGCCGGCTGGCCGGTGAGCCCTGCAGCGGTGCGGACTCTACGGCGCCGTCGCCGGAGCCTACGCCTGCACTGTTCCCGCAACGCTGAGCGACTGCGTCGGGCGCGATGAACTCATCGCCCAAGTGGACGAGTTGACGAAGCAGTCCCCGACAGGGCCGAGTAACGCCGCGACACTGCGGGGCCGGTCACCCTGCCTTCTGCACGTCGACACGCTGCGGCGGCAGGTCTTCCGGAAGGAGCAGACGCAGGTCGTCCATGTCCGGGGCGGACAGTGTGCCCAGCCGTCCCGCCTGCCGCGTCATCATGGTGTCCAGCAACTGGCGGGCTGTTCGGGCATTGCCGAAGGAGCGGTTGCGGGGCAGGGCGTCCACGTACGAGCGCAGCGCCTGGAGTGTCTCCGGGGTGGAGTCGTAGCCGTAGCCGGAGGCCTGCCGGGTGAGGATGTCGATCAGTTCGTCCGTGGTGTAGTCCTCGAACTCGACCTGCCGGGAGAACCGCGAGGCCAGGCCGGGGTTGGAGGACAGGAACCGCTGCATCTCCTGGGTGTATCCGGCGGCGATGACGACGATCTCGTCGCGGTGGTCCTCCATCAGCTTCAGCAGTGTGTCGACGGCTTCCCGACCGAAGTCGGATGAGGCTCCTTCGGGCGTGAGGGTGTACGCCTCGTCCACGAACAGCACACCGCCCAGCGCGCGTTCGAACGCCTCCTTGGTCAGCTGTGCCGTGTGGCCCACGTAGCGGCCCACCAGGTCGGCGCGTGCCACCTCGACGAGCTGGCCCTTGGGCAGCACCCGAGGGAACGCAGCAGGTCCGCGTAGAGCCTGGCGACAGTGGTCTTTCCGGTGCCGGGCGGGCCGGAGAAGATCAGGTGCTGGCTGATCTTCGGGGTGGGCAGCCCGGCGGCCCGGCGTTGTGCACCGGCGGCAAGCAGGTTGACCAGGGAGTTCACTTCGTTCTTGACTGCCGTCAGGCCGACCATGGCGTTGAGTTGGGCGAGCAGCTCCTCGGAACCCGGGCCGGCGTCGGCGCCGGCGTCGGTGCCGTCCGACACATCATCGGCCAGCAGGAGTGTCAGGTCGCTCTCCGCCGGATCCTTCATGGAGCTGAGCCGGACGGCCTGCCGGTCCACCATCTCCTCGAACACCCGCCGGGCAGCACGGCCGTTGCCGAAGGTCGCGTCACGCGGCATCCGCTGGTAGTGCTGGGCGAGGGCGTCCATGGTCCCCGGGGCCAGTGCGTACCGGTGTCCCCGCACATGTTCTCGGTGATCGTGACCAGCTCGTCGACCGAGTAGTTGGCGAATTCGATGGTACGGGTGAACCGCGAGGCCAGCCCCGGGTTGGAGGCGAGGAAGGTGCCCATCTCGTCGGTGTATCCAGCGGCGATGACGACGACGTCCTCGCGGTGGTCCTCCATCAGCTTGAGCAGTGTGTCCACTGCTTCGCGGCCGAAGTCGGCGCCGGAGCCCTTGCCGTCGGAGAGGAGCGTGTACGCCTCGTCGACGAACAGCACACCGCCGAGGGCTTCGGTGAACGCCTCGGTGGTCTTGATGGCCGTACCGCCGATGATCTGCGCGACGAGGTCGGCCCTGGACACCTCCACCAGATGTCCGGAGCGCAGCACACCCAGCTCCGCCAGGATGCCTCCGTACAGCCGGGCGACGGTGGTCTTTCCGGTGCCGGGCGGGCCCGAGAGACCAGGTGGCGGCTCATCGGAGGTACGGGCATGCCGAGCCGGGTCCGGCGCTGGGCGAGCTGGTTGAGGTTGACGAGGGTGCGTACCTGATGCTTGACATCGGCGAGGCCGACCAGTTCCTCCAGCTCCTCCAGCGGACCTTCGGGAGCCTTGCGCTTTCGGCGCCGGATCCTCCTCCGGGGACTTCGGGCAGGGTGTCGCCCCAGGCGTCCGGTGTGGCGTTGCCCGAACTGTTCAGGTTCTCCACCGTGAGCCGCTCGCTCGGGCAGGACTGGCGCAGACCCGCACCGCGGTTGTCCCGTACGGTGCAGCCGACCGCGGAGACCGGCTCGGTGCTGTCGATTCTGATGCCGTCCCCGACACTGGCGTTGATCTGGCACGAGTCGAGGGAGGCACGGGCGCCGTTCGACACCAGTACGCCGTGGGCGCCGGAGTCCGTGATGTGGGCGCGGACGACGGAGAGTCCGCCACCGTTCTCCACCACGATGCCGGACGCCGAAGCGTCTTCGATGCGGCAGTCCCGTACGGTGCCCAGTCCTTCGGCGCCGACGGAGACCGCGGCATCGGCGGCCCGCGCATCGTCGTGTCGCTGACCTCGACGTTGCCCCCGAGGCGATGCGCAGCGCGCTCGCACCCGGCCGGTCGATCTCGCAGTGTTCCAGCCGCCCGCGCCCGTCCTCGACCACTTCCACGCCGTGGCCGACGGGCGAGATGATCTGCGCGCGGCGGATCAGTGGGCTGGCGTTGGTGCGTATACGGATACCGGCGGCGGCCGAGTCCGTCACCACCAGCCGGTCGAACTCGGCCGCCGACTCCTCCTCCAGCAGCACGGAGGCCGCCTCGTCGGCGCAGTCACGCACCACCGTGTCGTTGAGCGTCGGCGAACTCGATCCCTTGACCCGGATCGCGGGCGCCGAGGCGGTGTCGAACTCGCAGTTCCGGAAGGTGCCCCGGGAACGTTCGGTGACGGCGAGGCCGCTGCCCTTCGTACGGGAGGTACGGCAGGTCAGCAGCTCGGGGTCGGCGTTCGAGGCGAGCATGATGCCCGGGCCGGTGGTGTCCGTCACCGTGACGTGCTCCACGACGGGACGGGAACCGCTGGTGATGTAGACGCCCACTGAGGTGTTGTGCACGGTGGTGCGCAGTACACGCGTACTGCTCTGGCCCTCCAGGGCGATGCCGGGCTTGTCGGTCCCGGATATGTCGCAGTCCTCGACCATCCCTGTGCCTCGCCGCTGGCCAGCACGCCGTTGGCGCGGGCGTCGCGTATACGGCAGTCGCGCACGGTCGTACGGGCGCTCTCGCCGATGACGATGCCGGAGGTGCCGAGGTTCTCGATGAGACAGTCGGCTATGACGCTGCCGGTGTCGGCGGTGTCCACCACCCCGCACCGTCCGGGTTGCTGACCCGGCAGTCCCGCATGGCCAGCGAGCCGGAGTCCCGGGTGAGCAGGGCCGTCCAGCCCGAGCCCACGACGGTGCAGCCGTCCATGGCGACCTGGCCGCGCGGAGCGTCGATGACCGGCAGGTCCCCGCTCCCGCCCCGCAGGGTCAGGTCGGTGAGCATGACCGCGTCGGCGACCAGGGTGATCGCGGTGCCCCGGCGCGGGCAGATCTCGACACTGCCCCGCTCGCCCTCGGCGACGATGGTGACGCGCGTCTTGACTGTGAGGTTCTCGGGATAGCGGCCGGGCCGGACCCGGATCACCGCTCCAGTGCGCGCCTGAGCCAGGGCCTCACCGATCGTCCGGAAGCTGTCCGGTTGTTCCGGGCTGACCGTGAGCAACTGCCGTGACACGCTCGGACCTCCTAGTTGTGATGTCTCTGCCGTCCGTGGTCCTCGTCCTGCCGGGAATGGGGAAAGGACCTGGACACAGTCGTGCGCACGCGTTGCAGGCTACGGGAACGAGACCGTCATCTTCCAGGCGAGCCCCACAAGTAAACGCGGGGCACCAATGGTTTGGGGACGATGCGGTCACCGGACGCCGGTTTCGCCGCTCTCGGTGGCGGGCGTTCCACGGTTGCTCTGCCCGCGGACTCGTCGTTCCGTCGTCTCCGTCGCGTCTTGTCAACACCTGCGGCGCATATCATGCGCGCCATGGATTGTCCCTCTCCCAACGCCGTTCCGTGGCCACAGCATTGACTGTCGCCCTGCTGGCGGCAGTACCGCTGACCTTCGCCCGAGCCGCCGCCGCCGCAGAGCCCGTCGGGCTGCCCGTTGTACGGTCCGTCCTCACCACGGACGATCCGTGCGTGGAGGCTTCGAAGGTCAAGGCGGAAGCCGACCCTGGACCACGGGGCTCTGGGGCTCGCACGGGCCGGGCAGCTCTCGACCGGGTCCGGGACAACCGTCGCTGTCGTGGACACGGGTGTGGGAGAGCGCGTCCGCACTGGCCGGCCGGGTCACAGCGGCCGATGGCGCCGGCACGGACTGTGTCGGACACGGTACGTTCGCGGCCGGTCTGATCGCGGCGGAGCGTCCCGGCGCCACAGGGCCGGCAGGTGTGGCGCCCGGGCCCGGATCCTGGCCGTACGGGGCACCGACGAACGCGGCGCAGCCACGCCGCAGCAGCTCGCGGACGGCATACGGGCGGCGGCGGACGCCGGGCGTCCGTCATCTACGTGGGGCCGACGGTGACCACGGGAAAGGGCGTCCTGTCCCGGGCCGTCGCCCACGCCCGCGAGCAGGACGCTCTCGTCATCGCGCCGCTCGCCCCCGATACCCTGCCCAAGGACGCGGAGACCGGCGAGCTCTCCCGGCCCGCCGCGCACTACTACCCGGCGGACGCTCCCGGGTGCTGGCGGTGACGGACTACGGTCCGGACGGCGGCCGCCCGACAACGCCCCGGTGGTGCCCGGCGCGGACCTGGCGGCGCCCGGCGACGCGGTGGTCGGCATCGGGCCCAAGGGCTCGGGCCACTACATCGGCTCCGGTTCCTCGCTGGCCGCCGCGAACGTCGCGGGAGCGGCGGCGCTGGTACGGGCGCGGTACCCGAAGATGACGGCCGATGAGGTCTCCCGGCAGCTCACATCGGCGGCCTACCCGCCTCGCCGCCCCGGCTGGATCTGTACGCGGCTCTCACCTCCGTGCTGACGGGCGACCGGGGGCAGCGCCGAAGGAGGAGCCGGCGAACGTCCCGGCCGCCGCTGCCACGGCACCACGTGAGCGGGCGCTGCTCGTCGGAGGCGTGGGGCTGGTGTCGTGCTGCTGGTGGCCGGTGCGGCGGTGGTGATCCCGCGGGGCAGGGCGCGGGGTGGCGGCCCGCTGGAAGGTGAGCCGCCTGCTCCCCGCCGCTCGGGGAATTCCCGGAGGCGCGGCGCAGGAAAGGTCCGCCCGCCCTTGCCCGTCCGGGCATGCATGTGATCACCGCTGGGCGGGCCGCAGGAACCGGCCCGCCCAGGGATCGTGTGCGGAAGCTGCCTCAGGCTTTGTCCTCCACCAGTGCCGTCTGGATCTGGACCGTCTTGCGCCGGGCTATCCGTACCGCCCGTCCCGGCGGCAGGATGCGTCCCTTGATGTTGGCGAGCACGTAGCCCTCGGACGGCGGGCAGGACATCAGCAGGGCCGGTGTGTTCACCTCCTGGAGGCGTCGCATCATGCTCTCGCCCAGGCCCCGGCCCGCGCCCGCCGCCGAGCGGGTGACGATCAGGTGCAGGCCGACCTCGTAGCCGAGCGCCAGGTGATTGAGGAGCGGGTCGAAGGGGCGTTCATCGGGCCCGCGCCGACCATGTCGTAGTCGTCCACCAGGATGAACAGCCTCGGGCCTGTCCACCAGTCGCACAGCCGCATCCGGGACGGTGCGATGTCCGGTCCCGGCACCCGGCCCGCGACCGCTCGGGCAGCGCCGGAGACCAGGTCCTTCAGGGCGTCGATGGAGACCGCGTGGCCCAGCCGGTACTCCTCGGGGATCGTCTCCACCAGGTCGCGGCGGTAGTCCACGACCATGATCCGTGCCTCGGCCGGTGTGTACCGGCTCATGATGGCCTTGGCCGTCAGCCGCAGGAAGTTGGTCTTGCCGCTCTCCGTATCGCCGACCACGATCATGTGCGGGCTTTCGGAGAAGTCGTGCCACACCGTGGACAGCTTGTTCTCCTCCAGGCCCAGAGGCATCCGGAAGTCGCCCTCGGCGGCCGGGAGACCGGCGGCGGGCAGGAGGGTCGGGAGCATCCGGACCTTCGGGGCCGACTGCCCGGGCCAGCTCTCCTGACCGCGGCGACCAGACCGGCGACCCCTCGGTGAGATCATCGGCCGACTCCACACCGTCGATACGGGGCAGCGAGGTGAGGTAGTGCAGCTTGGTTTCCCTGGTCAGACCGCGCCCGGCCAGGCGCGGCACGGTGGCGGCACGGCGCATGTCGATCTCGGAGTCCATGGGATCGCCCATCCGCAGCTCCAGGTGGGTGGCCGCCTGGTCCCGTACGGCCGACGAAAGCTCCACCCAGCGGGCGGTGGTGACGATCAGGTGGATGCCGTAGTTGAGGCCACGGGCGGCGATCGAGTTGAACGTCTGGATCTGCCGGTCGAAGTCCTGACGCACCGTCGACCATCCGTCGATCACCAGGAACACGTCGCCGTGCCGCTCGTTGGGGAACTCTCCGGCGGCGCGACGGCGCCGGAAGGTGGCTATGGAGTCGATGCCCTCGTCGAGGAAGAGCCGTTCCCGCGCCGCCAGAAGGGTGTCGACGTCGGCAATCGTCCGGTCCACCCGCTCGGTGTCCAGACGTGCGGCGACTCCGCTCATATGGGGCAGTCCGGCCAGACCCGCCAGCGTCCCGCCACCGAAGTCGAGGCAGAAGAACTGCACTTCGCGCGGTGTGTGGGTGAGGGCGAGCGAAGCGATCAGCGTACGGACCATCGTGCTCTTGCCGCTCTGCGGGCCGCCCGCGATGGCGATATGCCCGCCGGCGGCCGAGAGATCGACGGTCAGCAGGTCGCGGAGCTGGTCGAAGGGCGGTCGACGATGCCGATGGGCACCTTGAGCCGGCCGCGCCCCGGCCAGCCGACGGTGGTCAGCCCGAGGTCGGCATCCGGGATGAGCGGCGGCAGGACATGGTCGAGGGTGGACGGCAGGTCGAGCGGCGGCAGCCACACCTGGTGGGCCGGCGGCCCGGCGTCACGGAGCCGCTCCACGGCCACCGAGAGCAGCGTCGCACTGTCCTCGCCCACCTCGGGCTCGGGCTCGGGCTCATCGGGAAGAAGGCGGGGAACCACGTATCCGGTGGTCCACGGCACCGTCTGGCTGGCCACCCGCGCCTGGTTGGCGCTGCCGCGCCGCTCGCGGTAGGCGCCGGACACGTATGCGGCACGGAAGCGGGTCAGCCCCTCCCCGCCGGACTTTAGGAAGCCGCTGCCGGGCTGCGGAGGCAGCTGGTAGGCGTCCGGTACGCCCAGGACTCCGCGGCTCTCCATGGCGGAGAAGGTACGCAGGCCGATCCGGTAGGAGAGATGGCTCTCCAGCTGGTGCATCCGCCCTCGTCGAGCCGCTGCGAGGCGAGCAGCAGGTGTACACCGAGACTCCGTCCGAGTCGGCCGATCATGACGAACAGCTCCATGAACTCGCGGTGCGAGGAGAGCAGCTCGCTGAACTCGTCGACGACGACGAAAAGGCTGGGCAGCGGATCCAGGGGACTCCGGAGGCCCGCGCCTTCTCGTAGTCCAGAGCGGAGGTGTAGTTGCCGGCGCTGCGCAGCAGCTCCTGGCGGCGCATCAGTTCACCGTGCAGGGCGTCCTGCATACGGGAGACGAGCGCCACCTCACCGGCCAGGTTGGTGATGACGGCGGAGGTGTGCGGAAGCTCGTCGAGACCGAGGAAGGTGGCACCGCCCTTGAAGTCCACCAGGACGAAGTTGAGTGTTTCCGAGGAGTTCGTGAGGGCGAGCGCGAGCACGAGCGTACGCAGCAGTTCACTCTTGCCCGAGCCGGTGGCACCGATGAGCATGCCGTGCGGCCCGGTGCCGCCCTGCGCCGACTCCTTGATGTCGAGCTCCACGGGGATGCCGTCCGCGCCGACCGCGATCGGCACCTTCAGCCGGTTGGAGCCTGTGCTCTGCTGCCACAGCGTGGGCGGATCATGCCTGTGGAGGTCGGCGATCCCCAGCAGGGTGGACAGCTCGACGTTCGTGGCCAGGGGCTCGGCGGCGTCGGAGCCCATCCCCATACGGTAGGGGCGATCCGCCGCGCCAGCGCCGTGGCGCTCTCGCGCCGAAATTGTCGGGGCGGCCGAGCCGTGTGATCTGTTCCTTGCGCTCGCGGTCCGTACGGACCAGCCCGAAGGAGTCCTCGCTCACGTCGAAGCGCAGAGTGACCCGGCCGGGCCGCCAGGTCAGCGCGCCGGAGAGGTCCAGGACAACGGTGTTGCGCATGCCCGGACCGTCAAGCCGGTGGTTGCCGGGACGGTTCCACCGTCCACCACGATGACGGTGAACGGCTCCTCCCTGCCGGGTACCGCGTCGGGATCGAACTGCGGGCGCTCCATGAACTCGGAACCGACCAGTTCTTCCAGCTCGTTGAGAGCGGCCACGGTCATTCGTGCGGGGCCTGCGCCGTCGTTCTCCTGAGGGTGGAGATTGTGCGGGAGCCACTTCGTCCACTCCCAGTCCGCCCGTCGTTCGTCGGACACACACAGCGCGATCCACACGTCGTCCGGCGAGTGGAATGTGACCAGCTGGGCGATGATGGCGCGGGCGACGGAACGTATTCGCTCCTCGTCGCCACGGAACAGCACTCGCGCCCAGGCCCGCAGATAGATGGCGATGGGCTGGTCCGGCACCGTGGCGTAGGCCCGCATGAAGCTGCGCAGGGCGTGAGCGCTGAGCGGCTCCAGGTCCTCGACAGGGGTGGTGGAGACCGGTGTCAGCCGCAGACCCAGCTTCTGTTCGCCGATCGCCACCCGGACCTCACCGAAGTCCTCGTTCTTCGGGCGGCGCTCCCACAGCCGGGTGGTGCCGACCATCGACCAGAGCGCCTCGGGCACCGGATGACGCCATGCCAGACCGAGCCGCTGATCGATGACGGCGCTGCGCACCTTGCGCCGGGTATGGGTGAGATACCGCAAGTAATCACGGCGTTCACCTTTGAGCCGCTGCTTACGCTCGCCGCTCTTACGCATCATCTGACCGACGATCATGGCGGCGGATGCGAGAACCATCATGCCGAGCGCGAGATAGATGAATCCCCGCTGCCCTTGCTCATACCCGGACGCATGAACATGAACATCATGGAAACAGACATCATCGCCATCGGCAGATATGTCCACACGGCGGAGGAATCAGGCACGACTTCCGGCAGTGTGGGCGGTTCCTGAAGGCTCAGCTCTCCGTCCGGCATATCAGGGCCTCGGCGGCGGGCTGGGCGGCGGAACAGGACCACACTCAAGGAACGGCCTCCTCAACGGGGTTGGGCACTAAAGACGCATGGAGTAATCAGGTGGTCACCACGGGCCACACGGCCGCTCGCGGACGAAAGTGCTATGGCACAGCCCAATGCGACCACAGTGGAAGGTCGATACTACGATCGTCGCACCAACCACTGATGGCCAGTCACGTATAGCTGGTTCGGGTTCCACATAAGTGGATGTTCGGTGGTCGGCAGCGTCGTCCAGCGTTCCAATTCAGTTCCTCAGAAGTTCTCCGGAGAAGCGTGAGCCTGCCCGATGAGTGACAACCAGGTGGCCGAGTGACTGACAACCAGGTGGCTGAACTGTGCCGTCTGACCATACGAGCTCCCGCGAAGAGCATCGACCTCGCCGTACCCGCCGATGTCCCCGTGGCAGACCTGCTGCCCGCGGTCCTCGGCTACAGCGGCGACGATCTCGAAGAGTCCGGTATCGACCACGGGGCTGGGTACTTCAGCGCCTCGGCGGCGAACCGATGGACGAAGAACGCACCCTCGAGTCGTTCGGCCTGCGCGACGGCGAGACCGTCTACCTCAGACCCCGCACCGACGCACTGCCCGAAGTGCATCTCGACGATCTGGTGGACGGCATCTCCACCACGATGCGTCAGCATCCGTTCGGCTGGACCCCGAGCGCCGGCCGGTGGCTGCTGCGTGGTCTCACTGTGGCGGTGCTCATCACCGGAATGGTGGTGATCGCCCTGCCCGGCGGCTCCGCCGTACCGCGCGCGGTGTTCGCCGCCGGGGTAGGACTGCTGCTGCTCGCCGGAGCGGGAGCGGCGAGCCGCGCGGTCGGGGACGCCGGAGCCGGAGCGACGCTCGGCTTCATGGTGGGGCCGTATCTGGCCCTGGCCGGCTGGCTGCTGCCGGGCGGCGCGCTGACCGGACCGCACGGGTTCGAGGTGCTGGGATCCCGGCTGCTCGCGGCCAGCGCGGCCGGGGCAGGCGGTGCGGTGCTCGCTCTGGCCGCTGTCGCGTCGTTCGCCGCGCTGTTCCTGGGGCTCGCAGTGGTCTCGATGTACGGCGCACTCGCCGCGATCCTCATGATCAGCACCGATCTGGCGCCGGTGCATGCCGCCGGGATCATCGCCATCGCCGCGGTGATCCTCGGCGCTTTCGTCCCTCGCTGTCATTCCGGATGTCGGGGATGCGCATGCCACCGCTGCCGACCAACGCACAGCAGTTGCAGGAAGGCATCGAACCGCACGCCCCGACGAGGTCTCCGCGCGGGCGATCCTCGCGGACGGCTGGATGACCTCGCTGTACGGGGCCGTGGGCGTGGTCAGCGGCGGCTGCCTCATCGTCCTCGCACGTCACGCCGACCTCCCCGAGGTCCTCATGACGCTGGCGCTGTCCCTGCTGCTCCTGCTGCACGCACGCGGGCTCGGCAATGTCTGGCAGCGTCTCTCACTGGTGATCCCGGGCATGGGCGCCGTACTCCTGCTGGCCTTCATCTGGTCCACGGTTCTCTCGCCGGGCATGCGGCTCGTGATGGCTGCGGGACTCATGGCGGGCGCGGCGACCGTGGTGACCGCGTCGTGGACGGTTCCGGGACGGCGGATGCTGCCGTACTGGGGCCGGATCGCGGAACTGCTGCACTCGGCCATGGCGATCAGCCTGCTGCCCCTGGGGCTGTGGGTGCTCGGCGCGTACGGCGCGCTCCGCGGCCTCAACGGCTGAACAACGGCATACGGAGTCGGTACGCGAAGCGGCCGAACCGGCTGAACCGAAGGAAAACCCCATGCAGTCCAAACGTGATCAGGTCCAGGCGCACATGTTCATCATGGGGCGGCTGACCTCGGCATGCTGCGCGCCGACCCGGACGCCCCGGAGAGCCCGCAGGGCAGAACCAACCGGGGCATGGTCGTCGGCATCATCATCGCCGTAGTACTACTGGCCGGGTCGTTCGTGCTCGGGCTGCTCAAACCCGGCACCAAGGATTCCTGGCGGGAGGCCGGAACGCTTGTCGTCAACAAGGAGACCGGTTCCCGGTATCTGTATCTCGACGGCCGGCTGCGTCCGGTGCGGAACTACGCCTCGGCGCGGCTGCTCGCGGGAGCCGAGATGAAGGTCAGCTCTGTCGGCTCGAACTCTCTGAGCGGCACCCTCACGGGACGCCGGTGGGCATCCGCGGGGCCCCGAGGACCTGCCCGGGAGCGGGGACCTGGACACCGGCCCGTGGCAGGTGTGTTCGGGCTCCTCCACCGGGTCCGCCGGCACCACTCTGGCTGTGGGGTCGGCGGCCGACGGCGACGGCCTGGCCACCTCGCAGGGACTGCTGGTGACCGGCCCGGACAAGGGCAAAACCGGCTACCTGGTGTGGCGGGGAAGCAAATTGCGCCTCGACAAGGAGGCCGGTGCGGCGGAGGCCCTCGGCTACGGATCCGCCACCCGGACACCGGTGTCGGCCGCCTTCCTGAACTCGCTGCCGGCCGGACCCGATCTGACACCGGCCGACATTCCGGACAAGGGCCAGGACGGTCCGTCGCTCAGCGGCCGCAAGACCCGGATCGGTGAGGTTTTCCAGGTCACGGTGCCGGGCTCCGCCGCTCGGTACTACGTCCTGCGAAAGGAGGGCCTGTACCCGCTCACCGCCACCGGGGCCGCGCTGATACTCGGCGACCCGGATACCCGCGAAAAGGTATACGAGGGCAACACCGCGGCAGCGGGTGTCCTGGGCGCGGACGCGTTGGGCGGTCATCTGGCGCCGGGCAACGAGGTGCCGGGCAACGACGCGGACCTTCCCGAGCTGCCGCCGACGGCGCTGGGCATCGACGAGGGCCGTACGGTCTGCGCACAGATCGAGCCCGGAGACCAGGGCACGCGGGTCAGCGTGGCGCTGGTCACGACCGGCGATCTCGGGCCGGTTGCCCAGGCACCGGCCGAGGGACTGACGCCTGCCTGTACGCCGGTCGGCGCAGTGACGGTACAGCCGGGCGGTGGCGCCCTGGTGCACGCCCTCGGCGCGGGGAGGAATGTCGGCAACACCGTGTACCTGGTGACGGATACTGGAATGAAGTACCGGGTGACCTCCGCGGAAGGACTGGCGGCACTGGGCTACTCGCAGAGCCAGGCCCTCGGACTCCCGTCGCCACTGTTGGCGATGCTTCCGACGGGTCCCGACCTGACCCCGGAGGCTGCCGCCCTGGGACGGAGCGGGACATCAGCACCGCTGTGCGACAGAAGAGAAGCCTGCAAACGGCGCTGACTGACCGCCAGGATTGCGCCGTCGTCCCGAGTTTGTTACAGGTACCGGCTGCGAGCCGGTATGTGATTCAGACCATTGCCTTGGAACACCACGTTCCTTAGGCTCAGTTGACCGCTGCAAGCGGACGCACTCCGTCGGCACGGTCTCACGCCGCTGCCTGGGCCACATGCTCAGCAGCGGAATTCATCAGGAGGTGCAAAGCCCATGGCGGGTGTACAGAAGTCACAGGAACAGGCCACAAGAACGGCGTGAACGCCCTGGAGATGGCATTCTCCGGCATTCAGAACAGCCGTCAGGACGTCGAGAGCATGAAATTCAACCTCTCGTCCGGTTACAAGGGTACGGACGGTGGCGCCTTCCAGGAGCTGCTGCGCAAGTGGGACAGCCAGGCCGAGATCATTACCAGGAACGTGCGGGACATGATCGACACGCTCAACGACACCCTCAAGCACCAGCGCCACGAGCAGAGCGCCAACAACGACTCCGTGCAGCAGGCGTCCAATGAGTCCGAGTCGGTATTCAACGCACTGACGACCGGCTGACCGAAAGCCGGCCGTTGACGGGCCACCACCGGGCGCCCGGTCCTCCGTGTGCCCGGAGGTTCCGGCCGGGGACCTGGCGAAACTCTTCACTTACCTGATGAATCTGCCGCGAAATGAGGCCCACAGTGACTGACTTCACTGACGGAACTATCTACGTCGACTACTCGCACATGAACAACGCTGCTGACGACATGATCCAGCAGACGAAGGCGATCGACAGCATCCTTACCAACCTGGAGGCGGAACTCCAGGAGCTCAAGGCCACCTGGGAGGGTGAAGACAAGGCGGTGTACGACCAGAAGCAGGCGGCGTGGAACAACGCCATCGAAGCGATGAAGACCCTGCTCGCCAAGCACTCCACGCTGCTCACCGATGTCTCGGAGAGCTACAAGCACAGCGAGAAGTCGCTGACCCAGCTCTGGGAAAGCGTGCGCATCGGCCGCTGACCACGGCCGGGGCACCCAGGGCGGCTGTCCGCGCGTACCTCACGCGGACGGCCGCCTTCTCGGTTACAGCAAGCGCAATGACGACAGGTGAACCGGATGAACGTCCGGGACCGCTGCCGGTCCCGGACCAGGGCCGGAGGGAAAGAAAGGAGTAGGACAGCATGACTGATGCACACTCCCTCTGAATTTGAACGAGGCGTGGATCAACAACTTTATCGAGCAGGAGGTGACTCCGTTCCGGGCCGCCATCCTGGCCATGAAGAACCCAGCCGGTGATGTACCGGCGGTACGACAGCTGGTGGCGGACGAATCCGGGACCTATCCGGATAACTTCCCTAAGGGCGGGACAGTACCTCTGTCCATAGGAAAGATGACCGAAGACAATCAGATCGGAGGGAGTAATGTTTTGGCCGCGACGAATGGGCTTGTCACGGAACTTATAGGGATATTCGAAAGCCAGGAAACGCTTTTCGATGAACTGCTGGACAACCTGCGCGCTACCGCCAAGAAGCTGAAGGAAACACAGGGAAGTAATCTCGAAATGATTGACGGGGCGGAATTCCTGGATGACATCTTCGATGACGTCGAGGACGCCCTCACCGGAGGCGGCGAAGAAGACAAATAGAGTGACGAGTGAATCGTTTCGTCCTGCGCGTTAGCAGTTGCCACCCGCCCCGGCCACATCCAGCTCACTCTGATTGAAACGGAGCCTCGCATGACGGACCCTCACCTGAAGACGCCGGCGACTGGTGGCAGGAAGCCGTAAGGCTTTTCACCGGGTACACACCGAACGTGAACCGGAAGAAGCTGTTCGACGACTTGACCGGCAATGAAGGCATTCCGCAGATGAAAGTGGAATTGTCAAGGATGACGACGGTCAGTTATGTTGACATGAAGGAAATGGACTGGGTCACAGAGAACACCGGACACATCCAGAACACGAGCTTTGTGATCCCTTTCTATGTTACGGGAGAGGAGGATGGAGGCAAGGGCGATTCCGTCTCCATGTACAAAGCGCGCATAACTCTGCTCGGTCACGTAGGGGATGGCATCCCGTCGGGAGGCGTCGTACAGGGAGGCGAAATAACCAGTCACATTGATGGCCATTTGGGCATGTCGGCGGATGAGTCAAAGTGGAGTACCGTAAACCTCGCAGCATATAGCTACGGCACGGGTATGGCACTTCAAGAACTGAATCAAAACAAGAGCACAAGCCTTTTTCGTGGAGTAACGTCGAAATATCCACTGCGAATGGCGTCACGATGGACACCCTCGACATTGCAGCCGATGCCTTCGACCGGGCCGCCGCGTTCTTCGTGAAACAGAAGGCGGAATTGGGGAATGGAAGAAGACGATGGGGCCGGACAAGCCTGACGCCTGGCGCGGCCAGGCAGCAGGCGTTTTCTGGGATCTCATTGACCAGCTCGAAAAGCAGTACTCGGATTACGCCGATGATATGCGCCTCGCGAATTCGACCACCTCGACACAGGGTGACGCTCTCCGTAAAGCAAAAGATGATTTCATGAATGCGGTTAATACGCTGCATAGCTCTTGGGTCTATTGGCAGAAGTTCGAGGGGAATCCCTGCGGTGGCTCCATGATCTGTTGACAGAAATAGCCTTCAATCTATGGGATACAAATATATCGAAAATTGATTCCGAATATCATTACCGGTCGTATCGAGACGGCGGAAGCACTACGACGTACCACGCGACGGAGGGCTTCCTGAACACCGCCCGGGCGGGCCGGAGAATACCGGGGAAATCTTTGGCTACTTGAATGATCTCACTACGTGGAAACATATTGGAGAAGCGGCGGTCAAGAGGTGGGAGAAATCCGTCGAGACACACCTTATTAAACCTGCACGGGCAGCCATGGATTCTGTTCAAGCAGATTGGAGTAATGCGGGTTCAACCTGGGTCACGTCAAGACGAGCAGCAACGACAGCCTGGGCGAGGGATCACGAATGACAAGGCTGATATCGCAGAGGAAAAGGCGGACAAGGCTGCGGCTGACGCTGCGGCAGCCGCAGCAGCAGCAGAAAGAAGCAAGATGATTTCATAGCGTGGCAGAAGGCCGAGGCTGCGGCAGCCAAGGCCGAAGCCGAAAAGGAGAAAGCCGAGCAGAAAGCCGAACAAGCCGCAGCCAAGGCCGAAGCCGAAAAGGAGAAAGCCGAGCAGAAAGCCGAACAAGCCGCAGCCAAGGCCGAGCAGGAATCCGAACAGGCACGGCCAAGGCCGAAGCCGAAAAGGAGAAAGCCGAGCAGAAAGCCGAACAAGCCGCAGCCAGGCCGAGCAGGAATCCGAACAGGCAGGCAGCCGAAGCCGAAAGGAGAAAGCCGAGCAGAAAGCCGAACAAGCCGCAGCAAGGCCGAGCAGGAAGAACAGCAGAAGAGCAGGAAGCCAAGCAGGAGGAGCAGAAGCGGCAGAGCAGCAGCAGCTCCTGCAGATGAATCAGGCGAAGGCAGCACAGGACGAAGCAAAGAAGGAGCAGAAGCAGCAACAGGAGAGCAGAAGCAGCTCAGCAGCAACAGCAGGAAGAACAGAAACAGCTCTCAACAGGAACAAAAGCAGGAGCAGGAGCAACTCAGAAGGAACAGAAACAGCAGCAGGAAGTTCAGAGACAGAAGCAGGGATCAGGAACAGCAGGAACAGAACAGCTCAACAACAACAGCAGGAAGAACAGAACAGCTCAACAGGAACAAAAGCAGGAGCAGGAACAACTCAGAAGGAACAGAAACAGGAGCGGCAGGAGCAGGAGGGAAGCAGGAACAGCTCAACAACAACAGCAGGCGGAGCAGGAGGACTCCAGAAGGAACAGAAGCAGGAGCGGAGCAGCTCAACAAGAGCAGAAGCAACAGCAGGAAGAGCTCCAGAGAGAACAGCAGGATCAGGCGGAGTCAATATTCGGCAACGAGACCTCGCAACTGAACAATGACGATCTGCCGCAGCTGCCTACCACAGGCTCAGTGAACGACGGTTTGCTCCACCAGCCCGGTGGCGGCGAGTCGTATCTTGACTCCAACGGCCATGTTATTACCGACTTCCCGGACGGCAGTTCCACAGATATCGATCCGGATGCGCATACGTCGACGCTTACGCGTCAAGACGGTTCGACGATTACCACCCAGCTCAACGCCGGTGATCTGCTGTCCAATCCGGACGGCAGCACCTCGCACCTCGACTCGGACGGGCGGGTGGTCACCGAGTTCCCTGACGGCAGTGTCTCGACAATCGACCCGGACACGGGCGATGTATCGCTCACCGATCCGGAGGGCACGACGACGTCCGGATCGCTCGACGGGGCATGCCCAGCAGTTCGACTTCCTCCCTCAACGGGAACAGCCCTTACCCGTCCTACGACTATCCCTCCTACGAGGAAGAGCTGTACGACGACACCCCTACGACGCGCCGAACAGCAGTGGCTCGTCGGAGACTTCCGGGCCGACGAACCCGAACCGTGTGCCGCTGAACCCCGGTTCCTTCCCCGGCACAGGCGGTACAGGCGGCGTCGGTGAAAACAGCAGCAGCGGTACGGGCGGTTCCGGCGCACCCATGGGTGGAATGCCCATGGGCGGAATGGGTGGCGGGGCGGGGCGGGGCGGATCGAACGACTCGTCCAACGAGCGGGTCCGTAATGTGATCGACGACGGCCAGGTCGTCAGCAACCGCGGCCCTCGCACAGGCGCGAACGCGACGGCTGGAAACCGAGGTTACGCTGATGACGAAGTCAGGGTGGCGACCAGCGGCTCCACCACAGGAGGCACCCGTTCCTCCCGCCGGCCGGCGGCGGAGGGCACCCGGACAGACTCGGACACAGGGCGAGGACCGGGCGCGCGACGCGTGGGCGGAAGAGGAGGACGAGGATGTCTGGGGCACGGATGAAGGGGCTCACCGGCTGTGATCGGCCGGTGAGCCATGAGTCGGCGCTTGTCTGCGCCGCGCCGCGCCACACGCGTGTCCGGGACCGGGCCCGCGCCAACCCTACGCAACGAGGTGCACGTTGAGTGAGCCGATAGAACAGCGCCTGTCCAAGGCCATGGCAGAACTGGAAGCTGTGCAGAAAGCTGTCGCGCAGGCCGAGACGGAACTGGGCCAGGCGTCGACGACCGTGCGTTCACGGGATCGCGCGGTGGAGGTCACGATCGGCCCACAAGGGGAACTGGCCGCACTGAAGTTCATGGACAACAAGCACCAGTCCATGACCGGCCCGCAGTTGGCGTCTGCCATTCTGGAGGCCGCCCGGACGGGACGTGCGCAGATGGCCCGCCGGGTGATGGACACCTTCGCGCCGCTGGCCCAGCAGCCCAGCGGCAGTGCGACAGGAATCTCCGGCATCGACATCGACTGGGAGAGGATCTTCGGCTCGGCGCTCGACGGTGAGAGCGGCAGTGGCAAGTCGCGGCCCGCCGGCAACCGGCTGCGCGACGAGATCCATGAGGATACGAACGACACACGACCGGGCGAAAGGAAAAGCTGTGAGCGTCAGCGGTAGGTACGAGGCAGATCCTGTGCGTCTCCGACGGAGCATCCAGGGGATGGAGGGCCTTTCAGCAATGGCGTCAAGAATGCAATCGGATTTCATCGAAGATGAAAAACTACACGGATTGGCCCGGCTGGACGGATGACTTCGCCGAGAAGACCCGCCCGGTGTACGAGAAGAACAACGCATCGTGCCAGGAGATCGCCGGGGCCTTGTCGGAAGCTCTCGTGTCGCTGGTGACGGCGACGCTGGGAAACCTTCAGAACATCGAAGGCACACAATCCTACGCGCAGGAGCAAGTCGACCGGCAGGGATCACAGGACGACGCCGGTTAGAACAGCGAAGACAGCGAAGGAGTAGGGAAGCGCCACGTGGAGGAGATCAATTTCTCACCTGAGGTCAGGACAATGCTCTTTGTCCTGCTCGGTGAGATGCCCTTGCAGGCCAGAGAGAATCTGGCTTGGGAAAGCAGAAACCTCTACCTCAATCTCGGGAACGCGATACTTGAGCTGAGCGACGCTATTCAGGTATCCATCTCGGACGCGGGCACTTCGCTGCCTCCCGAGGTCGCTGATGCATATATTCAGGGCCTCTCCTTGCTGGTCAACGATGGAGGTATAGATCACCTTCGCGAAGCAGTAGATCAGCTGGCCGCCATTGGCGACGGGCAGATAGATTACTCCCAGAAGATTCAGCAGGCCAAATGGGAGATCATCGCAGAAATCATTACACTGATCCTCGAACTGGCGTTCCTGGCGGCCATGGCCTATTTCACTGGTGGCCTCTCTCTAACAGAAATGATCATCGCCAGATCGAGATCGAAGACAATGCTCCTGATGACCATCCACCGGTTGGTGAATTGGACCGGTATCGCGCCGGGAATCAGCCAGGCGATCGAAGAGGCCATCCAGTCGCTCGCGGTCCAGCTGGCGCAGATCGGCCTGAACAGTGGCGAGCGCAAGCCGACCGGGATCGACTGGAGTGATGTCGGCAAGGCTGCCGCGATCGGTGGGCTCACCGGATTCCTGTCGGGACCGCTCGGCGGCCTCGGAGATCATTTCATCAGCAAGTATTTGAAGAATAATCTTGACAATTTGTTCAAAAGTTCGATTTCGATATGAACAATCCGATCGTCAAAACATTTCCCGGATATATCTGGGGCTCCGGTCGCATTCGTGGTTGGCGGAACCAGTGAAAGCGTGGCCGAATTTGTCGTCATAGGCGCTATCGACGGCATATGGGATTTCAACATAATGACCTTCGTCGGAGCCGGTTCCAGCGCCGCCATTACGGGCGGCATCGAGGGCATCGTTGGGGTGCCGGAACCATCATGAACACGAAATTTCTGGACGGTCGGAACCTGTTTGCCCGTTCGGATCTGAATCACAGTGACGTATTCGACAACGGGCCGGGTAATTCCGGGTCGGGCGGCGGACCGGACGTGTCCTCGATCAGCGTCGGCAGCCCGTCCCCGTGTCGGTGATCCCGCCACCCATCACGGCTGCGCTCCCTCACCTTCTCGACAGCCCCGTCCCCGGCAACGCCAACGGCGTCTCCCTCCCTCCGCCACTCGTCCCGACGTCCTACTCCGGCGGGTCTTCCGACATCGACTCGGGTTCCCGGAATCAGTCGGGGCTCGGACCGGACGGTACGGATTCCGCGCCCGAACCGCTGCCCTCGACATTCGACCCCACGTCGTCCGTGCTCAACCCTTGCCGTCGTCGGGCGCAGCGGGTCCGCCGCCTCTGTCCGGCATGACGACCGCGCCGAACACGTCATCCATGAACACCCTGACGGGTCCCTGGCGGTCCCCAGATCCAACCCCACGGGGACGGACTCCGACACCGATCTGCTGTCATTCGGAGAACCCGACACCGACATCACGACCGATCCCGACGACGCCCAACTGCCGTCGTCGGGCGCAGCGGGTCCGCCGCCTCTGTCCGGCATGACGACCGCGCCCAGCACGTCATCCATGAACACCCTGACGGGTCGCCGGCGGTCCCCAGATCCAACCCCACGGGGACAGACTCCGACACCGATCTGCTGTCATTCGGAGAACCCGACACCGACATCACGACCGATCCCGACGACGCCCAACTGCCGCTGGACGGGCGGGCCGCGGCCAGCTGGATCTGCCGCCGGGGCAGGACGTACCGGGCAGAACACAGCCGGGGACAACCCGGCCGGACAGCCGCAGGCGGCAGGGCAACCGAGTCCTCATGCCACGGCACCGGGCGCGCAGAGTGGGCAGAGTGGGCAAGGCACACAAGGCCAGGGCGTGCCGGACCGGCAGCAGCGTACGGATCAGGACGATCCGTACGGCGAGCCCGGCGAGTTCGATCAGGCCGATGAGCTCGACAGGACCGCTGGACTCGACGAGTCCGGACAGCCGAACCGGTCGGCCACGCCGTCCGCCATCGATCTGCCGCCCCTGGTGTGATGCCAGATCCCGGCATCGACGCAGCCCAGAATCCTGCCACTGTGCCATCCGGAATGCCCATGGCACCGTCCCTCCCGACTCACCCCGGCGCGATCTCACCGCAATTGCGTACCTCTTCCGACACTCCTGTACAGGGCATGACGGATGGCGACGTACCGGTAGCCACCGAGCCGACTCCGGAGTCGGCCACACCCGTCGCCGATCCGGTGCGGCCGGAGCAGGGACGGTCCGAGCTTCCCAAGACCCCGGCGTCACCACCGTCGAACGAGAGGTTCGACGGGGCTCTCGATTCGGAACCGGCAGAACGGACTCCGGGCCTCTCGTCGGCCTCAGCGCCGAAGCCGCTCAAGTGGCGTGGCCTGACGCCGGAGGGCCAAACGGGCGGGACGGTGACCGAAGGGCACCGGCCGGGCGACACCGACCGGATCAACCACGTTCGTCCGGCGGTTGAGAGTCGAGGCGCCGACAACCTGGGCGGATCCGCGAGTGGCCCGAAGAGCGCATCCGTACCCGTCGTTGGGTCGACGCCCGCCGGGGAGATATCGACGCTGTCCGACGGCGAGAGGCTGATCTCCGACGCCGAGACGCTCGTCGCGGGTCCCCTGACGTGTCCGGTTCTGTCTCCATGCCGGTTCCCATGACCCGGTCGGCGGCCGGACAGGCAATGCCTGGGCTCGGGGCCTCCTCGTCGTTGCCCATTCACCCCGCGCCGGTTACTCCCGTGGCTGCAGCGCAGCAGCCCCCGCCCCCGTCATCGGAACTGATACGAATCCAGTTCTCTCCAGGCTCCAGCGTCCTGTCCTCCGACGACATTCACGCTATGAAAGACCTGGCCCACAAGACGGCCCGGAAGGCTCTGGACAACTGGCATCAGGGCCTCGCCCTGCCCGCTGTCGCGGTCACCGGGTACGGCGACGGTCCGGGCTCGGGCGGGCAGCCGCAAACCCAGGCTGCGGGCGCAGCGCGTGCGGATGAACTGGGTGACGAGTTCCTCGACAGGCTCAGGCATGAACTGGCTCTAGTCCAGATCACCTTGCCGCCGGGCAGTCCCAGCCTCACCCTGGCTGACTTGGACATCATAGGGAGCGCCGGTGGAAGGGCGGAGGCGCATCAGGGGCAGGCGACGATCGAGCTCGTGTGGCCTTCGGAGCTGCTGAACGATCTCCGTCTGGCCGAACACGGTCAGCGCGGCGTCCCGTTGGACGTCAATGCGTTGGCCCATCGCCTCCTGCATCTTCGCAGCAAGAAGCGTGTGACCCCGGCGGTCCGCTCCGACCTCTACAGCCTCGTGACCGAAGCGCACCGGGCCGGTTGGGCGTCCAGCATCGCGTCGCTCGGCGCGTACAACGCCTTCCAGCAGGGCGTGCTCGATGCCAACCGGGACCGCCATGTCACGGTGGGCGGCAACCGCGTCCCTGGTCTCGCCTGGGGCAACGAAGAGGTCGTCGAGCTGGGCACTGGCACCAGCACGATACACATCATCAAAGAGCGTGCTGATGGTTCCTTCGGCACGGAGCCGCCGCGGGATGCTCCGTGGCGGAGCGGGCCGGTGCCCTACGTCGTGGAGGCCATGGGAAGCCACAACACCGTTGAGGTGCCGTGGCGGGACGGCCGGCCACGGAAGCTGGACATCGGCGAGTTCGTCGAGCTGGTCGCGCGTGATCTGGAGCGGGAGGGCCTTCCGAAGGACCACCCCATCGTGCTGGCCGTTCCGTCCGCCGGCGCCCGGGAGCTCGATCTGCCGAGGTTGCTGGCGGAGCGGACCGGCCGTACGGTGTGGTCGCACAGCGGCAATGTCATCGCCGGGGACGTCGCGCCCCAGACTTTCGGTATCGCTGTGATCCTGCGCCTCGGTGAGGCGCAGGGCGCCTGGATCCGAAGTGAGCCCGGTCTGGCTCCCGATCTGAACGCGGACGCTCCCGGCTGGCACCGCGAAGTGGTGACTCAGACCATAGTCAGCCAGTTCACGGGGCGGCAGACCGGTCGTAGCTCGCACCAGCCCAGCGAATCGGTGTCCTTCGAGGACGGCCAGCGTATTTTCGACACGATAACGAAGTTCGTGCACTGGAACATTGCTACCGGTACGTTCTCCGAGCCGCTCGATCTGCCCCGTCTGGGCGGGCCGGGCACGCAGGTAGCCATCGCGGACGCACACGGCTCTCCGGGCTCGATCCATTTCTGGATGGAGGGGGCGGTGTTTACAGTGCTCCGGACCACGAGGGGCCCCGGATGCTCGCACACCGCAAGAGCGTTCAAGCCCTCCCCAAGGGCAGCTGGAACGACCTCAACATCTGCTCGGCTGGTTCCCCGGACAGGGCGGTGCGATCCGGGGAGTTCCCGAATGGAGCCGTGTCCTTCGTTCCTGACCCGCTCTGGGAGGTCCCCATCGGGCAGCACTACGCGAACGAGTCGAGGCTTAAAACTCGTGCTTCCGTCGGACTGGTGGGAGAGACCTACCACAATGGTGAATGGGTCCGGCTTCTGGGTACGGACGCCCAGGGGCGGCGTGGGACGTTCCTGGTGTTCTTCCCGGAGCCCGATGTTGTCGAGCTCGACCGCCGGGCGGTGGCGGCGGACTGCACACGGGCACGGCAGAGGTGTCGACCGAGACGCGCTTCAGAACACTGAGGCTGGTGCGGGCGTTGAAGCTGGCGTTGGGGAACGAGGTGGACGACGATGTCCACGTGGATCAGGACCCGGCTACGCCGCCCTGCTGCGTGGGGTCGCCGCGTTGGACCGCATGTGGCAGGACGCGGGGTTCCGGGACTCCGGGTCCCGTGACGCCGGCCCGTTCACGATGGACTTGTTTCACCGGATCGTCACGGCACGACTGCCGCAGGGCAGGACGAAGGCCAGACAGGCGGACTATCTGGCTGTCCTCCACGCGGCGGACAACATGCCCGCCGGCACGCACCTGCGCGGCTTTGTGACGCTGCCGCCGGCACTCGACCAGGCCATCGGGTGGATGGCTGGACAGGACCTGGAGGACGATGCTGTCGTGCTTCTTCAGCTGTCCGGTCCCGACCAGGTCGGCGCGGCCGAGCGCTCCCGGATGTTCTGGGCGAGGGTCAAGATGTACGAGACGCTGGCCACACCCGGCGTGGACCTGGACACGCTGGCAGCTCAGGTATCGGATGTCGCCCTCACCCAGGTGAACGAAGACCATCGGAACGCTGCGCGACTGCGGATTGCCACGCTCCACGCCATCGGACGCGACGGGGAACCTGGCCGCTGTGGCGGCCTACGCTCTGGAGATCGAAGGCGCCCTGAAGAACGGCACTGCGGTGGGGTCCCCACCAAGCCGGGAAAGAGGTCCGGGCGCGACTTCTCCGGGCTTACGAAGGTCCAGGTCGTGGACTTGTCGAAGATCGCGACACCCGGCGGACTCGGGGACGCACCGTGGCACGGGAAGGACCCGAACGGGTACGACCTGCCGACGCCCTATGTGGTGCGGGCATCGCTGGACCCGAAGAGCTTGGATCGTCGCCTCCTCGTATCCATCGGTACGACCACACGGAGCGTGTCTCGCGAGGAGTTCATCGAGCTGCTGGCCAACGATCACCGTCTTCTGGAGAAGAGCCAGGAGACGCCCGTGGTCCTGGCCATCTCGGAACTCGACCTGAACTCCCTCCCCGACCTGCAGATCGCACTCGCCCAGCGGCTCGGCCGGACCATCTACTCGACCTTCTTCCCCTGGACACGTCCGGGTCCGGCCCCAGCAGCATCCGGTGCTCACTTTGCTCGACGCACCCCATACGGTCGGGAGCCCGACGGCCGGGAGCTGGCGCAAGACGAAACCCGTCGATCCGCTGTATCCGGAAGACGCTCCGCTCCCGGTTCAGCCCCCGATCACCAGGGGCGCTCCCGGAGAATCCGAGTGGGGGACCTGACGCCGGAGCAGCGTGGCGCCCGCGTTGTGGAGAACTGGCTGCGGGCCGGCGGCACTGAGGAGGAGGCGGCGGAGTGGGCCGGTGCGGTCGCTGCGGCCCATGACTCGGGCGACGCGGATCTGATCAGCAATGTGCTGACGGCGCTGGCCGCCCGGTTGGATGTCGTAGGCGCCGGTCTCCCGGCCGGTGCGACGACCGTTGCGGCCGATGGTTCCGTTACCGCGTCGGCGAGAGCGCCGCAGCTGCGCACGGGCGCGGCTCGGCGTCCCACGACGAGACGCCCGCAGACAGTACGGTCACCACCGGTCAGACCGCGGATCCGGTCGCGGAGCTCGCGTCGCGTCTTCCGTCGATGCCGGCCGATGATCGGGCCTGGGAACTGTCACTGCTCTCGTCGGCCGACCGCGAACGGCTGGCATCCGACCCCGTGCTGGTGGACGCCCTGCGAGCGGCACTGCCAGACCCCGAGTTCGCCGTGACCGCCGCCGGGTTGATGGTGCAGGTGCCGGCCGGGGTCGACCAGCCGGTATCGGCAGGCCGCGAGGTCCGGCACGGATCGCCACCATGCTGCACGATCCGCAGGTGGCAGCGACACTGCTGAAGGACGGCTCGCGAGTGGTCGTCGTGCCCAAGAACGAAGCCATGACCTCACTCGACGCGTTCCGCCGTTTGCGGGGTCGCTATTCCCGACGGCCGGACGTGGGACACCACGCGCGGGTACGGAGGAAAGACCGCAGCGGTCACCGAGGAAAACCTCCTCGGCGAGGCCACCAGCGTGCTGGGCCACAACGGGTACCACGACGGGTACTCCACCACCACCCACGAGTTCGCGCACACGATCCACCAGTACGGGCTCAGCGACGCCGACCGGCAGATCATCACCGCCGCATACCAGGCCAAGAGGGCTCTGAAAACCCAGGTGCAGTGGCCGGACGGTTACCGGCTGGTGGACCCAAAGGATCCAGAGGGCGACCTGATCGACAACTACTCGTCCACCAACGAGTACGAGTACTTCGCGCAGGCCACCAACGCCTACCTCGGGACAAACATCGGGGCCGATCCAACCACCGGCCAGCTCCGGAACAACTATGCCAGCTGGATAGAAGCCCACGAACCGGCACTGCTGCCGATCCTGATAAGGCTCTACGGCAACGACCCGCAAGCCGCTCTCCTCCCACGGCGAACCCGGTGGACCGCACCCGCACGGAGAACGACCTCTACGACGGCTACCGCGCCTTCTGGGACCAGGTAGAAAACACCCACCGACCACAGCCACACCCCTCGCGCGCCTGGGCCCCGACACCGATCACAACCCAGACCAACGAGAGGCCACTGCTTCCGGGTCCACGGAGCCGCATCCGCTGCCGCCGCCCAAGCCCTCGGGGTCCACAGCGCCGGAGCTGCCCCAGCCCTCCGGGTCCACGGCGCCGCCCAGCCAGAATCAGACGCCGCAGAAGGCCGGGGTGCAGATCGACGCCGAGCTGAAGCAGCGCCGCAGCCCGCGCATAGACAAGGGCATGCTGCGACCTGCCGCCATCCCCAGGCGCCGGCCGTGTTCACGGACGGCAGCAGGATGCCTGGATACATCGGCGGCTTCCTGCCTTTCACCGGAGAAGAGGGCGAGGACGACGCCGACGCCCTGCTCGTCTTCGGGCACGGCGAGCCTTCCCTCCGCGACTGGGAGCGCATTACCGAGCACATCGGCAGCCAGCTGCACGACCACGGTCCGGCAACGGCGGCCGGCGAAGGCCCTCAGGCCGCTACCAGGTGCGCGGCGGTGGCATCCAGGAGTCTCTCCTTAGCCGGGTCGGGCGGGCGATGAGGGATACCCCGGAGTCCTTCACCGGGGACGGGCGCGAGTTCGTGTACTTCGCCGAGTCGGGGCAGCAGCGGAAGGCCCACATCACGATCCGGAACTACGGTGTGTGGACGAAGTACACCGACGGTGCCCAGCCCACCAAGATGGACAACGCCCACCGGACCCAGGTCAGCACCGGAGGTTCCAAGACGATCAGCCAGACCCGCCAACTGGCCCCGACTGTCCCGCTGGGGCCGCCACCGGGACCCTTCACCGGCTTTGGCCGGTTCTCCGCGAGGCTGGGGCGCCAACGCGAATACACCACCACGATGCTGGATCAGCTTCTGAGCGTGGGCGAAACCCGCATGCTCAACCACTCGCACCCGCACATCGACGACGTATACGTCGATGTGCGTATCACCGACGCGGAAGAGCCGCGCCTGGCCGAGAAGGGATTCCTCGGCACCCCTTGAGGGCCAAAGCCGCCGTCGAGGCCGCCCGGACATCACGTTCGGGTTCGGAGTCCAACACGGTCTCGGAATGCGGCTGTCCGAGAGTGTGACCGGCGACGTGAAAGCCCGCCGGGCGCCGACGACGATGCAGCTCGGGCCCGAGTCCGACTACCGGCTCGTCATTACCGAGGGCTTCGGTCCCGTCGGGGAGATCCGGGACTGGGCGATCAAGCGGATCGGTGCCCCGCTGGTTCCTCGGCCTACGGCGAGCTGGACCGGTTCTTCTCCTCCGACAGCTTCACCAGAATGGCCCCGCGGCTGTCGCAGTCCACGGTGGCGGGCAAGCCGCTGGTCGCGGACGACAAGACGCTCACGCCGCTGGGCGTGTTCGTGATCGACCGGGTGGTGCCGGGGCGGGCAGTGCTGGCCACCTCCGAGACCGACAAGGCGGAGCTCAGGGCCTCGGGCTTCATGACCGTGCAGAACATCCGTAAGCAGACGAAAGCATGGGTCAAGGATTTCTCCCTTGTTGCCGGGCCGGGGTTCAACTCATCGGTAATCGACACCGGTACCGGTACCGGGTGGATGGGTATGTTCAAAATGCGGGTCCAGGGCGGCCTGAGCGGGCGCATAGGGCACGTCCGGGGCGCTCGATGATGACCGGCAACTCAGGTGCGGTCCGGCACGTCGGCCGCTCCAAGCTCACCCAACAGAGCTCTACCGTGTCGAGAAGACCGTCTACATCCGCAAGAACGGGGACAAGAAGGCGACGCCGTTCACGACCTGGAGCCTGGACCGGATGACGCGCGCCGAAGCGCGCCGCCTGGCAGGAATGGACGACGAGCTCACCCTGGGCAGGACGCAACCCTTCGCCCCTGCGTACCTTACCGAGAGCCACCCGCCGACCCTCGGCATGAGCCGGCCCGTGCAGTTCCTCCACGAGGACGGCCGCTACAACAGAAACCTCGCGTCCGAGACCGACGGCGAGGTGAACAACCCACGGCGCCGTCCCAGCAGGACGGCACACCGGCCGCCGCACCCGCCCCGTCCCTCGCCCTCAGGTCGACCCTGACGACGACCTGACCTTGCTCAGCTCGTTCACGCGACAGGTCATCAGCACGGTCGCCCGCAAGTACCCAATATGGTCGCCCCGCTCGAGGACCTGGGCGATCCCGGCGCGGACAAGTGGCGCAACCACGAACACTTCCAGATGGTGCTGCACAACACGCTGGCAATCATCACCGGGCTGTCGCTTCAGGGCATGGCCGGGAACCTTGAGGCCATGACCAGGACCGGCTTCCGCATCGGTCTTGTGGACCCCGGCCGGTTCACCCGCGGCTACTACCACATCTGGATCGACGCGGAGCTGACCAACCGCTCCTACCTGCGTCCCACCGACTCCATCCTCCGCCACAGCGCACCCGGCGTCATGAACCTGGACGAGTCGCAGTACGGGGTCCAGGGCTCCGAGCTCGGAGTCGAGGTGCTGCTCTCGTCCCGGGACGCCGAGGTCGACGAGATCGGACATTCCAAGCACGGACTCACCGCACAGGCCGGATACCAGAGGGCCTGGCAGAAGCGGGACGAGTCCGCCTACGGCTCAACCGTAACGTTCGACCCCATGGCGGTCAGCATGAAGCCAGGGCACTTCTACACGTACGACCTGTCCCTCACCGTGAGCACCGGAGGCTACTGGCGGCCCCGCAGCCTGCTCCGGGGAATGGTCACCTTCGGCATCCTGGGCATGTCGCCCTTCGTCCGCGGCCCCAAAGGCCGGGGCGACATCATCGGCGGCGAATCCGGCGTACCCGCCGTGCAGGGCAAGGTGCTGCTCAGCGTTCCCTCGGAGCACTCCCCGACAAGGACCCGCACGCCCCGGACGCGGACAACCCCTACCTGGAGCCCGATCAGCTCACCGGTACCGAGATGACGCGGGCCGAGGCCCAGCAGCTGCTCAACGCCTCGCCCCCGGCCCCGGCGTCCAGGTGTCGGGGCCGCTTGAAGGCCTCCCCTACCAGACCCTTTCCGTCCTGCCCGGTGACGACCGCCCGGGATCCTGGACCGTGTCCTGGCCAAGGCGTCCCACGAAAGTGGCATATGACCCGCGGGGTGCGAACGCGCACGACGCCGCCATACGCACGCAACAGCCGCAGTCCCAGACGGCCAACTTCGACCAGATCTCGAGCCCGACAGGCTCACGCACCACGGGCCTGTTCGCCAAGGGTCCGCACATGGACTGGATGGCGACGGTCGTCCACCGGGTGCTCGTGAAGAATCTGCGCGCCCTGACCAGGCCCCAGGCGCTGGACACCGAGCTGACGGTCGGCGGCAGCACCAAGGCGGGAGGGACGCAGAGCAAGATCTCCACCCAGTCGGCCGGTATAAGAGCCGTTTACGGGCACTCCCACCAGGTGGGACAGGGTGCGACCGGTAACTACGGGTTGATCTGGCGGCCGTTTTGGCGCTCCCGGGGCACCAGCGCGACCGTCACCCGCACCGTCACCTCGGACATCAACCGGGTCGACGGCGGACACCAAGTGCTGGTCGCCGGCGACGCGGAGCACTCGGTCGTGGCCGAGGTGCACAACAAGGGCGTCCTGTCACCGCTGGGCACGATCGTGCGGAAGTGGCGCGACCTGGCCGGGGAACGACAGACGGTCAAGGGCGGCTGGCTGGGCCACCTGCCCGAGCGGATCGCCCAACAGCTGGGCCTCATCAGCCGGGACAGCCTCGGAGGGGCCCGACGTACACACGCAGGAAGTGGAGCCAGCCGGGATGGTTCCGTAAGCACCCTTCGCCGCGTACCCGGTCGACTCCCTCGACACCACCGAGGTCCTGAACACGTTCGAGAGCAAGCTGCGCGACCTGGCGATCGACGACGAGAGCCGCGAGGCCGTACGGGCACTGGCCTCGGGCAGGGTCACCCGGGCGCTGCGCCGGGAGATGATCGGTATGGGTTCTTCGGTGACCGCCCGGATCGGCGGCCCGGGGTGGAAGAGCGTGCGGATCGGCGGGCGGAACGTCCGGGTCCGGGCCCAGCTCGAACAGGTGGGCGAGCCGGAATTTGTCAGGCTCTGGCCCAAGACGGAGCTGGAGGACCACAGGTGGCTGATCGAGTCCCACAGCGGCGGGACGTCTGAGGCTAAAGGCACGGACGCCGGGACTCAGGTCACTGAGGGCGTCCACACCAACGACAGCAACGCTCCTGCGGCGGGACCGTCGGTCGCCGAGACGGGGCCAACCGAAAGACTGTCTCTCAGACCGAAACGCAAGTGAGGGCAAGGCTGTGGACCACATACACCAGTGAGCCACACGCCGAGTTCATCACCCGTTATCGGCTTCACCTCACCCTGGAAATGGGCCGGCAGAAGGGTGACGAGCCGCGTCACCCGGAGAAGCGCCGGATCGAGCACGTGGGCGTCGTCGGCGCCCAGCACGAGATTGTGCCGCTCAGCCTCATGCGGCCGGACACGCCCATCACTGACGCACCCGCGGGCACCGAACCCGACCCGTTGCGCCCGCTCGAGCTCGACGACGAGCCGCCGCAGGTGAACGTGATCGGCAAAGCCCTCCTGTTGCCCGCCGGAGACGAAGACCCAATCACGGACTGGCGCGGCATTGTGCAACCGGACGGCACTCGTGCTCCGTTCGTCATGCCGCCCAACGGGATGCACATCCGCAATGTCATCGGAGCGGAACGAATCCTCGCGGCGAGCACGATCGCGGTGGCCAAGGCCTACGACAACCGGCTGGCCTCCACGTCGGGGAAAATCGAAGGACAGGAACTCGACGAGGTGCTGCGCCGGTCGCGGATCACCCTCTGACCGCCGAAGGCACCGGATCCGCGCAGGTGCTGGAGGACTCCTACGGGCCGCGGCGCTCACCGTTGGTTTCGAGGAGGCGACGACGGAAAGCGGTTACCAGACCAGCGGGCTGACGGACAATACCATCGAGGACCGTGCGCAGTCGGAGCTCAGGCTGTTCGCCAAGCCGGACTTCGAAGGGCCCAGCTGCTGTCGGTGACCGACGGCATCCGAATGGAGTCGCCGACGCGGCACACACAGAGCGACACCACCACCACCGCACAGGGCGGCGACCACAACACCATGTTGGCTTTCGCCCCTGTGCTCAAGACGGACACGATCGGCGCGGCGAACCCGGCGCCGCGGGTACGGGGCCGACTCGGGCGACGCCGACGGCCGGACTGTCGGCAACGACCGGGGCCGCCAGGTGGTTCTCAAACCCAACTCGGGTCGCGTGTTCGCGTTTGCCATTCCCACCACCTGGCTGAGCGTCGCGGACGTGGAGCGGCAGTTCAAGGAGAGCTCGACCGCCAAGCGGGTACGCAAGCATGTGCTGGGCTCCCTCGGCGGCGTCAAGCCCGGGCCGCAGGCCGTCGAGGCGCATACCCACGTCATCGCCTGGGTACGCGAGGACATCGCCCGCCAGCTCGGCCTGATCACCGACGGCAACTTCCCGTGGGCTCGCCGAGGCATGGGACAGGTCAAGGCCGCCGCCACGGCATGGGCCGAGGAGGACGGCAAGTACTGGGTGCTGCGTCGGGACCTCCCCGACCTGGAAGAGGCCCTCGACCAGGCCCATATGGAGCACTTCCTCGCCAAGAGGCAGGCACGGGATGCCGGGCGCGCCGTCGGCCGGGAATTCGCGGCGGCCCGCCAGGACTTCGCCGCAACGGTGCGTGCGTCGGCCGTGCGCGTCGCAGCGGTGCGCACCGCTGCGACGGACACCGCGGACGCGGCGCTCAACGACCCACCGGCGAGCTTCTCGCCCGCGCTCCGGGAGCCGCTCCAGTCCGCACTGACCCTGGCCGACGGTGCGCGGCAGCAGCTTCAGGACGCTCTTTTGGGTGACCATCCGAGCGACAGCGAAGGCATTGCGAACCTGGTCGACATCAGACGGCAGGAGCTGGCCGAGGCCGACAGCGGGGTCGCCGCCGTACGGGAGCGTGAGCGGGCCTTGCGCATCGCGGAGGGTGAGCGGGACTTGCGCATCGCGGAGGCGGAGCAGGCCTTGCTCATCGCGGAGGCGGAGCAGGGACGCGACGACCGGCTGACCGCGGCGGGCGAGACGCTGACCGGCGCCCGGGACGCAGCGCAAGCGGCGTTTGACGCGCGCCGGTCGGCTCAAGGTGCTCTGGACACGCGCATCGAGGAGGTTGCAGCGCAGGAGCGGAAGGCCGAGGCCGCGGCGGACAACCTCCACGACCTGCGGACCCAGACCGACCGTTTGACCCGCTGGCACCAGTTGCCCAATGAGGGGACGGCCCCGACGGGCGGCCGCTTGCCCAAGCCCGTGGTCAACAGCTCTGAAGGGACTGTCCCGCAGGAGACGGCGGTACCCGAGGAGACAGTCCAGCAGGAGACGGCGGCCCGCTACACCGACGTGACCGACCAGGAGGACGGCTCGCCCGCCCTGAAGTCTCCCGGCGGGTCCGCCTACCGGCTGCTGGACGGACCGAGGGACGGCAACTCCTTCTTCCACGCCCTCCTGAGCCTCCTCCCCAGACACCGGTCACCGTTGGCGCCACCGCGCTCAACGAAACCGCCGCCCTGCGCACGAGGTTCGCCAACGCGCTCGCCGAGCTACCGCAGGACTCGCCGCTCCTGGCGTACTTGTCCCCGGACGAGCCGGACACCTTCACCGAAGCCGAGGTGGACGCCGCCGCGATCGATTTCGGCACCGACACCCCGCAGCGCAAGGAGTTCGAATCACTCGGTGTGATCCCGCACTCGGCGGGCCCGGAGCCAGGGCCTGACCACAACTACCAGCCCCTGAGCTCCGAGCAGCGCCGTGGCCTCGCCGTCGCGCAACTGCGGCGCCCGGCCGACGCCGAGAGGGAGGCCGGCTGGGATCACAGTGCCGCCGACATCCTCCCGCGCTCGCGGCCGGCATGTTCGACGTGGGCGTACGCGTCGTCCGGGAGGACGGCACCTTCCAGGACTACGCGCCAGACCCCGACCGCGAGCTGCACGCCGACGCCGAGCGGGTCGTGCTGTATCTCGCGGACCGGCACTTCCGTGCCGTACTGCCGGGGCCGTGGTGGAGGGACCCCGCCCCGCCGACGCCTCCGGAGCCGGTGGACGAGTCCCTGCTGACCGTCCACGACAAGCGCCCGTGGACCTGGGACGGCCTGACCGAGGCGACGCACACGCCCAGTTCGACGCGGCGACGGACATCACGAAGCTCACCGACCCCGACGGTTACACCTACGAACTGGTCGAGGCGCACAACGGATACGGGAACGCCTTCTACGAGGCGATGGGAATCGCGCTGGACGCGAACCGCGAGGCGGGCCGCCGGCACTACTCGCTCGATGACCTGATCGCCGCGACGGACACCCTGCCTGTCCCCAACACAGTCCGACTCGATCCCCGGGCGACATTCGGTTCGGATGAGTTGGCGAGAGCAGGAATTTTCCCGTACGACCCCGAGGCGACGTACACCGCGGAGGACCTGGCGCAGGACCGGATCATTCTGCTGACCGAGCAGCAGCAGGGGAGTTCGAGCGTAGCGGGGCCGGCTGCCCACCTCGCTTCCGCCGCTGCCCCGTTGGAGGGAAGAGAGCCTGATTCGCGTCCACCTGCGGGCGGCCCGCCGCTGGGACCGGGCCACCGCGCTGCTCGCAGCCGAGCTCATGGCGGAGCACCTGGGGCTGCACGTGACATATGTGCACGAGAACGGCACGATCGACACTTTCGGCACCGCGCCACACGACTACCGGGACACCGTCACGCTGTATGAGCGCGGCGGCGTCTACTTCGCCGCGGTCGCCAGCGGCCGCCACAACCCGCGCGGTCCGCTGAGCCGCTGGCCCCTCGAGTCGCTGCCCGAGCTCCCGGCCCCAGCCTCTGATCGTGAGCCCCGGCAACCGGCCCGGCGGGCGGCATGAGGGCGGCCAAGTCCCGGCGTGGCGGACCGGCGGAAGACCATGCCACTCAGGGCTCGCTGCGCAGGCTGGACGAGCTGCGTGCGAACGTCCCCGAGTTGCGCGACGGGCCGCTGAATCTGGCAGCGCTCGCCAGCCACGTGCTGGTCCTGCCCCCGGCGTGGACGCGACCCACGCCGACCGCGCCGAGCTGCTACAGGTGGCGAGGGCTCCGGAGATGGCCGACGCGCCCAGCCTGGCGGTGCTGGCCGGGTTCCTACTGGCGCGGCGAGGCGTGTCGGCCCTGGACGACTTCGGTTGGGACCTGGACGCTTTTGCCACCCGGGTCCTGCATCTTCCGTCCCCGCCCCGGCGCGTCCCAGCGAGCTGTCCCCGCCCCGGCGCGTCCCAGCGAGCTGATCCGCGTGTTGGAGCATCGCAGCGAGCTCATCCGCCTGTTGGAGCGGGCGGCGGGCGCGGACGTCGATCTGGGCGATGTGGTGCGGCTGGGCGCGTACCACCTGTCAACTCAGGGGTCGCCGGCCGGGGACAGGATCATCCGGCGCCCCGACGACACCTCGGGTGGCCGCGACTGGAACGAGCAGGCCGATGCCCCGGACGTCGGCCCAGTCACAGTCGCACCCGATGCAACGGTCACCCCGAAACCACGAACTCGGTGGTCTGGCACAAGCCGAACGGCCCGGCGCCCTGGGTGATCAGGCTCCAGGGCAGCATCGGCGCGGGCCTGCTGTCCGGCGACGTTCCCATGGAGGACTTCGGCCACCTGCTGTCCACCGACCCGGCCCTGGGCAGTCCCCGCGGATGCCGAACCTGTCCCGTCACTCCCGACGGACGCCGAACCCGCCCGCTGCTCCCGGCGGACGCCGAACTTGTCCTGCTGCTCCCGGCGAATGCCGAAGGGCCCGCCGTCGACGGGCTGCTGGAGACCATCCACCGGGTGACGGGTCGGAGGCCCTACACCGCGTACGGCCTCCGGGGAGACCTCCAGACCGACCCCACCACCGGCCTGACCACCTTCCCCATGTTGCCGGGCAGGCGGCGGCCCATGGGCTCCCCTGGCTCACCACACCTTCGACGAGTGGCAGTAAGTGGCAAGTGTGGCCGCGTGCCGTATCGGCCCCGCTCGCCAAGCGGTGGCCTGGGCTCCTCCTCTCCAAGCCCGTTACGCAGCCGATCGTCACCGCGCCGATAGCCCCGGCGTCGGCCACCGATGGCCCCTCCCGGCGTCCGCCCACAACACTGTGGCAGCCGAGTCGCTGGAGCTGGTCGCCCTTGAGGAACGCCCGGTGGCAGGACCGGTGGGTGCTAGGGTGTGGCGTTTCCTCCGCCGCCGCCGGAGACGTCGGTTGTTGTGCCGTCGGCTCTGCGTCAGGCGTTCGGTTCGGATGTGGCGCAGCAGGTGTCGTTCCCGGCGTTGGTGAATGCGCTGCGGATTTTGGAGCGTGCGCGTGTGGGTCATGCTGTTTTGGTTCGGGTGAGATTGATATTGAGGGGATCAGCCGGGGATTCTGCATCTGAATGGTTCGGTTGCGATAACACCTGAGTTGTATTTCAACGCGTTGTCGGCGACGTCCAGTGCCTATAAGAGGGGCGTGGGGAGTCTGGCCGCGGTGGCGGCGTATCAGTTGGAGTTGTCGGGGGCGGTGGCGGCTCCGACGGTGTTGGCTGGTTCGGGTAAGCCGTTTATGGGGCGGAATTGGTCGGGGCGGCCGGGCCTGAATCTGATTGTGGATCCGGTGGGGTGCAGACCTCTTCGGAGGGTCTTGTTGTGGGGCTCCGGGGTCGGCACTGTGGGGAAGTGATCCGTATGTGGTGGTGGCGGAGAGGGGATTCGGGGCGTGTAGTGGTGCGTGACGGTCATGGGAACCCGGTGGAGGTGGATGACGAGGAGCTGGCGGAGCTGGTGGCGCATGATCCGGGCCGGCCTGCTGGCGCCACGGTGTTGTTGCTGGTGCCGGAGGCGGGTGAGGGTCGGAGACGTTGCCGCGGCTCATGGCGGACCGGGCCGGGGTGAGGGTGTGGTCCACGTATGGTGAGTTCCATTTGCTGGCGTTGAAGGATGGCACTGACCGGCGGGCGATCGTGCTGATGGAGGGTGCTGATCCTCTGTCTGCTCCGGTCGGGCGGTGGATTCCCAGCGATCCAGGTCTTGTCGCGGATGATCCGCATGCTGTGATGACACTGGGCGATGGCTCAACGTTCGCGGATGCGGATGTGATCTCGTATGCGCTGCCGACTTCTGATGGGCAGCGCCTGACGGGCGGAGCTTCCTTGCTCCCGCGGATATGGCGGTGAGGCAGAGGGACCTGCTGAGTCTGCCGGACGTGGAGTCCTACTCGAATGAGCAGGAAGGGTTGCCCGGTGTTTCGGTGACCCGGGAAAGCGGGTTGCTTCGGCTGCCGATTCCCTTGAAGAATTCGTATGTTTATGTAGGTCATGGTGACCGTGGCAGGGCGACGCTGCCGAGGAAAAGTACCGGTACGAATCAGGTAGTGCCGAACAGGGAAGTGGCCAGGTTCCTCTCCCGGAGGAAGAGTCTGCAGGCTATGCCTAAGAGCTGGCCGGTGTGGGGGTCGCGTGTGAGTGGGCAATGACGCGTCCGGGTACTGACCGGCTTGAGTCGAGGCTGCTTGGTCACGATGTGGCGACCGAGACACAGCGCAGGTTTGCCGCGACCGAGGCGCAGTTGGCGTTCGCCGATGCGGATGAGAAGTGGTCGGAACCCCGATTGATCCTGGCGGATGATCCGGACCATCCGAAGCTCCGGATCCGTGTATTCGAGCGTGAACCGGATGCTGCCAGACTCACCGAGCTGGCTGACCTGGCCGGGTTGCCCGCCGATGTGCCGCGCAGGACGACGCGGGTGCTGCGGTGGGTGCGTGCGCTCCGGGAGATCCACGGTGACGACATCGACGCCAATCCCGCTCTGACACAGGAGTTCCATACTCTGATTCGGGGTTCGGGGCGCTGGAGCGGCAGCGGCTGAACGCTCCGGAGGGCACGGACAGCGGGCCGTTGACCTGGCGGATGCTGGAACCGATCCTCGGCAGTGTCGCCCAGCAGAGGGGCTGGGACACCACACCCAATCCGAACCTGTTGGGATGGGTACTCCACCAGGCCGAGGTCAGGGAGCAACACTCCGCCCCGGTGGGGCTCTTGGTGTGCTGCCGTCAGCCGCCGCGACGTCGGCTGCAGCGCAGACGGAGCCCGACACGTGGACGTATCAGCCGAACCCGTCCGGCAGATGGCACAACTCGGCACACATACCTGCCGACCCCGCAGACAGTACGGTCACCACCGGTCAGGCCGCGGATCCGGTCGCGGAGCTCGCGTCGCGTCTTGCGTCGATGCCGGCCGATGATCGGGCCTGGGAACTGTCACTGCTCTCGTCGGCCGACCGCGAACGGCTGGCATCCGACCCCGTGCTGGTGGACGCCCTGCGAGCGGCACTGCCAGGCCCCGAGTTTGCCGTGACCGCCGCCGGGTTGATGGTGCAGGTGCCGGCCGGGGTCGACCAGCCGGTATCGGCAGGCCGCGAGGTCCGGGCACGGATCGCCACCATGCTGCACGACCCGCAGGTGGCAGCGACACTGCTGAAGGACGGCTCGCGAGTGGTCGTCGTGCCCAAGGACGAGGCCATGACCTCACTCGACGCGTTCCGCCATTTGCGGGGAGTCGCTATTGCCGACGGCCGGACGTGGGACACCACGCGCGGGGCCGGAGGAAAGACCGCAGCGGTCACCGAGGAAAACCTCCTCGGCGAGGTCACCGGTCTGCAGGGCCACAACGGGTATGCCGACGGGTACTCCACCACCACCCACGAGTTCGCGCACACGATCCACCAGTACGGGCTCAGCGACGCCGACCGGCGGATCATCACCGCCGCATACCAGGCCAAGAAGGCTTTGGGGACCAGCGTGCAGTGGCCGGACGGTTACCGGCTGGTGGACCCAAAGGATCCAGAGGGCGAGCTGATCGACAACTACTCGTCCACCAACGAGTACGAGTACTTCGCGCAGGCCACCAACGCCTACCTCGGGACAAACTTCGGGAACGACCGAACCACCGGCCAGCCCGGAACCACAAACCCGGCTGGATAGCCGAACACGAACCGGCACTGCTGCCGATCCTGATAAGGCTCTACGGCAACGACCCGCAAGCCGCTCTCCCTCCCACGGCGAACCCGGTGGACCGCACCCGCACGGAGAGCGACCTCTACGACGGCTACCGCGCCTTCTGGGACCAGGTAGAAAACAACCACCGACCACAGCCACACCCCTCTCCCCACGCTCCCCATGCCCAACACAACTCCACACAACCAGCCACCGGCAGCAACGCACCCAAACCACCACCGCTGCCCATCGACCGCCCCTGGAGGGCACGTCGCAGCCGAACCCGGAGTCCGCTTCTGCTGACCGCGACCCCGACCAGGCGCTCTCCCGCCACGTCGCCCAGTTCGGCAGCGATCGCAACAGCCTGCTGGATTCCATACAGGTCGACACACTCCCGACGGAGGCGGTGACGTGGCTGCACAAGCAGCTGGGCGCGGCCGTCCGGGGTTCGGCAGGGACGCCTGGCTGGTTCGCTGCCTTGCCGTGGACCAAAGCCAAGGCCAGGGCAGGCCTCGACGAAGCGGTCAGCACACTCTTCGCCGGGGACAAGCTGATCGAGGGGCTGCCGTACCTGCTGAGTTTCAAGGGCATGTCCCGCAAGGTGACGTACCGGGGCACGCGGTACGAGGTGTCGGTGCGCCTCGCGCTCTCGGACGCCCGCCCAACCCCATGGCTGGACTCCGACTCGCCGGACGGCCACCCGAAGCAGACAGAGGGCCGGAACAAGGCCGTGGTTGAGACCCACGACTCAGGCTCCTCCGGCAACTACCTTCCCTTCGAGCTGCCTTACGCACACGCCGTCCCCGTCGGCGATACAAATTCCGTCACCCTCCAGGGGTCGGTGGAGATGGCTCACAACCAAATTGCCAGCTCGGTGTCGGTCCAGGAGAGCTACACCGCGATGACGGCGATGTTGTTCGCCAACGAACCATTGCTCCCCTTCGACTACGGGACGCAGTGGCAGTTCAAGGTGACGCCCGTTGACGGCACCGGCCAGGCGCCGGCACCCGACGCTCCTGCGACGCCCGCGCCGCCCTCCCTGCTGCCAGGGCCTTTGGGTAACCCCGCCGGCCAGGAAATTGAGCTGGTGGAACGCGGGCAGCCGGATGACGGCTGGGGAAGGGAGACCACGGGACCGGGACGGCTCGCCGCGTTGTTCCCGCGCTATCTCGCCCGTGATGCGCACATACCCGGGTACGGCACCTCCAGCGACCCGACCGGGCCGAGGAGACGCTCTCACCCTCCAACACGCTTCCGGACCTGACAACTGTGACGGACGAAATACCTGTCCTGCGGGTCAGCCGGGTGCGGGAGCCGAGCAGACTGTTCGATGAGGTAACGGAGGCCGAGGAGTTCGCTCCCCATCTCCGCCATCTGTCGAAGGATTCCAGCGAAGCTGTGGGCACGTTCCTCGGCGACGACGCCCAGCGGAGCAGCCTGCTGCTCATGCAGGCAGACGGGTACCTCTCCCCGTTGCTCCTGGACAAGAACGCAGATCCCATCGGCTATCTGAAGGTCTCGGCCACGCTCTCGGGGATGGACGAGGTCCCGGACTCACAGAGCGCGAACGTGTGTCTGGAGAGCAGCCTGCTGCATACCGTCGGGGTCAAGGACTCGTTCTCCATCATCAACGCCTTCGGAGTGAAGGGACAGGCGACCATGAACGTCGCCGACCCCGCACAGCAGAAGGCGTCGTTCGCCGTCAAGGCCGGCGGCAAGGCGGCCGACACCCACACGCTCAACTCGGGTGCCTCGGCATACAGCTGGCAGAGCCTGGTCTGTGCGGACCCCACCTCATGGCGGGCGTATCCGTTCAGTACCGTGTGACGCTCGTCCTCGCGCAACCCGGGCAGATCAATCCGGAACGTGTTCTGCCCCGTCATCGCCTGGACCTGCGGGTTCCCAGCCAAGGAAGTCTGGACGGAAAGCCGGTGGAGCCCGGTTCCGAGCGTTACCTTCCGCCCGAGGTGGCCCAGATGAAGGCGCTTGGTAAATCGGCGACGGTGCTACGTGTCCAGAGCATGGACCCGCTGTTCGCGCAGTTGGAGACGTCGCTGCGGGAACAGGGCTTCCTGGCGCCCATCGGGACGGACACCGGAACCGGAACAGATACCGGAACCGGGACGGACACCGGAACCGGAACAGACACCGAGGACCGGACGGGGACCTGTCGCACCCGGCCGGGGTGCATCAGCCGGTTCAGGCGGGTGCGACCACACGACGGGCATGGCTGGAGAACGAACGCAAGCTCACCATCGCGCGCGCCCAGCCCGGGCAGCGTGGCAGCATGAAGCAGGGGTAGGCGCTGGACACTCCCTGTGGTTCGAGAAGCCGGGGCAAGCGGTCTCCCTCCCGGATCACCGTGAAACTCATCACTTCACGCCGCGAGGACGGGCTTGCCCGGCACACGAAGAACCTGCCGAACTGGGCGGTCATGAATGCCAGTGGTATGTCCGCACCGGGCAGTGAAAGTCACGGGTCGTCCTTCGCGCTCAGCGGCGGAGTGTCCGTCACGGCGGGCGGCCCGTGACGGACGAGGGAACGTGACGGGCGGGCTTCCCGATTACACCGGGACGAAGGAGTGGCAGCGCAGCACCGGGTCAGCCGCCGGTCTCGGCCTCGACAGCCTTCATTACTCCGTGCCGGGACTGGCTGCGTTCGAGATCCCGGTCGTTCACACCATGACGATGGCCGGGGATACCGGTAAGGGGCCGGCGCCTACGTTCGCCCCGAAAACGGGACGCTGTCCCTCACCATGCCCCTGACCCGAACGCTCGCGGCGCCTGCGCAGGAGCTGGGGCTCCCACGGCGTTCCGGACGGCCACCGAGGAGGACTTCGCCAAGGCGCTGCTGCACCAGGACGAGGAGGGCGCCCTGCCCAAGGGTGCTGCGGCTTCCGGGGCACCTCCACACGGACACGGTCATGGGCAGCGACGTGCTGATCGCCGGGGTCAGGAAGATCCTGGCCGGTACCGCACCGGGGCAGCCGCAGCCCTGGCCGATCAGCCGGTGGGCCTCCCAGCTGACGGCCCGCGCTGCGGAGAAGCTTCCCGTCGGCCTCACCGCCACCGCGCAATGGCTGCGAAATTTGACGATCGGCAACCCACAGTCGGACGCCGTAAGTCTGGGGCGGAGGTGGCGGAGGTTTCCCTGTCATCCACCATGCTGGACGCCCTCGTCCACGAGATCTTCAGCGGTGGCCACTCCTTCTCGTTCAGCACGGACGGTGGCGCCCTGGTCGCCACCGACAGCCAAGTCAAGCTCCTCGGCTACATCCACGCCGACAAGGAGTACCCGCTCGAATACCTGGGACGGATCGACCCGGAAGCCAAGCAGGACACATACGCCGACTCGGAGATCACCACCACCGACTCCGCCTCGCGCGGCAGCGGCTCCAGCTTCACGCACGCCACTGGCGGCTCTCTGTCCGGTGGGTACGCCGGTGCCGCTGACAGCACTGTTGCCAGCGGCACCGTAAGCGGCGGCCGGAGCGTGACGGAGGCGCGGAGCACCACGGTCACCGACAGCGCCTCCGTCACCCGGCTCAGCAGCGACTGGCACAACGACTTCCACGCCTTCCGGGTCACCGCGACCTTCCTGCTTGTTGCGGACAGTGGTCACCGCAACGCGGCGGAAAATCTGATCGGACTCGGCCGGGGACGTCAGGTGGCGAACGCCGTGACCGTTCCCGGGCCCTGGTCATATGGCCCACGCGCAGGCAGATCGAGGATGACCCGGCACTGTCCGCAGCGGTGGGCTGGATTCAGCCGGAGCCATCCCTCGACCACCAGTTTCCGCGATACTTCGCCCAGTCGGGAGGACGTGCACTGGGGTTCGCCACCGTCCCCGACGCCGTCCCCGAAGACGGCCTCGACGCCTTCACCACCCTGATCGAGGAGCAGGTGGAGAAAGAAGCGCCGGGCGTCCTCACCCCGGGCAGCGGAACCTACGTGCCCCCGGTGAAGCCGCGCGTCGCACGCTACGGCAGCGTGACCGGCCTGCGCGGACTGGTGGCGAACGGCGCCGACCATTGGGTCCGTTTCCACTTCGTCTACCGCGGCTGGATGGGCCCCACCTCGTGGAGGTCGCTCTCAACGCGTACCCGGCGGAAGCCGGGCTGGCCGACACCCGCGGAGAACTGCTCGCCCGTTCAGGCATAGACAACATCCGTGTCGCCGCGCCCGCCTCGCTCACGAAGACGTCCACGACGACCTCCTCGACTCAGCTCGGTCTCTCCGTGGCCGGGGCCGGACCGGAGAGACCACCGACCAGGGCGGACTGAACCTCGGGCTCACCCGCGCCCGCGCCTCGGGCACGAGCCGCACCATCACCCCGGCGTATGCGGCCTGGCTGCGGACCTTCCGGCCGACGGTCCAGTTCCCCGCGGTGCCGTACATCAACCAGGTGGTGGTCCGCTCCGTACCAATGGACGCCTCGGTACTGGGCTTCGTGAGGAACGCACCGAAGAACGTGCGCTCATTGACGACCAGCATGCTGGAGGCGAGTGCTGCGGGCTCACCACCTACATGAACCAGGCCATGGACGCCATGTCGCGGAATCCGCAGGAAGCGGAACCGGCGCAGGAGGGCTCGCAGCCGGCACCCCGAAACCAGCCCAGGGCCGGACGGACGGAGGAACGCTGCTCCTCACCCGGCCCGCCGACCGCTCCGCCGACCCGACGCGCCGCGGTGCGGTGTCCACCAAGGTCGCTGTCACCCTGCGTTTCCCCAGCAGCGAGGCGCCCCGCGCGGATGAGGCCGTACCCCAGCCCGCACTGATCACCCCGCGCTCCATCAGCGGGACCCCGAGTGTCCGTGACACCGGCGACGGACCCGGACGCCGGCACCGCAAATCCCGGTGGCACCCGCACCCCGGTCCCAGCGAGTACGAGACACAGCTCACCGATGCCGCCCGCTGGAGCCGCGCGAGCCGTTCGTCGCCTACGACTTCGACGCGATGGACGGCATCGGCAAGGCGTTGCGCGAGGTGGACCCCGGTCTGCGCGGCGGGGACGTGCCCACGGAAACGCTCTCCGCCGAGGCCACCATGGTCCGCCTCAGTAACCTCTTCCGTCCGGACGGGGAAACCGTCCTCACCCCGGTACAGGTGGCGAGATTCACGGGGCAGGAACCGTCGAAGGGCGGATTGGCCATCGAACTGATGCTGTTCCGACCGCAGTTCGAGAACGAGAGCCAGGAAGTCGTCTCCGCGGCGATCCGGCAGACCAGCCGCACCGCCGCCAACTCGAGCAGTCAGACCATCACACCCACCGTGTCCGCTTCGGCGACGATCGGGCTGAAGAAGGACAACACCGACACGCTGGCTCCCTCGATCCCGCTTCTGGAGAGAACATCGGCGCCGGCCAGAACTCCTCGGTCAGCACCTTCCGCCGAGAGATTCTCAAGCACGGTGTGGCGGCCACCACGGACGGCAAGGGAGTCCTTGGCCTCACCCTGACCGCGCATGCTCTGGTGAAGGTCAGCGGTCCTCTGGGGACCCGCTGGGTGACCGGCAACCTGGTCCTGCGGGCGCGGGTGGAGGACGTACTCGGCCTCGGCATCATTACCTCCCGGCCCTCTCCCGCGTCTACGACCTCCCGTCCCTCCTCAAGGAGCAGGGCGCCCCCGACTGGCGTGCACTGCCGCCACAGGAGCTGCGCCGGCGGCTCGTGGACGGGCTGGACGCCGAGGACGCCCACGCGCAGGTCTGGCTGGACCTCGGCGAACTTTCCGAGGTCCACCGGCGGACGCTGGAGGAGACCGCCGAACGGCTGAGGTCTGGACGACAGCCCCGAGCCGCCCGGGTGGTGACTCTCCCCGCTGTCATCCATTCCGTACTGAACGCGGCGTACCTCGCCGCGTCCGGCCGCCCCATCGAACTGGTCCTTCGCACCACCCGGAGTCTGACCTTCCTTCCCTATACCCCGCTCCTTCCCGACACCCCGCGCCTCGCCCGGCAACCGCAGCGGGGATCCCGGCGAGGCCGGACCAGCAGACGCCCATGACGACACCGACCGTGCCGTTGCCGACCGCACCCGCGCCGACCGCGGGAGCGGAGGAAGCCGAGCAGGCGCTCGACGCGATGCGCGGGGCCGTTGCCGCAAGCGGGCAGGAGACTACTCCGGGCACGGACGGGCACCTGGTTGCGTCCGCTGTTCCACGGCAGAGCGAGGCCGGCCTGGCCCGGACGAGTCCTCTGGATCCGAAGGCGGTGGGGGCGGACCAAGTGCTGGGTGTTGAAGTGGCCACCGCGCTGGAGGAGCTGAAGTGGACCGGTGCGTCCGTGTCGCCGGAGCGGCGCCAGGAGCTTTACGACACGCTGACGAGCCGGGGCTTCATCAGGCCGGGAGACCCCACCAGGCGTGTGGCGTTGGTGATCGCGCAGTCGCATGTGAACTTCCTCCTCACCGGACAGGAGAGGCCGTTCAATTTGCCCGGCGGTAAATCCAGTGCCGAGTCGGAATTCCTGTATGTCATGCAGCTCGCCGGGGACCCGGATGACTCGGATGACTCGGATGACCTGGGTCATACCGGCATGCGTAGTGAGGTGCTGGCTACCGACCTGGACGGCACTGAGGTGATTGTTGAGATCAAGACGTTCTATACGGCTTCTGACGGCCGGATCTTCCGAACTGAGAAAGCCGCTGAGGAAGCAGGCGTCGAATATGGCGGTCTCTATGACATAGCAATTCCTGAGATTCTTCTCGGGAAGATGAACAACCTGCCGGGCGAGCTGAGCTTTGACCCTGCCCGCTCCTTCCGTGCCTATGACAATTTTGCGCGGGCGCTCTACTCCATCGACGCCGACCACAAGCCCGGAAGTCAGCCGTTCAAACCGATCGAGGAGGTCCTGCGGCCTGAGGACGGATGGGTGATCCACCCGGCGGGGTGGGAGCGCTCATCGGGCCACGGCCGATCGGAGCCCTGCCGGGTGAGAGTGTTCACCACAACATTGGTGTGCCGACCGGTGTCCACCATCGCTTCCTGACATATGTCCGTGACCACACGTGGCGGAACCAGACCAACGGCCACTTCACCAAGGAACACGCGTCCGACGCATTGGCATTCGGTAACGAAATAGCGGCTCGGTATATCAGCTGGAGGGTCTTCGGTCGCGTTCTCGACAATCTGGACGGTGTGCGCGCTCTGCTCGAACTGCCGGACCTGTCCCTGCAGCAGGTGCGGGACCACGCCACACAGCTCTACATCAATATGGCTGCGCTTGTTACCGGTGCTGTCACCGACGTATACGACAAAGCCAATGCTGCCGCTTTGGACCGGCATGATCCTGCCGTTCTCCTTGCAAATCTCCCTGAAACAGCGCAAAGATATCTGAATGTCGATGCGAATGCTTTCCTCGAGCTCTTCGAGTGGAGTGTGCGTGCCAGAATTCCAAATTTTGATGAACGCAACCAGCGTAAAATGGTCGGCTTTCCTCCATGCTACAACTGAACTCAATCAGCGAGTTTCATGTCGAGGATTTCTTGCGGAGCGGTCTTCAAGTCGGCTATCCACGGCAAGCCGGTCTGGGTGATGTCTTCACGATGACCGTCGTCGGTGAACTGGACACCAATGATGGTGGCAGCCTTCCGCTGCGCGTTACGGAGGTTCGCGCCTTCCGCCAGTACCTCTCCTCCCTGCACAAATGCAGCAGGACCACAAAGACCTCAAAGAATTCGTGAAAATCTGCATCCGCGGGCGTTGGAGCTTCACTTTCCGTCGGATGCGGCTGAGGCACAGATCCAGCGGGCATACACAGAGCTGTATGGGACATACGGCCTGCGGGGCGGGTCGCCGGACACCGGTGTGGAGCCGTACGGGGCACGGTGGCCGATCGGGCGCCGGGTGATCCTGGAAGGACCCCGAGCGGTGATGGCTCCGGACGGGAGCGACGCCGGCCGCAGGGTGCCGTTGTCCGAGGTGCCGGTGTCGGCGAAGGGAAGTCCAAGGAGCGGTGGTTCGCCTATGAGCGGATGACTTCGTATCAAGCCGACCCGATGACGTACGAGGTCAGTGACGGGGCCAAATCCAGCTTCCCGACGGCGAGGTACTGCCCGCGGAAGGCTGGGTGGCATACGGAGAGGACTTCGTCCAGCCCTCGACAGGCGCATACCTGCGCGGAGACAGCGGCTGGGCAGGCCGGGTCGGGAACCTGGACCAGGTAAGGGACCGGCTAGGTGCGATGAATCCCCGCCGGCGGCATACACACTCAAAACCGGTCCCACCGATAAGGGCGCCGAGCCGACACACATATACCTGGTCCCCGACAGCCAGGAAACCGGAGCAGTCCGTATCCCGCTGACCGACAACGCGGGCCCGCTCACCACCGCACTACAGCAACAACCCCGGCCATACCCGGTACGCCCGAAGGTCCCCGATTCCACTGCACTGCCCCGGACACCGCCGCCGATGCCCTGCCTGTCCCACGGCGAAGCGAGGCCGGCCTGGCCCGGACGAGTCCTCTGGATCCGAAGACGGTGGGGGCGGACCAAATGCTGGTTGCTGAAGTCGCCACCGCGCTGGAGGAGCTGAAGTGGACCGGTGCGTCCGTGTCGCCGGAGCGGCGCCAGGAGCTTCACGACACGCTGACGAGCCGGGGCTACATCAGGCCGGGAGACCCCACCAGGCGTGTGGCGTTGGTGATCGCGCAGTCCCATGTGAACTTCCTCCTCACCGGACAGGAGAGGCCGTTCAGGTTGCCCGGCGGTAAATCCAGTGCCGAGTCGGAATTCCTGTATGTCATGCAGCTCGCCGGGGACCCGGATCCTATCGAAGTACGTAGTGAGGTGCTGGCCACCGGCCCGGACAACACTGAGGTGATTGTTGAGACCAAGACGTTCTATACGGCCCCTGACGGCCGGATCTTCCGAACTGAGGAAGCTGCTGAGAAAGCAGACGTCGAAGATGGTGATATCTATGAAATTGTAATTCCTGAGATTCTTCTCGGGAAGATGAACAATCTGCCGGGCGAGCAGAGTGTTAACCCTGACCACGCCTTCCGTGCCTATGACAATTTTGCGCGGGCACTCTACTCCCTCGACGTCCACGATCCTGGGAGTCAGCCGTTCAAACCGATCGAGGAGGTCCTGCGGCCTGAGGATGGATGGGTGATCCAACCGGTGGGGATGGGAGCGCTCATCGGGCCACGGCCGATCGGAGCCCTGCCGGGTGAGAGTGTTCACCACAATATCGGTGTGCCGACCGGTGTCCACCACCACTTCCTGACATATGTCCATGACCGCACATGGCGGAACCAAGCCAACGGCCACTTCACCAAGGAACACGCGTCCGACGCATTGGCATTCGGTAACGAAATCGCGGCTCGGTATATCAGCTGGATCGTCTTCGGCCGAGTTCTCGACAATCTGGACGGTGCGCGCGCCCTGCTCGAACTGCCGGACCTGTCCCTGCAGCAGGTGCGGGACCACGCCACACAGCTCTACATCAATACGGCTACGCTTGTTACCAGTTTTGTCTCCGCCACATACGACAAAGCCAATGCTGCCGCTTTGGACCGGCATGATCCTGCCGTTCTCCTTGCAAATCTCCCTGAAACAGCGCAAAGATATCTGAATGTCGATGCGAATGCTTTCCTCGAGCTCTTCGAGTGGAGTGTGCGTGCCCGAATTCCAAATTTTGATGACCTTTATGACGAGCGCAACCGGTATGAAGACGGTCTACGTCCTCCCATGCTGCAATTGTCCTCAATTAGTCAGTTTCGCGTCCTGGATTTTTGCGGAGCGGTCTTCAAGTCGGTTATCCACAGCGAGCCGGTCTGGGTGATGTCTTCACAATGACCGTCGTCGGTGAACTGGACACCAATGACGGTGGCACCCTTCCGCTGCGCGTGACGGAGGTTCGCGCCTTCCGTCAATACCTCTCTCCCCTGCGCAAATGCGGCAGGACCACAACGAACTCAGAGACTTCGTGGAAAGTCTGTATCCACAGGCGTGGCACCTTCACTATCCGTCGGAGGCGGATAGGGCACTGATCGGGCAGGCATACACAAATCTGCGTGCGGGATACGGCCTGCGGGGCGGGTCGCCGGACACCGGTGTGGAGCCGTACGGGGCACGGTGGCCGATCGGGCGCCGGGTGATCCTGGAAGGACCCCGAGCGGTGATGGCTCCGGACGGGAGCGACGCCGGCCGCAGGGTGCCGTTGTCCGAGGTGCCGGTGTCGGTGTCGGCGAAGGGAAGTCCAAGGAGCGGTGGTTCGCCTATCAGCGGATGACTTCGAATCAGGCCGACCCGATGACGTACGAGGTCAGTGACGGGGCCAAATCCAGCTTCCCGACGGCGAGGTACTGCCCGCGGAAGGCTGGGTGGCATACGGAGAGGACTTCGTCCAGCCCTCGACAGGCGCATACCTGCGCGGAGACAGCGGCTGGGCAGGCCGGGTCGGGAACCTGGACCAGGTAAGGGACCGGCTAGGTGCGATGAATCCCCGCCGGCGGCATACACACTCAAAACCGGTCCCACCGATAAGGGCGCCGAGCCGACACACATATACCTGGTCCCCGACAGCCAGGAAACCGGAGCAGTCCGTATCCCGCTGACCGACAACGCGGGCCCGCTCACCACCGCACTACAGCAACAACCCCGGCCATACCCGGTACGCCCGAAGGCCCCCGATTCCACTGCACTGCCCCGGACACCGCCGCCGATGCCCGGCCTGTCCCACGGCAGTCGCGGGAAGACCCGTCGGCGGATGGCACCGAGACGGCGCCCACGGGCCCAACGGTTGTGTCCTCGACGAACGCAGCCCGGCCGACACCCGAGTCCGGGTCCGGGTCCGGGTCCGGGTCCGAGTCCGAGTCCGAGTCCGAGCCTGAGTCCAAGCCCGCACTGTCGGCCGGTGACCAGATTTTGTCCGCCACTGTCGGCAAAGGCAGCTTCCTCCATGCTCTCGTCGACACCTTGCTCCGGAACATCCTGGCGCTGCCGGCGAACAGTCAGGTCATGCGCAGGTCCGTGAGACTGCCCGATTGGCTGGACGAGCAGTTGGCACACAGAATGGGCCAGCTGGGGAATGCCCGGAGACCAACCCCGTCAGGCTGCCCGATTGGCTGGACGAGCAACTGGCACACAGAACGGACCAGTTGGGGAATGCCCCGGAGACCAACCCCGTCAGACTGTCCGAATGGCTGGACGAGCAGTTGACACAGGAAGTGGATCAATTCGGCAAGGCACTGGAAGACGGTGGCGGCCGTATTCCAGGTACCACGTATCTGATTGACCCGGACGAAATGATCGATACGGCTGACATCCGGGGCCTCGGCATCAAGTTGTCACTCGATCAGCATGCGCAGGCCGTCCTCCAGCAAGACCAACTCGCGGCCAAGGACGTGGGCCTGTCACCTCTCCAGGAATTCCAGCTGCTGCTGGCCGACCAGGAGACAGGCAGCGCCTCCGCCGGGGCCCTGGCAGAGCTGCTGGCCAGCAAACTGGGCGTCAGGCTCACGCTGACGGACCCAGCTGGTGGGCAACTCCTATTCGGCCCGGACGACGGACTCGCGGTGTCACTCGATAGCTATGTACCGAACACCGCCGGCTAATCGGATGGAGCTCCCCTTAATTAAGGCCATGCTCCACGAGACTGCCAATTATGAAAGATGAGCTCGAAGGTGTGGCACGCTTCTCATGCTTCTGGAGGGCGTGCCGGTGAGCACCGTTGCCGACCGCACCCGCGCCACGCCGGTCGTGGGAGAAGGAAATCCCTCTTGCCGCCAGTGACCACACGCTCTCCTCGCGGGCCCGTGACCAAGCGGCCGGCTGGCAGGGAGGAGCGCAGCCGGGTCCGGGACGCGGTGGCCCGCCAATGTGGGACTCGACCCCTACAGGCGGGGTTCGCTGTTGCGGACAGCGGCAGGCCCCGAGCGGCGAACACGAGCAGTCCTGCGACGCTGCCCGCGTTCCGTCTCACCGCTCCGTCGGCGGTGTCGCGGTCGACACCGACAATGAACCAACCGTCTCGCCGGTCATCGGCGCGACCGGCCAGCAGACAGGAGCCCAGTGATGGCGGCGACGGACACCATGTCCAGCAGCGACGCATTCGACAGCAGCCCGGAGGCCCCGGACAGTGCGTCCGACGCCGGGATACCCACGCCGCCGGAGGAGTTCATCAAGGCCGCCAAGCTCGCCCCGGACCACTGGCTGTCCTTCACCGATCCCACGTGGCAGGGCGAAGGGCCGCCGCCGGCCTGGGCCGTGGTGGGGCAGTGGCGTTCCGACCCGGACGGCGAGATCGTGGAGTGGCAGGACAACGAGGAGTACCGGCCGTCCCCGGAGGCGTACGGCTGGCCGGAGCCCACCGATGCCGTGGACGCCGCCATCCAGCTCGCCACCACCGGCTACGGCTCTGCGGAGGACGTCACCTCGGCCCTGGCCAAGGCCGAGGTGGCGGTGCTCGTCACGTCGAGCGGTGCGCCGGTGAGCGCCTCGGCACCTGACGGCACGCCAGTCGTCCCGATCTTCACCTCGCAGTACTACCTGCACCTCGCAGGGCGACTGGGATTCGAGCAGGTGAAGTTTTCCGCACTCCTCGGGCGTCTTCCCGAAGGGCACAGCCTCTGCATCAACAGCTCGGCGCCGGTGAGCATGGTGATGACCACGGACGGACTGGACGAGATTGCCGCCGCCGCGGAAGCGGTTGACGAGAAGGCGGCTGAGACCGCCCGGCCGGCCGACGATCACTCATCCGCCATATCGGGGAGCGGTGAAGGATTCACCGACGCCCTGGCGAACGCATGGCGTCAGGGCGACGCGGAGGGTATCGGCGGGTGCCACTACCGGAAGGGTTTCCGGAACTTCCCACGCCGGGTAACGACGGCGTCGCGGAAGCCGCGGAACAGGTCCGGCGCTGGATCGGTACCCGGCTGACAGAGCAGGATGTGCCTGCGGGGCTGGCACTGCCGGAACGGCCCGGGTACCGTGACGATCTGCAAACTGGCCCCGACCGAGGCCAAAGTACGCGCATCGAGGCGGAGTTGCGCGGCGACCCTCTTCCGGCATCGGATGCGGAACTCACACCGCTTCAGCACCTCCAATGGCTCCTTCTCAACAGCCACGAACCCCTCAGCGGCCACGAAGCCGACGACAGTGGCATCCTGGACGGGATACTCGCCGGCGTAGTGGCCCGCGAGCTGGGAACCCACCTTGTGCTCCGCTATCCCGACGACCGCATCGCGGAGTTCGGTGCGGACAGTGACCAAACCGTCTCACTGGTCATCGGCATGGTCGGCGAGCAGGCAGGAGCCCAGTGATGGCCGCGAGGGACACCGTGTCCAGCGGAGAGGGCCGAAGAACGGTGCTGGGTGTATCCCCGGTATAGTGCGTCGGGAATAGTCGGACGAGATGATCGGTTCAGCCGGAAACCCGGAGCCTCGGATACGGTTGACACCAGGTCAGCACGCGCAGAGCGTCCTCCAGGAGGGCCGGCTCATAGTGAAGGACGACGAAGGCCTGACGCATCTCGGAATTCCGACTGCTGCCGGCCCGCCGGGTGACAGGCAACGCCGCCTTCGCCGAGGCTCTGGCAGCTCCTTGAGGCGTACGAACTGGGAGTCAGGCTCACGCCGGCAGGCCTGCTGGGGAGCAACTCCTGCTTCGGTCCGGATAACGGGACCTGCGGTGTCATCTGGTGTTCATGTACCGCACACCACCGGGCAATCGGATGGGGCTCTTGTTCAAGGGCCCGCTCCACGAGAATGCCAACTGTGAGAAGCGAGTTCAAAGGTGTGGAACACGTCTTGTGTTAGTGGAGGGCGTGTCGGTGAGTGAGAACGACGAAAGGTCGGAGCCGGATATGTCCCCGCAGCCGGCGCCGACTGCCACCGGCGAAGAGGCAACAGCCGCGTCCCTGGCCGACGCCGGGCCCGGTGCAGGTGTCAGTGCCGGCGAGTCCCCATGGCTGAGCGTGCCCGACCCCGCCGGCTCCGGAGCGGGCGTACCGCCGCAGTGGACGGTGCCCGGCCAGGCGGGCGTGCCGAGCGAAACGCCGACGCCGTACATCCACGCCGTACGGGTGGGAGAGGCATCACTGTCCGCTCCGGCGGACGCGGATGACACGGCAGAACTGCCAGGTCCGACAGACCCGACGGGCATGACTTCGACGCTCGGCCCCAGAACGGCAGGAGCCAGGAGTGAGCCGCTGGACCAGCGGGTTCGCACGGCGCCATGGTGGCCGCCGGTCCGCGGCCCGAGCCGACCCGGACCGGCCGCCGCACCCCAGGCCGGAACCGGGGCGGCCGGGGCGACTGTTCTTGTCGAGGATTACGACGGCCTGATACTGCTCCGCACCCCTCGGACGAGACGCTGAGTCCGGACGATGTCGCCGACCTGGCCCGCCGGCAGGGCGCGGACGACGGGACCGTGACCGTGATCGCGGGCACCGAGGGTGTGAATGTCGCCGCCTTCTGGCCGCGTTTGGGCGAACTGCTCGACTCCTTGCGGGAGTCCGGCACCGAATGCGTCCGGTTGGTCATGGCCGACGCCGGTCACCACAGTGCGGGCCGACCCGCCACGGCGCGCCGCATCGCCGACGCGTGGGGCCTGGACGTGATGGCCCCGGACGGGCAGCCCCTCGTCGTGCCGGGCGGTTCACTCTTCGTCCCAGCCGTCACCGGCGGTCCGGAAGCCGACGGCGGCTGGTGGCTGTTCAGCCCGGGGCGGATCCCGTACCGATGGGACCGCGCAGCCCCGCGCCACCGTGGCAGAGCGCGTTGAGCCGTGTGCCATCCGGAACGGACGGTGGCTGCGTGGTCGAACAGATCCCGGCGGGGCTGCTGGTGAGGCCCGCGGAAGCGGCCGCACCCCAGCCCGGCGACCTGTACTACGCGGTACCGGTCGATCCCCGGCGCCTGACCGTGGTGGTCGGAGTGCCGTACGGCGAGGATGTCTCGGCGCGGGAAGTCGCCGACATGCTCGCCGCCCTGCCGGAGTCGGCCAGGGCGCGGGTTCGCCTCGCCCCGGAGGTCTGCGCGATCTGCTGCCGCTGGCTCAGCAGGTGGCCGATCAGCTGGACGCCGAGGTCGAGGTGACGACCGGGCTGCCGCTCTTCGCGGCCGATGGCCCGATGAGCTCCCACTCCGTACGTTCTGTTCTGATCGGCCCCGACAAGACGCCCCGGTGGCTGCCGTTCGTGGACGCCGTGGCGTGCAGCCCGGCCCGTGGCGCCGAACACGCTCCCGCCCCGAGGCTGTTGCGGTGGTCACCACCGCTGGCCGGCCCGCCCGGCAGAAAGAGGGTGTGGTGCGCCTGTCCGACCACTGGCAGGTAACGGTGACCAGGGCGGGCCTGTGGGTCGGCCCGCGCGGCGGGCCTCCGCTGCCGTATTCGACGCGCAAGGTCAGTGCCGACGGACCGACCGTCGAGGTAGGCGTTCCGAACGAGCGGCTGGAGGCTTCGCTGTGGCCGGCTCTGTCCGGCCTGTTGGGAGCGTTGTCCGCGGATCTGCGCGAGCGCGCCACCTTGCACGTCCACGGCACCGCTGCGGACGGTGGCCGTGAGCTCCGACGTATCGCCGCGCATCACGGCCTGCGGAAGATCAGCTTCGCCTTGCCCGTACCGGGGCGCCGGCTGTCAGCTCCGGAGCGGACAGCCGGCGCCCGGACCGGTCCGGGCGCCATGGAGCCGCCCAGTCCAGTACGCGCGGCTGTAGCACCCGACCTGACCGGTACGGGTCCGGGTCCGGATCGGATTGATATCGACCCGGCCGGTACGGACCTGATCGGTACAGACGGGACGGATGGGGATCTGGCCGCCGTACTCGGCGGGCCGCGCTCACCGGCCTCCGGTGAGCCGGGCGTCACCCGCTTCCGCCCCCGAACCGGGAACCGCGTCCACACCTATGTCGGCGCCCGCGTCGGTGTCCACGTCCGGGACTGAGCCCGTGACGAAGAGGGCTGCTGGAGCTGGAGCCAAGGCCGAACGGGGCCCAGGATCTTCGACCGCGTCCGCGGCGGGTTCTCCGTCGCCCTCCCCGGGTGGCGGCGGGCAGTCCGGCCGGTGACCGCGACCGGACATCCGTACCGACGCCGGAGCCTGCTCCCGCGCGGGAGCGGAGTGCGGAGGAACGTGCCGTACCCGGTCAGCCGTCCGCTCCCGGACCTGCCGCCCACCTACCCGGCCATGGCCCGGACTTCGCCGAGGTGCCGGGCCCGGCGACGGTACCGGACCGGGCACCCTCGCCCGGTCCCGTATCCGCGCGGGCCTCCGGGCACCGCCCGGATCCGCCGACCCGGCGGTAGCACGGGCAGCCGCTGCGGCCACCCGGGAGAGTCCGGCCCCGGACATGAACACACCGGACAGGCCTGCTCCACAGCCTCACCCCGTCCCGGACAAGCCCGCCGCAGAGACCGCTCCCCGCTGCCGCAGCCCGTGTCCCGCCCTTCAACCGGCGGCCCGCGGTGCCTTCACCGGCATCCGGCTCCGCCGGTGCCCGCAGTGCCGCCCGCTGCCTCCCGTCCTGATCGGTCCCGGCCACCGCAGTACCGAAGCCGAACGGACGGCCTTCCGGACACTCGCCGAAGCGGCGTGGGACCGGCACGGAGCTGCCGTCGCCCGCGCACTCGCCCGGCTGCCCGCCCTGCGTGGCAAGGAGCAGGAGGCGGCCCGTGCTGACCTGATCGCCCTGCGGCTCTATCTGCACACCGCGGAGGGTCCTTTGAGCCAGGGCGAGGTCACCCGGGCGCTGCGTGCGCGCGAGCCGAGGATCCTGTCGTACGCCGCATGCGTGGCATCGGCACTGAACAGGATGCCGTCATACCGGGGACTGGCCCTGCGCGGTGCCGGACCCGCCTCGGGCGGTACGGGCACCCCACTTCCCGGAACGACGCTCCGTGACGCCGCCCTGGTGAGCGCCACGCCACCCGTACCCGGCGGCTCGCCGGGCGAGCCGGGCGGCTGCTACGTCATCTGGTCGGTCGCCGGTCGGCGGGTGCGGCAGCTGCTCTCCACCGACACCGGGCACGAGGAGGTGGTGTTCGCACCGGGGACCCAGTTCCGGGTCCTGGACGTACGCCGGGAGACCTCTTCGCGGACGCCGCGACCCAACCCTCCGCCGATGCGTCGTCACTCGTGTTCCTGCGTGAACTGACCGACCGGGGCTCGATGCCGACGGACGGCCTCGACGACATGGACCGCACCGTCCTCGCCCGGCTCGACGCGGCCCTGAAATCCAGCTCCTCCACGCACACCGGCCGCTGGCCGGACCGTTGTGCCGGACCCATCGCCGCTGAACTGTGGCGCACAAACGAACCGTAGACCGAACAGAGGATGTTGCGAGATGGCTCGTCAGCATGACCCTCCCCGGACAACAAGGCATCACACACGTCCGGCACATCTCCGGTGACCGTTCGCCGGGCGGCGCCGGTGCTGAGCTCGGCGGGAGATCCGGGCGACGCCCTGGTCCCGGGCGGTTCGAGCGTCAGCGGTGATCCGACCACGAACGGTTCGTCCGGTACGGGCACTTCGCCGGCGGACCCGAGCGCACCGACCACGGTGAATCCCTCGCTCCCTGCCCGGCAGAACGCGTCGACCCCGACCCGAAGACGGCCGACCCCGAGGCAGCCGACCCGAGACGGCGGCCCCGGAAGCAGCCGACCCGAAGACCACTGAGGCGAACGACCCCGAACGGGAGAGTGCCGAGGCGGCTCTCCGGCCGGACACGGGCAGCGCGGTGCCGACAGCATCGACAGCCGCTGGAGAGGCCCCTTCGTCCTCTGCCTCGTCGGAGTCGTCCGCCACGTCCTCGGCTGCCGCCGGCGACGTCTCGGGGACCAGGGGTGGAGGTGTGGCCGCGGCCGAGGAGCACCTCCCAATCGCCCCAGGAAGCCGATGCTGGCTGCCGCCGCGATCCTCGGAGGGGTATTGATAGCGGTCCCGTTCATCGTGTCGGCCCAGGGCGATGACAAGCCGTCCGACTCCGCCCGTACCCAGGACGCGGCAACGGTCCTGGAAGCCACCCGGTCACCACAGGCGCAGGGCGATTACACGACCCAGTCCCCGAGCCCCTCGCCCAAACCGAGCAAGACCGAGGAGAAGCAGGAGCCGGCGACGGTCAGCAAGCCGACCACGCCGGCCACCAAGAAGCCTCAGCAGCCGGCGAAGAAGACGCAGGCGGCGAAGAAGAAGGTGGACCCGCTGTAGCCGCGGCCCAGGCCCTGCGTACCAAGGCCGATGCCGCCTCCGTCGCTTCCAGGGTCCTGCTCATGAACCCGAGAACGGGTCGGTGCGCCGATATCCCCAACGGGGAAGGGCGCGATCAACACTCCGGTCAGGCAGGCCCCTGTATCGGAACAAGCGCCGACAATCAGCTCTGGAACCTGCAGCTCCGGGCGAAGGACGCCGGGCCCGACAAGGCCGACGTCTTCGGGATCAGCAACAACATGGACGACCTCTGCATGGATCTGCCCGATCACGGTCCCGCGTCGGCAGGCACACGGATCCTTGAGTTCACCTGCGAAGGGAACACGGGCAACCAGCGGTGGTGGCTCGACCCGCGCCCGGACGGCACCTACTGGGTCCGCAACCTGGCGAGCAACGGCCTGTGCCTGAGCGTCGTGGGAGCCGCCGGAAGCGGCAACGACGCCCCCTCGAAGTCGCCTCCTGCGACGGCAACAACCGTTGGCGCTTCGCCTGAGCGGTGGGTTCACACTGCGCTCGCCCTCTGGAGACGACACCGGGGCGAGCAACTGACCGCCCGGTCGCCCGGCCGTTGCACACGGCCGGGCGGCCTCGTCCGCCCGGCACGAGCAACCGTTGCATCCGCCTTGCATGCGGAGCTGCACGGGGACGGGCACTCACGCGGTGAGAGACCCACGGCTCCGCCGCTACAGGGACTTCCAGGGCTGCCCCGCCCGTACGAGGTCTTCCGGCCCCAGCGCGGTGAGCGGCAGTTCATCGGCCACCCCACAGCGCGTACAGCGGCCTGTTTCGCGCTGCTCGGGAGCCCCACCAGCCAGGACACTGGCTCCCAGAGAGGCCCCAAGAACGATCAGGGCCGGTTTCGGATTGCTCGAAACCGGCCCTGACCTGCGACTGTCTCCAGTCGGGACGACAGGATTTGAACCTGCGACCCCTTGACCCCCAGTCAAGTGCGCTACCAAGCTGCGCTACGTCCCGATGCCCGTCTGACCTGGCACTTCCTCCCGGCCGAACGCGCAAGAGAACGATACCGCACTTGAGCGAGTGGTTACGAACCACTCCCCGGAGGCCTCAACGAAGCCTGAGGTTCGGCTCGCACTCGACCGTGACCGGCCGGGACAACGGAGCCTCAGCGGGCACCGCCGACCCATTGACCCGCCGAAGACGTGAACCTACCCTGAACGACGTACTTCAGAAAGCGCTTTCACACCCCACAGTCGGAATCAACCGCACAGGGAGCGCCCAATGAGTAGTCGCCCGTCACGGAGCAGCCGAGCACCACGGAGCACTGGCGCGTCGCACGGATTCCCCTCGCCTCTCATCGCCCTCGCCTCACTTCTCGCACTGATCGTGGGTCTGCTGGTGGCCTCGCCTCCCAGAGCCCAGGCAGCACCATTCCGTGTCCTCGTCTACTCCGAGGTCACCAATTTCACCCACGACTCGATTCCCGCGGGGATCGAAGCCGTCAGAAACTGGGCGCCGAGAACGGATTCGAGGTCGAGGCATCCGACGACTCCGCCGTCTTCAATGACATCGACCTGTCCCGCTTCCAGGCGGTCGTCTTCAACAACACCAACTCCACACCGGAGAAGGGTGACCTGCTGACCGCCGATGAACGTAGCGCCCTGCAGAAGTACATCCGGGCGGGCGGGGCTGGGTCGGACTGCATGCCGCGTCCGCCAGTGAGCGCGACTGGGACTGGTACGAAGGCCTGACCGGCGCCATCTTCGACCAGCACCCGGCAGTGCAGACCGGGCGGGTCAAGGTCCTCGACCACGCGCACCCTCCACCCAGCACCTTCCGGATCTCTGGGAGCGCACGGAGGAGTGGTACAACTGGCGCACCAACCCGAGCTCCAAGGTGCACACCCTCGCGCAGATCAAGGTGCGTGACGGCGTCACCGGCCTCGACGAAGGCGTGGACCACCCGTGGTCCTGGTGCCAGAACTACGACGGCGGGCGCTCCTGGTTCACCGCGGGCGGGCACGCGGCGTCCTCCTTCCAGGAGGAGGGCTTCGTCAAGCATCTGCTGGGCGGTATCGAATGGGCCGCCGGCGCGAAGCAGGGTGACTGCACGGCCACCCGGACCGGTTCGTTCCAGCGCACCCCACTGGCCACCAGCGATCTCGCCGACCCGTTCGAGCTGGCCGTCGCCCCCGACCGCAGGGTGTTCTTCGCCCAGCGCACCGGGAAGCTGAAGGTCATCGACCAGCAGACGATGAAGGTGTCCACCGCGCTGGACCTCGCGTACACGCCGGAGATGACCAGCCAGTCCGACGGGCTGCTCGGCCTCACCCTCGATCCGGGTTTCGCGCAGAACAACTGGCTCTACCTCCTGCACTCCGACAAGACCGAGAAACGGCTGAACCTCTCCCGCTTCACGGCCACCGGCAACACGGTCGACCCGCGTCCGAGAAGCGGCTGCTGACCATCCCGACCTTGCGTGGCGAGGGCAGGGCCAATTCGCACATGGCCGGTTCGCTCACCTTCGACAAGGACGGAAATCTGTACGCGGCGACGGGCGACAACACCGACCCGTTCGCCTCCGACGGTTTCGCGCCGATCGACGAGGGCGAGGGCCGCCGCGCCTGGGATGCCCAGGGCACCTCGGGCAACACGAATGACCTGCGCGGCAAGGTGCTGCGCATCACCCCGCAGGACGACGGTACGTACACCGTGCCCGAGGGCAATCTCTTCACGCCGGGTACGCAGAAGACGCGCCCGGAGATCTACGCGATGGGCATGCGCAATCCGTTCCGGATCACCACCGACCCGCTGAGCGGCGCGCTGATGGTCGCCGACTACGGGCCCGACGCCAAGGCCGCGGTCGCGGACCGGGGTCCCGAAGGAACCGTCGAGTACACCCGTATCACCGAGGCGGGAAACCTCGGCTGGCCGTACTGCGTCGGCAACAACACACCTTTCAACGACTACGACTTCGCCACGAAGAAGTCGGGGCCGAAGTTCGACTGCACGGCTCTGGTCAATGACTCGCCGAACAACACTGGTCTGAGCGAGCTGCCGCCGGCCCAGCCCGCCACGGTCTGGTACGCATACTCGGCTTCCGCCGAATTCCCGGAGCTCGGCACCGGCGGCGGCGGCCGATGAGCGGTCCCGTCTACGACTACGACCCCGAGAACACCTACCGCACCAAGTTCCCGAGTACTTCGAGGGGAAGCAGCTGAACTACGAGCTGACCCGCCGGTGGTTCAAGACGTTCTCCTTCCAGCGGGAGGACCAGACATTCACCGATCCGCGGTTCGCACCCGCCGAGGCCGGTGACCTCCAGTCCATCAACGGCACCTTCGAGGACATGGAGTGGAACCAGCCCTTCGACGCCGACTTCGGTCCCGACGGAGCGCTGTACGTCATCGACTTCGGGCTCGGCAGCGGGACCGGGCGCGGCGGCAGCAACGAGGGCGCCGGCATCTACCGCATCGACTACGTGGGCGACGGCAGGCTGCCCGACGCGAAGATCACCGCTGACCGGGACAATGGCCCCGCACCACTGACCGTCGAGTTCTCCAGCGCCGGCTCCGGGCTGCCGGACGACCAGCCGGTGACCTACGCCTGGGACTTCGACGGCGACGGCAGTACGGATTCCACGGAGGCGAACCCGTCACACACCTACCGGAGCAAGGGCCTGTTCACGGCACGGCTCACGGTCACCGGGCCCGGCGATCTGACGGGACTGGCCGTGCAGGACATCACCGTCGGCAACAGCAGGCCCGTAGTGACGGTCCAACAGCCTCCGCACGGTGGGATGTTCAGCTTCGGGGACACGATCCCCTTCACCGTGAAGGTGAAGGACAAGGAGGACGGGAAGGGCGGTCCGATCGACTGCTCACGGGTGGTCGTGCAGTCGCAGCTCGGCCACGACACCCATCTGCACCCGTTGGACAACTACACCGGCTGTAAAGGTGAAATCGTCACGGATGCCGGTGACAGCCATGGCCCCGGTCAGAATCTCTACTACGGGATCACGGCGCAGTACACGGACAAGGGCGCTCCCGACGCTCCCGCGCTCACCGGCTCCACTTCGCTGACGCTGCGCACGACGTTCCGCGAGGCGGAGCACTTCACCTCGACGGGCGGCACCACGACGGTGCGGTCACCGCCGACCGGGCCGATGCCTCGGGCGGCAAGCGGCTGACCGAGATCGAGGACGGTGACTGGGTCGCCTTCGATCCGGTGAACCTGAAGAACATCGGTTCGGTGACCGTCGGTGCGGCATCCGGCGGGATCGGCGGGAACGTCGAGTTCAGGGCCGGATCACCGACCGGACAACTGCTCGGCAAGGTGACCGTCCCGAACACCGGCGACTGGGGCAACATCGTCTCCCCGACGACCGCACTGGCCGCCTCCAAGACCGGCACGAAGCTGTACGCGGTGTTCACCAATCCGGAGTGGAGCAGTGAGAAGGCCGACCTGTTCGCGGTCGACTGGCTGCACTTCAACGGTTCCGGTGTGGAGAAGCCCGGTACGAAGGTCTCGGTGAAGGCGGCTCCGGCCGACGGGGCTCACCACTCGATGTGGCGCTGAGCAGTGTGATCGAGCCGGCATCCGGACGCACGATCGCCTCGTACCACTGGGACTTCGGCGACAACACCGACCCGACGGGCACACAGGGCGCGACGGCCTCGCACACCTATGACCGAAAGGGCGCGTACACCGCGCATCTGACGGTGACCGACGACAAGGGGACACGAGCACCGGTTCTGTCCGCATCGACGTGAGTTGACAGGAGACGACATGCGGGACACACGAAGAACATTTCTGGGAACGGCCCTCGGCCTCGCCGCGGCCGCCGGAATCGGCGCGGTGTCGGCCCCGGCTGTTTCGGCCGCCGAGTCCGGTACGTGCCGGCGCATCCCCATCCGGGATCGGCATGCACCTCTACACCATGCGCACTCCCTGGCAGCGGACTTCAGGGGAACGCTGGAACGGCTCGCGGAGATCGGTTACGCCACCGTCGGGGTGAGCGGCCGGCACGGCAACAGTGCCGCGGACATCCGGCGGATGCTGGACGGGACGGGGCTCAGGGCTGTCCTCGAACACGTCGGGTACGACATCGTGAAGGGGCCGGACTGCCGCAGGCACTGGAGGACATCCATGCCCTCGGCGGGAAGTGGATCGTCGTGCCCAGCCTGCCCGGTTCGCTGCACTCACCGGCCGGATACCGGGAAGTGGCCCGGGAGTTCAACCGGGCGGGCGCATTGCCCGCGACGCCGGACTGAAGCTGCTCTACCACAATCACGGCAGCGACCACGAGGTCGTCGACGGTGTGAGCCTGTACGACATCCTGCTCACCGAGACCGATCCGGAGCTGGTCGGATTCGAGCTGGATCTGTACTGGGCGGCCAACGGTGGCGCGTCGGCGCCCGGTGAGCTCTTCGTAACCCATCCACGGCGCTTCCCGCTCTGCATGTGAAGGACATGGCTCCCAACGGGGACTTCGCGGACGTGGGGTCGGGCGTGCTGGATTTCCGGCCATGTTCGACACGGCGCGCCGGGGCGGGGTGAAGCAGTGGCTGGTGGAGCATGACGCACCGGCCGATCCGTTCGCCTCGGCGCTGGCCAGCTATACGTACCTGTCCAGGCTCCGGTACTGAGGGCCACTCGTCCTGCGGGGACGGCCCTGCCTCCGGTGCAACCGGGTCAGGGCCGTCCCCGTCGCCGCGTGTTCGGTTCGACCGTCCGCATCCCGGTCAGGGCGGCAGGGAACACTGCTGCGCCGAGGGCGGGTCTGAGCACACCGGGGCCGGCGAAGCCCGCGGAACGGCCGAGGACGACGCCCGGATGGCCCTCGGCATGAGCCGCGGGACAGCGGGCGTCGCGCGGGTCAGCGGCTGAACGAACTGCCCAGCGCCGCCTTGGCGGCCACCGTGCCGAGCGTCCCGTGACCGAAGCTGAACGAGCCCTTGGCCGCGTGGCCCGAGGCGGTGGCCGGGAACACCCACAGGGAGCCCTCACCGTCGTTCTCACCGGGGCGCCCACCGCCAGTTCGGTGCGGCCGTCGCCGTTGAGGTCGCGCAGGGCCGCCGCGGCGCCGAAACGGTCGCCCTTCTCCACGGCCCCGACGACGTCCGGCGTGCCCTGGTTGAAGCCGTAACTGCCCTTGCCCGTAGGCCCGGTTGCGGTCCGGAAGAACGACGAGGCCGCCTGCCGACTGGACGGTGCCCTGGTCCTCGCTGGGGACGCCCACCGCGATCTCGCCGTAGCCGTCGCCGTCGGAGTCCCCGATGGAGACGGACGAACCGAAGCCGTCGCCGGACTCGGCCGTGCCGGGGACCCCGGGCGAGTCCTGGTTGAGGACGACGGCCGCGGTGCCCTGCGGCCCGGTCGCGCTGCCCGGTACGTAGGTGAGCATGCCGCCCTTGGCGAGCGGCAGGTACAGGTCGCTGTCGTAGCCGTCGATGCCGCGCCCGACGGCGAGGTCGGCGTACCGGTCGTTGTTCACATGACCGACGGTGATGTGCTCGCCGCCCTCAAGGTTGTAGCCGTCCTTGCCCTCGACAGCGGTGAGTTCGGCGCCGAGTCCGGCCGGGCCGCCGACGCCGATCATGATGCGCCGGGCGTCGAACTCGTCGCCGTCGTTGGCGACGAGAGCGAGATCGTCACGGCCGTCCCCGTTCAGGTCGCCCGCCGCCACATCGAGGTATCGCCGGTCGTAGTAGTTCGGGATCTCGGCGGTCCGGGCCGCGGCACCATCGCGGGTGAAGGGGCCGGTGAGCGTATTCAGGGCGGCGTAGCCGGCCCCGACGAGGTCAGGGGCGCCGTCTCCGTTGAAGTCGCCAACGGCCAGCCCGCGGCCCTGGGCGGCGTACTCCTCGCCGGTCAGCAGGGTCGCCCCGGCGGCAAGGCCGCCCGGTCCGCCCCACAGGACGGTGATGCCGCCTGCCCGTCGGCCGCGCCGACCTTCTCGCCCTGCGAGCCGACGACCAGGTCCGCGTAGCCGTCCTGGTCGAGGTCGGCGGTGACGACGGCGCTGCCGAAGCCGTCACCGGCCTCCGGAGTGCCGGGTACTCCCGCCGAGGCCTGGGTGAACACCTTCTTGGCGGAACTCTGGATCCCGTTGCGGGAGCCGTAGGCCACGCCGACGTATCCGGCGCCTTTGAACCCCTTGACGGTGGCTCCGGGCGCGGCGAAGGCCAGGTCCGGATAGCCGTCGCCGTTGAAGTCGGCGCGGGGCCATTCGGATCGGGGGCCGATGCGGCGTGTGCGGTGGCGGGCAGGGCGACGACTGCGGTGGCCAGGGTGAGGGCGAGGACCACACCGGTGCCGAGTGCTCGAGATGTCACGGGACTCCTTCTGCTGGGGCGCCGGCACCCATGGACAGCGCTGTCACGATGCCCGGCCGGCCCCGCTCAGGTGGATGGTTCGAGAGGAGGAACGAGTGGCCACTCGCACCCTTCAGACCGGCGTACCCGGTGAAGGGTTGTATTCGCGGCCTCAGCTCGCGGCCCGTACCCTTGAAGTCATCTCATTCGGCGAGCCTGCGGCACCACCCGCTGGAACAACTCCCGCAGCTCATCCGGAACGAGCAGTTCAACGTCCCCACCATGGCCAACAGTCCACTCAGCAAGCCGAATGAGATGACTTCCGAGTACGGGCCGGCGCAGCGTGTCGCACGGCGACCGCCGTGCGACACGCTGCGGATCAGTCGTGCGCCGAGACCGCGCCGAGCAGACCGCGGATGTGCGCTGCCGCTTCATGGAACTCCGGGCGGCCGACCGTCTCGCTGTACTCGCGTTCCGCGGGCAGTCCCACCTCGATGACCTCCGTGATGGTTCCCGGACGCGGGCTCATCACCACTACCCGGTCGGCCAGATAGACGGCCTCCGAGATGGAGTGGGTGACCAGGAGCACGGTGGTCCCCGTCTCGCGCCAGATCCGGTTGAGCTCCGTGTTCATCTGCTCACGCGTCAGGGCGTCGAGGGCACCGAACGGCTCGTCCATCAGCAGCACCGGCGGCTCGTGCAGCAACGCCCGGCACAGCGCCACCCGTTGCTGCATCCCGCCGGACAGCTCGTGGGGATAGGCATCCTCGAAGCCGACGAGCCCCGTCATCCGGATCAGCTCGTCCGCCCTCGCACGTGCCTGGGCCGACGGCGTCCTGCGGATCTCCGCCTGGAGCAGGATGTTGCGGCGGGCGGAGCGCCATTCGAGCAGCGCCGCGCGCTGGAACACGTAGCCGATGTCGTGCCGCGGTCCCTTCACCGGCCCTCCGCCCAGCCGGACCTCGCCCGCGGACGGTGTCAGCAGCCCGGCGACCAGCTTGAGCAGGGTCGACTTCCCGCATCCCGAGGGGCCGACAATGGCGACGAACTCACCCGGTGCCACGTCGAGCGAGACCTCCTGCAACGCGGTGACGTCGCGGTTCCTGCTGCGGAACCTGACTGCCACATCGCTCAGGCCGACGGCGGGGTGGCCGCGGCACCTGCGGCTGGGTGCTTCGTCGCTCCGGTCCTCGCGTCCTGCTTCGGCGTCGTCATCCCTTCATCCCCGACTTCTGGTCCCAGTAGTCCGACACGGCCTTGGGCTTGCTGACCATGCCTGCCTCGGCGAAGACATCGATGGTCTGCTGCCAGTCGGCCTCGGTGTTGACGCCCGGCGCCTTGCCCTCGGTCGACGCGGTGTGCAGCAACGTGAGCGTCGTCGCGAACTGCTCGGCCAGGACCGCCTTCGGCGGCAGCTGCTCCGAGGCTCCGTCCATCGAGGCGACCGCCGGTTCCGGAGCCTTCGCGCGGCGGCCCACGACTCGCTCACCGCCTTCGCCATCCGCTCGGCCAGTGCGGGTCGGAGGCCAGGATCCGCTGACCGGCGAGCAGTCCGTTGGAGTAGAAGTTCAGCCCGTGCTCGGAGAAGCGCAGGTACGAAACCGGCTTCTTGGCCTTGTTCTGCATCGTGGGGCCCTGGTCGCTGGCGTAACCGAGCAGGCCGTCGGTCTTCCCGGATACCACCGCGGCGATCTTACCGGCCGGGTCGGTGTTCTGAACCTTGACGTCGGACTCGCCGATGCCGTTCTTCTCGAGGAAGATCGGGAAGGTCTTCGACAGGGCGTCACCCGCTGTCCCCGCGATAGTCTTTCCCTTCAGATCCGCCGGGTGCTGATGCCCTCGGCCTCGAAGGACTGCACCGAGGCGGGCGTGGTCTGGAGGAAGACACCGAGGCTCTTGACCTTGACGCCGCTGTCGACCCCGGCGAGCAGTGCGGGGTGTCGGCCCAGCCGAAGTCGCTCTGCCCGGCGGCGGTCGCCTGCACCGTCTTCTGCGAGCCCTGACCGGCCTGGATCTTCAGGTCGATGCCGTGCTTCTCGAAGATCTTCTGCTGCTTGCCGTAGTAGAACGGCGCGTGCTCGCCGTACGGATACCAGTTGAGCGTCAGTGTGACCTGGTCCAGCTTCTTGCCCGAGTCGCTGGTGGTGGTCGACGAACCGTCCCCGCCACAGGCGGTGACCACCAGGACGAGGGGTACGGCACCGATCAGGAGTCTGCGCGCATGCATGGGCTTGGCCCTTCTCGCGACGAGGTCAGTACGTGGTGGTGGCGGTGGTGTCCCTGCGGCTGGCATGCCACGGGAGCAGCAGCTTCGGCGATCTCGACGGCGACGAAGAGGACGACGCCGATCATTGACATCACGAGCAGCCCGGCGAAGAGCATCGGGGTGTCGAGGTTTCCGTTGGCCTGGAGGATCACATAGCCGAGCCCCTCGTTGGCGCCGACGAACTCACCGACGACCGCGCCGGTCACGGCCAGGGTGACCGCGACCTTGAGGCCCGAGAAGAGGTGCGGCAGCGAGGCCGGGAAGCGGATCTTCAGGAAGGTCTGCCAGGGCTTCGCACCCATCGTCGCCGACAGCTGGAGCATCTCCGGGTCGACTGCCTTGAGGCCGGTGACCATCGAGATCACGACCGGGAAGAAGGCGATGAGGACAGCGATGAGGATCTTCGGTGCGATGCCGAAGCCGAGCCAGACGACGAACAGCGGGCAATCGCGATCTTCGGCACGACCTGGGCGAAGAGCAGGATCGGATAGAGGGTCCGCTCCACGGTCGACGAGTACACCATGACCACGGCCGCCAGCACGCCCACCACCACCGCGATGAGGAAGCCGAGCAGCGTTTCGTAGGTGGTCACCCAGGTGTGCTGCCACAGATAGCTCGTCTTGCCGGTGAGCACTTCGAGGGTCGCACCGGGAGACGGTATGAGATAGGGCTCCACCAGCTCGGCCGCCGCGATGACCCACCAGACGGCGAAGCAGGCCAGCAGCAGGGCGACGGGGCGCCAGCTCTGCCCAGCCGCACTGGCGAGCCGCTCCCCGATGTGGGACCGGCCCGCCGGGTCACTCCCGCCGCTTCTGCGGGACTCTTGGCCAAAGCGCTCTGGCTCACTGTGAACTCCCTGTACTTCGGGGCCAGTTGTGGAGAGCTGTGCGATCCTGCAGCATCGGAGAAGGCGCTTTCAGAAAGCGCTTTCTGGTAAGGTGTCGCCACGCTAATGACTGTCTGCACGCACGGTCAATAGGTCGTCCCGAAGTTTCGGGGCCCTGCCACCACCGCACCCCTGGGGTCGAGTTGAGTGAACAGGAAACACCGGCACGATCGGTTCCACGGCCCCGCGCACCGGCGGTGCATGTGACCCTCGATGCCGTGGCCCGCGAGGCCGGGTCTCCCTCGCCACCGCCTCACGCGCGCTCAACGGCACCACCCGGGTCCGCGACGAGCTCCGCGAGCGGGTGCGCGCAGCGGCCGGCCGGCTCGGGTACATCCCCAACGCGCACGCCCAGGTGCTGGCAAGCGCCGCCAACAACCGCACGGTGGGCGTCATCTGTCATGACGTCAGCGACCCGTACTTCGCCGCCATCGCCAGCGGGTGATGCGGGCCGCGGCCGAGCAGGATCTGCTGGTGATGCTGGCGTCCACCTTCCGGGAACCGGCCCGCGAGATCGCGTACGTGTCCATGCTGCGGGCCCAGCGGGCCAGGGCCATCCTGCTGATCGGTTCCGGTTTCCAGGACCGGGCCTGGGAACGCGCGATGGACGCCGAGCTGGAACCGTACGTACGGGTCGGCGGCCGGGTCGCTGTGGTCAGCAGGCACCGCAGCCTGCGGGTGGACACCGTGCAGCCGCAAAACCGTGCGGGCGCCGCGGCACTCGCACGGTCACTGGTGGCGCTCGGGCACCGGAGCTTCGCCGTCCTCACCGGGCCGCCCGCCCTCACCACGGTCTCGGACCGGCTCGCGGGCTTCCGGGCGGGCCTGGCCGAATCGGACATCACACTCGGCCCGGTCGTGGAAGGAGCCTTCACCCGGGAGGGCGGCTACAGCGCGGCACGCCGGCTGATCGCCGCCGGCCGGCCCCTGCCGACCTGCCTGTTCGCCGTGACCGATGTGATGGCCGTCGGTGCGCTGGCCGCACTGCGGGAAGTGGGACTGCGGGTCCCCGAGGACGTGTCCCTGGCCGGGTTCGACGACATTCCGCTCGTACGGGAGCTGTCGCCACCGCTCACCACGGTGGCGCTGCCCCTGACCTCGATGGGCGAGAGCGTGATCGCACTGGCCCTGCGGGATCCGGGTGACGGGCAACGCTCGCGGGTCCTGCGGGTCGAGGGCGAGGTCGTCCTGCGGGCCAGCACCGGGGCGCCGCCGGGCTGAGCTTGACATCCCTATTGGGAATTTCTTTATGGTCTGATCTGGTCACGTTCGGTGATGGCGCTGAACGTTGCGGGCCCCGACTGCGACGGCAGCCGGACCGCGCTCTACCGGGAACGGCTCGGCCGGTCTCCTGGAGGACTACCAGCACTTCTTCGGGGCCGACGGGCCGCCCGTTCACCAGCGGCCGTACCGCTTCGCCGCTCTCGCCCCGGTGTGGATGGGGCACCCGCCGACTGCACCCGCTCGCGCCCGGCCTGACCCGCCGGCTCGCCTCGGGCGCCATGCGGCACTTCGTGGAGCGCGAGGTGCCCGACGAACGCGGGCTGCTGACCCTCTGCTGGTACGACACGTTCCCGCCGACCACCCAGTCGTACTCCGGGCCCGTCTTCCCCGTACTGGGCGAGCTAGGGATTCCTCGGCCAGCTGCCGACGCCGGACGGCCCGGTCTGGAAGGAGCGTGAACTGCCGCTGCCGGTAGAGGAGTCGGAGAGGAGTCGGACCGGCGCACCGCACTGCCCGCGCCCGGCTGACTGGCTGACTGGCTGACTGGCTGTTGCACGGAACCCGGCATGACGGGATCGTCCGGCTGATCAACCACGGCAGTGACCACAATCCGCCCTGCTATGCCGCCGCCGACCCGTCCGGGGTGAGGAGGATCCGCACTACTCGAAGTTCGCGTTCTCGACCGCGACAGCGCCGGAGACCGCTCCGCACGCGGTTGCGCGCTCCATCGACAGCCATCTGGCACCGCTTGCACCGGATGGCAGTCCTCGCGCCGCAGCAGCATCCATCCGCTGCGGTGCGCGGGCCGGTTGCGGCGATGACCCGGTGGTTCCGACGTTCCTGGACGGTACGACAGTCGAGGTGTGATGGCGCGAGACTGCGAGTTCCTGGCCCGGTCAGGGCGGAGCGCCTCCCTGCGGTCGATATGTCGGACGAGCTCCTGCGCCAGACCCTTGATGGTGTCGAGACCGGTCCGGCCCCAGGGCCTGGGCACGATGTCCACGGCGCAGACCGTGCCGAGAGCGACACCGGTACGGTCGATGAGCGGTGCCCCAGATAGGAGCGGATGCCTATGTCGTCGACAACCGGATTGCCGGCGAACCGTGGGTAGTCGCAGACGTCGTCCAGCACGAGGGCCTTGCGCCGTACCATGACATGCGGGCAGTAGCCGTGGTCACGGAGCCAGCCGGCGGCTGTCACGGATGCCGCTGCTCGCGGCGACCGCCCCAGGTCGGAGCCGCTCTGCGTACCTCCGGGGTGTGCAGGCCCGCGAAGAACTGCCGGTTCTCGTCGATGAAGTTGACCATGGAGAACGGTGTCCGGGTCATCTCGGCCACTTTGTCGGCGAACGCGTCGAAGCTCTCGAACGAGGTGTCGGCACGTTCTCCGAGACCCAGCCTGCGCAGCCGCAGCGCCCGCGCGGCACCATCCCTGTCGACCGGGGTCAGCAGCGGCCGGCCCGCTGTGTAATGGGTCACGAACGGGCTCCGAAACCCGAGAGCGATGCCGGGGCCGAGGTTGCGTTGATCAGATGCTGGACCAGAGTGACGAGCGCTCCGGTACCCGAGCTCGCGATCCGTGCATCGCACAGCACGACAGGCACCGCGGGTCGAGGTCCAGCGCGGCCCGCACCTCGTCGGGTTCGTAGCGGTAGGCGCCGTCGAACTCGTTCACCGCCACGACGAATCCGATGCCCCGCCTCTCGAAGAAGTCCACCGCGGGAAGCACTCCGTGAGCCGCCGGGTGTCGGCGAGCACGACCGCTCCCAGCGCACCCTTGGAGAGCTCGTCCCACATGAACCAGAACCGCTCCTGACCGGGGTGCCGAAGAGGTAGAGCACATGCTGCTCGGACAGGGTGATCCGGCCGAAGTCCATTGCCACGGTGGTGGCCGTTTTGGACTCGATGCCTTCCAGGCTGTCGGTCGCCACACTGACCTGGGTCAGGAGTTCCTCCGTACTCAGCGGTGCGATCTCGCTGACGGCGCCCACGAACGTCGTTTTGCCGACGCCGAACCCGCCCGCGACCAGGACCTTGAGGGCCACAGGAAAGAATTCGGAATGTTGAGCGCTCTCAGAGCTGTCGTCGTAGACCATCGAGCACTGCCTCCAGCAGGGATCGGTCGGTGGGCATGTCATGAAAGGCGGGGCGTGCGCGGTGACAGCGCCGCAGTCCACCAGGTCGGAGAGCAGGATCTTGGTGATGACCGCGGGCAGCCGGAGATGGGCGGCGATCTCGGCCACCGAAGTGGGGCCTTCGCACAACCCCAGCGCCACGGTGTGTTCGGGACCCAGATGGGCCTGGGGCTCGCGCCCGTGGACATGACCAGCGAAAGCAGGTCGAGCACTGTGGTCGGCCTGGTCCGGCCGTTACTCACGGTGTACGGGCGGATGAGCCGGCCGGCCGCGTCGTCGAGCAAAGGCCCGTCCTGCGGGGCCGGCACCTTCACAGCCCCGGGTGAACGGTGCCCCAGCGGTCTGCCGGAGCGGGGTCATCAGGTAGGGGCGGACACTCTTGACCAGCATCGTCATCTCGTACCCGAGCACCGCGGCATCCGCCTCGCGCCCGGCGAGCACGGCGAGACAGGTGCTGGAGCCGGCGGTCGAGACGAACAGCAGCGTCGATTCGAGCTCGACGACCACCTGCCGTACATCACCGTTGTCGCCGAAGCGAGCCCCGGCGCTACGGCCGAGGGTAGAGGCCGGCGGCCAGGGCCGCCATGTGGTCGGCACTGTCCGCGTCCATTCCGTGGACGGATTTCACCAGGCCGTCGGCCGAGAAGGACCGCACTGCGCGTGTAGGGCACGCGCTGGACCAGTCCGCTCAACAGCCAGTCCAGATCCGAGACCTGACCGGACGGCATTTCGCTTGTCATGGTGCATCTACTCCTTGTACGTGTTTTCTGCCCGTGGGTCCGATTCGGACGGGTGCGCATCGAAGAAGCCCGGTTGCGGCTGATCCGGCTGCGGTCGTGCAGTCGTGACACCGCGGACCGGCAGCGGGCAAGGCCATGTGCCCGCGCCGCCCCGGTGGCCGCAGCCTCGCCGGGCCGGCGTCCACCGCGCCGTGCCGCAGCGGGTCGTACGGGGTGTGGGGCCGGTGTCCTCGGCCACCTGCGCCTCGGCCAGGTCGATCCCACGCCGGAAGGCTGCCATGAGGCCCGGATCGTGCACCGCGTTTGCGTCCCCGGTACGGGCAACGGGGTTTCCCTCAGCTGAGGGACCAGGTGCTCCTGGTTGCTGCGCCTGGGGAGCTGGGGCGGCCCGTGCTGCCGCCCGCTGCCCGTCCCCGGCCTCCCCGGTCTCCTCGGTCACCCGGGCGGTGGCCTGGGCCGCTGGTTGTTCCGGGCGGCCGGCCCGTTCGGTGGGCAGGGGCAGTGGGGGCCCTCGGCCGGGTGCCGTGACTGCTGTGGCGGCTGGTGCAGCCGCAGCGGCACGCCCTGCGGCTGCGGGGCCGGCGGCACCGGGTCCGGCCGGCCGTCGTCCTGCGGGGCGGCCGGTGCACAGCGCCCGGCGACGGCACCGGAGCTTCGTCGGCCGGCACTGCGGGGTCGGCGTCGACGCCGAGAAGGGCCAGTGGCAGTACGAGTACTGCTTGCATGCCCCGTAGATATTGCTCTGCAGCCGTACGGCGATGCCATGTCTGCGGGCCAGCGCCGACACGACGAAGAGTCCGATCCTGCCGTCCTGCAGCAGATGGGCGACGTTGACCTGATCAGGGTCGGCGAGCAGGGCGTTCATACGCTTCTGCTCGTTGCCTGGCATGCCGAGCCCGCGGTCCTCGACCTCCAGGGCGAGCCCTGCGGTCACGTGCTGGACGCGCAGCAGTACCTGGGTGTGCGGGGCGGAGAACACCGTGGCGTTCTCGACGAGCTCGGCCAGCAGATGGATCACGTCGGCGACAGCGTGCCCGCGCAGGGTGCCGTCGATCGGCGGCACCAGCTTGACCCGGGGTACTGCTCGACCTCCGCGATCGCCGAGCGGAGTACCTCTGTCATGGTGACCGGGTTGCTCCACTGCCGCCTGGACACGGCCCCGCCGAGCACCGCGAGGTTCTCGGCGTGCCTGCGGATACGGGTGGCCAGGTGGTCGACCTGGAAGAGCCCCTTGAGCAGGTCGGGGTCCTCGACCTCGTGTTCCAGTTCGTCGAGGATCTGGATCTCCCGGTGCACAAGGGACTGCAGACGCCGGGCGAGGTTGACGAAGACCTCGACCTTCTGTTCGTTGCCGGTACTGCTGAATAGCTGGGATGCCTGGACGACGGCGGCCACCGCCCGTCCTGCGAGCGGCTCATCTCCTGGGCGAGCAGGTCGAAGGCGTCGCTGCCGGGGCGGCCGGCTGCGGGGCCTGCGAGCGGGGACCGGTTCGCCGTCGCGCAACTGTTCGACGACTCGTTCCAGCTCCGCCTGGCCCTGGGCGCTGAAGCGCCGGAGCGCCAGAGCGCGGTCGACGACTCCGGCGGATACCCGGCCTGCACCGAGAAGGCGGCCGCCACGGCGGCCACCGCGAGCGCCCGGATCCGCCGAGTGCCGCCAGGAGACTGGCAGAGGGACGTACTCCCGATGAGCGGATGGTGAAGATGACGGCGGCGGCACCGCTCAGGACGGCCGCGATGGCCGGCAGCACGGCGGTGCGCATGAGTTGTGGACGTATACGGGCATCGGGGGCGGCTGCGCGGCCCGCGTCCGGCTCGTGACCGAGTGCGAACGGGCACCCGGGCGGCCGTGCCGCCCGCCTTCGCGGCGTTCCGGTCGCGCGGTGGGTGCGCGAAGTTGAGACATCAGCGTCCTCGGTACGTGGGGCACCAGGAATCTGCATTCATGTGGTGACACCTACGGTGGTCGGTCAGGCCCGGGCCAACGACTGGCAGGCTCGAATCCAGAAGCCCAGCGTTGATCACCGGCAACACACGGTAGTCGCCGATGGGGCAGGCGCGACGGACTGTTGTCGAACTTGCCCGCCATGCGTCCCGCTCTGGTATGAGCTCTCGTACGCACGGCTGAATACACGGGATTGACTCCCGCGACGCCCCCGGCCGGACAGCCGGTACCCGAACAGACACGCCAAAGGCCCGGACCATCCGGGCTGCCGGACGGTCCGGGCCGAGTGCCGGCGCGGGAGGTTCTCTACGCTTTGCGGAGCCGGGCGATGATCCCGTCGAGGTCGCGGCGGAACATGTAGTCGCGGAAGATGTGTCCGCCGGGCTCCTCGTGCCACTCGTGCGGGATGCCTGCGTTGCCCAGAAGGGCCCGGAACTCCCGCTGGCCGGCGAGCACCTGGTTCTCGTTGACCGTGTCGAACCAGTTGACCGGGTCGGGACTGGTTCCGGCGACCAGGAAGACCCGCTTGTTGCGGTAGCTCTCGAAGCGCTCGACCGGATTGTCCGCGCTGACCCTGCCCTGGTCCCACAGCGGCACGCCGTAGACCGTGCCGCCGCCCAGATCCAGGGCCGCGGAGGAGGCGTTGGCCCAATGGCCGACCAGGCCGGCGTCGCGGCGCAGGCTGGCCGGCCCGGAGTGCGCGCTCACCGACGCGAAGTGGCCGTGGTACTTGGCGGCGTACTTCAGCGCCCCGAAGCCGCCCATGGAGAACCCGGCGACAGCCCGGCCGTCGTACTCGGCGTACGTCCGGAAGTTCGCGTCGATCCAGGGAGCAACTGGGCGATGTGGAACGTCTCCCAGTTCCGGGGCCGGTGTTGGAGTTGACCGGGTTCGAGTACCACCCGCGTGGCCTCCGTCGGGCATCACGACAATGACCGGTTTCCCGGCCGTCAGGGCACGGATCCCCGCGCGATCGAAGGTGATGAAGTCCTGGTCCGTACCGCCTCCGTGCAACAGGTAGAGGACGGGGTAGGTGCGTCCGCTGGTGTGATAGCCGTCGGGGAGCAGGACATTGACACCGGGATCCCAGCCGACCTCATCGGTCGCGAACCGGTAGTACCACATGCGCGAGTCGCTCTCGTTACGGTCCACGATGCGCAGCCCGAAGCCGTCCCCGGCCGCGCTGGCGGCCGAGGCCGTCGCAACGACGCCCCCGCGCCGAGAGCCATCGCCGCGGAGAGTCCGCCGACGGCTCTGATGACAGTTCTGCGGGTGGGACGGGGCGTGTTCAACATGGCCTCCTGGTGAGAATGACACGGGCTCGACGGGAGAAGCTGTTGTCCGGATCCCACCGGACAACAGCTGGGCGGACGCCGATCCGGCGCCGCTGCGCGGATCAGGCGGAGTAGCCCTTCGGCGGGATCAGCGACGCGAGCTGATCGAAGGAGATCCAGTAGATCTGGTTGCCGCTGAAGGAAGCGGGGTCGGCTATGAGGACGGTGCGGTCCACCTCGTCGTAGCCGAAGACGGTGAAGTAGTGATAGATCGTCTGGTCCGACGGGTAGCCGGGAGGCTGGTTGCCGGGCGGGGCGACGATGTTGGTCACCAGCGGGTAGTTGCGGTCGATGTCGAAGACGATGTCGTTCCACAGCAGGTCCCGCTGGCCCTGGGAGGGCGGGTCGTCCGGCATCTCCTTGGTCTCGTACCAGCCCCGCCGAGGTTCGAGTTGAGTACCCGGGTTACCTGGCCGATGTGGTCGGTGCCCGCCTCCGTGGTACCGAGCTGCCCGGCCAGGTCGCCCTGACTGGTCGGCGCGATACGGGCGGAGAGTGCGATACGGGTAGCGGCCGGGCCGCACCAGTACCCGGTCTCCTGAACCTGGTAGTCGATCTGCAGCCAGTGCGCACTCCGGGTCCGCCCCGAGTCGACCTTCAGCCGGCTGCCCGGCTGGTTGTGTCCGCTGACGACGGGCGTACCGGCCTTCGAGCCATGTGCGAGCACCGAAGCGGGCGGGATGTGCGGTACGGGCGTGGCCTGGGCCATGCCGGGCTGGAGGAGAGCTCCGACGGCGGTGACGACGATCGCCGTGGACACAAGTCTCTTACGCATGAAGGCTCCTGAGAGGAAGGGGTGGCCTTGCGGGAAGAAACGACTTCGCGGAAACACCCGTCCGGGTGCGACAGCAGGGCCAGGGTGGTTCCTGACCCACGACGGGCGCAAGCAATGAAAGCTCTGGCTTACCACCGGACTCGATGGGGCGGTGCGCTCCGGCTGCCGGCGGCCTACCGCTCCTCGGTGGCCAGCAGGGCCCGCCCTTCCGCCGTCGCCACGTGGAAGGACCGTCCGCCCTTACGGACGGTGATGACCAGCCCGCCGCGCGCAGCACGTTCACGTGCTGGCTGACTGCGGGTGGGTGACGTCGAGGAGGCGGGCGGCCTCGACGGTGGAGCAGCCGAAACGGGTCGCACGCAGGATGCCCGCACGTGTGTGCCCGAGCAGCGGCCCCAGGGTTGCGGCCCCTCCTTGTGGACGCCCGGGGCGGGTCCGGCCCACTCGCTGGCGTGGTCGATGGGATAGACCAGAACGGGCGGCAGCTCCCCGTCGGCGAGGGTGATCGGGGTGGGCCAGCAGAAGAACGACGGCTGCAGCACGAGACCCCGGCCGCGCAGCAGCAGTTGCTGGTCGACGGGGTACGTGACTTCCAGTACGGGCGGCCGCCAGCGCACTTGCGGCCCCAGACCGGCCAGCAGTCCCTCGATTCCACCCTCGAGGAGGCTGCGCAGCCGCACGGCGCGGTCTGCGTCGATATGGGCGTGGACACGCTGCCAGTACGGTGCGAGTGCCTCCGTCTGGTAGGTCTGTACGGCTCCGCCCAGCCGGCGCAGGGATTCGGCGTCGCCGCCCGCCAGTGAACCTACCCAGCTGGGAAGTTGGAGCGAGGACGCCAGTTGGGTCAGGTCGGCTCGCAGCCGCTGCGGTGGCGTGCTCATCAAGGTGTCGACGGCCGCTTGCAGGGTGCGTCGGTCGCCGTACGTGGGAGTGAGGAAATCCGGCGAGTAGCCGCGGGGCGGCAGCAGGCAGGAGAGCAGCCGCCGACTGCCTGAGAGACGCGGCCACGCCCATTGCCGCCAGGCGCCGAACACCGTTCACCGTCCCTGCGTTGCAGGGTCTGCACACTGTTGCTGATCTCCCAGAGGAAGTCCGGCCCGGGGCCACCCGGACCCGCGCCAGATCCTCGGTCGTGAAGTGCACCCGCAGCATGGTCGCTCCATCGAGAAGTGAAGGTGTGCTGATGCCGACCACGGCCATGCCCAAGGGTCAGTGGACCTGGCGGAAGCAGGGAACCGGGACACCGCCGCGTCCCACGGGCTTCCTACCGGCAGCGTACCGCCGTTCGACCACCGCCAGGCCGCCGATTTCTCGCCCGGGACGAGGGTGCGGGTTCAGGTGGGTTCAAGTGAGTTCAGGTGGGTTCAGGCGGCCCGGTGGAAGCCGGCGCCGGCTCCGTCGTTGGTACTCGTCCTGTCGATGATGCCCGGGATCGGTGAACTGTGCTGGACGCCCCAGGCGTTGCCGACCGGCGTCTCAACGCTTACGACGGGACCAGGAGCCACCGGTACGGACGAGACGGGTGAACCACATTTCGTGGGCTCCGGTCTGTTACGGCGGGGAGGGCGGTGCAGTGGCCCTTACTGCACTCGCGGACCCGTTGGCGGGCGGCGCTCCGATCGGTGTGATCGCCGCCGTGCCGACAGAAGCGGCCCTCGTCCCAGCCTTGTCGATCACCGCGAAATCGAGTCACGGGAAGATGATCCCGGTCCCCTCGGACGGCGGTCCTGGGGTGGCCGGAATCGTGCGGTGGTGTCGCGTGCAAGGGGAGCAGCCGACCGGGGCGTCCCGGCTCATCAGCTGCCCGTCTGTGGCGACTTACCGCTGCTCACACACCTGCCGCGACGCTGCTGTCCCCTCCGATGCCACCGGGGCCAGGCGGACCATCCGCCGGCCGGCTGCTGCGCGACCGCCCGCCACCACGGATCCACCGCCGGTGCGGAAGCAGGCTCGAACGGCTCACCCGCTCGTGGCGCCGCCAGCATCACCCCGCCTTGTACGTCGCATGCATCGACAGCTCCGCCGGGTCCGCCCATGGGTGCGGTGCCAGGTTGAACGTCCCCAGTGAATCGGCAGCATCACGCCCGCGGCTGCGTCGCCGCCCTGCAGATCGAGGTGCGCACGCACACCCTCGTCGGGAGTCATGTGGATGTCCGGCCAGTATTCCGAGTAGGCGCCGATCTGGATCATCGTCGCGTCGAACGGCCCGTGCTCGGCACCGATGTCCTTGAAGCCGGAGAAATAGCCGGTGTCACCGCTGTGATAGATCCGGTGCTCCGGGCCCGCGACGGCCCACGAGGCCCAGAGAGTGTGCTGCTGGTTGCGCAGTCCTCGGCCGCAGAAATGCCGCGCGGGAGTGGCCGTCAGGCTGATGCCCGCGACGTTCGCACTCTCGTTCCAGTCGAGCTCATGCATCCGGTCGACGGGCACACCCCAGCGCTCCAGATGGGCCCCGACGCCGAGAGGAACGGCAAAGACCGTGCCGGTTCCCGCGAGCGCACGGATCGTGGACAGGTCGAGGTGGTCGTAATGATCGTGCGAGATCACCACCACGTCGACGGGCCCGAGCGCCGCCAGCGGCAGCGGCACCGGGTGGAGCCGCTTCGGCCCCGCGAAGGAGTAGGGCGAGCAGCGCTCACCCCAGACCGGATCGAAGAGCACCCGGCGGCCGTCGATCTCGGCGAGCACGCTCGAATGCCCCATCCAGGTCAGCCGCAGCCCGGTGGCAGGGGCGCGGCGAGGTCGGCCAGGGTGGTGGCATGGACGGGCACGGTACCTGCCGGCGACCTGAGGGCCCGCTGCTGCTTTTGGAAGTAGATCTTCGCGAATTCCGCCTTGGAACCGGACGGCCCGGTCCGGGCGGCCACCGGGTTCTGGAACACGCCGTCGGCGAAATTGGGCGAACGGCGGATGCGGTCCATCCGGGGCCCGCCCGGTCGGCCCCGAACGCTGGCGTCCGCAGCGAGCGGAGTCTCTTACGGAGCGAGGGCAGAACGTCGTCGCCGGTCACAGCATCTCCTGGGTCGGTGTCGTCTTCATTGTGACTCCTCCCCGCCCGGAAGGGCGGGTTCCCGCCGTTCCGGTGCGGCTTCGCCACCGGCCGACCGGTACGGCGTGGCGGGTGTCACGCTCAGGCGCCCGGCCGGCCGTACGCATGCTCGATCCGCAGGGTCAGGACGACCCTGCCGTCCCGGACCATCGCGGCCCGGTAGTCGTCCCAGTCCGGATGCTCACCCTTGGCGTCGCGGTAGAGCGTGATCAGCTGTTCCACCGTCGCATCCCGGGGATCGGCGGCAGCCGGGTCAGCTCGGCGGTGGCGTCCACCACCGTCCACGCCCAGCGGTCCTCGCTGGTGACGTGATAGCTCGCCCGCGGGTCGCGGCGGAGATTACGCGTCTTGGCCCGGCCCTCGGTGATGGAGACACGGATGAGCCGCTCGTCCGGGTAGTAGACGTGATTGACGTTGGACAGCTGGGACCTGCCGTCCCGCTTGAGGGTGACGAGCACCCCACCGTCGTGCTCTCCGACGAGTCGCAGGAGCGCTTCGTATCCGGCTTCGTTTTCCGTCATGCCGACTCAACGCCCGTACGCCCCGGAGGATTCCGGACACCCCGGGCTGCCCCTCACCCCGCGGTGTCCGGCCCGGTGGCTCCGGTCTCTTTGACAGGGCCGGAGCACCTCCCAAATACTGACTGACGGTTCAGTAGTGTGCCCGTTCGCAGGAGAATACCGAGGAGACCGCCCCATGAAGATGCCCCCGCCGCACCGGCACAGGCCGCCCGCTGATCTCCCTGACCTGGACGGACCATGTCACCGGACACCGGGGCTACCTCGTCGTGGACCGGTTGGTACGAGGCGTCTCCAGCGGCGGACTGCGGATGCGTGAGGGCTGCACGCTGGAGGAGGTGACGGGGCTCGCCCGCGGCATGACGATGAAGGAAGCCCTGCACTTCGACGCCGGGAACCCCGACGCACGCTATGTCCCGCTGGGCGGCGCCAAGGGCGGCATCGACTGCGATCCGCGTGAGCCCGGAGCGTACGGCCTCCTGGTCCGCTACCTGCGGGCGGTGCGCCCGTACGTCGAGCGCATCTGGACGACCGGCGAGGACCTCGGGCTCACTCAGGACCTCGTCGACCGGGCTGCGGCCGAGGCCGGGCTCGACTCCTCGATCCAGGCTGTCTACCCGCTCCTCGACGACGAGGGCGCCGCCAGGCGGCGGCTGGCCGATGCCTTCGCCGTCACAGTGGACGGCATCGGGCTCGATGAGCTGGCCGGCGGGTGCGGCGTCGCCGAATCGGTACTCGCGGCACTGGACCGGGAGGGCGTCGCGCACCGGGGCGCGACCGTGTCCGTGCAGGGCCTCGGCACCATGGGCGGTGCGACGGCCCGTTTCCTCACCCGGGCGGGACTGAAGGTCGTCGCCATCGCCGATGTCAAGGGCACCATCGCCAATCCGGCAGGGCTCGACACGGAGGCGCTACTGGCCGCCCGGGACGCCTTCGGGACGGTTGACCGCGGGCGCTGCGGGAGGCGGACCGCGAGCTCCCGGCCGGCGCCTGGCTCACTGCGGATGCGAATGTGCTGGTCCCCGCGGCTGTTTCCTACGCCATCGACAGCGTGAACCAGGCACTGATCACGGCCCGCTGGGTCGTCGAAGCTGCCAACATGCCCGTACTGCCGGAGGCCGAGGCGCTGCTCGCGGGGCGCGGAATCACGGTACTGCCCGACGTGGTCGTCAACTCCGGCACGAACGCCTGGTGGTGGTGGACCCTGTTCGGTGATGTCGGGGCCGACGCCGAAGAGGCCTTCGCGCACACCCGCCACGCGATGCGGACGCTGATCGACCTGATGCTGGCACGCGCCGAGCTGGACGGCTCCACGCCGCGGGCGGCGGCGCACGCGATCGTCGCCGAACGGCTGCCGGTGATGGCCGAGCGGTTCGGCTGGTACGCCTGACTCTCCCCGGACTTGGGCCACGCCCGGGACCGCGCCGCGGCCTCACCCGTCTCGGGCCGTGTTCGGGCCGGCACATTGGTTAGGGTTGCCGCGTGGCACGAGTCCGGTTGGGCGTAGCGGAGCGGCGTGAGGAGCTGCTTTGTGCTGCCGTCGAACAGATCGAGGTGCGGGTGTCTCCGCCGTGCGGATCGCCGATGTGGCGTCCGTTCTGGGCGTGAGCAACGCGCTTGTGCTCTACCACTTCTCGACCAAGGAAAAACTGGTCGCTGCGGCGTTCGCCCACGCCGCGGAGGCCGACCTCGCCCATCTGCGTATGCTGCTCACCCGCCGCACCAGCGCGGTACGGCGGCTGCGGGCCGCGGTCCGCTGGTACGCGCCCACCGGCCGGGCCAGGGGTGGCGGCTGTGGATCGAGGGCTGGTCGGCCTCAATTCGTGATCCCGCGCTGCGTGATGTGGCCGGTGACCTGGACCAGCAGTGGAAGGCGGAGCTGGCCGAGGTCATCGAAGAGGCGCCGCCGCCGGCGAGTTCTGCTGCGACGACCCGATGTCCGTGGCGTGGCGGCTGACCGCCCTGCTGGACGGCCTGGCCGTGCAGATGACCTCCTACTCGGGCCCGCTCTCGCGCGACACGATGTTGCGGTGGACCGAGGAGGCGCTCGCCCGCGAACTGGGCATCGACCATGCGGTTCTGACGGCCTGACCGGACCTCTTTCTGTTCGTTTTCCCGCTCCTGTGCCGTTTTCCGGGCAGGATCAGGTCTGGCGCACCGGGGCGTAGGCCTCGCCGTCGAGCCCGAAGGTCCAGGCGACGCCCTCCTTCGCGGTCCTGGTCCTGGGCGGCACCCGCAGCCAGTAGGTGCGGTGGGTACCGTCGGGCTCGGGGTGGAATTGACGACTTCGACCATGACGATGTTCTCGTCGCCCTGCAGGGCGATCCGCCAGAGGACGCCGGTCTCATCCCGGTGTACGGGCTCGGCTCCCGACTCGTCGAAGTAGCGGTCGTAGCCGTAGTACTCCAGCATCACTCGGCGCAGTTCCGCATTTTCCTCGGTCCGTATCCGATCCGGAGTCAGGGTCGGCAGACCGTCCAGGAATCCGTCCGGCACGGGCATCCCCGCCAGGCATGGAGTGCGAATCCGTCACGGTAGGCGAGCGCCGGGCCGTCGGCATGGTCGAGCCGGCCGGCCTCGTCCCGGTGGAGCGCGACGGGCCGCTCGCTGATCACTACGGCACGCTCGTAGGGCCACCACCAGCCGGCGTTCCTGGCGACTTCCATCAGGCCCCTCAGCCGGTCACCCCTGCCGTCGAAGGCGGAGAGCCAGGCCGCGTCGTGTTGACCGAGAACCGCATCGAGCAACACCAGCCGTACACCGGACTCGTCCTCGGGACGAGCGGCGAACTCCGCGACGACACCGGCCCGTATCCGCTCGGCCAGAGCGGCTGTGGTCTCCCACAGCTGGGCTCCAGTGGCAGACCAGAGGGCGGACCAGCCGGCCGGGCCCAACTCGTCGTACATCCGGCGTCGTTCACTCGCCCAGGGCAGGGTGCGGATTTCGTCGCGCACCGAGCGTCCCGCATCGATGAGCTTCGCTGCCGCCTCCACGCCCGCTCTGGGCGAGTCGGCCCAGATGATGTGCTCCGGTTCGGCAAGTCCGGCGCTGCGATAGGCAAGCCGCAGGCCGTCCTCGGCGGCGCCGCGGTCCGCATCGCCGGTCGCCGCTGCCACGGCCCGCCAGGAGTTCACGTACTGCATCGGTATTCCCCGTCCCCTGTTCCTGTTCTCCGGAACCACGTCACCGCTTCCGCTTCACCACGTCTTTGCCGCAACGGTCAGTCTGCGACGACACGGACGGCACCCGGTGCGTACTCGCGCTGGCGCACCACGCGGAACCACCCTTCGGCAGCGCGATCACGGCATGCTCCTCGTGCACCACGCGTCCGCCGTCCGGGAGATGGAGCAGCATGGGGCCGAACGGCCCCGCCTCCCGCATCAGCCGTCCCGGTCCTCGCACCGCATGCGCGTGACCGGTGACCTCCCCAGCGCCAGGACCAGCCGACCCCGCCCGTCGCGCAGTTCGCCGGGAGCGTCGAGGAAGTGCGCGGGCACAGCCGACTCTTCGAGTGCCGCGATCAGTACATCGCCCTGCCGGTACACAGACGTCTCCCTCAGTGACGGCACCCGCTGTGCCGACCTTGGTGAAAACGCTACGGCGGGGTCTGACAATCGGCCGTCAGCCTTGCGGCGGCGTGGCCCGGACGCGGCGTTGTCAGTGCGTCTTGATAGACCTTGCGGACATCAATCGCCTCAGTATCAGGAGCTCAGCACGATGTCCGATGTGAGCTATCTCCCCGAGCTGCTAGGCCTGCCGGCCGTCGATTTCCAGGCCGTCGTGGCCGGGCTGCCCGCGGCCGACGCCGTGGCCTGGCGCATCAGCGTCAATCCGTTCGACATCGAAGACCACACCTGGGAGCAGGAGTTCACGTCGTTCCTCGACGCCGTCGATCCGGCCGGGTGCGGGCTCTGATCATCGGGCAGTGGGGTGAGACCTACGAGATGGATTCCTCCAGTCCCATCGGTCTAGTCGTCGCCGCGGCCGACCGGCTGACCTCGCTCGAAGCGGTCTTCGTCGGAGACGTGGAGATGGAGGACGCCGAGATCTCCTGGATCGAGCAGTCGGACGTCACCGCTCTCCTCACCGCCTTCCCCGGCCTGATCGGGCTCGGCGTGCGCGGCGGCACCGGTCTGGAGTTCCCGCCGGTCAAGCACGAATTTCTGCGGTCCCTCTCCATGGAGACGGGCGGACTGCCCGCGGAGGTGGTGCGAGGTGTGCTGGACAGCGAGTTGCCCGCGCTGGAGCCCTCGACCTCTGGCTGGGCGTCTCCGAGTACGGGGTGACGCGGATGTGGCGGATCTGGCGCCGTTGCTCAGCGGCGCCCGCTTCCCCGGTTGCACCACCTCGGCCTTCGCAACAGCGAGATCCAGAACGAGATCGCGACGGCGATCGCTTCGGCCCCGGTCGTTGCCCGGCTCCGCACGCTCGACCTGTCGTGCGGCACCCTCGGGGACGAGGGAGCGGCCGCCCTGCTCGATGGCCAGCCGCTCACCCATCTCAGCACGCTCGATCTGCACCATCACTTCCTGACCGAACCGATGGAGCGACGCATAGCCGAGTCCCTGGCTCCGCATGGAGTACGGGTCGATCTGTCCGGGCGCAACACGCCCTGGGACGATCGCGGCGCCGCAGGCCGCTACACCGCGGTCGCGGAGTGATGCGGCGATGACCGGGGTCGATCACCCGGACGTCTTTCACCGCCTGCCGGTCCGCACCATGCCGCTGCCGCTGCCGCTGCCGCTGCCGCTGCCCGAGAATCAGCGGCACGAGGCACTACCAGCGGCCGGCTCCGTGGCCCGGCGGCTCGAATGCGGCTGGGACGGGCCGACGCGGCCGGCGGACAACCCCGCCGCGCCTCGCGGTCGTCTGCAATCCTGGCAGCCGCAGAGCCGGCCTGTTCCAGCATGCCGTGCGCTCCGCCGGACTGCCTGACGCGCGCATGGTGTCCTGGCTTCAGGTACTGAGCGCAGCCGCGGTCTTCCTGCCGGGGAGATCGTGCGTATGGATTCACCGGGCGAGGACACCGAGGTTGATCGGCTGCTGCGCGGGGCCGACGACCCGACGAGGGTGGAGGGTTCGGCCCTCTGGTACGCGCGATTCACTTCCGCCGTACGCGACGTGGCGCGGGCGGCGACAGCCGCCGGTGCCGTTCTGCTGGACGATCCGGACGATATCGCGGTGCTGTTCGACAAGCGGCTCTGCCACGGCGTGATGGACACCGCCGGGGTTCCCGTACCGGCCTCGCCGACGTCGGGTCCGACGGCACCCCCGTCCGCGGCTGGGCGGATGTGCGCGAACTGATGGCGGACCACCACATGCCGAGGGCGTTCGTGAAGCCCGCGCACGGGTCCTCCGCCTCCGGAATACTTGCCGTGGAGACGGCAGGTCCGGGCCGGATCCGAGCGACCACCTCGGTCGAGCGGGACCAGGCGGGACGGCTCTACAACTCGCTCCGGGTACGCCGCTGCACGACGGAGACGGAGGTGGCGGCGATCGTCGACACCCTCGCACCGGACGGTCTGCACATCGAGCGCTGGCTGCCGAAGGCCTCACACCGGGGCCGAGTCGCCGATCTACGGGTCGTGGTGGTGGACGGCCGCGCGACCCATGCCGTCGTACGCACCAGCCGCTCCCCATGACCAATCTGCACCTCGGCGGTGAGCGTGGCGATCTGGACGTGGTCCGGGCCGCTGTCGAAGCCGCGGGGGCAAGCTGGGGCGAGGCTCTGGCAGTGTGCGAGCGGGCGGCAGCCTGCTTCCCGGAAACGCTGTGCGTGGGCGTCGACCTGCTGCCCTCGACCGGCTGGCGGCGCTTCGCCGTCGGCGAGGTCAATGCCTTCGGCGATCTCCTGCCGCGCCTGACCGGCCTGCCGGGCAGCGCCGCGGAGGGCCTGGACACCTATGCGGCGCAGGTCACCGCCGTACTGAACCGAGCAAGGAACCACCTTGTCAGCCCTGCACCCTGAATCTGCATCACGCGTCACCGACCCCCGAACCCGGATATGAGCGAGGTCGTGGGAGTCACGATCTGCTGCTCGTCACGCTGGACACCCTGCGCCACGATGTCGCCGAGGAGCTCGCCACAGCCGGACGCATTCCGAATCTCGCCCGGCATCTGCCCGGTGGAGCCTGGGAGAAGCGGCATGCTCCCGGCAGCTTCACCTACGCCTCCCACCAGGCGATGTTCGCCGGCTTCCTGCCCACGCCGGCTACGCCCGGCCCGCACCCGCGGCTCTTCGCCGCACGCTTCGCGGGCAGTGAGACCACGGCGGAGGGAACTTTCGTCTTCGATACCCCGACCTGCCCTCCGGCCTGGCGGGCGTCGGCTATCGCACGGTGTGCATCGGCGGAGTCGGTTTCTTCAACGGGAGGTCCCCGCTCGGCTCGGTGCTGCCCGGGATGTTCCAGGAGAGTCACTGGGAGCCCGAGTTCGGTGTGGCATCACCGAGCTCCTTCGAGTCGCAGGTGGTCCGCGCCGAGCAGGTCGTCGCCGGACTCCCGCCGGAACAGCGGCTGTTCCTCTTCGTCAACGTGTCCGCCCTTCACCAGCCCAACTGGTTCCACCGGCCCGGCGCCACCGCCGAGGCAGGCGACTCACGCACCACTCACGCAGCGGCCCTTGAGTACGTCGACCGCCACATCGGCCGTCTCTTCGCCGCCGCGAGCAGCCGCCGCAGGTGTTTCGCCATCGTTTGCTCCGACCATGGCACGGCCTACGGCGACGACGGCTTCACCGGTCACCGGCTGGGCCACGAGGCCGTCTGGACCGTGCCGTACGCCCACTTCTTCCTCGATCCGGGGCATCCCGATGACCCGCACCACATCCACCACCAGGCCGTATCAGAGCTACGTCTACGCATACCCGCACAAAACGGCCTACCGCCCGCTCGACGGTCACCGTGCCGGGCGGCCACGGCTGAGCGAGCTGTGGGCGGCCGAGCGCAAGGACGCCCTCTCGCTCTACCTCCACATACCGTTCTGCGAGGTCCGCTGCGGCTTCTGCAATCTGTTCACACGCATCGGCGCGCCCGAGGAGCTGACGACGCGCTACCTCGACGCGCTGGACCGGCAGGCCACAGCCGTACGCGACGCACTGGGCGACGAGACACCGGTGCGCTTTGCCGCGGCCGCGTTCGGCGGCGGCACTCCCACCTTCCTCACCGCGGGCGAGCTGGAACGGCTCTGCGATATCGCGGAGAAGCGGATGGGCGCCGAACTGCGCTCCGTGCCGTTGTCGGTGGAGACCTCACCGTCCACCGCGACGACCGACCGGCTTTCCGTCCTCGCCGACCGCGGCACCAGCCGTATCAGCATCGGCGTGCAGAGCTTCGTCGAGGCGGAGGCCCGTGCGGCGGTGCGCCCGCAGCACCGCGCCGATGTCGAGGCGGCGCTCGGCCGGATCCGCGAAACGCGCATTCCGGTCCTCAACATCGACCTGATCTACGGCATCGACGGTCAGACGGAGGAAAGCTGGCTCGTCTCCCTGGACGCGGCCCTGGCATGGCGGCCCGAGGAGCTGTATCTCTACCCGCTGTACGTTCGCCCGCTGACCGGCCTCGACCGGCTGGGCTCCGGTGCGACCGCGGCCCGTGCGGACGACGCCGCTTGGGACCAGCAGCGGTTGCGCCTCTACCGCACCGGCCGCGACCATCTGCTGGCCCACGGCTACGAGCAGGTGTCGATGCGGATGTTCCGCCGGACGAATGCCCCGCAGGAGGGCCCCGACGACTACGCCTGCCAGACCGACGGGATGATCGGCCTCGGCTGCGGAGCCCGCTCGTACACCGCCTCGCTGCACTACTCCTTCGACTACGCGGTGGAGATGAAGCAGATCCGGGGCATCATCGACGACTTCACCGCCACCGAGGACTTCTCCCGGGCCGTGGCCGGGCGATATGTCGACGGCGAGGAGGCACGCAGGCGCCATCTCCTGCAGTCACTGCTCCAGGGCACGGGTCTGCGTACGGCCGAATACCACGAGCGATTCGGCACGGACGCGCGTGGTGACTTCCCCGCCGAACTGGACCGGTTCGCCGCGCGCGGCTGGCTGGACGCGGCCTCGGGCCCCGGTCTGCTGCGGCTCTCCCCTGAGGGTCTTGCCCATTCCGATGCCCTGGGCCCCGAGCTGTTCTCCCCGAGGTGCGAGCCGCGATGGCCTCGTACGAGCCGAAGTGAACCGCCCCGTGGGACTGGAACTGACCATCCTCTACCGGGGCCCGCTGGCATCGTGCGACTACGACTGTCCGTACTGCCCGTTCGCCAAACGACGCGACAGCGGGGAGCAGTTGCGCGCCGATCGTGCGGCGCTCGAGCGGTTCACGGCATGGGCCGCCGCACAGACCGGCGACCGGCTGTCGGTCCTGTTCACGCCGTGGGGCGAGGGAGCGGTCCGGTCCTGGTACCGCCGCGCGATCGTCGAGCTCTCGCAGCTTCCGCACATCGGCCGGGTCGCCATCCAGACCAATCTGAGCGGACGCACCGACTGGCTGGCCGACGCCGACAGGAACAAGGTGGCGCTGTGGTGCACGTACCACCCGGGCCAGACACCGTTCGAGCGGTTTCTGGGCAAGTGCCGGAGCTGACGGCCCGCGGGGTGCGGTACAGCGTCGGTGTGGTCGGTCTGGAGGCCCATCTCGTTGAGGCCCGGCGGCTGCGCGCCGCGCTGCCCGACGAGGTCTACCTATGGGTCAACGCGGCGGACGGGCACAGCTATACGGATGATGAGGCCGGGCATTGGACAGCCCTGGACCCCTGTTCCCGTACAGCCGGCATCCGCACGCCTCGGCCGGGCTGCCATGCAGGACCGGCGAGTCGGTCATCTCGGTGGACGGGGACGGCACCGTGCGCCGGTGCCATTTCGTCCCCGCCGGGCTCGGCAATCTCTACGACGGCAGCTACCGGCGCTCCTCGGCCCTCGCGGCTGCCCACTCGCCGTCTGTGACTGCCACATCGGCTATGTGCATCTGGAGACGCTGCCGTTGTACGACGTCTTCGCCGGCGGCGTACTTGAGCGGATACCCGCCCGTCCAGTCCGGCCTGCCGCTCCGGACGAGCTCGTTGCCCCGGCCCGTCCCGGCGCGGTCTTCCCGTCGTCGCTCTGGACTAGCTAATGCTGCGACCGGAAACCTTTACCGGGCCGGCGCCCAGAATGTGTCGGCGGCGGGCGCCGAGAAGCAACTTACTTTGACCTCAAGGTCAAAAATGGTGTTACGGTGGCGCCATGGGCAGGCCGAAGCAGTTCGATCCGGATGTGGCGGTGGAGCGCGCGATGGGCGTGTTCTGGCGCAAGGGTACGCGGCGACGACGCCGCAGGACCTCGTGGATGAGATCGGCATTGGCAAGGGCAGTCTGTACAACACCTTCGGCAGTAAGCATGCCTTGTTCGAGCGGGCGCTTATGCGCTACCGCGATTCACAGGCCGCGTGGCTGGAGGCGCTTCTCGATCACCCCGGTTCAGCGAAGGATCGACTGCGGGTGCGCTGGAGGCGCTGGTCGAGCTCGATCTGGGCGACCCGGATCGGCGCGGCTGCATGGCGGTCAACACCGCCGCCGAGTTGGCTACCTCGGACGCTGAGACGACGGGCACGGTGCGCAAGATGTTCGCGCGTACGGAGAGTGCGTTCCGGGCGACCGTTGAGGAAGGCCAGCGGGCCGGCGAGATCGCCGGTGGCCGCGACGCGGCGGCGACGGCCGCCTGGTTGCTCGCGACAGTGATCGGCATGCGGGTGCTGGCGAAGACCGCCGAGGATGCCACGCAGTTGAGGCGGGTCGTGGACGCGGCGATGGGTCGCTGTAGTCCGGCACCGCTGGTCGGTGCCGTCCTCTTTGTGGCCTAATTTTGTACCTGTAATTCAAATATGTTCAAGGAGTCTGACATGGAGCTCGATCTCGCTGGGAAGACCGCGGTCGTCACCGGGGCCAGCCGAGGCGTGGGCCTCGCGATCACACGGCAGCTCGTCGCCGAGGGGTCCGCGTGGTGGGTGCGGCCCGCACGATCACGGCCGAGCTGAAGGAGGCCGGCGCCCACCCGGTCGCCGTCGACCTGAGCACGCCGGAAGGTGCCGAGGAGTTGGGGCGCAGGCGCTCGTGGAACTCGGCGGCGTGGACATCCTGGTCAACAATCTGGGCGGCGGTGACACGTTTGCCCTGAACGGGTTCCTCGCAACCGACGACGCCCTGTGGGCGCAGAGCTTCGAGGTCAACCTGTTCGGCACGGTCCGGGTCACCCGTCGGCTGCTGCCGAGCATCGTGGCACGTCGCGGTTCGGTGGTGAACATATCGTCGATGAGTGCGCGTCTGCCGGGCACGGGCCCGATCGAGTACGGCGTCGCGAAGGCGGGTCTGAACGCGTTCGGCAAGGCGCTGTCCGAGGAGTTCGGCCCTCAGGGTGTGCGTGTAAACACCGTCTCTCCCGGTCCGACGCGTACCGGTATGTGGGAGGACGCCGACGGCTTCGGTGCCCGCCTCGCGGAAGCGAACGGTGTCGGGCACCGCGACTTCGTGGCCGGGGTGCCCGCGGCGATGGGTATGACCACTGGCCGCATGGTCGAGGCCGACGAGGTCGCGGCCGTCGTCGCGTTCTCGTCTCGGACCGCGCGGCAAGCGTGACCGGCGCTGATTACGTCGTTGAGGGCGGCGGCATCAAGACGGTGTGAGACGACGACTGGCGCGCTGGGGCGGCGAGGGACATCCGCCCCAGCGGATGCCCTTCTCACTGCGGACGCGGGCGCGTTCGCGTCGTTGTGCGGCCAAGACGTCGGGGTTCTGGGCATTCTGGTTGCGCCAGCGCAGGTACCGGTGCAACTCCCGTGTCTGGACAGTGTGGTTGGGGTGATGGGAGTTGGCGAGGGTAAACTGTCGCAGTGGCCCGAAGTGCGCCTCGGTCGGATTCGCCCAGGACGCGTTCGTCGGGGTGAAGCACAGCTCGACCTTGTTCTGGCTGCCCAGCGCAGGATGCGCGCGTTCTTGTGGGCGGAGAGGTTGTCCAGGATCACGTAGATCGGGGCGCCGTCGGGACGTGCTGACCGGATGGTCTTGAGTGCGTTCCAGGTCGGAGCGATGCCCTTGCGGCGCCGGTTGATGCCCCAGAGCGCGTCGTCGCCGATCGGGTAACAGCCGTGGAAATAGGTGACCCCGTGGGCGCGGTGGTAGGTCGCCGGCAGCCGGTCGGGCCTGCTCTCTTTGGCCCAGCAGGACCCGCCGGTCGGGCGGATGCCTAGCGGCCCGAACTCGTCGAAGGCGAAGGTGCGGTCGGGGCGCTCGGGCAGCGCGTACTCGATTCGGTCCAGCTTGGCGTCAAAGTCCGGGTCGTTGGATTCCTTCCACGTCTTGGTCCGCTGGAACGTCACGCCGTTGCGCGCGAGCAGGCAGCGCAGCGCCTCGCGGCCGATGCGTATCGGACGGGCGACGTTGCGCCGCAGATGGTCGGCGAGCTTGCGGATCGACCAGCGGGTGAAGGGACTGCCGAGCTTGGTGGGGCGGGTGGTGGCCGTCTGGATGACGAACTCCTCGTCGTCATCGCTGAGCAGGCGGGGCGGCCTCCCGCCCATTGAGGGTCCAGGCAGGCCAGCCCAATCTCGTTGAAGCGGTGGATCACGTCACGGACGGTGTCCTCGTCCGCCTGCACCAGATTCGCGATCACCGGCACGGTGTTCCCGCCCGCCGAGACCAGCAGCATCATCGCCCGGCGGAAGCTCACCGTGCTGGTGCTGCCCCGCCGCACGACCTGCTGCAGCTTCTGCCCCTCCTGCTCAGTCAGCCTGCAAACCCTGACCGGCTCTGCCATCCCGCCACCCCACACTGATCGGACATGCCGCCACATCCAACCGGAGCGAGATCAGTCAGCACCAACCCGGTGATCATTTCCGGTCACAGCACTAGCTAGAGGCGGACTAGAGGGCAGCAGATCGGGGCGCTTGGCCTCGACATGGTCGCCGGAGGACTCGCCACGCAGCCGTCGTCCGATCCATGGAACCAGGTACTCGCGCGCCCACTGGATGTCGTCGCGCCGCACTTCGAGCGCGCCTCGCTGCGCCTGCGGCGGCCACACCTGGTCGGGGTCGGCCGGCACGTCCAGGCCGATCACCTGGGCGGCGCGCAGGGCGACGCGGGTGTGCCCTCGGGCGACAGATGCAGCCTGTCGTTGTCCCACGCCCTTCTGTCCTGGACGGAGCGCAGCGACCACAGGTCCAGGACCGGGCAGTCGTAGCGGTCGGCGATCGAGCGCACATGGGCGGTGTACGTGGCGATCTTGCCGCGGAGATGCCGGAGCACCGGAACGTCACGGGTGTCGAAGCCGGTGGTGACCATGACGGTGCCGACTGAATCGGCCAGCTCGGCGACCGCACGCTCGAAACGTTCGGCGACGTCGTCGGGGTTGGTCCCGGGCCGGATGATGTCGTTGCCGCCCGCGCAGAAGCTCACCAGGTCCGGTGCCAGCTCCTTGGCGCGGGTACCTGTTCCTCGACTATCTGGTCGAGGAGGCGCCCGCGTACGGCGAGGTTGGCGTAGCGGAAATTCCCGTGCGGGTCATTCGCGGAACCGGCTGCCGCACCGGGGACAAGGAGCTGGTCCGCGAGCAGGACCGCGAAACGGTCCGCCCAGCCGACGGGGCCCCTTCGGGGCCGGGGTCTCCGACACCCTCGGTGAAGCTGTCGCCAATCGCCGCGTACGACCCGATGGTGCCTCGTTGCTTGTTTCTCGAATCGTCAGCCACAAGCGCATATCCTGCACCCTCGAATGTGACTTACGCGACCGTAATAAGGGTTGACGGGTGGTGAGATAAACCACCCGGTCAGTTTTGGTAAAGCCGGAATAAGCGAGAGGGGCGGTGCGCAGCGCACCGCCCTCTCCATGGCTACCCGGACCGGTCGGCCCCACCTCTCGGTCCCGGATCCCGGCCTGGTCTCAGATGGAGACGCCGTGCGAGCGCAGGTAGGCGAGCGGGTCGACGTCCGAGCCGTAGCTCGGGCCGGTGCGGACCTCGAAGTGCAGGTGCGGACCGGTGGAGTTGCCGGTGGAGCCGGAGAGGCCGATCTGCTGGCCGCCGGTGACGCTCTCGCCCGCCGAGACACCGAGCGAGGACAGGTGGGCGTACTGGGAGTACATGCCGTCGGAGTGCTGGATGACGACCTCGTTGCCGTACGAACCGCTCCAGCCGGCCGAGACCACGGTGCCCGGACCTATGGAACGGACGCTGGTGCCGGAAGCCGCCTGGAAGTCGGAGCCGGTGTGGTAGCCGCTGGACCAGCTGGCCCCGGAGGCGCGGTACTGGGTGGAGACGCCTGCGTTCGCGACGGGGCGGTGTAGCCGGAGCTGTTGCTCTCCGAGGCGCCGGTGTCCGCGGACGTGTCCGTGGTGGAGGTCTTCTCTGCCGGGGCGGACGCCTTCGGGGCGGACCCGGCGGACGATTCGGGCTTCGCGGGCGCGGTCTCGGCCTTGGGCTGAGCGGGCTTCGGGGCAGCACCGGACGCCTTGGCGCCGAGCGTCAGCTTCATGCCCGGGAGGATCAGGCCCGGGTCCTCGCCGACGGCCTTGCGGTTGTCCTCGTACAGCTTCTGCCAGCCGCCCTTGATCTTCTGGTCAGCGGCGATCTTCGACAGGTAGTCACCCGAGACCACCGAGTAGGTCTTCGGGGCGTCCTGCTTACCGGTCACGGAGGCAGCGGCCGATGCGGGCTTGCCGCAGGCGCGGACTGCTCCGCCGCGTGCGCACCGGTGGCACCGAACAGCGGAAGGGCGAGAACGGCGCCGCCGGTCCCTGCGGCGAGCACGCCACGGGAGATCGGGCCGGTCCTGATACGACGGTGCTTACCCTTTGCGGGCATGGTGAATTCCTCTCCGGCGCCTGCGAGGTGAGCTGTCGGGTTCGGACTGGAGATGTCCGGCCGCGCTGAGCGCGACTTAACCCCGAGCCGTACCGGATCCCTCCGGTCGGCGGCTTACCTGGTTCCCCGCTCCTGCCACACGTGAGTCGGTGCGGATTCCGGGCGGCGGCAGGATTCGGCGTTCCGTCCGGATTGAGGGTGACCGTAAGCGAGTCGGGACGGCGGGAACAAGCCGCCGGTTGCGTACCGGAATGTGCGATTCAATTCCGGCGCGAATTTCCGGTCACACTCCGTGGATTACTGATCTTGGCTTTCCGCACGGAACACGGATTGCCTCCCGGCCGAATCGCCACACACCGTCACGGATATGATCCCGCTCACCTGCCGTCAACCATCCCCGCACATCCGGGGCATCTTCTGCCAAATGTCGCGATACGGACACCCGGCCGGAACGGCGCCTCCAACCGACGCAGGGATCCCTCCGTGGCAGCGCTCGCCCGGACAGGAGCGACCAGTCATCAAGGGCAACCAGCGATCGAGATGATTACCCGAGAAGCACATGTCGTATCGTCGCGAGCGTGGCCTCGTCGGCGAGCGGCGCCGGCGCCAGACATCTCAGGAGTCACCGTGACGCAGCAGTTGCCTCAGGTCCCGTCGACAGACAACGAGCCGACAGACAACGAGCTGGCCGGTGTCCGCAACTTTCGTGACGTGGGCGGGCTCCCGACCATGGACGGCCGCCGGGTGCGGTACGGACGCCTCTTCCGCAGTGGCCATCTGGCGCACGCCACCGAGTCGGACGCGGCCTTCCTCGGCGGGCTCGGACTGCACACGGTCTTCGACTTCCGCAACGCGGCCGACCACAAGCTCGACGGCCACGACGTGGAGCTGACCGGCGTCCGGAATGTGAACATTCCGCTCTCCGACCCGGCCGACGGCGCCGAGTTCTGGCGACTGGTGCACGACGGCGACATCCAGCAGCTGCGCTCGATCCTTGCCGGCAGCAAGGGAGCGGACCGCATGATCGCCTCGTACCGCTCGATCATCACGGACCGCACCGCCGAGCACAGCCGGGTGCTGCACGCCCTGGCCGAGGACAGCGTGCCCGCACTGATGCACTGCGCCGCGGGCAAGGACCGTGCGGGCCTGTCCATCGCGGTGTCGTTGCTGGCCGTCGGCGTGGAGCGGGAGGCCATCGAGTCCGACTATCTCAAGTCCAACGACGCCCACCGCCGCTACCGGGTACGGCGCAGTGACTCCTCGTCCGCCGGGATGTCGGACGAGGTGATGGAGCTGCTCAATCCGCTCTTCGGCGCTCGCACGGAGTACCTGGCCGCAGCCTTCAGCACCATCGATGAGACCTGGGGCAGTACGGACCGCTATCTCGGTGAGGGGCTGAAGCTCGCCCCGGAGACCCTCCAGAAGCTGCGCGAGCGCCTCGTCGAGCAGCCGTAGCCCTTCGGGGCTGCTCAGCCCTGCCCGCAACGGTGAACAGCAGGAACAGGAAGCCTGCGACGACGTGCCCGGCCACCAGATAGGCGAAGAGCCGGATCACCAAACCACGGGGCATCCTCCGCTCCTGTGTGTCGCTCGTCTTCTTCGGCCTGCGCGGGTGAGCGGGTCGTAGTTCTCTGAATCGGACATGACAGTCCTCTCTGTCGACCGCTCGGGCCGAGGAACGAAGGGGCTACGGCAGCCGCCGGGTTCAGCGGCGGTGGATCGCGTTGCCCAGGCAGAGCTCGGCAGCGGTGCTCTGCAGCAGCGTGTGAACGAAGAACAGCTCCGTCCCGGCGCGGTCGAGGGCCGCGATCCGATGCGGGGTGAGCGAGTCGAAATGCGCGCTGTCACCGGGATCGAGATCGTGCACGGTCTCCCCAGGCTCACCCGCAGGCGCCCGGCGACGACGTGCAGCCACTCCTCGCCGGGATGTACGCGTACGAGATCCCCTGGGTGCCGTACGGGACCCGGACGCGCAGCGCCTGCATGGCCGGCCGGGGCCGCCGGCCTGCTGGTACAGCCAGCCGTCGGCCTCCGCGCCACCGAACGGAGCGGCACGGACGATCGCGTCACGTTCGGGCGCCAACTCGCCGAGGAGGTCGGAAACCGTCGTACCGTAGATCCGGGCAAGCCCGAGCAGCATCGGCAGCGAGGGCTGCCTGCGGCCCGTTCGAGCCGGGAGAGGTGGGCCGGCGAGGCCCGCCCGCCCAGCGGCGGCCTCCAGCGTGAGGCCTCGGTTTCGGCGCAGGTCGCGCAGGCGAGGCGCGACCCGGGCAGCTCGTCGGCCACCTCTCCATCGGGAGGATTCATGCCTCCATTTGGCCAGTAACTTTCCCCAGAGGCAAATTTCTTACCTCCGAGGCAATATCCGGCGTCCGGACTCAGCGATTTGCGACGGCCTGTTTCACCAGCGTCCTGCCGAAGTCCCACATCAGTCCGCCGCCACTGTGCGCGTCATCCATGACGGCGGAGAACGCGGTCACGAACCGGTCCACCTCCGACTCCCCGATGATCAGCGGCGGAATCAGCTTGATCACTTCCAGATGGTCGCCGGACACCTGCGTGAGGATCCGGTGCTTCTGCAGCAGCGGGACCACGACCATCTGCGCGAAGAGCCCTTCCGGGCCGCCTGCAGCATCGTCCAGCGGCTGCGGAGCTTCAGCGAGGACGGCCGCCCGAATTCGATGCCGATCATCAGCCCGCGCCCGCGCACCTCGTGCAGCAGCTCGTAGCGGCCGACCAGCGCGGCGAGCCTTTCTCGCAGCAGATCGCCGGTGCGGCGGGCATTGGCGACGGTTTCCTCGTCCTCCATTACCGCGAGCACCGCGAGCCCCGCCGCCATGGCCTGGGCGTTGGAACCGAAGCTTGCCGAGTGGACCAGGACCCGGTCCATGGAGGAGTAGACGCGCTTGAAGATCCAGTCCTTGCCGAGGGTCGCTCCGACCGGCACATATCCACCGGAGAGCGCCTTGGCGACACAGACCAGGTCGGGCTCGACGCCCTCCTCGTGCTGGTACGCGTAGAAGTCCCCGGTCCTGCCGAGGCCGGTCTGCACCTCGTCCACGATGAGCAGCGCCTTGTGCCGGTGCAACAGCTCCTGAGCGGCCGGCAGGAAGCCGGGCGGTGCGCCATGGACGCCCTTGCCCTGGATGGGCTCGACGACCAGGCCCGCCACGTCACCCCGCTTCAGTTCCCGCCGCAGGGCGTCCAGGTCGCCGAGTCCGATCGCCGTGTCCGGCAGCAGCGGTGCGAACCCGTCCCGGAACCCGTCCTCGCCATTGACCGAGAGCGCACCGGTGGTCAGCCCGTGGAAGGCGTGGGTGCAGTAGAGGATGCGAGGTTTCCCGGTCGCGTACCGGGCGAACTTCAGCGCGGTCTCGACCGCTTCCGTACCGCTGTTCCCGAAGAACACCCGGTCCAGATGAGGGCTGTGTGCCAGCAGCTTCTCGGCCAGCAGCCCGGGCAGCGGCTGGCAGTCGAAGCGGGTGAGGTCGGCCAGCGAGGCATCCAGGACGTCGTGCAGCGCCTTGCGCACGACCGGGTGGTGCCTGCCGAGCCCCATCACCCCGAAGCCGGCCAGCATGTCGAGGTAGTCGTTACCGTCCGCGTCCCAGAAGTAGGCACCCTCGGCCCGCTCGTAGACCTTGTCGAAGCCGATGGTACGGAGCATGCGTGGCAGCTGGTGGTTGAGGTGGCGCGTATGCAGGTCGTAGCGTTCCGCGCCGCGCTCCGCGAGAGCTGCGCCAGATCGAAACCCTTGTGTTCACCGTCCTTCATGCCCCGCTCCCTTCGGCATGTCCTGCTCCGGAGCCTGCATCCTGCCGGCGAGCGCGGCACCGATGCCTCCTGCGATCTCCACCGGTGTGAGCCCGATATCGGCCAGCACTTCGGCACGCTTGGCGTGTGCGAGGAACTCCTCGGGGATCCCGAACGTCCGCAGTGGTACGTCGACCCCGGCATCCCGCAGGGCCTGCCCTACGGCCGAACCGACCCCGCCTGCCCGGCTGTTGTCCTCGACGACGGCGACCAGCCGATGCTGTCCGGCGAGCCGGGGCAGCTGTTCGTCAACGGGTTTGACCCAGCGCGGGTCGACGACCGTGCACCGGATGCCCGCTCCCGCGAGCAGGTCGGCGGCCTGCAGGCAGACCGGGGCGAGCACACCCACCGCAACCAGCAGCACCTCGGGATCCTCGGCCCGGTGCAGGACGTCCATGCCGCCGATGCGGCCGATGGCCGCAACGGGCTCCCCACCGATGCCTTCGGGAACCGGATCACGGTCGGCGCATCGTCGATGTCGACGGCTTCGCGCAGCTCGGCACGGAGCCGGTCGGCGTCGCGTGGAGCGGCGATCCGCAGGCCGGGGACGACCTGAAGCAGCGACATGTCCCACATTCCGTTGTGCGAAGGCCCGTCGACGCCTGTGACACCTGCCCGGTCCAGGACGAACGTCACCGCGCACCTGTGCAGTGCGACATCCATCAGCAGCTGGTCGAACGCCCGGTTGAGGAAAGTGGCGTAGACGGCGACGACCGGGTGCAGCCCGCCGGTGGCGAGCCCCGCCGCGGAGACGGTCGCATGCTGCTCGGCAATGCCGACGTCCCAGACCCGGTCGGGGAATTCGTCGGCGAACCTGGTCAGCCCGACGGGGTGCAGCATCGCCGCGGTGATCGCGACAACGTCCGGCCGTTCGGCCCCGATCGCAGCGATCTCGTCGCCGAACACGGATGTCCATGACGGTGCGCCGGGGACGACGAGCGGTTCACAGGTCAACGGGTCCATTGCGCCGACCGTATGAAAGCGGTCCGCGTCATCGGCGAGCGCGGGCGGATAGCCACGGCCCTTCTCCGTGAGGCAGTGCACCAGCACTGGGCCGTGGAATCGCTTGGCGCGGTTCAGTGCGGACTCGACCGCCGCTGTGTCGTGGCCGTCGATGGGACCGACGTATTTGAGCCCGAGGTCCTCGAACATGCCCTGCGGAGCAAAGGCGTCCTTGAACCCTTCTTCGCGCCGTGCAGCGATTCGTACAGCGGCTGACCGATGACCGGGGTCTGCTGGAGCACCCCTGCCCCAGGACAGGAAGCGCTCGTATCCGTCGGTGGTACGCAGGGTGGCGAGGTGATCCGCGACGCCACCGATCGTCGGGGCGTACGAGCGCTCGTTGTCGTTCACGACGATGATCAGCGGGCGGTCCCGGGCGGCAGCGATGTTGTTGAGCGCCTCCCAGGCCATACCGCCGGTGAGTGCTCCGTCCCCGATGACTGCGACGACGTGATGGGGACGGCCCAGAACTTCGTTGGCCTTGGCCAGGCCGTCGGCCCAGCCCAGCACGGTGGAGGCGTGCGAGTTCTCGATGACGTCGTGCTCGGACTCCTCGCGGGAGGGGTAGCCGGAGAGGCCCCTTGCTCCGCAGCTTGGAGAAGTCCTGACGCCCGGTGAGGAGTTTGTGTACGTAACTCTGGTGCCCGGTGTCCCACAGGATGCGGTCGACCGGTGAATCGAAGGCCCGGTGCAGAGCGATGGAAAGCTCCACCACTCCGAGATTGGGCCCGAGATGGCCACCCGTTCTGGCCACCGCACTGATCAGGAACTTCCTGATGTCCTGGGCGAGTTCGCCGAGCTCCGGTCCGCTCAGCGCCTTGAGATCCTGCGGTCCCTTGATGGATTCCAGCATCGTCACGCTCTGGCCCCTCTCTGGTCCTGTTTCAGCTCACGGCCACCGCGGGAGCCCCGGAGGGCGCCCGCGTCCTCCATGTCTTCTGCGATCTTCATGGCTTCCTCGATGAGGGTCTCGACGATCTTCGACTCCGGGACGGTCTTGATGACCTCACCCTTCACGAAGATCTGCCCTTGCCGTTACCGGACGCCACACCCAGATCGGCCTCACGCGCCTCACCCGGACCATTGACGACACAGCCCATCACCGCCACCCGCAACGGGACCTCCATACCCTCAAGACCCGCACTCACCTGATCCGCCAGCTTGTACACATCCACCTGCGCACGCCCGCACGACGGACACGACACGATCTCCAGCCGACGCTGCTTCAGATTCAACGACTCCAGAATCTGCAGCCCGACCTTGACCTCCTCCACCGGCGGAGCCGACAACGACACCGGATCGTGTCCCCGATCCCTCCGACAACAGCGCACCGAACGCCACCGCCGACTTGATCGTCCCCTGGAAAGCCGGACCCGCCTCCGTCACACCCAGATGCAGCGGATAGTCACTCTGCGCCGCCAGCTGACGGTACGCATTCACCATCACCACCGGATCGTTGTGCTTCACCGAAATCTTGATGTCCCGGAACCCGTGCTCCTCGAACAACGACGCCTCCCACAGCGCCGACTCCACCAGAGCCTCCGGCGTCGCCTTCCCGTACTTCTTCAGCAACCGCGCATCCAGCGAACCCGCGTTCACCCCGATACGAATCGGAGTCCCCGCATCCCCGCCGCCTTCGCGATCTCCTTCACCTTGTCATCGAACTGCTTGATGTTGCCCGGATTCACCCGGACCGCCGCACACCCGCATCGATCGCCGCGAACACGTACTTCGGCTGGAAATGAATATCCGCGATCACCGGCAACTGCGACTTCCGCGCAATCGTCGCCAGCGCATCCGCATCATCCTGCGTCGGACACGCCACCCGCACGATCTGACAACCCGACGCCGTCAGCTCAGCGATCTGCTGCAACGTCGCACCGATGTCCGACGTACGCGTCGTCGTCATCGACTGCACCGACACCGGTGCATCCCCACCGACGGCCACCGACCCGACCTGGATGCGCCGCGAGAGCGGCGCATCGCGAGCGGCCGGGCCGGCAGCTCGGGGAGACCCAGTTCAACTGGCTCTCCAGTGGTCATCACGTCACCGGTTCCCGCCGATGGTCTCCGCGCGGCGCGCAGGGATTCCTTCAGCGACCCCATGGTCGCGAGGACAGCGGTGGGCTCATAGCCACAGTGCGCCATGCAGTTGGCGCAGCGCGGATCCTTGCCGCGGCCGTACTTTTCCCAGTCGGTCTCCTCGATGAGCTCCCGGTACGTGGGGACGTACCCGTCGTTCATCAGATAGCAGGGCGCTGCCACCCGAAGAGCGAATAGTTGGGGATCGCCCAGGCGGTGCACGCGAAGTCCGCCTTGCCCTCCAGGAAGTCCAGGAAGAGCGGGGAGTGATTGAGCCTCCAGCGCTCCCTGTTCCCGCCTGCGAAGGACTTCTTGAAGAGCTCGCGGGTCTGCTCCACACCCAGGAAGTGCTCCTGGTCCGGCGCCTTCTCGTAGGCGTAGGCGGGCGAGATCATCATCTCGTCGACCTTCAGATCGTCATTGAGGTAGTTCAGGACCTCGATGATGGTCTGCGGGTGTCGGTGTTGAAGAACGTGGAGTTGGTGGTGACCCGGAAGCCGCGCGCCTTGGCCTCCTTCATCGCCGCCACCGCCTCGTCGAAGACGCCCTCCTTGGCGACCGATTCGTCGTGCCGTTCGCGCAGGCCGTCGATGTGCACGGCGAAGGCGAAGTAGGGCGACGGCGTGAACTTCTCGAGCTTCTTGCGCATCAGCATGGCGTTGGTGCAGAGGAAGACGTACTTCTTCTTGGCCACCAGCTGACGCACGATCTCGTCGATCTGCGGGTGCATCAGGGCTCGCCGCCCGCGATGGACACCATGGGGCACCTGATTCGAGCACCGCACCCACCGCCTGGGCGACCGGCATGCGCTGCTTGAGCACCCCGGCCGGGTGCTGGATCTTTCCACAGCCTTCGCACGCCAGATTGCAGGCGAACAGGGGCTCCAGCTCAACAATCAGCGGGAACTTTTCCCGCTTGCGGAGCTTTGTTCGATGAGATACGTCGCAACCTTGATGGACTGACGGAGCGGCATGGCCATCTGGGCTCACCTCCTGGGGAGCAGCAAAGATCGGTGCCATTCATAGAAAGCCGGCAGGACGGCACGGAGAACGCGGAAAGCCGATATTCCACCGCGGACCGTGCCGATACGGACGAGCTCGTGCTCTGAGCGTCCACGACCACCCGTACGGCGGCAACCGGGCGTGCCCCGGTCCGTACGGCGGTGCGGAGTGTGGCGGCGGACTCCATGTCCACCGCGATCGCGCCGGTAGCGCGCAGCCCGGCCCGCTCCGGTCCCCGGACCACGTGTCCGGAGCCGGTGAGCGGGCCGGTGTGGACGGTGCGTCCGGGCACCGCCCTGACAAGGGCGTCGACCAGCAGGCCCGTGTCGGTACAGGGGTCGTGCCATTGTCGTCCCGGGTCTCCTCGGCCACCACGAGGTCACCTGGGTGCATCCGGGGCCAGGCCGGCGCAGAAGCCGGCTGCGATGACCGCGGCGCCCCGGCCACCGTCCCGTCCCAGTGCGCGCCGGATGCCCGCTTCGGCGGCCTTCGGGCCCATCCCGGTCCGGATGACGGTGACCGGGCCGGGTGCGCCGTTGCCACGGCCGGTGCGCAGGGCGAGTTGTTCGATGCCCAGCGCACAGGCGATCAGCAGCGGCGCCACCGGTCCGGTCTGCCCTGTGTATCGCCCATCAGGCCCCTCGCCGGGACCGGGACCGGTACTCGTGGCGAACGGATCGCCGTACACGTACCGGCCGAGGGCGGTCAGCGGGAAGACCTGCCGGTAGAGGTGGTAGTTGATGGAGAAGTCCCAGGGGAAGCCGGTTCCGGTGAAGTACGGCTCGTCCCAGGAGCCGTCCGGCTGCTGTGTCTGGGCCAGCCAGGCGATGCCCCGTTCCACGGACCTGCTGTCACGCTTCCCGGCGGCGAGGCGCGAGGAGCGCCCAGGCGGTCTGGGAGGCGGTCGAGGTGCCGTGCCCGATCCACTTCTCCTCCCGGTAGGAGCGCAGGTCCTCGCCCCAGCCGCCGTCGTCGTTCTGGACGGACTCGAGCCAGCCGGCCGCCCGGCGGATCGACGGATGTGCGGTGGGCAGTCCGGCGGCGACCAGTGCGGGCACCACGGACCCGGTGCCGTAGACATAGTTGACGCCCCACCGGCCGAACCAGGCTCCGCTCGCCTCCTGTTCGGCCAGCAGCCACTCGATGCCCCGCCGGGTACGGGGTCATGGGACAGGCCCTCAATGGCAAGCATCTCCACCACGTGACCGGTGACATCGGCGGACGGCGGGTCGATGACCTCGCCGAAGTCGCAGAACGGCAGCCGATTGGGGAAGGGGCTGGTGTTGTCCGCGTCGAAGGCGCCCCAGGCTCCGTTGCGCGACTGCATGCCGAGGTTCCAGCGCACTCCGCGGGTGATCGCGCCCTCGAGTCTGTCCGGGTCCGGATGGCGGACGCGGCGCAGCGCCAGGACGACTTCCGCGGTGTCGTCGATATCGGGGTAGTTGTCGTTGTGAAACTCGAACGCCCATCCCCGGGGCAGTTCCGGCCTGCGTACGGACCAGTCCCCGGTCGCACGATCTCCTCGCCGAGCATCCAGTCGGCGGCCTTCACGAGCGCCGGGTGGTCGGGGCTCAGCCCCGCGTCGGCGAGCGCGATCGTGGCCAGACAGGTGTCCCATACCGGTGACTGGCAGGCCTCGATCATGCGGGCGCCGTCCTCGCGCCAGACGGTGAACCGGTCCAGCGAGGCGAGCCCGGCCCGCATCACCGGGTGGTCGAGGTCGTAGCCGAGCAGATGCAGGGCGATGACCGAGTACACGGCGGGCGGCTGGATGCCGCCCCAGCAGCCGTCGTTCTCCTGGCGTTCGATGATCCAGCGCGCCGCCGCATTCATGGCGATGCGGCGCAGTCTGCGCGGAGCGACCTTGTAGACGTGCAGCGCCTTGTCCAGACGCTGGAAGATGCCGTCCCAACTGGCCACCGGAGCAGTACTCTTGGCCGGATTTGGGCAGGCCGGATCGGTGTGCAGCTCGTCCAGCGCGAACGGCGCTGGCCGTACGGGCCGCTTTGCCGATACGATTGTCAACGGAACGATGGTCTGGCGCGCCCAGCAGCCGAAGTCGTAGATGTTGAGCGGAACCCACTTGGGAAAGAACATCAGTTCCGGTGGAAGCTCCGGCAGATCGTCCCACTTCCACCAGCCGAAGAGAGCGAGCCAGATCCGGGTGAAGACCCGGGAGGCGGCGATTCCGCCCTGTTCTCTCACCCACCGCGCCGCGCGGATCATGTGCGGGTCGTCGGGTCTGTCCCCGGCCAGCCGGAGCGCCACGTACCCCTCGATGGTGGCGGAGAGGTCACCGGGCCCGCCGTAGAAGGTGGCCCAGGTGCCGTCGCCGAGCTGCTCGCCGCGGATGAACCGGCCCGCGGCCTGGACCGTGGCCGGGTCCTGGATCCCGAGGAACTGGCGGAGCAGCAGGTCCTCGGCGTCCATCGTGATGTTGGTGGCGAGGTCGCCCTTCCACCAGCCCTGCTCGTCCTGCCTGCCAAGGAGATGCTCCACCGAGCGTTCCGTGGCCCGCCGCGCGGCGGCGAGTACGCCGTCCGCGGCGATGGTTGATTCGGTCGGATCGCTGGCCGAGGCTGCGCGGAGGTCCGCGGCCCCGGTGCTTCCGTCGGTCGTCGCTGTCATGGCTTCCCCTTCGTGCAGTTTGGTCCTCTGCTGTGCTGGGGTCTCCGTCGTCGGGCGCCCGTTGTGGACGCCCGACGGCGACTGCGAGTCATATGCGAATGGTGATCATCTCTTTCGTACGACGACGAAGTCGGCGAGCTCGGTGAGCTGCGCCCGCACGTGTTCCGGCATGTCGACACCGTGCAGCGCCTCGATTGCGACGGCGTGCTGACGGCGGGCTTCCTGGGCGGTCCACTCGCGGCCGCCCGCCTCCTCGATGAGCGCCGCACGGGCGGCGAACTCCTCTTCGGAGAAGCTGTCGAAGTCGCTGCTCTTGGCGTCGGCGGCAAGCAGCTCGCCCAGACGCTCGGAGGCCGGTCCGCCCGCGGCGAGGGCGGCGACCACCGGCAGGGACTTCTTGCGCTGGCGCAGATCGCTCCAGGTCTGCTTTCCGGTGGCCTCCGGGTCGCCCCAGATGCCGAGCAGGTCGTCGACGGCCTGGAAGGCGAGACCGAGGTGGTAGCCGTACGACTCCAGGATGTCCGCGGTGCGGTCGTCGGCGCCGCCGAGCACGGCGCCGATGGAGACGGCACAGGCCAGCAGGGCGCCCGTCTTGTTGCCCTCCATCTCCAGGCATTCCTCGACGGTGACCCGCTCGCGGTGCTCGTAGGACATGTCCTGGGCCTGGCCGTCGATGAGCTTGCGGGTGGCGGTGGTCAGGCGGCGGGCGGCCCGGCCCGCTTCCACCGTGCCCAGCTCCAGCAGGACCTCATTGGCGAGCGCGAAAAGAGCGTCGCCGACAAGGATCGCCTGCGCCGGTCCGTGCACCTTCCACACGGTGTCGCGGTGGCGGCGCTGCTCGTCGCCGTCCATCAGATCGTCGTGCAGCAGCGAGAAGTTGTGCACGAGTTCGACGGCCACGGCACCGGGAATCCCGCCTCGGGCGCAGCGCCCGCGGCCTCCGCGGACAGCAGCGCGAGCGCGGGCGTACGGCCTGCCGCCGTCGCCGTCGGCGGGCCGGCCATGGGCGTCGATCCAGCCGAAGTGATAAGCGGCGACGGTGTCCATGGGCGGCGCGAGCCGGTCCACGGCAGCCCGCAGCACCGGCGCTGACATCGCTCGTCCGCGCTCCAGAAGCACGGTGACGTCCGCGGTGTCTGCCACGGTGTCGATTGCCGGATTCGCCGGGGTCACTGACTCTCCTCTTGTTCCGGTGGCAATGCTCATGCCGCCTCCTGCAGCGGGTGTACATGGGGGCGGCCGAGCACTTGGAGCGCGGCGTCCACGGCACTGAAGCCGCTGCGGACCGCACCCTCCATCGTCGCGGGCCAGCCGGTGTCAGTCCAGGCTCCCGCCAGGTGGAGGCCGGGGGCGCGGGTACGGGTGCCGGGCCGGAGCCGGCCGACCCCGGGTGGGCGCGAACGTCGCGGTGCGCTCCCGGGTGACGAAGAAGTCGCGGATACCGGCTCCCCGGGCAGCCGGAAGCAGCCGCTCCAGTTCCGGCAGGTAGCGGCTGCGCAGCTCGGCCACGGGCAGATCGATCTCGTCCTGCGCCGCGGACTGGGACACGGCCAGATACTGACCGCCACCGCGGAGCCCCGACGTCTCGGTGCGGTCGAACACCCACTGGACAGGCGAGCCGAGCGCAGCGAAGAACGGCCTGCGCAGCACCTTGCGGTCGTAGACGACGTGCACGTTGAGGATGGGCGCGTTGTCGATGTCGAGCAGCCGGCCGGGATCATCGAGCGCACCGTCGGGCAGCAGCCCGTGGGTCTCGCCCTGCGGCACCGCCAGGACGACCGTGTCGGCCTCGATCGTTTCACCGGACGTCGCGACCGCCCACCTGCCGTCCCCGGTACGGGTGACGGAATCGGCCTGGTGCGCAGTTGCGTCCTTACCCCGGCGGAGTCGAGCGCCTTGCGGGTCAGCGTGTCGTGCAGGTCGCCGAGCGGCACGGCGGCCCAGCCGATGTCGGCCGCGCCGGGCTCGGAGAGCAGACCGGTCTTGAAGACCATGGCGGCGAGTGCCATGGAAGCGTTCGGCGCGGTCGCGTTGAGCGTCGCGACGCCGACGAGGTCCCAGAGGGCCTCGATGGTGCGCTGCGACTGTCCGTGCCGGGCGAGCCAGGTCGCGAAGTCGATGCCGTCGAGCGCGGGTCGGCCGGGTCCAGTCGGCCGAGCGCGAGGCGGCCGCCCACGCTCGCCTTCTCGGCGAGCGAGAGGTGCGGGTAGGCGGCCAGCCCGGCGGCGAGGTGCAGCGGTACGGGCAGGCCGTTGCGGCGCAGTCGTCCGAGCCGCGGTGATCCGGGCCGGCCGACGTCGAGCACGGGCACGTCCAGGCGGTCCTGCAACGGTGCGAGATGTGCTCCGCCGATCCGGTCCAGCAGCCAGCGGTAGCCGGTGCAGCAGCGCAGATAGACATGCTGGCCGTTGTCGACACTCAGATCGCCGCGACGGAAGGAGAAGGCCAGCCCGCCGAGCCGGGGCCGCCCTTCGAGCAGGGTGACGTCGAGCCCGGCATCGGCCAGACGCAGCGCCGTCGTGATGCCGGCGATACCGCCGCCGACGACCACGGCACGCGAGGAACCCGGGTCCTGCGGTGTCATGCGTTCCCCTTCCGCCGGGTTGTCGCAGTCACGGTCGTCTCCCACAGAGTCGTCGCGGTCAGGGACGCATGGGGCAGTCGGAGGGTTGCCCGCCGATCGCCCGTAGTCGGATGCGTCATCAGGCACGCCCCTGGCCGTCCGACGCGAAATGTACCGCGCGTCGAGTCCGGAAAGGCCGCGCACCGCCACGTAGGCCTTCTCATGGCCGGGCAGCGAGACCCGGCCACGCAGTACGGCCTCGGGGTCACGCTCGATCCGGTCCAGGAGCCGGCGGTAGATTCCCGCCATGGCAGCGACGCAGGCGCCGCTGCGGCGGTCCAGCATCGGCAGCAGGCGGTAGCCCTCGGCGAACAGGGCGCGGGCACGTCGCACCTCGAAGTGCACCAGGCCCGCGAAGTCCGAGCCGTCCGGCGGGGTCGCCCGGTGGAAACCGGCCGAGCAGCCGAACTTGGCGAGGTCGTCGGCGGGCAGGTACGTACGCCCGTTCCCGGCGTCCTCGCGGAGGTCCCGCAGAATGTTGGTGAGCTGGAGCGCGAGGCCGAGGGTATCGGCGTACTCGGCGGCACGGTCGGCGCCCGGTACACCCGGTTCCGTACCGAAAACGCCCAGGCTGAGCCGCCCGATGGCCCCGGCGACACACCGGCAGTAGGTCCTGAGGTCGCCCCAGGTCTCGTAGGTCTCTCCGCGCACGTCCATCAGCACGCCGTCGATGAGCTCATCGAGTCCACCCAGCGGCAGCAGGAAGCGGTGCGCGGCATCGGCGAGCGCGACGGCCACCGGGTCGGTGTCGTCCTCGTCGACGGTGCCGTTCCGGATCCGGTCGAGCAGTTCCCGGGTGCCCTCGAGGCGGGTGCGCTTGGTCTCCGGGGCAGCTCACCGTCACCGATGTCGTCGACCCGCCGGGAGAAGGCGTACAACGCCGACATGGCCTGCCGCTTCTCGTACGGCAGCAGCCTGATGCCGTACGCGAAATTACGGGCCTGCTGTCCGGTGACGGCCTCGCAGTAACTGTATGCGGCCTGCACCGGCGGCGACATGTACGTCGTCTGTCCCTCCACGGTCCGGTTCACCCTCTCTACGCGCTCTTCGCAAGACAACTCCCACTTCGCGCAGCAGGCTGGGCGTCGTGGGTCCGGGCGGTCCGGGCAGTACGTCGTACCCGGCAGCGGAGATCGCAGTGAGGGCGGCCCGCCCCGGCGACGAATCCGGCGAGCAGCAGTTTGAGTCTGCCGTTGACGCTACCCACCAGGGGTGCCTTCATTCAGGAGCTCGAGAGCGCGTTCCGCTTCGAAGGCGATCAGGGTACGCACCGACGCACCCCGGAAGGCATGGCCAGGTCGGATTCACTCACATGGAACCGGGCCATGTCCTCGGCGGGCAGATAGATCCGGTCGTGGCCCAGGTCCTCGGCCACGTCCTGAAGGTGCTCGACGATCTGCAGCCCCGTGCAGACCGCGTCGGAGCGACGGATCCGTTCGGGGCTGGCGGTGCCTGTGATCTGCAGGACCAGCCTGCCGACGGGGTTGGCGGAGAGCTCGCAGTAGGCGAGGCTCCTCGTACGTCCCGTAGCGGCGGACCTTCTGATCCTGGCGGTTGGCCTCGATCAGGGCGAGGAAGGGCTCGGGGTGAGTGCGCAGCGCCGCACGGTGGGGCGCAGTGCGCGCAGCAGGGGTGGCGCGGACCGTCTCCGGTGGCACTGAAGACGCGGCGCAGGTCGGCCTCAAGAGCGTCGAGCACAGCGGGCCGGTCCTCGCTCTGCCCGGGTTCCAGACCTAGGTGACGCGCGTCGGCACCACCGGGTGCGAGGTCGCCGTCACCGATGTCGTCGACGAGGCGGGCATAGCCGTAGACGGCCATCAGGTCGTCACGCCAGGCGCGCGGCAGAAAGAACGGGGCCACGGGGAAGTTCTCGTCCGCGGCCTTGCCGAGGGTGGTGGATGCGACTGCGTCTGTGTGCACCTGCTGAGTACGGGTCACTGCGTACCGCCCGACGCGGGGACGGCGAAACCACGTCGGAGCTGGAGATTTCCCATCATTGCCGTCATATCTCCCGTTCTACACCGCCGACCCAAAACATCCCTTTTCGGACACGCCGCTCGCCCTCTCGAGTGCGACCGGCGCGCTACGCGTGATGCACCGGGGCTTATCACCCCACTTGCCGCGAATCAACACCCGCTCAGCTTACGTTGTACAGCTATCAGGCCCGCGCCGGGTGTGTCGTGCGTTACGGCAACACCTGGCTGGCCGCCAACCTTCCCCGATCCCGGGCAATTGACGTCATCCGGGGAGGAGACCATCCCTGGAGCGTACTGCGGCACGCCGACACCCGGGGCAGGCACCGCGATGGCCCCGCCGTGTACTGCGGGGCCACCGGGAAACGAGGGACTACTTGCTGGTCTCCCGCTCGTATGCCTTGAGCACTTCTTCGGCGGGGCCGTCCATCAGGAGCTCGCCCTTCTCCAGCCACAGCACCCGGTCGCAGGTGTCCTGGATCGTCTTGTTGTTGTGGCTGACGAGGAAGACGGTGCCCGCCTCCTTGCGGAGCTCACGGATCCGCTGCTCGGACCGGACCCGGAACTTGCGGTCACCGGTGGCCAGCGCCTCGTCGATCATGAGGACATCGTGGTTCTTGGCCGCGGCGATGGAGAAACGCAGCCGTGCCGCCATGCCCGAGGAGTACGTCCGCATCGGCAGCGTGATGAAGTCGCCCTTCTCGTTGATCCCGGAGAACTCCACGATGCTCTCGTACCGCTCGTGGATCTCCTCGCGGCTCATCCCCATGGCGAGCCCGCCGAGCACGACATTGCGCTCACCGGTCAGGTCGCTCATCAGTGCCGCGTTCACACCGAGCAGCGAGGGCTGACCATCGGTGTACACCTTGCCGTGCTCGGTCGGCAGCAGTCCGGCGATGGCCCGCAGCAGAGTGGACTTGCCCGAGCCGTTGGTGCCGATCAGGCCGATCGCCTCACCGCGGTAGGCAGTGAAGGTGACTCCGCGTACCGCGTGCACCTTGCGGACACCGCGCGACTCACGCTTGCCACGGCCCAGGATGCGGCTCAGCGCCGCGGTGGCGCCGCCTTTGCCGCCGCCCGAGCTGTTGACCCGGTACACGATGTGCACATCGTCGGCGATGACGGTGGGGATGCGTTCCTGAACTCCTTGTTCCTCAGCCACGGCCGTACCGGTCCTCTGCCTTCCAGAAGTACACAAAGCCCGCGACGCCCACCAGAAGCGCCCAGGCGAGACCGATGGCCCAGACATGCTGCGGCAGATTCTCCGAGCCGTAGCCGTCGATCAACGCGAAGCGGACCAGATCCATGTAGATGGCCGCCGGGTTGTACTGCAGCACGTCCGCGACCCACTGCGGCTTGTCCGCAAGCATCACCGGGATGGAGAACATGACACCCGACGCGTACATCCAGGTCCGCATGATGAAGGGCATCAGCTGCGCCAGGTCGGGCGTCTTGCTGCCCAGTCTGGCCATGATCAGCGCCAGACCGGTGTTGAAGAGGAACTGCATGGCCAGCGCCGGGACGATCAGCAGCCACGAGAGCGCCGGATAACTGCCGAAGCCGACGACGATGAGCAGCAGCACGATCATCGAGTACAGCAGCTGCTGGAGCTGCTGCAGCGAGAACGAGATCGGCAGTGAGGCGCGCGGGAAGTGCAGCGCCCGCACCAGCCCGAGGTTGCCGGCGATGGACCGCACCCCGCCATCACCGAGCTCTGGGTGAAGGTGAAGACGAAGACGCCTGTCACCAGGAACGGGATGAAGACCTCCGGGGTCATCCCCTTCCGGGTCCCCAGAATCAGCCCGAAGATCAGGAAATAGACCAGCGCGTTCAGCAGGGTGTCGCCACCTGCCACAGCTGACCGAGCTTGGCCTGGCTGTACTGCGCGGTCAGCTTCGCCCGGGAGAACGCCAGGATGAAGTGGCGGCGACCCCAGAGCTGACGGATGTACTCGAGCAGCCCCGGCCTGGCACCGCTCACCGTCAGGCCGTATTTGGCGGCCACCTGGGCCGCGCTCAGCCCCTTGTCGGCAGAGGGCGGGGTACTCAGTGCGAGCCCGCCGTCATGGGTTGTGTCACTCACAAGTGGAAACTCTCGTCTTCAAGATGCGCAGCCAGTCGCGGGCGCGGTTCAGGCGGACAGGTCCCGGAAAAAATACGCCTCATGGTCTCAGAGGAGAGCCTCTCAGATCACCGGAGGCCGGCCCAGCCTGGTCAACCGCCACACCGTACGCCACTTCATTGGACGCCGAGGCCCACAGGGCTTCGCCCAGCCTTCCCGGAAGCCGCCGAACCATGCCTTCAGTGCGGGCACCGAGGCCTGCGGAGCAGGGTGAGCAGCAGCCAGACGCCGACGTACACGGGGACCAGCGGCGCGGGCAGGTTGCGGCGTGCGAGCCAGACCCGGTTGCGCGCCACCATGCGGTGATAGACCGCATGGCGCGAGGGAGCGGTGGTCGGATGGTTGAGGACCATGTCCGAGCGGTAGTCGATCATCCAGCCGGCGTCCAGCGCCCGCCAGGCGAGATCGGTCTCCTCGTGCGCGTAGAAGAACTCGCCGGGAAGTGCGCCGACCTCGGCGATCACCTGCGTGCGTACGGCGTTGGCGCCGCCGAGGAACGTCGTCACCCGCGACGAGCGCATCGGGTCGGAGGCCCGCAGCCGCGGCACGTGCCGGCGCTGCGTGACTCCGGTCTCCGGGTCGGCGATCCGGAAGGTGACGATGCCGAGCTTCGGGTCCGTGGTGAACGCCTGCCTGCACAGCTCGGCGGTGTCGGTGTTCGGCAGCAGTCCGTCGTCGTCGAGGAAGAGCAGCGCGTCCACATCCGCACCGGACGGACCGAACGCCTCGATGCCGACGTTACGGCCGCCGGGAATGCCGAGGTTCTCCGGCAGCTCCACGGTCCGTACACCTGCGGGGACGTCCGGGACCGCGGCACCGTTGCCGACGACGACCACCTCGATCCGGTCGCCGTCCTGCCCCGCGACCGAGTCGAGGAGGGCACGCAGTTCCGCGGGGCGGTTGCCCATGGTGATGATGACCGCGCCGAGCTTCATGCCCGAGCCCGTTCCCGTACTCACTTCAGCCTGCTCGAAGCCAGTACGGACACGAGGTGGAGCAGTGTCTGTATGAGGGCGATGCCGGCCAGGACCGCGACGCCGAGCCGCGAGAAGAACAGGTCGTCCCTGACGCTGTCCAGGATGGCCGCGGCGAGGATCAGCAGGGAGGCCTCGACCCCGAGGACCAGCCGGTGGAACTTCAGCCCTGCGGCGGCCTTGCGGGCCAGCGCCATTCCGGACGAGCGCGGCTCGGACGCCGCCTCCTTCACCGGCGGCATCCCGCCCTGGTGACGGGCGACGCCGACGAGGTCGGTCTCGGCCTTGATCAGGATGGCGCCGAGCGCCGCCAGGGTGCCGAGGAAGGCCCACAGCCAGTCGATCCGCCCCTCGCCCCACAGGTCGGCGGCGCGCAGGCCGAAGCCGACCAGGACCGCTGCGTCGCACAGGTAGGCGGCGACCCGGTCCAGGTAGACCCCGGCGAGCGAGTACTGCTTCTTCCAGCGGGCGATCTCGCCGTCGACGCAGTCGAGCAGCAGATAGAGCTGGACCATCAGCACGCCGAGCAGTGCGCCCGTGATGCCCGGTACGAGCAGTGCCGGGGCGGCGAGGGCGCCGGCGACGGTCATCACGTAGGTCAGCTGGTTGGGCGTGACCCGTGTGTTCACCAGGTGCCGGTCGATGCGCAACGAGACCTCGCGCATGTAGAGCCGGCCGGCCCAGTGCTCACCGCTTCGCCGGTCCTTCACACCCGGAGGGTGAACGACCGGCCGGAGCTCAGCTACCGATGGTTTTGCATAGTCGGCGTACGCGTCCCTGATCTGGTCGGTGGACAGGTTGAGGTGTTCCAGGATCGTGAAACGTCCCGGCCGCGTCTGCGGGGCGTAGTCGACCGCCTGCACGAACTCGTCGACGGTGAAGCCGATCTCGTCGGGCAGGATCGGCAGCCCGTGGCGGCGCAGTATCGACGCCATCAGCAGTGACTCCTGCTGTGCGCCGCGCAGATGCATGGCGAAGCAGGCGCCGAGGCCGACCTGCTCGCCGTGGCTGGCGGCGCGCTGGGGAACAGCAGGTCGAACGCGTGGTTGATCTCGTGGCAGGCGCCGGAGGCCGGCCTGGAGTCCCCTGCGACCGACATGGAGATGCCGGTCAGCACGAGCCCCTCGGCAAGCACCTTGAGGAAGGCGTCGTCGCCGACCCCGCCGGGTGGCGCAGCACGGCCTCTCCGGCCTGCCGCGCCATGGCTGCCGCGAGCCCGTCGATCTCCTCCCCGTTGACCTGGTGGGCCAGTTCCCAGTCGGCCACACAGGAGATGTTGGAGACCGCGTCGCCGATGCCCGAGCGCACATAGCGGGCGGGGCCTCACGGATGATGTCGAGGTCGATGACCACGGCGATCGGGGTGGGGACTCCGTACGAGCCACGCCCGTTGTCGTTGTCCAGGGTGGCGACCGGTGAGCAGAGACCGTCGTGGGAGAGATTCGTCGCGACGGCGACCATGGGCAGGCCCACCCGCGCCGCCGCGTACTTCGTCACATCGATGATCTTGCCGCCACCGAGGCCGACGACCGCGTCGTACCGGTTGCCCTTGATGCCGTCGGCGAGCTTCACGGCGGAGTCGATGGTGCCGTCGGTGACCGGGTACCAGTCGGCACCCGGCAGCACCGGAGCGAGCCTCGCGCAGGGCAAGCCCGGAACCACCGCTGATCGCGATGGCGAGCTTGCCCGACGCGGAGATCCGCTGGTCGGCGAGGAGACCGGCCAGATCGTCCATGGCGCCACGCCTGATATCGACGACGACCGGGGACGGAATGAGGCGGGTCAGTACTGGCACGCGATCTCCCGGCCCTTCGCGAGGTCCTCGTGGTTGTCGATCTCGACCCATGTCACCGTGCCGATGGGGGCCACGTCGACGGTGAAGCCCCTGTTGACGAGCTCCTGGTAGCCGTCCTCGTAGTAGAGGTCGGGGTCGCGCTCGAAGGTGGTCTTCAGGGCGTCCGCGAGCTCTCGGCGGCCTCGGGCTCGATCAGCGTGAGACCGATGTACTCGCCACTGGCGGTGGCCGGGTCCATCAGCTTGGTGATGCGCTGCACACCCTTGTCGGCGTCCGTGATGACCTTCATCTCCTCGTCGGCGAGGTTCTTCACCGTGTCGAGGGCGAGGATGATCTTCTGCCCTTGCCGCGGGCGGCCAGGAGGGTCTTCTCCACGGACACCGGGTGCACGGTGTCGCCGTTGGCGAGGATGACGCCCTGCTTCAGGACCTCACGGGCGCACCACAGGGAGTAGGCGTTGTTCCACTCCTCGGCCTTGTCGTTGTCGATGAGTGTCAGCTTCACGCCGTACTTCGACTCGAGCTCCGCCTTGCGGTCATAGACCGCTTCCTTGCGGTAGCCGACGACGATCGCGACCTCGGTGAGCCCGACCTCGGCGAAGTTGGCCAGCGTCAGGTCGAGGATCGTCTTCGCCGTCCACCGGCACCAGGGCCTTGGGAAGCGTGTCCGTGTACGGACGCAGACGTCGTCCTGCACCGGCTGCCAGTACGAGGCCGATCATACGAGTTCTCCTTCATCGTGTACGGCGGGGCCGAGGAGGACACCCAGAAGCGGATTGACTCCACGAGCACCACCAGAGCCACGGCCACCGCGAGCGCGGTGAGAGCCATGGTGAAACCTGATTGGTGAGTCAGTACGGCGGCGAATACGGCCACCACGAGCGTGCGGCCCTCGTGCCCGCCGATCGTGCGCACCAGCCACTGGGGCGGCGCTCCGGTGCCGCCGCGGATGCGGTACACCGTGTCGTAGTGATGGTAGGCGACGGCCGAGACCAGGCCGAAGGCCGCGGGAACGGCTCCCGGCACATCGCTACGGGCCGCGAGCACCAGGACCGTGCAGTACTCGCCCGCCCGGAAGACCGGGGACGAGCCAGTCGAGGGCTCCGGTGAGCGGGCGCGAGACTGCTGCCCCGGCCAGGATCGCGCAGACCGCGGCGGCCGCCACCGTCAGCCAGGAGCCGAAGGGGAGGAAGAGGGCTGCCGCGACGATCACCGCGGCCCCTGCGAACGCGAGCAGCGGGGCCGTGAAGGTGCCGGCGGGCCGCGGGCTCGCGGCGGCGACGGCCTGCGCGAGCGGCCCCGAGTCGGCGAGCTCGGCCAGCGCCCGGCCGGCGCGGTCGGTGCGCTCGGCCTTGCGGGTCAGCGAGCGCAGCAGCCGGCCCGCGGTGGTGTAGCAGGCGGCGAGTGCGCAGCCGATGAGCAGTGCGTAGAAGACGATCCGGGGAGTGGTCACCGCTGTCAGCACGGCGATCATGGCCCAGCGCTCGCCGATCGGCAGCACTATCATCCGGCGCACCCAGACCGTCCAGCCGACGCTGTCGAGCTTGTCGGAGAGCGCGGCGGTGGGGCTCGTGTTGGAGACCGCGTCGTGATTGGCCTCGTTGAACGAGAAGTCGACGACGTGGCGGCAGGCCTGCAGCACCATGGCGCCGAGCGCCAGTACCCATACGTCGTCACCGCCGCGGGCCGCCCGAGCGCGAGGCCCGCGTAGTAGGCGTACTCCTTGGCCCGGTCGAACGTGGCATCCAGCCAGGCGCCCATCGTCGAGTACTGCAGCGAGTAGCGGGCGAGCTGCCCGTCGGTGCAGTCCAGGACGAAGGACAGGAGGAGCAGCACCCGGCTGCGACATAGCCGCCGCGGGTGCCGGTCGCCGCACTGCCCGCCGCGATCAGCGCGGTGATCAGCGAGGCGGTGGTGACCTGGTTCGGGGTGAGGCCCCGGCGGGCACACCAGCGTGCGATGTAACGCGAGTAGGGCTGATGAAGAACGTGGTGAAGAAGCCGTCATTGGCCTTCACCGCGCTGCGCAGCCGTACTGCCTCGTCGTCGACCGACGCGACGGCCGCCCTGCGGCCGACCGCCCCTGCGGTCCGGTGGGGACCACGGCGGTGAGCGAGCCGATCTCGGGCGCTGCACGGCGGTGCCCTCCGCGTCGAGCGCAACGGCGAGACGGCCGGGCACGGTGCGGTCCTCGACGGCCGGCTCGATGCCTGGAGCGGCGACGGGCTGTCCGTGCCGCCGGCTGACACGGTCCTGCCCAGGGCACGCACCAGCGCGGCCCGTGCCTCGGGCTGTGCGGTGAGCGCGCCAGGCAGTGCGGCGGCGGCGAAGCGGGGTCGGTCAGTCCGAGCCTGAGGGCGTGAACGTGACCGACGAAGCGGGTATCCACCAGCGCGACACGCTGGTTCGCGGGTACCGCGGTGAGCAGCTCGGCGGCCTCGCCGGCGTCGGCGGCGTCCCGTACATCGAAGCCGAGTGACCGCAGATCGCTCTCGAGCGACGATCCGGGTACCGGCGCACCGGTGAGGATGGCGGTCGACAGACGAACTCACTCCTTGGCGCTGATTTGGACGGCTCGCGACGATGCGGCCCTCAGTGGGCCGGCGGCACGTCGGCTGAGGCTATCGGATGAACGGAACTCCGAGTTCACCGCCCGTTTGTGCTCCGTTCGGGCGAAGCGCGCATCATGCGCCGACGTTCGCGATCATCATCGTCGATCAACACCTCGGCCCACAAACCGCGGTGGGCAGGTGCATATGCTGACCGGCATGACATGGCTGATCACAGGCGGAGCGGGTTACATCGGGGCACATGTGGCGAAGGCCATGACCTCGTCCGGGGAGCGGGTCGTCGTACTCGACGACATCTCTACGGGCATCGCGGACCGGCTGCCCGCGGACGTCGCCCTGGTCCGGGGCTCGGCATTCGACCGGCCGCTGCTCGACCGGGTACTGGCGGAGCACTCGGTGACCGGTGTGGTCCATCTCGCAGCGAGGAAGCAGGTGGGCGAGTCCGTCGACAATCCGCTGCTCTACTACCGGGAGAACGTGGCAGGTCTTGCCGTACTGCTTGAGGCGGTCGTCGCGGCCGGAGTGCCGCGCTTCCTCTTCTCCTCGTCGGCCGCGGTGTACGGCGTACCTGATGTCGGTCTCATCACCGAGGACACCGCGTGCGCCCCGATCAATCCCTACGGTGAGACGAAGCTCGCCGGGGAGTGGCTCGTGCGGGCGACAGGGCGGGCGCACTCGGTCTCGACCGCCTGCCTGCGCTATTTCAATGTGGCCGGCGCCGCCGAGCCCGCGATGTCGGACACCGGTGTGTCCAATGTCGTACCGATGTTCTTCGACCGGCTGACCCGCGGCGAGGCCCCGCGGATCTTCGGAGACGACTATCCGACGCCGGACGGCACCTGCATCCGTGACTACATTCATGTCGCCGATCTCGCCGACGCCCATCTGGCCGTCGCGCGGAAGCTGAGCGAGCAGGACGGCGCCGGGGATCTGACCCTGAACATCGGCCGCGGCGAGGGCGTCTCGGTGCGTGAGCTCGCGGATCTGGTGGGCGAGGTCACCGGGCTGCCCGCCGAGCCCCTGGTCGAACCGCGCCGTCCCGGCGACGCGGCCCGCGCCGTCGCGTCCGCCGCCCGGATGACCGACGAGCTCGGCTGGACGGCCCGCCGCGGGATGCGTGAGATGGTCCAGTCGGCCTGGGACGGCTGGCGCCTGCACCACCCGCAGGCCCCGTCGAGTAACGCGTACGAGACCGGCAGCGCGGACCGGAACCGCCCTGACCTGCAATCGTTTCCGCAGGTCAGGGCACATGACAACGGTGTTCAGTGCCGTGTTGCCGGGTACCCCGCCCGTAGTTCACTGGCACCGTCGGGCGGTACACGTCCGCGTCGCACAACTCGCTCGGGAGGCGTTCTCATGGGGCTGGCCACGATCACGGGCACACGCACGGCGGGCCGCCCCGACGGGGACGGCAGCCGCCGCGTACAAGGGCCGGCTGCGGACCGCCCTGGGCATCACGCTCGGCGTCATGGTCATGGAGATCGTCGGCGGTGTTCTCTCCGACTCACTGGCCCTGCTCGCGGACGCCGCCCATATGGCGACCGATGCCCTGGGGCTCGGGATGGCCCTGCTCGCCATCCACTTCGCCAACAAGCCCGCCGGCCTCAACCGCACCTTCGGCTATGCCCGCGCCGAGATCCTCGCGGCGCTGGCCAACTGTCTCCTGCTGCTGGGCGTCGGTGGATTCCTGGTCTTCGAGGCGATCGACCGCTTCGTCACCCCGCGGAGACCAAGGGCGCTCTCGCGATCGCCTTCGCCGCCGTCGGCATGGTCGCCAACATGGTCTCGCTGTCCCTGCTGATGCGCGGGCAGCAGGAGAGCCTCAACGTGCGGGGCGCCTATCTGGAGGTCGTCGCCGACACGCTCGGCTCGGTCACCGTGCTGATCTCGGCGGGCATCATCATGGCCACCGGCTGGCAGGCCGCCGACCCCATCGCCTCCCTGCTCATCGGCCTCATGATCGTCCCTCGCACGGTCAAGCTCCTGAGGGAGACCCTCAACGTGCTGCTGGAGGCGGCGCCCAAGGGGTGGATATGGGCGAGGTGCGCGCCCACATCCAGGCGCTGCCCGGGGTACTCGACGTCCATGACCTGCACGCCTGGACGATCACTTCGGGGATGCCGGTCCTCTCCGCCCATGTGGTGGTGCACCAGGAGATGCTGGATTCCATCGGGCACGAGAAGCTCCTGCACGATCTGCAGGGCTGTCTGGGCCATCACTTCGACGTGGAGCACTGCACCTTCCAGCTGGAGCCCAGCGGGCACGCGGAGCATGAGGCAAGGCTCTGCCACTGAGCTCCCGCGCAGTGCTGCTAGGGTCTCCCGCGAGCCATCGGGGCCTGTACAGGAGAGGAGCTGAGGTTGATGTCTGTCACGACGACGGCTGCCCGGCGCAGCAATCGGTCCTTCCTCATCTCCCGGGTTCCCGGCTAGTTCCTCGGCTACTTCGCGTCGCCGCGTCAGCCGGAGCCCTCATACTCAGGGGTTCCCACGTTGACCATCCATTCACCGGACGGCCGTTCGTCGGCCGACCGTACACACGCCGACCGTCACGAGGCGTTCTTCTCTGCACCACGCTCTGCCCAGGCAGGGCCCGGCTCCGACGCCACCACCCGGCGGCTGCTCTCGCTCGCCGGCCCGCTGCCCGAACGTCCACGCGTCCTGGATCTGGGCTGCGGACCCGGTAAGACTTCCTTGCTGCTCGCTGCCGAGGCCGGCGCGGATGTGACCGCGGTCGATCTGCACCAGCCGTTCCTGGACGAGCTGGCCCTGGCCGCCGAAGCCCGTGGTCTCGGCGACCGGATCCGTACCGTCAGGGCCGACATGGCGGATCTCACCGGCCCCGAGTTCCAGGACGGGGCCTTCGACCTGGTCTGGGCCGAGGGCAGCGCGTACGTCATCGGCTTCGACACCGCGTTGCGGGACTGGCAGCGGCTGCTCTCCCCGGCGGCTCGCTGGTGATCAGCGAGTGTGTCCGGACCACGGAGACACCTACCGAGCGGGCACGCGCGTTCTGGGCGCAGCACGGTTCGCCGCTCCCCGTCGCCGACCGCGCGCGAGCGGCCGTCGCTGCGGGCTGTCATGTGCTCGGGGTGTTCGTCCAGCCGGAGAGTGACTGGGACGAGTACTACGGCCCGCTCGCCGAGCGGGTCGCAGCCGCGGACCCGTCGGTTCCCGGCATGGACCTGGCGCTCGCCTCCACCCGTGAGGAGCTGGCTGTGCGCCGCGAGCACGGCACGGAGTACGGCTACGCCTGCTTCGTGCTGCGCCCCTCGGATCCCCGCTGGCCGGCCCGTCCGGAGACGGCCGGGGACCGAGCTGCCGTGCCTGCGGTCAACGCGGCGGCGTTCCCGACACCGGCCGAGGCCGATCTGGTCGACGCGCTGCGCGCCGACCCCGGGCGTGGCTGCCGGCTCTCTCCTACGTAGCCCTGGGCCCGGACGGCTCCGTCGCCGCCTGTGCCCTGCTGACCCGCTGCCGGGTCGGGACCGCGCCCGCACTCGCGCTGGCCCCGGTGGCGACCGCCCCGGCCTTCAGCGCAGGGGCGCGGGCCGGGCGGTGGTGCGGGCCGTGCTGGACGCGGCGCGGCTGCGGGTGAGGGGCTCGTCCTGGTCCTCGGCCATCCGGAGTACTACCCGGCGTTCGGCTTCGTGCCCGCGTCCCGGTTCGGGATCCGGCCCGGCTTCGACGTACCGGACGAGGCCATGATGGCGCTGGTGCTGGATGATTCCGTACCGGTGCCGAGGGCACGATCCACTATCCGGAGGCCTTCGGCGTCTGACGTCGTGTCCGCCCGCCGCGCCGTCCGAAGCGCGGCGGGCGGACATGCCAGCACCTGCAGTACGGACTAGCGGCTTTTGTGCGGCAGACTTGACCGGACTCCAGGGGCCCGGCGCACAAGGCCGGGGACCAAAGCGAAGGATGGGTATGCCGACCACACCAGCCACCGCGGCGCACAGTTCACCGAACGGCACAGCAGAAGCGATCATGCTCGAACTGGTCGACGAGGACGGCACCACCATCGGCACCGCGGAGAAGCTCTCTGCCCACCAGCCGCCCGGTCAGTTGCACAGAGCGTTCTCCGTCTTCCTTTCGATGAGCAGGGACGGCTGCTGCTGCAGCGCCGTGCGCTCGGCAAGTACCACTCCCCGGTGTCTGGTCGAACACCTGCTGCGGCCACCCGTACCCGGGCGAGGCCCCGTTCACCGCCGCCGCCCGGCGTACCCATGAGGAGCTGGGGATTTCACCCTCCCTGCTCGCCGAGGCCGGCACGGTTCGCTACAATCACCCGGACCCGGCTTCGGGCCTGGTGGAGCAGGAGTTCAATCATCTCTTCGTGGGCGTGGCCCAGGAGTTGCTGCGGCCCGATCCCGAGGAAGTCGGCGAGACGGCCTTCGTGAGCGCCGAGGAGCTCGCCGGGCGTCATGCCGAGGCGCCGTTCTCGGCCTGGTTCATGACGGTGCTGGATGCCGCGCGTCCCGCGATCAGAGAGCTGACGGGTCCGTCCGCGGGCTGGTGACACCACCCGGTGCGTACGGGGCGGTCAGAGCTGCGTCTTCAACGGCAGCGCCGCCCAGATGATCTTTCCCCGCTCGCCGTGTGCTCCACATCGCAGACGCCGCCGGCCTCGGCGGTGACCTCACGGACCAGCAGCAGCCCGCGGCCACCCGTCTGTGCGTAGTCGGTCTCCAGCGCCGTGGGGCGGTAGGGTGGTTGTCCTCGACGGACACCCTGATCCAATCGGCGCCGATGCCCACCTCGACGGCGAGCTCGGGCGAGAGCAGGGCGGCATGCTTGACCGCGTTGGTGACCAGCTCCGAAACGATCAGCAGCAGCCCCTGCAGGATCTCGTCCTCCACGGGGACGCCCTGCCGGTTCAGCAGATCCCGCACGGCCTGCCGTGCCAGCGGTACGGAGACGTCGATGGCAGGGGCGGTGAATCGCCACACCCTTCGTACGGCACGGGATGGGCTGGGATACTCCCGCGGCTCTCCATTGACCGGTACCCGCTCTCCACTCACAGATCACTGGCTATCGAGTACCGAGTGTCGGGAACGGCTTGGCCAGGAGCATGCTACTGACCACAAAAGTCACTTATAGAAGCTATTTGACCGAGCGAGTATGACAGCGCTAGGTGTTTGGACTATTTTTCGTCCTCTTCCGGCGCCATCTGGCCCGAGACCAGACTGACGATGCGTCGGCCGCCGACCCCGATCGCGATCAGTCCGAGGCCGTCGAAAAGCAGCGCGAGGGAGAAGAAGCAGCCGAGCACATAGAGGCTGCTGTGCGGCCAGTCGAAGAGAACCAGCAGCCCGAGCAGCAGCCCGAAGGCCCCTGCAGAAGCGTCCAGCCGAACTGCGGACCCCGGACGACCAGACTGCCGACGAGCCGGAACACCCGCCGGTCAGGAAGAGCAGCGCGGCGAACATCGTCAGCGCCTCGGCAGTGCCGCCCGGGTGATGGATCACCACGACTCCGGCAGCGATATTCAGTGCGGCGACCACCACACCGAGCCAGAAGTAGCTGGTCCCACGGGCCTGGACCGCATGGAGCAGCCCGACAAGCCCGCCGATCAGCAGCAGCCAGCCGAAGAGCAGCATCGAGGTGAGCGTGGCCACGCCGGTGTAGACGAGGCCGACCAGCCCGCGACGACCAGAAGTGTGCCCAGCAGTGCGAGCCCGCCGAAGCCGCGGCTGAGCTTCCTGCCTTCAGCTGTCGTACCGGCCATCGAAGGCTCCTCACGGTGCGTGTCCGCTCAGCGACCCCTCCCTGATCATAAGTTCGAACGGCACGGATAGCATCCGGCGCATGGATGGTACGGAGCGCACGCAGCAGGTCATCGCCCCGGGCGGCCGCGGCTGGAACACAGCGTCGCGGAGGGTGTCGCCACCGTCGTCATCAGCAATCCGGCCAAGCGCAACGCGATGACGGCGGACATGTGGCAGGAGCTGCCCGGCCTGCTGGAGCGGCTGGCCGCCGACCGTACCGTGCGGGTTCTCGTACTGACCGGTGCCGGGAACACCTTCTGTTCCGGTGCGGACATCGCCTCGCTGCGGGACCCCGGCGGCCGGCCACAGGTGCTCGCGGTACAGGCGGAGGAGGCGCTGGCCGCCTTTCCCCGGCCGACACTCGCCGCCGTGCGGGTTACTGCGTGGGCGGCGGCAGCCAGCTGGCTGCCGCCTGCGACCTTCGGTTCGCCGAGGAGGGCGCGTCGTTCGGCGTGACCCCGGCCAAACTGGGGATCGTCTACCAGTCATCGTCGACGCGACGGCTGGTCGCGCTGGTGGGTCCGTCCGCCGCGAAGTTCCTCCTCTTCTCCGGGGAGCTGATCGGTACGCAACGGGCGTTGCGGACGGGTCTGGTGGACGAGGTGCTGCCGGCGGGCCGGCTGGACGAGCGGGTACAGGCGTTCGCGGAGGTCCTGGCCTCCCGTTCGCAGCTGACCCAGGCGGCGGCGAAGGAGTTCGCGACGGGCGCGAGGACCGGGACATGTACTGGGCGCGGCAGTCGCGCCACAGCGGCGACACCGCGGAGGGTCACCGCCTTCCTGGAGCGCCGTACGCCCCGCTTCACCTGGACGACGGAGGCTGCCGGGGAGTAAAGCGGTTCCGTCGATCACGACGCGCTCACCGGCCGGCTCGGCACCGTAGGGCTTCAGGACCGCCATCCCGGGCGGCCCGGCAGATGGCCGCAATGACGAGCACCGCACCTTTCCGGCCATGACCGCGCTGTGGTTCACTTCGCTTCGGCCCGGGGTTACGGGTCGTACCAACCAGTCGGTAACGTGCGGGCATGAGTACTCTTCCGCCGCGCGCCAGCGCCGCTGCCACAACGCTCTCAATCCGCTGCACTCGACGGTCTACTTCTCCCCGACCTGGGCAGGGAGCTCGGGGAGCTCGGCATCGACGATGCGAGCGCCGCCTACTTCGCCGCACGCGGAGCCGCACTGGGCGCCGTGGGTGCGGGCACCGTCACCGCGGCCTTCTACAACTTCAACCACGAGCTGGTGGCCCGCCATGTGCCCGCCGTCTGGTCCGTCGCCTCCCCGGGCCGTGCTCGACGCACGGCTGCGTGCGGCCGACTCGACGCTGCGCCGGGTGCTCGGCGAGGAGATCATCGCCTCCCCGAGCTGGCGGAAGCCGCGCAGCTGGCGCTGCGCGCCGCCGAGGCCTGCACCCGGTACGCCCGGCCGCTCTACGCCGCCCACGCCGATCTGCCGGTGCCCGACCAGCCGCACCTGGCGTACTGGCACGCGGCGTCCCTGCTGCGCGAGCACCGCGGCGACGCACACCTCGCCGCACTGCTGGCCGCCGGCCTCGATCCGGTCGAGGCCCTGGTCAGCCACACCGCGACCGGCAAGGGCATGGCGCCGCACTGGATCCTGGCCACCCGCGGCTGGCGCCGGAGCGACTGGGACGCGGCGGTGGATCGGCTGCGCGGGCGCGGGCTGCTGGACGCGCAGGGTGAGTTGACCGAGGCGGGCGTGGCACTGCGCGCTGAGCTCGAGGAGGCGACGGACCGGATGGACGCCGCGCCGTACGAGCACCTGGGCGCCGAGGGTGTGGACCGGCTGACAGAGCTGGGCCGCGGATTCCTGCTCGCCGCGACGTCGGCGGGTGCCTTCCGGAGGACCTGATCGGCAAGGGCTGACGGCGGGCCATGTTTAGGGGAGCCGGGAGCGGCGAGGCGGGTGTGAACACTCGCTACGAAGGAGGCACATCGTGTTCCGTACGATCGCAGACGCTCTCCGCATGGTCGGCTCGGCCATCGCCACCGTGGTGACACTCCCGTTCCGGCTCCTGGCCAGGCTCTTCGGCGGGGCCTCGCACGGCGGCAGGACCCGCCGGGCCTGAGCGGCCGGCGGGCCGTGTCCGACGAGGTCACGCGACACGGCCCCGGCCACCCGGCACAATGCAGGCGAAGGGACCACCTCAGGTGGACCGCCCGTTAGGGCACAGCCAGCACAGCCAGTACGAGAAGGCGAGTCGGGAAAACCGTGACGACGTCCATCGAAGGCAGGATCGCCGAGGAGCTCGGCGTACGCGAGCGGCAGGTGAAGGCGGCCGTCGAGCTGCTCGACGGCGGGTCGACCGTGCCGTTCATCGCGCGCTACCGCAAAGGAAGCCACCGAAATGCTCGACGATGCGCAGCTGCGCGCTCGAGGAACGGCTGCGGTATCTGCGGGAGCTGGAGGACCGTCGTGCGGCGATCCTCGAATCCGTCACCGAGCAGGGCAAGCTCGAGCCGGCGCTCGAGGCCAGGATCCGGGCGGCCGACACCAAGGCGCGTCTTGAGGACATCTACCTGCCGTTCAAGCCGAAACGCCGGACGAAGGCGCAGATCGCGCGGGAGGCGGGGCTCGAACCGCTGGCCGACGGGCTGCTCGGCGACCCGTCGGTGGACCCGCTCTCGGCTGCTGCCGCGTTCGTGGACGCCGGCAAGGGTGTCGCGGACGGGGCGGCGGCGCTGGACGGAGCCCGCTCCATTCTGGCCGAGCGCTTCTCCGAGGACGCCGATCTGACCGGTGAGCTCCGGGAGCGCATGTGGTCGCGTGGGCGGCTGGCCGCGAAAGTGCGGGACGGCAAGGAGGAGGCCGGCGCGAAGTTCGCCGACTACTTCAGCTTCTCGGAGCCCTTCACCGCGCTGCCCTCGCACCGGATCCTCGCCATGCTCCGGGGCGAGAAGGAGGATGTGCTCGACCTGGTCCTGGAGCCGGAGGCACCGGCCGGCGCCGAGCAGCCCGGCCCTCCACGTACGAGAACATGATCGCCCGGCGTTTCGCCGTGGCGGACCGCGGCCGGCCCGGCGACAAGTGGCTGGGCGACACCGTGCGCTGGGCCTGGCGGACCCGGATCCTGGTCCACCTCGGGATCGATCTGCGGCTGCGGCTGCGCACGGCGGCGGAGGACGAGGCGGTACGCGTCTTCGCCTCGAACCTGCGCGATCTGCTGCTGGCCGCACCGGCCGGCACCAGGGCGACGCTTGGGCTCGACCCCGGTTTCCGTACCGGTGTGAAGGTCGCGGTCGTGGACGCCACCGGCAAGGTCGTCGCGACCGACGTCATTCATCCGCACGTCCCTGCGAACAAGTGGGACCAGTCGCTGGCCACGCTGGAGCGGCTGTCGAAGGAGCACGACGTCGATCTGATCGCGATCGGCAACGGCACGGCGTCCCGCGAGACCGACAAGCTCGCCGGGGAGCTGTGCGACAAGCACCGGAGCTGAAGCTCACCAAGGTGATGGTGTCCGAGGCGGGCGCGTCGGTGTACTCGGCTTCGGCCTTCGCCTCGCAGGAACTCCCCGACCTGGATGTGACGTTGCGCGGCGCGGTCTCGATCGCACGGCGGCTGCAGGATCCACTCGCCGAGCTCGTGAAGATCGACCCGAAGTCGATCGGTGTCGGCCAGTACCAGCACGACCTGTCCGAAGTGAAGCTGTCGCGTTCGCTGGACGCGGTGGTCGAGGACTGCGTGAACGGTGTCGGTGTCGACGTCAACACGGCGTCGGCTCCGCTCCTGTCACGGGTGTCGGGCATCGGCTCCGGACTCGCGGAGAACATCGTCACGCACCGGGACACCAACGGCCCTTCCGCTCCCGCCGAGCGCTGAAGGACGTGGCACGGCTGGGACCGAAGGCGTACGAGCAGTGTGCGGGATTCCTCCGGATCCGGGGCGGCGATCCCCTGGACGCATCGAGCGTGCACCGGAGACGTATCCCGTGGTGCGGACCATGGCGAAGACGACGAGCGGGGATGTCGCCTCGCTGATCGGCAACACGGGCGTCCTGCGGTCGTTGCGTCCCGATGACTTCGTGGACGAGAAGTTCGGCCTGCCGACGGTCACCGACATCCTGAAGGAGCTGGAGAAGCCGGGCCGTGACCCGCGCCCCGCCTTCAAGACGGCAACCTTCAAGGAGGGCGTCGAGAAGCTCGGCGACCTGGCCTCCGGGATGGTGCTGGAGGGCGTGGTCACCAATGTCGCGGCGTTCGGTGCGTTCGTGGACATCGGCGTCCATCAGGACGGCCTGGTGCATGTGTCGGCGATGTCGCGGACGTTCGTCAGGATCCGCGGGATGTCGTCAAGCCGGGCGACATCGTGAAGGTGAAGGTGATGGAGGTCGACATCCCGCGCAAGCGGATCTCGCTGACGCTGCGGCTGGACGACGAGGCCTCGGAGGGCGCCGGCCAGAAGGCGGAGCGAGGCGGGCAGGGCGACCGTCCACCGCGGCAGCGCCAAGGGCAGGGGCAGGGCGGGCAGGGCCGTGACCGGCGCGGGGTGGCGGTTCGAGTGGCTCACGTCAGACCGCCGCGGCGCCGGCGAACAGCGTGATGGCGGATGCGTTGCGCCGGGCCGGGCTGACGGACCCCGGCCGCGGGGCAAGAAGCACTGAGGTCATGGACGGGGCGGTCCCGGCGGGTGTCATCCCGCCGGGACCGCCCGTTCGCGTTCCGGGTCCCGCACCCGGACCTGAGAGCGGCCTCGTCTCGGGCCAGGGCCGTTACACACGACGGCAATCGACCGAGCCATTGACATGTACACACTCCGCCATCACGCTGAGTGCCAGCTGGAAATGCAACCGGTTGCATTTCCAGCGGCAGTGGCCGCAGGCCGGCGGACCGAGGGATCCCCACCCTCGCACCCCATCGACTCCACCGGCGGAGAGGACTTCCGATGTCCGGCAAGACAAGATCATTCACCCACTCCGGTGTCGCCCTGGCGAGTGGAGCCGCCCTTCTCGTCGGCACCTGGGCGGCGTTCCCCGCCGGTGCCGCCACCACCCCGGAGCCCCGGCGAGTCACCGCCGCCGCGCAGGCGGAACACCGGTCGGCTACGCGTCACTCAACGGCGGGACCACCGGCGGGGCCGGCGGCGACACCGTCGAGACGTACGTGCTGAGCCAGTACACCGCGGACAGCGGCCTGGGCAGCCCGCCGCCGCTCTTTACCAGCTGCTCAACGAGCACCAGGACAAGCCCGGCACCGGGCTGGTGGTCCACATCGATGTGACGGTCACGCCGGACGGCCTCGACGAGGAGAAGATCGACGTCAAGGACGTCTCGAACGTCTCCATCCTGGGCGTGGGCACCTCCGGGAGTTCGACGGAATCGGCTTCAAGGTCACCCGGTCCAGCAACGTGATCTTCCAGAACCTGACCATCCACCACGTCCACGAGGGCGAGGGCGACGCCCTGGAGGTCACATCGGACAGCTCCAACGTCTGGATCGACCACAACGAGTTCTACAGCGAGCTGTACGACGAGCCCGACAAGGACTACTACGACGGACTCGTGGACATCAAGCGCAACTCCCAGTACGTCACCGTGTCGTGGAACTACTTCCACGACCACTGGAAGGCCTCGCTGGTGGGCCACACCGACAGTGCGGGTGACGCTCCCGACAAGGTCACCTACGACCACAACCTGTTCGCGGACATCAACACGCGCGTCCCGCTGATCCGCTACGCGGACGTGCACATGCTGAACAACGTGATCCGGAGCGTGAACGGCTCGGCCGTCAACGCCCGCATGGGGCCAGGGTGCTGGTCGAGGGCAACTCCTTCACGGACGTGGGCTCGGGCAAGGTCGATGACCACGCCGGATACATCGAAGGCCCGGTCGGCTGGTTCTACGGCAGTGACGAAACGGGTTACTGGAACCTCAAGAACAACGCCTTCGTGAACAGCCCCAACGAACACCTCACGTCGACGACCGACTTCACCGTCCCTTACTCCTACACTCCCCAGACTCCCGCGGCCGCCGAGGCAGCTGTGGAGGCCGGCGCCGGTGTCGGTGTGGTCACCCCGCCCGCTGAGGCAGGCGCCGCGGTGCAAACGGTTGCATAATCCGGCATCCGCAGCGCTGGCAGCGACCGTGCGGACTAGTGTGTGCCGGGAAGAAGGAGCCGGCCGGGACTCGGACAGAGACCGGCCGGCGGCGGCGCGCAGGGCGGGCAGGGGAAGCAACCGTGGCCATGACCATTCGTGACGTCGCACAGGCCGCCGGAGTGCATGTCTCCACGGTCTCCCGCGCGTTCTCGGCCTCCCATCTGGTGAAGAGGCAGACCCGCGAGCGAGTGCTCGCGATCGCCGCCGAGCTGGGGTACCGGCCGAACGAGACCGCGCGGGCGCTGACCACCGGCCGAACCCGCAATCTCGGGCTGATCGTCGCTGATATCGCCAACCCGTTCTTCCCGCCGCTCATCAAGGCCGCCCAGGCCTACGCGCGCATCCGCGGCTACCAGGTATTCGTGGCCGACACCGACGAGGACGTACAGGCCGAGGAGGAACTGATCCGGACCCTGGCACGACAGGTGGACGGAGTGATCCTGGTCAGCCCGCGGCTGGCCAACGACGCCATCGCCCAGCTGAGCGGAGAGCTCCCTTCGTCCTGGTCAACCGTCAGGTGGCGGGGCTCTCCGCGGTCCTGATGGATGTGGCGCACGGTGCGGCACGCGCCGTGGAACACCTCGCCGGGCTGGGCCACGAGCACTTGGCCCTGGTCAGCGGCCCGCGCGGCTCGTGGACCAGCGCACAGATGCGCCGGGCGGCCGGGAAGGCCGCCGCCGACCAGGGCGTCCAGCTGAACGTACTGGGCCCGAACGCGCCGACGGAGCACGGCGGCATCGCCGCGACTCCCTCCGTCCTGGGCACGGGTGCCACCGGGGTGATCGCCTACAACGACATGGTCGCCATCGGGCTCATCGAAGGGCTCGACGACCGGGGAGTACGGGTACCGAGGGACATCAGTGTGGTGGGCGTGGACGACACGGTGGCGGGCCGGCTGAACCGCCCCGGCTCACCACGGTCGCCATGCCCACCGCATCGGCCGGACGCACCGCGGTCGACCTGCTGATCCAGACCGTGGAGACGCCCGGCGCCGGACTAACGACGGCGCAGACCATGCTGGCGACCTCACTGGTCGTCCGGGACTCCACAGCCGCCCCTCGGCACAGCGCTCACCCGGGACCGTGACCGACCGGCCTGTCCCGGCCCGGCTGCCGGCTGCCGGGCCGGGCCGGTCCCACGGTCAGCGCGTCTCGGTGACCTTGCCGTCCGCGACCTCGATACGCCGGGTCGTGCTCACGGCTTCGAGCATCCGCCGGTCGTGCGTGACCAGCAGCAGTGTGCCGGTGTACGTGTCGAGCGCCGACTCCAGCTGCTCGATCGCGGGCAGGTCGAGGTGGTTCGTCGGCTCGTCCAGGACCAGGAGGTTGACGCCCCGGCCCTGGAGGAGGGCGAGTGCGGCGCGGGTGCGCTCGCCCGGGGAGAGGGTCGTCGCGGGGCGCAGCACATGGTCGGCGCGCAGGCCGAACTTGGCCAGCAGGGTACGCACCTCCGCCGGCTCGGTGTCCGGGACCGCCGCGCAGAACGCGTCCAGGATGCTCTCGGTCCCGTGGAACAGCTTGCGGGCCTGGTCCACCTCCCCACCACGACGCCCGATCCGAGCGAGGCATGGCCCGAGTCGAGCGGCAGCCTGCCGAGCAGCGCGGCCAGGAGCGTGGACTTGCCCGCTCCGTTGGCACCGGTGATGGCGACCCGGTCCGCCCAGTCGATCTGCAGCGTGGCGGGCCCGAAGGCGAAGTCGCCGAGGACCAGGGAGGCGTCGCGGAGGGTGGCGACGACCGAGCCGGAACGTGGGGCCGAGGCGATCTCCATCTTCAGCTCCCACTCCTTGCGCGGCTCGTCGACGACATCGAGGCGCTCGATCATGCGCTGGGTCTGCTTGGCCTTCGCCGCCTGCTTCTCGCTGGCCTCGCTGCGGAACTTGCGGCCGATCTTGTCGTTGTCGGTGGCCTTGCGGCGGGCGTTCTTGACGCCCTTGTCCATCCAGCCCGCTGCATCTGCGCACGGCCCTCGAGCGCGGAGCGCTTGTCCGAGTACTCGTCGAACTCCTCGCGGGCATGTGTGCGGGCCCTCTCGCGCTCCTCCAGGTAGGCCGCATAGCCACCGCCGTACAGGTTGATCTGCTGCTGGGCAAGGTCGAGTTCCAGCACCTTGGTGACCGTGCGCATCAAGAACTCCCGGTCGTGGCTGACCACGACCGTCCCGGCTCGCAGCCCCGACACGAATCGCTCCAGGCGCTCCAGACCTTCCAGGTCGAGGTCGTTGGTGGGCTCGTCGAGCAGGAAGACGTCATAGCGCGACAGCAGGAGCGAGGCCAGCCCGGCCCGCGCAGCCTGACCGCCGGAGAGCGCCGTCATCGGAAGGTCGAGACCGGTGGTCAGACCCAGGTCCGCGGCGATCTCCTCGGCACGTTCGTCGAGGTCGGCGCCGCCGAGAGAGCCAGCGCTCCAGGGTCTCGGAGTACGCGTCATCCGCACCCGGCGACCCCTCGACCAGTGCCTGGGTGGCTGTGTCCATCGCCGCCTGGGCGTCGGCCACCCCGGTGCGGCGGGAGAGGAAGTCCCGGACGCTCTCCCTGCGCGACGCTCGGGCTCCTGCGGCAGGTGACCGACGGTGGCCGATGGCGGGGAGAGCCGCAGCTCGCCCTCCTCTGGCCGGTCGAGCCCGGCGAGCAGCCGGAGCAGAGACGATTTACCGGCGCCGTTGGCTCCGACGAGACCGATCACATCGCCGGGTGCGACGACGAGGTCGAGTCCGGCGAAGAGCGTGCGGTCGCCGTGTCCGGCGGCGAGATCCTGGCGACGAGAGTTGCAGTCATCAGGATGCCGATCCTAATCGGATCCGGCGCCGGTCACCGACGGGCATCGGGCGAGCCCGTCCGGGCAGGGCGTCGGTGAATTGCGTTAGCGTCCGTCGGAGAGACAGCGGACCGCGGCAGGAGCAGGGGTGACAGCGGTGACGGACGTGATCGTGGTGGGCGGCGGAGTCAGTGGACTGACCACGGCGATGGTGCTTGCCGAGGGCGGCCACCGGGTGCGGGTCTGGTCGCGGGAGCCGGCAGCTGCGACGACGTCGGCGGTGGCCGGTGCGCTGTGGTGGCCGTACCGGATCGAACCCGAGGCACTGGTCGGTGACTGGGCGCTGGAGACGCTGCGGGAGTACGAGGAGCTGTCAGCCGCACCCGAGGAGACCGGTGTGCGGCTGGTCGCCGGGTGCACCGGGGTGAGCGGATCTCCGCGTTCGGACCGTGGGTGCACCGGGTCCCGGGCCTGACCGAGGTGGCGGACGGAATCCGGGCGACCCTGCCGCTCATCGACATGCCGGTGCATCTGGACTGGCTGGAGAGTCGTCTGGTGGCGGCCGGGGGCATGATCGAGCGCCGTGCGGTGAAGGGTTTCGGGGAAGCGATGGCGCAGGCCCCGTGGTGGTGAACTGCACCGGGCTCGGAGCCCGCGAGCTGGTCCCGGATGCCGGGTACGGCCGGTGCGCGGCCAGCTGGTCGTGGTGGAGAACCCGGGGATCGACGAGTGGTTCACCGAGGTGGATCCGGCGTCGAGCGCGACGACGTACGCCTTCCCAGCCGGGAGGGCTGTTGCTCGGCGGCACGGCCGATGCGGACGACTCGCGCACAGCGCCCGATCCCCGTACCGCGCAGGAGATAGTGGCACGCTGCGCAAGGGTGCGGCCCGAGATCGCCGGGGCCCGGGTCACCGGGCACCGGGTGGGACTCCGACCGGCCCGGGACGGCGGGGTGAGGATCGAGGCCGTTCCCCGGCCGGGGAACGGGCTGCTCGTGCACAACTACGGGCACGGCGGCGCGGGAGTGACAGTGGCCCTGGGCTGCGCCCGAGCTGCGGCCCAGCTGGTGGGCTGAGCCGCAGCCGCGATGCGACCGGCCGGGTACGGCCGGTCAGTCGGAGGAGTCGTCGGTCTTGCGCGGGTGTTCGGTGGTGACCTGGCTCTCCCCGGACCGATCCGGATCTCGAAGTCGCCCTCGTACTTGGCGTGCCCGCGATGACCGCCGACTCAACGGCTTCGACACCGAACTCCCGGCGGACGATCAACGGGTCCTGTCGCAGGTCCCGCATCAGGGACACGCACATGCCGATCATGACCAGGGTGAAGGGCGCGGCCACCAGAATGGTGAGGTTTGGAGCCCGGCCAGGGCGTCCCCTGGCCGTTGCCGATCAGCAGCATGACCGCTGCCACGGCGCCGGTCAGAACACCCCAGAAGATCACGACCCACTTGGCGGGTTCGAGGACCCCTTCTGGGACAGCGCTCCCATCACGATGGAAGCGGCATCCGCACCGGAGACGAAGAAGATGCCGACCAGGACCATCACCAGGATGCTCATCACCGTGGCGATCGGGTACGCCTGGAGGACCCCGAACAGCTGGGCCTCCTGGGTGTCGGCACCGCGGAGCTTGCCGGCTTCCTCCAGCTTGATCGCCGACCCGCCGAAGATCGCGAACCACACCAGGCTGACCGTGCTCGGCACCAGGATGACGCCGCCCACGAACTGACGGATCGTACGGCCACGGCTGATCCTGGCGATGAACATGCCCACGAAGGGCGTCCAGGAGATCCACCAGGCCCAGTAGAAGACGGTCCAGCTGGCGAGCCAGTCGGCCACCGCGCCCTCACCGGTCGCCTCCGTGCGGCCGGCGAGCTGGGCGAGGTCACCGAAGTAGGCGGCGAGCGAGGTGGGCAGCAGGTCGAGCACGATGATCGTGGGGCCGGCGATGAACACGAAGGCGGCCAGAATCAGGGCGAGCACCATATTGGTGTTCGACAGCCACTGGATGCCCTTCTCGACCCCGGAGACCGCGGAGACCACGAAGCAGACCGTGAGCACGGCGATGATGGCGACCAGGAAGCCCGTTCCCGTCTTCTCCTGCCAGTTCAACTCCTCAAAGCCGCTGCCGATCTGGAGTGCGCCCAGGCCGAGCGAGGTGGCGGAGCCGAAGAGCGTCGCGAAGATGGCGAGAATATCGATAAAGCGGCCCACGCCGCCGTGCGCGTGCCGTGGTCCGATGAGCGGCTCGAACACCGCACTGATCGTCTGCCGCCTGCGCCGCCTGAAAGTGCTGTAGGCGATGGCCAGTCCGACCACCGCGTAGATGGCCCACGGGTGCAGTGTCCAGTGGAAGAGAGTGGTGGCCATCGCTGTCTGCATCGCCTCCGCATCGGAGGCGGGATCGGTGCCGGGCGGCGGATTGACGAAGTGGGCCAGCGGCTCACTGACCCCGTAGAACATGAGGCCGATGCCCATACCGGCGCTGAACATCATCGCGACCCAGGAAATCGTCTTGAACTCGGGCTTCTCACCGTCCTGGCCGAGCATGATCCTCCCGTACCGGCTGACGGAGAGCCAGAGGGCGAAGACCACGAATCCGGACGCCGCGAGCATGAAGGCCCAGCCGCCGTTGTGCATGAGCCCGCCGAGCAGATCGGTGGATACGCTCTCCAGCGAGTCGGTGGCGACCGAGCCCCAGACCACGAAGGCGAGAGTGAGCACCGCCGTGACGCCGAAGACCACCCGGTCCGTCGTGGGCCGTCGGCCATGGTGCGGCTCGGCGGGGAGGTCCGCCGTGACCGGCAGATACTCCCCGCCCATCCGTTCCCTGCTCGTCGTGTGACACAAATGGCACCTTTCCCGGGTGTGTAATTTTCGCTCTCCGTAGGCAGTACCACACGTTGGGGCAAACCTCCGGTATCAACAAGCCGTATCGGCTTGACCGTTTGCGAGGTGATATATGGATGGCACCCGGGCAAACTCACGCGCGGCAGGGCGATCCGCCGCCCTGCGCCTGTCGGCGCACGGCGCGACGGCAGCCCGATCCCGGCAGGTGACGGCGGTTACTCTGGCGGCGTTCGTGCCGCACCCGCTGCGCCCCGGCCGTTCCCGGCCCGGCGCACGCCCACAAGGAGCGTCTCTTGTCCGACCCGATCACCGACCCGTTGCCCGACGCCCGGCCCACACTGGAAGCCGTGGCGGCCCGTGCCGGAGTTTCCCGGGCGACGGCCTCCCGCGTCGTCAACGGCGGCGCCGGGTGCGGCAGCCGCTGGTGGATCAGGTACGCAAGGCGGTGGACGAGCTCGGCTACATCCCCAATCACGCCGCACGAACCCTGGTCACCCGGCGCAACGGAGCGGTCGCCGTCATCATCGACGAGCCGGAGTTCCGGATCTTCTCCGACCCTACTTCTCCCGGCAGATCCGCGGCATCAGCCGGGAACTGAACGCATACGACGCGCAGTTGGTGCTTCTCCTGGTAGAGGGAAGCGGCGACTTCGACCGGGTCACCCGCTATCTGGCCGGTGGCCATGTGGACGGCGTACTGGCCTTCTCGCTGCACACCGACGACGAGCTGCCCGCGATAATCCGGCGTTTCCGGGTGCCGACGGTCTACGGCGGTCGCCCGGAGCGACCGGGCACCGGCCCGAGACCGCTGTGCCGTATGTCGACTGCGACAACCGCGGCGGCGCCCGTGCGGCCGTATCCCACCTGGTGGCCCTGGGCAGACAGCGGATCGCACACATCGCGGGGCCGCGCGACCAGACCTCGGCGCTCGACCGGATCGACGGCTACCGCGATGTGCTGCCCGGCGGCGATCCCGCTCTGATCACGGACGGCGACTTCACCACCGAGGGAGGCGCCCGGGCCATGGTCGACCTGCTCACGCGCCACCCGGACCTGGACGGCGTCTTCGTGGCCAACGATCTGATGGCCTGTGGTGCACTTCGGGTGCTGCGTGAGCATGGGCGCCGGGTGCCGGAGGATGTGGCACTGGTCGGCTTCGACGACATGACATCGGTCGCCGAGTCGACCTCCCCACCGCTCACGACGATCCGTCAGGACGTCGAGGGATGGGGCGGTTGATGGTCCGGCTGCTCATGCGGCGACTGGACAGCGCCAAGGGCGAGGAGGTCGAGTCCGTGATCACTGCGACGGAGCTGGTCCTGCGCGGGTCCGCCTGAACCGGATCAGCCATCCGCAGGCACCACGCGCCATGGCGCCCGCCCGCCACTCTCACCGTGCCGCGCCCGCGCCTGGCCGCCCTGCGCGCCTGACGCGCGAGAGGCAGATAGCGCAGCCGCTCCGGGAGCACCGGCACCACCACCCTCACCACGCCGCACAACCGCCGCAGCGTGCGCTCCTGCGCCGGCGTCCAGTCCAGCCCGATCGCTTCCCGGGCATCCGGCGGCATCAGCCCGACCGCGAGGAAGCGGCGGAGCCGGGCCAGCGGCGGCAGCAGCACCGGCCACAGCGCCTCGACCAGCAGCCTGACCAGCGGCGGGCCCCGGCCCGGCGCCGGTATCGGCCGGTCGGTGGCGACCAGCTCCCGCACGACAGCGGTCTCCTCGATCTCGTCGGCGAGCATCTTGCGGTAGTAGGGCCAGAGCTCCTCGATGGTCTGCGGCATGTCCCGGTCACCGATCCCCAGTATCCGTCCGACCTGGAGCCACTCCCGGTACAGAGCGCTCTCCTGCGCCTCGGTGAGCGGGCGCAGGAGGTATTGGGCCGCGTGCCGGTAGATGAGGAAGCCGGTGGCGTGCACCCACGCGTAGTTCTCCGGGTCGAGAGCCCGGTAGTGGCGGCCATGGGCGTCCGTACCCTGGATGGTGCGGTGCAGCCGCCGCAGCCTGCGCCCCTCGTCGGCTGCCGCCGCTCCCCGTACACGCAGAGCTGGAGCGAACGCAGGGACCGCTCGCCACGCCCCCATGGGTCCGTGCGGAAGACGGAGTGCTCGTCGACGCCCGCCCCGACGGCGGGGTGAGCGACCTGGAGAGCCAGCGCGGCGGGAAGCATCAGCACGCCCCTGATGTCGCCGGTCATGCCCCACAGAACGCCCCACGGCGGAGGCGGTGCGGGGTCGGACCCGGCCCCTTCACAGTTCTCATGAGGTTTCCCCAGCGGCCTGCGGGCCTATGCAGGCCCGTGTCTTCCAGTATGCGACCGCGAGGCCGCCGGCGAGACCGAATCTGCGTCGGCAGTCTTGACGCCACCCATGAAACAAGTCAATAGTATTTGTAACATTGACTCCCGGGGAAGCGACACCGTCAAGTCACCCAGCACATAACGGCGTTGAGCCCCGGAGACCGCACGCAGACAGGAGGGCGCACCATGGGCCGCTACAGCCGCCTCCGTGAGATCCGGCGAATGGACCCCACGCGGGATTACGCCGAGATCCTCCGACTGATCTCGCAGTACGAGTTCCCCTGGGACTACCGGCAGGGGTCAGCGTCGCGTTCCTCCGCGACTACGGAGTCCCCAGGATCTCAGTGCTCCTGGACCGCACCCAGGAGTTCGAGCGCTCCGGTCAGAAGCGGTACGACGACACGCTCCTGATCGGCTACGAGATGGCGGCGGAGGGCTTCGACTCGGAGCGCGGGCGGGCGGCGGCGCGCCACCTGAACCGGATCCACGGCAAGTACCGCATACCGAACGAGGACTACCTCTACGTCCTCGCGACGACGGTGGTCGGGCCGAAGCGGTGGATCGACCGGTTCGGCTGGCGCCCGCTGTGCGAGCAGGAAACCGCCGCGCTGGCCGAGACCGGCCGGAAGATGGCTTCGATGATGGGAATCGAGGGAGTACCGGCGACGTACGACGGCTTCGAGGAGCTCCTGGACAGCTACGAGGAGCGGATGTTCGCCTACGACCCGGCCAACCACCTGGTCGCGAACGCCACGTTCAGGATCACCGCCGGCTGGTATCCGCGCCCACTGCGTCCGCTCGTCGCACGCTTCTCGCTCGCGGTGCTGGACGAGCCACTGTTACGAGCACTGGGATTCCGGCCACAGCCGCTCTGGTTGCGCTCCGCGGTCACGGGAGCGCTGCGGTTGCGCTCGGGCCTCGTGCGCCTGCTGCCGGCCCGGCCCCGGTGGCTGCCCTCGCGCCCCGGCCCCGCTCGTATCCATTCGGGTGGCAGCTCGACGACCTCGGTCCGCACTGGGCACAGAACCGCCCCTGGAGCCCCTGCCGGACGAAGGCCGGCCCGCAGGAGTTCAGCCGGCGGCGAGCAGCGGCAGGAGGTAGCGGCGCGCGAAGGCGCCCACCTGCTCGTCGTCGTCGAGCTCGAAGCAGCTCACCGGATTGAGGAGGAAGGAGACGGTGATCCGCACCATCAGCTCGGCCACCGGTGTCGGGTCCGTCTCCGGCCGCCCTCGGCGCGCTGCGCGTGGCGCAGCCGGTCGGCCAGATAGTCGCGCATCGCGAGGAAGGCCGGGCCGCTCTCCAGCGTCAGGAAGGGCAGCATGATCTCCGGCTCCAGCCTCAGCAGCCCGCCCACCAGAGGGTGTTCGCGGATGTGCTTGAGGACGGCGACGAACCCGGCGACAAGCCGTTCCTCCATGGTGGGCAGCGCTGCGACCGCATCGTCCACCTCGACGACGAAGCGGCGGTACTCACGCAGCAGGCAGGCAGAGACCAGGCTGTCCTTGTTGCCGATCCGCCGGTACACGGTGACTCTGGACACCCGGCGCGCTTGGCGACATCGTCGACGGTCGAACGGCGCAGCCCGAATGTCATGAACTGCTCGCGTGCCGCATCGAGGATCTGTTCGCTCAGCGCATCGGATTGCGGTGTCTCCGTGAGTGCGCGGGCCAGCAGTGCCTCGTTCGTACTCTGTGCCGCCATGAGCCCTCCCCGTCTTTCCGTGTCACCTCACCATAGCGAGTCGATACAGAGAAACACATACGGGCGCTTTGTTACATCCATTGCACCTGCGCTCCCTGCCGGAGCGGCTTACGGGTCCAGGCGTGGTCGTGGACGGCCGGCGCCGCGCCTATCGCCTCACCACTGGCACCGATCCGGGTCGGCCACTTTCACAACAGTGGTGAGACAGCAATACTGTTGCACTTGAGGTGTACAGGCACAGCAGTGCCCCGGCAACGAGGAGCAGCCATGGCGACCGGGACCGATGAGCCGAAGCTGACCGTCGACGAGCTGGCGGCCCGCGCCGGGGTCACGGTGCGCACCGTGCGCTTCTACAGCACCAGGGTTTGCTGCCGCCTCCGGTGATCGGACCGCGGCGGGTCGGGCACTACGGGCACGACCATCTTTCCCGGCTGGCTCTGATCGAGGAGCTTCAGCACCAGGGCATGACCCTTGCCGCGATCGAACGGTATCTGGAACAGCTGCCGCCGGACCTGAGCGCCCAGGACCTGGCGATCCACCGGGCGCTGGTCGCATCCTGGTCGCCCGACTCGGCCGAGGACACCACCAGGGCCGAGCTGGAGCGGCGCGCGGGCCGGGCACTCAGCGAGACGGACGTGGACCGGCTGGCGGCGATGGGTGTGCTGGAGCGCCCGGGACGCCCGGGGCCCTACCGGATGGACCCGGGCTGCTGCGGCTCGGGGTGGAGCTGCTGGACGTGCCCATCGCGCACGAGACGATCCTGGCCGCCCGCACGGTTCTGCTGGAGCACACCGCTCCGCGGCGCACGAGCTGACGCGGCTGTTCCGGGACGAGGTGTGGAATCCGTACCGGGAGCGGGAGTCGGACCCCGAACACGTCAAGGCGATGAAGTCTCTGTCCGCCCATATGCAGCCGATGGTGCTCCAGGCCCTGGTGACGGCCTTCCAGCGCTCACTGAAGGAGGAGCTGCGGGCCGCGTTCACCGCTGAGTGAACCCGGCCCGCGCCCTCTCGCGTCAGCCGTGGAAGGTCTCGCCCTTCGTGGCCTTCTCCAGGAGCAGCGCAGGCGGCAGGAACCGGTCTCCGTAGCGTTCGGCGAGCTCCCGGGCGCGTGCCACGAAGCCGGGCAGGCCGCCCTCGTATCCGTTGATGTACTGCAGGACACCGCCGGTCCAGGCCGGGAAGCCGATGCCCATGATGGAACCGATGTTGGCGTCGGCGACAGTCATGAGGACGTTCTCCTCCAGGCAGCGGACACTGTCCAGCGCCTCGGAGAACAGCATCCGCTCCTTCATGTCCTCGAACGGGATGTCCGTGCCCGGCCTGGTGAAGTGCTCGCGCAGTCCCGGCCACAGACGCGTGCGCCCGCCGTCCTCGCCGTACTCGTAGAAGCCCGCGCCGCCACTGCGTCCCGGCCGCTCGAACTCGTCGACCATCCGGTCGATGACCGTGTCGGACGGATGCGCGGCCCAGCTGCCGCCGGCCTCCTCGACGGCTCGCCGGGTCTCGTTGCGGATCTTGCGCGGCAGAGTGAGGGTCAGCTCGTCCATGAGGGAGAGCACCTTGGCCGGATAGCCGGCCTGCGCGGCCGCCTGTTCGACCGAGGCGGGCTCGACGCCCTCGCCGACCATGGCGACGCCCTCGTTGATGAAGTGTCCGATGACGCGCGAGGTGAAGAAGCCGCGCGAGTCGTTCACCACGATCGGGGTCTTCTTGATCCGGCGGACCAGGTCGAAGGCGCGGGCCAGGGCCTCGTCGCCGGTCTTCTCGCCCTTGATGATCTCGACGAGCGGCATCTTGTCGACGGGCGAGAAGAAGTGCAGCCCGATGAAGTCAACCGGACGTGACACACCTTCGGCCAGAGCTGTGATGGGCAGCGTCGAGGTGTTCGAGCACAGGAGGGCATCGGGCTCGATGATGTCCTGGATCTCCTGGAACACCTTGTGCTTGAGCGCGGTGTCCTCGAAGACCGCCTCGATCACGGCGTCGCAGCCCGCGAGGTCCGCGGGTCCCCGGTCGGGGTGATGCGGGCCAGCAGCTCGTCGCGTCCGGCCTCGGTCGTACGGCCGCGGGAGAGCGCCTTGGCGAGCAGCTTCGCTGTACGCCTTGCCCTTGGCGGCGGCCTCGGCCGAGACGTCCTTCAGGACGACGTCGATACCGGCGCGGGCGCAGGAGTACGCGATGCCGGCGCCCATCATCCCGGCGCCGAGCACGGCGACCCTGCGGACCGGCGCTCCTCGATGCCGCTGGGGCGGCTGGCACCGGAGTTGACGGCTTGGAGGTCGAAGAAGAACGCCTGGATCATGTTCTTGGAGACCTGGCCGGTGACCAGCTCGGTGAAGTAGCGGGCCTCGATGGTCAGAGCGGTCTCGAAATCGACCTGCGAGCCCTCGACCGCCGCTGCCAGGATGTTGCGGGGTGCGGGCATGGGAGCACCCGCGAGCTGCTTCTTCAGGTTGGCGGGGAAGGCGGGCAGATTGGCCGCGAACCGCGGGTTGGACGGAGTGCCGCCGGGGATCTTGTAGCCCTTGACGTCCCAGGGCTGCTGCGATGCGGGGTTGGCGTCGATGAAGGCGCGGGCCTTGGCGAGCATCTCCTCGGCGGTGGCCGCGGTCTCGTGCACCAGACCGTTTTCCAGGGCGCGCCGCGGGTGTACTGGGTGCCCTGGAGGAGGACCTTGAGCAGGGCGTCGGCGATGCCCATCAGCCGTACGGTGCGGGTGACACCGCCGCCCGCCGGCAGCAGCCCGAGGGTGACCTCGGGAAGACCGATCCGGGAGCCGGGGTGTCGAGGGCGACGCGGTGGTGGGAGGCGAGCGCGATCTCGTAACCGCCGCCGAGGGCCGCGCCGTTGATGGCGGCGACCACAGGCTTGCCGAGGGTCTCGATGCGGCGCAGCGACCTCTTGATGGCCGTGCCGGTGTCGAAGGCCGCCTGGGCGTTCTCGGGACCGACCTTGATCATGTCCTGAGGTCGCCGCCGGCGAGAAGGTCTTCTTGGCGGAGGTGTAGATGATGCCCGGATGGAGTCCTTCTCGGCCTCCGCACGGTCCGCGACGGCTGCGATGGAGTCCTTGAACGCCTGGTTCATGGTGTTGGCGGACTGGTTGGGATCGTCGAGTACGAGGGTGACGACGCCGGTCTCGTCCTGTTCCCAGCGGATGGTCGTGCTCTGGGTCATTGCTGTTTCTCCGTAAGCAGGGTGGCCGGGGACAAGTCAGAGACGTTCGACAACGGTGGCGATGCCCATACCGCCGCCGACACAGAGCGTGGCGAGGCCGTATCGCTTGTCCTGCCGCTCCAGTTCGTCGATGAGCGTGCCCAGGATCATCGCGCCGGTCGCGCCGAGGGGTGTCCGAGCGCGATGGCGCCACCGTTGACGTTGACCTTGTCCAGGGAGAGGCCCATGTCCCTGGCGAAGCGCAGTACGACTCCGGCGAACGCCTCGTTGATCTCGACCAGATCGATGTCGTCGATGGTCAGCCCCGCCTTGGCCAGTGCCTTTCGGGTGGCGGGCGCGGGTCCGGTCAGCATGATGGTCGGCTCGGAGCCGGAGACCGCGGCCGAGACGATCCGGGCGCGCGGGGTCAGACCGTAGCGCTCGCCGACCTCCCTGGAGCCGATCGCGACGAGGGCCGCGCCGTCCACGATGCCGGAGGAGTTGCCCGCGTGGTGGACGTGCTCGATCTTCTCGACCCAGTGGTACTTCTGCAGGACGACGGCGTCGAAGCCGCCCATCTCACCGATCCCGGCGAACGAGGGCTTGAGCGAGGCCAGCGAGTCGGCGGTGGTACCGGGGCGCATGTGCTCGTCGTGGTCGAGTACGACCAGGCCGTTGCGGTCCTTCACGGGCACGACGGAACGGCCGAACCGCTCGTCCTTCCAGGCCGCCGCCGCCCGCTCCTGGGACAGCGCGGCGTACTCGTCGACATCGCGGCGCGAGAAGCCCTCGATGGTGGCGATGAGGTCGGCTCCGATGCCCTGCGGGCGAAGCCGGTCTCGAAGCTGGTCATCGGGTCCATCGCCCAGGCGCCCCGTCCGAGCCCATCGGCACCCGGGACATCGACTCGACGCCACCGGCCAGAACGAGATCCTCCCAGCCCGAACGGACCTTGGCCGCAGCCAGGTTGACCGCTTCGAGACCCGAGGCACAGAAGCGGTTCTCCTGGAGACCGGCCACTGAATCGGGAGCCCGCCGCGATCGCGGCGATCCGGGCGATGTCGGATCCCTGGTCGCCCAGCGGGCTGACCACGCCGAGGACGATGTCATCGATGGCCGCCGGGTCCAGGCCGGGGAAGCGGCTGCGGATCTCGTGGATCAGGCCGACGATGAGATCGATCGGCTTGGTGCCGTGCAGGGCGCCATTGGCCTGCCGCGGCCGCGCGGGGTGCGGATCGCGTCGTAGACAAATGCTTCGGTACTCAAGACAGCTGCCTTTCGGGGTTGTTGCGCAACAGGAAGTGAGGGACGCCCGGTCAGGAGAGCAGCGAACGGCCGATGATCTCCTTCATGATCTCGGTCGTGCCGCCGTAGATGGTCTGGATACGGCCGTCGGTGAACGCCCTGGCGACCCGGTACTCCGCCATGTACCCGTATCCGCCGTGCAGTTGGAGGCACCGGTCGGCAACACGCTTCTGCAGTTCGGTGGCCCACCACTTGGCCATCGATGCGTGTACGGCGTCGAGCACGCCGTCCGAGTGGTCGACGATGCACCGGTCGAGGAAGGACCGGGTGACGGCACATTCGGTGGCCATCTCGGCGATCTCGAAGCGGATGTGCTGGAGCTTGGAGAGCGGCCGCCCGAAGGCCTCGCGCTCCTTGACGTACTGGGTGGTGATCTCCAGGAGGTACTCGGCGGCGGCGATACCGGCGACCGCTATGCCCATCCGCTCCTGGGCGAGGTTGGTCATCAGGTGGATGAAGGCACCGTCGAGCTCACCGAGGAGGTTTTCCTTGGGTACGCGGACGTCGTTGAAGAACAGCTCGGCGGTGTCCTGCGACTTCTGGCCGATCTTGTCGAGGTTGCGGCCCCGCTCGAAGCCCTCGGTGCCGCGTTCGACGACGAGCAGCGAGAGTCCCTTCGCGCCGCCCTCGGGGACGTCTTGGCGACGACGACCACCAGGTCGGCCAGGATTCCGTTGGAGATGAAGGTCTTGGAACCGTTGAGCAGCCAGTGGTCGCCCTTGTCCTCGGCGGCGGTGCGGATGCCCTGGAGGTCGGAGCCCGCACCGGGTTCGGTCATGGCGATGGCGGTGATGGTCTCGCCGCTGCAGAAGCCGGGCAGCCAGCGGCGCTTCTGCTCCTCGGTGCCCAGGCCGGTGAGGTAGGGCCGATGATGTCGTTGTGCAGCCCGAGCGCGAGGCCTGGGGCGCCTGCCCGGGTGAACTCCTCGGCGAGTACGGCGCTGTAGCGGAAGTCCGCGTTGCCGCCGCCCCGAACTCCTCGGGTACGGCGAGGCCGAGCAGCCCCTGCCGTCCGGCGGCGAGCCAGGCCCCGCGCGAGACGATGCCGTCCTTCTCCCACTGCTCGTAGTAAGGGAGTACTTCCTTGGCCAGGAATGTACGGACGGTCTCGCGGAACGCATCGTGCTCTTCGGTGAAGATCTGCCGTTGCACTTCAAGCCCCTGGAGCCAGTTCTTGACGGTGGAGACCAGCCGGGCCGGATCGGAGCCGACGGGCGTGATGTCGAGCGTGCGAACTGCCGCGCCGGTCTTCATACGCCGGCGTCCTTCCCGGTGGCCGTAATTCCCGGCACGTCCCAGTCGGCGGCAACGGCCTCTGTGTCGGCTCCGGGCCTGGCCGGAGCGGTGCGGACGGAGGTGGGTGTCGCGGAGAAGCGAGGGCGGGCGCGGGCTGGGTGAGGCCCTCGTGCTCCACGAAGGTGGAGCGGGCCGCGATGTGCGGGTGGTGTGGCGCCTCGCGAAGCGAGAGGACGGGAGCCACGCAGGCGTCCGTACCCTCGAAGATCTCGGTCCACTCGGCGCGGGTACGGGCCCTGAACCGGTCGGCCACGGCCGAACGCAGCTCCTCCCAGTGGGTGAGGTCGCGGCGGTCCGGCACCGCGCCCTGAAGCCCGAGCAGCGTGATGAACTCGTCGTAGAAGCGCTGCTCCAGCGGCCCGACCGCCATGTACTCGCCGTCGGCGGTCTCGTACGAACCGTAGAACGGGCAGCTGCCGTCCAGGAGGTTGGAGCCGCGCCGGTCCTGCCAGCCGCCGGCCGCCAGCATCCCGTGGATCATCGTGGCGAGGTGGGCCGCGCCGTCGACGATGGCCGCGTCCACGACCTGACCGCTGCCGCCGGGGTGCGGGCGTGCTGGAGCGCGGCGAGGACGCCGACGACGAGATAGAGCGAGCCTCCCGCGTAGTCACCGACCAGGTTGGCGGGCACGGTGGGCGGCTCACCCGGCTTGCCGATCATGGAGAGAGTCCCGGTGAGGGCGATGTAGGCGATGTCGTGTCCGGCACGCTCGGCGAGCGGCCCGTCCTGGCCCCAGCCGGTCATCCGCCCGTAGACGAGCCGCGGGTTACGGGCCAGGCAGGCCTCCGGGCCGAGACCGAGGCGTTCGGCAACGCCCGGCCGGTAGCCCTCGACGAGAATGTCGGCACGGTCGATGAGACCGAGTGCCTGCTCGGCGCCGCCCTCGGCCTTGAGGTCGATGAGGACCGAGCGCTTGTTGCGGTTGGTGAGGTCGTACGCGGGGTCGACGCCGATCCCCGGGCCGCCGGGCCGGTCGACCCGGACCACGTCGGCGCCCAGGTCGGCCAGCAGCATCGCAGCGAAGGGCCGGGGCCGATGCCCGCGAGCTCGACGACGCGCACCCTGCCAGCGGACCCCGTGAGCCGTTCCCTGTCTCTGCCATGAAGCCCCAACGGTATGACACAACCGATGTAACACCGATGATGTTAAGAATGCACCACGCTTCACACAACCCCTCGGACCGAGCAAGCGCTTAGTTCCTTCGGTGGGATCCTCTCGCATCCGACCCCGCCCGGCTGCACTCCGCCACGAAGCCCTCGACTACCCTCTGGCAGCTACATCGGCACCGGCCCCTGCGGAGAGACCCGTGAAAGGCAGAACAGGGCAGAACGCCCTTATGACATCGTCCTTTTCGGCGCTACCGGCTTCGTGGGAGGACTCACCGCCGAATATCTGGCCGAGCACGCGCCGGACGGCTTGCGCTGGGCACTGGCAGGCCGCAGCCTCGACAAGCTGGAGCGGCTGCGCGAGCAGCTCGCCGCGATCCACCCGCGCTGCGCGGATGTGCCCTGGTGCGCGCCGATGCCGGCGCCCCGAGCGCTGCGCGGGCTGGCCGAGTCCGCCCGTGTGGTTGCGTCCACGGTGGGGCCGTACATCCTGTACGGCGAGAGCTGGTGGCCGCCTGCGCGGAGGCCGGGACGGACTATGCCGACCTCACCGGTGAGGCCGAGTTCGTCGACCGGATGTATGTGGCCCACGACACCCGGGCCCGTGAGACGGGTGCCCGCCTCGTGCACGCGTGCGGATTCGACTCCGTACCCCATGACCTCGGCGTCTACTTCACCGTCCAGCAGCTCCCGCAGGACGTGCCGCTGACCATTGACGGCTTCGTCCGCAGCAACGCCGTCATCTCCGGCGGCACCTTCGCCTCCGCGCTCACCGCGATGGGTCGCGGCCCACAGATGCTGCGGGCCGCACAAGCCCGTCGGCTGCACGAGCCCCGTCCGGCCGGCCGCCGTGCCCGCGCCCGCTGGGATCACCGCACTTCAGTACGGAGACCGGGACCTGGGCGCTGCCCTGCCCACCATCGACCCTCAGGTGGTGAAGCGGTCGGCCCGCGCGCTGGACCGTTACGGCCCCGACTTCCACTACCGCCACTTCGCCTCGGTCAGGCATCTGCCGGTGGCACTGGGCGGCACCGCGGCCCTGGGCGCACTCCTGGGGCAGCCCAGATTCCCGCCGTACGCAACTGGCTCACCGCCCGCTACGAGCCGGGGCGGGGCCGGACAGGGAGCGCAGGCGGCGCAGCTGGTTCACGGTCCGCTTCGTCGGGACCGGCGGCGGCCGCCGGGTCTTCACCGAGGTGTCGGGCGGCGATCCGGGCTACGGCGAGACGGCGAAGATACTCGCCGAGTCGGTGCTCTGCCTCGCGCTGGACGAGCTGCCCGCGACATCGGGCCAGGTCACCACGGCTGCCGCGATGGGCGATGCGCTGCTGGCACGACTGAGGGCCGCGGGCATGGGATTCCGGGTCGCGTCGATGCGCTGAGTCCCGGGCCGGGCGGGAGTCAGAGTATCCAGGTCGCGAGCGTGACGACCATGGAGACGCTCCAGGCGGCTCCCGCGACGACGCCGAGGGTCATACCCACAGCGACGCCGCGCTGGGAGAGGCGGACAGTTCCGGCGCTCATCCGGGGTTCGCGATATTCGATCATGCGTACCAGTCTGCCCTGGATATTCGACGAACAACATCCGTATTTGTACTCAGACGGAAACAGTCCCACCCCTCAGGCGGTAGCTTCCCGCAGGGCTCGTCTGCACAGTGCGTCGGCCCGGCGGGTGGTCTCCGGCTGACGGAAATCGCGGGCCAGCAACAGCGTGTGCGCGCAGGCGTTGTCCAGCCCGGTCCGGTGGCCGACGGAGACGAAGACCGGTTTGGTGGCGTCCTGGGTACGCAGCGCCCGGCCCACCTCCTCGTCCCCGTCGACGAGCGGTGCGAAGTCGCCGCGCCGGGCCCCGGCTGCTCGTAGGAGAAGGTGAACGGGTTCTTGGCGACGCCGATGACGGGCAGTCCGGTGAGGACTCCCAGATGGCTGGCGAGCCCGAAGCGACGCGGATGTGCCCGCCCGTATCCGTCGCAGACCACCAGCCCGGGTCGACCGGCAGGGATTCCAGCGCGGCCAGCACGGTGGGGATCTCACGGAAGGCCAGGAGGCCCGGGACGTAGGGAAGGCGACCCGGCCGACGGCGGTCGCCTCGGCGACCACACCGAGCGTGGCCGCGTCCAGCACGACGGCCGCGGCCACGACGACATCGCGCTCGTCGTCGTAGGCGACATCGACGCCGGTCACCCGGCCGGTGCCGGGCGGCGGCCCCGGCTCGTCGAGCACTACACGGGCGCGCAACGTGTCCTGGATGGCGCGGGCTTCGGCCTCGTCGGCCGGCATCGGGAGGGTCGTCATGATGCGGTCGAGCTTAGCCATGCCCGTAATCTGGCGATCATGTTCGTACTCGAGTTGACCTACACAGCGCCGGTCGAGCGCGTCGACGCCCTCATGGCGGAGCACGTCACCTGGCTGGACACGCAGTACGCGGCCGGGGTGTTCATCGCTTCCGGACGCAAGAATCCCCGTGACGGCGGGGTGATCCTGGCCGTCGGGGAAGACCGCGCGCAGATCGAGAAGACCGTCGCGGCCGACCCTTCGCGGCGCATGGGGTGTGTGCGTACCGGATCACGGAGTTCATCGCGACGAAGACCTCGGACGCGCTCGCCCCTACCGGCAGCAGCTGCCTTCACAGGTGTACTGATCACGAGCCTGCGTCAGCGAAGCCGAGCGACGCGGCCCTGCTCGCCGGAGGCCCAGCAGCCGCCGTCCGCCGTGCAGTGGACCGTGTCGTACGAGCCCGTGTCGACGGTGTTCCAGGTGCGCCCGGCGTCCCGGGTGAAGTCCGTGCCGGTCGGGCCGACCGCCAGCGCTCGCGACCTGCTGTGCGCCAGCCACGCAACGCCCGAACGGTAGGCGGCGGGTGGGGTGGCGGACTGCCGCCAGCTCCGGCCGCCGTTGCCCGTGACGGCCGAGGCGTCCGGCGATGCCTGACCGGCGCGGTAGTCACCGCCCACCGCGATGCCGTGTGTACGGTCGCGGAAGGCCAGTCCGAAGACGCCGCGAGCGGGTCTTCGGCCGGGACCGCCGACTCGCTCGCGGTCCAGTTCAGGCCCCGGTCCCCGGAGTGCAGCACGCGCGCGGTGGCCGCGCCGCCGGTGGCCAGCCAGACGTCCTTCGGGCCCGAGCTGACCAGACACTGGCCGCTCGCGGCGAAGCCCGCCTCGCCACTCTGCGCGGCAGGCATTCCGGCGTCGGGCAGCACCTTCCACTTCCGGCCGCCGTCCGAGGTCGACAGGATGCGGAACTTCCCGTCCACCGGGTCACTCATGGCCAGTCCGTGGCGGCTGTCGAAGAAGGTGAGGCAGTCGTAGAAGGCCCGGGCGTCGGCGTTCCGGAAGGACTCCGTCCAGGTCGCGCCGCCGTCATCGGTACGCAGGACGCGCGATGCCTCGCCCTCCCCGATGGCCAGGGCGACCGCTCGGCGTGCGTCGAAGGCCTCGATGTCGCGGAACTCCAGCTCGGCCGCGCCCGGCGGGAGACATCGCGCCAGTGCCGGCCCCGTCGGACGTACGCAGCACCGTGCCCTCGGTACCGGCGGCCCAGGCAGCGCTGCGGCTGACAGCGGCGAGACCGCGGAAACGGGCATCCGTACCGGTGTCGGTGACGGTCCACACCGGCCGGTCACCGGCGCTCTCGTGGGCCGCCGGTGCCGCCTGCGCCGATGGTGCGGCCAGCGCCGCAGCCACTGCCGCCCCGCTCAGCCCCAGCGAAATCAGTCGTCTCGTCTTTCCCATGGCCTTCATGGCGCTGGAAGCTAACCCACCCACGGCGGGCCGTCCAGGGCGCAACACCCATAACCAGGAGGACCGGTGACGCAGCTCACGCAACGCACCAGTACACGGATCGAGGAGATCCGTCGTCTACTCAATGCCGGGAACCGTTCACCCAACAGCGTGAGAGGGAGCAGGTCTTGTCCAGCGTTATCGAGCAGTCCGTGCAGGCCCGCATGGTCGCATCCGCTCCGCGGATGGAAACTCTGCCCGCCACCCTGCAGTACGACCGCGGGAACCCCTTCGCTGTACGCATGGCGTTCCCGGCCCCGGCGACCCTGGAGGGCACCGAGGTGTCCTGGGAGTTCTCCCGTGAACTGCTCACGGCCGGGATGGAAGCGTCGTCCGGTGTCGGGGACGTGCGAGTGAGGCCTTTCGGTTACGAGCGGACCGTCCTGGAGTTCCACGCCACCGAGGGCATCGCCATGGTGCATGTCCGCACGGCGGAGCTGCGCCGCTTCCTCAAACGGGCACATGAGCTGGTGCCGGCCGGCGAGGAGTACCGGTTCCTGGATCTGGACCGGGATCTGACCGATCTGCTGGGTGGGGCCTGCTGACCCGGCGGGACCGGAAATCGGTTGCGGGGCCCCGGGCCCGGCCGTAACTTTACCGATGCCCCTGCTGTCGTCGATCGGAGAAGGACGTTGCTCATCATCTGAGGTTTTCCGGACACCGCGCCGCGTACGTGTCGTGCGTACGCCCGAGTGCCACCTCAGTTTTCGAGCCGTTCCTTCCTGTTTCCTCCGACGCTGCCGGGAGACCCGTATGCCTGCTTCCTCCACACATATCGCCTGTTCCTCCCTCTCGTTCGCCTGGCCCGACGGCAGCGAGGTCTTCGACGGCTTCCAACTGGCCGTGGGCCCCGGGCGGACCGGGCTCATCGGCCTCAACGGCTGCGGGAAGTCGACCCTGCTGCGCCTGATCGCAAGAGAACTCGCCCCGTCCGGCGGCCGGATCAGGACCGTCGGTGAGGTCGGCCACCTGCCGCAGAACCTGGCCCTGGACACCGCACTGCGCGTGGACACCGCGCTGGGTATCGCCGGCAAGCGGGAGGCACTCAACGCCATCGAGGCCGGCGACGTCCGCGAGGAGCACTTCACCACGGTCGGCGACGACTGGGATGTGGAGGAACGCGCCCTCGCCACCCTGGACCGGCTGGGCCTCGGCAGGATCGGACTCGACCGCACCGTCGGCGAGATGTCGGGCGGCGAATGTGTGCTGCTGCGGCTGGCCGCTCTGCTGCTGGCCCGCCCGCGGTCCTGCTGCTGGACGAGCCGACCAACAACCTGGATCTGTATGCCCGCAGGCGGCTGTACGAGGCCGTGGACGCCTGGAGCGCAGTACTGGTCGTCGTCAGCCACGACCGGGAGCTGCTGGAGCGCGTCGACCGCATCGCGGACCTGCGGGAGGGATCGGTCACCTGGTACGGCGGCAATCTCTCCGCCTACCAGGAGGCGCTCGCAGTGGAGCAGGAGGCGGCCGAGCGGATGGTGCGGGTCGCCGGGGCCGACGTACGGCGCCAGAAGCGTGAGCTTGCCGACGCCCAGATCAAGCTGGCCCGGCGAAAGCGCTACGGGCAGAAGATGTGGGACACCAAGCGTGAGCCGAAGGCCGTGATGGCCCAGCGCAAGCGGACGGCCCAGGAATCGGCCGGCAAGCACCGCATCATGCACACCGAGCGGCTGGCGGATGCGAAGGAGCGGTTCGAAGAGGCCGTCGAGGCGGTGCGGGACGACGACGAGATCCGGATCGAGCTGCCCGGAACCGAGGTCCACCCGGGCCGCGGCGTGCTGATGCTGCGCGATCTGGAGCTCGTCCACGGAGCGCGGGTGCGCGGCGAGTTCGATCTGCGGGGCCGGAGCGGATCGCGCTGGTGGGCCGCAACGGCGCCGGGAAGACAACGCTGCTGCGTACGATCGCGGGTGAGCTGGCGCCACAGTCCGGTGAGGCGACCCTCTGGTACCCGTGGGCTTTCTCCCGCAACGCCTGGACGTGCTCGACGACGGACAGTCCGTCGTGCAGAACGTGGCCCGGTTCGCGCCACAGGCCACGGACAACCGGATCCGGGCGCGGCTGGCGCAGTTCCTGTTCAGGGGGCGCGAGCGGACCGGCCGGTGGAGACCCTCTCCGGCGGGGAACGTTTCCGGGCGACGCTGGCGGCGCTGCTGCTCACCGAGCCCGCGCCCCGGCTGCTGATGCTGGACGAGCCGACCAACAGTCTCGACCTGGCGAGCGTGCGGCGGCTGATGGCGGCACTGGACGCATACGAGGGGCGCTGATCGTGGCGAGCCACGATGTGCCGTTCCTGGAGTCGCTGGGGATCACCCGTTGGCTGCTGCTCGACGGCGGACTCCGTGACATCACGACCTCGGAACTGTCAGAAATGCAGACAGAAACTGTCCGGTATAGCGATTAGCTTCGATTGCATGGATCGGAAAACAGCCGGGAACATCGTCATCACCGGCGCCCGCGAGAACAATCTCCGTGGCGTCTCCCTCACCATTGCCAAGGGCCGGATCACCGTCTTCACGGGAGTGTCGGGTTCGGGCAAGTCCTCGATCGTCTTCGACACGATCGCGGTGGAGTCGCAGCGGCAGCTCAACGAGACATTCACCTGGTTCATCCGCAACCGGCTGCCGAAGTACGAAAGGCCGCACGCCGAGTCGATCGGCGAGCTGTCCGTGGCGATCGTCGTCGACCAGAAACCGGTCGGCGGCAATGTCCGCTCCACCGTCGGCACCATGACCGACATCTGGTCGGTGATCCGGGTGCTCTTCTCCCGGCACGGGGTGCCGAGCGCGGGCCCCGCCACGGCGTACTCGTTCAATGATCCCAGCGGAATGTGCCCCGAGTGCGACGGTGTCGGACGCACGGTCCAGCTCGACATCGACAGGGCCGTCGACTGGTCGAAGTCGCTCAACGAGGTGCGCTGCTGCTGCCCGGACTGTCGGTGGGGAGCTGGGAGTGGACTCTGTACGCCGGTTCGGGCCGCTTCGACAACGACAGGCCCGTCGGCGAGTTCACCGCCGAGAGCGCCGGCTGCTGCTGCACGGCAGCGGGTTCAAGGTCCGTCTCGATATGAAGTCGGCTTCGGCGGACATGCAGTTCGAGGGAATCGCGGACCGGTTCACCCGGCTCTTCCTGAAGCGGGACACTCAATCGCTCTCCGAGAAGCGGCGCGAGTCCGCCCGCCGCTTCACCATCGAGGCAGTGTGTAACTCCTGTCACGGGGCACGGCTCAACGAGGCCGCTCTGGCCACCCGTATCGACGGGCTGTCCCCGCCGACTACGGGCGGATGGAGGTCGCCGACCTGGTGGACGTACTGGCCGGGATCGACGATCCGGTGGCCGCCCCGATCGCCTCGGCCGCCCGTGAGCGGCTGGAGCGGCTCGTGGGCATCGGCCTCGGCTATCTCAGCCTGGACCGGGAGACCACGACGCTCTCGGGCGGCGAGGGCCAGCGGCTCAAGATGGTCCGGCACCTGGGCAGTTCGCTGACGGGACTGACGTTCATCTTCGACGAGCCGAGTGCGGGACTGCACCCGCGCGATGTCGGGCGCCTCAACGACCTGCTGGTACGGCTGCGCGACAAGGGCAACACCGTGCTCGTGGTCGAACACGACCCCGATGTGATGGCCGTCGCCGATCACATCGTCGACATGGGACCGGGGCGGGCGAGCACGGCGGCCAGATCGTGTACGAGGGCACACTTGACCGGTTGCGCGAGGCCGACACCCTGACCGGGCGGTGTCTGCGCCGCCGCGCACCGCTGAAGGAGACTTTCCGCACCCCGCCGGCCGGCTGCCGGTGACCGGCGCCGACCTGCACAACCTCAAGGGGTGGACGTGGAGTTTCCCAGGGGTGCTGACGGTGGTGACCGGCGTGGCGGGCTCCGGCAAGTCCACGCTGGTGTCCGAGGTGTTCACGGCCGCCCACCCGGATGCGGTGGTCATCGACCAGGGTGCGATCACGGCCTCGTCCCGGTCCACTCCGGCCTCGTATCTCGGAGCGCTGGACACCATTCGTAAGATCTTCGCCACGGCGAACGGGGTCGGTCCGGGCCTCTTCAGCTTCAATTCCTCCGGGGCGTGCGGACAGTGCTCGGGCCGCGGCATCATCTACACCGACCTCGCCTTCATGGATCCGGTGACCACCATGTGCCAGGTGTGCGAGGGGCGGCGCTTCCATGACGATGTACTGAAGCACCGGGTGGGCGGAAAATCCATCGTCGATGTGCTGAACATGACCGCGGGGCAGGCGGTGGAGGTGTTCGACGACCTGGCGCTGCTGCGGAAGCTGCAGACTCTCAACGACGTGGGACTGACCTATCTGGCGCTCGGGCAGCCGCTCGCTTCGCTCTCCGGCGGCGAGCGCCAGCGCATCAAGCTCGCCACCCAGCTGCACCGCACAGGCAGTGTGTACGTCCTGGACGAGCCGACCACCGGTCTGCACATGGCGGACACGGGCACGCTGGTCGATCTGCTGGACCGGCTCGTCGATGCGGGCAACACCGTCATCTGCGTCGAGCACAACCTCGATGTGGTGAAGCGGGCCGACTGGGTGATCGACCTCGGCCCCGACGGGGCAAGCACGGCGGCGAGCTGGTCTTCGAAGGGACTCCGGCGGCACTGCTCGAACACCGGGAGTCGTTCACGGCCCGATACCTTCGCCGCGATCTGGGCCTGGCGTAGCGTGGCGCGCAGGTTTCGAACCCGTCATGGCGGACAGCAGCGCGGACAGAGAATGCGCGAAGGAATGCGTGACCTACCTCTCCGTAACGACCGTGACCTGCACACATAGCGGTACGTAATCGGGCGCAGCGAGGGCCGGGCTTGGCGATGGGCTTACCGGCGCTTTAACCTACGGTCACGTAACCTACGAGTCCGTAGGTAAAATCTCCGTCCCCAGGAGCCACCGTGACTATCACCTCTCCCACATCGGCAGTTCGAAGGCGTGGACAGACGCCCAGCTGCTGTACGCACTGGAAGAGGTGGTGGAGAAGGAGCTCAACCGCCATCTCAGGGTCGCCAAGGACTGGATGCCACACGAGTACGTCCCCTTCTCCGACGGCCGCAACTTCCCCGGCATCTTCGAGGACGGCCAGGCCTGGGAGACCGAGCAGTCCAAGGTCACCGACATCGGCAGGATCGCGCTCGTCGTCAATCTGCTGACCGAGGACAACCTCCCCAGCTACCACCACGAGATCGCCTCCCTATTCGGCCGTGACGGCGCCTGGGGCACCTGGGTGCACCGCTGGACCGCGGAGGAGGGCAGGCACGGCATCGTGATGCGCGACTACCTGCTCACCTCGCGCGCCGTCGACCCGGACAAGCTCGAGCAGTTCCGTATGGCGCACATGGCGGAGGGCTTCGAGTCCGACAACCGTCACTCGATGCTGCACTCCGTCGCATATGTCGCCTTCCAGGAGCTGGCGACCCGTGTCTCGCACCGCAACACCGGCCACCAGTCGGGCGACCCGGTCTGCGACCGGATGCTCGCGCGGATCGCGACCGACGAGAACCTGCACATGGTCTTCTACCGGAACCTGCTGGGCGCCGCCTTCGAGCTGGCACCGGATCTGACCATGCAGGCGGTGCGCGATGTCGTGGTGAACTTCCGGATGCCCGGTCACAACATGCCCGGCTTCGAGCGGGCCGCCGCCCAGATGGCGATCGGCGAGATCTACAACATGCGCATCCACCACGACGATGTGATCCAGCCCGTGCTGCGCTATCTGAAGGTCCTCGACATCGACGGACTGGGCCCCGAGGGACTGCAGGCGCAGGACGAGCTCGGGCTGTTCATGAACGGCCTGGACACCGAGGCGTCGAAGTTCGACGTGAAGCTGGCGGCGCGCAAGGCGCGGATGGCAGCCCGCGCCGCCGGCGCCTGACACCGCCGGAGGTGCCGGCGCATGCCGTCGCCTCCGACACAGGGCCTGTCCGCCGCGGCGGACAGGCCTCCGGCCTGCGAGGGCAGGCTGACCCCAGAGGTTTACAGCACGTACTCTTTGCTGGTGAAGCCAGTGACGCGACTTGTCCTTTCGGGCGCCGATCGCAATCGTCGTTTCGGTTCTCTTCAGCGGTGGCGACTCCGAACTGCCCGTGAGCACCTCGCAGGGCCGAGCCGGCCCGGAGCGACGCGGCGAACCCGGCGGCGGCCGAGCACAGCGACGAGAAGGACGAGAACGACCGGAGGATCGCGGAGCTGCCGCCCGGGCTCGACGCCGTGAAGACCAAGGACATCGCCTCGCGTCTGGTGGCCACTGCCGAGGCCTCCACCCTGGACTGGCGCAGCCAGTACGCGGCGATCGAGGACATCGGCGACGGCACCGGCTACACGGCCGGCGTCATCGGCTTCTGTTCCGGCACGAACGACATGCTGCAACTGGTCGAGGCGTACACCGAGGAGCATCCGGACAATCCGCTCGCCCCTTCCTGCCCGCGCTGCGCGAGGTCGACGGCACCGACTCGCACGAGGGCCTGGACCCCGGCTTCACGGCGGCCTGGCAGAAAGCGGCCCAGGACCAGGCCTTCCGCACGGCCCAGGACCGGACGCGCGACAGGCTCTACTTCGACCCTGCGGTGCGGCTGGCGAAGCTGGACGGCCTCGGCACGCTGGGACAGTTCATCTACTACGACGCGATGGTCCTGCACGGACCCGGGTCTCCGCGAAGGGTTTCTACGGGATCCGTGACGCCGCCATGGCCAGGCCGGCACCGCCGCCGAGGGCGGCGACGAAACGGCCTACCTCGAAGCGTTCCTGGATGAGAACCGGGCGGTGATCCGGACGAAGAAGACCGAGCGGGACACATCCAGGATCGACACGGCACAGCGGGTGTTCCTGCGTAACGGCAATCTGGACCTCAGGACACCTCTGGTGTGGCAGATGTACGGCGAGACGTTCCGTATCCCGTAACCGGGGCCGACCGCACGGTGGCACCAGGCCCCTCACCCTTCGGCGCGCCTGCCTCTGCGCAGCTGCTCCGCTCCTTCTCGGAGAGGCCGCCCCAGACGCCGAACCGTTCGTCGTGCTCGAGCGCGTACTCCAGACAGGCCACACGTCCCTCGCAGGCATTGCACAACTGCTTGGCCTCGCGCGTCGAGCTGCCGGGGCCGGGTAGAAGAACTCGGCCCGGTCTGCGCGCACAGCGCTGTCTCCTGCCAGGCGAGTGCTTCATCGGTCACGGTGTTGATCAGCATGGAGCACACGGTGCCCGGTCGCGATAAACAACTGATCAATGATCCATCAACGCGGGCGCCTCCCGGCGCTCGTCAGGCCTGCGGCATCGGCGCCGGCTTGATCAGGGCGAACACCGCGCCGTACGGATCGGCGACGTTGGCGAGCTTGCCGACGCCCTCCACCTCCACCGGCGCCAGCATCACCCTGCCGCCCAGCCGCTCCACCTTCGCCAGCGAAGCGTCACAGTCCTCCACCCCGAAGTACGGCATCCAGTGTGGCTCCGGGCCTGCTTCCGCCGGTACGTCGTCCATGCGCACGAGTCCGCCGAAGGATGCCTCGGGACCGCCACTCGCGGGACGCACCGTGGTGTACGAGCCTCCCGGGAACTTCGCCTCCTGGGCCTGCCAGCCGAAGACAGTGTGAAAGAACGCGGCGGCCGCGGGGACATCCGGGGTGTACAGCTCGGACCAGAGCAGCGAGCCCGGCTCCATGATCAGGTCGAGCCCCGTGTTCGTGCCCGGCTGCCAGACACCGAAATACGCCCCGCGTTGTCGGTGAAGCCGCCCATACGGCCGTAGTCGAGCACGTCCATCGGCGGGAAGGCAGCCGTGCCCCTGCCTGCTCGACCGTCCTGGCCGTGGCATCGGCGTCGGGCGTCTGGAAGTACACCGTCCAGGACGGCTTCCCCTGCTCCTCGGGGACGGTCATGGCGCCGGCGACCGTCGCGCCGTTCAGTGTGTACGTCCCGTAGCCGCCGGTCTCCGGTCCGCCGGGCACCAGGTCCCAGCCGAACAGCCCGCTGTAGAAGGCGGTGGCGCCCTGGAGGTCGGGCGCACCGAGATCGATCCAGTTGGGGCTCCGGTTACGAAACTGGGGTTGCGCATGGGTGCTCTCGGGGCCGGTGCGGCGTTTCCCTGATGCCTTGAGTCTTGCACCGGGCACTGACAGTCGCAGTCCGCGCAGGGCCGGCCGCGCTCATGCGCCGGGAGGGCTGCCCAGCGGTTCCGGAAGACCTCGGTGGCGGGTACGCACGGATCCGTCTCCGGGCGCGGGAGGGCACCGGCTGGTGTCTCTTCGGCATCGCGCAGTCGCCGGACCGTGGGACGATAGCCCGCGCCCGGAGCCGGTGACCGGTGCAAGGGACAGCGGTAGCAGCAGGGACAGAGGGACGCAGAGATGGCACAGGCCGGGCCCCGGAGGCGCCGCGGGCAGAGCAGCCCGTGAACTGCTCGGCCAGGCCGCAGGGTTGCTGGCCGCCGCCCGCGCGGTGTCGGGCGATCACGCGCATGCTGTCGCCGCGGTGCATACGGTTCTCGACCCGCTGCTCGATTCGCTGACCGGCCGGGAGCTGGCCGCCATCCCCTTTCCCGGCTCAAGGACGTCACCGAGGGCAGGCTCCGGCTCGGCGCTGTCGAGCAGGCCGGGTACACCACGGTCGGCCAGGTCCACGGGGCCGGCCGGTACGAGCTTCGCCAGATCCCCGGGTCGGCGCCCGGACCGCCGACCAGGCGCTGGCCGCCGCTCGGCAGATCGCGTCCGCCGTCCGGGACACGGTGTCGGTACGCATAGACGTCGACCGGCCGGACGAGAGCACCACCGCCCTGGTCATCGCCCTGCACCGGCTGGTCGAGGCGGGCCCTCAGGTGCGCCGCGCCTGTGACGCCGCACGCCGGCTCGTCGCCGGCCTGGAGCCGCTGCTTGCCACCGCCGCACCGGCCCGGGGCAGGCTGCGCATGCTGTTCACCGGCCGGACGGCCCGTACAGAGGTGCTGGCAGCCCTCGGCTCCCTGCGGCCGGCCGTGGCGGAGGCATCCGCGCAAGGGCTTGCGCCCTGTTCGGGCAGGTGTCCGTCGATCTGCTGCGTGAGCCCGGATCCGAGGCCGCGGCCTGGGTCGACTTCGAGCTGCGGTCCGCCGAGTACTACAGCCTGCTCGCCGAGCTGTCGGGCACCGGCCCCGACCGGGACGCCGCCGAAGGGTTCCTGCCCGCCGGGATCGCGGACCGGGTGCGCGGGCTTCGGCTCGACGACACGCACCTGCGGGTCTCGCTGCGCGGATACCAGTCCTTCGGCGCGCGTTTCGCGCTGACCCAGAAACGGGTGATCCTCGGCGACGAGATGGGGCTCGGCAAGACCGTGCAGGCCATCGCCGCGCTCGCGCACCTCGCGGCGCAGGGCGAGACACACTTCCTGGTGGTGTGCCCGGCGAGCGTACTGATCAACTGGAGCCGGGAGATCCGTACCCGCTCCACCTTGCGGGTGCTGGCGTTGCACGGCCCCGAGCGCGCGGACGCCTTCGCCGAGTGGAGCGGGAGCGGTGGGGTCGCCCTCACCACCTACGATGCGCTGCACACCCTGCCGGAGGGTCCGGACGGCGGCATCCGGCCCGGCATGCTGGTGGTCGACGAGGCGCACTTCGTGAAGAATCCGGCCACTCGCCGCTCCGTCGCGGTGACCGGCTGGACACTGCGCACGGACCGGGTCCTGTTCCTGACCGGTACCCCGATGGAGAACCGGGTGGAGGAGTTCCGCAGCCTGGTCCGCCGGCTCCGGCCCGAGCTGGCCCCGGCCGTCTCCACCACCCATGGCGCCGCAGGTTCGCAGGCCTTCCGCAGGGCGGTCGCCCCGGCCTATCTACGGCGGAACCAGGAAGACGTGCTGGCCGAACTCCCGGCGCTGGTGCAGGTCGACGAGTGGGAGGAGTTCAGCGGCGGCGATCTCGAGGCCTACCGCGAGGCGGTGCGCGCCGGGCACTTCATGCGGATGCGGCGAGCCGCGTACGCACGTCCCGCGACGTCGGCGAAGCTGACCCGGCTGAGCGAGCTGGTCGCCGAGGCCCGGGACAACGGGCTGAAGGTCGTCGTGTTCTCCTACTTCCGGGAGGTGCTGCGCACCGTCCGGGAGGCCCTCGACGAGGAGGTTTTCGGGCCGGTCACCGGGAGCCTGCCCGCCGCCCGCAGACAGGAGCTGGTCGACAGGTTCAGCGAGGTGAGCGGGCACGCGGTGCTGCTGAGCCAGATCCAGGCCGGCGGCATCGGGCTGAACATGCAGGCGGCCTCGGTGATCATCCTGTGCGAGCCGCAGATCAAGCCCACGATGGAGCATCAGGCCGTGGCCCGCGCCCATCGGATGGGGCAGATACGCACGGTCCAGGTGCACCGGCTGCTCGCGGCGGACAGCGTCGATCAGCGGATGCTGGCCATCCTCGCCCGTAAGGACCGCCTGTTCGACGCGTACGCGCGGCGCAGCGATGTCGCCGAGGCGACGCCCGATGCCGTTGATGTGTCGGACGGGTCACTCGCCCGGCGCATCGTCGAGGAGGAGCAGCAGCGGCTCGCGGCCGGGACCTGACGGCTCAGTGCTTGTGGGCCTTGGCCCCTGCTGCTTCGCCCCGGCCACATGGTGCGGCTCGTAGCCCGGGACCGTGCCGTCCGTCTTGGCGATCAGGAGCAGTCCGGCCATGCCCTGGTCGGAGTGGCTCTGGACATGGCAGTGGTACATCCAGGCGCCCGCCCCCACCTGTTCGCCCGCGATGATCTGGAAGCCGAAGGAGTCGGCCGGTCCACAAATCTTCGTGTCGACCACCCGGCTGGGGTCGTCGGGGCCGGTGAGCGCCCGGTTCTGTTGTCCGCCCAGCGGTGACCGTGAATGTGGAAGGTGTGGTAGTACTCGCCGTGCGTGATCATCACGACTTCCAGCCGGTCCCCACTGTGGCCTCGAAGTCGGGACTCTTGTCGGCAGCCTTGTTGTTGATCGTCATGTCGTTGAAGACGATCGTGATCGTCTTGTCCGGCAGGACGTCCCCTCGCGCCGTACGATGACCGGCCCGTAGAGCCCTTGCGGATGCCGCCGGTGCCGTGGTCCGTTCCGACGACGTGGTCGTGGTAGTGCCAGTAGCCCGCGCTGCCGGCCCGCCAGGTGCCGTCCTTCCTGCGGCCCGGGGCATGGGTGCGCCAGGTGTACGTACGGGTGCCGCCGGGTTCGACGTGGCTCTTGTTCATCCGGGTGCCGTCGCTGGCGATGTCGTAGGCCACGCCGTGGACGTGGAGGCTGGCGTCGACGTCGGTGGCGTTCTCGAACTCGATGTGCAGGGTGTCGCCCTCGTTGATCTCGATGAGCGGTCCGGGGATGGACGCCTTGCCCTTCTCGAATCCGTACCCCAGCTGACCGTCCGCCAGTTTCTCGGCGTACATCTTCAAATGGCGGACCACGCCTCCCGCCGGGGCGGTCCTGGCCGGGTTCTCAGCCGAGGTGGCCTGGACGGCACCGAGTGACATCGATGTCACCCCGGTGGCCGCCGCGACGCCGCCACCCACCAGCATGCGCCGGTTGAAGGTCCTTCGGTCCATGTCGAACTCCCCACTGCATACCGGAAATTAACTGGCTGTGGAATACCGGGTCGATGAGCGGCACGAGGCACTGATGATCCCCGGACGGCCCATACGGTAGCCGTGGGATCTTCGTTTATCCACACTCAGGACAAAGTTCGTTCAATTGCTGCCATACCTATTGGCGAGCCGCGAAAGAGGTCTAGCTTCATGCGCTGTTGCAGTGACCAGAGAGTTGCAGTGACCAGAGAAGTGACCAGAGAGGGTGGGTGACCACATGCAGCGCACTCCACATCACAGGTCCAGATCGCGGCGCGGCCTTGCGGCAGCCGTGGCGGTCGGCGCGCTGACCGCGTCGTTGCTCGGCAGCAATGCCGCCAGCGCCAGGCCGGATCCGGCGGAGCGGATGGCGACAACGTTGTCCCTGCCATCGCCTCGGGCGGGGCCAACGTCAAGGTGCTGGTCTTCCACGGATCCGCGGGCGAGGAGTCGCCTACCGTCGACGCGGGCATCGCGGCCATCGAGAAGATCGGGCTCAGCGGACCGTCGGAGGGACGCTTCAAGACCGTCGCCACCGATGACGCCGGGGTCTTCACCAACGGCAAACAGCTCGGCAAGTACAACGCGGTCGTCTTCCTCACCGGCGGCGGCGATGTACTGGACCCGGAGCAGGAGGCCGGTCTCGAGGCGTACATGGAGGCGGGCGGCGGATTCCTCGGCATCCATGACGCGGCGCGCACCGAACCGTACTCGGACTGGTTCACCGGTCTGGTCGGCGCCCGTCCGGCGGCGGACAGCCCGTCGGGCGTGCAGCGTGCGACCGTCGAGATCGGGGACAGACAGCACCCGGCGTCCAAGAACCTTCCCTGGAGTGGAAGCGCCCGGACAAGTGGCTGAACTGGACGGACAATCCGTCCGGCGATGTACACACCGTGGCCCGCGTCCGCGAGACCACCTACAAGCCTGGCGCGAGCGCCAACGGCTGGGACCACCCGGTCTCCTGGTGCCGCGACTACGACGGTGGCCGCTCCTTCTACACGGCGATGGGCGGTACGGCCGACAGCTTCGCGGAGACCGATTTCCGCGACCATCTGCGCGGCGCACTGTCCTGGACGAGTCGCCTCTCACAGGCCGACTGCAAGGCCACGATCGACAAGAACTACAAGGCTGAGCGCCTCACCGAGCCCAACCAGCCCGGCCAGAACGACCAGATCGGTGAGCCGCACGGCCTGGTCACCGCGGCCGACGGGCGCGTCTTCTACATCGGACGCGGCGGCGCGGACAGCAGCCGGCCTGTCGTCACGGACTGGAGCGACCCGGACGTCGGCAAGGGCGAGGGCGAGATCCACGTCTACGACCCCAAGACCAAGAAGGTCACTCTGGCGGGCAAGCTGAGTGTCTTCGGCAACAAGGGCGGCGGCGACGAGCTGGTCAAGGTCGAGGAGGGGCTGCTCGGCATCGAGCTGGACCCGGACTTCGCGGCCAACGGCTGGGTCTATCTGCACTACACGCCGCACGACAAGATCGACCGCGACAAGCAGATGGCGGTACGTCAGGTCTCCCGCTTCACCTTCGACAAGGCCACCAGCAAGCTGGACCTCGCATCGGAGAAGGTACTGCTGGACTGGCCGGTCCAGATCCACAGCTGCTGCCACGCGGGCGGCGGACTGGCCTGGGATTCCAAGGACAACCTCTACATCGCCACCGGTGACAACAACTCCTCCGGTTTCAGCGATGGTTACTCCGGCAACAACCCGGAGCCGAACTACAAGGGCGTGTCGTTCGCCGATGCCCGCCGCACCGCGGGCAACACCAACAACCTCAACGGGAAGATCCTGCGGATCCACCCCGAGGACGACGGCACCTACACCCTGCCCGAGGGCAACCTCTTCACCGGTGAGGAGCCCGACGAGGGAGGCGACAAGACCCGCGGCGAGATCTATGTGATGGGCGTACGCAACCCGGCCAGGATCTCCATCGACGCATCGACCGACACGCTGTACGCGGGCTGGGTCGGTCCCGACGCGGGCGCTCCGAGCACCACCTGGGGACCGGCCAAGTACGACACGTTCGCCGCGATCACCAAGGCGGGCAACCATGGCTGGCCGTACTGCATGGGCAACAAGCAGCCCTACCGGGACCGTAACCTGCCGGACCCTCCAAGCCGCTGGGCTGGTACGACTGCGACGCCCCGAAGAACGAGTCGCCCAACAACAACGGCCTGGTGAAGCTGCCACCGGTCACTTCCAACACCATCTGGTACTCGCCGCAGGGCGGTGGCGTGGACTACCCGCGCGACGCCAACGGCATCCCCAGCTACAAGGTGGGGACGAGACGGAGCTCCTGCCCTGGCTCAAGGGCGGCGGCCAGGCCACCATGAACGGCCCGGTCTACCGCTACGACGGGGCGAGCACCAGCGAGGCGAAGTGGCCCTCGTACTGGGACGGCAAGTGGTTCGTCGGTGACTTCTACGACGACACCCAGCCGCGGCACGCCGTGCTCACCGACCCCAAGACGGTCGGCAAGGGCGGCCTGCCCACGCACGCCGAGTCCCTGAAAAGATCATTCCGGTCGGCGCGGACGGCATCCGCAATCTCATGGACTGGAAGTTCGCCCCGGACGGTTCGCTGTACGTCCTGGACTACGGGCGCGGTTTCTTCACCTCGGACTCCAAGTCCGCGCTGTGGCGCGTGACATACAACGGCGGCGGTCCGACCCCGGCCGCCACCGACCTGGCCAGGAAGGCGGCATCGCAGTGAGACACCGTTCGATCCTCGCGCGACGGCGATACCGGCCGGCCTGGTTGTGGCTCGCCCTGCTGGGCTCGCTCCTGATGGTCCTCGGGCTGACCTCGACGGCCGCCTACGGGCGGGACGACGACCGAAACGCGGTGGCGGCCGACCAGGTCCTCAACTGGACCGCGGGCGACCCCATCGACCGCTACCTGACCGTTCCCGAGACCGCGGTGGCCGGCCCCGCGACCCTCGTATTCGAGAACAGCGAAGCCACCGGCAACACGACCTCGATGCCGCACACGCTGACGTTCAGCGTGTCGGACCCGGAATACAACAACGACGTCCCGGTGAACATCCTCGCCAACCCCGGTGACAGCGAGGGCGGCAAGCACAGCGTCGAGGTCACCCTGACCCCGGCAAGTACTTCTACCACTGCACCATCCCCGGTCACGGCTCCATGCAGGGCGTTCTCACCGTGACCGAGGGCGGTGGCGGTGAGGACACCACAGCGCCCGAGACCTCGGCGAAGGTGGAGGGCGACAAGGACGCCGATGGCGCGTACATCGGTCAGGCCACCGTCACCCTGGCGGCGACCGACGCGGATTCCGGCGTGGACACCATCGAGTACGCGGTCGGGGCCGACGGCGCCTGGCAGCCGTACACCACGCCCGTCGTGGTGAACGAGGTCGGCGCACACAAGGTCCGCTACCGGGCCACCGACAAGTCGGGCAACGCCGCGGCCGAGAAGAGCGTCGACTTCACAGTCGCCGCTCCGCCCACGGACGACGAGACGCCGCCGGAGACCTCGGCGACCGTGTCGGGCGAGAAGGATGATGCGGGCGCCTACCTGGGCATGGCAACGGTCACCGTGACCGCGTCCGACACCGGGTCCGGCGTCAACACCATCGAGTACGCGATCGGCGCGGACGGCGCCTGGCAGGCGTACACCGCACCCGTGATGGTGCACGAGGTGGGGACACACAAGGTCCGTTACCGGGCCACCGACAGGTCGGGCAACGCCGCGGCCGAGAAGTCCGTCGACTTCACGGTCGTCGAGCCTCCCTCGCAGGACCAGACGCCGCCGGAAACCTCGGCGACGGTGGAGGGGACAAGAACTCGGACGGCGCCTTCATCACCAGCGCCAGGGCCACGCTCACCGCCACCGACGCCGACTCCGGTGTGGACAAGGCCGAGTACTCCCTCGACGGGGCCCTTACCTCGCCTACACCGCACCCGTCATCGTCGACCGGGTCGGTTACCACACCTTCGCCCACCGGGCGACGGACAAGGCGGGCAACACCTCCGAGGCGAAGCAGGCGTCGTTCACCATCGCCGAGAGCGGTGGTGTCCCGGCGCCGAACTGCCCGGAGTTCGACGAGCGGCTCACCGTCATCGTGGGCACGGTCGACACGGGTGTTCCCAACCGCATCACCGGTAACCGGTGCACGGTCAACGAGCTGATCGAGGACGAGAAGGACTGGGCCTCGCACGCGCTGTTCCTCAAGCACGTGGACAAGGTCCTCGACAAGCTCCTCACCGACGGTGCGATCGACACCCGCGAGCACAAGAAGATCTACAAGGCGGCCAAGCAGTCCGGCATCGGCAAGCCGGGCCAGGACGAGGGCTACCGCAAGCTCTTCGACGGCACGGCCGAATCCCTCGCCAAGTGGCAGCAGGTCGGCGGTGGGAAGTTCGGGCTCAACCCGGACGGCTCCATCACCAGCTCCACCACGGTCGAGGGCATGGGCATGCTGTGGTTCCCGGGCCGGCAGTACGGGGACTTCTCGCTGAAGCTCCAGTGGCGCGACGACGCCCCGGCACGGGCAACGCCAACGCGGGTGTGTTCGTCCGGTTCCCGGGCGTCCACGACAACCCGGAGGAGTCGCGCCCGGAATGGGCCGCCATCAAGTATGGCCATGAGATGCAGATCAACGACCGGCCGGACGGCGACATGTACAAGACCGGCTCCATCTACGGGTTCGACCGGTGGGTCTCGGCGGCGCCGGGGTCACCCCAAGGGCACCTGGAACGACTACGAGATCCGGGTGGTGGACCAGCACTACTCGCTCTACCGCAACGGTGTCCTGCTGAACGAGTTCGACAACAACGGCGGCCGGCTCTTCGAGCCGCCGCGGGACGACGACCCGGCACCGACGGCCGGCGGTTCGCCTCCGGTTACATCGGCCTCCAGGTCCACGGCACCACGGACGTGGTTTCCTACCGCGACGTCCGTATCCAGGAGCTGTAGTCCCGAGGAGTTGATCAGGTGGCCGTGGCCGCATGCTCAGGCATGTGGTCACGGCCTCCCGGTGCCGGTGGCGCCATACCCAGAACACGGTGCAGGAGCACAGCGCCCAGCCGCCGAGCACCAGGTACGGGAAGAGGAACTGGTGCCCGTGGTAATAGACGGCGGTGTGCTGGGCATTGACCGAAGCACCCGGCGGGAGCCAGCGGCCGATGTGCCCGAGCAGCGAGGGCAGCAGTGGCCAGGACACCGCGCCGCCCGACGAAGGATTGCCGAGCAGCACCATGATGCCCCAGGTGGGAATCATCGCCCAGCGCCCCATGAGGACGTTGAACATGGAGAAGACCATGCCCGAGGTGAACATCGTCAACGCCAGGATCAGCCAGGACTGGATGAACGGCAGATCCACCGCACCGAGCAGCCAGTCGACGACGGCGCCGATGGTGAAAGCACCGAGCAGTGAGTAGGCGGCGGTGAACAGGATCCGCTCCAGCGGGTTCAGGGCGCGGGCGTTGACGCTGAGCTGGATCGCTCCGACGAAGCCGATGATGACGGCGGCGAGCGAGATGTAGAAGAGGGCGAGGCCCCGGGGTCGCCCTTCTGGAGGGGTTTGACGTCGGTGATCTTGACCGGGACGCCCGTGGCATGTGAGACCTTCGCACCCGTCTCGGCGAGGAGCTGGGCCACGGTGGCTCCGGATGCCGCGGCGAGATCCATCTCATCACCTGATCCTGCGGCTGCAGGATCAGGAAGACCCGCTGGTTCTCCAGGGCATCACGAGCCTGGGCGCGGGTGGCGTAGGTGCGCAGTTCGATGGAGGCGTCCAGCGCCTTCTCCATCCCGGCGACGAACTCCTTGCTGCGCGGCGACGCGTCGGTGCTGACCAGCGCGGCCGGGATCCGGTGCGGGTCGGGTTGGCCATCGCATAGGTGTATGAGCCGGCGAAGAGCCCGGCCGCCGCCGCGACGATGAAGACGAGCACAACGGCGGGAAGGTACGGCGACCGTTTGAACGCCGCCCACTTGTCGGCCCGGGTCGGGGCCTGCCGTGTGCGCCGTGTGCCGGGGACCCGGTGGCTTCGGTGCTCATGCGTCATCGCCGTTGTCGTGCCTGGCACGGCTGGGCTGCACCCGTTTCGGTTCGCCCGGCATCTTGGGGTACTCGGGCGGATACGGGAGATCACCCAGCTCGTGCTCGTGCTCGTCACGCCGTGCCAGTTCCAGCAGTCGGTCGAGCCGGAAGGCGTGGTCGTCCATATCGGCGTGCAGGTCGCCGGCTTCCGCGTACCGCACGGGCATGGTCCTGAGGTCGAAGTCGCGCGGCTCCGCGTCGTCGATCTCCTCCCAGCGCAGCGGCGCCGATACCGGGGCGTGCGGGAAGGGGCGTACGGAGTAGGCGGAGGCGATGGTGCGGTCGCGGGCCGTCTGGTTGTAGTCGACGAAGATCCGCTCGCCCCGTTCCTCCTTCCACCAGGCCGTGGTCACCCGGTCCGGCATCCGGCGCTCCAGCTCCCTGCCGACCGCGATGGCGGCCCGTCTGACCTGGGTGAAGGTCCACTCCGGCACGATGGGAACGAAGACGTGGATGCCGCGCCCGCCCGAGGTCTTGGGCCAGCCGCGCAGCCCGTGGTCGTCGAGGACGGAGCGCAGTTCATGTGCTGCCCGCACCGCGTCCTGGTAGTCGGTGCCGGGTTGCGGGTCCAGATCGATGCGCAGTTCGTCGGGTGCTCGGTGTCGGCGCTGCGCACCGGCCAGGGTGGAAGGTCAGCGTGCCGAGGTTGGCAGCCCACAGGACGGCCGCCTGCTCGGTGGGGCAGATCTCGTCGGCGTGGCGGCCACTGGGGAATTCGATCCGTGCGGTGGGGATCCAGTCGGGCAGGCTCTTCGGTGCCCGCTTCTGGTAGAAGAAGTCGCCGTCGACTCCGTCGACGAAGCGCTGGAGAGTGGTCGGCCTCTCGCGCAGCGCGCGGTGATGCCGGGGCCCACGGCCAGGAAGTACTCGGCCACGTCCCTCTTGGTGTAGCCCTTCTCCGGGAAGTACACCTTGTCCGGGTTGGACAGCCGTACGGCCCGTCCGCCCGCGTCAAGCTCCACCGCTGCTCCCATGACCGCCACCGTAGGCCGAGCCCACATATGCCGCATATCGGGAGACGCGCTGTGGGTATGGGCAAGAATCGAGCCATGGACCTGCCGGTGATGCCTCCCGTGAAACCGATGCTTGCCAAGTCCGTTTCCACCATCGCACCGGGTATGCAGTACGAGGCGAAGTGGGACGGCTTCCGCGCGATCGTGCACCGGGACGGTGACGAGGTGGTGATCGGCAGCAGAACCGGCAAGCCGCTCACCCGGTACTTCCCCGAGCTGGTCACCGCGGTGCGGGACAATCTTCCGCCGCGCTGTGTGATCGACGGGGAGATCGTCGTGGCGTACGACGGGCGGCTGGACTTCGACCGGCTGAGTGAGCGCATCCATCCGGCCGAATCCGGGTTCGGCTGCTGGCCGAGCGGACCCCTGCGTCCCTGGTCGCCTTCGACATCCTCGCGCTCGGTGACGAGTCCCTGCTCGACGCCCCGCAGACCGCACGGCGGGCCGCGCTGGAGGCGGCGCTCTCAGGGTGTCGGCGCCGGTCCATATCGCTCCGTCCACCACGGATCCCGTCCTTGCCCAGGAGTGGTTCGAACGCTACGAGGGCGCGGGGCTGGACGGGGTGGTGGCCAGCCGCTCGATCTGCCGTACCGGCCGGGCGCACGCGTGATGTACAAGATCAAGCACGAGCGGACGGCCGACTGTGTGGTGGCGGGCTACCGCCTCCACAAGAGCGGCCCCGTCGTCGGCTCGATCCTGCTCGGCCTGTACGACCGGGAGGGTGCGTTGCAGCATGTGGGGTGTGCGCGGCCTTCTCGATGAAACGGCGCACCGAGCTGGTGGAGGAGCTGGAGCCACTGCGTACCGAACCGGCGGACCACCCGTGGGCCGCCTGGGCCCAGGCATCGGCGCACGAGGGCGCGCGGCTGCCGGGGCGCCGAGCCGCTGGTCGGGCAAGAAGGACCTTTCCTGGTCGCGCTGCGGCCCGAGCTGGTCTGCGAGGTGGCCTACGACCATATGGAGGGCGACCGGTTCCGCCACACCACGCAGTTCCGCCGGTGGCGGCCGGACCGCACCTCGGCCGGCTGCACCTACGGGCAGCTGGAGGAAGTGGTGCGCTACGACCTGTCCGAGGTGCTGTCCTCCGGCTGATCCGATCGGAGCTCACCCGACGCCCGCTCAGGCGGGCTCGGTGGCGCAGGGTCGTCGTCGGGAGCCGGGGACGCCGGGTCCGTGGACGGCGTCGTGCCGGACGGTCCGGGCGTCGGGGAGGTGGTGGGGCAACCCGGGTCCGAGGTGGTGGGGTCGGGGTCCGGAGTCGTGGTGGGATCGGGCGTCGTGGTCGGGTCCGGGCCGGGATCCGTGGGGCCGGTGCCGGTCGGATCGGGACTGGGACCCGGGTCGGTGGGACCCGTGGACTCGCCGGGGCCGGGGTACCGGAGTCCGAGGGGAAGGGCTGGGTCCCGGCTTCGTCGGGGAGGTGGAGGGTCCGGGCTTGTGGCTGGGCTGCGGACCGATCTCGATGCCGCCGCCCGGGCTGCCGGGGCCGCCGACCGGAGCCTGGTTCGGCCGGACCGCCCGCGCCCGGGTCTTCGGGATCACCCCGTGCCCGTCGGCCACGGGGTGGCTGCCCTGCGGTAGAACTCCAGCCACAACAACACCGTGCGCAGATAGGTGTCCGAGTGGTTGTAGCTGAGAACGGCCCGGTCCAGATCGCCCCGTGCGGACAGATCACGCGACCCTGCGCAGAGGTAGTGCCCGGCCGCGAGAGCGGCGTCGTAGATGTTGTTGGGGTCCTTGCGTCCGTCGCCGTTGCCGTCGTTGCCCCAGTGCGCCCAGGTGGAGGGGATGAACTGCATCGGGCCGACGGCACGGTCGTACCGGGTGTCCCCGTCGTACGCACCGCCGTCGGTGTCGGAGATGTTGGCGAAGCCCGCTCCGTTGAGGACGGGGCCGAGGATCGGGGTGAGCGTGGTGCCCTTCGCGTCGACCCGGCCGCCACGCGCCTGCCCCGACTCGACCTTGCCGATCGCGGCGAGCAGCTGCCAGGGCAGATTGCAGCCGGGATCGCTGCGGCCCACTGAGCTCTCCGCCTTGCGGTAGGCCGCCAGGACGGTGGCCGGGATGCCTGCCTGGGCCCAGGTGCGGGTCTCGGCGGCAGCAGGCTGCTCACCGGCCTTCGGCTTCTTCGGCGGCTTCGGTGTCCGCAGCGGCGGAAGCTCCGTGTGGTACACGTCGTCGTTGGGCACCTGCGTCCAGACGACGTCGTCGTCGGCCACTGCCTTCTGTTCCTTGTGCGCACTGCCGGTGTAGCCCGGCGCCGTGGACGCGGTGAGCGCGGCCATCGCGGCAACAGCGGTGGCTGTGCCGGTGAGTTGGCGGCGCATCGTGCCGTTGAACCTCATGCGTGCTCTCCCTCCCCGGGTCACCGGGTGAACGTGTCGATGCCCGAGATCCGCCAGGTGTCACCCCGGCGCACAGCGTCCACCGCGAACATGGCCGCCGCGTACGTCGTCTCCTCCTCCTTGCCGGTACGCGTGTTGCTCTGGTCGGCGAAGACCAGCAACCGGGCCCGGTCACCGTCGAGCCGCTCGACGCCTGTCTCGGTGACGGTCGTGGTGAGGACGAGCTTCTGCTTGGGCGCCTGCGCCTTTACCTGCGCGAGCATCTCCTCGTGCTGCTGCACCGCTTTGCCCGTCAGGTACTCCTTCGCCGCCCGGTCGGACTTGGCGGGTGAGGCGTAGTCGTACGAGAACACGGCGCCGGCGGCCTCGGTGATCCGGCCCTTGACCTCGCTGGTCGCGCTGATATCGGTGAGGGCGGTGTTCTGCCTGCCCGGTTCGTCACGCAGTGTCGCGGCCGAGGCGAACGCCCAGGCGGCGAAGGCACCCAGGAGCACGGTGAGGACGCCGAGGACGGCCGGAAGCCGGATGCGGAGGCGCAGTGGGCGGCTGCGCCGTGGCTCCGGCTGCTCACTGCCCTTCTCCGGCCGCTCACTGCCCTTCTCCTGCTCCGCGTCTGCTCTGTCCTCGTCCTTGTCGACGGCATCCGGTATGGGCCCGGCGGGATCTGCTTCGGTGTCCGGGCCGGCCGGCCCCGGCGACGGAGTGGGGCGACGGCGGTGCGTTCGGCGACGGTGGCCAATCGGCGCTGACGGTTGACGAGGTGACGGGTCGTCGGCATGTCCGGGAGTCCTCTCGGGGCTGGGTGGTGGCGGGGCAGGCCGGTGGCGTCAGCCGGCCGTGCTGCCGACGGGTGCCTGGCCCAGGGCGCTGAGCTTCCACCCTGGGAGGTGCGGGTGAGCTGCCCGAGCATCCGGCTCTCCTTCACCGCGGGATCCCCTTGGCGCGGTCACGGTGACACGCAGCGCCACCATGACCGCGGCCTTGCCCGCCCGTTCGTCGAGCTCGGTCACCGCGCCCGACAGGACCTTGGCGGTGCTGACAGTCTTCGCGCTCTCGATCTGTTTCACGAACGCGTCCCGCCCGTCGATGAGTTGGTGTGCAGATCACCGGTGGTGGAGGACTCCCAGCTGTCCAGGCCCTTCTCCAGCTCCTGGTGGTCCAGCGTGTTCATGTTCTGCACGGCCTGCTCCCCGCCGCCAGCGCGTCGTCGCGGGCCTGTGCGTAGGCCGCCGAGTCGTCGTGCGCGACGTCGTACCGGGACCAGCCGCCCCAGCCCGCCGCGCCTGCCGCCGCGACTGCCAGCACGATGGCCGCTGCCACCAGCGGATTCCTCGTCGTCCCTGCCCGTGCCATTGCTGCCTCTCCCTTGCCTGACGATCCTGCTGTCGCGCTATCTGGAGGTGATCTCGACGATTCGCCAGCGTCCGTCCCGCAGTTCGGCGGTGACGGAGAGCTGGGCGGCTGCCGTGGTGGCGGCCTTGCCCTCGCGCTCGTAGACCTGGTCGAGGAAGACGAGCAGGTGGGCGCTGCTGCCGGTCAGCCGGGTCACACCGGCGCGTACGACATGGGTGGTGAGCGTCAGCTTCTGGCCGGCGGCCTGCTTCTCGACCTGGCCGAACAGCGTCGCGTACTGCTGCAGCGCCTTGCCCGCAAGTAGTTGTTTCGCCGACTCCTTGGTGACGGCGGTTGCCTGCGGGCTGTAGGAGAAGATCCTGCCGAGCGCGTTGCTGACGTCCCCGCCACGCGGGTGGTCGCCTCGCCATCGGTCAGCGCCCGGTTGACGCGGCCGGGTGTCCCGGAGCTGCTGCCCCTTCGCGAAGAGTCCGCCGCCCGCCGCGAGCAGGGCGACGACCAGGGCCGCGGCGAGAATGCGGGCCATCTGCACCCGGATGGCGGCTCGTTGGGGCCTCCTTCGGCATTCTTCTCGGGCGCCTCGTCCTGGAGGCCCCGGCCTGTTCCTGATCGTCCACGACGGCCGCTCCTCCCGTCTGCTTCATGCGCCGTCCCCGATCGGTATCGCGGTGAGTGCCTTGACCTTCCAGCCGTCCCCGGTGCGGCCGAGGGTGGCCTCGAAGCGTTTACGCTGGGTGCCTGCCTTGCCGGTGCGCGGCGTGATGGCGACGTCGACGGTCGCTATCAGTTCCGCCGTCCCGGTCCGCTCGTCCAGCGCGGTGAGCGCTGCGTCGGTGACCTTCCGCGCGCGGTCGAACCGGACTTCGTCAGCTCGCCCGCGTCCTTGCTCCGGGTTCGCTTCAGCTCCTCGTGCAGCGGCCCGGTCGAAGCGGTCAGCCAGGCGTCGAGGCCCGCGTCCACGGTCGTGGCGTTCTTGGCGTCCAGGCTGTTCAGCCGGGCGAGGTGCTTCGCTCCCCGTCGAGTGCGGCGTCACGGGCCTTGGCGTACGACAGGCTCCCGTCGCCATGCGCCTGCGCATAGGACCATCCGCCCAGCGCGCAGATCAGCACCGCGGCGAGGACCACCGCCCAGCCGGCCGAAGTCTTCGTACGGGCGTTCATTCGCCGCCTCCCAGACCCAGCAGACCGGCCATGCCACCGGCCGCGGGCCGGGCGTCACCGGTGACGCCGAGCGCTCCGGCAGCCGGTCCGCCCCATCGGTACCCAGCAGCATCGAACCGGCCTCGGCGGGCTCGGGTACGGGCCCGCCCTCGGGGCGTTCGAGCTGCCGCGGACGTTGATGCCGGTGCCGGGCGAGGAGGTGCAGCGCGCCCCGGTGTTGAGTACGGGCGGCTGCGACATGTCGAGGCCCTTGCGGTAGGTGGTGGAGCCGTATCCGGCGGTGCACGGCAGCGGTTCGAAGAAGGTGACCGACATTCCGAATCTGGCGCCCTCCTCGTCCACCGCGCTGGCCCCTGCCGCTACCACCGCGGGCAGCTTCACCAGGAGCTCCTCCATTCCGCGCTGCCGGGTGACAGCGACCTCGGAGGTGGTGAGGAGGTTGGCGACGACCACACCGAAGCTCGGGTCGAGATCGCGCAGCAGTCCGCTGATCTGTCCGGCCGCGTCGGTGCGGCAGCGATCAGCCTTCGAAGGTCTGTGTCGGACCCCTTGAGCTCGGCGGCCAGCTCCTTGGCGCCGGAGGCGAATCCCTTCAGCGCCTCGCCCTGTTCGGCCTGCGTACGCAGCACCGTCTCACCGTCGGCCATCAGTCTGGTGGTCGTGGGCAGGGCCGTGTCGGCCGCCTGGACGAACTCGTTCCCGGTGTCCAGCAGCACCTGGAGGTCGTCGCCCCTGCCGGTGAACGCGGTGCCGAACTCGTCGACGACCGTACGCAGGTTCTCCAGGTCGACCGAGCTCGCCAGGTCGTTGACGCTGGTGAGGACGTCGGTGGGCGGGCGGGGACAGTGGTGTCGGCCTGGTCGATGACCGAACCGTTGCCCAGGAAGGGCCGTCCGAGCGGGTAGGCCTCAGATCGATGTACTGCTCGCCGACCGCGGAGAGGCTTGCGACGACGGCCTGCAGGCTGTCCGGGATGAGCGGTGCGTCCTTCTCGATGCGCAGTTCGGCCTCGACACCGTCATCGGTGAGCTCGATGGGTCCGACCCGGCCCACGGACACGCCCCGATAGCTGACGTTGGAGTGGGTGTAGAGGCCGCCGGTCTGCGGTAGCTGGACCTTCACCGTGTAGTAGCTGCGCAGGCCGACGTAGTGGCCGAGGTCGGCGTACCGCACACCCAGATACCCGAGGACGAGCACGGCGACGACGAGGAAGGCGATGTTCTTGAGCCTGACCGTGAGGGTGATCATCGGCTGCTCCCCGGCGAGGTCTCCTGGACGGACGGAAGGGGCAGTGGGAGCGCATCCGTGGTGGACGTGCCCGTAGCGGTGGAGCCGGCGGGCGGCGGCGGGGATCCTCGGGGGTTAGGGCGGGGATGATCTGGGTGCCGGGCGCGGCGGTCATGTCCAGGTAGACATTGAGGTAGTCCCCTTCACTCCGCGCAGCACCTCGTCCGTGAACGGGTAGGTGAACAGCACCTGGAGGAGTCGGGCAGGTCGTTGCCGGAGTCGGCGAGCGCCTCGAGGGTGGGTGCGATGGCCTTGAGGTCGGCGATCATGTCGGCCTTGCTCTTGTTGATCGTGTCGACGGCGACGGTGGAGAGCGTGTCGAGCGAGCGCAGCATGGTCAGCAGCGAACCGCGCTGCTTCTCCAGGACTTTCAGACCTGGGCTGAGTCCGGTGAGGGCGGTCCCGACGTCCTGTTTACGGGTGGCGAGGGTGGCGGCGAGCCGGTTGACTCCGTCCAGCGCCTGAGTGATGTCCTGCTTGTGGCCGTCCAGGTTGGTGACGAGGGTGTCGACGCGGTTGAGCATCGAGCGGACCTGCGGTTCCTGTCCGGCCAGTGCCTTGTTGAGCTCAGTGGTGATGGTCTTGAGCTGGTTGATGCCACCGCCGTTCAGGAGCATCGACAGAGCGCCGAAGACCTCTTCGACCTCCGGGTTGCGGTTGGTGCGCACGAGTGGGATCCGGTCGCCGTCGGCGAGCGGGTCCCGGACACTGGTGACGGGAGGCGAGAGCTGGACGAATTTCTCGCCGAGGAGGCTGGACTGCTCGAGGTGGGCGTAGGCGTTCCGCGGCAGCTTGATCTTCCCGTTGACGCTCATGGTGACCTTGGCCGTCCAGCTGCCGGGAGTGAGCGCTATGCCGGTGACCCGTCCGACGGCGACATCGTTGACCTTGACCGAGGACTGGGGGCCAGGCTGAGTACGTCGCCGAACTCGGCGGTGATCTCGTAGGGTGGTCACCCAGGTCGGCGCCGCCCGGCAGCGGCACCTGCTCGATACCGGTGAAGGCCGGCATGTCGGTACTCGCGACGACCACGGCGCAGCCGACGCCGACGGCGAGCACGGCGACGACCGCGGTGGTCGCGCGGGCGCCCGGTCTGCGCAGGGCACGGCTCATCGGTTCGCCCCTTCTTCTGCTGTGACGCGGTCTTGTCCGGGGTGCCGTAGACGGTGCCGACGGCAGGGAACGGCAGCACGGGCAGCGCCTTCTGCCGTGCCTCGTTCACCGGCGAGAGCCCGGTGAGATCCGCGGACTCGGGCTCGGTGAGCGGTCCGCCCATGGACAGCTCGTTGAGATTGGTACGGCCGTTGAGGGTGCGGTTGGCCGGGTCGTAGGCGTTGAGTACGTTGCCCGCCGCGAGCGGCAGGGTATCGAGTGACTCGGCGAGCGAGGCCCGCTGGTCCACCAGGGTCTGGGTGATCGGTACCAGGGCCTCCACGTTCTTCTTCAGGGCACCGCGGTTCTTCTGGATGAAGCCCTTGACCTGGCCGAGTGCGGTGCCCAGCTCCTTCAGCGCCGCGCTGAGGTTCTTCTTGTCGTCGGCGAGGAATCCCGTGACGGAGTTCAGCTGTTGTTCCGCGGCGCGCACATTGCCGTCGTTCTCCTTCAGCATGGTGGTGAAGGTCTGCAGGTAGGACAGCGTGTCGAACAGGTCGCCGCTGCTCTTGTCGAGGGTTTTGGTCGCCTTGCCGAACTGCTCGATGGAGTCGCCGATCGCCTTCCCGTTGCCGTCGAGGTTCTTGGCCCCGGTGTCCAGCAGGCCGGCCAGCGCTCCGTCCGCGTTGGCCCCTTCGGGGCCGAGCGCCGTGGAGAGCTCCGTGATGGACTCGTACAGCTGGTCCACCTCGACAGGGGTCGCGTTGCCCTCGGCCGGCAGCTCCGCGTTGTCGGCGAGCTGCGCTCCCCGGTGTAGACGGGGCCAGCTGGACGTACCGGTCGGCGACCAGGCTGGGTGCGACGACGACCGCGTGGACGTCCTCGGGGACCTTGACTCCCTTGTCGAGCCGCAGGACGACCTTGACCTCCTCGCCCCGGGGCTCGACCGAATCGACCGATCCGACCTTCACTCCGAGGATCTTCAGATCCGATCCGGCGTACACCCGGTGGCCCGGTCGAAGTAGGCGGTGACGGTCGTCTTCCCTCTTCGTCCAGGGCCATCACCCCTGAAGTGGCCGCGACGGCCACGACGGCGAGTCCGGCGCCGATGCCGACGATGCGCGTGAGTCTCATGTCAGCGGCCGCCTTGCTTGGGTGGCATGCAGTCATTGGCCGGAGGGGTGCCGGCGGGCAGGTAGTTCTTCGGGACGACCCCGCAGACGTAGTTGTCGAACCACCGCCCGCTGCCGAGGGTGTTGCCGATGAGGCGGTTGTAGGTACCGGCCATCGACAGCACCTTGTCGAGGCTCTTGCGGTTCTTCACGAGTACGGCCGTGACCCGGCCGAGCGAGTCCAGGGCGGGCCCAGCTGCTTGTTGTTGTCCGCGACGAGCCCGGTGAGCTGGGTGCCCAGATTGCGGGTGCCGGTGAGCAGGAGATGGATGGAGTCACGGCGCGACTGGATCTCACCGAGGAGGAGATTGCCGTCCTCCAGCAGGGTTTCGAAGCTGCTCTTCTTGCCGGCGAGGGTCTTGGTGAGCTGCTTGCTGCCCTTGAGGAGAGTGGCGAGCTGGGCATCGCGTTCGGAGACCGTCCTGGACAGGGCGGACAGTCCGTCCGCGGCGCTGCGTACATCGGGCGGTGAGTCCTTGAAGGTCGCCGAGATGGTCTCGAAGCTCTCGGCGAGCTTGTCCGTGTCGATTTCTCCGATGGTCTCGCCCAGTCCGTTGAAGGCCTGGGTGACGTCGTACGGCGATGTGGTGCGGCCCGCGGTGATGCGGGTGCCCGGGTCCTGCGGGCGTTGCCGAGCGGGTCGACCGCGAGGTACTTGTCGCCGAGGAGAGTTTTGATGGCGATCCCCACGGTGGACGAATTGCCGATCCACGCGTCCTTCACCTTGAAGTCGACCCTGACCTTGGCGCCGTCCAGCGAGACGCCGGTCACCTCCCCGACCTTCACTCCCGCGATCCGCACCTCGTCGCCCTCGGCGAGGCCGGCCGATTCCGTGAAGTCGGCGCTGTAGCCGGTGCCGCCGCCGATGAAGGGCAGCGAGTCGGCGCGGTAGGCGGCGAGAGCGACGAGTGCCAGGACCAGCAGCCCCGCGAGACTGACGGCTACCGGGTTGCGTTCCCGTACCGGTTTGATTCTCATGCCAGGCACCGCCCCGGCTGGGTGATCGTGATACCGGTGGGCGGCGGGCTGCCGTCCTCGGTCGTCACGCCGCTGATCCTCGCCTCGCAGAGGTACAGGTTGAGCCACGATCCGTACGAGGTGAGGCGGGTGATGGCCGCCATCTTGGCGGGGTCTTCTGCAGGAAGTTCTCGATCTTCGGGGTGTTGGTGTCGTCCCCAGCCGGTCGGTGAGCCGCCCGAGTTGCCGGATGTCCTCCTTGAGCGGCTTGCGCCCGTCCTGCAGGAGGTCCGCGGTGACCGTGGTGAGCGCGCCCATCGCCGTCACCGCCTCACCGAGGGGCTTACGGTCGCCCGAGAAGCCCGTGACGAGCTTCTGGAGGGTGACGACGAGGTCGTTGAAGCCTGCCTCCCGGTCGTTGACGGTCTTCAGAACCGTATTGAGGTTCTTGATCACCTCGCCGATCACCTTGTCCTTGGCCGCGACGGTGCTGGTCAGCGATCCGACGTGCGAGAGAATGCTGTCGACGGTGCCGCCCTCGCCCTGGAGGACCTGGACGATGGAGCCGGCGAGCTGGTTGACGTCCGGCGGGGACAGCCCTCGAAGAGCGGCTGGAAGCCGTTGAAGAGCTGGGTGAGGTCGAGCGCCGGAGTGGTGCGGGAGAGGGGAATGGTCGAGCCCGCGGTGAAGCTCCTGCCCACGGGCCCGGCGCCCTGGTCGAGATCGATGTAGCGCTGGCCGACCATGTTGAGGTACTTGACCGAGGCGGTCACGGAGGCGGGCAGCTTGCGTCCCTTGCGGACCGCGAAACCGACCTCGGCGATCCGCTTGTCGGCGACCTCTATCGATTCGACCTGGCCGACCTTGACTCCGGCGATCCGGACGCTGTCTCCGACGACCAGTCCGGTGGCATCGGCGAACCTCGCCCGGTACGTAGTGGTATCGCCGACCCCGGTGTTGGCGATGGACAGACCGAGCACGGTGGTGGCAATGACCGTCACCAGGATGAAGACGGCCGATTTCGCGAGCGGCCCCGCGAGTGAGCGGCGGTTCACTGAGCTTCACCTCCGCACCGCGGAAGGCCGGACCGATGAGCACGCTGCTCCAGTCGGGCAGGGTCCGCGGCTGGACCTTCAGTGACGGAGCGACCAGTTCGTTGACGAGCCTGGACTCCTGCGGGGAGTTGGGCAGACCGAGGGCGGCGTCCGTCGCCGGGGAGTCGGAGTCCGGCTCAACGGCGGGTGCACTCCGGTCCGGTGCGACCGCGCGGGCCCTGAGCGCATCGGCTGTCGGCACGGTCCTGCCTACGTAGGGCACCGCGTAGCAGTGGGGTCCGCCCGTCGCGTTGTACACGGGGCGTCCCTGCCCGGCACGTACTTGCCCTTGGACTTCACTGCCTTGACCGTGACGTGCAGTCCTGGTTTGTCCGTGCCCTTGCCGAGCGCCTTGTCCATGGCCGGGACGAAGCCGGCCACGGTGCGCAGGGTGCAGGGGAATTCGTCCGAGTACTGCGCCAGGAGTTCCAGCGTCGGCCTGCCCGATGCGGACAGCCGGATGAGGTTGTCCTTGTTCTCCCGCAGGAAGGAGGTGATGTCCCGCGCGGAAGCGGTCGTGGCCCCGTACAGATCGGCGAGCTCCGCCTGCTGATCGGCGATGGTGCCACTGGTGGTGGTGAAGTCGGTGAGCGCGTCCAGGACATCGGGAGCCGCGTCGCCGTACACCTTGCTCACCTTGACGAGTTCCTTGATATCGGCATTGAGCGTGGGAAGTTGGGGTTGAACTCCTTCAGGTGGGCATCGAGTGTGACCAGCGTGTCGCCCAGCTTGTCGCCACGCCCTTCCAGCGCCTGCGAGACGGCGCCGAGGGTTGCGGAGAGCTTCTCCGGCTTCACGGCGTTAAGCAGCGGCAGGACGTTGTCCAGGACTTCCTCCAGCTCGATGGCGTTGCTGGAACGGTCCTGCGGAATGACGGCCCCGCCCGCAACGCCTGCGCGGCGGGGATCCGCGGCGGTACGAGTGCCACGAACCGCTCCCCGAAGAGCGTGGTGGGCAGCATCTGTGCGGTGACATCGGCCGGGATCTGCCCCAGCTTGCCGGGCTCGATGGCCAGGGTGAGCCGGGCCCCGTCGCCGTCGGCAGCGATGTCGCGCACCTGTCCGATGACGACGCCGCGCAGCTTCACATCGGCGTTGTCATGCATCTCGTTGCCGACCGACCCGGTGCGCACGGTGACGGTGGCGTCGTCGGCGAAGTCCTTCTCGTACACCGATACCGACACCCATATCAGGACCGCGGGCACCAGCAGGAAGGTGACTCCTGCGAGTCTGCGGCGTACGGCCTGTGTCTTGGTGTGACTCATCATCCGGCCACCTTCACCGTCGTCGTGGCGCCCCAGATGGCGAGCGAGAGGAAGAAGTCGGTGACGCTGATCAGCACGATCGCGTTGCGCACCGAGCGGCCGACCGCGACCCCACTCCGGCGGGTCCGCCGGAGGCGTGGAAGCCGTAGTAACAGTGGGAGAGGATCACCAGGACGCTGAACATCAGCACTTTGAGCACCGAGAGCAGCACGTCCTCCGGAGCGAGGAAGAGATTGAAGTAGTGGTCGTAGGTGCCCGCCGACTGTCCGTTGAACAGAACCGTGATGTAGCGGGACGCGACATAGGAGGAGAGCAGCCCGATCGCGTACAGCGGGATGATCGCGACGACTCCGGCGATGATCCGGGTGGTGACGAGGTAGGGCATGGACCGCACGCCCATCGCTTCCAGGGCGTCGACCTCTTCGTTGATCCGCATCGCTCCGAGCTGCGCGGTGAAGCCGGCGCCGACGGTCGCCGAGAGTGCGAGTCCGGCGACGAGCGGGGCGATCTCCCGGGTGTTGAAGTAGGCGGAGATGAACCCGGTGAAGGCCGAGGTGCCGATCTGGTTGAGTGCCGCGTATCCCTGGAGGCCGACGACCGTACCGGTGGCGAGGGTCATCGCGATCATCACGCCGATGGTGCCGCCGATGACTCCGAGGCCTCCGCTGCCGAAGGCCACTTCCGCCAACAGCCGCTGCACCTCTTTGAGATAGCGGCGCAGGGTCCTGGGAATCCAGACCAGTGCCCGTACGTAGAAGGCGAGTTGGTCGCCCGACCGGTCGAGCCAGCTGAGCATCGACATGGTCTCAGCTCCCTTCGCGGGGACGACTTGGAGGTAGATCGCCGTGATGACCATGTTCACGAAGAACAGGAGCATGAAGGTGATGACGACGGACTGGTTGACCGCGTCACCGACACCTTGGGCCCGCCGCGCGGGTTCAGCCCCGGTAGGCGGCGATGATGCCGGCGATGAATCCGAAGATCAGCGCTTTGAGCTCACCGACGTACAGGTCGGGCAGCTGGGCGAGGGCGGAGAAGCTGGCGAGGTAGGCACCCGGTGTGCCGTCCTGCATGATCACGTTGAAGAAGTAGCCGCCGAGCGTGCCGACGACGGAGACCAGTCCGTTGAGCAGGACCGCGACGAACATGGTGGCCAGGACGCGCGGGACGACGAGCCGCTGGATGGGCGAGACACCCATGACCTCCATCGCGTCCAGCTCTTCGCGGATCTTCCGCGATCCGAGGTCGGCGCAGATCGCTGAGCCGGCCGCTCCGGAGATCAGCAGCGCCACGATGATCGGGCTGGCCTGCTGGATGACGGCGAGGACGCTGGCTCCGCCGGTGAACGACTGGGCGCCGAGCTGCTGGGTGAGCGAGCCGACCTGGAGTGCGATGACGGCACCGAACGGAATGGACACGAGGGCCGCGGGCAGGATGGTGACACTGGCCACGAACCAGAACTGCTCGATGAACTCCCGCACTTGGAAGGGCCTGCGGAAGATCTCCCGGCTCACCGCGGCGGCGAGTGCGAACAGCTTTCCCGTTTCGCGCAGCGGGCGAGCAGCCGTGTCGGGCGCCGTTGCTCCGGAGTCTTCGCGTGCGCGCCTGCCGCGGGTTTGCCAGTGGGCGGCGGCTCGGGCGGCACCACCGGTATGGGAGCCGTCACGGGCGCGCACCGCCCGCGGCCGGGTGTAGCTGTCCATGATGGCCGTACGGGCGGCCTCGGGCAGCTGGCCCATCATGGCCAGGACCCGCTCACGACGGCGCAGCGCGCCCTGCCGGACTGGCATTCCGGGCGACGGCTCCAGCTGCGGTACGACGGTGCGCGGGCCGAAGTCGTAACCGCCGTTGACCTGCTCGGCCGCGAGGGTGGCCGAGTCCTTCTCCTCCGACATCCCGATGGGGCCTTCACGGCGACCGGAGAGGAACTGGGAGACGACGGGGTGTCGCTGGTGAGCAGTACCTCGCGCGGGCCGAAGGTGACGAGGTTGCGGCTGAACAGCATGCCCATGTTGTCGGGGACGGTGGCCGCGATGTCGAGGTTGTGGGTGACGATGAGCATCGTCGCGTCTATCTGTGCGTTGAGATCGATGAGCAGCTGGGAGAGGAAGGCGGTACGGACCGGGTCGAGCCCGGAGTCCGGCTCGTCGCAGAGGATGATCTGCGGATCCAGGACGAGGGCGCGGGCGAGTCCGGCGCGCTTGCGCATTCCGCCGGATATCTCGCCGGGCAGCTTTCCCTCGGCGCCGAGCAGTCCGACGATGTCGATCCGCTCCATGACGATGCGGCGGATCTCCGACTCCTTCTTGCGGGTGTGCTCACGCAAGGGAATGCGATGTTGTCGAAGAGCGACATCGAACCGAAGAGGGCGCCGTCCTGGAACATGAGCCCGAAGAGCTTGCGGGTCTCCATGATCTCCCGCTCGGAGCTGTTGACCATATCGACGCCGTTGATGAGGACGCTGCCCTGTTCCGGCTTCAGCAGGCCGATGATGGACTTCAGGAATACGGTCTTTCCGGTGCCGGAGGGTCCGAGCATCACACTCACCTCGCCGGCGGGCAGAGTGAGGCTGACGTCCTGCCAGATGTTCTGCTTACCGAAGGACTTCGTGAGACCTTCGACGACTACTTCGATTCCCATCGGTCCTCCTTCGAAGTTGTGGTGAACGAAGTCATCTGTCAGCTCTCCGGCTCTGAGAAACCAATGGCGGTTCGTCACGCGTGCATCAGACGGCGCACGCTATGTCCGCCGAAACCGCCAGGACAAGCCGTTGAACAGCGGAAATCGGCGAACCGGGGTCTCGGTGTGGATCACTTGTCACCGAGTGACAAACCCGTGCGACGGCTTTGTCGAAATCTGCGCAAGGTCTCCCCGGCGAGGAGGCCGGGCTCCCGAGGCCCCGGGGCCGGAGGCGCGGGACCCCAGCAGCGGGAAGGACCGCCCCGGACGGTGCGTTCGAGTGGCGGACATTCCCGGTGCGGAATCCAGGCCAAATGGGGGCGCGACCTGGATTCCACGTGCGTCTGACAACAGCCACGGGATGCGTTTCCGCGCTGCTCACACGGACGCTACGGGTCAGTAACCTGCCTTCGCAATACTGGTTCCCGAACTTTCTGTGCGACCTTTACAGCCATCTGATTTATTGTCCGGGAGTGAGCATTCCGGGTTCTGAACCTATCCAGAAGTGAGGCATCACAAGCCGTTTCGCGGACACAGCGAAGCCCGCACCGGTCAGGGATCGTCCGACCGGTGCGGGCTGGCGAAGAGGGTGTACTGAACGGTTACTTCACCGCGGAGTGCCAGTACTGGGAGAGCACCTTGCCGGCGTTCGGCCGGACGATTCCGGGAGCCGTGAGCATCCCGCTGTACGTCGATGCGTTGTTCAGCACCAGGTTGTTGTTCCCAGAGGCGGAAGGAAGGCCCGTCTTCAGATTGACGGCCCAGCTGAGCGCTCCGCCGATGCCGCAGCCGGTGGCCTTCGGTACGGAGAAGGTGCTGTCGCCCTGGTTATTACCGGTCAGGGCGAATCTCATCATGGCACCCTCGTCCACATTGCGGGTGCCGTCGGCGTCGAACCGCTGAACCGCGACCCCGGGCGCGGTGGTGTTCTGCGGGCGCAGGACGACGGGGTCACCGGCCGAGCCGATGTAACAGTTGGAGCCGAGGAGCGGATTCACCAGGTGAATGCGGACTGGAAGCTTCACGATCTGCTGGCCGGTGGTCAGTCCGGCCGTCAGGTTGAACTCGGTCGGGGTGCCGGCCGATTCCACCGTCGCCGTGATCTTGTTCAGGCTGGCGTCGGTGATCTGGGCGCAGACGGCCGAGATGACGGGGATGTCGCTGGGGCACAGCAGTCCGAGCAGCCCGCCGGGGATCGTGGTCGGCGCCCCACGACGGCCCCGCCCGACGGCGGGATGACCTTGAACGTACCGGCAGCGGTGTTCTGTATGACGCCGAACTGCAGGTCATTGGCGCCGGTGGTGGCCTCCGTGTTGCCCAGCTTGATGGAGCCGCCGGGCGAGATGGAGGACACGCAGGATGCGACCAGGTCCTGGCCGTCCGCCGCGAGCATGGCGGGGTCGTCGACGGGCAGCGCGAGAAGGGGCCCAGTCACCGTTCAGTCCCGCGGCCGCGGATGCCGCGGAGGCGGGCAGGGTGCTCAGGGGATGGCGACGGTGACGGCAGCAGCGGTGGCCAGCAGGCCCTTGCCGAGTCTCTTCGAGGCAGCTTTCATTGCACCCTCAATTCCTTCTGTATCAGCAGAGATCGTGGTTTGTGAGCGGGTCAGCGCTTCGGCTTGGGAATGTCGATGGGCTGACCGTCTTCCGTGCACTTGTCGGGGCAGCCTGAGCCGGGGCACAGGGTGCCCCTGGATCTGCTTGACATACCCGGGAACGCCCGAGATCGATGCGGTGAAGAGGTTGTCGAGATCCTCTCCGACACCGCAGCCACTGAAGGGAGGAAGGGTCACCGAACCCATGAGGGGCCTCCGGAGGATCAGGAATAGCCCGTCTGCTTGGAGTCCTTCACCAGCATGTCCCCGCGCAGAACAAGACTGAAGGACTTCTCGGTGCGGCAGTTGTTCCCGACCTCCAGGGGAACGCCATTGACCTTCACGTCGTACAGACGCAGCATGAATTCCATCGTCACGATGGTGGTACCCACCACGTGCCCCGCCAGGGATCAATGACGGTGTTGTCGGAGTGAATGTTGCGAGCCGGCTCGCCGTCGGCCGCGAGACCCGGAGGGATCTGGGTCATTTCCATGGCTGCGGTGGTCGGCGTGAACCCGAAGGTGAGAAACGATCCGGTAGTCGGCGGGAGTTGTGGCTTCCCGCGGTAGTCCAGAACTGCAGTCGAATCCTGAAGGATGTGCAGCTTCCCGTCACGGAACTCCAGCTTCGAGGGACCTTGCTGAATCTGCGAGCATGCCGGAGGAAACACATTGGCGCCATTGAGTTTGGCCACGTTCGCATAGCCCGCGATATAGGCGACCAGGTTTAAATCGTCGTCCTTGTCGCCCACACAGGGAGGCACCTTGCCGGGTGCCGCGGCCGTTGTGCCGCCCACCCTGGGCGCCGCTTCGTCGCCCGGCTCGGCGGCATCGGCACCACTGTCGGCGCCGGCCTCAGCCGTCTCCGTCGGCCAGGGCGCGTCCGATTCCCCGGTCCCCTCGATCCGCACCTTGCCCAGCTGCGGATCCTGACCGGCCTCCGGAGTGCAGACCACTTCCGTGGCCGGCGACCCGGTGGGGTTCCATCGGCCTTGTTCGCTGTCAGCAGCACGGTCAGCTCCGCCGCGGTGAACGTCAGATCACCCGACTCCCCGGCCGTCACCGAGGGAACGGCTCCCGGTGCGGCAAGTTCGAGAGCTCCGGATTCCGGGACGGTCACCGGATCACCGGTGGACCCGGCCCAGACCGCCTCGGCCGAATGACTGCCCTGCGCCACTTCGACCGTCAGTTGCGTCCGGGCCTCCACGCTCGCCGCCCCGGATCCGGCCAGATCCCCGACCGCAGATTCGGGCAGGGTCAGACCGGTGCTCACATCTGCGATCTGTACGGCTTGGGCGGCCTTGCCCTCCACCGGCACTGTCGCCGAGACCCGCATTTCTGTCCGTTCCGCCCCGGAGGAACTCACAGGAATAGGTCAACGCGACGTTGATTTCGGTGTCTCCCGCCGCCGCCTGCGCACCCGGGATCATCCCGGCCATGAGGACGGCGGCCAGAACTGCTCCGCCCCGTGCGGCCGCGTGCCCTCGGCTTCGCCCAGATATGCCGCGCATCATCATCCTTCGTGAGTTCCCTTCCATCGGGCGTGCGGGCCGCACGGCGGACCGGTCCGCCGTGCGGCCTGCTGAGCATCAGTGCCCCGATCGGCTCAGGTACCGACGATGTTGGTGATACCCGTCACCGCGTAGCTGCCGGTGAACGTCGGGTGGTCACCGTTCTTGATGAGACCGGCGCAGCCGGCCGTCGCTCCGGAGACGGTCAGCAGGCGCACGGTGTCATTGGAGACTGCCAGCTTCTTGGTGCTGTTGGTGTACGTCGCCTTGACCTCGCCCGTGACCTTGAAGGTGCAGGTGAGCACGGTGAGCTGGGCCTGGATGTTCTTGATGTAACCGGTCGTCACACCCGCGTTGTAGTCCGCGGCCCAGAGCTCCCAGGGCGGCGTGGTCGTGGCGACCGGCGTGACGGGCCCGAGCCCACTGGTGCACGGGCCGGCTGTCGAGCCGAAGGACGCCGCCGTGATGTTGGCGACGTGCGCGGGTTCCCGTGGCGCTGAACGCGGAACCGCTCGCGTTCGCCGTCGGACAGGTCATCGGAATACCGTTCACCTGAAGGACGGTGTTGGTGGACAACGCCGTGAACGGGGCCGGGTTGGGGTGACCGTCCATGTCGTGGCCGGGAAGGCGATGGCTTGAGTGGTGCCGAGTACCAGTGCGGCGGAAGCCACACCCGTAGTTACGGCGATCTTCTTGAGGATGTTACGCACAGTTATTTCCTCCGATTCGACAATGCGGATGGCACTGCTTGTGGGGCCGTACTCCGTAGCTGCCCACGGGCAGGAAGCACGACGACGAACCACTTCTCCGGGGAAGAGACGCACGCATTCAGCCACACATAGTCTGTGACAGGCCGTGACGTTACTTGCGGGAAACTTCCAGCACAATCCTGCTGGCCAAGATTCTCTTGAGGAGTCCCTCCCGTCATCGGGAAGTCACTAAAGTGTGCTGCGCGCTTGTCACTTGGTGCGCAAATTTGGGACTCGCCCTTGCCCGCGCCATGGAGCCGAGGAATCCGCCGCTCCGTCCCGGCCGGAGAAATCGCCCGACCGCACAGGCAGTGATCAAGGGTACGCAACGCGACGACCAGCTCCGCGCCGGTCACCCACCCGGCTACGGAGGCCGCCCCGCGAGGATGACCGATCCCATCGAGGACGCAGCATTACCGACGGTTACTTTATTATCGGCCAGAGAGTAATGGCTCAAGAAACATTGTCCGAAAGTGAGCAGTCCCGCCCCACCTGCACCGGAGCACCACAAAGGGGCCGCGATGTGTGCCCCTGCACTTCAACCTTGCCCAAGTGGTGTGCACTGCCCCTGACTTGGTCTATCTTCATCGCGGACTTGGTACAAACCTGCCGGTTCGTGGGAGCGCTTCCCCACCGCCTCACCCCACCGGGCGTCGGAGAACGAGGGGACAGTCATGCAGAAGCTCATCCAGCCGTCGGACACCGGAGACCCACTGGGGCCACTTCCCCAGGAATTCGCCACGATCATGCGTCCCGAACTGCCGAGCCTGATCAAGGAGATCGGCGTCGAGGTCACCCGGGCCTATCCGGAATACGCCCGTCTGCTCAACGGCCCCAACGGGAAGGCCATTCGGGTCGGCGTGGAACAGAGCATTTCCTCGTTTGTCGACCTGGTAGCAGAACCGACGTCCTCCACCTCCCTCCGGGACGACATGTTCCGTCGGTTCGGGCGCTTCGAGGCATACGAAGGGCGCACGATGGAAACGCTGCAGGGCGCCTACCGGCTCGGCGCACGCGTCGCCCTGCGCCGGGCGAAAAGGTCGGCCGGAACTACAACTTCTCGCCGACCCTGATGCTCAGCTTCGCCGACGCCCTCTTCACCTACATCGACCAGCTCGAATCACTGTCCCGTGAGGGCTTCCTGGAAGTGCAGTCGCAGTCCGGCGAGCAGAGCGAGGCCATGCGCCGTCGTCTGCTCCATCTGATCCTCGCCGGGCGCCCCACCCCCGTACCGCCATAGCGGAGCTGTGCGAACAGACCGGGTGGGTGCTGCCCGACGAGGTCACACTGATCGCCATGCGCGCACCCGCCGGCCTCGACCGGGTCGGCGCCGACCAGGACGTCCTGGTCGATCTCAGCGACCCCAGCCGCACTTACTGATCCCCGGCCCGCTCAATGACGCGCGTAGACAGATGCTGGACCGGACGGTACTCGGCACCGGTACGGCGATCGGACTGACCGTCCCCACCGCGCTGGCCGCCGACTCGATCCGCTGGGCCCGCCGAGTGCTCGAACTGGTCGACGCCGGGGTCATCGACGACGCCCGGTCATTCTCTGCGAGGACCACCTCATCACCTTGTGGCTCCTGTCCGACCCGGCACTGCTGGACCAGCTCGCGCAGCGCGAACTGGCTCCGATCGCCGGGATCAGCGCCACCCGGCGCGAGCGGCTGGTCGAGACCCTGCGGATCTGGCTCGACACCCGCGGCACTGCGGCCCATATGGGCGAGCTGCTCGATGTCCACCCCCAGACGGTTCGCTACCGGATGCGCAATCTGGAGTCCATCTTCGGTGAGCAGCTGATCGATCCGGAGAGCCGCTTCTCCACCGAAGCGGTGCTGCGCGCGATGCAATTGCGGGCCCGCAGCGACGAAGGAACTACCTGATCAGCCATCAGGCGACATCATGGTCTTCACCAGGAGTCAACTTACTTGCAAGTAAGGCGAAATAGACGGTCAGTCCCAAACGGTTGCGACACGGAGACGTTCTCAACGAGAAACACGGAACTGCGTCCCGTACTCATGGAGGAGAAGGCAGCCCACCGGCCGCCCCGGCGCACCGCCTCCTGGCCAACCATCCGAGAGGGAACCCCATGACCGCCTCGCACCTCCTCGTCCCGGTGCCGATCCCGGACCGGGTCGCCGCACTGATCGGGTCCTGCACTCCGCCGCACATCCTGCAGGCGGAGTTCGACGCCGACTGCGCGGCCCGCGAGATCCGCAGGTTTCGCGGGCCGCGGCTCGGCATCGAGGACCAGGCCGACCGTGAGCAGGCTCTCTCCGAGCTGGCCCGCGCCAACAAGGTCCTCGCCGCCCACAACCCCGGCTGGCAGTGCGTCCGGGTGGCGCCTGGTGACTCCCGGCTGACCCGGCCGCCTCGCGGCCGACCCGCGGTTCCCTTGCGGAGCGACGACGCGACACATACCTTACTCAGAAGTAAGTTTACTCTGGAGTAAGGAACAGGCGTGGCCGACAACAGCAGCGGAAACCTCACCGACGAGCTGGCCGGACTCGACTTCGCGGCCGTCTCCCCGGAGGAGTTCGCACGGATCGTCAAGGGTCTCTCCGCCAAGGAGCTCGGCGCGGTCATGCATGGCGAACTGCGCACACGTGTACTGGGCGAGGTCTTCGGCAGGATGAGGCAGCAGTTCCGCCCAGAGGCGGCCGGACAGCTCAAGGCCCTGATCCGCTGGAAGATCACCGGCGATACCGATGAGGTCTTCGAGACCTCGATCGCCGGGGAACCTGCACCGTCAGCGCGGGCCGTTCGGATGCGGAGCCCCGTACGACGCTGGTGATGGCGGACGCCGAGTTCCTCAAGCTCGTCTCCGGCAACGGCAATCCCGTGACCATGTTCATGATGCGCAAGCTGAAGGTCGCCGGCGATGTCGCTCTGGCCTCGGGGCTCACCCGCTACTTCGACATCCCGAAGGCCTGAGCCGATGACCTACTTCTCCCTCGCGCTCACCGAGGAACAGCAGGACCTGCGCAACTGGGTACACGGCTTCGCGGCCCGGGTGGTGCGCCCGGCGGCGGCCGAATGGGACGCCCGGGAAGAGACCCCATGGCCCGTGATCCAGGAAGCCGCCCGGATCGGTCTGTACGGATTCGAATCACTCGCCGACATGTACGGCGACCCGAGCGGGCTCTCCTCCAGATTGCCAACGAGGAGCTGTTCTGGGGCGACGCCGGAATCGGCATGGCGCTCTTCGGGACCTCGCTGGCGGTCGCCGGAATCTTCGCCTCCGGCACTCCTGACCAGCTCGCCGAGTGGGTGCCCCAGTGTTACGGCGACGCGGACCACCCGAGGGTCGCCGCCTTCTGCGTGTCCGAGCCGCAGGCAGGCTCGGACGTCTCCGCGATGGCCACCAGAGCCCGGTACGACGAGGCCCGCGACGAGTGGGTGCTCTCCGGTCAGAAGGCGTGGATCACCAACGGCGGGATCGCCGAGGTCCATGTAGTCGTCGCATCGGTCGACCCGGGCTCGGCGCCCGCGGGCAGGCGGCGTTCATCGTGCCGCCCGGCAGCAGGGCCTCGAAGCCGGCCGCAGCATCAGAAGCTCGGCCTGCGTGCCTCGCACACGGCGGACGTCTTCCTCGACGATGTCCGGATACCCGGCCACTGTCTGCTCGGCGGCAGGGAGAAGCTGGAAGCACGGCTCGCCCGCGCCCGCGAGGGCACGACTGGCAAGGGACAGGCGGCGATGGCGACCTTCGAGGTCAGCCGCCCACGGTGGGCGCCCAGGCACTGGGCATCGCGCGGGCGGCGTACGAGTACGCGCTGGAGTACGCGGGTCAGCGGGAGGCCTTCGGCCGGCCCATCATCGACAACCAGTCGATCGCGTTCGCCCTCGCCGACATCCGTACCGAGATCGAATCCGTCCGGCTGCTGATCTGGCAGGCCGCCTGGATGGCCCGTAACGACCGGACCTTCGACGCCGGGCAGGGCTCCATGTCCAAGCTGCGCGCGGGTGAACTGGCCGTCTCGGCAACGGAGAAGGCCGTCCAGATCCTCGGTGGCGCCGGATACAGCAGGGAACATCCGGTGGAGCGGATGTACCGGGACGCCAAGATCTACACGATCTTCGAAGGAACCAGCGAGATCCAGCGGCTGGTCATCGCGCGGGCCATCTCCGGACGCCACATCCGCTGAGCGGCATGCCATGAGTGCGCCGATCGGCGCACTCATGGCCCGATGATGAACATATGAACGCGATACCGGATGCGTCCCGTCCCTCCCTCCTCTATGTCACCGACCTCGCCTACGAGGCACGCGGGCGCCGCTACTGCGACGAGGACATCTTCCTCACGTCCCGGCTGCGGGAGGCATTCGACGTCGCGCTCTGCCACCCCGAGGACGCCGCCGCACTCCTGGACGGGTTCGACGCGGTGGTCGTACGCAACAGCGGTCCGGTGCTGCACTACCAGCAGGCGTACGAAGCCTTCCGCGCCCGCGCGCGCAAGCTCGGCGCCCGGTCTACAACCCGCTGGAGGGCCGCGGGGACATGGCGGGCAAGCAGTACCTGGTCGATCTGAGCCGCGCCGGGTTCCCGGTGATCCCCACTGTGGACCGGGCGGCCGACCTGGGGCTGCTGCCCGAGGCGGCGCAGTACGTGGTCAAGCCGAAGCAGGGCGCGGACTCGGTCGGGTTGCGCTACATGAGCGAAGCGGCGCTGCCCGAGGGGCCGCGGACGGCACGCTGCTCGTACAGCCGAGGATCGACTTCCGCTACGAGGTGTCCTTCCACTTCGTCGACCGGGACTTCCAGTACGCGCTGTACGCGCCGCATGCGGAGCAGCGCTGGTGCTGGAGCCGTACCGGCCGAGCGCGGCGGATCTGGACTTCGCGCGCAGGTTCGTGGAGTGGAACAGCCTCGCGCACGGCATCCAGCGGGTCGATGCCTGTCGCACGGCGGAGGGCGAGCTGCTGCTCGTCGAGCTGGAGGACCTCAATCCGTATCTCTCGCTCGACCGTGTCCCCGGCGGCACGGGAGGCGTTCGTGGCCCGGATGAAGGCCTCGCTGCGGGACTTCCTGGCCTGACCCGTCCGGCCTTGCTCCGCATGCGCCGGGCGGGTGGCGGTGTGAGGGTGCAAAGCGTGACCACTGCCAGCGAGACCGCCCCCGCCGCGCAGAGTGCCGCAGGGCCTCCTGTGCTGGATCCACGCCGCAGGAACATCGTCTTCGCAACGATCGTGCTCGGCATTCTGCTGGCGGCACTGGACCAGACGATCGTGTCGACGGCACTGCCCACGATCGTGTCGGATCTCGGTGGCGCCGAGCACATGTCATGGGTCGTCACCGCGTATCTGCTGGCCGAGACCGTGGCAACCGTCCTGGTGGGCAAGTTCGGCGACCTGTTCGGCCGGAAGCTGGTCTTCCAGATTTCGGCGATCATCTTCATCACCGGTTCGTTCCTGTGCGGTCTCGCGTCCAACATGCTGCTGCTGATCGTCTGGCGGGCCATGCAGGGCATCGGCGCGGGCGGGCTCATGGTCACGGCGATGGCGCTGATCGCCGACGTGATCCGCTGCGCGAACGGGGCAAGTACCAGGGAGCGATCGGGGCGGTCTTCGGGGTCGCCACGGTTGTCGGACCGCTGCTGGGCGGGCTGTTCACCGACCATCTCTCCTGGCGCTGGGCGTTCTACGTCAATGTGCCGATCGCGATCGTGGTGGTCATCGCCGCGGCCCGCAACATCCCTCCGTCAAGGCGGCCGGGCGCCCTGTCATCGACTACCTGGGCATCGCGCTGGTGGCGGTGGGCGCCAGCGCGCTGATCCTGGCGACGAGCTGGGGCGGCAATCAGTACGCCTGGGGTCACCGGCCATCATCGGGCTGTTCCTCTGCGGGATCGTCGCCCTGGCGCTCTTCTGCGTGGTGGAGGTGCGGGCGAAGGAACCGATGCTGCCGATGCGGCTGTTCCGCAATCCGGTCTTCACGGTCTGCTCGATCCTGAGCTTCATCGTGGGCTTCGCGATGCTCGGCGCGATGATCTTCCTGCCCACCTATCTGCAGTACGTGGACGGGGACTCGGCAACGCTGTCGGGAGTGCGGACCCTGCCGATGGTGGTGGGTCTGCTGGCCGCGTCCATCTTCAGCGGCAATGTGGTGAGCAAGACCGGCCACTACCGGCTCTTCCCCATCGCGGGCTCGCTGATCATGGCGATCGGCCTGTTCCTGCTCTCCCTGATGGGTCCGGACAGCGGCATCTGGCTGGAGTCGCTGTACATGCTGGTACTGGGCGTCGGGATCGGACTGTCCATGCAGGTGCTGATCATCGCCGTGCAGAACACCGTCGACTACTCCGACCTGGGGACGGCGACCTCGGGCGTGACCTTCTTCCGCACGCTCGGCAGCGCCTTCGGAACGGCGGTCTTCGGCACGATCTATGCCAACGCGCTCAAGCCGAATCTGACGGACGGGGTGGCCGAGGCGGTCCGGGCGGGCGGCGATCCCGCCGCGCTGGCCAAGGCGTCGCAGAGCCCGCAGGCCCTGCACAGCCTGCCCGGAGCCCAGTCCGCTCCCTGGTGCAGGCCTACACGGACACGCTGCACACCGTCTTCCTGTGGACGGTCCCGGTGGCGCTGATCGGCTTCGTCGTGTCCCTCTTCCTCAAGCAGGTCAAGCTGCGGGACTCCGTGCGGGCGAGCTCGACGGACATGGGTGAGGGATTCGGCCAGCCGAACAATATGGACTCGGCGGCACTGCTCGAATTCGCCGTGGCCCGAATCCTGCACGATGCCGGACCGGACACCGCACGCCGTGTTGTCGCGGAGTCCGACACACGCCTGGACATGGCGGGGCCTGGGCGGTGATGCAGGTCGACCTGTTCACGCGGATGGTCGGCCATGCGGGCCTGCGCCTGATCGCCGCCCGGCACCGGATCCCGCCCGAGGTTCTGGTGCCGGTGTTCGACCGGATGATCGAGGAGGGCTATCTGACCGGGGACGGCCACCTCTTCGCCCACACGGCGGCGGGCCGGCGCGAGGCCGCGACGGTCTCCGCGGCCTGGTCACGCTGGCTGGGCGAGCGTCTGGCCGAGGACGGCGCCCGGCCCGACGACGGGCAGCTGCGGGCAGCCGTCGACATCATCGCCAAACGGCTGCTGGCGGAGGATCTGTCGCAGGAACTTTCCCCGGCGCCCCGGGCGAGCGGGTCGACACGGGTGGGGCGCCACTCTGAGGCAGCCGTTCAGTCGACGAAGACCGCCGTCGAGTAGACCCACGCCCCTCATGGCGGACGAAGCGGCTCTGCTCGTGCAGCGAGTCCGGTCGGCCGTCGTCCGTGTAGTGGGCGCGGAAGGTGACCGTGCCGGCGGTGTGGAAGGCACTGCCGTCCGTTGTGTCCAGGATCTCCAGGCGTACCCACCGCATCGCGGGTTCGAAGTCGACGGCGGGCGGCCTGGTCTCCGGGTGCCAGGTGCGCAGCAGATAGGCGGCGTCCTTGACGACGAAAGCCGCGTAGCGCGAACGCATCAGCGCCTCGCAGGTGGGGCGGCGGCCACCCGGCGTGCAGCCGCCCGCAGCAGGTCCCGTACGCGGCGGGCAGACCGCAGGGGCACGGTGATTCCGGGGTGATCTTCTGTGCGGTAACCGGTCGTCGCGGGTGGGGGTACGTCGTGACATGGCTCCATTGTGACCTGCGTGCGACGGGACCGGTCAGCGGGCCGGGGTGAAGCGGCGACGGTTTTCGGTGGGGTGGCCCACCGAGGGTGACGGTCAGCGCTTGCGGGCCACGCCCGCATAGCCGGGGATCGGCTCGTCTCCCGGGACCTCGATGACCTCGCCGAGCTCCGCATGCCAGTCGGCCGAGAGCGAGACTCCGGGCTCGACGAGCTCCAGTCCGTGGAAGAACTCGGTCAGTTCGGCGCGCGAGCGGGCCGCAGCGTCATACCTCGCGCCTTGTACATGGCACGCGCCTGGGCCGCACCCTCGGGATCGAAGTCCCCGTGGTGTGCGAGAGCACCAGATAGCTCCCGGACGGGAGCTGCTCCATGAGCCGGTCGACCAGCTGGGCGGCGCCGTCCTCGTCGTCCAGGAAGTGCAGCAGCGCGAGCAGGACAGCGCGACCGGCTCGCGGAAGTCGAGCACCTTGCCGGCCTCTTCCAGGATGGCCTCCGGTTCGCGCGCGTCGGCCTGGATGTACTCGGTGGCACCACCGGGTGCGGAGCGCAGCAGGGCCGCCGCGTGCGCGAGCACGATGGGGTCGTTGTCGCAGTAGACGACCCTCGCGTCCGGTGCGGCCTGCTGGGCTACCTGGTGGAGGTTCGGCTCCGTGGGTATGCCGGTGCCGATGTCGAGGAACTGACGCACACCGTTCTCGGCGAGCCAGCGGGTGGCCCGGTGCATGAACGCCCGGTTGACCCGCGCCATGTCGCGCCCCGGGCGTCCAGCGCGAGCAGCTGCTGCGCCATCTCCTCGTCGACCGGATAGTTGTCCTTGCCGCCCAGGAACCAGTCGTACATCCGCGCCGGGTGCGGCTTGCTGGTGTCGATCTCCACTGCGTGACGGTCCTGCCCGGTCATAGCGAGCTCCATGGGTCGGTGGTCGGGGCGAACAGCGGCTGGAACGGTCATACGTGCCGGTGTGTCAGGTGAGAAGGAAGTCTGCCTGACCCGACTTGGCGCCTTGGATGAAGGCGGCGATCTCACCGTTGGAGTAGATGAGAGCCGGGCCGTCGGGATCCGCGGACTGGCGCATGGCGACTCTGCCGTCGGCCAGCTTCATGGCCTCGATGCAGTTGCCTCCGTTACCACCACTCCACGGCTTGTACCAGCCTTCGGAGCCGAGATCGGCGGCCGGCATGCCGTTGTATATGTGGTTCATCACAGCTCCTTGCGGAAGTCCCGCAGGATTTCCTTCGTGCGTTGTGCAGTTGCGGCCTGAGCCGCCATACGGTCCATGACCTCGAGGTAGGTGGACACCTCGGGGCGCGCGTCGAAGTAGACGGCGCCGGTCAGGTACTCGCTGTAGACCATGTCGGGCAGTTCGGGGACGGAGAAGCGGAAAAGGACGAACGGGCCATAGGTACCCGGGTGGTGGCCGGTGGCGAATTCGGCGATCTGCAGCGTCACGTTGGACAGGTCGCTCGATTCGAGCAGCTGGTCCACCTGCGCGCGCATGACGTCGGAACTGCCGACCGGGCGGCGCAGGACGGTCTCGTCCATGACCACCCACAGCTTCGGCGCGTCCGTCCTGGTGAGCAGTGACTGCCGTTCCATCCGCAGCGCCACATGACGCTCGATGTCCTCGGGCCTGGCCTGGCCAATGGCTCCGGTACGCATGACGGAGCGCGCGTAGTCCTCCGTCTGCAGCAGACCGGGGACGAAGTGCGGCTCGTACATGCGCAGCAGGCCGGCGGCTCCTCCAGACTGACGTACATGCTGAACCAGTCGGGTAGCACATCATGGAAGCGCTGCCACCAGCCCGGCTTATTGGCCTCCTCGGCGAGCTCGACGAAGGCGTCGGCCTCCCGTCGGTGATCCCGTACGCCTTCAGGAGCAGCTGGACATAAGGGATCTTCAGCCCGACCTCGGCCGTCTCCATCCTGCGTATCGTCGCCGGGGCGACCCTGAGTACTTTCGCAGCCTGGTCACGGCTCAGGCCGACGCGCTCCCGCAGATCCTGCAGACGCTTGCCGAGAACGACCTGACCCACGGTCGGGGCGGACCGCGGTTCGCTCACTTCAGACCTCCAGATGCCTGTTTGCGAGCAGTGTGCCATGCAGGTGGCCTCAATGACACAGGCACTCTGGATTTTCAGAGTGCCTCTTGCCAAGTGTCTCCGTCAGGGGACAGTTGGTGAGACAACCAGTTCACGTAGTGGCGCCCGCCCTCATTTACAAGGGTGCAACGCGTGACACAGCCCCACTGTGAGGAATCGGTCGTGGCACCTGGCAGTGCGCTCATCCCCGGCTCATGGACCTCAGTCCGGGGCGGAAGCGCTCCGTTACTGCTTCGCACTCCCGGCGTGCCCGGAGTCGGTCGCCGGTGCCCGGCGGCTGGCGCGGCCCGGCTGGACGAGTGGCGGCTGGAGGAGGGCGCACACGATGCGGCGGTTCTGATCATCTCCGAGCTGGTCACCAATGCTGTCGTGCACACCGCGAGCACGCGAGTGGTGTGCGAGCTCCGCCGCCTCGGGGAACGGCTGCGAATAGCGGTACAGGACCAAGGACATCAGCCGGGCGGCCCGCGGCTGTCCCGCACCGCGGACGACGAACACGGACGCGGCCTGCTGCTCGTCGACTCGATGAGCAGCGCATGGGGTCCCACGACGCTGGGGACTCCTCGGGCCGCATCGTCTGGGCCGAACTGTCGCACGGCACGGAGCAGTCATGCTGAAGAACGCCCTGTCCCATCTGCGTGGAGTAGGCCGCTCGCGGCGCCGTGAGGAGGGAAGCGGCAGGGCTGTACACAGCTGCCGCTGCCACCCGCCCTGTCGGCCAGCCTCGGCTGCGACGCGGTGGGCGTGCCCGCGCGCTACGGGTTCCGGCTGATGTCCCATCTGCCACGAGCCGGGTGTGTGTTCGCCGACGCGGAGCGCTGGTGGTGGATCGTTCCTTCGGGCTCGGATCTCGATCTGGACTGGCCTGAACAGGCTTCGTACGCCGCCGGAGCGATCGTCCCCGCCATACGCCCCCGGCTGATCCATGCGCCCGACAGCCGCACGCCCTACACCCCTCCCATTCCGCTGTACCTCATGGTGTGCCAGGTCACCGGTGCCACCCCGTCCTGGGTGTTGTCGGACCGGTCCAGGGCCGTGTCCGCCGGCTGACGAGCCGCTGGACACCTCCGGCCCGAGTCACGCGCCCCGCCGTACGCACCGGTCTCGACTGCACACTCCGGCCACCGGCCGTCTCCGACCGGAGCTGACGGCCCGTGTCACGGCTTGTCGAGATAGGCGAGGCCCGGGTGGACCCGCCTGTACCCATCAACCAGCCGGCGCGCCACCGAGACCGAGTCGACCAGCGGGTGGAGGGCGAAGGCCCGCACAGCCGTGGCGCGTGATCCGTCCTCGGCGGCGTCCAGCACGGCACGCTCCACGGCCTTGACCGCCGTGACGAGGCCGACCGCGTGGTACGGCAGCGGATCGACGGCAACGGGTGGGCGCCGTTGGCATCGACCAGGCAGGGCACCTCGATGACGGCTTCCACGTCCAGCACCGGCAGCGTGGTGCGATTGCGGACGTTGAGGATCAGCGAGGTCCGTTCGTTACGGGCAATGGCACGCATCAGAGCCAGGGCGACCTGCTCGTAGCCGCCGGACTCCAGATCGCTCTCGTCGCGTTCGCCGGCCCCGGCCACGTCCCGGTTCTCCGACATGTATGTCGCCTCGCGCTCGGCGCGGGTACGGTCCCAGGTGGTCAGCGCCGGGGCGGCCGGGTCCTTCATCCGGTCGTAGAAGCCCTCCTGCTGCTCGCGCAGGAACGCTCCGCGGGTCTGCTCGGCCTCCCGGTAGGCGCGGACCGCTTCCCGGTTGAAGTAGTAGTAGTGCAGGTACTCGTTGGGGATCGCACCCAGCGACCGCAGCCAGTCGGGCCCGAAGAGCTTGCCCTCCTCGAAGGAACCGAGCAGCTCCGGGTCGGCGAGAAGCCGCGGGAGTTCGTCCCGGCCCTCGACATGCAGACCGCGGACCCAGCCGAGGTGGTTGAGCCCGACGTAGTCGATCTGGGCCCGCCCGGGTCGGCGCCCAGAACCCGGCGATGCGGCGGCCAAGGCCCACCGGCGAGTCGCAGATGCCGATCACCCGGTCACCGAGATACCGGGACATGGCTTCGGTGACCAGGCCTGCCGGGTTGGTGAAGTTGATGACCCAGGCGTCCGGTGCGAGCGCGGCGATGCGCCGGGCCAGTGCGACAGCGACGGGCACGGTGCGCAGCCCGTACGCGATACCGCCCGCACCGACCGTCTCCTGGCCCAGTACGCCCTCGTCGAGTGCCACCCGTTCGTCCGCGGCCCGGCCGGCGAGGCCGCCGACGCGGATGGCCGAGAAGACGAAGTCCGAGCCCCGCAAGGCCTCGTCCAGGTCGGTGGTGGCGACGACGGCCGGGGCGTCCGCGACTCCCTGAGCCTGTTCACCGAGGACGCGGGCCACGGCCCTGAGCCGGTCCGGGTCCGTGTCGTACAGGGTCACCCTGGAGACACGGCCCTCGGCGTGATCCCCAGGAGCGCCCCGTACACCAGAGGGACCCGGAATCCGCCACCGCCAAGAATTGTCAGCTTCACGCTGCTCGATGGTACGGGGCAGGCGCCATGGCCTGTGCGCACACCCCGGTGGCGCCGGGCAGGCCGGCCCGGGGCCGCCGGGGTGTCAAAGCCGGAAACAGCCGGTCAGTAGCCGTTCCACCAGCGCGACACGGCCTGCCAGAGCCTCGCCGGAGCGCCCGCCCTGCGCTGCTGCGGAATCGCCGCCGCGTCGGGGCCGGCCGGCGTTGCCACCTCTGATGCGGCAGGCGCTGCCACCTCTGATGCGGCAGGCGGCGCGGCGGTCCGCAGCCCGGCTGGATCCTGCTGCGGCCCGGCACCCGGGGCGTGGGAGGGCTGTGGGCCCGCGGAGGCCGTAACGGCGGCGATCCTGGGAGGTGATGACACCTTCCAGTCGTCGTGCGACGACGGCCGGTTCATCACCGTCTGCGGGTCCGCGTCGATCTCCTGCTGCGGGCTCGGGGCGAACACCACCGGCAGTTCCACCAGATGCCGCGACATGATGTTCCCCACCCGTGTCAGCTCGCTGTCCGGGACTCCGAGCTCCAGGTCGGGCAGCCGCATCAGGAGCGCGTCGACCCCGACGTCGGCGATGGCCCGCCCGATGTCCTGGCCAGGACATTCGTGCGGGCCGCCGCTGAAGGCCAGATGCGCGCGGTTACCTTCCATGCCGGCGCTGAGGTCGGGACGTACCGCCGGATCGGTGTTGGCCGGTGCGATCCCGACGAGCAGGGCGTCGCCCGCCTTGATCTGCTGTCCGCCGAGCTCCGTGTCCCCACCGCCCAGCGGCCGAACACCGCGGTGAACGGCGGCTCGTCCCACAGGGTCTGCTCGACCGCCTCGGGCACCGTCATATGACCGCCGCTGAGCCGGGCACGGAAGCGCGGGTCGGTCATCACCATGTGCAGCACATTGGCGATCAGGTTCGCGGTCGACTCGTAGGCGGCGATGAGGATCACCCGCAGATGTTCGCTGACCTCCACGTCGCTCAAGCCCGCGGGGTGTTCGACGAGCCAGGTCGCGAAGTCGGCGGCCGGGCTGTGCCGGCGCCGCTCCACCAGCCTGGTCAGCGCGGCAACCACATAGGCGTTGCTCTGGACGGCGGTTGCGGTGCCCGGGTCATGTCGCGAGCCGCCTGCACCATCCGGTCGCTGTACTCCTCGGGCATGCCGAAGATCGCGAACATGACCATCATCGGCAGATGCTCCGCGAACTGGCCGACCAGGTCGGCGCTGCCCTTCTGGCAGAAGTCGTTGACGAGCCGGTTACTGAAGCGGTTGACGTGGCGGCGGACGCCACGGGTGTCGATGCGCGCCATGCTGTCGGTGACGGCGCCCGCAGGCGCTCATGGGCGGCGCCGTCGGCGAAGACACAGACCGGCTGCCAGGTGAAGATCGGGGCGAGCGGGTGATCCGGTGCGACGCTGCCGTCCTGCAGAGCCCGCCAGCGCCGGGAGTCCCGGAGAACTGCGAGGGCGTACGAGTCATGTGCAGGTTCTCGCTGTGGCCGAGGACGAGCCAGGCAGGCACGTCACCGTGCAGCAGAACCGGTGCGACTGGGCCGTACTGAGTGCGCAGCTTTCGTACAGGCCCGCGGTGTCTTTCTCCACCTCGGGGCCGTAGAACCGGTGCAGTCCGCCGGGGCCGAGGCCCTGGCCGTGCGCAGGGCACCCGGGGCGGTAGGGGCCCCGTGGCTGCACCGGGTTCGTGGTGGAAGGGGTTGTCACAGTCGCTCCAGGGATCGGGCTTCCAGCGATCGGGCGATGGGGTTGCACGCGACGGGGCACGCGCAGAGGGTATGCGCGCGCCGCCGTCAGACGAGAGGAACTGCCAGGCTGTGCAGATAGCGCATCAGGGTCATCAGGACATCGCGGCTGGAGGTACGCAGCCGGGCGTCGCAGTCGATCATCGGCACCGCGTCCGGCAGGTCGAGGGCGTTGCGCAGCGCCTCGACCGGGTGATGCGGGCGCCGGGGAAGGTGTTGACGGCGACCACGAACGGTACGCCGCGCTCCTCCAGCCGGCCGATCACATCGAAGCTGACCTGCAGCCGTCGGGTGTCGATGAGGACCACGGCGCCGAGTGCACCTTCGAAGAGCCCGTTCCACAGGAACCAGAAGCGTTCCTGGCCGGGGTGCCGAACAGATAGAGGATCAGTTCCTCGCTGAGGCTGATCCGGCCGAAGTCCATGGCAACGGTCGTGGAGGTCTTGCTCTCCACGCCCGCGTTGTCGTCCACTCCGACGCCTGCCTGGGTCATGGTCTCTTCGGTCGTCAGCGGCCGGATCTCGCTCACCGATCCGACCATGGTGGTCTTGCCGACACCGAATCCACCGACGATCACGACCTTCACCGCGGCTGTGGCCGTGGTGGGAAGGACGTCCTCGCTCCGGGGCCCGTGATCGTGTCAGAGCTTCTGAAGTCCATGCATCACCGCTTCGAGGAGGGACCGGTCCGGGAGGGTTGCGCGGACGATGGGCGCGCGCGATTCGATCAGGTCGGTCGCGAGTAGTTCGGTCAGGAGCGAGGTGACCACGCTGAAGGGCAGGCTCAGATAGGCCGAGATCTCGGCGACGGACAGCGGCGCCCGGCAGAGCCGCAGGATCGCGGCCTGTTCGGGCTGGACCGTCGGTGACGGTTCGGCGTGCGCCACGACCATGGTGACCAGGTCGAGTGCGGCCCTCTCACCGTCGGTTTCGCCAGTGATCACATACAGCCGTTCCGGGTCGCTCAGCGCCGGATCGGCCTTGCGGCGTTCTCGTCGGGGAGCACTCATCCGGCCTGCCCGTCGTGTCGGGGCGGGCTCGTCAGGTGGGCGCCGATCCTTACGACCATGTCACGCATGCGGGCTCCTACCAGTCCGGCATCGACCGTCTCACCGGCCAGGACCGCGAGGTACGCGCCCGTTCCCGCGGCCATCAGGTAGAAGAACCCGCCTGTCACTTCGATCACGACGAGCTTCATCAGCCCGTCGCTGTACGGGATTTCCGAGGCGACAGCCGCTGCCAGGCTCTGCAGTCCGGCACAGGCCGCGGCGAGCCGGTCGGCGACATCGGGGTCGCCGCCGTGCCGGGCGATGCGCAGGCCGTCCGAGGAGAGCACCACGATCTGATGAACGCTCGGTACGTCGTCGGCCAGTTCCTTGAGCATCCAGTCCATGTTTCCCCGCTGCTGGATCACTTCAGGTCTCCCTTGTCCCACGCGTCATCAGAGTCTTCACCGGTCTGCGGTTCCTGCGGTACGCCGTTGACGGCCTGGGTGAAGGCCTCGAGCCAGAGACCGGGCGGTGGTTCCGCACCGTTGGCCCGTGCTCCGTCGTGGCCGCTTTGGGCTCCGGCCGGACCGGCGGACGGGCCGCGGGCTGCTGCGGGAGGTTGTGCGAACCGAGGGTGCGCGGCCGCGGCTGCGGCGTTGCGGGAGCCCGTTGGCGGTCCACTCGGTCACCACGGGCTCGTCGTCCTCCATGGCGGCCGCCGGGACGGCCGGACGGGCGCGGGCGAGGGCACGGATGCGGGGCCGGCGGTGGGAAGGGAACCCGGCATCGGTGCGGCGGGGACCGGCCCGGTGGCGGGACGGGACTTGCGCTTGCCCGGCGGCGGCACGACGTGCTGCAGCTGGGACATGTCGAGCGAGCTCTGCGGCCGCGAGGTGGCACCGATGCCGTGGGCGATACCGGGCGCGGGCCCGGTCGTGATCATGTCGCGCGGCACGATGAGCACGGCGCGGACACCGCCGTACGCGGACTGCCGCAGGGATACCTGCAGTTGGTACATGCGGGAGAGCCGGCCGACGACGGCCATGCCGAGACGCGGCGACTCCCGAGGTCATTCATATTGATGCCGGCCTGGGCCTGGGCGAGCATGTTCTCGGCCCGCGCGCGGCCTCCTCGCTGAGGCTGACACCGCCGTCCTCGATCTCGATGGCGATGCCCGTCTGCACCTCGACCGCGGTGACGTGCACCCGGGTCTGGGGCGGCGAGTAACGGGTGGCGTTGTCGAGGAGTTCGGCGCAGGCGTGGATGAGTGGCTCGACCGAGGTGCCGACGATGGCGACTTTGGCGATGGAGTGCAGATCGACGCGCTGGTACTCCAGGATCCGCGACATCGCACCGCGCAGCACGCTGAACAGCGGTACGGGCTTGGGCCACTGGCGGCTGGGGCGGGCGCCGCCGAGCACGGCGATGGAGTCGGCGAGCCGCCCGATCAGTGCGGTGCCGTGGTCGATACGGAGCAGGTCGTCGAAGACCTCGGGTTGCGCCCGTGGTGGTCCTCCATCTCCCTGAGCTCACTGGCCTGTCGGTGGACGATGGCCTGGACACGGCGGGCGACGCTGACGAAGGCACGTTGCGCGGAGTCACGCATCGCCTCTTCGTTGTCGATGATGTCGAGGACCTGGAGGACCAGGGCGCGCTGCGCCGGGGAGGTTCCGGTACGACTCGTCCTTGTCGACGATGTCGCGCATCACCTCTTCGGGCGAGTTGCTGGCGCGCAGCCGGCGGATGGCAGCGGGCAGGAGCTCCTGGTCAGCCGCACGGTCTCCTGGTCGTGAACGGCGATGCGGTGTTCCAGGTAGGCGACGCGCTGTTCGTAGTCCGCGCGCTGGACGCGCATGGCGCGCCGTCGGCGGGAGAGTGCGACGGTGAGGGCGGCGACCACGAGCGTGGCGATCGCACCGCACCAGATGACCGGCATCCGCGCCGGTCCGTCCACCAGCGCCGCACCGGCGGCAGTGGCGCCGGCCATCAGCACAACGGGCAACAGCACAGCGCGGACAACGGGAATACCTCTGTCGGTCGGTGGTGATTCAACACGAACCATCTAAACCCTCTGGCGGTTGATTCGGCATGTATACACACTTGTGCGGACAGGCCTGAACAAGTGCTCGAATTCATATCAACTCGACTTCACTGCGCGTGAGCCTAACCAGATGAGAACAGTGCTTCGGCATATTCACCCAACCCCTGCGCGAGAGCTGCCGCGGTAATACACTCACCAGTTTTGCACTCAGCGACGCCAAGCGTACGCAGGGAGTGACGACCTCCGGGGATCGGCCGAAAACGATCCCCGCCGTCCCGCACCTAGGGACACTTCGAGCGAACCGGCCGCATTCAACCGGAAGTTCACCACTTCCGTACCCCAGAGAGACATGCGTACATGCAATCGAACCGGATCGAAAGGAACAGATCCATGTCCGATGGACAGATGTACGACAGGGGCCGCAGTGACGGACGATGCGGGAGGGAGGGGCATGCGGACCACAGCACCGGTGCGGGACTACACGATCGAATCGCTCGACACCGGCCTCAGACTGCTGCGGCTCTTCCTCGCACACGACACACTCACCGTCTCCGAGGCCGCCGAGCGGCTGGACATCGGCCGGTCCACCGCGCATCGCGTGCTCAGCACCCTGGCGGGACGCGGCTTCGCGGTCCGCGAGTCCTCGGGCCGCGGATACACGGCGGGCCCGAGCTCACTCGCCTCGCCGCCCCGCCGGTTTCGGGGCCGGCGTACGCGAGCGGATCGGGACCGTACTCGACGACGCAGCACGGCACACCGGTGAGACGGTGCACAGTGCGACGCTGATCGGCAACCGGGTCCTGGTCACGGACGGCCGCGAGTCCGTACACCCGGTGCGGGTGATGCTGAGCACGGGTGCACCCACCCGGCCCACGCGACCTCGGGCGGGAGACTGCTGCTGTCCCGGCTGACGGCTGACCAGGTATGCGCCCTCTATCCGCAGGAACGGCTGCCCGGGGCGCTCCTCCACGCCCGCCTCCCGCGACGCCCTGCTGGCCGAGCTGTCGGACATCCGCAGGCTCGGCCGTGCGGTCAGCCGCGGGGAGCCGGTGCCGGGCATGACGAGCGTCGCCGTGCCCTCGCGGAGCCCGGCCGACCCGTCCGGCTGGCACTGGTGGCGGTCTCCCCGCGGACCGCGGCGATGAGGCGGCGCTCACCGTACTAGCGGCTCAGCTGGCCCGCTCCGCCCTGCTGTTCGCCATCTGAACCGGCGTATCCCGCCGGGGCCGGGCTCAGCGCCGGCCTCCGCCGATACGGCCTTCCAACTGGACCAGCAGCTCGCTGAGCTGTGCGCTGAGCCTGCCGCGTGCCCGCTCGTCGAGGCCGGACAGGACCGAGCGTTCGTATGCGAGCTGTTCCGGCAGCAGCTGGTCGACCAGCTCGCGGCCCTCGTCGGTGAGGCGGACATGGGCGACCCTGCGGTCCCGCTCGTCGCTGCGGCGCTCGATCAGCCCCCGCTCGTGGAGGGCGCGGAGGCGTTTGGTCACGGCGGCGCCGGAGGAGAAGGTCTCCCGGGCCAGTTCACCGGGGTGAGCTCGCGCGCGGTGCGCCGCACCGCACCGAGGAGGTCGAATTCGGCGCGGGTGAGCCCGAAAGCACGCAGCGGGCGTCCTCCGCCTGCTGGAGGAGGGCCGCACAGCGGTTGATCCGGCCGATGAGCTCCATCGGTCCGGTGTCGAGCTCCGGGTTGACGGCCTGCCACTGCCGTACCACCGAGGCCACGATGTCGTCGGTCACACCGCTCCGTTCGCCATGGGCAGGATGATCAGTCCCTGCCGTTGTGCTGTCGCCGCGAGCGTACGGTGTCCCGCCTGCTCGGCGGCGAGCAGCGTCTCCTCGGGCAGAGCACGCTGCCACCATTCCCCAGCCGCGGTCTCGCCGGCGTCGCGCAGTTCGACGAGGGACGAGGTCAGCCGCCGACGCGCCGTTTCGAGCGTGAGAGCCGTGACGGCCGGGTCGGTGAGGACCTGTTCGGCGTGGGCCCGGGCCCCGTCGGTGTCGGCCAGGGCACGCTCGACGCGGCCCGTGGCCCTGCGGTTGGGTACGGCCATCGCGACGAGCAGCCCGATCAGGGCGCCGACGACGGTGTCCAGGGCCCGGTCGCTGATAAGCGCCCCGGCCGGTTGCGTGCCGTTGAACTCGAGGATCAGCAGGGCCATCGGTGTGACGGCGACCGAGCCGAGCCAGTAGTTCCGGGTGATCAGCGCCTCGGCGGCGAAGTTGAACGCCAGGACGCACAGGATGAGGACGAGCGGATTGATGCGGGTCACCGGGATGACCGCGGCGAAGACCAGCACGCCGAGAAGATTGCCGACGGTGCGCTGCAGGGTCCGGTTCCGGGTCAGGGCGAGGTTGGGCTGGTAGACGGAGGCCGCGGTGACGATGGCCCAGTACGGATGGCCGACACCGAGCACCCAGGACCCATACCCGGCGAGCGCGCAGCCGATCAGCGTACGCAGGGCGATCGGCACCACCGGCGAGCCGGGGCAAGGGCACGCAGGAGCCGGAGCCGGGCCTCGCGGCGGCCGCGTCCGATGCGGCGGCCGGCCCGTTCGGCGTCGATCCCGAAGAGCTGCTCCACGGTGCCGGGGCGGGCTCCGGGTCGGGACGGGTCCGCGCGCACGGGTCCGAGCCGCCCATTCGCGCAGCAGACCGGGACCGGCGCCGCGGACCGGCCCGTCCACCGCGGTCGCGGCGAGGGCCGCCTCGGCATGCACCACGAGGCGCTCGAGTTCCTGGCGTACCGGGGTCGGGCGCCCCGAGGCGAGCAGTGACTGCCAGGCGGCCTGCACGGCGCCGGCCGCGCTGTGCCGGGTACGGGGCCCGGGGCCTCGGCGTAATCGGCGGCGGCCTCCAGGGCCCGCGCGGTGGCGCGGCGCTCGGGGCCCTCTGCGCCACACCGCCGGGGCCACGGTGACGAGCCAGGCGAAGGCGCCCGCGGCCAGGGCGAGAGCGAGGTGCCGGGAATCCGGCCGAACTCCTGCGGGGCGAAGAGCGCGGCCGACGTGACGAACGTGAAGATCAGATGGCCGGGCGGCCCGATGCGGGTGGCGTCGCAGAACGTCTTCTGTACCCCGCGAGCAGCGCGCCGACCGCTATCAGTACGGCGGTCGACTGGGTGAGCGAGGCCACGACCAGGAGACCGCGAGACCGGCCACCATGCCGAGGACGACCCGGGAGATGGTGTGCGCGCGGCGGGCGTACGGCAGGTTGTGGCCGTAGAGCGCACAGAGCGAACCGGCCATCGTGTACATCACGAGGTCGAGCCGGTCGATGGAGTACAGCAGCAGATTGGGCACCACGGAGGCCACGACCACGCTGAGCGCGGGCTTGAACCAGGTCTCGGAGGGGCGGTTCAGACGCAGGGTGCCGGCCATCGGGAGGGAGCGGCCGGACGGGTTCGGCCTCCGGGGCGCATAGCTGTATCACTCACCTAAATATGTTAACAGGTATTACACCCGTAAACATTTACACCGCTTCCGGTGACCGCCACCTCCGCAGGGCCATAGCGTGCCGCACAACAGCCCGGGAACCCCGGCGCCCAGCGCGCACCAAGGAGCAGGAATGAAGCTGTCCGAACCGGTGACCGGCGGTCCCTGCTGGATCGAGCTGAGCACCTCCGACGTCACTGCCGCCAAGGCGTTCTACGCCGCACTGTTCGACTGGCGGTCGGTGACCGACCCGCGGCCGGAGGCCGGTGGCTACACGGTGGCGCGTCGGCGAGGCCGCCGTCGCGGCACTGAGCCCTACCTACCAGCCGGGGCAGCCCGCCGCCTGGACGGTCTCCTTCGCCACACGGGACGTGGACGGCACGGTCGAGACCCTGCGAGGCGCGGGCGGCACGCTCCCGGTGGGCCCGATGGACATCTTCGACCAGGGCAGGTTCGCGGTGGCCGCCGACCCGTCCGGCGCGGTGTTCTCCCTCTGGCAGGCCCGGACCTTCGCGCGCGCCGGCCTGTTCAACGAGCCGGGCTCCCTGGGCCGGGTCGAGCTCGCCACCCGGGACGCAACGGCCGCCCGCGCCTTCTACCCGGCAGTTCTCGGCTGGACGCTCAGCGCCTCGGAGCAGTACACGCAGTGGGGCGTGGACGGTGCCGCCTTCGGAGGTATGGCGACGATGGACGACGACCTCACGCCGGAAGTGCCGGCGCACTGGCTGCCGTACTTCACGGTCACCGATGTCGAGGTCACGGCAGCGCCGACACTGAGCGCGGGCGGCGACCACGTCGTGCCGCCCACGCGCATCCGGGCGGGCGGCGGATCGCCGTGATCCGCGAGGATCGCCGTGATCCGCGAGGATCGCCGTGATCCGCAGGGCGCGGCGTTCGGTATCCACCGGCCGTAGCCCTGCCGGGCGTCGCACTGCCGGGCTCAGCCGAAGCCGCGGGCGTCCTGCTTGAGCGCGGTGTCCACGGTCAGGGCCGTGGCCACGACGAGACTCAGCAGCGGCTCGGGCAGCTGATAGTGGATCTGCAGCACGTAGTTGTCCGCGGTGGTGAACATGGTCTTCGCCAGACCTTCCCAGGTCTTCGTGATCCGGGCGATCTCGGCTTCGTTGTGGTCGACGATCGAGAAATTCCAGGCGCGCCAGTTCTCCGCCTTGATCGCGCCCACCTTCCGGCCGTCGGCCATGATGGCGAAGTTGATCTTACCGATGGCGTTCTGCTGGACGATCTCGCCGACGGGCTGCCCGTCCGGACGCTGGACGATGACCCGGGATTTGATGAACTTGGCCGGCCGGGTCAGAAGCAGTTGCGGTCGCCCGTGGGCATCACGGATCTCCAGCCGGTGGGACAGGTACTGGTCGATACTGGACACGAACCTGAGGACCTTGCGCAGCGCGCCCTGGCCGACCTGCACGACCGAACCGACGGTGTTGCCCTGCTGATCGAAGACGCGGTACTCGTTCGTCACCTCGATCAGCTTGGCCTTCTGATTCACGATCAGGACCTGCTGTTCGAACAGTGACCCACCGCCCGGCGCGCCGCCCTGCTGCGGATGCGCGACCTGCTGCTGCGGTACGGGAGCGTGGGACGGGGCCTGCGCGGGAGCCTGGCCCGCCTGGGCCTGAGCCGCCTGCCCTGGTCGGCGGGGTGGGTGTGCTCGGTCCACTGGGAGCCGTCCCAGTAGCGCAGCAGCTGAGGCGCGCCATGCGGATCCGGATGCCAGCCCGCAGGTATGTTCGATTGCGTGGTCATCGGGGCACACTATCCCGCGTACCCATGACCCCGCACTCGTTGAAACTTCACACACCGTACGATGGCGGAGATGACCAAGCAGAGCGCGAGCAGGCGCACCGGCCGGCGACGGGGCACTGTCGCCCTGCCCGCGCTCCCGGTGCCCGCCGCACTGGGCTGGGTGCTGGCTCTGCTGACTGTGTTCCTCTGCTGCTCCCCGGCCGCCACCTCCGCCGCCGAGCCGCCCGTGGCCGCGTCCGTCCGGGCCTTCACCCCGACGCCCGCCGTGGCCGCCTCGGCCGTGCTGGCCGACTCCCCGGACGGACGCGGCCACGGCAGCTCCTGCCACGGTGCGTCCGGCCACGCGACACCCGTCGTACTGCCCGGCCCGCTGCTCCCGTCGCGCTCCCCTGCGCCGGGATCGTGACACCGGCCGGCCCGCTCACCGGCGCCGTCGCCATCCGCGGCCCGTCCAACGACAGTGTGCACGCCGTCGATCACCTCCGTCTGCAGGTCCAACGGGTCTAGGAGGCATGCCCTCCCGCATGCCTCACTCCCGCATCGCGCGTGCTCCGCGCGACGCGCCCTGTTGAACCCGAGGACTTCACATGACTTCTGCCAAGAACAAGAAGCTCGACGGCCCGCGGCCGCACGCCGCGCCAAGCTCGAGGAGGCCCGCCGCAAGGAACGCGCCCGCGAGCGCCGCAGCCGCATCATCACCATCACCGCGGCCGTCGCCGTGGTGGCCGCACTCGTCGCGGGAGGGGCTATCTGATGTCCGCCGCCGACGAACAGGACAAGACCGAGGACCAGGCCAGGACCTCCCCGGTCACCGGGGAGCGGACCTGGGACAAGTTGACCCAGGACCACGTCGAGACGCCCGTCGACTACCCGATGAACCCGCCCGTCGGCGGCGACCACAACCCGGTCTGGATGAACTGCGATTCGGACGTCTACACCGAGCCGATACCGAACGAGAACGCGGTCCACTCCCTGGAGCACGGTGCGGTCTGGGTCACGTACAACGACAAGGCGAAGGACACCGACATCGCCGCGTTCGGCAAGCGCGTCTCTTCCACCGCCTACTCACTGATGAGCCCGGTCGCCGACCAGGACGGCCCGCTGATGCTCAGCGCCTGGGGCAAGCAGGTCACGGTGAAGAGTGCCTCCGACCCCGTGTCGCGCAGTTCTTCACCAAGTACGTCCAGGGCCCGCAGACTCCGGAGCCGGGCGCTGCCTGCAGCGGCGGGTCGCCCGGTGACCTCCGCCGTGCGTGCACCCCGCCCGCTGGTCCTCGCGGGCGCCGTGGTGTTCCTGCTGGCACTCGGGCTGGTGGCTCTGATGACCGTACGGCCGTCCTCGGCGTCCCCGCCCGGCGCGTCCTCATCGGGCGCCGGGGTGTCGGCTCCGGCCGAGGACTCCGTCGACACGGGCTTCGCCCGGGACATGTCGCTGCACCATCAGCAGGCGGTCGAGATGGCCTTCATCGTCCGGGACGGCACGGACGACGAGGCCGTACGACGTCTCGCGTACGACATCATCAACACGCAGGCCAACCAGCGCGGCATGATGCTCGGCTGGCTGGAGACATGGGACAGGCCCAAGAGCTCGGAACGCCCGCCGATGGAGTGGATGGGGCACGCGGCCGAGGCCGGGAGCGACGGATCACTGATGCCCGGCATGGCGACGGACACCGAGCTGGACCAACTGCGGGCGGCCAGGGGCAGCACCGCCGAAGTGCTGTTCCTCCGGCTGATGACCGTCCACCACCGCGCGGGGCCGATATGGCCCGGTCGGCAGCCGGTGCCGCGGGCACGGACGAGATCAGGAACCTGGCCGCGGGCATGGAGCGCGGCCAGGAGTCGGAGATCGCGCTTATGGCGGACATGCTGAAGGCGCGGGGCGCGACAGTCCGAGCCGACGGTCCGGGCGCCTTCCCACGAAGCGCGGACTGAACGAGGCGCCGGGTGAACGACAGCCCCGGGCACAGTGGTTGCACACCACCGTGCCCGGACTGCCGCTCCGTGCGACGCCCCGCCATCGGCGGCACACGCGAATTCGTCTTCCGGCCATGTCCGCCTCATCGGCAGGCCACGGTGGCACAGCCCTGTCACCGGACACTCCCCTGATGAGACCGACCGGCAATAGCACGCTGCCGTCCACCCCGGATCACATAGGCTCCTCGATGATATGAAGAGCTACCTCACACCGCTGGGGTCCAAGGCGGACAAGGACACCGTGCGACGTCATAACCTGAGCCTCGTGCTGCGGGCCGTACGGGACGAGGCCGAGAGCGGCGAAGCGACCAGGGCCCAGGTGGCCGCCCGGGTGGGGCTGACCCGGGCCGCGGTGTCCTCCCTGGTCGAGCAGCTGCTCGACACCGGATTCCTCACCGAGTCCGGCAAGACGTTCAGCGGGCAGGCGGGGCGGCCCGGCACGGCCCTGAAGGTGGCCCGCACCGGTCCCGCCGGGCTCGGTGTGGAGGTCAACATCGACTATGTGTCGGTGTGCGTCGTGGACCTGGCGGGCACCGGCAGGGTCCGCCGGACCGAGCATCTGGACAACCGCGGGCCCCGCCCGGTGAGGTACTGGCCCGTGCGGCCCGGATCGCGGCCCGCACCCTGGATTCGGCGCGGGAGCAGGAGCTGTACCCGGTCGGGACGGCGCTCGCGCTGCCGGGGCTGGTCTCCGGCGGTTCGGTGCGCCAGGCGCCCAACCTGGGCTGGAACCAGGTCCCGGCCGAGGAGCTGTTCGCGAGCGCACTCGCCGCCCTGCGTCCGCAGGCCGCGCCGCTGCCGGTGCGCTCGGAGAACGAGGCCAATCTGGCGGCGCTGGCCGAACTGTGGTTCGGCGGGCTCGACAAGGTCCGCAGTTTCTCTATCTGACGGGTGAGATCGGCGTCGGCGGCGCCCTGGTACTCGACGGCGAACTACTGCGCGGCGCGCACGGCTTCGCCGGGGAGATCGGGCACGTGGTGGTGGACCCGGCGGGGCCGGAGTGCCGGTGCGGCTCACGTGGCTGCCTGGAGCAGTACGCGGGGCAGACAGCGCTGTTGCGGGCCGCCGGGATCGAGGGGCCGGTGGCGGGGCCGGGGTGCTCGAGCTGGAGCGGCGCGCCCAGGCCGGGGACGACCGGGCGGTGGCCGCGGTGGCCGAGGCAGGTCTGATGCTGGGGCGGGTGCTGTCCGGCGCCGTCAATCTGGTCGATCCGGACGCGGTGGTGCTCGGCGGGATATACCGGGGCCTGATGCCGTGGCTTTCGGCGCCCGCCGACCAGGAGCTGACGGACCGGGTGGTGTCCGGACTCTGGTCCCGCGGCAGCGGCCGGCTGCGCGCGTCCTCGGTCGCGGGGACGCCGCACGGGGGCGGCGGCCCTTGTCGTACAGGACGTACTGGCGGACCCGGTCGCGTACTCCAGGACCGCGCCGCCCGGCGATTGAGCGGCAGCGTACGACGGTGCCGCCGACTGCGAGCGGAGGGAGCCGGAGCCATGGACTGCGGCCCCTCACACGGTTCCGGCCCGGTCAGCGCACCCCGAGCAGGTGGTCCATCGCCAGCTGGTCCAGGGCCTCGAACGCCATACCGCGCTCCGCGACGGCCTCGACGTCGAAGTCCTCGTACGCGGAGCGGTCGGCCAGCAGACCGGCGACGCCGTCCGCGGCGGTCGGCACGGCCAGCTCGTCGAGCCGGGACGCGACCAGCGCCTCCTGCACGGCGGGGTCGGCGCGGAAGGCGGCGGCACGCTCCTTGAGGATCAGGTAGTTGCGCATGCAGCCGGCGGCAGAGGCCCATACGCCGTCGTAGTCCTCGGTACGCGGCGGCTTGAAGTCGAAGTGACGCGGACCGTCGTAACCGCTCTCCAGCAGGTCGACCAGCCAGAACGCCTGGCGCAGGTCGCCGGCGCCGAAGCGGAGGTCCTGGTCGTACTTGATGCCGGACTGGCCGTTGAGGTCGAGGTGGAAGAGCTTGCCCGCCCACAGGGCCTGGGCGATGCCGTGCGGGAAGTTCAGCCCGGCCATCTGCTCGTGGCCGGTCTCCGGGTTGACGCCGACCAGCTCCGGGCGCTCCAGGCGCTCGATGAAGGCCAGCGCATGGCCGATGGTCGGCAGCAGGATGTCGCCGCGCGGCTCGTTCGGCTTGGGCTCGATCGCGAAGCGCAGGTCGTAGCCCTGCTCGGTGACGTAGTCGCCCAGCAGGTCGAAGGCCTCCTTCATCCGGTCCAGAGCCACCCGCACATCCTTGGCCGCACCCGACTCCGCACCCTCACGGCCACCCCAGGCCACATAGGTCTCCGCGCCCAGCTCGACAGCGAGATCGATATTGCGGATGACCTTGCGCAGAGCGAACCGGCGCACCTCACGGTCGTTGGAAGTGAACCCGCCGTCCTTGAACACCGGATGCGTGAACAGGTTGGTGGTCGCCATCGGGACCTTCATCCCGGTGCGCTCCAACGCCTGCCGGAACCGCTTGACCAGCCCTTCACGGTCCGCGTCCGTGGAGCCGAACGGGATCAGGTCGTCGTCGTGGAACGTGACCCCGTAGGCGCCCAGCTCGGCAAGCCGCTGCACGGACTCGACCGGGTCGATCGCCTCCCGGGTCGCGTCGCCGAACGGGTCGCGTCCCTGCCAGCCCACGGTCCACAGGCCGAAGCTGAACTTGTCCGCCGGTGTGGGCGTGAAGCGTTCCGTCATCGTCCGTCCGCCTTCGTATGCGTCTCGGGCCGGCGTCGTCGCGTCGGCCGGACCTATTTGTTCAGTGCCATGATTAATCATGCACGCAGCGTTCCCTCACGTAACCCCTCGTCAGGGAAACCCGATGAGCCCGTCAAAGCCCCTGTTCCGCAGGCCCCGATCGCGTAATTTGTTTCTCGCACGACCAAAATCCCGCAGCATGAGAAGAGGTAGCCATGCCGCCGCGTACCGTCGTCATCGGCGTGGACAGCTCCACCCAGTCCACCAAGGCGGCAGTGACCGACGCCGAGACCGGTGAGCTGCTCGCCGTCGGCCGCGCCCCGCACGTGGTCACCGGCGAGGCGGGCGCTCGGGAGAGCGACCCGAGATCTGGTGGCAGGCGCTGTGCGCCGCCGTCACCAGCGGGATCAAGGAGTCGGGCGTCCCGGCGTCCGCCGTCACGGGCATCGCCGTCGCCGGGCAGCAGCACGGCCTGGTCGTGCTCGACCGGTCCGGACGCCCGCTGCGCCCCGCCCTCCTGTGGAACGACACCCGGTCCGCCCGCAGGCCGCCGCGCTCACCGCCGAGCTGGGCGGGCCCGAGGCCTGGACCGCGCGCACCGGCTCCGTGCCGGTCGCCGCCATGACCGCGTCGAAGTGGCAGTGGCTGCGCGAGCACGATCCCGAGGCCGCCGCCGCGACCGCGGCCGTACGGCTGCCCACGACTTCCTGACCGAACGGCTCGCGGGCACCGCCGCAACCGACCGGGCGACGCATCGGGCACCTGCTGGTATTCGACCGCCACCGGCGCGTACGACCCGAACTCCTGGGCCTGCTCGGCCTGGACCTCTCGATGCTGCCTCCGGTCGCCGCTACCGGCGGGACCCGCATCGGCTCCTGACCGCCGAAGCCGCGGCGGCGCTCGGCCTGCCCGCCGGGATCGCCGTGGCCGCCGGCACCGGCGACAACATGAGCGCCGCCGTCGGGCTCGGCCTGGGCGGCGCCGGTCTCCTGGACCACCCGTTCTCAGCCTCGGCACCTCCGGCACGGTCTTCGCCGCGTCCAGGGCCCGGCCCGGCTCCACGGCCCTGTCCGGCTTCGCAGCCGCGGACGGTACGTATCTCCCGCTGGCCTGCACGCTCAACTGCACCCTCGCCGTCGACAAGGTCGCCGACCTGCTGGGGCTGCACCGCGAGGACGCGACACCCGGCGGCGAAGCCGTACTCCTGCCCTACCTGGACGGCGAACGCACCCCGACCTGCCCACCGCCTCCGGCCTGCTCACCGGCCTGCGGCACGACACCACCCGCAGCAGCTGCTGGGCGCGGCCTACGAGGGCGCCGCCTTCACCGTGCTGCGCGCGCTCGACGAGCTGCTGCTGTCCTGCGGTCTCGACCCGGCCGACCCCGAGGTCGCGGGCAGGCCTTTGCGGCTCATCGGCGGCGGGGCCCAGGGCCCTACCTGGGTGGAGACGGTGCGCAGGCTCTCCGGCCGCCCGCTGATCGTGCCCGCGGGGGCGAGCTGGTCGCCCTGGGCGCCGCGGCGCTCGCCGCTTCGGCCGCCGGCGGCGGCGACCCGGTCGCGGTGGCGACCACCTGGAACGCCGGCGCCGACGTCGGTCAACTCCCGCCGGTCGAACGGGACACGCGGACGTGGGAGCGGGTCGGATCGGCACTGGAGCGGGCGACCCGGTCCTTGCTCGGCGGCTGAGGCGGGCGCGGCCGGTGACGCGGAGGGCGGTTGAGCACGGACCGCCGACCGGCCTCGCGCGGAGCGGTTTTGGGGATGGGTGTGGATCTTCAATAGGATCCGGCGATGATCATAAGAAAACAGCTGACGGCCGGGTGTGCGTACTGCTCGCCACCCTGACCGCCGGGCTCGGCACCGCGCTCCCGCGGCCGCCGACGAACCTCCCTCCGCCGCATCGCCCAAGGTCGAGCTGGTGCTCGACGTCAGCGGCTCCATGAAGACTCGCGACATCGACGGGCAGTCCCGGATGAGCGCGGCCAAGCAGGCGTTCAACGATGTCCTGGACTCGGTGCCCGAAGAGGTGCAGCTCGGCATCCGCACGCTGGGCGCCGACTACCCGGGCGACGACCGCAAGACCGGCTGCAAGGACACCAAGCAGCTCTATCCGGTCGGTCCGCTGGACCGCACCGAGGCCAAGACCGCGGTCGCCACCCTGGCGCCCACCGGCTGGACCCCGATCGGCCCGGCCCTGCTGGGCGCGGCCGACGACCTCGAGGGCGGGGACTCCACCCGCCGCATCGTCCTCATCACCGACGGCGAGGACACCTGCGGACCGCTCGACCCGTGCGAGGTGGCGCGCGACATCGCCGCCCGTGGGATCCATCTGGTCATCGACACCCTGGGCCTGGTGCCGAACGCCAAGATCCGGCAGCAGCTGACCTGTATCGCCGAGGCCACCGGCGGTACGTACACCGCTGTCCAGCACACCGATGAACTCTCCGACCGGGTAACCCAGTTGGTGGACCGGGCCGCCGAACCGGTCATCACCCCGGTGGCGACCGAGGGCGCGGGCAGCTGCGCCAAGGCCCCGCAGCTCAAGGCGGGTCTCTACACCGACCGCGAGAAGTTCTCCCAGCACCGCTGGTACCGGGTGGATGTGCTGCCCGGTCAGGAGTTGCGCGCATCGGTGAGCGTGGCGGCGGACCGTGCCGTCGACAACGACTACGGCGTGCTGCTGCGCGCGGTGACCGTGCACGGGCGCGAGATCGTGCGCGGCTCGGAATCCGGCACCGGCCGTACGGATGTGATCTCCTCCGGGCTGCGCTACCCGAAGCCCGAACAGGACGGCACGGACGACGTCGAGCCCGCCGCCGAGACCGTCTGCCTCCAGCTCGGCAACTCCTTCTCGGCGCCCGCTTCGGTCAAGACCGACCCGGGCTGCCGGTCGAGCTGACCGTCGACCTGGTGGAGGCACCCGATGACGCCGCCGACGTGGCCGCGTTCGGTCTCGGCCGCGGCTGGTGGCTGCTGGGCCTGCTGGTGCTCACCGGGCTCATCGCGGGCCTGCTGACCGGCTGGATCTCGCGCTGGCGCTTTGCCGTATGGAGGACCAACTGATGCGTGCGACCCGCAGGAACAACATCAAGCGATCGCTCGTGGGCGCGGTGCTCGCCGGAGTCACCCTGCTCACCACGGCGGGCGCGGCCGTGGCCGACGACCCGTCGGCGAACGCGAGCCCTGCCGAGAAGGGCGACGGCGACGCGGGCCCCACCGAGGCCGGCACCACGTTCCGTACCGCCACGGCGATCCAACAGGAGCAGACCGCCACCGCGGGCGCCTCCACCGGTGACTACCTGTACTGGGTCTTCCCCGCCGACGCGGGCCAGCGGGCCACCGTCGACGCGAAGGTCACCCTGCCCGAGGGCGCCGCCCGGCACGGCGCGTCGACCTGGCAGGTCGACGTGTACGACGGACTGCGCCGCCGCCAGGCCTGCATGTACGGCCACCAGACGAGGAAGGCCGCGCCCGACGCGAGGACGGTCGAGCTGTCCTGTGCTGCGCACCGTGCGGGCCTGGGCCGAGCCGTGGGCCGATGACCCACTGCCCGGCAGTTACTACATACGCCTGACCGTCACCGGTCTGCCCGAGGAGGACCTGGGCCTGCCTTTCGACGCCGAGACGAAGGTCACCGCGGCCGACAAGGGCGGCGCCCACGACGTGGACGGCACGCTCGCCGAGCCGCTGGTACCGGGCGCCTCCTCGGTCGAACAGGCCGCCGCCCGGATGGCGACGGCGCCCAAGAGCCCGGGTCTCGCTGGGCAGCGAGCCGGAGGACGGCTGGGCCTCCGGCTGGTGGACCAGCCGTTGGCTGTGGACCGCGGGCGGCGGCGTACTCGCCGCGCTGGCGGCAGTCTTCGGCTACTCCTGACCCGTGGCAACGGCCGGCCGTCCGGGTCCCGCCGCGCCTGACGGCGCCGCCCGCAGGGCGAACCGCCGACGCCCGGTCGAACCGACCGGGCGTCGGCGTCGGACGGGCCGGACCGCTCACGTGGCCGAGCAACACACCACCGTTCCCGGACCGGGAGGGACGCGAGCTACGCTCAGCAACTCACGTACCTCACACGGCAGATGGCAGGGAGACGCTCATGTCCACGCAATCCGGTACGGCCGTCGATACCGAGCCGCACGGCCACCGGCTCGTACCGGGCCCGAAGGGACTGCCGGTCCTGGGGAGCCTGCCGCAGTTCGGGAAGGACCCCTCAGCTTCTTCGAGCGCCTTCGCGGGTACGGGCCCATGGTGAGCTGGCGCTTCGGCCGCAACCGGTGCGTGTTCGTCTCCGACCCCGAGCACATAGGTGAGCTGCTCACCGAGACCGAACGCACCTTTGACCAGCCCTCGTTGGGGATCGCCTTCCGCACGGTGATGGGCAACGGCGTTGTGGTGGCCCAGGGTCCGGACTGGCGGCGCAAGCGTTCACTGGTGCAGCCTTCGGTGCGGCCGAAGCAGGTGAAGTCGTACGCATCGACGATGACGGGCTGCACGGTGGAGCTCGCGGACACCTGGTCGGGCGGTGAACGCATCGACATCAAACGCGAGATGGCGGCCCTGACACAGAAGATCGCGGTCCGCACGATCTTCGGGTGGACACCCGCCGACGCGGAGTCGATGGGCCGGGCGATGGATGTCGCCCAACAGGAGATCGGCAAGGAGTTCAGCGGCATCGGCGCGATCCTCCCCGACTGGGTACCCACCCGGCCGGGCCAGGATCAAGAAGGCCGCCGCGGTCATCGACGCCGAGGTGGCCCGGGTCGTGGCCCGCCACCGGGACGGGGACGGAGAGCGCCCCGACCTGCTGAGCCGGCTGCTGACCGCGGCGGACGGGACCGGCGCGCACCTGGACGACAAGGAGATCCGCGACGAGACGGTCACCCTGTACATCGGGGGCCATGAGACGACCAGCTCCACGCTGGTGTGGGCCTGGTACCTGCTCTCGCGCAATCCGCAGGCGCGGGCCGCTCTGACCGAGGAGCTGGACCGGGTGCTCGGTGACCGCGAGCCCGGCATCGACGACTACGCGCAGCTGACGTACGCCCAGTCGGTGGTGAAGGAAACCCTGCGGCTGTACCCGACGATCTGGCTGATCACCGGGGTGGCCAAGGAAGGGCGCACCTCGGCGGCCTGCCCATCGAGGCGGGGACCAGGGTGTGGAGCAGCCAGTGGGTCACCCACCGCGACGAGCGGTGGTTCCCGCAGCCGGAGGAGTTCCGGCCGGAGCGCTGGGATCCCGAGAGCGGGGACGAGATCCCGGAGTACGCCTGGTTCCCGTTCGGCGGTGGCCCCAGGGTCTGCCTCGGTACGCGCTTCGCGATGGTCGAGGCGGTACTCGTACTTGCCGTTCTGGCAAGGCGGTTCGAGCTGGACGTGGATCCCGGTACGGTCGGGCCCGTACCGACGCTGACACTGCAGCCGGACCGGGAGGTCATGGCGACAGTGCGGGCCCGGTAGCGTCCGGCGGGGTGATACCTGCCGGGATCAGTTGACCTCAATCATGGTTGGGGTTTTAACGTTCTGTGTGCGCCCGGGGCCACGTCGGCTGACGGGAACCGGGCGTCGGCACACCAGATTCCGGAGGCACCACCTTATGAACATGGAAGTCACCGCGTGGAATTCACTCCACAGCACGATGAACGCCCAGCAAGACCGCAGACCCTTCTCCCGGGCCACCCTGCGCCGTATCGGCGTGTTCGCCCGGCCGCATCGCCGGCAGATCTACCGGTTCCTGCTGCTCAGCGTGTTCACCGCGCTGCTCGCCGTGGCCACTCCCGTGCTGGCGGGCCAGGTCGTCGACGCGATCGTCCAGGGCAAGGAGACCGGGTGGTCACCCGGCTCGCACTGCTCATCGCCCTGATCGCGGTCGCCGAGGCGGGGCTCGGACTGCTGACCCGGTGGCTTTCGTCCACCCTCGGTGAAGGGCTGATCCTCGATCTGCGAACGGCCGTCTTCGACCATGTGCAGCGGATGCCGGTCGCCTTCTTCACCCGCACCCGGACCGGCGCGCTCGTCAGCCGGCTCAACAACGATGTGATCGGCGCCCAGCGCGCCTTCAGCAACACCCTCTCCGGTGTCGTCTCCAACCTTGTCACTCTGCTGCTGACACTGGCCGTGATGCTCACCATCTCCTGGCAGATCACCCTGCTCGCGCTCGTCCTGCTGCCGGTGTTCATCGTGCCCGCCCGCCGAATGGGCTCCCGGATGGCGGCGCTGCAACGGAAGCCGCCAATCACAACGCCACCATGGGCACGCAGATGACCGAGCGCTTCTCCGCCCCGGCGCGACCCTGATCAAACTCTTCGGGCGCCCTGCCGATGAGTCCGCCGAATTCGCCACGCGGGCAAGGCGGGTGCGTGACATCGGAATCCGCACGGCGATGCTCCAGTCCACCTTCATCACCGCTCTGACCCTGGTCTCGGCCCTGGCGCTCGCCCTGGTGTACGGGCTGGGCGGCTACTACGCACTGCGGGGCACCCTCGAAGCGGGAGCCGTCGTCGCGCTCGCCCTGCTCCTGACCCGTCTCTACTCCCCGCTGACCGCTCTGGCCGGCGCCCGGGTCGAGGTGATGAGCGCGCTGGTCAGCTTCGAGCGAGTCTTCGAGATCCTCGATCTGAAGCCGCTGATCGCCGAGAAGCCGGACGCCCGCACAGTGCCCCGAGGCCCGGTGTCCGTGGAGTTCGACGACGTCTCCTTCGGCTACCCGTCCGCCGACAAGGTCTCCCTCGCCTCACTCGAAGAGGTCGCCACCCTCGACTCCCGTGGTGGCACCGAGGTCCTGCACGGCGTCTCCTTCAAGGCCGAACCGGGCCGGATGGTCGCTCTCGTGGGATCCTCCGGCGCGGGCAAGTCGACGATCGCACAGCTGCTGCCCCGGCTGTACGACGCGGACGCCGGCTCCGTACGGCTCAACGGCGTGGACGTACGCGATCTGACGGCCGACTCGATCCGCGAGACGCTCGGCATGGTCACCCAGGACGGGCACCTCTTCCACGAGTCGGTACGCGCCAACCTGCTCCTTGCCCGGCCGGAGGCGACGGAGGAGGACATCTGGGACGCGCTGCGCCGGTCGCGTCTGGACGGTCTTGTCGCCTCGCTGCCGGACGGGCTGGACACCGTCGTCGGGGAGCGCGGCTACCGGCTCTCCGGCGGGGAGCGTCAGCGGCTGACGATCGCCCGGCTGCTGCTGGCGGGCCAGCGCGTCGTCATCCTGGACGAGGCCACCGCCCACCTGGACTCGACCTCGGAGGCCGCGGTCCAGGAGGCGCTGGCAGAGGCGCTGGAGGGCCGGACGGCCGTGGTGATCGCACACAGGCTGTCGACCGTGCGGGCCGCCGACCTGATCCTGGTCATCGAGGAGGGCCGGATCCTCGAACGCGGCACTCACGAGGAACTGCTGGCGGCCGACGGCCGGTACGCGGATCTGTACCACACCCAGTTCAAGCAGACGGATGCGCAGGACTCGGGTGCGCAGGAGACCCACCCCGTCCGCTGACGCGCACAGCAGGCGCTGAGGGCTCCCGCCGCGGCGGGGCCCTCAGCACTGATGCGCTAACCCAGCCACTTCTTCCAGGTGTCCGGGTTCTTCGCGATCCACTTCTCGGCCGCCTTCTGCGGCGTGAGCTTCTCCGAGGCGATCAGTGCGGAGACCTCGTTCTGGTCTTTCTCCGACCAGTGGAACTTCTTCAGGAACTCCGCGGCCTTGCCGCCCCGGTCGGAGAAGTCCGCGTTGAGGTACTTCTGCAGCGGCGTCTGCGGATAGGCGCAGTCGATGGCCGCCGGGTCCTTGGCCCCGCACTCGTCGGAGTACTCCGGGAGCTCCACCTCGACCATAGGCACCTCGTTGAACAGCCACTGCGGCTGGTACCAGTAGCTGAGGAAGGGCTTCTTCTCCTTGGCGGACTGCTGGATCTGGGTGATCTGGGCGGCCTCGGAGCCTGCGAAGACGACCTTGTAGTCCAGGCCGAGGTTCTTCACCAGCGCCTGGTCATTGGTGACATAGGACGGTGAACCGTCCATCAGCTGGCCCTTGTCGCCGCTCTCCGCGGTACGCAGCTCGTCCGCGTACTTGTTGAGGTTCTTCCACTGCGTGACGTCGGGGTGCTCGTCCGCCCAGTACTTCGGTACGTACCAGCCGATGTGCCCGGTGACGCCCAGGTCGCCCGCCGGGACGATGGTCTTCTTGTCGTCGACGTAGAGCTTCTCCTGGTCCGGGTGGCCCCAGTCCTCCAGGATGGCGTCCACCCGGCCCTGGCTGAGGGCGTCCCAGGCGGGGACCTCGTCCGTCTGGACCAGGTCGACCCGGTAGCCCAGCTCGTCCTCAAGGAGCTGCTGGGCGACAGCCACGTTGGCCTGCGCGCCGACCCAGGACTGCACGGAGAGGGTGACGGTCTTGATGTCCGCGGGGCCGCGAACGGGGATGCCTGCTTGGTCATGTCCGCCGCTCCGCAGCCGGTCACAGCCAGCAGCGCGGCGGCCGAGGACACGATCGCGAACGTGCGGATGTGCGCACGGATCCTCTTGGTGCGAGCCATGTCAGCTCTCCTTCCGCTGGCGGCGGGTGGTGGGCTGGGTGACCCGGTCCAGCATCAGGCCCAGGCAGACGATCGCGGCACCTGCGACGAGCCCGGTCGCCAGGTCGCCCTGGGCGAGGCCGAACACGACGGAGTAGCCGAGCGCTCCCGAGCCCACGAGACCGCCGATGATGACGACCGCGAGGACCAGGACGACGCCCTGGTTGACGGCGAGCAGCAGGGCCGGCCTGGCCAGCGGGAGCTGCACCTGGCGCAGTTGCTGGCCACTGGTGGCGCCGAGTGAGCGGGCGCACTCCATCGCCGCGGGGTCGACACCCGCAGTCCCTGGGTGGTGATGCGCACGACGGCGGGCAGGGCGTAGATGACCGCGCGGCGGCGGCCGGGCACGGCCGACGCCGAACAGGGCGACGACGGGAATGAGGTAGACGAACTGCGGCATGGTCTGGAAGACGTCCAGAACCGGTCGCAGCAGCCGCTCCAGCCGTTCGCTGCGGGCGGCGCCGATGGCGATGGCGAAGCCGAGGACCAGGGTGACGGCGACCGCGGCGAGGACCTGGCTGAGCGTGTCCATCGACGGCTCCCAGACACCGAGGACTCCGATGCCGGCCATGGCCAGCACGGCCGTCAGTGCGGTGCGCCAGGTGCCGATGGTCCAGGCGAGGGCTGCTACGACCAGCAGCACGGACCACCAGGGCAGGCCCAGCAGCCCGCTGCGCAGCGGGTTGAGGATCCAGCTGGTGAAGTGCTCCGCCCAGTCGGCGGTTCCGCCGACGACGGGGACGCCGGTGTAGAGGTGGTCGACCAGCCAGTCCTTGGCGGTGTTGACCGGCCCTGCGATGGGGACGATCCCGCCCTCGGGCCAGATACGGCCACCGGTGAAGCGTCCCACGACGGCGACGGCGGCGACGATCAGCGCGGCCAGGCCCCAGCCGGGCAGCCCGCGCAGGGCGGCCGGTCCGGTCGCCTCCGTGCCGATCTTCCGGCCTGCGGCTTCGGTCGTACGGTCCAGAACGACGGCCAGCAGCACGATCGGAACGCCCGCGGCGAGCGCGGCACCGACATCGACCGCGGACAGCGCCTGGTAGACCCGGTCGCCGAGGCCGCCGGCGCCGATGATGGAGGCGATGACGGCCATCGAGAGGGCCATCATGATCGTCTGGTTGAGGCCGAGCAGCAGCTCCTTGCGGGCCAGCGGCAGCCGGGCCGTCAGCAGGCGCTGCCTGCCGGTCGCGCCGAGCGAGGCGACGGCTTCCATGACACCGGCGTCGGCTCCGCGCAGTCCCAGTGCGGTGAGCCGTGCCATCGGCGGAGCCGCGTAGACGACGGTCGCAAGGACCGCGCCGGGCACCCGATGCCGAAGATCAGCACGACGGGCATCAGATAGGCGAAGGCGGGCAGCACCTGCATGGTGTCCAGGACGGGCCGCAGGATCCGGAACGTACGGTCCGAGAGCCCGGCCGCGAGCCCGAGGAGCATGCCGAGCACCACGGAGGCCAGCACGGCGACGACCATGAGTGCGAGGGTCTGCATCGTCGGCACCCACATGCCCAGCAGACCGCAGACGCCGAAGGACAGGGCGGCGGTCAGCGCGAGCCGCAGGCCTGCCACGCGCCAGGCGACGACCGCGGCGAGTACGGTGACACCGGCCCAGCCGAGTGCGAGCAGCACCAGATAGACGCCGCGCACCGAGAGGACGACGGCGTTGCTGATGTGGCCGAAGAAGTAGAGGAACAGCGGGTGGCTGTCGCGATTGGCGATGATCCAGTCGTTGACCTCGCCGAGCGGCGCGGTCAGGTCGACGCTCAGAGCGGCGGGCCAGACTCCCCGCCCACCGGGACTGGACTATGGGTACGGCGACCGCGGCGATCACCAGCAGCAGGAGCAGTTTGCCGAGTACGGGACGGCCGCGCAGGGCGCCGAGCACACTGCTGCCCGGGGCCTGCCGCGGTGGTGGCGGTGACTTTGGCCGTTGCCATCAGACGCTCACCTCGCGGGCCCCGTGCCCGCGACGACTCGAGCAGGCACTCGTAGTCGACGATGCCGATCAGCTTGCCGTTGTCCATGACGCGCGCCGCCGTGGCACCGGAGCGGGCGACCGCTTCGATGGCCTCCGAGACGGTGGCGCCGGGGCGCAGCGCCGGGCCGTGGTCGCTCACCGGCGGCCGGGGCCGCATGGCGGTGGAGACGGTGAGGACCTGTTCGCGCGGTACGTCGCGGACGAACTGGCGTACGTAGTCATCGGCGGGCGATCCGACGATCTCCTCGGGCGTGCCGAGCTGCACGACGGCGCCGTCACGCATCAGTGCGATGCGGTCACCGAGGCGCAGGGCCTCGCTGAGGTCGTGGGTGATGAAGACCATGGTGCGGCCCTCCTCCTTGTGCAGCCGCACGACTTCGTCCTGCATCTCCCTGCGGATCAGCGGGTCGAGTGCGCTGAACGGCTCGTCGAAGAGGAGCACGGACGGGTCGACGGCGAGCGCCCGGCCAGCCCGACGCGCTGCTGCTGGCCACCGGAGAGCTGGGCCGGGCGGCGGTCCTCAAGGCCCTTCAGGCCGACCTTCTCCACCAACTCGGCTGCTTTGGCCCGCCGTTCGGCCTTACCGAGGCCCTGGATCTCAAGACCGTAGGCGACGTTGTCCAGCACGGTGCGGTGCGGCAGCAGTCCGAAGTGCTGGAAGACCATCGCGGCACGGTGGCGGCGCAGTTCGCGCAGCCGGGTACGATCCATCGCCAGGACGTCCTCGCCGTCGATGGCGAGGGTGCCGCTGGTGGGTTCGATCAGCCGGGTCAGGCAGCGGACGAGGGTGGACTTGCCGGAGCCCGACAGGCCCATGACGACGAAGACTTCGCCCTTGTTGACGTCGAAGGAGACGTTGCGCACGGCGGCGGTGCAGCCGGTGCGCTCACGCAGTTCGGCGGCGGGCAGCTCCGCGTGCTCGCTGCCCGGGATGCGCTCGGCCTTGGGGCCGAAGACCTTCCAGAGGTCGCGTACGGAGAAGACGGGGTACTGGTTTCACTCATCGGACATCGCCTCCGGCGGTCGGTGCTGCGAGCAGTTCCGCGCATTTCTCGCCGACCATCAGAACGCCGATCATCGGGTTCACGGCCGGCATGGTCGGGAAGACGGACGCGTCGGCGATCCGTATGCCGTCGAGACCGCGGATACGCAGCTGCGGGTCGACCACCGCACCGGCGTCCTCGGCGCACCCATCCGGCAGGTGCCGGCCGGGTGGTAGACGGTGTGCGCGACCTTGCGGGCGTACTCACTGATGTCCTCGTCGGAGGTGACATCGGGGCCCGGACAGACCTCGCGCTTGAGCCAGTGGGCCAGTGGTTCGCTCTTCGCTATCTCCCGGGCCAGCTTGATTCCGTCGACCAGGGTCCGGCCGTCGTAGTCGTCCTCGTCCGTGAAGTAGCGGAAGTCCAGAGCGGGTTTGACCTCGGGGTCGGCGCTGGTGAGGTAGAGGCGGCCACGGCTGCGCGGCTTGGGATGTTCGGGGTCATCGACACTCCGTGCTCGGGCTTCTCGTAGCCGAGGCGTTCGGGGTTGTCGGTGAAGGGGATCTGGTAGAAGTGGAACATCAGGTCGGGGCCCCGGGATTCAGGGTCCCGGCGGACGAAGAGACCCGCGTCCGAGTCCATGGCGGAGTTCTCCGGGATGGGCCCGTCGGTCTCCCAGACGATGACCGACTCGGGGTGGTCCATCAGGTTCTCGCCGACGCCCGGCAGGTCGTGCACGAGCGGGATACCGAGGGCCTTGAGGTCCTTTGCCGGTCCGATGCCGGAGTGCATCAGCAGCCGCGGGTGTCGACGGCGCCGGCGCAGACTATCACTTCGCGGCGGGCCCGCAGCAGCGTCTGCTCGCCGTCCTCGGTGCGGATGTGCACGCCGGTGGCGCGGTTCGCCTCGAACTCCAGCCGGTACGCCCAGGTCTCCAGCAGGATGGAGAGGTTTGGGCGGTCGCCGGCCTCGATGTGCGGGTGGAGGTAGGCGACGGAGGCGGAGGAGCGCTTGTTGTTCTCCGGGTGGTAGGCGAGGTCGAAGAAGCCGGCGCCTTCGTGGAACGGCTTCTTGTTGAAGCTCTCGACACGCGGGACCCCGGCCACCGACTGCGCGGCGTCGACGAAGTCACGGGCGATGGCGTTGCGGTCCTTCTCGTCCACGGGCACGATGTTGTTGCGCAGCCGGGCGAAGTACGGGTCCATCGAGGCGGCGTCCCAGCCCTCGGCGCCTGCCTCGGACCACTCGTCCCAGTCGCCGGGCAGCGGCTTGAAGCTGATCAGTGTGTTGTGCGAGGAGCAGCCGCCCAGCACCCGGCCCGGCTGTGCCTGATGTGGGAGTTGCCGCGCGGCTGCTCGGTGGTGGGGTAGTCGTAGTCGAGGTCGCCGCCGAGCAGGCCGAGCCAGCGGCGGAGCGTGAGCACGTCGTCGCGGTCGATGTCGGTGGGGCCGCCCTCGATGACCGTGACGGTGACGTCGGGGTCCTCGGTGAGGCGGGAGGCGATGACCGACCCGGCGGTGCCACCGCCGACAATCACGTAGTCAACAGGTTCGGGGAGTGCGGTGCTGGGGACGGGGGCATCGGTCACTGCTCCTTCTGCAAGGTGCTGGCGTGTGTGGTGCTGCGAACAGCCGGGGTGGGGAATGGTGGTTGGACGGTCAGCCGGCGAACCAGCGCTGCGGGCGCGGGTTGAGGTTCTGGTAGATGTGCTTGGACTCCCGGTACTCCGCGAGTCCGGTGGGGCCGAGCTCGCGGCCGGTGCCGGACTTGCCGAATCCGCCCCACTCGGCCTGCGGAAGGTAGGGTGGTAGTCGTTGATCCACACGGTGCCGTGGCGCAGCCGGCCTGCCACCCGCCGGGCACGGCCCGCGTCGGTGGTCCAGACCGCACCCGCGAGTCCGTAGTCCGTGTCGTTGGCCAGGGTGATGGCCTCTTCCTCGCTGCGGAAGGTCTCGACCGTGAGGATCGGCCCGAAGGTCTCCTCACGTACCACCCGCATCTCCCGGTGGCAGCCGTCCAGTACGGTCGGCCGGTAGAAGTAGCCGCTGGCGGGGCGTACATCGGAGGGCTCGGGGCGGGCGCCGCCGGAGCGGACGACCGCACCCTCCTCGCGTGCGGAGGCGACGTACATCTCGACCTTGGCGAGCTGCTGTGCGGAGACGAGCGGTCCGCATTCGACTCCGTCGAAGGTGCCCCGGCCGAGCCTGATGGCGTCGGCGCGGCGGGCGAGCTCGGTGACGAAGCGCTCGCGGACCGACTCCTCGATGATGAGCCTGGCTCCGGCGGAACAGACCTGGCCGCTGTGGAAGAACGCGGCGTTCAGTGCCTGGTCGACGGTGGTGTCGAAGCCCTCTTCGGTGGCGCAGGAGTCGGCGAAGACCACGTTGGGGTTCTTGCCGCCGAGCTCCAGGGCGACCTTCTTGACGGTGGGTGCGGCGGCCTGGGCCACCTTGGTGCCGCTTGCGAGGCCACCGGTGAAGGAGACGAGGTCGACGTCCGGGTGCTCGGAGAGCCGGGCCCCGACGGGGTCGCCCGCGCCGGTGACGAGGTTCGCGGCACCGTCCGGCAGCCCGGCCTCGGCCAGCAGCCGCATCAGGTGAACGGTGGAGAGCGGGGTGACCTCACTGGGCTTGAGGACGAAGGTGTTGCCCGCGGCGAGCGCGGGTGCGATCTTCCAGCTGGCCTGGAGCAGCGGGTAGTTCCACGGGGCGATCAGGGCGCAGACGCCGACCGGCTCGTGCACGACGACGCTGTGCACATCGGGGTCGCCCGCGTCGACGACCCGGCCGCCGCTCTCGTTCATGACGAGGTCGGCGAAGTAGCGGAAGGCGTTGGTCACGTCGTCGACGTCGACCCGGCCCTCTTCGAGGGTCTTGCCCGTGTCGCGGCTCTCGGTGATCGCGATCTCCTCGCGGTCACGCTGCAGGAGGGCGGCGACCCGGCGGAGCAGCTCGGCACGCTCGGCGACGGGCTTGTGCGGCCAGGGGCCGTCGTCGAAGGCGCGGCGGGCAGCGGCGATCGCGGCGTCGGTGTCCTCGATGCCGCCCTCGGCGACAAGGGTGAGGACGGTCGCGTCGGCGGGGTCGAGGATCTCGCGCGTGGCGCCTGATCCGGCGGCCCGCCAGGTTCCGTCGATGTGAATGGTTTCGAGCGCCGACATGTAGTGATCGCCTTCCGTGCCTGAAATGCTCCGTACCGATCCGGCCGAGCAGTGTTGCGCGGGTGGACCGGGTACGGCACACCAGCAGCCTGGACCCTCCCCGGTCCTGCGGAATGTATGCCGAGATATTAACTCTGGGTGACATGACTCACTGCCGAACCCTGGTCACACGCGTCGGCCCGCCGCCGGCCCCGATCGAGGGCCGGCGGCGCTCATAGCGCGCACTACCCGGCCCGTAACGTCTACAACGCGGATGCCGCTCACGCACTGCCGGCCGCGGTCATCGAGGCCCTGGTCCAGTCGACACCCACCAGGCTGGTGCTGCTGCCGGCGCTTCCCCGCGTATCCGGCCGGTGAACTGCTCCGCGTACGGACCCGGTTCGGCGCGGATCTGGACCTGACCTGGTCGGAGGGCCGCGCAACGGCGGTACTGCGCCCCGCCTGGGACGCCCGTGTCGAGGTCCGCGCGGACGACGGCCTCACAGCCCTCGTGGAAGCACCCGCCGGATCCTGCGCCGATACCTCCACCGGTGATCCCGTGGCATTGCTCGACCTGGCAGCAGGCGTGGACCGTGTGCTCACCCTCGGGTCGTGGTAACACCCGCCTCCCCTGCCCAGCCCTGGTTGTCAGTACCGGGTGGGAGACTGCCCGGCATGATCGAATCAGAAGCGAAGGCGGACCTTCTCCGCTATCTGCAAGACGCCCGCGACGCCATGCTGTGGAAGCTCAACGGGCTCTCGGAGTACGACGTCCGCCGCCCTCTGACTCCGACCGGCACCAATCTGCTGGGGTTGGTCAAGCATCTCGCGAGGGTGGAGCTGGGATACTTCGGCGATACCTTCGCGCGGCCGTTCTCCGACAGACCGGCGTCCTGGACCGCCGAGGACGCCAACGCCAACGGGGACATGTGGGCGACCGCGCAGGAGTCGCGCGAGCAGATCGTGGGGCTCTACCGCCGGGTGTGGGAGCACGCCGACACCACGGTCGCCGCTCTGGCACTCGATGCGACCGGTCAGGTCCCGTGGTGGCCGCAGGACCGCCGAGAGGTGACACTGCACCACGTCCTGGTGCGCGTGATCGCGGACACCCACCGGCACGCGGGGCACGCCGATATTCTGCGGGAGCTCATCGACGGGGCCGTCGGGATGGGGAAGCCAACGACAGCATGCCGCCAGGCGATACGTCGTGGTGGGAGGACCACCGGAGCCGGCTGGAGCGTGTGGCACTGGATGCCGGCTGATCAGCGGCCGAGGAGCCGTGTGCGGCTCCGGGCTCAGCAGGCCGCCGGCCCGGTGCTTGCCCGTTCGGTCAGTGCGGGCGCGAGCAGTTCGACCTCGTCGGCGTCGCGCCCGCCGAGCTTGGCGACCACCTGCTCGACCGCCCTGCGGCCCATCTCCTGGGCCGGAATGGCAACCGAGGTGAGCCGCACCGAGGCACCCGATGCCACCTGCTCGGGGCAGATGGCCACCACGGACACGTCCTCGGGCACTGCGCGCCCCTGCTGCTGGAGCAGATTGAGCAGCGGCTCGACAGCGGCCTCGTTCTGCACGATGAACCCCGTCGTGCCCGGCCGCTCGTCGAAGATCCTGGCCAGGGTGGTGGCCATCGCCGCGTACCCGCCCTGGCAGGGCCGGTGCAGGACTCGCGCACCGGTCTCCTGTGCCTTCGCCCGTACGCCGTCGATCGTGCGTTCCGCGAATCCGGTGTGCCGCTCGTAGACGGCCGCGGCCTCCCCTGTCACCGCGATCTCGCGGTGCCCGAGCCCGGCGAGGTGTGCCACGCACAGCGCCCCGGTCGCCTCGAAGCCGAGGTCCACGCAGGTCAGTCCGGCCGTGTGGGCGGGCAGTCCGATGAGCACCGCGACCCGTCCGCTCTCACGGACCTGCGGCAGCCGCTCGTCGTGCAGATCGACGTCCATCAGGATCATCGCGTCCGCGAGCGAGCTGCCCGCGATCCTGCGTACTGCCGCCGGGCCCTCCTCCCCGGTGAGGAGGAGGACGTCGTAGCCATGGGTGCGGGCCGTGGTGGCGACCGCGATCGCGATCTCCAGCATGATGGGCACATACATGTCGGTGCGCAGCGGCACCATGAGTGCGATGATGTTGGACCGGCTGCTGGCGAGGGCCCTGGCACCGGCGTTGGGGTGGTAGCCGAGCTGCTGGATGCTGCGCTCCACCCGCTCCCGGGTGGTCGCGGAGATGGACCGCTTACCGCTGCGGACATAGCTCACCGTGCTCGCGGAGACTCCGGCATGCTGGGCGACCTCGGCAAGCGTGACCATTCAGCTCTCCATTACGGATCGCAGTGGAAGTGTGATCCGGTGAAGCGCTTCGACCCGCTTGGGATTCCCGGTTACGGCACGACCGGTGCGGCAGCGGGGCGGCCACCGGCTGACGGTGTGACAGCCAGCCACCCGGCCACCTCTGCCCAGCGCTCGGGCCGGCCCTCCTCCAGCAGCGCCGCGAACCGCTCGGGCCGGGCGAGCAGCCGCCGGCGTTCCGGGTGCAGTTGCGTATGGGCCAGTAACCAGCCGGCCAGCGCGTGCGGATCCGGTGGACCCCTCACGCAACTGCGCGGCGTACCCGGCGAGCGCGGCATCCGCGTCCCCGTGGTCAGCAGCTCGTCGGCCGACCGCGCATGGCCGGTGCCCGGTTCCCGCAGCAGGTAGAGCCGGCCCCGGTCGTCCTGCCACGCGCGGCCGTCGCCCAGCGCGACCAGTGGGGCCCGCCGGGCGACGGGCCGGCGCCGGAGCGCATCGCCACGGCGAGCGCGTCCCTGTCCTCCTGGCCGCAGCGCAGGTTGCGCAGCCGCCACTCCACCCGGTGGCTGACCGCCGAGGCGCGGGCCCGGACCTCGGCAGCCGGTTCCACCGGTTCCCTGAGCCATCCGTCAACGGTTACGGAGAGCTGGGTGACCAGCCTGCGCCCGGGGACGGTGAGCCGGGCGGTGGTGGCCAGGGTGCGGAGCACCAGGCGGGTCTGAAGCCTGCGCAACGCGAAGAGGAACGGTGCCCGGCCCTCGGGATCGGCCGTCGCGTCACCGATCCTGTCCCGCCAGAATCCGGTGACTCCGACGAACGCGTAGGCGCCGTGGAGCAGTCCCGGAAGGTGCCGTGGATCGGCGCGCCACGGTGCGTAGTGACGCTCGGCCCGGTCGTCGTCGAGCAAGGGGAAGAGGTGGAGCAGGGCGCCCAGCTTGCTGTGCTGGAACTCATGGACGAGGGCTTCCGCGAGGGAGAGTCCGTCGTGGGGCGTGCGATGACCATGGAGGCGAAGGCATCACCGGTGGAGGCGCTGAGTCCGGCCGTCGGCACCGGCAGTTCCGGAGCACCGTCCTTCGCCTGCCAGGGGACGATCCGGCTGATCTCCTCGGTCCGCAGACGGCCGGGGCCCGTGCCGCCACTGCCCAGTATCGACACCGCGTCGGCGAACAGCTCCTGCCAGCAGCCCAGTTCGGCCGGGCCCAGCCGGCCGGGTGCGATCGGCTCGTCCAGATCGCGGTAGGGGTCGAGATCGTCGAGCTGCACGGTATGGGCTCCGGACCCGACGGGCAGCCTGTGCACCGGCAGCCAGTGCGCCGATTCCGGGTCGGTGCGCGGCGTCACGACGATGTCCGCGCCGTCCGTACCTCGGATGGTCAGCGAACCGCCCGCCACGACGGCTCGCACCAGGTGGAACTCATCCGCCGCCGGTGCCACCCGGACCATGCCGAGCGTCGGCAGGCTGATGGTGGCGGCTCGGGCCGGCAGCAGCAGTTCTGCCTCCGTACCGGCTCCCAGGGCCGCTGTCGCGGCCACCACGGCTATCTGCCCCGCATCGGCCCACAGCGGTGGCCCGGCTGCCGTGCCGTGCAGCCGGCGCAGGACATGTGCCAGCCAGCTGCCGACCTGAGGGCTCAACAGCAGCTCCTCGACAGCCGCCGGGGCCCGTGCTGCCGCGGCCTCCAGCGTGGGCCAGAGCGTGTTCGCGTCCAGCGGACCGAGAATGCCGGGATGCTCGTCGAGATGGTCGAAGAGCTCGCGCATGAGCAGCAGCCGGCGGGTCCGCTCACCCCTGATCAGGAATGCGACTGCCTCTCGTGAGCCGCCGCCTGCGGCGATCTCGTCGAACAGCGGGCCGGGCATGCGGATCGGAGCGTACACATCACTCCCTGTTGAGGCGGTCTGGTTCTGCGCGGCCGAGGCTATTCGGCGCGCCCGGGTGCCCCGCCGCCGCCCATGGCGTTGCTGCGCGTGCGCCGGAGCTCAGCGAGCAGCCGTGGACCCACGTCGGGGCCGGCAGACGCCGCAGGTCTGCGACGCTCACGGCGGCCAGATCCATGAGGTCGGACTCGAGGTCATCGGGTGTTGCATCGGCGGACACCGGCTGCTGCAAGGCGTGTTCCCCTCCATAAGCGGTGGCACAAGATGCCACTGTTTACTCCATGATGACGATTGAGACCCCTTCCCGAAACCCGTGTGATCACGCCAGCTGATCACATTCCCGTCCCGGGGCCCATGACGAAGTCCTGGACAGCGGCCCTCAGTTCAGCTGCCCGGTCAGCCTCGTCGTCAATCAGGGTGACTGCCTCGTACAGCTCCCACAACCGCTGCGGCTGAGCCCTGAGCGTGCGTACGATCCCGATCACGTCCGTACGTGGCATCGCGTGCCGTGGCATCCGTGCGACGACGGACGCGGGCAGCTCATTGACCAGAGCCTGTCGCTCGTCGCGATCCCTCATCAGCGGATACGCCAGCAGGGCGTCGATGAGCCGGGCCAGCGGCCTGCCCGGTCCGGTGGCACCCGGCGGGGCGGGTGGACGACCGGTGCGGCGACGGGGCTGATGTCGGTCCGTCCGGATCTGTGCAGGAAGAGGCTGGGGAACTGGCCGGTGTGCCCGGCCGCCCGCAGCGCGCCCAGCCGTGCCTCCACGGCCTCGAACAGGGTGTCCGGGTCGGGCAGCGGATCGGCCGGGAGCTCGTTCAGGACGATGTCCGAGAACAGTCCGAGCCGCCTGCCTGGATCATTGGCCGCACGCTGGCCCCGGCCGGCCGCGAACATCAGGACCTGTTCGTGGGCCTCGACCCGCTGCCCGGCGGGCAGTCGCTCTTCGGGCAGCGTGTGCGGGAAGCTGTGCCGCTCGTCGAAGGTCTGGCATGCGTCGACCATCCAGAACTGCCGCCCCAGTCCTGTCACCGCGTCGCTCCGCAGCATGTTGCGGGCGGATTCGATATCGATGTTGCGCCGGTCCGCCGCGGTGGCGTCGGCGCAGTAGAGCCGCAGATGTTCCTCCCTGTCCAGCACTCCGTGTCCGCCCCACCAGATCCACAGCGCTTCACCGCCGCGGGCAGGGATGTCCGTGACCAGTGCGCGGCGCAAGGCGTCGTGATCGGCCGGCCGGTGGGGCACCCGCAGCGGCGCCGTCCAGCGGCGCGAGATGCAGCAGGACATTGCGCTCGGGAACACCGCGGGCCAGCAGCCAGTCACGGAACCGCAGAGCGTCCCTGGCCGGTCCCGGAGGTTCCAGTCGGCGCCGGCCGCATACTTCTCGATGCCGACGACCAGGGCCACGATGCGGTGCGGTTCGACAGGCGGGCGGTTCATGAAAGCCGCCCCCTATCGCGCGGTAGACGGCCGGATCGGTCCAGTAGGCACTGTGTGCAACGGGAAAGGGCTGGCGGCTGTCGGTCGCCACGTCCTGCGCCCGCCCCGGAAGACCGGCTCCGCCGCGTACCCGAGAAGGTCGCGCCGGTCGAACAGATTCAGCCAGGGCGGGACATGGCCGGGCAGCGGGTCCGGGTGGGCGAGGGTGGGAAGCGCACCCGTTTCGTACAGGAAGGGGCCCTGTGAGCCGACGGTCACCAGCAGCTCCACCCGGGCACCGGGCCGGATATCAGCGTGTCGAGGGCGATGACTCCGCCGAGACTGTGGCCGGCCAGGACCACCGGGGCGCCATGGCGGCGACGAGCTCTCGCAGCCCACTACGCACGGCATCGCCCCGGGCCAGATACTTCAGGATGTCACCGGCGGCCGGATGGGCGGCGTCGGTGAGGGCCCGGCGACGGCGTACGGCGTAGCGGGAGCCCAGATGTACCAGTGGCTTCCCGGCCAGACGCAGCAGCGGCCCGCGTCCGGTGCCCGCCGGCGCCGCTCCGAGCCGTTCGGCAAGAGCCGCGACCGCTGCGTCCCGGGCAGAGCCGTCCGCCTGAACGGGTGCGTCGGCCTCGACGGCTGCGGCGATGAGAGGCCGTCAGCGCACGGGCCAGCACCCGGGCAGGGTCTGCGCATCCAGCGACTCGGCGGCAGGTGCCAGCAGGGGCTGCGTGCCAGCTCGGCGGCAGCCTGTGCGAGACCGGGCCCGAGGACATCGGCCCGTTCCTCACCCCGGGCGGCGAGGCCGAGGAGCAGCGCCTTGGGACGCTCGTCCGGGAAAGCGGCGCCCGGCGCCGTCACACCCGGGCGGATCCGGACGCGGCCAGGGCCAGCTCCGCCTGAGGATCGTCGTACAGCCTGGCCCATTCCTCCGTCTCGTCATCCGGCTCACCGGGCCCGTGGACCCCGCGGCCGATACCGGCACCTGGCCCGTCGGGAATGCTGGCCCCACCGGCCCCGAGCACGGCCCCGTGCTGCCCGCCCCAGCGATAGCCGACCACGCGCCCCGGGCGCGGTCGCCGAGAGCCTTCGGTGACCTGCTCCAGCAGGTCCGTGAGATGAGGTTCGCGCACCCCGTGCCATGGCAGAAAACCACTGTGGTCATGTGTCCGTCCCCATTGCTCCGTAACCGCCGGACCCGCCCACCCCGCCCGGACGGGCGAAGCGGGTCCGACAGCGCTGTCCTGGGCTGCGGTTACTCCGTCACATCGGCAGCGGAGCGATATCGCATTCGATGCGCTGGTGCAGCCTGGCTGCTGTGTGCCAGGGATGGGCCTCCCCGAGCACCCGTGACAACCCGGCGATCGCGGCCGAGTTGAGCCGGTCGGCCTCCGCCGACTGCCCCAGGCCCCGCTTGTCCAGCGCGAGGTTGGATGTGCAGGCCAGGGTCAGCGGGTGGTCGGCTCCCGCGGTCTCGGTGAGTCCGGGCAGGACAGCGGCGTCGGCGGCCTCCGCCTGCGCGAAGTCCAGCCGGGCGTAGTGGTCGTTGGCCCGCGACATCGCGGCCGTAAGGGTGCTGATGTGCTTCGCGCCCAGCGTGCTCTCCAGCAGCTGCCCCGCCTCGACGTCGTACGCCTCGGCCTGGTCGGTCTCGCCCTGGGCACGCAGTGTCGCCGCCAGGTTCACCTTGGCGAACTGCGTGTACTGATGGCGTTCCCCGAGCACCTTGCGGTACCCGGCCAGTGCCTGCTCGCCGAGGGCCCGGGAGCCGGCCAGGTCGCCGTTCAGGCGGCGTTCGACCATGGCGTGGACCGCGGCGCCGAGGGCGTTCGCGTTGTTCAGGCCGTAGCGGGTGGTGAAGTGCTCAAGCGTCTGCTCGGCGAGCGCCGAACCTCCTCCACCACGCCGGCCCGGCGACGGCAGACCGCGAGGGTGAGAGCGGCACCGATGGTGGAGGCGTTGGTCTCGCCGAAGTGCGTCACATGGGTGAGGTAGTTCGATTCCTGCAGTGCCCGCGCGCCGGGATAGTCGCCCGCCTCCCGGATATCGGAGGCGAGCGCGCTCAGCGTGTTGAGCGTGAGTCCGCTGGCCGGTCCGTAGAGCAGCTCGTGCTGGCGGGCCGTCTCCTCGTCGATCTCCCGCGCCGCCTTGAACCGACCGCTCAGACGCAGCGTGACGCAGTAGTCGTGGGCCGCGGCCAGCGTGGTGGGGTCCTCCGGCCCGAACAGATCACTCGCACGAGCGAAGGCCTCCTCGCCCAGTTCCAGCGCCTGCCCGAGTTCGCCCCGGTGCCGCAGTGCCGCCGCCATCTGCCACATGGAGTCGATGAGTTCCTCATCGGGGATCTGGGCCGACCGCGAGATCGCCAGTGCGCGCTCGTTGTGGGCGACGCCCTCCTTCGAGCGTCCGAGCAGTCGCAGATAGAAGCCGAGCAGCTTGGTGACCCTGATGACGTGCAGATCCTCGTCGCCCGACTGGGCGCGCCAGGCGGTCCAGGCCAGCTGTGCCTGGGCCGCACCCGACTCGTGCGCGCCCCAGTAGTACAGGAAGAACACCATGTCGTAGACAAGGTCACGGACCCAGGAATCGGAGCTCTCCACCGCTTTGGAGGCGATCACATGCGGCAGGATCGCCTGGTAGGCGGGCCATTGGTCGGGGACGCGGGCTCGCCGGGCTTGGCCGTGGTGAGCAGCAGGTGGGCGGCCCGCGTCATCCCGGCCCGCTCCTCGGGGTCCATCCTGGCCACGATGACGTTCTGCATCAGCCGGTGCATCTGCAGGGTGGCGGACTTGTGGTCCAGCCTCACCAGGGACAGTTTGCTCAGGTCACGGGTGGCGCGGGCGAGCAGGAGCGGGTCACGCAGCACCGGGTCGAGCTCGGGGTGATCTGGATGTTCCGGCCGCCCCTGAACAGATTGAGCGGAATGGGCTCCGGCGCCATGCATGCGCAGATCTCGAGGAGTTGACGTGCGGCCGGGTTGTCCTGGGCGAGACGGGTCAGGAGATGTCCCAGACCGCAGCGACCGGCAGGGGTAGTCGGGGACGGGTCGAGCTCGAGGATCTCGGGCCGCCGCTCCTCCAGCAGGCTCAGATACTCATCGACGGGCATTCCGGTGGCGGCGTGCCAGGCGCCTGCCTGCTCGACCGCGAGCGGCAGGTCGCCCAGCGCCGCCGCGAGCCGGTCCGCGTCGTCTGTGGCCAGTCCGCGGGCCCGGCGCTGCAGGAGAGCGATGCTCGTCCCGGTCGAAGACATCGACGCTGAGCGGAGTGGCCACGCGTTCCCACTCGCGGTTGCGCGAGGTTACGAGGATCTTGCCGGGGCCGCCGTTGGGGAAGTAGGCCCGTACCGCTTCGATGTTCTCCGCGTTGTCGAAGACGAGGAGCCAGTTGTCGAACGGCTTGCCGGTGCGCAGTGCCTCGCGGACGGCCGGTACCGCGGCGTTGGCCTGCGGGCCCACCTCGAGTCCGAGGCTGCGGGCCAGGTCACCCAGAGCGCCGAGGATCAGGTTCTCCTGCTCCGCCGGGATCCACCAGATGACGTTGAACTCGCCGCTGTGGCGATACACGTACTCGACCGCGATCTGCGATTTCCCGACTCCGCCCATGCCGTGCAGCGCATGGGGCAGCACAGCGGTGGTCTCGTCCTCCTGCAACTGCCTCTCAACGGCCGCCAGCAGACTTTCACGGCCGGTGAAGTTGGGATTCTTGGGCGGCACATTGCCCATGATCTTCGGCTGTCCGGTGCGGACGAAACGTAGCTCCGATGCTGTGACTTCCATAGTCAGGTCGGCCCTCCGGGCATCCTGGTCATCTTTACGGGTGTCGTGGGCGACACAGATCCTCCTGGTGAAGCGGTCGGATGCGACCGGAGAGCAGGGCATTCCCAAATACGTCAAATGCCTCTTTATCACTACCTGTCACATCTGCGACCGGTACCACGCCGCCGCCGCCCGCCAGCGGGACGGTCAGCAGCGCGGCACGGTGCCTGTACGGCAGACCGCCCAGGGCGCGCAGCACTGCCAGCTCGATGCGGAGCCATGCCTGGCCGCCCGTGCTGTCGGGCGGTGCGGCCCGCGCCGGTCGCGCAGCGCCGCGCGCAGCCGGATGCCCTGGGCCCGGCTCGCCCGTGACTCTGCCAGCAGGCCCACCGCTCGGGCCAGTTGGGTACGGTTACCGGTCGCCAGCAGCGCTTCACGTACTCCTTCGGCGAAGTCGGGGCGCCCTCCCCGTCAAGCTCCCAGTCGATGAGGCCGCCCATCATGATCTCGGCCAGGTGGTCGGGCCCCGCCTCGGGAATGCCCGCTCGCGCAGTTCCTCGATGATGTCGAACCGCATCGGCGCGACGGCCAGCAGCACGGCCAGCTGCCGCGCGAGCGGACTGGCCAGCGCGGCGAATCTCCGTACGGCGTCCGCCGCAGCGCGCGACCCGTCGATCCTGGGAGCCCGCAGGCCGGGGCGGACACCCCTGGCCATCGCCCCGGCCAGCACCACGGGGAGCGTCCGCCGCAATCCTCGTTCGCCGGTGACGAGATCGGCCCAGGCCCGGAAGGAACCGGGGCGAAGACTCAGGACGGGCACCGCTACGGCCCCGTCACCCGTCTCGGGCAGGACGTGCGACGGGTCGGGAACCCCGTGCGGAGGGTGGCAGACGAAATGCCGGTTGAGCGCGCCGAATCCAGCCGCGTCCAGCCGGGTCCTGAACGGGTAGACCGAGGACCTGTGGCGCAGATACGGGGCAGCAGATGGACCAGCGCCGTCGAGCCGCTCGATGAGAGCCGCCCCAGCAGCTCGTCGGCTCCCCGCTCCGCCCAGCCCGGCGCCAGGCCGTCGGTGACCACGAGGAACAGCCTCGAACCACGGCCTTCGAGCAGCTCCGCCGGGTCGGCGTGCCGGTTGCCGGGCCAGCGCAGCGCCGCCGACCCTGGCCCGGCAGTGTGAAATCGACGGTGCGGACGTCCGGAATGCCCGCTGCGCACGGCCTCACCGGCCAGCTCGCGTACGGAAGCGTCCCACACGGGCATGGTGGGGCGCTGTCCACGAGCAGCATCAGGTCGAACGCACGCTCCTGAACCGGCTCCAGATACGGAATCCACAGCCCGTCACTCAGGCCGTACTCGGCGGTGCGTGCCTCGTCGAGACGGTTGAGACGGCGGGACGGGACACGTCTGCCGAGCCCGCGCAGGGCCTTGGCCAGATGCAGCGGCGCCTTGTGCCGCCGCGTACGCGGCACGTTGGCCAGCTCCCTCCGGCCGGCCGCCGTGGGTCTCCTCGATCCTGCTGGGCACCAGATCCCTGGCGTCCACTTCCAGCGTGCTGTCGGCCGCCACGGTCTCCGGCGGCACCGCGTCCGTGCCGGCGGCCGGGACTTCGGGGCCGCGTCGGGCTCGACGGGTAACGGCGCGGGGCCGGTGCCCGGATCCCCGGGCGGGTGCGCCCGCGCGACGCCATGCAGCCGCCAGCCAGGCCGCGTCGGCGATGTCCCGCCAGCTCGCGTCACCATCGGCCTCATGAGAGGCGGTGGCGCCGGACGTGGTCGTCACGTCCGGGCGCGTTCCCGTGGCGAGCCGTTCATCAGCGGCCTTTCGAAAGGTCGCGCAGAAGCATCTCAATCAGCTTACGCCCGTCCTTGTCGGCGCGGAATCCGTCAGCTGTGGTGAGCTGGACGGCGTTCAGCAGCTGATCGACCGACTGGGTGCCGCCGCCGTTCAGACGTTGTTCGAAATCGTCCACGAGCGCCTCGATCCCTTCCGGCCTCCGGCGCAGATGGCTGATGACGATGGAGATCAGCTGCTCACGGCTGGGCGGGCGCATCTCCAGTGGCAGACAGCGGCGCCTGAAGGCGGCCGGGAACTCGCGTTCACCGTTGCTGGTGATCACGACGACGGGGAACTCCGCACACTCGACCCGCCCCTTCGACGACGGCGCGGCCCTGTGGGTCGTCGGTGAAGACGGACACCTCGGCCACACTGGCGCGCACCAGCTCCGGAATGTCGTAACTTCCGTTCTCCAATACGTGCAGGAGGTCATTGGGAAGGTCGATATCGCTCTTGTCCAGCTCGTCGACGAGCAGCACCCGCGGCCGCTCGTACGCCAGGAGAGCGGTCCCCAGCGGACCGAGGGTCAGGAAGTCCCCGAGGGCGGGGCGCCGGCCGGATCGTGTTGCGGCACACCTGTCCCCGGATCGCCCCCTGCCCGCCAGGCCGCGATGGCCTGCGCCCGTCCGATCGCGTCGTACTCGTACAGGCCGCCGTTGAGTGTCGTACGGCTCACGATGCTCCACGGCAGCACCCGGCCGAGCCTCAGCTCCCGCGCGATCAAGTAGGCGAGTGTCGACTTGCCGACCCCGGGCGGACCGGTGATCAGCAGCGGACGGCGCAGCAGGAGCGCCGCGTTGACCGCGTCGATCTCCTCTTCGCGCAGCTGCGGGCCCTGCTGGACGACGCCGAGCCTGCGCAGAGCCGACTGCGCGTCGTCGGGCGGGGCAGGCTGGAGCGGGCTGCCCGAGAAGACTCTCCAGGGCGGCGGGGCGCGAGCTCCGGCCGCTCCCGCAGGGGCCGGCCCGTCGCGTGGAACACCCTCCAGGAAGGCGGCATGACGGGCTGCGCGGCCGAGTTCTGCTCGGTCATGCTGTCAACTCCTCACAGTCGACCAGGCGTTCGGGATCGTCCCAGAAGAAGGCGATATGCCGGCCGAGGAGCAGACCGCTACTTTCCTGCTTCTCGGCTGTTCTGCGTAACTGGCTCACCTTTGCCGGCAGTTGAGACGGAACGTGTGCGAGCAGCACGGTCAGCACCTCACCGGACATGGCCGGACTGTCCTGCCTGCGGTCCCAGGCCGCGAGCCCCACCCTTCGGTGATCGCGGCGGCGAGCGCCTCCAGACCGTGGCCGGGCAGCGCGGGAACGTCAAGTATGACCGCGGTCAGGCGTTGCTCCGATACCAGCGTGGCACGCCACCGGCCCAGTTGGGACCGCTCAGGGCTGTGCCAGCGGTGCGCCTCTGCCACACCGGTCTTTTGAGCCGCCACCACCGGGCCCGCCAGCGCCTCAGCTGCCCCGGATCACGGGATCTCATACGCTCCAGGCTCCGCAGGTGCACGTGGTAGCGAACACCGATCGGCAGCGGGTCATGGGTCCGGGTACCCAGCTCCAGCCGGGCCATGTCGTTATTCAGGAATTGCAGCGGAAGTACGAACTCCACCTGCACAGGGGCCTCGTCGGTGCCCGTCGGCATGTCGGCCCAGCACGCCTCACCATGGTCGATCGCCCGTTCGACCGCCACCGCCAGGGTGTCGGGGCTCGCGCGCTGGATGTCACCCGCCACCGGCTCCCAGTAGCCCGGCGCCGCATTGACCCAATGACGTACGTACATATCGGCCGAACCGTCATCCGCCGGATCCACCATCACGACGAGACAGCGTGGCACATCGGGATCGGCATCCGGCAGAGCCGCGATCGCGCTCCTGCGTGCGCGCAGCGCGTCGACCGCCTCCGGGCCGGCCTCGCCGGCCCATCGGTCCGACCACGCCCTGAGCTGTTCGGTGAGCGGCGGCCGCCGTGTGCGTGCGATGACCTCCACCATCACCAGCGCCGGGGCAGGCCGTCCGCCTGGGCGTTGACCTCGCGCAGGTATTCGAAGCACTGGCAGGCGGTGAGCCCGTAGGGAACGTCGACACCGAGCTCATGGCCGAGGACGGCGAGCAGTGGGCCGCCCTGGATGTCGCGCACTTCTGCGAGCAGGTGCCCGATCTCCTGGACGGCGGCGTCATCGAACACCGGTGCCAGCTCCACGACTTCCTCGTCGGGCCAGGAGGTCCCTGCCAGCCGCGCCAGCCGGACCGAGTCCTCGGGACCCGAGACGATACTCACGGCATAGACCAGCGCTTCGAGGCCGCCGTCGCGCTTGAACACGTCCAGGACGAGGGACAGCATGTCGACCCGCGGGTTCTTGCGCAGGTAGTTGATCTCCGTGTGAAGCTGCAGGTTGACCAGCGCGACGAGGTGACTGCACTGATCAGGATCGCGCACGCAGTCCAGCACGCATAACTCGTTGACCAGCGCCCCGACCAGATAAGCATCGGGCTCGCGCGGCCCTTGCGGTGCGTGTGCCACCACCGACCATCCCCGCTGAGCCGGTACTTCTTCCACAACCGATCGCGAAGCTATCACGTCGGATCACCAGCAACCAGGCTCTCTTTCAGCCCTGTTGACCTCCATCACCCCATCGCACCCCTGCCTGCCGAGGGGCTGCCGGGGCTGCGGTGTCCGGGGCGCAGGACCTCGCGCGACTCACCGGTCACCTGGACGGGTGAAATACCCTTGGGTGATCAGGCCGAAACCGGATCCCGGCGGCCTCAGACCGGCAGGCCGTCCCGCCGGGCCCGGTGTTCGGCACGGACGAGTTCCAGGAGACGGCCCATCCAGTTGCGGCCGGCCGGGCCCGTCCCCAGAAACCCTGCGGGCCCGTGTCGCTGTAGTGGATCGCCGCATCGCCGGTGCGGAGCAGTTCCTCGGCAAGGTCCGGATGCTGGTCGAACTTTCGCACGCAGCAGGCTCCGTGAGGTAGTGGGTGGAACCGTTACGGACGAACGCGTGCCGCCATGTGCCCGCCATGCGCTCGCCGTCAACGGACCGATGGGTGGTTCGTCTGCCTGCCATGGACAGCAGGGTAGGCGGCCCGCACGCCGCCGACGTGCGCGCCTCAGCCGTGCAGCAGGACCGGGAAGGCCTCCATGTCGTTCTGCGTCATCACCGGCAGCTTGCGTATCTCCTCGTCGGCCACGGCGAGCTTCAGCCCGGGAAGCGTCCGAACAGCGCGGGCAGCGCGATGCCGGCCTCCACCCGGGACAGGCCCGCGCCGGGGCAGATGTGCGGGCCGTGGCCGAAGGTCATATGGCGGATCGGGGTCTCCCGGGTGATGTCGAAGGCGTCGGCATCCGCTCCGTGCCAGTCGGTATCGCGTCCGATGACCCGGTAGGAGATGACAACACCCTCGCCCCTGGCGATCACCTGACCGCCGACCTGGATGTCCTCGGTGGCGAACCGCATCAGCAGGTGGGTGGTGGGGGTGTCCCAGCGCAGCGTTTCCTCGATCACCGTCTCCCAGGGGATCTCCCCGTCCAGCACCTTCCTCAGCTGATCCGGGTGGGCGAGCAGCGCACGCACGGCGTTGAGTATGAGCCCGATGGTGGTCTCGTGCCCGGCGGCCACCATCGCCTTGAGGTTGCCCACCACTTCTTCCTCGGTGAGCGGCTCCCCGCCCTCCTCGGCCAGGATCAGCGCACTGGTCAGATCGTCGGTGGGATGTGCGGTCTTCTCCCGCACCAGTGCGGTGTAGAAGACATCCAGCTCGGCCAGCAGTGCCAGCCGCTCCTCCTGCGGGGTGAGCATCGAGAAGAAGGTCTTGTAATGCCTGGTCAGCATGGGATGCAGCGCCTCGTCCACCCCCATCAGCATGCCGACCACCCGCATCGGCAGCGGCTGCGCGAACACCGCCTTGAGGTCGACCACACCGTCCTTGCCCTGTTCGGCGAGGGCGTCCAGCAGCTCCTCGGTGAACTTCTCGATGTCCGGGCGGATGGCTTCGAGCCTGCGTGGTGTGAGCGCCTGGGAGGTCTTGGTCCGCAGCCGCCGGTGCTCGGCGCCGTCCACGGTGAACATGGAGCGCCCCGCGTCGACCATCCCGATCAGCGGCCAGGCGTGGGTGACCTCCCGCTCTGCCAGAGCCCCCAGGCGTCCAGACTCTTCACCAGTCGCGGGTCGACGAGGAGTTGCCGTGCCTCGGCATGCCGGGTGACCGTCCAGGCCGGTACGCCGAGGAGCTCGATCCGGGCCAGCGTCCCGGCGCCTCGCAGCTGCCCGGTCTCCCCGTCGAGGTCCTGGACCAGAGGGTCGATGGCAAGCGTCGAGTGTGGGCAGGTCACAGCAGGTCTCCTGTCGTGTGTACGGGTGTGAACCGGACGGGGAGCGCGTTCATCCCGCGCAGAAACGCGGACGGCCGCCGGACGAGTTCGTCCGCGGGTACGGAGAGTTCGAGATCGGGCAGCCGGTCCAGGAGCACCTCGATGCCCGTACGGGCGATGGTCTCGGCGATCTCCTGTGCGGGGAACGGGCAGCGGTACTCGCCGTGGCTGAACGCCAGGTGGGCGCTGTTACTGCCCTGGGCGCCGGAGCCTGAGCCGACCGGCTGCTGACGTATCAGAGGGTCGGTGTTGGCCGCACCCAGGCCGAGCAGGAGCATGTCCCCGGCCGGATGTCCCGGCCACCGAGCCGGGTGTCACGAGCGGCCCAGCGCCCGGCGAGTATCTGCGTCGGGCTCTCCTCCCAGAGCACCTCGTTCATGGCTTCGGCGACGCTGCGCCGGCCACCCGAGAGCGAATCGGCGAACTGGCCCTCGGTGAGCATCAGCCGCAGCGAGTTGCTGATCCAGTCGGCGGTGGTCAGATGCCCGGCGGCCGTGATGGCCATCAGGTCGAGTGCGTACTCCTCGTCGGTGAACGGCTCGGGGTACGCGAGCATCCGTGAGGTCACATCGTCACCGGGCGCCGCCCGCTTGGCCGCCACCAGCCGCTTCATATGTTCACCGAACCGCCCGTACGCCGTCTGCGCATCCGGTCCGCCGTCGGCCAGGTCCTTCAGCACCTGGGCGATGTCGGCCCCTGCACGTCGGGGAACCCGACCAGCCGGGCGAGTACCAGCACGGGCAGCGGCTCGGCGTATCCGGCGACGAGGTCGGCCGCGCCCCGGCGCAGATGCTGTCGATGAGCCGGTCGGCAAGCTGTTCGCAGTGCCCCGGATCTCGAACGGATCCGCTCCTCCAGCGCGGGCACCACCATCTCGGAGTGCCGCCGGTGCTCGGCGCCCGCGGTGAAGTAGATGGACGGCATGGGCCGTCCGACCATCGGGAGCAGCGGCCAGTCCTCGGGGATGCGCTCCCACTGGTTCCACAGCCCCACGTCTCGGGAACAGCTCGCCGTCGCTGGTGACCTGGTGGAGCTCCCGGTACCCAACGACCAGCCAGGCCGAGAATCCGCCGGGCAGTTCAACCGGGACGACGGGCCCGTGTTCGTTTCGCATGGTGCGGTACACGGCCTGTGGCTCGGTGTGGAACTCGGGTCCGCTGAGCGGGACCGCGCCACTCACGGCGCGTCCGGGGCAGCCACCGCCCGATACGTGGTCGGCAGGTAAGGAGGGGTGGTCATCTTGCGGACTCCTGGGGCGAAGGTTCGCGCGTTGCGGCCACATACCCTCAACGCGGGACCACTATAAGGAGGTTGGGTGAATCAGCGGTCCTTCCTCGCGCCGATTTTCCGCCCTTCTGCGACCATTAGGGCCTCAGCCCGGACCGTTACCGCGCCACCCTGGTCAGTACCGACTCCGCATAGGCGCGGAAGGAACGGGCGGGGCTGCCGGTCACCCGCTCGACGGTGTCGGTGATGCGGTCCTCCACGCCGTCGGCGATGGCTCGGTCCATGTCCGCCAGCATCACGGCGAAGGGTGCGGGAATGCCTTCGGCAGTCAGCCGGTCGCGCATCTGTTCATGGGTGAGCCGGCGGTGCGAGACCGGGCTGCCGGTGATCCGGCCGATGATCTCGGCGATCTCGTCGTATCCGAGCGCCTCGGGCCCGGTGAGCACCAGGTCCCTGTTGGGCGCGGTCACGTCGGTGAGGGCCCGCACGGCGACTGCCGCGATGTCGTCGGCGTCGATGAAGCCGACGCGCCCGCCTCCGGTCGCGGTCGAGACGACGCCGTCATCGCGAATGCTTTCCGCGTGCACGTGGCGGTCGGTGAAGTTCTGCATGAACCACGAGGGCCGTAGCACCGCCCACTCCTCGAACAGGCCGCCGGCCAGCAGCTCGTGCACCTTTCCGGCCCTGGGCCGCCCTCGGGATGGCCGAGGAGCTGAGCAGGACCACACGCCGCACCCTGCCGCGCGGGCCCGCTCCAGGAAGGGAGCCATGACGTCGGCCGGCTCCGGATCGCCGACGGGCGGCACGAGGTAGACACGGTCGGCGCCGTCGAGTGCGGCGTCATGGCTGGTGACGTCGTACCAGTCGAAGCGGACGGCCCCGCCGTCGCGGCGGGCGTCGGCTCGCCGCCGCGACCGTACGGCCGAGCGCGACGAGCCGGTCCGCAACACGGCTGCCGGTGTTGCCCGTTGCGCCGGTGACCAGGATGGTGCTGTCCGTCATGTTCCTGCCCTTGTCCGTCATATTCGTGCCCTCGCCCCTCATCCGGTGGTGAAAAACGTGGCGTCGGCCGGGGATCCGGGGATCGCGAGCGGATTCCAGTAGTCGCGGTAGTGGGTGATCCGGCCGTCCCTGGCCGTGACCACAGCGACGTAGGACATGTCGTACGGGGCGCCGGTGGCCACGATGCGGCCCGTGCCGCGCCACTCGGCGACGATCGCGTCCCCTGTAGCAACGGGCGGATGTCCAGTTGGGGATCTCACGCAGATCGATGGAGTCGGGGTAGCCCCGCATGTACGCGGCAACGGCCTCCTTGCCCTCCAGCTTCACAGGGAACCCGTCCGGGGCGAAGGGGAACTCGAAGAGCACTTCGTCGTCGCACAGGGCCACCCAGGCGTCGATGTCCTTGTCCAGCAGGAGACGCAGGCTGTGCCGGAAAAGATCCGACGCCGTCATGAACTCAGTCACAGGATGATCCATCCGTTATGATGTGGACTGCCAGTCCGCTTAATTTCAACAATACGGACCACCAGTCCGTTTCGCAAGTGGGGAAGTCATGACGCAGCGCAAAGAGCGAGCCGACGCCCAGCGCAACCGCGAGGCCGTCCTGGCCGCGGCCGACGGTCTGTTCGCCCGCAGCGAGAGCCCGCACAGCGTGTCCATGGATGACGTCGCAGCGGCGGCGGGGTCGGAAAGGGCACCCTCTTCCGGCGGTTCGGCGACCGCACCGGCCTCATCCGCGCCCTGGTGGAAGCACGCGTCCAGCCGCTGCGCCAGGCGGTGGAGTCAGGCCCCGAACCCTCGGCCCGGGGGCACTCCAAACGAGCGCGTCCCTGCCCTGCTCGACGCGGTCCTCTGCTTCAAACTCGACAACCGGCACCTCTCCCTCGCCTTGGAAGAAGCGGGGTCCGCCAGCCCGTACCAGGCGGGTCACTACACCTGGTGGCATCACAAGCTGGTGGAGGCACTCCAGCAGCTCCCCGGCATCCCGGACCGAAGCTTCACCGCGCACGCCCTGCTCGCCGCGACCCGCGCCGACCTGGTCGAGCACCTGGCGGGGCAGGAGGGCCTCACTGCCACACAGATGCGGGCTCACCTGGCCGGCTATGTGGCCCAGGTCCTGGCCGACGGGCAGAACGAGCGCCCCGTAGGCACCTGAAGAGGCGCCGTCACGGCCCCGGTGGCCTCCCACGCCGATCCGGCCCCGATTGAGGCCGTCGTACATCCATCTGCCCAGTCGCCCCTGTTCGCACGGTGCGTCAGCCGAAGACAGAACAGTGCCCGGGCCAGCGACCGACATCACCGAAGGGCTTCAGCGGCCGCCGTCCCCGGGCTCGACCTGCCGCACAGCCCGGCGAAGCCGCCACTCGTTGAACATTCCTCGCCCCTCCGCCCGGCTCCGCCGCGCAGGCGAGGTCCTGCGGCGGGATGCCGCGTCACTCCTGACGCCGATGCCTCCGAACGCGTCGACATCGGCGGGCACGGTCGCGCTCTCGGCATCGGGACGCCACTCGCTGAGCCGCACGAACCCGGGCTCGAGAATCCGCAGTCCGTCGAACAGCGTGACGATCTCATCGGGCTCGCGGACGTAGTACGGCACCGCGCCACTCTCGATGTACGCCTTTTCCGCGGCGATCATGCCGTCGCTGGTCCGCGTACCGTCGTACACGACGAGGTGGCTGCCTGTCGGCAGGCCCGCCATAAGCTGCCGCACCACCTCGCGGGCCCGCCCGAAGTCGCGCGCATGACCGAGTACGCCCAGCAGCATGAGGGCCACCGGCCGGTCGAGGTCGAGGGTCTTCCGCGCCTCGGCAAGGATGGTTTCGGGCTGGTAGAGGTCGGCTTCGATGTAGTCGGTTGCCCCTCGGGCGCGCTGGTGAGCAGGGCGCGCGCATGCGTGAGCACCAGTGGATCGTTGTCCACGTAGACGATCCGCGACTCCGGGCGAGGCTCTGAGCCACCTGATGGGTGTTGTCGGCGGTCGGCAGACCGGTCCCGATGTCGAGGAACTGCCGGATACCCGCTCCTCGACCAGACGGGTCACCGACCGGCGCAGAAACCGTCGCCCGGCCACGGCCACATCGACAAGACCGGGGAAGAACGTCTTGATCTGCTCGCCGATCTCCCGGTCGACCTCGTAATTGTCCTTGCCGCCGACGAAGTAGTTCCAGAAACGGGCGGAGTGAGGCCTCGTGGTGTCGATCCGGTCCGACCCCGGTGTCGGAGGCGGATCGACGGGCGGCTGCTGCGGCTCACTCATAGGGGCCTCCTGGCACGGCAATGATCGGCAGTGTCCCCAACTTATGCGCACTCCCACGATGGTTGCCGGTGCCGCCCGGATGCGCGGGCGCACGCCGCCCGCCGGGATGACATCAGGCGCATGACTCGATACGGCACCGACGGCCCTCCCAGGATTCGCACGAACTCCGGGTACGGTGACACAACGGTGACGAAGAAGGACACAACCCGTCCAAATGCCCGGCAGTCTCACGAGATGTACGGGCAGGTGCCGGCCGACCTGCCGACCGAACCGCACAACACATTCGCGTCCACACTGAACAGTTGGGGAACAGCATGAAGCTTGCCCGTCGAGCATCCACCGTCACGGCCATCGCCGCCGTCGTCGTTGGAAGTGCCCTCGCCTTCTCCGCGCCCGCATCAGCGGCGGAGTCGGCTGTCCCGGTAGCGAAGTACAACGGCGCCTGCGGCGCCGGCCACCAAGTCATCGACTCCGCCGACATCCAGAAGCTCGGCACCACCTTCCTCACGTACAACAACACGACCGGTGAGAACTGTGTCGTCACCGTCCGGGCCAAGCCCGGGGCGGCGGTTCACATGTTCGCCTCGCTCAGCTCGGAGACGGGCGGAAAGACCACCGACAGCGGCCAGTTCACCACGTATGCCGGGCCCGTCTTCCTGCAGGCACGCGGGAGTGCGTCACGTGGGAGGGCGGCATCACCACCTACTCCACGAGCCACACCGGTCACTGCGGCTGACCAGCCGCCGGGCACCGGGCTCGCGAGCCCTCGGCCTGTAACACCGGTGGAGCCGCACACTTCACTGTGCGGCTCCACCGGTGTCCGCGCGAGGTGTCCCGTTACAACGTTCGTGATCCGCACCGATCCGCACCGATCCGCCGCTCAACGAAATTCGCGACGCGAGTGAACCTCACGAGCTCCCGCTCGGACAGCACAGCGCTCGGACCCGTCAGCACACCCGACACAACGAAGCGGAAGAGCAGGGCCCTGAGCAGTAGCTGAGCCCCTCGCTGTCAGGTGCCGCAAGATCAGCCAACTCCCGGTCGGCGCCGTGCCAGAGAAGGCCATCGACCGCCACGACCGCGTCGGCATACGCAACCGGACGCCAGTACGCGGAGAAGTCGATGACCGCGGGTGACAGGCCAGGCGCGAAGAGAACGTTGCCCGTCAGATCTCCGTGAACGAGCCGGTCCGGCGCGTCGACGGCTTCCCTGAGCGACTGCAGCCGCAGCAGCAGCGGCTCCGTGTTCGACGGCATGGCACAGGCCGGTTCCCCAGGCCACTCGGTCGGCCACCGCCCAAGGATGCTGCTGCACATCGAGCAGGCCCGGACGCGGCTCCTCCCGCAGCGCCCCGTGGAACGCCCGGCCCGCCGCCAGCAGCGGGGCCCATCGGCCGACAGGACCGGGCTCGCCCTGCAGGAAGCGGGTGGCCGCCCAGCCCTCGACCACATAAGCCCCTGCCGCGGAGCGCAGATACCGTCGGCTCCGGATCGCGTGCGCTACTCTGATGGCGAGACGATACGTATCGGCTAGCTGGCACGGGACACAAAGGAGGACCGTCATGGAACACCTCATCGATGCGGCACCCGGAGTACGCCTGTGGGCGGAGGACCGGGCGCTGCCGACGCCCTCCCCTGCTGCTGATCATGGGCGCACAGGCATCCGGCATGGGCTGGCCGGACGAACTGGTGGACGCGCTCGCTTCGCGGCACCGAGTGATCCGCTACGACCACCGCGACACCGGCCGCTCCACCTGGCCCTTCGACCAGCAGCCCTACGCCATCACCGACCTCGCCGAGGACGCGATCACCGTCCTGGACGGGCTGGGCATCGACCGCGCCCATATCGTCGGGCTCTCCCTGGGCGGAATGCTCGCCCAGCTGCTCATCGCCGATCACCCGGACCGGCTGCTGAGCGCGACTCTCATGGGGACCTGCGCGCTGAGCACCGTCCCGTACGTCCAGCCGGACGGAACGCACATCCCGCCCGGGGAGTTGCCCGGCATCGCTCCCCAGGTACTGGAGATGTGGCCCTGCCCGTAGAGGACCACGGGCTGGATGCCGAGCTGGACCGGCGGGTCGAGCACTGGCGGGCGCTGGGCGGCGATCAGATCCCCTTCGATGCCGAGCGCGCCCGGGCTCTGGAGCGGAAGATCATCGAGCACACCGGTCACTACGCCACCAGCACCGCGCACGGCCGCGCCGACACCGCCGGCATGGACCGCACCGAGGCACTCGCGAAGACCGGCGTACCCACCCTCGTCATCTCAGCCCCGGCCGAGCCGGTCTTCCCGCCACCGCACCCGCAGCATCTCGCCCAGGCGGTCCACGGTGCCCGGGTGGTCGAGATCCCGGGATGGGTCACGCGCTGCCCCGCGAGGTCCTCGCTCCGCTGACCACCGCCCTCCTGGACCACACCGCCGGAGGCTGATGCGAATCCGTCGTGCCCGTGGGACGGATGGACGCTGGAGCATGCGGGTCAGACGACCCGGAAGAGGTCGCCGGCAGCGTGCGTGTCGGTCAGGTCCTCGACGCTGCGGAGGATGTCGCAGAGGGCGTCAGTGCCGTGCCGGGTTCAACGGTCTGCGGGCGCCGATGGCCACACCGAAGGAGCGGAAGCCGAGCGTGTGTTTGGCGTCGTTCCAGGCGCGCATCCACTCCTCGGTGACGCCGCACTCCCCGTCGGTGGTCATCACGATGTCGCCGCGCCGGCGGCCGTCGGTGTTGAACTCCTCGTCCAGCACCTCGACGGCCGCCGAGCGGCGCCCGGTAGTTGGTGCCACCGCCGAAGAAGTGCTCGACGAAGTCCAGGACGCCGGCGATGCCGGCCGGCTGGGAGGCCGGGAAGCGGCACACCTCGAAGTCTCATGGCTCACGCAGTGGAGCGATTCGACATCGTCCAGGGGACAGTTGAGGTGCCAAGACGGCCGCCGTGGGCATCTCGTCGAACGGGCCCTCCACGCCGCCGGAAACCGGGCTTCACGAAACCGGGCCGGGCCTGCCGCACGAACAAGCGATGAGCGTGGGCGGCGATCTGCGCTTCCGCTATGTGAGTGGAGCCGTATGAACGACGCTGCGGATCTTTACCCGAGTGCCGGCATCGACCGGTCTCATCCCGCTCACACCACCAGATTCAACGTGGTCGAGGAGATGCCGAACCGGATCCTCTGCCCCCAGGTCAGTTCAAGTGAATCGGTCTCCATCCCGTCGCCGAACACCACGATCCGGTCCGACTCGACCGTGAGCGTCAGCCCTGGCCCTTCCCCAGCTCGCCCGCGACCAGTGACGTACCGGTCGCCGGCGACGGCCACGCTTCGCGCACGAACCAGAGCAGCCGCTGATCGGACGGGCCCGGCAGCGGCAGCGCGCTGCCGCGTTCGGCCCAGAGGGAGCCCAGCCAGCCCGTCGCACCCGTGCCGGTGCCGACCAGCACGCCGGAGGACGCCTGCGACTCCCCGCGGGCAGGTCACCGTCCGGGCCGATGCGGTAACGCGCGGTCTGGTGGCTGGGCGGCCCGGAAAAGATCTCGTTCAGGGCGAGCAGCCGCTGGGTGTCGTCGGCGACCGCTTCGACCATGGTGAGCGCGTCGACCCGGTCGGCGCGTGCGAGGGCGGCCCGGCAGAGCGCCGCCGTTTCGGGCGCTCGATGGCGTACCAGGACCCCGGGTTGCGGCCGGGGTCGGTATCGATGCCCACCACCGGCTGGCCGGACAGGTACTTGGCCGCGTTGGCGACCAGCCCGTCCTGCCCGACCACGATCACCACGTCCTCGGGACCGAACAGGAAGCGGTCCAGGTCCGCGCGCTCCACCCGTGAACGGCGCCACTGCAGGGCACGGCGGCGGCCACCTCGGTGAGTGCCTGCCGCATACGGTGGTGCCGCGCGGCCACCTCGTCGATGGACCTGCCGCGGGTCGAGAGGAAGAACGCCGCCTGACCGTGCGTCCCGTGCCGGGCGAGCAGCTCCTCGTACTCGGTTGTGCGGTGCACGAGGACCGCGCGCGGGCCAGACTCACGCCCGCGCCTGCGGAGCCGTTCCGCCGAGTCGGGTGAGCAGGCCGGTGAGCACGTCGGGGAGAGAGTGAGGCTGTCGATGCGGGGCAGATTCTCCGCCAGCCGGGTCACAGCAAGAGCGTGCAGCGTGTCGGAATCCACTTCGGTGTGCGCCCTCAGCCAGGCCGCCTGGACCTCGGCACGGGCGGCTCCGATGTCGCGTGCGGCCTCCGCCTCGGCGCGGGCCAGGCGCACCGTGCGGGCGGCCTCGGCCTCCGCTCGCACCCCGTCGGCAACGGACTTCTCCTCGGCCTCCCGGCGGGCGTTGGTACCGCGCTGGTCCACCAACTGCTCCTCGCGACGGGCCAGTTCGATCTGGCTGGCGAGCTCGTTCTCGGCGATGGTGCGCTCGCGCTCGACGGCAACGGCCCGGCGTTCGTACGTCGCCCGGTCGGCCTCCTGCTGGATCTGCTCCCTGGCCGGCGTACGCAGGGCGCGCTCCACCTCGGCCTCGGGGCGGATGGCGACGACGCGTACGGCCACCACATCGATCCCGGTGGCGGGCAACCGGGCTCGGCCGCGAGGCCGGTGGCGACCCGTTCGCGTACCGATGCGACTCCGTCCACGAGGGCGGCGGCGAGCGGGGTACGGGCAAGGACATCCAGGGTGTGCTGTTGCGCGGTCTCAGTGAGCAGGGTGGCGATCTGTTCCAGCGGCGCACCCCGCCAGACCCCGCTGTCCGGGTCCACCGAGAAGTCGAGCCGGGCCGCGGCCTCGGCCGGGTCACTGATCCGGTAGGTAACGGTTGCCTGCACCGTGACGTCCTGGAAGTCGGCCGTACGGGCGTGGAACGCCATCGCCAGCTCACGGTCGTTCACCGGGACTTCGGAGAGCGCGGCGGACAGCGACCGGTACCAGAAGCTGAGCCCCGGACCGTCGTGTGTCAGCTCGCCGCGCTTGTGGTGGCGGATGTGGGCGGTGGGTGCGGAGCGCAGGTGCCGCCAGCCGAAGCGCCTGGTGATGTCGGCCATGTCAGGACCTCCCCTTTATTTTTCGTCAATACGACGATAAGGCATCCCCGGAATAGCGTCAAGTGGACGAAAAGAGGCCAGTCGACGGCGCCCCTCGTCATCGCATCACTGCGGCCGGCAGATCATCTGCGCACTGTTACACCTAACCGAGCTCTCCGGTCGCGGGGCACACAAGGAGGCGGGGCAGGCTCTGCTCGGCCAAGGGTTCTGCCCATAGCCGGCCCGCTTCGCCGCGACTCACGGGTAAAGGATCCGGAAGAACAAACGTCTCCCCGACACGGAGGATCTCGTCCCAGCTCGACTGGCAGATGCCAGTAGCTGCGGCATGGAGGAGTTCCCCGCCCTCGACGTGGTTCTCGCCCGCATCGGCGGCGAGGCCGACCAGCGCCTGGCGTTTCAGGCGTCCTCCCCGTCCAACTTGGCAGATCGTCTCGACGGTCCTCCGACTCGGGTCACCAGCGGTGCTGGCCGATCCAGGCCTGCCTGCCACGTCGCCAGCGCCCTGCGCGCCTACGTCGATCGGGCCGAACACCCGGGGCATGCGTTTTCGCACGTCGATTGCAAGCCGGTGTCATGCGTCGTCCGGGGTTCTGGCGCAAGAGCAGTTACGGCAACCAGGACGTTGCGCGCGCATCGAGGTCACTGAAGACTTCGCCACCGTCGTTCCTGGGACCTGCCCTCACGCCAAAGGGCAAGAATCGTTCCTACGACGACTTCGTGGCCGACCTCAGCAAGTGGCGCTGACGAGCAGCTGATTCGCCGCCCGTCAGCCTTGACACCTCGCCGTCGAACCCGACGAAGGCCCAGCCGACGAAGGCGGCCCAGGCCATCCGGGCGGGGCCAGACCGGGGCATGCAATGTCCTTCGCGTCACGACTGTTTACAATGATCATCGCATAAGCTTGAATCTTCAAGATTTTTCAATGGGACCCAATAGGTAAGTGAGAGGTGTCTTTGATGCGCAGGCTTCACCGCAGGGGACTCACAGCCAGTGCCGGAACGATCGCCGCCGCACTGCTGATGGCCGGGGCGCCGGCCGCCTCGGCGTCGACGAGCGCGGACCTGTGTCCCCGGCACACCCGACGGATTCTCCGATATGCCTCTTCGACGGGGCAGACTTCACCGGGCTGCTCGACAACCGCGCGCCGTGGACCGGCGAGCTGCCCGCCGATAAGAACGACAAGATCTCGTCGATCATCAACAACTCCGACATGAGGCTCTTCCTCTTCGCGGACAAGAATTTCAAGGGTGACTGGTTCGAGGTCGGTCCCCATCAGACGTGGGTCGCTTCTCCCGAGTGGGACAACCGCATTTCCGGCGCCGTCGCCACCAGCTAAAGGGTTGTCGCGTCAACCCTGGTGGATCAGCGCACGGCGAGCCGTAGGCCGGCGGCTCCGGCCGGAGGCGGCGTTGCTGGCGACCGCCACCGGCCGGAGCCGATGACCGCCGCACCGCACACGCCGGGCGGCCCGTCCAGGACGGGCCGCCCGGCGTCACTCCGTACGTCACTTCCCACGCGCCAGGGCGATCGCGCCCTGGCGCCTCGTTCAGTCGGTAACTCCGCCCCGGGTGCCGGGCGATCAGAGATAGGTGGCGGCGGTGACACAGAACCCGCCGAGGGCTACGGCCCACACATAGGGCAGGGTGCGCACCATCACCTGCTCCGGTCCGACTCCCGCGTACTGCGCGCTCCACACGGTCTGGGTGCTGGTGGGTCGGAGACCCCGAAGACCTGGTTGTAGGAGGCGGCGAGACCGAGCACGGCGACAGCGGGGTAGATGCCGGCCGCAATGAGGACTCCAGCGATGCCTGCGCCGAGGCCGTAGACGTTCAGCGGTCCCCGGTAGAGGCACAGCGGCACCAGCAGCGTGAAGACGACGACGAACAGCACCGGGTACTGCGGGCTGACGGCCTTCACCAGCGGTTCGAGCGCGTCGATCGCACCTGGCAGCTTCACCGCGGCGAGCAGGATGCCGATGGCGATGAAGAGCGCGATGGGCGGCGCGGCGACCTCGAACCCGCCGTACAGGGTGCGCAACAGCCGCTTGTTCATCTCGCGCGGCCTGGTCGTGGTGACCAGGGCGCAGAGCACGCCGGCCAGCAGTGACGGGATGATGGCCACGTCGAGACCGAGGGCCAGGACCAGCGGTACCACTGGGGTGATAAGGGCGTACCAGGGTGCGTCGCCGAGCCGCTCACGGCGCGAACTCCGCTTGTCGGGCGCCGTCTTCAGGGACCAGGCATGCTCGACGCCCCGACGGCGGGACTCGACCAGCACGAAGGTGACGGCCGCGACCAGCGCCAGCGGGAACAGCTTCACCATGAAGCCGCGCACGGTCGGCACCGGCAGGTCCAGGGCGGTGGAGAAGAACTGCCAGATGGGCAGTTCGAACGGGACGCCCACAGCGATGCCCATCAGGATGGTGCCCGCCGCCGTGACCTTCGGGATGCCCACGGCGACCATCGCCGGGATACCGATGATGCCGGCGAGCATCGCGGCGGGCGCAGAGCCCGTCACCGTGCCGATCAGCGCGGACACCGCGAGGACACCGAGCGCCACGACCGTCGGCCGGTCGCCGCCGAACTCCACAATCTTGCGGACGATGGTGCCCGCGATCCCGGTCTCGTCGAGGAGCTTGCCGAGCCACGAACCGATCAGCACGGCGATCATCGTGGAGGCGAGCATCGGAGCTCCCTCCTGGAGAACGGTGTCCAGGACGCTCTCCTTGCCGCTGAGCGGTGCGCCGGCGACGAAGGCGATGACGACGCCCAGCAGGACCAGGGCGAAGGCGGTGGGGAGTTTACGGGTGAGCATCGCGACGACACCGGCCGCCATGACGATCAGGATGACTACGCCCATGGCGCTACTTCTCTCTGGTCTCTCCGGGTCACGGCGTCGGCGAGCGCGGCCGTGAGGTGCAAGGGGCTGCGGCCGAGTCCGCAGACGGTACGGGCGTAGGCGTGGGCGGCGATCTCCTCCGCCCCACCACATGCCCGTACAGCTGGAACCGGCCTACGCGCAGGACCACATGGCCCAGGGCCCGCTTCAGCGCGGTCTTCGCCGGGCCGTGGTGGAGCTGTTCGTGTACGGCCTCGTGGGCGAGGGCCGCTTCGCGCACCGAGCCGTGCGGGTACCAGTGTCGCCAGCCCGGGCGTCGATCAGCGCCTCGGCAGCCGCGAGTGTGTCGGTGTAGAGCTCCACGGCCGGTGCGGGCCGCGAGGTGTAGCGGGCCAGCAGACCGCGCTCCAGGCCGTCGGCGCGCTCGGTGATCACGGCCCGGCAGGGGACGGGGGCCAGTGCCGAACCGAACGCCTCGGCCGTACGCGCCCAGTGGCGCAGCACTTCCGGGTCGCGGCCCTCGTGGGTGGCGGTTCCGGCCAGCAGCCGTACCGCGAGACCGAGGTCGTCGCAGGTCTCCCACGCGGCCTCCGCGGGCGCGCTCATGTGCGCACCTCCAGCACGGCGACGACCGGTTCGCCGGAGGCGCGGAATTCAGCTCGCTGCGGGCGAGCGCGAGCAGTGGCTGCGGGTCGAGCACGCCCGACAGGTCCGCGATCCGTGAGCCCAGCAGTAGCCGCAGGGCCGGCGCGCGTGCCCCTCCGTCACCGTACGACGTGGTCTCGCGCACCAGTTTGGCCAGCACCTCGGGCGCATCGGCGACCCGGGTGGTCTCCACCCGGGCGTCGGAGACGTGCAGACGGATCACCCCGTCGGCGTCGACGATCCGCACCGGATGCCGGGTGGCGCGCAAGGTGCGCCGCACCTCGGTCCCGTACACCGTGTGGGCAGGGGTCCCGGCGAGGACCGTGACCCGCGAGGGGTCGGTCTTTAGGCTGGCCGCCGCCGTACGCAGCCGCTCCGCCTCGTCCGCGCGGTGCGCCCGGTCCTGGGTGCGCAGCTCGGTGGCGCCGGTGGCTACGGCCCGTACCGTACTCGTCTGCGGGTCGACGGTGACCTCGACCTCGACGCCGTCGGCCGCGGCGCCCTGCGCGACGACGGCGGCCTCCGCCTCGGCCCGTACGGCGAGGATCTGTTCCTGTCCCGCGCCCGGGATGATCCGCTCGATCTGCTCCCGCACCAGGGCGAGCGCGACACCGATGGGGCTGATCACCTCGCTGTGCCGGGCGATGCGTCCTTCCAGACCACTGACCGCGGCGAGGTGCGGGGTGACGGACGCGGCCCGCCGCCGCCACCGACGAGGACCGCGGTGTCCTTGTCCAGGCGGTAATCCCTCATCATCGTGTCGACGACCGCCGTGACCTGCACGGTCCCCGCGTCGAGGAGCCGGGTCGCGGCCGTGGCGGTGTCCACGCCGAGGGCCTCGGCGAGCGGGCGAGCGCCGCCCGCGCGACTTCCTGGTCGCTGCGGGCGAAGTCGCCCTCGGGCACCCGGCCCAGGGCGTTGGCCGCACAGGTCATGGTGATCGCGAAGCGTCCGCCCGACGCGTCGAGGACCGCGTAGTCGGCCGGGTCGCCGTCCATCGGCCGGATCGTGGTGAGCGTCGCGTCCCGCAGCTGCGACGCCGACGCGTAACACGCGTACGGCAGGCCCGCGATGTGCGCTGCGCGGTCCGACACCGGTGACCTTGCCGCCGCCGATGCGCACCATGGAACCGCCGCCGACACCGACCGTGCGTACGTCCAGGGCGTTGAGGTAGGACTTCTTGCCGAGGATCACGGCGTGCCGGACGGCCACTTTGCCGCGTCGCACGACGCTGATGTCGGTGGAGGTACCACCGGTCTCCAGGAACACGCCCTCGCTGATCCGTTCCTGCATCAGCGCGCCTGCAACACCGGCGGCCGGCCCTGAAAGGACCGTCAGCAGCGGCCTGCGCCGCATCTCGTCCAGCGACATCACCCCGCCGTCGCAGCGCATGACCATCAGTGGGGAGCTGACCCCGGCCTTGGTTATCGCGGCGTCGACGAGGTCGGCGGTGGCGAACATGCGCGGCAGGATCGCCGCGTTCACCACGGCGGTACGGGTGCGTTTGTGCAGTCCGTACAGGGAGGTGATCTCGTGAGCGGCGGTCAGCGGCAGCCCGGTGGAGCGGGCTGCCTCCACGACGGCCTGCTCGCCCTCCGGCCGGTCCACGCTGAACGGCTCGGTGGCGACGAGTACCTGGGCACCGTCCTTGGCCAGACCGTCGGCGGCGCGGCGGACGGACTCCGTGTCGTCCGGGTCGCTGATATGGGCGTAGACGAGCGGAAGTGTTTTGCCGGGGTGAGTTGGAGCTTGCCGAGCGCGGCAAGCCGACGGGTGAGTGCGGCGGCAGGGCCACCGCCGATCCCGATCAGTCCCACGGTGGCGACGTCGCCCTCCAGCAGGGCGTTGGTAGCCTGGGTCGTGCCGTGCGCGAGGAATGCGACGTCCTCGGCCGCGCGGCCGGTCTCTGCCAGCAGACGGTCGAGTGCTCCCACGATGCCGTGGGCCACGCCGTCCTCGTGATGGTGACTGGTGGGGACCTTCACCTGTCCCAGTAGTTCCAGGGTCGTGGCGTCGACGGCCACGGCGTCGGTGAAGGTTCCGCCCACGTCGATGCCGACGCGGATGCGGTGGGTGGTCATGGTTGGGCACCTCCTTGTGCGGGTGGGCAGTGCGGGGCGGGCCGGGTGGGACAGGTGGAGCTGTCCCACCCGGCGTTTCCGTGTGGTGGTGCGTCGTTCGGGTGGTGGGGGTGACGGGCGTCGTTGCCCTTCTGCGGACCGTTCTCAGTAGCCGCGTACGTCGGGCCAGTGACGCTGGACCCCGTTCGAGTCGAGCAGCCGGGCGAACTCCTCGAACCGCTTGTCATCGGCCTGGACCTGGTGGGGTTCGACGCTTTCGGACAGGCAGTGGGCAGCCAGCGCGCCGGCCACCTCGCCGATGTTCCATTCGACCGGGTGGAGCCGGTAGCAGCCGTTGGTGATGTGTGTGGTGCCGATGTTCTTGCCCGCGGGAGGAGATTGCGGACCCGGCGCGGCACGAGCGCGCCGAGCGGGATCTCGAACGGCACCGAACCGATGTCGATGTAGTTGTCACCGCCCGTGGAGGGTGCAGATCGATGCGGTAGTTGCCGATCCCCACCGAGTCCCGGTACGCGGTTCGTCCGTAGGGGCCGACGACATCGATGGCGACGTCCTGCTCGGTGACGGTGGTGACGGCCTTGATCCGCCGCGACTCCCGGACGTAGGGCGCCTTGGCGAGGCCGTCGGCCGTTCCCGTGATGTCGGGGCGCGGACGCAGTCCGGGAAGCCGGTCCCTCCGTCCTCGCGGGGCGCCTCGGTCTGGAGCCAGTAGAGGACCGAGAGCGACAGCTGCCTGGCCTCCGCGACCGCCTGCGCCGAAGTCTCCGGGCCGCCCCGGTCAGCGGCTTCAGCCAGTAGTCGTTGAGCGGCCAGTTGACCAGGGTGATGTCCGAGTCGAAGGAACCGGGCCGGTGCAGCCCGCGGGCGAGGATGCGGCGGAAACCCACAGCTCCTTGTCGCCCGCGTCGGCGCTCTGGTCGGCGTTGACGGCGAGGGGTCGATCTCCGGGTTCGGCACGAACGTACGGGGAACGGCCTCGAGCGACCGCGGGTCGGGGGCGAGGAAGCCGAGAAGGGGCCCGGCCAGAAGTCCGGCCGGTAGGAGCGCCAGAAGTCGTAGTCGGCGGGCCGGTCGATGACGTGGCTCTCGCCCTCGTGGTGGGAGAGCGCGAAACAGACGGTGATGCCCTGCTGGTTGAGGGCTGCGCCTCTTCGGGGCGTGCGGTTCCCCGAACTCGGCGCGGGACTCGGCGCCGACGGTGTGCTCGACACCGCCGAGCTCGAGGAGTTCGCCGGTCTCCGTGGCGTCGATGACGTACCGCGCCCGGATCGTGGTGCGGGTCCCGGCGCGCAGGTCCTCCAAGGTGACCGCACTGATGACATCGTTGTCGGACTCGGCGGCGACCGCCCTGTGCTCGGTGAGGAGCGCCAGTCGGCCCGACGCCCGGTGGGGAGCGATCATGCCCTCCAGGACGGCGAGAGCGACGCGCGGTTCGTGGCAGAGCTTGCTGACCCGGCCGGCCCCGGGTTGAGGTCGGTCAGCGCGAGCGCCTCGGAACGCATCGGATACCACTGGCGGTAGTAGTCCCGGATGCCCTCGCGCAGTGCGCGGTAAGTGGCGGTCGTGCCGAACTGCTCCACCCAGGGGTGCTCGTCCGGGGACGGCCTGGGAGGTGAGCTGGCCACCGATCCAGTCGGTCTCCTCGGTGAGGACGACGGTCCGGCCGACCCGGCAGGCGGCGAGCGCGGCGGCCACGCCGCCCAGGCCACTGCCGACGATGAGGATGTCCGGTTCGGGGATCACAGTTCTCCTTGTGAGGTACGGGGCCGTGCTGTGCGGTCGTTCTGTGGTGTGCGGGGACGTCCGGGGCTCCGCGGGCGGGTGGCCCTCGCGGTGTGCCGGGCCGCGGCGCCGATGCGCGGTCCGGCGGGAGGTCAATCGGGGCCGGGCGCGCGCCGGGCGGCGACCCTGTCGTGGCGCCGGGCCTGTAGGCGCAGGCCACCAGCGTTACCAGCTGTTCCGGGAGGTTCTCCCCGGCAACGAGCGTGGCGAGCAGGCGCACGGCTTCCGCGCCCAACTGCGCCCGGGGATGTCGAATCCCGTGGGCTCCGGCGCGTCGACAAGGTCCGGCGGCGGGCTGCCGAGCAACGCCAGGGATACATCGCGGGGCAGTCCAGGCCGGCCTCGCGGACAGCCGTGATCAACGCCCGCCAGGCGGCGCCGCTGTCGGTCTCCTCGGCCACGAACGCGGTGACGCCCTCGGCCAGCCACTGCCGCAGGCGCTCCGGCGTGAGTGTGCGCGGGATCGGCGCTGCGGAACACCGCTTCGGAGCCGCCGGGCAGTTCCGCCGCCCGGAGCCCTCCAGGAATCCCTGTTCACGGTCGGTGGAGGCGGGCGCCTCGTCGTCCTCGCGCACCAGGACGACGCGGCGGTGCCCGCGCGACGCGAGTTGCCGGACGACCTCGCGGCTCGCGCTGACGTAATCGGCGCCGACCCAGGCGAGACCCTCCGGCTCGTCCCTGCGGCCCAGGTGGACCATGGGAAAACCGTCGGCCACGAGCCTGCGCAGTTCGTCGACCGGCGCGTGGCGTCCGAGCAGGAGACACCCGTCGGCGAGCCGTGCCCGGTTCAGCGCGTCTGGACCGGCGGCTCCGGCGCCGCCGGTGCTGGACCCGGTGAAAAGCACCAGGTCGTACCCGCGCGCGGCGGCTTCCCGCTCCACGCCGACCAGGAACGGGTAGTACGAGTGCTGGACATCGGTGGGGAAGGTGGCCGTGAAGCTGAAGACCCCGAGGAGGTCGTTACGCGCTGCGGCCAGCCGCCGGGCCGCGGGATCCGGCACGTAACCGAGGCGGCCCGCGGCGTCGAGCACGTTCTGCCGGGTCTCACGCGAGATGGCGGCGCCCTGCTTCTTACCGCCCAGCACCAGGGAGACCGTCGCCTGCGAGACCCCTGCGAGCCGGGCGACCTCCGCCTGGCGCGGACGCCCGGTGCGCCCGGCCGACGCGGGCGCCCGGCCTCTCTGACCCGCTTCGCGGGTTCCTCCACCACTGTTCCTCCAGCTGGTTATGCGCATTAGTGATGCGCATTAGCGAGTACTGTGCGTGCGCCGAGGCTGCCGGTCAAGAGGGCGAACACAACTTTCCCGGGCGCCCCCGGGCCCTGACCTCCGTCATTGTGAACTCTAGGTTTCGCCGGGGTAGCGCTTGCCCTCCGTGCAGACCCATCCCTCGACTCCCTCGACTCAGGAGCGTGTGCCACAGCCCCTTCATGCCTGACACCGTCCTCCGGTTGACGGCCGCGTGTACTTCGACGGACAGAATCTCCGGGACCAGCTGAACCGTTCACCGGGGCCCTCACACCCGCCGGTCACTCAGCGATCTCGTCACGCACCCGGGTGCCGTCCGCGGCGAGCACACCGTAGTGGCGGGTCGGGGGCTCCGGTTCACCGCCACCCCTAGCACTCGACATGCCCCGCGCCGAGGGCTCCCGCACGCCTCCCGCGTCCGGCGAGTCCTCCCGAGCCGATCCGGTCCCGATCCCACACGCGGCAACCCACCGCTCCCAACCGCGGTCGGCACCGCCCCGCACCCCGGGGCACCACCACGATCGGCGACCCACCCGCGACCGGGCCGGCACCGAAACCGGACCCGGTCACCAAGGAGGCACGGCATGACAACGCCCGGCACCCGCCGGCCCGCGCGCTGGGGCCGCCGCGACAGCGGTCCTCTCCGCACTCGCCCTGCTGCTGTCCGGCTGCACTGCGGACAGCAGCGCGTCCGCCGGCAGCGGCGTCACGCTCACCTTCAGCTGGTGGGGCAACGAGGACCGCGCGCAGCGCACCGCCGAAGCGGTGCGCCTCTTCGAGAAGAAGCACCCGGTGTGCGCGTGCGGACCTCCTTCGCCGGCTACGAGGCGTACGTCCAGAAGCTCGCCACCCAGGCGGCGGGCGGCGACCTGCCCGACGTCGCCCAGCTCGACTACCGCCAGATATCCCAGTACGCGGGCAGCGGAACGCTGCTCGACCTCGGCACGAGCGTCAAAGACGGCACCCTGCGCACGGCGGCGATGGACGAGGGGCTGGTCGCCACCGGCCGTTACGACGGCTCCCAGTACGCCCTCCCGATGGGCCAGGGTTCGGCCGGATTCGCTTACGACTCAGCGGTTTTCGCGAAAGCGGGGTGCCCACGCCACGGCCCGGCTGGACCTGGGAGGACTGGGTCGAAGCGGGCCGCCGCGTCAGCGACCTCGGCCTCAAGGGCCTGGCGGGCACCCGTACACCGGGCTCACCGACATCGGCGTGAACGAGGACGCCTTCGAGAACTGGCTCCGCTCCTACGGCAAGCGCCTCTACGCCTCCCAGCACGAACTGGGCTTCACCGAGCCGGACCTGACGGAGTTCTGGACGTTCACCGACGGACTCCGCAAGGCGGGCACCGCCTCGCAGGCCAAGGACACCGCCCAGATCAGCGGCGCCATTGAGGACGGGCCGATGGGACGCGGGCTGGCCGCCACCGACTTCAACTACGACGGTCCCTACCTCGGCTATCAGCCGCTGCTGGGCGACGGCATCCGCTTCGCCCCGTACCGACGCACCGGGGCCGGTCCGGCCAGTACCTCAAGCCCACCATGCTCGTCGGGGTCGGCGCCAACTCCGCGCATCCGAAGGAGGCGACGGCCCTCGTGGACTTCCTGCTCAACGACCCGGCCGCAGGAGGCCCTGGGCGTGACCCGCTCCACCCGCCCAACCGCGACATCGCCCAGGCCATCAGCAAGGCCCTCGAAGGGCCGAGAAAGAGGTCTACGCGTACGTCAAGGAGATCGCCGCCTACGGCGTCCAGCCGCCACCGATAGCCCCGCCCGGGGCGACGTGGTCCTCCAGGTCTCCTTCACCCGCGTCTACCAGCAGGTCGTGTTCGGACTCCAGAGCCCGGCGGAAGCCGCCCGCGAGTACGTCGCCGAAGCCGAGAGGGAGCTGCGATGACCCTCACACGGAACACCACTCCCCAGCTCCCCGGCAGGCCACTCGTCCCGCCGCACCGCACCGCACGCCGCGAACGCCAGGGCCCGCCTACGTCTTCCTTACCCCATGGATCCTCGGCGTCGTCCTCCTGACGCTCGTGCCGATGGCGGTCTCCCTCTATCTCTCCTTCACCGACTACAACCTCTTCGACCCACCGAAGTGGATCGGCCTGCGCAACTACACCGACATGTTCACCGAGGACCCGCGCTACTGGCGCTCGGTGGGCACCACCCTGCTCTTCGTAGTCGTCGCGGTCCCCTCAAACTGGCCCTCGCGCTGGCCGTCGCGCTGCTCCTGAAGAACATGCGCGGCGGAAAGGGCTTCTACCGCTCGGCGTTCTACGCGCCCTCGCTCCTCGGCGCCAGCATGTCGATCGCCCTGGTGTGGCGGGCCCTGTACAACGACGGCGGCACGGTCGAGGAGGTTCTCTCCGCCGTGGGCATCCACACCGGCGGCTGGGTATCCGACCCCGATCTGGCGGTCTTCGTCGTCGCACTGCTCGCCATATGGCAGTTCGGCGCCCCATGGTGATCTTCCTGGCGGGGCTGCAGCAGATCCCGGGTGATCTGTACGAGGCGGCGGCGCTCGACGGTGCAGGACGGTGGCGGCAGTTCCTCTCCGTCACCCTGCCCATGCTGTCGCCGGTGATCTTCTTCAATCTGGTGCTGGAGACCATCCAGTCCTTCCAGGTCTTCACGCCCGCCTTCGCGATCAGCGGCGGCAAGGGCGGGCCGGCCGACTCGACGATGTTCTACACGCTCTATTTGTACGAACGCGGCTTCTCGGCCTCGCACATGGGCTACGCCTCCGCAATGGCCTGGGCACTGCTGCTCGGCATCGGCGTGGTGACCGTCGTCCTGTTCAAGACCTCCCGTTCCTGGGTCTTCTACGCCAACGAGGGGTCCTGATGTACCGACGTATCGCCGTACACCTCGTGGTCCTGGGCGTCCTCCTGGTGCTGCTCTACCCACTGGTGTGGCTGCTGGCGACCTCGCTGAAGCCCGCGGACGAGGTCATCACCAGCCTCGAGCTCCTGCCCGGATCGCTGGAGTGGGGAACTACACCACCGCCCTGGAAGGGGTGAGCGGCGTCGAGGTGAGCCGGCTGCTCACCAACTCCCTTCTCGTCTCCCTCGGTTCGGTACTCGGAAACGTGGTGTCCTGCGCGCTGGCCGCCTACGCCTTCGCCCGGCTGCGCTTCCGGATGCGGGGCGTGATGTTCGGGTTCATGGTCGCCACGATGATGCTGCCTCACCACGCCGTACTGATCCCGCAGTACATCATCTTCAACAAGCTCGGCATGGTGGACACCTACTGGCCGCTGATCCTGCCGAAGTTCCTCGCCACCGAAGCCTTCTTCGTCTTCCTCATCGTGCAGTTCATGCGAGGCCTGCCGCGCGAACTGGAGGAGTCCGCGCGGATCGACGGCTGCGGGCCCTTCCGCTCCTTCTGGTCGGTGGTGCTGCCCTCACCAGGCCCGCGCTGATCACGACCGCCATCTTCACGTTCATCTGGAGCTGGAACGACTTCTTCACACAGCTGATCTACCTCTTCGACCCGGAGAAGTTCACGATCACGCTGGCGCTGCGCAACTTCGTGGACCAGTCGAGCCAGTCCGCGTTCGGCCCGATGTTCGCGATGTCGGTGATCTCGCTCCTGCCGATCGTTCTGTTCTTCGCCGTGTTCCAGCGCTATCTCGTCCAGGGCGTGGCGACCTCGGGCCTCAAGGGATGAGCGGCTTCTCCGCGTCCCGCCGGGAGCCGGGAGCTCTTCGGCCGCGCTTCGCGCTCTTCGCCGACATGCTGGCCGTCGGCCTGTTCACCACCCTGGCCTGCCTGCCGCTGTTGACCGCTCCTGCCGCGCTGGCCGCCGCCTGCACGGTCCTGCGTGACTCGGCCCGCAAGGAGCACACGGCCACTGCCGCGCGCTATGTCACCGCCCTGCGCGCCCATGGCCTCGCCCGTTCCTGATGGCCGGGGCCACCGTCCTCACGGCGGCCTCCCTGCTGCTGCTGGATCTACTGCTGGCCCGCGCGGGCCTGCCCGGCGCCACCGCCGTCAGCGCCGTGCTGGCCGCCGCCGGGTGGTGGCGCTCGTCGTCGGCCTGCGGTCGGTGGCGCAGCCCGCCGCCCGGCGCAGCTGGCGGGCGGCTGTGCGCTCGGCCGCCCGCCGCTCGGCCGCCGACCCCACCGGCTGTGTCCTTTGACCGCCGCGGTGGTCCTGTGCGCCCTGCTCGTCTGGACCCTGCCGCCCTTCGCCCTCTCGTCGCCGGACCGCTCGCTCTAGCGGCCGGCGCCGTCGAACTGCGCACCTCACACCCCATCGGAGGATGACCCGCACATGACTCCTTCACCACTCCGCCGAACCCTCCGGGCGACGCCCCGCCCGCTCCCCGGCAGGCACCTCGGCCGACGGCTCCTTCTCGGGCGGGCACCGCCGGCCTCCTGACCGCTGTCACGGACGGGCCGCCGTGGCGGACACCATCGGCGGGGTTCCAGGACGTGGACCCTGGAGAACGACACCTTGCGCGCCCGTCTGACCTACCGGGACGGTTCGATCCGCCTGACCGGCCTGCGCAACAAGGCCGCAGGCGTGGACTATCCGACCCGAGCGGGCCGACTGTTCACGCACGAGCTCAACGGTGAGGCCGTCGTGCATGCCGACGACGGCGGCTGGCGGCTCGGCCGGACCACCAGCGCCGCCATCACCGTCAGATCCCCGAGCGCTCCTGGCGTGTCGGTGAACGCGTCACCATCCCCTGCACCGCACGCGACCTCACCCCTTCCGGGTCACGCTCGTCTTCGAGATCTACGACGGCGACGCGGGCCTGCGCCACTACACGCTCGTCAAGAACGAGAACTCCGCCGAGACACTCACCCTGACCCGCTCGACGGTCGTCTCCCTCGGCTTCGCCGACCGGCCGCACACCCTGCACTACGTACCGAACATGAAGTGGTTCAGCACCCGCGGCGCCCTCTCGGCCGACCCGGTCGGCAGGTCCTGGCCGAAGAAGGCACTGTGCGTGTACGACTCCGGGGACGGCTGGAGCCTGAGCCCCGAGCTGAACTGGAAGACGCAGCGAGGCAACGGCAACCACGCCACCGACTACATGCTGCCGCCCTTCGCGGGGCTCAACGCCTGGCACGGCCAGGACACCGTGTCGCTCGACACCCGTCCCGAGGCGCTCCAGCTGGTGCTCTTCCCCGACGAGGAGTTCGAGTACCTGTCGGTGAACCTCACCCTCTTCCAGGGCGATGTCGTCGACGGCAAGATGGCCGACGAACGGCACTTCCGCAAGCGGTTCAAATACCACGGGACCACCGCGCTGTTCCACCAGAACGACTGGGACTACCGGGGCGGTCCGGGCCGTGAACTCCCGCCCGGCTACTACTTCGACACCGTCATTCCGCAGACCCGGCGGGCCGGCCTCGACATGGTGATGCTCGACGACTACTGGAACAGCACCCGGGACACCATCGAGCCCAGCGACGCCATGAAGAAGTCCATCACGAGTCTCGACGTCCTCGCCCGCACGCTGACCGAGAACGGCCTCGGCTTCGGCCTGTGGTTCTCCCTCAGCGGTGACGGTCACCTCAAAGGCCGCGACCTCGCCGACCCGTCCCAACTGACCTACAAACGCGGTCAGATCGAGACACTCATCAACGACTACGGCGTCACCCAGCACATGATCGACCTGACGGAGTACTGGCAGAACGAGTCGGAGACCACCTACTCGCACCCCAGCGACAACGTCTACCGCAAGGCCGTCCGCACTCGCGCCATGCTCGACGACCTGGTGACCCGTAACCCGCGCTACCTGCCCAAACTCACCAGCGAACTCGACATCGCGCCAACCCAGGGCGACCGCAACAACGGTCTTATGCACATCCCTTCAACGGCTGGAACACCTCCAACGGCGGCATCACTGGCGAGGACCTCTCGCTGCGCACGGCACTCACCGCCTTCGGCCACCTCCCGATGTCAGCCACCTACATGAACATCGGGCGGATGACGGGCCGGATGGAGGACTACTACTCCTACATGGCGGTACGCGCCGTGAAGTTCGGCCAAGACCCCGGCGACGCGACGAAGTGGCCCGACGCGGCGGTCCGCCTCATGTCGGTCTTCAACGCCTGGCGGCGACGTCCGGAGATCACCGCCCTCACCGACGGCCAGTTCCTCCCGGTCCATCTCGGCGAGGGCTGGGACACCACCGAGTGGGATTCGTCCAGGGGCCCGTACGTCTGGATGTACGCGGACGACCGCCGCAGGACGGCCCTTGTGATCGCCACCGCCGCGGGCACGGTCGACACCACCGTGGACGCGAAGCTGCGCTGGCTCGATCCGCACGCCCGCTACACCGTGACGGACGTGACGATCGACGACGACGGAACCCAGTCCGACCGGACGATCGGCACCTTCTCCGGCGACCGTCTGCGCACCACCGGGCTGCCGGTCGACCTCGGCGAGAACGCCTCGAAGGGCAAGGCGTTCTGGCTTCGGGCAGCCGGGCACTGAGGGACGCGCCGGGCCGAGGGTGGGCAGGGCCCGCCCACCCTCGGCCCGGCCGGGCCTCGGCCACCGACCGACGTAGGCCCGTACAACGTGGACCGGAGTGAAACCGATGGCGTTGAGGATGCCGATGCGGCGCGTTCCCGTACCGACGGCCGACACGACGACGTTGCCGACGATGAGCACCGACATGATCAGGCCGAGGGCGCCGAACGCGATGAGGAACGGAACGTAGAGGGCGGTCCCCGCAATACGGTTGTCCAGAAATTCGATGTCTCCTCGTCCACGTAGGGGTACAGAGATGAGCATGGCTCTTGTGAAGCGTGTTGCTCTTGCTCCTCGTGCGGTGCGGCAGCTACGGCGCGTCCGCTCGGTGTACGTGGCGGGATTGCTGCTGTCCGCCCTCGGCCTGCTGTCCTACGACGATCCAGCGGCAGGTAGCCGACAGACGGTGATCACGGGCGTGTTCCTCGTAGTGTTCGCCGCGCTCCTCACGCTGACCGCGGTGCAGCTGTGGCGGCACGGGCGGACCGAGCACTGCAGTACGGCGAAGAAGCTCACCCAGCTCGTCTGACATCCGCCGGGTCGGTTGGCCGCTCGATGCGCGGGACCACACGCAGCCTGCCGCTGCGCGCTCCGCTCGGCGTTGACGGCGGGCGGGGCGAGGTATTGCCAGTACGCGGTCGGCAATCCAGCAGTGCCGCGGAAGCGGGCTCCTGGCCTGCCATGGTCCGCAGTTCTCACGCCGCTGACCAAACGAATGCCGCCACCGGGCAAGGCGTATGTGGCCGCAGACAGGTCGGACCAGGTCAACCTGTGGCTTCGCAGGCTGCTGCAGCTGGACAACAACGACTGGTGGCCCGCCGCGCTCTGGGCACTGCGGTCCCACGGAGACGATCCCTTGTGGCTAAGTTCCTTCCTTCGGTTGCTCGAGCGCCTCGCGGCGAGCATGTTCGTCCGAGGCGTCTACACCACTGTGCGTGTGTGCCGATTCGCCGAACTCTAGAAGGAACTGAACGCCGGCAAGGGCCTGGAAGCGCCGGCCCTCCAGCTGACAGAGACCGAGCGGGCCGGGACACTGCGCCGGCTCGACGGCGAGGTCTACCACGAGTTGAGGACACGCCGGTACATCCTTCTACGGCTCGACGAGTTGGTCGCCGAGAACGACATCGTGACTACTTACGACGCCCCGCGCATCACGGTCGAACACGTGCTCCCCAGAGCCCCGGCCCGGAGTGGCGGAGTGGGCCAGGACGATCGGGTCGTTGTCCACGTACACGACACGCGCGTCCGGGGCCGACGCCTGGGCAATCTGGTGCAGGTTGGGCTCGGTCGGAATACCGGAACCGATGTCGAGGAACTGCCGTACGCCTGCCTCACCGGCGAGGTGCCGCACCGCGCGGTTTTGGGGCTGGCTACCGGAGCACCTGGGGATTCCCCTACTGAAGTCGGGGTCTGTCCGGGTCGTTCGGACGATGCGCTGCCCCTAGGTTGTGGGGTGGAATCAAAGCACCGCTCCAAACCCTCCGGAGGCTCGCCCGTGACCGCCCACTCGCTCCGACCGCACCGGCCGGCCCGTAGCGCCCACCCGCTCTTCGGAGCGTTCGTGCGGTTCGTTGTCTGTGGTGGCGGGGTCGGGCTTGCGTCCAGCGGGTGCTCGTGCTGCTCAGCGGGTCGATGCCGATGGTTGTCGCCAACGCGCTCATCACCGTCGTCTCCACAGTGATCGCGACTGAACTGCACAGCCGGATATCCTTCCGGAGTGAACGCAGAGGCTGGAGTGTCCATCTGCAGTCCGGGCTGACGGTCGCCGTGAGTTACGTGTTCACGACCGGGGCGCTGCTCATACTGCACGCGGTGCACTCCGCGCCCTCCGCACTGGTCGAGCAGGGCGTCTACCTGTCGGCGTCGGCGCTGGCCGGGTCGGGCGGTTCGCGCTGTTGCGAGTCGTGGTATTCGCCCAGCCCCAGCCCCAGCCCGAGTCGGCCCTCGGCAGGACGTCTGTGGCCATGGCTGCCTAATGTGACCGGGGTGGTCTGCCACTCGCCCGCCGCTGCCTCCGCTCACGCGCGGTGAGTGGGCGCCGATCCCGTCGGTTCATGGGCATTCGAAGGCTCTCCGGCGGTGTGGCTCACGCAGCCTCCGATTCCGGCACGGTGACCCACTCGACGAACTGAATGATCACGCCGCTGGGGTCGGTGATCCGGAAGAGTCGCTCGCCCTACGGCTCTTCACGTAGCGGCATCGTGATCCGGGCACCCTCGGCGCGCAGCCTCTTCTCCTCGCTCTCCGGCCCGGCGCCGAGGGTAAAGGCGACAATCAGGCCGGAGGCAGGCCCCGCGCAAGGATGATCTGGCGCTGGACCGCCAGGACGAGTTCGCCGCGAGCCTTACGCTCGCAGTCGTCGGCCGGGCGACCGGTGAGTCCGCCCTGACCGCGCTGCGCAGCGCGTTCATGGCCGCCGTCACGGCGCAGGACCCTGTCGCCGGCTTCGCCGGTCCGGAGTTCTCCCGGATGATCGCCGACAGCCCCACGCTCTCAACCTGCCTGCGCGGCCTGCACGATCAGCGCGAGGCAGCGCTGGCCGGAGTGCTCGCCGAGGCCACCGGCGCGCGGGCGACGACATCACCCGCGTGCAGCCGCGGCTCTGATCGGCGGTGTACAGCGCGTACTGTTCGGACGCATCCAGGAGCTCACCCTCGCGGGCCACACCAACCGCGAAATCGCCACGGTCCTCGACGACGAGGCCGCCCGCGCCTTCGACCTGCTCGAACCGGCCCTCGGCAGCTACGCCCGGGCCTGACCAGCGCAGGCACCCTCTACGATCGTCCGCGTGTGCGCATATGTGATAGTCGCGGAAGACGACGCGAAGCAGGCCGAACTCGTCCGCCGCTACCTCGAACGCGAGGGCCATGCGGTTACCGTCGTCGGGGACGGCCTCGACGCGCTGGAGCAGGTCCGCCGCCGGGAGCCGGACCTGCTCGTCCTCGACGTGATGATGCCGCGGGCCGACGGACTGGACGTCGTACGCGTACTGCGCGCCGAGTCACGCGAGTTGCCGGTCCTGATGCTCACCGCCCGGACCACCGAGGACGATCTGCTGCTCGGCCTCGACCTGGGCGCGGACGACTACATGACCAAGCCGTACAGCCCGCGAGAGCTGATGGCCCGGGTCCGCACGCTCCTGCGGCGCACCCAGCGGCGCACCGTCCCCGACGATGTTCATGTGCTGCGGGTGGGAGCGCTGGCCGTGGACCCCGTCCGGCACGAAGTGTCGGTCGGCGGCGGGCACATCGACTGCACACCGGGTGAGTTCCGCATCCTCGCGACGATGGCCGCCGAGCCCGAACGGGTCTTCACCCGGCAGCAGCTGCTGGAGGAACTCCACGGGTTCGACCGCTACATCAGCGTCCGCACCGTCGATGTGCACGTGATGAATCTCCGGAAGAAGATCGAGCCCGCCCGCGGCGCCCGGTCCGGCTGCTCACCGTCTTCGGCATCGGCTACAAGCTGACCGACCCCGCGAAGGGCGACTCACGTGCATCAGCGAAGTAGGCGGCTGCGGCTGCCGCTGCGCAAGAGCCTGCTCGGCCGGCTGCTGGCCGTGTCCGCGCTCGTCGCCGCGTGCTCGGTGGCCGCCACCGCCTGGCTGGCCGTGCAGACCACTTCGGGCGCGATCGAGCAGCAGCAGGGCCAGAACCTCGCTGCGGACACCCGGATCTACACCACGCTGCTGGGGTACGCGGCCGAGCACCCCGAATGGGACGACGTCGGGGCGACCGTACGCGAGCTGGCCGACGATTCCGGCCGCCGAATCACGCTGACCACCCAGAACCGTGGCCTCATCGCCGACTCCGCCGCCGAGGCGTCCCGTCTCCGCCGGCCCTGCCACCGCAGGCCTCGGCCGTCGTCGACCCGTTGTCGGTGGACACCGCGGGTCCGCGGGCGCGACCGGCACTGCCGATGGGGACAACGACGCTGATGGCGCGGGCATCACCGCGGCCGGCTCCCCGCCGACCGTGTCGACCCCGTGCCGTCGGCCCGTTCCGGCTGCCCGCGGCCGAACGCGAGACACTGAGGCGCGCCGCCGACCGGGCCGTGAAATGCTTTGGCGCCAGGGGATCGCCGCCGATGTCGTCCAGGGGCGGAGCGGACGTCCCATGGTCCAGGCGGTCGGCAACGATCCCGACCGAGTACAGGGCATCGGGTGCGGAACGGAGGTCCTGGACAAGCCGACCGCGACGGAGAAGAAGGCGCTCGCCGCGCTCAATCAGCTTGCCGATGCCTGCCTGGACCGCCAGGGCAGGGAGAGCGTGAGGCTCAACCTGGATCTCGCCTGGGGCGCATCACCGGAGCCGACTACGTCTCTGCCTTCGCCCGTCCCGACCGTGCAGCCGGCGCCCGGTCCCCGCAGGCCACCTATCCCGGCCGCCGGGAACGGGCCTCCCCAGCCCCGCACCGACCGCACTCAACGGCGAGGCCGACCGTGCCATCGCCTCCTGCGTGGGCACCGCCCGCCGCGAACAGCTCAGCTCCTATGTCGCCTCCCCGCACTGCTGTTCATCGGCGATCCGGGTGACGCCACCGTCTCCGGTTTCGATCTCTCCCCGGCGAACACCGCCCGGATCGCAGGGTCGCGGCCCTCGTCCTCGCCCTCACCGTGGGCGCATCGGTACTCGCCGGGGCCCGGCTCGTACGGCCGTTGCACGCGCTCACGGGCGCGGCCCAGCGCATGCGGGACGGTGAGGACACCGCCCCCGTGCTGGTCACCGCGGACAACGAGATCGGGCGGCTGGCCGCAGCCTTCAACGACATGTCCGCCCATCGCGCCCGCCTCGAGGAGCAGCGCAAGGTGATGGTCAGCGATGTCGCGCACGAGCTGCGCACCCCGTTGAGCAATATCCGGGCTGGCTGGAAGGCGCGCAGGACGGCATCGCCGATCCCGACGCGGCGTTCATCTCCTCGCTTCTGGAGGAGGCGTTGCAACTGCAGCACATCATCGACGACCTCCAGGACCTTTCGGCAGCCGATGCGGGGCGCTGCGTGTGCATCCCGAACCTGCGGTACGGCTCGGCGAGTTGCTGAATCATGTCGCGGCGGCACATCAGGCGCAGGCCGATTCGGCCGGAGTGAGCCTGACCGTGACCGCGTCATCCGCCGGTCCACCCTCACCCTCACCGCCGACCCGGTCCGGCTGCGTCAGGCGGTGGGCAATCTGGTCACCAACGCGGTACGTCACACTCCGGCGGGCGGCCGCGTGACATTGCGCGCGTACGCCATCGAATCCGGGGAAGAACGGTGTTGGGCAGCTCTGGAGGTCGCCGACACCGGCAGCGGCATCGCGCCGGAGGATCTGCGTTACGTCTTCGACCGCTTCTGGCGAGCCGAAAAGTCCCGTAACCGGCGCAGTGGTGGCAGCGGGCTCGGCCTGGCGATCGTCCGCAAGCTCATCGAGGCCCACGGCGGCACGGCCAGTGTGGTCAGCACGGCCGGGGAGGGTTCGGTGTTCACGCTGCGGCTGCCGGCCGAACCACCGGAGCCCAAAGCCTGATGCGATGACCACAGCGTCCTGACAGGTTCCTCATAACTTCACTCCAGTCTGTCGGCATGCCCGGCGCCTGATGCGAACCGGCATTCAGGCACCCCAACGCCGAGCTGGAATCGGAGTCATCCATGTCCCACCGTTCCACCCTGCGTACCGCGATCCTCACCGCAGTCGCGGCCGCCGCGGTGCTCGTCCCTCCACCGGGGCCTTCGCGACCGACGACACGCCCACACCGGTGCCCACCGCCGCACAGCCGGAGCGCGCCAAGAGGGCGCGACCCGGTACCCACCGAGGCGAGCAGGCCCTCCCCGGCAACACCCACCGCGGTTCCTCGCGGCGGCGTCGCCGCCGGTGAACGTCCCGTCGGCACCGGAGACGACACGGCCGCTCTGTACGGGTCCGCCATCGGTGCGGTCCTGCTCGCGGGCGCGGGCACTGTCGTGCTGCGCCGCCGCACCGCCGCCCAACGCAACAGCTGATCCACGGCAGTGGCGCCGTCCTCCCGGGCGGCGCCACTGCTCGTTCCGCCGCCGCCCCCATCCCCATCCCCGCCCCCGTCGCCCTGGAGCCACCATGTCCCGTACACACCGCACGATATGGCCAGCCGTCATCCTGCCGGTCATCTGCTGCCTCGTCCTCACGGGCTGTTCGTCCGACACCCCGGAGGCGGGCACGGCTGCCACGGTGGACTCGTCCCCAGCGCCGCGGCAACGGCCGGCTCCCCAAGACCGCGCAGGCGGCTGCCCCACCAAGGTCACCATCCCTCCATCGGGGTGGACAGTGCCCTGATGAAGCTCGGACTCAACGCGGACGGCACCGTCGAGGTCCCGCCCGCCGAGAAGGGCATGACCGCCGGCTGGTACACCGGCGGGGCCACCCCAGGCCGGCCCGGACCCGCGGTAATCATCGGACACAACGACACCCGCCTCGGCAAGGCCGTCTTCCACGACCTCAGGACATCGACAAGGGCGCGGACATCGCCGTGCGCGATGAGCAGGGAAAGACATCACACTTCACCGTGACCGGAACCGAGACCGTCAGCAAGAACGCCTTCCCACGCAGAAGGTGTACGGGAAGACCGACGACCGCGTCCTGCGCCTGGTCACCTGCGACGGCGCGTTCGACGACAAGGGCCACCCCGTGGACAACCTCATCGTCTACGCGGCTCTTCGCTGACGACGCACTCCTGATGGTGCGCCGGCGGCAACGCTCCGGCAACGACCTCGTCGTGATCCAGGAGGCGTTCGACAACTCCTTCTCCGACGCACTGCTGCAGAACGCCGCCGCGCAGTACCCGTACCGGACACCGGTGACGGGCCGGAGCAGCACATCCACAAGGACGCCTGCGGTTCGCACTGGTGGCCCAACAAGGGCTTCGCGTACACGGAGCTCGATGTCAACGGCGCCCAGGTCCACATCGTGGGGACCCATAGGCAGTCGACCGACCCCGGCTGCGTCCCGGACGATCCCCGGGTCGCCGGTGCTCCTGCACGTACCGCACTCCTCCAGGATCGTTCCCGAGCAGGTACGCAACGGAATCTTCCTCGACGACACGGCACTGGAGGGCGAGCTCGACCACATCACGGACTCCCACACCGCCGAGCCGGCTTCCGGGCCGCCGCGCTCGCCTCAGTCACCCCGTGGCAGTTCGTCAACGGCCTGTCCCGGCTGGTTCCTGGGCACGGACGGCTTCCACACACCGTCCGAGCTGCTGGACCGGGCGCAGACAGCGTTCGCCGGGTTCTCAGGCACCGGGCTCAACAGCCCCTTCCCCGGTACGTATGCGCCGCTGAAGCACTACGGAACCGACCGGCCCGGCGGGCGCGGGCCTGATGGCGTCGGACGGCACTTCCGTATCTGCCCCGAATTACCCAGCCCGCGAGGCCAGTAGGGTGAGTCAATGCGACCACCCTCCCGTGCCGTCGGCCCCGCGCTCCGGGGCCCACGCATGACCACGGAGACCAGATCGCTGCCGGCCCTCGCGCCCGGCTCGACAGACGCGACGTTCGTCATCATGGGCTACGACGAGGTCGTCCCGCACGACACCGTCTGGGGCGACCACTCGCACCCCTTCCACGAGCTGCTCTGGAACGAGCGGGGCGCCTCCATGGCTGTGGTGGGCGCACGGGCCTGGACAGTCACCCCTGCACTCGGCCTGTGGATGCCCGCGGGGACACTGCACTCCGGCTCGGCCGTCGCCGGCACTTGGTTCCGTGCGAGCTTCTTCGGCTTCCGCACCACCTCGTCGATCTCCGACATGCCCGTGGCCGTCGAGATCACCCCTTGCTCCGGCTCCTGCTGGAACGGCTCAGCGATCCCGGGCTCTCCGCCGAATCGCGAGCGGCGACCGAGGTACTCGTACTCGATGTACTCAGACCCTCGCCGCGCGAGCTGCTCGTGCAGGTGCCCGCCTGCGCCCTGCTGCGCCCGATAGCCGAGGCGGTGCGTGAGGATCCGGGCGACCCGCGGACACTGTCGGACTGGGCTTCCGCGCTCGGCGTGAGCCCCGCACGATCACCCGCGCGTTCAACACCGAGACCGGCACGAGTTTTGCGCGTTGGGTAGCGGCGGTACGTGCGCAGCACGCGGTTGCGCTGCTCGCCCGGGGCCGGGACGTCCAGACCGTGGCGGAGCAGGTCGGATACCGATCGGCCAGCGCCTTCGGCGCGGCCTTCCGGCGCACGACGGGCTGACCCCGGGTACGTTCCGGCCCGGTTGAGCCGACCACGGGCAGGCCGGACACGGCGCCGTCCGCCACGCTGTCGAGCGTCCCCGGTCATACGCATACACAGCCTGCTCCGGGCATGAGGCGGCTCCTGATGTCCCAATCGCTACATCAGGTGTCCCGATCAGCCGATTGCGACATTCGAACAACCTCCCATAAGCTACCCAGGTAAGCCTTACCTAACTCGCTTTGCGAGCGTGGTGCGCCCCTCCATGCCGGGATCCCGCGACCCGGACGTGCGAAAGCGGCACCCCGAAACCTTGAGAGCTGAGTACGCACCCATGTCTTCACACCGTCTTCGCCTGCTCGCCGTGGCAGCCACCCTGTTCGGCGTCGCCGCCTGCGGCGGATCCACCGACGCCGACAGCAAGGGCAGGAGGGCAGTTCGAGCGGATTCCCGCTGACGGTCGAACACGCCCTGGGCAAGACCACGATTCCCGCCAAGCCCAAGCGCGTCGCCACGGTGAACTGGGCCAACCACGAAGTCCCGCTGGCACTCGGTGTCGTACCGGTCGGCATGGCCGCAGCGAACTTCGGCGACGACGACGGTGACGGGTACTGCCCTGGGTCGAGGAGCGGCTCGATGAGCTGAAGGCCAAGACGCCGGTCCTCTTCGACGAGACCGACGGAATCGACTTCGAGGCGGTGGCCGACACCAAGCCGGACGTGATCCTGGCCGCGTACTCGGGACTGACCCGCAAGGACTACGACACGCTGAGCGAGATCGCCCCCGTGGTGGCCTACCCGGACGCCGCCTGGGCGACACCGTGGCGCGAGATCATACGGTCGAACAGCAAAGCGATCGGGCTCGCCGACGAGGGCGAGAAGATGATCACCGATCTCGACGAGGAGATCGCAACCACCGCCGCGAAGTACCCCCAGCTCAAGGGCAAGACGGCGATGTTCATGACGCACGTGGATCCCAACGACGTCAGCGAGATCGGCTTCTACACCGCGAACGACACCCGGACACAGTTCTTCGAGGACCTCGGTCTGAAGATTCCGCAGAGCATCACGAAGGCATCCGAGGGCACGGACAAGTTCGCCCTTACCAAGAGCGCCGAACGCATCGACGAGTTCGACGACGTCGACATCATCACCGGGTACGGCGATGACAAGGGCGAGATGCTCAAGACGCTCAGCAAGGACCCGCTGATCTCGAAGATGCCGGCCATCAAGCGTGGCTCGGCCTACCTGCTGCCCGGCAGCGCTCCTGGCTACCGCGGCGAACCCCACGCCGCTGTCGATCTCATGGGTGCTGGACGACTACGTCGCAGCGCTCGCCGGCGCCGCGGACAAGGTCAAGTGACCACGGTCGGCTCCGTGGCGTACCGGACGCCGCCGTGGCACGGCGGCGTCCGGCAGGCGTCCGCACACTGTGGCTCCTCGGCGCGGTCCTGGTACTGGCCGCGATCATGCTGGCATCCGTCGCCTTCGGCTCGCGCGACGTTCCCTGGTCCGACGTCTGGGCGGCGCTCGGCGGCACCGACGAAACCCTGGGGCAGGCGGCGGCCACCAAACGGCTGCCCCGCACCGTGCTCGCAGTCGTGGTCGGCGCGGCGCTCGGCCTGGCCGGCGGGTGATGCAGGGCGTGACCCGCAACCCACTGGCCGACCCGGGCATTCTGGGGTCAACATGGGCGCCTCGTTCGCCGTCGTCACGGCGGTCGCCTTCTTCGGTCTCACATCGCCGACCGGGTACATCTGGGTCGCGACAGCGGGCGCGGCAGTCTCGGCCGTGTTCGTGTACGCGGTCGGGACGCTCGGACGGGGAGGCGCCACGCCCCTCAAGCTCGCGCTGGCCGGCACCGCCACGTCGGCGGCGTTCGCCTCGCTCGTCAGCGCGGTCGTCCTGCCCGCAACGACATCGCCGGCAGTTTCCGGCTCTGGCAGATCGGCGGCGTCGGCGGTGCGTCCTTCGAGCGCATCGGGCAGGTGGCACCCTTCCTCGTGGTGGGTTTCGCCGTCTGCCTGTTGTCGGCACGCGCCCTCAACTCGCTCGCGCTGGGCGACGAGCTCGCGGCCGGACTCGGCGAACGAGTCGCCGTCGCACGGGCCGTGGCCGCAACCGGTGCGGTCCTGCTGTGCGGCGCGTCGACCGCGGTCGCCGGGCCGATCGGGTTCGTCGGTCTCGTCGTCCCGCACGCCTGCCGTCTGCTGGTCGGGGTGGACCACCGCTGGCTGCTGCCGCTCTCGGCGCTGCTGGGTGCGTCGCTGCTCACGGCCGCCGATGTTGTCGGACGTGTTGTGGCGCGCCCCGCCGAGATCGACGTGGGCATCGTGACGGCGCTGGTCGGTGCCCCTTCTTCATCTACATCGTCCGCAGACAGAAAGTGCGTGCCCTGTGAGCACCAAGATCCTCACCCGGCCGCCGTCCGCCGATGCCGCCGCCCGCGGCCGGATCCGCCGCGCCTCCCGGCGCCGCCTCGTCGTCCTGCTGCTGGCCGCTCTGGTCGTCGCCGCATTCGCCGTGAGTCTGGTCGCCGGGCGGACGTTCTACCCGCCCGGAGACGTGGTCCGAGTGATCCTCGGCGAGCAGGTACCCGGGGCCTCCTTCACCGTGGGCGGCTACGGATCCCGCGGGCGGTCCTCGCCATGACGGCGGGATTCAGCTTCGGTCTGGCCGGTGTCACCTTCCAGACGATGCTCCGCAACCCCTGGCCAGCCCGGACATCATCGGCATCAGCTCCGGGGCGAGCGCCGCGGCGGCGATCGCGATCGTGACACTGAACCTCGGCGAGGTGCAGGTGTCGGTCATCGCCATCGCCGCGGCCCTCGGCGTGGCCATGCTGGTGTACTCGCTGGCGTTCAGGGCGGTGTCGTCGGCGCACGGCTCATCCTGATCGGCATCGGAATATCGGCGATGCTCGACAGCATCACCTCCTACGTCCTGTCCCAGGCCGCCGAGTGGGACCTCCAGGAGGCGATGCGCTGGCTGACCGGCAGCCTCAACGGTGCGACCTGGGACCAGGTCGTGCCCGCCCTCGCGGCTGTGGCCGTGCTGACCCCGTACTGCTGCACCAGTCACGCAACCTCTCCGCGATGCAACTCGGCGACGACACCGCCTCGGCCCTCGGGGTCCGCGTCGAACGCACCCGCATCACGGTGATCGTGGCCGCTGTCGGACTGATCGCCTTCGCGACGGCAGCGGCGGGACCGATCGCGTTCGTGGCGTTCCTCTCCGGCCCCATCGCGGCCCGGATCGTGGGAGCGGGCGGCTCCCTGCTCGTGCCCGCCGGACTCGTCGGCTCCCTGCTGGTACTGGTCGCCGACTTCTGCGGCCAGTTCACCTTCGGCGAGCGCTACCCGGTCGGCATCGTCACCGGTGTTCTCGGCGCGCCCTACCTCGTCTACCTGGTCATCCGCACCAATCGGGCGGGAGGCTCGCTATGACCACGACCCACTCACTGACCGCCGAACACCTCACCCTCGGCTACGGCGACCGCATCGTCGTCGAATCCCTCGACCTGGCCGTACCTCCGGGCCGGATCACGGTGATCGTCGGTGCGAACGCCTGCGGAAGTCGACGCTGCTGCGCTCGCTGTCCCGTCTGCTCGCACCCGCGAGGGCCGCGTCGTACTGGACGGCAAAGAGGTGCACCGCATCAATGCCAAGGAACTGGCCCGTACGCTCGGCCTGCTGCCGCAGTCACCCGTCGCCCCGAGGGCATCACCGTCGGGGACCTCGTCGGCCGCGGGCGCCACCCGCACCAGGGTGTCTTCTCCCGCTGGAACGAGAACGACGACGCCGCCGTGTCGACCGCCCTCGAAGCAACGCAGACGACGGCGCTCGCCGACCGCTCCGTCGACGAACTGTCAGGTGGGCAGCGCCAGCGTGTGGATCGCGATGGCACTGGCCCAGCAGACCGACCTGTTGCTGCTCGACGAACCCACCACGTTCCTCGACGCAAGCCACCAGATCGAGGTCCTGGACCTGCTGACCGACCTGAACCGGACACGGGGCACCACCATCGTCATGGTGCTGCACGACCTCAACCTCGCAGCCCGGTACGCGGACCACCTGATCGCCCTCGCCAACGGGCGCCTGCACGCGACCGGTTTCCTGCCGAGGTGCTGACGCAGGAGACCGTCCACGCGGTGTTCGGCCTCGACAGCCGCATCATCGAGGACCCCGTCTCCGGCCGACCGCTGATGCTTCCGATCGGACGGCACCACGTCCGGCCGCTCACCGACGCCCGGACGGCCCACCTCGGATGAGGGTGCGGACAAGCGGTCCCCGCACCGGGCGGTCGCGGCCCCAGAAACGGACAGGGGTCGCCGGGCTGACACCCAACAGTGGCGAAGGCCGGGGCCACGGGTGCCGGCCATCGGCCCTGCCCGGTCGGATGGGTCAAGGGGTGCAGATCGTGGCAACTGCGAAGGGCTCGACGCGCAGGGGCCGCGCAGTCCATAGGCGGATGTGCGTGTGCTGGACTTGTTGTAGGCGGTGGCGGCGTTGCGGAGCGTGGTTCTCACGACGACCTTGAACTCGTTGGGGCCCGCTTCGACGTACGGGGTGAGATCCCAGTCGACGTCGGAAGTGATCTGCGTACCCACTTTCTTGTCACCGACGTAGATTTCCGCGGTGCCTTCCACCTTGCCCAGGTTCACCTGGACCCCTTGCCACGGCCGAGCCATCCCTGCGGGATGGTCAGTTTCCCGGTGTACGTGCCGATGCCGGATTCTCCGGCGATCTCCCGCCGGTCGCGCCAGTCCCAGAGCGGGAAGGTTCCGGACAGGGCCGGGATCTTGATGGTCTTGTGCCCGGTGGGTGTGTAGGCCTCGACGGACAGACTCCAGGAGAAGGGACCGGCGTTCGCCGCACGGTCGGGAACGTCCGCCGTCGCCCGTACTGCCTTGCCGTTGCTCAGCCGTAGCTGCTGCGTACCGCCTTCTGTGGTCTTCCAGAGAATCTTCCCGTCGGCCGTGGTGAGGAGCGTGCCGCCGTCGGGGCCCTCTCCGGTCACATGCACGCGTCGGGCCGACTTGTGGAGTGCGATCACGCGGGTTTCCTGGGCTTGGAGGGTCATGGGGACAACTACATGGCCCTTGCGCTCGTCGTATCGGGCAGCCGGTGTGATGGATCCGGTCCACAGATCCATGTCGAACACAGCGCCCGTTCCCTCGATCGCCGGTGCGAAGACAACCGCGCTGTTTCCCGGGTTGTACAGGTAGAGGTAGCGGACACCGTCGGCCTGTCGCATCTGCGTGAGGACATGGGCGTCGTCCCACGCCGCGCGCGGAGCGAGGTCTTCCTGGTCGAGGGCCTCGGCCACATCTCCCTGGGTCGCACACCGCCGGACGTGCTTGGCCCTCAGGACCTGCCGGATCAGTCCCGCGACTTCGCGGTCGCCCGCGGAGCCGGAGGCGTACGTCGTGTCCTTGTCGGGCGGTGTGCCGACGAAGACGATGGTCAGCCCGCCTTCGCGGCCTTGAGGAGTGCCTTGGCCGCGGCGACGGGTACGGCCCGCTCGTCGATCACGAGTGCCCGGTATCGGGGCCCGTCCGGGAACAACACGCCGGCGCCGACGGCACCGTCCTCGGCGAGGCCTTCCGGGTCGAGGTATTCGACGGTATAGCCCTTACGTTCCAGCCGACGGGTCTCGAAGAGCTGGGCAGGCTGGGTTCCTTCGTCGGACTCCATTCGGGCAGCGGTGGTGAGGAAGCCCTTGCGGTAGATGACGAGGTCGGTCAGGGTGCTCCGGTCTCCAGGATCTGGGTGCCGCGCGCCCAGTAGGCGGTGGCGGCCCGGAACACCGGCCACTGGGGCTTGTTCAGGTCGTTGAAGCTGTCGTGGGAGTTGTCGCCGAAGCGGTACTTGCCCGGCCACGGAGCTCCGATGGACATGTACTGAAAGCCGTGCAGGAAGGGCTGGGTGATGCCGGCGGCCCACTCCTTGTCGATCATTGCCTTGTAGTCGCCGATGTTGATCCGGCCGGAGTGCTCCGGCTGTGCGCCGAGTTCGGTAGAGATGCGATTGGTACCGCCCTGATGGGCTCCTCCGGCCACCGTCCGCTGCCAGTCGAGGGCGAAGCGCCAGCCGTAGTTGTCGATGTCGGTCGGGAACCGGTCCCCGAGTTGTACGACTCGCCTTCCACCCGGCCGCCCATGCGGGCGAGTTCGCGGTTGCTGCGGATGGGTTCGAGGTCCTGGCCGTACGCGGCCTGGGCCTTGTACTGCATCCCGTACTTCTCGGCCCAGCGCTGGAAGGGCGCCAGGTGGTGTTCGACGTAGAGGTCGGTCAGCAGGGTGTAGTAATCGTTGCGGATCTTGGCGCCCTTGCCGTCCGGCAGGTCGAAGTCCGCGGTGGGCGACGTGGTCGGCACCCAGTACCGGCTCATGCCGTGCTGGAACATCAACGGCAGGTACTTCGCCATGTCGTAGCCGCGCCGGGCCTTGAACTCCGCCGGGAACGAAGGGGCCCAGAACAGGGAGTCCGCGTTGAGTTCGAGGGAATCCTCGAACAGGTCCGCCCGGCCTTCCGCAGCGCGCCGACATTGTCGTCGCCGATCTGGTGCTGATCCAGATACTCGGCTGCCTTGGCCGCGGCTTCCTTGTCGAAGGCGCTGGTGACGATCCTGGACGCATCGCGTTGCCAGAAGGCCATCAGGATCCAGTCCCCGCGGGCGCCGTCCATGTCAGCTTTCCGTCCTTCACCCCGGCGGTGAGGTCTGTCAGCGAGGACTCGTCCAGGACCGTGGAGACGGACGGCACACGGATCGGCGTGCCGTAGTGGGGGCGCTCGGAGACAGGCAGGAGTTCGGCCGCCGGGCCCCGCTCGACCACCTTCGCCGCCGTAACGGCCACCACTGAGCTGCGCCGCACCCCGTCCAGGTCATCGATCGGCTTGGGCAGGTCGTCGGAGAAGGTACTGCCGCCGGTGACATCGACCCGGCCGTACTGCACTTCCTGCTGCGCATAGCCGCTACCGGCACCGGTGTTGGGCGTCTGGACCGGCCACGCGGCGCCCATCGTCATGCTGACCTTGACCGTGCCGAGCTCCGCCGCAGTCTCCAGCGCCGCCCGCAGGTTGGTGCGCTGATCGTCATTGGCCCAGGCGTCCGCGGAGTATGCGATCTCCACCTCACCGAAGCCGGCCTCAGCGATGGCGGTTATCTCGCGGACGGTCTCCTCGACACCTAGCGGGGCGGCCCACCACCAGCGCACGGCCGGCCGGTAGTGCTGCGCAGGTGTCCTGAACTCCGCAGCACTGAGCGGCGCGGCGCTGGGCGCCCGGCCGGAGGCCCGGTTGCGGACGGCGCGCTCCTGAAGGGCCTTGCCGGGGCGGAAGCGTCTGCCGTAGTGGCGGGTGCCAGCGGAAGCGCGAGTCCAGCCGTCCCGGCGCCGATGATGCCGACGACCTGTCTGCGGCTGAGCGGGCTGTCAGGCATACGCGAGACTCCTCTGACGAGCAGGTCCGGACAACAGGCATACGCAGATCGATCCGCACTGCACTGCGACTGCTCCCGCCACGTGCGGGCGGGGCAGAGAGCGAACTGAGTCGATTCAATCCACGGGCCGCACGCTAGCGGCGCCCCACCGTTCAAGCAATGTTTCAAGCACAATTGATCTGCATGAACGTCGGATCGGAATTCACCAGTCGCGCCAACTAATGGATTGAACCGTTCAATTCATTCGGAGGTGTGAAGCTGTGAGCGACGGCCGGGCGCAGATGGCCGGACTCGCGGCCAAGTCCGGCGAATCCCCATTTCCCTTGCGGACACACAGCGACCCTGGCCGTCCGAGCTGGTCGAGAAGCTCAACACCAAGCTGGACCGCAGCGCCTGCCTGGCAGCGTGGCGGATGATCCGCCACGGAGGGGCGTGGACGAGTAGCCCTACAACTCACAGGAGGGCCCCGCCGTAACGCCATTCGCGGCGCGGCGGGACCCTCCAGTCGTTTGCCTAACGTCAGGCGGTGGCCAGCCCGACCAACCCAATCCATGCCTGCTGGCCAACAGCCAGCACCGGTCCGTCCACCCGTTTCGAGTCACGGACGAGGACACACCTGGAATCGGTGGCGACCTCCAGGCACTCGCCACCTTCGGCCCCGCTGTAGCTGCTCTTGAACCAAGCCAGCTCCTGCGTCGCAGAAGCATCTGTGGTTGTCATAGCTCTCCCAGCAACTTCTCGATGAATGCGAGAGACTCCCGTGGAGTGAGAGCCTGCGAACGGATAATCCCATAGCGGGCCGCCACAGAACGCACCTCGTTGCGATCGGTCAGCAGGATGCTGCGACCTTGGACCTCCAGGTACGCAACCTGATCACCGCCCTTGCGCGTGATCAGAGTGAACGGCCCGTCCACTCCCGCGTTGTCTTCGCGGTCGATCGGCATGACCTGGATTTCTACGTTTCGCTTCCGTCCGACGAGGAGGATCTGCTCAAGCACTCCACGCAGCACGGACTCTCCACCGAACGGCCTGCGCAGAACTGCCTCTTCTATGACGAAACTCATCAAAGGTGCGGGCCATTGGTTAAGAATTTCCTGCCTTGCGGTACGCGCCGACACCCGCTGCTCAATGGTGTCCTCGTCCAGCAGGGCCTCCGCATCGCCAGTAGAGCGCGCGTGTACTCCTCGGTTTGCAAGAGCCCGGGTACGGCGCTCACCGCGTACAGGAACAACTCCAGCGCATCAGATTCCAAGCGCGCAGCGTCCCGGAAGAACGCAGGGTACTGCGCACGCGCGACCTCCTCCTTCAGCGCCAGCAGCATGCCCCGGCATCAAGCACCCGGTCCGCCTTGTCGATGAACGCGGGCTGCGGGATCCGTCTCCCTGCTCGAACGAGGCGACCGACTGCCCGGCGTACCCCACCCGCTTCCCGAACTCCGTCCGGTCCAGCCCGCGCGCGTCCGCAGCAGCTTCAGCTGCTTCCCGAACGCGACCATCACGCCGGACCCCGGATCATCCGGCCTCTTCCCGGACTCCCCGCAACCGCCTCGTCCTGCGTCATCATCGCCACCGCCTGTTCACGTACATCCACGTCGTCGCACGCCCGCCGCGTACAACCAATTCACTCAGCGGCAGGAACGAGCCCGAGTAGGTCGCCGTCACTCCACGCGCTGCGCTTCCCCGACGCCCCGGGACCACAAGGAGCCGCCCAGAAGGCCGCGCCCGCCCTGTTCCGTCCCACTCGGGCACCGTAATCAGCCATTCATCCGCTTGCGCGCCTTTCACGGCTCGTTCCACCGAAGGAGTGGCCTCCCCGGTTCGCCCGTGCCCTCCTGTTCAGCCGTGACCGGGACGGGCGGGAAGACGGCGTCGCACCTGTCCTGCTCACGTACACACGCAACACCCACCACGTACAGCCCTCCCGTGACGGCGCGTCACTACTAGTCACAGCCAGCAACCACGCGGCAGCGTGGAGGCATGAACGACAACCCACCGCCGCTCCCCGTACGCCCCACCCGCACTGTCACCCAACCCAGCTTCACCTGGCACCACTTCACGATGCGCTTCAGCTCCACCCCACTCGGCGCCCGCCTCGCCAGACGCCTGGCCGGGGAGCGGCTCGACGCCTGGGGCATCCCGTACGGGAGCGATACACACGACGAGCTGACGCTGGTCGTCGCAGAGCTCAGCACCAACTCCGTACGCCACGGCCGCGTCCCCGGCCGCGACTTCCGCCTCCGGCTCTCCGCCGAGGGCGCGACCCTGCGCGTGGAAGTCACCGACTCACGCGGCGAGAACACCCAGCCCTCGCCGAACCATCGGCCGACCTGGACGGAGGCCGCGGCCTGCTCCTGGTGGCTGCACTCACGGACCGCTGGGGCTGGTACCTGTGCGCCGACGGGCACGGCAAGACCGTCTGGGCAGTCCTGGAGGTGCAATCGCCGTAGTCCTACTACTCCAGCAGTAGATGGTGATCTTGCTGTCTGTTGGCCCGTCGGGCTTCGTGTCGCGGTGGCATCAGCTGGGGTCCAACTGCTCGCCCTCAGTTGCACTCCGTGCCGGAAAACTGGTTGCCCGCGGCGCTCGCCGTGATCATCGTGGCCCGATGGACCGAACAGTAGCGGCGCAAGCGTGGCGTGAAGACGGCTTCGTGATCCTCCCTGGTTTCATCCCGTTCAAGAGCTGAAGCCCGCGGCGGGCGAACTGGATCTGCTCTTCCCGTCCGCCGAGGGTTCCACGACGCGACCGATGCGCGACGTGGGCGTTTCATCGGTGACCAGTTCGCCGGGATCGACTACTTCCCGTTCGCCAGCCCGGAGATCAGCCCGCTGGCTGTGAACCGCCGGATCCTGACGCTCGCCGAGACGCTGCTGGAAGACGACGACATCCAGATCTCCGGGGCGGAGGCCTGGGCGAAGTACGCCGGCGCCAGCGACTACGACCAGGACCTGCACCGCGACCATCCGGGCCATACCCTTCTGGTACCCAGCACCGCGCCCGGATTCCGCCAGCTGGAGATGTTCGTATACCTGGCGGATGTGCCCGAGAGCTCGGCCCGGCGCACCTTGTCTCGTGGAAGCACACTGCCGACCTCCCCGCCGTGCCCGCCCAGTACCTGCGGCCCGGCCTGGAAAGCTAGAACCGCTTCCAGGACGCCAGCGGAAGCCCGCATCTGTACGAAGCGGAGGTGTCCGCAGCAGGTTCTGCCGGGACAGTGGCCGCCTTCGAGATCGGCACCGTCCATCGCGGAACAGCAATGACCGCGCCACGCGGCGCCCGGTTCGCCATGCACCTGAACTTCCGTTCCTCTGGCGGCCAGTGGGGCCAGCGCCGGGGCTGGGCCTACTCTGCCATCCAGGAGGACTGGTCCACGTTCGTCGAGCGAGCCACCCGCGCCAGCTCCAGGCATTCGGGTTCCCACGGCCAGGACATCCCTACTGGACCTCGGAAACTCTGGCCGGGGTGGCGCTGCGGTATCCGGGCTCGACCTCACGTTTTGGCGCGAGCTTGGCTGATGCCCTGCCTCATCACATGGTGTTGATAATGGGGCCGGTACTGAAGGCGATGGCGGCCACCGTTGCTCATCGGCGTGTCGAGACTGAAGATCACGCGGTGGCCGCAGGTCACCGCATGGACCTCGCTCGTTGGCAGGAGTCCTTCGAGGTCCTGATGGGCCGAATCGCGGGCCGTTTCGCCCAGATGGAGCCACGGTGTCGAGCCCGGCGGATCGTGCTCGAACTCCTGTCGGACCTGCCGCGAAAGAACTGCTGGGCACTGTCACGGTCGGCGTCCAGCGCCAGTACACCGGCACCGCGGGCAGAGTCGAAAATGCCCAGGTCGCGGTCTACCTGGTCTACGCCGGACGGCGCGGGCACGCCGCACGTTCGTGGCGCAGCGCGGTCACGAACGTGCTGGACTGTCCAGGACAGCTCCGACGCCGCGATCACACACCAGACACCGCGAAGTCATCTCACGTGTGCCCAGCAGTTACGGGACAGAGCCTAGCCCACATGCCGAAACCGATCTCCTCAAAGAGCTTCGTCCACTCTCCGTCTTCGCGGGCGAAAGGCGTCTCATCAACCGCCGCGATTCTCTGCCTGAGGTGTTCCACGACTTCGGCTCGCTTCCCTTCCCCATCGTCCTGCGGTAGGTACTTGTACTGTGCTTTGCCTTCCTCGAGAACGATGAGGGAGTGGACGAATGAGGAAGTGTCCGAATTCATCGGAACGTAGAATGCTTCCCTTCGGGGAACGCATATACCTTACCATCGTCTGGGTCGAGCGCGACGGTAGCGTAGATGAAGGTTCCCAAGATTTCCCAGCGTTCACATCCGGGCGGACACTGCGCCCCATCCGTTTCAAAAGGACCTTCAGGCTCGCGGCACACACGAACCTCGAAGGGTCCTCGTCCTGAGCGTCAACTCTGGGTGAGAAGAATGAGCTATCGGGCAGTCCCACACTGGACAGGAAGCGGGCAGTGCTCTCCTGCAAATGGGCACCAGCCACTCGGGGAAGTACGTAACCCCAGCCATCCCGAAGGTCTCGATAACCTTCTGGGCGGTGATGTCGGTCAGCATTTTCAGACTTCCTGATTAGGGGTGACCTTGTTGCTTATGGCGCTTTTCCAAGTCGGTGATGTAGTCACGATGCTCCTTATCTCTTACGCTGCCCGTGACCTTCTGATCATAATCGTTTGCGTATTCCACCTCCAAATTCGGGTTCTTAGGTTTGAAATATATATCCAACCATTGGTCACACTTTGGGCTGAGTTGACAGGGCTCTCGCTCGGTATAGATCTTGGATATGTTCTTCTCTTCGCCATGCCGGATAACTGGGTACCCGATCGTGCGTTCAGAGTGTGGCCCTTCACTGTCACCGACAAGAATAATGGGTTTTCCTGTCTTCGGGTTCACGTAGTTGGCAGCCGCGAAGTTCGTTCCACGATAGTCTTTTGGCGAAGCGTGCGATCTCTGTAGCTCGCGACAGCGGAGTGGTGCCCGGTGCAATCTTTGTGGAGGCTACTCTAGGACCCTGTCGACCAATAGGGACGCTGTAGGGATTCTTTTGCCCTTTGAGGGACGCCATACAGTTCCGTCCCCTTCGAGGACATTCCATATCCCGGACTTGTCTGTTTTGGATACATTATCCGTACTCCCGTCGGGCATCAACTGCTTGACGGACCCATCAGCGTTAAGGAGATACATGGGCGTGTCATCGCCGTCAGGTGTACGACATTTGTCTAATTCGCGCTTCCGCTCCTCGTCAGTGCCTCGATGGTCACGCTTACTCTTGTCGATCTTTCCGCCGTGGTCCTCCAGAGTCTTGACCATCTCGTCGGATTTCTTGTCGATCGCATCCTCTGCCTTGTCCATGACCGTGGACAGTTTATGGAAGCGACCGTCCTTCTTGACGGAAGATTTACGCTTACCGCCACCCCTTTGAAGGAACCCTTCTTCTCGTTGAAGTTTTCGCGGTCTCCTGGTAGCCCCCGGACGCTTTGTCGAAGTCGTCGAACTCGATGGCCAGGTCCACAGCCATGTCGGAGGTGCCCGAAGCCATGACGTCGTACGTGCCACCACCACCGAGCGCGTCCGTGAAGAGCTTCTCGATCTCCGCCAGAATCTTGGCCTCGATCTTGTCGGTGACGATCGAGGTCACCTCTTCCACCGCGTAGTCGATGGCCTCCTTGATGATGAACCTTGCCGCAGCGATGGCTCCGGCTGACAGGAATCCACTGAGACCGGCGGTGAAGAACATCCCGACGACACCAACGGTGGCTGTGGTGGCCGTGGCCGAGAGCTCGGCGATTACGGCGATCTTGCAGGCAAGAATGAGGGCGGCGCATTCGTCCATGGCATCGGCCAGATCGTCGCAGCCGTTGGCGAACGTCGCGAGATCTCTGGTGGTGAGTCTGCCCCAGCGACGGTCGATCGCTTTGACCGTCTCGCCCCTGCTCTTGCCGCCGACGATGTGCGAGCAGGCGTCGTTACCCTCCTTGACCGCGTCCCGTATGCCTTCAGCCAGGTTCCGGTAGTCCTTGGCCGACGATTTGATCTCGTCCTCGTCGATCTGTGGCCAGTCGATGCCTATCAGGCCCAGGACCTCGACCAGGTCATCGGGCAGTCTCATCCCCACGCGCTACTCCCCGCTGTCGACGCATGCGGGCAGCGTCAACCGTGAGTTGACTGATGGTCAACCGTGTTGGGAGCCGGCGGGAGGATTTGAGTCAGGTCTCACACGCTGTGAGTGGGGCGGATGTCAGACGGATGACTGCCTCGTCCATCGCGATGACGACGGAACGGTCCGGCACAGCCACGACCGCTCGGACAGGCACTCCCGGGCGGAAAGCCGCGTGCTCGCCCGTTCCGGGACAGTGCAAGTCGACCAAGCCATCTCCCCAGGCAACAGCAAGCACCACACCGTCGGCACTCCACACGGCATGCAACGCCACAACCGGACATGCTCGCGCCTGGACAGCGACGGGCATCGGGTCCTGGCCGGGCGCCCAGAGACGGACTCTTCCGTCCGCTCCACCGCTGTAGACAACCGGTGCTGATGCCCCGAAGCCCGCCGGGACGTTCAGCGCAGCCAGGGCCGTGACACGGCCCTCATGCAGTGAAGCACTACCGGACACCTCGCCGAAGGCTCGTACCGTCCCGAACCGGTCGCCGAGCGCCACGGTGTGACTTTCGGCCCCACCGTCGAAGTGAGCGCCGTGCCCGTCATGTCCTGCATCGACTTCACCAGATTCTGCTTCTCATCGGGCTCGTCGTGCAGCAATGCCTGTATTCCCGAGTGAACCGGCACGGTCCACGTTGCGTCGGCGCGTACCCGACCGGCGGTGTCCAGGAGAAGTACCGTGGCGTCCGGCAGCGCGGTCAGTCCGGCGACGCCCCGGCCGCCTGTGCCAGCCGTCCTCGGGCCGAGGCATCATCCGTGCTCAGTGCGCGTACTGTCCCCAGGTGGTCGACAGCGAGCAGGACCCCGTCGAGCGGACCGCAGCCGGCCGCCAGCGCGGCTACGGGGCCGGGCCACGGCGGAGAGACATCACTCTTCGAACGTGCCCAGTCCAGTCGCCACGGTGCGTCTTCGGCGAGCGCAGCCAGTGCCGGTCCCAGCCTCGGGTCGGCGCCTTCCCCGATGCCGGCGAGGAGTACCAGTGCGCGAGAGGCAGGAGACTGGTCCCGGCACAGGGACTGGCCCGACCTCAGCCAAGCAGCTCTCAGCCCTCCGTGATCGTTGCCGGTATCGGCTTCGTACGCGGTACTGACCAGCCACGGATCTGCGGCACACGGCAGCCGGGGCACCCAGGTCCACGGGCTCCGTCACGTCCGAGGGCTTTGCCTCCTGCTCGCGGACAACGGGTGTGCGGCCAGCCACTCCTTGTGGCGTCGCTGGTCCCTCCACCGCTCAAGGTTCAAGTCCAGTTCCGCACAGCCCTCGCCCGCCAAAGCCCGGTGCGCGGCGCTTCCCGTACGTGCTTCGACGATCAGCCGGACATGGGTCAGCCGGGCGAGCGACTGAAGAAACGAGCAGGGGGCCGAATTCGAGGTCGGGCACGACGATGACCGTGCGACGGACGTCGTGCTCCAGGACATCGACCAGTTCTCCGGGTGCTCGCGCTGTGATGGCCAGTTGGTCAGCGATGGCCCAGACGAGACCGTGCAGACTGCTGCCCGCGCGCGGACGACAGCGTGGACGGCGCGCTCCGCCGGAGTGCCCGGCCGACTCCCGTGATGGACGAGCCAGGCCAGCAGCATCGACTTGCCGCAGCGCGCCGAACCGGATATGAGGCACGTTCTTGGAGCCTGCGGGTCCGCCAACCAGCCCAGAAGCGCAGTCGCGGCCGGTTCGAGTCCATCCGGAGGACGCTCCCAGCGCGTCACCGCCGTCTGGCCTGCTCTGCAGCATGCATGATCAGCGCCTTGAGGCCGGCTTCGCGGGAGTCCGCTGTCTCGCCGTAGTCGAAGCTGTGGGAGAACTCGGCGTGCGGAAACGTCTGCTGCATCCAGCTCGCACAGTAGTGGCCGGGCATCATGCACGGCTCGAGCTCGCAGTAGACGCGGCGCACCTGAGCCGCCGTCACACCCTCGGCCGACAGCTTCTGCCAGATGATTTCCTCCGGATGCAGTCGGCCAGGACCGGTCGCCTCGGTGACGATCTGCTTCGCCCCGGCCTCATCGACGTATTCGAAGGACGCGGAAAGGGGAAATTGAGGGTGTGGCGGATATCGTCCAAGGCTCGGGGCCACCAGCTCTCCCGATCCTGGAACGCGGAGACGTCAATACCGCGCAGTTCGTCGTTGAGTTCACGGAACACGGACGCGGACTCAGTGAGTCCACTCGACGCTGCCAAACGTGCTTGCGCACGATCGAGGGCCAGGAGGGAGGCATCGAACGCCGCAAGGTCACTGCTCACGAACATGTCCTCGATCACCTCCTCCAGCACCACTGCCTGGAGTGCACCGTCCGGCCGGACACACAGGCGAGCGAGGCCGTCCCGTCCCACCTGCGGCCAGCGTCCCAGCTCTTGCGGCGGCCTCGCCAGCGACAGACGGGCAGCCGCCGTACCGAGCGCAACCGGCTCTGACACAGCCGTACCGCGGAAATAGGGAGCCACAGCGACAGGGATACCCGTGTCTTCGAGAAGCCTCCGGCTGATCTCGGGCGAGACGACTGCCGACAAAATCCGTCGACGTGAAGCGGCGCATACCGTCACGGCCGAAATGCTGAACCAGCTGGTCCAGGAGACTGGGTACAGGAGACGACATGGCTACCTCACGGACAGGCACGGTTGACCGACCTACCCGACCCTAGCTGCCGCGCGGCTCACCGGCGGTCCGGTGCGCCGCCCGGACCAAAGGCACTGACCGCGTACATTCAGCTGCACCTTGAGTCCGGCGCCTGCCCACGAGGTGACCGGAAAACGCTCCCACACGCGTCGGCCGGCACGTGCACGCACACGGCAGCGGCTCCTCGCCCTGCCTCCCAGCCCGCAAACACGGGAGTCGATGGCTCGCAGCCGATGGGGCAGAGGCCCGGGTCGGGCTGGGTGAGATGGACGGAAAGTCGGACAACGTGGTGTGTCCGAATGCCAGTTGACAGCCCGAATGCAGCACGTCAGAGTCCCAGCGTGAGCGAGACCAACGATCTGACGCCGGCCGAGGTACGTCTGTGGCGGGCCTTTCCCGAGGCGAGTCCGTGGACTTCCGCGCCGCCGAGAACGAGGATCCGGCGCTCGGCAGCACCTGGGGCGCCGAGCGCACCGTACGAGCAGGTGTGTTGCGGGCCCTGCTGATCAAGGCTCCGCAAGAGGAGGGAAGATCGTCGCGCTCAAGATCACGGGGCGCGAATCACCGGGGTACGTCCAGGACGCCACCGTCGGCTACGGCTTCCGCCCGTTGCGCGCGGGCGTCTGGCTGCTGTCCCTCTTGACCATCGGATCGATCGTGTACGGCCTGGACCACCCACGGCCCATCAAGGCAGGTGAAGCCCCGACTTCAACTCCGTCTTCTACACCCTCGATCTGCTCCTGCCGGTCGTCAACTTCGGCCAGGAGCCGGCGTTCACCCTGACGGCTGGCACCAGTGGCTGTCGTACGCCCTGATCATCATCGGCTGGACCCTGGCGACGACGATCGCCGCGGGCGTGACCCGTACGGTCAGCCGCCAATGACCCTCTCCAGAATCGGCGAAAACCTCGCGGGACGCCCTCTCAGAAGAACACCCGCACCGCAGCAGTACGTTGGCATACGGCCTGGCCTCCCCGTCCGTACCACCAGCCGGGCACCGGCGGAGAGCACCTTGAGCTCTTCGTGCGGTACGAGGACGAGGCCGGGCAGCCGCTCGGCCAGCAGGCCCGCGGTGTCCCGGTTGGCCTCCTGTACCTCGTACGCCGCGGTCCCGCCCTCGACGACCAGCTCGTCCAGCATCCCGTCGAGCACCTCGTCGAACGACGGGACGCCTGCCCGGAAGGCCAGGTCGACGACCCGGGGCCGGCCGGGATGGGCATGCCGACGTCGCAGATCAGCACCTCGTCGCCGTGGCCCAGCTCGGCCAGTGCCCCGGCCAGGTGGCGGTTGAGGATTCCTGACTTCTTCACAGTGCGGAGACCTCTTCTGCGGTCGGGAAGGACGCCTGCGCGCCCTGCCTGGTGACGGCTGCCGCGCCCACCCTGACGGCGAATGCGGCGGCATCGGTGAGCTTCTCCCCAGGCCGAGGCGCCAGGCCAGGGCCGCGGTGAACGCATCACCGGCCCCGGTGGTGTCGACGGCTGCGACCTTGGGGCTGGGTACGCGTACGAAGTCGTCCGCGCGGCCGTCGGCGACCAGCGCGCCTGCCGCGCCCAGGGTGACCACCACCGAGCGCGGGCCGAGGGTGAGCAGGGCTCGTGCCCAGTCCTCGGGTGCGGTACCCGCGCTGTCCCCAGCATGAAGCGCGCCTCGTGCTCGTTGACCACCAGTGGGTCGCAGGCAGCCAGTACCTCGTCGGGCAGGGAAGCGGGCGGGGACGGGTTGAGGACCAGCCGGGTGCCGGGCGTGAGGGCACGGGCCGTCTCGGCGACCGTATCCAGTGGGATCTCCAGCTGTACGGAGACCACCCGGGCCGCGGCGAACAGCGGCTCGGCCGCCCGGATGTCGTGCGGGGTCAGCCGGGCGTTGGCGCCCGGGGAGACGACGATGCTGTTGTCGCCGGAGGGGTCGACGGTGATGAGCGCGACCCGGTGGGCGCCCGCCCACCAGGACCCCGCCGGTGTCGACACCCGCCGCCTCCTGCGATTCCCGCAGCAGGCGGCCATGGGCATCGTCGCCGACCCGGGCCAGCAGGGCCGTGCGGGCGCCCAGCCGGGCCGCGGCGACCGCCTGGTTGGCTCCCTTGCCGCCCGGGTGGACGGCCAGGTCGGAGCCCAGCACCGTCTCGCCGGGGCGGGGCGGCGCTCGACGCCGATCACCAGGTCGGCGTTGGCCGAGCCCACTACCAGCAAGTCGTACCGGTCGGGGCCGGGGTCGTATCCATGCATCGCTCATGCCTTCCGTGCTCGGGCCGTACTCGGACCCTGATCAGGGTTTGGTGGGCCCCGGTCAGGTTTGGTGGTGCCCCGGTCAGGAGAAGTCGGCCACGTTCTTGACGGTGACCACCTTGACCGGCACCTTCACCGTGCTGTCGACCTTCTTCTCGTCCGCGGCCTTGATCGCGTTCTGTACGGCGATCTTGCCCAGTTCCTTCGGCTGCTGGGCGACCGACGCGTACAGCGTGCCTGCCCCGACCGCCTTCAGGCCGTCAGGCGTGCCGTCGAAGCCGACCACGGAGACCGACTTTCCGGCCTTGCTGCCGAGTGCCTTGACCGCGCCGAGCGCCATCTCGTCGTTCTCGGCGAAGACTCCGGTGATGTCCGGGTGCGACTGGAGCAGGTTGGTCATGACGTCCAGGCCCTTGGTGCGGTCGAAGTCCGCGGGCTGGGTGGCCGCGATCTTGATGCCCGGGTACGCCTTGATCCCCTGGGCGAAGCCCGCGCCCGCTCACGGCTGGCGGAGGTGCCCGCCGTGCCCTGCAGGATGACGATGCTGCCCTTGTCACCGAGCTTGTCGGCCAGTGCCTCGGCGGCGAGCTTGCCGCCCGCGATGTTGTCGGAGGCGACGAGGGTGGCGGTGTCCGCCTTGTTGACACCGCGGTCCGCGGCGATCACCGGGATGTCCGCCTTGTTGGCGCTGCGGACTGCGGGACCCACCGCGTCCGAGTCCACCGGGTTGACGATGACGGAGTCCACTCCCGAGCTGGTGAAGTTCTGCAGCTGGTTGGCCTGCTGGGAGGCGTCGTTCTGGGCGTCGGTAACGGTGAGGTCGACTCCGCGGCCTTCGCCTCCGCCTGCGCGCCCTCCTTCATCTGTACGAAGAAGGGGTTGTTCAGAGTGGAGAGTGACATGCCGATCTTGGTGTTTGTGCCGGAGGAACCGGAGTTGAAGAAGGACACGGCGCCCACGACAACGGCTACGCAGAGTGCGGCGATCCCGAACTTGAGCGCACCAGCCCCTTGCGGCCGGAACCGGGCCCCGAGGCGGATGAACCGGTGGATGAGGCGGCGCCCGAACCGGCCTTGCGGCGCAGTGTGTCGAGCAGCACCGCGAGGGCGATGACGACACCGATGACGACCTGCTGCCAGAACGCCGACACCGACATGAGGTTGAGGCCGTTGCGCAGCACCGCGAGGATCAGCGCGCCGATCAGGGTGCCGGACGCCTTGCCGACGCCGCCGGCGAGGCTGGCACCGCCGATGACGACTGCGGCGATCGCGTCGAGCTCGTAACCCTGCGCGGCCTGCGGCTGCGCGGAGACCAGACGGGAGGCGAGCACGATGCCCGCGACGGCGGCGAAGAGGCCTGACAGGGCGTAGATGGCGAGCTTCTGCCTCTTGACCCGCAGGCCGGACAGGCGTGCCGCTTCCTCGTTGCCGCCGATGGCGTACATCGAACGGCCGATGTAGGTGCGGGCCAGGATCAGCGCCGTGAGCAGACCCATCGCGATCATCACGAGGACCGGCACGGGCAGCCAGCCGCCGAGCGTGTTGCCGAGCACGGAGACGGAGTCGGGGAAGGCGATCGGGCTGCCCTGCGAGATGACCAGGGACAGGCCGCGTGCGATGGAGAGCATCGCCAGCGTCGCGATGAACGAGGGCAGTTTTCCGTACGCGACGAGGGCGCCGTTGACGAAACCGCAGGCGACGCCGGTGGCGATGGCGAGGATGACCGCCAGCCATACGGGGACGCCCTCGGAGGTCGCCGTCCAGGCCAGGACCGTCGCGGAGAGTGCGGCGACCGAGCCGACGGACAGGTCGATGCCCGCGGAGACGATGACGAAGGTGACACCGAACGCGAGGATCGCGGTCACGGCGGCCTGTACACCGACGTTCAGAAGGTTCTGGGTGGTCAGGAAGTCGCCGGAGAGCAGCGACATCGCGACGAGCAGAACCACCAGGGCGCTGAGCGCACCGTTGTCGAGCAGGAGGCGGCGGACGTTGCGTCCTGCGGCGCCGCCCGCGCCCGTCCCGCTCTTGAGCGTGTCAGTGGCCACGGGGTTCTCCTCTGCGTTCTCTGTGGGGATGTGGGGATGCGGGAGGTGTTGCGGGGCCGCGCCGACCGCGAGCGCCATGACGGCGTCCTGGGTGGCTTCGTGCGCGGGGAGTTCACCGGCGATGCGGCCCTGGGCCATGACCAGCACCCGGTCGCTCATGCCCAGGACTTCGGGCAGGTCGCTGGAGATCATCAGGACCGCGTGGCCGGAGGCGGTCAGCTCGTTGATGAGCTGGTAGATCTCGACCTTGGCGCCGACGTCGATGCCCCGGGTCGGCTCGTCGAGGATCAGCACCCTGGTGTCGGCCAGCAGCCATTTGCCGATGACGACCTTCTGCTGGTTGCCGCCGGACAGGGTGCGGACGTGCTGGCCGAGGCCCGCCATCCGTACGCCCAGCTGTTCGGCGATCTTCGCGGCTGCCGTTCGCTGCCCCTTGATGTCCACGAGCCCGGAACGGCTCGCCGAGCGAAGAGTGACCAGGCCGAGGTTCTCCTGGACGGAGGCGTCCAGCACCAGACCCTGGCCCTTGCGGTCCTCGGGTACGAGGCCGATTCCGGCGCCCATGGCGGCGGTCACGTCGTGCTTGCCGAGGCGCTCGCCGAGTACGTCGACGGTGCCGGCGTCATAGGGGTCCGCGCCGAAGACCGCTCGGGCCACCTCGGTGCGGCCCGCTCCGACGAGTCCGGCAAGGCCTACCACCTCACCGGCCCGTACCTCGAAGCTGATGTCGTGGAACACGCCGTCACGGGTCAGGCCGCGCACGGAGAGCAGGGGTGGCCCGATCCCTCGTCCGGCTCCGGGCGTTCGCGGGGTACTGCTGCTCGATGCTGCGTCCCACCATGAGCTGTACGAGTTCGGGCTCGGGCGTGGTGGCGGGCACCTGGTCGATGCTCCGGCCGTCACGCAGCACGGTGACTCTGTCTCCGAGTGCGGCGATCTCGTCGAGGTGGTGGGTGATGAAGACGACTCCGACGCCGTCCTCGCGCAGCTGGCGCACGATGAGGAAGAGCTTCTCGACCTCTCCCGAGGTGAGTACCGCGGTCGGCTCGTCCATGATCAGGACGCGGGCGTCCAGGCTGAGGGCCTTGGCGATCTCCACCATCTGCAGGCGTGCGATGCCCAGTTCACGGACCTTGGCCTTCGGCGAGACGTGCAGGCCGACGCGGCGCAACAGCACCTCGGCGTCCGCCTCCATACGTCCGCGGTCGATCATCCCGTAGCGGCGCGGCTGGCGGCCGAGGAAGATGTTCTCGGCGACCGTCAGATCGGGTACCAGGTTGAACTCCTGGTAGATCGTGGCGATCCCGAGCTTCTCGGCGTCCTGTGCGCTGTGGATGCGGACCTCTTGCCCTGGGCGAAGATCCGGCCGCTGTCCGGGCGGTAGGCGCCGGAGAGCATTTTGATGAGGGTGCTCTTGCCGGCTCCGTTCTCGCCGAGCAGGACGTGCACTTCGCCGCTGCGCAGGTCGAAGTCGACGCTGTCCAGCGCGACGACGCCGGGGAAGGTCTTGCGTACACCTTCGATGCGCAGCAACTCGACTTCACCGCTCACAAGTTGCTCCTCCGGTTCGAAGTGGGCTCGCCGCAGGAGCTGCGTACGACGAGGCGGGCGGGAAGGGTGACGGACTGCGGGGTCTGCCCTCGATGACGTCGACCAGGGCGCGTACCGCGGCGCGGCCCAGGTCTCCGGTCGGCTGTGCGATCGCGGTGATCGGCGGGTCGGTGTGCACGAACCACGGGATGTCGTCGAAGGCGGCGAGCCCGATGTCCCCGGGGACGCTCAGGCCGTGTGCCCGGATGGCGTCCAGTGCGCCGAGCGCCATCAGGTTGTCGGCGGCGAACACGATCTCGGGCGGTTCGGGGAGCGAAAGGAAGCTCTCGGTGGCACGCCGGCCGCTGTCCGCCTGGAAGTCGCCCTGGCCGATGTAGTCGCCGGGCAGGGCGAGTCCGTGGCTGCGCATAGCTTCCCGGAAGGCCTCGACGCGCTCGTCGCCCGTGGTGGTGGCGGCGGGGCCCGCGATGATGGCGAGCCTGCGGCGACCCAGTGCGTACAGATGGCCGACCAGGTCCTGGATGGCCCGCCGGCCGTCGGCCCGCACGACGGGGACGTCAACGCCGGGCATCCAACGGTCGACGAAGACCATCGGCGTGCCGGCGCGGGCGACGTCCAGCAGCAGCGGTGAGTCTCCGTCGGCGGGCGAGACGAGCAGGCCGTCGATCCGGCGGTCGAGGAGCGTACGGACGTGATGGTCCTGCTGCTCGGGCCGCTCGTCGGCGTTGCCGATGATCACGCTGTAGCCGAGTGCGCGGGCCTCTTCCTCCACGGAGCGGGCCAGCGCGGTGAAGTACGGATTGAGCACGTCGCTGATGACGAGACCGAGGGTGCGCGTCTGGTGGGTGCGCAGCGAGCGGGCGACCGCGTTGGGCCGGTAGCCGAGGGCCTCGACGGCTGCCAGGACGCGGGTGCGTGCGTCCTGGCTGACGGAGGGTGGCTGTTCAGGACACGGGAGACCGTGGCGACAGAGACTCCTGCCTGGGCCGCGACATCCTTGATACCCGCCATTTCCGGACCACCTCCTTGTGGTTCCGTGAGCCTCGAAACCAGCGACCGGGGTCGTGGAATCGATTACACGGATGATTGGAATCGATTACACGACTGAGCACAAGTACCTGGAGGCCGTCCGAAACCGGATCGTGATGAGAAGCTCCGTTACTGTCGGCATCGATGAGGCGTTCAGCGCTCACGCGACCTACGGCCGACGGCCCGATCGCCCGGGCCTCACACCGGCCGGTACGACGTCAATGTTCCCGGGTCGCACCCGGAGAGCGCCGAGCGCGAGCAGGCCCTCGGCGGCCACTGCTCGGTCCGACATGCTCAAGGCACCGTCCGCGATCACCGCACGCAGTAACACACCCGCCTCCTCCCGGAAGGCCCCACCGTGGTCCGCCAAGATGTCGGCGGCCACGGTCCAGTCGGATGCGGTGCCTTCGCGTGTGACCACCAGCTCGCGCAGCATTGCCACCACTTCCGGCCTCGATCCCGGCTCCAGGACGGTCAGAGCGCTCGACGCGGTGATCCGGTCAGCCGTCGCCACCGTGGCGTCTCTCATCAGTCGCCGCACCGCACCGCCCGCCTCATCGCGGTACGAAGGCCCCTGGTCGGCGAGGGACAGAGCGGCATGCGCGTAGAGATCGGCTTCGAGGGCGTAGTCGGCGAGACAGGCTCGCAGGGCCGGGATCGCCGACTCCTGGAATCCTGGTCCCGCATGGGCGAGGATCAGGGCCGCCCAGGCCTGGTCCCTCCTCGCATCGTCCTCCGGCCGCAATCCGGCGTAGGCACGGAGAACGTAGTTGGTGTGCCCCACCAGCCGTTTGCGGTATCCCGGGTCGAGGATGGCGCAGCGCAACAAGGTCGGCCAGTCCGGCCGATGCTCCTGAATGCTCCGGACGACGGAGCTTCGCAGGAGCCCGTCTCACGCCACCGTCTCCATCGCTCCGCACTGGAGCGTGCTGTCCGCCCGCACTCCCACGGTCGGCCTCGGCCTGCTGTACGAGTAGTCGGAACTCCTCGAACCTGCCCCGCGCCCCGGGCGGACCACCGGCAATCGGGCGAGGTCCGGGTACCGGCGCAAGCCTTCCTCGTAGTGGGCATCGCCGAGGACCAGCAGGGCCCGCAGCCCGAGGACACTGTCCGCGCGGGAGGGCGCCGCCTCGATGTACCGCCACAGACAACGCGCCGCTTCGGGGTGGAATCGGCTGCCCATACCCGCGAGAACCTCCGCCCCGTGGACATAACGTTCAGGCGCGATCCGCCGGTTTCCGAGCGCCACCGTGACTTCGTGTGCCGCTTCCGCATGGTGGCCAGGACCCAGCTCCGCCAAGTCGCGGGCCGCCGAGAGCACTCTGGCCGTCTGCCCGAGCGGCTGCGCTTCCCTGATCTCCTGTCGCAGCTCGGCCGCGCCCGTTCCGAGGCGAAGAACCGAGGGGAAGGGGTGATGTGGGTGATCGAGCCGATCACCGTACTTCCTCCCACGGCGAGCAGCGAAGTGCCGGCACCGCCCGGTCCGATATCGGCGGCGGACTGCGAGGTCCCGGAGTCGGTCAGCTCTCGACCGGCCCCGGCCGGTAGGGTCCAAGTGGACCGGGCCGTTCACTACTCCGGCCGCGAACGACCCGCCCTCCGCGCGCACCTGGACCTCACGGGCCATCAACACGCCCGTCATACCTGGAGCGCCACTGATCCGCCGCTCCACCTCGGCGACGAGTACCCGCAGTTCGCCGGCAACGGCGGTCAGCACGCTGTCGTCGTCGGCCCGCACCAGGTCACTCAACAAGTCCTCGAAGCGGATCCGCCATGCCTGGTTCTGCGCTTCGCGAACCCGGTACAGCGTGTCGCCGTCGCGGTCTGCGAAGGCTGCGAGCTCGGCCGAGGTCTGGTCCAGCCGATGCAGAGCGCCATCCTCCCCGCCCGGCACGCTCGAACACCCTCGCGACAGCCGCACGAGTGACACTCCAGGCTTCCGTCCCGGCAGCCGTCGCCACCGCCGTTCCTCCAGACGCAGCCAATCCGGCCAACAGCTCCGACAACACTTCGCCCCCGAATCGCCATCTGCCGACACTTTATTGAACACCCTGCGCCGTCCTTCTGTACCCCGGTCCGTCGGCGTCGAGCCATGGCGGCAGCCACTCGGAATCACGTTCGCGGAACATGCCGGCCGGAATCGAGCTTTACCACGACCCTCACAACCGCTCACCCGAGGATAGAGCGCACCGGCCAACCACCTCAGCCTGCCGACAGGGCATCTCGCCCTCGTCCGGCCAGGGGATTCGCTGGGCAGTTGGTCACACGACTGGTCACGCCATCGCCCAGAATGCAAAACCCCAGATGAACTGGGGTATCTGCTGGTGTCCGAGGGGACTTGAACCCCACGCCCGATAAAGGGCACTAGCACCTCAAGCTAGCGCGTCTGCCATTCCGCCACTCGGACAAGGTGTCTGTCGTCCGCGGCACATTCCCCGCAGCGACAAAGAGAACAATACCAGGGTTCGGGGTCGCTCTCACCCACGTTTCCCGTGGTCAGTGCGGTGCACGCGGACGGGAGCGACCGGCCGGGCCCGACTCACTCACACTTTGTCGCATGCGGCGCACGCAGGGTATGCCTGGCCGCCTTCCCTGGCATGAGTGACCGCGCCCGGCGAGGACCCGCACACTGTCCCCGGCAGAAGCGCCCGCGCGACACGTTCTGGTTCGCCCCGACGGCGGGCCGCCCTGCTCGCCGGTGGTGTGGTGGGGCGCGTCAAGGGACCGGCAGTACCGGGGCGGGCGTCGAGACGTACGCCCCGGTACTGCCGCCGGCACCGCCGTCAGTCGCCGCAGCGGCCCTCGCGGAGCGAGTGCAGGTGCTCGCTGGACTTGCGGGCGAAGGCGAGGGATTCGACCGGGTTGTCGTGCTCGGTCTGCCAGTGGTGGTAGGTGCGGCCCCGGTGGGTCCGCTCGGTGACTCGGGTCAGGAACGTCTTGTAGTCGATGTCGCCGTCGCCGACGTCCGACATGCGGTAGCCGTCGGTGGCGGTGTCGTCCCGGATGCCGTCCTTGACGTGGAAGAGGGGTAGCGGTCGGGCTGCTTGAGTACGTACTTGATGGGGTCAAGGGGCGCCGGTGTGCCGTCCGCCCTCTTGCCGAAGCGGAACTGGGCGGCGAAGGCCCAGTAGATGTCCATCTCCAGGTAGACCAGGTCGGGGTCGGTCTCGGCGAGCAGGACGTCGTAGAGGCGTACGTCCGGCTTGTCGGTGGCGAAGGAGAACTCCTCGGCGTGGTTGTGCTGGTAGAACTTCATGCCGCGCTTGCGGGCGGCGGCGCCGTAGGTGTTGAAGTCCTCCGCGGCACGCTTCCAGCCGTCCACCGTGGAGCCGTAGCGGAACGGCCCGGAGGCGGTGCCGATGTGCTTCAGGCCGAGGGCCTGGGCCTCGTCCAGGACCTTGGTGAGGTTCTGGGCGAAGGTGTAGGCGCCGGGGTTGTTGTCGTCGTAGTAGCCGACGTGGCTGCCGATGGGGTTGAGGCCGTGGTCCCTGGCCAGCTTCTTGAGCTGGGCCAGGGTTATCGCCCGGCGGAGCCCTGGGTGTAGCCGGCGAACTCGATCTCGTCGTAGCCGTACTTCTCCAGCTCCTCGAAGACGGGAGCGAAGCCGAGGGTGGAGACCTTGTCGCGCAGGCTGTAGAGCTGGATGCCGAGGCGGCCGGGGGCAGGACCGCGCGGCCCTTGCCGTGGCCGTGGTGCTCGTGGCCATGACCGTGGCCCTTGCCCTGGTCGCGGCTGTCGGCCTGGGCGCTCGCGGCGCTCGCGGCGCCGATGATGGTGGCCGCCGTGGCTCCGGCGGCGACGCCCAGGACGTTGCGGCGGCTGAGTCTGCTCGCGAGCTCGTTGTCCTTCGGGGTGCGGCTCATGATCAGGTAACTCCCTTGTGTGCGGATTGTCAGTGCAGTCCGGCAAGCTGGAGGAGCAGGGACTTCACTTCGGTGGCCTGGACCCGGCCGGTGAACGCGTGGGGGTGGAGCAGAGGATGAGCGGACCTTCTTCGTCGCTCGTGGGGAGGCGGCCGTGGCTGCCCCGGATAGGTGAGGGTCAAGAGGGACGACCGCCATGCGGTAGCGCATGCCGAGCTTCTTGCGGGCGACCGCGGAGACCGCTTTGACCCGCACGTAGGGATCATTGGGGTCCATGAACAGCTCGACGGGGTCGTAGCCGGGCTTGCGGTGGATCTCCACGAGCTGGGCGAAGTCGGGTGCCCGGTCGTCGTCGAGCCAGTAGTAGTACGTGAACCAGGCGTCCTTCTCCGCGATGGCGACGAGCTCGCCGGAGCGGGATGGTCGAGGTGATGGGCCTTCTTGCCCTCGTCGTCGAGCAGTTGGTCGATCCCGGGCAGGCCGTCGAGGGCTTCGCGGGTGGCTTCGAGGTCCTCGGGCCTGCGTACGTAGATATGGGCGATCTGGTGGTCGGCGACGGCGAAGGCGCGGGAGGCCATCGGGTCGAGGTACTCCATGCCGTCCTGAGTGTGCACCTCCAGCAGGCCGGCGCGGCGCAGGGTGCGGTTGATGTCGATGGCCCGGTCCACGCGGGTGATCCCGTACTCGGAGAGCGCGACGACGGTGCGTCCTTCGGCGCGGGCGTCCGCCAGGAGTGGTGCCATGGCCCGGTCGAGATCGGTCGCCGCCCGGTGGGACCGGGGTCGTCGGGGCCGAAGCGCTGCAGGTCGTAGTCGAGATGCGGCAGGTAGCACAGGGCCAGGTCGGGGTGCGGGTGGCGATGATGTGCCGGGTCGCGTCGATGATCCACTGGGAGGAGACGAGGTCGGCTCCGGGGCCCCAGAAGTGGAAGAGGGGAAAGGTGCCGAGCTTCTCGGTGAGCTCGTCGTGCAGGTCCGGGGCCGGGTGTAACAGTCGGGTTCCTTGCGGCCGTCGGCGTAGTAGACGGGGCGCGGGGTGACGGTCCAGTCGGTGTCCGCGCCCATCGCGTACCACCAGCAGATGTTGGCGACGGTGTAGCCGGGGTGGGTGCGGCGGGCGGCGTCCCAGAGCTTGTCGCCCTCGACCAGACCGTTGTGCTGGCGCCACAGCAGGACGTCGCCGAGCTCGCGGAAGTACCAGCCGTTGGCGACGATGCCGTGCTCGGAGGGGTGGTGCCGGTGAGGAAGGTGGACTGGGCGGCGCAGGTGACCGCGGGCAGGACGGTGGCGAGGGTGCCTGGGCGCCGGTGTCTGCCATCGCCCCGAGGTTCGGCATGTGCTCCAGGAGCTGGGGGTGAGGCCGACCACGTCGAGGACGAGGAGCGGGGTGGGGCTCGTGGTCATGGAAGCTCCTTCAGCCCGAGGTCGACCAGGAGGTCGCGGGCCAGGGTGAGTTCGGCGGCGATGCCGTCGGCGAGCTGGGTACGGGTGCGCGGGCGCAGCTCGGCCGGGAGCGCCTGCCAGGTGTACGTCTCGACCTCCAGGTGCCTGGTCAGTGGCTTCGGTCCGCCTACGAGCCGGGTCAGCACCGACGTCAGTACGGGCAGGGTGGAGGTGAGCGGGGGCGCCGGGGGTGCGTGCAGCGGTACGTGGAAGTGGGAGCGCCACGGAGCGCCGTCGGGCAGCGCCCGCCGGACAGTGCCTCGTCGAGGTCATCGGTCCCCAGCAGACCGGCGGCGGTGGCGGTGCGGGTCTGGTGCAGGAACCGTGGCTCGGCGAAGGCGGCCAGCGCGGTACGCACCTCGGGCAGGTGGGGGTGTTCGGCGTGCAGGGCGGCGGAGAGCTGTGCCTTGGCCACCGGGACTCCCGCGGCGGCCAGGGCGTCGAGCGCGGCGTCGGGGTCCTCGAAGGAGGTGGCGAGGTGGCAGGTGTCGATGCAGATGCCGATGCGGTCATGTCCCACCTCGGTGAGCGGAGCGATCGCGTCGGCGGTCGTCTCCACCGTGCAGCCCGGTTCGGGTTCCAGGCCGATTCGGATTGACTTGCCGGTCAGTTCGGCGAGGGCGTCGAGGCGCTGTCCGAGTGTGATGAGCGCTTTGTGTGCGGCGTGGGCGGCCGAGGCGTCGCCGTCGTACGGGGTGCGCCAGGCGATGGGGAGGGTGGAGATGGTGCCTTCGGCTACGTCGTCGGGGAGCAGGGCGGCGAGGAGCCGGGCGAGGTCCGTGGTGTGGGCGAGCCGCTCGGGGTCGGTCCAGTCCGGCTTGTAGACCCGGTACTTGACCTCCTGCGCCCCGAAGCCTTCGTACGGGAAGCCGTTGAGTGTGACGACTTCGAGGCCGCGGCGGTCGAGCTCGGCGCGCAGGGAGCGTAGCTCGGCGGGGTCGTTGATCAGGGTGTGGGCGGCGTCCCTGGCGAGCCAGAGGCCGATGCCGAGACGGTCGCGGCCGAGACGTCTACGGACGGCTCGCTGTGGTCGCGCAGCTGGGCGCGGACTCCGTCGAGTGTTTCGGCCGGGTGCACATTGGTGCAGTACGCGAGATGGACGGTGGAGCCGTCGGGATGGCGGAAGCGCATCGCTTCACTCCCGCCGCGGAGGATGGAGTTGCCCTCGTGGAGCGGTTCGGGGGCGGCGGTGTCGAGCTGGAGCCGGCCGCTCTGCCCGTAGAAGGCCACGGGGTTGCGCCAGAGCACCTTGTCGACGTCGTCCTCGTCGAAGCCGGCCTTCAGCATGGCGTCGGCGACCCTGCGGGTCTTGAGCGGGTCGCTCTTTCCCCAGTCGGCGGCGGAGTTGACGAGGATCTTGTCGGTGCCGTGGTTCTTGAGGATCGTGACCATGCGGTCCTCGTCCATCTTGGTGTCCGGGTAGATCGAGAACCCGGCCCAGCAGCCGCTGTCAGTGGCGTCCTTTACGGTGGTTTCGTTGAGGTGATCGAGCAGCACCAGCTCCGGGGAGGTGCGATTCGCGGATGACGTCGATGGTGCGGTGCAGACCGGTGAGCTTGTCGCGGTGCGGGGTGTGGACGAGTGCGGGCAGGCCGTGGTCTGCGGCCAGCTGCAGCTGGGTGGCCAGCGCGGTGTCCTCGGCGGGGGTCATCGAGTCGTAGCCGATCTCGCCGACGGCTACGACGGAGTCCTTGACGAGATAGCGGGGCAGGGCATCGAGGACGGGGGTGCAGCGGGGTCGTTCGCCTCTTTGGGGTTGAGGGCGAGCGTGCAGTGGTGGGCGATGCCGTACTGGGAGGCGCGGAAGGGCTCCCAGCCGAGCAGGGCGTCGAAGTAGTCGAAGAAGCTCTCGGGCGAGGTGCGGGGCTGCCCCAGCCAGAAGGAGGGTTCGACCAGGGCCCGGACACCCGCGTCGTACATCGCCTGGTAGTCGTCCGTGGTGCGGGAGGTCATATGGATATGGGGGTCGAAGATGCGCATCAGGACTCCTCCGTGGGGGCGGCGGATACGGGCAGGCCGGTCGTGGGAGCCGGGGCCGTGAGATCGAGGACGGTGCGCAGGTCCGGCGGGACGGGGCGCCCGCTGCGGTGCGTTCGGCTGCGAAGTCATTCAGCATCCGGGCGAGTTCGCAGTCCGCGCGGGCACGGTTGCCGAGTCCCGCGACGGCTTCGATGGGGACCTCGGTGAAGAGGCGCGAGGACGGCGTGGCGCCAGTTGTGCGTATCGAGGTGGGCTTCGGCGTAAGGGCCGACGGCCGCGGCCACCAGCCGGGTGTCGTTGGTACGCAGGGCGTCCTCGACGAGCGGGAGAGCGGTGGCGCCGAGGTGCAGCCGGTGGAGGGTGAGCAGGACGGCGCGCCGTTCGGCGGCGGTGCCCTGTTCGTAGAGCCGGGTCACCGCGGGCAGGTCCGCACGGGCCTCGATGAGCAGGAGGGAGCGAACGGAGTCGGCGTGTTCGGGTCCGCAGTGACGGCCCGCGGCGGCGTAGCGCAGCTCCCACGACGGGCCGCGTACGGGCCGGCGGGCCCGGTGTCGGGTGGGTGGCCGCGTGGGCGGCTTCGGCGAGCGCTTCGTCGAGCCAGGCTCTGGCGGCCCGCGGAGCCGGCCGTCCAGCTCCGTGCGGGTGATCAGCACGGTGCGGCTCCCTTCGTGCGGATGGCGGCGTCCCGCAGGAACTCGATGGAGGCGCGGGCGAGTTCGGGGCCGGCGTGGGAGTGTCGGGGCAGCTCGACGACGGTCAGCCCGTGTACTGCGCTTCGGCGAGCGCCTGGAGTACTGGCGGGAAGTCGATCTCGCCCTCGCCGAAGGGCAGGTGTTCGTGCACGCCGGCGCGCATGTCCTCGATCTGTACGTGTCGCAGCCAGGGGCGGCGTCGCGTACGCAGTCGGCGGGTGAGGCCGGCTCCAGACATTGGCAGTGGCCGATGTCCAGGGTGAGTCCGAGATGTTCGGGGTCACCGAGAAGGGTGCGCAGGTGGTGGAAGTCGGCGAGGGTGGCGAGGAGGTGGCCCGGTTCGGGCTCGATGGCGAGGGGTGCCGGTGCGGGTGGCGGCGTCCAGGACGGGGGCCAGTGCCTCGGTCAGCCGTTGCCAGGCGGTCTCGCTGGTGGTCTGGGGTGGTGTGACACCGCTGAAGCAGTGCACCGCGTGCGCCCCAGGTCGGTGGCGATGTCGACGGCCCGCACGAGCAGCGCGGTACGGGCGGCCCGGGCCTCCGGGTCCGGGTCGAGGAGCGAGGGCCGTGCTTGCGGCGCGGGTCGAGTACGTAGCGCGCCCCGTCTCCACGGTGACCTCCAGGCCCAGTTCGGTGAGCCGGCGCGACACCTGGCGGGTGCGGGCGGCGAGGTCGGGGGCGAGGGGTCGAGGTGCATGTGGTCGAGGGTCAGCCCGACGCCGTCGTACCCGAGGTCGGCGAAGCCCGAGGGCGTCGTCGAGTCGGAGGTCCGTCAGTCCGTTGGTGCCATAGCCGAGGCGGAGGGTGCGCAGGCTCATGTGGGGCTCACCTTCCGTGCGAGGGTGCGGGCGAGGGGACGAGCCCTATGACTGCCAGCCCGGTGAACGGCGCCCCGCCCGGACGGTGAGCGCGGCCTGCAGCGGGATCATGGCCGGATGCCGCCCCGACCGCGCGTTGGGTGAGGGGCGGGGACGGGTTGAGTGCGGCGTGCAGGAGGGGCGTCCGGCGGTGCGGAGGTAGGCGCCGGTGAAGGCGGTGAGCAGGAGCCGGTCCGCGGTCGCCGCGGGACGTTGGTGTTCACCCGGCCCGCCCTTCCCGGAACCGGGGGCAGGTACCCGGGCCCCGGTGCTCGCTCGCGACGGCCGCGCCGAGCGCCCCGTCGCCGCGAGCACGGCAAGTGGTGCGGCGGTGGAGCCGCCCTGCGCCTCGTGGCGGGAGACGGCGGTGACGGCGTAGGTGTGCACGCCGAGCAGCAGTGCGGCGGGGACGGGGCCCGTGCCGGGTCCGGCCCCGGGCGGGGACGGGGCCGGAGCCGGTGCGGCGGTCCCTGCCCGCGGTCGCCGTTGCGCCCAGGAGCAGGTCCAGGGAGCGGGCCGTGGCCATGGCTGCCGGGCCCAGTTCGGTGTGTTTCAGGTGCAGGTCGTACGCCCAGACCGTGGCCGCCAGGCCCATGGCCACCGTGAAGGCCGGGCGTCCCGCGCATGCCGCGAGCGTCAGGCCCGTAGCTGTCAGGGCGCCCGCAGCCACGAGTGCCGCGCCGGGTGCGATACGGCCCGAGGGATCGGGCGGTGCGGACGGTCGATCGCGTCCTCCTCACGGTCCGCCCAGTCGTTGAGCGCCATTCCCGCCTCGTACAGACACAGGGACGCGCCCACCGCGAGCGCCGTGCCACCGTTGGGCCGCCGGCCTGCGGCCGCCGCCCGGCCAGTGCGTCGCCGGGGACGGTGAAGAGCGCGGAGACACGCAGCAGCTCCGCCCAGGCACGGGCGTGGGCGCGGGGTGCCAGGGTGCGGGGCCTGTCCGGTGCGGGCGCAGTCCCGCTCGCACCGGACAGGCTGTCGGGGTCGCGGCAGGCGTCCGGCCACGCGCCGTGAGCGCCACGAGCAGGCCCAGCGCCCCCGTCGCCGCCGCGAACAGCCGTATGCGCTTCATCGGACCTCCCGCAGCCGTCCGGCGAAGGCCAGCAGGGCCGTGTACTGCTCGGACAGCGCGGCCGGGCCGCCGTCCGGGTCCTTGAAGTAGAAGCCCAGCTCCGGGCGTGGCCCGCTCAGCCCGCACTCGTGGGCACGGGCGAGCAGCCGGGCCAGGTCCAGGATCAGCGGTGCGGCCAGCGCCGAGTCGCAGCCCTGCCAGATCGTCTGCAGGATCATCCGCGAGCCGAGGAAGCCGTCGAAGGCGATGTGGTCCCATGCCGTCTTCCAGTCCCCATCGCCGGGACGTCGTCGATGTGGACCTCGCCCTCGGGGGCCGCGCCGAGGGTGTCGGCGAGCACCCGTTCCTTGCCCGCGTTCTTGGCCGCCGCCGCTGCCGGGTCGGCCAGCGCCGCTCCGTCCCCGCCACCCAGCAGGTTGGTGCCCGACCATGCCCGGACCGGCAGGGCACGTTGCACGAACATCGGGGCGAGCACGGAACGGAGCAGCGTCTGGCCTGTCTTGCCGTCGCGGCCCGCGTGGGGAAGTCCGCTGGATTCGACGGCGTCCTGGAGTTGCGGGCTGCACAGGCCCGTGGAGGGTGAAGTTGACGTACGGACAGCCGGCACGGAGGGCCGCCGCCGCGTAGAGCGAGCTGGCGGGCAGCCGGGTGTCGTCCTCGCCGGGGCGGGTTCGGTCGATGCGACGTTGATGACGACCGTGCGTGCCAGTTCGTTGCGCCGCGCGAAGTCCATCAGGTCCGCGGCGAATGCGGTGATGAGTTCCTCGTCGGTCCTGGTGTCGCCCGGTTGTGGGCCGCCGGGGCGTATCTCCGCGTCGGCGGTGGTCAGTTCGCCGCGGACCGCGGAGGGAAGTCCATGGGGCAGGACCTCTCCGGCTGCCAGGGCCTCGGCCGCTTGGGCAGCGGGCAGTCGATGGTGTCGTGGCCGCCGAAGACCAGGAGGTCAGGGCCGGCAGCCCACTGTCGGCGAAGGGCGGTGCCTCGGTGACCATGCCGGTAGGCGGGTGGAGCCCGCCGCGATGGCTGCGCACCCGGCTGTCGCTGTGGTGGCGACGGAGCCGCGTGCTCCGATGAACCAGACTCCGGTACGAACGGCATATGCGGTCACGGGCTGCCTCCCAGGGGATTAAGAGGTGGTGGAGGACGACGGGCGGGGAAGGTGTGTGCCTCCCCGCCCGTCGTCGGCAGAGATGGCCGCCCTACGTCGAGGGCAGCTCCTTGAGCTGGATGTTGCGGAAGGACACCTGGTCGTCGGCTCCGTGGTTCTGGAGGCCGATGTAGCCGTCCTTCAGGCTGCGCACCGGGTCGGTGTTGGTGAAGTCGTTGATCTTCGATCCGTTGAGGAAGATCTGAAGGCGTTCACCCTTGACCCGGATCTCGTAGTTGTTCCACTGGCCGGGCGGCCGCAGGACCCGGTCGCGGGCCTTGATGTCGGCCGATTTGAAGGTGTAGACGGCTCCCGTGGTGCGGTCGGCGGCGTCCGTGGCGTCGATCTGGATCTCGTAGCCGTTGTTCACCGCTGACCAGGGTCGTCGGACTCGGGGAAGCCGACGAAGATGCCGGAGTTGTCGTCGCCCGTCATCTTCCAGTCGAGCTTCAGGGAGTACGAGCTCAGCTCCTTGGCCTGGTAGGTGAGCAGGCCCATGCCGCCCTCGGAGCGCAGCTCACCGTCGGTGACGTTGAACTTTCCGGGCCGGCCTGCTTCCAGCCGTCGAGCGTCTTGCCGTTGAAGATCGGCCGGTAGCCGGTGTCCGGCTTGCAGTTGGCCTTCACCTGTCCGGCCGCGTAGCTCAGCCCGCCGAGCAGGTGCTGGCGCAGCGCCGGTTCGGCGTAGGACTCCTTGGTGTGGCCGAGGCCGGTGTAGAAGGAGCGGCCGCCCTCGTAGGTCTGGCACCAGGAGACCGGGTGGTCGCCCTTCATGTTCCCGCCGGTGTAGCTGGTCTCGTCCAGTGTGGCCAGGACCTGTGCCTTGTCCCGCGGGTTGGTGCGGTAGTTGTACCACTCGTCGGTACGGTCCCAGGCCTCGTCCAGGTGTGCGGTCGCCGGGTGGTCGTGGTTCTCCACCCGTACGGTCGCGGGCTGGATCTGCGGGTGCGAGTCGAAGTAGGCCCCGACGAGCCCGCCGTAGAACTCCCAGTCGTACTCGGTGTCGGCGGCCGCGTGGACGCCCATGTAGCCGCCTCCGGTGGCCACATAGTTCTCGAACGCCTTCTGCTGGTCGGCGTTGAGGACGTCACCCGTCGTCGACAGGAAGACGACGGCGTCGTAGCGCGCCAGGTTGCTGGTGGTGAACTGGCCCGCCTCCTCGGTGGAGTCGACGGTGATGTTGCTGTCCTTGCCCAGCTCCTTCAGGGCTTCGACACCCGTGGGGATCGAGTCGTGGCGGAAGCCACCGGTCTTGAGAAGACCAGGACGCGCTTGGCGGTCTTGTCCGGGGCGCTGCTGGAGAGTTCGAAGTCATCGATGTCGTAGAGCGCTCCGGCGCCGCCCTTGAAGACCAGGAAGAGTTCCGTGGCCTTCTTCGGTGCTCCGCGCAGGGCACGTCGATGTCCTGGAAGGTGTCCCAGCTGCCGGTCACCGGTACCGGTGCGGAGCCGAGGATCTTGCCGGTCGGAGATCCGGTCCGTACCTCGAGGAAGCCGCCCGCGCCGGCGGAGGAGATCCGGGCGGTGAGCTTGGTGGTGCCTTCGAGGATGTACGGCTCGAAGGAGATCCAGTCGTCGTTGTGGATGTCACCGACGGTCCTGCCGCCGTTGGCCCCGGCCTTGCTCGGCGTGGTGATGCCGGAGGAGTCGTTGTAGTGCTCGGCCTGCCGGTGGCGGGGCTGGAGCTGTGCGGAGTCCCGGCCGGTGAGTGCGGCCTGGCCGCCGCCTCCGCCGTCGGTGTACGAGGCCGAGATGCCGCCGTAGATGTTGGCGTTGGGGTCGTGACCGCCTTCCATCGCGGTCTTGATGGTGCCTTCGCAACCGTGCTCGGTGGTGATGTCATGGCCGTGGCTGTCATGGCCGAGGGTGAACTTGACCTCGACCTTGGTGCAGTCGATGGCGCCGTCCTCCGGGTCGGTGACGGTGACCTTGAACGGCACCTCGTCACCGAACTCGAACATCTGCCCGTCCGAGGGAACTGCATGTCCACAACGGGCTGGGTGTTGCCGACGGTCACATGGACGCTGGCAGCACCGGTGCGTCCGGTGGTGTCCTCCGCCGTGACGGTGGCCGTGTAGGTGCCGTTCTTCTTGTACGTGTGCGAGGGGTTGGCGTCGGTCGACGTTTCGCCGTCGCCGAAGTCCCAGGCGTACGTCATCGCGTCACCGTCGGCGTCGGCGGTGCCGGCCGAGGAGAACTTCACCTTGAGCGGTGCGATGCCGGACGTCTTGTTGGCTGCTGCCTCGGCGATGGGTGAGCGTCCGCCGGTGGCGTTCTCGATGCGGTAGAGACCGGCGTTCTCGTCTCCGCCGAACCATGCGGTGCCGTAGTCCAGGACGTACAGCGCCCGTCCGGCCCGAAGGCCATGTCCATGACCTGGGTACCGGTCCACGGGATGTCGTTGATGGACTGGACGGCGCCGCCGCTGTCCTGCTCGATGCGCTTGATCCAGCGCCGGCCGAACTCGCCGGCGAAGAAGTCGCCGTCGTAGGCCTCGGGGAACTTCACCGGCGAGTCGAGGTCCGCGTCGTAGTGGTAAACGGGACCGCCCATCGGGGACTCCGAACCCGTACCGAACTCCGGCACGGACGCACCGTCGTACGGGATCCAGGCAGCCTGGGCGGCGGGCAGGTCGACCAGACCGGTGTTGTGCGGTGACTCGTTCTTCGGGGCGGCGCAGTCGAACGCGGCGCCGGACGTCTTCGTCGCGAAGTCGTAGTCCACGTAGGCATCGTTGTCACCGGTGCAGAAGGGCCAGCCGAAGTTGCCGGGTTCCGTCACCCGGGCGAACTCGACCTGCCCTGCCGGTCCGCGCGCCGGGTCCGCGGCACCCGCGTCGGGGCCGTAGTCGCCGACGTAGAGGATGCCGGTGGCCTTGTCGACGCTGAAGCGGAAGGGGTTGCGGAAACCCATCGCGTAGATCTCGGGCCGGGTCTTGTCCGTTCCCGGGGCGAAGAGGTTGCCCTCGGGGACGGTGTACGAGCCGTCGTCCGCGACCTTGATGCGGAGGATCTTGCCGCGCAGGTCGTTGGTGTTGCCCGAGGTGCGGCGGGCGTCGAACGCCGGGTTGCGGTCGGCCCGTTCGTCGATCGGGGTGAAGCCGTCGGAGGCGAACGGGTTGGAGTCGTCTCCGGTCGACAGGTACAGGTTGCCCTGCGCGTCGAAGTCGATGTCGCCGCCCACGTGGCAGCACATGCCGCGGGTGGTCTTGATGTCGAGGACCTTCTGCTCGCTGGCGTTGTCCAGCGTGCCGTCCTCGTTGAGCACGAAGCGCGAGAGCCGGTTCACTCCGTCGAACTTCGCGAAGTCGGCGGCGGTGCCGTTCTCCGGGGCATCGCCTTCCGGGGTGTCCAGCGGGGCGCGTAGTAGAGGTAGATCGCCCGGTTCTCGGCGAAGCCCGGTCGATGCCGACGCCCTGGAGGCCTTCCTCGTCGTGCGAGTAGACGGGGAGGGTGCCGGAGATCCGAGTGTTGCCGGCGCTGTCGGTGATCCGCAGCTCGCCGCTGCGGGCGGTGTGCAGCACGCTGCGGTCCGGGAGCACGGCCAGCGACATGGGCTCGCCGGTCTCCTCCCCGCCCTTGGCGAGGGTGACCTGCTGGAACTGCTCGGCCGCGGCGTCCTGCGCGGCCGGGGAATCCTGGTCGGCCGCGATGCCCGGCGACGCGCTCAGACTGAGGGTCGCGGCGACGAGCAGTGCGCCGGTGAACAGGGCCAGGGTCTTGTCGACCCGGAGCCGTCGTCTCTTGTTTCTGTGCACGTGCGTCCTCCGGAGGAGTGCCGGTTGTACGGGCGGGTGGAGCCGTACCGTTGCGCGCGGGGACTGCCGCGCTCGTTGCCCGGGGCCGAGAGTGCTACCCGGGTTACGCGAGTCAGGTCGTGTACACGTTGGGGACCGTAGCCGGGTTCGTCCGGGACGGAAAGCCCTTACGCAGGAGGTTGGTTGAACTTTTCCCGGGGCAGGACAAAGGGGCGGCGGGGCAGGCGGGAGCGGCCCGGCGGCGGAGTTGCCACCGGGCTGCGCCCCTGCCCGACAGGCAAAACGAAGCCCTCGATCCCCGGTCGGGCCCGAGTTGGGGCCGTCAGTCACTGCCCCGAAAGCCGCGTCGAACGACGCGCTCGGGGGTCGAAATCGAACCGCTTCAGTGATGCGAGTGCTTCCGGCGCACCAGTCAGCCGGTCCATGCCCGCGTCCTCCCACTCGACCGAGATCGGCCCCTGGTAGTCGATGGACCGCAGCATCCGGAACACGTCCTCCCACGGCACGTCCCCGTGCCCGGCGGAGACGAAGTCCCAGCCGCGCCGCGGATCGCCCCACGGCAGGTGGGAGCCGAGCCGGCCGTTGCGTCCGTCGAGACGCTTGCGGGCCTCCTTGCAGTCCACGTGGTAGATCCGGTCCCGGAAGTCGTACAGGAAGCCCACCGGGTCGAGGTCCTGCCACACGAAGTGGCTGGGGTCGAAGTTGAGCCCGAACGCGGCACGGTGGCCGACGGCTTCCAGGGCCCGGTGCGTGGTCCAGTAGTCGTAGGCGATCTCACTCGGGTGCACCTCATGGGCGAAGCGCACGCCCTCGGCGTCGAAGACGTCCAGGATCGGGTTCCAGCGCTCCGCGAAGTCCTCGTACCCGCGCTCGATCATGTGCGGCGGCACCGGGGAACATGGCGACCAGGTGCCAGATGGACGATCCGGTGAAGCCGATCACCGTATCGACACCGAAGGCGGCAGCCGCGCGGGCGGTGTTCCTGATCTCCTCGGCGGCCCGTTGGCGTACGCCCTCGGGTTCGCCGTCGCCCCAGATCCGGGCCGGCAGGATGGCCTGATGGCGTTCGTCGATCGGGTTGTCGCAGACCGCCTGGCCCACCAGATGGTTGGAGACAGCCCAGCACTTGAGGCCGTACTTGTCGAGCAGCTGTCGTCTGCCGTCCAGGTATCCCGGATCCGAAAGAGCCTTGTCGACCTCGAAGTGATCTCCCCAGCAGGCGAGTTCGAGCCCGTCGTAGCCGAAGTCCCGGGCGAGCCGGCAGACCTCCTCCAACGGCAGGTCGGCCCACTGGCCGGTGAAGAGTGTGAAGGGGCGTGGCATGCGCAGGACCTCCTAGAGCGAAACCGGTACCGGGTGTGTACTGAGTTCTTCTCGGCGCTCTCCTCGACGGCCGCGAGCACCCGCTGCACCTGGAGTCCGTCGGCGAACGAAGGCACCGGAGCGGTTCCCTGAGCGATCGTCCGGACGATGTCGCGGGCCTGGTGGACGAAGGTGTGCTCATAGCCCAGCGCGTGACCCGGCGGCCACCACGCCTCCAGGTAGGGTGCTCGGGTTCGGTGACGAGGATGCGCCGGAACCCCGCCGTGGTGGCCGGTTCGGTGTGGTCGTGGAAGGAGAGTTCGTTGAGCCGCTCCAGGTCGAAGGCGAGCGAGCCCCGCTCCCCGTTGATCTCGAGCCGCAGCGCGTTCTTTCGGCCCGCCGCCATCCGGGTCGCCTCGAAGGAGGCAAGCGCCCGGAGGCCAGCCGGCCCGTGAACAGGGCCGCGTCGTCGACAGTGACCGCCCCCGTGCGGCACTGTCCGAGGCGCCGGAAAGCCCGGCCGCCGGACCCGAGAGCACGGGCCGTTCCCGTACGAACGTCTCGGTAACCGCCGACACACCCACCAGGAGCTCGCCGGCCAGGTACTGGGCGAGGTCGACTATGTGCGCCCCAGGTCTCCCAGCGCACCGGATCCGGCGTGCTCGCGCTTGAGTCGCCAGGTGAGCGGCGACTGCGGGTCCACCAGCCAGTCCTGGAGGTAGGTGGCCCGTAGGTGCCGCAGCGGGCCCAGCCTGCCCTCCGCGATCAGCTTGCGGGCGTACGTGATGGCCGGCACCTTGCGGTAGTTGAAGCCCACGATCGCCACCTGGCCACGGGCCGCGGCGCTCGGCGGCCGCGGCCATGGCCTCCGCCTCGGCGACGTTGTTGGCAAGCGGCTTCTCGCACAGCACGTGCTTGCCCGCTTCGAGGGCTGCGATGGCGATCTCCGCATGGCTGTCGCCGGGTGTGCAGATGTCCACGAGCTGCACGTCGTCCCGGGCGATCAGGGCCCGCCAGTCGGTCTCCGCCGCCGCCCAGCCGTGCCGGGCCGCGGCGGCGTCCACCGCGGTCCGGTCGCGCCCGCAGATGGCGGCGAGCGGGTCTCATCGGCAGGTCGAAGACATGTCCTGCGGTGCGCCAGCCCTGCGAGTGGGCGGCGCCCATGAACGCGTATCCGACCATGCCGACCCCAGCGTCGCCGTCGGCTGCTGTGCCGGCGGCGGTGCTGCGGACTCCTGCTCCGTCTCTTCCCTACGGGCCATGCGGGCTTCCTCCTCGTCGGTGGTTCGGTGGCGGCGGTGGTACGGGATCAGCTGAAGCCCGTCGGCAGGTACTGGTCGATGTTCTCCTTGCTGACCACGGCCGAGTACAGGGTCAGCGACGTCGGGATCTCCATCTCGGAGAGGCCGGAGATGCCCTTGCTCTGCCCGAGGGCGCGCGCCAGGTCGATCGCGGACGCGGCCATCGTCGGCGGATACAGGACGGTGGCCTTCATGACACTGTTGTCGGCCTTGATGGCGTCCATCGCCGACTTGGCCCCGGCGCCGCCGACCATGATGAACTCGTCCCGGCCGGCCTGCTCGATGGCGCGAAGAGCGCCGACACCCTGGTCGTCGTCGTGGTTCCACATGGCGTCGAACTGCTTCTGTGCCTGAAGCAGCTGCGCCATCTTGGCCTGCCCCGACTCGACGGTGAAGTCGGCGGCCTGACGGGCCACCAGTTTGATGTTGGAGTAGTTCTTCAGCGCGTCGGCGAAGCCCTGCTGCGCAGCTTGGTGAGCTCCAGGTTGTCGATCCCCGCAAGCTCGACGACCTTGGCGTCCGCCTTGCCCTTGAGCTGCTCGCCGATGTAGTGCCCGGCGTTGAGGCCCATGCCGTAGTTGTCGCCGCCGACCCAGCAGCGGTAGGCCTGCGGGGAGGCGAACACCCGGTCCAGGTTGACGACGGGGATGCCCGCCCTCATGGCTTCCAGGCCCACCTGGGTGAGCGCCTTGCCGTCGGCGGGGAGGATGACCAGAACGTCGACCTTCTTGTTGATGAGGGTCTTGACCTGGCCGATCTGTGCCGCGGTGTCGTTGGATCCCTCAGTGATCTCCATGGTCACCTCGGAGTACTTCTCCGCCTGCGACTTGGCGTTCACGTTCATCGCGTTGAGCCAGCCGTGGTCGGCCTGCGGGCCGGCGTAGCCGATGGTGACGGGCTTGCCCGGCTTGCCGTCGGCGGCGGGCGCATTGTCCGTCGCGGCCGCCTTCTCCTTGGGGTCGTTGCTGGTACAGGCGGTGAGGAAGGCGCCCGCGGAGACGGCTGCGGTACCGAAGAGCAGTCCTCTGCGGCTGGTTTCTGGCATGGCTGTCAAACCCTTCATCCGGTGCGTGGCATACGGAACAGCGGGTGTTTTCTGGTGGAACGGGAGGGATCAGGTCTCGCCGTGGCGCGATGTACGGTGCTGGACCAGGACGGCGACGACGATGATCGCGCCCTTGGCGATCTGCTGGACATCGCTCTGCAGATTGTTGAGCGCGAAGATATTGGTGATCGTGGTGAAGACGAGGACACCGAGGACGGAGCCGACGATGGTGCCCCGGCCACCGCTGAGCAGGGTGCCGCCGATGATCGCGGCGGCGATGGCGTCGAGTTCGTAGAGGTTGCCGTTGGTGTTCTGGCCGGAGCCGGACAGGATGATCAGCATGAACGCGGCGATGCCGCAGCAGAGTCCGGAGAGCAGGTAGAGATAGAGCCGCTGACGGCGTACGTCGATCCCGGCCAGCCTGGCGGCTTCCGCGTTGCCGCCGATCGCGACCGTGCGGCGTCCGAAAGTGGTCCTGTTCAGGATCAGCCAGCCGGCGACGGTGACCGCGGCGAAGACCATGACCAGGGGCGGAATCCCGAGGAAGTAGGAGTCGGGCAGGCCCAGGTCCAGGACGGACGGGACGGTGACGATCTGCGTCTTGCCGTCGGTGATCAGCAGGGCCAGCCCGCGGGCCGAGGCGAGCATGGCCAGCGTGGCGATGAAGGGCACGATGCGCCCGTAGGCGATGAGAACCCGTTCACCAGCCCGGCGGCGAGCCCGACGATCACGGCGGTGAACAGGATGCCGGCGAAGCCGAAGTCCTGGGTGGCCAGCGTCGTCGCCCAGACCGAGGCGAGGGCGACCATCGCGCCGACCGACAGGTCGATGCCACCGCCGATGATGACCAGGGTCACGCCGACGGTCACGACCCCGATCACGGACGACTGGGTCAGGATCAGCTGGAGGTTCCCGGTGTCCAGGAACGCTTCGGGTTCGGTGAGACCGCCGACGGCCACCAGTACGGCGAGTACGCCGAACAGCGACAGGGTGCGGACATCGACGCGCAGGCCGCGTGCGCGAGGCCGCCGCCCTCCTTCGAGGGCGGCGAGGACAAGGCCTGCTGCGGCCCCTTGTCCGGCCCGTTGTGCTGCGCCGACGAGACGGGCTGTGTCATGGCGTCGGGCTCCCTTCCATCACGAGGTCGAGTACGCGGTGCTCGTCGAGCTCCTCGGCGGCCGCCGTGTGTACGACGCGGCCCTCGCGGAGTACCAGCACCCGGTCGGCGAGGCCCAGCACTTCGGGCACTTCGCTGGAGACGAGCAGAACGGCGAGGCCTTCGTCGGCCAGCCGGCGGATAACGGCGTAGAGCTCGGCGCGGGCGCCGACATCGACGCCGCGAGTGGGTTCGTCCAGCAGCAGGACCCGGCAGCCGCGCAGCAGCCAGCGGGCCAGTACGGCCTTTGCTGGTTGCCGCCGGACAAGGTGCGGACGGCGGCGTCCGGACGGTCGGGGCGCAGCGAGAGCTCGCGGGTGGCCGACTGCGCGGCTCGGCGTTCGGCCCCGGTCGACCCAGCCGGCGCGGGAGAAGCGGGACAGCGAGGAGACCGAGACATTGCGGGTGACCGATTCGGTCAACAGCAGTGCCTGCGCCTTGCGTTCCTCCGGTGCCAGGCCGATTCCGGCGGCGACGGCGGCGCGGACGCTCCCGCTGCGCAGTTGCTTCCCACCGACGGTGACCCGCCCCGATGTCGGCTTGCGGGCGCCGTAGACGGTCTCCAGGATCTCGGAGCGCCCAGAGCCCACCAGGCCGGCCAGTCCGACGATCTCGCCGGGCCTCAGCTCCAGGTCGATGGGCGCGAACTCGCCCTCCCTTGAGAGTCCTTCGACTTTCAGCACCGGCTCCGCGGCGGGCCGGCCCGTACCGCGTGCGGGCCGCTCGGGAAGACGTACTCGACATTGCGGCCGGTCATCATGGCAACGATGTCGCGCGTGGGTGTCGACTTGGCGGGGAGCCCGACGGCGACGGCCCGGCCGTCCTTCAGCACGGTCACGCGGTCGCCGATCCGGCGGATCTCCTCCAGCCGGTGCGAGATGTAGACGACGGCCACCCCTCGCCGGTGAGATCGGCCACGATCCGGAAGAGATTGTCGACCTCTTCCGGGTCGAGTGCGGCAGACGGTTCGTCCATCACGATGAGCCGGACCTCGTGGGAGAGTGCCCGCGCCATGGAGACGATCTGCTGGTGGGCGGCGGAGAGTCCGCCGACTTCCCTGGCCGGGTCGATCTCCGGGTGGCCCAGCCGCCCGAGCAGTGCGGTGGCCTCGGTGCGGCCCTGGCGGGTGCGGACGACGAAGCCCGCGGACGTCGGCTCGTGACCGAGGAAGATGTTCTCGGCGACGGACAGGCCCTCCACCAGGTCGAGTTCCTGATAGATGGTCGCGATACCCAGGCGCATGGCGGCGATGGGCGATTTGAGCGAGGCGGGTGAGCCGCGCCAGGTGATTTCGCCGCCGTCGGGCTGGTGGGCCCCTGCGAGCACCTTGATGAGGGTGGATTTACCGGCGCCGTTCTGCCCGAGCAGGCAGTGGACTTCGCCGGCCCGGACCTCCAGGTCCACGCCGTCCAGGGCGCGCACGCCGGGGAACGACTTGGTGATGCCGGACATGGTGAGCAGGGGTGGTTCTGGTGCCATGACGAATCCCCTCGGCGAATGGGGTCTCCCCTGCTCGAGCGAAGCCGAGAGGTTGGGGAAGGCCGGTGAGCGGGCAGGTCGCAGTGCCGGCAGTGCTGTACTGCTGGCTGGAGATTGCTTACGGAGTTACTTACGGGCTTACGGCTTACGGGCTTACGGAGTTGCTGGCGGAACACGTGCCGAACTTGCCGAACTTGCCGAGCTGTTGCCGTACTGCTGGTACTGCTGCACTGCTGCACTGCTGCACTGCTTGTGGTGCAGTTGCACCGGCCTGGTGTTCAGGCCGGCGAGAACAGGTGGTCGCTGATGAGCCTTGCCGCGCCGATGACTCCGGCGGCCGGTCCCAGCTCACCGAGCACGATGGGGAGGTTGCCGGTGGCCAGCGGCAGGGACTGCCGGTAGACCTGGGTCCGGACACTCGCGAGGAGGTTGTGACCGAGGCCGGTCACACCGCCACCGATCACCACGAGGCCCGGGTTGAAGAAGCTGACGAGTCCGGCGATGACCTGACCGACCCGGTTGCCGCCTTCGCGTATCAGAACGAGTGCGGTGGGGTCGCCGGCCGCCGCGGCTGCGGCCACATCCACTGCGGTGAGCCGCCCGGCCGCTTCCAGCCGGGCCGCGAGCTCCGCCGACTGGCCCGCGCGGGCCGCGTCCTCGGCGTCGCGGGCCAGCGCGGCGCCGCTGAAGTGGGCTTCCAGACAGCCCCGGTTGCCACAGGCGCAGGCGCGGCCGTCCGGTTCCACCTGGATGTGCCCGATGTCGCCGGCGCTGCCCGTCGTACCTCGGTAGACCTCACCGCCGACGACTATGCCGCAGCCGATGCCGGTGCCGATCTTGACGCAGAGGAAGTCGCCCACGGAGCGTGCGACGCCCGCGTGCTGCTCCCCATAGCCATCAGGTTCACATCGTTGTCGACCATGACGGGGCAGCCCAGATCCTGACTGAGGGCCTCGCGGACCGGGAATCCGTCCCAGCCGGGCATGATCGGCGGCGCGACCGGCACACCTTCGGGGAAGCGAACCGGGCCCGGTACACCAATGCCCGCACCGTCGAAACCTTCGGCGAGCCCCGAGGCCCGGAGCTTGGCCGCCATCGACAGCACCTGCTCGAAGATGGCGACGGGCCCTTCGCGTACGTCCATGGGGTGATTGAGGTGCCCCAAAACCTCCAACTCGGCGTTGGTGACGGCCACATCGACGGATGTGGCCCCGATGTCGACGCCGAGGAAGCGGAGTGCGGGAGCGAGCCGGATGTTGTGCGAGCGGCGTCCGCCACGGGATGCGGCGAGTCCGTCGGCCACGACGAGTCCGGTCTCCAGCAGCCTGTCGACCTCGACGGCGAGCTTGGAGCGGGAGAGATCAACCTGATCCCCAGCTGTGCCCTGGAGTTGGGCCCGTCGTCGCGCAACAGCCGGAGCAGTCGCGCCTGGTGCGCGTTCGCGGGTCGTGCCGTCATGCGTCTCACGCGTCCCTCCCCGCCACCGGCCAGTCCGTCGGGCTTTCGATGGGGAACGTAGCAGCGCTTTGCCTGAGTGGGAAGAAGTTGCGCAGGAATTAGCTCTAACTTTCTCCACACCCAGGACAAAGATGTGGCTGTGGGTAGCGCCGGACAGTGGCCATGATTCCAGCGGCGGACCGGCCCCGGCCTTGCTCCGTCTGCGCTGTCAGCCCTCTTCGCGCCGGCGGTACGCCTCGCGCGTGTGCTCCGTGTGCGCGCGCATGATCTCCGCCGCCCCTTTTCGTCCCGCGCGGAGATGGCCCCGATAAGCGAGCGGTGCTCGACCCAGGACTCGGCGCCTCGCCTGCGCACCACCGGTGTGCAGTACCAGCTGACCCGGCGGTCCACCTGTCCGGCCAGCTCCGCCAGGACGGCATTGCCGGCCAGCTCCATCACCTTGGCGTGGAAGGCTGCGTTGATGACCACTGCGAGGTCGACGTCATCGGCGTCGGTGGCCTGCTCACCCCTGGAGCACAGCCCTTCGAGCGCCGCGATGCCCGCCGCACCGGAGCCGGCGGCTGCAAGGCGGGCGGCCTCGGCCTCCAGCAGCGAGCGGACCGACAGGAGCTGGTCGGCCTCCGCCTCGGTGGGTTCGTGGACGAACGCCCTGCGCGGGGCGCAGATCGACCCAGCCATCGGTGTTCAGCCGCTGAAGCGCCTCACGCACCGGCTGACGGGACACTCCGAGGTGTCCGGCCAGCTCGCTCTCGACAAGATGCTGACCCGGCTGGAGTGCCCGGGTAGTGATCAGCTCCAGGAGCGCCTCGTAGACGCGCTCACGCAGCGGGCCGGGGCGCTCCAGCTTCGGCACGGTCCCCGGCGGCAGCCCTTGGACAACATCGCGGCCCCTCAGGACGACGTGCAAAATTGCCTGTCGTCTACAGACTACCGAGCACAATGCTGGTCAGGGGCATCGGATCACCTGACCCGCGTACGAGAGATTGCCGCCGAAACCGAAGAGCAGGGCCGGGGCGCCGCTCTCTACCTCGCCGCGCTCCACCAGCTTGGACAAGGCCATCGGGATGGAAGCCGCGGATGTGTTGCCGGAATCCACCACGTCCCGCGCGATGACCGCGTTGACGGCACCGATCTTCCTGGCGACCGGTTCGATGATCCTCAGATTGGCCTGATGCAACACAACGGCGGCGAGGTCCTCGGGAGCGACCCTGCCTTCTCGCACACCTTGCGGGCGATGGGCGGCAGCTTCGTAGTGGCCCACCGGTAGACGGACTGGCCCTCCTGCGCGAAACGCGGGGCGTCCCCTCGATGCGTACCGCATTGCCCATCTCGGGCACCGAGCCCCACAGGACGGGCCCGACACCGGGCGGGCCGACGCTGTCCGGCTCCGCGACGACGACCGCGGCGCCCGCTCCGTCGCCCATCAGAACGCAGGTCGTACGGTCGGTCCAGTCGACGATGTCGCCCATCTTGTCCGCGCCGATGACCAGGACGCGAGTGGCGGCGCCGGCCCGGATCGCGTGATCGGCGGTAGCCAGCGCGTGCGGGAAGCCGGAACAGACGACGTTGATATCCATCACCGCGGGCGACGGCACGCCCAGCCGGGCCGCGACCCGGGCGGACATGCTCGGCGAGCGGTCGATCGCGGTGGACGTGGCGACCAGGACCATGTCGATATCGGCCGGCTGCAGGCCGGCCGCCGCGAGCGCCTTGGCCGCGGCATGCGAGGCGAGCTCGTCGACGGGCTCGTCGGGGCCACCCAGATGCCGGGTCCTGATCCCGACACGACTGGTGATCCACTCGTCGCTGGTGTCGACCATGGCCGCCAGATCATGGTTGGTGAGCACCTTGGCAGGCTGATAGTGGCCGAGCGCCACGACACGTGAGCCAGTCATGTACGGGTTCTCCTCGCTACGTACGGCAGGAATTTTCCAGTCTTGGTCGCTACTGCCGGGTACGAGGGCACGTAACCCCACAGGAATACGCCTCGGAGGTTGGAGCCTTGACAACAGACTCGCTCCCGTCGAGGAATACTGTAGACAATATTCTGTCGACGACCCTACGGGCCGCCCACCGGTCCAGCTCCTCCTTCCCGCGTGCAGGACAATGACATCGTCAGGGCCACCTCGCCGCACCGCGGCTTCCAACACGTAGAAATCGGGTTCATCGGCTATGGGACGGGTCACCGAGCGCCGCCGCACCATCCGCATCCGGGACGGGGCTGTCTCCACGCGCCCCGACACCCTCGTCGCCGAGGAGCCCCTGGAGATCCGGCTGAACGGCAAGCCGCTCGCCATCACGATGCGCACTCCGGGCGACGACTTCGCGCTCGCGGCGGGCTTCCTGGTGAGCGAGGGTGTGCTCGGCGAGGGCTCCGAAGTGCAGTCGATCGCGTACTGCGCCGGCGCCACCGCGGACGGTGTGAATACATACAACGTAGTGGATGTGCGGCTCGCACCGGGCGTAGTGGTGCCCGATATCACGCTGGAACGCAACGTCTACACCACCTCCTCGTGCGGGCTGTGCGGCAAGGCGAGCCTGGACGCCGTCCGCACCACGACCCGCCATCCCATCTCCGACACTCCCCGGTCCGGGTGGAGCCCACGCTGCTCTCGGGCCTGCCCGACCAGCTTCGTGAGGCGCAGCTGGTCTTCGACCGGACCGGGGCTGCACGCGGCCGCGTTGTTCTCCGAGGAGGGCGAGCTGCTCGACATCCGGGAGGATGTCGGCCGGCACAACGCGGTCGACAAACTCGTGGGCCGGGCTCTGACGGACAACCGGCTGCCGCTCTCCCGGGCGATTCTGCTGGTCTCGGGGCGGGCCTCGTTCGAGCTGGTCCAGAAGGCGGTGATGGCCGGGATACCGATGCTCGCCGCGGTCTCCGCGCCTTCGTCACTGGCCGTGGATCTGGCGGTCGAGAGCAGGCTGACCCTGGTCGGGTTCCTCCGGGGCCCGTCCATGAACGTGTACGCGGGTGACCATCGCATCGCCCTGGAGGCAGCTGCGCGGCTGTGAACCAACGGCCCGGCCTTCAGCCCACGGCAGTGGGCGTCTGCGACTCCGGATCCTGCTCCGGCAGCGGATCGCGCGAGCGGCGTTTGGCGATCACCGCACAGACCATCAGCTGCATCTGATGGAAGAGCATCAGCGGCAGGACAGCGAGGCTCGCATGCCCCGAACAGGACGCTCGCCATCGGCAGGCCGGCCGCCAGGCTCTTCTTCGAACCGGCGAACTGAATGGCGATCCGGTCCCCACGGCCGAAGCCGAGCCGCTTCGCCCCGTACCAGGTCAGCGCGAGCATCAGCGCCAGCAGCACCGCTTCCGCGGCGAGCAGCGCGCCGAGCCGTGCCGGGGTGACCTGGTGCCAGACGCCGGCCACCATGCCTTCGCTGAACGCGGTGTAGACGACGAGCAGGATCGATCCCCGGTCGAAGTACCCCAGAACCTTCTTGTGGCGGGCGATGAAGCGGCCGATCCAGCGGCGCAGCAGCTGTCCGGCCAGGAACGGCGCCAGCAGCTGGAGAACGATCTTCACCAGGGAGTCCGCCGAGAAGGCACTCGCGCCACCACCGAGCAGCAGCCCGGCGAGCAGCGGCGTGAGCAGGATCCCGGCCAGGCTGGAGAAGGATCCGGCGCATATCGCGGCGGGCACATTGCCGCGGGCCATCGAGGTGAAGGCGATCGACGACTGGATGGTCGACGGGACCAGGCAGAGGAAGAGGAAGCCGTCCTGGAGCTGCGGGGTCAGCACGTACGGCACCAGGCCCGCGCCGGCGAGGCCCAGCAGCGGAAAGGCCCCGAAGGTGGAGACCAAGACGGTGAGGTGCAGGCGCCAGTGCTTCAGCCCGTCGAGCGTCTCGGCGGTCGAGAGGCGGGCTCCGTACAGGAAGAAGAGCAGCGCGACCGCTCCGGTCGAGGCCCCGCCCGCCACCTCGGCGGCCGCTCCGGACGCGGGCAGGAGCGCCGCGAGCAGCACGGTCCCCAGCAGCGCCAGGATGTACGGATCGACCGGCAGCCGGGATGGCAGCTTCGGTATGCGGCGGCTCATGTGCTCCACGCGTCTCTCGGTGAGTCGTGCTCTGCCATCGTGCTCGCGAACAGGGCGATCGGGAATCACGTATACCGCTCTGACTGTGATCACAGGACGCGATAACGTGGCCCCATGTACGACCCCGCACAACTGCGTACGTTCCTGGCCGTCTCCCAGACCTTGAGCTTCACCCAGGCAGCGCGCAGGCTCGGTGTCCGTCAGTCCACGGTGAGCCAGCACGTCCGGCGGCTGGAGGAGGCGACCGGCCGTCAGCTGTTCGCCCGCGACACGCACCGCGTCGATCTCACCGAGGACGGCGAGGCGATGCTCGGCTTCGCACGGACGATCCTGCAGGCCCACGAGCGGGCGGCGACGTTCTTCACCGGTACCCGGCTGCGCGGGCGGCTGCGTTTCGGCGCCTCCGAGGACTTCGTCCTGACCCGGCTGCCCGAGATCCTGGAGGCGTTCCGCCACGACCATCCCGAGGTCGAGCTGGAGCTGACGGTGGAGCTGTCCGGGACGCTGCACCAGCAGCTGGAAGCGGGCAGGCTCGACCTGGTGCTGGCCAAGCGGCGCACCGGCGACACCCACGGGGAGCTGGTCTGGCAGGACACCCTGGTCTGGATCGGCGCACCGCATGTGCGCATCGATCCCGACCGGCCGCTGCCGCTGATCGTCTTCCCGCCCCCGGCATCACCCGGGCCCGCGCCATGGAGGTCCTGGAGGAGCACGGGTGGTCCTGGCGGACGGCGTGCACGAGCACAAGCCTGAGCGGGCTGATCGCGGCTGCCCGCGCGGGCCTGGGCGTAATGGCACACACCCATGGCCTGATCCCGCCTGGACTCGCCCCGGTATCCGCCAGAGCGGGGCTGCCGGAGCTCGGCAATGTGGACTTCGTCCTGCTGCACGGGCGGCGCCGGGACACGGCCCAGGAGGCGGCGGACGCCCTCGCGGCGGCCATCCTGGCGGGTGGCGACAGACTGCACCGGGGATCGGCCACCGGGACGAGGCTTAGCGCCCCGGTCGTACGGGTATACGTGGGGACCAACACCCGAATTAGGCGCAGAGCGGGAGTGATCGCGGCGTACAGATTCGGTGGAGATTCCGGCGCCGACTACTTACTCCGTGGTCAGAAGTGCGCCCGAGCCCGGCCTATCTGGCCGGATATCAGTGCCTGACCAGAGCAGACAACAGGATTTGCGGACACTTCAGGCCCTCCCGCACCGGCGGCCGTTGGGGTAGCGTCGCGGCGCCGTGCGGAGCGCCACAAGGAGCAGGTCATTGCGCGAGTTCACTGTCCCACCAATGGCTGCCGCCCCTCAAGCCGGCGGTCTCGCCGACACCGTCTTCGACTACGCGGAGGATGACCCGCACCGGATCGCCCTCGGGCGCAAGGACGCCGACGGGCACTGGCGCGATATCACTGCCGCTGTCTTCCGTGACGAGGTGCTGGCGCTGGCCAAGGGGCTGATCGCCCATGGCGTGCGATTCGGCGACAGGGTCGCCCTGATGTGCCGTACGCGCTACGAGTGGACGCTCTTCGACTTCGCGCTCTGGACGGTCGGCGCCCAGTCCGTACCCGTTTACCCCACGTCGTCGGCCGAGCAGGTCCTGTGGATGCTGCACGACGCCGAGGTGATGGCCGTCATGGTCGAGCACGAGGACCACGCGATGACGATCGGTTCGGTGATCGACCGGCTGCCGCATCTCAAGCGCCTCTGGCAGCTGGACGCCGACGCCGTCACCGAGCTCGTCGACGCGGGCGCGCAGGTGGACGACGAGGTGGTGCACCGGCACCGGCGGGCGGTGACGCCCGATTCGGTGGCGACCGTGATCTACACCTCGGGCACTACGGGGCGCCCCAAGGGCTGCGTGATCACGCACGCCAATTTCATGTTCGAGTCCGACACCATGGTCAGCCGCTGGAAGCCGGTGTTCCACTCCAGGCCGGGCGACGAGACCACGACCCTGCTCTTCCTGCCGCTCGCGCATGTCTTCGGCCGCATGGTGGAGGTCGCGGCGCTCCGGGGCCGAGTGAAGCTGGGCCACCAGCCGGAGCTGTCCGCGAAGGCGCTGATGCCGGATCTGGTGTCCTTCCGGCCCACGTTCATCCTCGCGGTGCCGTACATCTTCGAGAAGGTCTTCAACGGCGCGCGGCGCAAGGCCGAGGCAGAGGGCCGCGCCGGGCCGTTCGGCAAGGCTGTCGAGGTCGCGGTGAAGTACGCGCAGGCCATCGAGGAGCGTGCGTTCGGGACGGGCCCCGGACCGTCGGCGGGGCTGCGGATGCAGCACCAGTTCTTCGACAAGGTCGTCTACAAGAAGGTCCGTGACGCGATGGGCGGACGGGTACGGCACGCGATGTCGGGCGGCTCCGGCATGGAGCGGCAGCTGGGCCTGTTCTTCGCGGGTGCGGGTGTGGCGGTCTACGAGGGTACGGCCTCACCGAGACGACCGCGGCGGCGACGGCCAACCCGCCGGAGCGCACCCGCTACGGCACGGTCGGCCAGCCGATCCCCGGCTCCACCGTGCACATCGCTCAGGACGGCGAGATCTGGGTACACGGTGCGAACATCTTCTCCGGGTATCTGGGCGATCCGAAGGCCACCGATGCAGCGCTGCACGAGGGCTGGCTGGCCACCGGTGATCTGGGCTCGCTGGACGAGGACGGATATCTGACCATCACCGGACGCAAGAAGGAGATCCTGGTGACCTCCGGCGGCAAGAGCGTGTCGCCGGCCGGTCTGGAGGAGCGCGTGCGGGCGCACCCTGGTGGCGCAGTGCATAGTCGTCGGCAACGACCGGCCCTACATCGCCGCGCTCGTCACCGTGGACCAGGAGTCGGTCGACCACTGGCTGGCCATGCAGGGCCGCACGCCGCTGTCGGCCGCGGAGCTGGTGCGGGACCCGGACCTGGAGATGGAGGTCCGGCGGGCGGTGGTGGCCGCCAACACAGCGGTTTCGCAGGCCGAGTCCATCCGTACCTTCCGCATCCTGGCGCACCAGTTCACCGAGGAGCACGGTCTGCTGACCCCGTCGCTCAAGCTGAAGCGCAAGGCGATCGAGGCGGCCTACCGGGCCGAGGTCGACGCCCTCTACCGCTGAACCGTCAGCCGCCGGCTCGTCGGCAGACCGGTTCCTGAGGTTGTCCGGTTCCCGCTGACGGGAATGCGTAGGCTTCGTTGACCGTTCTCCTCCGGAGTACCAACCCCCAACGTAAGGATCGACCGCTCGTGAGCCAGGTCCCTCCATCACCCTCAACAACGGCCTCGAGATGCCGCAGCTCGGCTTCGGTGTCTGGCAGGTGCCGGACGACGAGGCCACGAAGGCCGTCGTCACGGCCATCGAATCCGGGTACCGGAGCATCGACACCGCCGCGGTCTACGAGAACGAGACCGGCACCGGCAAGGCCATCGCCGCCGCCGGTGTCCCGCGCGACGAGTTGTTCGTCACCACGAAGCTGTGGAACAGCGAGCAGGGCTACGACTCGACGCTGCGTGCCTTCGACGCCTCGCTGGACAAGCTGGGTCTCGACTACGTCGACCTGTACCTGATCCACTGGCCGGCACCGGCCAAGGACGCCTACGTCGACACCTACAAGGCCTTCGAGAAGATCTACGCCGACGGCCGCGCCAAGGCCATCGGAGTGTCGAACTTCCTGCCCGTGCACCTGGAACGCCTGCTCGGCGAGACGTCCGTGGTCCCGGTGCTCAACCAGATCGAGCTGCACCCGCAGCTCCAGCAGGCCGAGTCGCGCGCCTTCCACGCCGAGCACGAGATCGCCACCGAGGCCTGGTCGCCGCTGGGTTCGGGCAAGGGCCTCCTGGAGGTCCCCACCGTGGTCGCCGTTGCGCGCAAGCACGGCCGTACTCCGGCCCAGGCAGTGCTGCGATGGCACCTGCAGACCGGCAATGTGGTGATCCCCAAGTCCGTGACGCCGTCGCGGATCGTGGAGAACTTCGATGTGTTCGGCTTCGAGCTGGACGCCGACGACCTGGCCGCCTTCGCCGCCCTGGACGAGGGCAGGCGCCTGGGCTCCAACCCTGCGGAGTTCGGCTGAGGCGCCCGACAAGCGCATTACGGGACCCCGCCGCGACTGCGGCGGGGTCCCGTCCTGAACACGCCGAAGGGACAGGGAACATGAGCGGGAACAGCGCTCCCGTCGTCGCAGCGGGCCGGTACCACCTGCGCAATGTCGGCAGCGGGCTGCTGCTAGAGGTGTACGGCGCGGCCACGGGCAGCGGCGCCAATGTGCAGCAGGGCAGGGAGAACGGGTCGGCCGCGCAGCACTGGCAGCTCTCCCCGTGCACGAGGGCGCCGCCCTTTACCACCTGGTCAACGCGCACAGCGGCAAGCGTCTGGACGTCGCGGGTGCGTCCACGGAGAACGGCGCGAACGTCCAGCAGTGGAAGGCCAACAACTTCGGCGCCCAGGAATGGCTGATCGAGCAGCATCTCCAGGCGCCCGGCACCGTGACACTGGTCAGTTTCATCAGCGGTCATGTGCTGGAGGTCGCCGACGCGGCGACCGAGGACGGAGCCAACGTCCAGCAGTGGGAGGACACCGACTCCCCGGCCAGTGGTGGCGGTTGGAGCCGGTGTCCGGGCCCTGAACCCGCGGTTCAGCCGGTGGTGGGGAGGTGCGCCCGGCCAGGTGCACGGTGCGCGCGGAGAGCAGGAAGACATCGGGACGGCGCCGCAGCCCGGCCGGGTCGTCCGGGTCGAGCAGCCGGTCCAGTACGGCGACGTCCTCGGCCGCGAGCTCCTCGGCGAGGCCGTCCCGCAGCCGGGTGAAGGTGTCGACGACATGCCGGCGGGCGGCGTCCGGGAGCGGAGCCGGCAGATCGAGCAGGAAGCTGCGGGTGCCCTGGGGATCCAGCCCCACGGCGGTGAACAGGGCGCTCCAGTCCTCGGTCTCCCGGGTGGAGTCCGCCAGCTCGGTCCGCATTCCCTCGAACCGGTCCGCGACGACCGCGTCGAGCCTGGCCTCCAGCCCCGGCCTGCCGATACCGATGTCCCGCGGCAGTCTGCGGTCGGGCAGCCCGCCCTCGACCAGGGCGACGGTACCGCCCGGCGCAGCAGCCCGGCGAAGCCGGACAGGAGAGCGCGCTGGTCGCCGATGTGGTGCAGGGCGTTGCCCGCCCAGATCAGGTCGGCCTCGCCCAGCACACCGAGGCCGCCGGGCAGTTCGGCGTGCACGGTGGTCACGCGTTCGCTCAGGCCATGGCGCGCGACGCGGGCCTGGTCCGCTCCAGCAGGGCCTCGGTGCCGTCCACGGCTACGACCTCTGCCTCGGGAACACCTCGGCGAGCAGGCAGGTGATCACACCTGGCCCGCTGCCGATGTCCAGGACGCGACGCACCTTCGGCGCGGTGGGAAGGCCGGCGATCCAGCGGGCGGCTTCCTCGTACTGCGCACTGCTGAGCTCGGCGTCCTGCTCCAGCATCGGGCCCAGGACGTCCCAGTCGAACTCGTCGTCGGGGCGGCTGTGCGTCTGATGACCGTGCGTCCGGTGGCTGTGCGTCTGGTGAATGGGGCCCGGTGGGTGTGACCGTGATCGGGGTGCTCGCTCATGGCGCCACCCTGCACAGAATTCAGGTACCGGGCGAATCCTGTTGCCGGTCCGGCAAGCCGCCTCCCACCGTCCGGGGTGAGCCCTTGCGGTACTTCTGCGGGCTGACGCCCCGGACCCGCTCGAAAGCGGTGCTGAAAGCGAACGCACATGTGTGAGGACTCGGCCTGCCGCATCCGCGTCCAGCACAATTCACCAAATGGGCACAGTGGATGGGCGCGGAGACCGCTAGGTTCGGAATGTACACCTGCACCCGACCCGGCACGACGTGCCGTGGAGACCCTGTGTCAACCAGTTCTGTCGCCTCGTCCGCTTCCCCTCCGGAGGCCGTCACCGCAAACCGAGACCACTGAGCCGGTCCGTCCGGCGAACGCTCGTCATCGCCGCCATCACACCGGTCGCCGGTGCCATCGTCGCCGGCCAGTCCGCCTTCGCCGCCGAGCAGGCTCCTGCGACGAGTCACAAGAGCGTCACTAAGCTCGACACTGCCGAGCAGACGCTCGCGGAGAATCTCAACACCCGTACCCAGGACCCGAACATCGGCGGGACGTTCAGCGGTGTGGTGCTGGACGCCGAGTCCAACGAGGTCATCTGGGGCCACGACGCGAAGACGGCACTGATGCCCGCTTCCAACACCAAGCTCGCCACCGCCACCGGTGCGCTGACCCTGCTCGGCCCCGACCATGAGTTCACCACCAAGGTGGTCTACGGCGACGGCACACTCACCCTTGTCGGCGGGGGCGACCGGACCCTGACGACAGCCGACGCGACCGAGCTCGCACGGAGCGCGGCGGCAGGGCTCAAGAGCGCCGGCCTGGATTCGGTGGCCGTCCGGATCGACGACAGCCTCTTCCCCGAGCCGACTCTCGCCGAGGGCTGGAACGACAGCTACTACGACGACCAGATCGCCCCGGTACGGTCCTTGGTGGTGGACGGCAACTTCGTCCAGGACACCGCCATCGACGCGGGCAAGGTCTTCGCCAAGCAGCTCACCGCCCAGGGATGAACGTCACCGGCGAAGTGACCCGCGGCCAGGCAGGCCAGGCCGACTTCCCGGTGGCCGAACACCGCTCCGCCCCGTTGTCCACGATCGTCAAGCAGATGCTCAAGACAAGCGACAACGACACGGCAGAGACACTGCTGCGGATGACCGGGCTCGCCTCCGGCCGCCAGGCCACGTTCGACGGTGGCACAGCGGCCGTGCGTGACGTCCTGACCGGGTGGTACGGGATTTCGGTGGCCGACTTCGAGATCCACGACGGCAGCGGGCTGTCCCGCTCCAACCGCATCACGGCCCAGACCGTCGCGGAGATCCTCGACCTGACCACCGACCCGCGGCACAGCTACCGGCTGGGGTCCATCCCGGACGGCTTGCCGGTCGCCGGCGAAGCCGGCAGCACCTGGGCCCCGAGTGGGGACGGTTCGACACCAAGAACTCCGAGTGTGCGGTGGGCCAGGTCAGCGCCAAGACGGGCACCCTGACGGGCGCCACCGCCCTGAGTGGTCTGACGAAGGGGAAGGACAACCGCTGGAAGGTCTTCTCCTTCATCGAGAACGGCTCCACTGCGGACGGCGGCGCGATCAGGACTCGCTCGATGGCCTCGCCGCGACGGTGAACGGCTGCTGGGCCTGATTCCCGGCACGCCTGGGGCCGGCGTCGGACCGGCGTGGATGGCGGCATCCGTCAGCCGCGCCTGTACAACGCCGGCAGCCGGTAGGAGGGCTCGGCCGGGACCCGGCGAGCCAGCCGTGAGCGTACTCCCACTGCGAACGGCAAGTGCCGTTCGCAGCGGGTCCGCCCGGCCATGGCCGGTGAACCGCCCTCCCCGCCAACTCCAGGCCGTATGCGTCCCCGTAGGCGAGGACCCTCGTCATCTCGTCGGCCGGCTGCGCACTGCGGCAGGGGCGAGCACCGCGTCGATATCGCTGCCCACATCGTGCCCGGCGTCCTTGTCGACCGTCGCGACGAACACCCGCCGGGTCACAGCACACGCGCAGCCTCGGTCCCAGTCCCGTACCGCAGCCGACGTCCAGCAGGGTGCGCGCGGACGACGGCATCAGCCCCAGAACGGCACGGGCGCGGCCTCGGCGCGTGGCTCACCACCGCAAGTCGCATCGTAGACAGCGGCGGGCGTGGGGCTGTCCACACGGCATTGGTTCCAGCCCAGCAGGTGAGCGGCTGCAGGCCCGGCACCAGTCCGTGGAACGGAAAAGCTGCACAGATATTGCCGGTAGACCCTCCGACCCATAACTTGCGCTTATGGAGCTGGAGTTACGCCACCTGCGTACGGTACGTGCCATCGCCGACACCGGAAGTCTCACCAAGGCCGCTGCCGCTCTGGGGCTTGCCCAGCCGGCCCTGAGTGCCCAGTTGCGCCGGATCGAGAAGGCGCTCGGCGGCCCGCTCTTCGACCGGGACCACACGGGGCCCGGCCCACCTCCTCGGGGAGCTGGTGCTCGAACGGGCCCGGGTGGTGCTGCCCGCGGTGAGCGAGCTGCAGGCGGAGGCGGTGCGATTCGCCAACGCCTGGGGAACCATGGAGCGCTTCCGGCTCGGCGGTACGCACGGCCCGCTCCTCGGCGGGCTCGTCGACCGGCTGGCCACCGCGCATCCGACCGCGCCCGTCTCCACGTACACCTCTTGGTCGGTCGCCGAGATCGCCTCATTGCTGATCGACGGGCGGCTCGACTTCGCGTTGATCGGCGCCTGCGGAGAGCTCGCCGCCCCTGCCGGACCGGCTGGTCTGGCAGGTCATCGGCGTGGATCCGGTGTTCGTGATGCTGCCGGAGGGCCATCCGCTGGCGGATGAGTCCGAGCTGGAGCTGTCCGCGCTGGCCGGTGAGTGCTGGGCGGACGTGCCGGGCGACGGCTGCTTCGCGGACTGTTTCGCCACCGAGTGTGCGCGGGCCGGCTTCACTCCGGTTTCGGTGTACGAGACGGACACCTCATCCGTCGTGCATCTGGTGCAGGTGGGGCGGGCGATCGGTCTGTGCCGGGCCACGTTTCCCCTACCGGGGCCTGGTGACCCGGCCGATCGCCGGTTCGCCGCTGAGCTGGCGCCATCTGCTGGGCTGGCATCCGCGTTCCCCGCGGCCGATGCCGCGGCCAGTGCGGTGAGCGGGCACACCCGGTCGGCGTACACGGAAGCGGTGCAGCGCAGCGAGCTACACCGCGTGGCTCGCCGCCCACCCCGGTTCGGCGCGGCCACCTGAGGCGGGCGATCCGAGCCGGGGCGCCTGCGCGCCGGGCCGTGGCGGCGCTCACCGCGCGCCGTGTGCCGGAGCGATCTCCTCCACCCGGGTGGCAAGTGCGAGGTCCTTCTCCGTGACCGCGCCGCCCGCGTCATGGGTGTGCACGGAGAGCCGGACGGTGTTGTAGCCGAGCGTCAGATCGGAGTGATGCCCGAGCTCCTCCTGGATCTGTGCGACGTGAACGGCCAGCCCGGCAGCTGCGAAGTGGGAGGGAAGGCGGTAGGTGCGCGCGATCCTGTCGCCCTCCAGCTCCCAGCCGGGCAGGGCCGGCAGTCTGGCCTCGACCTCGTGCTGCGACAGCGGTTCAGCAGGCATACGGCGGCTCCTCACAGGATCGGTGCGGATCGGCGGATCCATGGTGCCCGTGACGTTACGGTCTCCGTACGGCGACCGTCGCGCGTGACACGGCGGACCACTGCCGCACCCGCGCTCTCAGGAGCCGGCGAGCGGGCGGGTCAGGGAGCGTCGCTGCGAGCCAGTAGCGTCGCGGCCACGCTCGCGGCGACAAGGAGCACCATCGCGAGCAGCAGCGACAGTGTCGGGTGCCCGTTCAGTACGGCCAGGGCTCCGATGCAGGCACCGCCCATCATGGCGGCGGCCGGAGGATTCGGCGTCCCGCCCGGCTCCTTGCCGCCGACCAGCCGGCTGTCGGCGGCCGCACCGGTGATGGTGAGGGTCAGCACAGTGGTTTTGAGGTCGGGGACCGACAGCGCGCGAGCGGCCGCGTTCTGCGCGCCGAGCCCGACGCCGAGCAGGGCGATGAGCGCGAAGCGGCCCCGCCGGTGTACGGATCGCCGGAGGCCAGCGTGACGATCGTGGCAGCCAGCAGGAAGAGCGTCTCGACGAACAGGGCGTACTTGATCTGCCTGCCCCGGTGGGCGCGGGTCCGGTGCGTGACCGCGCCGCCGCAGAGCGCCCGGCCACGAAGGCGAGGAGTGCCACCACCGAGGCCATCAGCGAAAGCCCGGGGCTCCGGCGATGGCGAACCCGGCGAAGACGACGTTGCCTGTCATGTTGGCGACGAAGACATGCCCCAGGAGCAGATAGCTGAACGCGTCGACCAGTCCCGTGACCACGGTCAGGGCAAGCATCAGCGGAGGCAGCGGGCCGTGCCGGCCGGCCATGTCCGGTACGAACGTGGCCCAGGCCTCACGCAGCACGACGGGCATGGGCCGCACACTCCGATCAGATCGCTGAATGTGATCAGGATTGTGCCGCAGCCGGACATCGATCGCCCCTTTACCCCCATTCGCCGGACGGGACCGGAAGCCGGCCCGTCCGGCGTACGAGACACCTGCCGCTACACGCGCGCACCGTTGTCATGCGGATCGCGGCGTGCCTTCTTCGTCCCCGGTCCGCTGCGCACCGAGCGCTTCCGGGCGGGCGGCGGGCCTTGCTGCTGGTCTCCAGGAGCAGCGCCCCGGTACCGCGGTGAACACCGAGGAGTACGTGCCCACACAGATTCCGATGAGCAGCGCCAGCGCGAAGTCCGCGAGGGTGTCGCCGCCCAGTACCGCGAGGGCGATCAGGATGAAGAGTGCACCCATACCGGTGTTGACGGTTCTGGGGATGGTCTGCACGACGGCCTGGTTGGCGACCTCGGCGATCGGCGAACGCCGGCTCTTGGCCCACAGCTCCCGTACCCGGTCGAAGACCACCACCGAGTCGTTGACGGAGTAGCCGATGACGGTGAGCAGTGCTGCCAGGAAGATCCCGTCGACCGTGCGTCCCAGCCATGCGAAGGCTCCGACCAGGATGATGACGTCGTGGACCAGGGCCCCGACCGATGCCACGGCGAACGTCCAGCGGAACCGGACAGCGAGATAGCCGAGCTGTACGAACACCGCGACGGCGAGAGCGATCAGCGCGTTGCGCCGCAGTTCGTCGCCGAGGCTGGGGCCGATGAGCTCGTCGCGCACCTTGGTGGTTTCGCCGCCCTCCGCCGCCAGTGCGGAGCGGATGGCGTGTTCGCCGTCGTTGTCCAGCTCTCCGGTACGTACCGAGAGGTCGCCCGCGCCCGCGGTGGTGACCTCGGCGTCGCCGAATCCGGCTGCGGCAAGGGTGCTCCGGGCGGTCTCGACGTCGACAGGGCTGCTGGTGGAGTACTCGACCAGCCGGCCGCCGGTGAATTCGACGCCCAGGCTCACACCCCGGACGGCGATACCGATCACGGCGATGACGATCAGCGCGGTGGAAACCAGCAGCCAGCGGCGCGGTGACCGCAACAGCTGCACATCGCGTTCGGCCAGCCAGGTCCGTACCCGGCCCGGCCGTGCGATGCCGTTGACGCCCCGGTAGTCGTTGACGAAACGGGAACCGGTCGCGAGTTCGGTGAGTGCGCGGGCGATGACGAGCGCGGAGAACATCGAGGCGATGACACCGATGGCGAGGGTGACACCGAAGCCCTTGACCGGCCCCGAACCGAGGAAGAAGAGCAGGCCCGCCGCGATCAGGGTGGTGACATTGGAGTCCGCGACGGCGCTCCAGGCGTTACGGAATCCGGCGGTCAGCGCGGAGCGCAGCGAACGGTTGGGATGATCCGCGGACTCCTCCGGGCCCGTTCGAAGACAAGGACGTTGGCATCGACCGCCATCCCGATGGCAAGGACGAATCCGGCGAGTCCGGGAAGTGTCAGGGTGACGCCGAGGCCGACCAGCGCGGCGTAGGAGATCACGCCGTATGCGACGAGGGCGAGTGCGGCCAGCGCACCGAAGAGCCGGTACATGAAGGTGATGAACAGGGCGGTGGCCGCGGCGCCGATGAGGGCTGCCTGGGCACTGGCCTCGATGGCGTCGGCGCCGAGCGTCGGGCCGACGGTCCGCTGCTCGACGATGTCCACGGGCAGCGGGAGTGCGCCGCCCTTGATCAGCAGCGCGAGATCGCGGGCCTCGTCGGCGCTGAAGGAGCCTGTGATCTGGGTGGAACCGGACGGCAGGCCGGCGTTGCAGCCGATCGACTGGTCGACCTGGGGTGAGGAGATGACCTTCTTGTCCAGGACGATCGCCACCCGTCGTCTGTCGTCCTGCACCGGATTACAGGCGGCTTCGCCGGTCAGCTTCGTCCATTTGTTCCCCGCGTCCTTGTGGAAGTCGAGCGAGACGGTCCACCCGGTTCCCTGCTGGGGTCGAAGTTCGCGGTGGCGTCCTTGACCCCGGCGCCCGAGAGCTGCACCGGGCCGAGGGCGAGCAGGCGGCCCTGTTCGTCGGGGAGCGTCAGTCCTTCGCCGGCCGCTTTGTCCTTGTCCTCCGGGGCCACCGCACCCTGTACCGGGTGGAAGCTCAGCTGCGCGGTCCTGCCGATCACCTCCGCGGCCTGGCGCGGGTCCTGGACGTCCGGCAGTTCGACGATGATCCGGTCCTCGCCGGAGCGGGTCAGGGCCGGTTCGGAGACACCCAGGGAGTCGATGCGCTGGCGCAGGACCTCCAGGGTCCGGTCGGTGCTGTCCCGATCCGCTTTCGCGGTGTCCGAGTCCTTGGCCTGCAGCACCATGCGGGTGCCGCCCTGCAGGTCGAGGCCGAGTCTTGGTGACATGGTCAGCGTGATGATCACGGAGACGAGCAGAACGGCGGCAGCCAGAACCGCTCGCACCGCGGTGGCGCGAGTCATGGGAATCCTCCGGGAGGGCGTCGGCCGCCCTCACCTCAGGAGGGGCGGACCGACAGGTCTGTGGAACAGGACCGGTGAACGGCCGGCTGCGCGGCCGGCCGCCTCGGAGGACCGCGTACGCCGGGACATGCGACGCTCAGCCGGTCCGGCACGAAGGCGGTGGCGTCCGTCGTCCGTTCCTGGAGTGGGCCGGGTACGGGCAGGCCCGCCCGGCTCGGCGACAGTGCGCCATGGCCAGGGGCGGGAAGTGGTGCGGAGCGTGGGGGCGGTCGGACCCGGCCCTGGGGGCGGGCGCGGGGACGGCCCCGCTGTTGGGCGGTCATCGTCGGATGCCGGGGCCGCATGGCTGTCCGGGGCCGCATGGCTGTCCGGCACCGCCGTGCCGGCGAGGCCTCGGTCCTGCGCACTCGGCAGCTGGGCAGCGACGGTCCGCGCACCGGAAAGAGCGCCGGCAGGCAGCGCCGCGGACGTCCCGGCTACGAGTGATGAGAGTGAGTACGAGCGCGGCGAGAGCATGCCGCGCCCGGTACGCCGGGGTGGTGCCCGGCTGCCCGCCGGAGGCGCGTTCCCCGGGCACCCCGGGAGGGTCACCTGGGTCGGCCCGGAGGGCGGTCGTCGGCCCTGCGTGGCGGAGTACGGAGCTGAGGATCAGTCCGGCGCCGCGTACGACCGAGGTCGACGGGTCGTCGGCGAGGCGTACCGGCACACCCAGGTGCAGTGCTATGCGGTCGGTGACGTCGCGACGCAGGGCGCCGCCGCCGGTGAGAACCGGGCCCTGCGCAGGGCGCCGCGCACTGCCCCGTGCTTGTCCTGCCGCCACATGGACATGATCATATCGAGCACCGTACGGACGAGGTCGGTGGGCACGGCTGCGGGCTCCAGGTCACTGAGCCCGGTCTCGGCCTGACGGGCGTCGGCGATCATCCCGTCAACGAGCAGGGTGACTTCGGTCAGCTCGGCGCCCATGTCGGCCACGAGCACCGGGCCGCCGCCCTGTGGTGCGTCGTACGCGGCGGCGGCCCTGGCGCTGCTGAGGATGACGACGCGCGTCGGGCCCAGCCCGGCGAGCAACTCCCTGGCCATCGTGCGGTGTTCGGCTCCGGCGAGGACCGGATGGCTGAGGACGATGACGCTGTCACTGCGGTCGGCGCCCAGGGCCGTATCGGCGATACGGCCGAGCAGCCTGCCACAGGATTCCGGATCGACAATGCGCCCGCGACGCACCGGTCTGGCAGGCGCTTCGTCGTCCTGGAGTGCGGGAGTGACCACGAGGCCGTGTCCGGGAACCCAGGCGCGGGTCCTGGAGCTGCCGAGGTCCAGGGCCAGACCGCGGATGGCTCCTGGACGGTCCCGGCGGCTCTCGGGTCCGCCCGGCCACCGGGGAACGGACGGGCCATCTTGCCGCCCGTCGTGCAGTGAACGCATCGCTCCGCACCCCAGCCTGCCGCTGCAGCCGTCCGCACACATACTGACCCGCTGATAGCGAGGCATGACCGAACCCTCACTATGCAATACGGGGACAGGGAAAGCTACTTTCTGCACAATTCCAAGGGATCAGCTCTCCAGGGGTGAGGAACGAGGCGATCAGCTCCGCGAACTCCTCGGGCGCCTTGATATCGACGCCCAGCGTCTCGGCCTTGGTCCGCTTCGACCCTGCCTTCTCACCGGCGACCAGCAAGGTGGTGCGCTTGGAGACGCTGGACGAGGACTTCCTCCGGCCCGCTCGATCAGCTCGTTCATCTGATTGCGCGAGAGCTCCGCCAGGGAGCCGGTCATGGCCCCTGTGACGACCACCGTCATCCCGCCGAGCGGCAGATCCGCCGCCCGGCCCTCGCCCTGCGCCGTCCCGCCCGCTACGGCCACGCCCTCCTGCTCCGCCCCGGTCTCCGGCGGCGGTGTGGCACCGGCTCCGTCATGTTGACCCCGGCCGCCACCAGCTTCCCGATCAGCGGGGCCAGCTCCACCAGCTCCGTGACCACACCGGCCGCCTTCTCCTTGCCGATGCCGTCGACCTGCTGCAGCGTCTCGGCGTCGGCGGCGACGATCCGGTCCATGGTGGCGAAGTACCGGGCGATCCGACGGGACATGGAGCGCCCGGTGCCCCGCACGCCAAGGGCGCAGAAGACCCGGGAGAGCGGGCGCTCGCGGGCCGCCCCGATCGCGGCCAGCAGGTTGTCGGTGGAGGTCTCTCCCATCCGGTCCAGCGCGAGCAGCTGGTCCCGCTCCAGGGTGAAGAGATCGGCGAAGTCGGCCACCAGCCCCGCATCGACCAGCTGGACGACCCGGGTCGAACCGAGGCCCTCGATGTCCAGCTGATCGCGGCCCGCCGCGTACGACACGGAGGCGACCAGACGGCAGTCGCGTCCCCGGGTGCAGCGCCAGCGCTGCTCACTGGTGTCGATCTCGGAGCCGCACTGCGGACAGTCCTGCGGAAATTCGATTCTCTGCTCGTCACCGGTCCGCAGATGCACGACGGGTGCCTCGATGCGCGGAATGATGTCGCCCGCCTTGTAGACCATCACCTGGTCCCCAGGCGCAGGTCGCGACGGGTGATGTCGGCGGGGTTGTGCAGAGTGGCGAAGCCTACGGTCGATCCGTCGATCTCGACCGGCTCCAGGACGGCGCGCGGCGCGATGATGCCGGTCCTGCCGACATTCCATTCGACGGCCAGGAGACGGGTGACCTTCTCCACGGCCGGGAGCTTGTACGCGATGGCCCAGCGCGGCGCACGGTGCCCGAGCCGGCGTCCTGCTGGTCGGCCGCCAGGTCCGCCTTGATCACGATGCCGTCGATCCCGAAGGGCAGCGAGGCACGCAGCGCCGCGATGTCCTCCACCCCGCTCTGCACCTGCTCGACCGTGGTGACGGTACGCGGCGCCACCTGGGTGTCCGCCGCTGTGTGCACGCCGAGTCCGGCGACGTAGCGAAGGACCTCGCTGTGCGGAAGCCCGGCCAGGGTGCCGGTCAGCGCTCCGGAGTCGGGCAGCGCCAGCGCCCGTACGCGAAGAAGGTCATCTCCACCCGGTAGGGCCTGTCCTGGCGCGCAGCGTGCCCGCCGCGCCGTTGCGCGGGTTGGCGAAGGGGCTCCGCCATGCTCCGTGCGCACCGTGTTGGCCTGCTCGAACTGCTCGTTCGTCATGAGGATCTCGCCGCGCACCTCGATCGTGACCGGTGTGCCGAGCTGCTCCGGAAGGCCGAGGACGGTGCCGATCGCATGCGAGACGTCCTCGCCGGCCGTGCCGTCGCCGCGGGTGATCAGCCGGTCCAGACGGCCGGCCCGGTAGCGGGCGGCCACGGCGAGGCCGTCGAGCTTGGGCTCCACGCTCCACGCGGTCACGGGCCGGCCTATCCGCCGCTCCAGGGACGCGGTCCAGGTGGCGAACTGCCCGGCGGAGAACACGTTGTCCAGCGAGAGCATGGGCACCGTGTGGGTACGTCGCCGACGGCCACGCCCCCGCGACCTTCCCGGTCGGCGAGTCGGCCAGCGTCTCCTCGGGTGCTGCTCCTCGTACGCGGCGATCCCCGCGCCAGACGGTCGTACGCGTCGTCGTCGAGGGTGCTCTCGCCCGTGGCGTAGTACGCGGCGGCGGCCTGCGACGCCTGGTCGACAGCGGCGGCGTAGGCGGCCGCGTCGGCGAGCACAACAGCTGAGTTCGTCGTCATGACCACCATCCTGCCGCCCACCACTGACATTGATACTCGTAAGCAGCCAGCACCGAACACCCGGCCGCGCCCGCCCGGTCCGTGGTCCCCGACGGCCTGGGCAATGCCCTGGCACCACGTCCTCTTGCCTGTTTCCGCGCCCGTCGGATCACCCGGTATAAAGACTGCATGACTGCCGATGTGTCACCGCCCGCACGCCCCGCCACCTTGGAGGACGTAGCCGCGGTGGCGGGAGTCTCACGGGCGACGGTCTCCCGCGTGATCAACGGGGCCACCACCGTGGATCCGGCGCTGCGCAGCGTCGTCGAGAAGGCGGTGGCCACGACCGGCTACGTGCCCAACCGTGCGGCCCGTTCGCTGGTGACCCGGCGCACCGACTCCATCGCACTCGTCGTGTCCGAACGGGAACGGCGCCCCGTCTCCGAACCGTTCGTCGGCCGGATGTTCTCCGATCCGTACTTCGGCCGTGTGGTCAGCGGACTGCTCGATGTACTGCGCCCCGCCGGTATCCAGATGGTGCTGATGCTGGCGGACGACGAGGCCTCGCGGGGCCAGCTGCTGTCGTACCTGCGCCACGGCCATGTCGACGGCGTAGTGCTGATCTCCTCGCACGCGGAGGATCCGCTGCCCGGACTGCTCCATGAAACCCGGCTGCCCGCGGTGCTGGCGGGCCGCCCTCTGCGGCCCCTGCCGATCACCTACGTCGAGGCCGACCAGCACGCCGGGGCGCAGCTGGCCGCCGATCACCTCGCCGCCCTGGGCCGGCGGCGCATCGCTACCGTGGCCGGTCCGCAGGACATGCCCGCGGGCAGGCACGGCTCACCGGTTTCCTGGACGCCCTCGCCCGGCACGGCATCGACGATGTGGCCAGAGCCGATGGCGACTTCACCCATGCCGGAGGCGCTTCGGCGATGCGTCAGCTGCTGCGGGAGCGTCCGGATCTGGACGCGGTGTTCATCGCCTCGGACCTGATGGCGCTGGGGCGCTTCCGGTCCTGCTGCGGGCGGGCAGGGACGTGCCGTCGGATGTGGCGGTGGTCGGGTTCGACGACAGCAGTGCGGCGCTGGCCTGCGATCCGCCGCTGACCACCGTGCGGCAGCCGGTGGAGGAGATGGCCGCGGAGATGGCCAGGCTGCTGCTGAGCCAGATCGGCAAGCCCGGCGGGCCCGCCCGTCGGTGGTCTTCAATCCGGCTCTGGTGGTGCGGAAGTCGGCCTGAGGCACCTGCCCGTCAGTCCGCCGGGCTCGACGCGGCGTCACCGCCGCCAGGCAGGACGGCCGGGAACGGCTCGTCCGCGCGCGTCGCCCCGGTGAATCCTTCCGAGCTCAGCGGCACCTGGGGCCCCGACAGCTCCCGCAGCCAGCGGGCCAGCACTCGGTGCACCGCTTCGGCACCCACCAGACCGGCTGCCGGCCGGCCGCCCTGCGCGGCATCCGCCGCCATGGCGTCCAGTGGGTCCGTCATCGCGCGCGGCCACAGCAGGAACGGCTGTGACTGCTCGCCGCCCAGTCCGCCGTGCGAGCCGATCTGTTCCTCGAAGGCGTGCACGGAGCCGGTCCCGGGTCGTACATCGAATTGACCATGACATCGGCGACATGCGGAAAGGTGTCGGTGCGCCGCACCGCGGCCGCCGCGCCGGCGTCGTGGACTGCCAGTGGCCCTTGCCCGTCCGTCAGCTCCGACACCGGGATCTCGGCCCCGCCACGGCCCAGCACCACGGAGCCGTGTTCCTCGCTCCGTACCAGCAGGAAACCGATCCCTGGATGGTTGGCCAGGGTGCTGAGCAGTGCGGGTGGCGGCGGTCGAGCTGCTCGCGCGAGGCGCGTCCCTCGATGTCGGGAAAGGACAGGGCCGAGATTGCCCGACGCCAGCACCACCGGGTCGGACGGCTGGCGAGCGGCTCCTCCTCCTTCTCGCCAACCGGACGGTGCAGGGCGATACGTACCGCGTCGCGTGCCTCGGATGCGCTGCGGGTGCGCTGCGCCCTGCGGGCACCGGCAGTCCGCAGCCCGCCCTGACCAGGTCCTTGAGTGTGAGGCCGTAGGTGCCCGCGAAGGTCTCCCGGGGCTCTGACCGTGATCGGAGAGCAGCACGATCCGGTAGGTGCGCGGGTGTGTGCGGCCACCTTCGTTATCAGCTCCAGGGAGCGGTCGAGCCGTTGCAGGACCTTCTCCGCGTCGCGGCTGCGGGGCCGGAATGGTGCGCGACTTCGTCGTACGCGACGAGGTCGGCGTAGACGGCGGTGCGTCCGGCGAACATGTCACCGATGACCGCGGAGACCACCACGTCGCGTTCGACGACGGTCGCGAAGGCCCGGATGAAGGGTAGAGCCCGCCGCGTTTGATGCGTGGGCTCTCCTTCCTCATCCGTGCCCGGGTGGACTGGCCGATTTCGCGTGCCACCTCGGCGACGAAGGACAGCGCGGTACGGACGGCGTTGGCGGGGTCGGAGAAGTAGGCGAAGTACCCGGCGCGTGACCTGCGCCCCTTGCCGCGGCGTGCGGCCATCGAAAGGACGAGGGCGAGCTGGTCGGCTCCCCGCTGAAGAGGTTGCCCCGGCTCGCCCCGTCGAGTGTGAGAAGGCCGCCGTCCTGCGTGCGTGCGATGGCTCTGCGCTGCAGTTCGAGGGCGCTCGCCGGTCTGCTGGAGACCATGACGGTGCCGGTCTCCTTCTCGTACCAGCGAAAAGCGGGCACATCGTGGTTGCTGCCGTGCAGGATGCCGAGCTGGCTGGCACCGGTCTGGCTGGACCAGTCGGTGCGCCAGGGTGAGCCGGTGACCCGCCTCGTCGGCCAGCCGGCGCGCGACGGACGGCATCAGTCCGTCGGCGGCCGCCCGCTTCAGCACGTCGTGGCCGACCCCGTCGAGCTGCAGGAAGACGATGCCGGGCGGACCGTGGCGCCCGCCGTCCGCGGTACCCGCCGTGCCGCTGCGGCGACGGCGGCGGTCGGCGAGGCGGAGAGTCTTCGCCGGTAGGCGTCGTCGTCGCGTACGGCGAGTGCGGTGGCGGTCGCCGAGGCCACGGCGGACATGACGGCAGCCACGACCACCGCGATCTCCGGGTTGGCCGCGCCGCTCCGTCCGGGATCAGCCGCAGGGCTATCAGCAGCAGCGACCCGTTGAGAAAGAAGACCAGCATGCCCAGCACCAGGGCGGGCACGATGAGCAGCGCCCGTACGAGAACGGGCCAGACAAGCGCGGAGAGCAGACCGAAGGCGCCGGCGCCCCAGGCCGCGGTGAACGCGGTCTTGGTGACGGTGTCGCCGCCGTCCGACTGGAGCTGGAAGTCGGGAAGGATCCCCGCCAGCGCCAGCATTGTCAGGGTCGAGACCGCCCATACCGCGACCACCCGCATCAGGGCTCTGCCGGCCTGACGCCATCGCCCGCTACCCACGCCGTTCCACCTCACGTCCGGGCTGGTGTCCTCTCGGCCCGCACCCAGCCTTTCACAGCGGGCGGGCGCTCAGCAGCCGTCGTATCCAGCGGTGGGCATGGACAGCCTGCGGTGGACGTCGGCCTTCGACCGTGCCGTGTACACCGGTTCGTCCAGCGCCGCGAGTTCCAGTCGTACGCCGCGCCGCTCGCACTCCGCGGTGAAGTCGGTCACTGAGACGACGGCTCTGGCGAGCACCCGTTCGTTGGGGCCAGGAACATGTCCACGTGCCCGCCCTCGACATCGGTCCACAGGGCGTAGTGATCGGGACGCATCGCGTAGAGGCGTAACTGCCTCGTGATGACGTACCCTTGTCCGCGGCCCAGCGCGCGCACATGGCCTGCTGGCTGCGGGTGTCGACGAGGAACGGATCGGCGTCGAGCTCTTCGAGCGGCGTGAGGCCGGCGATGGCCGCCACCCGTAACTCCCCATGACCTTGCCCCCGCACTCGGATTCCGTGCCGAGCCTACCCGTCCGTAGCGGTGCGTACTCGCGTGGATACGGGCGGGTGGGTGTGCTCGGGTGCGGGCGTTTACGCTCGTACTGTTACAGCGCGCGACGGCGTAAGCGCGCGACGGGCGGAGCGAGGAGGCGGGGACCGGTGGAGGTCACCTGGTGGGGTCATGCCACCTGCACCATCGAGGACTCCGGGATCCGGGTGCTGACCGATCCGCTGTTCGTACGGCGCTTCGCGCATCTGCGCCGCCGCCGGGGAGACGTGCCGCCGGCCGGTGCCGCGGTGGCCGACGTGGTCCTGATCTCCCATCTGCACTCCGACCATCTGCATCTGCCGTCGCTGGCCCGCCTGGCCCCGGGAAGCCTGCTGATCGTGCCGCGCGGCGCGGTCCGCGCCGTAGCCGGGCTGCGGGTGCTGCGCCGGGCGCGCGGGCTGCTGATCACCGAGGTAGCACCGGGCGACGAGGTACGGGTCGGACCGGTGCTGATCCGGGCGGTCCCGGCCCGGCACGACGGCCGGCGGCTGCCGGTCGGTCCGCAGCGGGTACCCGCGCTCGGCTATGTGGTCCAGGGCGAGGCCCGCACCTATTTCGCCGGGGACACCGGGCTGTTCGACGAGATGGCTCAGGCGGTGGGCCCGGTGGATGTGGCGCTGCTCCCGGTGGGCGGCTGGGGCCCTACCTCGGCACCGGGCATCTGGACGCGTCCCGTGCCGCGGAGGTCCTGAGCATCCTCGCTCCGCGCTCCGCGGTGCCGGTGCACTACGGCACGTACTGGCCGATCGGCATGGATGGAGTCCGGCCGCACGAGTTCCACTCACCGGGCGACGAATTCGTGCGGCAGGCCGCGCTGGTGGCACCCGAGGTCGCGGTGCACCGGCTGGCCCACGGCGAGCGGGTACAGCCGGAGGCCGCCGGTGATCCAGGAAATAGTGCGGCAGCTGCCACCGGAATCGACGCAGCAGGCCGTCGGCTATCCCACGTTGTTCGCGCTGGTGGCTCTGGGAGCGCTGGTGCCGGTGGTGCCGACGGGGGCGCTGGTGAGCTCTGCGGCCGTGGTGGCGTTCCACCAGACCTCTCCGTTCGCGCTGCTCGTGGTGTTCGTGGTGGCCTCCGCCGCGGCGTTCCTCGGGGACATATGCCTGTACTGGCTGGGGCAGCGGGGGTGCGGTCCAAGAACGGTTCGAAGTGGCTGAAGACGATAAGCGACCGGGCGGCCCCGAGCGGCTGGCCCAGGCGCAGGAGAAGATCCAGGAACACGGCACGGTGGTCCTCATGCTGTCCCGGCTGGTGCCTGCCGGGCGGATTCCCGTGATGCTGGCCTGCCTGCTTGGCCAGATGCCGCTGCGGCAGTTCGCCCGTGGTGATGTGCCGGCGTGCCTGGCGTGGGCGGCGACTTACCAGCTGATCGGCATCCTGGGCGGCTCGCTCTTCCCCGAGCCGTGGCAGGGCGTGGTCGCGGCGGTCGGCCTGACGCTGCTGATCAGCGGTGCACCTGCGGTGTGGCGCAACCTGCGGGCGCGTTTCAGCCACTGACGGCCAGGCGCGTGTCCGCAGGCCGCTCCAGTACGCGGGAGCCGCCGATCGGCAGGTCCCAGAGATCCTTGCGCGGATGTCCGGCCAGCTTCCAGGCGGTACGGAGCCGGGTGAGCGGTTCGAGCACCGGCTCCGCGGACAGCAGGAACGTCGCCCAGTGCATCGGTGCCATCGCCCGTGCGCCGAGATCCTCGTACGCCTGCACAGCCTCCTCCGGGTCGGTGTGCACATCGGAGAGCCACCAGCGCGGTTCGTACGCCCCGATCGGCAGCATCGCCAGATCCAGCCCGGGGTAGCGGCGGCCGATCTCCTTGAACCAGTGGCCGTAGCCGGTGTCCCCGCGAAATGGATCCGCTGTCCCTGCCGGTCGCCGAGCACCCAGCCGCCCCACAGCGACCTGCAGCTGTCCAGAAGGGTGCGCTTGGACCAGTGGTGGGAGGGAACGAAGTCGAAGCTGACCCCGTCCAGCTCCGCCGACTCCCACCATTCGAGCTCGGTCACACAGCTGAAGCGGCGGCGCCGGCACCAGCCGCCGAGTCCCGCAGGGACGAACAGCGGGTGTCCCTGGGCAGTCTGCGCAGCGTCGGGGCATCCAGATGGTCGTAGTGGTTGTGGCTGATGACGACCGCGTCGATGGGCGGCAGATCCTCCCAGCGGACGCCGACGGGCGTGATCCTGGCGGGGTGCCCAGGATCCTGCGGGACCAGACCGGATCGGTGAGGACCGTGAGACCGCCCACCCGCACGATCCAGCTGGCGTGCCCGGCCCAGGTGACAGCGATCGTGTCCCGTCCGGTCACCGGCAACGGCCCGGGGCGAACGGCAGCCGCTGAATGCCGCGCAGCCCTTCGGCGTTGGGCCTCAGGGCGCGTTCACGGGCCAGCCGGGTCATTGCCCTGACACCGGGCAGGGGCGCCGTGAGACGGTCCGCGAAGCTGCGGGGCCATGTCCTGGTCTCCCCAGGGGCCGCGGCCCCGTCCGGCGCCCGCCCCGGTCCCGGTCTCGATCGGGCCGTCGGTCTGATCCGTCATCGAGAGGCTCCTGTCATCGGAGTTCATCGAGGGCTGCTGCGAAAATGCTCAGTGCTCGGGCCACATGGGGCAATTTCAAGGGATCCACCGCAGTGAGGGACTCCAATTGCTCCTGCGGAGTTGTTCCCAGCAGCGGCCCGGTGCTCAGCCGCACCCGCAGCGCACCCAGTTCGTCCCCGAAGCGGTGCCCGCCCGGCGCCGGAGCACCAAGCCGTCCCGTCAGGTACTCCTCCAGCTCCATCGAGTCCGTGACGCCCCGTTCGGCCAGCCGGGGCGCAGGGGCCCCAGGTCGGCGTACAGATGGCGGCCCGCCTGCGGAGGCCTGGCCAGCGCACCCGCGGTCAGCACCGCACGATGTGCCGCGGCAGCGATCTCTCCATGGAGGCGGGCGGCCTGCTGGAACCTGGCGGTGACGGCCTCCGGTTCGCCAAGGGCGTGGGCCCCGGCACGGGCGACGGGCTCCGCGACGAAGGCACCGAGCGCCGTGAGGATGTCGAGCGTACGGGCGTGGCACACGGCGGCCCGCTCGGTGGCCGGAAACCGGGCGACCGCGACCGGCCAGGCCGACGGGGTCAGCGCACCGGCCAGATCGCAGAGCACGGTGACATCGTCGGGACACATCTCGGCCGGGCTAAGCAGGACCGTGTCGTGCGGCCGGTGCAGTGTGTCGCGCCAGGTCTCGTCGCTGACGATGTGCAGCCCTTCGGCGACAGCTGCCTCACAGGCCTCACGGACCAGCTCCGGCGGGGCAACGGTGGCGGTCGGGTCGTCGACCACGGAAATCAGCAGCAGCCGTGGGCTGCCGCCCTCTGCGCGCACCCTGCGTACGGTCTCCAGCAGGGCGTACGGATCGGGTATCCCGCCGCACTCCGCCGGGGTCGGCACCTGGTAGGCGGGCCGGCCCAGCAGTCTGGCCTGCGGCAGCCAGGTGGCGGGGCAGGGACGGGGCATCAGGACGTCACCGCCGTGCGCGGCCATCAGCGCGAGCAGCAGGGGCTGGGGCCGGGGCCGCGGCGATGTTCTGCGGGGCGCACCGCAGCCCGCGCGACTGCCAGTAGGAACAGGCCGCCTCACGCAGCCCGGTTCCGCCACCGGCCGGTTCGGGCCGGGTGCGGGCCGCCGCGTCTGCCAGTACGGCGACCAGCTCGGGCAGTGCCGGAAGTCCGGGATCGGGGACCGGCGGCCCGTACCGGACGGGGCCGTGGTCCTCCCGCGCCGTCCACTGCATCCCGGGCCTCCTCCGGCTGCGTCGCCCTCAGCCCTTATACGGAGCTTCCAGCGGGTGTGCGCGCCGGAATCTGGTTTTGGCCTCCGGGGCCGGGGTTGCCGGTGGGTGGCTGGGGCGGGGCCCTCCGGAGCGTCTCCTCGGGACTGGCGTGTTCACCCGGACACGCGGGGACCCTCACGTACGCCATTGCCTGCGGGGACTCTCCTGCACGGCCCCACCCCACGTCTCGTCGTTGACCTGCGGGCCGGTGGAGCCGCGGGAGAGGACGGCCGGTCCGGGGCGTGCAGGAGGGTCCCGCAGGACGACGAACGGATTACGGGGTCAACCGCGTGAACCCCGCACGTTCGTCGTCTGAGGAGACACTCCGGAGGGCCCCGGGCCACCACCCACGGGCAACCCCGGACCCGGGGACCAAAACCCAAGCCCGTCCGGCAATTGAGGACGGAACCCTCCGCCCCGAACCGGTCCTCAGCCCGCGAACGCCGGAGACCGCAGGCCGAGCCCGCGTCCGGAATCACCAGCAGCGACCCCGACAGCGGGTGCGGCGCGTCCTGGCCCGTGCGGGCCGTGGAGATGTACAGGTCACGGAGCGACGGCCCCCGAACGTGCAAGCCGTCGGGCTGAGCACCGGCAGACCGATAACCCGGTCGAGCCGGCCGTCCGGCGTGTAGCGACGGACGGCGGCGCCCTGCCACAGGGCCACCCAGACGTATCCCTCCGCATCGACCGTCAGCCCGTCGGGCAGGCCGGCCCCGGCTCGACGGCGGCGAACGGGCGCCGGTTCAGGACGCGTTCACCGTCCACGTCCAGTACGTCGATACGCAGCGTAGGTGTGTCGATGTAGTACATCAGCCGGCCGTCCGGGCTCCAGCCGGTGCCGTTGCTGCAGGAGACCGCGCCCAGTACGCGCGTCACCGTGCCGTCCGGTGCGGTACGGAACAGGCTACCGCCGCCCTCGTCCTCGTCGTAGCGCATCGTGCCCGCCCACAGCGCCCCGTCCGGTGCGACGGCCGCATCGTTTCCCGCAGGCCGGGGACCGGGTCGTGGACGAGCCAGGAGAAGGCGCCGTCGGCGTCGTACAGGCCGATTCCGTCGCGCAGATTGACCACCAGCCCGCCCCGGCCCGCGGCTTCGCCGCCCCGACGTGCTGCTCGGTGGCCATGACCGTACGACGGCCGGTGGCCGGAGCGTACGTGTGGATGCGGGAGGAGAGGATGTCGACCCAGATCAGCCGGCCCGCGGCCGGGTCCCAGGTGGGGCCTTCGCCCAGCTCGGCCTGTGCGCGAACGGCCACCTCGACGGCCGGCCTCACAGCTGGCTCCCGCGGTGTCCGAGCCGGGCGGACAGCGCGTCGGCGCCGCCCGCAGCGAGCCCGGCGAGCTCTTCTTCGCGCTCATCGCTCCAGCGGATCATCGGCACGGAAATGGAGAGTGCCGCGACGATCCGCCCCGACCTGTCCCGGACCGGCGCTGCCACACAGCTCACATCCCGATTGGACTCCCGGTGCTCGACCGCGATGCCGCGTTTGCGTGCGACGGCGAGCTCGGCCCGCAGCTCCTCCGCGTCGGTGAGGCTGTTGTCCGTCATCGCGGTGAGTTCGCGTCCCGCCAGGCGGGCGTCGAGCCCTCTTCGGGCAGGGCGGCGAGCAGCAGTTTGCCGACCGAGGTGCAGTGCGCGGGAGCTTGCGGCCGGCGGCCGAGACCATCCGGACGGCGTGCGTGGAGTCGATCTTGGCGATGTAGATGACCTCGGTGTCCTCCAGGATCGCCACGTGGACCGTTTCACCGCAGGTCTCGGCGACCTCCGGGCCACTTCCTGCCCTCCGCGGCCAGGTCGAGCTGTTCCGCGTACCGGCTGCCGAGCTGATAGGTGCGCACGCCGAGCCGGTAGCGCCCGGGCTGCTCCGGGACCGCAACCAGGTAGGAGCGCGCGGCGAGGGTGGTGAGCAGCTCGTGGACGGTGGTGCGTGGCAGCTGCAGCTTGCGGGTCACCTCTGGGGCGGAGAGGGTTCCGTCGCCCTGGAGGAAGAGTTCGAGAACATCCAGCGCCCTGGTCACCGCTGGGACGAGTCGTCCCATGATCGCCCACCCATCTTGTTCGACACTCCGGTCAACGACCGGAATTACGAACACAGGCTATCGGCAGGGAACTTCCCCGGGCAACGGAGGTGACGGACCGCGCTGCCGGGTCTGTCTGCTCACATGGGCGCGCCTCCCGGTTCATCGGCGCCCGGCAGGGTAATCGCTGTTCCATGTCGTCACCCAGCAATCCGCCCCCGTCCCTCCCTCCGCCCTGCGAGCGTGGCTGCACCAGCGAGATCTCACCATCTTCCGGAGCGTGGCCGACCGGCACTGGCCGGGCGCCGAACCTCTGCTGCCGAAGCTGAGCCACAGTGCCAATCACGGGCTGCTATGGTTCGGGGCCGCGGCCGGGATAGCTGCGGTGGGCACCAGTGCGCGTTCACGCCGGGCGGCCTTGCGCGGTATCGCATCGCTGGCTGTGGCCTCGGCCGCGATCAACACCGTGGGCAAGGGGCGGTGCGCAGGAGCGGCCGATACTGGATGTCGTTCCGGTTATACGGCGGCTCAAGCGCCAGCCGTTCACGACGTCCTTTCCTTCCGGGCACGCGGCATCGGCCGCGGCGTTCGCCACCGGTGTCGCGATGGAGTCGAAGGGCTGGGGTGCGGTCGTCGCCCGGTCGCGGCGGCCGTGGCCGCGTCCCGCGTCTACACCGGCGTGCACTACCCCAGCGATGTACTGGCCGGCGCCGCCCTGGGCATAGGGCCGCCTTCGCGCTGCGCGGTGTCGTGCCCACCCGTGGACAGCTGCCCGCACCCGGCAGACCGCCCGCCCAGGCCCCGGCGCTGCCCGCCGGGCAGGATTTGGTGGTCGTCGTCAACCGGGAGTCGGGCTCCGCGACCACTGCGGCCGGGCTGATCCGGGACGCGCTGCCGCTCGCCGAGATCGTGGAGTGCGCGCCCTGCGATCTGTCCGGAGCCATGACCAAGGCCGCCGGACAGGGCCGGGCGCTGGGGGTCTGCGGGGTGACGGCACGGTCAATATGGCAGCGGCCGTGGCGGCGACGCACAGTGTGCCGCTCGTGGTGTTCCCCGGCGGGACGCTGAACCACTTCGCCTACGACCTGGGCATCGAAACCGTCCAGGACACGGTCCAGGCACTGACCACCGGCAGCGCCGTCCGCGCGGACCTGGGACGTTTCCGGCCGGGCCCCGAGGGCCCCGGCGGCGCGGACGGCTATTTCCTCAACGCGTTCAGCCTCGGGGTGTATCCCGAGCTGGTAAGGACGAGGGAGCGCTGGGCACCGCGTATCGGCGGCTGGCCGGCGGGGTCCTGGCGGCCTTCGAGGTGCTGCGCGGATCCCGGCCGCTGGAGGCCGAACTCCAGGGCGGCGGCGGCCGCTGTGGCTGCTGTTCGTGGGCAACGGGCTGTTCCAGCGGGTGGGACCGGCCCCGGCCGCCGGCACAACCTCGCGGACGGCCTGCTCGATGTCCGGGTGGTACACGGCGGCCGGACCCCGGCGCTGCGGCTGCTGGCAGCGGCGGTGGCCGGCCCGCTGAGCCGGTCCCCGTTCACGCCGCGGTACGGCGGCACCGGGTGCGGATCTCGGGCCTCGCTCCGGGTACGCCCTATGCGTACGACGGTGAAGTGGCCCATTCCGGAGCCGAGTTGATGATTGACAAGATGCCCGAGGCGCTCACCGTGTACTGCCCGATGCCGGTATAGCCGTCCAGAATTCAAGACACCCATCTCATGATGCGACATCGCGACGTACCGTGGCCGTACCGCTTGCGACAGAGTTCCGAGAGGAAGTACGGCCATGTCGAAGGAGACAGCCGTCTACACCCATGGTCACCACGAGTCGGTGCTGCGCTCCCACCGCTGGCGGACCGCCGCCAACTCGGCGGCGTATCTGATCGGTGAGCTCCGGCCCGGCCAGGCGGTGCTGGACGTCGGCTGCGGGCCGGGCACCATCACAGCGGATCTGGCGGAGCTGGTGGCTCCGGGCGGGTGACCGGCATCGACACCGGTCGCGACATCCTCGGCCGGGCAGCCGGGGCCGCAGCCGAACGCGGTCTGGACAACGTCGAGTTCGCGACCGCCGATGTGCACGCCCTGGACTTCCCCGACAGCTCCTTCGACGTGGTCCACGCCCATCAGGTGCTCCAGCATGTGGGCGATCCGGTCCAGGCGCTGCGCGAGATGCGGCGCGTCTGCCGGCCCGGTGGCATCGTCGCGGTGCGCGACAGCGACTACGACGCGATGACCTGGTTCCCCAGGTGCCGGGCCTGGCCCAATGGCTGGACCTGTACCGCCGGGTGGCCCGCGCCAACGGCGGTGAGCCGGACGCCGGACGCCGGCTGCTCTCCTGGGCCCGGCAGGCCGGCTTCACCGACATCTCCCCGACCGCGGCGGCCTGGTGCTTCGCCACCCCGGAGAACCGCGCCTGGTGGAGCGGCCTGTGGGCGGACCGTACGACCGCTTCCGTATACGCGGAGCTTGCAGTGGACGGCGGCCACGCGAGCACGGAGGAGCTGACGGCGATCTCGGCCGCCTGGCACGCCTGGGGCCAGGCGGCCGATGCGTGGTTCATGGTTCCGCACGGTGAGCTGCTCTGCCGGGTCTGATCACCTCCCATGTCCCGGACTCTGCAACTACCCTGGTAGCCATGGAAATTCTGGGAACCACGCTGCGTATCTGCGTCGACGATCTCGAGGCCTCGGTGGTCTTCTACGAAGGCCTCACGAATGCTCCGGCGCTGCGCTTCGAGCGCGGCGGGTCTCGGTCGCCGCTATCGGCTGTTTTCTTCTGATGAGCGGGCCGGAGTCGGAGCTGGAGGTGCTGCGCAAGGTGTCGGCGACGATTGCGGTCAAGGATGTCGACGATGCCTACGCGGCACTGACCCGCGTGGGCGCCAAGGTCATCGCGGGCCCGATCCCGACGCCCGTCGGACGCAATCTGATCGCCCTTCACCCGGACGGTTCCGTCTTCGAGTACGTGGACCGCAAGGCCGCCGTCTGAGCCAGTGGCTCGGCCGACGGGGTGTCCGGTCGCCTCCATGCACGTCGGCACCTCGTCGGCCGGGTCCGTGGGTGATCCGCTCGCCGGCGGCGGTCAGCGCAGCGGCCTCATCCGGTAGTCGTAGGCGTCCGGGAGCGGTTCGTCGGTGCAGGCACCCCAGGTCTCTCCCAGGATCTCGGCACCCTCCCGAAGGTCGGCGACCTCGAAACCGGCGTCGAAGAGTGCGCGGGCGCCCACCGGGTCCCCTCGGCGAGCAGGAGCCTTGCCTCCAGCAGACGGAACCTGCCGCGTTCGCGGATCGCCGGGCTCAGCTCCGACAGGACCACCCGAGCCGCTCCGGCACGTCCTGCCGACAGCAGGGCTTCGATCGTCTCCCGGGCGAGGGCCACCGTGGCGGCGCCCCAGGCTTCGCCGTCGTCGTGGCGCTCGGCGCACAGGTCATCGAACGCCTCGGTGTAGTGGTCTGCGGCCCGTTCGCCCTGGCCGCTCTCCCGGGCCGCTACGGCCAGGCAGCGAAGCAGGGGCCAGCGGGACGGGGTGAGCGGGAGGCCCGTTCCCAGCTGCGGACCGCCTGCGCGCGGTCACCGGCGTGCCACTGGGCGATTCCCAGGTGGTACTCGGTGAGGGGTCGGCGGGGCCGTCTCCAGCATGTCCCGCCAGTGCCAGGAGACCAGCGACGGTCCGGGCGGAGCCACGCCGCAGGTCTGCGGAAAGGCGCCCTGTTCCAGCAACTCCAGCCAGGGCGACTGTTGTTCACCCAGGGTGGACTCCGCGAACGGCGTACCGGGAGCTTGTACCCGCCTCGCCGGACCTCCAGGGCGCCCCAGCCCGAACCGGTGGCGAGCCACTCGCCCGGGTCGGTGTCGGCGCAGCCGCGCCAGGCCTCGTACGCGGCATCGACGGCGGCCCGCGGCAGTGCACGGGCCAGCTGCTCCTCGGCTTCGGTGCGAGCTGCGTCCCAGTCGTCGCCGTGCACGGCGACTGGGTCGGCGGCCAGCGGGCCGTAGGTCTCCAGCCAGCTGAATTCCGCGCCGGGTTCGAGGGGACGTGTTCCAGCTGGGTGCGGGCCAGTCCGGCCTGGATCTCCGCGTACCCGCCGGTGCCCGGCTGGGTCAGCCACTGCTGCCAGCGGCGTCCGCCGGGGCGCTGCCCCAGAGGAAGAGCTTGCGGCCGCGCAGGAGGTCGGTGGAGGTCTGGACGAGTCCGTGGCCCCGCTCGTCCAGGGAGGCGATCCACCGGCGGGCACCGTCGGGGACCTCGTAGAAGTAGTCGGCGGGGTATTCGCTGCGCATCGGGTAAGTGACGTCGGTGTCACCCGCCCTCGGGACGGGGACCCGGCTCAGCGTGCGTTCGTACCCGAAGTGCCAGGCCTCGTCGGCGGGCGCCAGGACGCGGCTCCCTCACCTCGGGGACTGCGGTGTTCGACCACCAGTACACGGGCGCGGGTGCTCGTGCGGGTTGCGGATCCGCACGCCGACGTGCAGGAAGTCGGAGTCCTCGGGCAGCCACAGGTCCACCTGGAAGGGCAGGTCGCGCAGGCGTTCCCACCCCAGAGGCGGACCATCTCGCCGCCGTCGGGGCGGTGACCCTGGCCGCGTGGAGCGGTGCGCAGGAGAGTGTGCTGTGGCCGGTCGCGCCGATGTTCCACTCGATGCCGCCGGAGAACCAGGCTCCGTTGAGGGCGAAGTCGGCGGGCTGCAGCACGGGTTGCGGTAAAGCAGTTCGCGGCCGGTGCGCTTGTGGTGGAGGAGTGGATCCGGCCGCCGAACCCGGCAGCACAGTGGCGCGCAGCCGGTCGTTCTCGATGACGATCGTGTCCAGAGCGGTGGGCATGCGCTCGCGGGCGTACCCGTCCAGGATGCGGGCGGGCAGCACGGTGCGCAGCGGCTGGTGCCCGATCTGGCGTGCCATGTCCCGGGCAGCGCGGCCCGTTCCCGTTCGTCGAGGCAGTGGAGTGCGTCCACCGCCGCAGCGCGGGCAGCGGGTTCTCCGGTCCTGTCGGTGCTGTGGGCAGGGTCAGTACGGCACGTCGTACGGTCGTGGCCAAGGCAACCTCGTTCCTCGCGCGGGCCGCCACAGATCCGGACGCCCCCGATGACCATGGAACACGCTGGATGCCGCCCCGGCCAGGGTATTGGCTGTCAGACTTCCGCAAAGGCCGAAACGACGAGGTCGGTGAGAGCGCGCCCGCCGAGCCGTCGGGGTCCAGATCCGGTTCGTAGATGGTGACGTTGAGCCCGGCGCAGCGGGTGAGGCGACGAGTGTGCAGCAGCGGGCCGAGCTCCTCGGGAGCAGGCCGCCGTCGTCCGGGCTGTCGACGGCGGGCATCACGCTCGGGTCGAGGACATCGGCGTCGAGGTGCACCCAGAAGCCGTCCAGGACCGGGACCTCCAGGCTCTGCACGACGGCACGCGCCAGTTCGACGGCGCCCCATTCCCGGATCTCGCCGACTGTCGCGTTCGAGATCTTCAGTTCGGCCATCTCGGCGCGGTCCTCGTCGTAGAGTCCCGCATGCCGAAGAGCCGGATGTCCTCGTCCTTCAGGTGGGGCCGCAGGCCTTCCAGGTCGGTGAGGCCCGGCTGTCCCCGCCCGGTGGAGATGGCCAGCTCCTGCCCGCCCGCCGCACCGATCCGGGTGCTGTTGCCGAGGTGCCTGAAGTCGGCGGAGCCGTCGATCGCGGCGAGCCCGTACCGTCCGATGCGGCGCAGTGCGTCGCCTCCCACCTCGATGAGGACCTGCCCGCTCCGGCCGGCCGCGGAGTCGCCCGATGAACCTCGGGTTCGCCCACATCACGGGCAGTGACCGCGCGTCCGGCCGGAGGAGTTACCTGGGTCGTCGACGGCGGAGCGCATAGCCCCGCAGAGCAGCCCCGCCACGAACATCCCCAGCAGGGCGGCCCACAGGGGCATGGTGACCTTCGGAACAATGACGCGGATGGTGACCTCGGCGGTGTTGACGCAGATGAAGACGATCGCGAGCACCGCCAGCGCGGTGACGGCGATCCGGCCCGGCGTGAACGCGCCCGCCGCGCCGCTACCGCTCGATACATCCTTGGGGCTCATGGTCTCCGGCCCTTTCGCTGGGTCCCTGGGTAACCGGCCCAAACGGCCGCCCCGGACACCAGGATGTCTCCATCCCGGGTCCGGGGAGCGGTGGAGTGCGGCCGATCGGGTGACGGCCGGGCCGGTCAGCCGACCACCGGGAGTTCCAGGACACCCGCGTCCTCGGGGAGCTGACGACGGTGACCGGCTTGATGCCACGGTTTCCGAAGTACGCGGTGTCGCTCGCCGCGATCACGAACTGCAGGCGGTGCCCGGCCTCGTACCGGTGCACGATGCCCGGCAGCTCCACCGTGAACGCCTGGGTGACGTCCGGGACCCTGACCGGTGAGACCAGCCGGTTCACCAGCTGTTTGGTGCCGTCGGGCGCCACGTCGTACACCTTCGCGAACAGGACCAGCTTGTCGGCGGCGTCACCGCTGTTCTGGACCCGTTCCGCCTGCGGCGATTCGACCTTCAGCCTGGCCTTCGGTGCACCGACCACGTCGACGGCGGAGCCCAGCGGGCCGCTCGTCCAGCCGAGGTAGGTGCCCTTGGTGTCGTACGGTTCGGGGTCGTTCAGCCCGATGAGGGCGCTCAGCGAGCTCTCGGAGTGACTGGTCGGCAGGGGCCCGTTGGTGTACTTGCGGCTGCCGCTGGTGACTTCGGTGCGGCTGTCGACCAGTGCGCCGTCGCCGGAGAGGTACATGGTGCGCGAAGAGCGGGCACGGATGCCGCGGTGCCGTAGCCACTGGCCCAGTCCCGGTAGTAGGCGAAGTCCGGTCCGGTGTCGGTGCTCACCTTGTGCTGGAGGTAGCGGTCGAACCAGGACAGGATGCGTTGTCCTGCGTAACTGGTCTCCAGATTCCCTGCGCTGAGGTTGAGTTCACCGGGCACCTGTCCGCCGCTGTGCCCCACGCCTGCCAGATCATCTTCGTCGTGGTGCCCTGGTCCTTGAGTGTGCGGTAGGTGGCGGTGGCCTCGTTCAGGTTGAACAGGCTGTCGGCCTGGCCCTGGACCAGCAGGGTGGGCGCCTGGACCCGGTCGAGATAGGAGACGGGCGAGACGCTGCGCACGTAGTCGAGCATGGCTTCGGTCTCGGCGGCGGGGTAGCGGCCGGAGTTGAGCAGCCGGATGGTGTCGCAGGCCTGCTCGGCGAAGTGCAGGCAGGTGAGGTTCCCGAACCGGGAGGGATCCAGGCCCGGAACGAGGAGCGGCTGAGCCTCACCCAGCAGATAGAAGGCGTTGGTCCACTGCCATTTGAAGACACCCGGGTGCCGGAGGAGACGCCCTTCACCGCTCCGGTGTTGTTGGGCGCGAGGAGTACGCCAGGTCGTTCCAGGTGACCAGCGGGACGAGCGCGTCGACACGGTGGTCGACCGCCGCGGTGGCCAGCTGTACGGCGCCGCCGTACGAGCCGCCGATCATGCCGACCCGCGGGTCGCCCGCGCCGTCGCCGGTGACGTAGTCCGCCTTCGTACCGTCATCGGCGGCGCGTGTCCCGGCCAGGAAGTCGATGAGTCCGGAGGCGGCCCGGCCGTCGACGGCGGGGTCGTCGAGCGTGACGAGGCAGCCGGACTTGCCGAAGCCCAGGCCGGAGTAGACGAGACCGACGTAGCCGCGGGCGGCGAAGGCCTTGCCGATGGCATCGGTGGAGCCGTCGGCCTTGCTGCCCCGAAGCCGTTGGTGGCGACCACCGCGGGCGCAGGGTGCTGTGCGTCGACCCCGGCCGGGCGGTAGAGATCGGCGTCGACCGTGCAGGAACGGTCACCCACCGGCACGGTGAACTCCAGTGCGGTGACGGTGTATTCGGCCGGCTCGGCGGAGGCGGGGCAGGCCCCAGCAGGGCCAGGGGCGCGGCAAGTGCTGCCCCGGCGAGAAGTGCGAGCGGCTTACGGGACCCGGGGACAGCACGCGACACGTGGACCTCCACACCAAGGAAACCTTACCGAGTGGTAAGTGCTGAGCCGGGCCCATGCTGTGACATGGGCCATAGGGATGTCAACGCTCTGGCGCGGAGTGTCCTGACAGACCTTCACCTCGTGGTGCACCCAGGCGCCTTCAGAGGAGCGCGGGCACCTCGGCGGTGAGCGTGCACCGGCCGCCGTCCGCGGGTGCGTCCAGCACGGCGGGCACACCGAGCGGGATCGTCAGCGCCGTCGGGCCGTGGCCGAAGCCCAGCTCCTCGACGACGGGTATCCCGAGGCCGCCGAGCCGGTCGGCGAGTACGGCCCGCACCTTCCCGTACGGTCCGCAGCTCTCCCAGGAACCGCATGCCACCCTGAAATCCCGTCCAGGGCGCCGGTGCGCAGCAGCCGGGTGAGGATGCCGTCGAGCCGGTAGGGGTCCTCGGTGATGTCCTCGATCACCAGCAGCCCGCCCCGGGCGGATGTCCGGGCGTGCGGGTGCCGGCACCGGCGGCGAGCAGACTCATGCAGCCCCGTAGTGACGCCGTGCGCCCGTCCGGGACGAGCGCGGCAGCCGTGGCCAGGCCGAGGGTGCGCACCGCCTCTGGTTCGAACAGCGTGGTGCGCAGCGACTCCTGGGTCGCCGCGTCCTTCAGGAAGACCTCGGTGGCAACCATCGGGCCGTGCAGGGTGGAGAACCCGCGCGCACTGCGAACGCCTCGTGCAGCACGGTGATGTCGCTGTAGCCGACGAACACCTTGGGCCCGGCGGTGCGCATCGCCTCCCAGTCCAGCAGGTCGACCATGCGGTGGGCGCCGTACCCGCCGCGGGCGCACAGCACCGCGTCCACGGACGGATCGCACCAGGCCGCCTGCAGGTCCCGGGCGCGGTCCTCGTCCGTACCCGCGAGGTAGTCGAGCTCCGGGTGTGTGTCCAGGACATGGGGCGCGACCACGGGGTCCAGGCCCCAGCCACGGAGCAGGTCCAGGCCCGTCGCCAGCCGGTCGGCGGGCACCGGACCGCTGGGGCAACGACCGCGACCCTGGCACCCGGCCGCAGCCTGGCGGCCCTGGCCAGAGGCGCGAGGGTCACCGCTTCAGCTCCAGCCTCGGCACATCGGGGTGATCGATACCGAACGTCTGGGCGTACAGGGAGAGTTCAGCCTCCAGGGCCCGGACCAGGGTGTCCACCCGCCGGAACCCATGGCTCTCCCCTCGAAGGCGAGGTAGGCGTGCGGGATGCCGCGCCCTTCGACCGCGGCGAGGAACCGGTCGCACTGCACCGGTGGGCAGATCGGGTCGTCGAGCCCCTGGAGCAGCAGGAACGGGGTGGTGATCCGGTCCGTGCGGTTCACCGGCGAGCGCTCCCGATAACGCTCGGGTACCTCCGTCTGCGGGCCCACGAGGGAAACCAGGTACTGCGACTCGAAGTCGTGCGTCTCGTCAGCCGCCCAGCCTTCCAGGTCGAGGATGGGGTAGCTGATCGCTCCACATGCGTATACATCGGTGCTGGTCAGGGAGGCAGCTGCGGTCCATCCCCGGCACTGCCGCCCCGGACCGCGAGCCGGTTCGAGTCGGCCTCGCCCTGCGCCGCCAGGGCGTCAGCCACGGCTGCGCAGTCCTCCACATCGACGACACCCCACTGGCCGCGAAGCCGCTCGCGGTAGGCGCGGCCGTAGCCGGTGGAACCGCCGTAGTCGACCTCCGCGACGCCGATGCCCCGCGAGGTGAAGTAGGCGATCTCCAGGTCGAGTACGAGTGAGGCGCGCCCTGTCGGACCCCGTGCGCCCAGATCACGTACGGCGGCCGTTCGTCCTCCGGGCCGGCGTGAGCGGGTTGCGCGGGGGTGGACATGGGCGTGGATCTCACGCCCGTCCGGACCGGAGAAGGTGCGGATCTGCGGCTGGGGTAGTACGCGGGGTCGACAGCGTCCTCGTGCGGTGCGCCGATGGTCCTGGTGTGCCCGCTCGCGGTGTCCAGCTCCACCACTTCGTACGCGCTGTGCGGGCTCGCGGCGATGCCGATGACCCTGGTGTCCTGCACGGCGAGCGTTTCGGCCCAGTTGGTCCACGGCCCCACGGCGTCGACGAGCTCGCCGGTCTCCGGATCGAGCACGCCGAGCTGTGTGGTGCCCCGGCCATGGATGACGGCGATCAGCCCGTTGTCCAGCAGCCGGAACCACCGCAGGCCGATCTTCCAGAGCGGTCCGCCGAACTCCTCGCCCCTGCCCGCGCAGACCCGGCTGCTGGGCAGGACCGCGCCTCGACGGCGTCCGGCCTGATCCGCTGGAGCTCCCACCAGCCGCCGATGTCCGACACGAAGAGCAGCGAACCGTCCCGGTCCCACTCCACCTGGCAGACCGACTCGTCGATGTCGCCGACGAGCGGCCTCACCGCGGTGAAGGCTCCTTCCCCGGTGACCTCCGCGAGCATCACCACCGTGCCGTCCCACGGCATCCGCGGGTGGTCCCAGGCGATCCACGCTGCCCGCCTGCCGTCGTGGGAGAGCCGGGGCCCGGTGACGAACCGGTGCCGGTCGTCGGAGAGTTCCCGCACGGCGCCGCGGTCGTCCGCCGCCGCACCGTCCAGCGGCACGGCCGCGATCACCCGGCGCACATCGGTGGGTGCTTCCCCGGTGAACTCCTCCAGGACGCACCACACTTCACCCTGTGCCCCACGCTCCAGGTGCACCTCGGGGTCCACCCAGCGCAGCCCGCCGCCGGTGCCGGAGAGTGGAGTGAGGGGCCGCGGCTCGCCGGGGCCGTCCGGCTCGTAGGCGTACAGCCGCTGGTCGGGGAAGTGGACGAAGACGATCAGCGGACCGCCCTCCTCGTCCGGACGGGCCGCACCGGCCCACGGCTGTCCGCCGTACTCGATGACACGGCTGCGGGCGTTCCAAGGGGCGGGCAGCACGGATGCGGTGCTGCCGTCGGCGCGGCGGCGTACGAGAGCGCGGCGGCCCTCCTCGGCCGGGCGCGGCTCCGTCCACCACACTCCTCGCCGACGCTGCCGACGAACTCCGGGCGGCCGTCGTGCGAGGCGGCGAGTGCCGCGCCGATCGGTGACGGCCACGTTCCGTATGCCGCTGTGGTCACCATGTTCGATTCCCCGTAGTGGATCAGGCAGTGCGCAGATAGTGGTCCAGGACCCGGACGCCGAAGTGCAGGGCGTCGACTGGGACCCGCTCGTCGACTCCGTGGAACAGCGCCTGGTAGTCGAAGCCGGCCGGCAGCTTCAGCGGCGAGAAGCCGTAGCCGGTGATGCCGAGGCGGGAGAACTGTTTGGCGTCCGTGCCGCCCGACATGCAGTAGGGCACGACATGACCGTCCGGGTCGAACCGCTCGATGGCGGCACGCATCTTCGCGTACGTCGGCGAGTCGACGGGTGCTTCCAGCGCGACCTCCTGATGGTCGAACTCCCACTCCACACCCGGCCCGGTCAGCCGGTCCAGGGTGGCATGGAACTCGTCCTCGCCGCCCGGCACCATCCGGCCGTCGATACGGGCGGTGGCACGGCCGGGAATCACATTGACCTTGTATCCGGCGTCCAGCATCGTCGGGTTGGTGCTGTTGCGCACGGTCGGCTCGACCAGCGCGGCGGCCGGCCCGAGCTTGCCGAGCAGCTCATCCACGTCGAACCCGGGGCGTCCGGGTCGAAGCGGATGTGGTGCAGCGCGGCGATCTCGGTGAGGGCCGCCCGTACCGTCGGGGTGAGCCGCACCGGCCACTCGTAGGCCCCGATCCGGGCCACAGCGGCGGCGAGCGCACTGACTGCGTTGGCCCTGTTCACCTTGGAACCGTGTCCGGCCCTGCCCTCGGCGGTCAGCTTCAGCCATCCCGTACCGCGCTCACCGGCGGCGATCGGATAGAGCGACATCCGGGCCCGGCGTGGAAGGTGAAGGCACCGGACTCGCTGATGCCTTCCGTGCAGCCCTCGAAGAGCTCCGGATGCTGATCGGCGAGGAAGCCCGAGCCGTCGTTGGCACTGGCCTCCTCGTCCGCGGTGTACGCGATGACGATGTCGCGGCGGGCCGGATACCGGCGCGCGCCCAGGCACGGACGACAGCGAGGACCATCGCGTCCATGTTCTTCATGTCGACGGCCCCGCGTCCCCACACGACTCCGTCACGCACCTCCCCGGAGAAGGGTGCACGGTCCAGTCGGCGGCCTCGGCCGGCACCACGTCGAGGTGGCCGTGCACGAGGAGGGCCTCGGCGGACGGATCGGTGCCCTCGATACGGGCGACGACGTTGGTCCTGCCGGCGGTGCGCTCCAGGAGGACGGGCTCCAGACCGGTGGCGGCCAGCCGCTCGGCGACGTACTCGGCCGCCGGGCGCTCCCGGCAGGTGTCGTCGCCGCGGTTGGTGGTGTCGATTTGGATCAGTTCGGAGGTGAACGTCACCGATTCGTCGAGTGCCAGGTCGTCGACCGACTGGTCGTCGGCCGGAGCGGGCGGGTTGGTGACCTCAGCCATACTGTTCCTCCACGGCGGACGACACGATTGTCGTCACCGCCTTGAACGTGCGAATACCTTCGTACATCGTCGCGCTGGTGTAGGCGACGCGCCGCTCACCGCTCGGCGCCACACCGGGGACAACCGTCGCAGCCGCACCCAGATGCTCCGCGTCGAACTCCAGCTCCACCCTGTAGGAGCCCCGGTGACCGGCTCACCGCGTACGGCGAGCGAGGTCGCCTCCCTGGCCGCGGCCCTGATGTCGGCAGCGGTACGGGCCGGGTACGGCACACCGCGGCGTACCGCGAAACGTAGTCCTTCACGGCCACCTTGCGGGCGTCGGGTGCGTACCCGTCGGCGTCCAGGCAGGTCAGATCGTCACCGGTGACGAGGATGACCGGGACGCCGTACTCGGCCACGACGTGCGCGTTGAGCAGTCCCTCACTGGCCCTGACCCCGTTGAGCCACACCCCGGTGATGGAGTTGGCCAGATAGGTGTGGGCGAGCACGCCCGGCGTACCGGCGCCCGTGTGATAGCCGACGAACGCGATGGCGTCGACGTCGCCATGCTGGATGCCCTCCACCATGGAGAGCGACTTGTGCCTGCCGGTGAGCATCGACACACGGTCGTCGAGATTCTCCAGCAGGAGATTGCGCATGGACCAGTGGGCCTCGTTGACGAGCACCTCATCGGCCCCACCGTCGTAGAAGCCGAGGGCGGCGGCGTTCACATCGGAGGTGAACATGGAGCGGCACCGCTCCCACTGCGGAGTGCCCGGCAGCACATCGGCCGGCCAGGTCACGCCGGTGGCGCCCTCCATATCGGCGCTGACGAGGATCTTCACTCTGTACGGGTCCTGTCGCTGATGGGCGTGGCGCGCACGGGCAACCGCAACGCTTGTGCGACACGTACCCGTACACCTGGCAGGTATCCCTCCCGGCCGGGAGGAAGATCCTTCGTGCCGCATCACGGTACGCGCCGGACAACCGCCGGGGCCAGGGCCGCCGGCATCCGTCACTGGTCCAGTCCGGTGGCGCCGGACACATTACGGCCTGCCGATACTCCCGATGAGCCTCTCGATCCCGGCGAGCTCCTCGTCGCTGAACTCCAGATTACGGACCGCCTCGACGCTGCTCTCCAGCTGGCCGACGCTGCTCGCACCGACGACGGCGGAGGTGACCCGCCCGCCGCGCAGCACCCAGGCCAGGGCCATCTGCGCCAGGGACTGCCCGCGCTCCTTCGCCAGGGCGTCCAGCGAACCCAGCCGGCCCACCAGCTCGGGAGTGACGGCGTCCGACGTCAGGAACGGGCTGTCGCCCGCCGCCCGCGACCCCTGCGGAATGCCGCGCAGGTAGCGGTCCGAGAGGATGCCCTGCTCCAGCGGCGAGTAGGCGATGGAGCCGGTTCCGAGCTCCTCCAGTGTGTCCAGCAGCCCGTCCTCGACCCAGCGGTCCAGCATCGAATACCGCGGCTGGTGGATGACGAGCGGGTGCCGAGGCCGTTCAGGATCCGGGCCGCTTCCCGGGTCTGCTCGGGTGAGTAGTTGGAGATGCCCACGTAGAGAGCCTTGCCCTGGCGCACCGCGGTGTCGAGCGCACCCATCGTCTCCTCGAGCGGGGTGCCGGGGTCGAAGCGGTGCGAGTAGAAGATGTCGACGTAGTCGAGACCGAGCCGGGTCAGGCTCCGGTCAAGCGAGGAGCGCAAGGACTTCCGGGATCCCCACTCGCCGTACGGGCCCTCCCACATGAGATGTCCGGCCTTGGTGGAGATGACGATCTCGTCCCGCAGCCGCGCGAAGTCCGTCTTCAGTGCGCGGCCCATCGTGATCTCCGCGGAGCCGGGCGGCGGCCCGTAGTTGTTCGCGAGGTCGAAGTGGGTGATACCGAGGTCGAAGGCCCTGCGCAGGATCCGGCCCTGGCTCTCCGGCGTACGGTCGCCTCCGAAGTTGTGCCACAGACCGAGCGACAGGGCGGGCAGCAGCAGACCACTGCGCCCGGTTCGCCGGTAGGGCATGGCGGTGTAGCGGTCGGCGGACGGCATGTACATACAGGCACTCCACAGGAGAAATCCGAAGGAGCGCGCCAGGTCTGGTGCGCGCTGTCCAGACTGGCGGAGAACGATCCAGCAGTCCAACAGAGGATTCCGCTGGGATTCATCACCTACATTTCTCAATCATGGAACTGCGTCAGCTGGAACACTTCGTCGCCGTCGCCGAGGAGCAGCACTTCACCCGCGCCGCCGAGCGTCTGGCCGTGTCGCAGTCGGGGCTTTCGGCATCCGTGCGGGCGCTGGAGCACGAGCTGCGGACCCCGTTGTTCAGCCGGACCACGCGCTCGGTCCGGCTCACCGAGGCCGGCCGGGCCCTGCTGGTGGAGGCGGAGCGCACACTGGCGGGAGCCCGAGCGGCGAAGGACGCCGTCGATGCCGTACGCGGACTGCTTCGCGGCACACTCACGGTGGGCGTCGAACAGTGTGTGGCCGGCGTCAGCCCCGCGCGGCTGCTGGCCGCTTTCAACCGGGCTCATCCGCATATGGAGATCCGGCTCCGGCAGGAGGGTACCTCCAGCCTGCTGGACGGAGTGGCCTGCGGGCGGCTCGACCTCGCCTTCGCGGCCACCGTCAGCCCGCTGGAATGGCGTGGCGATCTCACACCGCTGGCGCAGGAGACCATGGTCGTCCTGTGCGCTCCCGAGCACCGGTTCGCACCGGAACCCTGGTCGCGTGGGCACAGCTGCCCGGTGAGTCGTTCATCGACTTCCACCCGGACTGGGGCCCACGGCGGGCCGCGGACGAGGCGTTCGCCGCCGCGGGGACGCGCCGCACGGTGGCGCTCGAGGTCAACGACGTACACATGCTGCTGGAGCTGGTTCACCAGGGCCTGGGCATCGCGCTGGTGCCGCATCACTTCTCCCGCAAGCCCGAAGCCCAGGGGCTGGTCGCGGTGGAGCTCGACGGGAGGGAGCAGCCGGTGTACGAGAGCGTGGTGGTGCTCCCCGGCTCCCAGGCGCTGAGCCCGGGAGCCAGGGCGCTGATGGCCCTGGTGCGGGAGGACCCGCTGCGCTGACAGCCGGGCGCACCGGCTGCCGCGGCCCGGCCGTCAGTCCTCCGTCAGTCCTCCGTCAGTCCTCGTGGCCCAGCTGCAGGTCGCGTTCGGTACGACCGCCGCCGGCGACCTGGAGCACGGTTGCCACCGGCGGATAGCCCGCTGCGATCACGGTGTACTCACCGGTGGACAGGTCGACGAAGCGGAACGCACCGTCGGGCCCGGTGGTGAGGGTGTCGACCACGTTGCCCGCCGCGTCCAGGAGGGTGACCCTGGCGTCCTCGACGACCCGCCCGCCTGCTGCCCGTACGACGCCGCGCAGCACGGCTCCGCCGGCCAGTTCGATGTCCTGCCTGGTCTCCCTCGCCGCCTGCACGCTGACCGGCAGCGCGGTGGGGCGAAAGGCGGGAGCGCTCGATGCCAGGGTGTACTCGCCGGCCACCAGCTCCGAGATCACATAACCGCCTTCGCGGCCGGTGCGAGCCGTCGCGACGACTTCGCCGCGTACATCGGTGAGCGTCACGGCGGCGTCGCGGACCGGGATGCCGTCCGCGGTGAGGACCGTGCCCGCGAGCCGGCCCGCGCCGCCGAGCACCACATCGAGCTCGACCGGCCGTTCGCCGACGGTGACACTTACGGCCTGCGGCTGGTGGCCGCCCGCCGCGGCGATCAGCACGTACGAGCCGGATCCGGGCGCGCTCAGCGCGTACCGTCCGTCGTCACCGCTCGCACCGCGTCCGACCTGCCGCCCCTGGACGTCGATGAGGGTCAGGGCGGCCCGTGGGACCTTCGTACCGTCGGGGTGCTGGACGGTGCCGCAGACCGGTACTCCCGACGTCTGGCCGGGAAGCGGCGGGCCGGGGTCGGTGCGGGCCGCGGGAATCGCCGGGCTCGTCGGGCCGGCCGGGGCCGTGCCGGGGTGGGGTGGGACACCAGCGGTTTCTCCTTGAGGAAGAAGGCGAGGAACAGGCCGAGCACGAGCACCGGCACCAGGTAGAGGAAGATCCGCGGCATCGCGTCGGCGTACGCCTGGATGTAGGCGTCGCGCAACGCGGGCTCCATGGCGTGGACCAGCTGCGGGGTGATCGTCTCCGGGTCGGGCAGGCCGACTCCGGACGGAAGGCGTACATCGAGGGCGTCGGCCAGCCGTCCCGCGAACAGTGTTCCGAAGATCGCGGCACCGACGCTGCCGCCGATCTGCCGGAAGTAGTTGTTGGCGCTGGTGGCGGTGCCGAGGTCGGCGGGCGCACGGAGTTCTGGACGGCGAGCACGAGGACCGGCATGACCAGGCCGATACCGATACCGAGAACGGCCTGCCAGATGCTGTACTCGAGCCGTGTGGTGCCGGTTTCGAGACCGGAGAGCAGCCACATGCCGACGGCGGCGAACGCGCTGCCCAGGAGCGGGTGGATCCGGTAGCGGCCGGTGCGCGAGATCAGCTGGCCCGAGACGATGGAGGCACCGACGATGCCGCCCATCATGGGCAGCATCAGCAGGCCCGACTCGGTGGCTGTCGCTCCGTCGACCATCTGGAGGTACGTCGGCAGATAGCTGGCGGCCCCGAAGAGCGCCACGCCGATGACCGCCCCGACGAGTCCGGTGACGTTGAAGACGGAGTCGCGGAACAGCCGCAGCGGGATGATGGGTTCGGCCGCACGGTGCTCTGCGACGATGAAGAGCAGAGTCGTTCCGGCAGCTCCGGCGGCCAGCGCCAGGATGGTCCGCGACCCCAGGCGTACTCCGTACCGCCCCAGCTGGTCAGCAGCACGAGACAGGTCGACGCGGCGGCGAGCAGCAGCGCGCCGAGCAGGTCGAGCCGGGGCGGACCGTGGGCTTGGGCAGCTTGAGTACGACGGCGATGACGGCGAGGGTGAGCAGGCCGAAGGGCACGTTGATGTAGAAGCACCAGCGCCAGGAGGCGTGGTCGGTGAAGAAGCCGCCGAGCAGCGGTCCCGCGACGGAGGCAAGGCCGAACACGGCACCGATCAGGCCCATGTAGCGGCCGCGTTCCCGGGCGGGACGATGTCCGCGATGATCGCCTGGACGCCGATCATCAGCCCGCCGCCGCCGATGCCCTGGACGGCACGGAAGGCGATCAGCTCGTCCATGCTGCGCGACCAGCCGGCGAGGGCGGAGCCGACGACGAAGACGACGATCGCGAACTGGAAGACGCTCTTACGGCCGAAGAGGTCGCCGAGCTTTCCGTAGATCGGCAGCCCGATGGTGGAGGCGAGCAGATAGGCGGTGACGGCCCAGGACATCTTCTCCAGGCCGTGCAGCTCGCCCACGATTCTGGGCAGCGCGGTGGCGACGATCATCTGGTCGAGCGCCGCGAGCAGCAGGGTGAGCATCAGCCCGAGGAAGATCATGCGGACCCGGCGTGGACTGAGCTCCCCGGGCGGGAGAACCGGGGCGGCGATCGTGTCGGCCGGCGGCGGTGGGGGTGGCGCGGCTAAGGCCTCGGCTCCCCTGAGCCAATCGGCTCGTCCTTCACCAGAGTGATCCCACCCACCACTTGACGCTCCCTCGTCGCTCCTGCGCCGCCCATTTCTCGCATCAGGCGGTTGGGCAGGGCAAACGCGACCAGGCGTAAAGAGGCGCGTGTTGAGGGCTTATGCCCCGGTGGGAGGCGCTACGGCGCGCAACCGGCCACCCGGAAAACCACTCGTTCCGGTGAGGCCGGGCGCAGAGCCAGGAGCCCTGGGCTACTTCTCGACCTCGGTGGCGAGGTTCTGGAGGAGCTCGTCGTAGATGCGGCCGAGTCCCTTCGGCGCGAAGGTCCTCTCGAAGAATCCGCCGATGCCGCCGGCCCCGTTCCAGACGGACGAGACGACGGCCTTGGACTTGCCCTCGCCGGCCGGAGTGACGGTCCAGGTGGTCACCATGGAGGAGTTGCGGTCCTTCTCGACCAGCTGTCCGTCGCTGGGTTCGGTGACCTCCAGCAGGCAGTCCCGGACACGCTTGCTGGTGGCCTGGAGCTTCCAGTGCACGAGGGTTCCCTCACCGTCGCCGCCCTCGCGCACCTCGTACTCACTGAAGTGCCCGGTCAGCACCTTGCCCCGGACCTCCTTGTAGTCGGCCAGCGCGTCGAACACGCTCTCCGCGTCCGCCGCGAAGATCCGCTCTGTCATGGCCTCGACCTGCGTCATGCCTGCTCCTCCAGCACTCGGTTGTTCGGGGTCCGCTGAGCCAACCACCTCTGACCCGCCGCTCAAAATCGGATCTCCCGGCCCTCGGCGCACGATCAAGGGAACGTGTGTTCCATTCTCTGCGCAGTGCCACCCAGGAGGCGTCCATGCGCTGGGACAATCCGGCCGAGAACACCGCGAAGACCGGGAACGACGCGCCCTTCGCCGTGGACGCGGTGACCACGCGCACCTTCGGCACGTCGGAAGTGCTGTCAGAGGTCAGAGGTACGTCACAGAACGGCCGCCGAGTGGTTCATGCAGCGGCTGGGGCAGCACCATCCGCGCCTGGTGCGGCGGTACGAGCGGTGTACCCGGACGGGGCGTAAGCGCCCACCTGGCACCCCGCCGCATCACCCGCCGGGTGTACGAGCCGGCAGCCGAGTACGGCATCGGCCCGGCGCACCGGGGCGAGGCCCGGCGGATCTCGGTACCCGCTGCGCCGGGAGGCGAGCCGGACAGTCCCGCCGGTCCCGTTCCCGATCCGGGCCCCACCCAGCTGACCCTGCTCCGAGCGCGGGTGTCCGACTGCCCAAACGGGTCAACTCTCCCCGGAAAGTGTCCTTCCCTGTCCCGATTCGGGGAGCATGCGGCGGGGCTGTGCACCCACAGCCGCGTTCCCTCCACCACGGGAGGCCATATGACGAAGCGTGCAGGAATTCTGGTCGCCGTCGGCGCGACGGTCGCGGGTCTGATGACCGCCGCGCCGTCCGCCGCGACCGCCGATACGGGTACGGCCGCCCCGCGCGCCGCCCCGGTCAAGTGGACCGACTGCGCAACGAAGGCGCATCCGACGCTGCAGTGTTCAACGGTCAGCGCCCCGCTGGACCATGACCGCCCGTCGGGCAGACAGGTCAAGCTCGCCCTGTCCCGGATCCCGCACACGGCGAAGACCTCGCAGGGGCCGCTGCTGGTCAACCCGGGCGGTCCCGGCGGCAGCGGGCTCTCGATGGCCGGCTTCGTGGCGTCGTCGCTGCCCGCGGAGGTCTCCGGGCAGTACGACGTGATCGGGTTCGACCCGCGCGGGGTCGGCAGGAGCACTCCCGCCCTGGACTGCCTGCCGGGCCATTTCGACCCGGTGCGCCCCGACACCGTGCCGCGTTCCCACCGGGACGAGCAGGCCAACCGGGACCGGGCCGCGTCCTTCGCCGCCGCGTGCGGCGAAGCACGGCGAGCTGCTGCCGTTCATGGACACCGTCAGCGCCGCGAAGGACCTCGATGTGATCCGCCGGGCCCTCGGCTCACGGCAGATCAACTACTTCGGGTACTCCTACGGCACGTATCTGGGGGCGGTCTACGCGAAGCTGTTCCCGGAGCGGGTGCGGCGCCTGGTGCTCGACTCGGTCGTCGATCCGGACGGCGTCTGGTACGAGGACAACATCGGTCAGGACTACGCGTTCGACACCCGCCACAAGGCCTTCGCCGCGTGGGTCGCGAAGAACGACGCCGTCTACCGGCTGGGCACCGACCCGCGAAGGTCGAAGCCGCCTGGTACGGGATGCGCGCCGCGGTCGGGGTGCGGCCGGCCGGCGGCAAGGTCGGGCCGAGCGAGCTGGAGGACACCTTCCTGCCCGGCGGGTACTACAACGGCTACTGGCCCGATCTGGCCGAGGCGTTCGCGGCGTTCGTGAACGACAGGGACCAGGGCCCGCTCGTCAAGGCGTACGACGACTTCGCCGCCGTAGACGCGAGCGGCGACAACGGCTACTCCGTCTACACGGCGGTGCAGTGCCGGGACGCCGACTGGCCGGAGCACTGGACCACCTGGCGCGACGACACCCGGCAGGCGCACCGCAAGGCACCCTTCATGTCGTGGAACAACACCTGGTACAACGCGCCCTGCGCGGACTGGCCGGTGGAGCCGCTGGAGCCGGTAGGCGTCAGCAACCACAAGCTGCCGCCGTCGCTGCTCTTCCAGGCCACCGACGACGCGGCCACACCGTACGAGGGCGGTGTGGCCATGCACCGCAAGCTCAAGGGATCCAGCCTCGTCGTCGAGCAGGGCGGCGGCAACCACGGCATCAGCCTGAGCGGCAACAGCTGCCTGGACGACTACCTGGTGGCCTACCTCACCGACGGCACCGTGCCGCGCTCCGACGGCAGCCGGGCCGAGGCGGACGCGGTCTGCCAGGCGCCCCGGAGCCGGAGCCGGAGTCGCCGGCTTCGAAGAAGGCCGTGGTGAGCCCGAAGGGCAGCACCCTGCACGGGCTGATCGGCTTCCGCGGCTGAAGCAGCCGCAGCGAAGGGCCCCGGCCAGGCCTGACGGCCGTCGGCCGTCAGGCCGTGGGCGCCCGGTCACGCGCCGGCGGTAGCGCGACGTTCAGGAAGCCGGCAGCCGGCCGAGCGCCTCGGCTGCGGCCCGTCCCAGGCGGGGTGCGCCAGCGCCGCCTCCAGGGCCGGGCGGGCCCTGGCGTCCCCAGCTGTCCCAGTCCTTCCACGCAGGCGAGCGCGACCCGCCAGTGCGGCTCCCGCGGGGCCAGCAGCCGTTGCAGGGTGGCGATCAGCGTGGGGACGGACTCGGGGCGCGCAGGGCAGCCAGCAGTCGCACCGGGTGCAGGGCGTAGCCGGTGCGCAGGGTGTTGGCAGCCAGCGCCGCGGCGGCTCCGGGGTGCGGGGTCGCCCAGGAGGAGCAGCGCATGGGCGGCCGGGACACAGCGCTGCGGGTCGCGGTGGTTGAGCAGGAGGACCAGCGCCTCGAAGGCCCTGCGGTCGCCATGACAGCCCAGCCGGAACGCGGCGAGCTCGCGCACCCACAGCCCGCGTTCCCGTTCGATCAGGACCGGGCCAGCTCCTCGTCGTCGTCGGTGGCCATGAGCCGCTGGAACGCCGCCGACTCCCCGCCAGTGCGGCTTCGTCCCGTAGCCGGTCGATGAGCGACCGGAGCTCCTCATCCATGACTGTCAGCTTATCGGCGGACACGGTTCGTGGTGGGCGAAAGTGTGGGCCAGTGCACAACAGCCCAGGGCTGGCGCGCTCGTTACTCGCCGGTTAACCTCATGTGAGCGGGGCACACTCCCCGCAGGCTCCGATGGCCTGGTGACGCAGCCATCCGGAGTGCTTGTCGGTTCAGCAGTTTGTGAGACGTGGCTCGGGACAGGGCCCGTCACCATTCCCGGTCCGGGCGGGCTTCGAGCGCCGACCGGACCCTGTGCACCACGACACGCCAACTTCCGCACGCCATGCGCCGGTTCCTCCCAAAGCGCGCCGCCGTGCTCACTCACAGTCGTCACTCACTCTGGAGTCCCGTGATGGACACCCGCTCAGCACCATTGCCGTCGTCGGCCTCGGCACCATGGGCACCGGCATCGCCGAAGTCCTGGCCCGTGCGGGCCGCGAGGTGATCGGCATCGATGTCAGTGAAGCCGCCGCCCGTCAGGCCGTCGCCTCCCTGGAAGCCTCCACCACACGCTCCGTGGTGCGCGAGCGGATATCGGAGCAGGAGCGGCTCGACATCCTCGCCCGGTTCCGTACCTTCTGCGATCTGCGGGCCGCGGCCGATGCGGAGCTGGTCATCGAGGTCGTGCCCGAGACCTACGAGATCAAGCAGCAGCTCTTCCGTGAGCTCGACGCCGTCATCTCCCCACCGCGATCCTGGCGACGGGAACGAACGCTCTGTCGGTGACCCGGCTGGCCGCCGAGTCCCGGCACCCCGAGCGCGTCCTTGGACTGCACTTCTTCAACCCCGCGCCTGCCATGAAGCTGGTCGAGGTGGTCTCCTCGGTGCTGACCGCGCCGCCGGCGGTGGAAAGTGTGACCCGGCTCGCCCGTGAGCTGGGCAAGGAGCCGGTCGCGGTCGGCGACCGGCCGGGTTCGTCGCGGACGGACTGCTCTTCGGCTACCTCAACCAGGCCGCCGCGATGTATGAGGCGAACTACGCCTCCCGCGAGGACATCGACGCGGCGATGAAGCTGGGCTGCGGGCTGCCCATGGGCCCGCTGGCGCTGCTCGACCTGATCGGCATCGACACCGCCCGCACGGTCCTGGAGGCGATGTACAGCGAGTCGCACGACCGGCTGCAGGCACCCACGCCCATCCTCAAGCAGCTCAGCGAGGCGGGTCTGACCGGACGCAAGACGGGCCGCGGTTTCTACACCTACGACGCGGCCGGCGGCCAGAGCGTGGTCCCCGATGCCCTGACCCCGCTCGCCGGCACGGGCGCGGTGGCCGGGCGCGCGGTGGCGTCGGTGGGTGTCGCGGGCTCCGGGACGATGGCCTCGGGCATCGCGGAGGTCTTCGCGAAGGCCGGGTACGGCGTGGTACTCGCCGCACGCAGCCAGGAGAAGGCGGACACGGCCAAGGCCCGGATCGCCAAGTCGCTGGACCGTCTCGTCGCCAAGGGCCGCCTGAGCGCCGAGGCGCGCGACGAAACGCTGGCCAAGGTCACCCCGGCCGGTTCCCTGGACGCGTTCGCCGATGTCGACCTCGCTGTCGAGGCGGTCGCCGAGGACCTGGAGATCAAGCGGCAGCTGTTCGCGACCCTGGACAAGGTCTGCAGGCCGGGTGCGGTTCTTGCCACCACCACCTCGTCGCTGCCGGTCGTCGCGATCGCACGGGCCACCACGCGTCCCCAGGACGTGGTCGGGATGCACTTCTTCAACCCGGCGCCCGCGATGAAGCTCGTCGAGGTGGTCCGTACGGTGCTGACCGCCGATGACGTCCGTGCCACGGTCCGTGAGGTCTGCGTGAAGGTACGCAAGCATCCGGTGGACTGCGGGGACCGGGCCGGGTTCATCGTGAACGCCCTGTTGTTCCCGTACCTCAACAACGCGGTCAAGATGGTCCAGGAGCACTACGCGACGCTCGATGACATCGACGCCGCGATGAAGCTCGGCGGCGGCTACCCGATGGGCCCGTTCGAGCTCCTGGACGTCGTCGGCCTCGATGTCTCGCTCGCCATCGAGAAAGTCCTGCACAGCGAGTTCCGAGACCGGGCCTGGCCCCGGCGCCACTGCTGGAGCACCTGGTGGCCGCCGGCTGCCTCGGCCGCAAGACGGGCGCGGCTTCCGCGAATATGCCCGCCGCTGACGGGCCGGCGGCAGGCGGCACCACGACGCCTGCCGCCGGACCCGCTGAGCCGGGAGCCGGCTGGGGCGGGCTGCTGGGTGCTTCGCAGGGCCCGCCCCACAGGCGCACTCCCCTGTGCGGATGAGCTACGTTCACACCATGTCCCAACCCGCCAAGTCCCTCGTTCCTCCGCCGCCCCCGACGCCCGGAGAGTGCGGCGGGCACCGCGCCGCGGCACAACGGCTCAAGATGCGCCGCGAGCTGGCTGCCGCGGCGATGGAGCTCTTCGCCACGAAGGGGTACGAGGCGACGACGGTCGATGAGATCGCGGGCGCCGCGGGGTCGCCCGGCGCACCTTCTTCCGGCACTTCCGCTCCAAGGAAGAGGCCATTTTCCCGGACCACGACGACACTCTCGTCAGGGCCGAGGCCGTCCTCAACGCCGCACCGGCGCACGAGCATCCGCTGGACACCGTGTGCCGCGGCATCAAGGAAGTCATGCGGATGTACGCGGCGAAGCCGGCGGTCTCCGTCGCGCGCTACAAGCTGACCCGCGAGGTGCCGACCCTGCGGGAGGCCGAGATCGCCTCGGTGGCACGCTATGAGCGGCTGTTCACACGCTATCTGCTGGGCCATTTCGACGAGCGCGACCATCACGTGGGCAATGACGATCCGCTACTGGCCGAGGTTGCCGCGTCCGCCGTGGTGACCGCGCACAACCACGTACTGCGGCGCTGGCTGCGGGCGGGCGGCCAGGGCGACGTGGAGTCGCAGCTCGACCACGCGTTCGCGATCGTGCGGGACACGTTCGGGACGGGGATCGGCGCCGGGCGGACCGCGGACAGCGAGCCCGCGACGGCCCCGGCCGCTTCGGTGGCCGCCGGGGCCGAGGTGCTGGTCGCGGTGGCGCGGACAGACGCGCCCTCGACGAGGTCATGCGTACGATCCAGCAGGCACTGACGGACCGCTGAGAGCCCGTTCAGCTCTCGGCCGGCTGTACGGGCTCCCCGGCATGCCAGGGCAGGGGAGCGCCGTACTCGCTCCATTCGGTGAGCCCGGCAAGGTCGACGCACACGATGCCGCACTGCTCCGCGTACTCGAGAGCCGGTTCGGTGAAGCCACCGGTCGTGACGACGACGGCCGCCCCGGCCTCGTGCACGGCATAACACGTGCCGCCGAAACGCTGGAGATCCTGCGAGCCGACCTTGTTCGCGGAGGTGTACCTCTTGCACTGGACGACCAGGCGGCGGCCGTCGGGCGTGGTGGCCACCACGTCGGCCCCAGGTCCCCGGCACCCCGACGACTTCGGCGTCCGTGCAGCCGTCCCGGCGGCAGAGGGCTGCGACCGCCTGCTCGAAGTCGTACGGGTCCATGTTCTCCCAGCCGACCGGCTCGGGCCGACGCCGGGGCCGGGGACGTCGGGCCGCTCCTCCAGCGCGGCGTCCACCACCTCGTACGCGGCGCCCAGGGCCGCCGACGCGGCTTTGGCGGCCGCCCTGCGGTTGCGGCGGCGGCGCAGGACCGCCACGGCCCCGCCACCAGCACGAGCACCGAGGCCCCGACTGCCACCGGATGGCGCCCGGCGCTCTGCAGGGCCTCGCGGAGGGCCAGCCCGGTACCGCAGACCAGTACGGCGACGAGAACGAAGCCGAACGCGGTCCGGCGGATGCTGAATTCGGACCGGCGGTTTCTTCGGACGCGTCCTCGCACCTGTATCGGCATCGGGTGCCCCACCCTGTTCGTCGTGACCGGATCAAGATCACTTACATCTGCCCCGGCCGGCCCGGTTGACGCATCGGCCCGGAAACCGGATGTCCCGGCCGCGCCGCCCGTGGTCGGATGCGCGAATGGAACCCCAGAGCATGCTGTCCTCTTCGATCACGAGATGCGCGAACACGCCTGCCCCGACGGCCCCGGCGTACGGGTCGAACGGGCGGGCGACGTCGTACGGCAGACCGGCACGCCGGACGACTGGAACGGTGTCGTCTGGACGGCCCCGGACCTCGGCCCGGTACGGGCTGACGCGGCGATCGCGGCGCAGGTGCAGCACTACACCGCCCTCGGGCACGACGAGTTCGAGTGGAAGCTGTACTCCCACGACCGGCCCGCCGATCTCGGGCAGCGGCTGCGGGCGGCGGGTTTCGAGGCGGAGCCGCCGGAGACCCTGTTCGTCGCCCCGGTCCCGGACCTGCCCACGGCCGTGGAACTCCCTGCCGGGGTCCGGCTGCACCCGGTGACCGATGCGGCCGGGGTGGAGCTGATGCTCCGGGCACACGAGCAGGCCTTCGGCACCGACAGTTCCTGGCTGCGTCAGCGGACGCTGACCCGGCTCGCCGAGGCTCCTGAGACCTTCGTGGGGTGGTGGCCCTCGCGGGCGACGAGCCGGTGAGCGCTGCCCGGATGGAGCTGTATCCGGGCACCGGGTTCGCCGGCCTCTGGGGCGGCGGGACTGCGGCTCCTGGCGGGGCAGGGGCATCTACCGTGCGCTGATCGCGCACCGGGCGCGTATCGCCGCCGAGCGTGGCTACCGCTATCTGCAGGTCGACGCGAGCGACGAGTCCGCTCCGATCCTGCGCCGTCTCGGCTTCACGGCGCTGTCCACGACCACGCCGTACGTGTACGGCATCAGGCAGTAGGCCTCGCCGACGGGACATTCCCCTCATAACGTCCATCGTGTTGCTCATGCGTGCCGCAGCGGTGACAAGTGAGAGAAATTGTTGGCACTCGGTGCCTTGTCACCTGTCACGGAGTGCCATACGTTGATGTTGTCCGGGCGGCCGGCGTGCAGAGACCTCTCGTACGCCGGCTGTCCCCGCAAGCCACGTGCCTGCGCGCCCGGACGCCTGCGTCACAGGCAGCCTTCTGCTCCACCGAGCATGCCGAAACACCGCCGAACCGACGGCACACCTCCACACCGCACCGCTCCCTGCCCGCAGGGACCCTCAGCGTTCCCTCGACGCCAGCTCCGCCGGAGGCAACACCGTGAAGGAAATCCTGGACGCGATCCAATCGCGGGACAGCACCGCCGCAGACTTCGCGGCCCTGTCCATCCCGAGTCGTACCGCGCGGTGACCGTGCACAAGGACGAGACGGAGATGTTCGCCGGACTCGAAACCCGCGACAAGGACCCCGCAAGTCGCTCCACCTCGACGAGGTGCCGGTGCCCGAGCTCGGGCCGGGCGAGGCGCTGGTCGCCGTCATGGCCAGCTCGGTGAATTACAACTCCGTCTGGACCTCCATCTTCGAGCCGATGGCCACCTTCGGCTTCCTGGAGCGCTACGGAAAGCTCAGCGAGCTCACCAAGCGCCACGACCTGCCGTACCACGTCATCGGCTCCGACCTGTCGGGCGTCGTGCTGCGCACCGGACCGGGTGTCAACGCCTGGAAGCCGGGCGACGAGGTCGTGGCCCACTGCCTCTCGGTCGAGCTGGAGTCCTCCGACGGTCACAACGACACAATGCTCGACCCCGAGCAGCGCATCTGGGGCTTCGAAACCAACTTCGGCGGGCTCGCGGAGATCGCACTCGTCAAGTCGAACCAGCTGATGCCGAAGCCGCAGCACCTCAGCTGGGAGGAGGCCGCAGCTCCGGGCCTGGTCAACTCCACCGCGTACCGCCAGCTCGTCTCGCGCAACGGTGCCGGCATGAAGCAGGGCGACAACGTGCTGATCTGGGGCGCCAGCGGCGGACTCGGCTCCTACGCCACACAGTTCGCGCTGGCCGGCGGCGCCAACCCGGTCTGCATCGTCTCCAGCGACCAGAAGGCGGACATCTGCCGGAAGATGGGCGCTACCGCGATCATCGACCGCAACGCCGAGGGCTACAAGTTCTGGAAGGACGAGCACAACCAGGACCCGCGCGAGTGGAAGCGCTTCGGCAAGCGCATCCGCGAGCTCACCGGCGGCGAGGACGTGGACATCGTCTTCGAGCACCCGGGCCGCGAGACCTTCGGCGCGAGCGTGTACGTGACCCGCAAGGGCGGCACGATCGTCACCTGCGCCTCGACCTCGGGCTACAACCACGAGTACGACAACCGCTACCTGTGGATGTCCCTGAAGAAGATCGTGGGCTCGCACTTCGCCAACTACCGCGAGGCGTGGGAGGCCAACCGGCTGGTGGCCAAGGGCAAGATCCACCCGACGCTCTCCAAGGTCTACTCCTGCAGGACACCGGCCAGGCCGCGTACGACGTGCACCGCAACCTCCACCAGGGCAAGGTCGGCGTTCTCTCGCTGGCGCCCGCCGAGGACTGGGCGTGCGCGACCAGGAGCTCCGCGAGCAGCACATCGACGCGATCAACCTGTTCCGTGACACGTCAGCGGAGCGGACCACCCCATCCAGCCGTAACGTCTGAGGTTCAGCGATGACCGAACGTCAGAAGGACCGTCCGTGGCTCATGCGGACCTACGCCGGCCACTCGACCGCCGAGGCGTCCAACGAGCTCTACCGGCGCAACCTCGCCAAGGGCCAGACGGGTCTGTCGGTCGCCTTCGATCTGCCGACGCAGACCGGGTACGACCCGACCATGTCCTCGCCCGCGGCGAGGTGGGCCGGGTCGGCGTGCCCGTATCGCACCTCGGTGACATGCGACGGCTGTTCCAGGACATCCCACTGGAGCAGATGAACACCTCGATGACGATCAACGCGACCGCGATGTGGCTGCTGGCGCTCTACCAGGTGGTGGCCGAGGAGCAGGGCGCCGATGCCAACAAGCTCCAGGGCACCACGCAGAACGACATCGTCAAGGAGTATCTCGCGCGGGACGCATGTCTTCCCGCCCGGTCCTTCACTGCGGCTGACCACCGACATGATCACGTACACGGTCAGCCGCATCCCGAAGTGGAACCCGATCAACATCTGCAGCTACCACCTGCAGGAGGCCGGGGCCACTCCGGTCCAGGAGGTCGCGTACGCCATGTCGACGGCGATCGCCGTCCTGGACGCGGTGCGCGAATCCGGCCAGGTGCCCGAGGAGAAGTTCGGCGACGTCGTCGCCCGGATCTCGTTCTTCGTGAACGCGGGCGTGCGCTTCGTCGAGGAGATGTGCAAGATGCGCGCCTTCGGCCGCATCTGGGACCGGATCACCCGCGAGCGCTACGGCATCGCCGACCCCAGGCAGCGCCGCTTCCGCTACGGAGTCCAGGTCAACTCCCTCGGCCTGACCGAGGCCCAGCCGGAGAACAACGTCCAGCGCATCGTCCTGGAGATGCTGGCCGTGACGCTCTCCAAGGACGCCCGGGCCCGCGCCGTGCAACTGCCCGCCTGGAACGAGGCGCTGGGTCTCCCCGGCCCTGGGACCAGCAGTGGTCGCTGCGTATCCAGCAGGTCCTCGCGCACGAGAGCGATCTGCTGGAGTACGAGGACATCTTCGCCGGTTCGCATGTCATCGAGGCCAAGGTGGAGTCGCTGGTCACCGAGTCCATGGCGGAGATCGACCGGATCCAGCAGATGGGCGGCGCGATGGCCGCCGTCGAGTCCGGCTATCTCAAGTCCGAGCTGGTCTCCTCGCACGCACAGCGGCGGGCCAGGATCGAGGGCGGCGAGGAGAAGATCGTCGGAGTCAACATCTACGAGACGACCGAGCCGAATCCGCTGACCGCCGATCTGGACGCCGCGATCATGACGGTGGACCCGGCGAACGAGGCAAGGGTGATCGCCTCCCTGCACGAGTGGCGCGACAACCGTGAGGAGACCCGTGCCTCGGAGGCGCTCGCCGCACTGAAGAAGGCGGCGGCCGGAACCGAGAACATGATGGAAGCGACCGTGGAGTGCGCCCGCGCCGGTGTCACCACCGGCGAGTGGTCCTGGCGCTGCGCGATGTGTTCGGCGAGTTCCGTGCACCGACCGGCGTCTCGTCCGCCCCCGTCGCCGTCACCGCCGAGGCCGGCACCCGCTGGCCCTGGTCCGCAGAAGGTCGCCCGCACCGCCGAGGACCTGGGCGCGGGACGGCTGCGTCTGCTGGTCGGCAAGCCGGGCCTGGACGGACACTCCAACGGTGCCGAACAGATCGCGGTGCGCGCCAGGGACGCCGGTTTCGAGGTGGTCTACCAGGGGATCAGGCTGACCCCGAGCAGATCGTCTCCGCCGCGCTGGCCGAGGACGTGCACTGTGTCGGTCTGTCGATCCTGTCCGGCTCGCACGCGGAACTGGTCCCTGATGTGCTGCACCGGCTGCGCGACGCGGGCGCAGCGGATATCCGGTGATCGCGGGCGGCATCATTCCGCCCGCGGACGCCGCCACCCTGATCGGAGCCGGTGTCGCCGCCGTCTTCACCCCGAAGGACTTCGGCATCACGGAGATCATCGGCCGTATCGTCGACGAGATCCGGAAAGCGAACAAGCTCGACCCTCTGGAGGTCCCCGCATGACCACGCCCACGACGCCCGTGAACCGGCTCCGTCCGCGCCGTTCCTGCCTCGCCGTGCCCGGCTCGAATCCGCGGTTCCTGGAGAAGGCCCAGGGCCTGCCGGCCGACCAGGTCTTCCTCGACCTCGAGGACGCCTGCGCGCCGCTCGCCAAGGAGGGCGCCCGCCACCACATCGTCGATGCGCTCAACAACGGCGACTGGACGGGCAAGACCCGGGTCGTGCGCGTCAACGACTGGACGACCCACTGGACGTACCGCGATGTCATCACGGTCGTCGAGGGTGCGGGCCCCAATCTCGACTGCATCATGCTGCCGAAGGTCCAGGACGCCCAGCAGGTCGTCGCGCTGGACCTGTTGCTGACCCAGATCGAGAAGACGATGGGCTTCGAGGTCGGCAGGATCGGCATCGAGGCGCAGATCGAGAACGCCAAGGGCCTGGTGAACATCGACGACATCGCCGCCGCCTCACCCCGGCTGGAGACCTGATCTTCGGCCCGGCGGACTTCATGGCATCGATCAACATGAAGACCCTGGTCGTCGGCCAGCAGCCGCCCGGCTACGGGGCGGACGCCTACCACTACATCCTGATGCGCATTCTGATGGCGGCCCGTACGCACGACCTCCAGGCGATCGACGGCCCGTTCCTGCAGATCCGCGACGTGGACGCCTACCGCGAGGTCGCGGGCCGTGCGGCGGCGCTGGGCTTCGACGGCAAGTGGGTGCTGCACCCCGGTCAGGTCGACGCCGCCAACGAGGTGTTCTCCCCTCGCAGGAGGACTACGACCACGCCGAGCTGATCCTCGACGCGTACGACTGGTGCACCTCCGAGGAAGGCGGCAAGAAGGGCTCCGCGATGCTCGGCGACGAGATGATCGACGAGGCCAGCCGCAAGATGGCTCTGGTGATCGCGGGCAAGGGCCGCGCGGCCGGCATGCAGCGCACCTCCAAGTTCGAAGCGCCGGAGGCTGATCATGCAGTTCGGACGCACATACGAGGAATTCGAGGTCGGTGCGGTCTACAAGCACTGGCCCGGAAAAACGGTCACCGAGTACGACGACCACCTCTTCTGTCTGCTGACCATGAATCACCATCCGCTCCATATGGACAGCAACTACGCGGAGAAGACGACCGATTTCGGAAGAACGTCGTCGTCGGCAACTACATCTACTCACTGCTGCTCGGTATGTCGGTGCCGGACGTCTCCGGAAAGGCGATCGCCAACCTGGAGGTCGAGTCGCTGAAGCATGTCGCCCCGACCTTCCACGGCGACACGGTCTACGGCGAGACCGCCGTACTCGGCAAGACTCCGTCGAAGTCCAGGAGTGACCGCGGAATCGTTTATGTCGAGACAAAGGGCTATAAGCAGGACGGCACGCTGGTCTGCGTGTTCCGCCGCAAGGTGATGGTCCCCACCGAGACGTACATCAAGGAGCGCGGCGGAGAACAGCCCGGCCGCCCGGAGCTGAACCAGCCTTCCAGCAAGAACGTGGAGAAGTAGCCATGAGCCGACTCGCGCAGACCGCAGGCCTGACCGATATCCAGCGGGAAATCCTCTCCACGGTCCGGGATTTCGTCGACAAGGAGATCCTTCCGGTCGCGACCCAGCTGGAGCACCGCGACGAGTACCCGACGGAAATCGTCGAGGGACTCAAGGAACTCGGCCTGTTCGGGCTGATGATTCCCGAGGAGTACGGCGGTCTGGGTGAGTCGCTTCTCACGTACGCACTGTGTGTGGAGGAAATCGCCCGCGGCTGGATGAGCGTGTCGGGGATCATCAACACGCACTTCATCGTGGCGTACATGCTCAAGCAGCACGGCACCCAGGAGCAGAAGGACACCTTCCTGCCGCGGATGGCGCTGGGTGAGGTGCGGGCGCGTTCTCGATGTCGGAGCCGGCCCTGGGTTCCGATGTCTCCGCGATCACCTCCAAGGGCGTCAGGGACGGCGAGGACTACGTTCTCAATGGTCAGAAGATGTGGCTGACCAACGGCGGTACGTCCACGCTGGTCGCAGTTCTCTGCAGGAGTGACGAAGGCCACCCGAGGGCACCGCTCCGCACAAGTCGATGACGACCTTCCTGGTGGAGAAGGAAGCGGGCTTCGGCGAGGTCCGCCCCGGCCTCACCATCCCGGGGAAGATCGACAAGATGGGCTACAAGGGCGTCGACACGACCGAGCTCATCATGGACGGACTACGCATTCCGGCCAATCGCATCCTGGGCGGCACGACCGGCCGAGGTTTTACCAAATGATGGACGGTGTCGAGGTCGGCCGGGTGAATGTCGCCGCGCGTGGCTGTGGTGTCGCACAGCGTGCATTCGAATTGGGCGTTTCATACGCGCAACAGCGCCATACCTTCGGGAAGCCCATCGCCCAGCACCAGGCGATCCAGTTCAAACTGGCCGAAATGGCCACCAAGGTCGAAGCCGCGCATGCGATGATGGTGAACGCAGCGCGCAAAAGGACTCCGGGGAGCGAAACGACCTGGAGGCAGGGATGGCGAAGTACCTCGCCTCCGAGTACTGCAAGGAAGTCGTCGAGGACGCCTTCCGTATCCACGGCGGTTACGGCTTCTCCAAGGAGTACGAGATCGAGCGCCTCTACCGTGAGGCCCCGATGCTGCTGATCGGTGAGGGTACCGCCGAGATCCAGAAAATGATCATCGGTCGCCGGCTCCTCGAGGAGTACCGGTTCCAGGGCTGATTGTCCCTTTCGAGGTGATTTAGTGGCGAAGAACATCACACCTGGTCACCCTCGGCAGGTGCCTTGCAGCTGTCCGACTCGGCGCCTGGCTTGCCCAGTTGCCGCTCCCACCCGATAGCATCGCGGGAAAGCCGCCGTCCCCCTGTTGCCAGCGCGGCATCATCCGCTACGAAGGTCATCCATGCCCGACAGCCAAATCTCTGCATCACGCGGCGGGTCCGCCTTGCCCGCGGAGCATCGCCGTGGCTCCTCCCGACCCTCGCCACCGCGGCACTCAGCCTCGTCCGGGCCCGCAAGTCCGGACGCTGGGCCGCTGTGGCCGTGCCCACCACCGCGCTCGCGGCGGGCATGCTGTGGTTCTTCCGCGACCCCGAGCGCGAGATCACCCGGGGCCGCGTCATTTCACCGGCCGACGGCGTGGTGCAGAGCATCATGCCGTGGAAGGACGGCGCACCCGCGTCGCGATCTTCATGAGCCCGCTGAATGTCCACGTCAACCGGGCTCCGCTGTCCGGCACGGTGACATCGGTCGAGCACATTCCGGGTGGCTACGTTCCGGCGTTCAACAAGGAGAGCGAGAACAACGAACGCGTTGTCTGGCACTTCGACACCGATCTCGGTGACATCGAGATGGTGCAGATCGCAGGAGCAGTCGCCCGTCGCATCGTCCCTTACGTCCCTCGGAGCGCGAAGGTCGAGCAGGGCGAACGCATTGGTCTGATCCGGTTCGGCTCGCGCGTCGACATCTACCTTCCGGAAGGTATCGATGTCGCGGTCGAGGTCGGCCAGGCCACCACCGCGGGGTGACTCGAATTGACCGTGATTGATCCTGATACACAGACCGGCTGGGTACCGGAGGCCGACGACGAGGGTGATGCCGAGGACATGCCGCTCTCAATGCGGCTGTCGATAGCGGACACCCTCACTCTCGGTAACGCCACGTGCGGTTTCATGGCGGTGTACTTCACCACCACGGGAATCCTCATCCCGCACCTCACCGGCAGCGACGAGTCGGGCATGGCCCGCCACTCGGCGGCCACCGCAGTGATACTCATGCTCATGGCGGCGGTCTTCGACCTCTTCGACGGGCTCGTGGCACGCAAGCTGCGCTCCTCGCCGATGGGTGCGGAGCTGGACAACCTCTCCGACCTGATCAGCTTCGGGCTGGCCCCGGCGTATTTCGTACTCGTGTACGGCATGGTCGCGGACGACGCACACCAGCGGGTGTCGGCGCTCGCGGCCATCGTGGTGCTGCTGGCGGTGGTGCTCAGGCTTGCGAGATTCTCCTGCGTGACGCTGAAGGACGGCATGTTCCAGGGCATGCCGAGCCCTTCGGCGCGCTCACGGTCGTCTCGATCGTCCTCCTGGAGCTGCCGTTCGTACCGACGCTGCTCGCGATCGTCGGAGTGGCGTGGCTGATGGTGAGCCGGGTCGAGTACCCCAAGCCGCGGGGCGTCCTCGCGGTGGCGATGCTCGGCTGGATCGTGGCCGCGATGGGACTCCTGGCCGCCTGGGCGTTCGACGCCCCGGCGGTCAGCTGCTCCTGCAGACCGGCTGCGCACTCCAGGTGGTGCTGGGCGCGGTGATCCCGCTCTTCGCCACGGCACGGCGGGTGAACGCCTTCCGCGACAACCGGCGCGAAGCCCGGGCGGCTCAGCTGCCGTAACCGCCGTCGTAGGACCTTGTGAGGGCCGGATGCTCCCCAGCATCCGGCCCTCACGCATGTCTGGGTGCCGGGGCTGCCGGTGACCGGGCTCCCCATGTTTCGCTGCCGCTGCGTGGGTACTCGCCCGGTGTGCCGGGCCGGACCGGCACCCGGATGTCCCTCCCGGTCGCGGATCGCGGGCTTTCGGCGTGTGATGCAAGCAGGGGAACGGAGAGGAGCGGTGTCATGCCCGCAGGATCGAATCCCAAGCGCGAGCGTCAGTACGAGCACATCAAGGAGGGTGCCGAGAAGCGCGGCACATCCGAGGAACGTGCCAAGGAGATCGCCTCCCGCACCGTGAACAAGGAACGGGCCCGGTCGGGAGAGGCCAGGACGGCCGGCAGGATGTCCACGCGCGACCCGAAGTCCGCCTCGCAGCGGGGCGGTATGCGGTCACACCCGGGGCACAGGGGCCGACGAAGGACCAGCTCTACGAGGAGGCCAGGAAGAAGAACGTTGAGGGCCGCTCCTCGATGAACAAACAGGAGCTGCGCAGAGCGCTGGGCCGCTGACTCCACCATCGGGCCCGGCCTGGGGCGGCCGGCGGGCCGATAGGGAAAAGAGTGACCACAATAGGACCGACCGGGGCATAACAATCCCCAGAAGGGTTACGTGATCACCGTGGACCCATTCCTGAGTGAAGCCGTGTTCCTCAACGCCGTCGCCGAGGACTCCACCGCGGGCTGGCCCGTACTCATCGCCGTCGGAGTCCTCGTGGCCGGACTGCTGGTGGGACTTGTCTGGTGGGACAGCAGGCGTAAGCGGGCCCGCGCCCCGCGCCCGGATGAGCAGCCCCGCGCCCGACCACCGCACCGAGATCGAGGAGGTGCGGGAGGAGGAATTCCGGCCGAGCAGCGGGCTCAGCCCGTATGAGCTGGGCGATCACAGCAGCCGTCCGGCACCCCTGGCACCCCGCCCGGCCATGACGACAACAGGGGCGGCGGCTTCGGCAGCGGCAGCCTGGGCGGCTGACCCCGGCTGACCCCGGCTGACCCCGGCTGACCCCGGCCGGCAGCGGCCGGGATCCCGCTGTGCCCCCACGCCGCCGACCGGCGGTATCCCGGTGGCCTGCAGCCCTGGCTGGGCTCAGATTGGTGCTCGGGCCGGTATGAGGATGTGGTGCACCGCATCCCTCGTCCCGCACAGCTTCCGGGAGGACATCTCATGGTGCGCAACGGCAGACGGCAACCGGCCGACACCGCACAGCCACCGCCGCAGCCGCTGTCACCCGCCTCCGCGCGCACCGCCGCGCTGGAGAAGGAGATCGCCGAGTTGCGGCACGCTCTCGTCTCGCGACCGGTGCTGGATATCGCCCGCGGCATCGTGATGGCCACCGGCCAGTGCACCGCGGCGCAGGCCTGGCAGGTGCTCGTGGACACCTCCCAGCGCACCAACACCAAGCTCCGTGACCTGGCGAGCGGCATCGTGGCGAGCGTCGACGGTCCGCCGCCGTCCGAGCCGATCCGTATCGCCATGCGCGACGCGCTCGGCCGGGTCGACGCGGCCGGTCAGGACCGCTGAGAGGCCGAGAACCCGCGCCGCACTCGCCGGGCGCTCATCGGACCCGGTGCCGGGAGCCGGCGCGGACGCCGGCTCCCGTTCGTTCCCACCGCTCACACTTCGAGCTCCGGCCTGCCCCAGTGCCGGTGCGCCCCGACCGCCTCGGCGAACGGCGTACAGAAGGCGTCCGCGTCGCGGGCGCCGGTCACCACGCCCGTACCGGGGCCTCGCCCAGCGAGGTGGGAAGCAGCGCCCGCAGTGCCTCGGAGCCGTCCCCGTAACCCCGACCGCTTTACCGTGCCGGTAGGCGTTGCGTACGAATCTGCGGGCCGCATCCTGGCCGACGGCGGCGCCGTGCGGGAGGACCACGGCGTCGTAGAGGACCGAAGCAACTGTCGGCAGGGCCCGGTCGACCTGGAGGTCCGCCCCTGGGACGTGGTCACTTTCCCGTCCTGCGGGGCGAGGAGCTCGGCGACGGCGCCCTGTGCGGCAAGCGTCTCCTTGACCTTTGTCACCTGTTCGCCGTCGACCCCGTCGGTCACCAGGATGGCGATCTGCCGGGTGGCGATCGAGCCTTCGCCCCTGTTGTTCTCCATGGACAGCGCCGGAGAGGGCGTGGGCTGGGTGTGCCGACGGCTCCGGGCGGGCGACGCCCACCCGTCCGCGACGCGGGCGGCCAGGTCACCGTCGACCAGGGCGAGCTGCTCCACCGTCCGGGCCCGGACCTCCTTCGCGTTGACCTTCCCCAGTTCGAAGCAGAAGGCGGCGACGATGTGGTCACGCTCCCAGCCCGCCATGCTGTGCCAGAACAGCGCCGCCTGGGAGTAGTGGTTCTCGAAGCTCGGGCTCCGCCGCCGGATCTTCGAGCCGTCGACCCGCTCCGTGAGGTGCCTGTACGCACCGTTCTCGGGGTCGGCGAGTACGGGGCAGCCGGCGCCGAGGGTGTTCGGTGTGTAGTTGGTTCCCTGGTGGATCTGTTCCTGGTGGTACCCGTCGCGCTGGTTGTTGCGTACGTCGACCACCGGGCGGTTCACCGGGATGTGCGCGAAGTTCGGCCCGCCCAGCCGGATGAGCTGGGTGTCCAGGTAGGAGAAGTTGCGCGCCTGGAGCAGGGGTCGTTGGTGAAGTCGATGCCGGGGACGACGTTCGCCGTGTGGAAGGCGACCTGCTCGGTCTCGGCGAAGAAGTTGTCCGGGTTCCGGTTCAGCACCATGCGGCCGATCGGCCGCACCGGCACCAGCTCCTCAGGGATGATCTTCGTGGCGTCGAGGAGATCGAAGTCGAAGGAGTGCTCGTCCTTCTCGGCGACCAGCTGCACGCCCAGCTCCCATTCCGGGTACTGGCCGGCCTCGATGTTGTCCCACAGGTCCCGCCGGTTGAAGTCGGGATCGCGGCCCTGCACCTCCTGTGCCTCGTCCCAGACGAGGAGTGGACACCAGCTTCGGCTTCCAGTGGAACTTGACGAACGTGCCGTGTCCCTTCGCGTCGACGAAGCGGAACGTGTGGACGCCGAAGCCCTGCATCATCCGGAAGCTGCGTGGAATCGCCCGGTCCGACATCAGCCACATGATCGTGTGCAGGGTCTCCGGCTGCAGCGAGACGAAGTCCCACAGAGTGTCGTGGGCGGAGGCCCCGGTGGGCATCTCGTTGTTCGGCTCCATCTTCACCGCGTGGACGAAGTCGGGGAACTTGATTCCGTCCTGGATGAAGAAGACGGGGAAGTTGTTGCCGACGAGGTCGTAGTTGCCTTCCGACGTGTAGAACTTCGTGGCGAATCCCCGCACGTCACGCACCGCGTCCGCGGAGCCGCGAGGCCCCTGGACGGTGGAGAAGCGGACGAAGACCGGTGTGCGGACCCCGGGTCCTGGAGAAACGCCGCGCGGGTGAACGCGGCGCACGATTCGTACGGTTCGAAGAAGCCGTACGCTCCGGAGCCGCGCGCATGCACCACACGCTCCGGGATGCGCTCGTGGTCGAACCGGGTGATCTTCTCGCGGAAGTGGAAATCCTCCAGCAGCGTGGGCCCGCGGTCCCCGACCGTGAGTGCGTCATCCGTGTGGTCGACGGCCACCCCTGGTCGGTGGTCAGCGGCCCGCCGGCCGGATCGGGCGCGCGCACACTGTCGCGCTGCTCCTGCTTCTTGTCCGCCATCGTGCTGTCTCCTTGTGTCGCACCGCAGTCGGAAAGCCGTCGCGACGGGTATCCGGCACAGGCGGATGGAAACCTGCGAAACACCCCTACAGCCACAAAATGCTGATATCACCCGAACAGCATGCAGCTGCCCTTCCGGGCGCAACGGCCATACGCTCCTGTTTCGGCAGCACCCTCAAGGGGAAAGCGAGCCATGTGCTTCGGACAAGAGGCACGCCGGTGGGAGCCGTCGCTCCGGGCGCGTCTTGTCCTGCTCCGGCCGAGGCTCCCACGATGACCGATGAATCGTCATGAGCCACCGTTCAGGGAGTCGAAGCACCATGGCTACCGCCCCGCGCGCGCCCGGCATCGGCGCACCGACGTGCCCGACACCGACGACGCCTTTCGCGGACTCGCCACCCTGTCCGAGGGGCCTGAACGCGATCGTCTGCGCCAGGACATCGTCTGCGCCTGGCTCCCGATGGCGCACCGTCTCGCCGCGCGCTTCCGCAACCGGGGCGAAACCATGGACGACCTCCGCCAGGTCGCGGCTGTCGGGCTGGTGAACGCCGTGGACCGGTTCGACCCGTTCCGCGGCAAAGCCTTCGCGACGTACGCGGTACCGACCGTCGTCGGAGAGATCAAGCGGCATTTCCGCGATCACACATGGGATCTCCATGTCCCCGACGGGTCCAGGAGCTGCGCAATCGGGTTCGCGTCGCGCGTCAGGATCTTCTCCATACGGGCACCGGGCGTGCGCCGACGACTGTGGAGATCGCCGCGAAGGCCGGCCTCGGCCAGGAGGACACGCTCCTGGGGCTGGAGGCGATGGAAAGCTACAGCACCCTGTCACTGGATGCCGGGCCGGCCGGTACCGATGGCGGCTGCACACTCGCAGGCAGCCTCGGAGCGGCCGATCCCGCTTTCGACCTGTTGATCGACCGGGAGGCTGTCAAGCCGGGGCTCAGCCGGCTGCCCCGGCGTGAGCGGTCCATCCTGTACATGCGGTTCTTCGACGACATGACACAGGGCAGCATCGCCGAGGAACTCGGAATCTCGCAGATGCACGTCTCCCGGCTGATCAGCCGCTCCTGCGAGCAGGTGCGGCTGCAGGTCCTCCAGGAGGATCACGCACACAGCGACTAGCTAGGCCTCCGGCACCCTCGCCTCAGCCGGTCGACTCCTCCGTCGTGAGGTGCTCCTCCTCGGCGTCCGTGGGTTCCGCTCCCGCACGGCCCGCTCCCGACTCGTCCGTGTCCGGTACGTCCTTCGAGCCGTCGTCGGATCCGTCGATCTGATCCATCACCCGTTGCGGAACAGGCACGTCCAGCGGGTCCTCACCCTCCTGGATCTGCTGGTCGGGCAGGTCCTGGGCACCGACGGATCAGCGCGTTCGCCGCCTGCGTACGCCGCGTCCTGCGGTCGTCGCTCAGTCATGACATTCCTTTCCGTTCCGGTCCCGCCGTGCGTACGCGCCTACCCCACAGTTCCGGAACGACTCGTGGCCGGTTCCGCTTCCACCCTCCCGCCGCTGCGTGCAAGCCGCACGACGAGTGCCCGGCGCCGCCGGGCGACACCACCTCACAGCAGGCCGGCGGCTGTGTCCACGGCGCCGGCCACGTCGTCGCCGGGCGGGGAGCAGGGACCGTGGCGGTGAAGCGGTCGTCGATCTCGAAGGCGGTTTCCGGGATACCGCCGCGGTTCATCGAGCCGACGACGACCTTGTTCTCCAGTGCACCGAGCAGCAGCAGGTCCTCCAGCACGTCGGGGTGCCGAGCACGCCGTCCACGCCGGGCGTTCCAGCGCGACCAGCAGCCCGTCGAGCAGGTCGGTGCGGCGGCCATGGCGTCGGGGCGGCCACGCACTGCGAGGGCGCCGCGCGCCGGGTGGTCCGCGGCCACCAGCAGCAGTCGGCCGGCTCCATGGACCAGCGGGCGCCCGGTCCGCCGCAGGGCAGCTTCCCGGACCGCCTCGGGTTCTCGGGCCCGGGTCTCCATCAGGGTCCGCAGGGCTCCCTCACGCATGCTGGACCGTGCCGCTGGAGTGGCTCTGGTGCATCATGTCCTCCGCCTGTGGGGTCATCGGCATGCCGGGGCCGCGCAGGAGCCGATCCTGCCCAGGGCCGGCGCCTCGGGCCGGGGTCCGCTCGCAGCCGTCACCGGACTACCTCCTGCAGATGAGCGAGGGAGGCCAGGACGTCGGCCAGCGGCCCTCCCCGGGCGCGGGCTCGGCAGTCAGCACGGTGTCCTGCTCCAGCACGTACCAGCCGGTGTAGCCGACCCGGTCCAGCGCGGCGGTGATCGCGGCGATGTCCACGTCACCGAGGCCGAGCGGGCGGTAGAGCCCGGTGCGGACGGCGTCGGTGTAGGTGAGGTCCCCGGCACGGACTCCGGCCGCCATGGCCGCGTCGACGTCCTTGAGATGGACATGAGCGATCCGGTCCGGGGCCCGCCGGGCCAGAGCGACCGGGTCGTTGCCGGCAGCCAGCAAGTGGCCGGTGTCCAGGCAGAGCGGGATGTCGCTGCCGACCAGTACGCGCTCGACCTCCTCGGGGCCCTCGACCATCGTGCCGACGTGTGGATGCAGAACGGTGGTAATGCCCTCCCCGGCCGCGTGGGCGGCGATCCGGTCGAGGTTGGCCAGCAGCGAGGCCCATTCCCGGTCGGTCAGGTCGGGGCGCTTGTCGTAGCCGTCGGCGCCGGTGGTGGCGGCCAGCACCAGGGTGCGGGCCGGACCGAAGCCGGCCAGGGCGCGCCGGACCTCGGGCAGCGGGTCGCGGCCGGGATCGTGCAGGACGACAGGGACGAAGCCGCCGACGGCGGCCAGGCCGTGCTGCGCCAGCAGGGCGGAACGGGCTCCGGGGTCGTACGGCAGGAAGCCGCCGGGACCGAACTCGGTGGCGGTCAGCCCTGCTTGGGCCATCTCGGTGAGCACCCGCCCGGCGGACATCTGGTGTCCCCAGCCGGGGACCTCGCACACCCCAGGAGATGGGCGCTCCGGCCACGCGGATCACCGGGCCACCTCCTGGATGCGCACCGGTCGGCCGGTGTGCCACGAGCGGTCGGCGGCCTCGGCCACCAGCAGGGCGGCCAGTGCGTCGGCGCCGGTGCAGGGCTGGGCCGGGTGCCGGCGGCGACCTCGGTGAAGGCGGCCAGTTCGGTGACGTAGGCGTCCCTGAAGCGGCTGAGGAAGCTGTCGTGTGAGGCGGCCGGGTGACGGCCCGCCTTCGGCGAACCGGATGGGGCGTGCGCGTCCAGCCCTGCGGACAAGGCGCCCGGGATCCGGCGACCTCCATGCGCACGTCGTAACCGGCACCGTTGTAACGGGTGGCGGTGCAGCTCACGAGGGTTCCGTCATCGAGGGTGAGCAGGGTGCCGGCGGTGTCGACGTCGTCGGCTGCGGTGAAGTAGGGCTCGCCCCGGTTGGCTCCGGTGGCGTAGACCTCGGCCACCTCACGGCCGGTTACCCAGCGCACGATGTCGAAGTCGTGCACGGCGCAGTCGCGGAAGATTCCGCCGGACTGGGGCAGGTACCCGGACGGTGGCGGGGCCGGGTCGGCGGTGCAGGCCCGCACGGTGTGCAGCCATCCCAGCTCGCCGGCGACGACGGCCTCGCGCAGGGCGGTGTAGCCGGCGTCGAAGCGGCGCTGGAAGCCGACCTGGAGCGGGACTCCGGATTCGGTCAGCTCCGCCAGCAGAGCACGGGTCTCGGCGAGTGAGCCGGCGATCGGCTTCTCGCAGAAGACGGGCACTCCGGCAGCGGATGCGGCCCGGACGAGGCCGGCATGAGCGGCGGTGGGTGCGGCGATCACGACTGCGTCCAGGCCGGAGCCGAACAGTGCGTCGAGGTCGGGAACGTGCTCGGCGCCGAGTTTCCCGGCCAGGTCGCGGGCCTGCTGCTCCACGGCGTCGTACAGGACGACCCGCGTCACGGCGGGCAGCCTGATCAGCGTCTCGGCGTGGAACGCGCCGATGCGGCCGGTACCGATGAGTCCGATGCGCATGCGCAAATGCCTCCGGTTCGAGGAGGGTGGGTGCTGTCCCTGATTTGTATCGTCGGCGAACGGATGGAGTCAAGAATTTGTTCTGACATATATACGTACAGAGCTAGAGTCGAAGGTGCGGCATACTTGACGCGTGGCACAACGCGCTGAGAAACCCGACATGGAGTCGATCACCGAGCTGATCACCATCGACCGGAGCAGTCCGGTGCCCCTGTACTTCCAGGTAGCACAGCAGCTCCAGGAACTCATCGAGTCCGGGGCGATCGCGCCGGGGACCCGGCTGGAGAACGAGATCGCCCTGGCGGACAAGTTCGGGCTGTCCCGTCCGACGATGCGTCAGGCCATGCAGCACCTGGTGGACAAGGGCTGCTCGCGCGCAAGCGCGGAGTGGGCACCCAGGTCGTCACCAACCGGGTGCGCAGGCAGATCGAGCTGACCAGCCTGTTCGAGGACCTCAAGCGCGGCGGCCGGCGACCGCGCACCGAGGTGCTTTCCATGCAGACCGTGCCTGCTTCCGGAGAGGTCGCGGCGGCTCTTCAGATCGAATCCGGTGCGGACGCCGTGGCCCTGCGCAGACTGCGCTACGCGGACGACGAGCCCATAGCAATCATGCACAACTACTTGCCCGCGGACCTGCTCAGCCTGACCGAGGACGACCTCGCCGAGCACGGCCTCTACCAACTGCTGCGTCAGTCGGGCGTTTCCCTGCGCACCGCCGACCAGACCATCGGGGCCCGCAGGGCGACCCGGCGGAGTCCCGTCTGCTGACGGAGACCCGCGGAGGCACCCTGCTCACCATGGAGCGCACGGTCTTCGGTGACGCGGGCCGTCCGGTGGAGTACGGCTCGCACCTGTACCGGGCGTCCCTCTACTCCTTCGAGATGACTCTGACCGCGCACTGAACGGCTCACCGGCGCACCGCCGGACCTGGCGGGGCCGCCCGCTCAGTGACTGCGCTTCAGCATGGCGTCCGACAGTACGGCCGCGGACTCGCCCAGCCGCAGCCCCACCACGTCCAGCCGGCGCAGCAGCTCGCGGCGCCTGAGAGTGTGTGCCGACCTCCAGTGCACCGCCGCCCGTCCCGCCAGCGCTGAGCGTTCTCGGAAGACCCTCGAACGGGCGAAGGTGATGTCGTTGGTCGCGGGCATGCCCGCCGGAGAAGGGTCAGAGGCCTGATCCGTCTTCCGTTGCATCGAAGGCTTCGCGTGCGCGTGCGATGGCGGGCAAGCTTTCCGAAGCCCATGCCAGCAGCACGTCGATGGGGGCCGAAGTGTCTTGCCGAGTGGCGTGATCCGATACCTGACCGCCACTGGGCGGGTGGAGACGACCTCGCGCTCGATCACGCCGTTTCGCTCGAGTCGCCGAAGTGTCGCGGTCAGCGACTTCTGTGTGACCTGGGGATGGCTCGGCGTAGTTCGTTGAAGCGGCACGGGCGCTCGCAGAGCTCGTTAAGGACGCTGAGCGACCACTTGTCGAGGACCTGGTCGAGCAGTTCGCGGTGCGGGGCGTCGATGCGGAATTCGTCATCGGTATCCATGGCGAAACCTGGTCTCGTTGAAGTGTCCTTTTTCTACTAGGTAGCTTACAGATACCTAGTTCGAAGGAGAAGCAGCCATGACTGTTCAGCACTTCACACCCGAAGGCATGCTCCAGCCGGTCCCGTACCACCACGTGGCCGTGGGCACAGGAACGAAGCACATCCACGTCAGCGGGCAGATCGCGCGCCAGGCCGACGGGACTCCGGTCGCGCCCGGCGATCTGGCCGGGCAGGTCACCCAGGCGCTGCGCAACACTTCCGTCGGACTGGCGGGCGCGGGCGCGTCATTCGCGGACGTGCTGCGCCTGACGTTCTATGTGACCCGGTGGAGCCCGGAGAAGATCGGTGACTTCATGGCCGGTGTGGAAGCCGTTGCCGATGAGATCGGGCTCCGGCTTCCTATGCCGCCGGCGTCCCTGATCGGGGTCGACTACCTCTTCGAGCCGGATGTGCTCGTCGAGGTCGAAGCAACCGCACTGCTCGGCTGATTCTGAGCTTGTTCTTTATGGTCTGGGTCGGTTTCGTTCGGTGATGCTCTCAGGTCGTTTCACGGTTTTCCCACGTCGTAGCGGGTCTTCACCCACTCGTCGCGAACCTGGGCGAGATCGTCCCGGAACGCGGCGATCGACGTGCCGTACGCGGTGACGACGCCGCCGGAACCTTCGCCGGAGGACTGGCAGCCGTGCACCGGCCGTCCGCCGAGCGCGGCGTGTGCCTTCACGGACTCGACGCGGCGGGACTCGTTGAACCACGCCCCGTGGTACGTCTCATCCAGCATCTGCCCGTCCTCCCGGGCAGGTCGAAGACGACGGAGGTGGCGGCCGGGAAGAACCAGCACGGGCCGACGTTGCTGATCTCTCCGGGGAGTTCCACCTTGTTGAGCGCCATCAGCGTGGCCGCCTCGCGGAGCATCTTCAGGTGTTCGGGCCCGATCTTCTCCAGCCCGGCGACGGGCAGCAGCTCATCGCGGAACAGGTGCGCGTACACCTGCCAGGCGATGGTCAGGACTTCGGCCGGGTCACTGGTGGAGCGGCCGTGGGTGCGGATGAAGTCCAGCGCGGTCTGCTCGATCGCGCTGTCGGTGCTCTCGGCGGTGGCGAGGAGCAAGAGCTTCACCTTCGCCCAGTCGCATACCGGCCAGGAGTGGGAGTCGAACCGCCAGAAGTACTCTGGGACGAAAGCAAACTGTCCCGCATCGAGAACACCGAGGCCCGCATCCGCCCGGCCGAGGTCGCCCAGCTCCTTCAGCTCTACGGCGTCACCGATTCCGAAGTGGTGGCTGCCCTGGAGGGCCTGGCAAGGACGCCGGGAAGCGGGGCTGGTGGCAGACGTACGGTGACGCCCGGTACTGAGTGACGGGCCCGGCCGTGGTGGCCGGGCCCGTCACTCGGTAACCGGGCAGGAGTGGAGCAGCGTCAGGGCTTCATCGTGAACGACTCCGCGGCCGGGGCCACTTCGGCCGGACGGACCACCTTCAGACCGCCCGGGGTCTTGGCGTCCGGCTTCATGATGACGCTCTGCCGGGTGGAGGGCGCCTTCGGGTCGGAGAAGTCGTGCGACATCCCGAAGTCGCTCCCGTAGCCCTTGATCGTGAGGAGCGCCTTGCCGACGCCCTCACGGGTGAGGTCCTTGGCCTCGCAGGCCTTCGTCAGCGCCTCGCCGAAGATGGACGCCGCGGTGTATCCGGCGACGACGCCGTTGTCCGGTACGTCCTTCGGGTACTGGGCCGCGTACTCCTTGACCAGCTCGGCCGGGCCGGCACCCGGGTCACCGATGGGCAGGGTGGAGGCGGCGACGTAGTAGTTCTTGAGCAGCGCCGGTCCTGCCTGGGTCGCCAGGAGCTGCGGGGCGAAGGCGGAGTTGTTGCCGACGACCGGGACGTCGAAGCCGGTAGCCGCGGCGACACCGACCAGGGAGGCCGCCTGCCGCGGTCCCGCACTGACGATGACGGCCTTGACGCCGGCCTGCTTGAGCGCGGAGACCTGGGTGGTCATGTCGTTGTCGGTCGGCTTGATCTTCTGCTCGACGACGGTGAGTCCCGCTTCCTTCGCCGCGTACTCGGCGCCGACGAGAGCGTTCTCGCCGTAGTCGCCCTCGAAGTAGACATGACCGATCTTGTCGCCCTTGGCGATGCGCTTCTCGTCGAGGAGGTAGTCGATCAGGTTGATGGTCTCGACGTCGTAGGTGGCACCGACGACCCGGACGTACTGGGAACCGAGCAGGCCGGCCGACCAGGCCTGCGGCAGGACGAGGCCCTTGTCCTGGCCGTCGATGCGCTGCTCGACCGCGGAGACGAACGGGGAGCCGATGAACTGGACGAAGCCCAGCACATCCGGCTCCAGCTCGGTGTAGCCCGCGATGGCCTTCTGCGGGTCGTATCCGTGGTCACGGACGGTCAGTTCGATCTTCCGGTCGCAGATGCCGCCCGCCGCGTTGACCTCCTTCGCCCAAAGCTGCTGGGCCTGGGTGACGCTCTTGCCCAGTGAGGCGTAGACGCCGGTCATATCGGTCAGGACGCCGAGGGAGATCTTCGCCGAGGTGACTCCCTCGCCGGTCTTCACCCCGCTCTTGTCCTCCCCGCCGGTGTCACTTCTGTCTGCTTTCGCACTGCAGCCCGCGAGAGTGAGGGTGAGGGCCGCGAGAACGGCTCCGAACACACGCAGTTTCATTTCTTCTCCCTGGTTTCTTCAGACGCGTAAGGCCGCCGGGCAGGAACAGGACGACCGCGACGACCGCGGCGCCGTACAGATAGCGCGATGCCTCACCTGGTGCGATGCCGCCCGTACCGGGGCGGAGACCAGTGGGAGCGAGTCGCTGTAGTGGGTGAGCACCTGTGGCAGCAGCGATACGAAAGCGGCGCCGACGACCGCTCCCGCGACGCTGCCGAGTCCGCCGATGACGATCATGGCGAGGTATTCGAGGGACAGGACCATCCCGAAGTACTCGGGTACGGTCCGCTGGAAGACCAGCGCGAGCAGGACGCCCGCAAGGCCCGCGTACATCGAGGAGAGGACGAACACACCGGCCCGGTACCGGGCCACCGGCACCATCACGCCGGCGGCGATCCGGTGGTCACGGATGGCGTTCAGCGCCCGCCCGGCCTGCCGCGCAGCACCCGCGGGCAAAGAGCGCGCTCAGCAGGAGGGCGAGGAGTCCGGCGTACCAGAGCTTCTCGGAGGACTGGAAGGGCACCGCGGCGACCAGCACCTCGGTGTCGTCGAAGCTGAACCCGAACAGCGAGGCGGCGGCACCGCACGGCCGTTGAAACCGCCGGTGAGCGAGCTCGCGTTGAACAGCACGTGCTGCCCGATGAAGATGAGCGCGAGCGTGGCGATACCGAGATACGCGCCGCTCAGCCGGCCCGCGATGGGGCTGAAGATGCCGCCCGCGGCGCCTGCCAGCAGCACTGCGAGCACGGCGGCGAGCCAGGTGGGAAGGCCGAGGCCGGTGAGTGCGTGTCCGTTCTCCGTACCGCTCTCACCCGCCAGGACGCAGTAGCTGTACGCACCCACGGCGAGGAAGAACGCGTGCCCCATGGAGAGCTGGCCGGTGGATCCGGTGAGCAGGTTGATGCCGATCGCCCCGATCGCGGCGGCCATCGCGAAGAGTCCGGCCTGGAGCCAGAAGCGGTCCAGGTAGAACGGGAACGCGAGGAGCAGGACCGAGCCGATCAGCCAGAGGTACGTCGCCGGGCGACGCAGCCGGCCGGTGAGCCCTCCCCGGCTCCTGGGGCGACGGTGGCTGTGGGACGTGCGGTGGGCGCCCCGGCGTCCTTGATGGCTTCAGACACGGGCGAGCTCCTTCGTACCGAAGAGTCCCGCGGGCCGTATGAGCAGGACCAGCACCATCACCAGGTAGGGCGCGAGATCACCGATGCCGCGTCCGAGGAAGGAGAGGTCGCTCTGGTAGCCCGTGGCGAATGACTCGGTGACGCCGACGATCAGTCCCCGGCGAGCGCACCCGTCGTCGAGTCGAGGCCACCGAGGATGGCGGCGGGGAAGGCCTTGAGCGCGGCGAGGGATGTGGCCCGCTCGAGGCCGGGGGTCGGGAACACGGTGAGGAACAGCGCGGCGACTGCGGCGAGTGCCCCGCGACCGCCCAGGCCGCCAGCGAGACCCGGCCGAGCCGGATTCCCACCAGGGCCGCGGTCTGCGGGTTCTCGGCGGCTGCCCGCATCGACACACCCCAGGTGGTGTAGCGGAAGGCGAGCAGGAACGCGGTGATCAGCAGTCCTGCGGCCAGGAACGCGGCGATGCGGGTCTGGGCCAGGGTGACACCGCCGATGGTGACGACCTCGTCGCCCCACGGATCGCCGAGCGCCAGAACGTCCGTGCCCATGCGCCGGGTGAGCTCGGTGGTGAGGAGGATGTCGACGCCGATGGTGACGATGGCCAGGACGCTGTGGTCGCTGCCCCGGTAGCGGCGCATCACGAAGAACTCCACCGCGGAGCCGACGACCGCGGCGCCCGCGATGCCCACTCCGAGCGCCGGCCAGAAACCGATGTCGTCGTGGAGCACGGCGGTGACGTAACCGCCTGCCAGCAGCAGCGAGGCATGGGCGAAGTTGACGACCTCGGTGGCCTTGAAGATGACGACGAAGCCGAGCGCGATCAGTGCGTAGACCGAGCCGATGGACAGTCCGCCGAGAAGGAGTTCGATGAAGGTGGTCATTCCGGTGCCCCAAGTAGGCCTGGACCACGGCCGGATCGTTCTGGACCTCGGCGGGCGCACCGCCCGCGATCCTGCGTCCGAAGTCGAGTACGGTCACCGTGTCCGCGAGCCGCATCACCACCCCATGTCGTGTTCGACCAGCACGATCGAGATGCCGAGACTGTCGCGTACACCCGCCACCACGGACGCCACACGGCGGCGTTCATCGGCGGTCATGCCGGCGACGGGTTCGTCCAGGAGCAGGATCTGCGGCTCCATGCACAGTGCGCGGCCGAGCTCCACGAGCTTCTGCATGCCGTACGGGAGCGCACCGGCGAGGTTCTCCAACTCCCTTTCCAGCCCGATGAATTCGGCGATCTCTCGGACCCGGTCCCGGTGGATCCGCGCCTCGCGCGCAGCGGATGCCAGGCGCAGGCCGGTGGCGAGGAAGCCGGAGCGGGTGAGGCGGTGGCGGCCGAGCAGCAGACTCTCGGCGACGGTGGCGTGCGGTGGCAGCGCCAGGTTCTGGAAGGTCCGGGCGACACCGAGACCTGCGATCCGGTGCGCGGGCAGGCCGGTCAGCTCGGTGGCGCCGAGGTGAACGCTGCCGAGGTCGCCCGGTAGACGCCGGAGAGCACGTTGAAACAGGTTGACTTGCCTGCCCCGTTGGGTCCGATGACGGCGTGCACACTGCCCGGCTCGACGGTGAACGAGACCGCGTCCAGGGCGGTGAGCCCGGCGAACCGTACGGTCACGTCGCGGACGGCGAGTGCGGCGGGGCTGTCGTGGGTGCGGTGGTGGCGGGGACTGTCGTCACGCGGACCACCTGCTCAGCGTGCGGGGCCGCCGGCCGGCGGCCGGTCCGCGTCCTGGGCGGCGCCCTCGTCGACGACGCCCAGATAGCGGCGGCGTACCTCGTCGGACGCGGCGAGTTCGTCGGCACGGCCTTCGAGTGCGACCTCACCGACGTCCAGTACGTAGGCGGTGGAGGCGAGCCGCAGCGCGATGGCCGCGTTCTGCTCGACGAGCATGACCGAGGTGCCCGTCGCGTTGATCTCCTGGACGGTCTCGGCGATCCTGGCCGCCATCAGCGGTGCGAGACCCAGGAAGGCTCGTCGAGCAGCAGCAGCCGTGGCCGGGCCATCAGGGCACGGCCCATCGCCAGCATCTGCTGCTCGCCGCCGGAGAGCAGCCCGGCCCGCTGGTGGGCACGGTCGGCGAGCACCGGGAACAGTTCGTGTACGCGGGTGAGCGCGGCGGTGGCGTCCTTGCGCCCGCCCGGGCCCCGAGTGCACCCGCCCGCAGGTTGTCGGCCACCGTCATCCGGGCGAACACCTGCCGCCCCTCCGGTACCTGGATCACTCCCGCGGCCACTACCTGGGCGGGCCGCAGCCCGTCCAGGGACCGGCCGTCGAAGCGGATGGTGCCCGTACCCGTACCGCGGTGGAAGCCGAGGGTCCGCGATACGGCCCGCAGCAGCGTGGTCTTGCCCGCGCCGTTGCTACCGAGCACTGCGGTGATCGCGCCGGCCGGCACGTCGACGGAGACATCGCGCAGGGCCCGTACCGGGCCGTAGCCCACAGACAGTGAGCGGATCTCGAGCGTTGCCATGCGTCCTCCTCCTTCCGGCTGATCGTTGTGGTGGTGTGGTGCTGTTCGTGGGCCAAAGACCAGCACCGGGCGGGTCCGCCCGTCCACGGTGTACGGCCGAGTCGCTGCGGCTGACCAGCATTCGAAGGGCCCGGTTGTGCACGCGCACAGAGCGGTGCGATCCGCTTCTCGCCCGCCCGGCGCGATGGCATCGTCACCAGCCATGAGCGGCCGCAGAACGGAGCAGACGATGCAGCGGCGCAGTGACGAGCGGGTCCGGGCGCTGCTCGACACATTGCTGGAGGGCCGGTCAGCGCCGGATCTGGCCGCCGGGCGGCGGCCGGTCTCGGTCTTCCGGAGCGCGGCCGTTACGCGGTGGTCGTGCTGCGGGTAGGCCGGGAGGCGGACAGGGCTGAGCCCGTGCACAGGCCGGCGGACACGGACGGCATGCGGCTCCTCTGGCGGAAGCGGGCGGACCGCGATATCGCCGCGGTCTCCCTCGGGGAGCGGAGCGGGCCGACTTCGCCGCGCTGATGGCGGACCGGTGTGTGGGACCGGGCGGGATCAGCCCGGTGGTGGACGGTCTGGCCGAGCTGGGGCGGGCCCGGCGGCTGGCCGATGTGGCCCTGCTGACCTGCGCCCCGGGACGGCCGGCATCGTTCGGCTGGACGACCGGCTGCCGGCCGCGCTGCTGGTGAGCCAGCCGGAGCTCGCGGCCAGGCTGGTCGCTGATGTCCTGGCCCGCTGCTGACTCTGGAGCCTGCGGATCTGACGCTGCTGGTGCGCACGCTGGATGTCTGGCTGGAGTGCGGCGGGTCCGCGGGCGGGCGGCGGCGCGGCTGTTCTGCCACCGGAACACGGTGTTCAACAGATTGCGGCGGCTGGAGCAGCTGACCTCTCGGTCGTTGTCGCGTCCGCGGGATCTGGTCGAGATGATGCTGGCTCTGGACGCGTACCGGCTGTCCGTGTCATCGCTGTGAGCCGGGGAACGGCAGGGGCGGGCTCGGAGCCCGCCCTGCTGCCTGCTCCGCTGTCCGCCCTGCCGGCCTTGCCTGTTGGCCTGCCTGTTGGCCTGCCTGCTGGCCTGCCTGCTGGTCAGTCGAGGAAGTCGCGGGCGATCTCCTCGGCCGTCCGTTCCAGCAGGGCCCCGCCTCGGCCATGCAGACCGCCGGATCGGGTTCCAGCGCCGTGAGGGCGTAGGCGCGCCGGATCCCGGCCCCGGCCAGAGCCTCGGGCGACAGTGCGAGCCGGCCGCAGACGGCCACCACCTCCACGCCCGCCGCGCGTGCCGCCGCGGCCACCCTGCCGGTGCCTTGCCGTGCAGGGTCTGCTCGTCCAGCGAACCTTCGCCCGTGATGACGAGGGTGGCGCGGGCGAGCGCCGGCGCGAAGCCCAGTACGTCGAGCATGACCTCGATGCCGGGCCTGAAGCGTGCCCCGAGGACGGCCAAGGCGCCGTATCCGATGCCCCGGCCGCGCCCGCACCGGGAAGACCCGCGTGCTCGGGGCCCAGGATCCCGGCGTAGTGGGCGAGTGCCGCGTCGAGGACCACGATGTCGTCCTCACTCGCGCCCTTCTGCCGGCCGTACACCTCGGGGCGCCCTTCGGGCCTGTCAGCGGGTTGTCCACATCGCTGGCCAGGATGAGGTCGACCTCGGCGATACGGGAGTCGAGCCCCGACAGATCGGCCTCCGCCAGGGCGCCGAGCCCGCCGCCGCCAGGACCGACGGGCTTGCCGTCCGCGTCCAGGAATCGTGCCCCGAGCGCCGCGAGCATGCCTGCGCCGCCGTCCGTCGTCGCACTGCCGCCGACCCCGAACACGATCGTCCTGGCCCCGCGTCGAGCGCGGCCCGCAGCAGTTCACCCGAGCCGTACGTGGTCGCCGTGAGCGGGGCGAAAACCCTGCGGGCAGGTGCTGGAGACCGGACGCCTCCGCCATCTCCACCACCGCGGTGGAACCGCGCACCGCGTACGCTGCCGTGACCGGCTCCCCGAGCGGACCGGCCACCCGCGCCTCGTGGCGTTCGAATCCGGCCGCCACCGCCGCCGCGACCGTACCGTCGCCGCCGTCGGCTACTGGCAGGGTCTCGATCCGCACACCGGGAACGACGCGCCGCAGCCCGGCCGTCACCCGCTCCGCGACCTGTACGGCCGTGAGCGAGCCCTTGAACTTGTCCGCCGCGACGAGCACGCGGGCGGTCTGAATCACTGCTCCGTCCGTCACCTTGCATCCCTTGCTTTCGAACAGGCAGTCGCGCCGCCCCGACCCTATCCGGACCACCCTGATCTGCCCATGGGTGGCCGGGACCGCCGATCACGCCGCGGAGCCGGGTGGGGTACTGTTGACCGCTGCGAAGGGGAGTAGCCCCGCAAACCGGTCGTCGACATACTGGAGCCCCGGGTTCCCGGTGGCCGGGCTCGTAGTTCCTTACGGGCGGGCGAGACCTTCGGTCAGGTATGACGCGTCCACGGCCCTGTGGGCGCTCCAGTCATGCCGGGCCGAGTGGTCCTCCGAAAGCCCGAGTGGCACTTCGCGGAAGACCCGGGGCCCGGCTTCCACAGAAAGCCACCCGGAATGCATCTCGACCCACTGGCGATCCTCACCGCCTTCGGGCTGATCTTCCTCGCGGAGCTCCCCGACAAGACGATGTTCGCGTCTCTGGCCATGGGCACCCGTATGCGCCCGCTCTACGTCTGGTTCGGTACGTCGTCCGCCTTCATCGTGCACGTCGCCATCGCGGTCGGTGCGGGAGGTCTGATCGGCCTGCTGCCCGACTGGGTCGTCAAGCTCGTCTCGGCCTCGCTCTTCGCCTTCGGCGCCTTCATGCTGCGCAGCGGGAGCGGTGAGGAGGACGAGGACGGCGAGATCAAGACCGTGACCGGCTTCTGGCCGGTCTACTCGACCGCCTTCATGGCGGTATTCATCAGCGAGTGGGGCGACCTCACCCAGATCACCACCGCGAACCTGGCCGCGAGCAACGGCACCTGGTCCACCGCCATCGGGGCCGCCGCCGCCCTGATGTCCGTATCCGCGCTGGCGCTGCTGGCCGGACGGTTCATCGCGAAGCGGGTGCCGCTGAAGACCGTGCAGCGCATCGGCGGTGTGTGCATGCTCGGACTCGCCATCTGGTCGGTCACCGAGATCTTCACCGGCTGACCGCCACCGCGGGCGGTGGCGGCCGGTTCAGAACAGCGCCGGCACGTCACCCTCCGAGCCGTTCTCGAAGGCGAGCAGCCGCTGCTTGCGGTCCAGTCCGCCGCCGTACCCGGTGAGACTCCCCGAAGCACCGACGACCCGGTGGCAGGGGACGATGATGCCGATCGGGTTCTTTCCGTTGGCCAGGCCCACCGCCCGGGAGGCGCCCGGCTTGCCGAGTTGTCCGGCGAGTTCACCGTACGAACGGGTCTCGCCGTACGGGATCTGCCGGAGCTGTGCCCAGACGCCGCGCTGGAACGGCGTGCCGTCCAGACGCAACGGCAGGTCGAACGCTCTGAGCCCGCCGGCGAAGTACGCGTCCAGCTGGCGGGCCGCCTCGGCGAAGGGCCGCGGGTCCGGGTCGCCGAAGGTCTCCTCGGGCGGGCGGTGGCGCTGGTCCGTCATGTAGAGGCCGGCCAGCGTCCCGTCGGTGGCGACGAGGGTGAGCGGACCGTACGGGCTGTCGATGACCGTGTGCTGCCTGGTCGCCCGGTGCGTGATGGTCATGGGAGAACGTCCTTGTGCCGTTATGCGGGCAGGTGGTTGATGGCGTGGTCGTCCACGGTCCAGAGGTACTGCACCGCGTACGCCCGCCAGGGGCGCCAGTGTCCCGCGCGTGCGGTCAACGCCGCGGGTGTCGCCGGCAGACCGAGCTGCTGCGCCGCGCGCCGGATCCCGAGGTCGGTGGGGAGGAAGGCGTCCGGGTCGCCCAGTGCCCGCATGGCGATCACCTCGACCGTCCAGGGGCCGAATCCCGGCAGCGCGGTCAGCTCGGCCCGGCTCCGCTCCCAGTCGCTGTCCGTGCCGAGCCCGATCGATCCTCCGGCGAGCGCCGCGACCAGGGTCGTGAGGGTCCTGCGGCGGCTGCGCGGCAGCGCGAGCGCCTCGGGGTCGAGCCCGGCCAGGGCTTCCGGGGACGGGAAGAGGTGGGTCAGTCCGCCCTCGGAGTCCTCGACCGGCACGCCGTGCGCGGCGACCAGACGGGCGGCGTGGGTGCGTGCGGCAGCGGTGGAGACCTGCTGGCCGAGCACTGCGCGTACGGCGAACTCCGCCCCGTCCACCGTGCGCGGCACCCGGCGGCCGGGCGCCCGGTCCACCAGCGGGGCCAGCAGCGGATCCGAGCGCAGCTGTTCGTCCACGGCGACCGGGTCGGCGTCCAGGTCGAGCAGCCAGCGGCACCGGCTGATGGCCCGGGTGAGGTCGCGCAGGTCGGTGAGCCGCAGCCGGCAGTCGATGTGGCCGGACTGCGGGGTGAGCGCGACGAGACCGTGCCCGTGCGGGAGGGTGAGCGTGCGCCGGTAGGCGCCGTCGCGCCATTCCTCGACGCCCGGGACCGCGGTGGCGGCGAGGTGTCCGAACAGGTTGCTGGGGTTGAGCGGGGCCCGGTAGGGCAGCCGCAGCGCGATGACTCCGGGGTCGCGGGCGCTCCGGCCCCACGGGCGGCCCGGTGCGCAGCTCACCCGGGGCGAGTGCGAAGACCTCGCGGACGGTGTCGTTGAAGGCCCGGATGGAGGCGAAGCCGGCCGCGAAGGCCACCTCGGCCATGGGCAGTGCGGTCGTCTCGATGAGCAGCCGCGCGGTCTGGGCCCGTTGGGACCGGGCCAGGGCGAGCGGGCCGGCGCCCAGTTCGGCGAGCAGCTGGCGCTCGATCTGCCGGGCGGAGTAGCCGAGCCGTGACGCGAGGCCCGGCACACCCTCGCGGTCGACGACCCCGTCCCGGATGAGCCGCATCGCGCGGGCGACCGAGTCGGCGCGGGCGTTCCACTGCGGGGAGCCGGGGCTGGTGTCGGGCGGCAGCGTTTACAGGCCCGGAATCCGGCCTGCTGGCAGGCGGCGGCGCTGGGGTAGAAGGTCATGTTCTCGACCTTGGGCGGCACGACGGGCAGCTGGGACGGCAGTAGATGCCGGTGGTCAGGACCGCGGTGAAGAACCAGCCGTCGAAGCGGGCGTCCTTCGACCGGACGGCGCGTACGCAGCGCTCGGTGTCGGTGTGCATGTCTCAAGAATGGGTCACCTGCGGCGGCAGGGCTGGCGGAAATCCGACATCAGCCTTGCGCGGGAAAACGACATTCCTGGGGCGTGTCTGCGTCGCAAAACCCTTGGCTGCCATGAGGATCACTTCGCCATGTCACATGACGCGGGAATCGGTTCCGCGTCCGCACGAAGGAGAACAAGATGGCCACCGGCATCGTGAAGTGGTTCAACTCGGAGAAGGGCTTCGGCTTCATCGAGCAGGACGGCGGCGGCCCGGACGTGTTCGTCCACTATTCGGCTATCGCCGCGTCCGGGTTCCGTGAGCTCAGCGAAGGCCAGCGGGTGCGGCTCGAGGTCGTCCAGGGCACCAAGGGCCCGCAGGCCGAGAACGTCACGACGGTCTGATCCGGCTCCCGGCTGCCCGGCAGCCGCGCGCGGCTTCCCGGGATCACAGGCATCATGGCGATAAGCCGGTGAGCCGTTGGCCTGCCGCCCGGGCTGTGGCGGAGCACCGGGACCGCTTGTACGCCCGGCACCCGGTCGGCTCGGAGTGGTGGACGCCCCAAGAAGGGACCGGTCCCAATATGGTCGCCCCACTGTCCTTGGCACCGCCCCTGCAGTCTCTGCGAGCGGTCGTCTTCGACACCGACGGGGTCATCATCGACTCCGCTCCGAGCCACGCCGCTGCCTGGAAACAGGCGTTCGACGCCGTCCTGTCGCCCCTGGCCGGGCAGCCGCCCTTCGACGCCACCGACGACTATCTCCGCCATGTCGACGGCCGGTCACGGCTGGACGGGGCAGCGGCCTTCTCGCGTCGAGGGGCTGGACCTCCCGGTGGGCAGCCCGCAGGACGCCCGGGCACCTCGACGGTGTGGGCGGTGGCCACCCGCAAGGACGAGCTGTTCACCGAGGGACTGCGCAGCCGGCCGGTCAGGAGCTGGCCGGGCACCGTGCGGCTGTTGCACGTGCTGCGCGAGGCCGGCGTACCGGCCGCGGCCGTGTCCGCGTCGCGGCATGCGACGGAGCTGCTCTCCCAGGCGGGCCTGCTGGATCTCTTCGACTCGGTCGTGGACGGGAACGAAGCGCGCCGGCTGCGGCTGCCCGGAAAACCCGACCCCGCCCTCTTCCTCGAAGCGGCCGGACGGCTGGGCCAGGTGCCGCAGGACACGGCGGTGGTGGAGGACGCGCTGTCGGGCGTCGAGGCCGGCCGCCGCGGCGGTTTCGGTCTCGTGGTCGGTGTGGACCGTGCCCAGAGCCCCGGCAGCGCCGCCGGTCTGCGCCGTCACGGTGCCGACCTGGTGGTGTCGGACCCCGGTGAGCTGCTGGTGTCCGGCCCGGCCGCCCCTGACGAATGGACTCGGCTGATGACGACACCCGCCTGGACCTGGACGTACGAGGGCTACGACCCCGCCCAGGAGAGGCTGCGCGAGGCACTGTGCACCCTCGGCAACGGTTACTTCGCCACCCGCGGGCGGATCCGAGACCGCGGCGGGCGGGCCGCACTACCCGGGCACATACGCGGCAGGGTGCTACAACCGGCTGACGTCCACGGTGGAGGGTCGGCAGGTCGAGAACGAGGACATGGTCAACCTGCCCAACTGGCTGCCGCTGCGCTACCGCATGCGCCCCGACGGCGCCGCCCCGGCGAGTGGCTCACACCGGACGACGACGGGCTGGTGGAGCACCGGCTGACGCTGGACCTGCGCGGTGGCACGCTGACCCGCCGGTCCGTCTACGAGGACGCGGCGGGCAGGCGTCTGACGGTCGGGCAGTGCCGTCTCGTACACATGGGTGATCCCCATCTGGCCGCGCTGCACACCGAGTTCACCGCCGAGGGATGGACGGGCGAGGTGGAGGTGGAGGCGGGGCTGGACGGCGACGTCCGTAACAGCGGGGTCGCGCGCTACGCCGACCTGGCGAACCGTCATCTGACCGGCTGGGAGACCGGATCGAAGCCGGGCGATGTGGTGTGGCTGCGCTGCCGCACCGTGAGCTCGGAGATCGGTGTGGCCCTGGCCGCCCGGACGGTGGCCAGGCGTATCGCTCCCGGAGGGACCGCGCCGCGACGCTTCGGACATCCGGCCGGTCCTGGGGCCAGAACCGCCTTCCAGTCGCTGGTACTTCCCATCGCTCCCGATTCCGGCGCGGTCGTCGACAAGACGGTGGCGCTGCACACCTCCGGGACCCGGCGATCGGCAATCCGCTGGAGGCGTCCGTCGAGGCAGTGACCGGGGCTCCCGGATTCGACGGACTGCTGGCATCGCACCACCGGGCCTGGAAGGAGCTGTGGCAGCGGGTCCGTCTGGAGGTGCCGGGCAAGCCTGGCCGGATCCTGCGGCTGCACCTCTTCCACGTCCTGCAGACCCTCTCCCCACACCGCCGATCTCGATGCCGGGGTCCCCGCGCGCGGGCTGCACGGGGAGGCCTACCGGGGACATGTCTTCTGGGACGAGCTCTTCGTCCTGCCGTTCTTGAATCTGCACCTTCCGGAGGTCTCCAGGGCGCTGCTCGACTACCGCTACCGCAGGCTGCCCGCCGCGTGCCGGGCGGCGGCCGAGACCGGCCGCAGAGGGCGATGTACCCGTGGCAGAGCGCCGACGACGGGCGGGAGGAGACACAGGAGCTCCATCTCAACCCGCGATCGGGACGCTGGCTGCGCGACCGCTCCCGGCTGCAGCACCACGTCGGCTCGGCGGTCGCCTACAACGTGTGGCAGTACGCGCAGGCCAGCGGGGACACGGAGTACCTGCACACCAGGGGCGCGGAGATGCTCATGCAGATCTCCCGGTTCTGGGCGGACAGCGCGGTGTGGGACCCGTCCCTGGCCCGATACCGCATCAAGGGTGTCGTCGGCCCCGACGAGTACCACGACGCCTATCCGATGTCGGACAGGGACGGGCTCGACGACAACACGTACACGAACGTGACCGCGGCCTGGGTGCTGGCGCGGACCACGGATCTGTGCGGCTCCATGTCGGAGATTCAGCGTCAGCGGCTGTTCAACCGTGTTCAGGTGAGCCCGGATGAGGTGGCGTCCTGGGAGGACATCTCGCGCCTGCTGTACGTGCCGCACCACAACGGCGTCATCAGCCAGTTCGCCGGCTACGGAGAACTGGCCGAGCTGGACTGGGAGGGCTACCGCGACCGGTACGGCGACATCCGGCGGCTGGACCGGATCCTGGAGGCGGAGGGCGACACCGTCAACCGCTACCAGGCGTCCAAGCAGGCCGATGTGCTGATGCTGGGCTATCTGTTCTCGCCCGGGAGCTGGCCGGCCTGTTCCACAGGCTCGGCTACGAGCTCGACGACGACACCTGGCGCAGGACGGTCGACTACTACCTGGCACGCACCAGCCACGGCTCGACGCTGAGTTCGCTGGTCCACGCCTGGGTGCTGGCCAGAGTGCGCCGTGAGCACGCCTGGCAGTTCTGCGAGGAGGCACTCATCGGGGATGTGGCGGACATCCAGGGCGGCACCACCGAGGAGGGCATCCACCTGGGAGCCATGGCCGGAACCCTCGACCTCGTACAGCGCGGAATGACCGGGCTGGAGACCCGGACGACGCGCTGTGGCTGGCGCCCGCCACGCTTCCCCAGCTCTCGAAATTCGGGATGCGGATCCGCTTCCGCCGGCACTGGAACGTCGACCTGCGCTTCCGCGCCGAGCAACTTCGCATCGCTGTACCGGACTTGGGTACCCCGGCGGTCCGAGTCGCCCTGGACGGGCACTCGTACGTGATCGCTCCGGGCACCTCACGCTGGCTGGACCTGCCCGAGTCCTGACGAGGGCCCGGGACCGCTCACCGGGCCCGCAGCCGCCGCCAGACCGCCTTCGCCGCGTGGTGGCCCGACATGCCGTGCACACCGGGGCCGGGCGGGGCGGCCGAGGAGCAGAGGAAGACCGCCGGGTGGGCAGTGGCGTACGGGACGCGGGCGAGCTTGGGCCGGATCACCGTCTGGAGGCCGGCGAACGCACCGCAGGCGATGTCCCCGTCGACGTAATTGGCGTTGCGTGCGGCGATCCGGGGCGGTCCGGCGACGGCGCGCGCCAGCACCAGATCGCGGAACCCCGGGGCGAAACGCTCCAGCTGCCGCTCGATGACGTCGGTGGCATCGCCCTCCCAGCCTGCCGGGACGTGTCCGTACACCCAGAAGACATGGCTGCCCTCGGGGGCACGGGAAGGGTCGGCCAGGCTCGGCTGAGCGGTGATCAGGAACGGCACGCTGGGGTCCATACCGGTCACGGCGGCTCGCAGCGCGCTGTCGATCTCGCCTGCCGTGGGCCCGATATGGACGGTGCCGGCCCGCCTCGCCTCCTGCGCGGTCCAGGGGACGGGACCCGAAAGGGCGTAGTCGATCTTGAAGCAGGATGCCCCGTACCGGTAACGGCCGTAGGCGTTGCCCAGGCCCGCGATCCGGGCGAGGGCGGTCGGCGAGGTGTCGAAGATGTACGCGCGCGCGGCGGCAGCTCGTCGAGGCGCTTGACCTCGGTACCGGTACGGATCGTGCCGCCCTGTTCGCGCAGGTAGGAGGCCAGCGCGTCGGCAATGGCCTGCGAGCCGCCGCGGGCGCCGGCCAGCCGTTCTCGTGGGCGGCGAGCGCGAAGAGCAGGGCGATGCCGCCGGTCCCCGGACCGCTGGTGGGGGCGATGGCGTGGGCGGCGAGCCCGGCGAACAGAGCGCGCGCCTTCTCGTCCCGGAAGCGGCGGGAGAGCAGCGAAGCGGGCTGCATCGCATCCAGCCCGAACCGCACCCAGCGGTAGGGATCGCGGGCAGGCCGATCCAAGGGTACGCAGCATGTCCTCTGCGATGGTGTCCCAGTGGCCGAGGTAGGGGCGAGCAGCCTGCGGTAGGCACCCGCGTCCCGCGCTCCCAGCGTCATGGCGCTCTCCCCACCGACCGGGTCAGCACCGCTGCCGAGCCGTCCGGGAAGGGTGGGCGAGGGCCAGCTCGGGCTGGATCCACTCCAGGCCGTGCCGGGCCAGCGGCATCGCCCGGAAGGCGGGTGAGCCGATGCCGAGCGGGTGTACGGCGGAACAGGGGTCATGGCGGAAACCGGGGAGGGTGAGCTCCTCCGTACGCGCGCCGCCGCCCACCGTGTCCGCGGCCTCGAACACCTCCACGGCGAAGCCGCGGCGGGCCAGTTCGGCTGCGGCGGTCAGTCCGTTGGGGCCCGCCCCACGACGACTGCATCAAGCATCGACGGCACCTTCGGACTCCTTTGTCAGCCGAGGCCAGGACTCCCAGGATATTCACAGGCGCCGACAGCCGGACCGCGGGTAGCCTCCCACCCGATGAACACCGAATCCGCAGCGCAGTCCGCGGTCTCCGCCATGGCCTGCGAGCTCGCCGCTCTGCCCGGTGTCCGGGCCGTCGCACTCGGCGGCAGCCGGGCCCGCGGCACGCACCGGCCGGACTCCGACTGGGACCTGGGCGTCTACTACCGCGGCGCCCTCGACCTGACCGCGCTCACCGCGCTGGCGTCCGGGACGCAGGGCTCCGCCGTGGAGGTGGCAGGGCCTGGCGGCTGGGGACCGTGGGTCAACGGCGGTGCGTGGCTGACCGTGGACGGTGTGGCGGTGGACTGGATCCTGCGCGACCTGGACCGGGTGGAAGCGGTCTGGGCCGACTGCCGGGAGGGCCGCTTCGAGGTGGGCGTCCAGCCCGGCCACCCGCTGGGCTTCTGGTCCCCTGTTACGTGGGCGAGGTCGCTCTGGGCCGGGTGCTCGCCGATCCGCACGGGGAGCTCACCGCGCTGCGGGAGGCGACGCGCACCTACCGGAGCCGCTGCGCCGGGCGCTGGCCGACGCGGCCTGGGAAGCGGACTTCTCCGTGGCCGCGGCCGGGAAGTCCGCTTCCTCCGGCGATGCGCTGCATATCGCGCTGTGCCTGTCGAAGGCGTTCGGGATCCTCGCCCAGTCGCTCCATGCGCACCACCGCACCTGGTGTCTCAACGAGAAGGGCGCTCTCGCGGCGGCCGCCGCCCTGCCGGACGCCCCGCGGACTTCGCGGACCGGGTGACCGGTGCGCTGCGCGGCCTGGATACGGAGGCGGTCCGGACGGCTGCGGGTCTCGTACGGGACGTGCGGACGGTGCTCGACGGCGGCGCCCCCAAAGGCCCTTGAGCCGGCCGCTCTCCCGGTCAGACCCCGGTGCGCAGCGCGGTCAGGACCCGTTGTGCCGTCGCCTCGTCGCGCGCCGCTGTGAACGGGAGGTCGTTGCCGCCGGTGATGCGGAACCGGGCGCCGGAGAGAGTGGACTGGACGCCGCCCGCCTCGGTGACCAGGAGCAGGCCCGCCGCGTGGTCCCAGGCGAACTCCCAGTTGAAGGCGACCGCGTCCTGGGCACCGCAGGCGACGGCGAGGTATTCGAGGCCGGCCGATCCGCAGGCGCGGGCGTCGATGCCTTCGGTGCGCAGACCGAGCAGGGCGCGCTTCTGGGCGTCGGTGGTGTAGTCGGGGTGTGACATCGCCACCTTGAGTACGGCGCCGGGTGCGGGCGAGCCGCTGTGCAGGGGCCGGCCGTTGAGAGTGGCGCCACCGCCCCGTACCGCCACGGCCATTTCATCCAGTGCGGCGGCGTACGTCCACGAGGCGAGCACTTCGCCGTGGTGGGCGAGGGCGACCAGGGTACAGAAGCCTGGCTCGCCGTGGACGAACTGGCGGGTGCCGTCGACCGGGTCGACGATCCACACGGGTGCGTCGCCGCCCAGGGCGTCGTACACCGCCGGGTCCGCGTGGACCGCCTCCTCGCCGACGACGACGGATCCGGGCAGCAGCCGGGTCAGGGACGCGGTGAGGTGCTCCTCGGCGAGCCGGTCGGCAGTGGTGACCAGGTCGTGCGGTCCGCTCTTCTCGATGATCTCGTGCGAGGCGAGCTGCTGGTAGCGCGGCATGATCTCGGCGGCGGCCGCTGCTCGGACCGCCGCCTCGACCTCGGTCAGGTTCCCTGCGCTCTCGGCGAGGAAGTCATCGATCATGCCTCCAGCTAAGCACGGTCCGCCGCGGACAACTCGGGAGGGCTGTCAGCGGCCGACCGCGTACCCTGCATCCCGCGCGGATTGGCCGCTGCGGACAGCACACCCGTCTCCGGATCGCGGGCGACGACGCACATCCGGCCCTCGGACCACGGGTCACCGACGGTGATGTCGTGCCCCGGCGGCGCAGCCCGGCGATGACCGCGGGGTCCGTGCCCTCCTCGACGGTGACGCTGCCCGGCCGCATGCCACGCGGGAAGAAGGAACCGGGGAAGCTCTCGTTGTGCCAGTTCGGGGCGTCGATGGCGCCCTGCAGGTCGAAGCCGCCGCGTACCGGGGAGCGCAGTGCGACGGCGAGGAAGAAGTGCAGCTGCCACTGGTCCTGCTGGTCACCGCCCGGGGTACCGAACGCCATGACCGGGACGCCGTCGCGCAGGGCCAGGGACGGGGTGAGGGTGGTACGGGGCCGGCGGCCGGGGTGAGGAGTTGGGCAGGCCCTCATCGAGCCAGGCCATCTGGAGGCGGGTGCCCAGCGGGAAGCCGAGCTCGGGCACGACCGGGTTGGACTGGAGCCAGCCACCGCTGGGCGTCGCGGAGACCATGTTGCCCCAGCGGTCGACGATGTCGATGTGGCAGGTGTCGCCGCGGGTGGCGCCGTTCTCGGCGACGGTGGGTTCACCCGTGCCCGCCGCAGGCGGCCGGCCATTTCGTGGCCGGAGGCGACGGTACGGGCGTGGCTGCTGAGGACGGGGACGCGGCCCCGGGACTGCCGGGGCGCAGCTCGTGGGATGCCTCGCCGGTGATGAGGGCGCGGCGGGCGGCGTTGTACGGCTCGGAGAGCAGCTCCTGAAGGGGTACGCCGGTGGCGTCGCCGTACCAGGCCTCGCGGTCGGCCATGGCGAGCTTGCAGCCCTCGATGAGCAGATGGACGTAGTCGGCGGAGCCGTACTGCGGCAGCTCGGCGGGCAGCAGGGCCAGCTGCTGGAGGAGGACGGGGCCCTGGCTCCAGCCGCCGGCCTTGGCCAGCGTCCAGCCGTTCCAGTCGTAGGTGGCGGGCGCCTCGTAGGAAGCGGACCAGCCGGCCAGGTCAGCTGCGGTGAGGGTGCCGGTGTGGCGGGAACCGCTGGTGTCCATGGTGGGTACTGCGGCCTGGCGGACCAGGGCCTCGGCTATGAAGCCCTCGCTCCAGATCTTCCGGGCGGCCTCGATCCGGTCGGTACGGTCCTCGCCGCCCCCTCGGCCTCGGTGATGAGACGGCGCCACGTCGCGGCGAGTGCCGGGTTGCGGAACAGCTCACCGGGGGCCGGGGACTTCCCGCCGGGCAGGTATACCTCGGCGGACGACGGCCATTCGTCCTCGAAGAGCGCGCGGACACTCTCCACGGTCAGGCCGACCCGTTCCACCGGGGCGTGGCCGTCCTCGGCGTACCCGATCGCGTACCGCAGCACTTCGGCGAGACTCTGGGTGCCGTGGTCGCGCAGGAGCAGCATCCAGGCGTCGAACGCACCGGGCACGGCGGCGGCCAGCGGTCCGGTGCCGGGGACCAGGTCGAGGCCGAGGCCGCGGTAGTGGGCGATGCTCGCGCCCTCGGGCGCCGGGCCCTGGCCGCACAGCACCCGCACCTCGCCGTCACGGGGTGCCAGGATCATCGGGACCTCACCGGCCGGGCCGTTGAGGTGCGGTTCGACGACATGCAGGACGAACCCGGCGGCGACGGCAGCGTCGTAGGCGTTGCCACCGCGCTCCAGCACGGCCATCGCGGACTGCGAGGCGAGCCAGTGGGTGGAGGACACCATGCCGAAGGTGCCCTGGAGGGTGGGCCTGGTCGTGAAATTGTCCATCGCGGGAGTGTACTGAGCAGCTGCCGGCATCGGTTCGGGTGTCTGCGCCCCACCGGAGGACCACGGGCACGACCAGCGGAATCAGCACCCCGGCACGGTGTTGTGACGTGAACCGGCCCATCGATCGAGCCGGTGGAAGCGGAGGACAGGCTGTGCACGGTGAGTACAAGGTTCCCGGCGGCAAGCTCGTAGTGGTGGACCTGGATGTCGAGGGTGGCGCGCTGCGCAACGTACGGGTGGCGGGTGACTTCTTCCTGGAGCCCGACGAGGCGATCCTCGTCATCGACGCGGCACTGGAGGGCGCCCCTGCCCACACCGGTACGGCAGGCCTCACGGCCCGTATCGAGGCGGCCCTGCCGGAGGGCACGGTGATGCTCGGCCTCTCGGCGGAAGGCGTCGCCGTCGCCGTACGCCGGGCGCTGGCAGAGGCCAGCGAGTGGAGCGATCACGACTGGCAGCTCATCCATGACGCGCCCCAGCCACCCGCCCTGCACATGGCTCTCGACGAGGTCATCACCGCCGAGGTCGCGGCCGGCCACCGGCCGCCCACGCTGCGAGTCTGGGAGTGGGCCTCCCCGCCGTGATCATCGGCAGCTTCCAGTCGCTGCGCAACGAAGTGGATCAGGCGGCCGCCGAGCGCCTCGGAGTGGAAGTGGTCCGGCGCATCTCGGGCGGGGTGCGATGTTCGTCGAGGCCGCGAACACCATCACGTACTCGCTGTCCGTGCCCGAGTCGCTGGTCTCCGGCCTGTCCTTCGCCGACTCGTACGCCTACCTGGACGACTGGGTCCTCGGTGCACTCGGCGACATGGGCATCAAAGCCTGGTACCAGCCGCTGAACGACATCGCGACCGACGCGGGAAGATCGCCGGCGCCGCCCAGAAGCGCATCGTGGGCACCCATGGGAAGCAGGGCGCCGTGCTCCACCACGTGACGATGTCCTACGACATCGACGTGGACAAGATGCTCGAAGTCCTGCGCATCGGCGGCGAGAAGCTCTCCGACAAGGGCACCACCAGCGCCAAGAAGCGCGTCGACCCGCTGCGCCGGCAGACCGGACTGCCCGGGAGGAAGTCATCGACCGCATGATCGACTCCTTCCGCAAGCGATACGGACTGCGTCCGGGCAGCGTCACGGACGCGGAGATGGTCCGTGCGCAGGAGCTCGCCGCCACCAAGTTCAGCTCCCCGGAGTGGACCGCGCGCGTCCCGTAGACCACCACCCCGACATGTGCATGCTCTCAACATCCGGATGTTCGATGTATCTTGGCGGCCGGGCGACGAGAGGAACCACGCATGGTCCGGCTGAACCGGGTGCAACAGCAGGAACGCACCCTCGCGGCCGTACTGGCCGCGGCGAAGGCGGAATTCACCGCACACGGATACACCGAGGCCAAGGTCGACCGGATCGCCGAGCGGGCCGAGCTGACGCGCGGCGCGGTGTATTCGAACTTCCCGAGCAAGCGCGCCCTCTATTTGGCGACCCTGGTCGACATGGTCGAACACGGCGCCACCGAGGGCGTCCGGCCGCAGGTGGGGCCACGGTCCACGGGCGAGGCGCTGGCCTCGTTCGCCCGCGTCTGGCTCGAGCGGCTTCCGCTGTCCGACGACACGCCCGCATTCGGCCGGCTCCGGCTGCGCTCGCTGACCGGTGTGCTGAACGAGGAGGCGGGCCGCACCGCGCTGGCGCAGGTCACCCGGCTGGAGACACTGCTGCTCGCGCTCGCGCTGGAGTCGATCGCGCCCGGCGATACGGTACCGGCGCGGCAGGTGCGACGGGCCGAGCTGGTCCTGACGATGCTGAACGGCTCGGCCCAGCTGGCGGATACGGCGCACGGATTCGGCGATCCCTTCGACGTGGCACACGCCTGCGAGCATCTGGCCGGGCTCGGCCTCGCGGACACCTGGGATCCGCCGCACCTGCCCTACGTCGGCCCGGCGCAGCCCTGCCGGTCTCATGGGCCCCGCCGGCGGAGCTGCGGGACCGGATCACCGGGAGCCCGGCGGGATTCGACCGGGACGGTGTGATCGCCGTCCTGGGCACCGGCCGGCTCGGCGCGGCCGAGGAGATCGTCCGCGCTGCCCGCCCGCACGATCAGGTCACCGTGGCCGTGGTGACGGCCGATCCCGCCGAGGCCGGGCGCCTCGTGCGGCTCAGGATCAGTGATTTCACCCGTTGCCTGCGCCGCGTGTTCGCACCGGACGCCCGGCCGCGGATGCGCCTGGTTCTCGACGACGGCGGCCGGCTCGCCTCAGCCGTCGGCGTACCGGATCCCGACGAGAGCACCGAACACGCGGTGCGCGTCCACGAGGGCACGCTCGTCGCCCGGGCGCACGGACGAGGCGCCGGGCATGCCGCGGCGGCCTCGGACCCCACCCGGCCGCACAGGACAGGAACATGACCCGTCCCGATTCGCCCCACCCGACCGGCGCCGACCTGCTGGTGCTCCATGCCCTTCGCTGCATCGGCTTCTCAGACCTCGCACGCGTGGCCGAGGCGACGGGGCTTCGCGAGTCCGACGTCGAATCGGAGCTGATCGACCTCGCGGTGGCCGGACTTGTCACGCATACGGCGGGTGACTTCGGCGGATGGGGTCTCTCGGAGGCCGGCCGCGCCGCAGATGCGGCACGGATCACCCACGAGCTGGAGACAGCCGGCGCCCGGGCCGCGGTGGCCGATGCCTACGACCGTTTCCTTGTCCTCAATCCCGAACTGCTCGACCTGTGCACGGCATGGCAGATGCGATCCGCCGGCGGTGTCCTGACGGCGAACGACCACACCGACCCGGCCTACGACGCCCTGGTTCTGGACCGGTTCACGGACTTCGACCAGCGCGCCCGGGCCGTCTGCGCGGACCTGTCCGCGGCGATGCTCCGGTTCCGGCGCTATCGCGTCCGGCTCACCGAGGCACTCACCCGGGCGGCGTCCGGGGAACTGGACTACCTGACGGACAACACCGTTTCGTACCACACCGTCTGGTTCCAGCTGCACGAGGATCTGCTGGCCACCCTGAACATCCAGCGGGATTACCGGAGTCGATGAGACGGCCACATACGTCCGCCCCGGCAGGGCGAGACCTGCCGGGGCGGACGTATGCGCGATCAGAAGCGCGGGCAGTTCAGCCGAGCGTCGCGATGGCCTTGTTGAAGGTCGCCGACGGGCGCATGACGGCCTCGGCCTTCGCCGGGTCGGGCTGGTAGTAGCCGCCGATGTCGACCGGCGAGCCCTGCACGGCGATCAGCTCGGCGACGATGGTCTGCTCCTGCTCGGAGAGCGTCTTGGCGAGCGCCGCGAACGCCTCGCCGAGCTTCGCGTCCTCGGTCTGCCGCGCCAGCTCCTGGGCCCAGTAGAGCGCCAGGTAGAAGTGGCTGCCGCGGTTGTCGATGCCGCCGAGCTTGCGGCTGGGCGACTTGTCCTCGTTGAGGAACGTGGCGGTCGCCCGGTCCAGCGTGTCGGCGAGGATCTGCGCGCGTGCGTTGTCCGTGGTCTGCGCGAGGTGCTCGAAGCTGACCGCGAGTGCGAGGAACTCGCCCAGACTGTCCCAGCGCAGGTAGTTCTGGTTCACGAGCTGCTGGACGTGCTTGGGCGCGGAACCGCCGGCGCCCGTCTCGAACAGTCCGCCGCCGTTCATGAGCGGGACGACGGAGAGCATCTTCGCGCTGGTGCCCAGCTCGAGGATCGGGAACAGGTCGGTGAGGTAGTCACGCAGCACGTTGCCGGTGACGGAGATGGTGTCCTCGCCGCGGCGGATGCGCTCCAGGGAGAACGCGGTGGCCTTCTCCGGCGACATGATCTCGATCTGCAGACCGTCGGTGTCATGGTCCGCGAGGTAGGTGCGGACCTTCCCGATGAGCTTCGTGTCGTGCGCGCGGTTCTCGTCGAGCCAGAACACGGCCGGGTTGCCGGTCGCACGGGCACGGGTGACGGCGAGCTTGACCCAGTCCTGGATCGGCAGGTCCTTGGCCTGGCACATCCGGAAGATGTCACCGGCGCCGACTGCCTGCTCCAGCACGGCGTCGCCGTTGCTGTCGACGACCCGCACCGTACCGGTGGTGGGGACCTCGAAGGTCTTGTCGTGGCTGCCGTACTCCTCGGCCTTCTGCGCCATGAGGCCGACGTTGGAGACCGAACCCATCGTGGCCGGGTCGTAGGCACCGTGCGCACGGCAGTCGTCGATCACGACCTGGTAGACGCCCGCGTAGCTGCTGTCCGGCAGCACGGCGAGGGTGTCCGCCTCCCGCCGTCCGGGCCCCACATGTGACCCGAGGTGCGGATCATGGCCGGCATGGAGGCGTCGACGATGACATCGCTGGGGACGTGCAGGTTGGTGATGCCCTTGTCGGAGTCGACCATCGCCAGCTCGGGGCCCTCGGCGAGCTCGGCCTCGAAGGACGCCTTGATCTTCGCGCCATCGGGCAGCGATTCCAGACCCTGAGGATGCCGCCGAGCCCGTCGTTCGGGGTGAGACCGGCCGCGGCGAGCGTCTCGCCGTACTCGGCGAACGTCTTCGGGAAGAAGGCGCGCACGACGTGACCGAAGATGATCGGGTCGGAGACCTTCATCATCGTGGCCTTGAGGTGCACCGAGAACAGCACGCCCTCGGACTTGGCGCGCGCGATCTGAGCGGTGAAGAACTCGCGCAGCGCCGCCACCCGCAGCACGGCGGCGTCGATGACCTCGCCCGCCAGGACCGGTACCGACTCGCGCAGCACGGTGGTGGTGCCGTCGTCGCCCACCAGCTCGATACGCAGGGTGCCGGGCTCGTCGATGACAACGGACTTCTCGGTGGACCGGAAGTCGTCGACGCCCATGGTGGCGACGTTCGTCTTGGAGTCGGCACTCCAGGCGCCCATGCGGTGCGGGTGGGCCTTGGCGTAGTTCTTGACCGAGGCGGGGCACGGCGGTCGGAGTTGCCCTCACGCAGGACGGGTTGACCGCGCTGCCCTTGATCTTGTCGTAGCGGGCGCGGACGTCGTTGTCCGTGTCGTTCTTCGGGTCGTCCGGGTAGTCCGGCAGCGCGTAGCCCTGCTGCTGCAGCTCGGCGACCGCTGCCTTCAGCTGCGGAATCGAGGCCGAGACGTTCGGCAGCTTGATGATGTTGGCGCCGGGAGCTTGGCCAGCTCGCCGAGCTCGGCGAGTGCGTCATCAATACGCTGGTCGGCCTTCAGATGCTCCGGGAAACTGGCGATGATCCGCCCCGCGAGGGAGATGTCGCGGCTCTCCACCGTGACCCCTGCGGTCGAGGCGTACGCCTCGACGACGGGCAGGAACGAGTACGTCGCCAGGGCAGGGGCCTCGTCGGTGTGCGTATAGATGATGGTCGAGTCAGTCACCGGGTGCTCCGCTCCACGTCTGCAACATTGCTTGACATCAAGATATCTCGTGACGGCCCCTCTCCACAGTGGCCCGCCCGTCCCGGCCGAAAGCCGTCAGCTGTGGGGCCTGCGCGGCTCGACCAGCCCCGACTCGTACGCGAAGACCACGAGCTGCGCCCGGTCCCGTGCGCCCAGCTTGATCATGGCGCGGCTGATGTGGGTCTTGGCAGTGAACGGGCTGACCACCATGTGCGCGGCGATCTCCTCATTGGTCAGGCCCCGGGCGGCGAGTGCGGTGACCTCGCACTCACGCCGGGTGAGGGTCTCGAAGCCCGGAGCGCTGGTGCGGTCGGGGGCCGGGCGACGAATTCGCCGATCAGGCGGCGGGTGATGGCGGGCGAGAGCAGGGCATCCCGCGGGCCGCGGCCTCGATGGCCCTCAGGAGCTCGGCCGGTTCGGTGTCCTTGAGCAGGAATCCGGCGGCCCCGGCGCGCAGAGCGTCGAAGACGTACTCGTCGAGGCCGTAATTGGTGAGGATGACCACGTGCACATCGGCCAGCCGTGGGTCGGCCGCGATCTCGCGGGTGGCCTCGATGCCCGTCATCACCGGCATCTGTACGTCGATGAGGGCGACGTCCGGGGTATGGCGGCGGGCCAGCTCGACCCCTGGCGTCCGTCGGCGGCCTCCCCGACGACCTCGATGTCCTCCTCCGCATCCAGCAGGGCCCGGAATCCGGCCCGCATGAGTGCCTGGTCGTCGACGATCAGTACCCGGATCACCAGGAGGGCTTCCTGTGCTCGATGGGCAGCTCGGCGCGTACCGAGAAACCTCCGTGGGCACCCGGCGCGGCTTCGAGGGTGCCGCCGAGCGCGGTGACGCGCTCCCGCATGCCGGTCAGCCCTGTGCCCGGCGTGATGCGGTCGCCGGGGAGGCAGGGCCCTGGTCGTCGACGTACAGCGCCAGCGAGCAATCCGTATAGAGGAGACGGACGGTGGTCGTCGCGCGGTCCGCGTGCCGGGCCACGTTGGTGAGTGCCTCCTGCACGATGCGGTACGCCGCCCGTCGACGCCCGCGGGAAGCGGCCGTTTCTCGCCGTCGGTGGTGATCTCGATCGCGATGCCCGCCGCACGGGCCCGTTCGGCCAGCTCGCCGATACGGTCCAGCCCGGTGCCGGGTTCCACCACGTCCGTGCGCAGCACCTCCAGTGTCGAGCGCAGTTCGCGCATCGCCTCGCCGCTCGCCTCCTGGATCGCGAGCAGGGCGGGTTCCACCTCGGTGCCGCGCTTGCGGGCCAGATGAACAGCGACTCCCGCCTGGAGCTTGACGATCGAGATGGAGTGGGTGAGCGAGTCGTGCAACTCACGTGCGATGCGGAGCCGTTCCTCACCGGCCCGGCGCAGCGCCGTCTCCTCGCGCGTCCGCTCGGCGTCGAGCGCGCGCTGCTCGGTCTGGCGCAGATAGGCCTGCCAGTTCTTGTCGATGAGACCGGTGACCCCGGCGCAGAGGAACCAGCCGAGCAGGAGCAGCGTCCGCTCTACGGTGTCCCGAGTGTCCGGCACCGCCATGAGCAGCACCACGAAGTAACCGAGCAGGAACAGCGCCCCGGCGCCGACCGCCGGCGCCCGGTGTCCGTTGCGCGCCGCGGCGTGGACGGCGACCACCACGGGAAGGCCGCCCAGCTTCCGGGTGGGCGTGGACGGCATAGGCGAACATGCAGAGGGTGGTGACGGCGAGCACTGCGCGCGGGGCCCGGTGGTGCGCGGCCAGGGCCAGCGAACCGGCGGCCATCAGCAGCAGGTCGATGGCGCCGGGCGAGGAGACTGCGCAGGCCGCTGCGGTGACCGCCGTACCGATCACCACGGCCAGTACCGCGTCCAGCACGTACACCCGCCGGTCGATGTCCCCTGCATGCGTCGCACCCTAACTCCGTTACGGGCACGGGCGCGTCGCCCTGGGGACGGGACGCGGACTACTCCCGGGAAGTAGTCCGGGCCACACCCGCCGGCCCGGCGCAGCGCCGACTGCCTCCCGCCGTACGACGACGGCGACCGGCCGCACCGGCGAGCATCGTCGCCATGACCGGACCCTTCCGATACACCTCGCCCGAACCGCCCAAGTCCGCCACCGGAGTGGTGGCCGACGTCTACGCGCAACTGGCCACCGACTTCGGCATCGACCGTGCCACGACCTTTGTGGTCCTGTCCGCCGCCCCTCCTCTGCTCACCGGCGCCTGGGCCCTGATGCGGGAGTCCCTGCTGGCCGGGCAGGCGTCGCGTACGGGAAAGGAGCTGGTGGCGGCCGGGGTGTCGCTCGCCAACCGGTGCCCGTTCTGCGTGAACGCGCACAGCGTGCTGCTGCATGCCACCGGTGACCACCGGCTGGCCGAGACGGTCCTGCGCGGCGACGAGCCCGAGGACCGGGCCACCGCCGGCTGCTGGCCTGGGGCAAGGACATGAGTACGCCGCAGCCGTTCCCCGCCGATGAGGCCCCCAGTACGTGGGAACGGCGCTCGCGTTCCACTTCATCAACCGCATCGTGTCGTCGCTGCTGAGCGAGGTCATGCTGCCCGGGGCGCCGAGAAGTACCGGCTGGTGCGGAGCGCGGCGGGCCGTTCGCTGGCCCGCACCGTGCGCCGGGAGCTGCGGCCCGGCGACAGCCTCGCGCTGCTGGAAACGGCCGGGGAAGCGCCGCGGTGGGCAGCTGGCACCCCGGTGGGTACCGCGTACGGCGCGCTGCGCACGGCCGCACACCTGGGTGCGGGACTGCTGAGCGATCAGGACGCCGCGTTCGTACGGGAGTCGGTGGCCGGCTGGGACGGCCTCACACCCTGCCGCTCTCCGCCGCGCTGCCCGGCCGGGCGGACCGGCCGGGCGCCCGGCTCGCGCTGCTGGCGGCGCGGGCCCCTACCGGATCACCGACCAGGACGTGGCGGCCTGGCTCGTGCCGCCGCACACCGATCACTGCCTGGTGCATCTGATCGCTTTCGGCGCGATCTGCGCGGTCGAGCGCATCGAGGCCGGCCTGAAGACGACTGCCGGAGGTCCCGCATGAGTGTCGCCGAAGCATGGAACGGCCCGGTCGGGCAGCACTGGGCCGGTAATTCCGGCCGGTACGACGCGATGCTGGCGCAGTTCGACGCGCCGCTGTTCGACGCCGCCGCCATCGAAACGGACGACCGGGTACTCGATATCGGCTGCGGCAGCGGTCACACGACCCGGCTGGCCGCCCTGCGCGCCGCGGGCCGGGTCATGGGTGTCGATATCTCGGTGCCCCTCATCGAGCGTGCCCGGACGCTCACCGACTCCGCACAACACCCCAACGCCTCATACGAGTTGGGGATGCACAGGTCCATCCGTTCGAACCGGGCGGCTACGACGTGGTGATCAGCAGGGGCGGTGTGATGTTCTTCGCCGACCATGTCGCCGCCTTCACACATATCGGCGAGGCCCTGCGCCCCGGCGGCCGGCTTGCCCTCGTCTGCCCGCAGCCCGCGCCGCCGGAGGGCGAGGAGGGCGCCTCGCTCAGGCTGCTGGCATCGCTCCTGGGACGGGAGGACCATGCCACGGAAGGTTCTGTGGCGACGGCCATGGCGTCCCTGTCCGACCCGCAGCGCATCGGCGACGTCCTCGGTGCGGCGGGGTTCGAAGGGATCGAACCGGCTCCCGTGACGGCCGCGGCCTGCTGGGGCAGGGACGCGGCCGACGCGGTGGACTTCTTCGTCTCCCGAATCCCTGGGACGGACATCACCGAAGCGACCCGGTCCGCGATGCTGGACGTACTGCTGCCGTACGAGACGCCGCAGGGCGTACTGCTGCGGGCAGGGGTGGGTGGTCAGCGCCCGTCGGCCGGGCTGAGCGGGTGCGCATCGGGAGCGGGCGGCCTGTGCTCGTACCGGCGCCGGTCCGATTCCAGCTGGGCGGCGAGCGAGATCAGCCGTTGCTCGCTCCGGGAGGGCCGAGGAGCCGGGCGCCGAGGGGCCGGGCGCCGAGGGCAGGCCGTCGCGGTGAACCCGGCCGGGACGTTGATCCCGGGCCGGCCCAGGACGTTCCAGGACGTTCCAGGACCAGGCGTACGGGCAGGCCGCCGTCATCGCCAGGTCGGTGCGCAGGGCGCTCAGGTTGTCGAAGCTGCCGACAAGGGGCGGCGGAGCGGCGGTGGTCGGGGTGAGCAGCACGTCGTATCCGGATCCGTATCCGCGCTCGGCCGTGTCGAAGAAGGCGCCGATCCTGCGGTGCCGGCCGGATCACGAAGGCGTCGCATGCGCAGTGGCGCTCGCGCGGCGTTGCGAGGCCGCGCAGATCCATAACCTCGATGCCGGGATCAGGACGCTGCGGCACCGGCTGTCCCTCCCGATCGGGTGCCCGCTCAGGTACGCAGCCGGGCGACCGCTGCCGCTTGCCGCGTCGGCGTACGCACACCCGGTACTGCGGCGCTAAGGGCGTACGTGGATCTCGCCGATGCCCGTGCCCAGGCCGGCGCAGCGTGCGGTCGACTGGCCGGACTGGCCCGGGTTGAGGGTGACATGCTCACCGTCCACATCCGGCGACCAGCCGCAGACCAGGCGGACCCAGAAGGTCTGCACCGTGGAACGGTTGTTCCGGCAGAGCGCGTATCCGGTGTGGTCGTCGTTCGCGTGCTTGCCGGTGTCGCAGGACAGGCCCGGCGGCACGGCTGCCGGTGCGGCGGCGCCGGCCGCGCCGGCGGGCATGGCCAGCGCGGCGGTCAGGCCCACCATCGCGGCCCCGCGCAGCACCTTCCTCACGGTGGGCGCCGGCCTCACCGCCTTCCCCGCCTTCCCCATGGAAACCTTCATCTCTCCCCTTCGGTGTCCGGATCTTCAGGGCAGCTCCTCCCCACGGTCCGCAGCCGAAAACGCCACCGAACCTCACTCTGCGTAAAACCCTCCGCCGCGCGGGCGGATCACCACGGGCGTACGCTCACAAACGAGGGATCGCACGCCCAAGAAGGCCTGAGGCAGGCCGTTTCCGAGGAGGCGACGTGACCGGAAGCCGCTTGGCCGCTTGCGCGGCCGGCTGCGCGGCGGTGGTCGTGCTGACCGTCACGAGCGCAGGCGTGGCTCGTGCGGACGACGACATCGAATCGCTCACCGCCGAACAGATCACCGAGCGTTCCGGGACGCCCTGCTGAGCGCGTCGTCCCTGCATCTGCGTACCGAGGGCGATCTCGGCAAGGGGAACGCGAACGCCGAGACGATCGTGGACCTCGCTCTGGACCGGGACGGAAACTGCGCGGGTTCGGTCGATCTGGGTGCGGACGAGGGATCGGTCGAGATCATCAAGCGCGGTGACGAGGTCTGGCTGAAGCCCGATTCGGACTTCTGGAAGAACCAGGTCCCGGTCGGCGGCACCACCTTCGATGCGATCCTCGCAGGCCGCTATATGAAGGGCGAGGCCTCCGATTCGAGACTGCGTCCCGTGGTGGATGCCTGCGACCTCGACACGTTCCGTGAGCTGATCACCGACAACGCGGACGCGGCCGGGGACGCTCACCAAGGGCACGAAGACCACGGTCGGCGACGTCCCCGCCATCCCCGTCACCAGAAGCGGGGAACGAGCGGGGACTCCCTGACCGTGTACGTGGCCACCGAGGGCAAGCCCTACCCGGTACGGATCACTGTGAACGGCGAGTCGCCGGCCGCGTCCGTCGACTTCTCCGGCTTCGACGAGCCGGTGCCCACGGCCACACCGCCGGCGGATCGAACGGTCGATGTCAGCGCCCTGCTGGGAAGACCCCGCGCCCGTCTGAGCCCGATCCCCGGCCCCGGGACCGGGGATCCGGTTTTGCCGGGTCAGGCGGTGGCGCGGCGGAGCCAGGATGCCGTGGCTTCGATCAGGAGAACGACGCCGAGCACCATCAGGATGACGGTGGTCACCACGTCGAACTGCAGCACACGGGTGGCGCTGATCAGGTGGAAGCCGATACCGCCGGCGCCCACGATGCCCAGCAGGGTGGCGGACCGGACGTTCACGTCCAGTTGGTGCAGGACGTGGCCGATCACAGCCGGTACCGCCTGGGGCAGGGTGCTGCCGATGAGCACCTGCCAGGAGGAGGCGCCGGTGGCGGTCAGACCCGTGCGCGGGCCCGGGTCGAGTTCCTCCAGCGAGTCCGCCAGGAGCTTGCCGAGGAAGCCGACGGACCCCAGGCCCAGGGCGAGGACACCCGCCACGGGGCCGAGTCCCGTGGCGATGACGAACACGATGGCCAGGATGAGCTCGGGGTGCCCCGCACCAGCAGGACCACCAGCCGTGCGACCCGAGCGACCAGCGGCGAGGGCGAGGTGTTCCGGGCGGCGAGGACGCCGACGGGCACGGCCAGGACCAGGCCGATGAGGGTACCCGCGAACGCGATCTGAACCGTGGTCCAGAGCGCGGAGAGCAGCTCGCCGAGGATCCCGCCCGCCGACGGGGAAGAACTCGCCCAGTACGGGGCCGACATAGCCGGCCCCGCCGAAGAACTGCTGCGGGGACAGGCCGGCACCACGGACCGCCGCGACCAGCACCGCGGCTCCGAGGGCCGTGTACAGGAGGTGCCCCAGGCGCCGCGCGGTCCACGGCGGAGTGGTCCGGCCGCCCCGGGCGCCGGTGCGGGAGGTGTGGACGGCTTCGCCGGGCCTCCGCTCCCTCCCGCGCCTCGCGGACGGTACAGGACCTGCGTCCGGCCCGGGTCTGCGGCGTACGGAGCAGTGCCCGGCGTACGGAGCCCGAGACGAGCTCCATGACGACGCACAGGATGAGGACCACCAGGGCCAGTGCTACGGCCCGCGGGTAGTCCAGGCGCTGGACCGCGTGCGCCACGTCGGCCCCGATGCCCGCCACGCCCACGAAACCGAGGACGACGGAGATCCTGAGGTTGACGTCCAGCCGGTGCAGCACGGTGGCGACGAACGACGGCAACACCTGCGGCAGCACTCCGGTCACCAACTGCTGCAGCCGGGACGCGCCGGTCGCGCGTACCGCCCTGGGCACACCTTCTCTATGTCCTCGATGGCATCGGCGAAGAGCTTGCCGACCATCCCGACCGAGTGGATGCCCATGGCGAGCACGGCTCCCAGACCACCCAGGCCGAAGATCCTGAACGCGATGATCACCAGGATCACGTCGGGCACGGCACGCGCGAGCACGATGGTCGCGCGTGCGGTGATCCGACTTGGCCTGTTCCAGGTGGTGTTCGCCGCGGCCAGCACTGCCACGGGCAGGCTGAGCAGCAACGAGAGCAGGGTCGCGCAGATGACGATCGACAGGGTCTGTCCGCACGAGCGCAGGATCTCGGCCGCCGGCGGAAATCCAGGGCAGCATCCGGCGGACGAAGTCGACGCAGAGCCCCGCGCTGTCCGACAGGGTGGCGAGGTTGACCTTCAGGTCGACGAAGGCGAAGACGCCCGTCGCCAGCCCCGCCAGGAGCAGCACGGCTACGGCGATCCCCGAGGGGACGGCCGCGGCAGCGTCACAGGGCCGGCCGGAGCCGATGTCCGGGTCACAACGCCCCGTCCGGGCCTGACGCAGGGCCAAAAGCCCGGTCGGGCTGTGCGTCGGACGACACGGCGGCGGAGTACAGCCGCATCACCTCCGTCCGGTCGGCGTCCGCGGCCTGTACGTCGAGGACCACCCGGCCGGAGCGCAGGCCGATGATGCGCTCCGCCCAGTTCAGCGCCAGACCGACCTGGTGGAGGCTGCACACGACGGTCAGCTGCTCGGACCGCGCCAGTTCCCTGATGAGGGACATGACCTGGTCGGCGGACTCCGGGTCGAGGGAAGCAACCGGCTCGTCGGCCAGCAGGATGCTCGGTTCCTGCATGAGGGCGCGGGCCAGCGCCACCCGCTGCTGCTCTCCGCCCGACAGGGTGTCGGCCCGCTGGAACGCATGGTCTGCGAGCCCCACCCGTTCCAGCCGGCCGAGAGCCTGCTCGCGGATGCTCCGGGGTAGGTGATGAGACCGAGCCGGGGCCCGCGCAGCCTGCCGAGCGCACCGGTGCAGACGTTCTCCAGTACCGAACGGCTGCCCACGAGATGGAAGCGCTGGAAGACGAAGCCGATGTGCCGCCGCATGGCACGGAGTCGGGCGGGACTCGCCGAGGCGAGATCTGTGCCCAGTACGGTGCCGGTTCCGGACGTGGGCAACTGCAGGCCGTTCAGGTGCTCGAGGATGGTCGACTTTCCCGAGCCGGAGGGTCCCAGCAGGGCAACGATCTCACCGGGCCGTACGTCGAACGAGACCTCGTCCAGGGCCCGGACAGTCTCCTTTCCCTCTGGAACTGCTTGGTGAGGCAATGCAATTCGACCACGGGGCCGGTTGCGTCCGCGCCGACGCCGGATGGGTCCAGCTCCGTCACGGCGTGGCTCATTCGGCGACCTGGCACTGCTTGTCCTTGGTCACGCGGCAGACTTCTCGCACACTGTCGAAGGCGTCGTCGTCGATCGCCACGTAGCCCCACTTGTCGCCGATCCGGCATTCACTGCCCTTGCAGAAACCGTTTTTCTTGAGGTAGTCCTCGGTTGCCTTGTTCGCGAAGGCATCGGTGATCTTCTGACGCAACTCGGGGGCGAGATCGTCGGAAACGGCCGCCGGTGATCCGGGGATCATGTCGGACTTCCAGATGACCTTGATGTCCCCTGCTTGATCGTTCCCTTCTGGGGCAACAGCGTGTCGACCATCGAGTCCGCGGCGAAGCCCGCCTCGCACTGACCGGTGTTGACCGCGATGACGGAGGCATCCTGACCACCCGTCAGGGTCACCTTCGTGTCCGTCTCGACGTTCACTCCCGCATTGGCGAGCGCGGCCTTGGGGTAGAGGTATCCGGACGTCGAGTTGGGGTCGACGAGGCAGACCTTCTTGCCCTTGTACTCCTCCAGGGAATCGATCGGGGAGCCGGCCTTGACGATTCCGTAGGCCTGGTAGCCGGACTCTCGCCCTTCTCGGTGACCTGGCGCCGACCGGCGTCACCTTGACGCCGGTGTTACGGGCGACGACATAGGAGAGCGGCCCGTACTGAGCTATGTGAATCTTTCCGGCCCGCTGCCCCTCGATAACTGCCGCGTAGTCGGTCGCCAACTGGATACGGATCTTCTTTCCGGTCTCCTTCTCCAGCATTTTACGAGCGGCTGCAGTTTCTGCTGGAGCGTGGTGGCGTTCTCGTCGGGAACGGCAGCGAAGACGAGCTCGTCGGGATCCTTGCCGCCGGCCGATCCCTTATCGGAAGTTGCACTGGAACCGCAGCCGACCAGGGCGGCCGAAAGCGCCACCGGAACCAGGCAGAATCGAAGCAGGCGAGAACTGACCGCTGACATGATGTGATCTCCGTGACGTGACGTGATGGGGTGTGTCAGAAAAGCTGGGAGAGGTGGCGGCTGATGCTCTCCTGGAAAGGCTCGTGCGTCAGGATCGGCAGGGTGCTCCGGACGTCGAACGTCTCAGCCTCGGAATTCGGTACAAGGTCCTTCCAGTGGGATTCGAAGACGGACTCGCCCTTCTTCGTCTGGAAGACCAGGGTCCGGCCGGCGAAGGGCGCGGCTCATGGTGGGCCTGGGCGTAGGCGATGCCGGCCCAGACCGCCTGGAACCACATGAAGTCGTCCGGGCTCTCGTGGCCGTCGTAGTAGGCGACGTCCTCCGCCTGGAGCTGCGCCAGCACCTGGGGCGCCGAGACGGCCAGGCTGTCGACGCCGAAGCGCTGTTTGAAGTGGGTGAGGCGCAGCTGGTAGAGCTCCTCCAGACCGTCGCCCGGGTCGAGGTCCGCGGGCACGGTGTTGGGGTAGCCGTTCACGAAGACGAGGAGGGCGACTTCCTTGCCCCGCCCGGTCAGGCGCCGGGCCATCTCCAGGGCGATGTTGCTGCCGTTGCACAGCCCGCCGAGCAGGTACGGACCCGAGGGCTGGGCCTCCAGGAGCTCGTCCACGTAGGACTCGGCTATCTCACTGACGGACAGCTGGACGCGCTCGCGCCGCACCAGCGCCGGGTGCTGGAAACCGTAGAGGGACGGCCGCCGCTGATCCGGCCGGCGATCCGGCGGAGGAAGGCGATGTTGCCGGTGCCCCAGTGCACCCAGTGGAAGGGGACTCCCTCTCCGGCGCGAGCTCGATGCGCGCCTTCGGGCGCTCGCCGCTCCACGGGCTCACAGCCGGGGCCCACAGGGACGCGAACGGGGCTCGGAGCCGGCCTGCGCCGTGGGCCCGCCTGGGCGGTCCGGACCGGGGTAATGAAGGCGGCGAGTTCGGAAAGTGTCTGATGGGCAAATACATCACTGGCCGAGAGACTGTATCCGAATTCTCGCAGCTGGGTGACCATCTGAACCGCGAGGAATGAGTACCCACCGAGGTCGTAGAAATTATCGGAGGGCTCTACATCGATATCCAGGAGTTCTTCCCAGATTTGCTTGAGCTGCTTTTCTGCTGCTTCCAGCGGAGATTCCGCTTGGCCGTGATCGACCGACATTTCAACTCCTCATCACCATCACTCAACCGCGTCGTGAAAGTACCACACAGCCTTCTCGGAGATTCGGAGTTTTAGAATCCGGTTGCCCAGGATGTCCGATTTGACATTTAACGCTACCTTCAGAGGCGATTGCACCGATCCGCCACTCGAAGAGTTTGATGCCCACCTCCCCGCAGGGAATCGATGTGGCGGCTCCGGTTGGCTGCTTGTAGGGTTCACGCACTCATACCTGGATTCATTTGAACAGTAAATGCTCTGCTCGTGATGCAGGCGGCAAGGGGAGAAGTGGAGTTCGCGCAGAGGCACCGGAAGGAAGAGGCGAAGCCGGACCTGCTGGAGCTGGTACTCGACACGTTCGCCGAGGTCCTCGATGAGGACGACCTGCCCGCGGACGTCTCCTTCACGGCGCTCGGCGGCTCCTCGCTCGACGGAACGCTGGTCTGCGCCCTCCTCGGCAACGCACTCGGCTTCCCGGTGCCGCTCTCCCAGCTCGCCGCCAGTGCGACCGCCCGCGAGTTCGCACGGTCGCTGGCCGAGGCAGGGTCGCGCGCCGGGGAACTGGCGACGCGCGAGGAGAGCGCCGCGGAATCCGAATCCGTCGCCCTGACCTCGACGCAGGCCGGCTTCCTGGGCCAGCACGCCATGGACCCCGACGACCCGACGCCCCATCTGCTGTTCACCTGGGCCCTGTCGGGTCCCTTGGACACGGCGGCTTTGCGTGCCGCGCTCCAGGACGTCCACCTGCGTCATCAGCCGCTGGGCAGCCGCTACCTGATCCGCCGTCCGGCGGTGGCCGAACCCGGGCGGCCACCGAGGTGGAGGTCCTCACCCTCGCCGACCAGGCCGACGAAGCAGCCGCGCTCGACGCCACCCGGGCCGCACTGGGCGGTCCGCTCGATCTCGCCGCGGGCCGGGTCTGGCGCGTGGCCCTGGCCGCCGTCCCCGCGCGGCAGGCCCATGTTCTGCGGGTCTTCGTCCACCACATTGCCTTCGACGGCTGGTCGGAGTCCGTCCTGGCCGACGAGCTCGGTGCCTGCTACGCGGCGCGGCTGCGCGGCCGGGCCGCCGAACTGCCCGTGGTCCCGGGCATGGCCGCCCGGAGCCGCATCCGTGAGCGGCAGGCCGACCTGCACCGGGCCGAGCTGGAACGCCAGCTCGCGTACTGGAAGGACGCTCTGGCCGGCACGCCCGACCTGGTCTTTCCGGAGGTCCCTGTCCCAAGCACGGCGGACGGGCCGCTCCGGCGCACGACGTGGACCCTCCCGGCGGGCGGGATGGAGGCAGTCGACGCCCTGGCGGCCCGGCACGGCAGCACGCGCTTCGCCATGCTCCTCACCCTCTACGACCAGGCACTCGGCGAGACGGCCGGCGCGGAGAGCTATGCCGTGGGGTTCCCGGTGGCCCGGCGCTGGGACGCGTCGTCGGCCGCGGTGATCGACTGTTGTGTGGAATCCATGTGCGTACGGATGCCCGCCGAAACCCGGTACGGGAACGTCGACTTCGGCACTGCGCTCAAGACCGTGGCGCACCGGCTGTCCGAGGCGTTCGCGGCCGGAGACACCGCCTTCGCCGACATCGTGCGGGCGGTCAACCCGCCCGCACCGGGCGGGCCCCGCTCTTCCAGAACATGCTGGCCCTCCAGGACCACGACATCCGCGAACTCGTCCTGCCCGGGATCGAGACCCGGCGCGTGGTGGAGGCCTACCTGGGCCTTCCCGCCGAACTCCACACCGAAGTCGTCCCGCACCACGACGGCACGACCACCATCGCCGTCAGCCACCTCACGGACCGGGTGCCCGGTGAGTTCGCGGCGCGCTTCGGCGAGTCGTTCGTGTCCCTGCTGACGTCCCTCCCGGCGGCATGACGCCGTCCGGGACCCGCCCTGCCCCGACCGGGGCATGCGGATCGTCCGCGCGATAACCGGTGACGCGCTGCCCCGCCCGGCCCTCCCGGCGGATGGCGGTGTCCCAGCTGGTGGATGCCATCGGATTCGGCACCAACCTGCTGGCCCTGCCGCTCTTCCTCAGCAGCATCGTGGGGCTCTCCGCCGTCAAGGTGGGACTCGCCTTCAGTGTCGGAGGCCTGGCGGCGGTCTGGGCGGGGTGGTGGTCGGCCACATCGCCGACCGCAGGGGCCTGCGCAACGTACTGGTCTGCATGTACCTCTTCCATGCCTGCGTCGCCGCGGCCACGCCGTTCATCGACTCCTTCACGACGGCGGCCGTTCTGATCGGCCTCACCACCTTCTCGTTCGAGGGTTCGAGAGCGGTGCGTCATGCCGCCATCGCCCGCCTCGGCGGTGCCGAACGCGCCCATTTCCGAGCCCAGTTGAGGTCCATATCCAATGTGGGCATGGCGCTGGGTTCGGTGTTCGCCGGCATCGCCGCCCAGTTGGACACCCGCGCCTCGTTCACCGTGGCGCTGTGGCAAGGCGGCGACGCTCCTCGTCGCCGCCGCGCTGCAGTGCACCCTGCCGCGGATGGAACCCCTGCGGACCCCGAACCCTGCCACCGCCACGGCTCAGGGGAGGCCAAGGACGGATCCGGAGCACCGCCCGGGTCCTCCTCCCCAAGGCCGTCGCCCTCAAGGACCTGCCCTACCTCACCGTCAGCGTGCTCAACGCGGCCCTCCACCTCTCGGGCCAGATCCTCACCCTGGCCATCCCGCTGTGGATCGCGTCCCGTGAAGTCGCCCCCGGCTGGACCGCGGCGGCGCTCCTGTTGCTCAACACCGCGATCGTGGTCTTCCTCCAGGTGAAGATGACCCGGAGCATCGACTCGCCGACCGCTGCCGGAAAGGCCTGGGTGCGCTCGGGCGCCGCCCTTCTGGCGACCTGCGTACTGATCTCCGTCACCGGCTCGGTACCGACGACGGCCGCCGTCACCCTCCTCTTCGTGGCCATCATCATCTTCACCGCGGCCGAGATGTGGCACGCGGCCGGCAGCTTCGAGCTGGCCCTCGGACTGGCCCGCCGCACGCCCAGGGCCAGTACCAGGGCGTCTTCAATCTCGGGAGGGCCTGGGCGGGGCCATCGCCCCGACCGTGATCGCCTATCTGTGCATCGCCCTGGGCCCCGTGGGCTGGATCCTGCTCGGTGTCGCACTCGCCGGCTGCGGAGCCCTCGGTCCGGCGGCCACCCGATGGGCGCTTGCGACCCGGCCGGCCACGGGGCAGCCGGAACCGGTCACCCTGACCCGATCGCCCTGACCCGACCGTCCGACCGCCGGGGCGGTGCCCTGCCCATGTCCCGCAGCCCCTTCCCTTCCGTCCCGATGCCCCCACCTAGGAGTGCGCCCCTCATGACGCTGTCCGGTGCCCCGCAACCCTTGACGTCCGTGCTGGTCAACCACGAGAACAGGAGGAGCCTTTGGCCCGCCGGGCTGGAGGTGCCCGCGGGATGGCGCACCGAGCTGGAGGCCGCGACGACGACGGACTGCCTGGCGTACGTGGAACGCCACTGGAACGACATACGGCCGGCCGTAGCCCCTGAGCCCGTCCCAGCGGGCCGGGGCCAGGCCCCGCGGCGCTCGTGCCGCAGCTTTCGAACGGACCGCCGCGAAGTTCCCCGACGCGATCGCCGTCAGCGGCGCCGAGGGCGAGCTGACCTACCGTGAACTCAACTTCCGTGCCAACCGGCTGGCCCGTCGCCTGATCGCCCTCGGAGCCGGGCCCGAGACCCGGTGGGCATCCTGTTGCCGCGGGCCAGGACGCTGTCGTCGCCATCCTGGGCGTCCTCAAGTCCGGGGCTGCGTACGTGCCCCTGGACCCCGCCTACCCGGTGGAGCGGCTGGAGTTCATGCTCTCCGACGCCCTGCCCGTATGCCTGGTCACCGACCGGGCCGAGGCCCCGCGGGTGGGACGGGCCCCTGCTGGACCCGGCGGGGAACGGCGCGGACGAAGGGCGCGCGCCCTGGACGGGACGGATGTCCGCGACGAGGAGCGGCCGGCCTCCCTGACCGCGCGCAGCGCCGCGTACGTCATCTACACGTCGGGGTCCACAGGCCGGCCGAAGGGAGTCGTGATCGAACACGACGCCCTCCTGCGGTACGTGACGTGGGCCGCTGACTCCTACCCCGGCGGCCGGGTGTCCGCCCTCCTGCACTCCTCCCTCAGCTTCGACCTCACGGTCACCGCCCTGTTCCTGCCGCTCCTGCACGGCGGCCGTATCCACCACGCCGCCCTGGCCGACGATGTGGAGGCGCGCGCCGCCCTCGCGAAGGTCCCGCTGGGCTTCCTCAGTGCACCCCGAGCCACCTGGCTGTGCTGACGCTGCTGCCGGCCCCGTTCTCGCCCTCCGGTGAGCTGGTGGTCGGCGGGGAGCAGCTGACCGGCAGCATGCTGCGCGGCTGGCGGGAACTCCACCCCGGGGTCACCGTCGTGAACGAGTACGGGCCAACCGAGGCGACCGTCGGCTGCATGGAGTACCGGATCGCGCCGGGACAGGAGGTGGCGGACGGCCCGGTCCCGGTCGGAACAGCCGCCCCGGCCTGACAATCCGGATTCTCGACGCGTCGATGCGGGAGGTCGCGGCGGGACAGGAGGGCGAGATCCACGTCGCGGGCGGACAGCTGGCCCGCGGGTACCTGCGCCGCAGCGGCATCACCGCTGAGCGCTTCCTGGCGGACCCGTTCGGTGAACCCGGCTCGCGCATGTACCGCACAGGCGACCTCGCACGGCGCGAAGCGGACGGCGCCGTCGTCTACCTCGGGCGGCTCGACGACCAGGTGAAGGTGTCCGGATTCCGGATCGAGCCGGGGAGATCGAGTCGGTGCTCGCCCGGCACCCCGGGCAGCGCAGGTATCCGTACTGGCCGTGCCCGGCCGGCGCGGCAGTACGAGACTTGTGGCGTACTTCGTCCCGGCCGCCGGCGGGCCGTGCCGACCCCGTCGAGCTGCGGGAGCTGGCCGTCTCGGCACTGCCGCACTACATGGTGCCCGCCGCCTACCTCCAGCTCGCGGAACTGCCCCTGACGGGCAACGGCAAGCTGGACCGGGACGCCATGCCCGCGCCCGACTTCCGCCGCGATCCGGCGATCACGGGCCTCCCGGCGACCGGTTGACCCGGCCGGCCGGAGGGCACCGGCCCGGTCTCCGGGCCGGTTCCCTCCTGGGCGGCCGGCCCGGTCAGGGGCTTCGGCCACCGAGACCCGTTCGGTGAACCAGGCCGCCAGGGCGTGCAGCCGGGCCTCCGCCTCCTCCTCCGAGGGAGGGCGACCAGGGCGCGGCCGCCCCGCACCGAGGAGTGGACGAGCTCGCCCATGACGCCGCCCTCCTTGACATTGACGGTGCCCTGGACGACGTTCTCCTGGGCCAGCAGCTCGTCCACATCCGGAGCGCTCAGTACCAGGCCGCGGGGTGCCAGCAGATTGCTGTAGCCGTGCACGAGCGCCGTCGGGCGGCGTTCGGGGCAGTTCGGCGGCAGACCGACCAGCGACCTGGCCCACTCGTCCATCAGGTCCAGCCCCGTCTGAGCGTGCACCATCTCACGGGTCAGCCCGCCGGAGGTGCGGCCCCGCACTCGCTGAACACCAGCCTGTCGCCCTGGTCGAACACCTCCAGGTGGAAGACGCCGTCCTGGTGGCCCAGCGCCGCCAGGGCACGGTCCAGCACCTCCGCGGCACGCTCGTACACAACGGGTGGAACTCCGGCCGCAGCAGGACGCTGCCCGTGGCGCCGCCCGCACGGATGGCGATCACGTTCACCAAGTAGCGGGCGACAGTGAAGAACTGGAGCTTCCCATCGCGCACGACGCCGTCGAGGTGCAGCTCCCGGCCGTGGATGAACTCCTCCACCGCCCACGGACCCGAGGTCCGTCCTTCCTGGTCCGCCAGCAGTGCGGCGAGTTCCTTCGGGTCAGCTACCGCCCAGGTCCGCTCGCTGCCGGCGCCGAGCAGGGCTTCACCACATACGGGAAGTCCAGGGCCAGGCCCGGTATTTCACCGAGGTCGTCCACGGTCCAGGTCGCGGCGACCGGCATTCCCGCAGCACGCACCGCCGCCTTCTGGGCGACCTTGTCGCGCAGCAGCACGGTCGTCCCGACGGGCATGCAGCGCACCCCGCGAGGCTGCCGATCACACTGGCCGTCATGAGGGTGAACTCCAAGTCGCTGCCGACAGCCGTGAACGCGTCCGGCGCGAGCCCGGCCCTCGCCAGACCGGCCAGGACGGACTCGGTGTCGCTGGGGTCCCCGACGGTGACCAGTTCACCCGTGAACCCGTCGGCGCGCACGGCGGCCACCTCGCCCGGGTGACCACCCATGTCACCTTGCAGCCGAGGGAGTTCACGGCGGCCACCGAGCCGGTGCGCCAGCCGACCAGCAGCAGGTGCTCCTGACCCGGTGCGGCGTCGCGCGCCCCTGCTGGGTGGATCTGTGTCATCTCTGCTCCTTGGAGTGGGTGCGGCCCGACGGCGCGGCGGCCGGGCGGGCGGCCAGCGCCACCCGGTCCACCTTGCCCGCGGAGGTGCGCGGCAGCTCCGCGCAGAACGAGAAGCGGCGAGGGTGCTCGCTCGCCGGCAGCCGGGTGCGCAGCCACTTGCGCAGCTCGCGCTCGGTCAGCTCTCCGGAGGTGACGAGGAAGGCCTCGATATAGGTGCGCTCCGGGTGTTCCACGTCGCGCAGGACGACCGCCGCCTGGGCGATGGCGGAGTGCTCCTCCAGGGCGGATTCGACCGAGCCGAGCTCGATGCGGTGGCCGCGCAGTTTGACCTGGGAGTCGGTGCGGCCGAGGAACTCCAGGGTTCCGTCCGGGAGGAAGCGGCCGCGGTCGCCGGTGCGGTACACCCGCTGCGGGCCGTCCGGTGTGTCGTGCGTGAAGAACGCCCGGGAGGTGAGGTCCTCCCGGTCCATGTAACCGAAGGCCAGCCCTTCGCCGTACAACAGGATCTCGCCCTGCTGCCCCGGCTCAGTCACCAGGGCCCCGCGCCCCCGTCAGCGTCCGGCAGGGCGGCGAGACAGACGCCCGTGCCCGGGAGCGGCCCGCCCAGAGTGACCGTTTCGCCGTCCGTGACCTGGGCGGCGGTGGCCCAGATGGTGGCCTCGGTCGGGCCGTAGAGGTTCCACAGCTCCTTGCACAGTGGCCTCAGCTGCCGGGCGAGGCTGGGGTGAGGGCCTCACCGCCGCACCAGATCCGGGTACGGGCGCACCCGCCACCCTCTGGTCAGGGCCAGCCGCCAGAAGCTCGGCGTGGCCTGGATGACGTCGGTGGGGTGTTCCTCGGCGAAACGGGCGAACGCCTCGGGTCGACCCGTGCCATCGGGGGCGCCGTGACGAAGCGGGCCCCGACGGTCAGCGGTACGAGCATTTCCGCCAGGGAGATGTCGAAGGACAGGGCCGTCATGGAGACGATGGACTCCCCGGCCGCCAGACCGGGGACGCAGGCCAGCCCGGCCAGCCGCCGGACCAGCGAGGTGTGCGGTACGGCGACCGCCTTGGGCCGTCCGGTGGATCCCGAGGTGTACAGCACGTACGCCACCTCGTGCAGGCCGGTTTCCGCGGCCGGACCACCGGATCGGCCGTGGGAGGAGCGGCCTCGAACCGGTGGTCGGCGGCCTCCGTCAGGAGCAGAGCGGGTCGCGCGTCGGCCAGCAACGCCGCCCGCTGCAGCGGTGGACTCTCCTGGCTGAGGGGCAGTACCGCGCACCCGGCCCGGGCCGCCGCGAGCAGGGCGATCGCCCCGGAGGTTCCCCTGAGGCGTCCACGGCGACGAGGGAGCCGGCCGGGCGGACTCGCCGATGGCGGAGCCGAGTTCGGCGGCCCGGTCCACGAGCTCCCGGTACGTGATGTCGCCGGCGTCGGTGACGGCCACCGCCGAGGGGACCTGTGAGCTTGCTCCGCGACGATGTCCCAGATGGTCGTCATGCATATCCCTTCGGTGTAAGGGGAGTTCAGTGAGTGGTCAGGAGGGTGTCCGCGACGGCGCGGAGAAAGCCGCCCTTGCGCACGTACTCGAGTTCACCGCTGGTGTCGACGCGGGCCCGCATGGGCCACTCCTTGACCGTCCCGGTCGCGGTGTCGACGGCGCGTACGAGGACCTCGCCCGGGGCGACATACCGTCCAGGCCGATGATGTCGAGGGCTTCGTGACCGGTGAGCCCGAGGGAGTCGGGGCTGTCGCCCTCGGAGAACTCCAGCGGGACGATGCCCATCCCGATCAGGTTGCTGCGGTGGATGCGCTCGAAGCTCTGGGCCAGTACTGCCCGGACACCCAGCAGCGCGGGCCCTTGGCCGCCCAGTCCCGGAACTGCCGAAGCCGTAGTCCTTGCCCGCGACCACGACGACGGGGTCCCCGAGGCCGCGTAGGCGGTGGAGGCGTCGTACACGCTCATCGTCCGCCCGGTGGGCGTGTGGACGGTGTGGCTGCCGCGGAGGCTGGGCGTCAGCCGGTTGCGGAACTTGATGTTCGCGAAGGTGCCGCGGATGAGCACCTCGTGGTTGCCGCGGCGGCAGCCGTAGGAGTTGTACTCCGCGTGCCGTACCCCGGCGTCGGACAGGAAGCGGCCGGCGGGCGAGTCCTGGGCGATGGAGCCCGCGGGCGAGATGTGGTCCGTGGTCGTCGAGTCCCCGGCGAACACGAGGACCCGGGCGCCGCTCAGGTCGGACAGGGTGTGCCGGGTCTCCTCGTCGAAGAAGGGCGACCGGATGAGGTAGGTCGAGCCGCCGGGCCAGTCGTAGACGGGACCCAACGGGAACTCCAGTGCGTCCCAGGCCTCGTCGCCCGCGAACAGGGAGGCCTTCTCCCGGCCGAAGTGCTCGAAGGACACGGAGCCGGCTGCCTCGCTGATCTCCTCGGGCGTGGGCCACAGGTCGCTTAGGTACACCTCCCGGCCCTCGGGGTCCGTACCGACGGGCTGTGCGGTGAGGTCGGTGAGGACCGTACCGGCCAGCGCGTAGGCGAGCACGAGCGCCGGCGAGGCTAGGTAGGCGGCGGCGACGTCGGGGTGGATGCGGCCCTCGAAGTTGCGGTTGCCCGACAGGACGGCGGACAGACGCACCCCGCCGGCCCGAACGGCCTCCTCGGCGAGCGGGGACAGGCCGCCCGAGTTGCCGATGCAGGTGGTGCAGCCGAAGCCCGCCACGGTGAAACCGAGCTTCTCGAAGCTCGGCATCAGCCCCGCCGCGTCCAGGTAGTGGATCACTGCCCGGGAGCCGGGGCCAGACTGGTCTTGACCCACTCGGGCGTGGTCAGCCCGTGCTCCACCGCCTTGCGGGCCACCAGGCCTGCGGTCAGCATGGAGATCGGGTTCGAGGTGTTGGTACAGCTGGTGATGGCCGCGATGGCGATCGCGCCGTCCTCAAGGGCCGTGGCGCCGGCGACGGGCCGCTCGGCCGGTGCGTCGCCCCGCTCGGGAAGCTGGCCGGCACCGAACGCAGCGGAATCCGTTCCTGGGGGCGGCGCGGACCGGCGACGACGGGCTCGACCGCGCTGAGGTCGAACGCGACGGTCCGGGCGAAGCGGGGCTCCTGTGCACTGTGCAGCGGGACGAACAGGCCCTGCTCCTTGCTGTACGACTCCACCTCGGCGATCTCGTCCTCGGTACGGCCGGTCAGCCGAAGGTACGACAGGGTCGCCTCGTCCACCGGGAAGAAGGCCACGGTGCAGCCGTACTCGGGGGTCATGTTGGAGAGCGTCGCCCGGTCAGGCAGGGACAGCGCCGCCACCCGGGGCCGAAGAACTCCACGAACTGGCCCACGACGCCGACGCCGCGAAGGAACTCGGTCATGGTCAGCGCGAGGTCGGTGGCCGTGCTGCCGGTCGGCAGTTCACCCGTCAGCCGAACGCCGAGGACACGCGGGCGAGAAGGGAGATCGGGTGTCCGAGCAGCGCGGTCTCGGCCTCGATGCCACCGACGCCCCAGCCGAGCACCCCGAGGGCGCCGACCATGGGGTGTGCGAGTCGGTTCCGAGCACCGAATCGCAGGCCAGCATCCCGTGAGTGTCCGTCATGACCACGCGGGCGAGGTGCTCCAGGTGCATCTGGTGGACGATGCCCTTGCCGGGCGGCACCACGCGCAGCCCGTCGACCTCCCGCTGGGCCCACCGCAGGAACCGGTAGCGCTCGTTGTTCAGTTCGTACTCGCGTCGCATGTTCAGGGTCAGGGCGTCCGGCCGCGCCCAGGCGTTCACCTCGACCGAGTGGTCGACGACGAGGTCGACGGGCAGGGCGGGCCGGGCCTTGCGGGGTCCAGCCCGCGCTGCTCCATGATGGAGCGCAGGGACGCCAGGTCGGCGAGCACGGGAATGCCGGAGTGGTCCTGGAGTATCAGTCTGGTCGGGCGGAACAGGACCTCCGTATCGGGACCGTCGCCGGCACTTGCGGAGATCAGCGAAGCACAGGTGGATAGAGCCCGGTCAATTTCCGAGCCGTCCCTCCGGCGCTGGCGGAAATCGCGTTCCGTAGTATATTCTCCACCAGAATACGGATACTGCGGGGAGCGGTGGAGATACCGCTGAGTCCATTCGCCTCGGCGGCTTCCAGGCTACAGAACCGGGCTTTTCTTCCCGGCAGATTCAGAGTGCGCAGCAAGTTCTGCATTCTTTGCTCTTATTTCTCTCTGAAGGAATTGTCTAGCGCGCAGAGTCCGTGGACGGACGCTGCTGGGAACGAGGTCGAAATGATGGATACCCCGGTGCGCGAGGTAGCCCTGTGGCAGAGTCCGGAGCCGGCTGTCTCGGCCGACACCGAGGTTGCGGTCGAGGTGCTCGAGTCGGCCGGGCTCACAGTGCGCTGGGTCCGCACAGTGCCGGGCTCCACCCTCCGGGAGAGCTGAATTCGCAGGTGGAGGCCGGCCTACTGACACCTCTGCACACCTCTTCCGCCGAGGCTCACGCACTGGCCCGGCAAGCCCGCAGGGACTGGGACGCAGCGCTCAGCCTCATCAGCAGGCATGGTCCGGGCCGACGCGGCGGGGCACTCCTGGATGTGCTCCTGATACGGGCGGAATTCATCCTCAGCGATACCGGGGCGGAGTTCTCCGAAGATTCTCACGGCGTCGGTGAGCTGCGCCGGATCACCACGGAACACGGCACCCGTCCGCTGCGTGAAGGAGCTGTAACGGCCGTTCACACGGCCAATCCGCAGCACATTCGAAAGTTTATGGAAAATGCGATCGGAGTATGCCGGGACAAGAGTATCGAGCGGATTACGGTTGCCCACAAGGGAAACTCCATTAAATATACAGACGGGCTCTTCGCATTGACTGCACGTAAAGCGATGGAGGAACTTGTCACCACTCCGTCCGTCGTCTGCGACAGCTTGATAATCGACCACATGGCCGCCGAGCTGGTGAGGAATCCCGACAAGTACCGGGCCGTCCTCACCCACAGCGCGTTCGCCGATCTGCTGGCCGCGGTCCTCGACGGGCAACTGGCCGGGGACCGCGGCGGAGTGTGTACCACGCTCGACACGGCCGGGCGGCCCCAGTTCGGCTACGACACCGCGCTGGACACGACCCGCCCGGCGCACGGGAGCGGGGACACGGCCCGTGTACGCCGCCTGCGCTCAACCCTGCTGGCCGGCGCGGAACTCGCCGGGCACCTGGGTTTCGACGCGGCACGGGTCGCGATCGGATCCGCCGTCACCGCGGTGGAGGACGAGGACACGACCTGGCCCGCCGCCGAGAGGGCCGCACGGCACGCCGTCGTACGGGACTGATCCCGAAGACGGCGTGACGCGCGGGCCCACCGCCCGAAGCTGGCGGTCCGTCAGACGGCCGCCTCCGCAAGGGCCTTCTTGTAGAGCTCCACGGTCGCTTCCTGGGAAACCGCTCCGCGCAGGCGGATGGACTCGACGCGCACCGCGTCGAGCACGTCGGCGAGGAGTCCTCACGGGGCTCGACGCCCTGCTGCTCCAGCGCCCAGGCCACGAGTGCGCGGCCGGAGTGCTTGCCGAGCACGTAGCGGCGCTCGCCGCCGACGTCCTCCGGCGGGAAGGGCTCGAAGCTGGAGGTGTCACGGAACATGCCGTTGGCGTGGATGCCCGACTCGTGGGCGAACACGTTGTCACCCGTCACCGGCTGCCACGGCAGCACCTCATGGTTGGCGGCCTCGGCCACGAGCCGGCTCATGACCTTCAGCTTCGTCAGGTCGATGCCGAGGTCGCGGTCGTAGAGCTTCTTGAGCGCCACGACGACCTGCGCGAGGTCCGCCATGCCGGCCCGCTCGCCGATGGCGTTGACCGTCACGTGGAAGTAGCGGGCACCCGCCTTCAGGCCCGCCAGGGTATTCGCCGTGGCCAGGCCGAAGTCGTTGTGAGCGTGACACTGAGTGTCGATCGGGAGACCTCTCCCACGGCCGCCACCCGCTCCCCGTAGGCCTCCGGGCCCAGCAGGCCGACGGTGTCGGACAGACGGAGGCGGTCGGCACCGGCCTCGTGCACGACGCCGGCGTACTCCTGGAGGAAGGAGATCTCCGTACGGGCGATGTCCTCGGCACTGATGGAGACGAACGCCCCACGGTCCTTGGCCATCTTGATGAGTTCGGTCGCGGTGCGCAGCAGCCAGGGGCGGTCCTTGCGGACGCTGGCCTTGAGGTGGCCGGCCGAGGTGGGCAGGCCGATGTGCACGGCCTTGAAGCCCATGTCGAGCGAGCGCTCCACGTCCTCGCGCACGCCGCGGTGCCAGACGACGAGGCGGGCCTCGTCCTGCCGGTCCACGCAGGACCGGATGAAGTCCAGCTCCTCGCCGCCCATGGCGGGGATGCCGATCTCGATCGAGCTGACACCGGCCTCGATGAGGGAATTCAAAATTTTGGTTTTGGTTTCCTTGGAGAAGGCAACCCCAGGAGTCTGCTCTCCGTCTCGAAGGGTCGTGTCCTCGAGGATGATGTCATTCCGGATAGCCATTGAACTCTAAACCTTCCGCTTCGTTCAGACCGATACGCAGTGTGGCCTATGGAAAATTCAACAACAAGACAGACCAAGATCATCGATGCCGGGGCGAAACAGGACATTCGCGGTCATTCGGTGGTCGTTCCCCTGTGCCGGAAAACTCTTGCCAACGTGTCCTGTGCCGCGATTGACTAGCCTAGCCGGTGCAGCTTGCAACTGTACATAGGTGCGTTCTTGATGAACACTGATTTGTCGCCGAGTGGACAGCACGGCGCGGACAACGGGAGAAACCTTGAATAAGCGAAATATGCTGCGCCAGGCTATTTCCAGGAACTCTTTCTCCATGGCGGCAGGTGTGCACGACGGCCTGAGTGCGCGTATTGCGGAGCGAAGTGGATTCGGTGTGCTCTGGGCGAGTGGCCTCGGCATATCGGCCTCCTACGCCGTACCGGACGACAGCATTCTGACGATGACGGAGTTCCTCAATGCCGCGCGGGCGATGAACGACGCGACGGACCTGCCCGTGCTGGCCGACTGCGACACCGGGTTCGGTGACGCCCGCAACGTCGCCCGCATGGTGGACCAGTACGAACGGGCCGGGATCGCCGGCGTGTGCATCGAGGACAAGGTCTTCCCAAGCGCAATTCCCTGGGCAGCGGATCCCAGGACCAGGAGACGATCGAGGGCTTCGCCTCCAAGGTCAAGACCGCCAAGCAGGCCCAGAACACTGAAGACTTTGTGGTCGTGGCCCGGATCGAGACGTTCATCGCCGGGGCGAGAAGGCAGATGCCCTCGCCCGCGCCGACGCCTATGTGGCGGCCGGCGCCGACGCCATCCTGATCCACTCCAAGTCGAAGGACGGACTGGAGATCCTCGACTTCGCCCGGAGCTGGACGAACAAGGAGGTCCCGCTGGTCGCGGTGCCGACCACCTACCCTCCGTCGACGCCGCGCAGCTGCGCGCCGCGGGCTTCTCCCTGGCCATCTACGCGAACCAGGCCCTGCGGGCATCGATCGCCGCCATGGAGAAAAGCCTCACCCGGATCGCCCAGAACGGATCCACCAGCAGCCTCGAAAACGAGATCACTGCACTGGGAGATGTCTTCCAGCTCCAGAGTTGACGGGGAAAATGAATAGATACAGGGTCACCCTGGTACCCGGTGACGGAAGCGGCCCAGAACTCGTTGCCGCCGCCCGAGTCGTCGTGGATGCCGCAGCAGATGCAGCGGGATTTGGATTCGACTGGAATGTCAGGCAGGCCGGGCAGGGCGCTCTGGTCGAATCCGGAGAATTGCTGCCGAGCGGAACTCTTTCCGCTATACGTGATGATGGGGTGGCCCTGAAAGGGCCACGACGACTCCGATCGGAACCGGCCACAGGTCGGTGAACATCACCATTCGGCAAGAGCTGGACCTTTATGCCTGTCTCCGGCCCGTCCGCGTTCTTCCGCAGGCCCGGGACGAAGGCCTGGGCATCGATCTGGTGGTCGTCCGTGAAAATACGGAAGACGTCTATTCCGGGCTCGAATATCCGGCTGGCTCACCGGGGCCAGAGCAGTGGTGGAGACGTTGGAAAAGCATGGTGTCGAGACTTCCGCCGACGCCGGCGTATCGCTGAAACCCTTCACCCCGGAGGGCTGCCGCAGAGTCATCGCGTTCGCCTTCGACTACGCACAGCGAAACGGGCGGAAGCTGGTCGAGATCGCCGCCGACGAGCTCCGATACCCGGTCACGGAGGGGCTGTTCACGCGGACCGGCAGGGCCGTCGCCTCGACCACCCGAGCGTGGCCTCCCGTACGGTGCCGGTCGCCGAGATGTGCGCGTCGTTGGTCAGGTCCCCGTTGGACCACGACGTCATCGTCCTGCCGAACCTCTACGGGGACATCGTCTCGGACATCACAGCGGCGCTGGTCGGCGGGCTGGGAGTGGCACCGGGAGCCAACTTCGGTGACCGGCATGCGGTGTTCGAGGCGACGCACGGGTCGGCCCCGGAGTTCGCGGGCTCCAACCGGCTCAACCCAACGGCCCTGATCTTCTCCAGCTGCATGCTGCTGGACCACCTCGGAGAACACGAGACGGCCTCCCGGGTCCGTACTGCGGTGGAAGACGTGGTGCGCGCGGGCAGGTGCTGACCTTCGACCTGCTGCCACCGGAACAGGAGCACCTCGCGTCAACCACCACACAGTTCACGGCCGCAGTCGTCGACCGGATCCGGCAACTGGCATGACAGGGAACTCGATGCGCGCGGCATCGCGCTGTTGGAGATGTGTATGAACCCGCAATCGGCACAGGCCGGACCGGTCACCCGGGAGAGCCTTTACCGGGACTTGGTGGCACTGGGCGTCGCACATGGACAGACTCTTCTCGTCCACACGTCCCTCTCCTCGCTCGGCTGGGTGTGCGGCGGTGCCCAGGCCGTCGTCCACGCCCTGCAGGACGCCGTGGGTCCCGAGGGGACCCTTGTGATGCCCACCTTCTCCGGCGACCAGTCCGATCCGGCGACATGGCGCAAGCCCGCGGTGCCCGAGAGCTGGTGGCCCGTCATCAGGGAGCAGATGCCGGTATTCGACCCGGCACTCACCGCCACCCGGGGCATGGGCATCGTCGCGGACACCTTCCGCCGCGCGCCGGGCGTCACACGCAGCCTCCATCCGCAGAACTCCTTCGCGGCCTGGGGCGCGCACGCCGAAACAGTCACAGCGCACCACAGCCTGGAACAGCGGCTCGGCAACGGCTCTCCGTTGGAACGGATCTTTGATCTCGGCGGTCACGTCCTCCTGCTGGGCTGCGGCTTCGAGAGCAACTCCTCCTTCCACCTGGCCGAGTACCGCACGGCATACCCGGCCGGGCGAAGACCACTCGGTACGTCCGGTGCCCCGGGGCGATCACAACGAATGGGTGGACCAGAGCGACGTCGTCTACTACGAGGAGGACTTCCACGAGATGGGCGAGAGCTGCCTGCGGGCCGTCCCGCAGCACGCGCGCGGCCGCGTCGGGGAAGCCCGGGCCGTGTTCTTCCCCAGCGGCCGTTCGTTCAGGCGGCGAGCGCCTGGCTCGCGGCACACCGCGATCTGACCGGCGGCGGAGCGGCGGTGGCCTCGTGAGCGGGGGACACGCTTCGGTACGGTCGTCTGCGGTGGAGGCCCGTCAGGGTTTCCCGGTGGTGGCGGCGGCCGTACAGGGCAGGCTCGGCGAGCTGCTCGACGACGGGGTGCTGCTGGTCGAGGCGGGCGAACGGGCAGGCGCCGGAGCGTTCGCGCGCTACCGGATCCGTGCGAACTCGCTCGGCTCCGTCTTCCTGGAATGCCTCGAAGGACCGGCGGGCAAAGAGCTCCTGGCCGGCCTCCAGGACACGCCGGAGGTGGCGGCGCTGCGGGCCTGGTCGGACGACTATCCTCCGCTCCCGCTCGTCGGGGCCTTCCTCGCACTGGTCGGCGACCGGGTGGTACGAACCCTGAGGGCGCACCCCGGTGCGACGTCCTGCTGGGTCACCACGTCGACGAGGTCGTACTGGACCCAGACGGTGTGCGGGTCCAGGTCACCTCTGCCCAGGGTCAGCAGCTGGAGGTGTCCGGCGACCGGGCGCTCGTGGCGATGGGCGGGGCCGAGCGGACCGACACGGAAGCCGGCGCACTGCAACACCTGCTGGCCGCCCGGCCCGGTCTGAAGGTACTGCCGTCGGCCCAGGTGGTCGGCGGCGGTCTGTGGCAGCCGGACGCCACCGGCTCCCCTACCGGGACCTGCGGCGCGTCACCGTGCTCGGCGGGGCACACAGTGCCTGGGCCATCGCCGCCCAGCTCGCCGACCTGGCCGGGCAGGGCTGGTTCACCGGGGCGTCGAAGTGCGCGTGGTGGAGCGGCAGGAGCCGCCGGTCTTCTATTTCAATCCGGATGAGGCCGCAGGTGACGGCTACCGGTTCGCGCCCGAGCAGGACCTCTGTCCGCTCAGCCGGCGCGTCCACCGGTTCGCCGGACTGCGCGGTCCCGCCCGTGAACTGGCCCGGCGCATCATGGGACTTGCCTCCGACCCGGCGCCGCAGGGATTCTCCGCGCTGAGCGTTCCGGGACCGTGGAGCGGACCCGAACTCGAGCAGGCGGGTGTGGCGGACACAGACCTCCTCATCACCTGCCTCGGCTACGACGCCCTGCTGCCGCGGCTGATCGGGCCCGACGGCGCCGGACTGGCGCTGGCCCGCCGGGCCGGCGCGGTCGACACGGGAACCACCGGCGTCCCCTGGACGAGTCGGGCGAACCGGTCGGCCGGCTGGTCGCCTACGGGCTGGGGCCGGCCTGGTGCCATCCGGCAACATCGGCGGCGAACCCGGATACCGGGGCCGGCTGGACGGAGTCTGGATCTATCAGCACGACATCGGTGCGGTCGTCCTCGGCTCACTGCTGCCGCCGGCGGCAGCAAGCACGCCGGCCGCACCGCCCGAGGACCGCGGAGCGGACCGATGACTGAGAGGAACCCCTTGAGCATCACCGAACTGCCCAACCGTGCCATCGTGCTTGCGGCCGGACTCGGGCAGCGCCTCGGGCAGGCCTCCAGCCGACGGCCCAAACCGCTGACCCCGGTGGCGGGCCGCCCCATCCTGGTGCACACCCTCGGCCACCTGGCGGCGGCCGGCATACAGGAGACCGTGCTGGTCGTGGGGCACCTGCACGAGCTGGTCGAGGAGGTGGCGGGGACGGAGTACGCGGGCATGAAGATCCGCTACGTCCTGAACGAGAACGCCGCCACGACGAACAACCTGCACTCCGTCTGGCTCGCCCGCGAGTACTTCGACCAGGACGTCCTGCTCCTCGAAGGCGACGTCGTGTTCGAGCCCCGGGTGCTGGAGCGGCTCGGCGCCTTCGCCGGTGCCAGCGTCGCCGCGGCTGCGCAGCCCTGCGTCCCCTGCGCGGCACCGTGGTCGCCGAGGACACCGACCACCGGCTGACGCGGTACGTCGACGACCGGGAGCAGACCGGCGCCTTCGACCACCCGGGCTTCCTGAAGACCGCCAACCTCTACCTGTTGCGCGCTCCCTTCCTCAGCTCGCACTTCCTGCCTGCACTGGACGCCCTGAACAGCCGTCTCAGCGGGCAGGGTACTACGACTACGCCATCAGCGCGGGCATCGAGTCAGGCGAACACGCCTGGTCGGTGGCCGACATCACCGACCTGGCCTGGTACGAGGTGGACGATCCGGGCGACCGCCGACAGGCGGAGTTCCGACTGCTCCCGGCGGCGGAGCAAAAGCGCGTACTGGAGTCGCTGCACGGCGGGTACTGGCGGTACGGCGTCAAGGACCACGCCCTGCTCTACAACGTGCACTTCCCGACCCCGCGATGATGGAGATCCTGAAGTCGGACTTCGACGCGGTCGTAAGGAACTACCCTCGTCGCACGCCCCTGACGGAGCTGGCTGCCACCATCGCCGGCCGCGCACCCGAGGAGGTCGTGCTGGCCAACGGCAGCTCCGAACTCATCAAGATACTGGCCCGCATCCGGGGAACTGGGCCGTTCCGTGCCTGGCTTCAACGAGTACGAGAACGTCGTGGGCTCCGACCGGGTCGAGCGGTTCCAACTGAACGGGCCGCACTTCACCCTGCCCGTGGACGCGTACGCGGAGTTCATCAAGGAATCCGGCGTGGACACCGCGGTGGTCGTCTCGCCGAACAACCCCACCTCGGTCGGGGTGCCACTCGCCGACCTGCGCCGCCTGGCCGGACTCGTCGGACCGGACGTCCTGCTGGTGATCGACGAGTCCTTCGTGGACTTCGCGCAGGCGCCGGTCGCGTCCATCGTGCCGTACCTGGACGAGCACCCGAACGTGCTGGTGCTGAAGAGCATCAGCAAGGTGTACGGGGTCGGTGGAATCCGCCTCGGATACGCCGTGACCGCCATCACCGACTTGGCCGCCGAGATGCGGCGCGAGCTGCCGATCTGGGACATTAACGGATTCGCGGAGGAATTCCTCCGCGTACTCCCGCATTTCCGGTCGGATTTTGCCGACAGCTGCGACCGGATGCGGGAGAACACAGCGGCGCTCGTCGACGGACTAAGCACTGTCCCGGGCATCCGGGTCATACCTCCGGATGCCAATTTCGTTTTCGTCGAGATAACCGCTCCGATCGATGCCCCGGAGCTGAGCCTGGAGCTTTACCGGCGGCACCGGATCCTGACGAAGGAGTGCTCAGGGAAGTCCATGCCCGGCGGCGCGCAGTACCTGCGGATCTCCAGCCGGAGCAAGGCGGAGAACGCGGTCGTCACGGCGGCCGTGGCGGAGATCGTCGCGGAAGCGCGAGGGGCGTGATGGCGGCACCCGAACCGGAGTCCGGGCTGGATCCGGGCACCGGACAGGTCCGCTGGATCGGTCACGGTGAGCGCGAAGTGCACCGGAGCCGCTGGCTGACGCTCTCGGCCGCCCAGGTCGAACTGCCCGACGGGAGCTTCGTCGACCACCACTTCATCCGGACCCCGTCCGCCGCGATCGTCGTCGCGGTGGACGAGGACGACCGGGTCCTGATGATGTGGCGCCATCGGTTCGTGGCCGACCTGTGGGGCTGGGAGCTGCCGGGCGGGCTGGTGGACGAGGGCGAGGACCCGGCGCTCACGGCGGCACGCGAACTGGAGGAGGAGACGGGCTACCGGGCCGGCCGGGTCGAGCCACTGCTGACCTACCAGCCCATGGCCGGCATGGTGGACGCTCCCCACCACGTCTATCTGGGGCGTGACGTACACCGGGTGGGAAAGCCGGTGGACGCGAACGAGGCCGGGCGGACGCAGTGGATGACGTCCGGGGAGTGCGCGCGGATCGTACACGGCGGGCGGACCCTCACCTCCGGCACGGCCGTCGGCCTGCTGTCCTACCTGACACGCACCACTTCCTGACCGTGCCCTGACCGCGGAACGCGGACGGGGTCCCACCGGGCATCCGGTGGGCCCCGTCCGCGTTCTGCCGCGGATCAGTCCTTCTGCTGTACGACGGCCGCCTGCCGCATTCCCCAGCGGTGGGTCGACATGAAGTCCGGGAACTCCCGGCCGTTCTCCACGTTGATCCACAGGCGGAGCAGGTGGCGGGTCGTGTCCGTGGCACCGTCCTGGGCGTCGCTGTAGGCGGCGCGGCGGTGGACGGTGGTGTTGTCGTCGACGAGCTGCATGTCACCCGGCTCCAGCCGCATGGGCACGTAGTTCTCCTCGCGCGCGGCGATGGCCTCGAACGTGTCGAGTGCCAGCTTCTCGGCCTCCGACTGGGAGAAGCCCAGCTTGGCGGGCGCCGAGTCGGCGAACTGGCGCAGGAAGTAGCGGCAGCTCAGCTTGCCGTCGAAGTAGCCGTAGATGGCGTTCTTGTACGCCGGCGGGGTGCCCGGGGCTCCTCGCCGCGGTAGTCGTAGAAGACACCGGCGTAGTAGAGGCCGAGCAGCTCGGGCGCCTCCTCCAGCAGGTCGTTGTAGATCTGCATGGCGCTGGCGACGTAGAACTCGCCACCGTGCTGGGCCTGCTGCAGGCAGAGCAGAGCCGCGATGTCCGGGGCGTCGCTGTGGAAGGGAGCGCCTCGTTCGTCTGGTAGCCGCGGACGGTCTTGCTGTTCAGGCGGCCGACACCGTGGTCCTTGATGGAGACGACGCGGTCGCCGCGCCCGTTCTGCGGGACGGCTTTGCCCAGGTGCAGCCCGGCGACACCGAAGACGGTCTGGGCCTCCTGCAAGCTCAGGCCCTCGATCGGCAGGCCCTTGACCATGGCGAGACCGCGGCCGTTCTCCAGCTGGTCGACGCAGCGGCCGAAGAGGCCGGCGGAGGCGTGGAGCGGGACGGCGGAGCGGTCGAGGGACCAGACGTCCTGGCCGTTCGCGGCCACCTTCTCGGCGGACTCGAGTATCTCGGCGCGCATTTTCTCATCGAGGATGTACGTCCACTGCGACGCGTCCTCCACATCGCTGCGGCGCCAGACGCTGGGACCGGTCACAGGGTCTTCAATATGTGGACCACGAAATTTCCTTTTCAATGTCTTTTGATCTCGTCGCTGAGCCGAAAAGAAAATGACTGCAATCGAACCGTAGTCCAAGAATTTCTCACTGCCGATCACCTTGTCAAGGCTGCCGCACTGGATCAATCGGACAGTGGGGAAAGCACTCTGCGGTGCCGCGTGACAGGCCTCACCCCATATCCGGCCCTCCGTTCCCTGTGGTGCGCGGGCCCCGTTTTCGTCCGAGGAGTGGAAGACTTCGATGGGTCCGCGCCCTACGATGGCGTCGTGACTGACAACATCAACGAGCCCATGAGCGTCGTCATCCTCGGGTCCACCGGATCCATCGGGACCCAGGCCATCGACGTGATCCTGCGCAATCCCGACCGGTTCCGCGTGAAGGCCCTCTCCGCCGGCGGTGGGAATCTGCGGCTGCTGGCCCAACAGGCCCTGGAACTAGGCGTCGAGACGGTCGCCGTGTCCGCTCCGGAGGCGGAGGCCGGCCTGCGTGCGGCACTGAAGTCCGAGGCGGACGCGCGGGCGGCTCCCACCCCACGCCCGAGATCCTCACGGGCCCCGACGCGTCGACCCAACTCGCCGCGCTGCCCTGTGACTCCGTACTCAACGGCATCACCGGTTCCGTCGGCCTGGCCCCGACGCTCGCGGCTCTCGATGCGGGCAGCCGCTTGATCCTCGCCAACAAGGAGTCGCTGATCGTCGGCGGCCCCTGGTGAAGCAGCGCGCCAAGCCCGGACAGATCATTCCTGTCGACTCCGAGCACTCCGCGCTCTTCCAGTGCCTGCAGGGCAACAAACCCGAGTCGGTGCGCCGTCTGGTGCTCACCGCGAGCGGCGGCCCTTCCACGGACGTACGCGCGCGGAGATGGCGGACGTCACCCGCAGGAGGCGCTCGCGCACCCGGTCTGGAACATGGGCCCCGTCGTCACGATCAACTGCGCGAACCTGGTCAACAAGGGCCTGGAAGTCATCGAGGCGCACCTGCTCTTCGACATCCCCTTCGACCGCATCGACGTGGTCGTGCACCCGCAGGTGATGGTGCACTCCATGGTCGAGTACGTCGACGGCTCGACCATCGCGCAGGTGAGCCCGCCCGACATGCGCCTGCCTCTGTCCCTCGGGCTCGGCTGGCCGGACCGGGTCGCCGAGGCCGCACCGACGTGCGACTGGACCAAGGCCTCCACATGGGACTTCTACCCCGTGGACGACCACGCCTTCCCGGCGGTCCGCCTGGCGTGCGAGGTGGGCGAGGCGGGCGGCACGATGCCCGCCGTCTTCAACGCGGCCAACGAGGAGTGCGTCGCCGCCTTCACCGAGGGCCGGCTGAAGTTCAACGGGATCGTCGACACCCTGCAGCGGATCGTCCAGGAGCACGACCTCGTCCGGGCCGAATCGATGACACTCGAAGCCGTCGCCGACGCCGAGCGCTGGGCCCGCAAGAGGGCGAACGAGCTCACCGCCTCCTGACGCCCGGACCACTGGTGCCCCGGCCCGTCGGGCCGGGCACCGCCGCCGCGTCGGGCCGGGCTCATGGGCCGGACAGGGCAGGGATGACGGTGGAGCCGTAGGCGTCGATCGTCGCTTCCTGCGCATCGTGCATGTTGTAGAGGGCGAACTGGTCGACACCCAGGTCGCGCAGGGCCTTCAGCTTGTCGATGTGCGCCTCGGCCGGCCCCAGCAGGCAGAACCGGTCGACGATTTCGTCGGGGACGAAGGCCGTGTCCGGGTTCCCGGTGCGGCCGTGGTGGCTGTAGTCGTAGCCGGAGCGTCCGGCGATGTACTCGGTGAGGGCCTCGGGGACCAGACCCGAGTGCTCCCCGTACCGCGAGACGAGGTCGGCGACGTGGTTGCCGACCATCCCGCCGAACCACCGGCACTGCTCGCGTGCGTGGTCCAGGTCGTCGCCCACGTAGGCGGGGCTGCGACGCAGATGGTGACGGAGTCGGGGTCGCGGCCGGCGTCGGCAGCCGCATCGCGTACCGCCTTGACCATCCACTCGGTGAGGTAGGGTCGGCGAGCTGGAGGATGAAACCGTCGGCCTTCTGCCCCGCCAGGGCGAGTGCCTTGGGCCCGTACGCCCCCATCCAGACCGGCAGGTGGCCGTCCTTCACCCAGGGGATCCGGATCCGCTGCCCGTCGACGGCGGCCTCGCGCCCCTCCGCGAGGTCACGGATCACATCGATCGCCTCGCCGAGGCGGGCCAGGGTGTTGGGCTGCCGTCCGGCCACCCGCATCGCCGAGTCCCCGCGTCCGATGCCGCAGACGGTGCGGTTGCCGTACATCTCGTTGAGCGTGGCGAAGGTGGAGGCGGTGACCTCCCAGGTACGGGTGCCGGGGTTGGTGACCATCGGGCCGACGATCAGCCGGTCGGTGTGCTCCAGGATCCGGCTGTAGATGACGAAGGGCTCCTGCCAGAGCACCGTCGAGTCGAAGGTCCAGCCGTAGCTGAAACCGTTGCGTTCGGCGCGGCGCATCAGGCCGACGACGGCCGAGGAGGGCGGGTCGGTCTGGAGGACGACTCCGAAGTCCATGACGAGTGCTCCTAGTCCAGGTACTGGCAGGTGGCGCGGGGGTGTAGATGCCGTGGCCGGCCCGGCCGGTGAACTTCCGCTCGTCGATGACGGTTTCACCACGCGAGAGGACGCTCTGCACCTGACCGGTGAGCCGCTTGCCCTCGTAGGCCGAGTAGTCGACGTTCATGTGGTGTGTCTCGGCGGAGATCGTCTGCTCGGCGTGCGGGTCGTAGATGACGATGTCCGCGTCGGCGCCCGGGGCGATGGTGCCCTTCTTCGGGTAGAGGCCGAACATCCGGGCCGGGGAGGCGCAGGCGATCTCGATCCAGCGGCGGCGGGAGATATGACCGTCCACGACCGCCTGGTGCAGGAGGTCCATCCGGTTCTCGACCCCGGCATACCGTTGGGAATCTTGGAGAAGTCGCCGCGGCCCATGTCCTTCTGCCCCGAGAAACAGAAGGGGCAGTGGTCGGTCGAGACGACCTGGAGTTCGTTGTTCCGTAGGCCCCGCCAGAGCGCCGCCTGGTGTTCCCTGGGCCGCAGCGGGGTGGAGCAGACGTACTTCGCGCCCTCGAAGTCCGGCTCGGCGAGGTTGTCGGTGGACAGGAAGAGATACTGCGGGCAGGTCTCGCCGAAGACCGGCAGCCCCTTGTGGCGGGCGGCGGCGAGCTCGGCGACGGCCTCGTCGGCCGAGACGTGGACCACGTACAGCGGGGCGCCTGCGACCCTGGCCAGCTGGATGGCACGGTGGGTGGCCTCGGCCTCCAGTGCCACCTTGCGTACGTCTCCGTGGTGGCGCGGGTCGGTGCGGCCCTCGGCGAGCGCCTGCTCCACGAGGACGTCGATGGCGATGCCGTTCTCCGCGTGCATCATGATCAGCCCGCCGTTGCTCTCGGCCCTCTGCATGGCGCGCAGGATCTGGCCGTCGTCGCTGTAGAAGACGCCGGGGTAGGCCATGAACAGCTTGAACGAGGTGATGCCCTCGGCTACGAGGAGATCCATCTCCTTGAGGGACGATTCGTTCACATCGGAGAGGATCATGTGGAACGCGTAGTCGATGGCGCATTTGCCGTCGGCCTTGGCGTACCAGGCGTCGAGTCCCGCGCGCAGTGCGCCGCCCATGCTCTGGATGGCGAAGTCGACGATCGTGGTGGTGCCGCCCCAGGCCGCGGCCCTGGTGCCGGTCTCGAAGGTGTCGGCGGCGAAGGTTCCGCCGAACGGCATCTCCATGTGCGTGTGCGCGTCCACACCGCCCGGGATGACGTACTTCCCGGTGGCGTCGATGCTCCGGTCCGCGTTCCAGCTCGCTGCGGCGTCGGTGCCGTGCGCGGCGAGTGCGGCGACGCGGCCACCCTCGATGAGTACGTCGGCGTGGATTTCGTCGGACGCGGTGATGACGAGGCCGCCGTGGATGACGGTGCGGCTCATGTACCCTCCTGTGACCGGTGAAGCTGTTCTGTTTCCGGTGCGGTGCTCCCCGCGGTCGGCTCAGCCGGCCGCGCGCAGGGCCTCGGCCAGGATCGCCGCACCCTCCTCCGCCTCGGCGACGGTGAGTGTCAGCGGCGGGGCGATGCGCAGGACGCTGGTGTTGTGCCCGCCGCCCTTCCCGATGAGCAGTCCGCCCTCCCTGGCCGCTTCGAGCACGGCTGTCGCGGCTTGCGGGTCCGCCTCATCGGTGCCGGGCTTCACCAGCTCGATGCCGATCATGAGGCCCCTGCCACGCACTTCGCGTACGGAAGGGAGCCGGCCGCGACCGCTCTGAGCCGCTCGATGAGCAGCCCGCCGACGCGCCGCGCATTGCCCTGGAGGTCGTGCTCCAGCAGGTAGGAGAGGTTGGCGAGCCCGCCCGCCATGGTGACCGGGGAGCCGCCGAAGGTGGAAATGGAGTTGGCGTCAAGGCAGTTCATGACCTCGGCGCGGGCGATCACTCCGCCTACGGACATGCCGTTGGCGATCCCCTTGGCGAACGTGACGATGTCCGGCGGCCCGTGCTCCGCATGTGCCTGCCAGCCCCAGAAGTGCTTACCGGTCCTGCCCCAGCCGGTCTGCACCTCGTCCGAGATCCACAGGATGCCGTGCCGTTCGAGGACTTCGCGGAACGCCGCGTACAGCCCGTCGGGCGGCGAGGTGAACCCGCCCACCCCTGGATCGGTTCGGCGATCAGCGCGGCGGGCTGCCTGGTGTGGCCCAGCAGATCCTCCAGATCGGCCACGCAGGCCCTGATGAACTCTGCGTCGCTGAGCTCGGCGTACGGTCCGCGGCTGCGCACGCCCCGTGGACGTAGAGCGTCTGCAGTGGCGACAGGCCGGTGGGCGACCAGGCCTGGTTTCCGGTGATGGAGACCGCCGAGAACGACCGGCCGTGGTAGCTGTTGCGCATCGCGAGAATCTGGTTCGACCTGCGGTGGGCCGTGGCGAGCAGCAGTGCCGTGTCGTTGGCCTCGGTGCCCGACGTGGTGAAGAAGACCCGGGCGTCGGGGATGCCGGAGAGGATGGCGATGCGTTCGGCGAGCTCCACCATCGGCCGGTTCAGGTAGAGCGTCGAGGAGTGGATGATCCGGCCGCTCTGCTCGGCGACCGCTTTGGTCACCTCGGGCAGGGCGTGGGCGGTCATGGTGGTGAGGATGCCGCCGAAGAAGTCGAGGTAGCGGTTGCCGTCCGCGTCCCAAACACGGCGGCCCTCACCGTGGGTGAGCTCCAGCGGGTGCCGGTAGTAGAGCGCCAGCCAGTCAGGACCGACGGCCCGTTGGCGCTCGTGCAGTCCGCTCACGGCTCCACCAGCCCCTCGTAGGCGTCGGGCCTGCGGTCCCGGTAGAACGCCCACTGCTGACGGACTTCGTCGATCTGGCCGAAGTCGAGGTCGCGGACGAGGAGTTGTTCCTCCTTGTCACCGGCCACCTCGCCGACGAACTGGCCGCGCGGGTCCACGAAGTAGCTGGTGCCGTAGAAGTCGTTGTCGCCGTACTCCTCCTGGCCGACGCGGTTGATCGCGGCGATGAAGTACTCGTTGGCGACGGCCGAGGCCGGCTGTTCCAGCTGCCAGAGATGGCTGGACAGGCCGCGCGAGGTGGCGGATGGGTTGTACACCAGCTGTGCGCCGTTCAGGCCGAGTTGACGCCATCCCTCGGGAAGTGCCGGTCGTAGCAGATGTAGACGCCGACCTTGCCGACCGCGGTGTCGAAGACGGGCCATCCGGCGTTGCCGGGCTTGAAGTAGTACTTCTCCCAGAAGCCCTTGACCTGAGGAATGTGGTGCTTGCGGTACTTGCCGAGGTATGAGCCGTCGGCGTCGATCACCGCCGCGGTGTTGTAGTAGAAGCCGGACTGCTCCAGCTCGAAGACCGGCACCACGATCACCATGCCCGTCTCGCGGGCCAGGTCCTGCATCCTGCGGATGGTCGGCCCGTCCGGCACGGGTTCGGCCCAGCGGTAGTGCTCGGGCCCTGCACCTGGCAGAAGTAGGGGCGTTGAACACCTCCTGGAATCCGATGATCTTCGCCCCTGCCTGGCGGCCTCGCGGGCATGTTCCTCATGCTTGGCGATCATTGATTCGGTGTCGCCTGTCCAGGTCGCCTGGACGAGTGCGGCGCGTACGACATGGGACATGAGCTGCTCCTTCGACGCGGCGTCAGAGAGCCTCTACGCGGTTTCTACGCCCGTAGACACGGTGCATAGAGGAGAACGTAAGCCCCGCCACACAGCGGGGCAAGACCATCGCCGTGAACCGGCGGAGTCGATCTTGTTTCACACCCGAGCGGTCCACACCGTGCAAGACGGTGCGGTGTCCAGCTCGCACAACGCGCCGTAGGCGGCCTGGATGAAGGGGCGAGCGGTGTGGGGCGGTGTTGGTGAGGGCGACGAGCGCCGTGCCGGAGCCGGGCCGGAAGCCCGCGAAGACGGTGAAGCCGCGGGTGCCTCCGGAGTGGTGGAGCAACGCCCGTCCCTGCGCGGACGCAGGTTCCAGATGAGGCAGAGGCGTGACCCTGTCCTCGGCAGGGTCAGCCGCGGGCGCTGCACCTCGGCGAGCGCGGTGCGCAGGGACGGGTTCGGAGCACGGTCGGGTTCGAGCAGTGCGGTGAGGCAGCCGAGCATGTCCCGGGCGCTGGAGCGCACCGCGCCCGCGGCGGCAAGACCGGGCATCAGCAGGGGCGGGCGGGTCTGCCATGCCAATGACCGGTGGCCTGGGGGCGGTTGGGATCGCAGTCGGTATCCGTCAGACCGAGGGGTTGGTCACGCGTTCGCCGAGCAGCGCGGCGTAGTCGCCGCCGGTGCCGCCGGCGGCCCGCGCGAGCACATGACCCAGCAGGCCGGCGCCGAAGTTGGAGTAGTGGACCCGGGTGCCGGGGCGGTGGCGCAGCGGGACACGCTCCAGCGCGGCCAGGAGGTCGCCCTCGTCGAACCTGGCGTACGGATTGCTGAGCCATCCGCTGCGTACCGCGCGGGCCACCAGTCCCGGAGGGAGCCTGGGCAGACCCGAGGTGTGGGTGGCCAGATGCAGAAGGGTGACCGGCGGCCCCGGAATCCGGCACGGCAGATAGCGGTCGGCACGATCGCTGTAGCGGACCTCGCCCGGGCTGCGAGCTCGGCCAGCAGCAGGGCGGTGAAGGTCTTGGTGAGCGAGCCGGTCTCGAAGCGGGTACCGGCCTCCACCCGCGACAGAGCACCACCCGTTCACTCGCGCGGACGGCCGCCACCGCCGCACCCGGCCCGCCGGCCGCCTCCAGCAGGGGCCGGAGGCAGCCGGCCGGCGCCGGTTCGCTCACCGCTCCCCGCTGCCCGCACCAGGGCGAGCGAGCCGGCGACGGCCGCGACGACTACGGTGTGCTGGTGGTCCCTGAACCGCTGCTGCGGATCGTCGTCCACCGGTGCGCTGTCGCGGGTACGAGACCGTCATCGTGCTGGAGGCCGGCCAGCCGCTCCCAGTCCTCCGGTGCGCAGTAGGGCTCCGGAAGGCAGGCGCCGACGATGAGGAACTCCGCCACCAGGTCCCACTGCTGGACCTCGCTCCAGACGTCGGTCCACACCGGGAGCCAGTCGGTCACGTACGCGGCGAGCTCGGGAGGCAGCCCGGCCGGGTCCGCGCCCCAGTCGGTGAGGTGGAACACGGTGTGGGTCATCGCGTAGGCGGTGATCCAGTTGACGGCCCAGGGCTCCGGCGTGGCGCCCAGCCAGGTGGCGCGGGTCAGCGCCGCCCAGTCCTCGTCAGCGTCCAGGCCCACCACCCGGGCGGCGTTGGCCACCGCGAGACGGCGGTTGGGCAGCAGCTCGACACTGGCGGCCGACCGCATGCGGGACCGGTGCGCGAACAGCCGGTCCAGGCCCTCGTGACGGTAGCCGCAGCGGACGAAGGGGCGTACATCTCCAGCGGATCGGTCATCAGGGTGTGCCGGAGCTGGCGTTCGTAGATCATGTCCCCGCTGCGGAACTGCTCCCAGGTGAAGTCCATCAGGCTATGGGCGGCTGCCAGCCGGCCCGGGCCTGCTACCCCGTCGCGCAGGATGAGGGAGGCGGCGAGAGTGGTTTCGCCCAGGGGTTTGTAGACGCTGTCCGGGTCGGCCATCGTCTCGGTGGTGCCGGGCGGCAGGCCGCCGTGCGCGCGGTTGGCGTGCAGCCACGACAGGGCGCGGTCCGCCATGCTCCTGGCCGCTCGGGTCACGGACTCGGGGATCGCCACGTGTGCCGTCCTCGCGCGGAGCGCGGCGGCCGTCTTCACACGGGCATGGGGGCGGCGTTCCAGGAGGTGGCGCGTGACGGCGAGGTCGAGGGCCGTTCGCGGGCCCGCCGCGCCCACCAGCTCCACGTGCTCCGCGGCGAGGGCCGGGTCCAGCGGCAGGGCACGCCTTCCTGCTGGAGCCATGCCAGCCAGCGGATCAGGCGTACGGCCGTGGCGTGGTCACGGCGCAGGATCGAGCGGCTGACCCCTGGCTCAGCGCCAGGGCCCGCCACGGGCCGCCTCGTGCACCGGGCCGTCCAGGCCCGGGACGGCGAGGGGAGCAAGCTGGGCCATGCGGACGGACCAGGCGCGCCAGTCGGCGGTGGCGGTGAGGGCGGTGTCGTCCGTCGGCGCGGGTGCGTCGATCCGGGCGAGCCGTCCCCGCCGAGCCGGTCCAGGAGTTGCGCGGTGGCCCAGTCGCGCCAGGCGACGGTGCGCTGTTCGAGCTGCTCGACGGGGCCGGTGATCCTGTTTCGGCGGCCGGGAAGGCCTCGAAGGACTTGGCCACCACGGCCGCGTCCTGTGCGTGGAAGGGATTGCCTGCCAGGAGGTGCGGGGCGAAGGTGTCCGCTCCGATCACCCGGATGGCGGCAAGGGCCGCCAGCGCGTCAGGTGCGTCATCGATGTGCCGGGCCAGCTGCACAGTGTCCCCGGCGCCGCTGAGGGCGCCGAGGACACTGCTTGCCAGGGCGTCAGCCGCCTCGGCGAACACGTACTGGGAACTCACTAGCTCCGGGGCTCCTTCGGCTCCTTGGGCGACAGGAGCAGGAGTGCGAGCAGGAAGCCCGCGGCTTCTGGGGTGTAGAGCGGGGCGTCGCTGATGGCTGCCTCGGGCTCGACCATGAGCGCGCCGAGCGCGGTGGCCTGGGTCGGTGTCGCGGTGAGAGTGATTTCCTGGGCAATCATGGTGCCTCCTCATCACTGGTGACATTTCCCACTTATGTGGTTATGTCTCGATCGAGCCTAAAGGGTGCGGCGGGATATTTCTCGGCAAGGCCACAGCTACGGCGCACCGGGGCCGGCCCGCCCGGCGGCCTTGCCCTGGAGCGCACTCCAGCTCGTAGGGTCCGGGGCACCATCCGATCGAAACGGGGAGCCCATGCGATACACACTGTTCGGCAGGACCGGTCTGCGGGTCAGCGAACTGGCCCTGGGCGCCATGACCCTGGGCAGCCATGAATCGGAGCCGGAGGCGGTCAGGAGGGTGAGCGGGCAGATCGTCGACGCATATCTCGAGGCGGGCGGCAACTTCATCGACACGGCCGACATCTACGCGGCCGGCACCTCGGAAACGGTCCTGGGCGAGCTGCTCGGCGACCGTCGCGAAGCCCTCGTACTCGCCAGCAAGTACACCTGCGCGACGGCCGAGGGCGATGTGAACTCGGCGGGCAACCATCGCAAGAACCTCGTCGGGTCGGTGGAGGCGAGCCTGGACCGGCTGCGTACCGACCGTCTGGATGTGCTGTGGGTGCACGCACGGGACAACTTCACTCCGGTCGATGAGGTCATGCGCGCGCTCGACGACCTCGTACGCGCCGGCAAGGTGCTCTACGTCGGCGTCTCCGACTGGCCGGCGTGGGAGATCGCCCAGGCCAGCACAGTGGCCGAGCTGCGTGGCTGGACGGCGTTCGCGGGCTCGCAGTTGCGCTACAGCCTGCTCGAGCGGACCCCGGAGCGCGAACTGCTGCCGCAGGCAGCCGCCTTCGGCCAGGCCGTATTCGCCTGGAGCCCGCTCGCGCGCGGCAGCCTCACGGGCAAGCACCTCGCCGACACCCCGGAAGGACCGGAGCGCGACACCGTCACCGCGGTCGTGGAGATCGCCGAACAGGGTGGCTGGACCCCGGCCCAGGTGGCGCTGGTCTGGCTGCGCGGGCGGCCCGGCAACATCGTCCCGATCATCGGGGCGTCCACGCTGAGCCAGCTCGCCGACAACCTGGCCTGCCTGGAGGTGGAGCTCGGCCGGGACTCGGTCGAACGGCTCGACGAGGTGAGCGCGGTACCGCTCGGCTTTCCGCACGACTTCCTGCGTGAACCGGGTATCCGGCAGACCGTATACGGCGACCGCTGGGCCGACATCGACGACCGCCGCTCCATGGGCCGGCGTACGACCGGCGGCATCGGCTGAGGACCTCCCGGACCCGCCGTGGTGGTGGCTCCCGGGCCGACGCGACATGGAGTACGAGGTCACGCTTCGGCGAGGCCCGCCATCCGCAGCGCGTGGACGAGGTCCCCTTCCCGCGCCGCGGATACCTCACGGGCGGCGGCCAGCAGTTGCGGTACCAGATGGCGCCGGCCGCTGCCGGCGATCATCGCCGCTTCCCGCGGGCTTCGTACGCGGACGAACGCACCCAGCAGAGCCCTCGCCTCCGGCTCCAGACCGGCCCGGTCCAGGGCAACAACGGCCTCGGCGATCTCGTCCGCAGGGCGCGCGACCCCTGACGCAGCAGCAGCCCGCAGTCCTCCGGGCGCCCTGCGGAGGCCAACGCACCTACTGCGGCCGCTAATTCCACGGGCGAGGCCGAGGACACCTCCCACAGCAGCGTGGCCCAGTCGGCGGCCAGCCCGGCACGGTGCAGCGCGACAGCGAATACGGGCAGCCGTTCCGCCGGCCAGGCCGCCGCCTCGCAGAGCACCACGTGCGCCTCACCGCTACGGCCCTCCGCGCGCAGCCGCACCAGGAGTTCGACCGCGTCGTCGGCGACCCTGCGGGCGGCGGGGTCCATGGCACCGGGCCGGGATTCCGGGCGGGCCGGTCGCTCACGCCTTCCGCCTGCGCACCGCTGAAGCGGGCCCCGCGCGGCGCGGCGGCCGGCGCCGTGGGCGGGACGGGCAGCGCAGGTATGGAAGAAGGCGGCGAGCCGGCGTCTTCGTCCGCCTCCAGGCCCGCGAACCTGGCGCCGCGCGGCCTCTTGCGGCTGGGGCCGACGCGGCGGCGTCCTCGACGTCCGCCCGGACCCGGCGCCCGGTGCACCCGCGACCGCCGCCAGCCGTTTACGTAGCTCCGCGCAGCGTGCCGTGGCGCGCGCCAGGTCGTCCCGCGCCCAGGCCTGCGCCTCGGCCCCGGTGCACTCAGGCGCCGGGCCGCCAGTGCCCGCTCCCCGAGCATCAGCTCCAGCCTCTCGGCGAGGGCGTTCCGACCGCCCGGCCGCCGGTCGTAGGCGGTGGCCGATGCGAAGTACAGCGCCGCGGCGCGTACCGACTCGCGCTCGGCGAACCCGGTACCACGCACTGCGGCGAGGTCCTGGAGCAGGGACTCCACCACGTCCCAGGGCGGCACCTCGGCCCCGTCGAGGCACGCCCGCATTCCTCCGGGTCGCGCCCGCGGAAGACTCCGTACCAGCCCCGCCCGGGTCCAGCAAGGCCGCCAGGTCTCGCAGATACCGCGCGAACTCCCCGACCTCCACCGCATATTGACGCATCGTCATCATCGCCCCGCCGGCCTGCGGACTGAAGTCCTCCAGTCCGCAGGCATTCGACCGCAGGCATGTTACGGAAGGGCTACGTGCGTCTTTCGGCCGTGGTGCGACGGGAGGCGGCGTGAACCTCAGAAGGTGACCGCGATCCCCGTGTGCGGGCGCTTGCCCAGGCGTACGACCATGGCGGGCCAGTCGATGAGCCAGAACTTCCAGGTGTACTTCCGGGCCAGCAGCTTGCGCACCACCCGGGTACCGGCCTCGTCGAGCAGCCGGGCCTTGCCTTCGGCGCTCGGTGCCCCTCGGCGATCCGGCCGCGCATATCACAGACGGTGACGACGACCCGGCTGTTGTTGCGCAGCCGCTTGACCTTCCATGAATCGGAGCGGGTCCAGACGAACAGCACGTCGCCTTCGGCCGCGGCCCAGACGGGCGTCGCGACGGGCGTGCCGTCCTTCCGGTACGTGGTCAGACTGACGTACTCACTGCGGGCGAAGTCCTGGAGAGTCACGGCCGTGACCCTACCGCCCCGTCCCGCCGGGCCGGTACGGCGAGCAGGGTGGCGGCCGGGGCCGCGACGGAGAAGGCGAGCGTTCGCGTACGCACCGCGGGATGCCCTTCACGCCTCGGGGCCGGTACGGCGCGCTCGCGCCGTACCGGCCCCGAGGCCTCTTGTCACTGCCGGCCGGTCATCACTTCCCGCTCGGATGCACCACCATGGCCGAGCCGCCTCCGCGCCGCACCTTTTCCGCGGCCGCGACCCAGCGCCCGTCGGGCAGCCGCTGCACTCCGGTGGCAGCCCCGATCTCCGGGTTCAGTTTGAAGACATGCCCCAGCGCCTCCAGCTCTCCGCGCACCGGGCTGTCCCACAGTCCCGGTTCGATCTCCGTCGCCGGCGCGTTGCGCTGGCTGGCACGCGGTGCGGCGATGGCCTCGACCAGCGGGAGATCCCGGTCGACGTGCCCGGTCAGGGACTGCAGCACGGTGGTGATGATGGTTGCGCCGCCCGGCGATCCGAGCGCCAGCACCGGCTTGCCGTGTTCCAGCACGATGGTCGGCGACATCGAGGACCGCGGCCGCTTGCCCGGACCCGGCAGATTCGGGTCGTGCACCGCCGGCTCGCGGGCGCGAAGGAGAAGTCGGTCAGTTCGTTGTTGAGCAGGAAGCCGCGTCCCGGCACCGTGATGCCGCTGCCGCCGGTGGACTCGATCGTCAGCGTGTAGGCAACGACGTTGCCCCACTTGTCGGCTGCCGTCAGATGCGTGGTGTTCTCGCCCTCGTACGTCGTCGGGGCAGCCTTGCCGCCCGCGGCGCACGGGCGGGTTGCGCGGGTCGCCGGGAGCGAGCGGGCTGGTGAGAGCAGCATCGTCCCTGATCAGGCACTCCCGCGAGTCCGCGAACCGCTGGCTGAGCAGCTCCCGTGTCGGTACGTCCTCGAACGCCGGGTCACCGACCCAGCGCCCCCGGTCGGCGAACGCGATCCTGCTCGACTCGATGAGCCGGTGCAGATACTGCGCCTGGCTCGCCTTCGAAAGGTCCGTGGACTCAAGGATGTTGAGCGCCTCACCCATGCTGGTGCCGCCGGACGACGAGGGTGCCATCCCGTACACGTCCAGCCCCGGTACCCCACCCGGGTCGGGTCCTGCCGCAGTGTGCGGTACGCCCTCAGGTCCCTGGCCGTCAGGTCACCCGGTCGCACCACCCGGTCGGCCGCCGGGTCGACAGGAGGTGTGCGCACCGCGCGTACGACATCGTCGGCCAGCTCGCCCCGGTACAGCTCGTCAACGCCGTCGCGGCCCAACTCCTCGTACGTACGGGCCAGATCGGGGTTCTTGAATACCGATCCCACCACCGGCAGCCGGCCATCGGGCAGGAAGAGCTCCGAGGAGGCGGGGAAGTCGGCGAACCGGGCCTGGTTCCCCGCGGTCTGCGAGCGGAACGTATCGTCCACGACGAATCCGTCCCGCGCGAGCCGCTCGGCGGGCTTCAGCAGCTGCCGCAGCGACTTGCTGCCCCAGGCGTCCAGCGCCTTGTCCCAGGTGGCCGCCGTACCGGGGTGCCGACACCGAGGCCGCTGGTGACCACGTCGTCGAACGGGATCGGCTTGCCGTCCTCCAGGAACAGCGAGGAGTCGGCGCTGCGCGGCGCGGTCTCGCGGCCGTCGATCGTCTGGACGGTGCCCTTCTTCGCATCGTAGTGGACGAAGTAGCCTCCGCCGCCGATGCCGGCCGAATAGGGCTCGGTGACACCTAGCGCGGCCGCGGTCGCCACTGCGGCGTCCGCCGCGTTGCCACCCTTGCGCAGCACCTCGATGCCGGCCGCCGACGCATCCGCGTCGACGCTCGCCACCGCTCCCCGTATCCCACTGCCACGGGCGACTTGGCGGTGGCGGCCCCGGCGGGAAGGGCCGCGGGGCCGCCGCGCCGAGCGAGACGACGACGGCGGCAACACCCAGCAACGACACATGACGCCCGATGGAACGACGCATCCGTACCTCCAGTGAGGGATCGTCCGCGCAGGGTAACGCGCCCCACCCGTATCGTCATGACCGGCGCCGACACGGCGCCGGAAGGACCGCTAATATCGCCGCCCATGACTGACGATGTACGCAACCTCGTGCTGGGTGTCATAGCCGCCGGGATCAGCGCCACCCTCGGCTGGCTCGCCCGCACATACCTCTGGCGACGCAAACTCCGCCGCAAACAGGCGTTCTTCGGGCTGCCCGGGAACTCGGAGTGCCTGCTGGTCGTCAACCGCGAGCCGGGCGGGGACGGCGCCGTGCACCGCTACGACGTCTTCGCCCTGCTCGAACTCTCCGCGCTGATCAAGGACTGTTCGGCGCACGCCCAGATCGTCTCCCACGACACCGCCCAGCAGGGTTCGGCGAGCGTACGGAATTCTGCCTCGGCGGTCCGGGGTCCAACCGCCGGATGGCCGCCCATCTGCAGTCGCTGCTGCCCGGCGTGAAGGTCAATACGGATCCGGAGCCGGGACCCGACCGGGCGGCCTTCCAGGTGGGTTCGAGCGCTACCGGCTGGAGCCGGGTGTCGCTGAGCACGTCCTGGTCGCCAGGCTGACCGGTGGTCAGGACGCGCGGCCCGTGTTCCTGTTCTGCGGGCAGCGGGCCATCACCAACCAGGCGGCCACACGCTACCTCGCCCGCAATCACGAGAAGCTGCTGCGAAAGCACGGCAACAACTCCTTCTGCCTGCTGCTGAAGGTCATCAACACCCAGGCCTACGGGCCCGATGTGGTGGAGGTGATCGGCGATGTGACGCGCACCGCCCAGGCTCCGCTGCCCGCCACGCCCCGGACGTCGCACCGCGCCCAGGGCTGACGTCCGCTGTCCACCCGATGTCCACTCCGCTGATCCGCTGGGGACGAGCACGACCCGACCGGCTCGCAGCTGATCTTCTCCTCACCAGCACCGACCCGGGTCGTGCCCGGTCCCGCCGCACGAGAAGTGATCACCGGCCGCTCCCTCATGGCCACTACCGCGCTCCCGCCCACCGGGGCCTGCAGACGCGACGCCCGAAAGCCGGCACGAGCCGCCCGGAATTCGCCATTGGCCTCACAACGCGCACCTCCCGGCCGGGCACGCATGGCCCACCCTCCGTACTCACGGCACATCATGGCGTTGTCGTGCGGGAACAGCCCCACGACACCACGTGAAGACGACTCCACAAGACCTTCACCTTCCGACCACTTTCAGCCGCACCATGTGCGCGGCGCGTCTCGGGATGCAGACGGCGCGTGGTGACCGTGCTTAATCTCCCGGCCCATGAGATTCAGTCGCACGAGACGCTTCGGTTTCGCCACGATCATGGCCCTCGCCCTCACCCTCTTCGGCCTGACGCCCGCAGCGAGCGCCGCCGACCCGGCACCGGCCGAGCTGTCGTTCAGCACCGACGCCGCCACCACCACACCCGGCGGTGCGGTGAACCTGTCGATGACGATCAAGAACAACCAGACGTACGACATCTGGTTCATCCACCAGGCCATCGACCCGACCTGGCTGACCACCCAGCGCCCCGATCTCAAGTACAGCTTTACCGGCTGCAGTCTGGCGACGGACGCCGGGGCCGTCCGTGTTCCGGTACCGGGCCGGCGAACCTCGGCGCCAACTACGGCACCACCGTCCCGCCCGGCCAGAGCCGTACCGTCACCCTGACCCTGCAGGTCGCCGCCGACTCCGGCTGCAACGGCAACATCGGCTTCTACTCCTACTTCTACGTCGAGTTCAGCGACAGCACCAGCCTCAGCGGCGGCCCGGTCTACACGCCCGAGACCCGCGTGCTGTGCGCGTGACCGCACTCCTGCGTGCCCTGAGCGGCGCACGCCCCGCTGAGCGGGGTCCTCATGGACGAAGACGGCGGCCGGCCCTGCTCCACGCCGGCCGCCGTCGGCATGCCCCCTGAAAGTGACTTGATCCAGCTCCACACCGGCCGGCAGTTTGGCGTAGACCATTGGCGTTCCAGCTCCGCGGAATCCGGCGACCCGCGTTCCGCCGTTCGCCTTCCGCAGCAGCACACGGGCCTGCGGACGGGTCCCACCCCGACGACCGGGGCACCACACCGCCCACAACGACCACCTTGTCGCATTGATGGACACATATGCTTTTCCGTCAAATTCCGCACGAGGCACACAAGAACTCCACACAGACCTCACTATGTGAGTCGACGAATGCGTCGACGGCCGGCGTCCCAGGGGCGACGGCCTGGTCATGGGGTGGGCAGGCTCCGACAGGAGCCCAACCTCCCCTGCCCTGGGGAGGGACTTCCACCGCATGAAGCGGACCATTCGCAACACCGCGCTCGTAGTGGGCACACTGATGGCAACGATCGGGCTGCCGGCTGCCACGGCCCAGGCGGACGATCCGACACCGCGCGTCGATCTGCGCGTGCTGGTCGTGAGCGACGGGGCCGTCCACCGACGCCATCGCCGCCGAACTGGAGAACGCCGGAACGCCGTACACCGAGGTCGACCTGGAGGACGCCGGCCGGGCCGTGATCGACGCAGGCTTCCTCGCCGACACGGTCGACGGCCGACCGCGCGCGAAGTACCAGGCCGTCGTCCTGCCCAACGACAACCCGTTCCCGACGGGCTCCGCCGAGATGGCGGCCCTCGTGGCCTACGAGCAGACGTACTCGATCCCGCAGGTCGACGCCTACACCTACGCACGTCCGCAGGTGGGGCTCAACGCTGCGGTCGGCACGGGCTACGCCGGCAGCGTCGACGGAGTGCGGGCCGAGGTGACGCAGGCCGGAAGGGCCGGGGCCTTCGGCTACCTGGAGGGCGCTGTCCCGTTCGAGGACAACTCCCCACCGTGGGCGAGTCCTACGCCTACCTTTCGACGCCGGCGGCGGGCGCCGACTTCGTCCCTTACATCCAGGCCGCCATCCCGGGCAGGGCGGCCAAGGGCTCCCTGGTGGGCGAGTACCGGCACGACGGGCGGCGCGAACTCGTCGTCACCTTCGTCTACAACCAGTACCAGCAGCAGTACCGGCTGCTGGCCCGGGCATCGTGGAGTGGATGACCGGCGGGTGCACCTCGGCGCCGCCCGCAACTACTTCGCGGTCCACGTCGACGACGTCTTCGCCGCCGACGACCGCTGGGACAGCGCACTCAACTGCACGCCCGGCGACGTGGACTGCCGGCCGGGCGAGGGCACTTTGAACCCGATCCGCATGGTCCCGGCCGACGTCGACCACGCGACCACCTGGCAGAGCTACCGGGACTTCACCCTCGACTTCGCCTACAACGCCTCCGGCACCGTGGACCACCGCGAGGACAACGGCGGCCAGGACGCCCTCGCCGACAAGCTGATAGCCGACCGCGACCGGTTCCGCTGGGTCAACCACACCTACACCCACTCGTTCCTGGGCTGCGTGCAGGACACCGGCGTGGTGCCGTGGAAATGCGCGAGGAACGCGGACGGCTCCACCCGGTGGGTAGGCCGCAACGAGATCGCCGACGAGATCGCGAGCAACGAGGCGTGGGGCGTGGCAGCCGGACTTCCGTTGCGGAGCGAGGAGTTGGTCACCGGTGAGCACTCCGGTCTGAAGCTGACGCCGCAACAGCCTGTGGACAACCCCAACCTGGGGCTCGCCCTCACCGACACGGGCATCGAATGGCTGGGCTCGGACAACTCCCGTGACCCCGTGCAGCGCCAGGTCGGCACCGCGACGACCGTCTCCCGCTATCCGATGAACATCTTCTACAACGCCGGGCGGGCGGCCGAGCAGGTCGACGAGTACAACTGGGTCTACACCTCCCGCACACAGGGCGGCAGCGGGATCTGCGATGACAACCCCGCCACCACCACCTGCCTGGCCGCGCCGCTGGACATCGCCACCGGCTACACCGAGCACATCGTGCCGCTGGAGACCCGGATCGCGCTGGGGCACGTCCTCGCCAACGACCCCAAGCCGCACTTCATCCACCAGTCGAACCTCACCGAGGACCGCATCGCCTATCCGGTGCTCGACGGTGTGCTCGACGACTACGACGGCCTGTTCACCGACGACACCCCGTGGTGAATCTCCGCATGAAGGACATCGGCGTCGAGATGCAGCGCCGGGCCGCCTGGCGGGCCGCCCTCCACTCAGGCCGGGTAACCGCCTACCGGATCGGCGACAGCGTGACCGTGCAGGCGCCCGACGGCGTGGCCCTTGCGGCCACCATGCCCGCCGGTACGCGGCACAGCGGCACGGACTTCGGGTCCGCCTACGCCGGCGCGGTCTCCGGCTGGGCCTCGGCAAACGGCCTGCCGTACACCCTGGACCTGCCCACCTCCGCCGGTGCGCCCGCCACGGCGGTCGAGCCGGACAGGACGCCGGCCTTGATGTCCGCCGCACCCGGACCGAGGTGCCGGCCGGCGTCAAGGAGCAGGTCCCCTACGGCGCGGAGCGCTGACAGGCGTACGCCCTCCTGTCCCGGCCGCCGGTGGCGGCCGGGACGGCCCGCCACCCTGGGCCCGCCACCCCAACTCCCCGGCCGTGGAGCACATTGATGCACTTTCCCCACGGCGCGCGACACTCCTGCGCGTCGCGCGTCACCCTCCTCACCGAAGGCACCTACCCGCACAGTCCCGGCGGTGTGAGCGTCTGGTGCGACCAGCTCCTCACCGGCATGCCCGACATCGCCTTCGACGTGATCGCCGTCACCGGCACCGGCCGCGAACCGGTCACCTGGGACGTCCCCGCCAACGTCGGCCGTATCGTCTCCGTCCCCATGTGGGCCCCGCCCGGACGGCGCGCCGCGCGGGCAACACCTCAGGCGGCTCGCCGAGTCCTACGAGCGGTTCGTGACCGCGTTGCTCGACCCGCGCGCCGAGGACGGCTTCGGCCAGGCCCTGTACACGCTCGCGCGGGCCGCCGAGGACGGCCGGCTCAGTCCGTTCCTGCGCGGGGACCGGGCCATCGGCATCCTGACGGCCCTTTGGAACCGGCCCGGACTCGCGGTACGCGAGGCCCGGCCGACCCTGCAGGACGCGGTGACCGCGACCACGCTGCTGGAGCACGCGCTGAGACCGCTGGCCGCCCCGTTCCCGGAGGCGGGCGTGGCGCACGCGGTCAGCGGCGGCGTGGCGGTCCTGCCGGGCCTCGCCGCGCTGGAACGGCACGGCGTGCCGCTGCTGCTCACCGAGCACGGCGTCTATCTGCGCGAGCGCTACCTCGGATACCGCACCGCTCCCTACCGGTGGCCGGTGAAGGCGCTCGTGCTGGGCTTCTTCCGGCTGCTGGCGGAGGAGACGTACCGGCGGGCCGCCCTGATCACCCCGGGCAACCGCTACAACCGGCTCTGGGAGGCGCGGCGGTGCCGCGCCGGAGTCGATCCAGACGGTCTACAACGGCGTGGACCCCGCCGCGTTCCCGCCCGCCGGCCCGAACCGGCCGACCCCGTGCTCAGCTGGGCCGGCCGTGTCGATCCGATCAGGACCTGGAGACCCTGATCCGCGCCTTCGCCCTCGTACGGGCGCGGGTGCCGCCGCGCGGCTGCGCCTGTTCGGCGGCACGCCGCGCGGCGGAGAGGCTTACCGGGACAGGTGCGAGGCACTGGCCGCGGAGCTGGGCCACGCCGGTGCGGTCACCTTCGAGGGCCGGGTCGAGGACATCAGGGACGCCTACGCGGCGGGCAACGTCGTGATGCTCTCCAGCATCAGCGAGGGCTTCCCGTTCACCCTGATCGAGGCCATGTCCTGTGGGCGGGCGACCGTCTCCACGGACGTGGGCGGCGTCCGGGAGGCCGTCGGCGACACCGGTCTCGTGGTGCCGCCCCGTGACCCGGCCGCGATGGCCGCCGCGGCACTGGAGCTGCTGGCCGACGCCGAGCAGCGCCGGAGGATGGGCGAGGCGGCCCGCCTCAGGGTGATCGAACAGTTCACCCTGAGGCAGACCATCGACACCTTCCGCTCCATCTACCTGGAGCTGTCGGCGTCCGGCGGCCGGAGCGCACCCGCGGCCGTGGAGGAACGCGCGCCGGCGACAGCGGGCATGTCCCCGGTGAGGAGCGCGGCCGGATGAGCGGACCCATGTCACTGGAGCCGGGCGGCGCGGAGCAGGACACTCTGGCCCTGCGCCTCGCCGACGACCGTAGCCTCGCACTGCGCCTCGCCGACCAGCACACACTGGCCCTGGTCCTGCCCGGCCACGGGTGCGGCGCGACGCGGTGGACAGGCTCGCCGCCGAACTGGCCGACCGCATCGCGCCTGCGGTCCACCCTTACGAGGTCGCCGCGCTGCTGGAGTCCGAGGGGCTCACCGGCGAGGCGATCCGGGAGAAGTACGGGCACACCGACCTGTTCTCGCTGGCGACGGCGTTGTACCAGCGCATACCGCGGACGTTCCCCGAGCCGCCGAGGCCCGCCGATCCCTGGCGGCCGGACCATCTGCGCTGCGCCTTGCGCGGGCTGCTGTTCGCGCTGCCCGGCCTCGCCTACGCGCTGGCCGGGCCACTGCTGCCCCTGACGGCACGGTGCGGGCGCTCGTGATGGCCGGGCTGATCTCCTGGGCCTTGAACCAGGCACTGAGCCACCGGGCGTACCTGCGCCTGGCGACCGGGCGCCTGGAGGCGGGCCGCACCCTGGCGAAGGGGCGCCCCTGTGCGCTGCCATGGCGACCGCCGCCGGAGCCGCGCTCTCGGGGCGGTCGTGACGACCCTGGTGGTAGCGACCCAGTCGGGGTACCTCGCGGCGGCCGGTGTGCTGCTCGTACTGGGCCACGAGCGGCTGCTGCTGGCGGTCCTCACGCCGGTCGCCGCCGGCGGGACGGCGCTGCTGTGGTGGGAGCCGGGACCGTGCTCCGGGCCGGGCTGCCGCTGCTGTCGCTCCTCGGTGCGGTCGCCGCGGCCGGCTGGCGCTGCGCGCCACCCGCAGGGTCCCGGCCCCGGCCGCGGCGCCGGGGCCACGCGTCCTGGGCTTTGCCGTCCCTGCCCTACGGGCTGTTCGGACTGGCCGCCGGGTCGCTGGTGTTCCTGGCAGGCCGGGACCATCCCTGGGCGGTGATCGTGCTGACCCTGAGCATGGGGCCGGCCGAGTGGCTGCTGTACCGCTACCGCGGACTGTCGGTGGCGGCTCTGCGGTCCGCGAGGACACTCGCTGGGTTCCGGGCCCGTTCCGCCGCCGTTCTCGCCGGCTGCCTGCTGGTGTACCTCGGTCCACTCGCGCCGGCGGCGCTGCTCGTGGACTCCGAACCCGCCACCCTGCTGCTGCTCGCCGCCACCCTGTGGATCTCCCTGCTGCTTCAGGCGTTCGGCATCGCCTGGCCGCCGGCTGCCCTCTGTCTCACCGCGGCGGCGTTCGCCGGCACGGTGATGCTGACCGGCGCCCACCGGGCACCGCGGCGCTGCCGCTGTGCTGCGGTGCCGCCGTGCTCTGTCTGGCCACGGTGGCCATACGGCAGCTGGGCCGCCCGGCCGCCCACGGCTGACACCGATCCACCGACCGCGCACGTGCCGCCGCACCACCATCCGTCTCCCGGCCGCCCGCGGCCGCCAACCAGCAACCAGCAACCAGCAACCAGCAACCAGCGGAAGGACACCACCTTGACCGCCCCACCGCTCGCCGCCGTCACCGGAGCCGAGGGCTTCATCGGTTCCCACCTCACCGAGGCGCTCGTCGCCTCCGGTCACCGGGTGAGGGCCATGGCACAGTACAACTCCTTCTCCTCGTACGGCTGGCTGGAGACCCTCTCCCCGCCGTCCTGGACCAGGTCGAGATCGTCCTCGGCGACGTCCGGGACCCGGCTCGGTCCGCCATCTCGTCGAAGGGGCCGACCGTGTCTACCACTTGGCCGCCCTCATCGCCATCCCGTACTCCTACCGGGCGCCCCACAGCTACGTGGACACCAACGTCACCGGCACACTGAACGTGCTGGAGGCGGTACGGGCCGCGGGCACACCGCGGCTGGTGCACACCTCCACCAGCGAGACCTACGGCACCGCGCAGACCGTACCGATCACCGAGGACCACCCCATCAACACCCAGTCGCCCTATGCGGCTTCGAAGGCGGGCGGGGACCGGCTGGCCGACAGCTACCACGCCAGTTTCGACACCCCGGTGGTAACGCTGCGGCCGTTCAACACCTTCGGGCCGCGGCAGTCCATGCGGGCGGTGATCCCGACCGTCATCGGCCAGGTCGCGGCCGGGGAGCGGACCATCACCCTCGGCGACATGCGCCCCACTCGCGACTTCACCTTCGTCAAGGACACCGCGCAGGCGTTCCTGGCGGTCGGCTCCGCGCCCGCCGAGCGGGTCGTGGGCCGCACCTTCAACGCCGGAACCGGCGGCGAGATCTCCGTCGGCGACCTGGTCGCCCTCATCGGCAAGGTGATGGACACCGCGCTCGACGTCCGCGAGGACACGCAGCGGCTGCGGCCCGCGAACTCCGAGGTGATGCGACTTGTCGCGGACGCCGGCCGGCTGCGCGCAGCGACCGGCTGGAGCCCGGCGCACGACCTGGAAGAGGGCCTCGCGCACACGGTGCGGTTCTTCCGCGAGCCGGCCAACCTCGCCCGCTACAAGACCGGCATCTACAACATCTGACCCACGTCCGGCACGTCGAGCAAGGGGAAGACCATGTACGCAGTGATCATGGCCGGCGGCAAGGGTGTCCGGCTGCGGCCCTACACCACGGCCCTGCCCAGCCGCTGGTGCCCATCGGCGACCAGCACGCCATCCTCGAGATCGTCCTGCGCCAGCTCGCCTCGGCCGGCTTCACCGGCTGCACCATCGCCATCGGCCATCTCGGCGAGATCATCCGAGCCTACGTCGGCGACGGATCCCAGTGGGGCCTGAGAGTCGACTACTCCACCGAGGAATCCCCGCTGGGCACCATGGGACCCCTGCTGACGATGCGTGAACGGCTGCCGGAGCACTTCCTGGTGATGAACGGGGACATCCTCACCGACCTCGACTACGCCGACATCCTCCACCGCCACCAGGGCTCCGGAGCACCCTGACGATCGCCACCTACGCGCGCCAGGTGCGCATCGACTTCGGGGTGCTGACCACCGAGGCGAGCAAGGTCGTCGGTTTCACCGAGAAGCCGAGCATGGACTACCGCGTCTCCATGGGGTGTACGGGCTGACCCGGTCCACACTCGACGGATACACAGCCGGGCTGCCGCTGGGCTTCGACGAGCTGGTGCTGGACCTGCTGGGATCCGGCAACCCGCCGCACGCCTACGATTTCGACGGCTACTGGCTGGACATCGGTCGTCCCGACGACTACGACCGTGCCAACGCGGAGTTCACCAGCCGCAAGTCCCTGCTGCTCAAGGGGCCTGAGCACCGTATGCGCATTCTCGTCCTGGTGCCACCGGCTATCTGGGGCCCACGTCGTCGAGCGGCTCGGCACCCTTCCGGGCGCACGGGTCCTCGCCGGCGGCCGGTCCCCGCCGCAGGCGTTCCTTCGACCTCGCCGCTGACTCCACCGACCTGCTCGCGAAGACCCTGGCGTCGGTGGCGCCGGACGCGGTGGTCAACTGCGCCGGTGCGACCGGCGGCGACCCGGTGACGCTGGCGGAGGCCAACGCCCGGGGCCCGCCGCCCTGTGCACGGCGATGGCCCTGGCCTGTCCCTCGGCCCGGCTGGTCCATCTCGGTTCGGCGGCCGAGTACGGTCCGGGGCCGGCCGGGTCCCGACGGCGGAGTCGGCGGCCACCCACCCGCTCAGCGCCTACGGGGCCACGAAACTGGCCGGCACAGTCACCGTCTCCACCTCCCCTGGACGCGCTCGTCCTCCGGGTCGGCAACCCGGTGGGGCGCGGGCACCGCCCGCCGGGCTGCCCGGCCGGGTCGCCCGGCTGTTACACGAGGCGGGTTCGGACCCCGGCGCGGTGCTCCGCCTCGGGGACCTGTCGGCGTACCGCGACTTCGTCGACGCACGCGACGTGGCGCGGGCAGTGGAGCGGGCGGTGACCGCTCCCGGCCGCTGCCGCGCGTGCTCAACATCAGCGGCGGCGACGCCGTACCGGTGCGCCACCTCGTGTGTACGCTCGCGGACATCGCGGGCTTCGGCGGACGTATCGAGGAACAGGGCGCCGGCTCGGCCCGCTCGGAGCAGGTGTCCTGGCAGTGTTCCGACATCTCCGCCGCCCGGACGACCCTCGGCTGGCGTCCCTCGTATGCGCTCCGGGAGTCGCTGGCGGCGTTGTGGTCGGCCGGCGCCCGCCCCTGTCCCCGCGCGAGGAAAGCGAACCCCGTCGTGAGCCTGCTGATCCCGCTGTACGTCCACCCGGCCGAGGACCCGGGGCCTGGCACCGCCTCATCGCGGCGGCCGACCGCACCTACGCGGTCGTGCTGAATCCCGCGGACGGGCCGGGCCACGCTCCCGATCCCGCCTTCGTCTCCGTGGCCGGCGCACTGCGCGACGCGGGCGCCCGGCTGCTCGGCTACGTGGACACCGACTACGGCACCCGGCCCGCCGCGGATGTCACAGCCGATGCCGCCCGGCACCGGGAGTGGTACGCGACCGACGGCTGTTTCCTGGACCGGGTGAGCGCGGCCGAGGACGCGCTGCCCGCCTGCCGGACGCTGGTGCGCGCTGCGCAGGCAGGGCGCGTCGCCCGTGGTCCTCAACCCGGCGTGCACCCGGCCCCCGGCTTCGCCCGGATCGCCGATCTCGTCGTCACGTTCGAGGGCCCGTGGTCCACCTATGTGTCGGCGTTCAGCAGACCCCACTGGACGGCGCGCCATTCGCCCGACCGCTTCTGCCATCTGGTGTACGGCGTGCCCGAGGCGCTGGCGCCGCTGGCCGTGCGCACCGCCCACGAGCGTGGCGCCGCGGTGTCGGGCCCAGTGACCGGGGAACCACCAACCCGTGGTCCCGGCTGACACCGGTGCTGACCGGGGCGGAGCAGTGAGGCACGGAGCTCGGGCGTGGGCGACCCTGCTGACGGTGCTGGCGGTCTCGGTGACCACCGCGCTGACCGGCTGTTCCGATACGCGTGGCGGCCGGGGCGCGGAGTCGGACGGGCCACGGAGGGGCGGTGGCAGCCTCGTCCGGGACTGGCCTGGCAGTGGCAGCTCGACGGGAAGGTCGACGCCGAGGCGGCCGACGTACCGGTCTACGACATCGACGGCTTCGAGAACGACGCCGAGGACGTCGCCCGGCTCCACCGCGCCGACCGCAAGGTGATCTGCTACATCAACGTAGGCGCTTGGGAGGGCTACCGGCCCGACAGGGACGCCTTCCCCGCTCGGTGCTGGGCGGGCCGAACGGCTGGCAGGGCGAGCGCTGGCTCGACATCCGGCAGATCTCCGTGCTGCGGCCGGTCATGGAAGCGCGGTTCGACATGTGCCGGGACAAGGGATTCGACGCGGTGGAGCCCGACCTGGTGGAGGGATACGGCCACGATACCGGCTTCCGCTCACCGCGCGGGACCAGCTGAGATACAACCGCATGATCGCCGAAATCGCCCACGAACGCGGCCTGGCCGTCGGCCTGAAGAACGACCTGCCGCAGATCCCGCAACTGGTGGACGCCTTCGACTTCGCGGTCAACGAGCAGTGCGCGCAGTACACCGAGTGCGCGCGGCTCACACCGTTCATCAAGGCCGGCAAGGCCGTTTTCCATGTCGAGTACACCGAGCCGACCCACCGCTTCTGCCCCGAGTCCCGCAGGCTGGAGCTCTCCTCCATGCAAAAGAAATGGGAGCTGGGGCCTGGCGCAGGGCATGCTGAACGGCGAGACCAGGACTCGGCGGGGCCCCGGCCCGCGTACGGCCCCACTCGTCGTGCCGGGTTCCGCGTCGAGTGCTGAAGACCGGTCATACGACGCCCGTCAGCACCGCGCCCTCGCTGCGCGGCGGGCCTGGCGCCAAGCCCGCTGGAGCACAACCCGACCGGCTGGCAGCTGACCTTCTCCTCACCGGCGCCGCCCGGGACATGCCCGGTCCCGCCGCGCGAGAGTGATCACCGGCTGCTGCCGGGCGGGCGGTGCTCCTTCCGGCCGACGTCCTTCGTCGGTATCGGCTACTTGGTCCCCGGCAGCAGCGTGCCCGGCTCGGCCGGTGCGACACCCGTCACCTTCGTCTGCGGATTGCGCCGCTGCCGTCTGGCCATCCAGGTGGCGAACCACGAGAGCAGCATGCACATCCCGATGTAGATGGGGAGATCACCATCACCACGGGGATGAAGGGCAGGTCGTAGTCGAGGTTCGACGCGATCAGCTTCCCGCGTGGAGGAACTCCTCGTAGGTGATCAGGAAACCGAGCGAGGTGTCCTTCAGCGCGACCACCAGCTGGCTGATGATCGTGGGCAGCATGGCGCGCACCGCCTGCGGTGCCAGCACATAGGCCGTGACCTGCGTCTTGCGCATCCCGAGGGCGTACGCCGCCTCCCGCTGGCCCGCTCCACCGAGTTGATTCCGGTGCGGAACACCTCGGCGAGCACGGAGCCGTTGTAGAGGGTCAGTCCCGCGACCAGGGCGGGCAGCGGCTGCACCTTCAGCGCCACGAAGATGAAGAAGATCATCACCAGGACTGGCATGGCCGGAAGAACTCGACCAGCAGGGTCGAGATCCAGCGCACGGGCCGGTGCACGGAGAGCCGCCCGACGGCGAGGACTCCTCCGAGTACGAGGGAGAGCACCGCGGCGTACGCGAAGGCCTTGAGCGTGTTGCCCAGCCCGCGCAGGAGCAGTTCCTGGATGCCCTTGTACTCGAAGGGCGCCCATTTCGCGCTGGTGAACTGGCCGGTGTCGAGGAGCAGATAGATGATCCAGGCGACCAGCGCCACGATCAGGACCGTGGACGCGACACCGTAGGCGAAGTGCCGTCTGCGGGTGAGCGGTCCCGGGTTGTCGTAGAGCGCGGTGGCCGATTGCATGGAGTGGGTCATCGGGCGACTCCCCAGCGCTTCTCCAGCACATTGAAGAGCGCGCTGATGGTCAGAGTGATGATCAGGTATCCGACGGCGATCCAGATGAATGACCAGACGATGCTGTAGCCCAGCTCGTTGAGTGTCTTGTAGGTGCCGAGCAGCTCGACGACGCTGAACGCTCCGGCGATCGCGGAGTTCTTGGCCAGCGCGATGAGCGTCGAGCCGACCGGCGGGATCACCGAGCGGAACGCCTGCGGCAGCACCACGCTGTTCAGCGTCTGCCCGAAGGTCATGCCCAGGCTGCGGGCGGCCTCACCCTGCCCCTGGGGACGGTGTTGATACCGGAGCGCAGGGCCTCGCAGATGAAGGCCGAGGTGTAACAGCCGAGCGCGAGAACCGCGAAGACCGTGAACGGCAGTACGAGGCCGAAGCGCGGCAGGCCGAGCAGGACGGCGAAGAACAGCAGCGTCAGCGGGTGTTGCGCAGCACCGTCACCCAGACGGTGCCCAGCGCGCGAGGCGCCGACGGCGCGACCCGGAAGGAGGCCATGACGAAGCCGAGCACCAGCGCCAGGACCGAGGCGTAGACGGTGAGCTCAAGGGTGCCGAGGAAGCCCTCACCGTAGAGGGAGAAGTTCTCTGTCAGTACATCCATGGTGGCCGGTCCCCTCAGTTCGCCGGGTAGCGGTCGATGGGCGGAGGTTTCGGCGCGGGCGCTCCGGACAGACCGAGCGTCGCCTCGAACGCCTTCTTCCAGTTGCCGTTCTTCTCGTTGGCCTCCAGCGCGTCGTTGAGCGCGTTGCGCAGCGCGTTGTCGCTGCGCGGGACGCCGATGCCGTACGGCTCCTCGGAGAAGGGCTTGCCGACGACCTTCATCTCGTCCGGCGCCTTCGCCGCGAAGCCCAGCAGGATGGCATCGTCCGTGGTGACGGCGTCGACCTGGAAGGTCAGCAGGTTGTCGACACAGATCGAGTACGTGTCGTAGGCGACGAGCTTCGCCTTCGGGAAGTCGGCGGCGATGCGCTGGTACGGCGTGGACCCGGCGGCCGAGCAGACGGTCTTGCCGGCCAGGTCCTGCGGACCGTTGATGTCGTGCTCGTCGGTGCGCACCAGCAGCCCCTGCCCTGCCATGTAGTAGGGCCCGGCGAAGCCCACGAGCTTCTTGCGCATGTCGTTGATGGTGTACGTGCCGACGTAGTAGTCGATCTGTCCGTTCTGCAGGGCCGTCTCCCGGTTGGCGGAAGCGATGGTCCTGAAGCGGACCGTCTTCGGGTCGAAGCCGAGGGACGCCGCCATCATGCGGGCGATCTCGATGTCGAAACCGGAGTAGAGCCCGGCGGCCGGGTCCTTCTCGCCCAGATAGGGCTGGTCCTCCTTCGCACCGACGACGAGATAGCCGCGCTTCTTCGCCTTCGTCCAGGTCTTGGATTCGGGCAGCCGGAAGCCGGTGTCGACGGTGTACTGCGGCAGCGCCTCGGCCTTCGGCCCCTTGACCGGCGGACTGCCTTCCTTGCCGCAGGCGGCGGCCGGAAGGGCCAGCAGGAGGCAGGCAAGTGCGGCCAGAATCCTCTTCGTACGCAACGTGGGGCCCCTGTCAGTGCTTGAGGATCTTGGACAGGAAGTCCTGGCACGGTCGCTCTCCGGGAGGTGAAGAAGTCCTCCGGAGTGCGGTCCTCGATGATGCGGCCGTCGGACATGAACACCACGCGGTTGGCGGCGGACCGGGCGAACCCCATCTCGTGCGTGACGACCACCATGGTCATGCCCTCGCGGGCGAGCTGCTGCATGACCTCAAGCACTTCGTTGATCATCTCCGGGTCGAGCGCCGAGGTCGGCTCGTCGAAGAGAGTGCCTTGGGTCCATCGCCAGCGCGCGTGCGATGGCGACGCGCTGCTGCTGGCCGCCGGAGAGCTGCGCGGGGAACTTGTCGGCCTGCGAGGCGAGCCCGACCCGTTCCAGGAGCTCCCTGGAACGCTTGTCGGCCTCCTCCTTCTTGCGCTTTCTGACCTTGAGCTGGGCGAGGGAGACATTGGCCAGCACGGTCTTGTGTGCGAACAGATTGAACGACTGGAAGACCATGCCGACTTCGGCCCGGAGCTGGGCGAGCCCTTCCCTCTTCCGGAAGGGGTTTCCCGTCGATGGCGATGTAACCGGACTCGATCGTCTCAAGTCTGTTGATGGCCCGGCAGAGCGTTGATTTGCCCGACCCGGACGGACCGATGACCACCACCACCTCCCGCGGCCAACGGTGAGATTGATGTCCTGCAGTACGTGCAACTGCCCGAAGTGCTTGTTGACGTCCCGCAGTTCGATCAACGGATCGACGGCCATACGCTGCCCCACCCACTTTTCGCTATGTCGAGGTCAGCGCAAACTATCCGTGCACACAACGGACTTCGCACCCGACACGCATCAACGGCGCAAAAGGCTGTTTATCGGGCTTTAGTGATCGCTTCAGCTTTCGGCCGACTCCGCGTACAGCTGTGAGAGCTCGGGGCTGCCGGACATCGCCCAGTCGAGCCCTGCCGCGACGACATCGATCTCCCGGCCGGAGGTCAGGCGCACCACGGGCTGGCCACTGGGCCAGACATCCCATGCGGCGCCGGGGACGGTCCGCACCAGGACGGTGCCGAGATAGAGACCCGCGTCGTTGCCCAGCCAGGGCAGCTCCTCCGGATCATCGCGCCAGCGGGCGGAAGCTGATCGAGAGCGGCTAACGAGGCTGGACTGTCGTCCAGTTCGAGACCGCGCTGCTTTGCTCGGACACGCAGCAGTTCGCATTCGGCGAGCAGCTCGGCCACACCGTCTGGATCAGATTCGACGGCGGCCGCGAGAGCCACCCCGGCGTACCGCCCTGACGCTTACGCCAGTTGTCCAAGAAAGGGATGTTCATACCGCTAGGATCCCATCCCTGCCGCAATCCGCGGCGCAGGGCGCGCGACCGTTTCGGATCCGAGACCCAGCCTGCCGGACGGTGAACGCGGGACCCTAGGCTACGGAGATGATCTCGCAGAACTATCTCTCCGAACTTTTCTCGCTGGAGGGCCGCGTCGCCCTGGTGACCGGTGGCAGTTCCGGCATCGGGCGGGCCATCTCGGGAGCCCTAGCACGTGCGGGAGCGAGCGTCGTGATCGTGGCGCGCGGGAGGCGGAGCTGGCCCGCACGGCCGACGAGCTGACCGCGGACGGCTGCCGGGCGGCCTGGGTGAGCGCCGACCTGGGGTCCTCAGAGGGCGTGCGCGGCGGCCGAGGGGCGGTACAGGAATTCGGGGAGCCGGACATCCTGGTCAACTGCGCCGGCATCAATCTGCGGCCGCCCATGGGCGAGCTCAGCGAGGACGTGTGGGACACCACGATGGCGGTGAACCTGAAGGCGCCCTATCTGCTGGGCGAGCGGTTCGGTCCGGGGATGGCCGAGCGGGGCTACGGGCGCATCATCCACATCACCTCCCAGCAGGCACACCGGGCGTTCGTGCAGAGCGGCGCCTACGGGGTCTCCAAGGGAGCGCTGGAGTCGCTGGCCCGCTCCCAGGCTGAGGCCTGGTCGCCGCACGGCGTCACCTGCAACACACTCGTACCGGGCTTCGTGATGACGCCGCTCAACACCCGGCTGTCGTCCGACCCCGAGAAGGTGGCGGCGCTGGCCGCGCGCACGATGATCGGGCGTAACGGCCTGGCCGGCGATTTCGCGGGCGCCGCGGTGTTCCTGGCCGGCGCGGCATCGGCCTATGTCACCGGGCAGTCGATCTTCGTCGACGGCGGGATGTCCGTGCACTGAGCCGGGCGCGGGCGCGCCGGCGACCGCGTCGGGCAGGCCCTGCCGAGCCCGCTGTCAGAGGTCGAGGTCCACGACGACCGGGGCGTGGTCGGACGCGCCCTTGCCCTTGCGCTCCTCACGGTCCACATAGCTGTCCTTGACCGCGGCCGTGAACGGTGCGTTGCCCAGGACCAGGTCGATCCGCATGCCCCTGTTCTTCGGGAAACCCAGCTGGCGGTAGTCCCAGTAAGTGAAGGGGTGGTCGTACTTGAGCGGGCGCGGCATCACGTCGGAGAGCCCCTGCGCGCGGAGCGCGGCCAGCGCGGCACGCTCGGCGGGGTGACATGCGTGGCCCCTCGAAGAGGGACGGGTCCCAGACGTCGTCGTCCGTCGGGGCGATGTTGAAGTCGCCGAGGACGGCGAACGGCAGCGCTTGCGCGGCATCCGCGGCGACCGCCTCCTGCAGCGCCTGCAGCCAGCTCAGCTTGTACGCGTAGTGCTCGTGCTCCACCTCACGGCCGTTGGGCACGTAGACCGACCAGAGGCGGGCCGGACCGCAGGTGGCTGAGATCGCCCTCGGCTCCTGCACGCCGTCGTAGGCGGGGCCGTCGGGCAGACCCGTGACCACATCGGCGAGACCGATCCGCGAGACCAGCGCGACCCCGTTCCACCGGCCGGTGGCGTTGACCGCGGACTCGTAGCCCAGCTCACGCAGCTCGTCGGCCGGGAACTGCTCGAGGGTGCATTTGGTCTCCTGGATGCACAGCACGTCCGTGCCGCTGCTCTCCAGCCAGGCCAGCAGCCGCGGGAGCCGGGCGGTGATCGAATTGACGTTCCAGGTGGCAATGCGCATGGCAGTAAACCTAGCCGCTCCCACTGACAGTCGCCGCGCCGTCCGGTACGCCGTCCCGTCCGGGGACGCCGCCACAGCGGTCAGAGGCTCGTCCTGTCCCCGGGGTCAGCCGCAGGTGGTCGGCGCCGCCGCCGAGCCGGCCGATCTGCATGTCGTAGAGGGGCGCGCGAGGTCGGTGAGCAGCGCGTCGTGGATATCGATGGCTCGCTTCGGCTTCACTTCACGTACGTAGTCGATGACCTCCGAGATCTTGCTCCAGGGGCCATCACCGGCAGCATGAGGGTGTCCACCGGGCGGTCGGGCACGGTCAGCGCGTCGCCCGGGTGGAAGACCGAACCGTCCACCAGGAAGCCGATGTTGGTGACCCTCGGGATATCGGGGTGGATCACCGCGTGCAGCTCACCGTGCACCTGCACATCGAAGCCGGCCGCGGTGAACGTGTCGCCGTGGCCGACGGTGTGCACCCGGCCGGGGAATGCGGCCGACACCTGCTCGGCCACGCTGCGCAGCGTCCACACCTCGGCGGCCGGGTTGGCCTCCAGACCGGTGCGCAGCCGCGCCTCGCTGAAGTGGTCCTGGTGTTCGTGTGTCACCAGGATCGCGTCGGCGCCGACCGCGGCGTCGTTCTCGGAGAAACCGCCGGGATCGATGACGAGCACCTGCCCGTCGCGCTCCAGGCGGATACAGGCGTGCGTCTTCTTCGTGAGGGTGAGAGGCGAAGCGTTCATATGACCATCCTGCTACGCGGGCGGTGTGGTTTCCTCTTGGATCACTGACTGCGCGATGGCGAACGCGGCGCCCGCGGCCGGAACACCGCAGTAGACGGCCGTCTGCAGCAGAACTTCCTTGATCTCCGCGGGTGTCAGCCCGTTGCGCAACGCGGCCCTGACGTGCTGGGCAAGGCTCTCCAGGTGCCCGGAGGTGACAAGCGCGGTGAGCGTGATGCAGCTGCGGGTACGGCGGTCGAGGCCGTCCCGGCTCCAGATCTCACCCCAGGTGTAGCGGGTGACGAGCTCCTGGAAGTCGTCGGTGAACGCGTCGGACGCCGTATTCGCCCTGTCCACGTAGGCATCGCCAAGCACTTCGCGCCGGACCTTCATCCCGCTGTCGTACCGGTCACGGCCCGTCGCGGGACCGCCTCCGGCTGGACGGCGGCGGGGCGATCTCGGCCACCGGCGCGAAGGACGCCGTCACCACCGGGGCCACGGGCGGCACCGGGATCGCGGCACTGGTGTCCTGCCATGCGGTGGAGAAGTGCATCAGGAGCAGATCGGTGACGGCACCTGGCTGTTCGACGGGGCGAGGTGGGAGGCACCGGGGACGAGCGCGAGGCGGGCGTCCGGTATCCCGCGACGAGGGTGCGGGCCTCGGCCGGCCCGGTGACCTTGTCCTCGGCACCGACCAGGACGAGCGTCGGGACGCCGATCCGGCCGAGTTCCATACGGATGTCGAACGCCGCCAGGGCTTCGCAGGCGGCGATGTAGCAGCCGGGATCGGTGGTGCGAACCATCTGGACGGCCCATTCCACGATGGCCGGCTGGGCGGCGGCGAAGCCGGGGTGAACCAGCGCTCCGGGAGGTGCGGGCGATGGGCTCCAGCCCGTTGCTGCGGACGATCACGCCGCGCTGCCGGAACTCGTCGGCGCTGCCGAACCGGGGAGAGGCGGCAACCAGGGCCAGCGCCGCCACCCGGGTCGGGTGACGCAGCGCGAGGTCGGCTCCGATCGCGCCGCCGATGGAGCAGCCCGCGTACCCGAAGCGCTGGACGCCGACGCTGTCGAGCGTGGCGAGCAGCCGGTCGGCGAGCTCGGTGACGGCGGTGGCGGCGTGTGCGGGTGCGCCGCCGTGTCCCGGCAGGTCGTACCGGAAGATTCTCCAGTGCTGGGAGAGCTCGGGTATCTGCCGGTCCCACATGTGCCATGTGGTACCGAGCGAGGGTCCCAGCACCAGCACGGGTGCATCCTCTGGCCCGTCTACCTGGAACTTCATCGTCTTGTTGTCTGTCTCGCTCACGCTCACACGCTCCCACGTCTCACAGCCGTCTCACACACCGCCCTCCTGACCGCTGTGAAGACCGCCCCATGTCGTAGCGGCTCCACGAAGGTCCTCTACGTCCGGCTTCACGTACCAGCGCTTGGTGGTCTTCACGTTGGTGTGCCCCGCCCATCGTGCCAGTAGGTGATCCGGCACCCCATTGTTGGCCAGGTAGGTAAAGCACGATGCACGCACGTCATAGAGACGCACCTGGCGGAGTCCGATGTCTGCCATGAGCTTGTAGGCGCGAGTACGGAGTTGCTTCGTGGTGTGAACTTCTCCGGCCGCATTCACGCACATATAGCCGACATCGGCGTAGCCCGTCCCGAGAGCCAATTTCTCAGCAGCTTGCAGAGCCTTGAACTTCTTCAAGGCTTCCTCTACTGGAGCGGGCGGCGGGATAACGCGTTCCCCGGCCATTGACTTGGTGTCCTTCTCGATGACAGTTTTGTTTCCCATCATGGTCCGCGTGTTGGCCACGATGAGAGTGTCATCAGCCAGGTCAATGTCTGCCCAACGAAGTCCGCAGACTTCCGCCGGACGAAGACCCATGAGCGAGAGAAAAGCGGAGCGTAAAGCCGGTCTCCGCTAATTCCCTGCACGAACGCGTGGACTTCCTTGACGTTCCAAGGCTCAAGCTTCCCCTTCGTCTTCCGCTCAACCTTCCTAGCCTTACGCTCGCCGAAGTCGGCCCCGCCTCCAGCGCCTGCGAACCCAGCGCGGCGTCACCCTGGCGGCGCTCGCCGAGTCCACCGGCATCTCCAAGAGCACCCTGTCCCGCCTGGAATCCGGCCAGCGCCGGCCCAGCCTGGAACTCCTGCTCCCCATCGCCCAGGCCCACCAGGTCCCCTGGACGAAATGATCGGTGCCCCGAAGTCAGCGACCCCGCATCCGCCTCACTCCCCGGCGTGTGAACGGCAACGCCGTCCTGCCGCTCACCCGGCAGCCCGGCCCGCTACAGACCTTCAGAATGGTGCTCCCGGCCACCAGGAGCACACCGGAACCGTGCACCCACGAGGGCTACGAGTGGCTCTACGTCCTCTCCGGGCATCTGCGCCTGACCCTGCCCGGTCACGACCTGGTACTGAACGCGGGCGAGGCCGCCGAATTCGATACGCGGCTGCCGCACTGGTTCGGCAGCACCGGCGACGGTCCCGTCGAAATCCTCAGCCTCTTCGGCCGCCAGGGCGAACGCGTACACGTACGCGCCAGATCCCGCCCTGGACAAACCCGACCACTGACCGACGCCCGCCACCCCTGGGGCCTGCCGCCGAACCGGTGTCCGTCTCAAGGCACTTGGCCTCGACGTCGAGATTCACCCCGATCAGGACATCCCGCTCAGGGCACCTCGATCAGGACGCCCCGAGCTCCGCCAATGCCCCGTCCGTCAGCCGGTACACGGTCCACTCGTCCTGCGGCCGTGCGCCCAAAGACTAGGCGAACCTCGCGACGAACCTCCCGGCCACGCATCGCGCTCGGCGGCCGGGGTGTCCCTACCGCTACGGCTCCGCCACCGACCACGACGGCGACACCCGGCCCGCCACCGTCCAGGCCCTGCGCGACCTGATCCAGCAGGACTCCGGCCAGACGGGCGCCACCGAGCTCACCACGCTCCCCTGGGTCGGCCACAAAGTCCGCCGCTGGGAGCCGGAACCCTTCCGCCGCGAAGCGACGTCCCCGCAGCCGGCCACGGACCGCCTCGCGAAGCCGGCCGACCGGGTCGCGGGCGGACCCACTCGTACGGCGGCGATCCGAAGCGCACCCCTGGCAATGCCACACGCGTCAGGTTGTGGCGGTGAGTTCGTCGATGGCGGAGCGAATCTCGGGGTGAGCGGTGCGGACGGTGGTCAGCACCGCTACCGCTCCGCTGTAGATGATCTCCGCAAGGTCGCTGTCTGCCATATCACAGTCGTGGGCGAGCCAGTCGAATGTGGCTTCGTCCAGCAGCCCCATGAGCCCGCGAACAGCGACACGCAGCGTGGGAGTCGGCGCCGAACGCACTCCGAGCAGATCGAGGAAGAAGGCGGCACCGGCCTGGCGACCGCGCTCGAAGAGCTCGTCCACTTCCCGGTCCTGTCCGCCCGCACGGAACAGGGCCAGCATCGTGTGGGCGTGCTCGCGCCGGTACTCGATCTGCCGCCGCACCAGCCCTCTCAGTCGCTCTTCCCTGGTGGTCTCCTGGTCCTCCTGGTCCTCCTGCGGCTGGAACAGCGCGTTGACCTCGTCCAGCGCCTGGGCGACGACAGCGAGGTAGAGCCCTCGTTTCCCCTTGAAGTGGTAGGAGAGCAGACCGTTGGCCACCCCGCTTCCTGGGCGATCTCGCTGATGTGGATCTCGTCGTACGGCTTGCGTGCGAACAGATCGCCCGCCACCGCGATGAGGGCCGCCCTGCTCTCACCGCGGCCAGGTGCCTTCCGCTTACCGGGCGTCAACTGTCCTCTCCTTCAATGTCCTTCTCCCTCACTGTCCTTCCCCTCACTGTCGTCGATCGGTCGTGACATACTCCCCGGCGCCCGGGAGCCCTCATGGATACCCGGACACCCGGGGATACGGCATTCCGGTCGGCCCCGGACCGCGGTCGGCTTCCCTCACCACGTCGGCGTGACCAGCTCGCTCACGGTGGCACCGGCACGGAGCTCGGCGAGCTTGTCCGCCGGTTCGAACGTCTCCCCGAACAGATTCCTGGCAAAGCTGTCGGACTGCATGAAGGCCGTGCCCTCCTCCACCGTCGCGAAGTTGTCGATCTGCAGCTCGATGTGGTTGCCGTCGGGATCTGCGTAGTACATCGAGGTCGTAGGACCGTGGTTGACCGCGAGGAAGGGCAGGACCGATTCCGCGGCCAGCCGCTCCCAGTTCTCCAGCAGCTCCCGCAGCGAGGCGTACGTGAAGGCGATGTGCCCGAGCGCCTGGAACGGCCCCCTCGGGGTCCCCGCCGGCCAGCCCCTCCGCTCCGTTGCCCAGATCCGCGGCAGCGTTCGGTGTGGCGATCGCGATGCGGTGGTGTTCGTCGTCGTAGGTGAGGAAGACCCCGCCGGGGTCTCGAAGACGACATGCGCGTCGAGGACCTTGAGGTACCAGTCACGCATGACCGGCACCTGGGACGAGTAGAGAACGACGTGGGCCAGCTTCTGCGGAGACGCCATGATCCGTCACTCCTTCGAGTCGGTTCTGCTCTGTGTCACCGAACATACACTTGAACTGAATTCAGTTCAAGTAGGCCCAGTAACCGGGGATGCCACCTGCCCCGGCGCAGGAATAGCCCGATTCCGCGCCATGTCATTAGTTGCACAACGAACGATTAGGCGAAACTAGCCTCGGGCTTTCGCGAGGTGGGTTGTCCGATGCTTGATCAAATAAGCGGAGAGTGCTCCTGACCTGCAACGATGGGACTTATCTAGGGTCCTGTCAGCTGCAAGGAAAGAAGCACTCTCCAGGTGAGAAGCGTAGCGGGTTGTACCCGCGTGTCCGCGTCGAGGGCGGTGGCCGGGCGGTGGTCTCGCAGGCCCGGTCGGTGCTCTTGGTCGAGACGGTCCGCAAATCCGGCCTGGACACCGCGATATCGGCGGCAATGGTGCCGTGGCGCAAGCAGCGGTCCGTGCACGACCGGGCAAGGTCCTACTGGATGTTGCGCTCGCGACGGCTCTGGGCGGAAACTGCCTGGCCGATGTCGCCGCCCTGCGGGCCGAGCCCGAATTATTCGGCCCGGTGGCGTCCGACCCCACGGTCTCCCGGCTCATCGACGCCCTCTCCGCGGCCGGCCCGAAGGCCCTCACCGCGATCCGGTCGGCGCGGGCCGAAGTGCGGGCGCGAGTCTGGGAGTTGGCCGGGGTGAACAGTCCGGCCGCCGACGGGCAGGTGATCGTGGACATCGACGGCGTGCTGGTGCTTGCGCACTCCGAGAAGCAGGACGCCACCGCGACCTGGAAAAGACGTACGGCCACCACCCGCTCGTCGCGTTCGTCGATCACGGCCAGGCAGGTTCCGGAGAGCCGGTGGCCGCGCTGCTGCGGCCCGGTAACGCAGGCTCCAACACCGCGAGCGATCACATCACCACCACTGGGCTTGCTCTGGCCCAACTCCCCAGACATCTGCGGCGGGGCCGGCAGACACTGATCCGCACCGACTCCGCCGGCGGCACCCATGCTTTCCTCGACTGGCTCTCCCGCCGGGGCCGGTGGCTGTCGTATTCCGTCGGAATGACCATCACCGACGCAATCCACCAAGCCGTCCTGAAGATCCCGAAAACGCATGGGCACCGGCCTACGACGCCGGCGGCACCGAGCGACCCGGCGCCTGGGTCGCGGAGATCACCGACATGCCCGACCTGAACACCTGGCCCAAAGGCATGCGGCTCATCGTCCGCAAGGAACGCCCCCACCCGGAGCCCAGTTGCGATTCACCGACCTCGACGGACTACGGCTCACCTGCTTCGCGACCAACACCAAGGGCGGCCAGCTCGCCGACCTGGAACTACGCCACCGACGACGGGCCCGCTGCGAGGACCGGATCCGAAACGCCCGCGCCACCGGCCTGCGCAACCTAATGGGGCATGAAGCGGGGATCGCCGTCCGTTACCCGAACCGCTGAGTTCGCTAAGGAGAGCGCGAAGCCCGCCTCACGATGGGTCGGCGACTATGCGCAACCTGGCGTCTGACGCCTCGGGGCAGACGGTCGGGATCCACGTGGTGTGGTGGCGACGGTCGGGATCAAGGCAAGCCGCGTTGGTAGCCCGGAGCTGAGACTCCTGTGGCAAGAGTCGGACCCTGGTGCCGTCCGGAGCCACCGCACCATATCCAGTCGGATGAATCGGATAATTGTTGTTGGTGGTTTGAGCCGCTTGTGAGGATCACTTCTCGCAGTTCCTGGAGCCCGGAGCTCCCGCGAAGACCGAGGGCCTTACGAGTAGCTGGGGTCATGAACGGCTAATCGGATGCCGGGCCTTGGAGCCCTTCCATTAGGGAGACGCATGCCCTGCGCGGCTTTGACCAGCAGCAACACGAGACTCGACCGAGAGGACGTGAACAACAGTATGAGAGCGTTTGGTGGAATCGACTGGGCCAGCGACCATCACGACCTCGCCCTCGTCAGCCAGGATGGAGCGCTGTTAGCCAAAGCCCGCATCAGCGACGACCTCACGGGCCTGCAGCAGCTGCTCGACCTGCTCACCGAACACTGTGACAGCGAGGACACACCGATCCCAGTGGCCATAGAGACCTCCCGCGGTCTGTTGGTGGCCTGCCTGCGCGCAACCAAGCGCCCCGTCTACGCGATCAACCCGATGGCCGCCGCCCGCTATCGCGAGCGGCACGCGGTCACCCGTAAGAAGTCCGACCACCTCGACGCGATGGTGCTGGCGAACATCCTGCGCACGGACGCCGCAGCTCACCGCGCGTTGCCGGAAGACTCCGAGCTCGTCCAGGCCATCGCCGTGTTGGTCCGGGCCCAGCAGGACGCCGTCTGGGATCGAACACAGGCCGCAACAAGCTCCGCTCCCACCTGCGCGAGTACTTCCCGGCCTTCCTGACCGCCACCCAGCCGCTGCGGGGCGGACTGTGCTCGCAGATCGCCCGCACCATTTTGGCCGCGGCTCCAACCCCGGCTCAGGCGGCTGCCCTCACTCGAGCCCAGCTGCGATCTCTGATCAAGAAGGCCGGCCGCAAACGCAGCATCGAGACCGAAACCGAGCGGCTCCATGCCGCCCTGCAACCCCACAGATGCACCAACTCCCTTTGGTCGAACAGGCGATGGGACTGCAGATGGTGACCTTACTGCGCAAGCTGGAGGCTGCCTGCACCAGCGCGGACGAGCTCGCCGAGGCTGCGGTGCAGACTTTCGAGAAGCACGCTGACGCCGAGATCATCACCAGTTTTCCAGGGCTCGGCGCACTCACCGGCGCCCGGGTGCTTGCCGAAATCGGCGACGATCGATCCCGCTTCGCCGACGCCAAGGCCCTGAAGGCATACGCCGGGGCCGCACCAGTCACACGAGCGTCCGGCAAGAGCGTCGCGGTCATGGCTCGCCGGGTCAAGAATCAGCGCCTGGCCGCCGTCGGCTACGTGTGGGCATTCTCCGCCTTGACCGCCTCACCCGGCGCCAAGGCCCACTATGACCGGCGACGCAACGACGGAGACCGCCACACCGCCGCCCAGCGCAACCTTTTCAACCGCATGATCGGCTGCCTCCACCACTGCCTCACCCAACACATCCGCTACGACGAAGCGACCGCCTTCCCGCATCAGCGGACCAACGACTCCCGCTGCCGCTTGACAGATCAACGGCATCGGATGTCTGCCCTGCACAAAACGGCGCAGAACCAGATCTGGCTGGAGATCGTCTCCCTCGCACTCGACCTCCTCGCCTGGATGCCGATGCTCGCCCTGACCAGCAAAACCCGCCGCTGGGAACCCAGAAGCTCCGCCTGCGGCTGTTCTCCGCCGCCGTCCAGCTGGTCACCACCGGCCGACGCCGCTGGCTCCGATTCACCGCCCGATGGCCCTGGACAGATGTGATCACCCGCGCGATCCAGCGACTCGCAGCCCTGCCGAACCCCGGTTGACCAGCAACTCCGACCATCCCGACGAGCCACAGCAACATCCCGGGAGCCGTGGAACCCCGACGCCCACCCGACGCGACAGCCGGGCTGCCAACCTGCCCCAGCCTCTCAAAAATTCCGCACCTCGCAAGCACAGAGCCCCGTCAGTGAACCGGCAAGGACTCATGAACGATCGAGGCTAGGAGCAGGTACGCCTCGGCGGTAGCCGCCTGCCACGGGCACGCCGGCACCGGGGTACCCTCCCTGCCGCTCCGCCTCGCCGCAGGCGAGGAAGTCGCGGAGCGCAGCACAGGCGTTATTCGTGGCCAGGTGGTACTGCCCTCGGGCGTGCAGATACACCCTGCCGAAGTGCGACTCCAGCATTGTCGGGGCACCGGGATGTTGAGGACGTCGGCAGCCACAACTCTTACACCTCATGTTGGGTGCAGCATTCACCCGCGGGCACTCGGGGTGCGGCACCTGTAGGCGACGGTGCGGGGTTGTCGACGTCGCCGGTGAACAGCCACAGGGCCATGTCCCACTCCTCCGGATGCCAGTCGGGGTCGATGCGCCCCGCGAGGTAGGTCCGCCACTCCTCCAGCCTGGCATCCCTCTGCGCCGGGGCCGGCGTGATGCGCTCGACCAGCGCCAGAGTGCTGGTCATGCGCGGTCCTTCCGCAGGGCGATGAGCCGTTCGACGGCCTCGCGCTTGCCGGTGTCGGTGGCGTGGATGCAGGGGCCATCGAGGACGGGGAGACGTGTTCCATAAGGTTCTGGATCACGTCATCCGGAGTCCCGCTTCGATTCCACCGCCTGGCGGCGGAGCGGGTGTCCTCGTAGGCCGCCTTCTTCGCCCTGGCCACGGCCTGGTTCGTGGCGGCGGTCCTGCTGCGCGGCCGCTGGATCTGGCGGGGCAGCAGACGACGGGCCATCCGCACTCGCACGCGGTCCTGCACGCGGTGATGACGGGCGCGATGGCCTGGATATTGCCCGCCATCATGCTCGCCCGCGGCAAGCAACTGCTCCGGGCGACCGACTGATCTACGCGTTCGCGGTGTTGCTGATCCAGGCATGGGTGGCCGGCTGGATCCTCATGGGCGCCAGCCCGGTCACCTGGTCCCTGCCGTGCGAGGCATCACGACCTGCCCTTTGCGGCGGTTCAGCGGCCGGGCCAGTTCGGTGGGCGCTTTTCCTGGAAGGCGCGGACACCTTCGCGGCTGTCCGCGCTGTCCAGGGCCGCCATCAGCGCCGGCAGCCGGGCCGCGCGCGCCTCCCGGCTGGTCAGGTGGGCGGTGCGCTGCACCATCTGCTTGATGGCGCGCAGCGATGTGGGGCGCAGGCGAGAACGTCGACGACCCAGCGGTCGACCGCGTCGTCCAACTGCTCGGCCGGTACCACCTCGTTGACCAGCCCCATCCCGGCGAGCTCACCCGCGCTCGCCCGCCGCCCGGTGAGCAGCAGGCTCATCGCCTGGGTATGGGGCAGCCGGCGGACAAGCTGGGTCACTCCTCCGTCGAGCGGGATGCGACCGACACGGGCTCGGTGAGCCCGAACCGGGCGTGCTCGGCGGCCACCACGATGTCGCATCCCAGGATCATCTCCATGCCGCCGCCCAGGGCGTACCCGTTCACTCGAGCGATCACCGGGATGTCGAGGGTGGCGCGCAGGGACAGGCCGCCGAAGCCGTTGGGGTCGAGATCGGCCCAGTACTCCAGGCCGGTCCTGCCGACAGCTTCGGCGGACATGTCGGCGCCGGTGCAGAAGGCCCGATCGCCTCCGCCGGTCAGGACGACGACACGGACGTCGGTGTCGGACTCGATGCGTTCCCAGATCTCGTTGAGTCGTCGAAGCGTCTTGGCGTCGACGGCGTTGAGCACCTGGGCCGGTCGATGGTCACGCGGGCGACGTGTCCTTCGATCTCCAAGCGCACCTCGTCCGTGAAGGGCGCCGCGGTCATTGCAGGGTGCCCCTGCATCAAAGCGGTGATCTGGGCATCGTCGAAGCCGTGTTCCCTGAGGACTTCAGAACTGTGCTCACCGAGTCGCGGCGGGGCCTGGCGGACGTTCATGCGGGCGCCGGAGAGCAGGATGGGCGCGGCGAGCGCCCTGACCGTGCCGGCGTCCGGGTGGTCCATCTCCACGACCATGCCGTTGACCGAGGTCTGCTCGTCGGCGAGGGCCTCTTCCAACGTACGCACCGGGGCACAGAGGATGTCCTGCTTCTCCAGTCGTGTGAGCCAGTGGTCGGTGGTGTTGGTGGCGTAGTGCTGCCGGAAGATCGCCTGAAGCTGCGGGCGTCGCTGGAACTGCGCTTCCATGGTGGAGTACTCCTCGCGCAGCGAAAGGTCCTCGTCCATCTCCAGAGCAGCGCACACCACGCGCAGCGGGTTCTCCTTGAACGCCCCGACCATGCAGACCGCGCCGTCGGCGGTCGCGAAGACGCCGCTGAGCGGCATGCTGGCCCAGTTGACCTCGTAGCCGCAGTTGAGCTGCGCGTAGGCTTCCTGCATCTGCATGTGCAACATCGAGTCGTACATGGCGACCTCGACCTTCTGGCCCTCGCCGGTCCTGGCCCGGCTCAACAGCGCGAGCAGGATGCCCTGCAGCAGATGCATGCCCGTGGTGTAGTCGCCCAGGGCGTGGGGTACACGGACAGCGGTAGGTCCGGAGACTCGCGGCGCCACATCACCCCGGAGTACGCCTGGCTGATCACGTCCTGGCCGCCCTTGTGGCTGTACGGTCCGGCCGTGCCGAAGCCGGTGCCGGAGGCCCAGATGAGACGAGGGTTGATCGCCCGCAGGTCGTCGTAGCCGAAGCCGAGCCGTTCCATCACACCACCGCGGAAGTTGCTCACCACCACGTCGGACTTGCGGACCAGGCGCAGGATCACCTCCTTGCCTTCCAGGGTGCGGATGTCGACACAGACGCTGCGCTTGTTCCGGTTGATGGCGAGGAAGATCGGTCCGTCCAGTCCGTCCCGGTCCGGGAACGACGTCCGGGAGAGGTCGCCCGTTCCGGGCGCTCGACCTTGATCACGTCGGCGCCGTAGTCACCCATCATCTGGGTACAGCTGGGACCCATGTAGACCTGGGTGAAGTCGAGAACGGTCACGCCGTCCAGAGGCAGCGCGTCGGCGCTCATGCCGTGGCCTCCACTGAGAGCCTCGATATCGTTTCTGCGGGTGGTGGCATGGCGTCGGCGCCAACTGCACTCGATGTCATAGGAACGGCCTTTCGGGGATTCGCTCGAAGGGCAGCTAAAACCACGCGCATACGAGGAGATGGATTGGCCGGAATGGGACCGCGCAGCGTTCGGGTCCCGGAAGCCGGGAACGCGGGAACCTGCAGCGAGGGGCGATTTTATCAGTTACAGCCTTCCCCGTGAGTGCTCCGCGAATCTCAGGTCGTTTCAGAGTAATGAAGATCTTGACTCAGTCAAGACCCCGCACCTCCCGTTCCCACCCACGGATAAACAACCCAAACACATCAAAGGCCAACTTCACCGGGGCCTTCCGCCCGACCGCCCCGTGGCGGGAAGTGCGAGGATATCTACCGTAATTGCCGCTAGGCCCCTTTTCTGAACTCGGCGCGATCCAAAACATTTCCGCCCGAGAGATCATGTGGCTTGCGTCACTGTTGACCTTTAAATCGGCCTGGGATTTAATTCCGAATGACCCGACCGAAATTCACATAACTCGCCGATCGCTTACATCTCCTTTACCTCTGTAAAAATACCTTCTGCCATCAGGTCGCAGGTGAAGCCTGACCACACCGCGTCCCGTACGCCTTCTGCCGTGCCGCACCCGACTACTGACCTCGCGCACGCGTTGCGTCGGGCCTACCGGAACGCGTACCTGCTTTCCCACCTTCCTTTCTCATGAAGCGGATCCCGTGTCTGCGTCTCGCATCACCACCCCCACGTTCCCCGACCACCCCGTCCACCTCACCGGCGCCAGGACCCGCCCCCGCCCCCACCTCCCGTCCTGCGCCCCTGTCCCTGGTGCAGGAGCAGTTGTGGGTCATGGCACGGATGGACGGTGACGCCAGCGCCGCCTACCACGGGCTCATGAACTTCAACGTCAGGGGCCGCTGGACCGGAGCCTGCTCGTGCGGGCGCTGGACCTGCTCGCCGCCCGGCACGAGGCGCTGCGCACCAGGCTGGTGCCCGCCGAGGGCTCGGCACTCCAGGCCGTCGATCCCCGGAGACCGGCTTCCCGTGACCGTCGAGGATCTGAGGGGCTACCGGACTCGGCCGAGCGCCTCGCGAAGGCGCAGCGGGCGGTGGGCAGCACTCCCTTCCGTCTCGGGAGGAGGCCATGGTGCGCGGCCGTCTGCTCGTGCTCGAAGAGGACCACCACGTCCTGCTGCTGACGGCACACCACCTCATTTTCGACGGCTGGTCCCAGTCACTGCTGCTGCGGGAGCTGGGCACGGTGTATACGGCGCTGCGCAGCGGGCAGGACGTGCCGCTGCCGGAACTGACGTGGCAGTACAGCGACTACACCCGCTGGCAGTGGGAATGGATGGCCGGCGAGGAACCTGCCGCGCACGCCGACTACTGGACCGGGGCGCTGGCCGGTGTCCCGGCCCTGCTCCCCTGCCCACCGACCGGCCCCGTCCGCCCGAGCAGGATTTTCACGGTGGCCGGGTGGCCGTGGACGTCGACGAAGACCTCGCCGACGCCCTGCGCGAGCTGGCGAAACGCAACGGGTCTCCCTGTACGCGACGCTGCTGACCGGCTGGTCGCTGTTGCTGTCCCTGCTCTCCGGGCATGAGGACATCGTTGTCGGCGCCCCGACGGCAAACCGCCGGCGTGGGGACGTCGGCGGCCTCATCGGCTTCTTCGCCAACACCCTCGCGGTTCGCGCGGACCTGTCCGGCTCACCGACCGTCGAGGATGCGCTGAAGCGGGTGAGCCTGCGGCTGCGCGAGGGCCTCGCGCATGTCGACCTGCCGTTCGAACGGGTGGTGGAGCTGGTCAACCCGCCGCGAAGCCCTGCCTACACGGCCCTGTTCCAGACCATGGTCGCGTGGGTCCCTCCATGCGGCAGGAACTCGAACTCCCCGGCGCGGAGGTCGAGGTGCGCGAGGACGACTCGCACGTTCCCGCAAAACTGGACCTGGTACTGGTCCTCGCCGACGAGGGCCGGCGCCTGGTCGGCAGGATCGAATACGCCGTCGCCCTCTTCGAGAGGGCGACCGCAGAGCGGTACGCACACCAGTTGCTGCGGGTGTTCCGGCTGATGACCGAGCGGCCCGAGGCGGAGATCGGCGACCTGACCTTGCTGGACGAGGACGAGCAGCGGGAGCTGCTGGCGACCTTCAGCTGTGGAGGTGAGCCGGTGACACCGGCGTCGGCCGGCCTGCTGGAGCGTTTCGCGGCACAGGTGCGGACACGACCGGAGCAGCCGGCGGTGGTCGCCGGGCACACAGAGGTGGACTACGCCACGCTGGAGCGCCGGGCCAACCGGCTGGCGAACGCGCTGATCTCCCGCGGTGTGCGCCCCAACCATGTGGTGGGCCTGCACACCGGGCGCACGGTCGAACTGGTCGTCGCGGTCCTCGGCGTCCTCAAGGCCGGGGCCGCCTATCTGCCACTCGATCCCGGGCAACCCGCCGAGCGGCTAGCGGCCATGGTGACCGACGCCGAGCCCGCGCTGGTTCTGACCGACCTCGGGGACCCGGTGGCAGGCGGCCGGCAACTCTGGGAGGATCTCGCCGCGGTCGAGGCCGAGGGCACGCGGGAGGACGCACCGGAGATCGATGCGGACCCGACCCGGCTGGCGTATGTCATCTACACCTCCGGATCGACCGGTCGCCCCAAGGGGTGGCGGTGACACACGGCAGCGTCGTCAATCTCCTCGACCACTGGCGCGAGCTCATGGACGACGCGCCGGGCGAGGCCGCGTCGGCCTGGTCGAGCATCGGGTTCGACGCGTCGGTGCACGAACTCCTCGTGCCGTTGACCACGGGAGCGGTGCTCCACCTCGTCCCGGACGAGCTTCGGGCGACCCCGAGGCTCTGATGGGTTGGCTGCGGGAGCGTCGGGTGACTCAGGCGTTCCTGCCCCGTCCTACATCCTGTGGATCGACGAGGACCCGTCCCGACGGCTGGCCGGGCTGAGCCTGCGTCAACTCCTGACCGGCGTGGAATCCCTGCCGGAGGCCGCGCTGCACCGCATGCGCGAGGAACTGCCGGGTCTGCGCATCTGCTACGGCTACGGACCGACCGAGGCCACGCTCTACACCACCGCGTACACCGATCCGCGGGCACACACGCGGTCATGCCCCATCGGGCGGCCGTTGCGCGGCACCCGCCTGTACCTGCTGGACGACCGCATGCGCCCGGTGCCCGTGGGAGTCCCCGGCGAGGTGTACGTCGCAGGGGCGAGCCTGGCGCGCGGATACCTGCACCGGCCCGACCTCACCGAAGAGCGTTTCGTGCCGGACCCGTTCGTACCGGGTGAACGTGCCTACCGCACGGGCGATCTGGCGCGCTGGCTTCCGGACGGGAACGCCGAGTATGCCGGCCGCCACGACGACCAGCTCAAACTGCGCGGCTTCCGGATAGAGCCCGGCGAGGTGGAGACGGCCCTGCTGGCGGTGCCCGGCGTGCGGGAGGCGGTCGTCCTGGCCGACCGCCGGATGCCGGGGCCCGCACCTGGTGGCCGGCGTGGGGCGCGACGCCGGGCCCACGTGGACGCCGTACGAATGGCGCCTCGCACTGGAGAACCGGCTGCCGGACTACATGATTCCCACGGTGGTCGCCGAATTCCCGCGGCTGCCGCTGAACCGCAACGGCAAGGTGGACCGGGAAGCGGTGCTGAGCGCGGCCGCCGGCACCCTTTCCGGCGGGTCAACACGGCCGCGCCCCGCGACCACGTTGAGATGACCCTGTACCGGATCTGGCGGCGATTGCTGCTGCACCCGGACGTCGGGGTCGGGGACAACTTCTTCGAGCTGGGCGGCACCTCTATCTCGGCGATCAAGATGGCACACGCCGTCCAAGAGGAGCTCGGTGTGGCGTTGCCGGTCCGGGACGTCATCATGCGTCCCACGATCGAGGCGCTCGCGGAGCGCGTCCGCGGCGCCCGGTCGGAGGCGTCCGGGCCCGCGGGCAACAGCAGCCTGGTCGCGTTCCGGGCCGGGGACGGCCGACGCCGTGTCGTGTGCGTACATCCCGCCGGCGGCACCGCCTTCTGCTACCTGCCGCTGTCCACGGCGCTCGCGGGGAGCATCGGCGTGGTGGGCCTCCAGGCACCAGGGATCGATCCCGGCGAGTCGACCCTGCCGGACGTCGAGGCCATGGCCCTGGAGTACCTGCGGCTTGTCGATCCCCGCCCGGAAGAGGCACTGGTGCTGTGCGGGCTGTCCTACGGGGACTGATCGCCTACGAGATGGGCCGCTGCCTGGTGGCGGCCGGGCACGAGAGGGTGAGCGTGGTCCTGCTCGACACCCACGGCCTGGAGGACGCGCAGGAGCGCGCCGCGATCACGCCGACGGGCATGGAGGAGTTCCGGGAGAAGCTGGTGCGCTTCAACGGCATGTACCCGGGTATCGACGACGACCAGGTCGCCCGGTACCTCGCGGTGTACAACCACCACCAGGCGACCGGCCGCGACTACGTGGTGCCCGACTCGCAGGCCCGCGTAGTGCTCATGCAGGCGACGGCGGTGGAGGACGACGACAACGGTGACGCGGCCGCCCGGCTGCGCGCGTTCTGGCAGCGCCGGCCGGCGGCGGCTTCGCCGTCGAACCGGTGGCCTGCGGCCACTGGGACATGCTGGAGAGCGACGAACTGCCGCGTGTCGCCGCAGTTCTCACGGCCGAACTGGACCGGCTTGACGGCGACACGGCCAGCGGCACCGGCCCGGCCGAGGCGCAGGGTTCTTCCCTCCTCTCACGCGGGATGCCTGATGGCACCCTCCGAGAAGACTCCCGAAGCCTCCGTCGCAGAGGACCGGGCTCACCGGGCGGCCTCGCCCTGGAGGTACACCGCCAGGCCCTGCGCACGCCGCGGGCCGTCGCGCTCACCGACGGCGACGCGCGGCTGGACTACGCGGCGCTCGACTCCTCGGCAGCCGCTGTGGCTCAGGCACTGCGCCGTGCCGGAGTTGCCCCGGGCAGGCGGTGGCGGTGGCGCTGCCGCGTTCGTGGCGGCTGGTCTGCGTGATGCTCGGCATCCTTCGGCTGGGTGCCCAGGTGGTGCCCCTGGACACCCAGAGTCCCGCGGAGCGCCGCCACTACATCCTTCAGGACTCCGCGGCGGTCGCGCTGGTGCACGACACCGACGAGGCGGGCACGCAACTCCCGCAGGGGTGAGGGCACTGGCCGTGGCCGGCCTGCTCCCCGTGTCCCCGAAGCCGACGCGGCCACACCGGCACCGCGCGCCGCCGGCGAGGTGTCCTTCCTGTTCTACACCTCAGGAACGAGCGGACGTCCCAAGGGCGTCGAGGTGCGCGACGCCGGCGTGCTGCGGCTGGCTCGGCCCGGCTACATCCGCATCGAGTCCGGCGCGCGTTACTCCTGCCTGTCCAACCCGGCCTTCGACGCGCTGAGTTTCGAGGTCTGGGTACCGCTGCTGACCGGCGGCTGCTGCGTGATCCTGAGCGACGCGGACGTGCAGACACCCGAACTGCTCACCGCGGCGCTGCGACGCGAGCGGATCGACACGCTCTTCATCACGGCCGCGCTGTTCGACGCGGTGACCGCCGCGGTACCGGAGTGTTTCGCCACGGTCGGCCAGGTCCTGACCGGCGGGGAGCAGCTCAACCCGCGGTGATCCGCCGCTGGTACCGGCACAACGCCGCCAGCCGCACCCGGCTGTTCAACGTCTACGGCCCGACGGAAACCACCACCTTCGCCCTGTGCCACCCGATTCCCCGGGACTTCGACGGCGACGTGGTGCCGATCGGCCGGCCCCTGCCGCACACGGGCGCGGTCCTGGTCGTGCCGGGCCGCGATCGCGTCGCCGCGCCCGGTGAGGTCGCCGAACTGCTGCTGAGCGGACGGGGTCTGGCCGCCGGATACCGCAACCTTCCCGAGGAGACCGGGCGCCGCTTCGTGCGCCTGCCCTGGCTCGACGGGGCCTGGAGACGCACTACCGCACCGGCGACCTGGTCCGGAGCGACGACGAGGGCCGGGTGGAGTACGTCGGGCGGACGGACCGCCAGGTCAAGGTCCGCGGCTTTCGGATCGAGCCCGGCGAGGTGGAGCGGCAGGTCCTTACGCACCCGGCGGTCCGGCAGTCGTACGTATGCACGCGCCGTACCGGCCAGGAGGGGCCGAACGAACTGCTGGCGTTCGTCGTCCTGCGGCAGGACCTGGCCTACGAGGAGTTCGCCGGCCACCTGGAGACCCGCCTGCCCGCCTACATGCGCCCGCACCAGGTCCATCTCGTCGAGGAACTGCCGCTCAACGCCAACGGCAAGGTCGACCAGGCCGCGCTCCTGGAGCGGACCGGCCGGCCCTGGCGCCCGGCCGCTGCCGCCGGAACGGCCCCGACCCGACGGCAGCGCGAAGTGCTGGAGCTGGCCGAGCAGTCCTGCGGACGACCGGGTGGGGCTCACCGACCGGTGGATCGCCTGCGGTGGGGATTCGCTGAAGGCCGTGCGGCTCCGCTTCGAGATCCGGCGCCGGTGGGACTGCGAGGTGCCGCAGGCGACCATCCTCCACGGGGATCTGGCGGCGGTCGCCCGGGCCGTCACCGCGGCCCGTCCCGGCGCGGGGAGCGTGTATCCCGTACCGGCGGTCTCCGGTGCCCGCTTCGGGCCCGCCACCAGCGAGCAGCAGCGGCTGTGGCTCGTGCAGCGCCGCGCGCCCGGTTCACGGGCCTACCACGTGAACCAGGCTCTCCGGATCGACGGGACGGTCGACACCGCTGCTCTGCGGCAGGCGATCCGGCAGCTGGTGGAGGGCCACGCTGCGCTCCGGACCGGTTTCGAGACGGGGCCGGAGGGCCTTGTCCAGGTCGTGGGCGAGCCGTACGACCCTGGCACGACCCGGCGCGCGGCGGACGTGGGACGAGGCGGGAGCGCGGGCCTTCGCCGACGACTTCTTCGCCGAGCTGTTCGACCTGGCGGCGCCGCGCATGCTCCGAGCCTGCTGGCTGCCCGACGAGGACGGTGGGACGCTTCTGCTCCACCTGCATCACATCGCCGTCGATGGCTGGTCGCTGAGCGTTCTGCTGCGGGACCTGTCCGCCGGCTACGTCAACGCCTCCGAGACCGGCCAGGAGCAGGCCGCGCCCACCCCGCTCGACTTCGCCGACTGGCAGGCCGGCTGGTTCGCCGCCCCGGCCTACCGTGCGCAGCGCGACCAGCTCCTGGCGTACTACCGCGGCCTGGAGGAGCCCCGGAAGCGCTCCCCTTCGAGGTCGACGGTTCGGCACCGCGGGCACGGCTGCTCCACACGTCCCTGGACGTCGTGCGCCGAGCCCAGGTGGACCGGCTCTGCGCCGAGTTCGGACTGACCCGCTTCCAACTGCTGCTGGGCGTCTTCGCCTGGAGCCTGTACGGCGTGACCGGTCTGGTCCGTCCGCGCATCGCCGCTCCGGTGGCCAACCGTGCGGTACGCGAGTTCGAGGACAGCGTCGGCATGATGGCGAACACGGTGTTGCTGGCCGTGGCCGTCGCGCCCGACGAGGAACTGCGCTCGCAGCTCGCCCTCATGGGGCCGGCGTGGAGGAGGTACTGCAACGGCAGGACGTGGCATTGACGGACGTGCTGACCGGCTGGGAGGCTGCAGGCGACGGCGCCCGTTCGATGTCCTGTTCGTGCTGGAGAACACCGACTACGGCGCGCTCCGGCTCCCTCATTGCGTCCACCGACCCCTGTGGTGGGGAACGCCGGAGGCCAGTGCCCGCTGACGGTCTCGGTGATCGAGAACGCCGACGGCCTTGACCTGCTGTGGGAGTACGCGCAGGACACCTTCCCCGACGAGACCGCCGAAGCGATGGCCGAGTTGCTGCGGCGGGGCGTGGACGCGCTCGCCTCCGGCGGACGCTCGACCCTGCGCCAGCTGGTCGCGCCGTACCGGAGGTCGCTGCCGGAGCACGGACGCGGGAGCGATCCGGAACCAGGCTTCACCACGGTCGCCGAGGGCTTCGCGCGACAGGCCGCCCGCACACCGGACACGCCCGCTCTGGTGACAGCCGACGGAAGCACTGTGAGCTACGCGACGCTCGACGCCCGCGCCGCGGCGCTCGCGGCGGATCTGGCCGCCCGCTGCGCCATCCCGGCCGATGGCGGAGCCTGCCACGTGGCCCTGTACCTGGAGCCGTCGGTCGAGCATGTGACGGCCCTGCTGGCGCTGGCGCGGCTGAACGTCACCGCCGTCCCACTCGACCCCACCTACCCGCCTGACATGCTGCGCGGCGTTCTGGAGCGGGTCGGCCCGCTGTGCGTGCTGGTCATGCCCGGCGGCTCGGTGGCACTTGACCCGCTGCTCCCCGACGACGTCGTGCCCCACGAGGTCGTCCTGACGGACGCCGCGCCACAGCCCCCACAGGCCGCGGCCGCGTTGCACGACGGCAGCCGGCCGCTGTACACGCTGTTCACCTCCGGCTCCACCGGCGTCCCCAAGGGCGTCCGGATCTTCGACCGCACGCTGTGCAACCTGCTGCGATGGCAGACCGGCCGGCGCCCTGGCCGCCCCGGCGGCCACCCAGCAGTTCTCCATGCTGTCGTTCGACGTGTCGTTCCAGGAGATCTTCGGGACGCTCTGCGGCGGCGGCACCCTTCACCTCGTACGCCCCGAATGGCGCCAGGACGCCCCGCGCTCCTGGAGCGGCTGGAGTCAGCGGGGCCGAGCGGATCTTCATGCCCTATGTGGCACTGCAACTGCTGGCCGAATACGGGGTCCGCCTGGGCAGGTTCCCTCGCGGCTGCGTGAAGTGGTCACCGCGGGCGAGCAGTTGGTGTGCACCGAGACGATCCGCCGTTGGTTCGCCGGACTGCCCGGCGCGCGCCTTTTCAACCACTACGGGCCGACCGAGACGCACGTGGTGAGCGCCCTGCGTCTGGACGGCGATCCGCGCCAGTGGCCCGAACGTCCAGCCATCGGCCGTCCGGTGACCGGCGCCATGCTGCGTGTGGTGGACGCCGCCGGCGAGCCCGTACCGCCGGGGTGCACGGGCGAGTTGCTGATCGGTGGTGTGATGACCACGCGCTGCTACCTCGACGGCCCTGTTCCCGACGACGAACGCTTCGTCGAGGTGCCCGGCGAGGGCCTGTTCTACCGCAGCGGGGACCGGGCCTGGTTCGACCGCCGGGGCCTGCTGCACTACGCGGGCCGGGACGACCAGCAGATCAAACTGAGCGGGCACCGGCTGGAACTCGGGGCGGTCGAGACGGCGCTGCTGCGCCATCCGGCGGTGGTGAACGCCGTGGTGGCGCACGACGGCGATCGGCTGACGGCCTGCCTGGAGTTCCGCGACGAGGCCCCGACCGCCGACGACCTGGCGGCCCACCTCTCCGCGCTGCTGCCCGCCTACATCCGCGTGGACCGTTTCCGGCGACTGAACGCGCTGCCGCGCACCCCAGCGGCAAACTGGACCGCAAGGCGGCGCTGCGGGCACCGGGCGAGGAGATTCGCCGTTCCGCGATCGCCCGCACCGGGCTGTCGCGCGAGGAGGAGCAGCTCGCCGCGGCGTTCGAGGCGGTCACCGGAGCGACGATCGGACCGGACAGAACCTTCTTCGAGGTGGGCGCCTCCAGCCTCTCCCTGATGCGGTTCCACCTTCGCTGCACCACCGAACTCGGCCTGCGCTTCAGCGTCACCGACCTGTTCGAACACGTCACCATCCGCGCCCTGGCCCGCCACCTCGCCGCGGACGGTTCTCCCGGTGCCGGTACCCGACCCGCGCCGGCCGCCGCATCGAGCAGTGCCCCGGATCCTGGCGAGCCCGTTGCCGTCATCGGCATGTCGGTGCGGCTGCCCGGGGCACTTGACCTGGCCGCTTTCTGGGACCTGACGGTCTCCGGCGGCACCGGTATCCGCCGTTTCGACGCCCCGGAGGGTTGGTCGGGGCGCACAGCGCGCTCGACGGCCCGCTCGAGTTCGACCCGGGCCACTTCGGCATCAGCCCCCAGGAAGCCCGCCTGATGGACCCGCAGCAGCGTCACCTGCTGATGGCCTGCGTGCAGGCCCTGGCACACGCCGGCGTGGCGGAACCGTCGGCCACCCGCGTGGGCCTGGTGGCGAGCGCGGGGAGAACACCTACTTCCAGGCGATCCTGCGCGAGGCCGACCCCGTTCGCTGCCCGACGACTTCCAGCTCGCGCTACACCATGAGAAGGACTTCCTGGCCACCAAGGTCGCCTACCACCTGGGCCTGACCGGTCCGGTCTTCAGCGCGCAGGCGGCGTGCTCCAGCTCCCTGCTGGCCGTCCATCTCGCGGCGGGCATGTTGCGGCAGGGCGACGCCGAGGTGATGCTCGCCGGGGTGCTCATCGACCCCGGATCGTCCGCCGGCTACCGGTACCGCCCACAGCACATCTTCTCCACGGACGGTGCCTGTCGATCCTTCAGTGACGACGCGACCGGGACGATCGGCGCGAGCGGTGTAGGGGTCGTGGTCCTCAAACCGCTGCGGCAGGCACGGCGCGACGGCGACACCGTCTACGGGTGATCACCGGCTCCGCCGTCAACAACGACGGTTCGGTCAAGATGAGCTACAGCGCGCCGTCCCTGGCCGGCCAGCGAGACGTGATCCGCACCGCCCTCGCCCGCGCCGGGCGCACCGGCGCCGACGTCGGGTACGTCGAAGCGCACGGCACCGGCACCCGGCTGGGAGACCCGATCGAAGTGGACGCGCTCCGCCAGGCGTTCGACGTGGCCGAGTCCGGTCGCTGCGCGCTGACCTCCGTCAAGAGCCAGCTCGGCCACATGGGTGCGGCCGCCGGCGTGGTGGGGCTCGTACGTGCCGTCCTGGCCGTGCACCACGGGACCGTGCCGCCCAGTAACGGCTTTCGCGCCTTCAATCCGGAGATCGGCCCAGATCCCACACCCTTCTACGTCCCGCCCGGGCCACGCCCTGGCCGAACGGACGGGAGCCGGTGGCCGCGGTCAGCAGCTTCGGCATCGGTGGCACCAACGCCCACGTGATAGTGGAACGGAACGCCCCGCCGAGACCGCCGCACCCGCCAAGACCGCCGGCGTACCGCGGTGCCTGGTGCTGTCCGCCACCAGTACGGAAGCACTGCGTGCCGACGCCGCCCGGATCGCCGACTACCTTCGGTCCCGGTCCGAACTCTACGAACCCGTACTGCGCCACCTGCAGGCCGGCCGTCCTGCCCGCGGCCTGCGGATCGCGGCGCCGTGTCCGGACGCCGCCTCCGCGGTGCGCTGGCTGCGCGCGGTGGCCTCGGGGAGGTATCGCACGGCACCGCCGGCCCGGACGCCCGCCCGATTCCCGCCGCGGGCCGCACGACGCTGCAACTCGCCGAGGACTGGACGGCGGGCGGCGGATCGACTGGCCCACGGGCCCCGCACCGGCGCCCTGGGACTTCCCACCCCGTCCTTCGCGCTGGCGCAGTACGACTTCGAACGGGCGGCCGGGACCGCCACGACGGGGCCCCTGCGGCTCCCGGAGACCGACTGGTTGCACCAGCCGCACTGGGTCCGGGTACGCCGCGCGTTCACCGTTGCCGACGCCGGGCGGGAGCGCCGTGCCGCCATCGTGGTGATCGTGACCGCGGACCTCCTGCCGCCGACGGCGTACGGCCCCTTCGAGGCCGTGGCTTCACGAGTGGTGCGGGTGCGCGCGGCCGGCGCCTTCGCCCGCAGGGGAACCGACGCCTTCGAGGTCGATCCGGCTGATCCGGCGTCACTGCGCCTGCTGCTCGACGCGCTGGCCAAGGACGGTGCCGACCTTGACCTGGACGGCGTGGAGTGGGTGCAGGCGCTGCCGCTGTCCATCGTGGGTCCGGTGGGCCCCGGCACGCTGGCACGCGCCCGTCACGCCTGCCTGGACACCACCGCGGCCCTGGTCCAGGCGCTGTCCGACCGGACCGGCTCCCCGAGGGTCTGGTGGCTGTCCTACGGTGCCCGGCCCGTGGCGGGCGGTGCGGCGGCCGGAGCTGGGGCTCCTGGCCGGACCGGTCGAGGTCGCCCCGCAGGAGGGCGTCCTCCGCGGCCACTGGCTGGACCTCCCCGACGGCGAACTCACCCGCTGGGCGGCACATGTGGCCTCGCTCGTGGCCGAAACGCGCCGACACCACCAGGCCGATCCCGGCGGCCCGGCCCTGTCCCGGCAGCTCGCGCTCCGGCAGGGCTACTGGTGGCGACCGGACACCACGCCGGTGACAGTGCAGGCGGCCGAACCCTGGAGCTGCCCGGGGACGACGCGGTCCACCTGGTGCTGGGCGGCACGGGCGGCATCGGTCGCGCCATCGCCGCCTGGCTGCTGGAGCACACCGGCGGCCGTGTCCTGCTGCTGTCACGGAAGCCCGTACTACCCGTGGAACTGACCCGCTGGGCCCACCGCGTCGACCTCGTCGCGGCGGACCTGGCGACGACGCCCGCGCACGAGGTGGCATCAGCGGTCGCCGGGCACACCGAGCGGCTGGACGGTGTGATCCACGCGGCCGGCGCGGGATTCGGCGGCCTCCTCGTACGGCGCGACGCTGCCGCGATGCGCGAGGCCGCCGCGGCTCGGGAGAACGGCGCACTCGTCGTCGAGCATCTGATCCAGCGGTACCGCCCCGCACTCGCGGTGTACTGCTCTTCGATGTCCGCGCTGCTCGGCGGCGTCGGGCAGTGCGACTACGCGGCCGGCGCGGGCCTTCTCGACAACTTCGCGCACTACCGCGCCGAGACCGAGACCACGGCACGGATCGGCATCGACTGGGACGTGTGGCGCGAGACCGGTATGGCGACCCGCATGCCCGCCGCGGACAGCAGGCATCGAGCGCACCTGAAGGTCGGTCTTACGGTGCAGGAAGGCACGGCGGTCTTCGCCCGGGCCGTCTCCTCCAACTGCCGCAGGTGTTCGTCTCCACCACAGGCATCGAGGCGTCCCGCGCCTTCTACGCCCCGCCGTCCGGGACCGGACGAAGGCGGACTCCTCGCGCGGCACCCCGGGTGCCGCGCGACGCGGACGGCACAGCAGGCATCAAGGACACCGACAGCACCGAGGACCGGGCCGGGCTCATCGGCCAGTGGCTTCGTGAGTGGCTCGGCGTCGATCACCTGGACCCGCACGACTCGCTGTACGACCTCGGCGCCGACTCCCTGATGCTGCTGAGCCTGATCACGAACGTCGACGACGCCTTCGGGGTCGAACTCGACCTGGCCTCGCTCAGCCACCAGGTCAGCCTCACCGAGGTCCTCAAGCACCTCCAAGGAGCCCTCGCCCCGGCCGAACCCGCCCCGAGACCGCACACCACGCCGCGGTCCGCACAGCGCCCGAGGCGGCACTCGACGTCTGGCAGGAGGGAACCGGCCCGCTGTCCTGTGCCTGGTGCATCCCGTCGGTGGGGACGTCCAGGCGTACCGGTCGCTGGTGGCGTCGCTCGGGCCCGCGCCGACCGTGTGCCTCATCGCCGATCCGGCCCTGCGCGCCGCCGCTGCTCCGCAGTGGTCACTGGCCGAACGCGCACGGCACTACGACGGAGTGCTGCGGGCCCGGTTCGGCGGACCGGACAGCCACCTGCGACTGGGAGGGTGGTCCTTCGGCGCCAGGGTGGCCATGGAGATGGCTGGCCTCGCCGAGGCCGGCGGGCAGCCGGTCGACGCGCTCTACCTCCTGATCCGCCACCACCGGAAGCCGGCGCGCTGGTCTCCGCCTACGACGAGACCCACCTCGAAACCGTGTTCGCCGCCGAACTCGGCTACGGGACCTCAGCGGCGGCCCGCGAGCACGGGCGGGCCTATGCCGAACGGCTGGCCCACTGCTGCCGGGCCAACCTGCGCAGCCTGGCCGAGCATCGGGTGCGGCCGCTCACCTCGACCCCCACCCTCGTCTGGCTGGCCGAGCAGCCCACCGCGGGCCTGCCCGCTCCCGACGATCCGCAGGAGACAGCCCGGCAGTGGAACTCCCGCCTGCCGCCCTCCTCCCTGCCGCGGTGGCTGCCCACCGACCACTACGGCATCATGACGCCACCCCACGTGCACACGGTGGCCGAGGCCATGAGAAGAGCGCTGCCGGACCCGACCGCTGGCTCCTGGACCCACCGCGAGCAGGAGTCGGAGCACCGTCAGTGAATCCCTGCCAGTCAGCCCCGTCCGGTCCTGTCCTTCCGGCGGGCTGCGGTCACCGACGGACCCCACGAACCGCTACGAACCGCCATGAAAACGCATGAACCCCATGGGACATCAAGGGCGTCTGGACGCCCGTGTTCACAGCGGGCAGGAGCGTGTCCGGCGGCATCGTCCCGCCGACCTGCCGGACCGAGGTCCGTAACCCCACTCCCTGGAGGAACACATGGAGCAGTACGAGCGCGAAGCAGTGGAAGCGGTGACGACGCGACCTCCGCACCCGTACAAAACCCTCACGATCGAGCGGATCACCCCGTCATCGGCGCGGAGGTCTCGGGTGTCGACCTGTCGAAGGAGCTTTCGGCCGAGCAGCGGGAGGAGGTGGGGATCGCGTTCCGTGACTACCACGTCCTGGTCTTCCGCGAGCAGTTGCTCACTCCCGAGGACCACATGCGCTTCGCCGGCGGCTTCGGCGAGTTGCGTGCGGTCGACCCGCCGCCACCCGAGGGTGACCCCACATCCTGGAGATCCGCACGACCTCAGGGGCGGCGAACGCGGCTGGCAACGGCTGGCACGCCGACGGTACCGCGGATGTCGATCCGTCGCTGGGATCGATGCTCTACATCACTGAGATCCCGGAGCCGGGCTGCGGCGGCGACACCATGTTCGCCAACATGCACCTCGCGTACGAGATGCTGTCCCCGGCCATGCGGTCCCTGCTGGACCCGCTGACCGCGATCCATGACGGCGCGCAGGCATTCCAGGGCTACACCCCGCCAGAGGGCTATGTCATACCCAGGAGCGAACACCCGCTCATCGCGCGGCACCCGAGACCGACCGCAAGCTGCTGTACGCCAACAAGGCGTACACCAGCCGTATCCCGCAGGTCTCACCGCAGGAGAGCCGGGCACTGCTCGACATGCTCTTCGACGCCATCGCCTGCCGGCCGGTCCTCCACTGCCGTGTCCACTGGACCCCGGCACCCTGGTGTTCTGGGACAACCGCTGCGTCCAGCACCACGCGATCTACGACTACTACCCCTACACGCGGTACGGGCAGCGGGTCGCCATCAACGGGGCCCGTCAAGGGCTGACGGCCCTGACAGGTGACGTGGGTCACCGGGCCACGCCGGGTTCTGTTCACGACACCTCACCCAGCGAAAACCGCGGCGCGGACGAGCCGCGTGAAGTACTCGTCCGACAATGCAGGGAAAGGATTCAAGAGCATGGAACTGCACAAGTTCGCCGCCCTGTCGGCGAGGCTGACCGGTTTCGACTCCGGGGAGCTACAGGAGAGCGGCATGGTGCACGCGTACCAACAAGTCGTCACGGAACAGGCAGGGGCCGAGCGGCTCGACGGGCTCGCCGACTCGGTGGCGGTCTGCGCCGACGACCCGCCGCGCTTCACAGACGATTCCGCCCGGGAGTTGGCGCGGGCGATCACCCACCTGTGGTACCTCGGAACATGGCCCGGCGTGCTCCGTCCCCTTCCCGGACGGCGAGGTACCACCGTCGGCGTCCGGGCCGTTCGTGGTCTCGTCACGGGCCTACGAACAGGGCCTCGTGTGGCGGGCATTCGGCGGGCGTGCGCCTGGCACGACGGCGGAGGGTACGGCAGTTGGGCCGGCTCTCCGTCCGTGGCGACGCCCTGGGAGCGCACGGCAGCGACTCGGCGGTCGCGAAATGAGCGCCCCGGACGGGCTGCGATGGGACGCGGTCGTGGTCGGTGCCGGGTTCGCGGGCTCCCTGGTCGCCAAGCGCCTGGGCGACCAGGGCTGGCGGGTCCTCGTGCTGGAGGCCGGCCACGGCGCGTCCAGTCCGGAGGGGCTCATCTGGACGCGGTCGAGGCATACCGTTCGGCGCGGCTCAAGGTGCCCAACTCGCCCTACCGGAAAAGCACCGCGGCGCCGTCGGCTGATATGCCCAACGTTGACGGGTACTTCGTGCAGGACGGTCCGCTCCCGTACGGCAGCGGCTACCTGCGGGCCAACGGTGGCACCGGTCTCGCCTGGACCGGACTCGCGCCTCGGATGCACCCTGAGGACTTCCGCGCCGGGGACTTCGGACACGGGCGCAACTGGCCGCTCGGGTATGACGACATAGAACCGTACTACCGGGCGGCCGAGCGCGAGATCGGGGTGTCCGGCGACGCCGAGGAGCAGCACACGGCCATCGGTCTGCCGTTCCCTGACGGCTACCGGTTCCCCATGCGGGCCATCCCGCAGAGCTACCTGGACCAGGTCATGACGAAGACCCTGGACGGCAGTGCCGTGCAGGACCCGGGCGCGGACGATCCGGTCCGTCTGCAGGTCGTCACCACGCCGCACGCCCGCAACGGACTGCCCAACCCCTCGTACGACGGTGGCGCCGGCTACCGGCCCGCCCCGGTCCGCACCAGCCGGATCAGGGGATGTTGTGCCAGGGCCACGCCAGCTGCGTACCGATCTGCCCGTCCCAGGCCAAATACACCCCTCAAGACCCAGACCCGTTGGGGTCCGTCCGTCACCCTTGTCACCCAGGCGATCGTCACCCGGGTTCGGATCGGCACCAATGGACGAGCAACCGGTGTCGAGTACCAGTCCTACCGCGACGACACCGCCGAGGTCGTGACACGCAGCGTCGACGCGCACCTCGTCGTCCTGGCCGCGCACGCGATCGAGAATGCCAAACTCCTCCTTGCCTCCGAGGCCGCCAACAGCAGCGATCAGGTCGGCCGCAACCTGATGGACCACCCGGTCCTGCTGACCTGGGGCCTGATGCCGCAGCAGGTCGGTGCTTATCGTGGCCTGGCTCGACCTCCGGTCTTGAGGGTTTCCGCTTCGGTTCCTCCCGTACCCGACGCGCTCCGTTCCGCGTGGAGATCGGCAACTGGGGCTGGACGTGGGCCCAGGGGCCGCCCGACCAGCGAGTCGCGGAACTCCTGTGCAACGGAGGGCCCGATGGCCAGGGCGTTTTCGGAACGCAACTGCGGCAGCGGCTCGGCGACCGGATCGGACGCGAATTCGCCTTCCAGTTCGAGATGGAACAGGACGCCGATCCGACGAACCGCGTCACCATCGATCCTCGCCACCGCGACGCGCTGGGCAACCTGCGGCCGGTGCTCCACTACGACTTGTCCGACTACGTCAAACGCGGTATCGCCGCTGCGAAGTCCGTTTCCGACCAGCTCTTCGATCTGCTGGGCGCAGAGGACCACATCCTTCGAACCAGGGCCGGACTGGCCCGGCTACTTCGAGTTCGAGGGCCGCCCGTATGCCTACCGGGCGGCTGGACACGGAGCCGGAACCCACATCATGGGCGACTCGCCGGCCACTTCTGTTGTCGACGGGTGGCAACGCTGCTGGGACCATCCCAACCTGTACGCCGTCGGGTGCGGCAGCATGCCCAGTGTGGCTACTTCCAACCCCTCACTGACCATGGCGGCGCTGGCCTTGCGCAGTAGTGAGGAGATGCATCGCGACCTGCTCGGACAGCGCCGTATCGCATCCGCCGCACCCTCCCGTAGCGTTACGTTCCCACGCGACAGGAGGTGCCAGTTCCCGGCGTTGTGCCGCGATGCTCGCCCATCCGCAGGCCGGAAGGGCGCGTGATCCCTAGCAGCGGGCCTGACGCGTGGCCGGCTCCTGGCGCCCACGCCGGAGCCGGCCCGCGAGGCGGTCGCCGGCACGCCCAGTGAGGTCTTCTCGGCAACGTCTCGTGACGGTTTGTGATGTTCGTTCAGGTGGTGCAGCCAGCCATGTTCCAGTTGGAGCAGGACTAGTGCCGCATTCCTCAAGCTATGGGTACAAGGCACTCGTTGGGGATGTCGCTGAGGGTGGGTTGTGCCGGGATTATTGCGGGCTCGGACTGCTTCGGAGCCGGATGAGGAAAGGGTGATCGAACAGGCTGGCGGGAGCGCGGAAAGCGCCGGCTGATCTGGTGATGAGAGCGGGTGGTGGACACCGCATCCCGGCTGTTCAGGGAGCAGGGCACACAGATCAGCGTCGCCGACCTGATGACAGCGGCCGGCCTGACCCACGGCGCCTTCTACAAGCAGTTCGCCTCCAAGGAGGCGCTCGTCGAGGCCACCGCCCACGCCTTCGCCGAGCTCACCCAGCGCCAGAGCGCCGGGCTCGAGCGACACGACAGGCAGCGCGCGGTACGCCTGCTGGAACCGGCTCCCCGGCATCACCCGATCAGGCCGCCCTCAGCTTCAGCCCAACTTATGCGACAGCGGGTTGGTGCAGATCTTTCACCTCCACTCGAACCAACAGCGCCGCACGGCACAAACGGAAAGCGAGCCAGAACCACTGAAAGTGAACAAAGCCAGACACACACTCCCTTGGAACTCCGCGTTGCCCGAGTTCGACCTGCTCTGGTCTCGGAGTCGAACTGCGGGGCCATGTCCTCACCATCCCTGGCGCCGACGGCTGGCCCTGATCCTTCGGCTCAGCAATCACGGGCTGGTAGTGGCAGTTGCCACGAGAGCCGGTAGGACTCATATCGGGCTCTCCTGTCGCATGCGCAGTCGTTCTGTGCTGACTTGGATCTGCGGGAGGCTGGGCTACGGCAGGCAGGACCCATCCGGCGGGAGCCTACGCACGGCGGCTATCGGTGGGATTGCCCGGCCGGGCGCGGAAGCCGCTCAGTGAAGACGATGTCGCACGGCACGAGCCCTTCGCGGAGCCGTCCGGCAAGGAAGGTCGTCAGCTCCGCTTTCCTGTCATGCTCCACACAGGGTGGGAACATCCGGTGACGCGGCGAGGCGCCAGGTCCTGCGCGGGGCGGGAGCTTGCCACGGGATGGCGACCCGGAAGTGTTCGCGGGTGCCGGCCGACGGCGCAAGCCACAGGGCGAACTCGCCGCGGTCCGTTCCGGGGTCCAGCGCAGACGGGGGTCCAGCAGTTTTCTTCGGCCAGGGAGCACGCCTCTTCCGGGTCCACGGCCGCGGCCTCCACGGCGGCGCAGTGTCTGGGCAGGTAGCTGCGGCGCACGTGGTGCGCGTCCCGCAGGCGGGCGTTGACCAGGCAACGGTAGCCGAACGCCCGAGTTCTGCAGTGCAGTTGATGTGCGAGGACGGGTAGTGTGAGGTTTGTGCCGTCCTGCCAGTCCGGCTCCGTCACAGGCGCCTCGCAGCCCACGTGGAGCACGGCGTCGTAGCGGAAGAGCGTCATCTCGTTGCGGGCGGTGCCGCGCCGCGGTGCCGTCTCCACCGCCGTGATGGCACCGAGCCAGGTGGGCAGGCCGTGCAGGTAGCGCGGTGACAGGAGCAGTTCGCCGTCGCGGCGCAGTTCGCGGGTGATCTGCCGCGCGATCCGCCGGGGCGGGTGCCGGGCGTGGCGCGGCGGTGGTGTTTGAGGCACGCGAACTCTTCGAGGAGGTCCCCGTTGCGCAGGTCGCCGAGGAAAATGTGGCCGCCGGGACGCATCACCAGCACGATCCGGTGGAGGACGTCTTCCAGGTAACGGGTCGACGGGAAGTACTGGGCGACGGAGTTGAGGACCGCTACGTCGTATCCCCGTGCAGGGACGGCGGGCGGGGTGGTGGCAGGAGCCTCATGCACCGTGCGGTTCGGCAGCGTATCGGTGAAGCGGATCGCCTACCGCACGAAGGGCGCTTCGAACCTGTATCCGGCCGATGCCGAGTTGAGCGTGCCGGCCGGACCGGGCAGTCCCGGCGGCGAGCGACCATGGACGGTATGCCTCCCCTGGGGTGACCAGGAGTTGATGCGTCACGTGGATGACGCATCTCCCAAGGCAGATGCGATGCCCGGCAGGTCGACCCCTGGCCGATCAATTGGCCACGGACAGCCCGAACCATGAGGGGCAGCGGGTCGGCCGGCCCAGAGATGATGCCCCCACCGCCATCCGCCATCCGCCATCCGCAGCAGAACCTTCGTCGTTTCAGCGTAGTTGGGCAGGAGCCCGCCACACTTCCCCGATGAGAACGGCATCGGGCAGTCGGGGTACCCGATAGCGGCGAGCCCGAGTGCAACGGAGCCCACGAAGGATGCTGCAGCCACTCTTGACCAGTCACATGAAGCCGCCCCGCCGGAGCAAACGGCGGGGCGGCTTGATGCCACGATCTATCACGGGCGTATCACCAAGCCCATAGATACCATCTCATCCAACGGTCCCGAACTGGACATTCGTATCCGTATTGGACTGACTGGACGCCCTGAGACGGTTTCTACGACATGTGCCATGTGGTACCGAGGGAGGGCCGATCACCAGGACCGGGGCGTCTTCCGGCCCGTCAAAGCGGTATTGCAGGGGCTCAGCCTTCGTCTCACTCACCCGCTCACGTTCCCACATCTCACGAAATCTCACTGCTGGGGAGCCCACACCCGACGACCCCAGGTTTCCGCCACCGGCCGAAGGGTGTCCGACCCCGGCTTCACATACCGTCCGGCGGGCCTTCGTGGCCCCACGGGCCGGGCGACCAACACGAACCGGACATTTCCGATGGGCGGCCGGATGCCGGACAGCGCGCGCATATACGACTCCCAACAAAGCCGTGGGAAATTTCCCCGATCATTGTTAAACAGTGGGCAAAAGCACTGCGTGACAAGTCAGGACTCTGCAGTTATGGTTGGCCTGGATTCGGGGCTGGAGCTCACGGAGCTCGCGCAATTATTCACCCCGCACGGTCTGCTCGGTCACTGGACCGAGACGCACAACCAGGGGAAGTCGTGCCGCAGCCAGCGCGTCCCGCAGGGCCACACCCTGCCGAGAGGGCCGGGCGGGCCCCGGTTCGTCACCATTGCACACCGGGGCCCCTGGGCCTGAATCCATCCGACTTCCCCGCTTTTGCCGGATACACGACGGCCGGACCTCCAGCCGCGGCCCTGCTGGACGCCACAGACCCGCCCGCCGCATCTCCACGGGGACGGACTGCGCCGGACATCGTGTCACCGGTCGAACACCTCGGACCCAGTGTTCCCGGGGATGTCACAGAGCATTAACATGCGCACCGAACCCTTGCACCAGGTATCCGCAGCAAGGAACCGCCGACGGGCGGCAGCGTCTTACGACGGGGAATCCGGTCCCAGCGTATTTGATTACGCAACAATAATACTTGCCGGTAGAAACTGCATTCTGCCTGAATACACGGTGGCGCCCCGGCAGGATTTCACAGCATGCAGAGGGACCACCGCATTCCCGCTCCCCTGCTTCCCCGGACCCACATCAGGAGCGGACTCCCGCCGGGCGAGGAGGGCATCGCCCTGACCACAGGGTTCAACACATTCACAAAACGTCGAACGGCACGACGCGGCATCAGGCGCTGTAGTAGGAGCACGAGGGGTTCTGGTATGGCACAGAAGGGCAGAAGCGGACTCTTGGTCCTGCACTCGTCACCTTTGATACGCAAGGCGATTCACGATCTCTTCCGGGGCGATCCGGGCGTCACCGTGCTGGGCAGTTGCCGGCATCCGACCGCCGCCAGCAGTCTGCCCGGGGACGGCCGGACGTCGCGCTGGTGGAGTACGAGCAGTGGCAGGGGATGCTCGGCGATCCGGCGTACTGGAGCGGCACCGGGTCATCCTCTACGGCAGGGACAACGCCCCGCGCAGAGTGGTGGACTGCATCAGGAGCGGCGCCGCCGGGTTCGTACACGAGTCATGCCCGCCCGAGTCCATCGTGAAGGGCTTACACGACGTACTCAGCGGGCGCAGCTTCTGGCACCTCGGGGCCGACGAGTCGGAACGCACCCAGGTGGCACAGCAGCCCGCCGCGGGACGGCAGTGGAAGCTGAGCGGACGCGAGGAGGAGATCCTCGGACTGATACTCCGGCGGCGCTCCAACGAGGAGATCGCCCACGAGCTGTGCCTCACGCAGCAGACGGTCAAGAACTACGCGAGCCGGGTCTTCCACAAAGTGGGCGTGTCCGGACGCAAGGAGCTGTTCAGGATGCTGAGGCCCTGCGGATGAAGCCGCGGGACCCGGCGCGCGGGAACGGATCACGGATGAACGGGACAACCCCGGCGAGCACGAACGGCGAACACCTGGGAGAGGGGCGGAGAAGGGCGCCCCTGCTGGTGGAGCGCAGTGGGCGGGTGGTCACGATCACCCTCAGCCGGCCGCACCGCCGCAACGCGATGTCCACGGCGATGCTCGGCGAACTGGCCGCCCGGTTGAGGGATTTGACGAAGCAGGGTGGGGACGCACCGGGGCACTGGTGCTCACGGGCGCCGGGGACCTTCTCCAGCGGTGCGGACACCCGCGAACCCGACTGGCGGGACCTCTCCGCCGCGCGGTGCGACGGGCCCATTTCCGGACGGTCCTCGCTGCGCTGCACGAGGCTCCGTTCCCCTGGTTGCGGCCGTCGAGGGATACGCGCTCGGAGGCGGGCTCGAACTCGCCCTGGCCTGCGATCTGGTGGTTGCCGGGGAGGGCTCCCTGTTCGGCCTGCCGGAGCTGGAGGTCGGCGCCGTGCCGGGCGGCGGCGCGGTCCACTCGCTGTTGCGCCGGGCCGGTCGCGGGTGGCGGCCCGGGTACTGCTGATCCCCGGCGAGCGCGTGCGGGCGGACGAACTCGCCCTGCTGGGCGCGGTGGAGCGCGTCGTGCCGGACGGCGGAGCGCTCGCCGAGGCGCACGCGCTGGCGGCCTCCGTGGCCGCCCAGGATCCGGGGCTCCTGGAGGCGGGTGTCCGGCTGCTTCGGGACTCCGGACACCTGGACCGCACGGCAGCGCTCGGCGTGGAGAACGGCTACTGGTGGGAGGCCGCCTCCGCGGCGAACCGGGGGCCGGCGCAATCGCCCAGCGAGGGCTTGCGGGCCACCTGAGGCGACCGCTTCGTTGCAGCAGGTGAGCTGCGCAGCTAGTCTTGTTGATCAGATTCAGAAATCAGTGAATATACTGCACGGGCGGCAGACGCTGACTGCCCACCTCTGACGCCGGCCGGACGACTCCGGTCGGCCGCGGACGCAAGAGGAGAGAGCAGAAGAGACGTGACCCCTCTCATCGAATGTACAGACGTCACAAAGAAGTTCGGTGACTTCACCGCGCTGAGCCGGCTGAACCTGACGGTCCCCAGGGGTGGTCTACGGGTACCTGGGGCCGAACGGAGCGGGCAAGAGCACCACGATCCGTATGCTGATGGGCCTCTCCCGGCCCACGTCGGGGCAGGTCCGGGTTCTCGGCCAGGACCCCACGAGCCCTGACGTACGACGACGGATCGGCTATCTGCCCGGTGAGCTGCGGCTGGACGACCGGCTGACCATCGAGCAGACGCTGGCCTCCTGGGCGCGGCTGCGGGGCTCACCGACACCGCCTACCGGGACGAGCTGGTCGAGCGGTTCGGCGTCGATCCGGCCCGGCGGGTGCGGGGCCTGTCGACCGGCAACCGCCGCAAGGTCGGGCTGGTCGGCGCCTTCATGGCCCGGCCGGAGGTGCTGATCCTCGACGAACCGACCAACGGGCTGGACCCGTTGATGCAGCAGGTGTTCCTCGGCCTCGTCGAGGAGGCCCGGACAACGGGCAGAGCGTGCTGCTGTCCTCGCACATCCTCTCCGAGGTCGAGCGGGTCGCGGACCTGGTCGCGGTACTCCAGGGCGGGAAGCTCGCCGCCTCCGGTCCGACACGCGAGCTGCGCCGCGAGGCCGCGCAGCGCTTCCACATCACCTTCGCGGAGGGCGAGGACGTACCGCTCGCCGCACTGGCCGCCCTGGACGGGGCATCAGCGGTGGAGCGGCGCCGACCGGACGGGCAGGAGGCCTCCCTGGCGTGGACCGGCTCGCCGGACGAGCTGCTGCGGTTCCTGCGGGACACCGGATCGTGACGCTCACCGCACCCGAACCGGACCTGGAGGAGGCGTTCCTGGAGTACTACGAGCAGGACGCCCGGAGCAGCCGTAGTCGCACAGCCGCGGAGACCGCCCCGGCCGCCGACGCGGCCTAGGCGTGCCGGCGAACTGCCGCCGTCCGGACGGGATACCGGGCCGCGCGGCGTCCGGTGAGTGCTCTCGCGAGGCGGCGGATCATCCTCGAACCGGACGTACTCCGACCAGTGCGACAACACGGCGAGATCGGGGTCTCCCCTGCCCAACGGGCTCGCTCCTGCTCATTGGGATCTCCGCCGCCCGAACGGAGTCGAGAGCCCGGGGAAGAAATTGAGAGCCCGGGAAAGCACCAGGCGTCGTGCGGCGGACGGCAGTTCGACGACATGGCCCAGCACCCTCCCGGCAAACCCCGTCCATCGCCGCTGTCCGGTCGCGCGCACTGGACGACGCTCCTCGACGGGCAGGCATCGCCGGTCACGGCACTGGCGGCTGCGGGCATCCGCGACGGGTCTCAGTGATCAAGGCCGCCCGCAGGGCGGCCGGAAGGGAACACACATGTCATCGCCCAGCTCGGAGATCTTCCGGCGCGGAGTACAGATCCAGAAGCGCACCCTGCTCGCCTGGTCGGCCGCGCTGGTCCTGCTGGCGCTCTCCGTCGTCGGCGCCTGGCCCTCGATGGAGAGCTCCGGTGCGCTGGAGGACTTCTCCTCCGGCGTCTCGCCCGACATGGCCGCGGCGTTCGGGATCGACCAGATCAGCACCGCGAGCGGCTACCTCAAGGGAACCTGTACGCGGTCCTGCTGCCGCTACTGCTCGGACTGATGGCCGTGACCGCCGTCACCGCCCTGACCGGCGGGGACGAGGAGGCCGGGCGGCTGGAGCTGCTGCTCGCGCTGCCGGTCGCCCGCCGTCAGGTCTTCCTGATGCGCTTCCTCTGCGTGGCCTTCGGCCTGGCCGTCACGAGCGTCCTGGTCTGGCTGTCCGTGTACGGCTCGGTCGTCGCCTACGACATGGACGTCTCCACGGGCGGCGTTGCGGCGGCGACGCTGACCGTCGCCCTGCTGGCCGTGGTGCACGCGGGCATCGCCTATGCCGTCGTCGGGTTCGGATTCGGACGCGGACCCGCGCTCGGGCTGGCGGCGGGAGTACTCGTCGTCGGGTACCTGCTGCACGCCATCGCACCGATGTCCGACGCCCTGGAACCGCTGGCGAACATCTCCCCTGGGAATGGGCCCTGGGCAATGACCCGCTGGTCAACGGCGTTCCCTGGGGTGGTGCCGCGCTGCTGGTGGCCGCCTGCGTCGTGACGGTCACCGCCGGTACGTACGCCGTGGACCGGCGCGACGTCAAGAACGCCTGAAACAGGCCCCGGGCGGGCCGTGCGAATCCTCCGAAGCGGCCCGGTAGCTCCCCTCCGGAAGTGCCGGGCCGTTGAGGTGTGTACCCGAAATCGAGTACTGGCAGTCACCAAAAAGGCGCGTATGAGTACTTGACGGCAATATCCAGGCTCATGTAAGGGCGGCTAGCTTCGGTCGCATGGATAGCAGCCGAGCCCATCCCCCGCCCCTCCGATCACATCGTGCTGACCGGCATCGGGTGCGTGCTGCCCGGCACTCCCGATGTCCACTCCTTCTGGAATCACATCTCCACAGGGACCTCACAAGTGAGCCGGCTGGAGAGGCCCGAGTTCGCCGCTGCCGGGCTGCCCGTCCACGCGGCCGCACAGCTCGGTGACTTCGACCCTCCACCCGGCTGCCGGAACTCCTCCCTGCGCACGCCGCCAAGTACAACCGCGAGATCCTGGCGACGATGGCCGCCGTGGGCGACGCCCTGAAGGACGCCGGGATCGCCCGGGGCAGATTGCCCCGGAGCGGCTGAGCATCATCCAGTCCTCGTCCCGCGGTCCCCTGTCCTGGTGGCGCGAGACCATCACGGCCGGCCCCCAGCAGGACCCGTACCAGGGCAAGGCCACCGCGATGTTCCGCGGGCTGCCGGGCTGCCCGCGACACTGGCGGCCATCGACGTCGGCGCACGCGGCCTGGTCACCACCCTCAGCAGCGCCTGTGTCGGCGGCCACCACGCGATCGGCCTCGCGCTGCGCGAGCTGCGCTCGGGCAGCGCCGACGTCGTCTCGCCGGCGGCCATGAATTCCCGATCGTCCCCGAGGTCGCCCGCTGCTACCTGGGCCTCGGCGACGGCGTGCTCTCGCCCGAGATCGACGCCCCGCGACCGCCGTGCGCCCCTACGACCGCTACCGGCGCGGGTTCGCCCTCGGCGAGGGAGCCATGACGCTCTGCCTGGAACGCGAGTCGTCCGCCCGGGAGCGCGGCGCCCGTATCTACGCGCGGATCCTGGGCCATCGCGCCCTCAACGAGGCGAACCACGCCACCAGCATGGATCTGGTCGGAGACGTGACCGCCTCGGTCGTGGCGGGCGTCCTGGACGACGCCGGACGCAAGCCGGAGGAGATCGGCTACGTCTGCGGACACGGCACCGCCACCCGGTACAACGACATCGCCGAAAGCCGGGCCCTGCGGCGCCTGTTGCCACGCCACGACGATGCCGACCTGCCGCCGCACGGCTCCAACAAGCCGTGTACGGCCACACCTTCGGGATGGCCGGGATCATCAACGTCGCCGCCACCGCGCTGATGCTGCTTCACCAGCGGCTGGCCCGCACCGCCAACCACGTCACACCGGATCCCGAGTGCGACTACGACCACGTAGCAGAGGGTCCGCGCGACACCGAGATCGACCTCGCGGTCTCGCTGTCCTTCGCCTTCGGCTCGCAGACCTCCGTCATGGCCCTGGAGCACGCATGACCACAGCCCCCGAACACCACGCCTCCCCGGTACGCCCCGAAGGAGCCAGGAGCACTCCCTATCTGGCCACCGGCCCCGACGACCTCGTGCGCCGCTTCGTCCGCGAGGGCGCGCACGTACACGCGGCGGCGACCATGTCCCGGCCCAACGCCCTCCTCAACGCGGTGTGCCGGGCCTTCGCCGGAACCCACAGCCTGACCGTCAGCACCACCGCCGTGCACTCCAGCGCCCACGCACTCGCCCTGTCCGGTGCGGTACGCAAGGTGATCACCGGATTCCTCGGCGACACCTACCCTCTCCCCGCCCCAACCGCCTCTACCGCGAGCTCGCGCAGGGCAGGCCGTTCGAGGTGGAGATGTGGTCGCTGCTCAGCTACACCCAGCGGCTGATGGCCGGGGCACTCGGCCAGCCCTTCGCCACCACCGGGTCGATGCTGGCCGAGACCGATCTGCGCCACGGCAAGGAGGGATCCTCCACCAGGTGCCGCATCCGGAGGATCCGGAGCGCAGCGTCACGCTGCTCAGTCCGCTGCGCCCCGCTTCACTCTCTTCCACGGCGTCTGCGCCGACCGTCACGGCAACGTCGTGGCCTGCCCCCGCTGGGAGAGGGCACCTGGGCCGCGTACGCCGCCACCGAGGGGTCCTGGCCTCCGTGGAGGCGATAGTCGACGACGAGGTGGTCGCGGCGATGCCGGACCGGGTGGTGATCCCGGCCGCCCGCGTCCTGGGGCTGTGCGAGGCCCGCTCGGCGCGCACCCGCAGTCGCTGCGCACCGGTGGACTGGCCGGCGTCAGCGGCTACCTGGACGACTACGACTTCCTCACCGACATCGTGGCCGCCTGCGGTGACCCGCAGTCCGCAGCCGCCTGGTACGAGGAGTGGGTCGGCGGGGTGGACGGCCACGCCGACTACCTGAAACGCCTGGGCGCCGGGCGCCGCGCCTCACTGCTCTTTCCCGCTCCCCGGTGTCCCCGTCCGCCCCGTCCTCGTCCTCGTCCCCGTCCCCGTCCCCGTCCTCGTCAGGCAGGACGGACGCGGCTCGGAGCACGACGCCCGCGGCGGACTGGGCCGGCTCCCCACCGAGCAGGAACAGCTCGTCGTGCTGGGTGCCCGGGCGGTGGCCGGTCTGGTTCGGGAGCGCGGCTACGACACGCTGCTCGCCGGCATCGGCACCTCGCACATGGCTGCGTGGCTGGCCGCCCGGCTACTGGCGAACGACGGCGTCCACGTGCAGGTGGCCGCCGAACTGGGCCTCCAGTCGATGGACCCCGAGCCCGGCGACGTCTTCCTGTTCAGCCAGCGGCACGCCGAGCGCTCGCAGATGCTCGCCGGCGTAGCGGAGACGCTGGGCGGCGCCGTCGCCGCCAACCCCGCTGCCTGGGGTGCTCTCCGCCGCGGAGATCGACCCGGACGCCAACATCAACACCACGCTGCTGCCCGACGGCCGCTGGATCACCGGTTCGGGCGGGGCCAACGACATCGCCTCGTCGGTGGACTGCGTCGTCGTCGCGGTTGCCTCGGCTCGCCGCTACGTACCGCACCTGGCCCACCTCACAAGTCCGGGCCTGCGGGTCCGTGACGTGGTCAGCCAGTTCGGGCGCTTTCACCGGTCCGGTCCGGGCAGCGCCTTCGAGCTGACGAGCTGGCTCCCGCCGGTACCCGGCCGCGGGCGCACCGAGCGCGACCTGCCGGACGGTCCGGAGGCAGCCCTACGCGACCTCACCGGCTGGACCACCACCGGCTCCGGTACAGACGACGGCGGGGCAGCCGCGGGCGTCAGCCGGTTCCTGACCGACGAGAAGGCCATCACCACCGAAGAACTGGCACTGCTGCGCACCATGGACCCGGAAGGCTTCTACCGATGACGCTCACCGTCCCCGCCCCGAGATGGCCGACCGCCGTCCCCTGCCGCCCACCGCGATCGCTCCGGTGCGGCTCGCCGGCATCGCCCACTACTTCCCCGGCGAGCCGATCACCAACGCCCACTTCGAGCAGATCGAGGCACTGGGCATCGACGATGCCTGGATACGCGAGAACACCGGGATCGTCAGCCGCCACTGGCCGTCCGACGAGAAGGAGCGCGCGGTGGAGATGGCGGCGCGGGCGGTGGACGAGGCCCTGACCGCCGCCGGTCTGGGTCCGGACGACATCGACCTCGTCATCGGCACCACCTCCACCACCCGGCCGCGCACCAACCCTCCAGCGCCACCAACAACTACATGGATATCTCGCTGCCGCTCCAGCGGCAGGCCGGGCTGCGCCACGCCACCTGCTTCGACGTCACCTCGGTCGCCTGCGCCGGTTTCATGTACGCCACCGCCACCGCCGCCGCGATGCTCCCGGCCCTGGGGATGCGCAACGCCCTGGTCGTCTGCGCGGAGAACCCGCGCCCCATCCTGAACTTCGACTACCGCTACTCGGCACTGTTCGGGGCGGGGCCGCCGCGGCGGTCTGGTCCGCGGACACCGAGGAGCGCTGCCTGCTCGACGTGGCGCTGCACGCGGACGGCTCGTACTTCGACGCCTTCGACATCGACGAGAACGACAAGATGCTGATGCGTGGCCGGGAGGTCGGCGCGGTGGGCCCGAAACTGCTGTCCCAAGTCGGCCGGGAGATCCTGGAGCGCAACGACCTGACGGTCGACGACATCGACTGGTTCGTACCGCACCAGGGCAACCTGAACATGATCAACCAGGTGCGCAGCACCCTCGGCATCCCGAGCGAGAAGCTCCTCACCAACATCCAGGAGCGCGGCAACACCTCCAGCGTCGCCATCCCGAGCTGCCTCTCCGAGAACATCCGTTCCGGCAGGATCCGCTCCGGTGACCTCGTCGCGACCATCGGTATCGGCCGCGGCTTCAGCTGGGGCGCGATGCTGCTCAGGATGCCGTGAGCCCCGACGATCCCACGTCCGCCGAGCGGTCCCCGGCCCTGGCGGCACCGCACAGTACGGGAAGACAAGAGATGCACGACGAGACCTCCCTGTGGCGCGAGAGCGGTCTGCGCCTGTCCGGATTCGGGCACTACTACCCACGTCGCCTGGTCGAGAACGAGATGGCGGTGGACCCCACGGGCAACGCCGTGGACGACGCCGTCATCGGCCGGCTCGACGTGCGGAGCCGTCATGTGGCCGACGAGGAGGAGACACCCGCGTACATGGGGTGCGCGCCGCCCGCGACGCCATGGAGCAGGCGGACATCACCGTCGGCGAGGTGGACCTGCTGGTCTTCAGCAACTGGACGGACCGCCAGTTCGTCCCCGAGTGGGGCCCGTACACCGCGCATCTGCTGGGCGCGGACCGGGCGCTCGCCTTCGACGTGTGCGGGGCCTGTACCGGTTTCGTACACGGAGTCCAGACAGCGGCTGCGCTGTTCGGAGCGCACAGTGCCTGGCGCAACGCGCTGGTCGTGTCCAGCGAGCGATTCTCCCGCCGGGTGCGTCCTGGCAGCAAGGGTGAGCTGATCGTGGGCGACGCGGCCGGTGCTGCCGTGCTGTCGCGCGGCGCGCAGCCGGGCGCGGGCCTGTGGGACTCGCTCCTGGTCAGTGACGGCTCCGGCCGGGAGACGGTCACCGTCTACCCGCCCAACGGCTGGATCAGGAGCAGCCGCGAGCTGGTCTCCATCGCGACCCGCTCCCACGCCGACCTGGCCGAGCGGATGCTGGCCCGCTCGGGCACGAAGATGGACGAGATCGACTGGGTGGTGCCCCACCCGGGACCGGCCAGCTGCACACGGCCGTACGCGAGCGGCTGGACATCGCCGAGAGCGCTTCGTCACCAACTACGAGACCCGGGCGAACACGGGCAGCGCCTCGGTGCCGATCGTGCTCTCCGAGATGTCGCGCGAGGGCCGCCTTCGGGCCGGGGATCTCTGCTACACCCCGACCGTGGGATCGGGCTGGTACTACGGGGGCTGCTCTTCCGTGTCTGAACACCTCTCAGCGGCCTCCCCGGCCGACGCGTCGGGGACCCCGCGACCGCCCTGGTCACCGGAGGCAGCCGAGGCCTCGGTGCGGCCGTGGCCCGCCATCTGGCCTCCCTGGGCTGGCACACCGTGATCTGCGGCCGCAGCACGGAGAGTCTGGATGCCTGTGTGAAGGCGGCGGCCGACGACGGGCTGGTCCTGCACGCCGTGCGGGCGGACGTCACCGACGAGCAGTCGGTGACCGCCCTCTTCGGGCAGCTGGCCGCTGACGCCCCACCGCTCGGCCTGTGCGTCAACAACGCCGGGAACAACTTCTCCCGCCGTCTGGTGAGCGTGCGGGAACAGACCGACGGCCCGCCGTTGCTCTCCCCGCATCCGCTGGAGGACTTCGAGCGAGTGGTGAAGTCCCTGCTGACCGGCACGTTCCTCGTCGGCCGCCACGCGGCCGAGGCGATGCTGGCAGCGGGCACGGCCGGGGCCATCGTCAACATCTCTTCCACGGTGCGCCACGGCTCCTACGGGCAGTCGGCGTACTGCGCGGCCAAGTCCGGTGTGGAGGCACTGACCCGCACCTGGGCGACCGAGCTGGGCGAGTACGGCATCCGGGTCAGCGCGGTGGCGCCCGGAGTCATCGACGGTGAGGCGCTGCGCCGGCGCTCGGCGGCGAGCGAGCGGCACGCCGCCTACATGGCCGACCTACAACGCCATGTGCCGCTGCGCCGCTGGTGCGACGAGCAGGACGTGGCGAAGGCAGTTGCCTTCGCCGCGGAAAACCCTCGGTGACCGGCACCGTGCTGGAGGTCGACGGGGCGGACTGCCCGCCCGCGTCCTGCCCCGGCCGGCCCGGCACCTGCCGCGGCGGAACGCGTCGCCGGGGCGAGCAGGACAGCCGCGACGGCGGATACCCCGGAGAAAGCGGAGAAATCAGCATGACCAGCGGCTTCGTACCTACCCTGCTCCAGGGCAGGACCACTCTTCTCACCGGCGCCAGCAGCGGTATCGGCGCGATCCTGGCGACCATGCTCGCCGCGCACGGATCCCAAGTAGCGCTCCTGGCACGCAGCGAGAAGGAACTGCGCCTGCTGGCCGAGCAGATCGAGGCGGACGGCGGACGGGCGGTGGCGGTCCCCGGCGATCTCACCGATGCCGCCAGCGTGCGCGCTGCGGTGCGCTCGGCCGAGGAGCAGCTCGGCCCGATCGACCGGCTGGTGCACTGCGCGGGCGAGGCCCGCAACCAGGCATTCCTGTGCGACCAGGACGAGGACCAGTGGATGGCCACCCTGGACATCAACCTGCTGGGGCCTTCCGGGTCGCCCGCGCCGTGGTGCCGGGGATGATGGAGCGCCGCGAGGGCAACATCGTGATGGTCTCCTCCATCGCCGGGAAGCGCGGGCTGCCCGCGAACACCTCATACTGCGCTTCGAAGTTCGGGCTCAACGGCATGACGCAGGCGCTCGCCTCCGAGCTGGGTGCCTTCGGCGTGCGGGTCAACGCGGTGTGCCCTGGGCTCACGGACAGCCCGCGGCCACCGACGGCGGGCGCTACGGCGACGCCTTCATGTCCGCCGTCGCCAAGCACCACGGCCCGCCGGACCTCACCTGGGAGCGGTACCTCAAGCGTGCGGTCAACAGCACCGTCCTGCGCCGTCTGGTGCGCCCGAGGAGGTCGCCGCACAGGTGCTCTTCCTGCTCTCAGACCTCTCCGCCGGGATGACCGGGCAGGCGATCAACGTGGACGCGGGGCTCTGTGAACCACGCCTTGCGTCCCGCACGGAGCGAGCCGGCCCCGCCGGAGGAACTACTCGCGCCCGCGGCCGTCCCTGGCGTCCCGGCCCCGGGACGCCCTGGTCACCGGCATGGGCTTCTGTCTGCCGGGAGCCGGTGACGAACCGGTGCGCCAGGCGCGTCAGGTATGGGCGGCCGCGTCGACCGGGACCAGCCATGTCGAGCGCGACGGCTTCCACCACGGCACCGTGCGCGGGCCCGCGAGGCGTTCGGCGAGCTGCTGCCGGAGGTACCCGCGCGGTATCTGCGCAGTTACGCCGATGTCCACCTCTACGGACTCGTCTCGCTGGCCGAGGCGTGCGCGGACGCCGGACTCGACCACCGGGGGCGAGTTGCGGGATGCCGCCGTGCTGACCGCCCGCGCCGGGGTGGACAGCAACTACGACAGCTACCGCGCCTGGCACGACGCCGATCCGGCGACCGTCAGCCCGGCGGACGCCAAGTCGCTCTTCGTCCGGCTCGTGGTGGCGGGCACGTCCAGCGATGTCGGCCCGGTGCAGGCCGCGCTGCTCGGCAGTACCGGCGCCAACTACACGGTGAGCTGCGGCTGTGCCTCCTCCTCGGTGCTGCTCGGCATCGCCCGCATGATGATCGCGGACGGTCAGAGCGATCTGGTGGTCGTCACCGGAGTGGACCGCTTCGACACCGAACGGGTGCTGCACGGCCACCGGTTGCGGGAGGTCGTGGAGCGGGAGACGGTGACGGTGCGGCACAACAGCGATCCGCCGGCCGCTCCCCGGCACGACCGGCGGATGCGTCCCTACGACGCCGCGGGCGACTGCATGAACTACGGCGACGGGTCGGTGACCCTGGTCCTGGAGAGCCGGGAGCACGCCGCCGCCCGCGGCGCCCGTGTGCACGGGGCGGTGCTCGGCCAGTCCACCACACGCGGCGGGCTGAACAGCGCGGTGGCCATCGACACCGGAGGAACCGGGCTGGCCGAGGCCGCTCGCAGAGTCCTGGGCGATCACACCTCGCTGGCTCAGATCCCGTACGTGAACGGCGGCGGCGAGGGGACGCGCTGTTCACCCGCATCGAGTCCAACGCCGTACGCACACTGTGGGGCGAGGGCCGGGAAGGTACTGGTCAGCTCGCAGGAGGCGTGCTTCGGCCACAGCGGCGCACCGCTCGGCAACCTGGGCACGGCGCTGACCCTCATGATGATGCGTGAGGGGCAGGTCTGCCCCACGGCGAACTGCGAGACCCCTCGGCCGTGTGCACCTTCGACCCGGTCCGGGCACCAGGACCCGCGCCCTGCGCTTCGACCGGGCGCTGAGCTTCAACTACCAGGTGGGCGGGGTCAACAGCGCACTGCTGCTGGGCGGTGGCGATGTCTGCTGAGATTCCCCTGCTGCGGCTGGCCGGTGCCGGACTCGTCCTGCCCGGCCCGGACGGCCGCGCCTGCACCGACCTGGGCACCTTCTGGCGCGTGGTGCGCGACGGTGCGAGCTGCCTGTCGCCGTACTCGCATCCGGAACTTCCGCTGCGCATCGCCGGGACGGTGAACGGCTGGGACCCGGAGGCCGAACTCCCGCTGTCCGAGCGCCAGATACGCCGCTCCTCGCGGGCCGGGCTGATGGCCACCGGAGCGGTGCACCGAGCCCTGGAACATGCGGGCCTGGCCGCCGCCGACCTCGATCCTGGGCGCACCGCGCTGGTCGCCTGCTCGCTCCAGTTCGCCTTCCCGGAGACCGAGCGCTACTACTCCCTGGCCCGGGACAAGGGGTCGCCGCCCTCGGTATGGAGTACTGGCTGAACGGCACCCTCCCAGCGTGCTGGGCACCGTGGCGTCCGGTCTGCAACTTCCTGCCAGACGCTGAGCGTGGCCGGTTCGTGCAATGTGGCGCTGCGCACGCTCCATCTGGTGCAGCAGATGTTCCGGTGCGGGGACATCGACCGCGCGATCGTCGTCGGCGTGGACACGACCGTGGACCCCGTGTTCGTGGCGGGCACCAGCCACACGGGGCGCAGCGGGTACCGTGCGTCCTCGCTCTCGGCCGACCCCACCGACGTCCGGCCGCATGACGAGACGCAGACCGGCAACGCCACCGGGGAGGGCGCGCTCGCCGTCGTACTGGAGGACCCGGGGCGACCGGAGACCGTCCGGGACTGCTGCACCGCGCGCATCTGCGCACTTCGCGCAGCAACGGCCCTCCACCGTCGCCACCGGTCCGCCGGACAACGTGGTCGGCGACGTCCTCGCCACGCTTGCCTCTGCCGGGAGGAGTCTCGCCGATCTGGCGTTCGTCAACGACTACGCGGACGGCAACCGGTTCGTCGAGGACCACCTGTGCCAGGCACTGGGCGGGATACGCGAGGCGACCGGCTACCGGGGTGAGGTACCGCTGACCAATCAGGAGGCGGTCTTCGGGCATGTCGCCGGGACCGGCGGGCTGGTCAAACTCCTCGGCAGCCTGCTCATGCTGCACCTCGGCCACATCGCTCCCAGCGCTAACACGGTCGTCCCCTACTCGGGTCTGCCGGGCGATCCGGTGCTCGCGGGCGGCCGGGCGACCGGTGGGGACAGCGCTCTGATACTCGCCTCCGGGGCGGGCGGCGACGCCACGAGCATGGTCATCGAATACGAAGGCGGCGACTTGCCATGACCCACATTCACAGCACCGTGACGCGGCCCGGTACGGCCGCGGGCCGGGACCTGCTGCGGGCGCCGATCAGCACCCACGTGATCCTCGACGCCTCCGGAGCCGGCGGCGGCGACGCTCCGGCCGGGGCCCTGTCCGGCTCCCTGACCGCGCTCGGACTCGTTCCCGTGCGTACGGACGAACAGGCGCAGGGCCCGGCCCCGGCCGCCTACTGCGCGCTGCTGCTCGGGGAGGAGGCGTACGGCGCCGGGCGCTCGGCGGGTCTGGACCGCGACCGGGTGCGGGCCGCCGCGCTGGCGATGGCGTCAGCCGGCCGGGGCCGCCTGGTCCTGGTCACCGACGCGACGGGCGAGACCCACACGGGGACCGATCCCGACCGGTACGCCCGGCTCGCCGCCGATCTGGCCTGGTGGCAACATCTGGTCACCCAGGTGGCCGGCCGCGGCGTCACCGGCAACACCGTGGTCACGGGCTACTCCCCGACCTGGGCCACCATCTGCCCGAGCCGGCCGAGGCCGGGCTGCTGCGCTACCTCGTGCAGCGCCGCCCACTGCGGCCGCCGATGTGGCGGCCGCAGTCGCCTTCCTGCTGTCGGCGGGCTGCTCGTACCTCGTCGGGGAGACCCTCCGGGTCGACGGAGGCGCCGGCCTGGGCCAGATCCCGTCCCTGCCCCCGGCCCCCGGCAGCCGCCCCGGCGCCGCGCCGCGGCACGGTCCGGAATCCGGCACCACCGCCGCCGGCCACCGGTCAGGACCTGCTGGGACAGCGCGTCCTGGTGGCGGGCGCGAGCAGCGGCATCGGCCGGGCCGCAGCCCTGCACCTGGCCGAACGGGGGCCGACGTGGTGCTCGCCGCCCGCCGTACCCAGGCGCTGGAGGAGGTCGGGGCGGAGGTGGCCGCGCTCGGCCGGCGGGCCTGGCCGTTGCGCTGCGACCTGTCCGACGCCGAGGACGCCGCGACTCTGGGCGAGCGTGCGTGGAAGGCGGCCGACGGGGTCACCACCCTGCTGTACGCAGCGGGGCACCTGGGCTTCAGCGCGGTCGGGGGCGATCCCGCCTCCGCCGCCCGGACCTTCGCGGTCAACCTGCACAGTTTCGTCGCCGTCACCGAGTATCTGACGGCCCGCTGGCGGGACGAGAAGGTTCCCGGCGCCGTGGTCGGGGTGGCCTCGGTCAGTTCGACGCTCAGCCCGGTGGTGGGGCTGGAGTACTACGGGGCGAGCAAGGCCGCCATGGCCCAGTACATCCGCTGTCTCGCGGTGTCGGTGGCGCGGTACGGCATCCGGGCCAACTGCGTGGCTCCCGGCATCATCGAGACGCCGATGGGGACGCGGCGGGACCGGAGCACCGGCGCGGCTGGATCAGCCGCATACCGGCCGGCCGGGTCGGTGATCCGTGGGAGGTGGCGGCGGTGCTCGGGTATCTGCTGAGCGGCTCCGCCTCCCGGGTGACCGGCGCGGTGCTGCGGGCGGACGGCGGGTTCGGTCTCGGGGACGTGGCTCCGCTGCGCCCGGGTTCCCCGGACCGGAGCGGGAGGCCCGGTGAACGCCACCCGGCGGCGTCCGGGCCCGGACGCCCTTCGACGACCCGCCGGTGGCCCTGGTGGCCGGGGCCTCCTCCGGTATCGGCGCCGCCGTCGCCCGCCGACTGGCCGCGCGCGGCAGCGCCGTGGCGCTGGTCGGACGCCGGGCGGCCGAGCTGAAGGAGGTCGCGGAGTCGATCCGCGTGACCGGGGCACCGCGTTGCCGCTGTCCCTGGACCTGGCGGAGCCGGGCGCCCCGCCGAGGCGGTCGCCGCCACCGAGGCGGGGCTGGGACCGGTCGGGCTGCTGGTGTGCAGCGCGGGCGCCATCCGGCTGGCCGCCATCCACGAGACCGAGGAGCGGCACTGGGAGCAGCAGTTGCGGGTGAACCTCACGGTGCCGTTCCTGCTGGCCCGTCAGGTGCTGCCCGGCATGCGGGAGCGCGGCTACGGCTGGATCGTCACCATCGGTTCGGGGTGGGCGCCGAGGTGGTGCCGGGCAGCGGCGGCTACGGCGTCAGCAAGCACGCGGTGCACCGGCTCACCGAGCTCGTCCACGAGGAGAACCGCGACCACGGCGTACGCGCGGTCACCGTCGCTCCCGGCTGGGTCTCCACCAGGCTCGCGGCCCGGCCCGCGGACCTCGGCGTCCCGGACGAGGAAGTTCTCACCCCGAGGACGTCGCCGACACCGTCGCGTGGCTGATCGACCGTCCGGCCCGCATGAGCGTCGGCCCCTCGTCCGCGTCGAACCCTCGGCGAGCCGTGCGGCCGCCGGCGACGCCATGACCCGCCATCTGACCCGCTCCCGTGCCAAGGGCACCGGACCGGCTGCGAAGGAGACCCGCTGATGGGCAGGACCGACACTCTCATCGAGCACGACGTGCCGGTGCCGATGCGTGACGGGACGGTGCTGCGGGCCGACGTCTGGCGGCCCGCGGCGGGCCGGCCGGACCCGCCGTGCTCTTCCGCACCCCGTACGGCAAGTCCCAGCTTGGGCTGGCCACCCTGACTCCGGCCCAGTGCGTGGACCGGGGATACGCCGCCGTGGTGCAGGACACCCGGGGCCGGTTCGGCTCGGAGGGCGAATGGGCCCCGCTGGACTGGGGCCAGGAGGGGCCCGACGGCTATGACAGCGTCGAGTGGACCGCCGAGCAGCCCTGGTGCGACGGGAACGTCGTCATGGCCGGCACCTCGTACCAGGCGATCGTCCAGTGGCTGGCCGCCATGGAGAAGCCCCGCACCTGCGGGCCATAGCTCCCACGATGTCCACCTCGGGTCCCTTCGACGCCGAGCAGCTCGGCGGCTCCCTGCGGCTGGACCACCTCACGAGCTGGCTCGGGCTGACCGCGTTGGAGTGGGTGCAGCGCCGGGCCGCGGCGGGCGACCCGGTGGACGCTGCGATCGTGGCCGAGGTGCTGGAGCTGCTCACCACGCCCGAGGTGCCGCTGCGGCGGTGGCCGCTCGCCTCCGTCCTCGACTTCGAGGGCTTCCCCGGCAGGCTGCGGGACATCTTCGCAGGGCGGGTGGCGACGGTGGCCGACTACCGGCTCGGAGAGGTCGACGTGCCCACGTTCTCGGTGGGCGGCTGGTACGACGTGTTCTCCTTCGGCACCATCGAGCTCTACCGCGCCATGCGCGCCCAGGACCCGGGGCCGGCCGGCACGAGCTGGTCGTAGGGCCCTGGGTCCACTCCGGTCAGCTGCCGCAGGTACAGGGAGAGGTGAACACCGGCCCGTACGGTTCGGCACAGGGCGCGCGCCTGGCCGATCTGCACCTGGACTTCTTCGACCGCCACCTGCGGCCGGCCGCGGGCGGCCAGGGCTCCGCTCCGGCCGGGGACGCCACCGGTGAGGCCGCTGCCGGGGACGTGCGGTACTTCCTCTTCGGCGACGACATCTGGCACCGGGCCACGACCTGGCCGCCGCCCGAGGCCGTCGACTCCCCTGGTACCTGGCGGGGCCGGCCGGGGACGCCGGCGGTGGCAGGCTGCTGCCCTCGCCGCCGGACGGCGGTCCGGACCACGACGCGTTCATCTACGACCCGGAGGATCCGGTGCCCTCGCACGGCGGGCGGGTGCTCCAGCTCGGCCGTCTGGCGGCGGGGCCGCTCAACCAGGCACACCTGGAGAGCCGCCCGGACGTGCTGTGCTACACGTCCGAGCCGCTCGTCGAGCCGCTGGACGTAGTGGGCCGGCAGCGGCTGCGGCTGCGCTTCGGCTCGGACGCCCCGGCCACCGCGTTGGTCGCCAAGCTCACCGACGTCCACCCGGACGGGCGTTCACTGCTGGTCGCCGAAGGAAGCCTCCGGCTGGAGGCCACCACCGGGGACGGTTCCGGGACGAACCGTACGAAGCCGATCTGCTGCTCGGCGACACCGCGTGGCGCTACGCCCGGGGCACCGCCTGCGGGTACACGTCACCAGCAGCAACTTCCCCATCTGGACCGGCATCCCAATGTTCCGGGACCGATCGGCGAGGCCGGGTACAGCCGTCCCGCCCGGCAGTCGCTCTGGTACGGAGGCGCGTACGAGAGCGTGCTCCGTCTGCGGACCCTGCCCGCGCCGGAGACCGGGGAGGCCCGGTGAGCGCCGGAAAGCCCTGGTCCGTACCGCCCCAACGCGACCCGACGGCCCGGCCCGCTCCCTCCCGGCCGCCGTCCGATGTGCTCGACCCGGCGTCCGGTGTGCTGCCGACCGCCGAGCAGTGCGTCCTGGGGCCCTGCTCAGGCGGCGTGCCGCCGACACCCGGAAGCGCCCTACGCGCTGATGCCGGACGGCGACGTCTGGACGTACGCACGGACGCTCCGGGAGACCGAGGAGACGGCCGCCGCGGTCCAGGCGCTCGGCGTCGCACCGGGCGACCTGGTGCTGAGCTGGCTGCCCAACGGGCCGGACGCGCTGCGCGTCTGGTACGGCGTCAACGCGGCCGGAGCAGTCCTGGTCCCGCTCAACACCGCCTACCGGGGTGCGATCCTGCGGCAGGTGATCGCCGACAGCGGCGCCCAGCTGCTGATCTGCCGCCCGTCGCTGGCGGCCCGGCTGGAGGAGCCGGCCGGCGGCGCCGGGCGGTGCGAACCGTGGTTCTGCTGCCGGGGCCGAGGACGCTCCGCAGGAGGTGGAGGCGCTCGCCGGCCGGCTCTCCGCCCGGTTCCGGGTGCTGACAGGGCTGCGCGGGGACCGGGTCTCGTTCGCCGAGCCGGTACCCGCGCCGCAGCCCTGGGATCCGCAGACCGTGATCTACACCTCGGGCACGACGGGCCCGTCCAAGGGTCGTCTCCTCCTACGCACACCTCTACAGCAGTTGCACCGCCGCCTTCCACGAGATGGCCGGGCCCGAGGACCGCTATCTGCTGCAACTGCCCTGTTCCACGCGGGCGGCACCATCGGCGCGTACGGCATGCTGGTGCACGGCGGTTCGGTGACGGTCGTAACGGCCTTCACCACCAGCGAGTTCTGGCCGCTGATCCGTCGCACGGGGACCACTATGTGCACGCTGCTCGGCGTGATGGCGACCTACCTCCTCAAGCAGCCGCCAGTGCCGCAGGACACCGGGCATCCGCTGCGGGCGGCCTACGTCATCCCGTTCACCGAGGGGCGACGGAGTTCGCCACGCGTTTCGGGGTGTCGGTGCGCGCCCTGTTCAACATGACCGAGGTGTCGTGTCCGGTGCTCTCCGCCCCGGACCATCACCCGGGCGTCCCCATGCACTGCGGGGAGCCGCGGCCGGGCATCACCGCCCGGATCGTCGACGACCACGACCGTGAGGTGGAGGGTGGCGAGGCGGGCGAGCTGGTGCTGCGCGCGGACCGTCCGTGGTCGTTCCTCAGCGGCTATCTCGGCAGGCCCGCCGAGACGGCGGCCGTCTGGCGCAACGGCTGGTTCCACACCGGTGACACCTTCCGGCGCGCCCCGGACGGCGGGCTCGTCTTCGTGGACCGCAAGAAGGACGCCATTCGCAGGCGCGGGGAGAACATCTCCTCCTTCGAGGTGGAGGCCCAGGCAGTGGCCCACCCGGGGTGCTGGAAGCCGCAGCGGTGGCGGTGCCCGGTGACGAGGGCGAGGACGAGGTACTGCTGTTGGTGGCGGAACGCGATCCGGCAGTGCCGGTCGACCCGGCCCTGCTGCTGGAGTTCCTGCGGGAACGGCTGGCCCACTTCATGCTGCCGCGCTACATCCGGGTACTGCCCGAGATCCCGAAGACCCCACCGGCAAGCCGACCAAGCACACGCTGCGCGCCGAGGGCGTGACACCACAGACCTGGGACCGCGAAGCGGCGGGCATCCGGATACGCAGGGAGAGAATCGTATGAGCGAGGAAGCAACCGGGACGCCGGAGACCTCCCGGGCGGCGGGCGAGTGGGCGGGGCGGCCACCGAGTCCTTCGCGGACTTCGCCGACCGGGTGGACGGCAAGGAGGACGTGCCGCTGCGCGCCCGCCTGGACGGCGGGGTCGCCACGCTGACGCTGGACCGGCCGCACCGCCGTAACAGCCTCGATCTGACGCTCTCCCGCCATCTGCTGCTCGGGCTGTTGTGCGCGGGGACGATCCGCGGGTTCGCACGGTCGTCATCGCCGGAAACGGCGGGGCCTTCTGCGCGGGCGACGATGTCGAGAGCGTGCGGCGATGGCGGCTGGGCGACCGCGGCGACACCCGTTCGACCCCATCACCTCGGACGCTCACTATCTGCGGGTCTGCGAGGCGATCCTGCACCTCCCCAAACCCGTGGTGGTGGCTCTGACCGGCGCCGCGGCGGGCGCGGGGCGGAGATCGCCTGTGCCGCCGACTTCCGGCTGGCGGACACCCGTGCCTCCATCGGCAGTTGCCTGGCCGGGGTCGGGCACGTGGGCAACGTGGTCCTGATGTCCAGGCTGACCGGTCCGGCGCGGGCGACGGAAATCTATCTCACCGGACGCATGGTCTCCGGGACCGAGGCGGTGCACCTGGGGCTGTTCGACCGGCTCTGCGAGCCGGCGGACTTCGACCGCGAACTCGCCGCGCTGACGGACCGGTTCGCCGCGCTGCCGACCGCTTCGGTGGGGCTGTTCAAGGAACTGCGGGAGCGAAGCTGGGGCAGCCCGCCGAGTACGGGCTGCGGCTTCAGGACGCCTACCACCTCAAGACCCACGCCACTGTGGCCGACGCCCGCGAGGGCATGGCCGCGTTCGCGCAGAAGCGGCCGCCCCGCTTCACCGGGGCTGACCGGGGCGGGCGCCTGCCCCGTTACGTCTTTCGCGGTCCCGTGGGGCTCCGTCGTGGCCGCGAACGGGGCCGCCTCCGGGCCGCGTCCGGGGCCGCGTCCCTTCGCGGCCACGACGGAGAGAGTATTCTGATTCTGATGAACAAAGCCCTGCGGCACCTGCGTCCGGCAGCCCCGGCGTCCTCGTCCGACGACGGTCACCACGAGGAGTCCCCCTGGTGACCGGTCCTGACAGCCAGGTGGCCGGGGCGCCGGTGAAGGAGACTGCGCACAGCATCGAGGTCTCCGGCGCCCGGCTGCACTACTGGACCGCCGGAGGGCCGAGCGCCGGACGGTCGCCCTCACCCACGGCGCAGGGGCCGATCACCGCATGTTCGATCCGCAGATCCCGGCACTGGTCCGCGCGGGCTACCGCACCCTGCGCTGGGACGTGCGCTACCACGGCGCCTCGGTCTCCGGCACCGGCAGATTCCGGACCGGCTACGCGGCGAAGGACCTGGGGTGCTACTGGACGCCGCCGAGGTGCGCAGGCCCGTGGTCCTGATGGGGCAGTCGATGGGCGGCAACATCTCCCAGGAGTACCTGCTCCAGCATCCCGAGGAGGTCGCCGCGCTCGTGATCATCGGCTCCACATCGAACACCCTGCCCATCACGCGCGGCGAGCGGTGCGGCCTGGCCCTGTCCCGGACCCTCATGCGGATGATGCCCTACCGCCGGCTGACCCGGTGGATGGCCCGCGCATCCGTGCAGGACCCCGGGGCCGGGAGTACCTGCGCGAAGCCTTCACGGCGACCGGGCGGCGCGCTTTCCTCACCACCTGGAACGGCATGACCCGCGCGGTGGTCCCTCCCCGGCATACCGTGTCGACAAGCCCGAGCTGCTCATCTGCGGTGAACACGACAGCACGGGTAACATCCGCTCGGCGATGGAACGGTGGAGCGAACGCGATCCGAACAGCGAGTTCCACATCATCCCCGGCGCCGGACACGTCGCCAATCTCGACCGTCCCGACGAGGTCAACCGGCTGACCATCGCCTTCCTGAAGGCCTGAGAATCCAGCGAGACCATGACTGACCACGACATCACCCTGACGCCGGATCCCCGGCCCCGGCACGAACGGGTTCAGCGACACGGAGTCCGCCTTCATCAGCGACATGGGTTCACTGATGGAGCGCTGGGGCCTCCCGCAGGCCACCGGGCGCCTCTTCGGCTATCTCCTGCTGCGCAACAAGCCGGTCGACCTCGACACCATGACCAGAGAGCTCGGCCAGGCCAAGAGCGGGCTCAGCGTGGCAGCACGCCAGTTGGAGTCCTGGACCCTGGTACGGCGCAGCACCAGGCCGGGCAGCAGACGGATCGACTACGAGGCGGTGGGCGACCTCCAGCACCTGCTGCTGGTGAACAACGCCCATATGCGCAAGCTCACCGAGACGCTGAGGGCCGGAATCCCGGTGGCACGGGCGGGGCCCGGACCGGTTGGCTTCACTCGCCACCCTGTTCAGCGGGCTCGTCGAGCAGACCGACGTACTCGTGGCCGACTGGGAGTCCCGGCGCGACGCCTCCTGACGCCGCCGCGGCCGTCCGCACAATGCCGCCTCGCCCCTGGCCGTTTCCCATCCGACGGAGTGACCGTGAACATGTCCGGCCCCGCACCGAGCGACGCCGCATCCCCGACCGCCGTCTCCGGCACCCTGCACGCCCCGGTGCGGCACCGGTGCCCGGTATCCGCCTGCCGGTCGTGGACGCCTGCTCGCTGGTGTACGACGACGCGGGCTGGCGGCTGTACCTGGCCCGGCTCGGCGAGAACGCGCCCGAGTACCTCGATGTCTTCTCCGGTTCCTTCTGCCGGTACTTCGGAGCGGGCACGCCGCGTACCGCGACGCGCTGGGCGTGCGCTGGCAGGACGCGATCGACGTCCTCCTGCCGCCCGGCCGGCCGGCGTTCGACCTGAGCGCCCATCTCGCCGACCGGGAGCGGCAGGGGTGACCGGCGAGTTCGCCATGGGCTCGCCGGAGCGCCTGCCGGACGGCCGCACCGTGAACGACTGGCTGCTGGAGGCCACCCGGGACGTACGCGACCGAGTCCAGGTCTGGGCCGGGCTCTCGCTGCGCGACCCGGCCGAGGCGCTGCGCGAGCTGGAGCGGGCGCTGGCGGCGGGGCCGCGGGGCTGTGCGTGATCCCCTTCCTGGACGGCACCGACCCCGCCGATCCCCGGTTCGCTCCGGTCTTCGACGCCGCGGCCGGGGCGCGCCTGCCGGTCTGGCTGCACACCGGCCACCACTTCGCCCGCAGCCACCCCAGCGGACTGGGCAGCTGGCGCACGGTCGATGCGCTGGCCGGCCGCCATCGTGAGCTGCTGCTGGTCGCGGGGCATGCGGGCTGGCCCGACGTCCAGGAGATGCTGCTCACCGCGGCCCGGCATCCGGGAGTCTTCCTGGAGTTCTCCTCGCACCGGCCCCGGCACATGCCCAAGCCCGGATCCGGCTGGGAGCCGCTGCTCCATCACGCACGTGGGCTGGCCCGCGACCGGGTGCTGTTCGGCACCTCGACCTGGGTCAACCGGGGCCCATCGGCTCGCTGGCAGACGAGCTGGCCGCGCTCCCGCTGCCCGCGGAGGTCGTCACCGCCTGGCTCTCGGGCAACGCGCGGGCACTGGTCGCCCGCACGGCCGGGGCGCACCGGGACTGAGGAACCGCGATCAGGGGTCGCCGCGGAGACGACATAGACGACAGGGGCGGCCGGATCGGTCATGTTGACCGTGATGTGCTGCGTCGGCCGCGGACGCTTGTTGGTGTGGACGGTGCCCGCCCAGTCGGCTCCCGGCCCGAAGTACCAGCCGGTGATCTTGATGTCCCGTTGACCGATGGTGACCTCGCCGGTCTCCAGCGCGGCCCGTCCCGTCCCGACACCGCTCAGGAAACGGTCGAGCCCGGCGGATGTCGTACGGAACTTCACGTACATCCGGCTGGCCTTCCAGTTGTTGGTCTCGTAGTACTGGACCCCTGCGCATTGCCCGGATCGGCACCTCGAAGATGCGTCGCTGCATCCCGGACGGCCAGTCCTCACGCAGTCCCTGCGCGGCGGCCTCGGATTCCTTGTCCATGCCGGAGCGGCGGCTCTGACCCGCGGAAATCACCAGGTAGCCGGCCGGGATTCCGATGAGCAGCACGATGATGATCGCGGTGATCACCCGGCGGCGGACGACGCGCCGCCGATCCTGCGGGGCTCTCCGTCGCCGGGCCCGGAGGGCGCGGCACGACGGGGTGCTCGACTGGGGTCATGGTCGGTGGTCCCTCGGAGCTGCGGTACGGAGTGCTGACGGGCAGGGTGCCGCGGCGCGGCCACGGATCAGTCTGCGGTTCGGGTACTGCGCGTGTTGCGGATGGTGCTCGCGGCCTGGTCGTAGATCTGGGCGTAGCGCTCGTAGCGCTCGACCCTGCGGCGATTGGTCCGGCGGAATCTGCGGGCGACCAGCCGGGCCAGGTCGGCCGCGCCGACCATACCCGCCTCAGGGCCCAGCTGCGCCTTCGCGATCCGGGCCTCGGGACGGTAGCCGCGGCCGGTCAGGTGCCGCTTGAAGGCGTCCCTGGCCGGTCCGATCAGCAGGTCGTCGGCCGCGCTCACGCCGCCTCCGATGACGAAGCAGGACGGGTCCAGGGCGGCGGCGAGATTGGCGATGCCGACGCCCAGCCACTGGCCGATGTCCTGGAGGAGCTCGATGCACATCGCATCGCCCTCACGGGCCAGTTCGGTGATGAGCGGTCCGGTGATGTCCGGGATGTTGCCCTTGACCCGCTCGATGATTCCGTGCGCCACCGGGGAGTCCGCCGCGGCGAGCTCCTTGGCCTCGCGCACCAGCGCGTTGCCGGAGCTGTACTGCTCCCAGCAGCCGCGGTTTCCGCACGGGCAGCGGTGCCCGCCCGGTACCACCTGCATGTGGCCGAATTCACCCGCGACGCCGTACTTGCCGCGCTTGACGTGCCCGTCCTCCAGGATCGCGCCGCCGATGCCGGTGCCCAGCGTGATCATGACGAGGTGGTCCTCACCGCGGCCCGCGCCGAAGCGCCACTCCGCCCAGGCGGCGGTGTTGGCGTCGTTGTCGACCATGACGGGGACCACGAGCCGCGAGGCGATGGCGTCCCGCAGCGGCTCGTCGCGCCAGGCGAGGTGCGGGGCGAACAGCACCTTCGAGCGGTCGGCGTCGACCCAGCCCGCGGCTCCGATGCCGACTGCGTGCACATCGTGCCGGTCGGAGAGGTCCAGTACCAGCTCGACGATGGTGTCCTCGACGACCCTGGGGCTCTTGGACTTGTCCGGCGTCTCGGTGCGCAGGGTCTCCAGGATGTTGCCGTCGGCGTCGACGACTCCGGCCATCACTTTCGTACCGCCGATATCGATACCGACCGTGGGAACCCGTGGCGCCGTGAGGTGCGAGCGCCGCTCCCTGGTGCCTACGGTCCGCAGGACGGTGGCGCGGGCGGAGCCGCGGTGTGTGAAGTCGCGGTACGTGCTCATCGTCCCTGCGCAGGTCGGGGGCCGGATGGTGCCTCTTCCGGCGGCGGACGGCGTCCGCCACCCACGATTCTGCCATTCCCGCGCCCCGGGACCGGCGATCGGGCAAGGGGCGGGGATGCGCGGAGGTCTTAACGGTTGTCGTCGGCGGGTGCGCCCGGGCCCGGAGCAGGCGGCGAAGGGGCCCGCTCGAGCTCGTGGCTGAGCTCTTCGAGCTCGCTGCCACCGGCCATCTGCCGGGTCAGCTCGTCCAGCGTGATGCTGTCCCTGGTGTGGCTGCCGGACATCACCCCGCGCTTGAGCAGTACGAACCTGTCGCCCACGAGGTAGGCGTGGTGCGGGTTGTGCGTGATGAGGACCACGCCGAGCCCGGCGTCCCGTGCGGCCGCGACGTACTTCAGCACGACACCGGACTGCTTGACGCCGAGTGCCGCGGTCGGCTCGTCCAGCACGAGAACCTTGGCGCCGAAGTAGACGGCGCGTGCGATGGCCACGCACTGGCGTTCCCCGCCGGACAGCGTTCCTATCGGCTGGTCGACGTCACGCAGGTCGATACCCATGCGCAGCAGCTCCGCGCGGGTGGTCTCGCGCATCCGCTGTACGTCGAGGCGCTTGAAAGGGCCGAACCCCGTTGTGGGCTCGGAGCCGAGGAAGAAGTTCCGCCAGACCGGCATCAGCGGCACGACGGCCAGGTCCTGGTAGACCGTGGCGATGCCGCGGTCCAGGGCGTCGCGCGGGTTGGCGAGCGTGGTCTCCTCGCCCTCGATGCGGAACGAACCCGCGTCGTGCCCGTGCAGCCCGCGATGATCTTGATGAGCGTGGACTTGCCGGCGCCGTTGTCCCCGAGGACACAGGAGATCTCCCCGCGTGGACCTCCAGCGAGACATGCTCCAGGGCCTTGATGTTGCCGTAGAACTTGCTGATGTCCGACAGTTCGACAAGTGCCCGGTGGGCCGTCTCCTGCGGGACCGGAGCCTGGGGGCCGTCATTTCGTCGCCTCCGCGCGCTTGCGTACCCATGCGTTGAGCAGGGTGGCCAGGAGCAGCATCGCTCCCAGGAAGAACTTGAACCAGTCCGGGTTCCACTCCGCGTACACGATGCCCTTGCTGGTCATGCCGAAGATGACCGCGCCCACCGCCGCCCCGATCGCGGAGCCGTAACCGCCGGTGATCAGGCAGCCGCCGATGACGGCCGCGATGATGTACGTCAGCTCGTTGCCGACTCCCTCACCGGACTGCACCACGTCGTAGGAGAACAGCAGATGCTGTCCGGACACCCAGGCGGCGAAGGCGACACCGAGGTACAGCCCGATCTTCGTGCGGATCACCGGAACGCCGACCGCGCGGGCCGCGTCCGCGTCACCGCCGACCGCGAAGATCCAGTTGCCGAAGCGGGTGCGGATCAAGATCCAGGTGGCGACCGCGACGATCACCGCCCACCACAGGATGGTGACCTTCAGCTCGACGTCGCCGATGGTCAGCTGGGAGGCGAAGACCTTGCGGGCCGAGGCGAAGCCCTCCATGTCACCGATGGACTTGGTCGAGACGGTGCCGCTGATCAGCTTGGTGAGACCGAGGTTCAGGCCGGTCAGCATCAGGAACGTACCGAGCGTGATGATGAAGCTGGGCAGCTTGGTACGGGTCAGCACCATGCCGTTGAACGCCCCGAAGGCCAGCGTGACCAGCAGCGAGACGAAGACGCCGACCCAGACGTTCGCCGTCATCTGATAGCTGAACATCGAGGAGATCAGCGCGGAGCTGGTGACCATCACACCGGCGGAGAGGTCGAACTCGCCGCCGATCATCAAGAGCGCCACCGGCGCGGCCATGATCCCGAGGGTGGAGGCCGCGTACAGCACCGTGCCGAAGCTCGACATCTGCAGGAAGCTGTCGGCGACGACCGCGAAGAAGAGGAAGACGGCCACGGCTCCGACGACCGAGCCGAGCTCGGGGCGGCCGAGCAGCCTGCGCATCGGCGAGGTGCGCACCAGCCGCTCGTCGGTCTTCGCCGGGGCTGCCGGTTGCCCGGTCGCTGTCATCGCGTCCCCGCTTCGTGTACTCGGCGAGCTCGTCGGCGTCATCGATGGTGATGATCTGCGGGCCGGTCAGGACGGGAAGCCCGCCACCGAGCACGTTCTGGTTGAAGCGGTAGAGCCAGAGCAGGTCGACGGCCTCGTACCCCTGGAGGTAGGGCTGCTGGTCGACGGCGAAGCCGAGCGTCTTGTCCTGCAGCCCGGTGGCGACACTGGCGTTCAGGTCGAAGGTGTCGATCTCGGCCTTGCTGCCGGCCGTCTCCTTCGCCTTGACGGCGGCGGCGGCGAACGGGGCGCCGAGGGTGACGACCGCGTCGATGCTCTTGTCCGACTGGAGCTTCGCCTCGATGGAGGCCTGGACGTCGGGCATGTTGGTGCCGTCGACATACAGGTTCTGCATCGTGCCGTCGAACGCCTTCTTCGCTCCGGCACAGCGCTGCTCGTGGCCGACGTTGCCCTGTTCGTGCAGGATGCAGAGGGCCTTCTTACGGTTCCTCTTGTCCAGCTCGTCACCGACGGCCTCGCCGGCGATGGACTCGTCCTGGCCGATATGGGTGAGGGCGCCGAAGGCCTGGACTCGGCGGAACCGGAGTTCACCGTGATCACGGGGATGCCGGCCTTGGTGGCCTTGGCCACGACCGCTTTCATCGCGTCGGGCTTGGCGAGCGAGACGATCAGCCCGTCGACGCCCTTGTCGATCGCGGTCTGGACGAGCTGGGCCTGCTGCTGCGCCTCGTCGTTGTGCGAGTACAGGAAGTTGATGTTGTCCTTGGCCGCCGCCTGCTCGGCACCCTTCTGGACGATGTCCCAGAAGGTGTCGCCGTCACCGAGTGGGTGACCATGGCGAAGGTCCACTGGGCGTGTTCACCGCGGACCGGCCCTCGGCGGCCTGTGCGGCCCGCTCCTCCGCCCGCTTGCCACCGGTGCTGCTGCATCCCACGAGGGATGCCCCGAGCACCACTGCCAGCACGGCACCCATCGCACGTACCCTGTCCGAACCCTTGCCACGACGCCGTGCCCTTCTTGTGCTGATCGCTGTGCTGCCTTGTGGAGCCGGTCGGAAGCGCACTCCGGGCCCGGCGGGCCAAGTATCCCCGAGCCGGTCAAGGCCTCGCCCGCAGGGGCGGGGCGACGGACCGGCGTCGCGCTGTGCGGCGCCGTCACCGGGTACCGCGTGCGGTGTATTTCTCCAGCATCGTTACGGAATGCGTCACCATCGCAATCTTCATTTCCGGTGTGGACACACCCTTGGCACCCTTCCGCCGCCACTGCCCGTCCCGTCCTCGGAGCCCTTGCCGCCCGAGCCACTGCGTCCGGCGACGGTCAGGGCTCCTACGGCGATCAGGACTGCGACCGTGCGAGTCGTACGCATGGTGGGCCCGCCCTCTCCCGGCCGCCGATTGCGGCTGGGTGGAGTTCTAGCGGCGTTGCATGGCGACCGTCAAGAGTTTGTCCGAACATTCTTACGAAAAATCTTTTCGGCTGCAGGCTCAGGAGTGCCCGAGCGGCTGGAACTCGAACACGCACCCGAGCCCGTCGTTGGTCAGGACAAACGCTTGACATGACGACAGGGCGAACGCCACCTTGGGGCCATGCGCATCGGACTTATCGGGACAGGACGAATCGGCACCTTCCACGCGGAGGTACTCGGCCGCCACACCGCGGTGGACTCCCTCGTGGTGGCCGACGCGGACCCGGCACGGGCCGCCGAGGTCGCCGCGTCCACCGGGGCGTCCGCCGCCCCGGTGGACGAGCTGTTCGCGCGCGGCGCGGTGGACGCCGTGGTGATCGCGTCCGCCACCTCCGCCCACGCCTCACTCATCGGCCGGGCCGCCCGCGCAGGACTCCCGGTCTTCTGCGAGAAACCGATCGCCCTCGATCTGCCGGGCACACTGGACGCCCTGGCGGAGGTCGAATCGGCCGGTTCGGTACTGCAGTTGGGCTTCATGCGGCGTTTCGACGCCGGGTACGGGGCAGCCCGCGCCGCGGTACGGGAGGGCCGGCTCGGCCGGCTGCACACAGTGCGCGCGATCACCTCGGACCCGGCGCCGCCGCCGCCGCCTATCTCCCGCTCTCCGGCGGGCTGTACCGGGACTGCCTGGTCCATGACTTCGACATCCTGCGGTGGGTGACGGGCCGTGAGGTGACGGACGTGTACGCCACCGGGTCGGATGCCGGGCCGAGATCTTCCGGGCAGCGGGCGACGTCGACACCGCAGCCGCCCTGCTGACGCTCGACGACGGGACGCTGGCCACGGCCACCGCCACCCGCTGCAACGGCGCCGGGTACGACGTGCGGATGGAACTGGCCGGCGAGCTCGACCAGATCGCGGTCGGCCTGGACGACCGCACTCCCTCACCTCGGCGGAGCCGACGGGTCCAGCGGCGCCGCCCCAGCCGTGGCCGGGCTTCCTGGAGCGCTTCGCCCCGGCGTACGAGGCCGAACTGGACGCGTTCGTCCGGGTCGTGCGGGCGAGCTGGCCAACCCTGCGACGGCCGGGAGGCGCTGCACGCGCTGCGGATCGCCGAGGCGTGCGAGCAGTCGCGCCGTGAGCGCCGCCCGGTCCGGATGGCGGAGGTCCCGGCCGGCTGACCGGGCCGCCTCAGCCCGGCTGGGCCGGAAGCACGGTCCCCTGGGCCACCGCGCACAGGGCTTCGGATCCGTCGTCCTGCACGGTGTACAGATCGCAGCGCACGACGGCCTGTCTGCGCCCGGTGTGCACGACGACGGCGCGCGCGACGAGGGTCCGGCCGGTCGCGGGGCGGATGTACTGGATGGAGAAGCCGCCGGTGAGCACGGCGGGGCCGAGCGTGGTCCCGGCGGCGAAGGTGATCGAGTTGTCGGCGGCGTACGCGAGCACCCGCCGTGCAGGAAGCCGTTCTGCTGCCGGAGTTCCCTGCGGGCATCGACTTCGAGGGTGGCCCGCCGTCGCCGAACGCGGTGATCCGGGCGCCGACGAGCCCGCTGAACGGCTGGCTGTCCAGGACCTTCTGTGCCATCTGCAGATCGAGTTCCGTCATGACGTCTTCCTACCTCACCAGCGCACCGGCAATCGGCGAACCCCACGGACCAGCATCCTCGGCAGCCAGTCCAGCTCCCCGTCCACCGCGTCCCGTTCGAGCCCAGGGCAGCGCTCCAGCAGCGCGCGGATCGCTATCCGCGCCTCCATCCTGGCCAGCGGCGCTCCCAGGCAGAAGTGCATGCCGTGGCCGAAGGCCAGGTGCCCCTGGGGTGCACGGCGGATGTCGAAGGTGTCGGGGTCCGGATAGCGGCCGGGATCGCGGTCGCCGGAGGCCAGTGCGACCAGGACCGCCTCTCCCGCCGGTATGACGCGGGGACCGACCTGGACCGGCTCACGGGCGAAGCGGAAGGTCGCGGTCTCCACCGGCCCGTCGTACCGGAGCATCTCCTCGACCGCTCCGTCGATCAGGTCCATATCGGCCCGGAGCAGAGCGAGTTGTTCCGGATGGTCGAGCAGTGCGCGCACTCCGTTGGAGATCAGACTGACGGTCGTCTCATGACCCGCCACCAGCAGCAGGAAGGCCATGCCGACGAGCTCGTCGGGCGACAGCCGGTCGCCACCTTCGTCGCGCACCTCGATCAGGGCGCTCATCAGGTCCTCGCCCGGCGCACGGCGCTTGGCCTCGATGAGCTGGTCCAGGTACGCGCCCATCCCTTCGACCGCCTTGCTCTCCTCCTCCCGTGAGGCCGGCGTGACGACCGCGTTGGACAGCAGCCGGAACGCGTCCCGGTCCAGGTCCGGTACGCCGATGAGTTCGCATATGACGGTCATCGGCAGCGGGAAGGCGAGCACGTCGAGGAGATCGCCGCGGCCGGTGGGCGCCAGGGCGTCGAGGAGTTCGCCGGTGATCTGCTCGACGCGTGGCCGCATGGCCTCGATCCGCCGTGCGGTGAACTCGCGGGCGACGAGTCTGCGCAGCCTGGTGTGGTGAGGTGCGTCCATTTCCAGCATGTTCGCGTTGATCGGGTTGTCCGTGGCCGACCAGTGCTCCGCGATCCGCCAGTTCTTGCTGAACCTCTGGTCGGCGAGGGCCGCCGGGCCTCCTCGTACCCGACGATCAGCCAGGCCCGCTCGACGTCGTCGGTACGGATGATGTGCACCGGGCCCTCGGCGCGCAGCTTCGCGTAGTACGGATACGGATTCGCCGTGAAGTCCTGTGCCCCGCGCAGATCGACCACGGACATGGTGCCCCTTGTTCGCGCTGATCCGTTCAGCGTATGGCGTCGTCCTGCGGGCCGTCCTCGTCGAGCAGTCCGGCGTCGTGCACGAGCAACGCGATCTGGACACGGTTGTTGAGCCCGAACTTGGCCAGGATGCGGGAGACATGCGTCTTCACGGTCGGCACGCTCAAGTAGAGCGCGGCGGCGATCTGCGCGTTGGAGCCGCCCCGGCCGACCGCCACCGCGACGTCCTGTTCGCGCTCCGCCAGCTCGCCGAACCTGCGCCGTGCCCGGTCCCCGCGAGCGGCCGGTCGTCGCCGGCACGGCCGGCGGCGCGGGCCATGAGCCGGCGGGTGACGGCGGGCGAGAGCACCGGGTCGCCGGCCGCGACCCGCCGGACCGACTCGACGATCTGTGCGGGCGGAGTGTCTTTCAGGACAAATCCTGCCGCCCCTGCGCGGATGGCCCGCAGCACCTGTTCGTCGGCGTGGAACGTGGTGAGGACGACGACCTCGGGTGCCTGTGGCCGGCGTCGCAACGCCTCGGTCGCGGTGAGCCCGTCCATACGGGGCATCCGGATGTCCATCAGCACCACATCGGGGCGCAGTCGGTCGACCAGCTCCGGGACCTCGGTGCCGTCGGCGCCCTCGCCCACGATGTCGATCCCGTCGGCGCCGCCGAGCATCAGGGTGAGGCCTGCCCGTACGAGCGGGTCGTCGTCGACGATGAGCAGCCGGACCGGTTGCGCCGCCGGGGACCCGGGGCTGTTCGGGGTGTTCATGCGGGCCACGGTAGCCAGGCCCGGACGCGGAATCCGCCATCGGGCTCGGGTCCGTGCTCCAGGCCGCCCCGGCGAGGGTGGCACGCTCGGTGAGGCCGATGAGGCCCTGACCGGATCCGGGGACCCGCTCGAACGGTTCGATGGGGGCGGGGTTGCGGACCTCGATGGTGAGCCCGTCGCCCGGGGCGCCGGTCACGGTGACGGTGACCTCGGTTCCGGGTGCGTGTTTACGGGCGTTGGTCAGGGTTTCCTGGGCGATGCGGTAGACGGTGCGCCCGGTGGAGGCCGGCGCCTCGGCCGGGTTGGTGACGCTGTTGTCGAGGTCGGCCTTCATACCCGCCAGCCGGGACTCCTCGATCAAGGCGTCCAGAGTGAGGAGGGTGGGCTGCGGACGGTTGCCCTCGTCGCCGTCACCCGGGCTGCGCAGGACACCGATGATCTCGCGAAGGTCCTGCAGCGCTTCGTGTGCGCTGTCCCGGATGACGCCGGCGGCCCGGCCGACCTGGGCCGGGGTGCGTCGGGCCGGAACTCCAGGGCGCCCGCGTGGACGCTGAGCAGGGTGAGCCGGTGGGCCAGGACATCGTGCATCTCGCGGGCCATGGCCTCACGGGCCATCCGCTGGGCCTGTTCGGCACGGAGCTCGGCCTCGGCCTCCGCCCTGTGTGCCCGTTCACGCAGTGTGACGACCAGCTGGCGCCTGGACCGTACGACCATGCCCCAGCTGAGCACCAGAAGGATGATCAGCACGCCGATGACCGTGGAGGCGACGAAGGAGGAGGCGGGGTCCGGCCGCAGCATCGGCTGTACGGGGCGACGACGAGGGCGCCCGCGCCGACGATCGCCACCGGCTTGAACGGCCGGTGCACGGCCAGGCTGAACAGCGCTGCCAGCATCGCACCCGCCACGACGGGTTCCACGACTCCGATGACCGTCATGGCCACGGCGAGCGCGACGGGCCGGCGCCGGCGGACCCAGAGCGCGCAGCAGGCCGCCGCCCCGATCAGCGAGTCGGCGATGACGACACCGTCCGGCGTGGTGCTGTCGGCCTCAATGGCGTCCAGGACGAGCATGCCGATGGTCGCGGCGCAGACGAAGACCGTGATGTCCACGGCCCAGTCCCGGACGGTGCGGCGGGCACGCACCCGTCACCGGACAGCTCATGGTCGGCCATCGCCGAGGGCAGCAGCCAGCGGTATTCCGTACGCGTCATATCGACAAAACTACGCAGGCGAGCAGCGCGGCAGGACCGTTCGGGGCTCTTCCGGCCACGGATGGACCAAAGTCGCGCCGGCCCAGACTTTCGGCGCGGTATCGCAGACCGGTGGCCGACGCGGCCGGCGGACGGTGGGCGGCAGGCTCGGCACATGAAGAAAACCGTCGAGACGGCCGGATTCCTCGTCTTCGCCCAGGGCGCCGCCGGGCTGGCGCACCAGTGGACCGGGTGGCCCTGGCTGTGGACCGTTGTGCGGAAGTTCGACTTCCTCGCGCACCACGGGCTGTTCGTCAACATCGTGCTGGTGGTGACGGGTGCGGCGGCGATGATCGCGGCGGACTCGATCAAGACCTGACCTCGGCGCCGTCCGCACTTCGGCGCCCCATGCGGCGCCTGCCGGCACCGGCCCCGCACCCAGCACGCAGCACGCAGCACGCAGCACGCCGAGGATCCCGGGGAACACCTGTCTCAGGAGCCCGGTCCCTCGCCCTGTGGCGTGAGGGTCGGCGCCGGGTCACTACGCTCCTCAGCGGACCGGCCCGATGCTCCGCCGCCGAGGCCGGCGGCTCGTTTCGTCCCCGTTCGGTGCACCCTCGCCGAAGCGGCCTCCCGCAGGTCGCGGGCCCTTCTAGACTGTCGGTCCCGGGTCCTCGGAAGCACGGAGTTGGCACATGGCAGGAGCGCGGCCGGACGGACGCATCGAGCGGGGAACCAGACCCGGCAGCAGATCCTGGGCGTGCAGTCCAGGTGGCCTCGTCCGAGGGCCTGGAGGGTCTGTCGCTCGGGCGGTTGGCGACCGAGCTGAAGCTGAGCAAGAGCGGCGTGTTCGCGCTCTTCGGTTCCAGGAGGAACTGCAGCTCGCCACCGTGCGCGCCGCCGTCAGCGTCTTCGTCGAACATGTGCTGACACCGACCAGGGCCGTGAGTCCCGGCCTGGGGCGGGTCTGGCGGATGAGCGAGAGCTGGCTCACCTACTCCCAGCAACGTGTGTTCCAGGGCGGCTGCTTCTTCTACGCCACCATCGCGGAGTTCGATTCCCGGGCGGGCAAGGTGCACGACGCGCTGGCGTCCGCGCAGACCGGCTGGGTCACCTTCGTGGAGGAGACCGTCGAGGAGGCCAGGGTGCGGGGAGCTGCCCGAGGACACCGACGTGTCGCAACTGGCCTTCGAGCTCATCGCGTTCATGGAGCTCGCCAACGCGGAGTCGGTCCTGCACGAGAACGCCCTCGGCTATGTCAAGGCGGCACGGGCGATTCTGGGGCGGCTGCGCGTTTCCGCCCTGGACGATTCGATGCTGCCACCGGCCCCTGACACTATCTGCACGAACGTCCATACAGATGCAGGGTGCACGGGCGGGATCACACCGGGGAGCCGAGGGCACCTTCGCTCAACCAGACGTCACGACGCAGGAGTTCGCGCTGCCGGAGCTCAGCGCGAGGCCCGCCCTCAGCCCCGGACAGGGGCCGGGCGGCAGGCCGGGCCGGAAAGCCGCATCGGGCCTTGCGGGCCTCGCCCCTGGGACGGCCAGTGCGATCGGCAGCGCGGCTTCGAGGATCTCCGGGGAGAACCGGACGGCGGCCGACTGGCCGACGGGGGCCGCATCATCTCGCTCGGCACGGCTCTGAGCAGGTACGCGGGCGGCCCCGGCGGGACGCTCTACGCGATGAGCAAGTCCGCGCCGGCCGGCCTCACCAAGCCGCTCGCCCGGGAGCTCGGACCGTGCGGCATCACGGTGAACCTGATCCAGCCCGGCCCCGTCGGCACCGACCTCAACCCGGCCGCAGGCCCGTTCGCCGCCGGGCAGCGCTCGGCGACCGCACTGGACCGGTTCGGCACGACGGAGGAAGTGGCCTCCCTGGTCGCCTACTTGGCGAGCCCCGGCCGCCGCGTACATCACCGGCACGGAGGTGGTGGTGGACGGCGGCCACGCCGATAGGGCGTGTTTCGAAAGTAGCGCCCTCCGCCCGCGCCCGAGCCCAGGGCGTTCCGCCGCCCGCCGGGACAGCCCCGGGCCACAGAGCCGGTGGTGGAGCGGGGCCGCGCCGCCCTGCCCGCTCCACCGCCGGCTCTACCCTGGTCCGGGACGGCTCGTACACGAAAGGGACACCATGACGCAGACCCGCCCCGGCCCCGGCCCCGGTTCACACCCTCAACGACGGCCACGCGATTCCGGCAGTCGGGCTCGGCACCTGGCCGCTGAACGACGCGGCGGCAGAGCAGGCCGTCACCGGGCGCTGGGCCTCGGATACCGGCTCGTGGACACCGCGCTGAACTACCGGAACGAGACCGGCACCGGGCGCGGGATCGCTCGCGGCGGCGTACCGCGCGAGGACATCTTCGTCACGACCAAGGTGCCCGGACGGCATCACGGCTATGAGGAGACGCTGGCCTCGTTCGAGGAGTCCCGGAGCAATCTCGGCCTCGACTATGTCGATCTGTATCTCATCCACTGGCCCCTGCCGCGCCTCGGCGCGTACACGGAGACCTGGAAGGCGATGATCCGGCTGCGCGAGGAGGGCCTCGTACGCTCCATCGGCGTCTCCAACTTCACCGCCGCGCACATCGGGCGCCTGGAGCAGGAGACGGGCGTGCTGCCCGCCGTGAACCAGATCGAGATGCACCCGCTGCTCCCGCAGCAGGAGTTGCGGGCCCTGCACGCCGCGAAGGGCATCATCACGCAGAGCTGGAGTCCGCTGGCCCGGGGCCGCGACGTGCTGGAGGCCCCGGAGGTCGTCGCGGCCTCCGAGGCGCACGGGGTGACGCCAGGTCAGGTCGTGCTCCGCTGGCACACACAGCTCGGGGCGGTGCCGATCCCGAAGTCCGCCGACCCGGGGCGGCAGCGCGCGAACCTGGATCTCTTCGGGTTCGAGCTCACGAAGGAGGAGCTGGCAGCGATCGGGTCCCGGCCGGAGCACAGGTTCGGCGGCGACCCCGAGGTGCACGAGGAGTTCTGACGGGCCGCCCGGTGCTACCGGTTGCGCGGCATCACCTCTGCCATCCGGGACCAGTCGTCACCGGGCACCTCGACGTTGATGATTTCCGGGATCTCGGCGACCAGCCCCGACATGGTATCGATGGCCGCCTTGAAGTGCTCGGAGTTCACATGCGCATCGCCCGCCTCGGCCGATGCGAAGGCTTCGAGCAGAACGAACTGGTCGGGGTTCTCGACGCTGAAGGACCAGTCGAAGAAGAGGTTGCCCGGCTCCTGGCGGGTGGCGAGGGTGAAGTCCTCGACGGCCGGGAGCCAGTTGTCGCGCTCGGCGGTGCGGACGGTGAACTTGACGGCGATGAAGATCATGGCAACTCACTCCTGGTCGGGGCCACCGGCGGGTGCGGGGCATCGTCCAGGGTCCCATATCCCCTAATTCGATCCCGCCCGGCTCACCCGCGCGCCGCCCGGCTCACCCGCGCACCGCCGGACGGGCCCTGCGAAGTGCGGGACCCGCCGTCGCGGTCAGTGGTCCCTGGCCAGCAGGCGGCCGGTGGGCTCCGCGAGAACGCCGTCCGCCGCGATCCGGACACCGCGCAGCCAGGTCGACCGGACGACTCCGTGGAGCGTCCGCCCGGCGTAGGCGGTGACCTGGTTGCGGTGGAAGAGCTCGGCCGGGTCCACGGTGAAGGTCTCGTCCGGGGCCAGGACCGCGAAGTCGGCGTCACGCCCGGCCTCGATGGCTCCCTTGCGGCTGAGCCCGGCCAGCCGGGCCGGAGCGGCGGACATCCAGCGGACGACGTCGTCGATCGGGTGCCCGCGCCTGCGCGCCTCGGTCCAGATGGCCGGGAGGCCCAGTTGCAGGGAGGAGATGCCGCCCCAGGCGGAGGCGAAGTCCCGCGTCTTGAGGTCGGTGGTGCAGGGCGAGTGGTCGGAGACGATGCAGTCGATCGTGCCGTCGGCGAGACCACCCCACAGCGCGTCCTGGTTGGCGGCCTCACGGATGGGCGGGCAGCACTTGAACTCCGTTGCCCCGTCCGGGACTTCCTCGGCGGTGAGAGTGAGGAAGTGCGGGCAGGACTCGACCGTGACACGGACGCCGTCTCGCTTGGCCGCGGCGATGAGCGGCAGGGCGTCACTGGAGGAGAGGTGCAGTACATGGATGCGCGCGTTCAGCCGCTTAGCCTGCACGATGAGGCCCTCGATGGCGGCGTTCTCCGCACCGCGCGGCCGGGAGGCGAGGAAGTCGGCGTACGCGGGACCGCCGCGCCGGGGTGCGACGGCCAGGTGGTGCGGGTCCTCGGCGTGCACGATTAGGAGCCCGCCGAAGCCCGCGATCTCGGCCATCGAGCGGGCCAGCTGCTCCTGGCCCAGCTCCGGGAACTCCTCGACGCCGGAGGGCGAGAGGAAACACTGAAACCGAAGACCCCGGCGTCGTACAGCGGGCGCAGGTCCGCGGTGTTGGACGGGATCGCACCGCCCAGAAGCCGGTGTCGATGTGCGCCTCGGGGCGGCCACCTGCCGCTTGATGCGCAGATGATCGACGGTGGTGGTAGGCGGAAGGGAGTTGAGCGGCATATCGAGGAGGGTGGTGATGCCGCCCGCGGCGGCGGCGCGGGTGGCGGTGGAGAAGCCCTCCCACTCGGTGCGGCCCGGGTCGTTCACATGGACATGCGTGTCGACGAGGCCGGGGAGCAGGACGTCATCGCCCAGGTCCTCCAGACGGGCGCCGCCCGGCACCTCGGTGCCGTACGGCAGGACGGCACCGATCGTCCCGCCGGCGACGGCCACGTCGGCACGGCGCGTCCCCTCGGGGTGACGACGCGCGTCGAGCGCAGTACCAGCTTCACGTCCGCTCCGGACACCCGTGGACCTCACTTCGGTTGACACCCAGACAGGCGACGAACAGATATTCAACGAACTGTTGAAGGAGTCTTCACTCGGAGAAGCGACCCGTCAAGGCCACCCGCCCAGACCTCACCCTCCCCGCAGCACCCGGACCGGATCACCCGGACTGGATCACCCGGACTACTGGCTGGAGGTTTCCACAAAGTAGAAGTCCAATTTCGAGGAGCGGAATGTAGCATGGACCAGTAGTGGCGTCACCGAACCGGTGGACAGACCCTGGACCGACCTCGGGCCCACCCCGGATGACCGTCAACACCCGGACAGAACAGGTGCTGACCGGCAATGACGCCGCACCGGGAGCAGTGGGCCGATCGGAAACAGCCCGGTAAGCTGCTGCCTCGCCCTCCGCTTCGAAAGGACCGTTGACGTGCCGCCGTCCCACGCCAGCACATCCGACTCCAAGCCCGCCGGTCCCAGTGGCGGGGTGCAGTCCCTCGAGCGCGCCTTCGATCTGCTGGAACGCATGGCGGATGCCGGGGGCGAGGTCGGGCTGAGTGAGCTCTCCGCGAGCAGCGGGCTGCCACTGCCGACCATTCACCGGCTGATGCGCACGCTGGTCGTATGCGGCTATGTGCGCCAGCAGCCAACCGGCGCTACGCGCTCGGCCCGCGCCTGATCCGGCTGGGCGAGTCCGCGTCGCGGCTGCTGGGCACCTGGGCCCGCCCGTATCTCCAGCGGCTGGTCGAGGAGACCGGCGAGACGGCGAACATGGCGCTGCTCGACGGGGACGAGGTCGTCTACGTCGCCCAGGTGCCGTCCAAGCACTCGATGCGGATGTTCACCGAGGTGGGCCGCCGGGTGCTGCCGCACTCCACCGGAGTGGGCAAGGCGCTTCTCGCGCACACCCGGCGGACGAGGTACGGGCGCTGCTGGCCCGTACCGGAATGCCGGCCGCCACGGAGAAGACGATCACCACTCCGGACGGCTTCCTCGACGCGCTGGACCTGGTCCGCAGGGCGGGCTACGCGGTCGACGACAACGAGCAGGAGATCGGGGTCCGCTGCCTGGCGGTCTCCGTGCCCAACTCCCCACCTCGGCCGCCGTCTCCATCTCCGGCCCCGCGGGACGGTGACGGACACCGCGACCGAGCGGATCGTGCCGATCCTGCAGCAGGTCGCCAAGGCTCTCCGAGGCGCTGGCCAGCAGCGGCCCGGCCGCCTGAGACAGCGCCCGCGAGCGCCGGACGGACTGGCGGTTCACCCGCGTCCGGCGCTCGATGCCAGGCTGCCGTCCGCGGACAGGGCGCCGTCGTCCATCGTCACCGTCCGGTCCATCCGGCCCAGATGCGCCCGGTCGTGCGTGACCATCACAGTGGCTGTCGACCGCTCCCTGGTCAGCGTGACCAGCAGATCCAGCACGGCGGCGCCCGCTCGTGGTCGAGCGCGCTGGTCGGCTCGTCGACGAGCAGCACCGCGGGTCGTTCATCAGCGCCCGAGCGATATTGATCCGCTGACGCTGGCCGCCGGACAGCTGGTGCGGCCTGCGGTCCGCCTTGTCGGCGAGGCCGACCGCGTCGAGGAGCTCCAGGGCCCGGAGCCTTGCGGCCCCATCGCACCGCGCGACAGGTGGGTCATCACCTGGAGCTGTTCCACGGCGGTCAGCGACGGCAGCAGGTTCGGCTGCTGGAACACGATGCCGATGCGCTCCCGGCGCAGGACGGCCTTTCGGCGCTGCTGAGCCCGGCGGTCTGCGTACCGGCGACGACGACCCGGCCCTCGTCCGGAGTGACCAGGGTGGCCGCCACGGCCAGCAGGCTGGACTTGCCGGATCCCGAGGGTCCGACGACCGCCGTCAGCGAGCCTTCGGGGACCTCCAGGGAGACCCGGTCCAGCGCGGTGAGCCGGGCATCACCGTCGGGGTAGGTGAGGGTGACGTCGGTGAGGGTGAGGGTCATCGGGTGCTCCCGAGTGCGGTGAAGGGTCGACGGCGGTGATCCGCCGGATGGACAGGGCCGCCCCGAGTGCGCCGAGGGCGATCATCACCGCGGCCGGGACGAGGACGGTCGACGCGTCGAGGACGAACGGCACTCCGTCGCCGATCAGCGCACCGATGCCCGAGGCGAGCGCGGTGCCCACCCCGTACCGATGGCGAGCATCACCACGGCCTGCCCGAGCGCGTCCCGCAGCAAGTACGGCGTGGAGGCACCCAGCGCCTTCAGCACGGCGACGTCGCCGCTGCGCTGGATCGTCCAGACGGTGAAGAACGCGCCGATGACCAGCGCGGAGATGACGAAGAGGAAGCCGCGCATCAGCTGGAGCGAGCCGTTCTCGGCCGTGTAGGAGCCGATCGCGCTGAGGAGTCGTCCAGGGCGAGCGAGCTGGTGCCCGCCGCCTCGTCGCCCGCCGCGGGGTCGGCCGCGCCGGTCGTCGTCAGGGCGATCACGGTGGCCGTTTCCATGCCCTTGCCCGCGCCGCCGGCTGCGTTGCCGGAGCTCTGCCAGTCGTCCAGCGAGGTCCACACCACCGGCGTATGGCTGTACGAGGCGTCGCCCTCGACCGCGGAGACCTTCACCTCGGTGGAGCCGAGCCGGATCGTGTCACCGGCCCCGGCGCCGAGTTCGTCGGCGGCCTGCCCGGACAGCACCACATGGCCGTCCTTCACGTCGCCGGGCGCGAGCCGCCACCCGGCTCGGCGCCGAACGCCGACACCGCGGCCGTACGTTCCCCGTCACCCGTCGCGGCGTTCAGCGTCCGGATCCCGAGGGGCTCGGCCGCGGTGACACCGGGCTGATCGGCCCAGGTCTGCCAGGCGCTCTCCTGACAGTCGAATTGGTGAAGGACACCGACTGGCCGTCCGCCGGGCGGAGAACGCGAGACGGTCCGCGTTCAGCCCCGTGACGGCCGAGGTGTTCTCCTTGGCCAGTCCCGCCGTAAGGCCGGACAGCATGCCCACGAGCAGCGTGATCAGCACCACGACGGTACCCATGAGCGCGAACCGGCCCTTGGCGAACTTCAGATCTCTCCATGCAACGAACATGCTTCCAGCCTCGGGCCGCGGGCCCGCTGAAACATCGCGCAGTGGAGGGGCTGACATCAACCTTTCGATTGACCGGCCGCGGACCTGCCGCGGCTACGCTGGGCGGACCATGGATTCACGTTCGCACACCCACGTCACGGCCGGCCTGCGGCTCTGCCTGCACGCGCTGCTGGTGGGACTGCTGGCGCTCGCCGCGGTGCGTGCGGTGAGTGACGGCGCGGCGCACGGCACGGCCGTCGTCGTGCTGGCGACGGTGATGGCCGCGCTGTACGGGCGGGCGCGCTCGCCCCTTCGTGCAGCCGCAGTCCATGGCGGCTGCCGGCTGGCTGACCGCGCTGGGCGCGATCTGGCTGGCGCTGCTGGCGCTGTCGCCCGACGCGCTGTGGGTGGCCTTCCCGCTGTACTTCCTGCAGTTGCATCTGCTTCCGATGCGGTGGGGCTGCCCGCCGTCGTGGTCACCGCGGCCGCCGCCATCGCCAGCTTCGTGCTGCACGGCCAGGAGGTCACACCCGGCACCTTCATCGGGCCGCTGCTCGGCGCGGCGGTGGCCGTGGCGACCGTGCTCGGGTACGACGCCCTGTTCCGGGAGAGCGAGCGGCGCCGCGAGCTGATCGAGGAGCTGGTCTCCACCCGGGCGGAGCTCGCGGACGCGGAGCGCACCGCGGGCACCCTGGCCGAGCGGGAGCGGCTGGCCCGGGAGATCCACGACACCCTCGCGCAGGGACTGTCCAGCATTCAGCTGCTGCTGCGGGCCGCCGAGCGGACGCTGTCCGAGGATTCGCCCGCCACCGCCCACGTCCGCCAGGCCCGCGAGGCCGCCCAGGACAATCTGGCCGAGGCCCGCCGTTTCGTCCGGGCCCTGACTCCCCGGACCTCGAACACAGCTCGCTGGCCGCCGCTCTGGCCCGGCTGTCCGCCCGCACCACGGCGCCGGATCTCACCGTGCAGTTCGCGGTCAGCGCACACCGGTGGAGCTGCCCACACCGTACGAGGTGGCGTTGCTCCGTACCGCCCAGTCGGCGCTGGCGAACACGGTGCAGCATGCCGGAGCGCGAAGGGCGGAGATCACCCTCAGCTTCATGGAGACCTCGGTCTCCCTCGATGTGGTGGACGACGGGCACGGCTTCGACCCGGAGGCGGGTGCCCCGGCCGGGTCCAGGTCCGGACGGACACGACGGCAGACCGCCGGGACCGGGGCTTCGGGCTTCCCGCGATGCGATCCCGGGCCCGCTCGCTGGGCGGCACGCTGAGCGTCGAGTCGGCGCCGGGGCAGGGCACGGCGGTCGCGGTCACACTGCCCCTGCCGCTCCCGGCGGCGCACGACCGAGAGGACGCCACCGCATGACCGAGCCCATCGGACTGCTGCTCGCCGACGACCACCCGGTGGTACGGGCGGGCCTGCGCGCGGTCCTGGACACCGAACAGGACTTCCGCGTCGTCGCCGAGGCGACGACCGCCGAACAGGCTGTCTCCCTCGCCGCGACCGGGGCGTTCGACGTCGTACTGATGGACCTGCAGTTCGGCGCGGGGATGCACGGCGCCGAAGCCACCGCCGCGATCACGGCGGTGCCCGGTGCGCCCGGGTGCTGATCCTCACCACCTACGACTCGGACGCCGACATCCTGGCCGCGGTCGAGGCGGGCGCCAGCGGCTACCTGCTCAGGACTCCCCGCCCGAGGAGCTGGCGGCCGCTGTGCGTACCGCGGCGGCAGGCCGCTCGGCGCTCGCTCCGGCGGTGGCGCACCGGCTGATGGACCGGATGCGGACACCGGCGGAGGCGCTGACCAAGCGCGAGCTGGAAGTGCTCCAGCTGGTCGGCGAGGGGCTGTCGAACCAGCAGATCAGCAAGCGGCTGTTCCTGAGCCAGGCGACGGTCAAGTCCCATCTGGTGCACATCTACGCCAAGCTGGGAGTCGACTCGCGTACCTCGGCGGTCGCCGCGGCGACCGCCCGCCGGCTGATCCGGCGCTGACCGGCCGCCGCCGGCGCGCTTCAGCGGCGCGGCGGCTCCCGAAGAGGTCGACGGCGATCCGTACTTCCCGCAGACCGGAAGCCAGCGCGCTCACCGAGCCGATCGCTCCTGCGACCAGCAGCAGTGAGCGGCGCAGCCGGGGATCTCGGGCGTTCCACTGATCGCCATGGCATCCAGTGCCGCCAGCTCGTCCTCCGCGATCCCGCGGTCCGGAACTCCGCGGGATGTCCGGCCAGCTCACGGCGGAGCCTGGAGACGGCCGTACGCAATCCGTCACCCTGGGATCTTCGCCGCTGCCGGTCACCAGCTTCTGCCCACGCTGCGCAACAAAGCACTCCCCTCGCACATCCTTGTACCGGTGTGTCGATCAGGCCCCGAGCAGCAGCCAAGTGCCTGGGGCAGACAGCAAGTTAACGCCATGAAGGTAGCGCGCGCCACTCCACCGACGGAATTCCCCGTTACCCGTTACCCGTGAGGTGACATGGCTTTCGCCAGTGCGAACGAAGCAGTGGTATCCAGTGCGCATGGCTCACGCACCGGCTCACGCACCGGCTCACGCTCCGGCTCAGGAATCGGCCCATTCACCAATTCGGACATCGGGGAACCCGGCGGTCGCCGGGTGCTGCTCGCGGCGGGCGGCGGACGCCGGCTGGGCGGCCGGCCAAAGGCACTGCTGGAACACCGAGGCCGCCCGCTGGTCGAACACGCGCTCCGTACGCTGCGCGACGGCGGATGCGGCCCTCTCCATGTGGTCCTCGGCGCAGCGGCCGACGAGGTGCGCACCAGGGCCGACCTCTCGGGGTGCGCCGTGACCAACAACCGGACTGGGAGCAGGGCATGGGCACATCGCTGCGGACCGGGCTCGCAGCGCTCTCCGGTACGAACGCGGACGCGGCGCTCGTACTCCTGGTCGATCAGCCGGGCATCGGCGCGGAGGCGGTGGCGCGGGTGCGGTCGGCGTACCGGTCCCGGGCGGGCCTCGCGGCAGCCGGGTACAAGGGCCGGCGCGGCCATCCGGTGCTGCTGGGCGCCGAGCACTGGGCCGACGTCGCGGCGGGCGCGGTGGGCGACCAGGGTGCACGGGAGTATCTGCGCACGCACCGCGATGCGATCACGCTCGTCGAGTGTTCCGATGTGGCGGAGGCGTACGACATCGATACGGCACAGGACCTGTGGCATCTGGAATGACGCACCCGGAACAAACGGCCCCGGAACGGACCGCCGGATGAACGGACCGCACACACCCTGGCACTCTGCGCCAACCGCCGCCCGGTTCCGTCGACCCGGAGAATCTCGACATCAACAAACCATTGAACTTCCACCATGAGGAAACTACTATCCACTGGTCAGAAGCGCTCTGTACCCCAGACGGCGCCCACGACCGCACCTCGGAGCCATGGCACTCCGTGCCATTTCAGGCGACCCGGCGACCGTGAGAAGCCGACCGCACCGCCCGCTGAAGGAGTGACAGCTCATGTCCGCACCAGCGCCGTCCCCGCTGGCCATCGTCGATGCCGAGCCCCTGCCGAGGCAGGACGAGGTCCTGACCCCTGCGGCTCTCGCGTTCGTGGCCGAGCTGCACCGGCAGTTCACAACGCGCCGCAACGAGCTCCTCACCCGCCGGGGCGAGCGCCGCGCCGAGATCGCCCGCACCTCCACGCTGGACTTCCTGCCGGAGACGGCAGCGATCCGCGCGGACGACACCTGGAAGGTCGCACCGGCCCCGGCCGCGCTCGACGACCGCCGGGTGGAGATCACCGGTCCGACCGACCGCAAGATGACCATCAACGCCCTGAACTCGGGCGCCAAGGTCTGGCTCGCCGACTTCGAGGACGCGTCCGCCCCACGTGGGAGAACGTGATCACCGGCCAGCTCAATCTGATCGACGCCTACGCCCGTAACATCGACTTCACCGACCCCAAGTCGGGCAAGTCGTACGCCCTGAAGCCGGCCGAGGCTCGCGACCGTCGTCACCCGCCCTCGCGGCTGGCACCTGAACGAGCGTCACCTCCAGCTCGACGGCGCCCGGTGCCCGGCGCACTGGTCGACTTCGGTCTGTACTTCTTCCACAACGCGCAGCGCCTGATCGACCTCGGCAAGGGCCCGTACTTCTACCTCCCGAAGACGGAGTCGTACCTGGAGGCCCGCCTCTGGAACGACATCTTCGTCTTCGCCCAGGACTACACCGGCATCCCGCAGGGCACGGTCCGAGCGACCGTCCTGATCGAGACGATCACCGCCGCGTACGAGATGGAGGAGATCCTCTACGAGCTGCGCGATCACGCCTCCGGGCTGAACGCGGGCCGCTGGGACTACCTGTTCTCGATCGTCAAGAACTTCCGGGACGGCGGATCGAAGTTCGTCCTGCCCGACCGCAACCTCATCACGATGACCGCACCGTTCATGCGGGCGTACACCGAACTCCTGGTCCGTACGTGCCACAAGCGCGGCGCGCATGCCATCGGCGGAATGGCGGCCTTCATCCCTCGCGCCGCGACGCCGAGGTCAACAAGGTCGCCTTCGAGAAGGTCAGGGCCGACAAAGACCGCGAGGCCGGCGACGGCTTCGACGGCTCGTGGGTCGCCCACCCCGACCTCGTCCCGATCGCGATGGCCTCCTTCGACGCGGTCCTCGACCGGAAGCCGAACCAGAAGGACAGGCTGCGCGAGGATGTCTCGGTGGCGGCCGGTGACCTGATCGCCATCGACACCCTGGACGCGAAGCCCACGTACGACGGTCTGCGCAACGCGGTCGCGGTCGGCATCCGTTACATCGAGGCATGGCTGCGCGGCATGGGGCCGTCGCCATCTTCAACCTGATGGAGGACGCGGCCACCGCCGAGATCTCGCGCTCGCAGATCTGGCAGTGGATCAACGCGGACGTGGTCTTCGAGAACGGCGAGCACGCCACGGCGGACCTGGCCCGCAAGGTCGCGGCCGAGGAACTGGCCACGGTCCGGGCCGAGATCGGCGACGAGGCGTACACGGCGGGCAAGTGGCAGCAGGCCCACGACCTGCTGCTCCAGGTCTCCCTGGACCAGGACTACGCGGACTTCCTGACGCTCCCGGCGTACGAGCAGCTGGGCTGAGCGGAACCCGCACGAGCACCGTGCCCCGGACCTCACCGTCCGGGGCACGGCGCTTCGCGTGTGGAGTTCGCGGCCTTCGTCGGATTCGCAGCCCATGACCGACCTCGCACGAACGACGGCGCACGGATAGGTGCGCGGAACGGAACAAGGCAACGGGGCGCCGAACACCTGAAGTACTGTCACTGAACTCCTGCGCATGGCAGGTACATGACGGCATGCTGGGCTGCCCCGTGCCACCGCACGGCCCCACACCCTTCACGGAGGTCCCCATGCGCCGCCGCCTCGCCGTTCCGCTCGCAGCAGTCGCCCTGTCGCTCCTGCTCGCCCTGATCCCCGCCGCCTCCGCCTCGGCCGCACCTTCCGACAAGCCGCAGGTCCTCAGCTCCTGGACCCAGACGAGCGCCGCCAGCTACAACGCCTGGAACGCCGCCCGCAACAACCAGGGCGCCTGGGCGGCGTACGGCTTCAGCTGGTCGACGGACTACTGCAGCACGTCCCCGACAACCCGTTCGGCTTCCCGTTCAAGACGGCCTGCGCCCGACACGACTTCGGCTACCGCAACTACAAGGCGGCCGGCACGTTCTCCGCCAACAAAGCGCGTATCGATTCCGCCCTCTACGAGGACCTCAAGCGGGTCTGCGCCGGCTACTCCGGAGCCACCCGGACCTCCTGCAACAGCACCGCGTGGACGTACTACCACGCGGTGGACATCTTCGGCGTCGCACCGGCCAAGGCGGACGTCGACAGACTGGAGCAGGCCGCCTGACTGGCTGTCCCGCGTTCCGGGCCCGGAACGCGGGACAGCTCGCCCGCGGGAACACGCCGGCCATGGCTGGCCGGTTTCCATCTCCACGCAGCCCGGGCACACGCCGTACCGTCGGTAACCTCCGTCACCCCTAGGAGTGTTGGTATGAGGTCTGCCGGTTCCGGAAACAGGACCCTGGTGCTGCTGATCGTGGGCGTACTCGCCGTTCCCGCCGTCGCCGCCGTCCCGAGCGCGGCGCAGACCCGGGCGCCGGCCACCGCGCAGGAGTATCTGGTCGGCCGCGGCATCTCCGATGTGACCGGCGAGGCCGCCGAGGTCGGCATGATGGGCTACTCCAGCTTCGACCAGAAGGCCTCCGGCATCCACCAGCGCCAGCGCTCCCGCGCGTTCGTGGTGGCGGACCGCACCGGCGGCAACCGTGTCGCGTACGTCAACGCCGATCTGGGCATGATCTTCCAGTCCGTCCAGCAGGGCGTGATCGGCAGGCTGAAGCAGCGCTACGGCTCTCTACACCGAGCGGAACGTCCTGCTCTCCGCCACGCACACCCATGCCGGTACGGGCGGGCACTCGCATCACATCGCGTACAACCTGGCCTCGCTCGGCTTCCAGAAGGCCACCTACGACGCGATCGTCGACGGCATCGTGGAGTCGGTCGTCGACGCACACGAAGATCTGAAGCCCGGCTCCCTCACAGTCGGCAGGGCCGGCTGACCAACGCGAGCGTCAACCGCTCGAAGGCAGCCTTCGACAAGAACCCGCGAGCGACAGAGCCGCCTTCCGGGCGCCATCGATCCGGCGATGACCGTCCTGCGCTTCCGTCAGGGCGACACCGACATCGGCGCGATCAACTGGTTCGCCACCCACAACACATCGATGACGAACAAGAACACCCTGCTCAGCCCGGACAACAAGGGCTACGCCTCCTACGAGTGGGAACACGACGCCAAGGGCGTGCGCTACCTCGACGACGACAAGCAGGGCTTCGTCGCCGCGTTCCCCAACACCAACGCGGGCGACATGTCACCGAACCTCAACCTGAAGCCGGGCTCCGGGCCGACCGAGGACGAGTTCGAGAACACCCGGATCATCGGCGACCGCCAGTTCAAGAAGGCCCAGGAGATCTACAACGCCCCGGAACCCCATGTCCGGGGCGTCGACTCGGATGCGGTACGTGAACATGGAGCAGGTGACCGTGGCGGGCGCGTACACCCCGACGGCAAGGAGCACCGCACCTGTCCCGCCATGGTCGGCGCCTCCACCCTGGCCGGCAGCGTCGAGGACGGGCCCGCGATCCCCGGGTTCACCGAAGGCATGAACAGCCCGGTCGCCGAACTGCTGAAGCCGTTCCACATCGACCCGCCCCAGTGGCTGGTCGGCTGCCAGTACCCCAAGGCCAACCTGGTACCCACCGGCCTGATCTCCGAAGCCCTGCCCGCGACCCCGAAGGTCCTGCCCTGCAGATCGTCAGAATCGGCGAGCTGTACCTGGTGGCGGGCCCCGCGGAGTTCACCATCGTCTCGGGTCTGCGCATCCGCCGCTCGGTGGCCCAGGAGCTCGGCGTACCGGTCGGAGACGTACTGATGCAGGGGTACGCCAACGCGTACAGCCAGTACGTGACGACACCCGAGGAGTACGACGAGCAGAACTACGAGGGCGGCTCGACGCTCTACGGCAAGCACACGCTGCCCGCCTACCAGCAGGAGTTCGCCGCACTCGCCGCCGACCTCCGGGACGGCGCACCGACCGCCCAGGGTCCGGCCCCAGCCGACCTGTCCGACCGTCAGATCACTTTGCAGACCGGTGTGGTGATGGACAATCCGCCGTCGGGCAAGGCATTCGGCGACGTACTGAAGGAGCCGGAGGCGTCGTACGCCCCTGGCGCAACGGTCACGGCTGAATTCGCCACCGGCCACCCGAAGAACAACCTGCACCGCGGCGGCACGTTCCTCGAGGTGCAGCGCCAGGTGGACGGCGAGTGGGTTCGCCAACTCGACGACGGCGACTGGGCGACCACCTACCGCTGGACCCGGCTGAACCCGGTCACGGGCACCTCGAAGGCGGCCCTCACCTGGAAGGTCGCCCCGGAACCCCGCCCGGCACCTACCGCCTCGTCCACCACGGGGACTCCAAGAGCCTGCTGGGCAGGATCACCGCCTTCACCGGCGCTTCCCGGGTCTTCACGGTGGGCTGACCGAAGGAGGAGGACCCGGGCGCTGTATCGCCCAGGGAGCGACGAGCCTGACGGGCCCGGCCCGCAGGGCCGCTTCGGCCTGCGAGGCGGACGTGTTGCGCTCTTGGCTATCGGCAGCGGCACCTTCGGCCAGCACCGTCGGGGCGAGTTCCCGCATGGCCGCCTGCTCGGCCTCCGAGATACATGGCAGCTGACGTGCGAGGACGTCGAAGTGCTGGTGCCCGCGCCAGGCGTCGTGGTCACCCACGACGAACAGCCGCCGACGGGCGCGGCTCACCGCGACGTTCAGCAGGTTCGGGGCTGAGGCCGCCCAGGCTCGCGGGCCTGCTTTGTCCCCGCCCGCGCCGAGGACCAGCAGCACCACGTCGGCTTCCTTCCCCTGCGTCGTGTGCACGGTGCCCACCCTGCTGCGCGGGACAACCTGGCACAGACTGCGACGGAGCCCGGCCACGACATCACGGAACGGGCTGATGACGAAGAGCTCCCGCTCCGGGTCAAGGCCCTGATCAACCAGCCGGTGCACGATGACGTTCGCACAGTCCCCTCGTCCGGCGACCACTTGCCCTGCGCAGCGCGTCCGCCGCTCACCGGCCACCACACGCCGCGCCGGGCCACCGCGTACGCGTCGTCCCGGTGCACCCGTGCACCATGAGCCCGTCGTAGGCGATCTCGTTGCTGATCGTGAACATCGGGTCGTCGCAGCGCCGGTGCACGCGCAGTGGCGACCCCACCCACACCCGGTCGTCCTGCGAGCCCTGGGGTGCCGGAAGCCAGGTGCCGTAGCTGTTCAGCCGGTCCGCGACGCGCTGCGCCGAGGTGCGGGACGGTTCCCACTCCTCAGCCACGCCGAAGGTGCGGCGAAGTGCCTGCTGCCCGTGTGCGGCAGCGTGACCACCGGTTCCAGCTGTAGTGGATCACCCACGATGACGCCTCTGCGCGCCCGCCACAGGGCGCCCACCGGCATCTGGGCGGTCGCCTGGCCGGCCTCGTCGATCAGCATCCAGCCCAGCGACCGGGGCCCCAGACCGGCGAACATCCGGTCCAGTGAGGCGAATGTGGTGGAGACGACCGGCAGAGCGAGGAAAAGACTCTGCCAGGCCGCCAGCACCACCTCCGGCTTCACGGTCTTGGGAGCGTCACCGCAGAGGACGTCCATCGCAGCGTCGAGATTCTTGCGCATCCGGTCGGCCGCGCCTTCGATGAAAGCGCGGTGCAGATCCATCGCGGCGAGAAAGAGCCGGGTGCGGGCCCGGGTGAACTCCGGATCGGACCAGGGCGAGGAGAGCTCCCTGGCATCCTCCTCCGTCCGCCCGCCACGCTCCTCATGGCCCGGAACGCAGGTGCCCCAGCGATCGACAGCTGCCCGCAAGGTGCCCAGGAGTTGCGCGTGGTGCCCTTCCGCCGCGCCGAGCGCCCGCCGGGCTTCGCCGAGGACACCCTGCCGGCCGCCTCGGCCCGGTCGTACGCGGCGGCCGTCTGCGTGTGTGCCTCGTACGCGGCCCGAGCTGTCTGCTCCGCCTCGGCCAGCAACTGGTCCTCCGCCTGCCAGGCGCGCTGCGCCCGCCGAGGGTGAAGATGCCCGCAACCAGGCCGGGACGGTTGCGTCGGTGCTCCGCCCTCCGGCCCGCAGGGCCTGCGAGGTCGCTCTGTGCCCTGTCGCGAGCGGCACGGGCCTCCGCGGCCGGTTGCCGGAGTCCATCCAGGTCCTGCTCCGCGCTGAGAACCTTCTCCTGGGCGGTGGTGACGGCCGCGTGCGAGTCCCTGAAGTCCAGGAGTGCCTCAGACGCTCGCTGACGCTCGTCCTGCAGGGCCCGCACCGTCCGCCGGGCGTCCCGGAAGCGCGCTACGGACTCCCGCCACGCCGCCGGGTCGCCGCCGCGCGAAGCAGCCGCCTTGAGGAGGTCCCGCATGCCTTCGCCACGCTCCGCCCGCTCTCGCGGGCGGGCCGAACCAGTACTTGCTGCGGAACTCCGACCGGTTGCCCTTGTTGCCGAGCTTCGCGGCGAGGGTCCCCACGCCGGCACGCCGTCGAGCACGAGCCGTCCCTGTTCCGGGAAGTAGGACGCTTGTTCCTGCCACTCGGCAGCGACCGATTCGAGCGCCGGGATCTCGTTGGAGACGTTCTCGACAGCGCCGTTGTTGGCCGACGCGATCACCATCTCGTAACCCGCCAGTTCCGGTTTGAGCGATGCGACGGACCGCTGGTAGGTGCCGGTACTCCAGCGGTGCGCCTGCCCCGTAAACGCGTCTTCGGGACGCCGGAGTTCGGACAGTCGCTCTGCCCGCATGACCAGTACGGAGGCGATGAGGTCCCGCAGCTGTGTGGTCTTACCCGTTCCGGGCGGGCCGTTCACCGCGTACAGGCCGTCGGTCTCGGCGAGCTGCTCCACGATCCGGTTCACTGCGAACTGCTGGCTGAGAACCAGCGGGTGCTCCGTCTTCGCAGGCCATCGCCCGAGCGAGAAGTGGGCCGGCTGAACGCCATCGAGTACGGCTCCCAACTCGTGCTTGAGGTCGACGCGCGCACGGCCGCGCAGCGCGGTCGAGGCTGTCAGGTAGTCCCGCAGCGCAGGCCCTGGATCGTCCTTCCCGAGGTTGCCCGCGACAAGGTCGAGGTCAGCGGCGATGAAGCTGTTCAGGAAGTCCGACCCGCCCGACCGGCCGGACTTCCGCCGGGACACAGATTTGCACTGGACCCGAATCGTCTCCGGCCGCAGGTCGTCGGTGACGCCGAACTGTTCTGCGACCCACCGTGTGACGGCCGAAAGGTCCCGCACGGTCAGCGGCTTCTCCCCGAGCTGTGGCGGAGCATCGTCGTCGTCGCCCGCATCGGCCGCGTCGCCCTCGTCCAACGGGCTCTCGTCCAGCGACACCTCGTCCTCGCCCGTGGCGGAGCGCCCGGCACCGCCATCGGCCACCGCGTCGACGGCACCGGAGAGGGCACCGACCGCCAGGTCGCCCAGCACCGGCCCGAGCGCGGCGTTCAAGGCACCGCCGACCGCGCCGACCGTGATCTCGCACAGCAACCCGGCGAAAGGCCGCTGCCGCCGCCCTGACGCCGAGTCCGCGATGGTCAACTTGCCGTCGCCGACGCCCAGTACCACGCCTTCGCACGCGTCGGCTTCCGTCTCGAAGCCGTCGAGCCAGCCTTGGGCCCCAGGACCGGGCTTACGGCTGCGCCCCACCGCCCAGGCACATGCGGAGAAGGTGATGGAGTCCTGGACCAGCAGCCCCTCGTCCGTGACCTCGAAGGCCAGCAGGGCACTGTCACCGTCCACCCGGCCGTCGTGGTCCTCCTCACTGCTGCCGAAGACATCGAGCAGGACATCGCGGACGGACGCGACCGGGTACACGCCGCAGTAGACGGTGTGCTGCCTGACCATGTTCCGGCCGGGGCTCCGTCGCCGTACGGGATGCCCTCTTCCCACGGCAGAGGAGACCCGGACTCCACGGGGTACATGCCTTTCGGCGGCGAGGCCTTCTCCACCTTCTGCGGGCTGAACATCTCCACCGCGCGCCAGTAGCGCACGATGTCCGCCCTGCGCCGTCGCTCACTGCCCGACGCCCTGCGTCGTCGCTCACTGCTCGCCGCCATACGGCCCGCCCCTCGTTCCGGTCCGCCAGGAACGATCACCCTAGCCAGCTCCGAGCGCGGTGCGGAGTGGGCATTGGCGCATATCCGATGTCAGGTCGGTGCCCCTGCGCCGCTGATAGCGAATGGGGACGGGACGACCGCCAGGAATCGAGCTGGACCAGGCATCGCTTCGAGTCATCAGGGCTGCTCCCTGTATGTGCAAGGCGCCTCGGATGGCCTGGATTACGTGCTTGTCGAGGGATGAGTTGGGCGATGCACACCTCATGTTCCTCACTGCGCACTTCTGGGCGAACCGCTCGGTTCAGGCAGTAAACGATCTCGGCGCGTGCATACCGTTGACCAGGAGAGACGCGCCGACTGGTCCCTGTTGTACGCGTCTACGCGCGGGCTGTACACGGCGCGGGGCATGACCGGCCCCAGTGGGTCGCGTTGGCCGATGTGTAAGTGGGACGTTCGGGGCAGACAGGGCGACGCGGGACGGTAATGGAAGGCGTGGAACGTGGACGATCAGCGACAGCAGCCGGAGCATGAGTACGAGGTCGGGTCGGGCATCTTGCATGTGTTCGGCCAGCACTTGAAGCTGTTCCGGGTGCGGGCCGGGCTGAAGCGGGAGGAGTTCGCCGCGATGACGGGGTACGCGGTCTCGTCCATCGCGTCGTTCGAGCAGGGCCGTCGCATCCCGCAACCGAAGTTCATCGACCGGGCGGACGAACTACTCGACGCGGGCGGGGTGCTGAAGGCCAGCAAGGAGGAGGTCGCTCGGGCGCAGTATCCGGCGTTCTTCCGGGACGCGGCGCGGCTGGAGGCGGAGGCGGTTGAGCTGCATGTGTACGACACCATGTGATCAATGGCCTGCTGCAGACAGAAGAGTACGCACGGGCGGTGTTCACTATGCGCAGGCCGTTGCTGGACGAAGAGACGGTGGAGCAGCGTGTGGCCGCACGGCTGGCCCGGCACAAGATCTTCGAGCGGCGGCCGCTGTCCACTATCAGCTTCGTCATCGAAGAGTCGGTACTCCGCCGCCCTCTGGGTGGGACCAACGTCATGCGCGGCCAGCTGGAGCAACTCCTCCTGTACGGGCAGCAGCGCAACGTCGAGATCCAGGTGATGCCGAATGCCCGCGAGGACCATGCTGGAGTGTCCGGCCCTTTCACCTTGATCGAAATGAAGGAAGGACGCACGATCGCATACGTGGAGGTACACAAGGACAGCCGCCTCTACACAGAGCGCAGGGTGGGTCCGGGAGTTCGAGGAACAGTACGGTCTCCTCAGAGCCCAAGCGCTCACGCCGCGTGAATCGCTGAACCTCGTAGAGAAGCTGCTGGGAGAGACATGAACGCCGAAAGCCTGTGCCGCCCCGTCCGACACCCCTGGATCAAGAGCAGTTACAGCAGTGGCGAGGGCGGGCAATGCATTGAGGTGGCCACCTCCCCGGCACCGTCCATGTCCGGGATTCCAAGGCCAGGACGGGCCCCATGCTGGCGTTCGCACCTGGAGACTGGACCGCGTTTGTAGGCTTCGCCGCGCAGGACTGATCACCAAACGGACAGCGATGCCCCGCCACCGAGCGTTCCGGCGGCGGGGCTTCGGCCGTGTGCCGGCTGCTCCGGCGCCACACCAGAAGCACAGGTACCGCCGGTGCGCACGGAGCAGGACCAGGGTTCGGCGGCGGGCACTGCCGTCAGCCGGTGAGTACGACGGTGCGCTGGGCCGAGAAGTCGCCCCACTTCCCGTCGGGCAGCTTGGCCCGGATCTTCAGCGAGTAGCGCGTACCGGGCGGATCGGAGAGCGCGAGCCGGTAGGTGGCGCGGCCGGCGGGGCGTGCCGCCCAGACGATCGTCGTGGTCATCTTTCCGTTGAGGAACAGCTGGTACGCCGGGATCTCGCCGCCGGTCTCGGGCTGGTCCCAGGAGAGGGCGACCACGTACTCCTCGCCCTCGGCTGTGGTCGTCGTGCGCAGCGCGGTGGGCGCCGTGCTCGCCGGTGCGCCCGGGGCGGATCCGGTGGTGAGGTCGAGCGCCTTGCTGTCGGGCGAGGACTTGTCTGCGGCGTCGCGGGCCCGGACGGTGAAGGTGTAGACGGTGCCGGGCCGCAACCCGGTCAGGCGAGCCGTGGTCTCGGTACCGGACACACTGTGGATCCGGGAGTCCTCCTGGTAGATGTCGTACGAGGTGACGCCGACGTCGTCGGTGGAGCCGCCCCAGGACAGGGTGGCCGTTCGGCTGCCGTCCGCGGTGCCGCGCAGCTTCGCCGGGCGGGTCGGGGCCTCGGAGTCGGCGGGTGGGGCCGCCGGCGTGGTGACCGGCACGGTGGTGCTCGGGGCGGAGAGGTTTCCGGCCGCGTCGCGGGCCCGGACGGTGAAGGTGTACGCGGTCTCGGCCGTCAGTCCGCCGATGTCGGTCATCCGCTTCGTCGCCGGGACGGACTCGGCCTTCTCGCCCTTGAGGTAGACCTCGTAGCCGGTGATCGCCTTGTTGTCGGAGGAGTCCTCCCACATGACGTGTACCGAGGTGGCGCTGCCGGCCTGGGCCGTCACGCCCTTGGGTGCCGTGGGTTTCTGTGTGTCCGCTTCGGCGGTTGTGCCGCACGCCGTGAGCGTGCCGAGGAGCAGGACGGCGGAGCAGGTCAACGCGGCATGTGTGAGGGGCGTTGCACAGTCGTGCCTTCCGTCCGGATGCAATGGTCCAGACCTGTATGCCATGGCGTGGGGGTGCCGACAAGAGGGAGGAGCGGAACGTTGCGCAATGTGGCGGTGTGCACCCGGCGGCGCGATGAGTTTCGGGGCCGCGGAAGTCTGCACAAGTATTGATCTGAATGGATTGGACACGAACGGCGCACCCGCACCCGCACTCGATCTGGAACCGGCAGCCCGGCAGATGGCAGGACTGGCCGCTGCCGTCGAGGACCGCCGGCTGACCGGGCCGACCCCTGCCCCGACTACTCGGTACGTGAGCTGCTCGCCCATATCGCCGGGCTGACCGTTGCCTTCCGCGACGCGGCGCGCAAGGACCTCGGGGCGAGTACCGGCACCTCCCCGACGCGGCCCTGCCGGCACTCGCCGAAGACTGGCGCGAGAGCCTCCCGCGCCACCTCGACGAACTCGTGGCGGCCTGGCGCTCCCCGCCGCATGGCAGAGCATGACCCGGGCGGGCGGGATCGATCTGCCGGCCGGGGTGGCGGGCATGGTGGCCCTGAATGAGCTGGTCGTGCACGGCTGGGACCTGGCCAGGTCGACCGGCCGGACCTTCCGCGCGGACGAGGCGAGCCTGCGTTCCTCTGAGGCGATGCTCACCCCTGACGACGAAGGGCCACCCGCATCCGGTGAGCTCTTCGGCCCGCCGGTCCCCGTACCGCAGGGCGCCCCGCTCATGGACCGGGTGATCGCCCTGAGCGGCCGCAGCCCGGACTGGCAGCCGGGCGGCTGACCCGGCCCGCCCGCCCGTCAGCTGGTGAAGAACTCGGTGATCTGCTGAGCAACCTGGTCCGCGTGCTTCACGTGCACCTGGTGGCCGCCGCCCAAGGTGATCAGATGGCAGTCGGGGATGAGGGTGGCCATATCGGGCAGGCGGTCCTGCGGCATGCTGCTCTCCGGCCCGCCGGCGATCATCATGGTCGGGGCGACGATCTGCCCCAGCTCCTCCTCCCAGCGCGGGTCGGGCTCGGCGATCTGCGCCCGGACGGCGGGAATCGCGTTCTCGTCGTAGTCCACCGGCCCGCCGGGAGTGCCACTGTCCACCAGCTGCCCCGGGAACGGCGGCGGGGTCTCCACCAGCACCAGCCGCTCCACCCGGTCCGCGTGCATCTCGGCCATCAGGTAGGCCACGACGCCGCCCATCGAGTGGCCGACCAGGCCGACCCGGTCGAGCTCGCACGCCTCCAAGAATCCGAAGAGGTCGTCCCGCATCAGCTCGAACGCGTACTCGTCCGGCCAGTCGCTCTCGCCGTGCCCGCGCATATCGAGGGCGTACACCCGCCACTCCTCGCCGAGCAGGCTCCCGACCGCTTCCCAGCTCGCGGCGGAGCCGCCGAGGCCGTGCAGCAGGACCACCGGCGAGCCGAAGGGGTCACCCCAGGTCCGATACGCCAGCCGCACATCGCCGACATCCACAACAGACTGATCTTCCATACCCCCGACGCTACAGCCGCTGGGCCGTTCCCGACTCCACCCCGGACCTGGCACGCTTGGCACGTGAAGCTCATGGTCCGCTCCTGCTCGCGCCCGCCCTCGCCGCCGCACTGTCGGCCGCCCTGCTGTGCGGATGTTCTGGTTCCGGTTCTGGTTCCGGTGCGCGTGAGACCGACCTGGACGACCCGGCGAAGAAGCAGATCGCCATGCAGCTGGTGTCCAGCGCGGAGAACTCCTCACTGGACTGGAAGGCGCAGTACAGCTACATCCAGGACATCGAGGACGGCCGCGGCTACACGGCGGGCATCATCGGATTCTGCTCCGGCACCGGCGACATGCTCGAAGTCGTCGAGCGGTACACGGCCGAGCACCCCGGCAATGCCCTGACGCGCTTCCTGCCCGCGCTCCGCGAGGTGAAGGGCAGCGATTCGCACGCGGGCTCGGCGGCCCGTTCACCCGGGCCTGGGCGAAGGCGGCCACGGACCCGGACTTCCGGGCGGCGCAGGATGCGGAGCGTGACCGTTCCTACTTCGGGCCGGCGGTGAAGCGGGCCAAGGCCGACGGGCTCAGCGCCCTGGGGCAGTTCATCTACTACGACGCCTATGTGATGCACGGCTACGGCGACACTGAAGGAACGGTCGGCTTCCGTACGATGCGCCGGGAGGCCCTCGCCGAGACCGAGTCACCCGCGAAGGGGTGACGAGGAGGCATATCTCAACGCCTTCCTCGACGCCCGCGTGTCCGCGATCCGCAAGGAGCCCTCCCACACAGACACCAGCAGGGTGGAGACGGCACAGCGGGTCTTCGTGCACGAAGGCAGACTCCAGCTGGAGACACCGCTGCGATGGAAGGTCTACGGCGACAGCTACCGGATCGACGGGAGCTAAACCCAACGCCGTCCAGCGCACGAAGCACTCGCCGAAGAGTCCGGGTGCGCCGGTACCTGACCGGACGACCTGCACTTTCATCCGAGCGGGACTCCTGGAAACGCCCGTTACCCGGCAACGGCGTGTTGTGTTGGTCCGGATGCCGGCGCACGCACGCGTGCGCTGCTGAGCGTCAGGGAGATTTCCGGTAATGATGAAGAAGATGTTGCTGACCGCAATGGTCATGGCCGCCGGCCTGGGCCTGGCCATGAGCCCTTCCGCGCAGGCCGCACAGAGCCCCGCCGCCGCACGGAGCACGCAGTCCGCACAGGCACCGGCAGCCGTCTGCACGGTCAACGACAACGGCGTGAACTTCCGGGGCGGCCCCGGTACCGACTACTCCGTGCTCGGCACGGTGAACAGGGCCAGAATCTCAACTACCGCGGCCAGCAGGGCAACTGGGTGATGGGTGACCTGTGGGGCGGCCCGACGGGCGTCTGGATCCACACGGCCTACCTCGACAACTGCTGAGAGTAACAACACCGAGCCCCGTACCGCGTGGTCCACGCGTGGTACGGGCTCTTCGCTGCGCCCGGAGGTTCTCGACTTACCCATGTCCGGGGCTGTACCAGGGACCTGCAGGCTGATAGGAAAGCTTCCTAACAAAACAACGGAACGACGAACTCCTCTGGAGGACTGGTGCACTACCCCACAACGGCACCGCACGTCGCACCACACGCACCACACGCGTCACCCGCCCCATCGGGCTGGCTGTGATCGCCCTCGGGCTGACCTTCACCGCGATCCCCACGCCGCCTACGCCGGCGCCCCACGCCGCCGGCCATACACCACCTGGAGGCAGCCGCGAACGGGCTCGACGACCCGGCGAAGAAGGACATCGCCATGCAGCTGGTCTCCAGCGCGGAGAACTCCTCGCTGGACTGGAAGGCGCAGTACAGCTACATCGAGGACATCGGTGACGGCCGCGGCTACACGGCGGGCATCATCGGATTCTGCTCCGGCACCGGCGACATGCTCGACCTGGTCGAGCTGTACACCAGCGCAGCCCCGACAACGTACTGGCGAAGTATCTGCCCGCACTGCGCGAGGTGGACGGCACCGACTCGCACGAAGGGCTCGACCCCGGCTTCACCCAGGACTGGGAGCAGGCCGCGTCCGACCCCGCTTTCGAGCAGGCACAGAACGACGAGCGGGACCGGGTGTACTTCGACCCGGCGGTGAGCCGGGGCAGGACGACGGCCTCGGTACGCTCGGCCAGTTCGCGTACTACGACGCCATCGTCATGCACGGCGGCGGCAGCGACAGCACGAGCTTCGGCTCCATCCGCGAGCGGGCTCTGGCGCAGGCGAGCCCGCCGTCGCAGGGCGGTGACGAGGTGGCCTACCTCGACGCGTTCCTGGACGCGCGGGTCTGGGCGATGGAGCAGGAGGAGGCACACTCCGACACCAGCCGGGTGGACACCGCGCAGCGGGTCTTCCTGCGCGCCGGCAACCTGAACCTGGATCCGCCGCTGGACTGGAAGGTGTACGGGGACAGCTTCCACATCGGCTGACAGCCGCGACGCTCCTGTGGCGCGTACGACGGAGAGCTCAGCTTCCGTCGTACGCGCCACAGCTGTCCGGCGAGGTCAGTGGGCAGCTATGGGAGCCGCGGCCTCCCGCAGTGGGCTCTCCGGCGCCGCGCCCGCGCCGCCTCCCTCGCTCCCTCGTCCTGATCCGCCTTCCGGCCCAGGTGGTTGAAGGCGAGGTTCAGCAGGATCGCCACGACACAGCCGGTGGAGATTCCCGAGTCGACCGGGTGCTTGTGGCCGTTTACTGCGGCCGGTTCGGCGGGGTCCTGCGTTTCCTTGCGAAACCTGGGCGTAGCTGGGGTCTCAGTAGTTCTCGCCGAAAAACAACGCTAAGGATTGAGCCCCAGGTCAGGCTGTGGGCTCCAGAGTGGCTGTGGTTGTCTGCTCGTCGTGTTCGCGCAGCATGCGCATGACGGTGGCCGGGGCTGGGTGCTGGCCGCGCTTCTTGCCTGTGCGGATGACGAGGCGGGAGGCGATCTCGCGCAGGGACAGGTGTTCCTGGTCGCGCAGTCGGAGGGCGGTGGCGAGCATGTCGTCGTCGGAGACCTTGACGCCACCGATGGCCTTGCCGTTCTTGCGGGCGGTCTCCTGTCCTTCGAGGGTCTTGTCGCGGATGTAGTCGCGTTCGGACTCGGCCATGGCGGCGAAGAAGGCGAACAGAGCGGCCCCGTGGCCGGACGGGTCGTGCTTCCCGGCGAGGGGCCGGTGAGGAACTCCAGCTCGATTCCCGCGTCCCGCAGTTCCTCGGCGACCTTTAGCAGTTCAAGGGCGCCGCGTCCCAGGCGCTTCATCTCGTGCACCACGAGGGTGACCTTCGCTCCCAGCGAGCGGTACTCGCGGGCCGCCGCAAGGGCCGCCTTCATTTCGGGGCGCTCGCGGACCCGGGTGCTGATCTGTTCCTGGAACAGCCGGTGTACGCCGGAGGCTTCGAGGGCGTCGACCTGGGACTGGATTTCCTGCGTCCGGGTCGAGATGCGGGCGTACGCGAGCCGGACTTCCATCGGCACGGCCGGCGCCGCGAGCTTCTGCACCGGCAGGGCCGTCCAGACGGAGCCGGGATGGCGTACAGCCGGGGTGGCGACGTGCAACTCGGAGCGGAGCGCGGGGACGAGCTGGAAGCGCGCGGTGTGGTACTTGAGCGCGACCTTGCCGGAGGTGGTGCGGCAGGGCGAGCCCACCGGGGCCTGGCAGGTGGACATCGGGCAGGCGTGCGACTCGACGAGCCGGTACGGATCGGTGATCACGCCGGGATCGTTTCAGGAATGCGTTTCACCGGTCAAGAGGAAGGAAACGACCGGTGAAACAAATCGACCTGCGGCGATGCCATCGGCGCCCGGTGTTGAAACGGGGACCACCTATGAAACGCTGCCGCCGATCGTTGACGGTGCTGCGGCTCACGCCGGACCCACCTCGACGCCGGACCCACCCGCGACGTCGGAGCCGCCAGTGGAACGGATTCACTGGCGCAAGCGCTGTTGTGCCTGTTCTTCGGCGGCGTCAAGTGCGGGTTCGAGTGTGGCGAGCGCGGAGCGGAGCAGGTCTGGCAGCGAGCCGGACGGCACGACGAGCCCACCGGTTGCGAGGGTGCGGCCGGAGGTTGGAGCCACTGCTGGAGTGCGACCCGAACCGCAGCGGCCACGCTCGCCGCGAGCACGCGAGGGCAAGCGTGCCAGTGCAGCCGAGGCGCTGGTCGATCGCGGCGGCGAGGGGTGCTCGATCGCTGCGGCGGCGTCGAGGAACGTGTCACGCAGCGCGGGACTGGCGGTCATTAGCAGCAGCTCGTCGTGGTCACGCGGTTCGGTGTACTGCTCCAGGATCGCTTCGGCCAAGGCGTCGGCGAGGCGGACCTGGGTGGGCGTGGCTGCCACGGCCGCGGCGACCCGGATTCCCGTTCGGCGGTGACGGCGGCGACGATCGCCTGCTCGCGACTGGAGAAGTAGTTGTTGTAGGTCCTCGGCGAGACTCCGGCTGCCTCGGCGATGTCGTCGACGCGGACGTTGTCGGGTCCGTGTTTGAGTGCCAGCCTCAGTGCCGCCTCACGCAATGCCACCCGGGTGGCCTGCTTCTTCTCCTCGCGCAGCCCGGTCCGCCTTGTCGTCACCCTCCAAGTATCCCAGCCTGAATGCGTGCACGCAAACTTGCGTGCACGCAATATTCTTCTACTCTCGGGCCCCTACAGAAAGGTCAGACGCATGCGAGCCAAGGGCATCTGCTACGACACCGGCTTCCTCCGCAACGGCAGCAGCTCCGGGAGCACTTCGACCCCGACCTGGTCAAGAAGGAGCTGACCATCATCCGTGACGATCTCCACTGCACCGCCGTCCACATCACCGGCGGCGACCCGGGCCGCCTGGAACTCGCCGCCCGTCACGCCGCCGAGCTCGGACTGGAGATCTGGTTCTCGCCCTACCCGCTGGAGCTGACGACCGACGAAATCCTCGCCCTGATCGCTGACTGCGCAGAGCGGGCCGAGCGACTCCGGACGCAAGGAGCCGAAGTCGTGTTCGTTACCGGCGCCGAGCTGAGTGTCATGAACCATGGGTTCCTCGAAGGCGACAGCACCGAAGAGCGACTCGGCTGGCTACTGAGCGACCCGGCCCGTCGGCCCGAGAGAATCGCCGCAGTCGGCACCCGCCTCAACGCCTTCCTCCGCGAAGCCGTGGCGGTGGTCCGTGAGCGCTTCCACGGCAAGGTCACCTACGCCGCCATCCAGTTCGAAGCCGTCGACTGGGCCTTGTTCGACTTCATGACCTTCGAACTCATCCGATCTGCGGAGGTAGCCGACCGATTCCGAGACGCCGTGCGCAGCCTCGTCGCACAGCCCAAGCCGGTCGCTATCACCGGTTTCGGCACCGCCACCTGGCGCGGCGCGGGTGACGTCGCACCCGCAGCATGGAAATCCTCGAAACCGACGAAGCCACCGGGCGCCCCTCCGGCTGACCGGGGAATACGAGCGCGACGAGGCTGGCCAAGCGGCCTACCTGAGCGAACTGCTGGAGATCTTCGACAGCGAGGGCGTCGACAGCGCCTTCGTGTTCCTCTTCGCGCTGTACAACCTGCCCCACCGCCCCGATGGCGATCCTCGCGACGACCTTGACCTCGCCAGCCTCGGCATCGTCAAGATCCTCGAAGACCGCCACGGCGACACTTACCCCGACCTGCCCTGGGAGCCCAAGGCCGCCTTCGCCGCAATCGCCGACCACTACCGCGACTGAGTCCGCTCGGGATTAAGACGTGGGGACGGATGAGGCCCTGAAAGTCCTTCATCGTTTCTCCGTGCTCGATCGGTCGGCAGTGTCTGCCGGGGTCCGGGGACGGGGCACAGCGGCGGCCAACCCCAGGTCGAGGCGCTTGTCCCCGGAGCCGGGTAGGCGGACCGTCGCGCCCTGCGCCTCCCACCCGGACGCCCCGGCACCTTCATCCCTGCCGGGGCGGTGCCGGGGTCGGCTACTACTACAGCCCGGCTCCGGGATCGTCCGTGTCCACGGTCCGTAGCGGCCGGTGTCCCCGGTCGTCGAGCTGGGCGAGTTCGTGCTCGTAGTCGACGGTGATGGAGCCGTAGTAGTTGACCACCGAGCTGCGGGCCGGGGAGATGTGCGCCAGCACCTCGGGGTCCACCTCGGGGTCCACCTCGCGGCCGGCGGTACGGAGTTCATCGACGGCCAGGCCCATGTACTCGGTGTGCCAGCAGACCACGCTGTTGGTCACGACGGTCAGGCACCATGCCTGCTCGTTCTGCTGCTCGGGCTGGCGCCGGGCGACCTTGCCCTCACGGGCGTAGTGAAGCTGGCGGCGCAGGGCGTGCAGGGACTCGCCCTTGTTGAGCTGGCGGGCGATCTTACGGCGGTAGCCCTCGTCCGACAGGTACTTCGCCGCATAGATCGTTCTGCGGATCGCCCCGTACTCCTTCAACGCGGCGGCCAGCGCGTTCTGCCGGGAGGACGCGGAGAGCTTGCCGACGATCAGGGAGGCGGTGGCGTGCCCGTACTTCAGCGAGCCCGCCAGACGGAGCAGGTCGTCCCAGTGGTCGGCGACCAGGCCCAGGTTGGCCTTCTTGGTCAGCAGCGGCCCGGCGGTCGGGAAGCGTTCCTCGTACTCGACCTTCGCGCCCAACCGGTACAGGGTGATCTTGCCCAGGTCACGGATGCGGGGCGAGCTGCTTGCCGACCAGGTCGAAGAGCCCGAAGTTGACCAGGGTCACGCCGTGCGTATCGGTCGCGTGCTCGCTGATCGGCAGGTCGGTGGCGTTGCCCAGGATCTCGTCCAGCACGTAGTGGGCCTCGCGGTGCGTGGCCACGATGATCTTCGTGCCGAAGGTGGAGTGCTGGTCGGAGACGTGGGTATAGGTGGAAATGCCCTCCGAGACGAAGTACTTGTTCAGATGCCGGGCGGTGATCGACTTCCCCGCGTCGGGAACCGCTGCCCGTCGGAGGAGGACAGCGTGCCGGACCCGAACATGGTCGTCATCGGCAGCCTGTGGTGGTAGTTGACCAGGCAGATGTTCGCCTCACGCAGCGTCTCCTCCCGGATGTACCACTCCGCGGTCCACGCCAGCACGTCGTACGGAATGCCGCAGGACGCAGCCATCCCGTGCAGTCCGAGGTTGGTGGAGAGCCCGATCAGACAGGCGATCAGGTTCCGTTTCAACTGCGGGCAACGGGCCTGCTTGCCGCCGGCGTGGGTGAAGCAGTCCAGGAACCCGGTGTGCCGGTCCATCTCCACCAGCAGCGAGGCGATCGGCACGTTCGGCAGCATCCGCTCCAGCTCGCCGTGCAGTTCCTCGGCCTCGGACGGGATGTCCTCCGCCGTCAGCGGCGAGATGACCAGCTCACCGGCGTCGTTGAGCCGCACGGGCCCGTCACCGATCTGGAGGACTCCTCCAGATCGGTGAGGGCCTCGTCCAACTCGTCCATCACCAGCGGCAGGGCCTCGGAGAAGTCAGGGCTCTTGCCGACCAGGCGGCAGAACTCGGTCCGGTGCGCCTCCCACTGGGCGGGCTTGAACAGGTAGGCGGCCGGGTTGTCGTAGCGGCGCGAGCCCGGCACGTACACGTCCCCGACCTCAGGCCGTCGCGCAGCGCGAGCAGTGTGCACAGCTCCCAGTAGTGCCGGTAGGCGGTCGCATCGCCCTTCGCCGCCGCCTCATCCAGGTAGCCCTGCCACCGGGTCGGCACGAACAGCGTGGGGCTCCTTCGGGGACGTTGCGGGCGCCGGTGGCGTTCAGCTCCCGCAGGATCTCCAGGGCCTCGATCAGCGGCTTCGCCTCGGTGCCGCCCTTGAACCGCACCGTTTCCAGGACCTTCGGGGCGAACTGCCGGATGTAGGTGTAGGAGCCGTCCAGCAGCGCCAGGTGCCCGTGGTCGCGCGGCAGCCGCACGGTGGCCCCGGCGTGCGCGGCCCGCAGCCGGCTCATGCCGATCTTCCCGCGCAGCAGCGTCCCGACCTCCTCGTCCGGGATACCCGTGTTCGCGAGCACCGGCAGGATCTCGTCCAGCAGGGCGAGACGGTCCTCCGACAGCTTGGCCCGCTCGGCGAGCACCTCGCGCAGCTTGATCTTTGCCCGCGACTCCGAGCCCGACAGGGTCTGATCGAAGAGCTGCACCACCGAGTCCAGGACATCGACCGCGGACTGCGCCAGCAGCGTGAGCAGGATCGGGTGACGCCGGTTGGGCTCGCGCCGCACCAGGGCCTGCGCCGTCAGACGGCGGCCGATCTGAGCCAGGTAGCGGCGGCGTTCGGCGGGCAGCACGGACAGATCCAGTACGTCGGCGCCCAGTCCCCGCAGGAACAGCAGCTTCTCGACCTCGCCCTTCACGCTCGTCGGCGACCCCTGCACCGGCCCCGTCACCATCCAGTGCAGCCGCGTCGAGCCCAGCGCCGGCTCGACCACCAGCAACCCGTCCAGCCCCGCACCTGCTCGCTGGTGAGCAGGTGAGCCACCCGGCCGTGGGTCTCCTTCTCCGCGGCCTGGCGCGCGGTGGCGACCTTCTCCAGCAGCGATACGACACCCGGCCGGATCACCTTCGCCGAGCGCAGGTACTCACACCCCAGCCGGAACAGCAGGCTCGGGGAGTCGTGTTCCATCGCGCGGGCCAGCAGGAACTCGTCCAGCTCTTTGAACTCGATCGCTTTCGCGGGCTTCCACGACAGGTACTCGGCAATCTCCCGCAAGTGATCCGTGCGGGTCTGCCCGCGCTCTCCGTAACCCGCCAAGTCGACGACGGCGACCCCGAGCTGCCTTGCCAAACGCCCCACTGCGGCAGGCGGCGCGGAATGGACGTCGTCGGGAACGAACCCCAGCCAGGGCAGAGCCGAGAGCTGGACGGCGGCGCCGAGTACGTTCTGGGCTCGGCGGAACTTGCCGAGGAACGCCTGATCGGCCGAGGTGAGCGTGAAGTAGCGGATCAGCTCGTCCTTGCCGATCGCCGGGAAGGACCGTAAGCCCTCCAGCTCCTCATCAGAAAACACTCGCGTGGCCATCGGCCCCTCCCGCCCCATTCGATCAGCACAGTCGGGCACCACCGATACCCGGCCGAGCGGCACGAGCAGACGAAAACCCCGAACTGGCGGCGCCAGGGCGGGGTTGCTCAGTCTTCCGCGCTCGTGACACGAGCTGGTCCCTCATCGCACGGGTTCACCATGGTCGGGTCGGCCTGATCTGGCTTCGAGCTCCGCACCGCACCGAGCACCGCGGCCAGCAGCTCATCCGGCTACTCCGCGGACTCGAAGCAGGACAGATCAGGAGCCGCTGCACGGCATAGCGTTGTTTTTCGGCGAGAACTACTGGGACCCCTAGCTGCCACTGCGGTTCCTCCGGTCGGGGACGCGGGTGTCGGGGAGGTGATGCTGAGTGGTGCGTTGGTGCAGGTCGTGCAGCTGGTGCGGGCAGCTTTGGTCACCGGTCCCAGGGCGCGCACTTCGGGTGCGCGCGCCTGGGACCGGCTGCCGTACCCGCTCGGGTCCACGGCGACCGGCCGAGGCCGTCCCCTCGGCCGGCCGGTCAGGGGAGCCGTCAGGCGCCGGCGGCGATCTGTGCCAGACGCTGTGCCTCGTCGCGGGTCGCGCGGGCGATGGCGTCCTCGTCCACCGTGATCAGGTGATTGCCCTCGACGACCGGCTTGCCGTTGACGAGGGAGAGGGTGACGGGGCCGCGGCGCCGAAGACGAGCGCGGTCACCGGATCGGCGATGGAGGCGTGGGCCAGGGTGTCCAGCTTCCACAGGACGAGGTCGGCGAGCTTGCCGGCTTCCAGGGAGCCGATCTCCTCGGCGCGGCCGAGGACCTGGGCGCCGCCGTACGTACCCAGACGCAACGCCTGACGGGCGTTCAGAGCCTTCTCCCGATGGGCGCCGAGGCGGTTGATGAGGAGGGCGTTGCGCAGTTCGGTGTGGAGTTCGCCGGACTCGTTGGACGCGGTGCCGTCGACGCCGAGCCCGACCGGTACGCCGGCGGCGAGCATGTCGGGGACCGGGCGATGCCGGCCGCGAGACGGGCGTTGGATGACGGACAGTGCGCGACACCCGTTCCGGTGCGGACGAAGGCCGCGATGTCGGAGTCGTTCATATGGACGCAGTGCGCCATCCATACGTCGTCGCCGAGCCATCCGGTCGACTCGAAGTAGTCGGTCGGCCCCATCCCGAACAACTCCTTGCAGAACTGCTCCTCCTCGACGGTCTCCGAGCCGTGGGTGTGCAGCCGCACACCCTGCGCCTGGCCAGTTCGGCACCCTGACGCATCAGTTCGGTGGATACGGAGAAGGGTGAGCAGGGTGCGACTGCGATCCGGGTCATCGAATCCGGTGCGGCGTCGTGGTGTTCGTCGATGGTCGCCTCGGTCGCGGCGAGCGCACCTTCGAGGCTCTCCACCGCGAAGTCCGGCGGCAGCCCGCCGTCCTTCTCGCTGCGGTCCATGGAGCCACGGGCGAGGGTGAACCGTACGCCCATGTCACGGGCCGCGCCGATGATGGCGCCCGAGAGGTCGCCGGAGCCCCGCGGGTAGACGTAGTGGTGGTCCATCGCGGTGGTGACACCGCCGCGGGCCATCATGGCGAGCGAGCCCTGCGCCGCCGCACGGGCCATCGGTTCGTCGATGCGCGCCCACGTCGGGTACAGCGCGACCAGCCAGTCGAAGAGGTTGCTGTCGGTGGCCAGACCGCGGGTGATCCACTGGTAGAAGTGGTGGTGGGTGTTGACCAGGCCGGGAGTCGCCAGATGCCCTGTGCCGTCGATGCGGCGCACCACGCCGGTGAGACCGTCGGGGCCCTGCCCTCGCCGACGTACTCGATGCGGTTGCCCGCCACCACGACATGCCCCGATGCGTACTCGGTGTCCTGGGCGTCGACGGTCGCGATGGAACAGTTCTCGATGACGATGCGCTGAGGGTCTGCCGAAGCTGCCATCGTGCTTCTCCTTCTTTCCTGTGGCGACGATGTGGGCACGGCAGGACCCCAGTTGAATTTGAGTGCCACAGCCTTACGGTCGTGGGTGCCGAGATGAGAGAGGTAGGGTGACCGGTCCCCGCCCGGCAGTGGGCGGGGCGGGGACCGGTCGGTGCCGGCTCAGAGGTTGGTCATGTCCACCGGGATCTTCGGCTCGACGCCGTCCCGGAGCACGGTCCCCTCGATGAGACCGTACGGACGGTCGGCGGCGAAGTAGACCTCGTTGTCGTTCTTGAGACCGAACGGCTCCAGATCCACCAGGAAGTGGTGGCTGTTGGGCAGTGAGAACCGGATCTCGTCGATCTCGCTGCGGCTGTTGATGATCCGCGAACCCATTTGGTACAAGGTCTGCTGGAGCGAGAGGGAGTACGTCTCGGCGAAGGCCTGGAGCATGTGCTTGCGCGCCTGCTCGTAGGACTTCTCCCAGTTCGGCATCCGGTCCTCGTCGCTGGTCCAGTTGTAGCGCCACTTGGCGGAGACCTGGGTGGCGAGGATACGGTCGTACGCCTCCTTGAGGGTGGTGTACTGGTCCTGGCGTAGCCCCAGAACTCGGAGTTGGTGGAGTTCAGCACGGTCAGGTCACTGAGGCCGGAGACGACCTCCCACTGCTCACCGTCGAAGGTTATCTGCGTGGTGCGCGTCTCCTGACCCTTGCGGACGAAGGAGTGCCTGACCTCGTCGGCGCCGATGAACCGGGAGTTGCCTTCGGAGGTCGCGATGCGCTCCCAGCTGTACTCCTCGATCCGGATCCGGGCCGCTTGTATCGGTTCCTGCGAGGTCACGAAGTGCCGGGCGAGGTGGATGCCGAACTGCTCGGCGGACTCGATGCCGTGCTCCTTGGCGAACGCGTACACCGTGTTCTTGGTGGTGTCGGTCGGCAGGACGTTGGTGTTGGAGCCGGAGTAGTGGACGTCGTCCATGTCGCCGGAGAGGGCGACCGAGACGTTGAGGTCCTTGATGTGGTGGGTGTCGCCGTCCCGCGTGATTCTGACGACTCGGTTCTCTGCTTTGCCGTACTGGTTCTGGCCGAGAATCGTGGGCATTGTCTGCTAGCTCCCTCGGTAAACGGAGTAGCCGAACGGGTTGAGCAGCAGCGGTACGTGGTAGTGCTCGCCCGGTGCGACGGCGAATGCGATCGCCACCTCCGGGAAGAATACGCCGCTGTCCCTTACGCGGGGGCGTCCTGCTGCGCCTCGGCTTGTTTCTCTACGGTGAAGTAGGACTCGGTATCGAATTCGAGCCGTACGTGGGTGGTGCCCTCCGGCAGGGCCGGCAGGTCTTTGCAGCGCCCGTCCGCGTCGGTCGCGGATCCGCCGAGCGGCACGTACAGCGCGTCGCCGCCGCCGCTGCGGGCGGCGAGCGAGACGGTGACGGCTGCGGCGGGGCGGCCGATGCTGGTGTCCAGGATGTGGGTGGACACCGATGCGGTGCTTTCGGTACTCAAGGCCGTCACGCTCCTTCTTCTCGTGGGTCCTGTACGAGGCGGGTGAGCCGGATGCGGTTGATCTTGCCCAGTTCGGTGCGCGCGATCTCGCGCTCCTGCTCGGGCGGGTTCCCGGTCCGGGTTTTCACCGCGTCGCGCATCTGCTCACCGGTGGCTCCGGTGGCACAGATCAGGAAGACATGACCGAACAGTTCCTGGTAGGCCAGGTTCAGTTCGAGCATTTCGGCCTTGAGTTCCTCGGAGGCGCCTGCCATCCCCGCTGTTCGCGGGAGGACGTCGGGTCGCCGGGCTTCGGGCGGCCGATCGGCGGATGACCGGCCATGGCTTCGGACAGATCCTGCGCGGAGAGCTCGGCCGTGGCGGCGTCGCTCGCTGTCAGGAGTGCTTCCGCGGTCGCATACGGCCGGTGGGCGAGGATGGCGCTCCCCATGCCGCACTGGCACACACCTCGTGCAGCTCGGCGGTGGCTTCGCCGGCCGCCAGGGTGTTGAACCGGGCGAGGCCCGGTGTCGGGCTCGAAGTCACGGGAGCCTCCGTGGCTGATTTCGCTGTGCTGTGTACGGGCTGCGGACAGCTAACGCCCTCCACAACGCCACGTCAACAGTTTGTTGAAATTTTGCGAACACAGAAGCCGCCGCCCCGGCACCGGGCGACGGCTTCCGTCTGCGTTCTCTCATCTACTCACCCTTGGCGGCGATTTCCCGGTTGAGGTAGTTGTAGACGGTGAAGCGGCTGACGCCCAGGGCGCCCGCCACGGTCTCCACTCCGTGCCGCACCGAGAAGGCGCCGCGTGCCTCCAGCGCGCGGACCACGGACTGTTTGGTCTTACGGTCCAGGTCGGCCAACGGCACTCCGTGCCGTCTCTCCATCGCGGCCAGGATGTGGTCCAGCGAATCGGAGAGCTGCGGAAGCCGCACCGCTATGACGTCCTCCCCTCCCAGGCGAGCACCACGTCATCCACCGCCGCCTGCTCGGGGCCGAGCAGCTCGCCGCCCATGGCGTCGACGAGCGGCTTCACCGCGGCGACCAGGGGTGATCCGCGGATTCGGTCACCGGCTCTCCTCCCCGGCCACATTGACCTGGAGCGAGACCCGGGTGGCGCCCGAGGCCAGCGCCCGGCGCAGCAGGGAGTCCACCGCGGTCAGCACCTCATCGGCGCTCCCCTCGGCCGTGTTGCCGAACGGGCCGACGTCCACGGCGTCCAGCCCCGCGCCCTGGATGACCTCGCGCGCGACCACCGCGTGGGCGGGCGCCTCGTCGAGATCGAAGGGCTCGGTGGTGAATTCCACCCGCAAGCGCACTGTGCCTCCCTGGTTCCCGCCGCGGGTCTCGGCCCCGCGGCTCGGCCACGACCTTAACGCGCAGCAGCCTCACCGACCCGTCCCCTACAGCGGCAGCACGCAGACGGCCACCGGTGCGGCGACTGGGCTGCCCGCGCTGCGCAGTCCACCGTCGGCCCGGTCCACGTGGAAGACGGTGACGGTGCTGGAGCGCTGATTGGCGGCGAAGAGCAGCGCACCGTCCGGCGAGAAGGCGATCTGCCGGGGAAGTCACCGCCCACCGCGACCGTGTCCAGGAGCCGGAGCTCGGCCCCGCCCTCTTCCACGGCGTAACGGGTGAGGCTGTTGTGACCGCGGTTGGCGAGGTAGGCGAAGGCCCGTCGTCGGTGACCAGCAGCTGGGCCGGGTAGCTGGTGCCTGAGCCGGTCCCGGTGGACTGGCCGGCACCGGGGTGAGGGTGCCGGTGCCGGGGTCGTAGCCGCAGACGACCGTGGTGTTGTCCAGTTCGCAGGCCAGGTAGGCGAAGCGGCCGCCGGGGTGGAAGGTGAGGTGGCGCGGCCCCGCCCCGGGCTTCAGTGACGCGTGCGAGGCCTCGGTCAGGGTCCCGGCTTCCGTGTTGAGCCGATAGGTGTACACCGTGTCGTTGCCCAGGTCGACGGCGAGGACGTGGCCGCCGTCGGGCGAGGTGATGATCTGGTGGGCGTGCGGCCCTTCCTGGCCGGGACCCGGCGGTGGCGAGGTGTGAGCGACCAGGTCCGTACGCTCCCCAGCGAGCCGTCGGCCGCGATGGGGTGCACCGCGACGCTGCCCGAGGTGTAGTTCGCGCTGAACAGCCAGTCGCCTGTGGGGTGTACGGAGAGATGCGTGGGGCCCGCACCTCCGGTGCTCCGGGTGCCCAGGACCCGGAACCCGCCGTCCGCTGTCAGGGCCACGGCGCTCACGCCACCCTGCTGCTGCTGCTCGTCGACCGCGTACAGCGTGGAGCCGGACGGATGGAGCGCGAGGTACGAGGGATTGTCGACGCCGGTGATCACCGCGCCGCCGGTGACCGCCCCGGTCACCGTGTCGTACGTGGCTGTGCCGATTCCCGTACCGCCGCCCTCGGCCGAGGTGTACGTGCCGAGCAGGAGCGGACGGGTCGCGCGCGGGCTGCCGGTGGGGTGGCGGCGGACCGGTCCGGGACGCCGGCCCGGGACGCCAGGGTGGGGCGGCGGACAGGGCCGCGCCCGCCAGCAGTACCCGAGGAGGCTGCGGCGGCTGGTGGCATGGTTCATCGAGGCACCTCGTGGGGGTGTGGGCGGCATCGGATGTGTGGGCCAGCGTGTCCTCGTGGGGCGCTCGATGCAAGAGGGTCTCGGGTGGCTACCGGGCCGGAGTTAATGCGGGGCCCGGGTTCAGGTGACCGACTGGATGTCACCCGGGTGGACGATGTGATCGGGTCTCCGTGGGCGAAGTCGCCCGGCGGGATGCCGGGATGGTGCCCGTCCCGCACCGGCGGCACAGCGGCAGCCGGTCCGAGCGCGAGCCGGGAGACGATCCGGTAGCGGTCGCCCCGGTAGAGCGAGTGGACGTACTCGACAGGCCGGCCACACAGCCGGGCCCGGCCGTCGACCTGCGCGCCGCCCACAGCAACGAGCCGGCACCTCGGGCTGCGAGCCGGACGAGGCAGCCCGGATCCTGGACGCACAGGCCCAGTTGTGGACGGAGTACGTGCGCACGCCGGAGCGGATCGAGTACCTCACCTACCCCGGCCGTGCGCCCTCGCGGACCGTGCCTGGTCCGGCAGCCGCAGCGACTGGGCGGGTTTCAGCGAGCGGCTGCGCCATCACACCACGCGGCTGGACCGACCACCCCGCTTCCATGTGCCCAGATTTCCGGCACCCTCTTGACAGCTCAGCCGCCCGCCAGGCAATCTTCCGTTAAGCAGAAACCAACTTCCGCGATACGGAAGGAGCGCCGAACCTATTATGGGCTACCCGGACCAGCGCTTCGATGTGAACCTCTCGATCCTCTTCACGGAACTCCCGCTCCTGGAGCGCCCTGCGGCAGCCGCCGCGGCGGGCTTCGGGGCGGTCGAGCTGTGGTGGCCCTGGACCGGGACCGCCACCCCACCGCAGCCCGAGCTCGACGCGCTGAAGACGGCGCTGGACGACGCAGGCACCCAGCTGGTGGGGCTGAACTTCTACGCCGGGCAGCTGCCCGGCCCCGACCGCGGCGCGCTCTCCGTACCCGGTGAGGAGTCGGACCGCTTCCGCGCCAACGTCGCGGTGGCGGCGGACTTCGCCGCCTCGGTGGGCTGCAAGGCCCTCAATGCGCTGTACGGCAACCGCGTCGAGGGTGTGGACCCCGGCCTGCAGGACGAGCTCGCCCTGGACAATCTGGCCACCGCCGCCCGCGCGGCGGACCGGATCGGGGCGATCCTGCTGGTCGAGACCCTGAACAAGCCGGAGTCACCGCTCTACCCGCTGGTGAGCACACCGGCGGCGATCGAGGTCATCGACAAGGTCAACGCGACGACAGGCCTCGGGAACGCCAAGTTCCTGCTGGACCTCTACCACTTGTCGATGAACGGCGAGGACCTCAGCCAGGTGATCAGGGCGTACGCCGGGCAGACCGGTCACGTGCAGATCGCCGACAACCCGGGCCGCGGCGCCCCGGCACCGGCTCGCTCCCACTGGAGCGGCTCCTCGACGAGCTGTCCGGCGCCGGTTACGACGGCTGGGTCGGCCTGGAGTACAAGCCGGGCGACCGGACGAGCACGGAGTCGTTCTCCTGGCTTCCGGCCTGGAGCCGAGCGGCCGACTGAGGGGCACCGCCCCTTCGTACACACGCTTATCGGAAGGCACCCTCATGAGTAACGACCTCCCCAAGGTCGCGTGGATCGGCCTCGGCATCATGGGCTCGCCCATGTCCGAGAACCTGGTCAGGGCCGGGTACGACGTCACCGGTCACACCCTGGAGCAGGACAGGATCGACCGGCTGGCCGCCGCGGGCGGCAAGGGTGCCGCCTCGATCGCCGACGCCGTCAGGGACGCCGATGTCGTCATCACGATGGTGCCCGCGTCCCCGCACGTCGAGGCCATCGCCTACGGCGCCGACGGCATCCTGGAGAACGCGAAGCGCGGCGCACTGCTCATCGATATGTCATCGATCACCCCGCAGACCTCCGTGGACCTCGCCAGGAACGCGCGGGACAAGGGCATCCGGGTTCTGGACGCCCCGTCTCCGGCGGTGAGGCCGGCGCCGTCGAGGCCGTACTGTCGATCATGGTCGGCGGCGAGCAGCCCGACTTCGACTCGGCTCAGCCGCTTCTTCAGGCGCTCGGAAAGACGATCGTGCTCTGCGGACCGCACGGCTCCGGGCAGACCGTGAAGGCCGCCAACCAGCTGATCGTCGCCGTCAACATCCAGGCGTGCGCCGAGGCCGTGGTCTTCCTGGAGAAGTCCGGGTCGACCTTCCCGCCGCGCTCGACGTACTGAACGGCGGCCTGGCCGGTTCGACCGTGCTGACCCGCAAGAAGGACAACTTCCTCAAACGCGACTTCACCCCGGGCTTCCGGATCGATCTGCAACACAAGGACATGGGCATCGTCACGGACGCCGCCCGCAATGTCGGTGCCGCGCTGCCCGTCGGCGCCGTCGTGGCCCAGCTCGTCGCCTCCCTGCGCACGCAGGGCGACGGCGGCCTGGACCACTCCGCGCTGCTGCGCTCCGTCGAGCGCCTCTCCGGTTCGCAGGTCTGAGCACCACCTCCTGCACCGGCTCCCTGAACTCCGGGTCGCGGTGGCGCTGACACCTGTCCTGTCGCGCCCAGGCGCCGCCGCGGCCGGAACCCTTCTCCATTTCAACAAACTGTTGACGTGCTGTTCCCGGCGAACCTACGCTCCTCAAGCCGTCAGCAGCCCCGTACGGAAGGTCATACCGACAAATGGCTAAGCGTGTGCTCACCACCGAGTCAGGCGCTCCGGTCGCCGACAACCAGAACTCCGCCACCGCCGGCGCCGGTGGGCCGATCCTCCTCCAGGACCAGCACCTGCTGGAGAAGCTCGCCCGCTTCAACCGTGAGCGCATCCCGGAGCGCGTCGTCCACGCCCGCGGCTCCGGCGCGTACGGCTACTTCGAGGTGACCGACGACGTAACCGGCTTCACCCGCGCCGACTTCCTCTCCGAGGTGGGCCGCCGCACCGAGACCTTCATCCGGTTCTCCACGGTCGCCGACTCACTCGGCGGCGCCGACGCCGTCCGGGACCCGCGCGGCTTCGCCCTCAAGTTCTATACGGACGAGGGCAATTACGACCTGGTCGGCAACAACACACCGGTGTTCTTCATCAAGGACCCGCTCAAGTTCCCCGACTTCATCCACTCCCAGAAGCGCGATCCGTTCACGGGCCGTCAGGAGCCCGACAACGTATGGGACTTCTGGGCACACTCCCCGAGGCCACGCACCAGGTCACCTGGCTGATGGGCGACCGCGGCATCCCCGCCTCGTACCGCCACATGAACGGCTTCGGCTCGCACACCTACCAGTGGACCAACGCCGCGGGCGAGGCCTACTTCGTCAAGTACCACTTCAAGACCAACCAGGGCGTGCGCTCCTGGCGGCCGGCCAGGCCGCCGAGCTCGCCGGCAAGGACGCCAACTCGCATCAGACGGACCTGCTCCAGGCCATCGAGCGCGGGATGAATCCGTCCTGGACACTGCACGTCCAGCTGATGCCGGCCGCGGACGCCGCGGACTACCGGTTCAACCCGTTCGACGTCACCAAGGTGTGGCCGCACAGCGACTACCCGCTGCAGCGGGTGGGCCGGCTGGTCCTGGACCGCAACCCGGACAACGTCTTCGCCGAGGTCGAGCAGGCGGCATTCTCGCCGAACAACTTCGTGCCCGGAATCGGTCCCTCCCGGACAAGATGCTCCAGGGCCGGCTGTTCGCGTACGCGGACGCACACCGCTACCGCCTCGGCGTCAACCACACCCAGCTCCCGGTCAACGCCCCCAGAGCAGCCGTCGTCGACAACTACGGCCGCGACGGCGTACACGCGACGCGCTACGGATCGCGGCAGGACAAGAACTACGAGCCCAACTCGTACGACGGCCCGGCGCAGACCGGTGCGGCCCTGGCCGCCCGCTCGCCGTCCACGGCTCGACCGGCGCACACGAGGCGCCCCCGCACACCAAGGACGACCACTTCTTCCAGGCGGGCGAGCTGTACCGGCTGATGTCGGACGAGGAGAAGGGCCGCCTGATCGCCAACATCGCCGGAGGCCTCTCGCAGGTCAGCCGCGACGACGTGATCGAGAAGAACCTCGCCCACTTTCACGCCGCGGACACCGACTACGGCAAGCGCGTCGAGGAGGCGGTCCACGCACTGCGCGAGGACTGAGCCTCCTCCCCATGGGCCCTGCCCGTGCCGCGTACCCGGATGAGGGATTGCGCGCGGCGCGGACAGGACGAGGCCGCGGCGGCGGTGCGATGCCAGTGCGGTGGCGAGGGTCCCGGCTGCGTCTCCTGAACGGAAGGAGGCGCGGGCTGCGGGCCTGTCGCCGCCGCCGCGGTCCCTGCAACTCTCCAGCCAGGGCGCGGAGTACGGATACGGTCCCGTACTCCGCGCCTTCACGCTGCCCGCAGCCGCCGGACGGGCTGGACTTGGCGGCACCGGTGAAACGGGACCTGGTTGACGACGACGCCAAGGCCCCGGTCCCGGAATTCCGGGACCGGGGCCTGAACCGTGGCGTCAGGACACCGTCAGGCCCGGATCGCCGTCGGCGCGTGGCCCGGCTCGGTCGCGATGTCCTCGAACTCGTTGACCGACGCGATATCGGTACCGCTCATCGAGATGTTCGTGACCCGCTCCAGGATCGCCTCGACCACCACCGGCACCCGGAACTGCGCGGCCAGCTTCTGGCCTCCTCGAACGCCGGCAGCAGCTGGTCCGGCTCGGTGACCCGGATCGCCTTGCAGCCCAGGCCCTCGACGACCTTGACGTGGTCCACCCCGTAGACGCCCAGCTCCGGGGAGTTGATGTTCTCGAACTCCAGGCTGACCTGGAAGTCGATGTCGAAGTTGCGCTGGGCCTGCCGGATGAGCCCCAGGTAGGAGTTGTTCACCAGCACATGGACGTATGGGATGTGGTGCTGCGCACCGACCGCCAGCTCCTCCAGCATGAACTGGAAGTCGTAGTCGCCGGAGAGCGCCACGACAGAGCCGTCGGGGCGGCCGTGGCGACGCCCAGCGCGGCCGGGACGGTCCAGCCCAGCGGTCCTGCCTGGCCGCAGTTGATCCAGTGCCGCGGCCGGTAGACGTGCAGCATCTGCGCGCCCGCGATCTGGGAGAGGCCGATCGTCGTCACGTACCGGGTCTCGCGGCCGAAGGCCCTGTTCATCTCCTCGTAGACGCGCTGCGGCTTGAGCGGCACGTTGTCGAAATGGGTACGGCGCTGCAGCGTGGCCCGGCGCTCCTGCGTGGCAGCCGACCACTGCGAGCGGTCCTTCAGCTTCCCTGCCGCCTTCAGCTCCTGTGCGACCTCGACGAAGAGCTCCAGTGCGGCCCCGGCGTCGGAGGCGATACCGAGGTCCGGGCGAAGATCCTGCCCAGCTGGGTGGGCTCGATGTCGACGTGGACGAAGGTGCGGCCCCGCGTATAGACGTCCAGACGGCCGGTGTGCCGGTTGGCCCAGCGGTTGCCGATGCCCAGGACGAAGTCGGACTCCAGGAAGTTCGCGTTGCCGTAACGGTGCGCGGTCTGCAGGCCGACCATGCCCGCGTTGAGCTCGTGGTCGTCGGCGAGGATGCCCCAGCCCATCAGGGTCGGGACGACCGGCACACCGGTCAGCTCGGCGAACTCCACCAGGAGTTCGCCGGCGTCGGCGTTGATGATGCCGCCACCCGCGACCAGCAGCGGACGCTCGGACGCGTTCAGCATCTCGATGGCGCGCTCGATCTGCTTACGGGTGGCCGCGGGCTTGTGCACCGGCAGCGGCTCGTAGAGATCAGGGTCGAACTCGATCTCGGTGAGCTGCACATCGATCGGCAGGTCGATGAGGACCGGGCCGGGGCGGCCGGTACGCATCAGGTGGAAGGCCTGCTGGAAGACGCCCGGGACCTGGGCGGCCTCGAGGACCGTGGTGGCGGCCTTGGTGACCGGCTTCGCGATCGACGCGATGTCGACGGCCTGGAAGTCCTCCTTGTGGAGCACCGCGGTCGGGGCCTGGCCGGTGATGCAGAGGATCGGGACGGAGTCGGCAATCGCGGAGTAGAGGCCGGTGATCATGTCGGTGCCGGCCGGTCCCGATGTACCGACGCAGACGCCGATGTTCCCTGCTTCGGCGCGGGTGTAGCCCTCGGCCATATGGGAGGCACCCTCGACATGGCGGGCGAGCGTGTGCTGCACACCGCCGGAGGCCTGAGCGCCGCGTAGAACGGGTTGATCGCCGCACCGGGCACACCGAACGCGTTACTGACGCCTTCACGCTTGAGGATCTCAACTGCCGCTCGGGCAGCGGTCATACGAGGCATTGAGTGCTCCTGCTCGGACCTGGTGGAGTCGGGCTCTGTCGCGCCACCTGAGAGCACCAATTCCGTATTACGGAAAGCTTGTTCTGCTATGCGGAATCAATCTAAAGCGGCCCCGGACCGCCGTCAAGAGAAGGCGCCAGGACGAAGTACGCCAAGTCCCTGCCGAGAACCTCACTCCTGGTGGACGATGGGGTACGGAACGCGGCCACCTCGACGGTGGCGGCAGGAGGGGCACGGTGGAGTCCATGCCTGTGCGCTGCCCTCTCTGCAGGCGGGACCACGCCTTCATCACACCGGTCTACCCCTGCCCCTGCGGCGCCCCGTCGCCGCGCCGCTGAGGCGCGGCGCCCCGGCGCAGCCGATCACGCACCGCACCTGGAACGACGACTGGGTGACGGTGCGCTGCCCGGCCTGCGACCGCCGCGACCAGTGGCCGCACCCCGAGCTGTGCTGCCCGTGCGGCGCCATACTGCGAGTCCCGGTCCGGCCTATGGCCACACGCGGCGCAGCACCACCCGCCGGGTCCGCCGCGTGCGGCCCTTCCACATGCCGCCGCCGCACGGCGGCGCATCCGAGACCGGCGTTCCGGCCGCTGACGATCCGCACCGGCCGCGACGCGGTGAGCACCGCCGCGCTCTATCTGAAGTGGCTGGGCTACCGCGAGGTCGTGCAGCCGCAGACGCGCCCCACGTCCCGGATAGACCTGCGGGCAGCCGGCCTCATCGCCCAGGTCGACTCCACCACCCGGCCGACCGTGCTGCGCGACGTCGAATGCCTGTGGCTGAACGCGCTCAACGCCTCGGTGTCGAGCGTGTTCTTCTCACTGGCCGGCTATGCGGGTGAGGCCCGGTCACGGGCGGACGGACTCTGCATCCCACTCTTCGTCCTGGACCTCACGGGCACACCCCAGCCGGTGAACGGCTGCGCGGACGAGCTGATCAGTACCGGGGCCCGGCCGCCATACTGAACCATGCCTATCCGTGCGCCGAGACGCTGCGAACTCCCCTGCTCCAGGACATCGAGCGCGCCGCGGGCGAGCCCTTCCGCACCGTCGGCATGACCGCCGTCGCCGACGACGAGCCGTTCCCGCTCGACCTACTGGACAGCTACCGCCGGGCCGGCCGCGCCTGGGTGGCCACGGACCCCGCCGGCCCCGGGAACCGCCGGCCGGCCGGCCGCTGGCCTACCTGATCGCCGACCGGGTCGACGACGCGGCCCATATCGAGCAGATCTCCGTCGATCCGGCGGCCGGCCGCCGCGGTATCGGCCGCCTGCTCATCGGCCACCTCGCTCAGTGGGCAGCCGCCGAGGGGCTACGCGGCCTCACTCTGACCACATTCGCGGACGTCCCGTGGAACGCGCCGTATTACACGCGCCTCGGCTTCCGGACGCTCGGTGAGAGCGAAATCGGCGAGGGGCTGCGCGGGATCCGGGCACAGGAGGCGGAACACGGCCTGGACCGCTGGCCGCGGGTCTGTATGCGGCGCGAGCTCTGAGGGATGCGGCTCTGACGGATGCGGCTCCGAGGGATGCGGCTCCGGCAGTCCGCAGCCCCGGCAGGCACACGGAACGGAATGATTTCGGTCACGTGTGCCCCTGGGCCACATGTGTGCGGACCGTTGTCAGTATGGGGACGTAGAGTGAAGGCATGGTCTTAACTCCTCGGCTCCCAGCATCACCCGTTCCGAAGTACGCGGCTCAGCCGGCACACCCTGCTGCCGTCGAGGCCAATGAGGCCATTCGCGCGCTCGTGGACGAGCGGGCCGGACAGGACTGGTCGTCCGTCGAGGCCGCGCAGTACGAAGTGCTGCTGATCGAGTGGGCCGCGGCGACCCGGGGCATCGACTCCGAGATCATCGAGGCCGCCTGACACTGGCCGTCGGCGAGCGCCGCCAGGCCTCACCGCCCGCCCCGGCCGCCCGTCCCGGGCAGCTCTCGGCGCCGTAGCCCTCCCTCAGTTCGATCTTCCGGACCTTCCCGCTGACCGTCATCGGAAAGGCCTGAAGTATCCGCAGCCGACGCGGAATCTTGTAGTGCGCGAGCTGACCGCGGCAGTACCCGGCCACCTCCTGGAGCGTCGGCGGATCGGCCGGGTCCCGGGAATCACGCAGGCCAGGATGTCCTCGCCGTACTTTTCGTCCGGCACCCCGACCACCTGGACGTCGGCGATCTTCGGGTGCCCGTAGAGGAATTCCTCGATCTCCCTCGGGTACACGTTCTCGCCGCCCCGGATGATCATGTCCTTGATCCGGCCGACGATCTGGACGTATCCGTCCTCACGGATGACCGCGAGGTCGCCGGTGTGCATCCAGCGTCCCGCGTCGATCACCTCCGCGGTCCGCTCCGGCTGATCCCAGTAGCCGAGCATCACGCTGTAGCCCCGGGTGCACAGCTCACCCGGGATGCCGCGCGGCAGGGTCACTCCCGTCCCCGGGTCGATGACCTTCACCTCGATGTGCGGCATCACCCGGCCTGCGGTGCCGGTACGGCGCTCCAGATCGTCGTCGCGGCGGGTCTGGGTCGAGACCGGGGAGGTCTCCGTCATCCCGTAACAGATGGACACCTCCGCCATGTGCATCTCGGCGACGACCCGCTTCATCACCTCGACGGGACAGGGAGATCCGGCCATGATCCCGGTGCGCAGCGAGGAGAGATCGTACGAGGCGAAATCTGGATGGTTCAGCTCCGCGATGAACATGGTGGGTACGCCGTAGAGGAGGTGCAGCGCTCCTGCTGGACCGCGGCGAGCACCACGGCGGGTTCGAAGACCGGGGCGGGGATGACGATGCAGGCACCGTGCGTGGTGATCGCCAGGTTTCCCATCACCATGCCGAAGCAGTGATAAAAGGGACAGGCAGACACACCCGGTCCTGTTCGGTATAGGCGACCAACTCCCCACGAAGTAGCCATTGTTGAGGATGTTGTGGTGGGAGAGGGTGGCACCCTTGGGAAACCGGTGGTGCCCGAGGTGTACTGGATATTGATCGGGTCGTCGCAGGACAACTCGGCTTCGCGCATGACCAGTTGTTCGGGCGTGACCGTTGCCGATGCGGCCGTCAGCTCGTCCCAGGTGGGGTCGCCTATGTAGTGGACGGCGCGCAGGGCCGGGCAGTCGGCGCGGATCTGGCCGACCAGGGCCTGGTAGTCGCTGGTGCGGTGGGCAAGCGAGGCGATCAGCACACAGATGCCGGCCTGGTTGAGTACGTACTTCAGCTCGTGCGCCCGGTAGGCCGGATTGATGTTGACCATGACCGCACCGATACGGGCCGTCGCGTACTGGACGAGGACCCACTCGGGGCAGTTGACCGCCCAGATGCCGACCCGGTCGCCCTTGGCCACCCCACGGGCCATCAGCCCGCGGGCCAGTTCCTCTGCTGCGGCACCGAATTCGGCGTACGTCCAGCGGCGCCCGGACACCACGTCGACCAGCGCATCGCGCTCCGGGAAGGCCTCGACCGCCCGGCCGAGGCTGCGCCCGATGGTGTCGCCGAGCAGCGCGGTGGTGCCGGTGCCGTGCGCGTAGGAGAGTTCGCTCATCGCAGATCACCCTCGTCGAACACGGTTCCGCCGCCCTGGGCCGTGCGCTCGCGCAGCTCGATCCTGCGGATCTTGCCGGAGACCGTCTTGGGGAGATCGGAGAACTCGAGCTTGCGGATGCGCTTGTACGGGGCGAGGACCGCCCTGGAGTGCTCGAACAGCACCTTCGCCGTGCCGGGGCCCGGCTCCCAGCCCTGCGCCAGCACGATGTACGCCTTCGGAACGGCGAGCCGTACCGGGTCGGGCGACGGTACGACCGCGGCCTCGGCCACGGCCTCGTGCTCCAGCAGCGCGCTCTCCAGCTCGAACGGCGAGATCTTGTAGTCGGAGGCCTTGAACACGTCGTCGGCACGGCCGACGTAGGTGATGTAGCCGTCCTCGTCACGGACGCCGATGTCACCGGTGCGGTAGTAGCCGCCCGCCATCGTCTCCGCCGTCCGGTCCGGGTCACCGTGATACCCCGTCATCAGGCCCACCGGCGCGCCGGCCAGATCCAGCGAGATCTCGCCCTCGGCGCCCGGCTCACCGGAGACCGGGTCCAGGAGCTCGACCCTGAAGCCGGGGTTGGCCGGCCCATCGATCCGGCCTTCAGTCGCTGCCCCGGTGTGTTGGCCACCTGGACCGCGGTCTCTGTCTGACCGAAGCCGTCCCGGATGGTGACGCCCCAGGCCCGCCGGACGCTCTCGATGACCTCCGGGTTCAGCGGTTCACCGGCCGCGACGACCTCGCGCGGCGGTGTCTTCAGCTGCGAGAGATCGGCCTGGATGAGCATCCGCCAGACCGTCGGCGGAGCGCAGAAGCTGGTCACCGCCGAGCGGTCCATCTCCGCCATCAGCCTGGCCGCGTCGAAGCGGGTGTAGTTGAAGATGAAGACGGTGGCCTCCGCGTTCCACGGGGCGAAGAGATTCGACCAGGCGTGCTTGGCCCAGCCGGGCGAGGCGATGTTCATGTGCACATCGCCGGGCTTGAGGCCGATCCAGTACATCGTCGCCAAGTGGCCGACGGGGTAGGAGACATGGGTGTGCTCGACCAGCTTGGGGTGGGCGGTGGTGCCCGAGGTGAAGTAGAGCATCAGGGTTTCGTCGGCGCCGGTCTCCCGGTCCGCTGTGAAGGTCTCCGGATACTCGTCGGCTCCGCTGTACGACAGCCAGCCCTCGGCGTCGCCGCCGATGCTGATCCGGGTGTAGTCGCCGGGCACCTCGTCGAATTTCGCCGTGTCCTGCTCCCGTACGAGGACATGGCGCACGCTGCCGCGCTCGATACGGTCGCGCAGATCGACCGGGCCCAGCAGCGGGTGGCCGGGATGACGACCGCGCGCAGCTTCATCGCGGCGAGGGCCGTCTCCCACAGCTCGGTCTGGTTGCCGAGCATGACCAGGATGCGGTCGCCCTCCCGTACGCCCTGGGCCCGCAGCCAGTTCGCCGCCTGGCTGGAGCGGGCGGCCATGCGGGCGAAGGACACCTCGGTGCGCCGGCCGTCCTCCTCGACGATGTGCAGGGCGGTGCGGTCGTTGTCCTCGGCGATGACGTCGAACCAGTCCAGCGCCCAGTTGAAGTGCTCCGGCCTCGGCCAGCTGAAGCCGGCGTACGCAGCCGCGTAGTCCTCGCGGTGCTTCAGCAGAAAGTCCCGGGCCGCCCGGAACCTGTCCGTCGCGCTGGATGCCGACATGTGCCCTCCTCATTGCGGACCCGACCGGTCACCTAGCATCATCTAAAGAGTGACCCAGCTCTCACCACCCCGAACGGGGTGGACCGCGAGGGCGGAGAACATCGCGTGCCGGAACCGGCCGAGGCGACCGAGATGCAGGCGGCGCTGCTGAGGCTGCGCCGCACCAGTGGGCTGCCCGTCGTGTTCGGCGGGCTGCTCTCCGATGCGCGTCACGCACGGATCGCCGAGCTGAACGGAGCGCACACCGCGGCGCTGCGCGGCCTTCATCTCGGCGGGCAGCGGGCTCGGCGGCAAGGCCATCGCTCTGTCGCGGCCGTGTGCGGTGAGCGACTACGCCTCCTCGCGTCATATCAGCCACGAGTACGACACGGCCGTCGCGGCGGAGGGCCTTCGCTCGGTCGTAGCGGTGCCCGTCGTCGTACGCCGCAAGGTGCGCGGCGTGCTGTACGGGGCGCTGCGCTCACCGCTCACCCTGGGGACCGCACCTTCGACGCGGCGGCCTCGGCGGCCCGCGATGTGGAGCAGGCGCTGGCCGTACGGGACGAGGTGCAGGAGCTCCTGGCAGCCACCCGGGAGCAGATGGCCGATCCTCGCACCCGCCCCGGTGCCTGGGAGGATGTGCGTGAGGCGCATCGTGAACTGCGCGCCCTGGCGCCGAGGCTCGTCGACCCGGCGCTGCGTGACGAGCTGCTCGCGGTGTGCGGGAGGCTGTCATCGGCGGCGGGCGGGCCCGGCGGCCCGGCCCGTGTACCTGGCGCCGCGCGAGGTCGACGTCGTCGCCTGTGTGGCCGCGGGTGCGACGAACGCGGCGGCGGCGGACCGGCTGGGGCTGCGGCCGGAGACGGTGAAGGGCTATCTGCGCTCGGCGATGCGGAAGCTGGGGCGCACACCCGGCTGGAGGCCGTGGTGGCCGCGCGCCGGGCGGGACTGCTGCCGTGAGCCGGGTGTGTCAGTCCCCGAAGTCCAGGAACGTGGCGAACCTGACGTCGTAGACGCTCGCCTGCGTCATCACCGCCAGCATCCGCAGGGCCTCGTCGGTGACCTCGTCGCGCTCGGCCCGGCCGAGTGTGCCGAGCGGCTGCACGGTGACGGTCGCGGTGTCCCCGGCCTGGTCCAGCCGCCACAGGGCGGCCAGGAATCCGTCGGCCAGGACGGTTCCGTAGGACTGGTTGCCCTTCCCGTTGCGCCCCTTGTACGCGGCCGGGATGACGCGTGTCCGGTCGGCGTGGCCCAGCAGCAGATTGTCGAACTCGGGCAGGAAGCGCACGGGGGCGGGGTGCCGGGGTCGGGGCGCGGGGCATCGGGCAGGTCGAAGAGTTCGACGCCGTGCTCGTCGCGGAAGGTGACAAGCCGCGGCCGCAGCCGTTCGAAGACTTCGCGCAGCCTGGTGAGCCCGGCCCACATCTGCATGTCCTTCACCGAGGCGGGGCCGAAGGCGCCGAGGTAGCGCAGCACTGTCGCGTCGGGTGCGGGGCCGGCTGCGAGGGTCTGCCCAGCCAGTGCTCGACGGTGGTCAGCGCGACCTGTCCGCTGCTGCCCCACAGTCCGCGAGGGGTGACCTGGACGAGTGGCAGGAGGCAGCGGGCTGCCACGGAGAGGGCCTGGGGGTCGGCGTCGGGCCAGTGGGTGAGCAGCTCCTCGCGCAAGTTCTTCATGGTTCGGGGCTCTTCCTCCACCAGCTGCCTGGCGAGGGAGGCGAGCCTGCCCGGATCCACCCCTCCAGCCCGCTCCGGAAGATCTTCAGCTCCCGGTCGCGTGCCATCTGGACCAGCGGGCGCAGTGTGAGCGCGTCGTCAGCGGTGTGGGTGTGGATGGTGGAGCGCAGGGTGACGATCCTGACCACTTCGCGGGACTCCATGAGCGCGGAGAGCTCGGCGGGGTGAAGCCCTGGAGCCGGGCGAAGAGCTGGAAGTAGGGCGGCCTGGTGTTCTGCGCCTGGAGTCCGACGAGATGGCCCACGGCGTCCTTCGCCGACATGACGGTGCGTCGCAGCAGTAGTTGGCGCTCCAGCGTCGCGCGGTTGAGTGCGCGGCCGGAGAGCACCGGGGATTCGTCTTCGCGGCCATGGACGGCACGCTACGCGGCCTTGCGGACATGTTCCGTCCACATCGACTGAGCCGTTCGGCGGTCCGCGACACACTCACCGGACGGCGGGGCGCCGATCCGGCAGCGGCCGACCCCATGATGGTGCGGTGATCAGTGTCCTGTTCGCCATCCTGACCGCCTGCAGCAACGGCGCCGCCTCGGTGCTCCAGCGCCGGGCCGCCGTCAACGTCCCCGACAGTGCCGCGATGCGCGCGTCACTGATGGGGCATCTGCTGCGTCAGAAGGTATGGCTGGCCGGCATCGCTCTGGTGATCGTCGCCGCCGTCTGCCAGGCGGTGGCGCTGGCCACCGGGCCGATCGCGGTGGTCCAGCCGATCTTCGTGATCGAGCTGCCTGCGACGCTGCTGCTCGCCGGCTTCGTCATGCGGGCCCGGATTCCCCGGCAGGTCTGGTTCGGGGTGGCCGCCATGACGCTCGGGCTGGCTCTCGGCATGGCGTCGGCCGCGCCGGAGGGCGGCAGCGACAGTGTGCAGGGTCGGCCTGGGTCCCGGCTCTGATCGTCACCGCAGTCTTCGAGACGGTGCTGATCACGGCCGCGCTGGGCACCCGCGGCAATGTCCGGGCGGCGCTGCTGGGTCTCGCCGCCGCGTGCGGGTACGCGCTGACCGCCGCGCTGATGAAGGACGCGATGTCACAGTTGGGGGCGGCAACGGGTGACGTCCCTCCTGACCGCGTGGCAGCTGTACGCCACCGCGGCGGCCGGGTGGGCGCGCTCTTCCTCCTTCAGAACGCGCTCCAGGCCGGCACGCTCGTGGCCGTGCAGCCGATGCTGACCCTCGGGGACGCCCTGATCAGCATTCTGTACGGGGTGACGTTGTTCGGCGAGGAGTTGCGCACCGGCTGGTGGCTGCTGCCGGAACTGGCCGCGCTCGCCCTGATCGCCGCGGGCTGCGTGGTGCTGGCCCGGTCCCCGCTGGCCTCCGGTGGCCAGGAGCCCGCGCCCGGGTGAAGTGAGGACCGGAGCGCGGGTGAGGTGAGCCCGCCGGCGGTCAGGTGCGTCCGCGCACCGGGATCTCCTCGCCGGGCGGCACCGGTCCCGGCGGAGTTCCGTCACCGAACGGGCGACCGCCCAGCTCCTCGCGGAAGTGCCGTGTCAGCCACCCGGAGAGGTCCGGGCCCAGGGGCACGATGCCGGTGGGGTTGATCCCGGTGTGCACTCGGTAGTAGTGCTGTTTGATGTGGTCGAAGTCGACCGTGTCGCCGAACCCGGGGTCTGGTACAGATCGCGGACGTACGCCCACAGGACAGGGTCCTCGGTCAGCTTGGACCGGTTGCACTTGAAGTGTCCGTGGTAGACGGCGTCGAACCGTACGAGTGTGGTGAACAGCCGGATGTCCGCCTCGGTGATGGTCTCTCCCACCAGGTAGCGCTGATCGGTCAGGCGCTGCGAGACGAGGTCGAGCCGGCGGAACACATCGGTGTACGCGGCCTCGTAGTCTGCCTGTTCGCTCGCGAACCCGGCCCGGTAGACACCGTTGTTGACGTCTCGGTAGATGCCATCCATCACTTCGTCGATCTCACCCCTGAGACGTTCGGGGTAGAGATCGGGGCGCCGGGCGGTGCAGCGCCGTCCACTCGGTGGCCAGGTCCAGCGTGATCTGCTGGTAGTCGTTGGTGACGAGTTGGCCGCTCGGCACATCGACGATCGCGGGCACGCTGACGCCGCCGGGTAGCCGCGTTCGCGTGCGTCGTACGCCTGGCTCAGGTACCGGATGCCGAGCACCGGGTCCTTGCCGTCCTCGTCCAGGGTGAAGCGCCAGCTGCGGTCGTCCTGGATGGGATCGGTGACGGCGAGCGAGAGGGCGTCCTCCAGGCCCAGCAGCCGCCGGGAGACCAGTGCGCGGCTCGCCCATGGGCAGGCGCGGCTGACGACCAGCCGGTAGCGGCCGGGCTCGACGGGCCAGCCGTCACGGCCGTCGGCGGTGATGCGGTCGGCGAAGTGGCTGCGCGAACGCTTGAAGGGCTTGTGGCCGTACGAGGTGTTTCCGTCCGGCTCGCTGCCGGCTGTGCTGCTGTCCGCTGTGCTGCTCATCGCGCTCTCCTCGGCTGCTGCGGTGGATCGGACTTCTCCGTACGCCTTCTTCCCCGCCGGGCCGCTCCGACATCGGCCAGGGCGATGATCAGCCCCGCCAGGACGAACGCGACGGAGACGACGAGCCCGTGGTCGTACGCGTCGGCCCAGTCGCCGGGGCCCACCTGGGCGAAGAGACCGATCCCACGGCGGCGATTCCGACGGCGGATCCGACACGCTGGCTCGTCTGGAGCGTGCCGCCCGCACTGCCCGCGGTGTGTACGGGGACTTCGGACAGGGTCAGTGTCTGGTTGGGCGCGATGACGAGGCCGCTGCCCAGGCCTGCCAGCAGCAGTGGGGCCGCCATCGCCCACCCTGCACCGCTTCCCGGCACCAGGTGCACGGCCAGTGCGGTGAGCGCGAGTCCGACCGCGACCATGGTGAGGCCGACGACGACCAGGGGCCGGCCGTAGCGGCTGACCAGCCGGCCGCCGATGCCCGCCGACACCCCGAGCCCAGGGCGAACGGTGTGATGGCGAGGCCGGCTTCCAGTGCGCTGTAGTGCAGCCCCGACTGCAGATAGAGCGTGGTGATGAAGAAGATCGAGGTGAATCCAGCGAAGTACATCAGGATCATCAGACAGCCGAGCCAGAAGGACCGGAGCCGGAAGAGGGACAGGTTCAGGACCGGTTGGACGCCGCGAGATGTGCAGCGGGACTCCCAGCCGACGAACGCTCCGAGCAGGAGCAGCGCCACCGCCACCAGTAGCCATTTCGCGTTGCCCGGCCACTGCTGTGCCTGCACGAGCGGCAGCAGCAGGGCGAGCACGCCCGCTCCGAGCAGCAGCACGCCGACCGGGTCGAGGTCGCGCGGCCGGACCCGGGTGGCCGACGGGGTGTCCGGCAGCAGCCGCCTCGCGAGCAGGAGACAGACGATGCCGATGGGCAGATTGACGTAGAACACCCAGCGCCAGCCCTCCGCCGCCCCGGCCACCTGAATCAACAGCCCGCCCAGGAGAGGCCCGACGGCGGTGGAGATGCCGACCACGGTGCCGAACATGCCGAAAGCGCGGCCCGCTCGCGCCCCTGGAACATCTGCTGGATCAGTGCGGAGATCTGCGGCGAGAAGGCCGCCGGCCGCGCCCTGGACCAGCCGGGCGATCACCAGCCAGGTGCTGGACTGGGCGGCCCGCAAGCCGCGGAGGACAGCGTGAACAGGCTCAGCCCCACCATGAACACGGCACGGCGCCCTCGGGCGTCGCCGAGACGTCCGCCGGGGATGAGGACGAGCCCGAAGGCGAGCGCGTAGCCGGACAGCACCCATTGGAGGTCGGACTCGGGGTCTGCAGCCCTGCCTTGATCGACGGGAGTGCCACGTTGACGATGGATACGTCCAGCAGGGTCATGAACCCCGCTACCAGGCAGACGGCAAGTGCGCGCCAGCGACGGGGATCGGAGGGGCCGGTGCCTGAAGAGGCCGTGTCCCGGTCCCCGCGCTCGCTGCCATGCCCGCACCCTAGGCGGCGGTCCGCCGGTCGCCATCCGGGCGCGCCGTGCGGCCGGCCGGCAGGCCCCGTCAGCCGTGTGTCCGTGCACGGACGGCGCCCTCGGCGCCCGCGAACGGATCCGGCGCGGCGCGGGCCCGGTGCCGGGACCCGTCGGTCACCGGGCCGCCGTCGTGGCGAGGCCGATGCCGGGTGGCCCTCACCGGAGTCGACGGTGTCGAACAGCCGGTTGGCGGGTCGCGGCAGCCCGTAGTGCTCGCGCAGGGTGGCGCCGGTGTACTGGGTACGGAACAGGCCCCGCTCCTGGAGGATCGGGACGACCCGGTCGACGAAGACCTCCAGACCGGACGGGAGCACCGCGGGCATGATGTTGAAGCCGTCGGCGGCGCCACTGTCGTACCAGCGCTCGATGGTGTCGGCAACCTGCTCGGCCGTGCCTGCGAAGGTGCGGTGTCCGCGCCCGCCGCCGAGCCGTCCGATGAGCTGCCGCACGCTCAGCCTCTCGCGTCTGGCCGGCTCGACGATGAGTGTGTATCGGCTCGTGGCCCCTCGATCTCGTCCTCCGACGGGATGGTCCCGGAAGCTCCCTGTCGAGGTGCAGCTCGCGGGGTCCAGCTTCAGGGTCTGCGCAAGCTGCCGTTTGGCGTACTCCGGGACGATGAGCCGGTCGAGTTCGGCGTCCAGCTCCAGCGCTTCGGCCTCGGTGTCCCCGATGACCGGGACGATGCCGGGCAGGATCTTGATGCCGTCCGGATTGCGCCCGATCGCTTCGGCGCGCTGCTTGACGTCCTCGTAGAAGGCGACGCCCTCCTCCAGGGTCTGCTGGGCGATGAACACCGCTTCGGCATAGCGGGCCGCGAAGTCCTTGCCGTCCTCGCTGGATCCGGCCTGCACGAGCAACGGGTATCCCTGCGGGGGCGTTGTACGTTCAGCGGGCCGTCGCCCCGGAAGAACTCACCGGTGTGAGCGATGGCGCGGACCCGCTCGGCCAGGGCGTGGACTCCGCTCTCCTTGTCGGCGACGACCGCGTCGTCCGCCCAGCTGTCCCAGAGCTTGGTGGACACCTCGACGAACTCTCCGGCGCGCCGGTAGCGGTCATGGTGACCGGATTCTGCGTGTCTTCGGAGGCCTTCCCCGGGTACGCGGGCTGCCGACGGGCACCGGGCTCGACATTCCGGGGTGGCCCGGCTCCGTGGCAGCCGGACCACGGGTGGCCTGCCCGTATGGGTGTTCCGGCCCGGGGTCATCAACTCCATTGGGGTGACGCGGACTTCGCGAAGCCGTGGCGCATTGTCATGCCTGGATCACCTCGATAGCCTGTGCGAGCTCAGCGGCCCTCGGCCCACCCCACTCGGGTCCGGGGGCCATTACTCTCCCCACAGAGCAGGAGCACACATGTCCAGACATCCCGCAGGCCGCGCCGGAGGGCGCCGCTGTTCTGGCAACCCTCACCGTCACCGCTCTCCTGGCAACCGGAAACGCCGCCCCAGCCGCCCCGGCGGCCGGCGATCCGATGAACCAGGCCTTCGCGCAGGCCGCCCAGGAGTTCGACGTACCGCGCGATCTGCTCGCCGCCGTCGGCTACGGCGAGACCCACCTGGACGGCCACGCCGGACGCCCGAGCCAGGCCAATGGCTACGGTGTGATGCACCTCGTCAGCAACCCCGCCAACCGCTCACTGGAGAAGGCCGCCGGCCTGACCGGTGAGTCCGCGGCCGATCTGCGCCAGGACACCGAGGCCAACATCCTGGGCGGCGCCGCCGTGCTGCGCAGCCACGCCGACGCGCTCGGCCTCGACCGCACCGAGCGCAATGACATCGACGCCTGGTATCCGGCCGTAGCGCGCTACAGCGGCGCCGAAGGCGCTGTCGCCGCCCTCTACGCCGACGCGGTGTACACCTTCCTGGCCGAGGGCCTGCGTACGACGGTGCCCGGCGGCGAACGCGTGCTGGTCACCTCCCGGCCGGTCGCCCGGAGAAGGGCGACCTGGCCACGGCCGACGTGAGCGCCCAGAGCCCCGACTACCCCTCAGCCCTCTGGGTGCCCGCCGCCTCGGCGAACTTCGCCACCGGCCGTACGGCGACGGTCGACAAGGTCGTCATTCATGTCACGCAGGGCTCGTACGCGGGCTCCATCAGCTGGTTCCAGAATCCGGCGTCCCAGGTCAGCTCCCACTACGTGGTCCGCTCCTCGGACGGCGAGATCACCCAGATGGTGCGCGACACGGACACCGCCTACCACGCCAGGAGCGCCAACGCCTCCTCGCTGGGCATCGAGCACGAGGGCTTCGTCGACGACCCCTCCTGGTTCACGGACTCCATGTACCGCTCTTCGGCCGCACTGACGAAGCACCTGTGCGACCGGTACGGCATCCCGAAGGACCGGGCGCACATCATCGGTCACAGCGAGGCCCCGGCAACGACCACACCGACCCGGGAGTGAACTGGAACTGGACCACCTACATGCAGCTCGTGGGCGGCACCGGCGGCGGCAGCGGCAGTGACGGCCTCAGCTTCTCCTCGTACACGACCCAGCAGTCGGGCTCCACGGGTGCGCAGGTCAAGGCGGTCCAGCAGCTGCTCAACGAGCAGGGTACGAGGCGGGTGCCGTGGACGGTGACTTCGGCTCCGCCACGAAGAGCGCCGTGCAGGCGTTCCAGAAGGCCCGGGACTGTCCGCGGACGGGGCGGTCGGCTCGAAGACCTGGACCGCACTGCTTTCGGCCGGGACCACGCCCACGCTCGAAAAGGGCGCCACGGGCGATGTGGTGAAGCGGCTGCAGCGGGCGCTGACGGCGGCGCTCGGCTCCACGGTCGGCGTCGACGGCAGCTTCGGCACGGCGACGGACACGGCGGTGCGCGGCTACCAGAGTGCGCACGGACTGTCGGCCGACGGCAGCGTGGGCCCGGACACCTGGGCAGCGCTGCAGACCGGGCGCTGACCTGCGGACACCCGGCGGGCGGGCGGGCCGGCGCGGACCGCGCACCGGGCCGCCCGCCCTGCCGGTGGCCTCGCCGTCGGCGGGCGCTACGACCCGCAGGCCCTCAGGCGGGTAACGCACTGCCTGGCGCGGTTCGGGAGGGTTACACCGCGGCCGTGCGGTAACCCTCCCGCCAGGACTCCCGGACCGCCGCCAGCTCCGCCTCCATCGCCGGCGCCAGGGTGTCCAGCAGCCGCACCTGTGCCCCGGGCCCGCCAGGTCCATGCGGTACGGGTGAGCGCCCTCGGGGTCCGCGCCCAGTGCGGTGACCGCGCCGATCACCCGGTGCGGTCCGAGCAGGCCGGGCAGCTCGCGGAGTTCCGGGTCCACCAGATCGAGGTCCTCGACCAACAGGTCCCGGCCGTCGTGGCGGGCCGGGTGGTGGCCGCACGGCGCCTCCGCGTTCGCCGGAGCGCCCGAGCACGAGGGTGTCGCGCCAGAGCATCCGCGCGCCGGCGGCCAGGGAGACCTCCATCGTGCGCTCCACCTCGGCACCCGCCGAGATCACGAACGGACGGGAGTCCCAGTACAGTTCGCCGCCCGCCGCGATCTCGACCACGGCCCGCCACCTCGACGGCGTACCACCGCGGTGGTCGTACGCGACCAGGCCCGTGGGTTCCCTGAGGTGCAGCCGGGCACCGGGGCCGACCGTGATGCGCAGTGCGAGGTCGTCACCCGCGTCCTGTGCGGGCGGACCTCGCCCGGCCGGGAACGGAGGAGGTAAATGCCATGCAGCTGATCTACCGGTAAATGCGCCGGCACGACGGGTTCATGCCTGGCGTGAAGCCGCCGTGGCGGTCATCCGCCCACGAACTCGCTTGGTCCACAGCCGAGTTCAGGCCACCCAGGCCAGGGGCACCCGGCCTCGTGATGGATCGGGGTGTGAGCACCGGTGAGCGGACGGCCGCTGCCGCCGCGCCGGTCGGCGACGATCTCGGCGGCGATCGACAGGGCGGTCTCCTCGGGCGTACGGGCTCCGAGGTCCAGGCCGATCGGCGAGTGCAGCGCGGCCAGTTGCCGTTCGGTGACGCCTGCCTCGCGCAGCCGGTCGTTGCGCTCCAGGTGGGTGCGGCGCGAGCCCATCGCTCCCACGTAGGCGACCGGCAGCCGCAACGCCAGTTCCAGCAGCGGTACGTCGAACTTGGCGTCGTGCGTAAGGACGCACAGGACCGTGCGGGCGTCGACTTCGGTGGCCGCGAGGTAGCGGTGCGGCCAGTCGACGACGATCTCGTCGGCGTCCGGAAAGCGGGCTCCGGTGGCGAACACCGGCCGGGCGTCGCAGACCGTGACGTGGTAGCCGAGGAACCGGCCGGCGCGGACCAGGGCGGCGGCGAAGTCGATGGCCCCGAAGACGATCATCCGGGGCGGCGGAACACTCGATTCGACGAGCACGGTGAGCGGCTGTCCACAGCGTGAGCCCTCGGCGCCGACGATGATCGCCTCGGTGCGTCCGGTGTCGAGCATCGCGCGGGCCTCGGCCGCCGCTGTGCGGTCCAGCTCGGGATCTCCGCCGAGTCCGCCCTCATACCTGCCGTCCGGGCGCACGAGCAGGGGCGGCCCAGGAGACCCGCCGGCCCTCGGTGATCCGCGCGACCGCTGCCGCGCTCCCTGCGCCGCCGCGGCCAGCGCGGCGGCGAACACCGGCGCGCGGGATCGTCCGCGCGCACCGGAGTAACCAGGATGTCGATGACACCGCCGCAGGTCAGGCCGACCGCGAAGGCGTCCTCGTCGCTGTAGCCGAACCGCTCGCGCACGGTGTTGCCGTCGACGAGGGCCTGTTGGCACAGTTCGTAGACCGCCCCTCCACACATCCGCCGGAGACCGAGCCGACGGCCGTGCCGTCGCGGTCGACGGCGAGGGCCGCGCCGGTTGCCGGGCGCGCTGCCGCCGACCGCCACCACGGTGGCCACGGCGAAATCGCGTCCCTGCCCGACCCACCGGTGAAGCTCCTCGGCGATGTCCAGCATGGCGTGTCTCCTTCTGACAGGGGTGTGGAGGGCGCGGAGGCGGATCAGCCCGCGCCCAGCCGGCTCTCGATCGGATGTAGGGCGAAGTAGACGATGAAGATCAGGGTAAGGGCCCACATGAACACGCCGACCTCGCGGGCCCTGCCCTCGGCGAGCTTGATGGCCGCGTACGCGATGACGCCCGCGGCGACACCCGTGGTGATGGTGTAGGTGAACGGCATCAGGACCACGGTGAGGAAGACCGGGATGGCGACGGACCGGTCGCCCCAGTCCACGTGCCGGGCGTTCTGCATCATCATGGCGCCGATGACGACCAGTGCGGCGGAGGCCACCTCGGCCGGCACGATCGCGGTGAGCGGGTGAAGAAGAGGCAGGCCGCGAAGAAGAGGCCGGTGGTGACGGAGGCGAGCCCGGTGCGGGCGCCCTCGCCGACTCCGGTGGCCGACTCGACGAAGACGGTCTGGCCGGAGCCCCGGCGACGCCGCCGATCGCACCGCCCGCACCGTCGATGAACAGCGCCTTGGACAGGCCCGGCATCCGGCCCTTGTCGTCGGCGAGCTCCGCCTCCGTGCCGACGCCGATGATGGTGGCCATCGCGTCGAAGAAACCGGCCAGCACCAGGGTGAAGACGATCATTCCCACGGTCATCACGCCGACATCGCCCCAGCCGCCGAACTCCACGTCCCCGAAGAGGGAGAAGTCCGGTGAGGAGACCGCGCTGCCGCCCAGCTCGGGCGGGCCGCTGCTCCACGACTTGGCGTCGATGTCACCGACGGCGTTGATGACGACGGCGACCACGGTGCCGACGACGATGCCGATCAGGATCGCGCCGGGGACGTTGCGTGCCTGCAGCATGAAGATCAGCAGCAGGGTCACACAGAAGATGAGGACGGGCCAGCCCGCGAGTTCACCCGGGGCCGAGCGAGAGCGGGGTGGCCGTGCCCTTGTGGACGAAGCCGGCCTTGTAGAGGCCGATGAGGGCGATGAAGAGGCCGATTCCGATGGTGATGCCGTGCTTCAGCGCGAGCGGGATCGCGTTCATGATCAGCTCGCGCAGGCCGGTGACCACCAGGAGGCAGATCACCACGCCGTAGACCACACACATGCCCATGGCCTGCGGCCAGGTCATGGTGGGGGCGACCTGCGAGGCGAGTACGCCGGAGACGCTCAGTCCCGCGGCCAGGGCCAGCGGGACCTTGCCGACGAAGCCCATCAGCAGGGTGCTCACGGCCGCGGCGAGGGCGGTGGCCGTGATCAGTCCCGGCCGGCTGAGGAGATTTCCGTCGACGTCCTTGCCGCCGAGGATGAGCGGGTTGAGCAGGAGGATGTACGCCATGGCCATGAAAGTCGTGACGCCGCCGCGCACTTCGCGCGCGACGGTGGACCTGCGTTCGGATACGTGGAAGTACCGGTCGAGCCAGGACCGTCCTGCGGGGACGCGCGAGCCTGGGCCCACGTCCTGCGCACTCGTCCTGGGGTCCACGGACTGCTGGGTCATGTTGCCTGACTCCCAAGGTTCACAGGGGCACCCGCGTGGAGAGGTGATTTGCGGGATCTGGGACTGCGCGGGCGGCACGACCCGGGGACGGCCCGAGGCGAACGGTTCATACGGATACGAGGAACTACGGCAGCGCGAAGGACCGCGAGCGGTGCGGCACTTGGTGTCTCCGGGCGGCGCTGGTCACGCGGGAGGTGTGGCGTTCACGGCGCTCTCGCACCGCCCGGAGAGTTCGGGGAGCCGGTTTCAGGAACCGGTGATGTGCTCGGGGCGCACCGGAGTCCTGTTGAGCTCCAGGCCCGTCGCGTTCCGGATCGCCGCGAGGACGGCCGGAGTGGACGACAGGGTCGGGGCCTCGCCGACACCACGGAGCCCGTACGGGGCGTGCTCGTCGGCGAGTTCGAGCACATCGACCGGGATGGCCGGGGTGTCGAGGATGGTGGGCAGCAGGTAGTCCGTGAAGGACGGGTTGCGTACCTTCGCGGTCTCCGGGTCGACGATGATCTCCTCCATGACGGCGATGCCCATGCCCTGGAGGGTGCCACCCTGGATCTGGCCGATGACCGACAGCGGGTTGAGCGCCTTGCCTACGTCCTGGGCGCAGGCCAGTTCGATGACCTTGACCAGTCCGAGCTCGGTGTCGACCTCGACGACCGCGCGGTGGGCGGCAAGGAGTACTGGACGTGGCCGTTGCCCTGTCCGGTACGCAGGTCGAAGGCTTCGGTGGGCCGGTGGCGCCACTCCAGCTCGACGTCGACGGACTCCTCCTCCAGCACGTCGGCCAGGGCGGCGAGCACTTCGCCGCCGTCGGTGACGACCTTGCCGCCCTCCAGGAGGAGTTCGGCGGTGGCCCAGGCCGGGTGGTACGTACCGAACTTGCGGCGGCCCATCTCCAGGACCTGCTCCCGGACGGCCTCGCAGGAGTTCTTCACGGCGCCGCCGGTGACGTAGGTCTGCCGGGAGGCCGAGGTGGATCCGGCCGAGCCGATCCGGGTGTCGGCCGGCGAGATGGTGACCTGGCTGACGCCCAGCTCGGTACGGGCGATCTGGGCGTGGACGGTGACGCCGCCCTGTCCGACCTCGGCCATCGCGGTGTGCACGGTGGCGACCGGCTCGCCGTTGATGACCTCCATCCGCACCCGGGCGGTGGAGTAGTCGTCGAAGCCCTCGGAGAAGCCGACGTTCTTGAGGCCGACCGCGTAGCCGACGCCCCGGACGACGCCTTCGCCGTGGGTGGTGTTGGAGAGTCCGCCGGGCAGCGCGCGTACGTCGACGGAGGCGCCCTGCGCCCCGGCGGCCAGCCACTGCTGCTCGGGCGGCAGCGGGCGGGACTTGACCCGGCGCAGCAGCTCGGCGACCGGGGCCGGCGAGTCGCACGGCTGGCCGGTGGGCAGCAGGGTGCCCTGTTCCATCGCGTTCAGCTGCCTGAATTCGACCGGGTCCAGGCCCAGCTTCGCGGCGAGCTTGTCCATCTGCGCCTCGTACGCGAAGCACGCCTGGACCGCGCCGAAGCCGCGCATGGCGCCGCAGGGCGGGTTGTTGGAGTAGAGCGCCAGGGCCTCGATGTCGACGTCCTCGACGACGTACGGTCCGACGGCGAGCGAGGAGGCGTTGCCGACGACGGCCGGGAGGCGGAGGCGTAGGCACCGCCGTCCAGCACGATCCGGCACTTCATATGGGTGAGCTTGCCGTCCTTGGTGGCGCCGTGCTCGTAGTGGAGCTTCGCCGGGTGCCGGTGTACGTGTCCGAAGAAGGACTCGAACCGGTTGTAGACGATCTTGACCGGCTTACCGGTGCGCAGCGCGAGCAGGCAGGCGTGGATCTGCATCGACAGGTCCTCGCGGCCGCCGAACGCGCCGCCGACGCCGGAGAGCGTCATCCGGACCTTGTCCTCGGGCAGTCCGAGGACCGGGGCGATCTGGCGCAGGTCCGAGTGCAGCCACTGGGTGGCGACGTACAGCTCGACGCCGCCGTCCTCGGACGGTACGGCGAGACCGGACTCGGGGCCGAGGAAGGCCTGGTCCTGCATGCCGAACGTGTAGTCGCCGGTGACGATGACATCGGCACGCTTCGCGGCCTCGTCCGCGTCGCCGCGGATGATCGGCTGGCGGTGGACGATGTTGGGGTGCGGTACGTGGCCGATGAGGTGGTCGGTGCGGCCCTCGTGGACCAGGACCGCGCCGGGCATGGTCGCGGACGCCTCGTCCGTGATGACCGGCAGCTCCACGTACTCGACCTTGATCTTGGCGGCGGCGCGGCGCGCGGTCTCCGGGTGGTCGGCCGCGACGAGCGCCACCGGCTCGCCGTGGTGGCGGACCTTGCCGTGAGCCAGGACCGGGGTGTCCTGCATCTCCAGGCCGTAGTTCTTCATTTCGGCGGGCAGGTCGTCATAGGTCAGCACGGCGTAGACGCCGGGTGTGGCGACGGCCTCGCCGATGTCGATCGACCTGATCTCGGCGTGCGCGACGGTGGAGCGGAGGGTGTGGCCCCACAGCATGTCCTCGTGCCACATGTCCGAGGAGTAGGCGAACTCGCCGGTGACCTTGAGGATGCCGTCGGGGCGCAGGGTGGACTCGCCGATACCGCCCCTGGTCTCGGACCCCTGGGTGATCTTGGTGGGAGTGCCTGCCGGTACGGAGGCGGCTCGTGGTTGCGGGGCCATGTCTATCGGACCGCCTCTTCCTGACGGGCGGCCGCGAGGCGGACCGCATCGAGGATCTTCTCGTAACCGGTGCAGCGGCACAGATTTCCGGAGAGCGCCTCGCGGATGTCCTGGTCGGACGGGGAGGGTGCGTCTCGAGCAGCTCGTCGGCGGCTACCAGCAGGCCCGGGTGCAGAAACCGCACTGCACGGCGCCCGCGTCGATGAAGGCCTGCTGGATGGGCGAGAGTTCTTCGCCGCTCTGCCCGTCGGCCGGCCTGGCCGGCCGGCGCTGGGCGGCGTCGAGCGAGGTGGAACAGGAGCCGGCGGCGCAGCTGCCGCCGGGTGGGCGTCCTCGCGGTGCCTGGCGTAGTCGGCGAGGCCCTCGACGGTGACGACCTCGCGGCCTTCCACCTGCCCGGCCGCCACCAGACAGGAACAGACCGGGACGCCGTCGAGGCGGACCGTGCAGGAACCGCATTCGCCCTGTTCACAGGCGTTCTTGGAACCGGAAGGCCCATACGCTCACGCAGGACGTACAGGAGGGACTCGCCCTCCCAGACGTCGTCGGCTTCCTGCTTGCGGCCGTTGACCGTGAAATTCACTCGCATGGTTATGCAGCTCCTTCAAGGGTGCGGCCCGCGCCGCGGTACTGCTCCCAGGTCCAGCCCAGCGTGCGGCGGGCCATGATGCCCACCGCGTGCCTGCGGTACTTCGCGGTGCCCGCACGTCGTCGATCGGGTTGCAGGCGCCGGAGGCGAGCTCGGCGAACTGCTTGGCGACCGACGGGGTGATGATCCTGCCGCTCTCCCAGAACCCGCCCTCATCGAGGGCCGCGCCCAGGAACTCCTCGGCCTCCTTGGCCCGTACGGGCGTGGGCGCGGCGGAGCCGATGCCGGTGCGGACCGTGCGGGTCTCGGGGTGCAGGGCCAGGCCGAAGGCACAGACCGCGATGACCATCGCGTTGCGGGTGCCGACCTTGAGAACTGCTGCGGCCCGTCGGCCTTCTTGATGTGCACGGCCCGGATCAGCTCGTCGGGGCCAGCGCGTTGCGCTTGACGCCGGTGTAGAAGGCGTCGATGGGGATCATGCGTGTACCGCGTACGGATTCGGCCTCGACCTCGGCTCCCGCGGCGAGCAGGGCCGGGTGGGCGTCTCCGGCGGGCGATGCGGTGCCCAGGTTGCCGCCGACACCGCCGCGGTTGCGGATCTGCGGTGAGGCGACGGTGTGCGAGGCGAGCGCCAGGCCCGGCAGCTCGGCCCTGAGGTGCGCCATGATGTCGCTGTACGGGACGGAGGCTCCGAGCCGTACGTTCTCCTGGCCGACCTGCCACTCGGACAGCTCACCGATGCGGTTGAGGTCCAGGAGGTATTCGGGCCGCCGGTGGTCGAAGTTGATCTCGACCATCACATCGGTGCCGCCCGCAAGGGAACAGCCGTCGGGTGCTCGGCCTTGGCGGCGAGCGCCTCCTCCCAGCTGGCGGGGCGAAGGAAGTCCATGAGTGGCCCTCTTCTTCTCGATTGGGTCGTTCGGCTGGGGCTGGGGCGGCAGGCCCTCGTCCGGTCGTTCATACGTGTTCACGCGGTGTGTGGCCCAGTACACAATCTTGGCTCCACTCGGTGCAGTCACCGAAACCATGAAGGAGTTGGCTGGTCTCCTCCCGAGTCTTGTAGATTCGAACGAATGGCGGGGACGGAAACCTCACCGCAATTCACAAGTACCCCAACACCAACGAAAAGATCGGCGGCAACGAGATGCGGCTGCGCGCACTGCTGGACACCGACGCGCTGGGTCTGCGGCTGCTCGGCGGTGAGGACGAGCTGGACCGCACGGTCCGGGGCGTCATGACCACCGATCTGCGCGACCCCAGCCGCTACCTCTCCGGGGTGAGCTGGTCCTCAGCGGGCTGGCCTGGCACCGGGACTCCACGGACTCGGAACCGTTCGTCCGGATCCTGACGGGAGCCGGAGTCGCCGGACTCGCCGCGGGTGAGGCGGAGCTCGGCGGCATCCCGGACGATCTGTTGGAGGCGTGCCTGCGCCACCGGCTGCCGCTCTTCGCAGTCCATGAAACCGTTGCGTTTGCAACTATCACCGAGCACATAGTGCGTCAGGTCTCCGGGGAACGAGCGGGCGACCTGGCAGCCGTCGTCGACCGGCACCGCAGGCTGATGACGTCGGGCCCGGCCGGCGGCGGCCCGAGGTGGTCCTCGACCTCCTCACCTCCGACCTCGATCTGCGCGCCTGGGTGCTCTCCCCACCGGGCGGCAGATCGCCGGGCGGGCGAGGCCCTGGCCGGTCCCGTCGCCGCGGCGCTGGCCGGCCGGCATCTGGCGGCGACCCGCACCGGCCGCCGCGGGCCCCACCGGACCGAGGTGGGCGGTACGACGTATTCGCTGTTCCCGGTCCGGAACGCCGGCCGGGCAGCCGTCCCTGTCTCCCGCGACGTCCGCGAGTCGGTGCTGTCGGACTGGCTGCTGGCCGTCGAGGCCGACGCCGGGGACTGGCCGGCCGCGCGACTGGACCTGCTCGAGGGCGTCACCCAGCTGATCGCGGTCGAGCGGGACCGCCGCGACGCGGCCCGTACGGTGCGGCGCAGGCTCGCCCAGGAAATCCTCGAGCTCGTCCAGGCGGGCGCGGCCCCACTGAGATCGCGGCCAGGCTGCGGGTCGCGGCCCCGGTCCTGCTGCCCGGCCTCGGAGCCGCACCGCACTGGCAGGTCGTGGTGGCCCGGGTCGACTGGACGGCCGACGGCGCCGGGACGGCCGGATCCGATGGTGCCAAGGCCGCCGGCGGAGCGGGTGCGCTCGGAGTTTCGGAGGCCACGGGCAGTGGCATAGCGGGCGGCCCGGCCGCCCAGGCACTGCTGGAGGAGATCCTCGTCGACCCGTTGGTTGCGGGCCACGACTCCGCGGACCGGATCGCCGTAGCCCACTCGGGCGAGGAAGCCATCGCGCTCGTACCACTGCCCGCCGTCACCGCGCCCGGACCCGGGCGTCCGAGGCTCCGGCGGCTCCGCCGCAGGGTCCGGCAGCCCCAGCACCGCCGAGCGGGATCCCGCGCTGCATGCCGACGCGCTGCTCGCCGCGGTCCACGATCCGCTCTCCGCGGGCCTCGCGGAAGACGGCCGCCTCACCCTGGGTGTAAGCGCCGCCGTGCACTCGGCCGAGGGGCTGCGCGGTGCGCTGGAAGAGGCCCGGCACGCCCGCCGGGTCGCGCGGCGCGGCCGGGCCGGGTCTGCGCGGCGGGGCACCACGAGCTGGCCTCACACGTCCTGCTGCTGCCCTTCGTGCCCGACGATGTCCGCCGCGCCTTCACCGCCCGGCTCCTGGACCCGCTGCGCGACTACGACAAGCGCCACCGCGCGGAGCTGATCGAGACGCTGGAGGCCTTCCTCGACTGCGACGGTTCCTGGACGCGCTGCGCCGCCCGACTGCATCTCCACGTCAACACGCTGCGCTACCGCGTCGGACGAATCGAGCAGTTGACGGGCCGTGACCTCTCACGCCTCGAGGACAAGCTCGACTTCTTCCTCGCCCTGCGTATGAGCTGACCTCGGGGCCCGCACGGCCCCACCCGGTCCGGCCGATTGTGAAATCGTTCACCTGAGATTGGCCAGACCCCTTGGCCCCGCGTGCCATTCCGTGCTGAGATGCGGCCAGACTCAACAGCTCAATGGCGCGCTCGGGGAGGGCAATGTGGCGGATACCGCCATGTCTGGTTCCGGAACGACAGCAGATGACGATCCACCGCTCCAGACAGCGGTATGGCGACTGCGATCCCGAGCGTGCTGGACGGATGCGGCCGCGCTGCTCGAACCGTATGCGGCCACCGACCCGGCCGCCGCACTGCAGCGGACCGCTCTGCTCACCGAGCGGTGCCTCTACACGGGCAAGGGCTGGACGGACGCCGAGGACGCACTGCGTACGGCCGAGGCACTCGCCCACGACGACACCGAGCGGGGCCTGGCGGCCTGCGAGCGCGGCCACCTCGCGTACGCATCGACGCACCTCGGGGTACGCGACCGGGCCGACGAGGCGAGCGTGGCGCTGAGCAGGGCCGCCGCTCTGCTCTCACCCGCCGCGCCGGGCCGTCCGCTGCTGGACTTCCGCCGCGGTCTGATCGCCCAGAACATCGCCGGCTCCCCGCAGTCCGCACGTGCCGCCTTCCGCAGGGCACACGCGGGCGCCGCCGCCCAGGGTGACGAACTACTGCTCTCCTCCACCTGGCGCCATCTCGCCTCGCTCGCCCTGCTCGAAGGGGAACTCGTCGAGGCCAGGCACGGCTTCGCGGAGTCCCTGCGGATAAGGGAGGAGCTGGGCTACCTCGTCGGTACCGCACCGGCGCTGATCTCCTGGCGGACGCCGAGGCGGAACCGGAGGCGGCGCGGCTGCGGGCCGAGGCCGGCCGGCTGTTCCGGCTGCTCGGCGGCGTACCCACCTGGCTGGCCGCACAGCTGCAACCACCGGCTCCGGAGACCGCAGGGTGAACTGACACGCCCGCTGGAGACGGCCCCGTCAGCCGTCCGCGCCGGTGAGGTGTTCGCGCACCAGCGACTGAACCACCGTGAGGTCCCTGGCGATGAAGGCGTCGAGCAACGCGGTGTGTTCCGAGGCATCGGCGCGGAGGTCGGCCCGGCGGGTGGCCGGGTTGCTCACCAGGGGCCACTGGGAGCGCCGGTGGAGGTCGTCAGCGACCATCACGAGCTGCTCGTTGCCGGAGAGTGCGAGAACGGCACCGTGGAAGGCCCGGTCGCACTCCGCGTACCCTGCCCGGTCACCGACCGCAGCCGCCGCGACCGTGGCGTCGGCCAGCGGGCGCAGCGCGCACCAGCGGCCGGCCGGGACGGTGCGGGCCAGCCTCATCATGACGGGGACCTCGATCAGGGCGCGCACCTCGGCCAGCTCGGCCAGCTCGCGGGGCTGCGTTCGCTGACGCGGAAGCCCCGGTTCGGTACGACCTCGACGGCGCCCTCGATGGCCAGCTGCTGCATCGCCTCGCGCACCGGCGTCGCCGACACACCGAAGCGGGCGCCGAGCGCGGGGCGGAGTACACCTGACCGGGAACCAGCTCACCACCGACGAGGGATGCGCGCAGGGCGTCCAGGATCTGGCCACGCACGGAGTGCCGCTGCACGGTACGAGGGACCGGCGGCTCGCTGTGGGTGTGCTCCCCGCGCCCGCTCGGGCACCCGTGCCTGTTCGGGACCCCGGCTCTGTTCGGGTACCGCGCCGGTCCGGGGCGTCGGCGGACGCGTACGACGGCCGCACATCCTGACGCGCTCTGCCCTGCTCCACTCCGACCTCCTCGGCCTGTCGTGGGCCCGGCTCGCGTGTGCCATGCCCCGGTGAACGATAGGTGCAGGGACCCACAGTTCAAACATCCACCAATTCGGGTAAGGTAAGGCTTACCTGTAAACGATCGTGATTCGGTGGTCTCCGCATGACCGTCTCCACCCTGCTCAGTGCCGCCCCGTCCCCGTGGCGGAGGCGTACGCACGGCTGTCCGAGGTCTTTCCGGGCTGCGTACCGAGGTGCTCACCGGCGACGCGGTGGCGCCCTCGGGCGCGGGCTGGGTCGGAGCTGCCGAGCTCGCGAACGGCGGCGCGGCCCTGGACACCTTCCTCGCCTGGGACAACGCACAGGTACTGCGTGACTACGGCCGGCAGGCCCGCCCCGATGTGGTGGCCAGCTTCGGACTGCACCGCTACTCCTGGCCCGCCTGCCTGCTGGTGACCGTGCCGTGGTTCCTGCACCGCCGAGTGCCCCGGATCCCGGTCGGGGACGTCTCCTTCCAGCGCGCACTGGGCCATCTGACCGTCCGGGTGCGGGAATTCTCCTGCCTGCCGGACGATCCGGCCGCGACCCTGCCCGGCGCCCGGGTCGTCGCGGACGAGGCGGCCCTGCGGGCCGAGGTGCTCGACGCCGTGGCGGAACACCTCGGCCCGGTGCTGGACGGCTTCGGGCCGCGCATGCGGCGCGGAAAGCGGGCCCTGTGGGGCATGGCGACGGACGAGATCGTCGAGGGCCTCTGGTACATCGCCCACCTGCTCGGCGAGGAGCGCCGGGCGATGACCGAGCTGGAACTGCTGCTGCCCGGCACCACCAAGCCGTACGTGGGCACCGCGGGCTTCCGTGAACTGAGCGGGCCGGACGGCGAATCACTGCCGACCCGCGACCGGGCGAGCTGCTGCCTCTTCTACACGCTGCGACCCGAGGACACCTGCGTGACCTGCCCACGCACCTGTGACGCCGACCGGGTCCGGAAGCTGACGCCCGCGCCCTGACCCACCGGGGCCGGTCTCCGCAGTTCGGACACCTTGCAATCGAACGCAACTCGGGCAATCCATACGGGCATTCGAGAAGATTCCGCCCAACGGTGAGCCCGTCTGCCTCAATGGCATTCACTTGCTCCGAAACCCCTCTGAGCGAAGCGGTATTTCCGTCACGATGGCGCCCGAAACGCCCTACGCGACGCAAGGAACCGCGCATGAGACTGACGGACATATCGCTCGACTGGCTGCTTCCGGGCGCCGTACTGCTCGTTGGGGTCATGGCGGCGGTGACGGTGGTCGCACGCGGCAAGCGTGCCGCCGGCAAGGCCGCGGCCGACGACTCCTGGGAACGCAGCGAGGACCGCCGCAGGCGCAAGGAAGCGATCTACGCCACCGCTTCGTACGTCCTGCTGTTCTGCTGCGCCGCGGTCGCCGCGGCGCTCTCCTTCCACGGCCTCGTCGGCTTCGGCCGGCAAAACCTCAGCCTCTCCGGGGCTGGGAGTACCTGGTCCCGTTCGGCCTCGACGGGGCCGCCATGTTCTGTTCGGTGCTCGCGGTGCGCGAGGCCAGTCACGGTGACGCGGCGCTGGGCTCGCGGCTGCTGGTGTGGACGTTCGCCGGTGCCGCCGCCTGGTTCAACTGGGTGCACGCACCGCGGGACTGGAACACGCGGGCGCCCGCACTTCTTCGCGGGCATGTCGCTCTCGGCAGCGGTGCTGTTCGACCGCGCACTGAAGCAGACCCGCAGGGCCGCGCTGCGTGAGCAGGGCCTGGTACCGCGACCGCTGCCGCAGATCCGGATCGTACGGTGGCTGCGCGCACCCGGAGACCTTCGGCGCCTGGTCGCTGATGCTCCTCGAAGGCGTACGCACGCTGGACGAGGCGGTCGACGAAGTACGCGAGGACCGCCGGGAGAAGGAGCAGGACCGGCACCGCCGCAAGGGCGCGGCGAAGCTGGACCGGGCCCAGATCAAGGCCCTGAACCGGCAGAACAGGGCCTGGGGCCGCAGCGGCCGGGCCGGACACCAGGTGGACGTCCAGGCCATCGCGCCCGCACCGGGCGGCGGCCAGGCCGTCGCGGAGCCTGCCATACCAGAGCCGGGACAGCTGCCTCTGCGCCCCCGGCCATCCCTTCAAGCCGTGAACCGCGCCAGCTCCAGGAGTACTTCGGCCCAGAGCCTCGGTGAGTCCACGGCCGTCGACCTCACCGCCCAGGACGACACCCAGACACTGCCCAGGCTCGACTCGCTGGAGCAGAAGCTCAAGGACCTGGAGCAGCAGTTCGGGTGAGAACGCGGGCAGCACCACCCGTGAACGGCACGACGGGAGGACCTCTCAGGGCTTTGCGCCGCTCAGCTCGAACCAGACAACCTTCCCCAGTGCCTGCGTCCTGACCCCCATGAGTCCGCCAGACTCCGCACCAGAATGAGACCCTGCCGTGCGTACCGTCGTCGTCGTTCGGTACGTATGGCTCGGGCTGCTGATCCGCTACGAAATCGCGTACTTCGACCCGCACTCTCTCCGGGGCAGCGGTGACCGTGACGACCGCACCGTGCCGGGTGTGAATCAGCGCATTCGTCACGAGCTCACTCAGCAGGAGCTCCGCCACATCGGTGGCGTCCTGGTGCGACCGGTACCGCAGGAACTCCCTCAGTGCACAGCGGACTTCTGCCACAGCGGACAGATCCGAGTGCCCCAGTCTGCGATGCAGCTGGACCGTTTTCCCTTCCCGGCGCTTCATCATTTCCCCGCACGCACAGTGAATCGGCCTCCTTCCGTGCTGTAGCCCCTCGAACACCTTCACGGAATGCATGCCCCGCTCACGGCCCGTCACGCTTGTCGACTCATCAATAAGTTGGCGGCGTCCGCCGCACGCCCTCCTCCCGGCGGGACACATCACCGTCACATTCACCGTCTTCCGGTTAACGTGCAGAACATTCACACGAGTTGGCGTTGACGAAGAGGGATCTACGCGCGTCATCATGGTGGACATGCGAATCCCCACGGATCACAATGCTCGGCGGCGCTGCCGCCCTCCTGTCCGCCCTCGTCGTCGGCGGCGCGGTACCTGCGAACGCCGGCACCGTCCCCGCCTCCTTCTCCTCGTCGTCCACGGTCTCGTCCGTCGCCGCGGTCGGATCCGTCTGCTACTCCGAACTGCCGGCCCAGGCCCACGACACCCTCGGCCTCATCGACGCGGGCGGCCCGTTCCCGTACGACCAGGACGGCACCGTCTTCCAGAACCGGGAAGGCATCCTGCCGAGCCAGGGCACGGGCTACTACCACGAGTACACGGTCATCACGCCCGGCTCCCCGGACCGTGGGGCCCGCCGGATCGTGACCGGCGAAGAGGTCCAGGAGGACTACTACACCGCCGACCACTACGAGTCGTTCGACCTCGTCGACCACGACTGCTGACCGCACCTGACCGCACCACCCCACCGGTCCGGTCCGCGCCGCTGTCCCCCACCTGCGGCGCGGATCACCGGACCGTCCGATCCGGAAGCCCACGCTTGTACCCTCCACGCATGACCGTGATCTATGTGATCGACGGCTCCGAGGTCACCGGCCCGGAGCGGTTCTGGGAAGTGATCGGAGAGGCGGTGAACGGCCCCGGCGGCTACTTCGGCCGCAATCTCGACTCCTTCGCGGACTGCCTGAGCGGCGCAATGGGCACACCCGACGACGGCGGCTTCGTCATCGAATGGCGTGACCACGCTCTTCCGCCCGCGCGCTGGACCACGAGGCGACCGCCCGCCGGCTGCGCCACGCACTGAGGCATGCCCATCCCACCAACCGGGCGCGCCTCAGGAAGGACCTGGCCGAGGCCGAGGCCGGACGGGGCCCGACGCTCTTCGACCAGTTGGTGGGAATCATCCACGAGCAGGCGGGGCCGGAGTCGCTGAGACTGCTCTGAAGCGCTCCGTCGGGGCCGGGCCGCGGCCGTGTCCCGCCGCCGCCCGGTCACGATGTGGTGCGCCGACAGGATCAGTACTGAGTGGAGACTCTTGTCCCTTCGAATCCCTGCTCGGCGTGCAGGCTGATGTAGTTGGCTCCCGCCTCCGGGCTGTCGATGGTCAGCGTATGGGCGTTGCCCGTACCGGTCGCTCGCACGGTGGACTGAGAGGTGGTCGCCCATCCGGTGGCGCTGTAGTAGACATCCGCGTCACCGGTGCCGGCGGCCGTAGTGATCTTCAGTCGGCTGGTTCCTCCGGAACGTCGATGTACAGGTAGGCGTAGTCACCCGTGCCGGCGCTCAGGCCGCTGCGCTTGCAGTCCTTGCCGAGCTGACGGGTGTCGGTGCCGGTGCACTCGGGCACCTGGTCGGCCGGCGGGCCGGTGCCGGTGGAACAGCTGCCTGCCGCACAGGCGGTCAGCCACTCGTTCCAGTCGGCGTCGTATCGGCTGCCGATGGTGGAGGTGAGGAACGTGCGCGCGCCGCTCCAGTCACCGCTCCGGTAGAGGCCGAGCAGCGTGTCGACGTCCGCACGGTGCGACTGGAGCATGTAGCGGACAGCCAGATAGCCCCAGTTGTACACACGGGTCTGGTCGGCGTTCTCATAGGTTGTGTCGAACAGGGTGCGCAACGTATACGTGCGCTCGGACGCCTGGGCGATGGCATCGTCGTACGTGACATCGCGGTACGAGTAGGAGACGTACTCCGCGAAGCCCTCCACCCACCAGATGGTCGGGGTGGCGACGTTGGCCTCGAAGTCGCCGTACATGTCGTACCGGCCGTCGAGGTAGTGCGTGTACTCATGGTTGAGGTTCCAGATCTGGAACTCGGGCCGCACCCACTCGGCTTCGTAGGCGATGAAGCGGGGCTGATTGCCGACGGCTGCCGGGTCGCCCTCGAGATACATGCCACCGTTGTTGGTGTCGATCCCGAAGATGGCTCCGGCGTAGGTCTGGTAGTCGGTGCTGGAGTCGAACACGACCACTTCGATGGTGCTGTTGTTGTCGGCCTCGACCGGTCCACTGTCCCGGGCGAGGCCATGGAAGTAGGCGTCCTGACCGCGGAGGCTGGTGCACGCGGTGGCGAGCTCGGTGCTCGATATCTGCTGAGCCCTGATGCGGATGCTGTCGCTGCAGGCGAACTCGGTCGGCAGTACGGCCTTCTTGAGGCGCTCGGCGAGGTCACAGGTGTCGTAGGTGGAGCAGTTGGCCTTGTCGTAGTAGTCCGTCATCTCGGCGACCCCACCCAGAGCGGGGCGGTCGGGCCGGTGATGGAGCTCTTGCCGAGGAGGTCCGAGGCCAGCGGGCTCGTCCGGCCGCGAAGTGACGCGTGCTGGAGGAAGCGGCCGAGCTCACGGCCTGCGTTGGACACCAGGTAGGCCTCGTCCGTGCCCAGGAGGTCCAGGTGGTCCGAGGCGAAACCGTGCAGCGCGTCGAGCAGGCTGGGGTCACTCTCGACCGCGCTGACGAAGGCGGGCAGCTGATGACCTCGGAATGTCACCGTGTACACGTTGTTGACCGCGTTGAGCATGTACCAGGAGCTGTTGTACGAGGAGTCGTAGTCCGCGAGGAGCTGCTTGACGACACGCAGGTACCGGGCGTTCTGCTCGGCGCTGTCGATGAGGATGACAGCCTCGGCCAGGGTCTCCCCGTTGGCGTCGGTGACATCCGAGGAGTGCGGCGAGGCGAAGAAGGCATCGAGGCCTCCCTGTATCGCGGAGCCGAGGGCAGGGCCGTAGTCGCCCACGGTGGCCGGGTCGTAGTACTGCACGTAGTAGCCGGCCCTGAGGAAGAGGACCAGCTGCGGCATTCCGTTGCTGCTGTCGCCGGGTAGGCGGCGGAACCTTCGCGCATGGCGTCGGCGATGGTGACCATCTGCGGCTCGCGGAAGGCCAGATACCCGTCGTCCCCTTCACGCCGAACAGTGTGTTGATGCATTCGGTCGTCGATGCCCTGACCTGTTCGACGAGGGCGCTGCCGGTGCGGCTGGTGAAGTCCGAGACATCGCACGCGGCCGCGTCCTGCGTCCGGCCTCGCCCTGGCCCCTGGCTCCATCGAGGGAGCCGGGTGGCTCGCTTCGACGGCGCCCGGATCGTCGTAGTCCCTCTTCAGGGCGTCCCTGGACCCGGACAGGGCGGTCGGTCCGCCGGTTCGAGCGCCTGGCGGGCAGTGTGGTCGGCGTCACCGACGGCTGCCGTGAGGGGCTCGGCCACGGGGCCTGCGGACTCCTCGGCGGTCGGCGTCAAGGTCTTTGATGCTGCGGCGCTTGAGGCCGTGGTGCCGGTGGAGACCGGCTGCCGCTCGGCGGCCTGGCCGGGCGCGGAGAGTATCCCCGCGCCCAGACAGGCCGCCAGGACCACAGCGGACAGTCCGGTGAATCTCTGTCGAACCGTTCGGTTCTTCACGTGCCGCCTCCCAGCGGAGTGGGGGCCGCGCGGCTGCGCGGCCGTGGGGTGTCAGGTCGAGAGCGATTCGGGGTGCGGACCCCGACAGGATGTGGACGCCAGGGATACGACGGGCCGCCGATCCGGCCGGCCCGCAGTGGGAGGTCACGACCATGTCGTGACATGGACACGGCCCCATCTCCCTGTGCGCTGTACAATGGCACATGTCACATGTTCCTCGGAAGACGGTTCACACACATTCATTCGCCGGCCAACTCGCGCTCGCGGACGTCGCTTTGCGGCATCCCACGGTCCGGCCCGCCGCCCGTCAAAACCGCTCGCAGGACCCGAACCACTGCGCCCCGACGAAGTCATGAGGTTCCCGCGCGTGACCGACCAACTCGCCTACCTCGCCCACCCCTTGTCCACCAGCAGCAACGACCTGCCCGTCTCCCCGCCCTGGACGCCTTCATGAGTACGGCGTGGTCAGACACCCCAATGGCAGCGGACATCCACGTCCCGGCCGCCGGCTTCACCCGGCTCGCCTGGTCCTCACCGGTCTCACCTGCCTCACCGGCGAGGACCGGGCCCGACACGTCCTGGCCCGATCGGGCAACGCGTTCTCGGACGTCCGGTCCGATTGGGGTATCTCCTGCACGAACGGAGTTGTTGGCTTGGGAGGGACGGCACCGCCCCGCACAACCAGCGTGATCGCGTGGGGCATCGGACCGCCCAGGCCGCACCGGGTGCACGAGGACGTGAGGGAACCCGTCCACCCACCACGGACCACGCCCCTGGAGACGTGCACCCGAACGGGACGCGAAAGCGGCAACCCAGCGCATCCAACACCGCCGGGATGCGCCAGAACACACAAGTGGGTCGGACCCACTTGTGTGTTCTGGCTAGAACCGGTCAGCCGTCTCCGAGGTTCAGCGATACCCGGCGGATCGGCCTGGTGTCGTGCGGCGCCCGGTCCTGCGGCCCGTGGGCCCACAGCGACCGGACATGTGACATGTGAGCGAGCATGCACGCCTCGGCGCGCTCTGCGTTGCCCGCCACGATCAGGTCGAGCAACTGGATGTGCTCCTCCGCGGAGACCGTCAACTGGCCCGCTTCGGCAAGCCTGTTCAGGCCGAACAGCCGGGATCGCTTGCGCAGATTGCTCACCTCCTCGACCAGCCGGCGGTTGCCCGCCAGCGCGAGCAGTTCGAGGTGGAAGCGGCGGTCGGCCTCCAGATAGCCCAGGATGTCCTGCTCACGTGCCGCGTCTACGATCTCCAGGGCGATCGGGCGCAGCGCCTCCAGCTCTTCGGTCCTGCCCATCCGGGCAATCCGGCCGACGGTGGGAACCTCGATCATGGCGCGCAGTTCGGTGAAGTCGTCGAGGTCCTGCTCGGTCAGCTCGGTGATGCGAAAGCCCTTGTTGCGCACTGCCTCGACCAGGCCTTCCCGGACGAGGTCGAGCATGGCTTCGCGAACCGGCGTCGCCGAGACACCGAACTCCGTGGCGAGCGCGGGAGCGGAGTAGATCATGCCTGGGCGCAGTTCGCCGGCGATCAGCGCAGCCCGCAGCGCGTGCGCCACCTGGTCGCGCAGATGCTCCTGTGCCGAGATCACATTGAGCGACGTCAGGCGGGCCATGTCTTTCCTCCAGCACCGTGCGGAGCCTCAGAATACAATGTCACGTTTCCAATGGGATCCCTGTCCACAGGCACCGTCGGTCCCAAGTCGGTTCACAGCAGGAAGCCTTCCGGAAACGGGTCGGCCGGGTCCAGGAAGAACTGCGCGGTCCCCGTGATCCAGGCGCGTCCCGTGACCGTTGGGACGACGGCGGGGAACTCCGCGACCGCGGTCTGCCCGATGAGTCTCCCGGTAAAGGATGTGCCGATGAATGATTCGTTCACGAAGTCGGTGTGCAACGGCAGTTCACCGCGCGCGTGCAGCTGTGCCATCCGTGCGGAGGTTCCGGTGCCGCACGGCGAGCGGTCGAACCAGCCGGGGTGGATGACCATCGCGTGCCTGGAGTGGACCGCGTCCGATCCGGGGCGATCAGCTGCACGTGCTTCAGCCCGTGGATGCCGGGGTCCTCCGGATGGACGGGAGGATCGATGGCGTTGACGGCGTCCATCAGGGCCAGTCCGGCCGTAAGGATCTCGCCCTTGCGGGCGCGATCGAAGCCGAGCCCCAGATCGGCCAGGGACAGCATGGCGTAGAAGTTGCCGCCGTAGGCGAGGTCGTAGCGGACAGTGCCATGACCGGGGAGGTCCACCTCCCGCCCCAGTGCGACACTGAAGGCGGGAACGTTGGTCAGGGTGACCGCGGTGGCCGCCCGTCCTTCACGTGCACTTCGACGGTGACGAGCCCGGCGGGTGTGTCCAGCCGTACGGTCGTGACCGGCTCGATGGCCTCGACCATGCCGGTCTCCACCAGCACCGTGGCCACCCCGATGGTGCCGTGCCCGCACATCGGCAGCGAGCCGGACACCTCTATGAACAGGACGCCGAAGTCCGCGTCCGGACGGGTGGGCGGCTGAAGGATCGCTCCGCTCATGGCAGCGTGCCCGCGCGGTTCGTACATCAGCAGGGTCCGCACCGCGTCCCGGTACTCCAGGAAGTGCGTGCGCCGCTCGGCCATGGTGGCGCCGGGAAGGGTCCCGATGCCACCGGTGATGACGCGAGTCGGCATGCCTTCGGTATGTGAGTCGACGGCATGGAAGATATGGCGTGTCCGCATTGATTCCCCTGAGTCGTTCCGGTGTCCCACAGGCCGCTGTACCCCGAAGGCCGGCGGCTCAGCTCAGGCCCTCGGCCAGTGCTTTCTCGGTCGCCGCCCTCACCGCGGCGGCGGAATCCGCCGGGAGGGCAGGCGCGGCGGCCGCACGGGCCCCGAGTGCCACCCGGCCGTGGCCATCGAGGCCTTGATGGCCTGTACGAATTCCGGCTTGGAATCCCAGCGCAGCAGGGTGCAGCTGCCGGTACAGCGGCAGGGCGGTGGCCAGGTTCCCGTCCACGGCGGCCCGGTACAGCTCAGCGCAGCTGGTGGGCAGCATGTTGGGACATCCTGCGACCCATCCGACCGCGCCCGCCAGGGCCAGTTCCAGCAGGACGTCGTCGGCCCCGATGAGCACATCGAGCCCTGGTGCCTCTTCGGCGATCTCGTACGCTCTGCGGACGTCACCGCTGAACTCCTTGACAGCCACGATGCTGCCGTCCTGATGAAGCCTGGACAGCAGGCCCGGTGTCAAGTCCACCTTGGTGTCATACGGGTTGTTGTAGGCCACGACCGGCACCCCGCCTCGGCGACCACGGCGTAGTGGGCGCGCACGGCGGCGTCCTCGCAGCGGTACCCGTTCGGCGGCAGCAGGAGAACCGAGCCCGCACCCGCCTCGGCGGAGCGTTCGGCCCAGCGGCGCGACTCGGCGCTTCCGTAGGCGGAGATCCCGGGCATGACCCTGGCCCCGTCGCCCGCTGCTTCGACGGCGACCTTCACCACCCTGTCGCGTTCGGCATCCGTGAGGGTCTGGTACTCCCCAGCGAGCCGTTGGGCACGACTCCGTCGCAGCCTGCCTCGATGAGCCGGTGGACATGCTCGGCGTAGGCGTCGAAGTCGATGGACATGTCCTCGCGCAGTGTCAGAGGTGTGGCGACCATGACCCCGCGCCAGGGTGGGTGCGAAGGCTGCTGTTCGTCGGCATGAGACTCCTTGAGAGATAGGTGGCATGTCACCGTGCGGCAGACGGCACTGCGTTGCTACTGGGCCGAGCGATCGGTCTCCGCGAGGGTGGAAAGTGGCAACGGGCAGGCAAGCGAACGCCGTTCGGGACCTGAGGCATCACCGGGATCACGTCCGGTACGGGCGAGTTCACGGACCGCGGTGCCGCACATCCGTCCCTGGCACCAGCCCATCCCGGCGCGGGTGAGGAGTTTCACGGTGCGGGCATCCCCGGCGGCGAGTTCGTCGACAGCTGTCGCGATCCGGCCGGCCGTGACCTCCTCGCAGCGGCAGACCTCGGTGTCCGCGGACAGCCATGCGCGCCAGCCGGGTCCCGGCCGGTGCACCGCACCCATCGTGTCCGCGAACGACCGCAGCCTCCTGCGCCTGTGCACGAGCGCCGCCGCCACGTCCCCCGGCCCTCGCTCCGGGCGTCGCGGACGATCGACATCGCGGCCAGTTCTCCCTCAGCCAGGGCGAGTTGGACTCCTCCGATCCCGCCCACCTCACCCGCGCCCCAAACGCCCGGCACACTCGTCCGCAGCTGATCGTCGAGAACGAGGGCATGAGTACCGTCGGAACACTCACGGGTGACACATCCCAGAGCCGACCCGAGCTCCAGCTGAGGTACCAGTCCGTGCCCCACTGCGAGCGCGTCGCAATCGATACGCCGGTCCGATCCGGGTACGGGCCGCCAACTTCCGTCCAGCCGACTCACGGTGACCGCCTTGACCCGGTCCGTGCCGTGTACGGCGGTCACCGCCGCATGTGACATGACACGCACCCGGCTCCGCAGCAGCGCAGCGCCGTTCCTGGCGCCCTCCCACAGCTTGCCGGGGTTGGCGGCCAGTACACGGGGGCGCGGGCGTATGCCCCGTATCCAGCTGCCTCGACCAGCAGGGGCACATCGGCGCCCGCCCTGGCCAGTGAGTGCGCGACAGCCTGGAGCAGCGGCCCGCTGCCCGCGACGACGATGCGTCGGCCGGGCAGCACCAGGCCCGACTGAGCATGGCCTGTGCCCCTGCCGCACCCACCACTCCCGGCACCGTCCAGCCGGGGAAGGAAGTTGCCGTTCGTGCGAGCCCGTAGCGAACAGCAGTCGGCGGGCGGCGACCGCGGCACGCCCGTCGCCCTCGGGACCCGTGACGGCATGCAGGATCCAGTTGGTGCCGGAGCCTTCGGCGGCCCACACCTGGTGCCATGCGCGGTGGTGGATACGCCCCGTACGGATGTATCCATCGAATCGGGCGCCGAGCGCGGCGAACGCACCCCAGCCGTGGTGCAGGGCCTCTGGCCGGGTGGCGCCGATCGCGGGGCCGGGCAGCGGTAGTACTGGCCTCCGATCACTTCCGAGGCGTCCAGCACGATCACATCGAGCCCATGACCGGCGGCGGTGACCGCCGCGATCAGACCGGCCGGCCCCGCACCCACCACGGCGAGGTCTGCAGGCGGCGGAGGGGCTTGCGCACCCGTGTCATCGGACGAGTTCCGCATGGCCGTCACCCTCCTGCGTCGTGACCCGGTCGCCCGGTCGGACCGGCAGCAGGCAGGCCCGCCGGTTGGGACGGCCGTTGACAGTGGCCAGGCAGTCGAAGCAGGATCCGATGCCGCAGAAGGCGCCGCGCGGCTGACCGTTGACGCGGGTGGTGCGCCAGGTCAGGATGCCGGCCGCCCACAGGGCGGCGGCGACGCTCTGCCCAGGGAGTGCGTTCACCGGACGGCCGTCGATGCTGAACTCGAACTGTGCCTGGGGCACCGTTCGGGCCAGGCCGGCAGGCGTTCGTCGCGCGGCACGGCGCGCGGCACGGCGCTGGATGAGATGCTGAACGAGATTCGGGACGCGTGCCACAAAGCTCCTCTCCGACGCCGTGTTGACGTCTTCTCAGCGGGTCAATCGGACGCGGATCCCGTGACTCGGGCGTCCCCGGCGCGGCGAACCGTTCCGGCCTGAACGGCCCTGGGGCGATCGCCGGCTTCGCCCCGGAGCGCTGCGGTAATCAGCACGCCTGTCGCGGGCGCCAGCCCGATCCCCGCGCCTTCGTGACCGCATGCGTGGTAGAGACCGGGTGCCCGCGGGTCCGGGCCGATCGCGGGAGATGGTCCGGCAGATAGGGGCGGAACCCGTGGTAGGTCCGCAGCAGTGTGACATCGGCCAGTACCGGGAAGAGTGCGACCGCCTGGGCTGCCAGCCGGCTGATCACCGGAACGGACAAGGTACGGTCGTAGCCCACGCGTTCCTGCTCGCGCCGATCAGCACAGGCCCGGACGGCGTACCCTCGACCACCGGTGAGGTCTGGAGCGCCGCCGATCCGCTCGACACGTCGGCCACATACTGCGCCGCGTACACCTTGTGCCGGATCAGGCGCGGCAGCGGCTCCGTGACCAGGACGAAGCCACGTCGAGGCAGCACCGGCAGCTCCACACCGGCCAGCGCCGCGACTTCCCCGCTCCAGGTTCCCGCGGCGTTGACCACAGCAGGCGCGAGCAGGGTCCGGCGTGTGGTTCGTACGCCCGGACCGTCCCGGAGCGCCCGGTAAGTACGGCGGTGACCTCCTCGCCCAGTGCAGCCGGGCACCGGCCCGCCGGGCCTCCCGCAGCAGATGGGCCGCGGCCAGCGCCGGCTGCACCTGCGCGTCCTGCGGATAGTGAATACCGCCCGCGAGCCCCGGTGCGAGACGAGGTTCGAGATCCCGCAGCCGGTGCGATGTCACCGGGTGTACCTCGACACCCGCTGCGCTCTGTCCCTTCGCCGTATCGGTCAGGGTGGCGAACGACTCCTCGCCGGCCGCGACGACCAGGCCTCCCTTGCGTTCGAACTCGATGTCGGCGGGCAGTTCGCCGGCCAGCTCCTGCCATAGCGCACAGGAGAGCAGGGCGAGCTCCAGTTCCGGTCCGGGCACCTTGTCGGAGACCAGGAGGTTTCCTCCCCGGCGCCCGTGGTGCCGCCGGCGACCGGCCCGCGGTCGACCACTGCGACCGACAATCCGGACCGGGTGGCGTAGTAGGCACATGCGGCGCCGACGACGCCGGCTCCGACGATGACGACATCCAAGTGCTGTCTCATGGGCACGGCAGTAATATGTCACATTGCCCAGAGGGTGCCAAGGGAGCTGCAGACCAGGCCAATTGGCGTCACGGCCACTGCGTGAGGCCCACCTCGAGGTGTCACCCGCACCTGCTGGGTAGGGCCATAGGAACCCGCAGGTGCCGACCCCGAGGAGCTGTGATGCACGACGACCGCACCCTGGTGGAGGGCCGCCTCGAACGGGCGCTCCACCAGTTCATCCGCCCTGCCCAGTACGCGGCCCGGTCCCCGCTCGCCCTCACCGTCTGGCACGCCCCGGCGAGCCGGTTCCGGTGTCGCAGGCCGTCGAGGGCCGGTACGAGCCCTTCGAGGTGGGTACGCCATGGGGAAACCCTGGTCCACGAGCTGGTTCCGGATCGAAGGCGCGGTGCCCCAGGAGTGGGCGGGCCGCAGGGTGGAAGCGGTGTTCGACCCCGGCTTCTCCGGCCAGGGACCGGGCTTCCAGGCAGAGGGCATGCTGTACGACGCCGAAGGGTCCCCTCAGGGGATCCACCCGCGCAACCGCCACCTCACCATCGCCGCACCGGCGGCGGGCGGTGAACCGGTCGGCCTGCTGCTGGAGGCGGCGGCCAACCCGTCCGTACTGGAACACGGCTTCGAGCCGACTCCGCTCGGCGATGTGCTGACGGCAGGGGACCGCCCCTCTACACCTTCGCCTGCGCCGATCTCGCCGTGCTGGACGAGGAGGTCTGGCATCTGGTCCTGGATATCGAGGTGCTGTCCGAGCTGATGCGGGAGCTGCCCGCCGACCGCTCCAGGCGGCACGAGATCCTACGGTCGCTGGAGCGCATGCTGGACGCGCTCGACCTGCACGATGTGGCGGGCACCGCGGCGGCCGGCCGGGCCGAGCTGGCCGATGCGCTGTCCCGCCCGGCATCGGCGAGCGCGCACCGGATCTCGGCGGCCGGACACGCCCATATCGACTCGGCGTGGCTGTGGCCACTGCGCGAGACAGTACGCAAGGCCTCTCGGACCTTCGCGAATGTCACCGCCCTCGCACAGGACTATCCGGAGCTGGTCTTCGCCTGTTCCCAGGCGCAGCAGTACGCCTGGGTGAAGGAGCACCAGCCGCACATCTGGGAGCGGATCAAGAAGGCGGTTGCGGACGGGCAGTGGGCACCGGTCGGCTCGATGTGGGTGGAGTCCGATGCGAACATGCCCGGCGGCGAGGCACTGGCCCGGCAGATCGTGCACGGCAAGCGGTTCTTCGAGCAGGAGCTGGGGTGGACACGCAGGAGATCTGGCTGCCGGACTCCTTCGGCTACACGGCGGCGTTCCCTCAGCTGGCGCGGCTGGCCGGGTGCGGTGGTTCCTGACGCAGAAGCTGTCGTGGAACCAGCACAACAAGATGCCGCATCACACCTTCTGGTGGGAGGGCATCGACGGGACCCGGTCTTCACCCATTTCCTCCCGTCGACACGTACAACGCCCAGTTCAGCGCGAGTGAACTCGCCCACGCCGAGAGGAACTTCGCTGACAGGGCCGGGCCTCACGCTCCCTGGTCCCGTTCGGCTGGGGTGACGGCGGCGGCGGTCCGACCCGCGAGATGCTGGAGAAGGCCCGCAGGCTGCGGGATCTGGAAGGCTCTCCGCGGGTCGAGATCGAGAGCCTTCGGCCTTCTTCGCGGCGGCCGAGGAGGAGTACGGGGAGCAGGCGCCCGTCTGGTCGGGCGAGCTGTATCTGGAGCTGCACCGGGCGACGTACACCACCCAGGCCAAGACCAAGCAGGGCAACCGGCGCAGTGAACACCTCTTGCGCGAGGCGGAGTTGTGGGCGACGGCGGCGGCGCTGAGGACCACCGGCTACCACTATCCGTACGAGCGGCTGGACCGCGTCTGGAAGACGGTCCTGCTGCACCAGTTCCATGACATCCTGCCCGGTTCCTCGATCGCCTGGGTGCACCGTGAGGCCCGTGACACCTATGAGGAGGTGCGCGCGAGCTGGCCGATGTGGTGGCCGATGCGGTTACCGCCCTCGGCGCCGCCGAGGGCTCGTCGCCCTCAACTCCTCCCCGTACGAACGCAGTCAGGTCATCGAGCTGGACGCTGAGGCGAGCGGGTGCTGCCGTCCGGTGCGCAGGTGCAGCCGCTCGGCGACGGGCGGACGGCGGTACTGGCCAGGACACCGGCTCTGGGCGCCGGGCTGCTGGACGGTTCGATTCTGCCCGATCACCCGGCCACGGCGGCCGGCGCCGCCGCCGACGAAGGAATCGTGCTGGACAACGGGCTGCTCAGGGTCACCGTCGACGGGGACGGGCTGGTCTCCTCGGTGCGCGACCTGGTGGCGGGCCGTGATGTCCTCGTCCCCGGTCAACGGGCCAATCTCCTCCGGCTGCATCCGGACCACCCCAACCACTGGGATGCCTGGGACATCGACAAGCACTACCGCCGCTCCGGTACGGATCTGACCGGGGCCGACTCGGTCGAACTCGTCGAGGAGGGACCGCTGCGGGCCGCCGTCCGGGTGGTGCGCTCGTTCGGGAAGTCGCGGATCGTGCAGGAGCTGCGGCTGGCCGCGGGCTCCCGGCAGCTGGACATCGACACCGAGGTGGACTGGCAGGAGTCGGAGAAGGTGCTCAAAGCGGCCTTCCCGCTGGATGTGCATGCCGAACGGTCCACGGCAGAGATCCAGTTCGGCCATGTGCACCGGGCCACGCACGACAACACCGGCTGGGACGCGGCCCGCTTCGAGATCTGCGCCCACCGCTGGCTGCGGGTGGCCGAGCCGGGTTACGGCGTCGCCGTCCTCAACGACTCGACGTACGGCCACGAGGTGACCCGGACCCCGCACGAGGCAGGGCTCGGCACCACCGTACGGCTGACGCTGCTGCGCGCCCCGCACAGCCCCGATCCGCACACCGATCTCGGGACGCACCGGTTCCGCTACGCGCTGGCGCCGGGTGCCGAGGTCGTGGACGCGGTACGGGAGGGCTCGCGCTCAATCTGCCGCTGCGGGCCGCGGTGGCCTCCGCCCTGCCGTCGCTGATCACGACGGGGCATCCGGCGGTCACCGTGGAGTCCGTGAAGCTCGCCGAGGACCGCAGCGCAGATGTGATCGTACGGCTCTACGAGTCGGCGGGCGGGCGCGCGGACTCGGCGCTGCGGGTCGGTTTCCCGTCCTGCGGGCGCAGATCACCGATCTGCTGGAGCGGCCGCTGCACGAGGCGGTCACCGACGGGGACGCCCTCGTACTGTCACTGCGGCCGTTCCAGATCCTGACGGTTCGGCTGACCCCGCGTGAGCGGATGCCCCGCCCCGGAGATTTCCGGTCAGGGGCGGGGCACGTTCCGGAGGTTGGAGCGGGCCATCTGGAGCATCCGTCCCACTCCCCGTCCAGCACCATCTTGCTCGCGGAGAGCGCGAAGCCGGTGACCATGTCGGCGCTGATCTTCGGCGGGATGGAGAGCGCGTTCGGGTCGGTGACCACATCGACGAGCGCGGGGCCCTTGTGTTTGAAGGCCTCCCTGAGTGCGCTCTCCAGCTGCCTGGGCTTCTCCACCCGCACCCCGTAGGCCCCGGCCGCCCTCGCGATGGCTGCGTAGTCGGTGCTCTGGTAGGTCGTACCGAACGACGGCAGGCCGGCCACGAGCATCTCCAGCTCGACCATGCCCAGCGAGGAGTTGTTGAACAGGACGACCTTCACTGGCAGGTTGTGCTGGACCAGGGTGAGGAAGTCTCCCATCAGCATGGAGAATCCGCCGTCGCCCGACATCGACACCACCTGCCGGTTGCGGTCGGTGAACTGGGCTCCGATCGCCTGTGGCAGTGCGTTGGCCATCGAGCCGTGGCTGAAGGAACCGATCACCCGGCGCTTGCCGTTGGGGGTGAGATAGCGGGCCGCCCAGACATTGCACATGCCGGTGTCGACGGTGAACACCGCGTCGTCGTCGGCGATCTCGTCCAGCACCGAGGCGACGTACTCCGGGTGGATCGGCACGTGCTTGTCGACCTTGCGGGTGTAGGCCTTGACCACGCCCTCCAGCGCGTCGGCGTGCTTCTTCAGCATCCGGTCGAGGAACTTGCGGTCGGTCTTGGCCTTCACCCGCGGGGTCAGACAGCGCAGCGTCTCACGCACATCGCCCCAGACCGCGAGGTCGAGCTTGGAGCGCCGGCCCAGGTGCTCGGGACGCACATCGACCTGGACGATCTTCACATCGTCCGGGAGGAACGCGTTGTACGGGAAATCGGTGCCCAGCAGGATGAGCAGATCGCACTCGTTGGTCGCCTCGTAAGCGGCGCCGTAACCGAGCAGTCCGCTCATGCCGACGTCGTACGGATTGTCGTACTGGATCCACTCCTTGCCCCGCAACGCGTGCCCGACCGGGGACTTCACCCGCTCGGCGAACTCCATCACCTCCGCGTGGGCGCCCGCGGTGCCGCTGCCGCAGAACAAGGTCACCCGCTTGGCCTCGTCGACCAGCCGGCAGAGCTTGTCGATCTCCTCGTCACCGGGCCGCACCGAGGGTCGTGAGGTGACCATCGCGTGCTCGACCGATTTCTCCGGAGCCGGCTGGGAGGCGATGTCGCCGGGCATCGTCACGACGCTGACCCCGCCCTGCCCGATGGCGTGCTGGATGGCCGTCTGGAGCAGCCGCGGCATCTGCTCCGGGTTGGAGATCATCTCGTTGTAGTGGCTGCACTCCTGGAAGAGCAGCTCCGGATGGGTGGCCTGGAAGTATCCGAGGCCGATCTCGCTCGAAGGGATGTGCGAGGCGAGGGCCAGGACCGGCGCCATGGAGCGGTGTGCGTCGTAGAGACCGTTGATGAGGTGGAGATTTCCGGGGCCACAGGATCCGGCGCAGGCCGCGAGGCTGCCGGTGATCTGGGCCTCGGCACCGGCAGCGAAGGCTGCGGTCTCCTCGTGTCTGACCTGGATCCAGTCGATGGCGTCGTTACGCCGGATGGCGTCGACCACGGGGTTGAGGCTGTCGCCGACGACGCCGTACAGCCGCTTGACCCCGCTCGCACGAGGATGTCGACGAACTGTTCCGACACGTTCTGCTTGGCCATGGGTACGTGCCTCTCTGCCGTGCTCCGTGCACATGCGGCTGTCCTGGCTGCGGAGTCCGAAACACCGGCCGGACGGTCATTACCAGTCCATCAACCCATGGCCCGCGCCGTTACGCCTCCCAGACCGCGGCGCTCGTGCGGTCGTCGGCGTATCCCTTGACCCGGAGCTGGGTGTCCGCGAGGTAGCCGGCCAGCCCCGGCGGCCGGCCCGGGGCCCAGCGCTCGGCCAGTTCCCTGGAGAGTGCCGGTTCACCGCGCATCGGTTCGGCCAGGCCGTTGCTGCAGAGCAGCAGGGTGTCCCCGGGCGCGCCACCGAGGCACGGAATCTGAAGGGCTCGGCGGGAGATGGCACCGGACTCTCGACGTACGGGGACGGGGCTGTCGTGATCTGCAGGTCCATGGTCAGCCGGTCCCCGTCTGGGCCCTGTTCGCTCGCTGCGCCGCCGGACGGCGCGGAACCGAAGCCCACGACAGGCTCCCCGACGGCCCCGGCACCGGGGAGCTGGGGTTCGAGGTCCTGCCAGACACCGTCGCGGAGCCGGAACAGCCCACCGTTGCCGACACCGAAGAAGACCCGGGTGCGGCAGGCCGGGTCGGCGGACAGCAGCAGACAGCGCAGGCCCACGGTGTAGGAGTCGGGTTCCAGGCCGAGCTCGGCGGCACGGGCGCGCAGCTTGCCGTAGGTGCGGTCGGTGAGGCGGTGCAGACCCGATTTGAGGTCGCCTCTGCGTCCTGCCCTTATGTCGTCGGAGAGCCTGGCATGGCTGCGGCCGACGGCGCCGCCGATCCAGCTGCAGGCATCGGCGGCAGCGACATGCGCCTGGCCGGCCGCTCCGGCCCCGCCTGCCACCGCTACCAGGACCAGGGCGCCGTCACCGGATCCGAACCGGGCGGTGAGCAGCGCATCGCTACGTGGCTCGCCGCGGAAGCGAGCGGAGTCGCCGCGCACGGAGGCGGCCCGCAGGGTGTAGGCCCCGTACCGGGCACCGTCGAGCACCGTATCGGCGACGAGCCGGTCCAGGTCGTCGGGGCCGGAGGCGGGCAGGGCGGCTGGTTCGGCGTCGTAGGTGGGCGGCCGGTCCCCGACGTGACCGACGACCGGGCGGGGTGCGGTGACGGAACCCGCGGCCCCTGGTCCAGGGTCTGTTCGGTGCACCCTCCCGGCCGGCCGGGGAGGGTGCGCATCGGCATCACTCACGGAAGGCGGCGCGGGCGGTGCGGGCGGTGCGGGAGGAGCCGGGGCTGCGAAGGTCCGCGGCCGGGCAGACCGCACCGGAGGCTCCCACGGTGCGGGGTCCGCCACGGTACGGGCCGGGACCGCGGGGCCGGTGCGCGGCTGCGGCCCGGCGGGAGCGGCCGGCCGGGGCCCCGGCGACACATCCGGCGCGGACCGCTGGGGTACGGGCAGCCGTCCGCGGCCGGCCGCTGCGGCGGCGGAGTCCGGTGTACGTCGCGGGCGTGCGGCGCACCGGGGCAGGGCCCGTCGCCGGCAGCCGGGGATCGGGTACCGGAACAGCTGCGCCCTCCCCGGTGACATGCGCGGCGCCCGAAGCCGGGGCCGGGCCGGCTTCGGAGCCGGGTCCTCGGCCGGGTCTCTGCGGCCCGTAACCGGCCCTGCCGGACCCGCCGGACCCGTCGCATCCGTCTGCCCCACCGCGTCCGAGGCGGAGTCGAAGCGGTCGTCGAGACTGTCGGCCGCGCTGCTGGGACCGGTGTCCGGCGTGGTTTCGCTGTACAGCCTGCGCCACCAGTCGTCCTCATGGGCGGCGGGCTTCTCCCTGCTGACTCATGCCCTTATTGTCCACCGCGCGAGCCGTGCGAAAACGGTTCATCGGGAAAAGAGGCCCGGAAGTGACGTCAGAAAAGAGGTCCGCCGAGCGGCCCCACCCCACTGGAAGGACGCTCGGCGGACCGGCCGTTGTGATCAGCGCACTGCGGGCGGCGTCTTTGCTGTAGGTGGCGATCAGCGGGACGGTCGTGGAGCCGGCGTCGTCGTAGCCCTGCCGGATCAGCCCGGTGGCGTTGGAGAGCTCTCGTCGACCGTGCCGATGACAAGCGTGACGGTGAGGGTCCTGTGGCGCGGCCACGGACGGCGCGATCGCGGTGGCGGAGAGGACCGCGGCGCCGGCCGCTCCCAATGCCGTACGCGATTGGTGCTGCGGTGGCGCCACATTGGCAGAGCGGCCCGCGGTACGGGATGATGTGCCCGGCGGGTTCACGCCGTGGCCTTTTCCCGCCACGGCCGGCCTGCCGAAAGGCGCGAGAGGCGCGATCACCACCCGGGGAGGGCCCGCAGGATGTTGGGAGCCATAGGTCTGGACGAGAGGCAGGAAGCGGCGTACCGAGCGCTTGTCGCGACGGGGGCGGCGGAGCTCTCCGATCTCGCGCACCGGCTCGCCCTCCCGAGCCCGACACCGAGCGGGCGCTGCGCCGGCTGGAACAGCAGGGGCTCGCGGCCCAGTCGTCGGCGCGGCAGGACCGCTGGTGGCGGCGCCCCGGGGTCGCGCTGGGTGCACTGCTGACGCAGCAGCGCCATGAGCTGGAACAGGCCGAGCTGGCATCGGCGCTGCTCGCCGAGGAGTACCGGGCGGAGGCGACCGAGCCGGCGGTGCACGATCTGGTGGAGGTGGTCACCGGGGCGAGTGCGGTGGCGCACCGGTTTCATCAGCTGCAGCTGGGCGCCGCCTCGGAGGTCTGCGCACTGGTCACGGGGAAGCCGGTCGCGGTGACCGGGATGGAGAACGAGTCGGAGGAACGGGCCGCGATGCGCGGGTGTCCTACCGGGTGGTGGTCGAGCGGGAGATGCTCTCCCTGCCGTCCGGAATCCTGGAGCTCACGGCGGCACTGGGACGCGACGAGCAGTGCCGGGTGGTGGACAGGGTGCCCACCAGCTGGTCGTCGCCGACGGCACGCTGGCCATGGTGCCGCTGACGGCCCGGGGTGCGGAGCCGGCGGCGCTCGTCGTCCACGCGAGCGGTCTGCTGGAGTCGCTGATGGGAATCTTCGACGCGGTGTGGCGGGATGCGATGCCGCTGCGGCTGGGCGAGAACCGCGCGATTCAGGAGGACGGTGCCGGTCCGGATACGACCGACCTGGAAATTCTCTCGCTGCTGCTGTCCGGCCTGACGGACGCGAGTGTGGCCAAGCAGCTGCGGCTGGGGCTGCGGACGGTGCAGCGGCGGGTCAAGGGGCTCATGGAGCTGACCGGGGTGTCGACGCGGATGCAGCTGGGCTGGCATGCGTACGAGCGGGGCTGGGTCGCCCGCGACACCCCGGGTGACCTGGCCCGCCCCGGCTGTTCGCGCCCCGGGGAGCCACGTCGGCAGGCAGGACCGGGCAGACTCCGGCACGCTGGTCGAATGAGTGTGTGGCAGCTCGTTGCCGTCGGCGCGGTCATGCTGCTCGGGCTGGCCGGAGTGCTGGTCGCGGGGTCCCCGGTCAGGCGATCGTATGGGCCGCTGTCCTGTGGTGGGCGCTGACGGACACGACACAGCTCGCCTGGGCCGTACTGATCGGCGCGACGGCGCTGCTGCTGGTGAACCAGGCCCTCAAAGCGCTGCTCCCACCACGCCGTCCGGGTGAGTCGGGGCGCCGCGCAAGACGCTGATGCTCGGCGGTATCGCCGCGATCGCGGGTTTCTTCGTGCTGCCCGTGGTGGGCGGGATCCTGGGGTACGTCGGTGGGATCTACGGCGCGGAGCGGCTGCGGCTGGGCAGCCGTGGGGCGGGCTGGACCGCGTTCAGGTCGGTCATGCGGGCGACCGGCTACTCGGTGCTCGTAGAGCTGTTCGCCTGCCTGCTGGTGGCCGGCGCCTGGCTGGGTGCGGTGGTCTGGGGCTGAGATGCTGCCGGGGCGCCCGGACCCGCGAGCTCCAGATGGCGCGCGGCGTACGAGCGCCACGGCCGCCACGCCTCGGCTTGGGCGATCCCGTACGGGTCCACATCGGGATCGCCCAGCGCCCGCATCCTGATCAGCGCCGCGGTTTCGGGCCCGATGCCCGGCAGCCGCAGCAGCGCCCGCTGCGCCTCGTCCCGGTCGGCGCCGGCGTCCAGCCGCACCTGTCCGTCGGCCAGCGCGGAGGCCAGGGCCCGCAGCGCGGGTCCTGCGCGGTGCCCGCCAGCACGCCCGGTTCGGGGAAGACATGGGTGAGCCCGCCGCACGGCACGTCCAGCACCTTCCCGTACTCCGCCACCAGCTCATCGGCCACCTCGCGCCCCACCAGCGCCCGTACGGCGAACTCTTCCGGATCGGCGGCGCCCGGCGAGCGCAGCCCGGGCGCGCGGCGACCAGCGGCGCGAGCCGGGGTCGGCCCGGAGCGCCTGGTCGACGGCGTACGGATCGGCGTCCAGGTCAAGCAGCCCACGCAGCCGCTGTACGGCGGTGGTCAGGTCACGCAGGTCGGTGAGCTCGATCCGGGCCTCCAGCCACGGGCCGGCGGACGCCTCGTCGACGGCGACGATGCCTGCCCCGTACGGCAGCCTCAGGGTGCGCCGGTAGGTGCGGCTGCCGGGGACGCCGTTCATCTCCTCGATCCGGGCCACGGTCTGGCCGGCCAGGAGGTCGAAGACCTCACGGGCCGCGTACGGGCCACGGTGGGCGAGCCTGAGCGGAATCCCGGCCCTGCGCCCTTGGCGTGCCCCGCGCCGAGGCCCGTCCCCGCCTCGGCGCGCAGAGCGCTGGGCGTACGGGCGTAGATCTGCCGGATCGTGTCGTTGAACTGGCGCACGCTGGCGAAGCCGGACGCGAAGGCGATCTCGGTGACCGGCAGCTGCGTGGTCTGGAGCAGGACCCGCGCGGTGTGGGACCGCTGGGCGCGCGCGAGTGCGACCGGTCCGGCGCCCAGCTCGGCGTTGAGCTGGCGCTGCACCTGTCGTGCGCTGTAGCCGAGCCTTCCCGCGAGCCCGGGGACACCTTCCCGGTCCACCACTCCGTCGCCGATCATCCGCATGGCACGGCCGACGACATCGGCGCGTACGTTCCATGCGGCCGAGCCGGGACGGCGTCCGGGCGGCAGCGTCTGCACGCCCGGAAGCCGTTGCCCTGGGCCGCGGCCGCGGTCGGATAGAACCGCACGTTCTGCCGCTTGGGGTGACGGCGGGGCAGCTCGGCCGACAGTAGATACCGGTCGTCGCGACGGCGAAGAAGAACTCTCCGTCGAACCGCGCGTCGCGGCTGCTCACCGCCTCGTACCTGGTCTGTTCGTCCATCACACGATCCAGTGTGCGCCACCGGCCGACAGCGCACTCGCGGTATTCGGACGTCGAACCCGGCGCCCGCCGAGCCCGCTACCGCACCCTGCCGCGCTTGAACTCCATCGCGGCCCGGCCTCGGCTCCCCTGCGCTTCCACTCACGCAGGGTGTCCGAGCGCAGCCGCGCGTCGGTCTTCGCCGCGATCCGGTGGTTCTCGCGGAGCAGCTTGCGGTAGCTGTCCAGACGCCGCTCGGGCAGTGTCCCGTCCTCGATCGCGCCGAGCACCGCGCAGCCGGGCTCGGCCCCATGGGCACAGTCATGGAAGCGGCACCGCTGTGCCAGCTCCTCGATCTCGGAGAAGACCTGTCCGACGCCGGCCTCGGCATCCCAGAGGCCCACTCCGCGCAGCCCGGGAGTGTCGATCAGTACGCCGCCGCCGGGCAGCATCAGGAGGTTGCGTGTCGTGGTGGTGTGGCGGCCCTTGCCGTCCGCGTCGCGCGCCGCCCGCACATCCATGACGTCCTGCCCCAGCAGCGTGTTGGCCAGGGTCGACTTGCCCGCACCGGAGAGCCCGAGCAGCACGCTCGTACCTCCCGAGACGATGGCGCCGAACACATCGGCCCCTCCCCGTGACGGAGCTGACGGGCAGCACCTGCACACCGGGGCGATGGACTCGATGTCCTGGACCAGGTGGGACAGCGTGGTGGCGTCCGGGACCAGATCGGCCTTCGTGAGCAGCACGAGGGCATCTGCCTCGTACCGGCCGGCCCGCGCCCCGTCACCGAGCAGCGCGGCTCCGTCGGTGCTGGACATGGCCAGGGCGAGGAAGCGTTCCAGCCGTCCTAGGTCCAGCTCGACGGCGAGCGAGACACAGATGACGATGTGGTCGATGTTGGTGGCGAGCACCTGTCCCTCGGACCGCTGCGAGGAGGTCGAGCGCACGAAGGCCGTACGCCTCGGCAGCAGCGCCCGCACGAACTGCGGGTCACCGTCGGGGTCGACGGCCACCCAGTCCCCGTGCACACGATCCGCATCGGGTCGCGGGGCACCACGAACGCGGTGTCCGCTCTGAGGGTGCCTTCGGGGTGACCACATCGCACTGCCCGCGGTCCACCCGCACCACGCGTCCGGGCAGCAGACCCTGCCCGGCGTACGGCGCGAAGGTGTCCGCCCAGTCGTCGTCCCAGCCGTAGGGAGCCAGCGGATGCGACGGAGAGCGAACGGGAAGATTCGAGAAGGAAGAAGGAGAAGACAAGGGAAACCCTTCACAGGGTGGCCCCGGCGCCGCGCGCTCGGGCGCGGAGAAGGAAGGTGAAGGTCAGCCGGCGGCCACGGGGTGAGAACGATGCTCTTCTGGCTGTGGGCATGGCCCATCTCAGCGACAGTCATCAATGTCCTCACCTCTCCTGCTCCTCGGCGTTGGCACCTAGTCAGCCCCAGACTGCCCGGCAGCGTCAACACATTTTCGCCGCCCCGTCAACCGCGGCCGCCCATTGCTTCGCCAGAGGTGCGAGCCCCGGGACGAAGCCGCTCCCGACGAGGGGACGGGCGCAGGTCGTCGCGTCCGCTCCAGGTCCTCGCTGCCGCTCGCCATTCGGCGAGCAAGCGGTCGTAGATGGGCGTGTCGGACTCCGTGTGCCAAGACGGGGCTGGCTGTCGTACTGGTCCATAGGGGCACTACCCGACGCCCGGGAAACAGTAGCCACCGTTACGCCGGACGGCGCAATTCTCCAGGCTCCCGCGAACGCGTGAACACAGCCGCGCGAACGGCCAGCACGCCGCCAAGGCCCCGAACCGCACGAACTACGGCCGCAACACACATGAGTTCGGGCAGAGCTGAGGCCTCTGCCGTAGTCCCTGGCGGATCGGCCCGCGATGTCGGATGCGGTGCATCGCAAGGCTGAGGAACACCCGCACACGCGTGGGAGACAACTCCCGGGCGGAGCTCCGCGGGAGCATTCGGGCGTTCCGGCAACTGGGCGGGAGTGGGTCTCCCTGCTCGAGCGCGGCCGAGAGCTTGGAAAGCAGCTGTGGTCGTGCGCCGGCCAGAGATTTCGGGACAGCCCTCAGGCCCGGCTCATGGTGCAAGTTTCTTCAGGGACAGCGGTGTTGCCACCGCTCACGTACGGCGTCCGTGCCGGTGGCAAGCCATACATGACACGGACGGACCACGTCGTCGAATTCGCCGACACGCCCACCAAGGACGTAACGGCACGAAGCGGGTGTGGAGGGAGGATCGTGAGATTCAGTCCCATACTTATCCCACTCCCTGGGGCATCATGCGCTCTGACATCGGCACCGCACAGGACACATCCGTGGCAGATTCCGGCCCGGCCCGCTGCCACCGGCCGCTGTGCGGGTGGAAGAACGGACGCTCGCCTTCGAGGGGTTCACGTACCACTGCCGCATCGCCCACCAGGACCGCCCAGGGACCGAGCCGCTGGTCCTGCTGGGCGGTTCCTCGCAGAACAGATATGCGTGGGTGCGCCACGAGAAGTGGCTGGCCGAACACTGCACGACGGTCACCGTGGATCTGCCGGGCTATGGCACGGCGGACTTCCTCCCGGTGGACCACGGCATCGACTTCCTCGCCGCCAATGTGCGGCACATGCTCGGGGAGTTGGACATGCCCAAGGTCAATCTCGTCGGCAGTTGCTTCGGCGGTGCCATCGCCCTGCGCTTCGCCCAGCAGTCCCCGAACATGTGGCCAGCTCGGGCTGGTCGGGATGACGCGGGTCATCCCGACCGACTACACCGACGCGGTTCCTCGCTGGACCCGGATGCTGGAGCGTGGGGACCGGGCCGGAATCGCCGCTGAACTGGTGGAGCGGTTCATGTCGCCGGCCGGTATCGGCGTCGTCCGCAAGCACGAGGTCGTTTCCCGGCTGCTCCTGCGGCAGTTCATGGCGCAGTCGGAGGACGATCTCCAGAAGTCGGTGGAACACAACGCACGGCTGTTGAGCCACGACTGGTACCGGGACGAGCCGCTGCCTTCCGTGCCGTCCCTGGTGTTCACCGGTGAGCACGACACTCTCTGCACACCAGCGATGGGGCGCGATGTCGCCGCTTCGCTGCCTGCGGCGGCCTTCACCACCATCAAGGAGGCCGACCATCTGGCTCCGGTGGAACGAATGGAGGAGTTCTCCGACCTGGTCATCAAATTCTGCACCGACCAGCCGCTGGTCGGGCTGCCGTACTGCAACCGGCTCGAGACGCTGGGAACCACCGTGCGGCGCCCTCTCGTCCCCGCGCCGATGAGGGCGAGCCAGGCGGATCCGGCAGCCCCGTGAGGGCCCCTGAACGCGCATGAACAGACCAATGGCCGGGCCCGGTTCACTCGGGTCCGGCCATTGGTCTGCGCGTTCCCGGCTCAGCGCCGGGCTCAGCGCACGACGGTGGGGCGACGAAGCCCTCCGGCGCAGGCGCCGAGTTGGAGCAGTTCACAGCGGGGCCGACACTCGTCGTCCCGCTCTGACCCGAGCCCGCCTCTGGCTGCCGCACCGTCTCGCGGGAAACCGTCGTGCAGTTCTGCTTCTGGTTGAGGTGGTACGTACCGTCCTCGCTGGTGTACGAGGTCTCGCTCTTCTGGACGCAGACGAGGTTGCCGTACGCGTCCGGCGAGCAGTCGCCCTGGGCCCCTCCGGCGTATGCCTGAGTGACACCCAGCCCCGTCAGCGCGAGGCCCCCATGAGCATGGAGGCGACTGCGATCTTCTTCCGACTGAACATGTGCTGCGTTCCTTCGCGATAAGAAACGGTCCCGGTTTCCGGGCACATGGCTCGGAAACCGGGACCCGCTCTCAGGTACTTACTCGACTAGCGGGACGCTCAGAAAGCGTCGTTGCTGCAGTCCATCGTCGAGCCGAGCTTGGTGGCCTGGGCGCCCGGTCACCCTCGCCGCCGAGCAGGTTGCCCGCAACGCCGTTGAGGATTCCGACGTTGCCGAGAACGTCGACGTTCAGGTCGTGCGAGGTACAGGCCGAGCTCTGCGTGACGCCGATGTCCGGACCACCGTGACCACCGGCGGACGCGGTACCGGCGCCGATGAAGCCGACACTGCCGAGCATGGCAACCACGACGGCGGCCTTCTGGAACTTGCGCATTTCTTCTCCGTTTTGCTGTGCCAACACGCCCCGTATTGGGGCGTGTACTAACAGTGACAACCTTAGCGCGAAACAGTCCGCACAACACAACGACGCAACGAGTTTCGCGGCAATGACTACCATTCGGCCGAGCGCACGATTCTTCGCACGCCGGGCTCGGTTCACCACACCAAGGCGGCGGGCCACCCCGAGAGGGCGACCCGCCGCCGTACCGTTCCAGGTGGTCAACTACTCACCGACTCAGAAAGCGTCGTTGCTGCAGTCCATCGTCGAACCGAGCTTGGTGCTCTGGGCGCCCGGTCACCCTCGCCGCCGAGGGCGTTGCCCAGCAGGCCGTTGAGGACACCGACGTTGCCGAGGATGTCGATGTTCAGGTCGTGGGACTTGCAGGTGGTGCTCTGCGTCACGTCCACGTTGGGGCCCTCACCAGCGAAGGCGGTGCCGGCACCGATGAAGCCGAGGCTGCCGAGCATGGCGACCACGACGCCAGCCTTCTGAAGCTTGCGCATTTCTTCTCCGTTTGGTCAGTCGACACAGTCCGTTGTGGACCGTGTTCGTACAGTTACAGAATGTTAGGGGAAATTCGCTGAGAGTCACAACGCCACGCGGGATGCGCAGCGTGGCGGACGGAGGCTCTGGCGGCTGCGGCGGCTGCGCGCCCTTGTGGGACAAGGGTTCCGCAGCTTTCTCGGGCGGCGCGCGCCCGCGATTTTACCGTTTGGCCCACGCCGCGAGGCGTGTTGACGACAGAACCCATAGTGATTTCCGCATCCGGACACAGAAAACCGCCGCCCCGGAGGAACCCGGAGCGGCGGTGCGCAGGGCAAGAGGTCAGCCGTGGCCTCTCCTGCCCTCGTTGCAGTCCCCTGGAGGCACCAGCCTCCAGAGGCCACCTGGGCAGCCGACACCAATATCGGCATACGTTCGAGAAAGGAAGAGGCCCACAGGAAGCCGATCCTGACGAACGCCAGGTGGACATGGCGTGGAGACAACCGCATCACACAACGGTGCTTTGCACGCCGACCAAATCAACGCTTCTAATTCAGCGTGCGACGCACGAGCGAATGTCTAGCGGAAGTCCCCAGTCGGGATTTCTTTCAGCCCAGCGTCGGGGCCAGACCCTCCACAGGTGCCTGAAGGAGAGCCTGTGCCCCTACCGGAGCCTGCTCCTGAATGGGTGTCAGCACGTAGGCCTGCGCCTCGACGGGTGCAGACGGCGATGCCTGGGCGGGAGCCGGGGCCTGGGCAGGAGCCTGGGCAGGAGCCTGGGCCTGTGCCTGGGCCGGGGCCTGGGCCGGGGCCTGGGCCGGGGCCTGGGCCGGGGCCTGAACCGGGGCCTGAACCGGTGTCAGCACGTAGGCCTGCGCCTCAACGGGTGCAGACGGCGATGCCTGGGCGGGAGCCGGAGCCTGCGCGGGAGCCTGGACCGGGGCCGGAGCCTGCGCGGGAGCCTGTGCCTGGGCCTGGGCCGGAGCCGGGGCCTGCGCGGGAGCCTGCGCCTGGGCCGGAGCCGGGGCCGGGGCCTGCGCGGGAGCCTGCGCCTGGGCCGGAGCCTGGGCCTGCGCGGGAGCCTGGGCCGGGGCCGTGTCGGCGTCGATGACCGTCGTGTTCGTGTTCGCCTGGGTGTTCCACTCGTAGTTCGTGGAGCAGTCCATCTTGCTGCTCGAGGTCGACGCGACCGGGATGTTCAGGGCTTCCAGGCTGAAGCAGGACAGGATCTGCCCGTTGTTCTCGAACTTGGGGCCGTCATCGGCCTGGGCCGAAGCCGCCCCGATGACCACCAGGGCCACGGCCGACAGGGAGGCAACGGCAGTTCGCTTTCCGAACACGGAAGTACCTTTCATTTGCGTGCGTGAATACTCTCAGCAGGAATCTGCCGGTTGGCCGTATTCTTCGCGGCTGCACAACTCCCCAGCATTTTCCTGCGTATCACAACAATGAACGAGGTGGATTCGTAGGGGTAATGCTGCTGAACGAGTGAAAGGATGGCGGGTGCCGACCGTGCACAAGTGCAGAAGTACACACCCGAACACTCCAGCCGGTGCCGCCCGTCAGCGCGACCAGGAACGCATGCGTGTCACCCGTTCGGGGATTCCGCAATTCACCGCGTCTCCCGAGTTTCCCCTGCGCCGCCCGCTCGTTATGACTCACGTCCAGCGCATTGGGGATGACGATCCGCCGAGGTCGTGACCTCTACACAGCAACGGCACCACTCGTCACACACACGCGTCACTTGCGGGTGCACTACCCGCGCGGAAATCGTTGAGAAAGGCCCATTCAATGCGTCAAGTGTTGAACAAAAGCATGATCGTCATGGCAGCGGCGTCCGGCATCCTGACTGCCGTCGGCGGTTATGCGCACGCCGACGCGTCGGCGGACGGCGTCGCCGCTAATTCGCCCGGCGTCGGTTCGGGCAACGCCGTTCAGGTGCCGGTACACGTCCCGGTCAATGTCTGCGGCAACACCGTCAATGTGGTTGCCCTGCTCAACCCGCGTTCGGCAACGCGTGTGCGAACGTCGACTCCGGAAAGGGCCACCACGGCTCCGGCGCGAGCGCCGAAGGCAAGGCAGTCGGCTCCCCGGGTGTGCTGTCCGGCAACCTGGTCCAGGCTCCGGTGGACGTCCCGGTCAATGCCTGCGGCAACAGCGTCAATGTAGTCGGTGCTCTCAACCCTGCCGGGGACAACGACTGCGCCAATGTCAGCGGTCCGGAGCACGAGCACCCGCCGGTGGACGAGCCGTCGGCCGACAAGCCGCCCGTGGACGAGCCGCCGGTGAACGAGCCGCCCGCCCAGGAGCCGTCGGCCAGCCAGCCCGGGCCCAACGCCCCGACACACAGCTGGCCGAGACCGGTGCCGGTGAGCTCGGCCTGGCCGCAGGTGCCAGCGCCGCACTGCTGCTCGGCGGCACCGTGCTGCTGCGACGGAACCGCAGCTCGCGTCGTTAGTCCTCACACACGTAAGGGCCGCCCTGACAGCATCGGTTGCTGGGGCGGCCCTTATGTAGGCGGTTGTTGTGCCAGGGCCGGCACAACCCTGTCCGCTACGCCCGCGACAGCTCCGCGCGGTCCAGGTACGCGGCGATCTGCGCCGTCTCCGTCGCGTCCAGCCGACGCATCGGAGGGCTCATCACGTTCGTGGTGATGATCCCGCGCAGCATCAGGGCCGTCTTGAACGCACCGAGACCCGCCGCCGTGGCCGACGCCGTGCCCGGGACGGCCGCCGTGATGATGTCGAACAGCGCGACGAGACGGTCCTGTTCGGACCTCGCGGCGGCCCAGTCGCCCCGTACGGCAGCCTCGTGCAGCCGCACGTAGCCGTGCGGATCCACATTGCCCAGACCCGGGACCGAGCCGTCCGCGCCACAGAGCATCATGGCGTCGACCACCAGCTCGTGGCCCGTGAGCACGGAGAATCCCGGCAGGTCACGGGCGCCGATGATCAGCCGGCGCAACGAACCGTCGTCGCCGCTCGAGTCCTTCACTCCCGCGATCACCTTGTCGGCGGCGAGCGGCAGCAGCAGTTCCGGGTCCAGCTTGCTGTGGACGCAGACCGGCACGTCGTACGCGAGCAGCGGCAGGTCGACCCCGGCCGCGATGTCCCGGAAGTGTCGGTCAATCTCGGTGCTGTGGGTGCGTGTGTAGAAGGGGCGGTGACGACCACCGCGTCGGCGCCGAGACCGGTCGCGGCGCGGGCCCGCTCGATCGCCCGGTTGGTGGTGGTCTCGATGGCTCCGACGAGGACCGGCACCTGGCCCGCCGAAGCGGCCGTGATCACCTTGATGACCTCGTCCTGCTGTCCGGGGTCAGATAGGCCGTCTCGCCGGAGCTGCCGAGGGCGAAGAGGCCGCTGACGCCGCCGTCGATGAGGTGGCCGACGACCCGCTCCAGGGAGGCCCGGTCGATGTCGCCGTCCACGGTGAGCGGGGTGACGACGGGCGGGATCACGCCGGAATACGGGGCGGTGCGGGCGGTCATGCGGTGCTCCTTGCGGACGGTACGGGGTCGGGCCCCGGTGAGGGACGCGGGGTCTGGGGTGGACGCAGTGCCAGCGGTGCTCGCCGGGCCCGAAGGTCTCCACGGGGAAGACCGTGGCGCACTCGTCGTCGGCCTTCCAGCAGCGGGTGCGGAACGGGCAGCCGGAGGGCGGGTTGGTGGCCGAGGGCACCGGGCCGGTCAGCACGATCCGCTCCGTGGTCTCCAGCAGGCTGGGGTCGCGGAGAGCAGCGCCTCGGTGTACGGGTGCACGGGTGCGCCCGCCACATCGTTGGCCCGGCCCTCCTCGACGATGCGGCCGAGGTAGAGGACGGCGATGCGGTCGGCGAGGTAGCGCACGGTCTGGATGTCGTGGGAGATGAACACCATGCCCAGGCCCAGGCGTTCGCGCAGGTCGACGAGGAGGTTGAGGACCTGGGCGCGTACCGAGACGTCGAGCGCGGAGGTCGGCTCGTCGGCGACGATCAGCTCCGGTTCGAGCGCCAGGGCGCGGGCGATGGCCACGCGCTGGCGCTGGCCGCCGGACAGCTGCCCGGGCAGCGCTTCGAGGGTGTGGCCGGGCAGGCCGACCAGGTCGAGGAGTTCCTCGACGCGCGCCTCGCGCTGCTCACGGGTGCCGCGCTTGTGCACATCCAGCGGGTCGCGCAGGATCCGGCGGACGGTGAGCCGCGGGTTGAGGGCGGTGGAGGGTCCTGGAAGACGACACCGACGGCCGAGCCGAAGTCGTCGCGCCGCTCGGCGGCCGACATCTCCCAGAGGTCGCGGCCGTGGAAGCTGACCTGACCTTCGGTGGGCTTCTGCAGACCGGTCAGGACCCGGGCGAGGGTGGACTTTCCACAGCCGGACTCGCCGACCAGACCGACGATTTCGCCGCGCTCGACCTCCAGCGTGGCATCGGTGAGGGCATGCACCGCGTCGCGGCGGAAGACTCCTCCGCTGCGTGCCTTGTGGCGTACGTGGACGCCGTCGAGCCTGATCACAGGGCGCTCCCTTCCAGCTGTACGGCGGCCTTCGCGGGTGGTGACAGGCGAAGCCGTGGTCCTTCGTGGCGCGGCGCTCCGTGAGCTGCGGCGTGGTGGTGCGGCACAGATCGGTCGCGGCTGTGCAACGCGAGGCGAAGCGGCAGCCCTCGCCGAAGCCCTGGGGTGCGGGGACGACTCCGCGGATCTGGTGCAGCCTGTTCGCGCCTGCTTCCAGGGAGACGACCGAGCCGAGGAGGCCGCGGCTGTAGTGGTGGGTGGGGTCGGTGAGTACGGAGCGGGTGGCGCCGACCTCGGCGAGACGGCCGGCGTACATGACAGCGACGCGGTGCGAGAGGTCGCCGACCAGGGCCAGGTCGTGGCTGACCAGCACCATGGCGAAACCGAGTTCGTCGCGCAGCCGGATGAGGAGCTCGACGACCTGGGCCTGGACGGTGACGTCGAGGGCGGTGGTCGGTTCGTCCGCGATGAGCAGGCGGGGCTGCGGGAGAGCGCCATGGCGATCAGGACGCGCTGTCGCTGGCCGCCGGAGAGCTCGTGCGGGTAGCTGCGCAGGGTGCGTTCGGGCGAGAGTCCGACCAGGTCGAGGAGCTCGGCCGGAGTCTTCGTACCGCCGCGCGAGGTCAGCTGCTTCAGCTGGGTCCCGACGAGCACGGACGGGTTGAGTGAGGAGAGCGCGTCCTGGTAGACCATCGCGATCTCGGGGCCCATCAGCGCGCGGCGTTCCTTCGGCGGGAGCTTCAGCAGATCCCTGCCGCGGTAGAGGATCTCGCCGCTGACCTCGGCGTTGCGGGCGAGGAGGCCCATGACGGCGAGGCTGGTGATGGATTTGCCGCAGCCCGATTCGCCGACGAGGCCGAGGGTTTCGCCCTCGTGGACGGTGAAGTCGAGCGAGTCGACGACGGCTGTGTCGCCGTAGCGGTCGGGGAAGCGGATCGCCAGGTCACGTACGACGAGGAGTTCCGCCGCGTCCTTGCGTACCGGAGTGACGGACGGTTCGGTTGCGTTGATCCGCTGGGCGAGCTTGGTGAGGGCGGCGTCGACGTCGACGGTGGAACGGGCCTCGACCGGGTCGGGTGCCGTGGTCGCGGAGGGATCCGCGGCGGCACGGCCGCCCTGGGTGCGGCGGAGGCGTCGGTGAGGCCCTCGGAGAGGATGTTGAGCGCGAGGACGGTGATCAGCAGGGCGAGGCCGGGGAAGAAGGTGGCCCACCAGCCGCCCGCGAGGAGGATCTGCCGACCGTAGGCCAGCACACCGCCCCAGCTGGGGTCGGGGTCCTGCACTCCGGCGCCGATGAAGGAGAGGCTCGCCTCGAAGATGATGGCCTCGGCGACCATGACGGTGGCGAACACCATGACCGGGGCCATGCAGTTGATGGCGACGTGACGCAGCACGATGAAGCTGCGGCGGGCGCCGATGACCTTCTCGGCGGCGACGTAGTCCTCGCCGTACTGGGACAGCACGTTGGCGCGCACGACACGGGCCAGCGACGGGTGTAGACGAAGGCGATGGTGAAGATGATCACCGGGATGCTGGTGCCGAAGACGGCGACGAGCACGGCGGCCAGCGCGATCGGCGGGAACGACATGACGACGTCGAGGGTACGCATGACCGATTCGTCGCCGAGCTTGCGCGAGGTCGCGGCGAGCGCCCCAGGATCGCTCCCGCGATCAGCGAGATGGCGGTCGCGCCGAGGCCGATGACCAGCGAGTACCGCGAGCCGTGCACGACACGGGCGAACACATCGCGGCCTGCCCGGTCAGTGCCGAACCAGTGCTCGCCACTGGGCGCCTGCACGGGCGTGCCGGTGGTCAGCGGGTTCTGGGTGAGCAGCGGGCGAAGACGGCGCCGAGAATGACGACGACCAGGATGCCGAGGGCGATGCGGGAGGTTGCCGGGAGGGCGCGGAACGCGATGCCCGGTCGGGAGAGCTTTGGCCAGACGGCCCGTGGCGAGCATGTCACACCGTCCTGATGCGGGGTTGACCAGCAGGTAGAGCAGGTCGACGATGACGTTGACCACCAGGAAGGCGATGGCGATGGTCAGTACGGTGCCTTGCACCAGGGCGATATCGCCGCCGGTGACACCTTCGAGAATGAGCTTGCCCATGCCGGGCAGGTCGAAGATCGCTTCGATGACGACGGCGCCGCTGAGCAGGTAGCCGACCTTGACGCCCAGCACGGTGAGCGGGGTGACGAGCGCGTTGCGCAGCACCGAGCGGATCACCAGGGACACCGGCAGGCCGTTGCCGCGTGCGGTACGGACGTAGTCGCGGTCGAGCTCGGCGACCATCGAGGTCCGGATGAGCCGGGCGAGCGAGGCCGCGACGGGCACGGCCAGCGAGAAGGCGGGCAGGGCCATGGTGGTGAGCCAGCCGCTGAAGGAATCGGCGGGGTTGGTGTAGCCGCCGGTCGGAAAGATCCTGACGTTCAGTGCGAACTGCTGGATGAGCAGCACTCCGAGCCAGAACGAGGGGATGGCGACCCCGCCATGGACAACACCCGGAACAGCTGGTCGGGCCAGCGGTCCCGGTACATCGCGCCGAGGACACCGGCGAAGACCGCGAGGACGATCACGATGAGCAGGCCGAGGAAGGTCAGCTGGAGCGTGAGCGGGAAGGCGGCGGTGATGCGGTCGAAGACGGGCTGGCTCGGTGGGACGGTCATCCCGAGGTCGAGGTGGACCAGCTGGCCGAGGAAGTCGAAATATTTTACGAACAGTGGGTCGTTGAGGCCGTTTGCCTCGGCGAAGGCCGCACGGGCTCAGGACTGGCGCTCTCCCCGAGCGCGTTGTAGGCCGGGTCGACCGGCGAGAACTGAAGCACCACGAAGACCAGCAGCGCGATACCGAGGATCATCACCGGCATCATCGCGACGCGTCGCAGCGCGAGCCGGAGAAAAGCAACCATCGTCGGGTTCCTTGCGATTGGGCGGTCGGCGGGTCCGGGCCGCCGGGAGGGCGGCCGGACCGGTGGCGGTCAGGCGCGGCTGACGTCCACGAAGGACAGGCCCGTTGTGGGCAGCGGCTTGAAGCCGGGCAGGGCCTTCTCGTTCCAGGCCGTGGGAGCTTGCGGTGCAGGATCGGGTAGAGCGCGGCCTCGTCGGCGACCAGGTCGGTGACCTCGGCCCACAGCTTCTTGCGCGTCGCCACGTCAGGGGCCTTGGCGGCCTTGTCGAGGGTCTGCTTGACCTTCTTGTACTCGGGGACTTGTCCCAGCCGTAGCGCTTCTCCGGCCAGAAGCCGTAGTAGAACCAGCGCATCAGGAGGTCGACGTCGTTACCGAAGACGGACGGGTCGCCGGGGCCACCAGGACCTCGAAGTCGCCGCTGTCGACCTTGGCGTACTGGGCCGGGGACTGCGCGATGTTGAGGGTGGCGTCGACCCCGGCAGCCTCCCAGCTCTCCTTGAGCAGCGGGGCGATGTCCTTGACCCAGCCGGTGTCGGTGGTCAGGACGGTGAAGGAGAGCTTCGAGATGCCGGCTTCGCGAAGCAGCTTCGCCTTGGCCACGTCGTAGGTGTAGACGGTGGAGGCCTTGTGGTAGTCCGCGTGCGTCTCCGGGACGTAGCCGGTGGCCGCTGCCGCGTTGCCGACCATCGCGGTGGAGATGATCTTCTCGGTGTCCAGCGCGTAGTGCAGCGCCTGCCGGACCCGCTTGTCGGCGAACCGCTCGTCGGCGGTGTTGAACATCAGGAAGAGCAGGCCGAAGGACTGCACCGACTCGGTCTTGGCCTTGACGCCAAGTCCCTTCACGTCGATGTACGGGACGTCCTCGATGGCCTGGACGCGGCCGGACTCCATGGCGCTGACGCGGGCGGACTGATCCGACATCAGGCGCCAGACCATCTTCTTGGCCTTGGCCGGGTGCGGGCCGTTGTACTTCTCGTACTTCTCGAAGACGATCTTGTCCTCGCGGGTCGCCTCGATGAACTTGTACGGCCCCGAGCCGACCGGCTTGGCGTCGAATCCCTTGACGTCGGCCTCGACGACCTTCTTCGGCACGATGCGGGCGACGGCTATGCGGGACGGGAACAGGGCGAAGGCATGCTTCAGCTTGAACTCGACCGTCTTCGCGTCGACCGCCGTGATGGTGTCGATGAAGGGCACGAACTGTGCCATCAGCGAGGCGTTCTTCTCGTCCAGGATGCGCTCGAAGCTGAACACCACGTCGTCGGCGGTGACCGGCGATCCGTCGTGGAAGGTCGCACCGTCGCGGAGCGTGGCCCGGTAGGTGGTCGCGTTGATCTTCTTCGGCATCTCGGTGGCGAGGGCCGGCCTGGCCACAAGTGTGGCCGGATCGAGATCTACGAGGCCCTCGAAGATGTGCATATTGGCGGCGTACGGGGTTGCGCCAGAGGTGATCATCGGGTCGAAACCGGTCGACAGGGGTACGACAGACCGGCCTCGATGGTGCCGTTGCCGTCGCCCTCGCTCGCCGCGCCGTCAGCGGTCGAGGACGGTCCGCCGCAGGCGGAAAGGCTGGCCGTAATGGCGGCGGCCGCGCCAATGGCGCTGGTGAAACGCAGGAAGGTGCGGCGCTCGACGCCGGCTGGCCTCAGCTCGGGCACGGGTCCTCCAAGGGACATTGAGGGAGCGGAAGGGATCGAAAACAGGTCATTGTTCGGTCATCGCAGATATCTTCGGATCATCGAGCATCAGACGTCAGATGTCTGATGCCTTGATAGCGTGGGAACGTAGCTTGACAATCGAGAGGGGTCAAGAGGTGGGGAGTTCACATATGTCCGGCACTCGGTCCGGCCGGACGCTGCTCCGGCAGGAAGTGGTCGACGGAATCAAGCGCTACATCCTCGATGAGCGGCTGCGCCCGGGGACCCGCTGCCCACGGAGCCCGCCCTGTGCGAGGCGCTCGGTGCCAGCCGCTCCAGCGTCCGCGAAGCGGTCAAGATCCTCAATGCTCTCGACATCGTCGAGGTACGCCACGGGCACGGGACCTACGTCGGCCGGCTGAGCCTGTCCGCCCTGGTGGAGAGCCTCACCTTCCGCGGGCTCCTCTCGCCCGACGACGACTTCCAGGTACTGGCCGACCTCGTGGACGTACGCGAGCTGTTCGAGCGCGGGATGGCCGACCGGATCGTCTCGTCACTCAGCACGGAGCAGCTCGACAGGCTCGACGCCCTGGTCGGCGAGATGGGCAGGACCGGCGCCCAGGACGGGCACGGTTTCGTGGCCGCCGACCGCGCTTCCACGCCCTGCTCGTGGCCCCGCTCGGGAACGACCTCATCGGCCAGCTCTCGATGGCCTTCTGGGACGTCTACACGATCGTGGCACCGCACCTCGACGGTTTCACCCATGCCGACGAGACGGCCACCGTCGCCGCCCACCAGAAGATCGTGGACGCCGCCCGGTCGGGCGACACCATTGGCTTCCTGACGGCCATCGGCGAGCACTACGCCCCGGTCAGGCGACGGATCTCCGAGGCGCGGTCCCGCAACGCGGCCAAGGTCTGAGCACACCACCGCACCGCCGGCCGGGGCGGGATCCCCGCGGACGGGGATCCCGCCCCGCCGCCCTCTGACGATCTGCCACGACGGTCCCTAAGGTCCGGTTGCCAACAGGACATCTGACGTCTTCTGTCCTGTCGCGTCCCGTTCCCCAGGAGGGCACCTCCATGCCGTCGGCCGATCTCCCGCTCGCGGACTGCCTCGCCTATTGCCCCGAACTGCCGTTGCCCAGCGGGTTCGACACGTTCTGGTCACAGACACTGAGCGAACAGCCGGGTGGCGGCGCTCAGGACAAACCCGTGTTTACCACTGTCGACACCGGGCTCACCCAGGTGCGCACGTACGACGTGAGCGTTCCCGGTTTCGGCGGCCGGCCGGTGCACGGCTGGCTGCGGATGCCTGCCGCCGCCACCGAACCGCTCGGCTGCATCGTGGAGTTCCTGGGATACGGCCGCGGCCGCGGCCTGGCGCACGAACAACTGCTCTGGGCGTGTGCCGGCTATGCCCATCTGGTCATGGACACCCGCGGCCAGGGCTGGTCGGCGGCGGGCGGTGACACGGCCGATACGGATCCGGGAGCCGCCGGGACCGTGCCGGGCTTTGTGACACGTGGCATCGAGAGCCCGGAAACGTACTACTACAGGCGGGTGTTCGTCGATGCGGTCCGCTGCGTCGAGGCGATGCGCGAGCACCCGAGGTCGACCCGGCCCGCATCGTCGTCACCGGGATCAGCCAGGGCGGTGGCATCGCACTGGCGGTGGCCGGGCTGGTGCCGGGGCTGGCCGGGGTCATGCCGGATGTGCCGTTCCTGTGCAACGTGCCCAGAGCCGCACAGATCGCCGGCCAGATGCCGTACACCGAGATCGTCTCGTATCTGAAGCTCTACCGGGACCGTGCCGACGCGGTGTTCCGCACACTGTCGTACTTCGACGCGGCCCAGCACGCCACTCGCGCCACCGCGCCGGCGTTGTTCTCGATCGCGATGATGGACGAGATCTGCCCTCCCTCGACCTGCTTCACGGCCTACAACCGCTACGCGGGGCCCAAGGACGTCCGCGTCTATGAGTTCAACGGGCACGAGGGCGGGGCGGAGTACCAGCAGGCAGAGCAACTGGCCTGGGTGCGTTCCCTGTTTGCCGGTCTGTCATCAGGGCAGGCCGCTCACTCCTGACCGGAGGAAGCTCCGTGCACAGACGATCCCTTCTTCTCGCTGCCGGTGCGGCAGCACTGACCACCCAGCTGGGCGGCCGTGCCTTCGCCGCCGGTCCGCTCAGCGGTCCGTTGCTGGACCACACCACGAGCGTGGACCTCGACGGCAGCGAGTACGTCAACCTGTCGGCCAAGGCGGGCGTACTCGCCCCGCTCGCCACGGGAACGGTTGTCGTCACCTTCCGCACTACGGGTCACAACGAGGCAATGACACTGATCAGTGCCTCCGACCCGACCGCCCCTCCTCCAACATCACCCTGAATCTGAGCGGCGGCGCACTGCAGTTCTCCGTACGCCGCAACGGTGCGGTGCTCGTCAATGTCACGACCAGGACGCGCTACGACGACGGGCAGCGCCACACCGTCGCAGTGACCGTCGACGGCTCGGGCGCCCGGCTGCACGCGGGCGGCCGGGTGGTGTTCGAGACGGCGAGCCATGCCTTCTTCGGCAGCGTATCCGGGCTGACGGCACTCTCACTCGGAGGCAATCTCGACAGCGACCACCCGAGCGGCGAGTGGTTCTACACCGGCACCATCGAGCGGGCCGCGGTCTGGGACCGGGTGCTGAGCGAGGCCGAACTGGTCGCACAGAGCCCCGCCCCGCCCTCGCCGACCTGGGCCGGATCTCCACGATCCTCAACAGCAACACCCCTGCCACCTGGGTCATCACCGGCGACAGCATCACCCATGGCGCCCTGCACACCAACGGCTGGCGCAGCTACCCGGAACACTGGACGGAGCGCGTCCGCTGGGAGCTCGGCAAGCCGAAGAACCGCGATTTCGTGATCGATTCGGGGTGAGCGGTGCCACGAGCGCCGAACTCACCACCGCCTTCGGTGAGCGGGTCACCGCCTTCACCGAAGGTCGTCTCGATCATGATCGGTACGAATGACATCGCGACCCCGGGCTGGGCCTCGATGCGTACCGGGCCAACCTCGTCTCGCTGGTGCGCTCGGTGCGCGCCCTGCCCGGCTCCCCGGTGCCCGTCCTGCAGGCGCCCAATCCCGTCGATCCGGCGAAATGGCCGGGCCGCGTCGGGCTCTCGCGCTACGCACAGGTCATGGGCGAGGCAGCGGCGCAGGAGAAGGCCGTGTTCGTCGACCACTACAACGACTGGCTGACCGGCAACGGCGGGCAGGTACCGCTGTCCCTGCTCGGTGACGGACTCCACCCCAATGAGCGCGGTCATCACCGGATCGCACTGAAGATGATCAGAGATCTACAGATCTTCGACACCGGTAGCCGGGTGTGCTCACTTTCCATCCCCTGACGCGTCGGCCCCACGCCGCACGCTCTGCTCCATCTCCCACTTCCGATTCCCCTTCCGAGAAGAGAGATCGCTCATGCAGCGCAGAGTCACCGTCGCCCTGCTGTCCGCCGCCATGCTGGTCGCCACCGCGACCGGCACCGCCCACGGCGCCCCCACCGCCGGTGAACTGACCTCCCAGGACCTGGCTGTTCCGGGCGTCGGCTCCCCACTACCGCATCCCCGCTCTCACCACCTCGGTCAAGGGCACCCTGCTCGCGGCCTACGACGCACGCCCCACCCTCGGGGACCTGCCGGGCAACCTCAGCATCGTCCTGCGGCGCAGCACCGACGGCGGAACCACCTGGCAGCCGCAGCAGGTCGTGCGCAAGGAAGCGGCGCCCAAGGGCTTCGGCGACCCGAGCCTGCTCACCGACCGCACCACGGGCCGGATCTTCGTCTTCTACGCCGCCTCGGTGAACCAGGGCTTCTTCGGCTCCGGCACCGGCAACGACGAGAGCGACCCGGAGATCCTGCAGGCCGACTACAGCTACTCCGACGACGACGGCGTGAGCTGGAAGCACCGCCGGATCACCAAGCAGATCAAGAACCCGGCCTGGGCGGGCATGTTCGCCGCCTCCGGCGAGGGCATCCAGCTGCGCCAGGGCCAGTACAAGGGCCGGCTGATCCAGCAGTACGCCATCCGCAACAACGGGGCCAACTACGCGGTCAGCGCCTACAGCGACGACCACGGCGAGACCTGGAAGATGGGCAACCCGGTCGGTCCCGGCGGCGACGAGAACAAGACCGTCGAACTGAACGACGGCCGGGTCATGCTCAACAACCGGTCCAAGCCCAACCGTACGATCGCCTACTCCACCAACGGCGGCGTCAACTACACGCCGTTCGTCCAGGACCCCGAGCTGCCCGACCCCGCGAACAACGCCTCGGTCATCCGTTACGCCCCCGACGCCCCGGCATCGGACCCGCAGTCGTCGTGGCTGCTGTTCAGCAACACCGAGGACACCGCGTCGCGGCGCAATCTCACCGTGAAGATGTCCTGTGACAACGGCGAGACCTGGCCCATCAAGAAGGTCGTCGAGCCGGGCAGTGCGGCCTACTCGACGCTGACGCGGCTGCCGGGCGGCGGGCTCGGTCTGCTCTACGAGCGTGCCGACCAGCTGAACATCACCTACACGTCGTTCGATCTGAAGTGGCTCGGCGGCACCTGCGCGGACATCACCATCACCCCGCCCGCGACGCTGAAGGCCGGCACTACGACGGAGGTGACCGTCCGCGTCGTCAACCGGATGGATGTACGGCGCAGCCAGGGCACACTCGACCTCGCCGTGCCCAGCGGCTGGACCGCGAAGCAGGTGACCGTCCCCGCCTCCGACCCGGGCGAGGGCGCGAACGTCAGGGTTCCGGTCACGGTCCCGGCAGGCGCGTCCGGCGATGCCAAGCTCACCGCGACGTACAAGGCGGACGGAAAGCAGCCTCCGGCAGCAGGACGGTGACCGTCACCCCGTAGTCCGCTGATGGCTCCGGGAGGTGTCTCTCCCCGCCCGCGCGCGAACGACTGCGACGATGAGGGCTGTGAGGCACCTCCCGGAGATCCAGAACAGGGCATCGGCGTGGCGGCAACAGGCTTACGGATGGGTGTGGTCGGTGGCTCCATCGCCGGCTGCGCGATGGCGATCGCGGGGTCCAGGGCCGGCGCGGACGTCACCGTGTACGAGCGCAGCTCAGGTGAGCTGCAGGACCGTGGGCTGGGGATCGTGATCCCGCCCGCCCTGCACGAACGGCTCCTTGCCACGGGCTATCTGGACGCGTCGATGCCGACGGCTCCGGTGGCCACCCGCGTCTGGCTGACCCGCTCGCGGGGACAGCGCTCGGCGCGTGAGCTGGCCCGGCAGCCGAGTCCGGTCACCCCGTGCAACTGGGGCTGCTGTGGCAGTCGTTGCGCTCGCGGACCGGCGCGGTCCGCTATCACCGGGGCGTCCGGTCACCGCCGTCGAACGGACCGCCTCGGGCCAGGCTCTGGTGCGTACGGCGGATGCCGAAGAGGTGTACGACATCGTGGCGGGCGCCGACGGGCATCAGTCGCTGACCCGGCAGGCCCTCGCCCGGGCTGCGGCCGTCGGCCGCCGGATACGCGGTGTGGCGCGGCACGCTGCCGATGGGCGCGCTCGCCGGTCATCGCAGACAGCTCGACCTCCTGCGCAGCGCCTGGGTCACCATCGGTTTCCCGGGCGGGCACGGCATCTTCTACCTGATTCGCGCGGCGGCGGGCAGAGGCCGGGGACCGGCTGCTCGCCTACGCCGTCTATGCGACTCCGCCCGCCACCGGTACCGGCGATCCGGCCGGACTCGCCCCGTATGTACGGGAGATCACCGAAGAGCACTTCCCGTCGGAATGGGCCGATATCGTCGCCCGCGGCGAGCACACCTCCATGGCCTGCCACCCGGTCACCGACCTGCACGCCCCGCTCCGCGGACCCGCCGTTCCTGCTGGCCGGGGACGCGGCCAGTGTCACCCGGCCGCACACTGCCAGCGGCGCCGTCAAGGCGCTGCAGGACGCGCTCTGCCTGGAACAGGCGCTGCGCGAGTCCCCGGCTCCTGCCGACGCGCTGCGTCACTACGCGCGTGAACGCACCGCGGAGGGCGCGCGGCTGATGGAGCTCGGCCGCAGGCTCGGCGGCGCGCAGGTGGAGCGCACTCCGGACTGGACGGCGATGGACCAGGACGCGGTGGACGCGTGGTGCCGTGCCACCCTGGCCGGCAGCACGAGCTATCTGTACGGCGATATCCGGTAGCCCGGCACCCGGACGGGGATCACAAGCCGGACAGGTTCGAGGTGCTCAGCCGGGCCCGGATGCCGTCGAAGTGGGTGCGCATGGCGCGCACCGCACGCAGGCCGTCGGCCGCGGCGACCGCTTCGACGATCTCGTGGTGCTGGGCACAGGTGGTCGAGGGGTCCTGATGCCCGTCGTCGAGGTCTTCGCGTACCCGGTCCATGGCCGCCCAGAACGCGTCCAGCACCTCGCTGAGCAGGTGGTTGTCGAGCGAGGAGTAGAGCGCGAGGTGAAAGGCGCGGTCGGTGGCGCGCCCCACGCGGCCGGTGCGGGCCTCGGACTCCATCGTCGTGACCAGTGCGCGCAGCACGGCCAGGTCCTCTTCGGGGATGCCCTCGGTGACGGCGCCGACCAGGCCGGCCTCCAGAGCTTCGCGCACCTTCATCAGTTCGAGCAGGCCGGGCCTGCCCTGCCGGTGCCGGACCGCGGCCCGGAAGGCGAGCCCTCGGCGAAGGGTGACAGGGACAGGGAGCCGACGAACGTCCCGAAGCCGCGCCGGATCTCGACCGCGTTGACGGCCTGGAGCGACTTGAGCGCCTCCCGTACGGAGACCCGGCCGGCGCCGAAGAGGTCCATCAGCTCGGTCTCGGTGGGCAGCGGGTCGCCGGGGCCGAGTCTGCGCTCCAGGATCAGTTCCTTGACTCGGCGTTCGATGTCCTGAGCCATTGTGGGGCGCGCCACAACCGTCCTCCTGAGATCTCGTTGCCCCTTGACCGTTGGCAAGGGCATCTGTTTAAGGTGAGTCCAGACATAGGACATCTTACGTCTCACGTCTCGGTCTGTGGACCCGAACCGGGCCACCGGCCGGTGTTTCAACAAAGCTGGAGTCTTCACCATGCCTCTGACCGCACCGCTGCACGGCGTCGTACCGCCGGTCTGCACCCCGCTCGATTCCCGTGGGAGGTCGATACCGCGTCCCTCGCACGGCTCGTCGAGCACCTGATCGGCGGTGGAGTGCACGGGCTCTTCGCGCTCGGCTCGACCAGCGAGGTCGCCTACCTCACCGACGAGCAGCGCGCCACGACACTGAAGACCGTGGTCGACACCGCCGACGGCCGGGTCCCGGTACTCGCCGGAGTCATCGACACGACGACCGCGCGCGTCATCGAGCACGCCAGGTCCGCAGCGGCCCTCGGGCGGACGCCCTCGTCGCGACCGCACCGTTCTACACCCGCACCCACGCCAAGGAGATCGCCGGGCACTTCCGGCGGCTGCGCGAAGCGTGGACCTGCCGCTGTTCGCGTACGACATCCCGGTCGCCGTGCACTCCAAGCTCTCCTCCGCCCTGGTGCGCGAGCTCGCCGAGGACGGCACCCTGGCCGGTCTCAAGGACAGCAGCGGCGACGAGGGCGGCCTGCGCAGGCTGATCGTCGAGCTGGGCGGCCGTGACGGCCGCGCACAGGGCCCGCTGCCGCACTTCAGCATCCTGACCGGTTCCGAACTCACCGTGGACGCGGCACTGCTGGCCGGGGCCAACGGTGTCGTACCGGGATCGGCAATGTGGACCCGGCCGGCTACGTCCGGCTGTACGAGGCAGCGCGGGCCGGGGACTGGACCCTGGCCGCGAAGGAGCAGGAGCGGCTCATCGAGCTCTTCGCCATCGTCGACGTCGGCCCGGAGACCGACATGGGCCGCAGCTCCTCCGCGCTCGGCTCGTTCAAGGCGGCACTCGCGCTGCTGGGCATCATCGACTGCGGCGACACCGCGTTCCCGCAGATCCAGCTGTCCGCCGAGTCGGTCGCCCTGGTCTCGCAGCGGCTGCGCGCAGCCGGTCTGCCGCCGGTCCGATGACCCCGGCTCCCATCCCGGTCCCCGGCCGGGGCCGGCCCGTCGACGCTCCAGGAGCCACCGGGACGCCGGTCATCGGGCTCGACCTGGGCGGCACCAAGATCGCTGCCGCCCTGTTCGGCGCTGACGGCACCGTGCTGGCCAGGCATACCCGGCCCACCCGGCCGGGGCCGGGGCAGCGGCCGTGCTCGACGCGCTCGCGTCGGCCGCGGCCGAGGTCGACCCCGGCGTCTGGCCACGGTGCTCGGTATCGCCGCGGCCGGGGTCGTCGACCCCGTACCGGCATGGTCACCAGCGCCACCGACTCCATCCGGGGCTGGCGGGCACCGCGCTCGGCGCCGGGCTCGCGGAGCGGACGGGACTGCCGGTGGCCTGCGACAACGACGTACGCGCCACAGCGGGCCCGGAGCTCGCCTCGCTGGCCGGCGATCACGGTTCGCTGCTGTTCGCCGCGGTCGGGACCGGGGTGGGAGGCGCCATCGCCGTCGACGGCCGGATGCTGCACGGTGCCTCCGGCATCGCCGGGCACCTCGGTCATCTGCCCAGCCCGCAGGCGGCCGGGCTGCCCTGCACCTGCGGCTCCACCGGACACCTCGAGGTCATCGCCTCCGGTCCGGGCATCACCGCCCACTACGAGCGGCTCGTCGGCACCCCGGCGGACCGGCTCGAAACCGTCGCGGAGCGTGCCGCGCGGGCGAGCCGGCCGCCGTCCGCGCCATCACCACCGGCGCCGCAGCCACGGGCGCGGTACTCGGCGGGCTCGCCAACGCGCTGGGCCCGGACCGGGTCGTCGTCGGCGGCGGGTCCCCGGATCGGCGCACTGTACGGGATGCGCTGGCCGCGGCGTTCGCCGCGGAACTGATGCCACCGCTGCGGGGCCTCGTCCCCGAGCCCCGCTGTTCGGCCACGACGCGGCCGTGCTCGGCGCCGCCACCCTCACCACCACTCTTCCCTCCACCACCCGGGAGCTCTTCGATGACCGCACAGCCGATGACCGCACAGGAACTCGCCGCCACCGTCCAGGGCCGGCTGATCGTGTCCTGCCAGGCACCGCCCGGCGACCCCATGCGGGAGACCGCGACCCTCGTGCGGCTCGCGCAGTCGGCCGCTGCGGGCGGCGGCGTGGCGATCCGCGCCAATGAGCCGGACGTCGTCGCCGCGATCGTCGCCGCCGTCGACCTGCCGGTCATCGGTCTGTGGAAGGACGGCGACATCGGCGTCTACATCACCCCGACCGTGCGGCACGCCCTGGCGATCGTGGCGGCCGGTGCGGCCGTGGTCGCCGCGGACGCCACCGACCGGCCCCGCCCCGACGGCTCCACCTTCGCCGAACTGGTCACCGCCGTCCATGACGCGGGCGCACTGGTGATGGCCGATGTGTCCACACTCGCCGAGGGCGTCGCCGCGGCCGGACAGGGCGCGGACTTCGTCTCCACCACGCTGTCCGGCTACGTTCCCGGGACTCCGAAGCAGACCGGACCGGACCTCGCGCTGGTGGCCGCGCTCAGTGCCGCGATCGATGTGCCGGTCGTCGCCGAAGGCCGTATCAACACTCCCGAAGAGGCAGCCCAGGCCCTGGCACTCGGCGCCCACAGCATCGTCGTAGGTACCGCCATCACGGCCCCCACCGCACTGACCACCCGCTTCGTGGCAGGTATCGCCCGGCACTGAACCATTCCCGATCAAGGCCCGCTGCTCAACGACGAGCGCGTCCCGCATCATGGAGTCACCGTGCAGCCCACAACACCCCTCGCTCCCCTGGTACCGCGAGCTGAGCCGTACCCAGTGGAAGTCGTTCTTCGCCGCCTGGATCGGCTATGTCCTGGACGGCTTCGACTTCGTCCTGATCACGCTCGTCCTCACCGAGATCAGTGACGACTTCGGTCTGAGTACGGTGCAGGCGGCCAGTCTGATCTCCGGCGCGTTCATCACGCGCTGGCTGGGTGGCGCGGTACTCGGCGCCATCGGCGACCGGTACGGCCGCAAGATCTCCATGGTGCTGAGCATCCTGCTGTACTCCATAGGCACGTTCGCCTGCGGATTCGCCTGGAACTACCACAGCCTCTTCGTCGCCAGGCTCGCCATCGGCATGGGCATGGCCGGTGAGTACAGCGCCAGCGCGACGTACGTCATGGAGAGCTGGCCCGCCAAGGTCCGCAGCCGGGCCAGTGGCTTCCTGATCTCCGGATTCTCCGTGGGCTCGGTGCTCGCCGCCCAGGTCTACAACTGGGTGGTGCCCTCGCTCGGCTGGCGCTGGATGTTCTATCTGGGCCTGGTCCCGATCGCGGTCGCGCTGTGGATGCGGCGCGCACTGCCGGAGGCTGAGGAGTGGACGGAGTCGGTCGGGGACAAGGGCGCGAAGCCCAACCCGTTCCGGCCGTTGTTCATCACCCGTGGCCGGGCCGTGGCCAATACGGTCCTCGTTGTCGCCGCCACCCTCTCGCTGTTCCTGATCTTCACTCCGGGCAGCGACGGCCTGGTGCCGGTCCTGTCGGTGATCGCCGGCCTCTCACTCGCCGCGTTCGCCGTGCAGCTGGGCGGGAAGCGGAGCTGGCTGCTCTACCTCTCGATGATCGTGACGCTGTTCTTCGCGTTCCTGTACTCATGGCCCATCCAGGCGCTGCTGCCCACGTATCTGAAGACCGAGCTCGGCTACTCCACCGACCAGGTCACCGACGTCCTCTTCTTCGCGGGCTTCGGAACCATGGTCGGCTGCTGGACCGCGGGCTTCCTCGGCGACTGGATCGGGCGAAGAAGGCGTACGCGCTGACGCTGCTCGCCTCTCGCCTTCGTGTACCCGGTCTTCGCGGTGAAGGACAACCTGCTGGTGCTCGGCTGTCTGCTGTTCCTGCTGCAGGCCACCAGCTTCGGGATCTCGGCCTGCTGCCGCGCTACATCGGCGGCCACTTCCCCACCGCGAGCCGCGGCGCCGCGCTGGGCTTCACGTACAACGTGGGCGCGCTCGGCGGAGCCGTCGCGCCGGTTCTCGGGGCACACCTCGCGTCCGGGATGGACCTGGGCCAGGCCCTGGCCGTGCTGACGTTCGCGGGCACGGTGATCGTGGTGGTCCTGGTCGGCTTCGACGTGCCGGCCCGGCTGAACCGCCTGACGGACCCGGACGGGGAGAGGGACCATCTGGCGGCTTCCGCGCCGCAGCCGGAGGGCGCCGAGGTGGTGCGGGCCGGCTGACGCACCTGGTGACGGCCCCGGCGCCGGACGGGCTCGGGAACGAGCGCGTCCGGCGCCGGGGCCGTTCAGACGGCGATGCGCTCGAAGACGGCGGCGAGGCCCTGGCCGCCGCCGATGCACATGGTCTCCAGCCCGTAGCGGGCCTCGCGGCGGTGCATCTCGCGGGTCAGCGTGGCGAGGATGCGTGCGCCGGTGGCGCCCACGGGTGGCCGAGCGAGATCCCGGATCCGTTGACGTTGATCCGCTGCTCGTGGTCGGTTTCGGTGAGACCCAGCTCCCGGGTGCAGGCCAGGACCTGGGCGGCGAAGGCCTCGTTGAGCTCGATCAGGTCGAGGTCGGCGAGGGTGAGCCCGGCACGGCCGAGGGCGGCGTGGGTGGCCGGGACCGGTCCGATGCCCATGGCCGCGGCGGGGACGCCGGCGCGGGCGAAGGAGACGAGACGGACCAGTGGGGTCAGGCCGAGCCGTTCGGCGGTGGCCGCGCTGGTGACCAGGCAGGCGGCGGCCGCGTCGTTCTGGCCGCTGGCGTTGCCCGCGGTGACGGTCGCCTCCGGGTCGGAATTCGCCATGACCGGGCGCAGCGCGGCGAGTTGGCCGGCCGTGGCATCGGGGCGGGGTGCTCGTCGACGGTGACGAGTGTTTCGCCCTTCCTGGTGCGTACGGTGACGGGCACCGTCTCCGCGTCGTAGCGCCCTCCGTTGCCGCCCGCGGCGCGCGCTTGTGAGCGCAGGGCGAGGGCGTCCTGGTCGGCGCGGCTGATGCCGTACTCGCGCCGCAGGTTCTCAGCGGTCTCGATCATGCCGCCGGGCAGCGCGTGGTTGAGGCCGCCCGCGGTGACCCTGCCCCGGGCCAGCGAGTCGTGGAGCTGCAGCCCTGGCCCCTTGATGCCCCAGCGTCCGTCGTGCGTGTAGTAGGGGCAGCGCTCATGACGTCGGCCCCGCCCGCGATCACGACGTCGCTGAATCCGGCCCTGATCTGCATGGCCGCGTCCAGGACGGCCTGCAGACCGGAGCCGCAGCGCCGGTCGATCTGGGCGCCGGTGACGGAGTCCGGGAGCCCGGCGTCCAGTGCGGCGACCCTGCCGATGGCGGGGCGTCGGCCGACGGGTAGGCGTGCCCGAGGATCACTTCGTCGACCCGGGCCGGGGCGATGCCGGTACGGGCGACGACCTCGGCGATGACGCGTGCGGCGAGCGAGGCCGGCGTCTGCTGTGCGAACCCGCCGCCGAAGCGCCCGATGGGGTGCGCAGCGGTTCACAGATGACGACATCGGTCAGGTCGGGCACAGCGGAACCTTTCGGATGCGGGCGGGGAGGGTGCGGTGCGTGGGCCGACCTTCGCATTCGATGACTGAGCCGGTCCAATATCGAGTTCGCCCTGTTTCATGACGCGGGGCGTCTCAATCGGCTCACCGGGGTCGGCAGTGCTTCCTCGGCGACCCCGAGCACCGCACGGAGCGCCGCCGACGGATTGTCGGTGCGCCAGGCCAGCGCGGCCTGACGCCTGATGGGCGGCCCGGCGAGGGGCGGTAGACCAGCCCGTTCTGCTGGATGTGCCGGCAGGAGGTGACGGTGAGGGTGACACCGACCCCGGCGGCGACCAGGGCCAGGATGGTGTACGAGTCCGGGGCCTCCTGCACTACGCGGGGTTGAATCCGGCGGCCTCGCAGGCTTCGACCATCGCGTCGCGGACGGTGGATCCGGCGTTGGCGGGGAAGGACACGAACGGTTCGCCGGCCAGTGCCCCGATCGGGATGGTCTCCAGCTCGGCCAGCCGGTGGTCGCAGGGCAGGGCGCAGAGCAGCTCCTCCTCGTCGATCACCCGGCAGGCCACCCCGGCTGGGTCACCGGAAGCCGGACGAACCCGAGGTCGAGCGAGCCGTCGGCAACCCTGGACAGAGCGACGTTGGCATAGGTCTGGCCCTTCATGACCAGCTCCAGCCCGGGGTGGGCCGCGCGTACGGCCCGGGTGAGCAAGGGCAGCGTCTCGTGGCTGGAAGCGCCCGCGAAGCCGATGGTTACCCGTCCGTACTCACCGCGGCCGGCGGCCCTGGCGGCCCGCACGGCGGTGTCGAGGTCGTCCAGGACGGTGCGTACGGGTTCGAGGAAGGACTCTCCCGCGCTGGTCAGACGAACCGAGCGGGTGTTGCGCTCGAAGAGCTGGACGCCGAGCTCCTTCTCCAGCTGCCGGATCCGCTGGCTCAGCGGGGCTGGGCCATCTGCAGCCGCTTGGCGGCCCGGCCGAAGTGCAGCTCCTCGGCCACGGCGGTGAACGCGGTCAGATGACGCAGTTCCATACGGATGACCATTCATTAATGAGACGTCTTGATCCGACCTTAATTTGGTATTGGACGGCAATCAATGGTCGCTGACAGGCTGGGCGCCCACCCGCACGCAGACGCCGTACGCAGACGCCGAGGAGCACCGTGGCACGGACGGACACCACCGACGGGACAGACAAGGTCATGTCGATGAAGGCGGCGATCGCCGCCTTCGTCCATGACGGCGGGACCGTCTGTCTGGAGGGCTTCACCCACCTCATCCCGACGGCCGCCGGACACGAGATCATCCGTCAGGGCCGCCGTGACCTCACGGTGGTGCGGATGACCGCGGACATCGTGGTCGACCAGATGCTCGCGGCCGGCTGTGTCTCGCGGCTGGTCTCCTCCTTCGTGGGCAACTCCTCCGCAGGTTCGCTCGGCGAGCTGCGCCGGCGCATCGAGAGCGGCGATCCCGAGCCACTGGCCTTCGAGGAGTACAGCCACTACGGGATGATCTGCCGCTATCTCGCCGGCTCTCAGCGGCTGCCGTTCTACCCACTGCGCAGTTACGGAGGAAGCGATCTGCCGTCCGTCAACAGCGCTCTGCGGAAGGTGACTTCGCCGTACCCGGGCCCGGACGGCGAACCCGAGCAGATCTATGTCGTACCGCCGGTGAACCCGGACGTGACGATCATCCACGCCCAGCGCGCCGACCGCAGGGCAACACCCAGATGTGGGGCTGACGGGCATTCAGGCCGAGGCGGTGTACGCGGCGGCCACGGCGGTCGTCGTCGTGGAGGAGATCGTCGATGACGAGGTGATCCGCTCGGACCCGAACCGCACCCTCGTCCCCGCCCATGCGGTCGACGCCGTCGTCCTGTGCCCGCGCGGCGCGCATCCGTCCTTCGCGCAGGGCTACTACGACCGCGACAACGCCTTCTACCGGGCCTGGTCGCACATCAGCAAGGACCCCGTCCGGCTGCGGGAGTGGCTGGCGGAGTGGGTGTACGGGACCACCGACCACACCGAGTACACCGACAAGCTCGGCGAGGAGTTCTGGGCCGGGCTCGCGGTCGGCGAGGCGCTCAGCGAACCGGTGAACTACGGGCGGCGGCTGTGAGCGCGGAACACGAGAAGGAGCGGGCCCTGACCACGACGCGGGACAGCACCACGCCGGACACGAACATCACGCCGGACCCGGTCGCACCGGGCGCCGTCACCTCCTCGGAGCTGCTCTCCGTCGTCGCATCCCGTGAACTGGCGTCCCGACGAACCGTGTTCGCAGGCATCGGGCTGCCCACCCTCGCCACCGAGCTGGCCCATCTGACGGTCGCTCCGCAGATCGAGGTCGTGTACGAGTCCGGGGTCTGCGGCGCGCATCCCTCGCATCTGCCGGAGACCATCGCCGATGCCGTCCTGATCACAGGCGCGGAGGCGGTGATCTCGATGCCGGCCCTGTTCGGCTGTGTCCTGCAGGGCGGCCATATCGATGTCGGCTTCCTCGGCGCCGCCCAGATCGACCGCTGGGGCAACCTCAACACCTCGGTGATCGGCGACTGGGAGAGCCCTTCGGTGCGGCTGCCCGGATCCGGCGGGGCGTCGAGGTGATGGCCAACTCCCGTGAGGTCTTCGTGGTGATGCGCCGCCACGATCCGCGCTCGTTCACCCGGACCCTCGACTTCTGCACCACCCCGGCCCCGACCGCGCGCTCGCCGAGGGCATCCGGCCGCTGGGCGTCGGCGTCACCCGGGTCATCACCGAACTCGGCATCCTGGCCCGCGAAGGCATCGGCGAGGAGCTGCGGCTGATCGCCGTACACCCGGATGTCACGGTCGGCCAGGTGCGTGCCGCGACGGGTGGGACCTGAAGGTGGCGGACTCCGTCGGGACGGTACCGCCCCCGATGAGGCGGAGCTGCGACTGCTTCGCGAGGACGTCGACCCCGGTCGCGTCTATCTTCGCTGAGACAAGGACGTACCTGAGAAGGGACCCCAACTGCCATGCGAATCAGGATCGTCGGCGCCGGAGCCATGGGCCGCGGCATCGCCCAGTGGGCGGCGAGCGCGGGACACACCGTCGAACTGTGCGACGTACGGACCGAGGCGGTGACGGCTGCGGTGGACTTCGTGCGGTCCATGCTGGAACGCGCGGTGCTCAAGGGCCGGATGTCCGCCGGGGACCGCGACGCCACCCTGGACCGGCTGATCCCGCTGGCGGACCCTGGGCGCAGGGCCCGGACGTCGAGCTGGTGATCGAGGCCGTACGGGAGGACCTGGACACCAAGGCCGAGGTCTTCGGGAAGCTGGAGCAGGCGCTGCCGGCCTCCGCCGTCTTCGCCACCAACACCTCGTCTCTGTCGGTGACCCGGATCGCGGCGACGCTGGGCGATCCGGCGCGGCTGGCCGGGCTGCACTTCTTCAACCCGGTTCCGCTGATGAGGATCGTCGAGGTCGTACCGGGCGCGGCCACCCGTCCGGAGATCCCGCCGGCTCTGACCGCCCTGGTCGAGAGCTGCGGCCACCGCGCGGTCACCGTCGCCGACACCCCGGCTTCCTGGTCAACCACGAGGGGCGCGGCCTGGTGACGGAGGCTCTCGCGCTGCTGGAGGAGTCGGTCTGCGATCCGGCGGGCATCGACCGGATCGCCCGCGATGTGCTGGGGCTGCGGATGGGCCCGTTCGAGCTGATGGACCTCACGGGGCTCGATGTGACGGCCGCGGTGATCGACTCGATCTGGCAGGGCTTCCGTTACGAGGACCGGCTGCGCCCTCCTACCTCACCCCGAACCGGGTGGCGGCCTTCTGCACGGCCGTAAGACCGGCCGGGGCTGGTTCGCGTACGGCCCCGAGGCACCCGACCCGGCACCGGAACCGCCGGTCACGGGCGACGCGAACCGGCCGGTGTTCGTCGCGGGGCCGAGGTGGCCGCCGCCCGTCGTCCATCTCTGCACCGGACCCCGCTGCGAGCGCCCTGCGCGAGGCGCTGGCGCCGCGGGCGCCACCGTCGAGAGCGGGCCGCGGCCCTCGGCCGGGGCTGTTGTCCTGGTGCCCGTCTGGGGCACTACCGTGGCTGAGGCGGTGGCCGCACTGGGTCTGCCCGCCGGGCGCACCTTCGGCGTGGACCCGCTGCCCGCGGCGGGCCGCCGCCGGTGCTCGCGGTGACGCCCGCCGCCGGTCCGGCCGCGGCTCGGGACGCCCGCGCGGTACTGACGCGCGCGGCCGACGACGGCGGGCCGTACGCCGTCTCCGTGGTCCGGGACACGGCGGGCTCGGTCGCGCAGCGGCTGCTCGCCTCGGTGGTCTCGGTCGCCGCATCGATCGCAGAGCGCTCCCTGGCGACGCCGGCCGATATCGACCTGGCCGTCCGCGCGGGACTCGGCTACCCCGTCGGGCCGCTGGCCTGGGGCGACCGGATCGGCGCCGCCCGGATGCTGGAGCTGCACCGGGCGCTGCACGCCTCGACCGGCGACCCCGTCACCGCCCGACCCGCTGGGTCACCGAACGAGCCCGGCTCGGCCTGGCACTGACGGACCCCGGCACCTCTCCGGCCGACTGCGCGAGTCCGGAGACCGGCTGAGCCGGCCGGGCGTGCCGGGCGTGCCGGGCGTGCCGGGCGTGCCGGGCGTGCCGGCGTGCCGGGCGTGCCGGAACAGCACGGCCGGACCTCCGGTACACCCGGGCGGGCAGGCCCATGACGCCCATGACCGATTCGTTCAAGACCGGCGTGGGCCTGCCCGCATAGGTTCGGCCCATGACTCCACGACTCGACGCGATCGGCATCACCACCGCGGACCTGGCCGCATCGCTCGTCTTCTACCGCCGGCTCGGGCTCGACATCCCCGCCGACGCCGCATCCGCACCCCATGTCGAAGCGGCTCTCCCCGGCGGGATGCGGCTGCTGTGGGACACCGAGGACGTCGTCCGTTCCTTCGACCCGGACTGGACCCCGGCCGAGGGCGGTGAGCGCCTCGGGCTCGCCTTCCGCTGCGACAGTCCGGTGGAGGTGGACTCGGTGTACGCCGACCTCACCGGCGCCGGATACCGGGGCCATCTGCCCCGTGGGACGCCGAGTGGGGCAGCGTTACGCCGTCGTCCTGGACCCCGACGGCGGTGCGGTGTCGTTGTTCGCAGCCGCCGCGTCGTAGCCCACCTCCGCCAGATAGCCGCTGAGTGTCGTACCGGCCAGGTCCCGCACCTCACGGGCCAGGTGTGCCTGGTCGGTGCAGCCCGCGGCGTACGCGGCGGCTGCGTACCCGGTCCCGGACCGTACGAGGGCCAGCGCCCGCTGCAGTCGCAGGACCCTGGCCAGGGTCTTGGGCCGTAGCCGAACGCTGTCAGCGATCGGCGGTGCAGCTGGCGGGCGCCCAGGCCGACCGACTGCGCCGTGGCGGAGACGGAGCGCCCTGCCGCAGCTGTGCGGCGACGGAGACCATGAGGGATCGGGGTTCGGTGCCGGCGGCCCGGCGCAGTGCGATCTCCTCCAGCGCGTTGACGGGATCGGCGGCTCCGCTGATCCGCTCGGTGAGTCTGCGCACCTGCTCGCCGGGCCACAGCGCGTCGAGACCGATCCGCAGGTCACGCAGTTCGTACGCCGGTACGCCCAGCAGCGCGGGCGCCGTGCCCGGGCGAACCGGATCCCGGTGATCGGCCCTCCGCCGGCCCGGGGCCGTGAACGCATGGGTGTCGGGGCCCGCCACCAGCAGCCGGCCGCCGGTCCAGAGCAGGTCCATGCAGCCGTCGGGCAGGACCGGACGGGCGGGATCGCGTGGTCCGTTCCAGGACCAGACCCTCGCGCCGCCCAGGGCGAGGGCCGTTCCTCGTACCGTGCGGGCATACCCGAAAGGCTAGGCCGTGCCGTCCGGGCCGGACGCGCCCGGCTTCTTCGAGGCGTCCTTCGAGTGTCCTCTGGCCTCCTTGTCCCGGCTCGCGTGCAGCCGGGACTTCACGTCGTCCGGCGGCAGGAACCTCGACCAGCGTTCCGGGAACTCCGACGGCATGCTGAAATCCTCGTCGTCGTCCTCGTAGGCGTCCCAGTCCCCGGACTGGGTGCGGGCCACGAACTCGGCGGCCACCGCTGCCCTGGCGCGATCGCTGGCGGCGCGGGCCGCGGCCGTTGCCACTGACGGCCACACCTTGTCGATCGCGGCGTTCACGGCGGCGCCCACCAGCACCGCGAAAGCGGAGATGCCTATCCACAACAGGACGGCGATCGGTGCGGCCAACGAGCCGTAGATCGTGGGCCCTTCGACCGTATTGGTGAGATAGATCCGCAGCAGGAAGCTGCCGAGCACCCACATGGCGAGCGCCACCAGCGCGCCGGGCACGTCCTCGATCCAGGGCGAACGGACCGGCACGGAGACGTGGTAGAGCGTGGTGAGGAACGCGACGGTCAGCAGGATGACCAGCGGCCAGTACAGAACGGCGACGACCTCGGTGCCGCCGGGGACGAACTCCACCACCCGGTCCGGCCCGACCACCAGCAGCGGCAGCACCACGGCGCCCAGCAGCAGGGCGACGACGTACAGGAGGAAGGCGAGCAGCCGGGTCTTGACGATGCCACGGTGTCCGTCGAGCCCGTACATCACGGTGATGGTGTCGATGAAGACGTTCACGGCACGCGAGCCCGACCAGAGGGCGATCGCGAAACCGATCGAGATGACGTCGGGACGGGCCCCGTCGTGACATCGTCCAGGAGCGGCTTGGCGATGTCGTTGACGCCCTCTCGGAGAGCACCGTCTGCACCGCGCTGAGGATATTGCGCTCGATGGAGGCGACCGTGGTGGTGGTCGTCCACTCGTCGACGTACCCGAGCAGCCCGATCATGCCGAGCAGCAGCGGCGGCAGGGACAACAGAGTGAAGAACGCCGCCTCGGCCGCGAGCCCGAGGATGCGGTACTCGATGCACGAATTGACGGTGTCCTTGATCAACTGCCATGCCATCCGCCGCTTGGATACGTTGCGGTAGAGGGCTCGAGCCCGGTGGAGCCGACCCGGCGGCCGCTCGGGTGTTTCGTTTGCTGCCTGCACCTCCTTACCGTATCGGCATGGCAGCAACCACCCACACAGTGACCAACCAGGTTCCTCCGCTGGCCGGCTATGACGTCTTCACCGCCGACCGCGTCCTCACCGAGGCCGTCGAGCGCCACATCGCGCCCGAGCTCCTCCCCGGCGCCCGGGAGGAGCTCAGCGAGCTCGGGCTGTCCGCCGGTTCGGCCCAGGCCCAGGAGTGGGGTGCGCAGGCCAACGAGAATCCGCCGGTGCTGCGCACCCATGACCGCTACGGGCACCGCATCGACGAGGTCGGCTTCCACCCTCCTGGCACCGGCTGCTCGGACAGGCGGTCGCGGCCGGCCTGACCGACGCCTGGGGCAGGCCGGCCGGCCATGTCCGGCGCGCGGCCGGGTTCCTGGTGTGGACGCAGACAGAGGCGGGCCACGGCTGCCCGCTGTCGATGACGCACGCCGCGGTACCCGCGCTGCGGACCGATCCGGCGCTGGCCGCCGAGTGGAGCCGCTGCTGACCTCGCATGTGTACGAACAGGGCTGCGGCCCGCGTCCCAGAAAGCCGGCGTGCTCTTCGGGATGGGCATGACGGAGAAGCAGGGGGCACCGATGTGCGCTCCAACACGACACGGGCCGAGCCGCTGGCCGGCGACGGGGAGTATCTGCTCACCGGCCACAAGTGGTTCTGCTCGGCACCGATGTCCGACGGTTTCCTGGTGCTGGCGCAGGCCCGGGCGGGCTGAGCTGCTTCCTCGTACCGCGGGTGCTGCCGGACGGCGACCGCAACGTGTTCGCCATCCAGCGGCTCAAGGACAAGCTGGGCAACAAGTCCAACGCGTCCAGCGAGGTCGAGTTCGACGGGACCTGGGCCCGCCGGGTCGGTGAGGAGGGCGCGGGTGCGCACCATTATCGAGATGGTGGCGGCGACCCGGCTGGACTGTGTGGTCGGTTCGGCCGCGCTGATGCGGCAGGCGGTGGCGCAGGCGGTCCACCACAGCGCGTACCGCAGCGCGTTCGGCGGGCTGCTGATCGACAAGCCCCTGATGCGCAACGTGCTGGCCGACCTGGCACTGGAGTCGGAGGCTGCGACGACGCTCGCGCTTCGGCTGGCGGCTGCGTACGACGCCGACACGGAGGAGGAGCGGGCGTTCCTGCGGATCGCGGTGCCGACGGCCAAGTACTGGGTGACGAAGCGGTGCTCCGCTGTGGTCGGCGAGGCCCTGGAGTGCCTGGGCGGTAACGGGTACGTGGAGGAGTCCGGGATGCCGCGGCTGCTGCGCGAGGCACCGCTCAACTCGATCTGGGAGGGCTCCGGCAACGTACAGGCGCTCGATGTGCTGCGGGCGCTCCAGCGCGAGCCGCAGGCGCTCGACGCGTTCCTGCGGGAGATCGGCAAGGCGCGTGGCGCCGATCACCGGCTCGATGGGGCGATCAAGGATCTGCTGACCGAGCTGGCGGATCTGGGTTCCGTCGAGGCGCGGGCCAGGCGGCTCGTCGAGCGGATGGCGCTGGTCCTGCAGGGCTCGTTGCTGCTGCGCTGAGCTCCGCCGGAGGTCGCGGACGCCTTCTGCGCCTCACGGCTGGGCGGGGACTGGGGTGCGGCCTTCGGGACGCTGCCGCACAGCCTGGACCTGGCCTCGGTCGTGGAGCGGGCGCGGGCCTACGACCAGTAAGCCTCCGGCGGGCAACGAAGGAGGGTGGTGCTGCGCCGACACGGCACCACCCTCCACGCTTGTTGCGCACCGCACAATGGGACAAAAGCCCGTCGTGCGGTGTTCCATCACTGTCGTACGGACTGTTCATCCTCACCAGAGTTGCAAGGGGTTGCAACGATTGTGTGGAGTGTGAAGTCCATGGACCTGCATCACGGCAGAATGGCCTTTATGGGACTGGCGCCGCCCTTCCGGACGGAACCAGGCCTTTATCGGGAGAACCCACATGAAGACGAGCTCTGGCGCAGCGGCTCGACGCGGCGCCCGGATCCGGACCGGAGCGAAAGCATGATCCGCAGAGCACGGGAGGAGTGGCTGGCAGGCGGCCGTCCACGGGCGGCCCCGCGCGCGGAGATCGGGGCCTCATGGGACCGGGTGCAGCTCAGCGGCATCGATCCGGAGCAGTCACCGGGGAGCACGCTGCTGGAGACCGATGAGGTCGAGCACCGGCGCAGGAGCACCGCGCTCGGCGACCTGATGCCCCTGCTGCGGGACGGGCTGGCCACGATCGCCGACGCGTCGCAGCAGATCATGGTCGTCACCGATACCGAGGGCCGGGTGCTGTGGCGTCAGGGCAACGGGAGCGTGATGCGCCTGGCCAAGGACATCTGCCTGGAGGAGGGCGCCGCCTGGTCGGAGTCGTCGACCGGCACGAACGCGATCGGCACGGCGCTCGCCACGCGCGCCCCATCCAGGTCCACTCGGCCGAGCACTTCATCCAGGCCCTGCAGAACTGGACCTGCGCCGCGGCCCCGGTACGCGACCCTCGCGACGGCCGGCTGATGGGCATCGTCGACATCAGCGGTCCCGTCTCCACGTTCCATCCGGCGACCCTGGCCCTGGTCGGCTCGGTGGCCAGACTCGCGGAGGCGGAGCTGCGCAACCGGCATCTGATGGCGATCGAACGGCTGCGCTCGGTCGCAGCGCCGATCCTGTGCCGGCTGGGCGGACGGGCACTGGTGGTGGACGCCCATGGCTGGCTGGCCGCGGTCTCCGGGATGTCGCCGGTGGACCGGCTGCCGCTGCCGAAGTCCCTGCAGGCCGGCCGGGCGTGGCTGCCGTCCCTGGGCATGTGCCAGGTGGAGCCGCTGGCCGGGGCTGGCTGGTGCGGGTGACGGAGGGCCAGCCCGACGGGCCGCCGCGCCGGGTGGTGCTGGATCTGAGCCGGCCACGCAGCCTCTCGGTCCATGTGACAGGGCCGGTGGACAGCCGGACGCAGCGGCTCTCACCCCGCCATGGGGAGCTGCTGTACGCGCTGGCGCTGCACCGGGAGGGGCGGAGCGCCGCGGAACTGGCCCAGGACCTCTTCGGCAATCCGACCCGGACGGTGACGGTCCGGGCCGAGATCTCCCGGATACGACGTCATCTCGCGGAGGTCCTCTCGCACCGCCCGTACCGCTTCGGCGAGGAGGTCGAGGTGGAGGTGATCCACCCGGAGCACCCGGCCGACCTGCTGCCGCACTCGACGGCTCCGGTCGTGGTGAGGGCACGTGCGTCCCGATTCCGGTCAGGGGTGCCGCGCCTTCCTGACCGCGGGCCCGCTTTGGACCGGGGAGGCGCGGCATGATTTTCTGGCGCCCATGAGCAACCCCGCGCATCCCGATGCCCCACGACCGAGGTGACTATCTGGTCCCTGGAGCAGACGTCGCCCGCTGACCTGCGGCCGGCGGCCGTACCGGCAGGCGATGTGCGGATCGTACGGTCCCAGGTGCCACTGCCGGAGTTCAGCCGGTTCCTGTATTCGGCGGTCGGCGGCGACATCGGCTGGACCGACCGGCTGGGCATGTCGTACGCCCAGTGGCAGGAGGCACTGGAGCGGCCGGGAGCCGAGACCTGGGTGGCGTACGAGAACGGGACCCCGGCCGGCTATGTGGAGCTCGATCCGCAGGACGACGGCGTGGTCGAGATCATGTACTTCGGGCTGATCCCGGCGTTCCGTGGCCGCCGGATCGGCGGGCACCTCCTCTCCTACGGGGTGGCACGCGCCTGGGACCTGGCCGAGCGCCGGCCCGGACGGAAGCCGACCGAGCGGGTGTGGCTGCACACCTGCTCCAAGGACGGTCCGCACGCCATGGACAACTACCTGCGGCGGGGTTTCCGGCTCTTCGCCACCAGGACCGAGATGGAGCCCGAGGTAGCGACGCCCGGCCCCTGGCCCGGTGCGTACACCGACTGAGACGGTTTGCCCGTAATGCCGCAGCGACCGAGACCGCCGCTTCTCACATTCCGAGACCATCTCGTCCACATTTTGGATCGTGGTGGACTGGCCCGAGATTCGCGTGACACGCTTCCGTCATGTCCGGAACTGGAATTGCCTTGGTGAGTCGGCGCCACGTCGACCTCGGCCGCATGTCCAGCGCCATCTGTCCGGCACGCTGAGAGCCCTCGCACAGCCGACACCCGCATTTTCGTACAGCCCTGCGCACCACCGCGCCAGACGCGAGTGTGCAGTTCAGAGCCGCCCTCCTGCAGTCCCGAAGGACGTATCGCCATGGCCACCAGTCCGGAAAACACTGCTACTGCCACGCCCCGCCGCAAGGCCGGGCGTCATCGTGGCGAAGGCCAGTGGGCCATGGGCCACCACACCCCGCTCAACGGGAACGAACAGTTCAAGAAGGACGACGACAGTCTCAACGTGCGGACACGCATTGAGACGATCTACTCAAGCGCGGCTTCGACTCGATCGACCCCGCCGACCTGCGCGGCCGGATGCGCTGGTGGGGCTCTACACCCAGCGCAAGCCCGGGATCGACGGCGGCAAGACCGGGGCGCTGGAGCCGGAGGAGCTCGAGGACAAGTACTTCATGATGCGGACCCGCATCGACGGCGGAAGGCTCACGACCGCCCAGCTCCGCGTCATCGGCGAGATCTCCGAGCAGTACGCCCGCGGCACCGCCGACATCACCGACCGGCAGAACGTCCAGATGCACTGGATCCGCATCGAGGACGTACCCGCGATCTGGGAGAAGCTGGAGGCCGTCGGGCTCTCCACCACCGAGGCCTGCGGCGACTGCCCCGCACGATGATCGGATCGCCGGTGGCCGGGATCGCCGCCGACGAGATCATCGACGGCTCGCCGGCGCTGGACGAGATCCACGAGCGCTACATCGGCAGCAAGGAATTCTCCAACCTGCCGCGCAAGTTCAAGACCGCGATCTCCGGCTCTCCGGTGCAGGACGTGGTGCACGAGATCAACGACATCTCCTTCGTCGGCGTCGAGCACCCCGAGCACGGGCCGGGCTTCGACCTCTGGGTCGGCGGCGGCCTGTCCACCAACCCGCGACTGGCCGAACGGGTCGGCGCCTGGGTGCCGTTGGACGAGGTGGCCGACGTCTGGGCCGGTGTCGCCGGTCTCTTCCGTGACTACGGATACCGCCGGCTGCGCACCCGCGCCCGGCTGAAGTTCCTCGTCGCGGACTGGGGTGCGGCCAAGTTCCGCCAGGTGCTGGAGGACGAATACCTCAAGCGCCCACTGCTGGACGGTCCGGCCCCGCCGAGCCCTCATCCCGCTGGCGCGACCACATCGGTGTGCACCCGCAGCAGGACGGCCGGTTCTACCTGGGCTTCGCCCGCGCGTCGGCCGGGTCGACGGCTCCACCCTGGCCAAGATCGCCGAGCTGGCCGAGGGTCACGGCTCGCATCGGGTACGTACCACCGTCGAGCAGAAAATGATCATCCTCGACGTGGAGCAGGACCAGGTCGAATCGCTGGTCTCCGGACTCGAGGCGCTGGACCTGCAGGTGAGGCCCTCCACGTTCCGCAGGGGCACGATGGCCTGCACCGGCATCGAATTCTGCAAGCTGGCTATCGTCGACACCAAGGGCCGCGGCGCCTCGCTCATCGATGAACTGGAGCGCAGGCTGCCGGACTTCGACGAACCGCTCACCATCAACATCAACGGCTGCCCGAACGCCTGCGCACGCATCCAGACCGGGGACATCGGCCTCAAGGGCCAGCTCATGTTCGACGCCGACGGCAACCCGGTCGAGGGCTTCCAGGTACACCTGGGCGGCGCACTGGGCCTGGAGGCCGGGTTCGGCCGCAAGATCCGCGGTCTGAAGGTCACTTCGGCCGAATTGCCCGATTACGTCGAGCGGGTCCTGCACCGGTTCCAGGAGGAGCGCGAGGACGGCGAGCGCTTCGCGACCTGGACCGCGCGGGCCAGTGCGGAGTCGCTGTCATGAGTGAGCGAGCGGCACCGTTCTACTGCCCGTACTGCGGCGACGAGGATCTGCGCCCCACGAAACGGGGCACGGCAGCTGGGAATGTGCTTCCTGCAATCGCGCGTTCCAGCTGAAGTTCCTGGGCCTGCTGTCCCAGGGGCTCCAGCGCAACGACGTTGAGGGGCACAGAATATGACCGGCACTCCGCAGGCCGACGACCTCACCGGCGAAAAGCTCAGGGCACTGGCCGAACGGGCCGGCCGTGAGCTGGAGGACGCCTTGGCGCTCGACATTCTGAAGTGGGCCGCCGACACCTTCGGCAAGCAGTTCTGCGTCACCTCCTCGATGGAGGACGCGGTCGTCGCGCACCTCGCCTCCCGGGCCCTGCCCGGCGTGGACGTGGTCTTCCTGGACACCGGCTACCACTTCCCGGAGACGATCGGCACCCGGGACGCCGTGGACACCGTGATGGACGTCAACGTCATCACGCTGACCGCACGTCAGTCGGTGGCCGAGCAGGACGCGCAGTACGGGCCGAAGCTGCACGACCGCGACCCCGATCTGTGCTGCGCGCTGCGGAAGGTCAAGCCACTGGAGGAGGGCCTGACCGCCTACGCCGCCTGGGCGACCGGGCTGCGCCGCGACGACTCCCAGCAGGGCGAACACCCCGGTCGTCGGCTGGGACGAGAAGCGCCGCAAGGTCAAGATCTCACCGATCGCCCGCTGGACCCAGGACGACGTGGACGCCTACATCGCGGAACACGGCGTACTGACCAACCCGCTGCTGATGGACGGTTACGCCTCCGTCGGCTGCGCGCCCTGCACCCGGCGGGTGCTGGAGGGCGAGGACGCACGGGCCGGCCGCTGGGCCGGGCGCGGAAAGACCGAATGCGGGCTGCACGGCTGATGACGACTGATCAGGAGACCTCGATGAGCGTGACGGAGACGGGAGCCACCATCTGGCTCACCGGTCTGCCGAGCGCGGGCAAGACCACCATCGCTTACGAGCTGGCGGGCCGGCTGCGCAGCGACGGACACCGGGTCGAGGTGCTCGACGGCGACGAGATCCGGGAGTTCCTCTCCGCGGGCCTCGGTTTCTCCCGCGAGGACCGGCACACCAACGTCCAGCGCATCGGCTTCGTCGCCGAACTGCTGGCCGCCAACGGGGTGAAGGTGCTCGTGCCGGTCATCGCGCCGTACGCGGACAGCCGCGACTCGGTACGCAAGCGTCACCGGGCCGAGAGCACCGCCTATCTGGAAGTACATGTCGCGACCCCGTCGAGGTGTGCTCCGTACGCGATGTGAAGGGGCTGTACGCCAAACAGGCGGCGGGCGAGATCAGTGGCCTCACCGGGGTCGACGACCCTACGAGGCACCCGAGTCACCGGATCTGCGGATCGAATCGCACCAGCAGACCGTGCAGGAGTCCGCAGCGGCGCTTCGTGCGCTGCTCACCGAGAGGGCCTGGCGTGAGCACCGTCGCCACCGTGCCGGAAGGCACCGTCAATCCGTACGCGCTCAGCCACCTCGACTCCCTGGAGTCGGAGGCGGTCCACATCTTCCGTGAGGTGGCGGGGAGTTCGAGCGGCCGGTGATCCTTTCTCCGGCGGCAAGGACTCGATCCTGATGCTGCACCTGGCGCTGAAGGCCTTCGCCCCGGCCCCGGTGCCCTTCACACTGCTGCACGTGGATACCGGGCACAATTTCCCCGAGGTCCTGGAGTACCGCGACCGCACGGTCGACAAGCACGGGCTGCGGCTGCATGTCGCCTCCGTGCAGGAGTACATCGACGCCGGCAAGCTCCGCGAGCGCCCCGACGGCACCCGTAACCCACTGCAGACCGTTCCGCTCACCGAGGCGATCCAGCAGCACCGCTTCGACGCCGTGTTCGGCGGCGGCCGTCGCGACGAGGAGAAGGCCCGCGCCAAGGAACGGGTCTTCTCGCTCCGCGACGAGTTCTCCCAGTGGGACCCCGCCGCCAGCGCCCCGAGCTGTGGCAGCTCTACAACGGTCGCCACGCCCCCGGCGAACACGTCCGGGTCTTCCCCATCTCCAACTGGACCGAACTCGACGTCTGGCAGTACATCGAGCGGGAGGGCATCGAGCTCCCGCAGATCTACTTCGCCCACGAGCGCGAGGTCTTCAACCGCTCCGGCATGTGGCTCACGGCCGGCGACTGGGGCGGGCCCGGGGAACACGAGAGACCGAGACCCGCCTCGTGCGCTACCGCACCGTCGGCGACATGTCCTGCACCGGCGCCGTCGACTCCGACGCCACCACGCTGGACGCCGTGATCACCGAAATCGCCGCCTCCCGGCTCACCGAGCGGGCGCCACCCGCGCCGACGACAAGATGTCCGAGGCCGCGATGGAAGACCGCAAGCGCGAGGGGTACTTCTAAAATGACCACATCAATCCAGCTGGCCGAGCAGTTGTCGGCCACCACCCTGCTGCGGTTCGCCACCGCCGGATCGGTCGACGACGGCAAGTCCACCCTCGTCGGACGCCTGCTCCACGACTCCAAGTCGGTCCTCACCGACCAGCTGGAAGCCGTCGCGCTGGCCTCCACCAACCGGGGCCAGGACGTGCCCGACCTCGCACTGCTGACCGACGGGCTGCGCGCGGAGCGCGAGCAGGGCATCACCATTGACGTCGCCTACCGCTACTTCGCCACCCCGCGCCGCCGGTTCATCCTCGCCGACACCCCGGGCATGTGCAGTACACCCGCAACATGGTCACCGGCGCCTCCACCGCCGAGCTGGCCGTGGTCCTCGTCGACGCCCGCAACGGCGTCGTCGAACAGACCCGCCGCCACGCCGCCGTCGCCGCGCTGCTGCGCGTCCCGCACGTGGTGCTCGCCGTCAACAAGATGGACCTCGTGGAGTACGCGGAGCCCGTGTTCGCGGCCATCGCCAAGGAGTTCACCGCTTACGCCGCCTCGCTCGGCGTCCGGAGATCACCGCCATCCCGATCTCCGCGCTGGCCGGCGACAACGTCGTGGAGCCGTCCGCCAACATGGACTGGTATGGCGGCCCCACCGTCCTGGAACACCTGGAAACCGTGCCGGTCAGCCACGACCTGACCGAGTGCCCGGCCCGCTTCCCCGTCCAGTACGTCATCCGCCCGCAGTCCGCCGAACACCCCGACTACCGCGGCTACGCCGGACAGATCGCCTCCGGCGTCCTGCGGGTCGGCGAGCCCGTCACCGTACTGCCCTCCGGACGCACCTCGACGATCGCCGGGATCGACGCCCTCGGCGAGAGCGTCGACATCGCCTGGGCCCCCGGTCCGTCACCCTGCGGCTCACCGACGACCTCGACATCTCACGCGGCGACCTCATCGCGCCCAGCTCCTGCGCACCGCCCACCACCCAGGACGTCGAAGCGACCGTCTGCCACGTCGCGGACCAGCCACTCACCGTCGGCCAGCGGGTACTGCTCAAACACACCACCCGCACCGTCAAGGCCATCGTCAAGGACATCCCGTCCCGGCTGACCCTGGACGACCTCTCCCAGCACCCGGCACCCGGTCAACTCCTCGCCAACGACATCGGCCGAGTCGTCATCCGGACCGCCGAGCCCTCGCACTCGACGCCTACGCCGACTCCCGGCGCACCGGATCCTTCCTCCTGATCGACCCGGCGGACGGCACCACCCTGACAGCCGGTATGGCAGGCGCCTCCTTCGCCGCGGTGACGGCCGGCGCCGAGGTCGCGGACGCCGCGGACGCGGAGTGGGACTTCTGATGGCCAGAGACATCTTCTCGACCTTCGCGAAGGAGGGCGGCCGCATCGGCAGCGGCGCCCTCGGCAGCGGCCAGGGCGGGTTGCGCGATGTGCGCTGTGACGTACGCGCACTGCCTGCGCGCCCGCCCGCACCACCCGCTTCGCCCGCACCACCCGTCCAGACCAGGACCTGCCGACGTCCCGGCCGCCTCCCTCACTTCCGGGGACGTGAGCACCGGGCCAACGAGGGGAAAACCTCCCGTGCCTGCCACCCGTACCACCGTCCGCCGCAGCCTGGCCGCTGCCGCCGCTCTGCCCTGCTGGTCGTGGCCCTCACCGCCTGCGGCTACGGCTCAGAGGCGAAGGACGACGACGCCAAGAAGCCGAACGCCGCCGCCGGCGGAAGAAGCTCTCCACGGACTCCGTGAAGATCGGCTATTTCCCGAACCTCACGCACGCCACCGCCCTGGTCGGTATCCAGGAAGGCCTGATCGCCAAGGAGCTGGGCGGCACCACGGTCAAGCCCTCGACGTTCAACGCCGGGCCCTCGGAGATAGAGGCGCTCAACGCCGGTTCGATCGACATCGGTTTCATCGGCCCCTCCCCTCGATCAACGGCTTCGCCAAGTCCCAGGGCAAGAACCTGCGGATCATCGGTGGCTCCGCATCCGGCGGCGTGAAGCTCGTCGTCAACCCGGACAAGATCAAGACCCTGGACGACCTCAAGGGCAAGAAGATCGCCACCCCGCAGCTCGGCAACACCCAGGACGTGGCGTTCCTCAACTGGATCTCCGAGAAGGGCTGGAAGGTCGACGCCCAGAGCGGCAAGGGCGACGTCTCGGTGGTCCGGTCCGACAACAAGGTGACGCCCGACGCCTACAAGGCAGGCTCCCTGGACGGCGCGTGGGTGCCGGAGCCGACCGCGTCCAAGCTGGTCGCCGAGGGCGGCAAGGTGCTCCTCGACGAGTCGACGCTGTGGCCGGACGACAAGTTCGTGATCACCAACATCATCGTGTCGCAGAAGTTCCTCACCGAGCACCCCGATGTCGTCGAGGCGGTGCTGCGCGGCACCGTGAACACCAACAAGTGGATCAACGCCAACCAGGACGAGGCGAAGGCCTCCGCCAACGCGGCGCTCAAGGAGCTCAGTGGCAGGCGCTGCCCGCCGAGGTCCTCGACCCGGCGTGGAAGTCGATCCGGTTCACCGATGACCCGCTGGCCGCCACACTCGACGCCCAGGCCGAGCACGCGGTGAAGGCCGGCCTTCTGGAGCAGCCCAGCCTCAAGGGCATCTACGACCTGAAGCCGCTGAACAAGCTCCTCAAGGCCGCGGGTCAGCCCGAGGTCGCCGACGCCGGTCTCGGCGTCAAGTAACCCACCCGACCCGTACCCGGATTCCGGGACTTCGGGACTTCGGGATTCCCCGATTCCAGGATTCTCAGGAGGTGACGACCATGGCGACCACCACCCTCACCAAGGCCGAGGACCGTGCAACGGTCGAGCCCGCCGCTCGAATCGCGAATGTCTCCAAGTCCTTCGCGGGGCCCACGGGGCAGCAGCTCGTGCTGGACGACATCACGCTCGATGTCGCTCCCGGCGAGTTCGTCACCCTCCTGGGAGCTTCCGGGTGCGGTAAGTCGACGCTGCTCAATCTGGTGGCCGGACTCGACCGCGCGACCACGGGGTCCATCGAGACTCCCGGCGGACGGCCGGCCCTGATGTTCCAGGAGCACGCCCTGTTCCCGTGGCTGACCGCGGGCAAGAACATCGAACTGGCCCTGCGGCTGCGCGGGGTACCAAGCCGGACCGCCGCGAGGAGGCGGAGCGGCTGCTGGAACTCGTGCGGCTCAGCGGGGCGTACGGGAAGCGGGTGCACGAGCTCTCGGGCGGGATGCGCCAGCGGGTGGCGATGGCCCGCGCGCTCGCCCAGGACAGCCGGCTGCTGCTGATGGACGAGCCGTTCGCGGCGCTCGACGCCATCACCCGCGATGTGCTGCACGACGAACTGACGCGGATCTGGCGCGAGACGAACGCCTCGGTCCTCTTCGTCACCCACAACGTGCGCGAGGCGGTACGGCTCGCGCAGCGCGTCGTTCTGCTGTCGTCGCGGCCCGGCCGGATCGCCCGTGAGTGGACGGTCGACATCGAGCAGCCGCGCCGGATCGAGGACACCGCGGTGGCGGAGCTGTCCGTCGAGATCACCGAACAACTGCGTGGGGAGATCCGCCGTCATGGCCAGCACTGACATCACGTCCGACAAGGCGCCGGCCGGGCACGGGCCGGACGACCTGGCCGGGCTGGAAGCCGGGCTGGACGCGCTGGACGCCGTACAGGTGCGCCGCACCCCGGCCCGCGAGGTCCTGCTGGGCAAGATCCTGCCGCCTGCCGTCGCGATCGTATCGGTGGTCGTGCTCTGGCAGCTGCTGGTCTGGGCGAAGGTCACCGACGACTACAAGCTGCCGCCACCGTCCGCGGTATGGGACAGCCTGACCGACATGTGGATGCAGGGGACACTGCTCGAGGTCGTCTGGACGAGTGTGTCGCGCGGTCTGCTCGGCTTCCTGATGGCCGTGGTGATCGGGACGCCGCTGGGACTGCTGGTGGCCAGGGTGAAGGTCATCCGCGCCGCCATCGGCCCGATCCTGTCCGGACTGCAGTCCCTGCCGTCCGTGGCGTGGGTGGCACCGGCCATCATCTGGCTGGGGCTCGACGACAGGACGATGTACGCGGTCATCCTGCTGGGCGCGGTGCCCTCCGTCGCCAACGGCCTGGTGTCCGGTGTCGACCAGGTGCCTCCGCTGTTCCTGCGCGCGGGCCGCACACTCGGCGCGACCGGGCTGCGCGGGACCTGGCACATCGTGCTGCCGGCCGCCCTGCCTGGCTATCTGGCGGGTCTCAAGCAGGGCTGGGCGTTCTCCTGGCGTTCACTGATGGCCGCCGAAATCATCGCCTCCTCGCCCGATCTCGGCCTGGGGCTCGGCCAGTTGCTGGAGAACGGCCGCAACAACTTCGACATGCCGGGGATCTTCCTCGCCATCATCCTCATCCTGGTCGTCGGCATCGCGATCGACCTGCTGATCTTCAGTCCGCTGGAGCGGCGGGTGCTTCGCAGCCGCGGTCTCCTCGTCAAGAGCTGAGGTTCCATGCCTGCCCCGGTCCTTATCGTCATCGCCCACGGCAGCCGCGACCACGGCACGCCGCGACCGTGCACGCGCTCACCGCGCGGGTGCGGTCGCTGCGGCCGGGCTGCGCGTGGAGACGGGCTTCCTGGAGTTCAACGCCCCGTCCGTGCCCCGAGTGCTGGAGCGCCTGGCCGCGGAGGGCGCGGGCGAGGTCATCGCGCTTCCCCTGTTGCTGACCCGGGCCTTCCACGCCAAGTCCGACATCCCGTCGGTGCTGCACGCGGCCCGGACCCGGCTGCCGCGGCTGAGCATCCGGCAGGCCGAGGTCCTGGGCCCGTCCCCGCTGCTCAACGCGGCACTGGAGCAGCGACTGTACGAGGCCGGGTCTCCCCGCCGACAAGCGCTCGACCGGGCTCGTCCTGGCCTCGGCGGGCTCCACAGACCCGGAGGCGATCGCAGTGATCGCTGAAATCGCGCGGGAGCTGCGGCACACCGGTTGGTGCGCCGTGCGGCCTGCGTTCGCCTCCGCTGTTCACGCCGGCGGCTTCGCCCGCACCGAGGATGCGGTACGGGCCCTGCGGGCCGGTGGCGTACGCCGGATTGCGGTGGCCCCTACGTCATCGCCCCGGGCGTCTGCCGGACCGGATCGCCGCGGGCGCCGCCGGAGCGGATGTGCTGGCCGGTGTGCTGGGCCCGTCGCCGGAGCTGGCACGCCTCCTGGTTGCCCGGTACGACCAGGCCCGCGTTCCGGCGGCCGGAATGGCAGCGCTCAGCGCCTGAGGGCTGTCCCGCACCCTGCCGAAACGCGCCGACGGGCCGCGCCGGGAAGCGCGGCCCGCTGGAGAGTTGGTGCGTACCGCCGTGCGTACCGCCTAGAACACCGCGACGCCGTAGGCGCTCAGCGGCTCGGTGACCGGCTGGAAGAACGTGGTGCCGCCCGAGGAGCAGTTGCCGCTGCCGCCCGAGGTGAGTCCCAGCGCCTTGCTGCCCGCGAAGAGGGACCGCCGCTGTCGCCGGGCTCGGCGCAGACGTTGGTCTGGATCAGGCCGGAGACGATGTCGCCACCGCCGTAGTTGACGGTGGCGTTGAGACCCGTGACCGTACCGCCGTGCACTCCGGTGGTGCTGCCGCTGCGCTTCACGGCCTGGCCGACGGTGGCGTTCCCTGAGGAGGTGATGTCCTGGTAGGTACCGTTGTGGAGGTAGACCCGGCCGTCCGCGTTGGCGGAGTTGGAGTGCCGGATCAGGCCGTAGTCGTTGCCGGGAAGCTGGAGCCGGCCGTGGAGCCGAGGACGCTGGTCTGCCCGGAGTTGGTGTACCAGGTGCTGCCTATCTCGGTGCAGTGACCGGCGGTCAGGGCGTAGTAGGTGCTGCCGCTGCGGACGTTGAAGCCGAGGAGCAGCGGCCGCCGCCGGTGTAGATGGCCTCGCCGCCGGCGATGAGCTTGTTGAATCTGCCGTCGGTGTGCTTGATGTCGAGCGGTACGCCCGAGTCGGCGACCGACTTCTCGATCGTGGCGATCTCAGCGGCGGACACCGTGCTGTCGACGGTTACGACGACCTTGCCGGTGCTCGCGTCGGTGTACCAGGCCGTACCGGCGACGTCCGCGCCGCGCACGGCGGAGCCGGCTTCGGCGAGCTGGGCCGAGCTCACCGCGGCGTCCGGTGCGGCCTGGGCCACTCCGGTCGGTGCCGCAAGCGCGATGGCGCTCGCCAGACCTGAGGTCACGGCGATGAGCCGTGCGCGTCTGGACAGCGAGCTGAGGGGAGAAGCGCTTGAAGGTCACAACATCCTCCATTGATGGGGATCCACGGTCCGTTGGGTGCGGACCGACATGGTGCGACCGTCCACCACCAGCTGGGTTCTGGTCGTGGACCTGCCAATCGCACACCGTGAATCCTTGACTCCACTTGGTCCGGTGACAAGGTCGCCTTCCGGACCCGCACCCCAGGGGCACGCGGAAGCCGGTTGCGCCATCGACGACTGTCCGAACGCATCCGTCCGCTCACCGAACGGACGCCATCAGCGAATTGCAGCAAACCGCGAAATGCGGCGGAGAAGCCAGCAGCCGCCGGGGCCGCACGGACGGGCAACCGGCGGACGTCACCATCACACACGCTTCGACCGCCCGCCGACCGGGCCACGCCGACCCATGACAGCCCGTGCCGGACACGATGTGGAGCAGCCCTTTCAGGCAAATTTGCTCCGAATTGCCCGTGTGTACCGGATGGCCGGAATCAGATCATCCGTTCGCTCAGATCTCGGCAAAGGGTCGTCGATGAAGGGGTCGCCTGATGGAAGTAGAGCACCCAGCCCTCATCCGTCAGCCGCCACAGGGAGCTTCGGTGCGAGCGCATCCCCTTGGTCTCCGTATCGAAGGTGAGTTGCACCAGATCGGCACAGAGCTGCTCCCCGCATCCGGGACGCGGTCAGCGGCCCGGGTTTCGGGCGTTGTCGGAGGTCAGCGCGGCAATGATGGCGCCCGCTCCCAGAGCCGGCCGCTGGTGCCGATCTCACGGAACTCCGGGTGGAGCATGGTGACGAGGAGTTCCGCCGACGCCCGCACCTCCGGGTCGAGGAGGCGGAGCTCGCCCTCGATCGCTGCGGACACAGCGGGCGAGGGCTCAGTCACGCGTCATCTCCACAAGTTTTGCCACGGTGTTCCAATTACGACTGGTAGCGGTGATGCCCTTGGTGAGGGCGGGGCGCGCGAGGGCGGCGGCAAGCCTGGAGCGGCCGAGCCCGTCGGGAGCGTACAGGTAGAGCGCACGGTCGCCGAGCCGGAACTCCTCGGGGAGGTAGTCCGCCGGGTCCAGCGTGGCGAATCGGGCCGCCTGGACCGGCCGCCCGAAGAAGGTGACGTGCAACTGCCGGCCCTGGAGCTCGGCGGCGGGGAACGGGCAGGCGGCGGCGACCGCCGCGAGGTAGGAGGCGCTGCGGACCAGGCAGTCGACCGTGAATCCGAGCCGCGCCTCGATGGCCCGCTCCAACGCGAGTGCCAGTGCGCTCTCGTCGCCCTGCTCACTACTGAAGACCGCGTTGCCGCTCTGCAGATAAGTGGCGACGTCCGCATGGCCCAGTTCGGTGAGCAGCGACCGCAGTTCTCCCATCGGGAGCTTCCGGTGGCCGCTGACGTTGATCCCGCGCAGCAGCGCCGCGTACTTCGTGCTCATGGGCACACCATAGGACGCCCTCTTTGCCCGGTGCGGCCGCCGCGCCCCGTGGGAGGGCACGGCGGCCTGTGGGCCGTTTTACTCGACGACCTTCAGGAGCTTGTTCGCGGTGCCCTCGGTCGCGTTGGAGATCGCGTCCGGGTGGCCCCGTCGGTGAGCGCCGTGGCCACGGCCTCCGGGGTGGCGTCCGGGTTGCCGCCGAGGTACACGGCAGCGGCGCCGACCACGTGCGGGGTCGCCATGGACGTACCGGAGATGGTGTTCGTGCCGTCGTCGCTGTCGTTCCACGCCGACGTGATGTCCGAGCCGGGCGCGTAGATGTCCACGACCGAGCCGAAGTTGGAGAACGAGGACTGCTCGTCGCCGTCCGTCGAGGAGGCGACCGTGATGGCCTCGGGGACCCGGGAGGAGCCCTCGCCCGCGTCGCTCGACTCGTTGCCCGCGGCCACCGCGAAGGTGACACCGGAAGCGATGGCCTTCTGGACCGCGGCGTCGAGCGCCGGGTCGGCGCCGCCGCCGAGGCTCATGTTGGCTACGGACGGACCGTCGTGGTTCTCGGTGACCCAGTCGATGCCCGCGACGACCTGCTCGGTGGTGCCCGAGCCCGAGTCGTCCAGGACGCGGACGGCCACGATCTTCGCCTTCTTGGCAACGCCGTGCGACGCACCGGCGATGGTGCCGGCCACGTGGGTGCCGTGTCCGTTGCCGTCGTTCGCGTCGTCGTCGTTGTCCACGGCGTCGAAGCCCGAAGTGGCGCGGCCCTCGAAGTCGTTGTGCGTGATGCGGACACCGGTGTCGATGACGTACGCCGTGACGCCCTCACCGGCGGTGTCCGGGTAGGTGTACGCATTGTCGCCCGCAGTCTCGGCCTGGTCGATCCGGTCGAGACCCCAGGACGGCGGGTTGTCCTGGGTGGCAGTGGTGTGGAACTTCTTGTTCTGGACGACCTTGGAGACGGCCGGGTCGGCCGCGAGCCGCTTCGCCTCGGTCTGCGAAAGACCGCTGGCGGAGAAGCCGTTGATGGCAGAGGAGTAGTTCCGCTTGAGCTTGCCGCCGTACTCCTTGGCCAGCTCCGCCTTGTCCGCCTTGCCGTCCAGCATCACGATGTAGCTGCCGGAGACGGCCGTCGCGGCGTCGGCGCCGTAGACGGTGCCCATCGCGGGAGCCGGAGCGGCTCCGGCGAACGAGGTGTTGAGGAGGGTGACACCAGCCACCGCGGCTACGGCGGTTATCCCGGCAGCGAGCTTGGTCCGGCGTGCGCGCTTGTGAATTGCCATGAAGAGGGCGCTCCTCGTCATTCTTGTGGGGGATTAGCCCTCGGCCGGAAAATCTCCGGGGCTGCTTCGAAACCCTGCTCGATTGACGCGCCCAGATCAAGACCTTCATACAGCCGTCACGCAGTCACCAACTTTCCGACATACAAAATGCGCACAGTCCGGCCAAGTCGGGCACCCGGTGAACCGTCCCTGCCTGTATGGGGCTTGGACCCTCCACACCCGGGACTCCGGACTCAGACGGGCAGTTCGGCCTCGATCAGGTCGGCCGCCCGCTCCGTGCCGCCCTCCCCGCCATCCGTTCCCGCACCCGGGCGAGGGCTGCCGCCACCTCCGGGTCCTCCACCAGGGCCAGAACGGCGGCGCGCAGGGACTTGGCATCGGCCTCCTCCATCGGCAGGTGCCTGGCCACGCCGATCGCCTGGAGCATGTCCGCGTTGCCGAACTGGTCGACGGCCTGCGGGACGGCGACCATCGGAGTACCGGTGGCGAGCCCCTCCTGACTGCCGCCCGCACCGGCGTGCGTGATGAAGGCATCGGCCTGCTTCAGCACGGAGAGCTGCGGCACCCAGCGGTGCACCTCCACATTCGCGGGTACGTCGCCGAGAGCGGCCAGGTCGGTGTGCGCACCGACCTGCAGCACGACATGCCAGCCGGGCAGAGTACCGAACGCCTCGATGCACTCGCGGTAGAAGGCGGGCCGATCGGTGAAGGCCGAACCGAGCGAGACGAGCAGCACCTTCCCGGCGCCTGCCGGCCGCCGCCACTCCCTGGCCGGCCCACTCCCTTGGCCGGCCCGGTCGCCCTGGCAGGCTCCGACGAAGGTGAAGACCGACCGGTCCACTCGCTCGGCCTGGGGCTGGAGCGCTTCCGGGATCAGCACGAGACCGCGGCGGGGCGGGCCACGAAGCCGTCGGAGGAAACATCGCCCAGACCGTTGTCTTCCAGCCAGTCCCGGAAGCGCGCGTAGTACGCCCGGCCTCGCTCGGTCTGCTTCAGCTCCGCGGTCGCCGGTTCGCCGACCTCCTCCTCATACCCTCCCAGGGCACCAGGTTGGGCCAGAGCGAGACCGCGGGAACGCCCCAGCGGTGGGCCAGGACGCGAGCCGGGTAGGAAGTGATGTCGTGCAGGGCCAGATCCGGCTCGTCACCCTCGAAGGCGTCGGCGAGCTGGGGCAGGGCCTGGATGGCGTCGTTGAGAAATGGCTCGATGTTGTCGATCAGTTCGGTGCCCCAGTCCTCCGGGTTGTCCTCGGTGGGCAGCGTGGAGGTGTAAATCACCGGCTCGGCCCCGGTGGCCGCGACCTTCTCGGCGAAGGAGGCCGGGATGGCGTAGCTGACGCGGTGCCCGCGGCCGACGAGCTCCCGGATGACTTCAAGACTCGGGTTCACATGACCGTGGGCGGCGATGGAGAACATGGCGATATGAGCGCGCGGGTGCCTGTCATACCGGGAAGCGTAAGGCGAGACGATACGTATCGTCCACTGTTTTTCCCGGTTACCTCAGCGCTGGTAGCGGGCCAGCACCCGATTGCCGTCCTCGACCAGCCTCTTCTCCAGTTCTTCGGCGTCGATCGCCCCGCTGTAGTACTCCTGCAGTGCGGGTGTGGCGACCTTGTCCTTCCACTCCGGATAGCCGCGCACCGACTGTGCCGGGCGGGACGCAGGCCGCGCGCGAGGGCGGCGCCCGTCGCCCAGCCGTTCTCGGTGGTGTGCAGAGCGGGTCGGCCAGCGCCTTCGTCCCGGTCGGGAGCATCCAGTCGCCCCTGGCCAGACGCACCATGTTCGCCGGACGCAGCAGGAAGTCGATGAACTGCACGGCCTCCTTCTTGTGCGGGCTGTCCTCGGCGACCGAGAGCGTCTGCGGGCTCACCCCTGGTCCGGCCCCGCGCTGCCGGCCGGAGTGGGCAGGACCGTCCAGTCGAAGCCCTCCGGGGCCTGCTCGACGACCTGCTGGCGGTAGGCGAACCCCAGCGGGACCATGGCGTACTTGCCACCGAAGAAGCCTGGGAGCGCGTCGGAACCGCCCATGCCCAGTGCGGTGCGGGCGGCACTGCGGTCGGTGTTGACCTGGTCCTGGATGGTGCCGGGGACCACCTGGTCGCCCTGCGCCATACGGATGGTCACCTTGCCGTCCGGCTCCCGGTGGAAGAGCTTCCCGCCGGCGGAGAGAGCCAGGTTGAGGGTGACCGAGACCGGCTCCTTGAGCGGCCAGGCGACCCCGTACGTCCCCTGCCCGTCAGCTCCTTGGTGACCTGCCGGAACTCCGGCCAGCTCCACGGCTTCGCCGGGGTCGGGATCCGGACCCCGGCGGCCTTGAGCAGCTTGGTGTTGGCGATCAGGACCTTGGGTTCCTGAAGGAAGGGGACACCGTACACACCGCCGTCGAACGTGGTGGTCCGCCAGGACTGCTCCGGGATGTCGGCGCTGAGCCGGCCGGGCAGGAGCGTACGCAGATCGGCGAGGTACCCGCCGTACGCGAAATCGGCGAGGTCGTCGGAGGCGTCATGGATGACGTCGGGGCCTCACCGCCCTCGAAGGAGGTGAGCAGCTGGTCGTGGACGTTGTCCCAGCTGCCCTGGACGTAGTCCACCTGAACGCCGGGGTGGGCCGCGTTCCACTCGTCCACCAGCTGCTTGTTGGCGTCGACGGACTCCTTCTGCCAGGCCAGCGACTGGAAGCTCAGCCTGATCGTGCCGTCCGCGTCCCTGCCGTCGTCACCGCCCGAGCAGCCGCTGAGCAGCAGGACCAGCGCGGTCGCCGCGGCGGCTGCCGTCCTGGTGAGTGTGAGCGCGCGCATCAGCTCTTCACCGCCCCAGCCGTCAGACCGCCGGTGATCCGCTTCTGGATGACGGCGAAGACCACGAGCGAGGGCAGGGTGGCCAGGAATGCGGCGGCGGCCAGCGGGCCGAGGTCGGCCACGCCCTCCGCGCCGAGGAAGTGTGTGAGTACGACCGGCAAGGTCTGATTCTCCGGTGTCTTGAGCAGGACGAGCGCGAAGAAGAACTCGTTCCATGCGGTGATGAACGCGAAGAGCGCCGTAGCGACAATCCCGGGCGCCAGCAGCGGGCGGTGACGGAGACGAGCGTCCGCAGCTTCCCCGCCCGTCGACCGCCGCCGCCTCCTCCAGCTCCGCCGGCACGGCTCTGACGTATCCGGCCAGCATCCACAGGGCGAAGGGCAGCGACCAGACCACGTACACCAGGATCAGCCCCACAGGGAGTTGATCAGATGCAGGTTCTTCAGGACCAGGAAGAGCGGAATGATCACCAGCACGAAGGGGAACGCCTGGCTGACCACGACCCAGCCGGTGGCCGCGGTCGCCAGCCTGCCCCGGTGGCGGGCCATCACATAGGCCATGGGTGTGGCGACGAGGACTGCGATCAGTGCGGCGCAGGACGCGGCGATGAGCGAGTTGGCGGCGGCCTGGAGCAGCGGCTGCTCGTCGAATGCCTGCCTGAAGTTGTCCAGGGTGGGGTTCTCGGGGATCCAGGTGGGATGCAGCGTGCCCAGTTCGCGGGCCGGCTTGAAGGCCGTGGACAGGAGCCACAGGAAGGGGAACGCCAGGAAGACCAGGTAGCCCAGGAGCGCGGCGTACTGCCCGGCACGTGCGGATCTGCTGGTGGGCAGGCTCACTTGTCCTCGTCTCCTTTGAGCCGGCCGACGAGGTAGAAGGCGAGGATCACCGAGATCACAGCGACCATCACACAGCCCATCGCCGCGGCGTATCCGAACTGTCCGTAGCGGAACGCCTCCTCGTAGGCGAAGAGCATCGGCAGCCGGGTGCGGCCTCCTGGGCCTCCGCTGGTCAGGACGTAGACCAGGGCGAAGGAGTTGAAGTTCCAGATGAAGTTGAGGGCGGTGATCGAGAGCGCGACCGGTTTGAGGGCCGGCCAGGTGACCGTACGGAACCGGCGCCAGGCGCCCGCACCGTCGAGGGCCGCCGCCTCGTGCAGTTCCTGCGGGTGTTCTGCAGGCCCGCCAGCAGGGCGACCGCGGTCTGTGGCATGCCCGCCCAGATTCCGACGACGATCACGGCGGGCAGGGCGGTCGTGAGACCGGTCAGCCAGTCCCGTCCGTCACCGAGCCCGAAGTCTCGGATCGTCTCGTTGAGGATGCCCGCGTCGGGGTTGTAGACGAGGCGCCACATGATGCCGACGACCACCTCGGGCATCGCCCACGGGATGATCGCCAGCGCTCTGGCCAGCCAGCGCATCCGCAGATTCTGGTTGAGCAGCAGGGCGAGGCCCAGCGCGAGCACGAACTGGGGAACGGTGACACCCACCGCCCACAGCAGACCGATCCGGAACGAGTCCCAGAACAGGGCGTCGTGGAGCAGGTCCTGGAAGTTGAGTCCGCCGACCCACTGGGTGGAGCGGGTACGCCCCGACTGCGCGTCGGTGAACGCCAGCGCGATGCCGTAGAGCAGCGGACCGACACTGAGGATCAGGATCGGAATCAGCGCGGGCAGCACCAGGAACCAGGTCGCTGTGTCCCGCCCCTCGCTGTCCCCGTCTGCCGCGTGGGCCACCGCTCCGCCCGGACCGCGCCGTTGCGGTCGCCAATGTCACGTAACCGCCCCTTTAGCTAATTTATTCTGTTCTGCACCGGTCTGGCCATCCGTGCGGCCTCCGTCATCGTGCTGATGGGCTGCCCGTTCGTCAAGGTGGCCTGCAAAGATGCGAAAATCGGCGCCATGGACGAGATGCGTGCGCGCGAGGTACTGACCGCAGCCGGACTGCCCGGTGACGCGGAGCTGCTCGCACTGGGCGAGAACGCGGTGTTCGCAGCCGGCGATCTGGTGGTCAAGGTCGGCCGGGATGCCGCCCTCCACCCGGAGCTACGGGAGCGGGCCGAGCGCGAGGTCGCCGTCGCCCGATGGCTCGCCGCCTCCGGCGTGCCCGCCGTACGGGCCGCCGAGCCCGCTGCGCGCCTGGTCGGCGGCCACCCGGTGACAGTGTGGCACCGGCTGCCCGAAGCAGTGCGCCCGGCCGAGCCCGGGATCTGGCCCGCTGCTCACCCTGGTGCACGCGCTGCCCGCACCGGACGGCTTCACGCTGCCGCGCCGCGAGCTGCTCGGCGGCGTCGAGCGCTGGCTTCAGCTGGCGGGCGACGCGATCGATCCGGCCGACGCCGCCTATCTGCGCGGGCGCCGCGACGGGTTCGCGAAGGCCGCCGCCGCCCTGGTCCCGCATCTGCCGCCGGGTCCGATCCACGGCGACGCCCTCCCCGCAACATCCACATCGGCCCGGACGGACCCGTCCTGGTCGACCTCGAGACCTTCTCCACCGATCTGCGCGAGCACGATCTCGTGGTGCTCGCCCTCTCCCGCGACCGGTACGGTCTGCCCGCACCGGCGTACGACGCGTTCACCGAGGCCTACGGCTGGGATGTACGCGAGTGGGACGGCTGCACCGTGCTGCGCGGAGCCCGGGAGACAGCGAGCTGCGCCTGGGTCTCCCAGCACGCCCCCGCCAACCCGAAGGCACTGGCGGAATTCCACCGGCGGGTGGCGTCTCTGCGCGAAGAGGACCCCGAGGTCCGCTGGTACCCGTTCTGAGACCGGCGATTGCCGGCCCGGCCCAGCGCGGGCGGCCTCCTTCGGGACACCGTCCGGGCGCGGGCCGGACCTGGCGCGGAGTGGTCTTCGGCAAGCTGTGAGGGTGAGCAACGCGGCCGGAGCAGTCCTGCCACGTACTAAGTACGCTTCCGGCGACTTCTCGTCCTGCTGATCACCCGGAATGGGTTCCACCATGGCCATAGCCCGCTCGTCCGCGCTGTGTTGGAGCCTGTCGGCCGTAGCTGCCGGCACGCTGCTCGCCGGCTGCTCGGGCTCGGTCAGCGTCAAAACTCCGAGCCGAAGCTGTCCGCGGACAAGCTGGCCACCACCGTCGCCGAGAAGCTCGCCGCCACCACGGGTCAGCCGAAGTCGGACATCACCTGTCCCGAGGACCTCACCGGGAAGGTCGGCAACACCACCCGCTGCACGCTCACCGCGAACGACGGCAGCACCCTGGGCGTACTGGTCACCGTCACCTCCGTCAAAGACAACAAGATCAACTTCGACATCAAGGCCGACGACAAGGCTTCCCCGGCTCCGAACTGACAGCCTGTCGCCTCTCGCGAGGGCGGTTCACTCACGCCTGATCACGACCGGCCTTCCGCTCCACCGGGTCACTCCGCCCCATCCGAAGGCTCTCGCATCCGGGGATGAGCGGCCAGGCCGGCTCGACGACTGCCGTCGGATCCGCGGTGCGCCGCAGATAGGCCTGCAAGGAGACAGACTGCTCAGCCGCCGCGCGCACCTGGAGGTCATGCAGGTCCGCCAGTGGCATCACCCCGACGAGCTGGTGCTGCTCGCCCATGCGACGCACCACCCGGGCGGCAGCCACGGCGTCCGCCCTGGCATCGTGCGCGTCGTCGAGCGGCACCCGTAGTGAGCGCACAGCGCGTGCAGGGCCCGCTTCCCTCCGGTACTTGTCGACATGCTTGTCGATCACCAGTGGATCGATGACGGGCGAAGGTGCGCTGCCCAGCCGCTCGCTGACCGACTCGATCCCGTACCGCCGGCACTCACGGTCGAGCAGTGACAGGTCATAGCGTGCGTTCATCACCACCAGAGGCACCCGGAACGCAGCCCTTCGGCGATGGCACGGGTGATCTCCTCGATCGCGGAAGCAGCCGGCGCCCCGTGCGCACGGGCATGCTCAGTCGAGATGCCGTGGATCGCCGACGCCTGCTCGGGTATCGCCACTCCGGGATCGAGCAGCCAGGTCCGCTCCTGCGAGACCGCCCCGTCCGGATCCAGCCGCACGACCGCCGCCGTGACGATGCGGTCGGTCTCGACGTCCGTTCCTGTGGTCTCCAGGTCGAAAGCGACCAGATGCTCCCGGTGCCAGCTCATCGGCATAACTCCTTCTTGTGGTGCTTTCCCCAGGTGATGACCCACCTTCGCACGCACCACTGACAACGCCTGAAAGCAGCTGTGCCGTCAGGAGACGGGCCGGGAGTCCGTCCATACGGACTCGAACTCCTCGCGGTAGGTCTCAAACAGTCCGTGCTCACTGTCCTGCCCGGCCCTGACCACCGCACGCCCCCGCCCCGCAGCACCAGCACGGGCGCCTCCATACCCGTGCCCGCCGCAGATACGGCTGGACGACCCCACCGCGTCCGGCCCGTCGCCGTCCACCAGGTAGGCCGTGAAGCGTGGCGTCTCGTCGAAGACATGGATCTCGAACGCGCCCGGATCCCGGAGCTTGGAGCGGACCCGGCGCATATGGAGGATGTTCATCTCCACCGTGCGGCTCAGCTCCCCTTCTTCAGACCCAGTTCCCGCTCCCGGCGCTTGACCGCGCTGCTCGCCGGGTTGATGAAGAGCAGCCGGACCCGGCAGCCGGATTCGGCCAGGCGGACCAGCCGGCGGCCCGAGAAGTTCTGTACGAGCAGATTGAGGCCTATGCCGATCGCGTCCAGCCGGCGTGCGCCGCCGAAGAGATCCTCGGCGGGCAGCTGGCGCTGGAGCCGGACCCGGTCGGAGTGGACGGAGACCACATCCGCGTACCGGTCACCGACCAGCTCCTCGACGGCATCGACGGGCAGCCGGTCGGCGGAGGGACCGCCGCGCCGCTGCCGAGGATGTCCAGGAGCCGTGCGGAGGCGCGCTCGGCCTGGGCCAGGACCGCCTCGTTCAGCGCCCGGTTGCGGGAGACGACGTTACGCGCCACCTCCAGCTCGTCCAGGGCCAGCTCCACATCTCGGCGGTCGTCGAAGTACGGCTCGAAGCAGGGCCAGTGCTGGACCATCAGCTCCCGAAGCTGCGGGAGCGTGAGGAAGCTCAGCACGTTGTCGTCGGCCGGATCGAGCAGATAGCCCTTGCGGCGCGAGACCTCGCGGACGGCGACGGCGCGCTGCACCCATTCCTGTCCGGCCGGGCCCGCCGCGGCCACCACCCAGTCCTCGCCGTGCACCGGCTCGTAGATGGGCTGGACCACCGCGGCGACCACCGCGCGCAGCCGCTGCTCCACCAGATTCAGCCAGATGTACGCCCGCCCGGCGCGCTGGGCACGCGTACGTACCTCGCTCCAGGCCTCCGCTCCCCAGTCCAGCTCCGCGCCGATCTCCATGGGCTGGGCAGGGAGACCGCCCTGGCGGGGCATCGGTCGATTCCCCTCATGACCTGCGTCACCTGGGGCAGCTCGAAGCCTCCCGAGCTCACCCGCATACCGCCTTCCGCTCCCCACCAACGATCAAGGAAGGGTACTCCGGGAGCGGGATCCGGTGCAGCAGGATGCACAGGCTCCTTACTCAACTCCCGTATTGGAAAGGCTCGTTCCTTGCAGCAGGATGGGGCGGAGTGAGCGGATTCATAGTGATTAAGCACCCCATCGGATGCCGCATACCGGACGTGAGGGCGGAAGACGGCCGGGCGATCCCGTCCCGGCGACAGCGAAGTGCCCGAAGTTGACCGGCCCGGCGGGACGTCCGGCGACCGGACTCGGCCGCACCGGTCGACGTGCTAGGTACGGACCCGTCTTTCGGGGAGTATCGGCTCAAGACCCCGCAGCACCCGGATCACAGGTGGAAGAGTCCTATCTATGCAGGTCTGGCCGGGACAGGCGTATCCCCTCGGTGCCACGTACGACGGCGCCGGGACCAACTTCGCGGTCTTCTCGGAGCCCGCCGACCGAATCGAGCTGTGCCTGCTGCACGACGACGGTTCAGAGACGGCGGTGGAGCTCCGCGAGACCGACGCGTTCGTCCGTCATGCCTATCTGCCGGGCGTGATGCCGGGCCAGCGGTACGGCTTCAGGGTGCACGGCCCCACGATCCGCAGCGCGGACAGCGCTGCAATTCGGCGAAGCTGCTGCTCGACCCGTACGCGCGTGCTGTCTCCGGACAGATCAAGTGGGGCGAGGCCGTGTACGGCTACCCGTTCGGCCGCCCAGAGGCGCGCAACGACCTGGACTCGGCTCCGCACACGATGAGCTCGGTCGTGGTCAATCCGTACTTCGACTGGGGCGACGACCGCCGTCCCCGTACGGACTATCACCGCACAGTGATCTACGAGGCCCATGTGAAGGGCCTGACGATGCTCCATCCGGGCTGCCCGAGGAGCTGCGCGGCACCTACGCGGGCCTCGCCCATCCGGAGGTGATCGCCCATCTGACGGAACTGGGCGTCACCGCCATCGAGCTGATGCCGGTGCACCAGTTCGTCCAGGACCACCGTCTCGCCGACGCGGGCCTGGCGAACTACTGGGGCTACAACACCATCGGTTTCTTCGCCCGCACAATGCGTACGCCTCCTGGGGCGACCGCGGTGAACAGGTGCTCGAGTTCAAACAGGCCGTACGGGCCCTGCACCAGGCCGGCATCGAAGTCATCCTCGACGTCGTCTACAACCACACGGCGGAGGGCAACCACCTCGGTCCCACGCTCTCCTTCCGGGGCTGGACAACGCCTCGTACTACCGGCTGGCGGACGACCAGCGGTACTACATGGACACCACGGGGACGGGGAACTCCCTGCTGATGCGGTCGCCGCACGTCCTGCAGCTGATCATGGACTCGCTGCGGTACTGGGTGACCGAGATGCATGTGGACGGCTTCCGCTTCGATCTGGCGGCGACGCTCGCGCGTCAGTTCCACGAGGTGGACCGACTGTCCTCGTTCTTCGATCTGGTGCAGCAGGACCCGGTGGTGAGCCAGGTGAAGCTGATCGCCGAACCGTGGGACGTGGGCGAGGGCGGCTACCAGGTCGGGAACTTCCCGCCGCTGTGGACCGAGTGGAACGGCAAGTACCGGGACACGGTGCGCGACCTGTGGCGGGGCGAGCCGCGGACACTCGCGGAGTTCGCGGGCCGGCTCACCGGCTCCTCGGACCTCTACCAGGACGACGGCCGCAGGCCGCTGGCCTCGATCAACTTCACCACCTGCCACGACGGTTTCACCCTGCACGACATGGTCTCGTACAACGACAAGCGCAACGACGCCAACGGTGAGGGCAACCGGGACGGCGAGAGCCACAACCGGTCCTGGAACTGCGGGGCGGAGGGCGAGACCGACGACAAGGAGATCCTGGAGCTGCGCAACCGTCAGATGCGCAACTTCACCGCCACGCTGATGCTGTCCCAGGGCGTGCCGATGCTGAGCCACGGCGACGAGTTCGCCCGCACCAGCGGGCAACAACAACGCGTACTGCCAGGACAACGAGCTGGCCTGGGTGCACTGGCCCGATCCGGCCGGGAGTCGCGGACCGGACAGCGACGAGGCGGACGGGGACCGGGCCGGAGGTGACGTCAGCCTGCTGGAGTTCACCCGGACGATGGTCTGGCTCCGGCGCGACCACCCGGTCTTCCGGCGCAGGCGTTTCTTCCACGGCCGCCCGGTGGAGGGCACGCACGACGAGCTCTCGGACATCGCCTGGTTCACTCCGAGGGGCGAGGAGATGACCCAGCGGGACTGGCAGGCGGCGCATGCCAAGGCCATGACGGTCTTTCTGAACGGGCACGCGATCTCGGAGCCGGGACCGCGCGGTGAGCGGATCTCCGACGACTCCTTCCTGCTGATGTTCAATGCCGGAGCCGACACCCTGGAGTTCGCCGTCCCGGTCGATCACGGGCGGCGGTGGCAGATCGTCGTCGACACCGCCCGCCCGGACGGAGTGCCCCGGCACCGGCCCGAAGGTCTCGGCGGGCGACCACGTCACGCTCGTCGGACGCAGCCTGACGGTGCTGCAGCGCCCGGCGTAGACGCCGATGGGCGGTCCGGGTGAACGAGCGCCGCCGGTGGAGCCCTCGTACCGGCTCGGGTGACACAGAAGCCGCGGGCTGGGTACGTAGGTGTCCATGACGCCCACCGCCACGTACCGGCTCCAGCTCCAACCGGACTTCCGTTCGCCGCCGCCGGACGCGCGGTCCCGTACATCGCCGCGCTCGGCGTCTCCCATCTGCACCTGTCCCCGTACTGGAGGCGGTGCCCGGTTCCGGCACGGCTACGACGTCGTCGACCACAGCCGGGTGCGGGCAGAGCTCGGCGGCGAGGAGGGCTGCGGCGGCTGGCCGGCGCGGCCCGTGAGCACGGCCTCGGGCTGATCCTGGACATCGTGCCCAACCACATGGCCGCCGTTCCCCGGCACAACCGGCAGCTGTGGGAGGTACTGCGCGACGGCCCCGGCTCCCCGTACGCCCGCTGGTTCGACATCGACTGGGCGGCCGGCGGCGGCAGGTGCTGCTGCCCGTGCTCTCGGGCGGATCGGCCGGGAGAGCGACCGCTTCGAGGTCGGCACCCGGGACGACGGCGCCCCGTGCTCCGCTACGACGACCAGGAGTTCCCGCTGCGCGACGGCACCGCCGGACTGCCCTGCCGGAGCTGCTGGCCGCCCAGCACTACCGGCTGGGCTGGTGGCGGCTGGCCCGTACCGAGCTGAACTACCGGCGGTTCTTCACCGTCTCCGACCTGATCGCGGTACGGGTGGAGCACCCCGAGGTCTTCGCCGCCACCCACGGCAAGGTCCTTGAGCTGGTCCGGGACGGGGTCGTCGACGGGCTGCGCATCGACCACCCCGACGGGCTGGCCGACCCGGCGGCCTATCTGGAGCAGCTCGCCGGGGCCACCGGCGGACGGTGGACCGTGGTGGAGAAGATCCTGACCGGCCCGGAAACGCTGCCCGCAGGCTGGGCGGTCGCGGGGACGACGGGCTACGACGCGCTGCACCGGATCGACGGTCTGTTCACCGACCCGATGGGCGCGGCGGACCTGCTCGGACGCTACCGGGACTTCGCGGGCCCGCCCGGGACCGCGGCGGTTACTGGACGGCGACCGTCCGGCGGGCCGCGTACCGCGTCCTCACGCATGAGCTGGCCGCCGAGTCCGAGTGGCTGACCCGCACCGCTGCCCGGATCTGCGCCGGGGACCTCGCCCTGCGCGACCATGCCCCGTGGGCGCTGCATACGGCCGTGCGTGAACTGCTGGTCCGGATCCCCGTGTACCGCCCGTACGTCACCGCCGGAGGGCCGCTCACCGAAGTCGCCGAATCGGCGATCGGGGCCGAGGCGGTGCGGGACGCGAAGGCGGTGTTCGCCGTGCCGGAGGAGGCCGCAGCCGTCGATGTGGTGCGGGATCTGGCGCTCGGCCGGCTGGGTGAGGGGCCGGATCACGCGTCGTTCTGTGCCCGTTTCGCGCAGACCGCGTCCGCACTGCACGCCAAGTCGGTCGAGGACACCGCGTTCTACCGCTACGTACCGCTGATCTCGGCGACCGAGGTGGGCGGCGATCCCGGCAGCCCGCGGTGAGCTCCGCGGAGTTCCACGCCTTCTGCACCCGGCTGTCCTGGACTGGCCGGCCACCGGCACGGTTCTGACCACCCACGACACCAAGCGCAGCGCGGACGTACGGGCGCGGATCGCGGTCCTGTCCGAGTGCCCCGAGCGGTGGTCGTCACTGGTGGCGCAGCTGACCGGGCGGCGCCGGTGCCCGCACCCGATCCGCAACTGGCCTGGCAGGCCTGGCAGTCGGCGTACGGCTGCGCGGGGCGGCCGGCCGGGAGATGGCCGGGAGGCTGGAGCCCGCGCTGCTGAAGGCCGTGCGGGAGGCGGGCCTGTTCACCAGCTGGACCGAACCGGATCCGGCGTACGAGCGGGCGGTGACCGATTTCGTCGCGGCCGGCCCCGGCAGCGTTACCGGGCAGGCCCGGGCGCTGGTGAGCCGGTTCGCGGACACGCTGGCCCCTTCGTGCGGGCCAATGTGCTGGGGCCGCGCTGGTGCATCTCACGATGCCCGGCGTGCCCGACCTGTATCAGGGCACGGAACGGGAGTACATCGCGCTGGTCGACCCGGACAACCGGCGGCCGTTCGGCCGGCCCGCCGGGGAGAACGGCGAGGAGAGCGACGAGAAGGCGGCGGTCACGGTCGCCGCACTGCGTCTGCGGCGGAACACCCGCGCTCTTCGGCGAGTCGGGGACGTATGCCCCGCTGACCGCGCGGGGACCGGCCGCCGCGCACTGTGTGGCGTTCTGCCGCTCGGGGAAGGCCGTCACCGCGGTGACCCGGCTGTCGCTGCGGCTGGCGGAGGAGGGCGGCTGGCGCTCGACGGTCCTGGCGCTCCCGGACGGGGCCCGTGGCAGGACCGGCTGTCCCCGGCCGGGAGTACTCGGGCGGCGTGGTCGCGCTGGACGAGCTGTTCGCCGAGCGGCCGGTGGCACTGCTCACGAAGGCGGTACCCGAAGGACCGGGGTCCCGGCGGGCTCGCTCAGGCCGGAGGCCTGAGCGCCGGCGCGAGAGCCGGAAGCTGATCCGGCCGAAGCTCACCTGGTCCCCTCGCGCACCGGGACGGCCCCGGTGACCCGCTGGCCGTTGACACAGGTGCCGTTGGTCGAACCGAGGTCGCGCAGGATCCAGCGGCTGCCCTGCCCGATCAGCTCGGCGTGCATCCGCGACACGGTCTCGTGGCTGAGCCGCAGCCCGTTCGCCGGATCGCGGCCGATGAGCAGCGGGTACGGGCTGGCCGCGGGCAGCAGGAGTTTCGGCAGCCGCTCGGACTGCCAGGCCCTGCGCAGCCGTACGGAGAAGGCGGACGCGCCGCCCACCGCGCGGAAGAGCCCCTGGGACCAGCGCCGGCGGGAGACCAGGTCGGAGGTGAGCGCCTCCAGTTCCTGGGGACGCTGGGCGGTCAGGGCCAGCTCCATGCGCCGCAGGAAGGTGTCGTGGGAGAGCTTTCCTGCGCGGCACCGTCTCTGAGCACACCGAGGACACGGTCGCGCTGGGCGTCGGAGAGCCGCGCGGGATACGTGTAGGACTCGAAGGAGGACGTCACGGAGCCGATTGTCCGCCCGGCAGGCCCGGAGTGTCCAGAAGGACTCTTCCCCAGCGCTGCCGACCTGCTTGGGCGGCGCGCGATTCCGGCACCCGGCGCGGCCGGGCTGTCGCCCGGTACCACTCGTAATTCAGTGGACGGCCCGTTCCGCGGCCCGTAGTGTCAGCGCAGAACACCGGCCCCGGATGTGGAAGGAGGCGAGAGACGTGCGTACCAGCACCACCACACGTACCACTTCGTTCCCGCGCTCCCGTCCCGTCCGCAGGGCGGTGTCGGACTCGGTCTGACCGGGAGCGCACGCTTCGTCCCGGAGGACATTTCCATGACCGACCTGGTCATCCGCGCGCTCACACAGAGCGACGCACACCTTTCAACTCCCTGCAGGACACTGCCCTCGTGGGCCGCGCCGCATTCGGGCACCGCTACGCCACCGTGCTCGACGGCGGCGAGTACCGCCCGAGTGGACCTGGATCGCCCTGCGCGACGATGTCGTCGTCGCGAGGGCCGCCTGGTGGGCGGGACCCGATGACACCGAGCCCGTGCTGTTCAACTGTTTCGACTTCGCCGAGGGCCAGGACGAGGCGGCACCGAGCTGCTGCGCCGCTCCCCTGGTCGGTCGAGTACGAGCTGATCGTGCCGGCCGGCTGGCGTGAGGTGCCCGGGTACGGGCCGCCGCCGAAGCGCGAGTCGCCGCCGCCGAGGCGGCCGGTATGAAGCTGCTGGTGGAGCGGTACCGCTACGAGTGGACGCCGCAGGACCTGCTGCCCGAGCGGCCCGGACGGCTGGAGTTCCGCGAGGAGCCGGACGACGCGGTGATTCTCGACGTGCTGCGCCGGGTCCACTCGGTGACATTGGACGCGCATGCCAGGCGCGCCATCGAGGGCCCCGGAGGTCTGGAGGCGGCGGCCCAGGAGGAGCTGGACTTCTTCAACTGGTGCCCCTCACCGCGCTCCTGGTGGCAGCTGGCTTACACTCCGGACGGCGAGCGGGTGGGCATCCATGTGCCGGCCCGTAACCCGGGCGGTCCGTGCATCGGCTTCATCGGGGTCCTGCCCGAGGCGCGTGGTCATGGCTACGGCTACGACCTGCTCGTCGAGAGCACCCACTTCCTGGCCGCTGAGGGCGCCACGTCCATCGCGGGCGCGACCGACCGGGGCAATGTGCCGATGGCTGCAGCGTTCGCCAGGGCCGGTCATCGCATCACCCAGGAGCGCATCCACCTGGTGTGAGCCGGCGCGGCCGTCCGGGTCCGGCTGCTCAGCCGGTCCGGGCGGCACGCTGCGCGCGGATCATGTCGCGATACCAGGCGTAGGAGTCCTTCGGCGTGCGCCGCAGCGTTTCGTAGTCGATGTGGACCAGGCCGAAGCGCTTACCGGCGCCCTCGGTCCATTCGATGTTGTCGGTCAGTGACCAGGTGAAGTAGCCGCGTACGTCGATGCCCGCGTCGATGGCTGTCCCCAGCGCCTCCAGGTGGCCCTGGAGGAAGGCGATGCGGCGGCTGTCGGCGTGTGGCTCGTCGATGGCGCAGCCGTTCTCGGTGATGTAGACGGGTGGAAGGCTGTCACCGAAGCGGCTCCGCAGCCGGCCGAGCATCTCGGCCAGTCCCCGGGGACGACGGGCCAGCCGAAGTCGGTGGTCTCGTAACCCGGATCTCCCGTATCCCGAAAGGGAGTCCGGCGGGCATCGCGTAACCGGAGAAGGAGTCCAGGGCTTCGGGCCTGGGTGCGCCGACGAGGGTGGGGTTGTAGTAGTTGACCCCGTACCAGTCGAGCGGGGTGGAGATGACCGCCAGGTCGTCCTGGACCGGGCCCGGCATCAGGGCGGCGAAGTTCTCGTCGGGGTAGCGGCCGGTGATGACCGGGTCGGCGAACAGCCAGTTGGTGAGCGTGTCGTAGAGCTCTGCGCCCAGGCGGTCCTCCTCGCTGTCGCCCGCGGTCCAGACGGGTGTGTGCGAGGGCGACGCCGATGTTGCCGGCGCCCGCGGCGCGCAGCGCCCGTACGGCCAGTCCGTGGGCGAGGAGCTGGTGGTGGGCGGCTGGCAGGGCGTCGAAGAGCAGGGTGCGGCCGGGTGCGTGCTCCCCAGTGCGTAGCCGAGCATCGTCACCTCGGCCGGTTCGTTGATGGTGATCCACATGGGTACGCGGTCGGCGAGCCGCTCGGCGACGATGCCCGCGTACTCGGCGAAGCGGTAGGCGGTGTCCCGGTTGAGCCAGCCGCCCGCCTCCTCCAGCGGCAGCGGGTGTCCCAGTGGTAGAGCGTGGGGCAGGGGTGATGCCGTGGGCGCAGAGTTCGTCGACGAGGCGGTCGTAGAAGTCCAGTCCGGCGGGTTGGGCGCGCCGCTTCCGCCGGGCACGACACGCGGCCAGCTGATGGAGAAGCGGAAGGCGTCCGCCCCGAGTCCGGCGAGCAGGGCGATGTCCTCGCGGTAGTGCTCGTGGAAGCCGGTGCCGCGACCGGTATCGGTGCCGTCCTTGATACGGCCGGGCTGGGCGGCGAAGGCGTCCCAGCCCGAGGGCCTTTGCCTTCGGCGTCGGCTGCGCCTTCGGTCTGGAAAGCGGAGGCGGACGCGCCCCAGAGGAAGCCGGGCGGGAACGTCGGCACGGTCATCTCGGCCTCCAGGAGCCGTAAGAGGGACCTTGGTTACTGCCCGGTCCCGCTACGTATGAGCGGAAGCCGGCAGGGCAATGATCAGGACCAGACCCTAATCGCCAGTCACGGGCTCGCTCCAGTGTTCGGTGCCCTCGAAACGCGCCGTGCACGGGTCAAGGAGCCTGCCACCGGGCATCGGAACCAGGGACGAGGAGTGACGCATGCGGTTCGAGGTGTGGGCCCCTGACGCGGAGTCGGCCGGGCTGCGGACGGCGGGCGGGCTGCAGCCGATGGAGCGCGATCCACTGCGGGCCGGCTGGTGGACGGCCGAGGCGCAGGCGGTGGACGGCGACCGCTACGGCTTCGTGCTCGACGACGGTCCCGTGCTGCCCGATCCGCGCTCGCGCCGCCAGCCGGACGGCCCGGACGGTGAGAGCGCGGTCCTGGACCACGACGCGTACGCATGGCACGCAGCGTGGGCGGGGCGCGGGCTGCCGGGCGCGGTCCTGTACGAGCTGCACATCGGTACGTTCACGGACGCGGGCACCTTCGACGCCGCGGCCGGCCGGCTGGGCTCTTCGCGGAGCTCGGCATCACCCATGTGTCGCTGATGCCCGTCTGCCCTTCCCCGGCACCCATGGCTGGGGTACGAGGGGTGTCGCTGTGGGCGGTGCACGAGCCGTACGGCGGCCCGGCCGGGCTGAAGCGCTTCGTCGACACCGCGCACGGGCTGGGTCTCGCGGTGGTGCTGGACGTCGTCCACAACCACCTCGGCCCTTCCGGTAACCATCTCCCGGCCTTCGGACCGTACTTCACCGACACCCACCACACTCCGTGGGGTTCCGCGGTCAATCTCGACGCCCCTGGCTCGGACGAGGTCCGTTCGTATCTGCTGGGCAGTGCGCTCGCCTGGCTGCGGGACTACCGTCTGGACGGGCTGCGGCTCGACGCGGTGCACGCGCTGGCCGACAGCCGGGCGCTCACCTTCCTGGAGGAGCTCTCCGCGGCTGTGGACGCGCTCGCCGCCGAGCTGGGCCGGCCGCTCTCCCTGATCGCCGAGTCCGATCTGTGCGACCCGCGCACGACCACCCCGCGCACCGAGGGCGGTCTCGGTCTGCACGCCCAGTGGAACGACGACTTCCACCACGCCCTGCACACCGCACTCACCGGTGAGTCCCAGGGCTACTACGCCGACTTCGCGTCAGCCCCGCTGGCAGCCCTGGCCAAGACCGTGACCCGTGCCTTCTTCCACAACGGGACGTACTCCGGCTTCCGGGGCCGCACCCACGGCCGCCCGTCGATGTCACCCGCAGCCCGGCCCACCGCTTCGTCGGCTACGCGCAGACCCACGATCAGATCGGCAACCGGGCCCTCGGCGACCGGCTCGCCGCCTCTCTCCCCGGGCTGCAGGCCTGCACCGCGGCCCTGGTGCTCACCGGTCCCTTCACCCCGATGCTGTTCATGGGCGAGGTGGGGCGCCCGCACCCCTGGCAGTTCTTCACCGACCACACCGACCCGGCGCTCGCCGATGCCGTGCGCGACGGCAGACGGCGGGAGTTCGCGGAGCACGGCTGGGCGCAGGAGGACATTCCCGATCCGCAGGACCCGCGTACCCGGGCCCGCTCCTGTCTGGACTGGAGCGAGCCGGAGCGCGAGCCGCATGCCCGGCTGCGCGCCTGGTACGGCGAGCTGATCGCGCTGCGCCGCGCCATGCCCGATCTGTCGGATCCCGATCTGGCGACGGTCAGGACGGCGTACGACGAGGAGGCATGCTGGCTGGCCTACCGCAGGGGCGATCTACGGATCGCGGTCAATCTCTCCGAAGAGCCGGCCGTCATCCCGCTGGGCGGCGGCCGGCACCGAAGCGGCGGGGCAGGGTGCTGGCCGCCTGGGAGCCGGCCGATCCGCCGGGCGCCGACGGATCGCTGCGTCTGCCGCCCCAGTCGTGCGTGGTGCTCGCCGACGACTGAGCCGGGCGCGCCGGTCCTACTCGACGACCGCCAGCTCGCGCGCCGTGCTGTTCAGCCGCCGGCCGCCGCCCTCGGTGACCGTGACGATGTCCTCGATCCGGACCCCGAAGCGGCCGGGGAGGTAGATACCCGGCTCCACGGAGAAGCACATCCCGGGCACCAGCGGCTGCTCCTCGCCCTCGATCATGTACGGCGGTTCATGGGTGGTGACGCCGATGCCGTGGCCGGTGCGGTGGATGAAACGCTCGCCGTAACCGAACTCGGTGATCACGGCCCGCGCGGCCCGGTCGATGTCCTGGCAGGCGGCCCCGGCCTGACGGCACGGCAGCCCGCCTCCTGGGCCTCGCGTACGACATCGTGCACCCGCTGTTCCTCGGCGGTGGGCTCGCCGACGTGGACCGTACGGGAGGTGTCGGAGCCGTATCCGTGCTTGAGGCCGCCGAAGTCGAGTACGACCATGTCGCCCCGCTCGATGATGCGGCTGCCAGCCTCGTGGTGCGGGTTGGCACCGTTGGGGCCGGAGCCGACGACGGTGAAGTCGACCTGGGAGTGACCGAACTCCACGAGGAGTGCGGCCAGATCCGCGGCGACGTCGGTCTCGGCGCGGCCGGAAAACCGTACCTTCAGGATCTCCTCGTACGTGGCATCGGCGGCGGCCCCGGCGGCCTCGAGCCGTTCGAGCTCCGCTGCGTCCTTGACGGCGCGGAGCATCGGCAGGGCCTCGGTGAGGAGGCGTACGAGGTGCCGGGGAGCAGCTGTTGCAGCGCGAGCAGATGCATGGCCCAGGCGTTGTCGCTGATCCCGAACCGGCCCCGGTGTCGAGCAGCGGGCGGTCAGGGCGTACGGGTCCTTGCCGTCGGTCCAGTCGCGCAGGGTGAGGGCCGGGCGCCGACGGCGCGCTCGGCGTCCGGCGCCTCCAGCGCGGGGACGACGAGGACGGGGTCCTGGCCGGCCCTGAGCACGAGGAGGATGAGGCGTTCGGTGGTGGCGGTCGGCCGGTAGCCGGTGAGGTGGACCAGGTCGGGGCCCGGTGCGACGAGGACGCCCGCGAGACCCGCGGCGTCCGCGGACTCGGCGGCGCGGGTCATCCTGGCGCGGTAGTCGTCGGCGGTGAACGGCACGGGCTGGTCGGTGCTGGTCATAGGGACCTGGGACATACGGACCTCCTGGCTGGCAACGCGGCACACAGCATCCTGCCCGCACACACCCGGCGGACGCGAACAGGGTCAGGGCGCGCCGTGCAGCCGGACGACGAGGTCGCACCGGTCACGCCCCGCTCCACCAGCCGGGCGTTCGGTTCGTCGGAGCCCGCCACCCAGCGCTCGGCGTGCGGGCGGGGCTTGCCGAAGCGCACATGGCGTTCGACGAGTCTGCGTACCCGCAGTTCCGGATCGAGGTCCAGGAACCACGCCTCGTCGAGCAGCGCGCGCACCGGCGCCCAGGGCCTTCGTCCAGGAGCAGGTAGTTGCCCTCGGTGATGACGAGAGAGTGTCCGGATACACCGGGATCGCCCCTGCGACCGGCTCCTCCAGGGCCCGGTCGAAGGCGGGGCGTAGACGGGCCCGGGTGCCTCTGGTGTACCTGATCCGTCCGGTGCAGGTGTACCTGATCCGTCCGGTGCGCCCGGTGCCGCAGCCTGCGCAGCAGTGCGGCGTATCCGGCGGCGTCGAAGGTGTCGGGGCGCCTTTGCGCCCGGCCCGCCCGAGACACTCCAGCTCGGCCCGGGCGAGGTGGAAGCCGTCCATCGGGACGAGGACGGCGCGTCCCTGGAGCGCCTCGACGAGCCGGGCGGCCAGCGTGGACTTCCCGGCTCCGGGCGGTCCCGCGATGCCGAGGATGCGGCGGTTGCCCGCGGCGGCGAGACGGCGGGCGCGGGCCGTCAGCCCGGTGAGGTCGCTGATGTCCATGCGTGGCATTGTCCCGGTCCGGCATGAGGCCCGTCCCGGGACCTGGGCGATGCCGGGGCGAAACGGGTGCAGCCGTATCCCACTTCGCCCCGGGGATCGCGCTCAGCCGGCCGCGGCTGTCACTGGACGGTGACCTCCACCTGGGCGGGGACCAGCGGCGTCCCGTCGGCCAGCCGGAACTCCAGCGTGATCCGTTGCTCACCGCTCGCCGCGTCGGCGGCGGCACGCACGGCGACCCGCTGGGCATCGCCCCGGGTGCCGGACACCTTCAGCGTGCCGCTCGCCGGCTCCAGGTGGACGCCGGCGGGTGCGGTGGCCGACCAGTGGACCGTGTGCCCCGCGAAATCGACGTCCTGCGCCTCGACGTCGAGCGCCACCGGCTCGCCGTCCCGTTCGAGGACGAGGAATCCGGGTCGCCGAACCCTGCTGCCGGGCTCGCATAGGTATCGACCACATCCCTGCGGATCCGGGCGTCGGCGTACGGGGCCTGGGCATCCGGGCCGTTCCAGCGCCACCAGGCCTGCATGTTGGGCACGCAGACGCCGGTGAACCGGTTGCGGTGCACGAGTGCCCGGTACTTCCGCCGGGCCGCGTCCAGCTCGGCGCTGCCCTCGGCTGCCAGGCCGATCTCGGCGTCGGCGAGGGCGATGTCGAGGTTACGGGTCAGCCGCTCCACAAGGGTGCGGGGAGCCACCCGCCAGCCTGCCCGGCGGCTTCCTGGAGAGCGGTGCGGGCCTGCCCGTAGTTCTTCTTGAGTCCGGCGGCCCGGTGGGTGTCGGGGTCGATGCCGGTGAGGTCGTAGTACCGCCGCATCGCGGCGGCTGCCGGAGCACCGAAGCGAGCCTGGAGGTATCCGTCGAGGCAGTCGCCGGCGTCCAGGGTGTTGTCCCAGGCCAGCGCGGCGGCGAAGCTCTGGACGTACTCGTAGGGAATCCAGTCGCCGGGTTCGCTGTACATGCCGGTGCCGTTGAGACCGAGCCGCGACTCGAAAGCGGCATCGTCGGCGATGGTGCTGAGCGGGTGCACCGGCATGCTGCGCCAGCGGTATCGCCGGTAGTACTCGTACATCGCCAGTGAGCCCCGGTGCGTGGTCCGCCAGGCGCGCAGCGCTCGCCAGTGCGGTGTTGGCACCCACCGCGGGGTCGCCGAGGTGACCGTCGTAGTTCCTCGAGTACGGCGCGAAGTCGACGATGACCTCGGGGTCGCTCGCGTACTGGGGATCGGGCGGCAGCACGGTGGACGCGTACGCGATCCGTTCGACCCGTACGCCGGGCAGCTCTTCCCGCAGCACCCGGGCGAGCTCGTTGACCACCACCGACTCCGCGTTGGCCGGGGTGCCGTACCGGTCGAGGATAGGCTTCTGGAAGGCGCCGACATCCGGTGGCCAGCAGTCGAAGACGGTGATCTCCGGGCGCTCCCGCAGGAAGGCGAGGACCTTGGCCACATAGGCGTCCAGGGCCTCGGGGTTGTAGATGTCGAAGAGCGGACCGCCGGACTCGTAGAACTGCGGGTAGTCGGCCTTCGGCAGGAAGCTGTCGTAGCCGTGTCCGCCGGTCTCGATGCGCAGGGAGCGTTTGGCGGCCTCACGGACCAGGACGGTGCGCACACCGTCGTACGTGGTGACACCGAGGCCCAGATAGTCGGTCGGGTAGACGAAGGTGTTGAGCCGGTTCTTGGCCATCCAGTCCAGCAGCGGCGGCAGGCTTGCCCCGGTGTGGCTGAACCCTCCTCCGCGTACTGCCGCCGCAGCTGCCAGTCCGGCCGGTCGGTGAGGCGCACGGGTGGGAAGGTGAGGGTGCGGGTGCTCGGTATGTGCTCGTGATGGCCCTCGTACGCGGGAAGGCCGGTGCGAAGAAGCGCACACCGGCGCGTTCCAGGAGCGCGTAGACGGCGTACAGCGGGGCCCGGTCGCCGCGGCCGGTCAGCAGGAGGCAGGTGTCGTCGCCCAGCAGGGTGAAGGAGTCCTCGGGTGCGTCCGCGAGTTCTCGCCCGCGTCGTCGATCCGGCCGGCCGGGATCGCGACCGCACCGCCGGTCCCGGCGCGCAGTGCCACCAGGCCGGTGATGCCTTCGGGTACGCCGGCGGGCCGCGGCACCGCGCGCAGCGGCAGCCGGGCGCCGGTGATCCTGCGGACGTAGTCGCGCAGTTCGGTGGCGGCGAATCCGGCGCTGCCGTCGCCCCACCAGAGCACGGTGGCCCCGGCCCGGCCACCGGCGACCGCCCGGAGCGGGCGCCGGCGGCCGGGCGGTGTCCGCCGCGGCCTCGGTGGCAGTGGTCACCGACAGGAGGTTCGCACCGGCGAGGCCGGCTGCTCCCACGAGGAAGCCTCGCCGTCTCATGGCGCTACTGCGTGTCGTGTCACGTGCGTCGTTCATGTACGGTCCGCCTTTCCGGCTGTGGCGTACAGGTCGCCGAGGTAGTAGTCCTCGGCCTTGCCCGGCTCGGGCAGCTTCCCCATCCGGTCGAAGACCCCGGCCAGTTCGTCGAACCAGCCGTTGACCGTGCCGTCCTGGCTGAGCTTGGCCAGCTCGGCGGACGGCAGAGTCTTCACATGTGCGGTGGAGCCCTTCAGCTGACCGGCGGGCAGCTTGAGGAAGTCGGCGGTGACGGTCTCCGACTCCTGCGGGTTCGCCGCGATCCAGTCACCCGCCTCCTTCAGTACCCCGGTCACCTTCTTGACGAGTTCGGGGTTCTCGGCGGCCAGCTTCGGCTGGGTGACGAACACATTCGGGAAGGTCAGCTTCGGGTAGTAGTCCTGGGTCCGGCTGATCTCCTTGAGGCCGGGGACCTTCTTCTTCATCGTGTCGATCAGCGGATACCAGGTGGCCGCCGCGTCGACCTGACCGGACGAGAACGCCGTGACGACGGTGGAGGCGTCCATGGCGACTTTGGTGACGTCGTCCTGCTCCAGGCCGGCCTCGCTCAGTGCGAGGTTGAGGATCATGTCGCCGGAGGTGCCTTCGGCGACGGCGATCTTCTTGCCCTTGAGGTCGGCGGGCTTTTCGATGCCTGAGCCGGGCCTGGCGATGACACGGTCCGCGAGCCCCAGCATGTTGACGGCGACGATGGGGCGCGGCCGGAAGCCGGCAGCCAGAGTGCCCCGGGGCCGAGGTAGCCGAAGTCCAGGCTGCCGGAGCCGAGCGCCTGCACCTGGAGCGGGCCGTTGGTGAAGACCTTCAGCTCAGGGGTGACGCCCGCCTTCTTCCACATGCCCTGTTTCTGGGCGACGGCCAGGGCGGCGGATCCGCTGTAGTCGGCGATATAGCCGAAGGTGATCTTCCGTCCGCGGCGTCCGCCGCGGAGTCGCTTCCGCAGCCGGATGCAGCGGGGACGAGCGCCAGGGCGAGGAGCAGGCCGGCCGTGCGGCGGCCGATGGCACGGTCTGTCTTCACGACACCATTCCTTCGGTATGAGCGGGCTGGTGGTGAACGGCGTGCCACACAAGGGCACGCAGTTCGGCGAATTCGGGCGAAGCCGCTGCTCCTCGGTGCGTGGATAGGGCAGCGTGACGGGGATGACCGTGTGGATGCGGCCCGGGCGGGCGGCCATGACGACGACGCGGCTTGCCAGGTAGACCGCCTCGTCGACGTCGTGTGTGATGAACATGACGGTGCGCCGGTCGCGGCTCCAGGTGTCCAGGAGCGATTCCTGCATCCGGACCCTGGTGAGTGAGTCCAGTGCGCCGAAGGGCTCGTCCATGAGGAGAACCTTCGGGTCGACGGCATAGGCGCGGGCGATGGCGCAGCGCTGCTTCATACCGCCGGAGAGCGTCTTGGGCAGGGCGTCGGCGAAGTCGGTGAGCCCGACGAGTTCGATGACGTCACGTGCTCTGCGCCGGCGCTCCGCCTTGCCGACTCCGGCGACCTTGAGTCCGTACTCGACGTTGGCCGCGACCGTCATCCAGGGAAAGAGGGCGTACTGCTGGAAGATGACGCCGCGTTCGGGGCGGGTCCGTCGACGGGCTGCCGTCGACGCTCACTTCTCCGCCGGTGGCGTCCAGGAGTCCGGCCGCGATGTTCATCAGGGTGCTCTTGCCGCAGCCGGACGGGCCGACGACGGTGACGAACTCGCCGTCACCGATGTCGAGGCTGACCCGGTCCAGGGCCAGGAACTGCCCGTCCTGACCGCGAAGTCCCGGGTCACGTCGCGAAAGCTGATGGTGGGCATGGGCTACCTCCGCTCCTGCCAGTGGGTCAGCCTGCGCTCGGCGAGGAGCAGCAGCCGGTCCATGACGAGTCCGATCGTTCCGATGGCGATGAGCTGGACGAAGATGGTGGGCAGGTCGTAGAAGAGCTGGGCCTGCTGCATTCGGTGTCCCAGTCCGCCCTGGGCCGCGATGAGTTCGGCGGCGACCACGGTCGCCCAGGAGGCCCCGAGTCCGATCCGCATGCCGACCAGGATGAACGGGGTGGACGCGGGCACCACGACGCCTACGAAGACCTGCGGATCCCGGGCGCCCAGTACCCGGGCGGCGTTGACGAGGGTGACGTCGACGGCGACGACTCCCTGGAAGGTGGAGACGACGGACGACAGGAACGAGGCCAGGAAGATCACGAAGATCTTCGGGGTTTCGTCGATGCCCATGAGGACGATGGCGAGCGGAATGATCGCCAGTGGCGGCACCATCCGGAAGAACTGCAGCCAGGGCTCGATCAGTCTGCGGACGATCGGGTACCAGCCCATCAGGAAGCCCACCGGGACCGCGAGGACGACGCCGAGGACGTAGCCGGTCAGGACGCGCTTCAGGCTGGCACCCGCGTCGGCGAAGAGCGTGCCGTCGGCGATGAGTTCACCTGCCCGGCGGGCCACTTCGACCGGGCCGGGAAAGCCGTCCATGCCGCTGTTGGCGAGGCCGAACCAGGCGAGCAGCCCCAGCGCGGCGGAGGCGGCCGAGAGAGACACGGCGGTCAGCCGGCCGGTGGAGCGCGCCTTGCTTCCCGTGCTCCCCGAAATCCGCGCGGGAGCTGTCGTGTCCGGGCTCTTCGCGGGTGTTCCGCGGGTGTTTCGCGGGGTGTTTCGCGGGAGTCCGCGTCGGCGTCCTCATGCGACTTCCGCCGCGACGCCGTCGACATCGGCCGCACGGTCGCCGCCGATGTCGGCCATATAGCTCATCCAGGTGTAGGCCGGGTCGCCGCGGCGCAGCAGCTCACGGTAGAGCCGGACGGTGAGGTCGCGCCGGACCTCGGCGTAGGCGGGCGCCCGTACACGTTGTGCAGTTCGTGCGGGTCGGTGACCAGGTCGTACAGCTCGTGCACGCTCTCCGGATTGTGGACCAGCTTGTGGCGCCGGTCGCGGAGCATCCGCTGGGAGTACGGGAAGTGGTGGCCGTGGAATTCGGCGAAGACCTCGTCGCGGGTGCCTCCGGCCGGTTCACCGCGCAGCAGCGGCAGCAGGCTGGTGCCGTCGCACAGGTCGGGGACGGGCGCTCCGGCCAGTTCGAGAATGGTCGGGTTGAGGTCGATGAGGCCGGCGAAGTCGTCGCTGACCTGGGCGGGGCGCCGGGGATCCGGGCAATGCCGGGATCCGGTAGATGTCCTCGTACATGGCCGGGCCCTTGTCGTTGAGCCGGTGGGCACCGGTGAACTCGCCGTGGTCGGCGGTGAAGAAGACCGCGGTGTCGTCCCAGAGCCCATGCCCCTTGAGCGCCTCGATCAGCCGGCCTGCCTGGTGGTCGATCATGGTGACGTAGCCCCAGTAGACGGCGATGAGCTTGCGCCAGGCGGCGGCGTCGAAGTCGTCCGAGGACCAGTACGCGCTGTACTGGCGCTGCACCTCGGGCTTGCCCGCGAAGGTCTCGGCCATCGAGGCGGGCAGGGTGACATCGTCGGGGTCGTACATGTCGTAGTACTGGTCGGGGATGAGGTAGGGCAGGTGCGGGCCGTACCAGTGGCAGGACAGCATGAACGGCTTGCCGCTCGCCTTCCACTCGGCTGCGTAGCCCTCCAGCAGGCCCAGGGTGCGCTCGGTCAGGAAGGCCTCGATGGTGGCTTCGGCGGGCTGCTGGAGTCGGCCGGCGATGAGGTGACCGCGGCCGGTGCCGTTGGCGGCGGTCCCGAAGACTGCCTCCTGGACGGCGAAGGGCGGGAAGCCGTTGTCCTCCAGCCACTTCTCGTACGAGGGGTGGTGTACGGGATTGAGCGCTCCGGGCAGGTGTTCGCCGTCCAGGCCGTAGAACTCGGGGCCGCGCTCGCGGCCGATGTGCCACTTGCCGACATGGCCCACCGAGTAGCCCTGGTCCATCAACTGGTGCCAGAGCATGGGGTCTTCGTCGGACAGTTCGTCCTTGCTGCCGCCGTTGCGTTCGGGGTTGTTCAGCATGCCGTGGCGGAACGGGTGGAGGCCGGTGGCCAGCGAGGCGCGGGCCGGGGTGCAGATCGCGGTCGGGGTGTAGAAGCGGTCGAACCGGGTTCCCTGCGCCGCCAGTGCGTCCAGCGCGGGGTGTCGACGAGCGGGTTGCCGTAACAGCCCAGGGTGTCGGCCCGGTGCTGGTCGGTCATCAGGAACAGGACGTTGCGCGGAGCCACTGGCGGGCCGCCCTTTCGGTGGTCACTCACGGTGCGGTGCCGGTCCGGGTACGCGTTCCGGTGGTGCGTCGGCGCGTGCCGGTGCAGGCAGGTGACCGGAACTGTAGGGACGCCGAGTTTTTACGTCAACCCTTGGGAATAAAAGCGTGTGAATTCTTCCGGCGCATTGACAGAAACCTCTTGACCGATCGACCATGCCTCCATGACGGAACGCACAGCTGCCCTGCAACGCCTGCGCAGGGCGAACGAAGCCGCCGTCCTCGGCGAACTGCGCACGTCGGGGGCGTTGAGCCGGGGCGAGCTCAAGGCGCGGGTCGGACTCTCCCGTACCACTCTGTTCGCGATCGTCTCCGATCTGCTGGAACGCAAGGCCGTCATCGAACAGCCCGCCCCGACCCCGGGCAGCCGCGTGGACGCGGGAGGCCGGCACTGGAGATCTCGCTCAACTCACGCGGCGCGGAGCTGATCGGCATCGACCTCCAGCGCCACCGGATCCATGTGGTCGTCGCCAACTGCGCCCATGAGATCGTCGGCCGGTACAGCGCCCCGGTCCCCGCCGACAGCGACGCCGCCGAACGGGCCGCGCAGGCCATCGCGGCCGTGGAGGAGCTGGTACGGAGCGAGGGCATCAGCCTCGCCCCGGTCGAGGGCATCGGCCTCGGCCTGCCCGGTTTCGTCCAGAACCCGGCCTCCGGTGACCCGCGCACGATGACGCCGTTCGCCGGCCATGTCGCCGCCGAGCTCGGCCGGCACTTCAACGCACCCGTGGTCACCGACAACAACTCCCGGCTCGCCGCACTCGCCGAGGCGACCTGGGAGCCGCCCGCGGCGTCGGCAACACCGTCTACCTGCGCTGGTCGGAAGGGGTCGGCGGCGGACTCGTCATCAACGGTGCGCTGGTGCACGGCGCTCATGGCGCGGCCGGCGAGATCGGCCACACCAGCTGCGACCCGAGGGAAAGCCCTGCCACTGCGGCGGGCGCGGCTGCCTGGAGGGCCTCATCGCCATCCCGCCCTGCTCACCGCCTGTGCCGATCGCGGAGTGCGGGTCCGGGACGCGGCGCAACTGGTCGCGCTCGCCGCCGAAGGCCAGCCCGACGCGGCAGACGTGGTCCGTACCGCGGCTGTCACCGCGGGCGGGTGCTCGCCGCCCTGTGCGCACAGGTCGACCCCGAGTGCATCATCGTCTACGGCGAACCGGCCGCCCTGGACGACCTCGTACTCGCCGTCATCCGGGAGCAGATCACCACGCTCTCCCTGCCGTCCGCTCCCCGCACCATCGAGGTGCGCAGCTCCTGCCTGGGCGGTGACGCGGCGGCGCTCGGCGGGTGGCGCTGCTGCTGCGCACCACCGGCCAGAATCTGGCGGAGCTGCTCGACCGCCCTGCACCCGGAGCGCCGGATCCGCAAGGCGCGACCACCGGCAACGGGACCGCACGGTGACCGCCTGCTGCGGGCCCGCCGGCGAGGCCGCCCGCGCCGCTCCCCGGCGGACTTCGCCGTACCCGTGCGCCGCCGGGCCGATCTCCTGCGCGGCATGGTCGCCGTGCCCGGCGGGCCGTTCCTGATGGGCGGCGAGGACGAGGACGCCTCCCCGGCCGATGGCGAGGGCCCGTCCGGGAAGTCACGGTCGCCGCGTTCCACATCGACGCAGCGGCTGTCACCAACGCCCGGTTCGCCGTCTTCGTCAAGGCGACCGGCTACCGCACCGAAGCCGAACTCATCGGCTGGTCCTATGTCTTCGGCTCGCTCATCCCCAAGCACGCATACCGTGCCGTGCTGCCCGGAACCGTCCCGGGGCGCCCTGGTGGCGCGCGGTGAGCGGAGCGTACTGGCGCGCACCCGAGGGCCCTGGCACCTCGGTCGGCGACCGCCGGGATCACCCGTGGTCCATATGTCGTGGCACGATGCGACGGCCTATGCCCGCTGGGCCGACAAACGGCTGCCCACCGAGGCCGAGTGGGAGAAGGCGGCCCGCGGCGGACTCGTCCGGGCCCGTTTCCCCTGGGGCGACGAACTGACCCCGGGCGGCCGGCACCGCTGCAACATCTGGCAGGGCGACTTCCCCGTACACAACACGCGCGAGGACGGCTTCCTGGGCACCGCACCGGTCAAGTCCTACGCCCCGAACGGCTTCGGCCTGTACAACACCTCGGGCAATGTGGGAGTGGTGTGCCGACCGGTTCAGCGCCGACTGGCACGCCGGAGACCGCCGGAGACCCGCACCGACCCGGCCGGACCACCGCACGGCGAGGGCCGGGTGCTGCGCGGCGGCTCGTATCTCTGCCACCGCTCCTACTGCAACCGCTACCGGGTCGCCGCCCGGACCTCCAACACCCCGACAGCACGACCGGACACGGCGGGTTCCGCTGCGCACTGCCGGCAGCCGTCGGCCCACACAGCACGCAGGCCGCGACGGCTTCCTGTCCGCCTGGCGCCGGTCTCTAACCGGTGCCGGTCTTCCGCGTCCGGTAGGACATCCAGGCCGCGACCAGCGCACCCGATACGTTGTGCCAGACCGAGAAGATCGCCGCGGGCAGCGCGGCCAGCGGGCTGAAGTGGGCAGTGGCCAGCGAAGCGGCGAGCCCCGAGTTCTGCATGCCGACCTCGAAGGCCATCGCCCGGCTTCCCGGCTTCCCGAGCCCGGCCGCCTTTCCCGCACCGTATCCGAGCAGCAGCCCGAGGCCGTTGTGGAGGACGACGGCGAGCAGCACCACGGCCGCCGCCGACTTGATCGCCGCCGCGCTGCCCGCGACCACGACTGTGACGATGACCGCGACCGTGACAGCGGACAGCCAGGGCAGCGCGCCCAGCACCGGTCCACATGGCGGCCCCCAGGAACCGCACGGTCAGACCCGCGAACACCGGAAGCAGCACCGTCTTGAGGATGTCGGTCATCATCGAACCCGCGTCGACCGGCAGGTACGCGCCCGCGAGCAGCAGCGTCAGCGGGGCGTTACCAGTGGTGCGAGGACAGTAGAGACGGTGGCCACCGAGACCGAGAGCGCGACATCGCCGCGCGCCAGGTAGGTGACCACGTTGGACGCCGTACCGCTCGGTGCGCAGCCGACGAGGATGACGCCGGCCGCCAGTTGCGGGAGAGGCTGAGCGCATGGGCGATCAGCCAGCCGAGACCCGGCATGATCACATAGTGCGCGACCAGACCGAGCGCAACGGCCCACGGCCGCCTCACCACCCTCGAAGTCCACCTTGGTCATGGTCAGTCCCATGCAGAACATGACCACACCCAGCAGGTAGGGGACGGATACGCTCCACGTCGCGAAGGTGTCCGGCGAGGTGAAACCTATCGCCCCCGCCGCCAGGACGAGTACCGGAAAGACCATGACCGCGCGCGCCGCGCGGTCGGTGGAGCCGGTTGCACCGGTGGATTCCTGGATCATCTGTTTGCTTCGCACTCGTGCGATGCAACGCTCTTCGCACATCCGACGCAATCCTGTCTCGTTATGTGGTCCTTACACCGATGGCGGGACGGCGCGGCGGCCGACCACGAGCGCCGTCGGTCCGACGGCGGTGTCCGCCGGTCAGCTCGCGGTCCTGCCCTCCAGGTATGCCAGGACCGCGAGCACCCGCCGGTGCACCGTGCCGTCCTCCGGCTCCAGGCCCAGCTTGGCGAAGATCGAGCCGATGTGTTTGCTCACCGCCCGTTCGGACACGAAGAGTTCGACCGCGATGGTGCCGTTCGCCTTGCCCTGGGCCATGTGTTCCAGGACTTCCCGTTCGCGTGCGGTGAGGCTCTGCAGCGGTCGCGCCGACGCCTTGCGGGTCAGCAGCTGGGACACCACCTCGGGGTCGAGTGCCGTGCCGCCCGCGGCGACCCGCTCCAGTGCCTGCAGGAACTGCTCCACCCGGCCCACCCGGTCCTTGAGCAGATAGCCGATGCCCTGCGCTCCCTGGGCCAGCAGCTCGGCGGCGTACGTCTCCTCGACGTACTGCGACAGGACCAGGATCGGCAGGTCGGGCAGTTCGGTGCGGGCGGCGATCGCGGCGCGCAGGCCCTCGTCGCGGAAGGTCGGCGGCAGCCGTACGTCGAGTACGGCGACGTCCGGGCGGTGTTCGAGCAGTGCGGGCAGCACTTCGGGGCCGGTGGCCGCGTCTGCCACCACCTCGTGCCCCGAGCTGGTGAGGAGGAGGATGATGCCCTCTCAGCAGCGCGTTGTCCTCGGCGATCACGATCCGCACGGCAGCTCCACTTCGATGTCCGTCGGCCCCGGCGGGCTGCTGATCCGGGTGGTGCCGTCCAGGGCGGCGACCCGCCGCCTGATCCCGACCAGCCCGCTGCCGGCGTCGTTCGTCCGCGCCGCCGTGCCCATCGTCGCCGATCAGCACGCGCAGCGTGCCGGGACCCCGGCTGATCCGGACGGTCGCCGCCGTGGCTCCGCTGTGTTTGCTGATGTTGGTGAGCGCCTCGGCGAGCACGAAATAGGCGGCTGCCTCGATCGCGGCCGGGAGCCGCCGCCCGCCCTCGACCCCTTCGAGCTCCACCTCGACGGGCACTGCCACATCGGCGGCCAGCGCCCGTACCGCACCGGCCAGTCCACGGTCGGTGAGCACCGGAGGGTGGATGCCGCGCACCACGTGCCGCAGCTCCGCCAGGGCGGCCTCCGCACCGTCCTGCGCCTCGTCGAGCCTGGTCATCGCCGCCGCCGGGTCGCGGTCCAGGAGCTGCTTGGCGAGCCCGATCCGCATCGAAAGGGCGACGATCCTGGCCTGCGCCCCGTCGTGCAGATCCCGTTCGATACGGCGCAGTTCGGCGCCGTGGGCCTCCACCGCTCCGGCGCGGCTCTCGGTCAGCTGGACGATGCGCTCCGCGACGTCCGCGGAGGCCGGGGACGAGAGGACGGAGCGGGTCCAGCTCGCCGACAGGTCGGCCAGTACCGGGTGCCAGCGAAGGACCCATCCCTGCCGCGCGGGCAGCGGGTGCCGTACTCGTCGGCGGCCCGTCGGTCCATCAGGTGTACGGCGGACAGTGCGATGGCGTCCACGAACAGCCCGACCGGCCAGAGCACCATGGTGAGATAACCGAGAGCGTTGCCGGCCAGTGCCTGGAACGGCAGCCAGAGCACATCCCGCCAGGTCGCGGGGTCGGTGAGAACACCGCGCACCCGATCGGACAGCTCCCCGCCTCCAGCGGCGGATACGGCGTCGGCCGGAACGGGACTCCCAGCCGTGCGGCGGCCCTGCGGCGTTCGAACTCCGCGAACCGGCGCAGCAGTTTGGCCGCTTCGGGCAGCGCGGGCAGCCCGATCACCAGGACGGCGAACAGCAGCACCACCACGACCAGGAATGTGCAGACATAGGTGGCCAGCGCCACCGGAATCCCGATGAGGAGGTAGCGCGAGGCGTCCCACGATCGCTGGATGGCCACCGTCAGCGGGGCGGGGTGGGGCTCATGACAGCCCACGGTACGGGGGTGCCGGGTGCTCGGAGTAGTGCCTGCCCCCAGCCGTGGTGGAGCGGACTACACCCTGTTCCGGGAGAGTGCACCCTCGCACCCCGAACCCGTACGCCTTAGCGTTTATGCAGGTCACAGGGCATGTACAAGGATTGGAACGGTGAAGTCAACGGTGAACACGGTCACGGCGGTGCGATCGGCCGCGCTGAGTCTGGAGTCGGTGAGCCGGCGCTACGGGCGGCGGGACGGCGGCCGGGAGACCACTGCGCTGGACGCGGTGAGCTGCGTGGTCCCGGCCGGGAGCTTCACCGCGGTGATGGGTCCGTCCGGGTCGGGCAAGAGCACGTTCCTCCAGTGCGCTGCGGGCTGGACCGGCCGACGTCCGGGACGGTGCGGATCGGCGGCACCGACCTCGGTTCGCTGTCCGAGGCGGCGCTGACCCGGCTGCGCCGGGACCGGATCGGTTTCGTCTTCCAGTCGCACGCCCTGAATCTGGTGCCGTCACTGAGCATCGAGGAGAACGTGGTGCTCCCACTGGTCCTGGCGGGCGCCGACCCGCCGGGTGGAAGTGCTGGCCCGCGGCCGGAGTTGCTGACGCGGGTGGATCTGGCGGGGCGCGGGGCGGACGGCCCGTCGGCGCTGTCGGGCGGGCAGCAACAGCGGGTCGCGATGGCGCGCGCGCTGGTGACGGAGCCGGATGTGATCTTCGCGGACGAGCCGACGGCATCCCTGGACCCGGAGTCGGCCGGGCTGGTGCTGGCCCTGCTGCGGGACGCGGTACGGATCGACGGCCGCACGGTCGTCATGGTCACGCACGATCCGTTGGCGGCGAGCTGGGCCGACACCGTACTGACGATGGACGGCGGCCGGCTGCGATGAGCACGGACACACACACCAGGCGGGTGCCCGTCATCGCGGCGGCCGGTTCCCGGCGGGCGTCGGCGTTCCTCGCGCGGCGCTCGCTCACCGCCCACCGCCGGGCCTGGGCCGCGGTGTTCGCCGCGACAGCCGCCGCGTCGGCGCTGCTCGGGGCGTTCGCGCTGGTGCTGGGTTCACTGTTGCTCGCACAGCCTCCGGTGGAGCGTTACGCGGGCGCCGACGCGGTGGTGACAGCCGGCCAGAAGGTCTCGTACACGGCGAAGCCGTGGGGCGGCGAACCGCGGACCGCGACGGCGTATCTGCCCGAGCGGGTCCGTCTGGACCGCGCCCTGCTGGCCAAGGTCTCGGCCGTAAGCGGGTCGCGGCGGCCGTCGCCGACGATTCGGTGCCGGTGGCCGTGGGCGGGGAACCCGGCGGCCGGCCGCTCCTGGCCCGCCGCCGCACTGACCCCTTACCGGCTCACCGACGGCCGCGCACCGAGGACGCCGGACGAAGTGGTCCTGGACACGGCGCTGGCTGCGGCCGGGACGGCGCCCGGTGACCGGGTGATGCTCCAGGCCGACGGGCCCGCCCGGCCGTACGTGGTCAGCGGTATCGCAGGCACCACTCACCGCGCCGGCACCCCGGCCGTCTTCTTCGGCGCTGAGCAGCTGACCGCCCTGGCCGGCCACCCCGTACGGTCGACGCGATCGGGGTCATCGCCGAGCGGGAGTGAGCGCCGACGCTCTTCGGAAGTCGCTGCACACCGCCCTGCCCGAAGCCACCGGTACGGGCCGCGAGGTACGGGTCCTCACCGGCGCGGAGCGCGGTGAGGGCGAGCACCTGGACGCGCTGGGCGGGCGCGACGACTTGCTGGCGATGCTCGCGTCCATCGCGGGCACTGTCGTGCTGGTGGCCCTGCTGGTGATCGCCTCCACCCTCTCCCAGGCCATCCACCAGCGCTCCGGCGAGCTGGCCCTGCTGCGTGCGGTGGGGGCCTCCCGCGTCAGCTCAGGTCTGCCATCGGCCGGGAGGCGGGCCGGATGGCCGGGGCGGCGGCGGTACTGGGCGGGTGCTGGCCCTGCCGCTCGGTCTTGCGATGCGGTCACTGCTGGCCACGGATCCACTGCCGCTGCCCGTGCCGGTGTGGCTGCCGTTCGCCGCGGGCGCCGCTGCCGCGCTGATCGTCGCACTGGCCGCGCGTCCCGTGGCGATGCTTGCCTCGCGCGGCATCACCCGGCTGCGGCCCGCCGCCGCGCTGGGGCGGCCGGCGCCCCGAGCCGAGCGATCCCGGGCGGTTGCGTACGGTCGCCGGACTCCTCCTGGTCCTGGCCGGGGTCAGCTCGGCCGGTCTGGCCACGGCGCAGAGCGGTCAGGCCGCGGCCCTCGCAGCCTCGGGCTCCGCCACCTCGCTGATCATCGCCGTGGCGCTGCTCGGGCCCCGGGTCGCCGGGGCGGCGGTCCGTGCGCTGGGCGGGCCGATGCGCCGACTGGGCGGTGTCTCCGGGTTCCTGGCGGCCAAGTCATCGGCGGCACACACCCGCAGGCTGGGTGCGGCCCTCACCCGGTCGTGCTGGTGGTCGCGTTCGTCTGCGTACAGCTGGCGGCGGCCTCGACGCTGGAGCGGGCGTCCGACCGGCAGGCCGCCGCGGCGCTCCGGGCCGATCTGGTGGTGACGGGCCCGGCGAGCGGTCTGCCTGCCGGGACCGCGAGGGCGGTGCGCCGGGCGCCCGGAGTGGTGGCGGCGACCGGCGTGCTGCGGTCGGCTGTCGTGCTGGAGCGCCGCGAGGCCGGCGAACCCGTCCTGGACCGGTTGCCGGTACTGGGGTGACGGCCGACGGGCTCACAAAGACCCTGGATCCGCGGGTCACCGCGGGCGACCTCGGGGATCTGACGGGCATCGGCACGGTAGCGGTCGGCGCCGACCGGGCCAACGACCTCGACGCGGGTATCGGTGACACGGTACGGCTGCGCCTGGGCGACGGTGCGCGGACGAAGCTGCGGGTGGTCGCCCTCTACGAACGGTCCCTGGGACTCGGCGAGTTCATGCTCACCCGGGAGGCGCTGGCGGGCCATGTCACAGCCGGCGCCGGCGCCGCGGTCCTGATCCGCACGGACCACCGCGCGACGGACTCCGCGGTACGGGACGCGCTCGCTCCGTACAGCGGCATGCGGGTCCGCCCGGCCGTCGCGGACGACGTCCGGATCGCCCGCCCTCATCCGGCCAGGACGACGCCCTGATCGTCATCGGGGTCGGCGTCATCGGCGGCTTCGCGCTCCTGGCCGTGGTCAGCACCCTCACCCTGATCTCGGTGGGCCGGCGTCGGGAACTGCGGCTGCTCCGGCTGATCGGCGCGGGGCGCGGACAGCTCACCCGGATGCTGTTGCTGGAGACCGCTCTGGTGGCGTTCGCCGGGCTGGTGGTCGGCACCCTCGTCGCCGCGATCCCCTCACCGCGTTCTCGGTGGGGCCGACAGGCTCGGCACCGTACATGGCGCCCGTGCAGTACGGGGCGCTGGCACTGGCCGTGACGGTGGCAGCCCTGGTGGGAACCGTGCTGCCGGCCCGATCGGGTGCCTCTCGTACGTGAGAACCGCTCGAACAAGCAGACCTGCGAACAATTTCACGCAGAGATCGCACCGGGTCCTGCCCGCTACGCCAGTCCTGCCGCCACTCCCAGTGCGTCGAGTACCGGCCTGATCAGCGGATGCCCTCGGCCCCTTCCGTACCGCGGCGAAGACCCGCCGGGTCGGGGCGCTGCCCTCCACCGGCCGTACGACGACACCGCCGAGCTCCACCCCGCGAAGCGCCGACCGGGGCACCAGCGCCACCCGGCGCCCGCCCGGCCAGCGCGACCACCGCGTTGAAGTCATCCGACGAGTGTTCGAGCTGCGGTGCGAACCCGGCGTACTCGCAGGCCAGCACCACCACGTCGTGGCAGGGGTTGCCCAAGTACTGGCCGATCCACGGATCCTTGGCCAGGTCGGCCACGGCCACCTGCTCCTGACCGGCGAGCCGGTGGCCGACCGGAAGCACCGCGTCGAAGGGCTCCGAGTAGAGCGGCACCCTGGTCAGCCGCCGGTCGTCCTCGCCGGGTGCGCCCCGGTACTCGACAGCGACCGCCACATCGACCTGCCGGTCCAGCACCATCGGCACGCTCGCATCGCCCTCGGCGTCCTGGACCCGGACCCGGATCCCGGGCGCGGTGCGGGCCAACTCGCCGATGGCGGGCGCCAGGACCAGGCCGATGCCGGTGGCGAACGCGGCGACCGTGACCGTCCCCGCCACACCCGTGCTGTAGTCGGCGAGCTCCGCCTCGGCCCGCTCCAGCTGGGCGAGCACCGCGTTGGTGTGGGTCAGCAGGATCTCCCCGGCCGCGGTGAGCCGGGCTCCCGCGCACCGCGCTCGACCAGCCGGTGGCCGGTCTCCTGCTCCAGGGCGGCGAGCTGCTGGGAGACGGCCGACGGGGTGAGATACAGCGCCGCGGCCGCAGCGGTCACCGTGCGGTGGTCCGCCACCGCGCGGAGCACGCGCAGCCGCCGTACGTCGATCATGCGGCCCATTCTCCCAGGTCCCGAAGGTCCCGGACGCTACCCGGCCAGCGCCGCCCGCGCGTCGACGAACGCGTCCACCGCGCGGTTGACGTCGGCGGTGGAGTGGGCGGCGGAGCTGCACACGGATCCGCGCGGCGCCTGCGGGACGACGGGGTAGGAGAACCCGATCACGTACACACCCGCTCCAGGAGCAGCTCGGCCATCCGGCCCGCCTGCGCCGCGTCCCCGATCATGACCGGGGCGATGGCGTGGTCGCCGGGCAGGATGTCGAAGCCCGCCTCCGTCATCCGGGAGCGGAACAGCGCGGTGTTGGCGTTGAGCTGCTCGCGCAGATCGCCGGCGGATTCCAGCAGGTCGATGACCTTGAGGGAGGCGGCGGCGATGACCGGGGCGAGCGAGTTGGAGAAGAGGTACGGACGTGAGCGCTGGCGCAGCAGCGCGACGATCTCGGCGCGCGCCGCGACGTAGCCGCCGGAGGCACCGCCCAGTGCCTTGCCGAGCGTGCCCGTGATGATGTCGACGCGGTCCATGACGCCGTGCAGCTCGGGGTGCCGCGACCGCCGGGGCCGACGAAGCCGACGGCGTGCGAGTCGTCGACCATGACCATGGCGTCGTAGCGGTCGGCCAGGTCGCAGATCTCGGCCAGCGGAGCGACGTAACCGTCCATGGAGAACACGCCGTCGGTGACGACGAGCCGCCGGCGGGCTCCGGAGGCCTCCTTGAGCTGCTGCTCCAGATCGGCCATGTCACGGTTGGCGTACCGGAAGCGCTTGGCCTTGGAGAGGCGGATGCCGTCGATGATGGAGGCGTGGTTGAGGGCGTCGGAGATCACCGCGTCCTCGGGGCCGAGGAGGGTCTCGAAGACTCCGCCGTTGGCGTCGAAGCAGGAGGAGTAGAGGATCGTGTCCTGCTGACCGAGGAAGACCGAGAGCCGCTGCTCCAGCTCCTTGTGGACCTCCTGGGTCCCGCAGATGAAGCGGACGGAGGCCAGCCCGTAGCCCCAGCGGTCGAGTGCCGCGTGGGCGGCGGCGACGACCTCGGGGTGGTCGGCCAGGCCCAGGTAGTTGTTGGCGCAGAAGTTGAGGACCTCGCCCTCACGGCCGCCGGAGGTGACGGCGACGGTGGCGGACTGCGGGTGCCGATCACGCGCTCGGGCTTCTGAAGTCCGGCGGCGCGGATCTCGTCGAGGGTGGTGCGCAGGTCGTCGCGTACGGAGTCGAACATGAAGGATGTCTCCCAGGTGGGTACGGGTGCGTACGGGTGCGTACGGGTGCGTACGAAAGTCTCAGGCGGTCCAGTCGAGGATGACCTTGCCGCCGAGACCGCTCGCGGCATCGTCGAACGCCGCTTCGAAGTCGCGGTAGCCGTAGCGTCCGGTGATCACCGGGGCGAGGTCGAGTCCGCCCTCCAGCAGCACGGACATGGCGTACCAGGTCTCGTACATCTCGCGGCCGTAGATGCCCTTGATCGTGATCATCGAGGTGACGACGCGGGACCAGTCGATGGCGAACTCCCTGCGGGCAGGCCGAGCATCGCGATCCGGCCGCCGTGCGTCATGTTCGCGATCATGCCCTGCATCGCCTCGGGACGGCCGGACATCTCCAGGCCGATGTCGAAGCCCTCACGCAGCCCGAGCTGCCGCTGGCCATCGGCGATCGTCTCCTTGCCGACGTTGAGCGCGAGGCTGACACCGACCTTCCTCGCCAGCTCCAGACGGGCCTCACTGACGTCGGTGATGACGACGCTGCGGGCGCCCGCGTGACGGGCGACGGCGGCGGCCATGATGCCGATCGGTCCGGCACCTGTGATCAGCACGTCCTCGCCGACCAGGGGAACGACAGCGCGGTGTGCACGGCGTTCCCGAAGGGTCGAAGATCGCGGCGATATCCAGGTCGACGGGGTCCCGGTGCACCCACATTGGACGCGGGGAGGGCGAGGTACTCGGCGAACGCGCCGTCCCGGCCGACGCCCAGCCCGAGGGTGGAGCGGCACAGATGGCGTCGGCCGGCCAGACAGTTGCGGCACTTTCCGCAGACCAGGTGGCCCTCTCCGCTGACCAGGTCACCGATCGAGATGTCGACGACATCGGCGCCGATGCCCGCGACCTCGCCGACGAATTCATGGCCGAGGACCAGCGGGGTGCGCACGGCCTGCTGCGCCCAGCCGTCGTAGTCGCGGATATGCAGGTCGGTGCCGCAGATTCCGGTGCGCAGAACCTTGATGAGGACGTCCGCCGGACCGGTCCGCGGCTCCGGTACGTCCATCAGCCAGAGTCCCGGCTCGGCCTTCTGCTTCACGAGTGCCTTCAAGGCTGAGACTCCCTGTACCTGGGTGAGTACCCGGGGCCGGGGCATGCCGGAGGCAGCCTCGGGCCCGGGGAAATGAGCGCTGCGGCAGGGCGGACGGGGCGCCTGGAGCGGCTCCGTGCACATGCCTTGTGCCGTCACCGAGAAATCTGCCGTACCGGGCGGCGCAGGTCCATCGAGGATTTCTTAAGCGGCGCCGCAGTTGCGCTTCACACCTTGGAGTAGAGGCCGAGGTAGCGCGCCCTTCCGTCCTTGATCCGGTACATGAAGATCCCCGTCTCGGCCCGCACCTGACGGACTCCGCGCGAGGCCGCGCCGAACGACACGGACCGGGTGATGCCCCGGTAGGTGAGCCGGAACAGCCGCTGGGCGACACTGCCGCGCTCCACCGCCGGCGCTCCGCCGGTCTCGGCGGCCGTGCGATGAGACCGACCGCGTCGTACGCCTCGGCGGACCAGCGGGCCGGCGGAGCGCCGAAGCGTGCGCGGTGGTCCGCGGCGAACTTCTTCGCGGCCGGGACGGCCTCGGGGTCGACGTAGGCCTCCGCGAACACCCAGCCCTCCGCGGCGTCCCCGCGTCCCGGAGGAAGGCGGGCCCGAGCACAGGTCCGGTGGATATCCGGGTCCCGGTGAAACCCGCGGCGGCCAGGGCCTCGGCGCACCGGGCCCCGGTGCGCCGATCCGCCCGCGAGGACGACGGCGTCCGCCCGGCGGCGACGGCCGAGCGGGCGGCCGGCCGAAGTCGTCGGAGGCGGCTTCGACGGTGTGCACGGTGAGGGTGGCCCCGTCCAGTGGGTCTCCCGGAGCGTGTTGGTGAGGACCCAGCTGTCCGCAGGGTCGGCACGGTCCTCGATGACGAGGATCCGTCGGGCCGGACGGGCCCACCTCAGGTAGTCGATCACGGCAACGGACAGATTGCGGTCGAGCGGCCGTATCAGGCACAGGGTTGTGGCCGCGGCCGATTCGGCCGTGACGGAGCGTGCGGCGACCGCGACCAGGCCGAGGCGGGCCTCCCGTAGCGGCCGACGAGATCGCCGGCCACCACGTCCGTGGTGGGGCCGACGACGGCCAGTACCTTCGGGTCGGCCACCAGCCGGCCGGCGGCCCGGAGGGCGACGGCGGCCTCGCCCGTGTCGTCCTCGGTGCGCAGTGCGAGGCGGAACACCGCGTCCTTGCGGGAGTTGTGGTCCGCGACGGCGAGCTGGGCACCCGCTGGTGCGCCAGCCCCACGGCCTTTCCGGGCCGCTCATATCGGCGTGCAGCCCGATCGTGTACGTGGGCCGGGGCCCGTTGTCCGGCCGGCCGGTTCGCCGCGCCGGTTCGCCACCCAGGCCGCGGTGGAGCCTGCGAGGAGGACCACCCGGCGGCTCCGGCGGCGAGGACCCGGCGCCGGGAGGAGCGGCGGCCGGTTCGGTGGCCGGAGTGAGGCCGAGGGGCTCGGGGTCGGGCAACGCGAGCGCCTCGGCCGAGCGTTCGGCGATCAGGGCGGGGAGTCCCGGCAGCTTCCACCCGTCCGGGTGTCCGGTGCCGGTCAGCCGCTCCTGGACCTGGCGGGCGGTGGGCCGGTCGGCGGGCTCCTTGGCCAGGCAGGCGACGACGAGGTCCATAAGTCCGGGCGGCAGGCCGTCCAGGTCCGGTTCCTCGTGGACCGTACGGAAGAGGACCCCGGCCGGAGCGCCGTAGCCGAAGGGCGGCGTCCGGTCGCCGCGTACACGAGGACGCAGCCCAGCGAGAAGACGTCGCAGGGCGGCCCGTCTCTCCCGCCGATGCCTGCTCGGGGGCCAGGTATCCCGGTGTGCCGATCACCGCGCCGGTCGCGGTGAGCGCGGTGGCGCCCGCGTGGCGTGCGATGCCGAAGTCGATGAGCCGTGGTCCGTCGAGGGCCAGCAGCACGTTGCCGGGCTTGACGTCCCGGTGGACGAGTCCCGCCTCGTGCACGGCGGCGAGTGCCGCCGCCAGACCGGCGCCGAGCACCCGGACGGTGTCTGCCGGCAGCGCCCCTGCGCGTCGGTCACTTCGGCGAGCGAGGGGCCGGGCACGAAATCCGTGGCCAGCCAGGGCTCAGCGGCCTCGGTGTCCGCGCCGGTGACCGGCACCACCCACGGTCCGGTGATGCGCCGCGCCGCCTCGGCCTCCCTGCCGAAGCGGCTGCGGAAGCCGGGGTCGGCGGCGTGTTCGGCGCGGATCACCTTCACCGCGGCCAGCGCACCGCCGGGCGAACGAGCCAGGTAGACCACGCCCATGCCGCCGGCCCCGAGGCGGGCCAGCGGACGGTACTCGCCGATGCTGCGGGGTCCTGCGAGGTCAGCGGCCGCACATCAGGTCTCGGTCTTCGGTGCCGGTCCGAGGTAGCGGTAGCGGCCGTCGCCGACTCCGTACAGGCAGGCGTCCTTGCCCACGACAGAGTGCTCGTCGTCGAAGGTGTACGTGCGGGAGACGCCCTTGTACTTGGACGCGGCGATCCTGGCCACGAGCGCGGTGCGGGACGGCCGCTTCCGGAACGCGGTGAGGGCCGCGATGACCATCCCGGCCGCGTCGTAGGCTTCGGCCGCCCAGGGTGCGGGTGCGGATCCGAAGCGCTTACGGTGTGCGGCGGCGAACTCCTTGGCGGCGGGCGCGGCCGCGTCGGTGAAGGGCGCGGTGAACTCCCAGCCCTTGGCCGCTTCCCCGCTTCCCTCAGGAACGTCGCGTCCATCGCCGTATGCATGGCCATGCGAGGCCCCTTGAACGGGGTGCCGGCCAGAGCGCGTGCGGTGCGGGCGGCTCCGGCCGCGTCCCCGCGTAGAAGAAGGCGTCGCTCTTGTTCGCGAGCATGTCGGCGATGACCGGCCCCAGCTCCTGGGTACCGGCCGGCACCACCCTGGGGTACGTGCTCCCGCTGGTGAGCAAGCCGGTCAGGGTGTTGGTCATATAGCCGGCCACATAGGAGGACTGCCCGCCCGACCGGTCGAGCAGCACTCCCAGACGCTCGACACCGGGCCTGAGCAGCAGCCTGTTGACGACCGGCTCGGACAGCACGGCGTCGGTCGGAGACGCCTGGAAGAAGGACTTCTTCGACGGGGCCGCATAGCCGAGCGCCAGCGAGGACACCGAGATCACGGGCAGCATCGCCGCGTCGTACACGCCGAGGACGGCGCCCGTCGTCACGTCGTCGGTCGGTCCGATGACGGCGAGCAGACCGCTGTCGCGTGCGAACTCCTCGGCGACCCGCGCGGCACGCTTGGCATCGCCCCGGTCGTCGAGCGCCTTGACCTGGAGGGTGAAGGCCTTGTCCTTACGCGAGTTGAAGCGATCGACCGCGATCCGCACGCCGCGCTCCTGGGCCTTGCCCGCCGCGCTGCGCGCCCGGACAGATCGGCCTGCACGCCGATGATCCACGCCCGCTCACCGGATTTCGCCCCACCGGACCCGCCGTTGTCGTCCCGCAGCGCCGCCCAGGCGGCGAAGCCGCCTCCTGCCGCGGCCACCGCGCCACCGGCCGCCAGACAGAGGATCCGGCGCCTGCCGGGAGAGCCGGCGCGGGTTCCTCGACGACTGTCGCGTCGATGTCCGGCAGCGCCAGCATCTCCGCGGACCGGTCCGCTATCAGCTGCACGACGCTCTCGGGCAGCCAGTCGATCGAACCGTTCGGGGCGTCCTCGATGATCCGCCCGTCGACCTGTTGCGCGGTGGGACGGTCGGCCGGGTCCTTGGCCAGACAGTCAGCGAGCAGGGCGCGCAGCTCGGTGTCGTCGATCCCGTCGAGGTCGGGTTCGTCGTGCACGGTGCGGTAGATCAGGGCGTCCACGGCGCCGCTGCCGAAGGGCGGGCGGCCCGTCACGGCGTAAGCGAGGAGGCAGCCGAGCGAGAAGATGTCGCTGGGCGGGCCGGGGCGGTGGCGTCCGCGGCGGCCTGCTCCGGCGAGAGGAATCCGGGGTGCCGATGACGAGGTCGGTGGCGGTGAAGGCGGTGGCGTCAGTGGCCCGTGCGATCCCGAAGTCGATCAGACGCGGCCCGTCGACGGTGAGCAGGACGTTGCCCGGCTTGACGTCGCGGTGGACAAGTCCGGCCGTGTGTACGGCGCTCAGGGCGCGGGAGAGCAGCCGGCCGGTCAGCCGCACGCTGCGGGCGGGCAGCGGACCGCACCGGGCGACCGCTTCCGCCAGCGAGGGCCCGGGGACGAACGCGGTCGCCAGCCAGGGCTGTTCGCCCTCGGTCTCGGCGCCGGTGACCGGGACGGCCCAGTCGCTGCGTACGCTGCGGGCGGCCGCCACCTCGCGGCGGAAGCGGGTGCGGAAGTCCTCGTTCTCGGCGTACTCCGGGAGGATCACCTTGACGGCGGCCAGCGCCCCGGCATCCGTACGGCCGAGGTAGACCACCCCATGCCGCCGGTGCCGAGCCGTCCCAGAAGCCGGTGTCCGCCGATCCGCGACGGGTCAGTGGGCCGAAGCTCGTCCATCAGGTGTCCTCAGCTCTGCTTCTCGACGGCGGTCTCAAGACGCACCAGCATGGCGGCCTGGGCCTGGGCCACCAGAGCGGCGATCTCCTGCTCCGCGCGCCCCTGGGCGCCCTTTCCGGTTACGGCCACGGTGAACTGCAGGCTCTGCGCCTGCTGCCAGCTGTACGGGTGCGGCCCGCCCAGCGCGGTGCTCAGGAACTCACCGGACTCGATCAGCGAATCATCCGAAGCGGTCAGCCCGGATTCCCCGTTCAGCAGGTTGACGGCGACCAGCGAGCCGATCTGTTCGCCCTCCTGCAACTGCTGGGTGGGGCAGCGCATCGTCTCCTCCAGCGACTCGGCCATCTCCCACCGGGCGTCCTCGGCAGTGCGGTGGACCGTGACGACGGCCGACAGCCGCACGGGCCCTGCCCTTGGCGGCGGGCACCTCGAAGTACCGGGTGAGTGTGGCCAGGACGCTGCTCGCCGGCTTCTGCTGCTGCCAGACGCAATCGCCGCCGAGCACGGCCCAGCGGGCCGGATCGCTCTGGTACGGGCTGCTCCGCACCACGCCGGGCCCGAAGCTGTCTGGGTCCGCGATGACACGGCCGATCAGGTCGAGTGCGGCGCTGCGGCTCTTCGGGAGCCGGGCGGGGTCGGCATCGACAACGCTCGGTGCCCGGGAGGCGGTGCCGGAATTCCCGCTGCCGCCCGGGGAAGCGCTCTGCCCGGTGCTTCCCGGTCGGGGCTTCCCGGTCCGGGGCTTCCCGGTCCGGGGCTGTCACCGCCTCCGGAACACGCCACCAGCATCAACGGAGCCACTGCCAAAATGCCGTACCTGCGTAACGGTTCGAGATACGTCCCGAAATACGTCACGAGTCCCCACCCCATCTCCACGATGCGGCTTCGATCATAGAAGCGGCCGATCACCTGGCACGGAGAAGCAGGCAACTGTTGCACCTGTGTGACAGCCATGACGGAGCGTGCCGGCCGGGGCGTGCGCGCTCAGGGCCGGGGCCAGGGGCGCTTGTCGAGGCTTTCGATGTCGATGTTGAGGCGCTTGAGGTAGGCGGCGAAGGCGGCGACGTCGCCAGGATCCCACTCGGCCATCACCCTCTCCAGGCCGCGGACGTTCTCGGCACGTTCCGCGTCCAGGCGCTCTTCGCCCTCACGGGTGATGCTGAACTTGCGGGCGATGCCGCCGTCCGGGTCCGGATGCGCTCGACCAGGCCGGCCCGGAGCATGGCCGCGGTCTGCCGGTTGAGGGTCGAGGTATCGAGGCCGAAGGCCTCGCTGAGCCGGCCGATGGACATCGGGCCTTCCATCCGGATGCGGCTGAGCAGCGTGTACGCGCTACGGTCCAGGCCCCGCCGTTCCCTCTCGACCGGGGCGTGTGCAGCTGAAGGTGCCGGCCGAGCAGCATGGTCTCGAACTCGATCAAGTGCGTGGGCTTGTCCATGGTCTTTCTCCCGATCGCGTTCATCCTGTGCCCAGGGCTCTCAACTGCAGATATACCATCCCGGCAAATGTGCACCACACACGCGATGTGCACTACACATATCCACGGTGACGCCACCCACTCCGGCTGGCACCTTGACCGGCGAACCCGGCCTCCAAAATTGCGTATGTTGACATAGCTATGTGTGAGTACCTATTCTCCAGGCATGCCCGACTCCCGTGCGTCCGTTCAGGACATCGACCGCGTAGCCTCCACGCTCGTGGCGGTCCTGCCCACGCTGCACCGGGGTCTTGAGCGGCGGATGGACCAGGAGTTCGCGCATCCGAGGCTTCCCGAGAGCCAGCTGGCGCTGCTGTTCCTGGTCGAGGAGCGTGAGGGGATCACCGTCCGCGAGACGGCCGACGCGCTCCTGATGAAGCCCAGCAACGTCAGTGCGCTCGTCTCCCGGCTCACCGAGCATGGGCTGCTGGAGCGCAGGCAGGACGCCGACGACAAGCGGGTCGCCCACCTGCACCCGACAGCCACTGCCCGTCAGCGGCTGGCCGAGGCCCGCAGCCTCAAGGAAGCCCATGTGACCGGTGCGCTCCACACCCTCACCGATGGTGAGCTCGACGCTCTGGGCGCGGCCCTGGGTGCGCTGACGTCACTGAACCGACGTCTGAACTCCCCACAGGCTGACTCCCGCCCGTCTCCCGCCGGCAGCCGGTCCTCGTGACCGTGGCCGACCCAGGCCACACGCTCTCGGCAGCGCCGTAGTCCGCCGCGCCTGCCCCGCGGCTCTCCCGCACCACTTCCCGGCGCTTGCCATCGACATCCCGAAGTACGTTCACAGACAAGGCACCTGCATGTCCTCCACCACCGTGGAACACTCCCCTGCCCGAAGCCGCCCCACCGGACAGCGCCAGGGGCCGGCGCGCCAACCCTGGCTGACGCTGATCGCCGTGGCCATCGGGCTGTTCATGGTCAATCTCGACACGTCCGTGGTCGCGATCGCCAACCCTGAGATCGGCCGCGACCTGAACGCGTCGACCGCCGACCTGCAGTGGGTCACGAACTCCTATCTCATCGCGATGGCAGCGGCGTTGATCCTGGGCGGCAAGCTCGGGGACCGCTTCGGCCGGCGTACGTACTACGTCATCGGGACCGCCGGATTCACCCTCGCCTCGGTCGCGATCGCTCTGGCCGGGTCGATCGAGGGCGTCATCGCCTTCCGCGCGGTGCAGGGCCTCTTCGCCGCACTGCTGATCCCGAACACGCTCGGTCTGCTGCGTGCGGTGTTCCCGCCCAGGAAGTTCGGTATGGCGGTGGGCCTGTGGGCGATGGTCGCGTCCTGTGCCACCGCGCTGGGACCGATCGTAGGCGGGGTGCTCGTCGAGCACGTCAACTGGGAGTCCGTCTTCTACGTCAACGCCCCCATAGGCGTCATCGCGCTCGTCTTCAGCGCGTTCGTGCTGCCCCAGAGCAAGGACTCCACGGGCCACCACCGCTTCGACATCCCCGGCGTGTTCCTGCTCGCGGTCGGCCTGGTGGCCCTCGTGTTCGGCGTGGTCAAGGGCGAGACCTGGGGCTGGACTTCCGGCGGAACCCTGGGCGCGCTCGCCGCGGGGCTCCTGGTGCTGGCGGTCTTCTGCTGGTACGAGACCCGCATCCAGCACCCGTTGCTGCCGATGCGGCTGTTCCGCAACCCCTCACTGACCATCGGCACCGTCATCACCGCTGTCAACTTCTTCGCGCTGCTCGGTGTGATCTTCTTCCTGATGCTGTACCTGCAGAACGTACGCGGCTTCACCCCTGTCGAAGCGGGCATGCGCACTCTGCCGCTCGGCCTGGCCACCGTGGTGGCCTCTCCGCTCGGCGCGGCGGTCACCGAACGCTTCGGGCGCGCCTTTCCATGCCGGTCGGCATGCTGCTGCAGGCCTTCGCGGCCTTCTGGATGCTGACGTGGGACGCGCATTCCGCGTACTCCGCCCTGTGGCCGCCCATCGTCGCGCTCGGGCTGGGTGTCGGCATGGTGATGTCCGCCTCCTCCGATGCGATCGTCGGTAACGCCCCGGCCAGGGACGGCGGTGTGGCGGGCGGTCTGCAGGCCACGTCGCTGCAGATCGGCGGGGCTCTCGGCACCTCCGTGCTGATCTCCCTGATCAGCAGCAAGGTGGGCTCATCCTCACCGGCGAGCTGACCGACGCCGGGGTCCCGGCCGCCTCGGCACGCGGCTTCGAGACTGCCGCGGACGCGGTGGCGATGGGGGTTTCCCCGGTTTCGGACAGCATGCCGGCGCAGTTGAAGGCCGCGGTCATCGAGGGAAGCAGCAGCGCGTTCATGAACGGCGTGCACTCGGCCGCGCTGCTCACCGGTGTGCTGTGCGTCGCGGGCGCGATCCTGGCCGCGGCCGGCCTACGGCGCAACTCCCCGGCCACCGGCCACTGAGAGCCGGCCCGCCGGGACCGCACCATCTCGACGGTGCGGGCCGCCCAGCACATGGGCAGCACCGCAACCGTCGAGATGCTCGCGGGCCGCTGGTGCGTGGCCGTGAGGTGTCAGAACCTGATGTGCGCGGCGACCGGCAAGTGGTCGCTCCCTGTCGCAGGCAGCGACCAGACTTTGGTGACAGTCGCCGCCCGGGTCATGATCTGGTCGATCCGGGCGACCGGGAAAGTCGCGGGCCAGCTGAAGGCGAACCCCGAATCCGCCCAGGTCATCCGCGAGGTGAGCGGGTCCAGCCCGCGGTCGTCCACGGTGCCGTTGAGGTCGCCCAGCAGGATCACCTCGTCCAGCCGTTCGGCGGCGATGGCCGCGCCGAGCAGTGCGGCGCTCTCGTCGCGCAGGGCGGAACGGAATCCGTCTCGCAGCCCGAGGCGAGTGGACGGCAGGTGAGCCACGTACACCGCCGCATCACCCCGGGCATCCGCGCCGTTGCCCTCAGCCCCGGTTCCAGCCAGGTCCGATCCCGTCCGGCCTGATGTCCAGGAGCCGTACGTCCGCCAGCGGGAACTTCGACCAGAGCCCGACAGTGCCGCGCACCGCGTGGTGGGGATAGCCCGACGCCAGTGCGGCCTCGTACGCGGGCAGCGCGGAGGGCGTCACCTCCTCCAGGGCGATGAGGTCGGGGCCGGCCTTCATCAGCGCCTTCGCGGTGCCCACCGGGTCCGCGTTCTCGTCGCTCACGTTGTGCTGGAGCGCCGTTACGTCGTACGCCTGGTCGTGGCCGGGCAGCAGCAGGCCGCCGAAGAGACCGAGCCAGGCGACAACCGGCAGCAGCAGTGCGAGCAGGGCAATGGCCGCACGGCGCTGCAGCGCCAGGGCCAGCAGTACCGGGACGGCCAGACCGGCCCAGGGCAGCAGGGTCTCCAGGAGGCTGCCGATACGGCCGGCCGTGTTGGGTACGGCGGCGTGAAAGGCCAGGAGGCAGGCAACGAGCACGGCAAGCGCCGCGAGGACGCGCCCACGCCGCGGGCGCTGCCGCCCGGCCGTCCTCGCGCCGGCTCCACCGGCCGGGACGGCGCTGCGGCCACCGCACTGCCGGCGCCCGGGTCACCAGCGCCATACTGCGGTCCAGGTACTTCATCGTCCGTCCGTTCCCCGTGTCGGCTCCCTCGCGTCGTGGCCACCGGCACGACGTCGCACCGTATGACGACGCGGGCACCAGTGATCCGGTTCCGGATCGCCGGTGGGGCCCGAGGACGACGGCCCGTCAGGCCTGCTGCTCCGCGGGGCCTGGTCCGTGGCGTCGGCCGCCGCATCCGGTTCGGTCCTGAGGACCGGTGCCGTGACGCAGGCGACGACACAGAACGCCACCGGCAGGAAGAACGCCAGGTTGAGCGGCATGAAGTTGGTCATCGGCCCGATCACGGCCGGGCCGGCCAGCATTCCGATGTAGCCGAGGCCCGCCACGCGCGAGACATTGGCTCCGGCGGCGTTCGGGTCGGTGTGGCCCGCGGCGCTGAAGAGCTGCGGAATGCAGCCGGACAGCCCGATGCCGAACACGGTCCAGCCGGCCAGCGCCACGGGCACGTCGGGAGCGAGCGCGGCCAGGGTCAGGCCGGCCGCGGCCACCGCGGAGCCGTAGCGCACCACGGCGACCGTACCGATGCGCGCGGCCACCCGGTCGGTGAGCAGCCGGCCGATGGTCATGGCGGTGGCGAAGGCGCCGTAGGCGAAGGCCGCGGTGGCCGCGGGGCGTCCAGCACGTCCTTGAGCTGGAGCACGCTCCAGTCGTTGGCGACACCCTCGCTGAGCATGAGCATGAAGGCGAGTGCGGCCAGCATCCAGATGCGGGAGGGTCTTGCGCCGGGTACCGGTGGCGTCGGCCGTGGCGGACGCTTCGCCGGCCGGGACGGGCTCGGGCCGTAGCAGCGCACGGGAGGCGAGGGCCGCGGCGACAAGGCCCAGCACCGCCATGGCGCCCAGCGTGGTGGCCGGGCTCCGGCCCAGGCTCAGGGTCAGGGCGCCGACCAGCGCGGCGATCACGCCGCCGATGGAGAACAGGGCGTGGAAGGCGGACATGATGGGCCGCCCGTAGCCGCGTTCGACCTGTACGGCGTGGGTGTTCATGCTGACGTCCAGGCAGCCGTTGCCGAAGCCGAAGGCCAGCAGGGCCGCACCCAGCGTCCAGGCGTTGGTGGCCAGGCCCGGCAGGACGAGGGCCACGCTGCACGCCGCGGCACTCAGGGGACGACCTTGCGGGATCCGAACCGGTCGGCGAGCGGTCCGACCAGCTGCATGCCCGCGAACGCCCCGGCGCCCAGCAGCAGCAGGAGCCAGCCCAGCACCGCGTGACTGATGCCCGTGCGCTCTTCGACGGAGGGATGTGGACGATCCACATCCCGAGGAGGAAGCCGTTGAGGACGAAGTACGCGAAAGTGGCCAGCCGGCCTGCCTGCAGGGATCTTTCCATAGGCATGAACATACAGAACAGTAATCTTGTTTGTAAGGTTGCATTTCAAACAGTGAATGTGTTCAATACCGGCATGGTGAGCACAGATCGACTGAGGCAGATCACCGACGCGGTACGCGAGAGCGGCCGCAGAAGCGTCGCCGAGCTGGCCGCGCTCACCGGCGCATCCGAGATGACCATCCGCCGCGATCTGGAGACCCTGGCCGGCCAGGGCGTCCTGGAGCGCTACCGCGGCGGCGCCCGGAGTCTGCTGCTGCGCGGCGAGGAACCCCGTTCGCGCTGCGGGCCAGGACGGCCTGGAGGCCAAGCGGCGCATCGCCGCCGAGGTCGCCTCACTCGTCGCGGACGGAGAGTCGGTTGTCCTGGACAGCGGCACCACCTGCCTCGAAGTGGCACACGCCCTGGCCCACCGCAGGCTGACCGTCATGCCGCTGTCCCTGCATGCCGCCAACGCCCTCACCGGCGCTGCCCGGTTGACGCTGCTGCTGCCCGGCGGCCGGCCGCGCCCGGGTGAACTGGCCCTGACCGGACCGCTGACCGAGGCGTCGCTGGCCTCCCTTCGCTTCGACACAGCCGTCATCGGCTGCTGCGGACTGACCGCAGCCGACGGCCTGACCGCATACGACCTGGAGGACACCGCCGTCAAACGCGCTGCGATCGCTTCGGCCCGGCGGGTCATCGCAGTCGCAGAGGCGGCCAAGCTCTCCCGGACCGCCCTCTGTGTCGTCACCCCGGCCTCCACGCTGCACACCGTTGTGACCGACCGGGCCGCCCCCGACGACGAGGTCGAGGCGCTGACCGCGATGGGCGTCGACGTGCGGAAGGCCTGACTGTTCCGGGCCCCTGCCATGGCCTGCCCACAGCCGGGGCTGGGCGGCTGCGGTTCAGCCCGTGGAGGCCGCCCCGCCCTTCCGCAGGAACAGCCTGATGGCGGCGGTGAGCTTCACCGGCTGATCCTCGGGGATCAGGGTGTAGCTGTCGGCGATCTCCACCAGTTCGCCCTGCGGCAGCAGCTCGGCCAGCCTGCGCCCGTGGGCCAGTGGCATGACCTTGTCCTCGGTCGCCCAGACCACCAGTGCCGGGCGGTCGAAGTTACGCAACTCATCCGCCCACCGGAGGAGTTCATTCTTCGGCGGCACCCGAGAACGTACGACCTCAGGTCCCGGCGGATCTCGTTGGACGTCCAAAGGGGCTGGAACCACCCGTCCATCACCTGATCCGGAACCGGCCGCTTGCTCATCCGGCCCCAGGTCACCGGGAGCCTGCGCATCGGCTTGAGCTTCAGCAGGGCGAAGGCGAGCTTCAGACCGCCGGGCACCCTCGCCCCGACGTACAGATTGCGGCCGGGCAGGCCGGGCGGGAAGTTGTCGAAGGCCTCGCAGGAGGTGATCACCAGCTTGCCGATCCGCTGGTCGCGCCCGTCCGCGACGAGGGCCTGCGCCCCGCCCCAGTCGTTCATCACCAGCGTGACGTCGTTCAGATCCAGCTCGTCCAGGAACTCCGCCACCAGCCGCGCGACCCCCAGAACGGTCAGGTCCGCATCGGGGCGCATGGGCCTGCGGTGTGCGCCCAGGGGCAGCGTGGGAACGACGCAGCGGAAATCGGAACGCAGCCCTTCGACGACGTTGCGCCACAGCGAGCCGTCCATCGCGACCCCGTGCAGCAGCACCACCACCGGCCCGTCGCCGCCCGTGTCCTCGTACTCCACCACGCCTGCGGAAAGCAGCACATCGGTCATGCCGGCCAGACTAGGGGCTGGCCCGTAATCCCTGGTGGATCAGCGCGCGGCGTCAGATGCGGTGCATCGCAAGGCGGAGGGACGTCCGCATACTGGGTGTATGTGGGCGTTCCGACAACGCGGCGAGTGCCGTAGCTGACGTCGTGCGCCCGCCAGGTTACGGCCAGCCCGAGGCTGGCCCGTAATCCCTGGTGGATCAGCGCGCGGCGTCAGATGTGACCGCAGCCGTCGTCCCGGACCGGTGGCGCGGCGTGCCGGTTCGGTCCGCTGCGCGGAGCAGACGCGGAGCAGACAACGAGGGTCTTGGCTCGGGCCTTGATAGCGTCGCCCACGCGACTACGGACCGCTCCCCTCACGGAGCTGTGACCGCGGTGGGCCCTGACGGACGTGGCACAGATGAAGGACCGACGCATGAGCCTCGCGCAGTTGCACTACACCTCCGCCATGGGCGGGAAACCGGCGGCCGGTTCACCGCCGTCGACTCCGCGATACCGGGCCCGGTACGCGCGGAGGCCAGGGCACTCCTGGGCTACGAGCCGCCGGCCGGCATCTCCGAGCGCCCTACGGGCGGGGAACTGCGCGCTCTTCCGGTCGCGTTCAGCTTCAGCCCGCTCTCCGACGGCAGCCATCTGCTCAGCCGTACGGTGGCCGTCGGCGCCGGTGGCTGCCACGCGCACGCCGTGTACCTCCCGGCCGGGACGCCACCGCCGGGCGGCGCCCTTCCGGTCTCCGCGTGGGGCCTCGGGTGGCTCTCCGCGACGCCGGAGCGCACGCTGCCCGATCCGCTGACCGCACCGTCCACGTCCCGCGGTCTCTCCCGCGAAGGGATGGGCGACTTCGCGGTGTCCCGCAGCCCTGGCTCGCCGCTGTCCTGCACGATCTGCGCCTGGTGAGCGAGGATCCCTCGGCCCCGCCCGTCGTGCTCGTGGAGCGGCAGAGCGCGGACGTGGCCCGCTGGTCGCGCTGGCCGCCGCCGTGCTGCCCCGGGAGCATGCCGAGCGGCTGACCTTCACCACGTACACCCGGCATCCGGGGCGTGCGCCGCACCGGGTCATCGGCGTGCTTCCGCAGGACGCGCCCGACCAGCGCGACCCCGCTTCCGCGTGCACGCGGCCACCGGCGGACTCCAGCCGGCGCCGGTGGACGATGCCTGGGCCCAGGCCGCCGCCCGGATCTGGCGCAGCCGGGCACCGGAGCTGTTCCGGGACGCGGCGGAGCTGCCCGGCGAGCCGTTCGCCGCCGGGCCGCTCGCCGTGACCGCGCTGGGCGCGGGCATCGCGCTCGGGTCCAGGAGCGTGCCGCTGCCGCCGACTGGGCTGCCGAGCGGCCGTACGCGTTGGACGAGCAGCGGACACAGCAGCTGGCGGACGCGCTGACCGCGCCCGTCGGTGACCGCACGGCCGCCGAATGCGCCGCCGCTCTCCGCCTTCTCATGGCGCTCGACGGCCGGTCCCCGCCGCCGTCACCGCTCCCTGGCCGCACTGCTGGTGACGGAGGCGGTACGGGGTTCGGACGCCGGCCTCGAACCGCCCGCGCGTTCGGCGTTCGCCGAGCCGGCCGGGGAGCGCGCCGTTGCCGCGCTGGTCGCGGAGCTCGGCGAGGAGCTGCTGGCCGAGCTCGCCGACGGCGTCCCCGGGCGTCGCGCGGACCGTGCAGCTGCTGCGAATCGTGCGGCTGCTCGGTATGGACTGTGCCCAGCTCCTGCCCGCGGTCGTTTCCCGGCTGGCCCGTGCGCTGCTCGGGGACCCGGAGGCAGGTGCCTGTCCGCGCTGCTCGACCTGCTGGACGAGCAGTTCGATGTCCGTACGGCGTTGCTCGGCGAGCTGGACCGGCTCGCCCCGACGACCCGCGGGGCCGAGCGGCTGCTGACACGGGTCGCCCTGCCGTTCACCGGGACGCAGACGCTGCCGCACCTGAGGATGTGCGCCGAGGCTCCGGGCGCCAAGGCGCGTGGCACGGACCGCGTGATGGTCCTGCACACGGTGCTGCGGGCCGCGGGCATGTCGCCGTTCGCCGAGCCGATGGTGCTGCGTACGGCGGTGGGCCTGGCCTGGGGCGAGGACACCCCGACGGCGGGCGAGGCTCGCACGCTGCTGGCTGAGACCACGTCCGACGCCCACCGGACCGCCGGCACCTGGGCGCAGCTCGTCGAAGCCGCGCTGCGCGCCCTTCGGCGACGAGGACGCACCCGAGCTCGCCCATGAACTGCTGCGCGGCTTCCCCAGGAGATCGCTGCCAGGGTGCGGGCCTCCCTGCTGCTGCTGGACTTCGCCCGCGAGATGCGCTCCGGGAGTGCCGTGTCCGACTGGGCGCAGCGGGCCGGGTCGTTGCGCGCCCAGGCCGAACCGGTCGAGCCCCTGGTCCTGGAGCACGCCTACAGGGCCCTGGCCGAGCGGCTGCTGACGCCGGACCGCCCGGAGGCGGAGCTGTACGCGTTTGTCCACGGCGGCGACGACGACCTCATCGCGGCCTACGGGCGGGCCGCCCGCCGCGACGAGGTCCTGGCCCGGCTGCGTACCGAGCCCGCCTACGCGGCGGACTGCTTCACCGTGTGGAACGCCCACCCGCACGCGGGCGCCGCCTGGAACAGCACCCGCACCGGACTGCTCGACGAGGTGCTGCGGCCCGCGGTGCGCGGAAGGTCCACCGCCGAGATCTCGGCGGTGGAGGAGGCGGTGGAGCGCGCGGGGAACAGCCGCACCCTCGACGCCTTCCGCTCCTGGAACCGCCCCTCCCGCACGCTCGGCGGCCTGGGCAGGCGGATCGCGGGGCGGGTGCGCCGGGGTGAGCGCACACCACCTCGCGCAGGGTGAGCGCGTGTCCGCGCCGGGTGTGGCGGGTCAGACGTTGGGAACCTTGAGCTTGGCCCAGCTGCTGCTGCCCGGGACGCCGTCCGCGTCGCCTCCCGAGTAGCCCAACTTGCGCTGCCAGGCGGCGTAGGACTTGCGGTCCGCCTCCGACCAGTCCGGGCCCGGCCCGACCTCGTACTTTCCGCAGCCCTCGGCCACCAGTCGCTTCCCCATCGCCGTGATGACGGCGCTGTGCCGGCCGGCCCGGAAGAACGCGGCTCCGGGGAACGGCTCGTACTTCGGTACCGGCGGCTTCGACGGGCCGTCCGGCTTGCCGCCGAGGCGTTCCTGATCCGGCCGCGCATCGAGTCCATCGTGAACCCGCGCGGGTCGATCTTCCCCGGCTGCCACTCCTTGTGACCGATCACCGAGCGGTGGTTCCAGCCGTGTGCCCGGCAAATCGCGGCTGCCGCCTTCTCGATGGCCTCCAGCTGGGCGGCCGGCCACGGGTCCTTGCCGTTGCCGAGGTTTATGCACTCGAAACCGTAGAAGGAGCGGTTGCCGTCGGTGTTGGCCTCGTTGTCGGCGGGCAGCGCCGATTCGTTGATCACCGCGCGCAGTACGTCGTCGTCGCCGAGTCCGGCGTGGTTGGCACGGCCGTGGCCGACCAGGTGGACCGAGCCGTCCTTGGCGATCACTCCATGGCACAGCGGACCCGGCAGGCTCGAATGGCCGTCGTAGCAGAGGTCCACAGAGCTCTGGGTACCCGAGGTCACGGTGTGATGGACCATCACCCGTGCACGGGCCCCACGAGCCCTTGTGGTTGCGGTTGTGTGTGCGCCAGCTCCGGTGCTCGACTACGTGCAGACCTTCGTTCCGGAGAGCCTTGAGCAGTCTGTCGGCAGACAGAGGCGTTGCCATGGTGGTGCTCCTTTACCCAGGTGGTGCGTCAGTTCTCGGTCTGTCCTTCGTCGTCCTGCCCCGGCATCCGCTCTCCCGAACCGGCGGCTTCGGCCGTCTTCGCCGCCTCGGCCTCCGCTGCCACGGCTTCCGCTTCGGCCTCGGCCTCGGCGGCCAGCTCCGCCTCGCTCGCCGCGGGGACGGCGGCCGCCAGCGGTGCGAACGTCATGCGCAGATCGGCGGCGGACGCCTCCGACAGCACCCAGGCCAGGGGCGCGTAGTGCACCTGGATCCCTTCGGGGACCGCAGCAGCGGCCGGCGGGCCGCGTCCGTCGGCCACTCGACGCTGCCCGTCGCCGTACGGGCGGGCACGGTCCAGAAGTCACCGGAGCGGTACGTCCTGCCCGGTTCGAAGTACACGAGCACGCCGTCCTCCAGCGGCAGCCAGCCACCTTCCTCGATCCGGACCGCGCCGCCCGCAGTTTCGCGGCAGCCTGCTTCGGACGGCCGCCGCCGGAGTGCCGGGAGCCGGACCGGTGGTCCCAGCGCCGCAGGAACGGGTGGAGCTCGGGGCGGCGCCCGACCGAAGGGTCCGGCTCGTCCGAGAGCCGGACCCGCCGCCCCGGCAGGTCGACCTCCTCGATCCGCAGCAGCGGCAGCGGCTCGCCCCGGCTGGTACAGGCGGTGTCCACGAACTCCACCTGGTCGCCGACGTTCAGCGCGAGCTTGTCGTCACTGCCGAGCGATGCCAGCTCCACCCAGGTCCCGTCGAGTTCGTCGACGGGGAAGGTCACGGAGCCGTTCTCCCGCGACCACTTGAAGGTCGCGTCCTGCGCCGGGCCGCCCTCGTGGATCTCCACGCGGTACATCTGGTTCTCCGGTCCCCGGTACCGGGCATCGGGCTGCACCAGACAGGGGTCGTCGTCCGCGTGCTCGGGACGCTCGCTGCGCGCCGCCATCCGCGCGGTCGGCGCCTGCGCCGCCGCCCATCGCTCGAACGCCGGGCGGATCCGGTCCCCGGTCGCCCCGTCCTCCACCTCCAGCTCCGCGCCGGGCAGCGGCAGCACCTGCCAGACGGTCTTGATCCGGGCCGCCGTGTCGGGCATCGCCGACCCGAGCGCCACCTCGCGGAGCAGCGGGTCCTCGGCCGCGGTCACGGAGCGCTCCCACACCTTGAGAAAGACGAGGTAGGGGAATGGGTGGGCAGCCGGTCGCCGGGGCGCTCCGGGTCCCGGTAGCCGTCCGGCTGGTCCCAGTAGGTCCAGATCGCCGGAGCCTCGGCGTCATCGACGGCGTCCTCATCGGCCGGGACACCGGGCTCGGGACGGGTCGCGTCCAGCAGGATGCCGTCGACGTAGTAGCGGCCGCCGCCGAGCGAGAGGTCGTCCAGTTCCCGGCTGCCGGCGATGAACTTCACCTCGAATCCGGTCGCGCCCTGCGGGCCGCCGTGTTGCCCGATCAGGTCGGCGGCGGTGGTCCGGGCCCGGTGCAGCTGGATCGCTGCCTGTTCGTTGGCGTCCGCGTCGAGTTGGACCCGGCCCTGCTGGCGAGGACCGCCGCGTAGCGCCGGTCCGGCCGGAAGGTGTCGCGGGAGAGATCTGCGTGCATGGGAAGGGGTCCCCTTGGAAGTCCGTCAGAAGTCCGTCGGTCGGAAGGAATCGGGTCGGGTCGAGTCGGGCGGCCGTGTCAGGTGACGGGAAGATCCCGGCGTCCGTGCCGGCCGGGGTGTACTCGGCGAGCCGGGCCCGCAGGCTGTCCTCGCGCTGCGGTTCGTACAGGTGGTGGAAGATCCCCATCTCGGACCCGTCGTCGGCACCCCGCCGGATCTGCCACGGTCCGCTGTCGGCGAGCCGCCCGTACGCGGGGTGCCGTACTGTTCGCTGCTCAGCAGCGGGCGCACCAGCTCCGCCCGGTCTGCGCCCACGAGGTCCGGCTGGCAGCGGTGGCGGCGCGGGTGCGGGATCCGGGCGGCACGTAGGAGAACCGCAGGCAGCCAATACCGCGCCGGGCCACCCGCAGCTGTCCGGTGAAGATGCTGTTCTCCGCGATCCGCACCGCGTGGGTGTGGACCTCGCCGATGACCGTGGTGCGGTACGCGTGCAGCACCGCGTGCGCGTGACGGCAGTCCGGGGCCCAGAGCGCCGGCCGGTCGTGGCCGGTGGCGTCCAGGATGCTGTCGCGGATATGGATCGCCAGGGGTCATGGCTCACCTCGTCGCCGATCACCTCGATGGTGCCCAGGATGCTGCGCTCGATGGAGACGCAGGCGGTGGTCCGGTCCAGGACCAGGCTCGGCTCCTCGGGCGAGTGCGGATCACAGTCGGCCTCCAGCGACCAGCCGGGCACCAGGGTGCAGTGCCTCAGCGCGACCGCGCCGACGGGACCGCTGATATGAAGCCCGCGTCCGGTGATCAGCAGACCGTCCAGCACGATCCGGGGAGCATCACCCTCCTGCGCGCTTCGTGCCCGCCCTCCTGCGCCCGGATGTTGAGCGCGTCGGGGCGGTTGCTGTACCAGTCGAGCAGCCGGATCACCGGCCGGCAGCCCTCGGCCGCCCGCAGTTCCAGCCGGTCGCCCCGGCCGAGGTCGAAGTCGAGCTGCTCCTGGTAGGCGCCGCTGTGCGTGATCTCGATGACGCCTTCGGCACCGCACCGTCCGCCCGCTGGTCGGTGCGCCACTGCTCGTACGCGTCCATGATCCGCTGGTGCGCCGGCCGGGGCCCACCCGGTAGATCCGGGCCGCGGGCGAGGTGACGCGCTCGCGCGGGTACTCACCGCCGCCGGTGTCGTCGCCGAAGGCGTAGTGGTAGGTGACCCAGACCCTGCCGGGGCGCCGAGCGGGACCCGAAGGCGATCCGGCCCAGCACCGGGTCGACGGCGACCTGACCGAGCTTGGGGCGGTAGCGCCAGCCCGACAGGTCCGCCACGACGATGTCCGACATCGGCACCGGCTCGTCCTGCCCGTCGCGCCATACCGTGAAGCTCTTGCCCGGCCCGTAGTAGTCGGTGAGCCGGTCCGCGAGCCGGCGCCGGGTGATGTGCGCGGGCACGTTGTCGATGGTCGCGATGTGCGTGGCCGACGGCTCGGCCACCGGTCGGGTCACCAGCCCGCTGTCGTTGCCGAGAATGGAGAACGTGTACAGGCTGCGGGCGCGGTCGATGCAGTACGCCGGTGCCCGGCTCACCCGGTACGGCTTCAGCCGCCACACGAACAGCCCGACCCCGGCGGGGAATGGCCGCCCTGCGCCGCGACGAGCCGGCCCTGCGTACGTCCACGGTACGGGCCGTCGTGTCGAACGGCCCTCCTGCCAGGTCGAGTTGCCCACCGTCACGCATGTCGGCCAGCCTGCCGCGCCCCAGTCTGCGTACGTCGGCGGGCGCCGCCCCGTCCCGTACAGCCTGACCGGCTGCTGGTGGGAGACCAGCCGGGAGAACTCCACGGCCCTGGCCGGCCATCCGGCGACCTCCTGGGCCAGCTCCTCCAGCAGGGCGAGGGTGCCCTTGCGGCGGCGGTTGGCGACCGTGTCCGCGACGTCACGGCGCGGCGCGAGCGCCTCGGCGAGCCGAGTCCGCGCATCCCCGTCGTCCGCGTCGCCCAGTCCGGCCGACCGGACCCGCTCGTACCCGGGCAGCGGACGGTAGCCGACCAGGTCGCCGAGGTACGGCAGCACCCAGGGCGCGGCCGTTTCCACGAACAGGTCCTCGTAGCTCCGGTCGACCCCGTCGCGCACCCGGTCGACCTGCTCGGCGATCACCGCGAGCAGTGCGCGCAGCGGCTCCCGCCATCGGCGTCCCGCAGCCGGTGCCACTGCGGGAGCAGCTCCGCGAGCCCGTCGGGTTCCCTGCTCATGCGACGCTCCCTTCCTGGGTGTTCATGCGGTGACCTCCGTGAGAACCAACGTGTCCGGGACATCCGGTGACAGCAGGGCCAGCCGGGCGGGCCGGATCCCGCGGAAGACGAACACCGCCCGGCCCTTTCCAGGCGCCGGGTGTCGGTGATATCCGGGTTGAGGCGCAGCAGTTCGCCTAGTGCGATGCCGTACCGGGTGGCGATCGCGGTGAGCGTCTCGCCCGCCGGACCGGTCACCCTGTGCACGTCCTCGTGGTACGCGGCGAGCCGCGCGGGGACCGTCGCCCGCGGCTCGGCGAGCGCGTCCGCGAGACCGGGCAGGCTGTCGGGGTGAGGAGGCCGGCACTCCCCGAAGACGTCCACGTCCACGTGGTCGACGCCGGGCACCTGGTGGGCCGTCGCCAGCACGTCCGACAGATGTGCCGGGCTCCCAAGCTCACGCCGGGAGCTGCCGAACCGGGCCAGCAGAGCCCGGCGCAGTGCCGGTTCGACGATCTGCCAGCTGTGGTCGCGGGCCACCTTCACCTTCGCCGCGAGGAACAGCAGCAGCAGTTCGCGCACCTGCACCCTTACGGGCAGCCGGGAGTCGCCGTAGCGGGCCAGCGGAGCGCAGTGCGGTGAGCACGTCGGAGTCCTCGGCGATCGGGATGTCCTGGACGCCGGCGACCGTCACATGGAGCAGCCGCCGTCTGCCGTCGAAGATCTCGCGCGCCGCCGCCAGGCTGATACCGGCCGGGAACGGGCGAAGTCCTCGTAGTCGGCGAGGGACACCAGCCGGTCGAGAGCGGACACGGCGAGCGGGATCGCGGACCGGGCCCGGCCGGGGCCGTCCGCGTCCGCTCCGCCCGTCGCGGGCTGCGGGTTGGTGACCCCGGTGACGCCCAGTGGCCGGGTGACCGCCTGGGTGATGCGGTCGGCCCGGACGTTGGCGGCCCGGCCGGTGCCGAAGCGGTAGCGGGCCCGGACGTTTTCGTGCCCTGTGGGCAGCCGGGCACCGTGCACCCCGTCGCCGAAGGTCACCGTCGTCCGGCCGCCCGCCTCACCGCAGACGTAGACCCGCTCGCGCGGGCCGCGTCCGGCGAGGCTGTCCACCCTGTGCCACAGCAGTCCGTCGACCCGTACGTCGAGGGCCGGGGTGGCCCCAGCGGGTTGTCGGCGGGCAGCCAGGTCAGCGGCGCCTGCCAGAGCGCGAACGTCTGGTTGATGAGGTCCGCGTCGCCGTTGCCGATCGGCTCCTCCCTGCTCTCGCCGTGGGTGGCCGCCACGACGTTGCCCCGCACCCGGACGGTGGTGCGCCGGTAGCGGTGGAGCAGATCCGTGGTCAGGGTCAGCCTCGTGTGTACGTGGTCGCCGGGGAGCAGCGGGTCGAGCTCCTGCTCGACGCCCGCAATCGTCACCAGTTCGGTGGCCGGCACGGCGGGGACGTCGGTGCGCTCCCGGACACGATCAGCTGCCGCCCGGGCTCAGCCCGTCGTACAGCTCGGCAAGTTCCAGCTCGTTGCCGTGCACGTCCTCGCCGAGAGGTTCGTCGGCGAGCCGCAGCGGCTGCCCGCCCGCGTGCACGGTGGCGTCGCGGATGGTGGAGAGCAGCACATCGTGCTCGTCCAGCCAGGGTCCGCCAGGGTCAGCTCCGTGCCGCGGCCGGTGAGGCCGAAGTCGGTGTACACGACGGTGCGCAGAGAGGTGACCCTGGTGGTGACGAGCCGGAGCGCCGCGTCGCCCGGAATGCCGTCAGGCCCCTCGGCGCCCTTGCGGGCGCTCGATCGCGACCCAGCTGCCGACCGCGATCGAGTCCTGCACCGAGTCGAGCGCGATCACCTGGCGGTTCGCGGGCTCCGGCACCGTGGCGATACCGATCACCACATTCGCCGGTTCGCTGCCGACCGTATACCGCACGGTCAGCTCGTAGCCCTCGTGCCTGATCTGTTCGTGATCGCCGGGCGCCAGATGCCAGCTCTTCGTCTCGCCGTTGTGCACGGCGACACGCACCGGCCGTCGTCCGCGGGCCGGGAGACGAACAGGGTCCGCTCGGGCAGACCGTCGAGCAACTGGGCGGTGACGCCCGGCTCCTGCGAGTCGGCGGGACGCCGGTTCAGCCAGCTCAGATCGTGCTCCTGAGCGGTCCTGGTCATGATCGCGACCCGGCCGGGCCGAGATCGAACGTCGCCTCCGACGGCAGGGGCTCCGAGTGCTGGACGGACGAACCCGTCTCAGTGTGCTGGAACTCGGCCCGCACCGGGACCTTGCCCGCCGTGTCGAACACCACCCGCATCGTCGTCAGCGCGGATCCGGACAGCGGCCAGTCGGCCTGCCTGATCACGCGCCCCGCTCGTCCTGCACCGGCCGCAGCGGGGCCATCGCGCCGAACGGTGCCGCCGTCACCGCATCGCCTGCACCTCGTGCAGGAGCGGCGGTGCGGTGGGGCGGACTTCCGCCACGCCGGATACATCCCGTCGGCGATCCGCGGGTCGAGCGCCGCCAGCAGCCGTGCCCCAGATCCGAGCCGGAGCCGGATGCCGGTCCGCACCGGCATCCGCCGGTCCGAGCCGGCCCCGAACGCCGCCCGGACGCCGGCCTGGACGCCGGCCTGGACGGGTGACGGAAGCTGGGCCGTACGACCTCGCTGCGCAGCGCCGGCAGCACCGCGCCGAGCGCCCGCAGCGCCGCGGAACCGGCCGGAGCGCCGCCGCCCGGCGGCTCGGGCGCCGGCCGGGACGGCTCCAGGTCCGCTGCCTGCGCGATCACTTCGCCGACCATCGCCTCCAGTTGCTCGAACCAGGCGGCGACGTCCTCGTGCGCACGGGCGACGGCCTGCGCCTCGGCCAGTCGCTCGTGCGGCTCCGCCAGCCTCGCCGCGAGGCGGGCGGGCGAGGTGACGGAGTCCAGATCGGCCCGCAGCGGGGCGAGGACCTGGGCGTCGAACTCCGCGATGTACCTGCTGACCGGACGCGGATTGGGGTTGTCGGGAGTGGGTTCGCCGTCCTCGACCGCCCGCTCGTCCTCGGTGATCCACTCGCGCAGCAGCGCCACCAGTTCGCCCAGCGACGGCGGGGCGGACTGCTGGAGCCGATCCCCGTCACGTCGTCCGCACGGTCGACGCGGAGCCGGGCCACCGTGCGGAGCAGCCGCTGCCCTGGGCGCCTTCACCGCCCTGCTGCCCCTTGAAGACGAACAGCAGCCGGTCCCCGGTCTGCAGAGCGGTCGTGGTGCCGGACACCTGGATCTCGGAGCGCCGGCTCAGATCCTGCTCGGTCAGCAGCGAGGGCCTGCGCTCGCGCACCGCCAGCTCGTTCCACGACGCGCGGGCCGCGAGAGCGGCGTCCGTCTCGAAGACCTGCGACTCCTCCTCGGAGGTGAGCGGAACACTGTTGCTGCGCGCCCCACGTGGGATGACCACGTCCACGTCCGCGCCACGCGGATCCCGCTCCAGGGTGTACGCGAGATGAGTGTCGGCCGCGATGCCCGGCCTCGGCCGGTGTCCCACGAGGCGGCCGAGCAGTGCCAGTGAGCGGTACTCGTTCGCGGTGCGCAGATACGCCTCGTCCACGATCCGCTCGGTGTGGAACGTCAGCAGGTCGCCGACGACCGCCCAGGAGTCCAGCAGTCCGATCGCCGGGTCGTCCGGGGTACGGACCGTCAGCCCCGCAGCGCCGGGTAGGCGGGGAAGCGAGCCGGTCCACCATGGCCGCCAGGAACGAGCCGTAGTCCCCGACCCGGTAGTCGAGGGCCGTGCGCCCCGGCGGGTTGTACAGGGCCTCGGCGGCCCGGCTCTCGTCGTGTCCACCGCAGCCGCAGCCGCAGTTGCCCGCTCCGCTCATCGGGTACCTCCGGCGAAGTCGATGGTCAGCCGCCCGTTCTCGGGACGGTCCGGGTCGTTGTCGCACCGTGCGATCTCCAGCGGGCCGAGCCGCAGCACGCCCGTGTCCAGGGCCGTGTCGTCTCCGTCGGCCCCGGCCGCGTCCTCGAAGAGCCGGCGCAGCCGGGTCACCGTCACGCTCTCCACCCCTGCACCGCCGCAGCGGCGCACCAGCCGGCTGAGCCGGACCGGTTCGCCGAACACCAGGGCATCGGGATGGAAGAAGCCGAGCCGCCCGTCCCGCAGCCGCCCGCTGCCCAGCAGCCGGTACAGCTCGGCCAGGATCTGCCCGTGCTGGTGGCCGGGTGCCGCACACACCGACAGGGCGATGTCCAGGCTCACGTTCCTGGCGGGGCCGACCACCAGGTCGTGCCCGATCCGCCGGTAGCTCTCCAGCGCGTACGCCACCGAGTCGAGCAGCTCGGCTGCCGGATCCCCGGCCCCAGCGCGTCGACGGCGACATGAGCCTCCTGCACACTGCCCGTCCAGCGGATCTCCGCCGCCGCCCGCTGTACTCCCGGCAGTGCGGAGGCCAGCGCCGCGTAGTCCTCGGCGGTCACCGCGCGCTGGGTGCTGCGCTTCAGGTCGAGGGGCGCCAACTGGCGTACCTGTTCCAGTGGTTCGGGTTCGGTACCGCCCACTGCGGGCAGCGGGTTGCGTACCCCGGCGACCGGCGGTGCCTCCCCGGCGTCACTCGCGTCCGGGTCGCGGCGCAGCACCAGATGGTTGACGGCCTCCGCACCGACGTTGCCGGCCGTGCCGCCGCCGAGCCGGTAGTGCAGTTCCAGCCGGGTGCCGGGCCGCGGCCGGGCACCGTGGCGCCGTCACCGAACCGCAGCGCGATCCGCCCGTCGTCCTCCAGTTCACCGACGAAATGCCGGTCCCGGTGGCCGTCTGCGAGCAGATCACGCCGCGCGGTCCACACCGCGTCGCCGTCCACGGCCGTCACCGCGGGCAGCGCGGCCGGGGTCCTGGACCAGGGCGGCTGCGGGGCCCGCAGCACCGGCTCGTCCGGGTGCAGCCCGGCCGCGTAGCCGGGGCCCCAGCTGTGCGCGATCTCCCAGGCGATGCCCGCGTCCAGCACCGTGCCCGCCCGGGCCGGGCCGTCAGCACATCGAGCCTGCGCAGCTTCGGAGCCAGCAGCCGCGCGCTGCGGTGCAGCAGTTCGCGCAGCGCGCGTACCGGGTGGCGGTGCAGCTCCAGGTGCTCCAGCATCCGGAGCCCGAAGAGCACGGTCAGCTCGTCGATCTCCGCCTCGGTCAGCCCGTCGCGGTCGCGGGCGCTGCGCCACAGCTCCACCAGCCGCTCCCGTACCCGCCCGGGCACGACGGCCAGCCGGTCGGCCTGCCCGGCCGACACATGCCGCGGCAGCGGGAACGGCGCCGCCTGGACGACGGGTGAGCGCTGGAGCACCGGCCGGAACCGGGGCCCGATGCCCGGATAGACCAGCTGCGCGAGCAGCGTCGCCAGCGCCTCGGCCTGCTCGTACGCCGTGCCCGGCACGACCTTCTCGCGCCGCTGCCCTGCCAGTTCCAGGCCGATTCCGGCACGTGTCAGCTGCTCGTCGCCGACCCGCCCGGACAGCTCCTCACCTGCTCGGCGGTGAGCAGCCGACCGTGCCGGGTCTGTTCCAGGCGTTCGTCCAGGAGCCGGGCCGCCGCATTGCCCGCGTCGAAGTCCCCGCACCCGAAGCCGGACGGCTCGCAGGAGCCGAGTACCGCGGGCTCCGGGGGCACGGTCACCGTCTCCGGCAGATCCCCGCCGAACGTCAGCGACCTGCCGTGGTCGACGAGGACCACATTGCCCGCGCGACGCTCACGTCCGCCACCGGTTCACAGTCCGGAGCGGCGCGCGTCGACAGGCATACGGGGAAGGCGAGGGCGTCCTGGCGGGCCCAGGTGACCTCCAGCACCGGCTGGTCGGTCAGCTTGTCCAGGCCCGGGTGACCGAGGTGAGCCGTACGGCCTGCCGGTGCGCGGGGTCCGCGTCGCCCGGCGTGCCCGAACGCGCCCCGCGTACCTCCTCGAACAGCAGCAGATCGCCGGGGCCAGATCCAGCGCCCGCACCGTGCACTTCCTGTCGGCCCATGCGTCCCGCAGGGTCGCCGACACCGCGCCCTGGGCAAGGCGCACACCTCGTCGCCCCAGGTCCAGAAGCGGATGGTGTTGTGCGCGGGACGCAGCTCGGCGGGCTCGGCGGCCACCACCGGCTCGAACACCTCGACCGAACCGCGCTCGGCGAGCACCGCCAGGTCGCGGTCCTCGACGACGGTGCCGATGTCGGGCCGGTCGCGCGGCCCGAGCGTACGGATGTCCACCGAGGCGAACCGGAACGTGCCCGGCAGCAGCGTCAGCCGCTTCGTCACCTCGACGGTGACCAGGGCCCGGCATTGCATCCGTCGTGCATCGGGTAGTCGATGAGGCGTACGTGCCTGCGCACCGAGACCCGCTTGCGGGCGGTGTCGAGGTACGCCTCGGTGGCCACCGCGTCCTGGTGGTAGCTGATCCGGTCGGCCGTGTGCGCCAGCAGCTCGACGAGGGTGACACCGAGGTCGGCGGGGTTGCGCTCCACCCAGTCGGGGGTGGTCAGTGCGAGCCGGTCCAGGATGAGGCGTCGGATCGAGTCGTAGTCGCGCGCCGTGTAGTCGATGACGGGCGTCTCGCGTCGGGGCCGGGTCGCAGCCCGGCGCGTCGTCCGCGCAGTCGAAGGGCGTGGGGCAGTCCGGCCGGAACTCGAAATCAGCCCCGGCATACCGCTGGTCGAACCCGGGGAACGGTTCCGTTCCCGGCCTGCCGTACGGGTCGGCGCCGACCACCGACAGCCGGTAGCGCGAGGTGTCCCCGGTGCGGTCGAGCGTCACGAGCAGCCGGTCGTCGAGCTCCGGGTCCTCCTCCCGCTCCACGGTCACCTCGACCGCCTCGATACCCGTGATCCGGCGTCCGCCGTCGATCCGGATGTTCTCCGGGCACAGCCCGTGCGGTGCCTTGCCGAGGAACGTCACCGTCAGCGTCAGCCCGTCGTCCCCGGCCTCCACCGCGTCCACGCCGTCGAGCCGCGCCGCGCGCCTTGCCTCGCCTGCCGTCCGTCCGGCAGACCAACTCCCCGCCCGTGCCGCTCATGCGGGCCCGCTCCTTCGAACACGTCGTCACGCCGGCTCCCGGTGGAGCGCACCACATAGCGCAGATACACCCGGACCACGTTCTCCTCGCTCACCACGTCCAGGGACTCCACCTCGATCAGCTCGCCCAGCCAGCGCTGGAGCGACGCCTGCACCGACAGCTCGAGGGCCGAGGCCAGCTCGGGGCTGTTCGGCGTGAACACCAGGTCCAGCAGCCCGCAGCCGAAGTCGGGGCGCATCACCCGTTCGCCGGGGCTGGTGAACAGCAACTGCTCGACCAGGTCGCGCACATGCTCGTCACGACCGGCGTGAGCGGTCCGCCCACGCCGGTCGCTGCGGAACGGGAACGCGATGTCGCCGCGTACGGTCCTCACCGGCATGTCGCCCCTGCTGAGCCGCGTTCACGAGCAGTGGTCCCTGCTGTACGAGCGCCGCGCTGAAGCAGTGCGCCGCACTCGTGTGCAGCAGGACGGGCGCACCGTCGATGAGCACGCCGCCCGGCTGCGGGCTCCACCGGACGGTGCTGCACGGATGCGGCACCCGTCGACGGTGTGCGGGCACCCGGTCACCACGAAGGTGTCGGAGGCGGTGTGCACGGGCAGCCCGTCCAGGCGCACCGCCAGCGGCGTGGAGGTGGCGGAGGCCCGGCCGCCGTGCGGGCAGTGGAGTGCGGCGGAGGCGCTGACGATGGTCCCTGAGCTGGTGGACAAGGTTCTCTCCCGTTGTCTGTTACTGCTTCTTGGCCACGATCAGCCGGCCGTCGTTGATGTTGACCTCACCGCCGGCCAGCACGATCGAGGCGCCCTGGCCGTTGGCGATCGTCACGCCCTTCTCGTCGACCTGGATGTACGCCCCGGTCGCGGCCTGGAGGCGGATGCCGTTGCCGCCGTCCGGCACGTCGCCCAGGACGAACTTGTGCCGGTCGGAGGTCTGGATGACCACGTTCTGGTGCGCGGGCCCCCGGTGAGGGCGTCGGGCGGCAGTTCGGACGTGTCTCCGTACCAGCAGCCCGTCCAGATGGGGAAGCTGACGTCTCCCTGCTCGAACTCCACCCACACCCGGCCCCTACGGCCGGGACCACGTACTGCCCAGACTGCGGGCCCGTGAACGGCAGGCAGGGCATGGCCCAGGTGGACGTCTCATCACCCAGGACGTCCGGCACCTTCACGGTGACCCGTCCGATCTTCAGCGGATCGTCATTGCCCACCACCCGACCCCGGAACTTGCCGAGAAACCGGTTGTTCGGTCCTGCAGCCATGCGAAGTTCTCCCGCTCCTCGTTCTCTGTCACGGTCGTACGGTGCCGCTCCTGGCGATGAGGCCCTCGCGCGAGAGCGTGAAGTTCTGCTGGTACGAGCCGGGCCTGATGTTGTGGGTGACGGATTTGACGAAGTAGTCGCCGTCGTACGTCACACCGGCGCCACGCACCCCGACCAGCTCACGCGGCCGCAGGATGTACCCGTGGCGGTTCACGTCCAGGGACCCGGAGCCCGAGATGGCGTCGGCGGACAGCGCGGCCCGCGCCAGCAGCTCCGCCTGCGCCTGCGCCGACTCCTTCTTCGCCGTGCCGGACAGCGTGCGGCGCTTGAGCGCGGCGTGGCGCGGCGGCCCAGCGGCGGGCGCAGCGGCCCGATGTCGGGCTGCGGCAGCAGCCGGCTGTCCCGGGTGGCGGGGTCCTGCACCCTTGCCTGCGGTTCCTCCGGGCCGTTCCGTCGTACGCGAATGTCAGCTGGTCCACGGTCGAGTTGGCGTCCATGTTCACGTTGAGCGCGTGCTGCCGCTGCCCCAGCCTGGCCTCCGGGCCCCAGACCGCGGTGGAGTAGCCGGGGCGGGGCCGGGTTCCAGATAGAACGTGTAGCCGTTGGCCCTGGCCAGGTCGTTGACGTAACTCAGGTCGGTGCCCGACTGGTAGTCGACCCTCAGCTGTTCGCGCGGCGGCTGCTCGATCTGCTCCTGGAAGACGCGGGGCTCGATGCCGTAGTCGGCGTACTTTGCGAGGATGCGGGCGACGCGTCCGGAGGGCCGCAGGTTCGGGTACCGGTCGGTGCGCTCCTCCAGGTCCATGAGAAGGGTGAGATCCTCACCGGTCACCGTGAGGGTGGAGTGCCCAGGCTGATTGCTCGCACCGACCTCCTGCCGCACGATGAGCCCGTCGAGCAGCACCCTGGCCGTCCCCTTCACACTGACGGAGAGAATCACCCGGGTCTTCGGGTCGAAGGACCCCTCGGGCAGCAGTCGCCGGGACAGCGCCCCTGCTTGGTGAGGTCGAACGCCAGCTGGAACCCGCTGCGTTCACCCGCGGTGGCGGTGATCTGGGCGGACAGCAGCGCCTCCACCACCTCGGGCGGCACGGGCCGGGTCAGCTTCGGCCCGGTCTGCAGGGTGATGTGGATGGGGCCGGTCCCCACGGGCTGATCAGGCATACCGCACCCCGGCGCCGGGAAGCCACCGGCGTGCGGGATCGCGATGGTGCGACCCGCCTCCTCGGTCAGCTCCTGCGGGTCGAGCACCGGATTGGCGTCTGCGATCTGCCACCACTGCCCCGGGTCGCCGAAGTACCGCTGTGCCAGCAGGTCGGGCCGGTCGCCGCTGCTGACGGTGTACGGGGCACTCTCCTGCGGGGTGTCGTCCAGCGGTGGCAGCAACCGTCGCTTGGCGTACCGCACTTCGGTTCCGTCGGCCATCCGGTACACACCGATCTCGGCGTCGTGGTAGCGGCTGGAGCGCGGGTAGGGTGGGCACCGGGTATGGCGTCCAGCGCGTTCTCATACGGTTCGACCTCTGCCATGTCGTTCAGCCCCTCCCCATCACGGTGTTGCCGCCGGCCAGTCCCAGCGAGCCGAGCCCGCCACTGCGCGCGGCCCTGGCGAGCTGCTCCTTCTGCGCGAGATGCGCCATATACAGATCAGCCCGCGGTGCCCGGCGGGCAGATCACTGACGCTGAGCACCTTCATTCCGATGCTGAGGCTCGCCCGGATCGGATTCAGGTTCACGTCGAACGCGGACTCGTTGATGGACAGTTCGGTGAGCCGCACGGGCATGACGCGCTTGCTGCCCCAGGTGAAGAGGGTGAGCGGCATCTCGATCGGGCTGATCTCGATGGTCCCCTTCTTGGATAGACGGCTCGCTTCGCGTAACTGGGCGGTGGTCGGGTGCACCAGCATTTCGAGGGTGGCCAGCTCGGGGTGGATCCCGTCGGGGCGGCCACCTCGAACTGATCGGTGGCATCGATCTCGGCGGTGAACTTCCAGGTCTCCTCGGCAGGTCCCTTGAGGCGGAGTGCCTCGTTCCTGTCGCCGGACCCACTGCCCCGCCGCCGGAGTCCCCGCCGGAGCCGGCGGATTGGGGCGCGAGGCTGCGTTCCAGGGTGTCGGGGTTGAACTGGAGGACGATGATGCGCTGGGGGTTCCGCGTTCGGGGTCGACGACGACGATGCCGGAGCGGATGGGCTTGGGGATGTCTGCGTAGCGGGTCACGAGGATCCTTCGTTCCGGTCGACGAAATACCTCGCCTGCGTCTGCAGCTCCTCCGCAGCGTCGTTCCTCTCCATGTCCTTCACATGGGGTCCGACAACTTCCCAATCCAGATACAGAGCGGACAGCAATGCCGCTCGCCGCAGAGACGGATCATCGTCGGCGAAAGCATCCCGGATGATCTGGAGCGCCTCGTCGGGCGCGGCGGAAGGCAGTCCGACAGCCAGCTTCACCAAGGCAGTCGCTCGCTCTCCGGATGCCCGTGCAGACCGAACGCCGGTGATCAACTCGGCTACGTCCGGAGGACCGAAGAACGACCTGGACAGTTCGGTGAATCGCTCGACATCCTCTCCGCTCCTTCCAGTCACTTGCACGTACGCCACACCGGTCTTCGCATTGTGCACATAGTGGAAGAAGAGTTCACCGGCGATCACCCAGACCCGCTCGGAACCGTAAGGCGTACTATTTTCGCGACCTTCTTGAAAACCGGCGCCCTCGACAAAGAGCATTACTTCGGCTGCCGGCAAGGGTGCGCCAGGACCAAGCGCTCGCCATGAAACCTGTCGGGCACTTCCACCACTACTTGACCTTCTTCTCTCACTACTCGCCTTCCTTGGGGTCGGCAACCAAAGCCACGGGACCTTATCCTCGATATCCGGGTCCCCGTCACGGGCGTCTCGAATGTGTTGACGGAGCTCCTTCGCCACCTCCTCCTGCGTCTGCGGAGAGACGAAAATGTCATCGAAGTTCGATATCCGGTCCAGCCAGAGTACCGAGCGGTTCACGTACCTTTCCGGAGTTTCCACACTCTCCCGGAGCTGCTGATCCGTCGGCGTCACCATTCCCCTCTTACCAGCCCACTTCTTGGACGCGCTCTTTCCGGCAGAAAACTTCTTCCTGTCCGGCTCCAGCAGCACCGCCATCTCCTCCAGTTCCGCCTGAGTGAAGCCGGCCATGGGGCACCGGGCTTGCGGTCCATGAGCTTCAAGATCTTGTGCACCTGCGCGGACGCCGCAACCGGTTTCTGCTGGACCATGAGTCCACGACGAAAGATTTCTTGCACACGTCGTTTCTTCTCTTCCTCGTCCTTCCCCTGCTGCGCCCACCGGATTTCTCCGCGCCCCACGAGACGCATGAGTGGCGAGCGCATACTTTCGTCCAGTTCGCGCAAGACACGATCAAATACCGCTTCACTCAGTAGTTCCGCTGAAATATTCGAGGCCCGCCCTTCACTGACGTCCGCAGACGCAGTGAGGTAATCCGACCCGAATCCCTGCTCCCGAGCAAAGGCGGCACGGTCCTGATATGTCTCCATCTTGTTTTCCTGGCTCAGGATAGGGGCCGCCGGATCGGTCTTGAACCCGAATTTCACGCGAGGCGATTGCGCCTCTTCCAGTTGCGGATGGACCACTCGACCTTGCTTTCCGCTCTTCGGGAGACCACCCACCCACTCCTCGAACGCAAACGCTTGCTCCACGAGCGGAACACCGCTCTCCAGTTTCAGCGGATCGGGAGTCTCCTTCTTGTCGCCTTCCGCCTTCTTGGTCTTGTCCTGCGCTTCACGCGTAGCACGGTTAGCCGCCTGGAGTGCCTGAAGTTTCCTGAATGTCTCGACATCCATCTCCGGGTTCAGTGCCGCATGAAGCGCACCGACGGCGTCACCTCGAAGAGCGAGTTCGGTCAGGCGATACCAAACCTTCAGACCCGCCAGAGAACTACGGAGCAGCGTCCCCTTGACGCCGCGCCTGAGAAGCGGCCGGATCTTGGGGCGGATCCGCGCCACAATTTTCCGCAGCCGCTCCTCCTTGACTCCTTCGAGTCCTCTTCCTTCTTCCGCCGGTCCTTCTTGTTCTGCTTCTCCCTGGCCGGTTCCTTGCCCTTGTCCTTGTCCTTCGGCTTCCCGTCCTTGTCCTTGGCCGGCCTCGGCTTCTTCGGACCCCTGTCGCCGTCCTTTTCCTTGTCCTGACGGGCTTACTCGGGCCGTCCTTGTCGTCGGTCTTGGGCCTGCGCGAGTCCTGGTCCTTCGGCTTGGTCGGGCTGTTCTTGTCGTCGTCCTTCGGTTTGCCCGGGCGTCCCTGTCGTTGCCCTTCGGCCTGCCCGGGTGTCGTCCTTCGGCTTGGCTTCGTGTCCGGCTCGGTCTTCGGCTTGGCCGGGGTTCCGGCTTCGGCGGGCTTCGGGGACGGGGTCGGGCGGGTGTCCGACTTGGGACGCCCTTGTCCTTCGGCTTGCCGTCCTTGTCCTGCCCGGGTGCTCCTGGGCTTCCCGGGCTTGGTGAGGTCGGGCTTCGGAGTCGTGGTGGTGGGGCGCTTACCCGGGGCGGCCGTGTCCTTCTTCGGGTCCAGGTCCTGGTTCTTCTTGTTGCCGCCCTTGTCGTCCGATCCCGCGCCGTCCTTGTTCTTGTCCTTGTCCCCGCCCTTGTCCTTGCCGAGCTTCGCGGCGACGCCCTTGAGGCGCTGGCCGACCTTGAGACGTACTTGCCGATGCCCGTCATCAGCGCCTGGTACAGGACTTCGAGCAAAGCGACCACGCCCGCCGCGACCGCCTTGGCGAAGAGGATGCCGGCGCCGCCGCTTCGGACCGACTTCAGCCAGTCCAGGACCATGCCGAGCGCGCTCAGGATCGCGCTCAACGCGCCCCAGGCCGTGCGGATGGCGTCGATCACGGCCATCACCCAGCCCGCCCCGGGATCAGCTTGGCGACGACCTTCGTCATGACCAGTTCCCCGATGATCAACGGAGTTGGGGTACGACGGCGTCCCAGGCCTCCTTGACGATCTCTTCCATCTTCATGCCGCCCTTGAGCAGCTTGTCGAGGACGGCCTTCGGGACGCCGATGATCTCCTGGATCTTGTCGGTGAACCACTGCTTGACGGCAGACTTGACCTCGCGGAACAGGTGGTTCTTCGCGCCGTCCACCGCCGAGTTCTTGGCACCCCAGCCAGCCGCCCGGGTCGGACAGGAAGTCGACGGCGATGAGCATCCAGTCGCCGAGTGCGCTCAGCAGCTTCGAGGCGAAGTCCAGGACCGCCTTCACCGCGGCCACGACCGCCTTCACCGCAGCCTGGAGCATCTTCTTGAGGAGATCCAGGATGCCGCTCAGGAGCTTGCCGATGGCGTCCAGCAGATCGGTCACGGCCTGCTTCAGCGCTGCGGCGAGCCTGTTGACGAGGGCGATCGCAGCGGCGATCAGGCCGGCGATGAACTCCGGATCCGTCCGGCCAGTTCGATGACCGCCCGGACCATCGCCTTCGCGAACTCGATCAGATCGTCGATCAGGTTCTTGATCGCGTCGACGATGAACGTGCGGGCCTCGTTGATCCAGCGCTCGACCGTCTCCTTGAAGTTCTTGATGAAGCCGACGACCGCGTCACGCGCCGCTCTGATGACGCGGACGATCGCGTTCTTGATCTCGATGACCTTCTGCTTGATCCAGTCGAAGGCCTTGCTGACCCAATTGCCCGAGTCCTCGACACTGTCGTCGCGCTGCTTCTCGGCGTCCTTCTCGGCCTTGGTGTTCTCGTCCTGGATCTTCTTGTCGCCGTCGTCCTTCTCCTTGACGACGTCCTCGTCGGTCTTCTTCTCCTTGTCCTCGACGTCCGTGCGGACCTTGTCGTGCCGCTCGGTCTTCTTGGTGCCGAGGGCCTTGAGCTCCTCGTCCTGCTCGGTACGCCAGTCGGCCCGCTCGGCGGTGACCTCGTCCAGAGCCTTGTCGCGCTCGCCCGCCTGGCTCTCGGTGTTGGCCGCGATCTCGGCGTCGACCTTCGCCTTGTGTTTCTGCTGCGAGTCGCGGAAGTCCTTGTCCTTGGTCTGCCGGCCCTCGGACATGCCCTTCTGTCCGTCGCTGAACGCGGCCTGGAACTGCGGCCCCTGTTCGTGCTCGGCCACTTCGGAGGCCGCCTCGGGAGGTACGGCTCCGGTGCCGGCTCCGCCGTCGGGCGCGCCCCGTTGCCGCCCTGCCCGCCGGGCACCTTCGCCGTCATCTGCTCCTTGGGAGCATCGGGTAGACCTGGTTCTCCCCATCGGCCGGGCGGCGTCGTCACGGCCCGTCGTGACGGTGTCCTGGCCCTTGGTGTCCACGGCCGTGCCCTGCTCGCCCGCCGTCTGCTCGGCGGCACCCTGCATCTCCACGCCCGGGGCGTTGCCCGCCTGGGCGTTCTTCAGCGCCTCGTCCTTCGTCGGCAGCCCGGCGAACTTGGCGGCCAGCTCCGAGGCATCCACCTCGAAGCCCACCCAGCTCAGAACCTTGCCGATGCCGAAGCCCAGGGCCATCTTGAAGGTGTCCCAGCCTCCCGGCTCCTCCGCCTTCTCCGCCTCGATCTGGCCCTCGGGCTCCTTGGCGCCCTTGACCTCGGCCTTCTCGTCCTCCGGAGCCTCGGACTTCTGCGCAGGATCCTGGGAGTACTCGGCCGGTGCGTCGGCCTTCGGCTCGCCCTGGAGGGTCTGCGGCGCACCCGCCGGGCGCTCCATCGAGGAGGCGCTGCCTCAAGGGTCTTGTGCTCGTCGCCGACGGTGCGGTCCACGGAGCCGCTCACACCGGTCATCGCCTGCAGCGCCTTGTGCGGCTTGAGCTTGGAAGCGGTGGACAGGCCGGCTTCCGGGGCCACCCGGAGAGGTTCGGCGCCGGTCCCGAGTCCCTCTTGCCCTTGCCGGGCGCGGCCGCTTTGGCCCCACCGCCACCGCCGCCACGCGGTCCCCTGGCGGCGGGAGCCTGCTTCGACGCTGTGGCCTTGGGAGCAGGTGCGTCCTTCGCAGCTGTCGGGGCGTCGGCCGCCTTCGTGGGTTCCGGCGCTTCGGCAGCCTTGGGCGCAGGGTCTCCGCACGGGAGACGGGTTCGCTGTCCGACGAGCCGCTGCCCGGAGACTCGTTCGGTGCTGCCCCGCCTGACGTATCCGCGGTGGACCCGCCGGTGACATGCGTGTCCCGGGCGGGCGAGGGGCCTGAGAGTCCGCCGTCGGTTCGCTCCGGCCCGCCGGAGCCGCGTCCGTCTTCTTCTGCTCCTCCTTGGCAGCCGGCTCCGGCGCCGCGGCGTTCCCCGCCACCGCCCGCGGCGAGGCCTTCTCCTGTGCACCGGATGACGCCTCGCCGCCGGCAGGCGTCCCCTGCTCCTCCTTGGCGGCCGCCTCCTGGCATCGCTCCCTGCCTCGGGCTTGCCCGGTGCCTCCTGGACGGTCGTCTGCGCGGCGACCGGCCCGGCCTTCGGGTCGGCGCCGCTCTTCGGGTCGCGTGAGTCGGTCACCGGCCGTACGTCGGCAGCCTGTTCCAAGGCGAGTCCGCCGGGCTGTGTGTCTCCCTGCGCGCCTCGGTCGGCCTCGGCCGGCGGCTCCGCGTCCGCGGGTACGGCACCGTCCAGCTCGGGTTCGGCCTCCGCCGCAGCGTCTTCGGCGTCCTCCGCATCCCGCTCGGCCTGCACCTGGTCGGCCTTCGTCACCGGAGGGGCGGGGAACGACGGGCAGCCACCGTGCCGGACGAGGAGAGGTCCAGCTTGTCCGCCGTCGGTACGGCGGACACGTCGAGGTCCTGCTCGGGCAGGTAGTCCTCCGGCTGGAGCTTGACGTCCCAAGCGCTCGGCTCCCCGCCGCCGACCTCCACCTCCGACTCGCTGCCGGAACCGAACGGATCGTCGTCGGACTGCTGCTCCGGGCCGTCGAGGTCCTGGTTGCGCACGCCCTCGAGCGTGCTGAACACACCAGGCAGCTGGTCGTCCTTGCCGGCCTTGGTCACCGAACCCGTCGGCTGCTCCGAACCCCGCTTGTCCCCTGCTTCAGCTGCTGACCCGCCACGAGCGCGTCGACCGCGCCCGGACGGTTCCTGGCCGCGGACTCCTCTTCGCTCGCGGCCGGAGTGCCCGCTGCTCCCGCCCTTCGCCGCCCTCGGCGGAGCCTGCCGTCTCCTTGCCTCCCCGGACTTCTCACCCGCCGAGGACGAGGACGAGCCGGAGGAGGAGGACGCCGACTGCTGCTGAGGCGCGGCAGCCGGTGGTGCCGAAGCCGCGCCCGTGTCCTGCTCCTGCTCCTGGTCGCCGCCCTGCGGGTGCTTCCGTTCTCCGGAGCACCGCCATGAGCGCCACCGTCGTCGTCCTGGTCCTTCTCGGACCCGGCGCAGCCGCGGGCTGCTGCTCCTCTTCCCGCTGCTCCTCGGCGGACCGCTGCTGGGTCTCGCGCTCGTACCGCAGTTCCTCGACCGGATCGTTCTCGACAGTCGGCGCCTCGAGCGAGTTCCGCTCCAGGTCGTCGTAGGCCTCGACCTCGTCGACGAGGTCGAGCACCCGCTCGTGCTCCGAGCTGAGCAGCCTGGTCTCCAGGCGCTCCAGAACGGTGTCCTGCAACTCATCGGGCAACCGGGCCAGTTGCTTACGGGTGCGCTTCGACCGGTCCTCCGGGTCGCCGCGCAGCGAGCGTACGACCGAGTTGGCCAGCCGCTCCACCAGCGTTGCCGGATCGATCTGCTCCAGCCGGTTACGGTCCGCGTCCACGGTCGCGTACCGCAGCCAGCCGGGCGTCGGCTGTCCCTCCTCGACCTGGGTCTCGGCCACCCCGTCCCGTACGGACTCCTGGGCCGCCGACTCCGCCTCGCGCTCCATCGTCTGCTGCGGCAGGCTCACTTCGCCCAGGTCGCGACCGGCCCGCAGCGCACCCAGACCGTGCGGGTTCTGCACCGTGTGGAGCAGCTCGTGGGCCAGCAGGCGCTGACCGTCCAGCGTGCCGGGACGGTAGGTCCCTCGCGGAAGAAGATGTCCTGACCGACCGCGACCGCGTCCGCCCCGAGCATGCCGGTGAGCGCGCCCGCGTCCGGGTCGGTGTGCAGCCGTACCCGGCTGAAGTCGTGGCCGAGCTGTTCCTCCAGCTCCCGCCGTACGCTCAGGTCGAGCGGCTGGCCGGCGCCGCTGACGATGCTCTTCGGCTCGGGCACCCGGGACGCGGCGCGTTCCTTGCGTTTGCGGCGCTTGGCGGCCTGGTCCGACCGCGTCTCCTGCGAGTGGGACGTACTCATCGCGTCACCTCACCCCGCCGGACAGGCCCGTGTGCACCGCGCGCGCCAGCTCCTGGCCGAGGCGCCGCGCGGAGAGCGACGCGGGAAGCGGGGCAGCCCTGCCAGGGCGTCCAGTGCCTGTCCGCCGTCCGCGGCGAGCGGCACACCCGTTCCCGTACGAGCCGGCCCAGCTCCGCCTGGAAGGCCTCCGATACGCGCTCCGGGTCCACCCGGCCGAAGCCGTCGAGCACCAGCTCGCCGATGTCCACCCGTACCGTGCGCTGCTGTTCGTTCAGACCCATCCGTGCACCTCCGAAGGTGTCAGGGAACGGTCGAGCTTCAGGTACTCGGTACGGGCGGCCTCCAGCATGTGGCGCATCTGGAGCCGGTCGCCCTCCTCCGCCGCGAGGAACGCACCCGACAGCGCGATGTTGCGGATGGAGCCGCCCGCCACGGTCAGCCGGGCCAGCAGCTCCGGCTCGACGCCCTTCATCGGCGCCCGCGCGGGCAGCACCCGGCGCCAGATCTCGGCCCGCTCGCTCTCGCCGGGGAACGGGAAGTCGACGACGAAGCGGATACGCCGCATGAACGCGGTGTCCAGCGCCTGCTTCATGTTCGTCGTGAGGATCGCGAGCCCCGGTAGGCCTCCATCCGCATCAGCAGATAGCTGACTTCGAGGTTGGCGTACCGGTCGTGGGAGTCCTTGACCTCACTGCGTTTGCCGAACAGCGCGTCGGCCTCGTCGAACAGCAGCAGCGCCCCGCCCTGCTCGGCGGCGTCGAAGACCTTGCGCAGGTTCTTCTCGGTCTCACCGATGTACTTGCTGACCACCTGGGAGAGATCGATGATGAACAGATCCAGGCCCAGCTCCTTCGCCATCACCTCGGCGGCAAGCGTCTTGCCGGTGCCGGAGCCGCCCGCGAAGAGCGCGGTGACGCCCAGCCCCGGCGCAGTGTCTCGGCGAATCCCCACTCCTGGTAGACGGTCGGACGCTGCCGCACATGCGCGGTGATCTCTCGCAGGACCCGCAACTGCCGCTCCGCCAGCACCAGATCACCCCAGGCCGCCTGCGGTTCGATGCGGCGGCCCATCCCGTCCATGCCCATCCGGGCCTCGGTGAGCCCCGCCTGCCAGGCCAGGCCGGTCGCGTCCAGCACGTCCTCGCCGGGCAGGTCCGGGCCACGGCTGCGCCGGCCGAGCGGACCAGATGCGGCGGCAGCGAGAACTGGGCCACGAGGTCACGCAGATCGACCTCCGACACATCGGGGACGTCGGCGAAGGCATCGGTCCACACTCCGAGCTGCTCGTCCGCGTCCAGCGGCGGAACGGTGACGCGCTCACCGCGGGGCGTGCCGTCTGCCGCGGATCGGGACTCGACACGACCAGCGGTACGGCCGCGCTCTCGATGAACGCATCGGTGGCTGCGGCCTGTTCGCGGTCCATCTCACCGACCTCCACCAGCAGCGCCGCAGGCAGCAGAATCGCCTCGCGCTGCCACAGCCGGGCCAGCAGGTCGCGTTGGGCCGGATCGGTCGGCAGGTCGGCAGCCGACATCTCGTAGAGGCCGAGTCCCAAGCGGCGGGCCGCGACCGCTGCGATGTCCGCGCGGGTCCGGAGATCGCCCCCGACCAGCTCGACCCGGAGCGGCGCCCGCGCCCGCCCCGACCAGCCGGCCGCGACCCGGCCGGCCGTCTGGTCGTACGAGGCGGGCAGCGCGTCCGGCACGGTGGCCCGGCGCAGCAGCCCGTGGAGCCGGGCGTCCAGGTAGGGCGAGCCGACCAGGAAGTGCAGGATTCGCTCGTCGAGCCTGAGCCGGGACGTGGTCAGCCGGGTCTCGTCGTCGAGCTCGACGATGCGCCAGCGCCGCAACGGGGCAACCGGGGTAAGAGCGCTCCAGTGCGGATCGTCGAGCGCGGCGAGGGAGAGCGAGAAGGTGGGGTACGTACGCTCCGGGTCCCCGCAGGCCGCGGCGCAGCGGGCGGCCGTGGTGGGCTCCAGCTCGGCTGCCGCGGCCAGCAGGACGACCTCGCGCTCGAACGGGCTGAGGCCGAAGCAGGTGACGAGCGCCTCGAGGGCCGCGGGGCCGGGAGGCGCGGCCTGGACGGCGCCGGCGGCTCCGGTGCCGGACCGGGAGCCGGCGACGGCCGTGATGCCGGACGGGGCGACGGTGTCCGTGCCCGGTCACCGCTCGGTGCGGGCTGCGTGGCTCCTGCCGTACCGGCCGGGCCCGAGCCGCGCGTCGCGCGCCCGGCGTGGGTGTCGACGCGGGCGAGCACAGCGTGGACGGCAGCCAGCAGCGCCCGTCCCTGCGCCGCTGCGTCGCGGTCCTCGCTGCGACCGGCCCCTTCGTACGTCCCCATGTCCTCACCCCCGTGTTCCGCACTCCGGCTCAGCCCTTGTCGTCCGGCGTCGGCGTATCGTTCTCGGCCGCCTTGCGGGGACGAGGCAGAGCGACTCGCCCGGAGGCGGCCTTGGTGGACTTGGCGGGTGTTCTGGCCGGGGTCTTGGCCGGGGTTTGACGGGTGTCTTCGCAACCGCAGCCTTCTTCGCCGCAGCCTTCTTCGCCGCAGCCCTCTTGCCCGCGGGCCGACGGGAGACGTCCTCGCCCGTCTGCTCCGCAGAGGCAACGGAGCGGCAGGAGCCGCTGAAGCCATGTCCGCCCGGGCGGCACCGGTGCCCCGGCGCCCCGAACGGGAGCACCCGCACTGTGCGTTGCTCCACCGGCTTCGCCGGGACCGGCTTCGCGGCCCTCGATCACCACCAGCGACGCCTGGTAGGCCACCGACAGGGTGTAGGGGTCTGGTGCAGCATTCCCAGAGCTTGGACGTCTCGTCGACGTCCATGACCGTCGGTGTGAAACGCACCTTCTGCATTGAGTCCGCAAGGTCGCTGCCCGCCAGATACGGCCGCTCCGCGGCCAGCTCGATCCATTCCTTCGGCAGCACCGGAATTTCGTGCAGCGTACGGATCACGCAGCCCAGCAGCCGCTGCCCGACCAGCTCCGTCTCCTCCCCGTACGCACTGATCACGTAGTGAAGGTCCAGCGGCGCGGCTGCCCGGTTGCGCAGGGTGCCGTCGGCGGCGCGCGTCGGCAGGTCGTTGTTGCGCATCGCGGCGTTCGGGGTCACCTGATAGAGGAACACCGTGATGGTCGGCTCGCTCGGCGGCTCCGACGGCGGCTTTCGTGTCTCCACCTTGACCGCGATGTCCATCTCGGGCCCCAGGTTGCTCTCGATCAGCAGGGCGAGCGCCTGGGTGACCGTGGCGACGGCGAGTGCGTTACTCATGTCGTCAGTCCCTCTTCCCGCCGCGCGACAGGTAGTCGTCCAGCGTCAGTACCGGGGCCGGCCTGCCGGCCTGTTGTGCGGGGCGCCCGGCCGGTGAACCGTTCGCACCGGGTGGCGGCGCCGCACTGACCTCCAGCCGGCCGATCTGCACGTGTACGACGCGCTCGGCCGGGCGCGGCGCGCGCCGTCCCACCGAGCCGAGCGCCGCACCGCGCGGCGGCGGAGTCCGGATCGCGTGGCACCGGGAGTGCGGCCGCACGCGCCGGTACGGCGGCCACCGGTGCCGGCCCGGCCGCCGCGACCGGAGCCTGCGCCGGGCCGTCCGGCGTGGACGACCGCCCCGGCGCGGCGCGCGGGCGCCCTCCGCCGCACCGGGCCGGACCGTCGGCGACGGAGCCGCCGACGGCCGCAGCAGTGGTTGCGAGGCCGCCGCCGCGGGCCGGACCGGTGGTTCCGGCTCGCCCGGCCGCGGGCTCGCTCGGTGCGCACGACGGTGTGCCGCTCGGTGTGCACCTCACGGTCGGGCCGCAACGGCCGGGCGTGGTCAGGGACTGCCGGGGCGCGGAGGAATCAGCGCGGCCGGCTCGTCCGGCTCGGGCGGCACGTGCCGCAGCGCCTCGGCCCGCTCGAACGGGCCGGCCAGCCGTGGCCGCACCCGCACCCGCACCCGCACGCCGGTGTCGCCGGTGGCCGCAGTCACCGGTGTGTACCGGGCGAGCAGCCGGTCGAAGTAGTCAGACATCGGTACACAGCTCCAGGTAGTAACGACGCCGAATGGGGCTCAGCGCCAGAATTTCCGGTTCGCTCCACCCGTAGGCGGTGGCGAGCAGATGAACATCCAGGAGCAGGTCCCTTGCCCAGGTGTCCAGTTCGGTCCAGAGGTAGAAGGTGATGTCCAGCTCGGCCGGGGTGGCCTCACCGCATTCGGGGCACGCCACGTTCAGCGTCACCTCGGCCGTCGGGTCCGCTTCGGCGGCCTTCTCGGCGATCAGCCGCTCCACCCGTTCGGGCAGCAGGGCGGCCAGCTGTTCCACGGCGATGAGCTCCCCGTCCCGCAGGGCCCGTACCGCGCAGTCCGTCACAAGCAGCCGCCGGGCCTCGGCGGAAGAGGCCGCCGCGCCGGCCGCCGCGAGGCCGGCGACGGTGGGCAGCCGGAATTCGACCACCCAGCCGTCCTCCGCCACTCGCAGCGGCCGGTCCCCGGCGCCGGACGTACGCCCAGTACGCCGGCGTCGAGGTCGAACTCCATGGCCTCGCCGCAGCCACCGCACTCGACCCGCACCTGCATCCGCTCGCCGAACAGCGACCGGCGCAGCGCGAACAGATCCGCTTCCCGCTCGCCGACCGGTACCGACAGCAACTCTTCGGGGCCGGCCGCCGGGCGGCAGCCCGGTGCAGCAGCAGCGACCTCTCCGCCGGACCGAGAGCCAGCCCGGTCTCCCAGGCGGCCAGCAGTTCGGCGGCCCCACCGGGGCGGTCCGAGGGTTCACGGCGACGTTCAGGCCGGGTGGGTGAAGGACGGCTCGACCGGTTCCGGAATCTCGTAGTCCCGCTCCCATCCCTCGCACTCCAGCTTCACGCTCTGGATGGCGACGGCGTTGGCGTTCGCGTCGAGCTCACCGATGACCTGGTACTCGCTGACCCAGGCCCGGTAGAGCTTGTGCGAGACGGCTACCTGCCCGGCCTCGTTGAGCACTTGGATGATGATGTCCTTGCGGAAGTCCCGGAGCGAGACCTCCGAGCCGAGCCCGGCGCCGACCTGCCAGACCTTGTTGGCCCAGCGGTCGAATTCGGGGTCGTGGGTGACACCGCGTTCGAGCGTGACACCTTCGAACTCGGAGCGGCCCGGCGACTTGCGCGGTGAGCTCGGGTCACCGCCGTGGCGGTGCTTGACCACCTCGGTGGTGCGCTTCAGGGACTTATCTTGCTGATGCCCGCGACCGTTCGACCGTCCCAGAGGACCAGGAACTTGAAATTCTTGTAGGGGTCGAAGCGATGGGCGTTGATCTGGAACTCAGCCATCGATTTCCTTCGTGTTCCTTTTCCTTGGGTTACGAGAGATCGAACTGTCCGGCGAACTGCTGGATCTTGACGATCACGAACTCCGCGGGCTTGACCGGCGCGATCCCGATCACGACATTGACCACTCCGCGCTCGATGTCGGCGTCGGTAGTGGTGTCTTTGTCGCACTTCACGAAGTACGCCTCGCGCGGTGTGCCTCCCTTGAAAGCGCCCTGCCGGAAGAGGTCGTTGAGGTAGGCCGATGCCTTGAGCCGGATCTGCTGCCAGAGCTGCTCGTCGTTGGGTTCGAAGACGACCCACTGCAGACCGCGGAAGAGGCTCTCCTCGACATGCAGTGCGAGCCGGCGCACCGGTACGTACTTCCACTCGCTGTCGAGCGCGTCCGCGCCCTCGAGCGTGCGGGCGCCCCAGACCAGCGGCCCCACCACGGGAAGGTCCGCAGGCAGTTCACGCCCAGCGGATTGAGCAGCCCGTTCTCCCGGTCGGTCAGCTTGACCGTCAGCGACCGGACCCCGGCGAGCCGTGCCTCGGTCCCGGCCGGCGCCTTCCACACACCGCGCTCACCGTCGGTTCGGGCGATCACACCGGCGATGGCACCGGACGGCGGGAAGGAGCGCAGCCGTCCGGTGAGCGGGTCCGTCAGCTGCAGATGCGGGAAGTACAGCGCCGCGTGGTTGCTGCGTACGGGTTCGAACGCGCCGATCCCGGCCCGGGCGGCATCGACGTTGCCCCAGGTCGAGGGCGAGTCGACGAGCAGGAAGATCCGCCGCTCCTGGCAGAGCTGCTGCGCCGCGGACAGAACGGTGACCATGTCCTGGGTCGACTCGTACGCGGAGAGCTCCGGCAGGGCCAGCAGGTTGACGTCGTCCACGTCGCGCAGGGCCTGGACGCCGGTCTTGCGCGCCTCGCTGCCGATGAGGTCGCCCGGCCCGGGCGGGTCGCCGTCCTTGCCGCCCTCCAGCGGGAAGACGGGCGGGTTGACCGAGGCCTCGAGACCCAGATCGTTGGCACACTCACCGATGAAGCGGACCACGTCGTCCGGGTCGACGGACCCGGCGACGACCTGGAGCCGCCGGCCGAAGGCAGTGACCTCGGACCCGGCGAAGGCGTGCTTGCCCGGGCGTCGGGCAGCGCGCGCAGCTTGCGCTCCAGCAGCAGGGACAGCTCGGTGACGTTGGCCGGCGGCTCACCGTCACGGTCGGGCTCGAAGAGCGTGAACTCACGCTCCACATCGTCGATCTTGACCTTCAACTCGACGTTCAGGTCGGGAAGTTCGGCCGAGAAGGGTTTGGATACCGTGCCGGACGGGTCGGGCCGGTCCTCGTCGAGGACCTTCACCCGGACAAGGGAGGAACCCGCGTTGACGACTGTCTCGACGAAGCGGCCGTGACCGGCGTTCATCGAGAGGCCGGTGAAGGACTCCCGCGCTCCGCCGCGCGCGTCGAGGATCTGGAGATTGAAGGTCTTGTCCGGGGCCGGGGTGTCGTGGTCGACAGCCACCCGCAGGCCCGAGCCCCAGACTCCGGGCTCCCTGGCGTGCACCTCCAGCACCGGGCACTCGCTGTGGCCCTCGGTGGAGTGGAGCGTGGTGCAGGCATCCTCACCGGTGTCGGCCCTGGCCACCCGGACGACCACCGCGAGGGTGCCGCCGTTGCCGAAGAACTGGTGCACCGCGTAGCTGACAGCGCTCTGCGAGGTGAGTCCGCCGAAGCGGCGCTCGAAGTCGGCGAAGCTGGTGACCCGAACCGGCTGGTTGAGCGGCCCCGGCGGGTGTGCCCACGAACGCGGTCACCGAGGTGGTGACCGAGGCGATGGTACGGACGCCGCTGGGAAGCTCTTCGATGTAAACGCCGGGATAGCCCATGTGCGTCGGCATTCCCTCCATTCCCTTCGCGCACCAAGAGATGAGAGGAGGTGGAGCAATGGTGCGCACGCGTCGAGCCCGCATGCGCAATTCCCTGGTTACTGCCCCGTCGTTCACCCCGTGCGATATCGGTCTCGCAGGGCCATCCGCATCCGCATGCGATCGTGGCTCCTGATGCATGAGTGCCTCTTGAGAGTTTGCATCGAGCCCCGATAACAGGTCAAGGTAGTGATTCAGTCATCCGGAGATAGCGGCTGGCCGAATCGGCTAATTGTCATTTGGTATGGTCAGGAGTTTTCCCTATCGGAATATGAAGATCTAATTCACGGGTACTTCACAGGAAGACCGGACCCGGGGAAGAAACAAGCCGAATGGCTCGATGACGGCGCGCCGCCCTACGTGCCGGCTCCCGGAAGCGGGCGGCACACTGGATGCCAGTGGGCAGCGGCCGGGGCAGAGACGGCCGTCCGGGGCCCGCCGGGTGCGGGGCGACAGGTACCGTAGGGAGAACGATTTCGTGGGCCTCCTGACGGGCTGCGCATACCCAGGAGGAACTCATGACGACGAACCGCGGACGCAAGGACGTAATCCGGGACCGGATGGCCTCGACCGGCGAGTCCTACAACGTCGCCGCGCGGAACCTGAAGGCCATGAAGGACATGGGCGCGACCCGGGAGGCCGTGCTCATCCAGCGCTGGGTGCCCGCCGACTCGCTCGACGTGCCCTGCCCGTGCGGCGGGACCTGCGAGCCCGGCGAGACCTGCGATCGCTGTCATGCCCGGTTCCGGCATGTGAAGCGCTACCCGGGCAGCGCCACGGACGTGGAGATCTGGGCGGACCGCTACGAGTGCACCGGCTGCCCCGCCTCGTACACCCTGACCATCCAGCTGACCGGACGGCCGTGGGGTGTCGCCGAGACAGTGATCCAGGGTGGCTCGGCGGAGGAAGTGGTGCGGGCCCGGTGTTTCCCGGCGTCATCCACCCGCTGCTGCGCTCCGAGGCGAACGAAGGCGCCCTGCAGGTCCAGGAGGACTGACGCGTACCGGCCGCGGTGTGTCACACGCGGCCGGGTCCCCGCGAATCAGCTCTCGTCGGGCGCCAGCGTCAGCGAAATCGAGTTGATGCAGTAGCGCTGGTCCGTGGGCGTCGGGTAGCCCTCGCCCTCGAAGACGTGGCCCAGGTGCGAACCGCAGCTCGAGCAGCGCACCTCGGTGCGGACCATGCCCATGCTGCTGTCCCGGATCAGCTCGACCGCGTCCGTGTCCTTCGGGTCGAAGAAGGACGGCCAGCCGCAGTGCGACTCGAATTTGGTGTCGGAGCGGAACAGCTCCGCCCGCAGGCGCGGCAGGAGTAGACGCCCGCCGTCTTGGTGTCGGTGTACTCGCCCACGAAGGCGGGCTCGGTGCCGGCCTTGCGCAGGACCGCGTACTCGGCGGGCGACAGCTCCGCCCGCCATTGCTCGTCCGGCTTCTCGATGTCGTACGACACGGTGGCTCGCTCCCTCAGCTCGACAGGTGGTCCAGGATCTGCGGGCCGAGGTCGGTGACGTCGCCCGCTCCCATGGTGAGAACCAGGTCCCCGGCTTCGCCATTCCCGCGATGACGGTGGCGGCCTTCGCCTTGTCGTGGACGGGGTCACATCGGCACCCGCCGCCCGTGCCGCATCGATGATCAGGGCGCTGGTGATACCGGGGATCGGGTCCTCGCGGGCCGGGTAGATGTCCATGACCACGGAGGCGTCGGCGAGGGCCAGCGCCTGGCCCATCTCGGTGGCGAGCCCTGGGTGCGGGAGAAGAGGTGGGGCTGGAAGAGCACCAGGAGGCGCGCCTCGGACGCGGCGCCGCGCATGGCGTCCAGGTCGGCGGTCATCTCGGTGGGGTGGTGCGCGTACGAGTCGATGACCTGGACACCGGCCGCCTCGCCCTTGAGCTGGAGTCGGCGCTTGACGCCGGTGTACTTGCCGATGGCGGAGGCGAGGTTGTGCGCCGGGATGCCGAGTGCGACACCGGCGGCGAGCGCCGCGACCGCGTTGTGGGCGTAGTGGCGGCCGGGGACGGAGACCGTGAAGGTGAGGTACTTGCCGTTGAGTACGACCGTGACCTCACTGGTCAGACCGCGCGGGTGACCTTGTGGACGCGTACGTCGGCGGACTGGGACTCACCGTAGGTGACGACGTTGAGCGAGGAGAGGTCGCGGACCCGCTGGGTCAGCTCGACGGCGCCGGCCTGGTCGGCGGCGATCACCAGGGTGCCGCCGGGTACGACCTTGCCGACGAACGTTTCGAAGGAGTCGTGGATCTCGTCCATCGACGCGTAGTTCGCGTGGTGGTCCAGCTCGGCGTTGAGGACGATCGCGACCTCGGGGACGTACTTGTGGAAGCTGCGGTCGCTTTCGTCGGCCTCGGCCACGAAGATGTCGCCGCCGCCGTGCGCGGCGTTGGTGCCGGGGCCCTGCAGGTCGCCGCCGATCGCGTACGAGGGGTCGAGGCCCAGCTCGGACAGGGCGACGGCGAGCATTGAGGTGGTGGTCGTCTTGCCGTGCGTCCCCGCGACCGCGATGGCGCGCGCGCCCTCCATCAGTGCGGCCAGCGCGTCGGAGCGGTGCACGACCGGCACGGACAGCTCGGCGGCGCGGACGAGCTCGGGGTTGTCCGCGCGGATGGCACTGGAGACGACCACGCAGGTCGCGTCGTCGGCCAGATGGCCGGCGGCGTGCCCGATATGGACGGTCGCCCCAGCGCGCGCAGGGCCTCGGCGGTGGCGGACTCCTTGGCGTCGCTGCCCGCCACCTTCGCTCCCGCTGGGCGAGGATCTTCGCGATGCCCGACATTCCGGCGCCGCCGATGCCGATGAAGTGCGGCCGTTCCATGGCGGCAGGAATACCGGGTGCCATGCGTGTGTCTCCCGAGAGGTGCGAGGTCGGTGTGGTCCGCCCCAGCCTATTCGCTGTGCGCGAAGAGCTTGAGCACCGGGACGCCGACCTTGTGACGGGCCCGGGAGGCCCAGTCCCGGTGGAAGAACTCCTCGACGTAGTGCGGTGCCGTCAGCACGATGACCTCATCTGCCCCGGAGTCGTCCACGACCGTCTTCAGCTTGTCCAGGGGATGGTCCTCGATCACCTGTCCCACAGCCTCCGAGCCTGCTCTGCGCAGCTCCCGGAGCGAGTACTCCAGGGCCACCTCGGCGGGCTCGCGGGCCTCGCTGCCCTCCGGCTTCTCACCCTCGCGGGCCGCTTCCTTCAGCTCCCCGATCGCCACGTCGTCGATCGCGCGCAGCAGCACGTCGGCCTGGTCGCTGCGCGGCTGCATCAGTACGACGAACGAGATCTGCTCCTCCCCGTGGAGTGTGGTGACAAATTCCACGTCCTCGGGGTGAGGGGCTTCTCGATCATCAAAACGCTTGTGAACACGACAGGCGCCCTTCCGCTTCGTCTCAGGCCGTTTCCGGCCACTGCTGAAACCATCCTTCCCCGCGCTGGCACGGGGTCTGCAGGAGTAGTGTGCCCAACCGACGTTAACTGGAATGGGAAATTCCGCTAACTGCCGGACCCTGCGGTCCCCTGCTGTACCGGGTGAAGAGGAATCCTGCCTCTTCCAGCACGGATGTGGGAGAGAAACGTTCCGGCAGCTCCACCGCGCGGCCACCCGCGATCCGCTGCGCGTCACCGGCGGTGAGCATCGGAGACACCGTCAGGCAGAGCTCGTCCAGCACCCCGCCGCCACGAACTGACCGAGCAGCCGCGGCCCGCCCTCCGTGAGCAGCCGGTTCAGCCCGCGTGCCGCCAGCTCCGCGACAGCCCGCGCGGGCTCGACCGCGGCACCGTCCCCGGCGACCACCACGTCGGCGCCCGCCTCCCTGGCGGCGTGGATCCGGTCCGACGGAGCCCCGGCTCCGGTCACCACCAGGGTCCGGACCAGGGGCGAGACGAAGAGCGGAAGCGAGAAGTCCAGGTCCAGGCTCGCGCTCACCACGGCGATCGCCGGCGCGGGCCCTGCCCGGCCGCCGTACGCCGGGCCGCGAAGGCCTCGCGGGCGCGGGCGGGCCGGTAGCCCTCCAGCCGTACGGTCTCCGCCCCCACCACCACCACATCGGCCAGCGCGCAGCGTGCCGAAGATCCGCATGTCCGTGGCGTTGGAGATCCCCTGGGAGCGGCCGTCGTGCTGAGCGGCTCCGTCCAGGGTGGAGACCATGTTGGCCCGCAGCCAGGGGCCGCCGGTCTCCGGGTACGCGTAGGCGTCGGCGAGCTCATCAAGAGTCCACTCGCGATCCGCGGCCGCGGCTGTCAGGTCCGTCACAGGGAGCAGGCGTCGCATGTACGCAGTCTGGCACGGCCGTAAGCTGGGGTGTTGTGTCGTCCTCAACCGCCGTGCCGGGGCAGAGCCCCATAGCCGAAACGGCCCCGCTGTCCCTGTGTGCCCTCGAACCACGCGTCCCCGCCGACCGTCTGGTGGCGGAGATGGTGCCGCCGCCGCGCTTCGACTCGGTGCGCTTCGATACGTACGTGCCCGACCCCGACCAGCCGAGTCAGACCGAGGCGGTCCAGGTGCTCAGCGAGTTCGCGGCCGGGCTCGGCGGGCGCACGCCACGGGCACGGGCAAGCGCAGGTTCTTCAGCAGGAAGCCCGTCGCACCCACCGGGCCGCGCGGGGTCTATCTCGACGGCGGGTACGGCGTCGGCAAGACCCATCTGCTGGCCTCCCTCTGGCACGCCACCCCGGCCGCCCCTCGCTCAAGGCCTTCGGCACCTTCGTCGAGCTGACGAATCTGGTCGGCGCCCTGGGTTTCCAGCAGACCGTACGAACCCTGAGCGAGCACCGGCTGCTCTGCATCGATGAATTCGAGCTCGACGATCCGGGCGACACGGTCCTGGTGTCCTCGCTGCTCAGCAGGCTCGTCGAGGCGGGCGTCGCACTAGCCGCGACCTCGAACACGCTGCCCGGCAAGCTCGGCGAGGGCCGCTTCGCCTCAGCCGACTTCCTGCGCGAGATCCAGGGGCTCTCCGCGCACTTCCGACCGCTGCGGATCGACGGCGAGGACTACCGGCACCGCGGGCTGCCCGAGGCCCCGCCGCCGCACTCCGACGAGCAGGTCACCAAGGCCGCGTACGCCACCCGGGGGCCGCCCTCGACGACTTCCCGTCGCTGCTCGACCATCTGGCCCGGGTCCATCCGAGCCGGTACGGCGCGCTGACGGACGGCATCACGGCGGTCTGTCTCACCGATGTGCAGCCGGTGCCCGACCAGTCGACGGCGCTGCGGCTGGTGGTGCTCGCGGACCGGCTGTACGACCGGGAGGTCCCGGTGCTCGCTTCCGGCCTTCCGTTCGACCAGCTGTTCAGCGACGAGATGCTGAACGGCGGGTACCGGAAGAAGTACTTCCGGGCGATCTCCCGGCTCACGGCACTGGCGCGTGACGCAAAGGGGCTGGTGGCGCAGTAGGTTCGGGGCGTACCGCGTACGGGGCGCCTCAGGGTGCCGCGTACATCCCGTATAACCGCACACCGTTTGAAGGGATCCAGCATGGCTACCACGCGTCAGGCGCACACGGTCTGGGAAGGCAACCTGCTCGAGGGCAAGGGCGTTGTCACTCTTGATTCGTCCGGTATCGGGAGTACCCGTCTCCTGGCCGTCCCGCGCGGAGCAGGCGAACGGCAAGACCAGTCCGGAGGAGCTCATCGCGGCAGCGCACTCCAGCTGCTTCTCGATGGCGCTGTCCAATGGTCTGGCGAAGGCCGGCACCCCGCCGACCCGGCTGAACACGCAGGCCGAGGTCACTTTCCAGCCCGGTACCGGCATCACCGGCATCCACCTCACCGTAGAGGGCGAGGTCCCCGGTCTCGACGAGGCGGGCTTCGTGAAGGCGGCCGAGGATGCCAGGTCAACTGCCCGGTCAGCCAGGCTCTGACGGGCACGACGATCACGCTCAGCGCTTCGCTGGCCGCCTGATCACACAGCTCCCACGGGCCTCATCCGGCTCAGGGACATATTGAGGCACGGTGGCCCGCGTGGTTCCCGCGCGCCAGAACGCGTGGTACACACATGCGGGTCACCACACCTGTCCGCCAACAGGGAGTTGCCTCATGTCAGACGCATCACGACAGTCCGCGACACGACGTCAGGTCCTGGCCGGCAGCGGCGCAGCCGCTGCCTCGATCGCCTTCGCCGGGGCGTTCACCGAACTCTTCGCGGGCACCGCCGCCGCACGCGGCCACAGCGGTTACGGTCCGCTCGTCCCGGACCCGGGCGGCCTGCTCGATCTGCCGAAAGGTTTCCGCTACCGGGTGCTCTCCCGGGAGGGCGACCCGCCCGCTCCGGCGAGGGCCCGGTCCCCAGCAACCACGATGGCATGGCCGCCTTCGCCGGCCACCGCGGCCGGGTCCACCTCGTGCGCAACCACGAGAACCGGGTCACCGGAAAGATCGGCGTGCCGACGGTCGAAGGCCTCACCTACGACCCGATGGGCAAGGGTGGCTGTACTGCCATTGAACTCGACAGTCGGGGCAGAGTCCTCGGCGAACGGGTCGCTATCGCCGGTACGGCGGTCAACTGCGCGGGTGGCCCCACCCCGTGGAACACCTGGCTGACCTGCGAGGAGACCGAGGACAAGGCCGGCACCAACGGTTACACCAAGGACCACGGCTTCATCTTCGAGGTGGACGGCGCCGATCCGCGCCGCACCGGAGCCGTGCCGCTGACCGCTATGGGCCGCTTCCAGCACGAGGCGATCGCGGTCGACCCCGAGAACGGGATCGTGTACGAGACGGAGGACGCGTTCGACAAGCCGTTCGGACTCTTCTACCGCTTCCTGCCGGAGAAGCCGCTCGGCGGGACGGGCTCGCTGCGGGCCGGGGGCGAGCTGGAGGCCATGCGAGTACCGGGGTTCCCGATCTCTCCGTGGTACAGGAGACGGGCGCGAGCTTCGACCGGGTCGAGTGGGTACCCGTACCGGATCCGCTGGCGGCCGAGACCCCGATCCGGCTGCAGGACTTCGGACCGAAGGGCATCACGCACGCCCAGAAGCTGGAGGGCTGCTACTGGGGCGGCTCCTCGGTCTACTTCGTCTCCAGCTTCGCGCACAGCTCGGAGGGGTCGGCGGGCGACCACTTCGGCCAGGTGTGGCGGTACGAGCCGAAGCGGCGCCGGCTCACGCTGGTGGTCGTCTTCGGGCCGGACACCGACATCCAGCTGCCCGGGGAGTCCCCGACAACATCTGTCTGGCCGCCGACGGCGGGCTGATGGTCTGTGAGGACGGCGGCGGCGCCCAGCACGTGCTGGGCGTGACGCGGCGCGGGAGGTCTATCCGATGGCCCGGGGCGGCAGAACACCGGTACGGACCAGGAGCCGGAGTGGGGTGAATTCGCGGGGTCACCTTCTCGCCGGACGGCGGGACGATGTTCGTGAACTGCTACACCCCGGGGACGACGTTCGCGGTGACGGGGCCCTGGCGCTGAGGGCCGTCTGAACACATAAGGGTGTGGGGCCGGGCAGTGCTGCCCGGCCCCACACCGATGCAGCGGGCGGAGTGCCGCGAGCCCATTTTATCCGGTATCAGCTAATTTTCATTAGTGATCAAATCTGTTCGTACGATGACAGTGCTGACCGTCCTGGGTGCCGTGCTCGTCGGCTGCGGAAGCGCGGAGACCCCGCCCCGACGTATCCACGACACCGCCGGCCACAGCCCCGGCCAAGATCCCGGCGGCGAAGAGTCCTCCCGGGATGGCTCCGGGACCGGCCGGTCTGACCCCGGTCTTCGAACGCCGGGCCGCGGGCTCCGGCAGCAGGACCGACAAGGTCGTGGCGCTGACCTTCGACGCGGACATGACGGCGGACCAGGGCCGCGGCGGCCGCGGGCGAGCACTTCGACAATCCGGAACTGATCGCGCTGCTGCGCCGGCTCAAGGTGCCCTCGACGGTCTTCATGACGGGGCGATGGGCCCAGGAGTACCCGGCGCAGGCCCGGTCCATCGGCACCGATCCGCTGTTCGAGATCGCCAACCACTCGTACAGCCACTACGCCTTCACGTCCCAGTGCTACGGGCTGCCGGTCGTCGCCGATGACGATATGCGCGGCGATGTGGAACAGGCCTTCACCGCCATCCGGAAGACCGGGGCGCGCAATGTCGTGCCGTACTTCCGCTTCCCGGGCGGCTGCTACGACGACGCGTCGCTGCGTGCCCTCGCCCCGCGAAGGTGACCGCGGTGCAGTGGGACGTCGTCAGCGGTGACGCCTTCGCGACGGACGCGGACGCGGTGGCCGAGCAGGTGCTCGACGGGGTGGAGCCGGGGTCGCTGGTCGTCATGCACTGCACGCGCAGCGCGGCGCCGGTCACCGATGAGGCCGTGCGACGGGTGGTCCCCGAGCTGCGCGAGCGGGGTACCGCTTCGTCAAGGTCTCCGAGCTGATGCGGGCTGAGGCCCGCGCCGCTCACCCCGAACAGGCGGTCCGTCCCGCCTCCTGCCACTCGCAGACCGGGCAGAGGGTGCTCCCCTCGGCGGACTCCGGGTATTCGGTCGGTTTCCGGCACAGCACACACTCGGCGTACGGCGGACCGCCCGCCGCGGGTCCGGGTGACGGGGCGGGGCGGTCGTCCCGCAGTACGAATCGTCCATGGGTACGAGCCTACTCACGCCCCCGCTCACTCACGCAGCGCAGTGAGCCGGCAGCTGAGGGCGGCCACGGCCGCGGCGGTCGCAACGGCCCCGGCCAGTGGCAGGACAGGCACCTGGACCTCTCCGTTCAGCGATCCGGAGACCAGGCCCGTCACCGCGTACTTCGCGGGCGAGCCGCTGGTCACCAGGGCGAGCAGCACACCGAGCACGGTGGCGGCGACCGACCAGCCCTGCGGTGCAGCAGTGGCCGGGTGCAGAGCGCCCCGACCGCGGTCCCCAGCAAGGCGCAGCAGACGGCGGCGAGCAGCCCGGCGAGTCCGGCCGGCAGGAGTGGTACGCCGACGGTGCTGTCGGTGTTGGCCGGGTTACTGACCAGCAGTACGACGGCGGTGGCCACGGTGCCCAGGGCCCCGCACATCCCACCGCGGTGAGCAGTGAGGCGAGGTGCACCCGCGGCTGCCCGACGACGGCCGCGGCGACGGTCCGGGCGGCGGGCGGTTCCTGGTTGACGCAGAGCTGGACGAACCATGCCGCCACCGGCAGCAGCCCGGCGGCGGCATAACCGAGCGAGTCCAGCACCGGCTGCCCCGACCGGACGCCGACGCCGAGGAAGGCGGCGTAGAGGAGGACGGGCGCGAGCCAGCGCTGCGAGCGGAGCAGCAGCGCGGCCTGGTAGCGCAGGAGGGCTGCCATGGCCGCGGCGCCCGGTGGCCGGCCCCGCGCCGGAGCCCGGCCGGGCCGGAACCGGACCGGGGCGTCAGGGCGGGTACTGGGCCGGGCACGGCTACCGGACCGGGCGCAGGACCGGGCTCGGGCACAGGATCCGTAGCCGGCTCCGGCGATACCTGGCTGATGTGCCACGGCGGATGCGCCGTGAGGAGGCTGCGCAGCAGCGCGTCCGAGTGCATCGCCCCCACCGTCAGGCGTACCTGCCCGGCCGCCCGCGGGCTCCGCCCGTCGCGGGCTCTCCCGGCAGTCCTGCCGGGAGACCGGTGCCCGGCGGGCCCGTCGCCTCGATACGGACGCACGGGCCCCGGTACTGCCCGGCGGCCGGCCCCGGCCCCGGCCCCGGCACCGGCACCGGCACCGGCACCGGGGCGAGGGTCCGGCCGTCGAGCCGGTACCCGCGTCCACCGCTCCGGCGAGCCTGCGCGGATCGTGGTCGACGAAGACGACCGTGGCCCCGGACCCGACCCGTTCGGCCACCGCCCGGTCCAGTTCGTCGCGGGCCACACCGTCCAGGCCGGTCCACGCCTCGTCCAGGACGAGCAGATCCGGTTCGGCCAGGAACCCCTGGGCCAGGGCGACCTTCTGGCTGGTGCCCTTGGAGAGCTCCGCGAGGGGCGTACGGGCCTGCCCGGCGGCCCCGAACCGGGCCAGCCACTCCTGTGCCCGCACCGCGGCTTCGGGGTCCGCAGGCCGTGGATGCGGCCCAGGTGGACGAGGTAGCCGCTCGCGGTGAACGGCAGGGCCGCCGGGAAGCGCTCAGGGACGTATGCCGTACGCGGCCGGGGCCGGCGATCCGGCCCTCGGTGGGCGCGTCGATCCCGGCCAGCACCCGCAACAGGGTCGACTTTCCGGTGCCGTTGGCGCCCTCGATCCGGACCAGGGTGTGCCTGTCCAGCTCCAGGTCGACCCGGCGCAGGACCCAGGGACCGCCGAGACCGTACCGGCGGCCCACCCCTGTCAGCTTCAGTTGGCCGACGCCTTCTCGGTCTTCAGCTCGCTGGGACGCACGATGACGAACCCTCGCCCTGGAGCATCAGCTGGGCGGCCTCGCCCGATCCGCCGCGCACCATCGAGCCGAAGCTCTGCGAGCGGTGCAGCGAGGTGCTGAGATGCTCGCTCCAGCCGACCACCGCGTCCGTGTCGACGTACACCGGCTGCTGCCCCGTCACCGGGATCACGATGGGGTCGCCCTCACACACCAGACCGAGCTTGCCGTAGCCGCTGAAGACGCTGTTGAAGAGGCCGCCGCCGGTCATTCCGGCGCCCTTCACGGTCCTGATCTCGTACGCCAGGGTGGCGTCGAAGCACAGGACGTTGCGGCCGTTGATGGTAAGGACGTCGCCCTGTTCCATCTCCACGATGAAACAGCTGGCCGCCTCATGGGCGAACCACGCCTCGCCCTGTCCGCGTACCGCCATGAGCGGAAGGCCCTCGCCCGTGACCGCGCGCTTGAGCATGCCGCCGATGCCCTGGCCCTTGCGCTCGAACTGAAGACTGCCCCGGAAGGCGATCATCGCTCCCTGGCGCGCGTGCATCTCACCGTTGACGGCGTACTTGATCGACTTGGAGTTCTGCAGGGTCATTCCGGGTGCGGTGGCCTGCTGCGCCATGTGCTCACTGGCAAAGATGTCGCTCTTCATGCCCCGCATCCTCACCCGGAGCCTTCCCTTCCGCCAAGGGCTGGTTCCCGGTGCCTGGCAGACTGGCTGGGTGAGCACCAACGATCTCCCGAATCCTCCGGTACCGAGTCCCATTCCGAGCCCGCTGCGGCCGGCAGCCCGTTGCGCACGGAACAGACACCCGGGGCGAAGCACCGCAGTTCGTACTGCCGCTCGTGGTGCACATCGAGAAGACGGACCCGCCGGGCCGTACCGATGCGCTGCGGACCGCCGCCCGCGCGGTGCTCACGATCCTCGCCGACGACCGCTCGCTCGGTGAGGGCGAGTGGGCACAGCCCATGCGGGACTGGCAGGACGCCCAGATCCGCAAGGTGGTGCGGCGGGCACGCGGCGCCGAGTGGCGCAAGGCGTCCGCACTGCCCGGAATCACGGTCACGGGCGAGAGCGCCGAGGTGCGTGTGTACCCGCCGGTCCCCTGGACGGCTGGCCCAAGGAGCTGGCCAAGCTCCAGGTGTCGGGAACGGACCTGGACGACCCGGAGCCCCGGCCGCCCCCGACCCGTCCGGCCTGATCCTGTGGCTGAACCCGGAGCTGGAGATGTCTGCGGGCAAGACCATGGCACAGGCCGGGCACGGCGCCCACCTCGCCTGGTGGGAGCTGTCGGACACGGACCGCAAGGCCTGGCGCGAGGCCGGTTTCCCGCTCTCCGTCGCCACTGCCGCGGCAGAGAGCTGGCACGAACTCACCGTGAGCGGACGGCCGGTGGTACGCGACGCCGGGTACACCGAGATCGCCCCGGCGCGACGGTCGTGGCCGACGGCATCGACCGGATCGGATCGCTCGCGCAGGACCTGACGACCCAGGACGTCTCCTCGCCCCGAGGCGGATGAGCCGGAGCCGCTCCTCCGGCCCGCGGGCCGGAATTCCGGGTAGCGGTCAGCAGCGGGTCCGGCCTACCTTCGGCCGTATGGCCGACGAATGCTTCCGGGACCCACGGCTCGCCACGCTCTACGACCCGCTCGACCCCGACCGCAGCGATCTCGATGCGTACCTCCGCATGGCGCAGGACTCAGGAGCCCGCCAGGTGCTCGATATCGGCTGCGGGACAGGAGTGTTCGCGCTTCTGCTGGCGGATCGCGGGATCACGGTCGTCGGCGTAGATCCCGCCGGCGCGTCGATCGACGTGGCCAGGGGCAAACCGGGCAGTGGCCGGGTGCGCTGGATCTGCGGTGATGCGACAGCGCTCCCGCAGCTGAGAGTCGATCTCGTGACGATGACCGCGAACGTCGCCCAGGCCATCGTCGATCCGCTGGTATGGCAGATGACTCTGCGGGCGGCCTACGAAGCGCTGCGGCCCGGTGGGTATCTCATGTTCGAGACCCGGATCCGGCCGGGCGTGCCTGGCAGGAATGGAACCGGGGCCTCCTACTGCGTGACGGAGATTCCGGGAGTGGGCGCGGTCGAGAGCTGGGTCGAGCTGACCGAGGTGAACTGGCCGCTGGTGACGTTCCGCGGAACCTGTGTGTTCGCCGCGGACGGGCAGGTGCTGACGTCGCATTCGACGTTGCGTTTCCGTGAGCGGCAGGAGGTCGAGGCAGCGCTGGTCGCGCAGGGATTCGAGGTGGAGGACGTCCGCGACGCTCCCGATCGTCCGGGGCGGGAGTTCGTCTTCCTCGCCCGGCGTCCTTGCCGGCGGTGACCGCCGCTCAACACGCCCTTCGCGGCCTTTCACCGCGCTGTCATGCCCCGGCCCCAGCGGGAACCCTGCCGCAGCAGCCCGGGAACCTCAAGTCCACCTCTGAACGTCCCCTTCTTCGGGTTCGCCGCCGCTCTGCGGGGTCATGAGCCCTGCACGGAGCGGATGAGGGGACATCATGAGGCTGGGAACCGGGATCGGCTGGCGGCCGGAGATCGCGGACGCCGTGGAGGCACTGCCGGGCATCGACTGGGTCGAGGCGGTCGCGGAGAACATCTGCACCGACCACCTTCCCGACTCGCTGGCGCGCCTGCGCGAACGCGGAGTCACCGTGGTCCCGCACGGCGTCTCGCTGGGCCTGGGCGGGCCGACCGCCCCGACCCCGGTCGCCTCGCGGACCTGGCGGCGCGGGCCGGACTGCTGGGTACACCGCTGGTGACGGAGCACATCGCGTTCGTACGGGGCGGGGGCCGCTCACTTCATCGCCGAATCTCGAAGCGGGCCATCTGCTGCCGGTGCCGCGGACCTGGGACGCACTGGACGTGCTGTGCGAGAACGTGCGGATCGCGCAGGACTCTCTGCCGGTGCCACTGGCCCTGGAGAACATCGCCGCGCTGATCTCCTGGCCCGACGAGGAGCTGACCGAAGGGCAGTTCCTGGCGGAACTGGTGGAGCGTACCGGGGTCCGGCTGCTGATCGATGTCGCCAATCTGCACACCAACCACGTCAACCGCGGCGAGGACCCGGCAACGGCGCTGGCCGAGCTGCCGGTGGAGGCCATCGCGTACGTCCACGTGGCGGGCGGCGTCCAGAAGGACGGCGTCTGGCACGACACACGCCCACCCCGTGACGCAGCCCGTCCTGGATGTGCTGTCCGAGCTCCGCTCCCGGGTGGACCCGCCGGGCGTGCTGCTGGAACGCGACGACGACTTCCCGCCTGTCGCGGAACTGGCGGGCGAACTGGACCTGATCCGCGCCACGCTGGCGGCGGCGGGCACATCCGGGCAGCGCCGGGGCCGCACCGCGGGCGCCGTCGGCGGGAGCCGGACCGGTCGCGCGGGCCCGGTGGGCCGGTGCGACCGACGAAGCCCGGGCCGCTGCGCCGCGGCGCAGACAGCCCTGCTCTCCGCTCTCGTCGCCGGTGCGCCGGCGCCCGACGGCTTCGACCACCGGCGGCTCGGGTACAGAGCCGCGCCCTCGCCGCCAAGCGGGCCGACGTCGTCGCGAAGGTGGCACCGGAGCTCCGGGAGATTCTCGGCGACACCTACCGCAGCACCTTCCTCTCTACGCCATGACCCGGCCCATGTCCGCCGGATACCGCAGGGACGCCCTGGACTTCGCCGAGCGGCTGCTCACCGCGGGCCTGCCCGCCGACGATGCGGCCCGGCGCAGGCTGACCTACTGGTGGCAGGACCGGGCCGGGCCGCGTCCGCCCGCCGGGGCACCCGGCTGGTCCGGGCGGCCCGCGCCGCGCTGGCGGGGCGGTGAGCGCGTTGAATCTTCTCGCTCTCCTGCTGACCCTGGCCGTGGTGGTGTCCTCGGTCCTCCTGATCGTCACGACACTGAGATCCGGCCGGCGCGACGGCGGAGGCGGCCCGGTGCACGACATCTCCGAGGCCGCCTTCCTCAACGGCGGCCCGGCCAGGGTGGTGGACACCGCCCTCACCGCCCTGCACACGGACGGACGGCTGGCCGTCGGCGGCCCCGGAATCGTCGCCGTGCAGCGGGCGGAGGCCCGTGACCCGGTGGAGCGGGCGGTGCTCCAGGAGCTGGCCACGGGCCCGAGCGGGCGTTGCACACCCTGCGGGAGGCGGTGATGCGGCATCCGGCGGTGCAGGAGATCGGCGACGGGCTCGCGGCCCGCGGGCCCTGGTCCCGCCCGGTGAGAGCCGGTCGCGCCGGCGCTGGGCGATCGCCCAGGGAGTGAGCTGCCTGGTGGCCCTGCCCGTCAGCCTGGGACTGACATTCGCGCAGTACGCCCTGAACAACGACGGCTATGCGGATATACCGGTCCCCTTCTTCATCAAGGTGCTGCCCGCGCTCGTGCTCGGGAGCGTGACGGGAATGGTCACCGCCGCCTCGGCCAAGGCCCGCATCACCAAGGCGGGCAGGCGTGCCACCGACTCGTACCGTGCCGCCCACGCCTATGTGACCGTCCCGGCCCACCTTGTGGCCACCTCCGGGCTGAGGGCTCTGCCCGACCCGGGCTGCAGGCGCAGCTGATGGCCGCGGCACGGATCCGGCCGGCCGGACGGCCCGCCGCCGCCTCCGTCACCGCCGGTGCGGCCGCGCCCGCGGTGTGGTGTGCCGGGGCGTCCCCGGTGGCGGGAGCTGCGGGAGTTCCGGCGGAAGCGGTGGCGGTTCGGGAGGCGGCTGCAGCTCCGGCTGCGGCAGCAGCGGATCGAGCTGCGGAGGCGGATCGAGCTGCAGCAGTGGATCGAGCTGCGGAGGCGGTTCCAGCTGCGGAGGCGGTTCGAGCTGCGGCAGCAGTTCCTGAGCTCCACCCGGCGGGCCGTACGAATCCAGCCATTCGAGCCATGCCCGGGGCCGTACCGCGTCCGTATCGTGAACAGCCCATGGCGCTTCCCCACCGCCTCCCATAGAAATCCGCCATGCTCTGGGTCATGCTTCTTCTGGTCGCGTGGGCGCGGCGGCCATCTCCTGTGTCCGGTTCTCTCTGGCCTCCGCCGAAGCCGCCCAGCGCCCCGCCGACGCCGCGCGGGAACCCATGCGCCATCAACTCAACCTGTACGAGACGGCGTTCCTGGCCGGGGTCCCTGCCGGGTCGCCGATCTGGCCCTGGTCTCCATGCATTTGCGGCGCCGGCTGCTGCTCGCCCACACGGGCTGGGCCACGGTCATCGATCCGGAGGGCCGGGACGAGATGGAGCGCACCGTAATCCGTGCGATCGGCCCCGATGGGCAGTCCCGGTAGCTCCGGTGCGGGCAGCGGCAGCCGCCACGGATGCCGTGCGGGCCCTCGCCGACCGGCTGGTCACCGCGGGTCTGGCCGTCCCGCGCGGGCCAGGACGGACTTGGCCGCTGCGGTACGGGCGTTGCGCGGATCGGCCGTGCTGGTGGTGGTGATGGGCGTGTCGGCGGTGCTGATTCCCGGCCCGGGACCGGCTCCGCCCTCCCGGTGGCGGCCTGGTTCGGACTGCCGTTGCTGCTGACGCTGGGCTGTCTGGCGATCGCCCGGGTCGAGAACCATCCATACAGCCCCTGGGCCTCCCCGTCCGGCCAGCGGTGGCTGGACTCGCTGCCGGCCCCGGTGTGCGGCGCGGACCGCGATCTGCTGGCCGCGGTGGCAGTGAGAGGTGTGCGGGCCGTGGACGATCCGGCGCTGCGGGCCGCTCTGACGGTCCGGAACCCGGGTACCCCAACGGCTGACGGAGCGGGCCGACGGCTGCGGGCGCACTATCGTGGACCCCATGTCCGCCCCTGAGTTGATCCGTATCGTCTCCCGCGACTCGCCCATGGCCCTGGCGCAGGTGGAGCGTGTCCGTGCCGAGCTGGCCATCCTGCGTCCTGGCACCGCCACAGAAGTCGTCCCGGTCAGGACGACCGGCGACAAGTGGCTGGGTGACCTCTCCCTGGTAGAGGGCAAGGGCGCGTTCACCAAGGAGGTCGACCAGGCGCTGCTCGCCGGGCAGGCCGACCTGGCGGTGCACTGTGTCAAGGACATTCCCGCCGACCGGCCGCTGCCCGCCGGTACGATGTTCGCGGCGTTCCTGGCCCGCGACGACATTCGCGACGCCTTGATCCACCCGGCGGGCCTCACCCTGGACGAACTGCCCGCGGGCACCCGGATCGGTACGTCTTCGGTGCGCCGTGTCGCCCAGCTCGCCGCCTCCCACCCGCACCTCGACTGCGTGCCCTTCCGCGGCAACGCCAACCGCCGGATGGAGAAGCTCGCCGCGGGCGAGGCCGACGCGCTCCTGCTGGCGGTCGCCGGGCTCGAACGCATCGGCCGTCCGGACGTGATCACCGAGATCCTGTCCCCGGACACGATGTGCCCGCCGATCGGCGCAGGGGTCCTCGCCCTGCAGTGCCGGGAGGACGACACGGCGACCATCGAGGCAGTCGGTGGCCTCAACCACCCCGATACGCACCGCGAGACGAGCGCGGAGCGGATGTTCCTGCACGTCCTGCAAGGGCACTGCAACAGCCCGATCGCGGGCTACGCGAGGGCACAGCGCAACGGCGACCTGTCGCTGCGGGCCTGTGTCTTCACCCCTGACGGCAAGACCGTCCTCAATGCCCACGAGTGGGCCGGCCCCTCGACCCGGCCACGCTCGGCACCTCGGTCGCCGTGAGTCTGCTGCGCCAGGGCGCTCGTGAACTGATCGACGGCATCGCGCACTGACACCTCGTGTCCGGCCCGTGGATCATCCGTGGCCCCGGCAGCAGAAAGGCCACCCCTTCCGGGAGCGGCCCTGCGGGCCCGATGTCTCGGCCCGCCTTCTGGGCCGGGACACTCGGCCGCGAAAGCGGCCGATGTGAACCCGGAGCCGGACCCGGTGTCCTTGGAACGGCGGGCGGCACACTGCGTGCCGTTGCCCGCCAACTGATCTTCCGGGTCGGGGTGGTCGGAAAACGCTGGTTATGCGAGCCCGGCCACCAAGTCTTCGATGGACTTCCTGCGCCCCGTGTAGAACGGGACCTCTTCGCGGACGTGCAGCCGCGTCTCGACCCCTCAGGTGACGCATGAGGTCGACGATGCGGTGCAGTTCGTCGGCCTCGAAGGCCAGGATCCACTCGTAGTCCCCGAGCGAGAAGGAGGCGACGGTGTTGGCGCGTACGTCGGGATAGCCGCGGGCCATCCTGCCGTGGTCCGCGAGCATACGGCGACGGTCCTCGTCCGGCAGCAGGTACCAGTCGTAGGAGCGCACGAAGGGGTACACGCTGATGTAGTCGCGCGGTGTCTCGTCGGCGAGGAACGCCGGCACGTGCGACTTGTTGAACTCGGCGGGGCGGTGCAGCGCCATGTTCGACCAGACCGGCTCCAGGGCGCGGCCCAGCTTCGTGCGCCGGAAGAGGTTGTACGCCCCTGCAGCTCGTCCGCGGTCTCGGCGTGCCACCACACCATGAGGTCGGCGTCGGCACGCAGACCGGACACGTCGTAGGTGCCCCGGACGGTGATGTCCTTGGCTTCGAGCTGGTCGAACAGCTCCTGGACCTCACCGGCGTAACCGGCGCGGTCGACGGGGAGCACATCGCGCAGCTTGAAGACGGACCACAGCGTGTAGCGGACTACGTCGTTGAGGTCCTTGGCCTTCTTGCCCGCGTTCGGGGCCTTGCTTGATGTCACACTCTCAGGCGCACTCATACGGCTATTGTCCCGCCTCGCTCCCTGTGCCCTGAACCCGGGTCGGCATGGCGATGATCTCCCCGCCGATGTCCTGGGCGATCTCGTCCGCCGCCCGCCGTGCGCTCGCGATGCAGGCGGGGATGCCGACCCCGTCGTACACCGCTCCGCACACCCGCAGACCCGGCAGCCTGGCGACCTCGTCGCGGATCCGGGCGACCCGGGTGAGGTGGCCGACAGGATACTGCGGCAGGCCCCCGATCCACCGATTGACCTCGGTGTCGACGGGCGCGGCGTCGAGTCCGGTGGCGGCGGCGAGATCGCTCAGCGATACGTCGACGAGCTCCCGGTCCTCGCGGTGGAGGTGGTCCTCCTCGCCGTAGCGGCCGACAGAGGTGCGCAGCACGAGGAGGTCGGGCGCCGAGTCGGCGACCCACTGCCATTTGTTGCTGGAGAAGGTGGACGCCTTGATCGTGTGCCCGTCGACCGGTGGCACGAGGAAGCCGGAGCGCCCCTGGAGTGCCTGGGTGGCCGCGGTGTCGGAGCGCCGGAAGGCCATGGTGACCAGGGCCATGGAGGCGTACTCGACTCCGGCCAGCTCGGCTGAGGCGGCCGGGGACTCGGCTGCCAGGAGCGTGGAGGCGGACCAGGCGGGGTGGCCAGGATGATGCCGTCGGCGGTGATGACCTCGGTTTCGGTGCGTACGTTCCAGCCCTGGCCGTTGCGCGTCAGTCCGAGCACGGGGTCCGGGTACGGATGTCGGCGCCCGCAGCGCGTACGGCGTCGGCGACGGCACCGGGCAGGGTGCCGATGCCTCCGTCGATGCCCTGGAAGACGGGCCCGGACTGCTGTCGGGCGGCTGCCCGCTCCTGGATGCGCTGCACCCCGTCCAGCAGTGAGCCGCCCTCCTTCACGACCTCGAAGAGCTGCGGCACTGCGGCACGCATCGAGATCCGGTAGGCATCACCCGCGTACACCCCGCCCAGCAGCGGCTCCACGAGCCGGTCGACGACCTCGCGGCCGAGCTGGTCCGCGACGTACGCACCGACCGCGACGTCCTCACCGACGGCGGTCGGGGTGAGGTCTCGCTGCTGGGCGATCCTGGCCACTCCCGCCGGGGAGAGGATGCCGCTGAGGGCGGCCGGGTCGCCGGGGACGCCCATCACATGGCCCTTGGGCATCGGTCGCAGGGCGTCGCGGGTCCAGAGGTACGCGGCAGTGGTGGCGGGCGGCTGGAGGCGGTCCCCGAGGCCGACGGCCCGTGCGAGCTCGACCGCTTCGGGGCGCCGGGCCAGCATCGACTCCGCACCGAGGTCCACCTGGGTGCCCGCGATCTCGCCGGTCATGAGTTTGCCGCCGAGCCGGCTCGTCGCTTCCAGGACGGTGACCCGGAGACCGGTGGGGAGCAGCCGGTGTGCGGCGGCCAGGCCGGCGATGCCACCGCCGATGACGACGACATGGCCCGGACTCGTGTGGTCACGCTGAAGAGAACGCTGCATGGGTCCACTCTCTCAAACCCGTAACGAGTCCCGACCGTGACCACTTGAAACCGTCGAGCGGCAACCGCACAGGAACCCCGTACGTCGAACCGGCACCATCAACCAACGCCCGGGGCGCCGTTATGCATACAGGCCTTCGTACCGACAGTCACCCACCCGCTCATCGCCCCGGAGCCGCCCTGGCTGCCGGTCTGCTCGTCGTACTGCTCGGCGTGGCCGGCTGCGGCGCGGGGACAACGGCGGGGACAGCAAGAGCTCTCGGCCGACCGGCCGGTGGCGGCCGACCAGGGTGCGGCCCACCGGTTCTCGGCCGGGAGCAGTCCGCGGACAGGCCCGGCGACGGGTCCAAGGCCGCGGACAAGGCGTCCGCGGCCCCTGAGCCGGGCACCGCGGTCGCCACCCATGTCATCCGTACGGCGACACTCGACGTCGAGGTGAAGAGCGTACGGAAGGCGGTCACCGCCGCCCGCGGCGTCGCTTCGAGCGCCGGTGGCTGGTCGCCGACGAGACCACCGAGCGCATCGACGACGACCACGAGCTCGCACCTCGTGCTGCGCGTCCCGCAGGACCGGTACGACTCCGTGCTGCGCTCGCTCGCCGGCTCCGGCAAGCTGCTGTCGCGCACGTCGAACGCGAAGGACGTCACCGGCGAGGTCGTCGACGTGGAAAGCCGCATCGCGACCCAGCGGGCGAGCGTCGCCCGGTCCGGGAGCTGATGGACCGGGCCGGGAAGCTGACCGATGTGGTCACCCTGGAAGGTGAGTTGAGCAGCCGCCAGGCCGCGCTGGAGTCGCTGCTCGCCCAGCAGGCCTCACTGAAGGACCGCACCTCACTGGCTACGGTCACGCTCGAACTCAGCGAGCCCTACGCGCCGTCGAAGGAGTCCGGAGACGACGACCCCGGCTTCGTGGACGCGCTGGGCGGCGGCTGGGACGCGTTCGTGACGATGCTGCGGTGGGTGGCGATGGCGTTCGGTGCCACAGCACCGTTCCTGGCCGCGGCGGCCGTGCTGCTGCTCCTGTGGCGGGTGCTGCGCGGGCGCCTGCCGCGCCGTCGCGCTCCGCAGGCCGCCGCCTCCCCGCTCAGGACACCGCGGACGGGTCGGATACCGCGGCGGCCCCTGAGCGCCGTAGCGTGGGCTCCCTGACACTGCGGCGAAGGGACCCGGAATGGCAGCGGAGCGACTGGTGGTCATCGGGGCGACGCGGCGGGCATGTCCGCCGCGTCGCAGGCCCGCCGTCTCAAGGGCCGGACGAGATGAGCATCGTCGCCTTCGAGCGCGGCCATTTCACCTCGTACTCGGCCTGCGGCATCCCGTACTGGGTGGGGGCGACGTCGAGGACCGGGACGACCTCATCGCCCGTACCCCTGAGGAGCACCGGGCCCGCTCCATCGATCTGCGCACCCGCACCGAGGTGACGGAGATCGATGTCGCCGGACAGCGGGTGCGTGCCCTGGACCGCGACAGCGGCGAGACGTCCTGGACGGGATTCGACAAGCTGGTGATCGCGACGGGCGCACGCCCCGTACGCCCGCCGCTGCCCGGAATCGACGCTCCCGGTGTGCACGGGGTGCAGACCCTGGACGACGGGCAGGCGCTCCTGGACTCACTGGATGCGGCGCCGGGCCGGCGGGCGGTCGTGATCGGCGCGGGCTACATCGGCGTCGAGATGGCCGAGGCGATGCTGAAACGCGGCTTCGACGTGACGGTACTCAATCGCGGCGAGCAGCCCATGGCGACCCTGGACCCCGATATGGGGCGGCTGGTCCACGACGCGATGGACGGGCTGGGCATCACCACGGTGAACGGTGCCGCGGTCACCGGGATCGGCACCGGCCCGGACGGCCGGGTCAACGCGGTCGCCACGGACGGGGAGACGTATCCGGCGGACGTCGTGGTGCTCGGAATCGGCGTCGAGCCCGAGACGTCCCTGGCCCGTGCGGTCGGCCTCCCGCTCGGCCCGCACGGCGGTCTGCTGACGGATCTGTCGATGCGGGTCGTGGGCCACCACAACATCTGGGCGGGCGGGGACTGCGTCGAGGTCCTCGACCTGGTCGCGGGCCGCACCCGCCATATCGCGCTGGGCACCCACGCCAACAAGCACGGCCAGATCATCGGCGCCAATGTGGGCGGCGGCTACGGACGTTTCCCGGGTGGTCGGCACGGCGGTGAGCAAGGTCTGCGATCTGGAGATCGCCCGCACCGGGCTGCGGGAGAAGGACGCGACGGCGGTCGGACTGCGCTACGTCGCGGCGACGATCGAGTCGACCGGCCGGGCCGGCTACTACCCGGGGCCCGGTCGATGACGGTGAAGATGCTCGCGGAGTACCGTACGGGCCGGCTCCTGGGGTGCAGATCGTGGGACGTGAGGGCGCCGCCAAGCGCGTGGACATCGCTGCGGTGGCTCTGACCGCCGGCATGACGGTGGAAGCGATGACGGCGCTCGACCTGGGCTACGCCCGCCGTTCTCTCCGGTCTGGGACCCGATCCTGGTGGCGGCCCGCAAGACGGTGACGGCGGTGCGAAGGGCGGGCACGGCCTGAATGGCGGGCGGCTGCGCTCTCACCGCCCCGCAGGACGCCTTCGCTTTCGAACCCGTGGAGCAGCGCCCCGCCTGACGTGTCAGCCGGCCGTCTGCTCGTGCACGTACTCCACGAGCCGGGTCAGAGCGTCCGCGTCGGTCGCCGGCATGACGCCGTGGCCCAGGTTGAAGATATGGCCCTCCAGACCGGCCGCCGCGTCGAGCACCTCGCGCGCCTTCTCCTCCACGGTCGCGGTCGGCGCGAACAGCACCGCCGGGTCGAGGTTGCCCTGCAGTGCCTTGCCGGGGCCGACCCGGCGTGCGCCGACGTCCATCGGGACGCGCCAGTCGACGCCGACGACATCCGCGCCCGCCTCGCCCATCAGGCCGAGCAGCTCGCCGGTGCCGACGCCGAAGTGGATGCGCGGGACGCCGTACGACGCGACGGCGCCGAAGACCTTGGCGGAGGCCGGCATCACGGAACGGCGGTAGTCGTCGGGCGCCAGGGCACCGACCCAGGAGTCGAAGAGCTGGACCGCCGATGCGCCCGCCTCGATCTGGACCTTCAGGAACGCTCCGGTGATCTCCGCGAGCCGGTCGAGCAGATCGGCCCAGAGCTCCGGGTCGCCGTACATCATCGCCTTGGTGCGCTCGTGGTTGCGGGACGGGCCGCCCTCCACGAGGTAGCTGGCGAGGGTGAACGGGGCACCGGCGAAACCGATGAGCGGCGTGGCCCCAGCTCGGCGGTGAGCAGGCCGATGGCCTCGGTGACGTATGGGACGTCCTCGGGTGTGAGATCGCGCAGCCTGGCCAGATCGGCGCGGGTGCGAATGGGCTCCGCGATCACCGGGCCGATACCGGGCTTGATGTCGAGGTCGATACCGATGGCCTTGAGCGGTACGACGATGTCGCTGAAGTAGATCGCGGCGTCGACCTTGTGGCGGCGTACGGGCTGCATCGTGATCTCGGCGACCAGCTCCGGCATCATGCAGGAGTCGAGCATCGCGATGCCTTCGCGGACCTTCAGGTACTCGGGCAGCGAGCGCCCCGCCTGCCGCATGAACCAGACCGGGTGTGCGGCACCGGCTCACGGCGGCACGCCTTGAGGAACGCCGACTCGTGGGTGGTGGAAGTCTTCGTCTGCTGGCCCGAGGGGCGGTCATTGGCGCTCACACCGAGAATCTTCGCATGAAGCTATAAGGAGCCGGCCCCGCCCGGTGTCCCTGCCTGCGCGAGACCCCGGTTCGGCCTAGTCTTCCCCGCATGGCTCCGGCTCAGGGACACTTTTCCGATCATTCCGACAGCGCTGACACCAAGGACAGTGCGGAGGGTAGAACCGTCCCGCCCGCATTCCGGTCGGCGGTCGAAGCACTGCGCTCCGCACGACTACGAACCGAACTGGAGATCGAGTCGACGCGACCACCCCAACGCCTCGCTCCACATGCCTACGCCCTGGAGGCGGCGGTCGTCGACGGCGAGGACGATCTCGCCGACGGCCGTCTGGTACTCCTGCACGATCCGTCCGGGCACGACGCCTGGCAGGGGAACTTTCGCCTCGTGACACTCGTGCGGGCGGAGCTGGAGCCGGAGATGGCGGCCGATCCACTACTGCCCGAAGTGTGCTGGTCCTGGCTGACGGGCGCCCTGGACGCGCGCGGCCTGTCGTACGGAGAGGCGGGGGCACGGTGACGCGCGCCGGATCGCACTACTTCGGCACACTCTCCGCACGCCGGCCCGCGACCCAGATCGAGATCCGGGCCTCCTGGACGCCGCGCGAGGGGCGTGACGGAGTACCCGATACGGCGTCACACCTGGCCGCCTGGGGATCTGCTCTGCCAGATCGCCGGCCTGCCGCCATCGGGCACGGCCGACCCGCGGTGGTCTCACTCCCCAACGGCGCGGCCCACAGGCCCCGTAACACTGCGTCACCCTGGGAGTGTGGGCCGCCCAGACACCGGCTCTCTTTTCGTACAATCGATCGCGCGTCCTATTTGCCCGAATTGTTACTCATCAAATCGCGATCTTCCTCTAAAGGAGGACGGGTCTGCTGCCGAAGAGGTCAATGACCCTTCAAGCACGGTTCGCCCCGGCTTCGTCTTCGAACCGGCCCGTCCCGCCACTCCCCAGGAGGCCTGGTGTCCGTTCTCCTCGAGCAGCCCGCAAGCCTGGTCGCCTACCGCCCGAACAAGCCGACGGCCATGGTCGTCGTGGCCGACCCGCGCGTCCGTTCCACCGTCACCCGCCATCTGTGGGCACTCGGAGTACGTGACGTCATCGAGGCGTCGTCCATCGCGGAGGCCCGCCCCGCGTCGGTAACCCGCGCGACATCTGCGTAGCCGACGTCCACCTGCCCGACGGTTCCGGGCTGACCCTGCTGTCCGAAACCCGAGCCGCCGGCTGGCCGAACGGCCTCGCCCTCTCCGCCGCCGACGACATCGGCGCCGTACGCAACGCCCTCGCAGGCGGCGTGAAGGGCTACGTCGTCACCGGCACCCGTACCAACATCGGCCACCCACGCGCCCCGGCGTCGCACCGATCGGCGCAAACGCCGCCCGTATGCACCGCCGGCCTCCCGGTTCCCCGAGCCACCCGGGCGGCTACCGCGAACTGTCCGGCCGCGAGGTGGAGGTGCTCCGCCTGGTCGCCGAAGGCCAGTCCAACAAGGCCATCGGCGTCTCGATGGGGCTCTCCGCCCTCACCGTCAAGAGCCATCTCGCCCGCATCGCCCGCAAGCTCGGCACCGGAGACCGCGCAGGAATGGTCGCCGTTGCCCTGCGGACGGGCATTATCCACTGACCCCATGACCCCGGCCACCCTCCGGTGCGTACGCGGATGCGGACCCGGCCGGTTTACGTGCATCGGAGCCCGTCGACGGAACCTTCCGTCGACGGGCTCCGTACTCACAGATACCCTTGGCATGTGACCGACGCCCAAGAGACCGCAGAAGACACATCACTGCGAACCACCGGGGCGCCCCGGACGACGTCGCCCCGGCGCCGATCCCCTTGCTCGAACCGCGCGAGGGCATTCCCCGGTGGTGGCGTCCGACGACGCGCTCGCCGAGGTGATCGCGGCCTTCGCCGCGGGCACCGGCCCGTCGCCGTCGACGCCGAGCGCGCCTCCGGCTACCGCTACGGCCAGCGCGCCTACCTCGTACAGCTGCGCCGCGAGGGCGCGGGCAGCGCACTGATCGACCCGGTCGGCTGCCCGGACCTGTCAGGTCTCGGCGAGGCCCTCACCGGCACCGAGTGGATCCTGCACGCGGCAACCCAGGACCTGCCCTGCCTGCGCGACATAGGCATGGTCCCCACCTCACTCTTCGACACCGAGCTCGCCGGGCGGCTGGCGGGATTCCCGCGGGTCGGGCTCGGCGCCATAGTGGAGAACGTGCTCGGTTACGCGCTGGAGAAGGGCCACTCCGCGGTCGACTGGTCCACCCGCCCACTGCCCGACCCTGGCTGCGCTACGCCGCCCTCGATGTCGAGCTGCTGGTCGATCTGCGCGATGCCCTGGAGGAGGAGCTCGACCGGCAGGGCAAGCTGGAGTGGGCGCGGGAGGAGTTCGACGCGATCGCCTCGGCGCCGCCCGCTCCCCGCGCAGGACCCGTGGCGCCGGACCTCCGGCATGCACAAGGTGCGGCGGCGGCGCCAGATCGCGGTCGTACGGGAGCTGTGGAACGCCCGGGACGAGGTCGCGCAGCGCCGCGACCTCTCCCCGGCAAGGTGCTCGGCGACGGTGCGATCATCGAGGCCGCCCTCGCGATGCCGGTCAATGTGCAGGCCCTCACCGCGCTCCCCGGCTTCGGCCACCGGATGGGACGCCGTCAGCTGGAGCAGTGGCAGGCTGCCGTCGACCGGGCCAGGGAACTGCCCGACACCCAGCTCCCGCAGCCCGGCCAGCAGCCCGCGGGACCGCCGCCGCCGCGCTCCTGGGCGGACAAGGACCCGGACGCCGCGGCCGTCTCTGGCGGCGCGCGCTGCCGTGTCAGCACTCGCCGAGAAGTTGCACATGCCGCAGGAGAATCTGATCACCCCGGACACCGTGCGCCGGGTCTGCTGGGAGCCGCCCGGCAGCACTACGCCGGACGCGGTGGAGCGTGTGCTCGCCGAATACGGTGCGCGCCGCTGGCAGATCGAGCTGGTCGCCCCGCTGCTGCTGCGGGCCCTGAGCACCACCGCCTGACATTGCCAACGCACCCCGGCCGGATCGGCCGGGGTCTTCTGTCGGCGACTCCGCCATCGTGGCGGCTCGTTCAGTTCCCGGGTCTGCTCCGCACTTCCCTGAACACCCGGTCAGATCCGGTTCGCGAACGTCCGTCTGCCACGGGAAGTGCCGCCCGAGAGACCTGGGCAGCCCTTTCGTATGGTCGAATTCAAGCCAGTTACTCGCACTCCCGTGAGCTGTGGCGGCGTCCCGTGGGATGTGACCTTCGACGCTCCGGCCTTGGGGTGGGCAGTCTGGTTACCCGCAAGTAGCATGAGGGAGGCGGCGCGCTTCCGGGCGTGCCCGCAGCAGTGCCATCCCGCACCCTGGAGGAGAGCCACCGTGCCTCGTACCATCCGGGACGTCGTCTTCGTCGACGGCGTCCGCACCCGTTCGGCAAAGCGGGCCCGAAGGGCATCTACCACGAGACCCGCGCCGACGATCTCGTCGTGAAGGCCATCCGGGAGCTGCTGCGCCGCAACCCGGACCTGGACCCCGCCACGATCGACGAGGTCGCCATCGCCGCGACCACCCAGATCGGCGACCAGGGCCTCACCCTCGGCCGCACCGCCGGAATCCTGGCCGGTCTGCCGCAGTCGGTCCCCGGCTACTCGATCGACCGCATGTGCGCCGGCGCCCTGACCGCCGTCACCTCGACGGCAGGCTCCATCGCCTTCGGCGCGTACGACATCGTCGTGGCCGGCGGGGTCGAGCACATGGGCCGCCACCCGATGGGCGAGGGCGTGGACCCGAACCCGCGCTTCGTATCGGAGAAACTGGTCGACGAGTCCGCCCTGTTCATGGGCATGACCGCGGAGAACCTGCACGACAGGTACCCCACGATCACCAAGCAGCGCGCCGACGAGTACGCGGTGCGTTCGCAGGAGAAGGCCGCCAAGGCGTACGCCAACGGCAAGATCCAGCAGGACCTGGTGCCCGTCGCCGTACGCCGCACCAACGCGGACGTCGGCGAGACGGGCTGGGGCCTGGTCACCGCCGACGAGCCGATGCGTCCGGGCACCACGATGGAGTCCCTGGCCGGTCTGAAGACCCGTTCCGCGCCCACGGCCGCGTGACGGCCGGTAACGCCGCCGGACTCAACGACGGCGCCACCGCCTCGCTGCTCGCAGCCGAGGACGTCGCCCGCGAGCTGGGCCTCCCGGTCAAGATGCGGCTGATGTCGTACGCCTTCGCGGGCGTCGAGCCCGAGGTCATGGGCTACGGCCCGATCCCGGCGACGGAGAAGGCCCTGTCCAAGGCAGGCCTGTCCATCTCCGACATCGGTCTCTTCGAGATCAACGAGGCGTTCGCTGTCCAGGTGCTCGCCTTCCTGGAGCACTACGGCATCGCCGACGACGACGCGCGCGTCAACCAGTACGGCGGCGCGATCGCCTACGGCCACCCGCTCGCCTCCTCCGGCGTCCGTCTGATGACTCAGCTGGCCCGCCAGTTCGAGGAGCAGCCGGAGGTCCGCTACGGCCTGACGACCATGTGCGTCGGCTTCGGCATGGGCGCGACGGTCGTCTGGGAGAACCCGAATTTCGACGGAGGCAACAAGTGAGCACCACCACCACTGAGCTTCTGAAGGGTGCGGCCGAGCTGTTCCCCGGCGAGGTCGTCACGCAGGCGCACGTACGCCACCTCGACCTTCCCGGCGGTGCGGGCCGTTTCGCCCTCATCACCCTGGACAACGGTCTCGACCACACCAAGCCGACCACCATCGGCCCCAGTCGCTGGCGAACCTGAACGCCGCCGTCGACCAGGTCGAGAAGGAGGCCGCCGAGGGCGCGATCGTCGGTGTCGGCGTCACCGGCAAGCCGTTCATCTTCGCGGTGGGCGCCGACCTCAAGGGCGTCGAGCTCCTCAAGAACCACAAGGACGCGCTGGCCATCGGCAAGGGCGGCCACGACGTCTTCCGCCGCCTGTCCGGCCTCGCGGTCCCGACCTTCGCGTACTACAACGGCGCGGCCATGGGCGGCGGTGTCGAGATCGGGCTGCACTGCTCGTACCGCACCGTCTCCAGGGGCTGCCCGCGTTCTCACTGCCCGAGGTCTTCCTCGGCCTGGTCCCCGGCTGGGGCGGCTGCGCGCTGCTTCCCAACCTGATCGGCGCCGACCGCGCGGTCTCGGTGATCATCGAGAACTCGCTCAACCAGAACCGTCAGCTCAAGGGCAAGCAGGTCTTCGAGCTCGGGATCGCCGACGCACTCTTCGAGGGCGCCGACTTCCTGGAGCAGTCGCTGATCTGGACCGCGTCCGTACTCAACGGCTCGCTCGAGGTGGAGCGCCCCGAGGTGGACCGCGGGAGGCCTGGGACCAGGCCGTCGCCCGTGGCCGGGCCATCGCGGACTCCAGGTGCACGGCGCGGCCCCGGCCGCATACCGCGCGCTGGAGATCATCGCCGCGGCCAAGGACGGCGACCTGGGCGCCGGCTTCGACGCCGAGGACCAGGCCCTCGCGGACCTGATCATGGGCGGCGAGCTGCGCTCCGGGATCTACTCCTTCAATCTGGTCCAGAAGCGCGCCAAGCGCCCGGCCGGCGCTCCGGACAAGGCCCTGGCCCGCCCGGTCACCAAGGTCGGCGTGGTAGGCGCGGGCCTGATGGCCTCGCAGCTCGCCCTGCTCTTCCTGCGCCGCCTGGAGGTCCCGGTCGTCCTGACGGACATCGACCAGGCCCGGGTCGACAAGGGTGTGGGCTACGTCCAGGCCGAGGTCGACAAGCTGCTCGGCAAGGGCCGCATCAACCAGGACAAGGCCAACCGCCTCAAGGCCTTGATCTCCGGTGTGCTGGACAAGGCCGAGGGCTTCGCCGACGCCGACTTCATCATCGAGGCCGTCTTCGAGGAGATCGGCGTCAAGCAGCAGGTGTTCGCGGAGGTCGAGGCGGTCGCCCCGGCGCACGCCGTCTTCGCCACCAACACCTCCTCCCTCTCGGTCACCGAGATGGCGTCGAAGCTGAAGAACCCCGAGCGGGTCGTCGGCTTCCACTTCTTCAACCCGGTCGCGATCCTGCCGCTCCTGGAGATCGTGCGCGGCGAGCAGACCGACGACGCCTCGCTGGCCACGGCGTTCGGTGTCGCCCGCAAGCTGAAGAAGACCGCGGTCCTGGTGAAGGACGCCCCGGCGTTCGTCGTCAACCGCATCCTCACCCGCTTCATGGGCGAGATCCAGAACATCATCGACGAGGGCACCTCGGTCGAGACCGCGGAGAAGGCCATCGAGCCGCTCGGTCTGCCGATGTCCCCGCTGGTGCTCCTGGAGCTGGTCGGCCCTGCGATCGGCCTGCACGTCTCCGAGACCCTGAACCGCGCCTTCCCGGAGCGCTTCACCGTCTCCGAGAACCTCGCGGCGGTCGTCAAGGCCGGCAAGCGCGGCTTCTACGTCCACGATTCCGGCAAGCCGGAGCTGGACCCGGAGGTCGCCGCTCTCCTCAAGCAGGGCGACACCGTCCTGACCGAGGAGCAGGTCCGCGACCGCGTCCTGGACGCGGTGGCGCAGGAGATCGGCCTGATGCTGGACGAGGGCGTCGTCGCCGAGGCCCAGGACATCGACCTCTGCCTGATCACCGGCGCGGGCTGGCCCTTCCACCTGGGCGGTATCACGCCGTTCCTGGACCGCGAGGGCGTATCCGAGCGGGTCACGGGCAAGAAGTTCCTGGCGCAGGGCGTGGCGAGCGTTCCGGCGTAGCGTCTTCCTAGTCGGCGAAGGGGTACGGCCCGGATCACGGGCCGTACCCTTTCTGTGCTCCGAGCCCTACTCGGGGTTGTTCGAGATGCGGCTGTTCCGGCGCCCGTACGCCAAGTAGATGATCATGCCGAGCGCCATCCAGACGGCGAACCGAACCCATGTCTCGGCCGGCAGATTGAGCATCAGCCAGACCGACGCGGCCACCGAGAGGACCGGGATCACCGGTACCCATGGGGTGCGGAAGGCGCGGTGGAGGTCGGGGCGGGTGCGGCGCAGGACCAGCACGCCCAGGGCGACGACGACGAACGCGAAGAGCGTGCCGATGTTCACCAGGGTCGCCAGTTCGTTGATGCTCGTGAAGCCCGCGATGATCGCGATGAGAACGCCGAGCAGGATCGTCGGACGGTACGGGGTGCGAAACCGTGGGTGGGTCACCGAGAAGAACCGCGGAAGCAGTCCGTCCCGGCTCATCGCGAAGAACACCCTGGTCTGCCCGAGCAGCAGGATCATGCACACCGTGGTGAGGCCGACCGCGGCGCCGAAGCTGATGACTCCGGCGTAGAAGGGATGTCCGACGGCCTTGAACGCGTCGGCGAGGGGCGCTCACCGACAGCTCGCTGTAGTGCTGCATTCCGGTGACGACGATCGACACGGCCACGTAGAGCAGGGTGCAGATGACGAGCGAGGCGAGGATTCCTCGCGGCATGTCCCGCTGGGGATCTTGGTCTCCTCGGCCGCGGTGGCCACGACGTCGAAGCCGATGAAGGCGAAGAAGACGATGGAAGCGGCGGTGAAGATGCCCATGAGGCCGAAGTTCGTGGGCGCGTAGCCGAAGATCAGCTGGACCAGCGGGGCGTCGAGACCCGAGCCTGCGGGCTGCTTCACAGCTTTCGGGATGAACGGGGCGTAGTTGTCGGCCTCGATGAAGAAGGCACCGGCGATGATCACGATCAGGACCACGGCGACCTTGATGGCGACCACGATCGTGGTGACCCGGGCGGACAGCTTCATGCCGAACACCAGGATGACCGTGAGCACCAGCACCAGCGCGAAGGCAAGGATGTCGAAGCCGAAGCCCTCCGCCACATCGGGCCCGGAGAGCGTTTCCGGCATCGTCAAACCGATGTTGTCCATCAGTGAGCGGACGTAGCCGGACCAGCCGACCGCTACCACGGCCGTGCCCAGCGCGAATTCGAGTACCAGGTCCCAGCCGATGGTCCAGGCGACCAGCTCCCCGAGTGAGGCGTACGCGAAGGTGTACGCGGAGCCCGCCACCGGGACCGTGGAGGCGAACTCGGCGTAGCAGAGCGCGGCCAGGGCGCAGACGATACCGGCGGCGATGAAGGCGAGGGCCGTGGCGGGGCCGGCCGTTTCCTTGGCCACCTTCCCGTGAGGACGAAGATGCCGGTGCCGATGATGACGCCGACTCCGAAGACCGTCAGATCAAGCGCGGAGAGGGACTTCCTGAGCTGGTGGTCCGGTTCCTCCGTGTCCTTGATCGACTGTTCGACCGTCTTCGTCCGAAACATTGTGCCCACCGGTCTGCCTCCGTGCTCGTCCGTCGCCGCGGCCCTCGCGTTACCCGAATCAGGGCCATGATCGAGAGGGCGCGCGGCCGACGAGAGGCCGGTAGGCGCGATTCACCCGATGGGGCCCTTGAGAGGGAAGAGCGCTCGACCGAACGGAGCAGTGGCGGCGAGGCCTTCCGGGACCGTCCGGCCGTGCCCCGGGTGAGCGCCGTAACTGCGAAGTGCGGTGCGCGGCGTGCGGTGTCCGGGGGCGCAGGGGCGTTCGCGCCGTCCGAGCCGGGTCATCGCAGAGCTGCGCCCCTGGGACCCTTTCGGGCCGAGGGGCGCAGCCGGACACGCGGGCCGGGCGGGGTGTCAGTCCCGGGCGGGCTCCACGGCGGGGTCCGCGGCGGGGCTCTCGTACCGTCCGTCGAGCTCGGCGACCAGACCGGTGACCTGACGCGCGATGTCCGGTGCGGTCAGCCCGATCTCGGCCATGACCTCCTTGCGGGAGGCGTGGTCGAGGAAGACGGGCGGGATGCCGAAGTCACGCAGGGGCACATCGACCCCGGCGTCACGCATGGCCTGGGCGATGGCCGAACCGACGCCTCCCGCCCTGCTGTTGTCCTCGACGGTGACGACGACCCGGTGCTTCGCGGCGAGCGGGCGAGTGCCTCGTCGACGGGCTTGACCCAGCGCGGGTCGACGACGGTCGTGGAGATGCCCTGTGCGTCGAGCAGACCGGCGATCTCCAGGCACATCGGTGCGAGCGCCCCGATGGAGACCAGCAGGACGTCCGGCTTGTCCGTGTCGGCGTTGCGCAGGACGTCCATGCCGCCGACCGTGGACAGGGCCTTGACCGACGGTCCGACCGCCCCTTGGAGAAGCGGACCACGGTCGGGGCGTCGTCGACTTCGACGGCCTCACGCAGCTGGGCGCGGACCTGGTCGGCGTCGCGCGGGGCGGCGATCCTGAGGGTCGGCACGCACTGCAGGATCGACATGTCCCACATGCCGTTGTGCGAGGCGCCGTCCGTACCGGTGACTCCGGCCCGGTCCAGGACGAAGGTGACACCGCACTTGTGCAGCGCGACATCCATCAGGACCTGGTCGAAGGCACGGTTGAGGAAGGTCGCGTAGACCGCGAACACGGGGTGCAGTCCGCCGGTGGCCAGGCCCGCCGCGGAGACCGCGCCGTGCTGCTCGGCGATCCCGACGTCGTAGATCCGGTCCGGGAACGCCTCCTCGAACCTGCCGAGGCCGACGGGCTGGAGCATGGCCGCTGTGATCGCGACGATGTCCTTGCGCTCCTTGCCCAGCTTGACCATTTCCTCGCCGAAGACCGAGGTCCAGTCGAGGCCGGAGGTGGAGATGGGCAGGCCGGTGTCCGGATGGATCTTGCCGACGGCGTGGAAACGGTCTGCCTCGTCCTTCAGGGCCGGGGTGTAGCCACGGCCCTTCTCGGTGAGGCAGTGGACGATGACCGGGCCGCCGAAGCGCTTGGCGCGCGTCAGGGCGGATTCCAGGGCCTCGATGTCATGGCCGTCGATCGGCCCGACGTACTTCAGGCCGAGGTCCTCGAACATGCCCTGCGGGGCGATGAAGTCCTTGAGGCCCTTCTTGGCGCCGTGCAGGGTCTCGTACAGCGGCCTGCCGACGACAGGCGTGCGCTCCAGGATGTCCTTGCCGCGGGCCAGGACCTTCTCGTAACCGTCCGTGGTGCGCAGGGTCGCGAGGTGGTTGGCCAGGCCGCCGATGGTCGGGGCATAGGAGCGCTCGTTGTCGTTGACGACGATGACGAGGGCCGGTCCTTGGCTGCGGCGATGTTGTTCAGCGCCTCCCAGGCCATTCCGCCGGTGAGCGCGCCGTCACCGATCACCGCGACGACGTGGTCGTCCTTCTTGAGCACCTCGTTGGCCTTGGCCAGACCGTCGGCCCAGCCGAGCACAGTGGAGGCGTGCGAGTTCTCGATGATGTCGTGCTCGGACTCGGCACGGGACGGGTACCCGGAGAGGCCGCCCTTGCTCTTGAGCTTCGAGAAGTCCTGCCGGCCGGTGAGCAGCTTGTGCACATAGCTCTGATGGCCGGTGTCGAAGAGAACCTTGTCCTTCGGCGACTCGAACACCCGGTGCAGGGCGATGGTCAGCTCGACCACGCCCAGGTTGGGACCGAGGTGTCCGCCTGTCTTGGACACCGCGTCGACGAGGAAGGTCCGGATCTCCTCGGCCAGCTGGTTCAGCTGCTCAAGGCTGAGCCGGTCCAGGTCGCGCGGTCCCCGATGCGGGTCAGCAGATCCACCCGTGCCTCCTTGCGTTTGAGCCTGTCGAGCGTGCCGGTTCGGATGAGTCTAATGTTCCGTCGGCGGCCTCGGGCATCGGGCGGTGCATTCCATCTCACGTGAGCGGTTCGCGGCGCGGGGAACGCGCATGCCCGGCACCACGAAGGATGCCGGGCACGTGTGCGAAACCGCGGTCAGGCGCGGCCCGCCGTCTTCTGGGTCTTACGGGTGATGGAGTCGATGACGACCGTGGCGAGAAGCACACCACCGGTGACCATGTACTGCACCGGTGTCTCGATGCCTTCCAGCGAGAGTCCGTACTGGATCGAGACGATCACCATCACACCGAGCAGCGCGTTCCACGTACGGCCGCGGCCGCCGAAGAGGCTCGTGCCACCGATGACGGCTGCCGCGATGACGTTCATCAGCAGGTCACCGGTGCCGGAGCCCTGGTTGGCCGCCGCGATCTTGGAGGCCCAGAACAGACCGCCGATGGCCGCGAACGTACCCGCGATGGAGAAGACCGAGACCCGGATCGCCGTGACGTTGATACCGGCGCGCCGGGACGCCTCGACGCTGCCGCCGAGTGCGAAGACCTTCCGGCCGTAGCTGGTGCGGCGGAGCAGGAAGTCCGTACCCACCAGGACCACGAGGAAGAGCACCAGCGCCAGGGGCAGGCCCCGGTACTGGTTGAACATGTACGCCGCGGCGAAGGCGAACACCGCGAGCACGGCGGTGCGCACCACGATGTCGGCGAGCGGCCGGGCCGGGATGCCGGCGGCCGTGCGGCGGCGGCTGTCGAGATAGGCGGACAGGAAGAAGGCCACCACCGCGACCACGGCGAGCCCGTAGGCGGCCGCCACATCGGCGAAGTAGTACGTGGTCAGCTTGCCGACCACACCGTCGCTGTCCAGGTTGATCGTGCCGGTGCTGCCCAGGAGCTGGAGCATGAAGCCCAGCCAGAACAGCAGTCCTGCCAGAGTGACGGCGAATGCGGGTGCGCCGATCCGGGCGAAGAAGAAGCCGTGGATCGCCCCATCACGGCGCCGCTGAGGATCGCGATGATCAGCGCGAGCCACTCGTTGACGCCGTGGGTGACGCTCAGCACGGCGACGACGGCGCTGGAGACACCGCTGACCGATCCCACCGAGAGGTCGATCTCTCCGAGCAGCAGCACGAAGATGATGCCGACAGCCATCATGCCGGTGGCCACCATCGTGACCGCGATGTCGCTGATGTTCTTCGCGGAGAGGAACTCGGAGTTCAGGCTCTGGAAGACCACACAGATGATGAGCAGGCCTATGATCACCGGGATCGAGCCCAGGTCACCACCGCGGACCTTGCGCTTGAACTCGCCGATGTAGCCGGCGAAGCCCTGTTCGCGCACGAGCAGGCGGGGTCGATCGCGGTGTCCGCGCCCTTGGCGGCCTCCGGGTTCACCACCGGGGCGCCCTCGGTCGACTTCTTGTCGGTCTTCACTTCTGGACCTCCGCGTTGCGCGCCGCACGTCGGGTCACGGCGTTGTCCGTGGCGCCCGTGATGGCGGAGATGATCTCTTCGTGCGAGGTGGTCTTCACATCGAAGACCCCGTTGTTGCGGCCCAGTCGGAGCACGGCGACCTTGTCGGCGACGGCCTTCACATCGGCCATGTTGTGGCTGATGAGGATGACCGCGTGGCCGCGCTCGCGCAGCCGCTCGACGAGGTCGAGGACCTGGGCGGTCTGCTCGACGCCGAGGGCCGCGGTGGGCTCGTCGAGGATGACCAGCCTGGGCTCACCGAGCATCGAACGGGCGATGGCCACGGTCTGGCGCTGGCCGCCGGAGAGCGAGGCGATCGGGATGCGGACGCTGGGGATGCGGATCGACAGCGTGTTGAGGAGCTCCAGGAGCGTCGCTCCATCTCGATCTCGTTGAGGACTCCGAACCTGCGGAGCTCCCGGCCGAGGTAGAGGTTGCCGACGACATCGAGGTTGTCGCAGAGCGCGAGGTCCTGGTAGACGGTCGCGATGCCCAGGTTCTGGGCGTCGTGCGGTTTGTTGATCCCTACCGGGCGGCCTTCCCACTCGATGACTCCGTCATCGATGGGGTGCACACCGGCGATCGTCTTGACGAGTGTGGACTTGCCGGCACCGTTGTCGCCCACCAGGGCGACCACCTCGCCGGAGTGGACCTCAAGCTCAACATCGGTGAGTACCTGTACGGCACCGAATCGCTTGGAGACCCCTCGCAACGCCAACACGGGCGTAGCGGACACGTGAACCATCTCCTTCGCCGCCTGACCGGCGGGGATTCCGCGCCGGAGGGAGGCGCGGAGGGTCGAGCGGAAGCTACGAACAATTCGAAAAATGAGGTGAGCGTTCCGTCCGGCGCCCCGCCCGGTAGCGGGACAGTTGGTGGGCGAGGCACCGGACAGGCTCTGTGGCCTGGCGGGAGGGCCGTGGCCGGCCGGTCCCGCTAGGGGCCGAGCAGCACCGCCGGCAGTCTCTGCCCGTCAAGGAGCATCGTCCCGTGCGTGTGTGCCGGGCGGCGCGACAGGGCAGAGCTTGCCGGGCACGGCACTAGCTGAGGCCGATGGTCTTGCAGGCAGCCTTGTACTTGCCGGTGCAGATCTCGTCGACCGTGTAGAAGCCGTCCTTGATGACGGTTTCCTTGATGTTCTTCGTCGTCAGCGAGACGACCGGCACCAGGACGGTGGGGATGCCCTTGGCGCTGGCGTTGTCGATCGTGGACGTGGCGATGGTGTCCAGCTTCTTGCCCGTGGCCAAAGCGACAGCCATCTCCGCGGCGACGACGCCCTCCTGCGGGTAGGACTTGAAGACGCTCATGAACTGCTCACCGGCGACGATGCGCTGCACACCGGCCAGCTCCGCGTCCTGGCCGGTGACCGGCGGGAGCTTGCTGATGCCCGCGGACTTGAGGGCCTGGATGCTGGCGCCCGCCATGCCGTCGTTGGCGGAGTAGACACCGTCGATCTTGTCCTTGCCGAGAGCCGTGATCGCCGCCTCCATGTTGGCGTTGGCGTTCTCCGGCTTCCACTCCTTGGTGTCGTACTCCTTGCCGTACGTGACCTTGCCGTCGAGCACCGACTTCGCGCCGCTCTTGAAGAGGGCCGCGTTCGGGTCGGTGATCGCGCCGTTCATCATCACGACCGTGGGCTTGCTGTTGTCACCCAGGGCCTCCAGCAGGGCCTTGCCCTGCACACGGCCGACCTCTTCGTTGTCGAAGGAGGTGTAGGCGTCGATCGGGCCTTCGGCGAGGCGGTCGAAGGCGACGACGGGGATGCCCTCGTCCTTGGCCTTCTTGACGCTGTTCTCGATGGCCTTCGCATCGACTGCGTCGATGATCAGCGCGTCGACCTTGTTCGTGATCATGGTGTCGACCTGCTGCGCCTGCAGCGTGGGGTCCTGCTTGGCGTTGGCGTAGATGACCTCCGCCTTGCCCGAGGTGAGCTCGCCGACCTTCTTCTCGATGATCGGCTTGTCGAACTTCTCGTAACGAGCGGTCGCGTTCTCGGGAAGCAGCAGACCGATCTTCAGATCGTCGCCCTTCTTCTCCGAGCCCGAGGCCTTGTCGCCCGACTCCTTGGCACTCCCGCAAGCAGCAAGCGAGACAGCCATCGTGGTGGCGGCAACGGCAACGGCGGCACGACGCATACGCGTGTTCATTTCGAACCTCCTGACGAGGCCGCGACGTTGCGGCCGAGGTGGACGGAAGTCAACTCGGCCGCGACGTCAGCGTCAAGGAGTAAATCCTTAACGAGATGACAACGGTGCCATTCGTTATCTAAGTGAAGGCAGGCGTCGCGGCGGACATGGTGTTCTCCAAAGGGTTGAATCGCCCATCTCACTGAGAACGAGCGCCAGCGCGCCAGCACTTCCGCCCGGCTGCCGAGGGCTCCGGGCAGCACCGAGAGCTGTCTGGCGGCGCTGGGGATGGAGTACCGGGAGACCGAGTCACGGATGGGCCCGAGGACCAACTCGCCCGCCTCCGCGAGGGATCCGCCGAGCACCACCCGGCTGGGGTTGAGCAGATTGCAGAGGTTGGCCACTCCGCTGCCGATGTGCCGTCCGACATCCCCGATCACCCGACGGCAGCCCGGATCGCCCTCACGGGCCAGCTGGACCATCCGCTCCATGGTGAGATCGGGGCCATGGCTGGGCATGAGCAGCGGCAGGACGTACCGGGCTGCCGTAAAGGTCTCCAGACAGCCGCGGTTGCCGCAGCGGCACACAGGGCCGGATTCGTCGAGCGTGATGTGCCCGATCTCGCCGGCCGTGCCGCCCGGGCCCCGGTAGATGGTCCCGTCGATCACCAGACCGGCCCCGACACCACTGGCGACCTTGATGTACGCCAGATCCCTGACCCGCGCCCGCTGCCCCAGACCAGCTCGCCCAGCGCTCCGAGGTTGGCGTCGTTGTCGACGTACACGGGCACGCCCAGGCGCCCGGCGAGCTCCTCGCTGGGGTTGATGCCCGTCCAGCCCGGCAGGATGGCGGTGGAGCCGAGCGTGCCCGACTCCACGTCGATGGGCCCCGGCACGCCGAGGCCCACCCCGATCACCTTCCGGGGCTGATGCCGGTGGTCTCGATCAGGTGGTTGACCAGCTGTTCCGCCCGGCCGAAGCCCTGCGCCGAGGAGGCGTCGACGTCCAGCGGCTCGGACTCCTCCGCCAGCACCTGGTGGGCGAGGTTGCCGATGGCCACCCGCAGATGGGTATGGCCGAAGTCGACACCGATGACGACGCCGGCGTCTCCGCTCAGGGAGACGCTCCGGGCTCGGCGGCCGCCCGCCGAGGTGGGGTCACCTCGACCGTGCCGCCCTCCTTCAGCTCCCGGACGATATTGGAGACGGTGGCCGCGGAGAGGCCGGTGCTGCGGGCGATCTCCGCCTGGGTGAGCGACCCTGCCATGCGTACGGCACGTACCACCCGCTCAAGGTTGGCCCGATGCAGAGATGTCTGCGACCCCGGAGTCTCCATCGACTCTCTCACTCCTGCCGGTTTCTTTAACATGTGAACCCTAAGCTGAGCGTTTCGGGGTCCCCGTCAAGACCTTGACCAGCCGGAGCCTCGGATGAGCATGGGGCCTCCACATATGGATGCCGATAAACACGGACGAAGCAGACGAACCGCCCGTCGGCGTGGTGCCGGCGGGCGGTTCGTCGCTACGAACTCTGTCTGCTCTTGGTGTCAGTTGTTGCAGGTGCTACTTGAGTGCGCCGGCCGTCAGACCCGCGACGACCTGCCGCTGGAAGACGATGTAGGCCGCGAGCACCGGCAGCATCGCCATCACCAGGCCGGCGAAGAGCCCCGACCAGTCCCCTTGTAGCCCTGGCTGGTGGCCAGTTCGACCAGGCCCTGGGAGAGGACCTTGCCGTCCGGGTCCGTGTTCAGCACGGTCGGAAGCATGTACTGGTTCCATTGACCGAGGAAGTTGAAGATGCCGACGCTGATCAGGCCGGGCTTGGCCATCGGCAGCATCACCTGGAAGAACGTCCGGGTGTGCGAGGCGCCGTCGAGCATCGCCGCTTCCGCGATCGATGACGGCAGCGTCCGGAAGAACGAGGTGAGGAAGAAGACGGTGAACGGCAGCGAGTACGCGATGTAGACGAGGATCAGCCCGTGCGGCGTGTTCAGCAGCCCCAGGTTGTTCATCACGAAGAACAACGGGACCAGCGCGAGGATGACCGGGAAGCTCATCCCGCCGATGAACAGGTAGTAGATGAACCGGTTGCCGGGGAAGGTGAACCGCGCGAGCACATACGCGGTCATGGAACCCAGCAGCAGCGTGCCTACGAGCGAACATCCCACCACCAGAATGGTGTTGAGGAAGTAGTCACTCATGTGCGCGTCGGTCCAGGCCCGCGACCAGTTCTCGAAGTGCAGCTTGTCGGGCAACGCCCACGGCGTCGACAGGATCGAGTCGTCCGTCTTGAACGACGCCATGACCGCCCACAGGAGCGGCATGATGACCAGGACCGCCCAGATGATCAGCACACCGTGCGAGAAGACATTGAGGACTCGGCCCTCACTGCCCTTGTCCTTCTCGCCACCCGGGACATCCGTCTTCGTCACCGCCGGGCTCGGGTCCACCGACGGGGCCGGCGGGGTGTCAGTGGTCTTCACCTGTACTCACCTCGTGCTGTCGATTCGGCCGCCAGGACCGACCTGTTGGGCCTGCCGGATTGCCGGAGGCCATGCCCCGGAAGCTCGGCATCAGAACTCCAGCCGCTCACGGCGGCCCAGCCGCATCACGATGGCCGCGAAGGCCATCGTGACGATGAGCAGTCCCACACCGATCGTGGTCGCGTATCCGGCCTGGGCATCACGGAAGGCCGTCTGGTACACGTACAGGGCAGCACCGTCGTGGAGTAGTCCGGCCCGCCGGGGCCCACGGTCATCACCTGCACGGCGGTGAACGCCTCGACGCCGAGCGCCATGATCCCCATGTAGACCCAGCCCGACTGCACGGTGTCCCAGAGCAACGGCAGCGTGATCTTGAAGAACGTGGTGAAACGGTCGGCACCGTCGAGCAGGGCCGCCTCGTAGAAGTCCCTCGGAATGGATGCCATCCCGGCCGAGAAAAGGACGACGAAGAATCCGACAGTCGACCAGACCAGTACGGCCATCACGCAGTAGAGCGCGAGGTTCGGGTCGCCCAGCCAGTCCGGCTGGATGCTGTCCAGACCCACTGCCTTCAGCGTCGAATTGAGCATTCCGTCCGCGGGGTTGAAAGCGAACTGGAAGAGCAGGGCGACGATCACGATCGACAGCACCTGCGGGAAGAAATAGGCGATCTTGTAGAAGGACGAGCCCCGCACGCCGGCGATCGAGGCACCCTTGCCCCGCCGCCGGCCGCCCACATTGATCATGAACGCGAAGAAGAGCGCGAGGCCCAGCGTCACCAGCGGCAGCAGCAGCACGAGAAGCACACTGTGCTGCAACGACTTCCAGAAGATGGGGTCGTCGAGCATTCGGCTGTAGTTGCTGAAGCCGACCATTTTGAAGTCCGGGCTCAGGCCTGTCCAGTCCGTGAACGAGTAGTAGATGGACTGGATGAACGGCCAGATGACGAAGACCGCATACAACGCCAGGGGCAGCCAGGAACCCCACAATGAACCGGTACTTGCCGTGCTGCATCGTTTACCGACCCCGATCTTTCCGCGGGTGCCGCCGCTGGTGACGGTTACTCACTGGTGCTTGTAGTGCTTGATGGACTGGTCCTTGGCTGCCGCGTCCGCGTAGCCCTGGATCTTCTTGATGGTCTCCGCCGGGGTCGCGCGGCCCGCCATCATCTCGCCGATGCAGGCGATGCCGATCTGCTCCTTCTGGAGCTTCACGTACCAGTCCTGCATACGCGGGTTGAGCACGTTGTCGCCGGCCTTCGCCAGGACGTCGACACCGGACTGCAGGGCGGTGGACAGGCTCAGGCCGTCGGTGCCGCCGTTGTAGGCGCTGAGCGACTTGACCTGCTTGGTGAAGTTCTTCGAGGACTCCTCGGAGAGCATGATCCGCAGCTGCTCCATGGCGCCCTCGCCGTTCTTCGCCTTCGAAGGAACGACGAAGGGCTCACCGCCGGAGGCCCAGAGGGTGCCGAAGGGCATCTTGTCGGACGAGTCCAGGCTGGACGGCGCCCCGACCATCATCTTGAAGTCCTTGGGCGTGGTCGGCGCGGCCTCGTTCTCCACCCACGAACCGTTCGGGATGAAGAGTGCCTTGCCCTTGGTCCACTGGGTCTGCGACTGGATGTGCGTCAGGCCCGGAGTGCCCTTGAGGATGTAGCCCTTCTTGAAGAGCTCGTAGTACGCCTCGAACGCGGCCTTGACGGCCGGGTCCTTCCAGGCATTCGGCTCCAGGTTGTCGATCTTGTCGAGGACCTCGCGGCCACCGATCTTGCCGATGAAGGGGTACAGCGAGAACGGCAGGTAGTACGGGTACTTGCCCGGGTACGTCCAGCCGGCGATGCCCTTCTTCTTCGCCTTCTCGCACAGGGCGAGCATGTCGTCCCAGTTCTCCGGGTACGTCGCGTCGAGCTTCTCGAGCTCGGTCTGCGAGTACCAGACGCCGTAGACCGTGTACGCGTAGTACATGATCCAGACCGGGTCGCCGTCGAACTGGCCCATCTCCAGGACACCGGGGCGCAGCGTGTCGCGGACCTTCTTGGCCGGGTCGTCGTAGGACGGTGCGTCCATCAGCGGCGTCAGGTCGAGCAGCTGCTTCTTGCCGACCAGGACACCCATGTCCATCTGCTCGGCGCCCGAGTTGTCGATCAGGTCCGGCGGGTGCCGCCGTTGAAGCGCGGCTGCAGCTGCGACTGGATCTTCTCGGTCGAGGCGTGCTTGACCTTCGGGGCCTTGGGGAAGGCCTCGTTGTACTTCTTCTCGGCGTCGATCGCGTACTGCTCGCCGAAGCCGCCGTTGAAGATGACGACCTCGAGGGCAGCGGTCTCATTGACACCGAGCGGGTTCTTCGCGCTCTTGGTGCCCTTTTCGGCCTTGTCATCGCTGCCACTGTCGCCGCTCGCGCAGGACGACAGGAAACTCATGGTCGGAACAGTGATCAGACCGATTGCGGCAGACCGCTTGATCAGATCGCGCCGGCCAAGGCCCTCATTCTTGTGGGCGGAGGTGGATCCCATGCTCAAGTCCTCGCCTTCTCCAGGACTCAGGCGGTGTATCGGTCCCCGTCTATCGCCTCAGGCGAAGGGCCCCGCCACCGCGGTCAGTTGCGCTTGGGTCATACAGGTTTACCGGCTTGCCAGGTGCAGTGGGGTTGCGGGAGACCGTACAGCGAAGTCGCCCGAAGCGGCGCCGCTGACATCCCGTCCCCTGCCCGGCGGAAAACAACCGTCCGGGTGCCGACAGGTATAGTCCACTTGTCGCCAACTGAGCAAGATCCAATGCAGGTTTGAGCGGCAGTCTTTCCCGAGTTGAGACCTCGCGGAAACATCGGCACCGTGCGCCCGGATCCGGGTGTAACGATTCTCGCATTACGGTCGATTCGACGGGCAAATCCCGCGCAACACCCTTGACACACCCCAGCACTTACATCCCTACTGGATCACGCATCCTGCAGTGACAACGTTGTCCAAGTCTGTTCCGGGAGGAATGGCTCGCTATGCAGCCCGCTCGTGGTCTTCAGCAAAGTTCTCGTAAGAGACAAAGGCACTCAGCCGCGCTCATTGCGGCTTCCCTCGCACTGGCCGTCACGGCCCCACCGCAGCCACCGCACAACCGGCCGGATCCCCAAAAGCCCTCTGGCGACCGTTCGTTCAGTTCTTCCTTCGAGGCGGACGAAAAGCAGCCGGACTGGCGCAACACCGTCGAAGAGGGACCGGACGGAAAGAAAAAGGCATCAGGTATCGATGGGGGCTTCTCCAACGGAATACCGGGCAATGTGACCGATCAGGTCACGGACCTGCGCGCCAGCGGTGAGAACGCCGACGGCGGCGAGGTGAAGGAGAACCTGCTCGACGGGGAGCCCGGCAGCAAGTGGCTGGCCTTCGAGTCGTCCGGCTGGGTCGAGTTCGACTTCATCGAACCGGCCAAGATCGTGACATACGCGCTTACTTCCGCCGATGACCACGACAAGCGCGACCCCAGGACTGGACGCTGAAGGGCTCCGCCGACGGCAAGACCTGGACGGACCTGGACAAGCAGACCGGCCAGTCCTTCTCCGAGCGGCTCCAGACCAAGTCGTACGACTTCAAGACGGACAAGGCGTACCAGCACTTCCGGCTGGAGATCACGAAGAACAACGGCGCAGCGGACGCGATCCAGCTCGGCGATGTCCAGTTCTCCGACGGCGACACCTCCACCCCGCACCGGACGACATGCGCAGCCAGGCCGACCGCGGCCCGTCCGGCTCTCCCACCGCGAAGTCGGGTGCGGGCTTCTCCGGCAAGAAGGCCCTGCGCTACGCGGGTACGCACAAGCCGGACGGCCACGCGTACTCGTACAACAAGGTCTTCGACGTCAACACCGCCGTCACCAAGGACACCGAGCTCTCCTACCTGGTCTACCCCCAGATGGGCAAGACGGATCTGAACTACCCGGCGACCCACGTCGCGGTGGACCTCGCGTTCACCGACGGCAGCTACCTCAGCGAGCTGAAGGCCAACGACAGCCACGGCGGCCTGCTGACCCGCAGGGCCAGGCCGATGCCAAGCGGCTCTACGTGAACCAGTGGAACAGCGTCGCGTCCCGCATCGGCACGGTCGCCGCGGGCAAGACGGTCGACCGGATCCTGGTGGCCTACGACTCCCCAAGGGCGCCGCGAAGTTCCAGGGCTGGATCGACGATGTGAAGATCGCCCCGAAGGCCCCGGAGAAGCGCAAGGCGCACCTCACGGAATACGCCTCCACGACCCGCGGCACCAACTCCAGCGGCGACTTCTCGCGCGGCAACAACATTCCGGCGGCCGCGGTCCCCATGGCTTCAACTTCTGGACCCCGGTCACCAACGCCGGCTCGACGAGCTGGCTGTACGACTACTCCCGCGGCAACAACGAGGACAACCTGCCCACCCTGCAGGCCTTCAGCGCCAGCCACGAGCCGAGCCCGTGGATGGGTGACCGCCAGACCTTCCAGATGATGCCGTCGGCGGCCTCCGGCACCCGGACGCCTCCCGTACGAAGCGCGCACTGCCCTTCCGGCACGAGAACGAGACGGCGCAGCCCGACTACTACGGTGTGACGTTCGAGAACGGCCTCAAGGCCGAGATGACGCCCACCGACCACGCGGCACGGATGCGGTTCACCTACCCCAAGGGTGACGCGAGCCTCGTCTTCGACAACGTGAACAACAACGGCGGCCTGACCCTGGACCCGAAGACCGGCTCCTTCACCGGCTACTCGGACGTGAAGAGCGGCGGCTCCACCGGTGCCACCCGGCTCTTCGTCTACGGCGTCTTCGACGCGCCGGTCACCGACAGCGGCAAGCTGAAGGGCGGCGGCGGTGACGATGTGACCGGATTCTTCCGCTTCGACGCGGGCAAGGACCGGACCGTCAATCTGCGCCTGGCCACCTCGCTGATCGGCGTCGACCAGGCGAAGAAGAACCTCGCCATGGAGCTCCCGGAGTCCACCTCCTTCAAGCAGGTCCAGAAGAAGGCCCAGAAGGCGTGGGACAAGGTCCTGGGCATGGTGGAGGTCGAGGGTGCCAACGCCGACCAGCTGACCACGCTCTACTCCAGCCTGTACCGGCTGTACCTGTACCCCAACTCGGGCTTCGAGCAGGTCGGCGGGAAGAGCAAGTATGCCAGCCCCTTCTCGGCCAAGACCGGCGAGAACACCCCACCAACACCGGCGCGAAGATCGTCGACGGTGAGGTGTACGTCAACAACGGCTTCTGGGACACCTACCGGACGACCTGGCCGGCCTACTCCTTCTTCACCCCGAAGCAGGCCGGGAAGATGGTGGACGGCTTCGTCCAGCAGTACAAGGACGGCGGCTGGATCTCCCGCTGGTCCTCCCCGGCTACTCCGACCTGATGACGGGCACCTCCTCGGACGTCGCGTTCGCCGACGCGTACGTCAAGGGCGTGAAGTTCGACGCGGAAGCGGCGTACGACGCGGCGGTCAAGAACGCAACGGTCGTTCCCCGTCCTCGGGCGTCGGCCGCAAGGGCATGGATACCTCGGTCTTCACCGGGTACGCCGACACGGCCACACGAGGGTCTGTCCTGGTCGCTGGAGGGATACCTCAACGACTACGGCATCGCACAGATGGGCAAGGCCCTCTACAAGGAGACGAAGAACAAGCGGTACAAGGAGGAGTCCGAGTACTTCCTGAACCGTGCGCAGAACTACGTCAAGCTCTTCGACGACAAGGCCGGCTTCTTCCAGGGCAAGGACGCCAAGGGCGACTGGCGGCTCCCTCGGACAAGTTCGACCCGCGCGTCTGGGGCTACGACTACACGGAGACCAACGGCTGGGGCTACGCCTTCACCGCTCCGCAGGACAGCCGCGGTCTGGCCAACCTGTACGGCGGACGCAACGGTCTGGGCGACAAGCTGGACACGTACTTCTCCACTCCGGAGACGGCCGGGCCCGAGTTCGTCGGTTCGTACGGCGGTGTCATCCACGAGATGACGGAAGCCCGTGACGTACGGATGGGCCAGTACGGCCACAGCAACCAGGTCGCGCACCACGCCACCTACATGTATAACGCGGCCGGTCAGCCCTGGAAGACCCAGGAGAAGGTCCGCGAGGTCCTGGGCCGGCTATACACGGGCAGCGAGATCGGGCAGGGCTATCACGGCGACGAGGACAACGGCGAGCAGTCGGCCTGGTTCCTCTTCTCCTCCCTCGGGTTCTACCCGCTCGTGATGGGCAGTGGTGAGTACTCCATCGGCTCGCCGCTCTTCACCAAGACCACCGTGCACCTGGAGAACGGGCGCGACCTGGTGGTCAAGGCGCCGAAGAACAGCGCGAAGAACAAATACGTACAAGGCTTGAAGGTCAACGGCAAGAAGTGGAAGTCGACTTCACTGCCGCACGACCTGCTGGCCAAGGGCGGCGTGCTGGAGTTCGACATGGGCTCCAAGCCGTCAGCCTGGGGCACGGGCAAGGACGCGGCTCCCGTCTCGATCACGCAGGACGACAAGGTTCCCGCCCCCAAGGGCGACCTGATCAAGGGTGACGGCGCGCTCTTCGACAACACCTCGGCCACCTCGGCCAAGGTCGAGTCGGTGGACCTGCCGGTGGCCTCGGCCACGAAGGTGCTGCAGTACACCCTGACCTCGGGCGCGGCGGACAAGGCGCCGGCGGGCTGGGTGCTGCAGGGCTCCTCGGACGGCACCACCTGGAAGGACCTCGACAAGCGGTCCGGACAGACGTTCGCCTGGGACAAGCAGACCCGGGCGTTCTCGGTGGACCGGCCGGGCTCGTACACGAAGTACCGGCTGGCGAGCACGGACGCCGCGACGCTGGCGGAGGTCGAGCTGCTCGGCTGAGACAGGCCCCGGCGCTGCCGGGTGACGCAGGGCGGGCCACTCGGGCGATCGGGTGGCCCGCCCGCTTGCGTACCGGGCTCGGACTGCCCACCGTGTCGGCTAGTCAGGGTACTTCCGTCGCTCCTCCGGTGTTTCGGCACCGTTTTCTGATGATTCGTGACATCTCTTAGGCGGTCAGCTGATTAGTAAGACAATCGTCTCGGCTTGAAGGAGCCCCGCATGCCCATCTCCGCTTCCGTCCGCTCCCACGGCGCCCGCACAGGTACCGCGGCAGCTGCCGTTCTCGCCGCCGCCGGCCTCGCCCTGGCCGGAGCGCCCGCCGCGTTCGCGGCGCCCGGTGACAGCGGTGACCTCAGCGTCCAGTCGGCCGACCACTCCCGCGCCAAGCACCGTGCGGGGACTCCGCCGTCAAGGTCTGCGAGTTCAAGCTCATCGCGAAGAACTTCGAGACCCTTCCGGTCGTCCCGTGGGTGATCACCGAGCAGCCCCGGCCGTGCCCCGAACACGCTCGCCGGGAGCCTCCCTCGCGCAGGGCGCAGCCAGCAGCCAGACCTACCAGCTGCCGGAAGGCACCTACCTGCTGACATGGACAGTCCTCGCCGGCCCGAAGACCAAGACCTTCGAGGTCGACTGCTCGAAGGAAGAGGGCCACCCGGCAGCAAGAACGAGTGGAAGCCCGGCGAGAAGGGGCAGGAAAGCGAGAAGGGCAGGAAGAGGGTTCCTCCTGGTCGGGCAGTGACAAGGAGTACAGCAAGCCGTCCGGCGCGGTGCCCGCGGGCGGCGGCGGCGTACCGTCCATGGAGAGCGTCGGCTCCGAGAGCGACTCCAACCTGGGGACGACCACGGCACTGGCTGCCAGTGCGGCCGGTGTGGCAGGGCTGGTCCTCGTCCGTATGGCCGCCCGCCGCCGCGCCCGTGGCGAGGCATAACGGCCCCACCGGCGGCCACGACGGGGACCGGGTCGCGCGGCACGTCTCACCATGACGCTGTCCGTGACCATCTCGCTGGTGACCGGCGTGGTCTGGGCGAGCGGGGACTCGTCCGAAGACACCTCGTCGGTCACCGCCGCCCGCGGCACGGACGCCGCGGGCGGTGGGACGCCGCCGTTCCAGCGGGCACCGCACAAACCACCGGAGAAAGTGCCGGCGTCGCACGCACCGCTGTCGCCCTCCCGGCCCGTGAAGCTCGCCATCCCCGCCATCTTCATCGAGCCGCCGATCGTCGGCCTGGGCCTGGACAAGAAGGGCCGGCTGGACGCACCGCCGCTGAACAAGCCCAAGCTGACCGGGTGGTACAACGACGGCCCGTCTCCCGGCGAGGCGGGCACAGCCCTGATCGTCGGCCACCGCGACACCAGGACGGGCCCAGCGATCTTCCTCAATCTCAACGCGCTGCGCCGCGGCGATACCGTCAAGGTCGTCCGCGCCGACCGGCGGACCGCGGTGTTCACCGTCGACAACGTGAAGACGTACACGAAGGACAAGTTTCCCGACGACAAGGTGTACGGGATGACCGAACGACCCGAGCTCCGGCTGCTGACATGTGGCGGGCGCTTCGACAAGAAGTCCGGCGGCTACTCGGCCAATGTGGTCGTCTTCGCCCACCTCACCTCACTCAGGAAAGCGGCGGCCTAACCCGCCGAAGGGCCACAGCCGGTACCTCGGGGCGAGGTACCGGCCGTTCGCGCGTCACCCAGGAACAAGCCTCTACCCGTTGTGCCATGGCGCACTCAGGACTCGTGCGACGTTACGGCCGGAACAGTTTCACGTCATCCGTAGAGCTCCGTGGCCCTGGAACCTCAGGCTCTCACCGAGTACCCCAGGGTCCGCAGCACCCGGGCAGCGGCGTCGGGCGCGTCCCGCACGGCAGCTCTGAGTTGCGTGATCCGCCAGTCCTTGAGGTGTGCCTCAACGACGATTCCGCTTCAGCCCTTGCTTCGGCCGGCCACGCTCCGCCAGACGCAGCAGGTAGGCCATTTCATCTCGGTGCGCGTGCACCTGCAGATCGACCGGGACGGCAGCCGGCACCGACCCGGAACTGTGCGAACACCTTGCACAGAAAGGCTTCTGCGGCCACGCCCGGGTGACATCGACGGAATTCCCTTATACGGGGTGGGGTAGCCGCTACCTTCCGGAGCATGCCACTGCCGAAGGACCTGGATCCCTATGCCAACACCCGCGCCTTCTACGGCGCGGAGCTGCGCCGCCTTCGCGAGGCGGCGGGGCTGTCGCAGAACGAGCTGGGCGAGCGGGTGTTCTGCTCGGGCACCTACATCGGGCTCTTCGAGTCGGGTGAGCGGCGCCCGCAGGAGGAGATCTCGCGCGCACTGGACGAGTTACTGGGCAGCGGCGAGCACCTTCAGCGGCTGTGCCGGCTGGCGCGTACGTCAAAGGTGGCGGGGTACTTCGCGGATGCGGCCGAGCTCCAGCGACAGGCCTCGTCCATCGGGAGCTTCACCTCGATGCTCGTCCTGGGCCTCCTGCAGACCGAGTCCTACGCGCGAGCACTCACCCGGTCCGCCCATCCGTTCGCAGGCCGAGACGTCATCGAGGGGCACGTCCACACCAGGATGGAGCGAACATCGCTCCTCGATTCACCCGCTGCACCCGTCCTCTGGCTGGTGATTCACGAAGCCGCCCTGCTCGTACCGGTAGGCGGAAACGCCGTGATGGCCGAGCAGCTCAACCACCTTGCCGAGCAGACTGCGTGTCGCCCCGGCTTATCACTCAGGTGCTCCCGTTCTCAGCTGGGGCACACCCTCTCCTCCATGCGTCGCTGACGCTGATGCAGTTCACCGATGCTCCCGCGGTCGTGTATACGGAGTCCGCGTACAGCGGCCAACTCATCGAAGAACCCGTACTGGTGGAGCAGCACAGCTCCGCTTACGATCTGGCCAGGGCTGCCGCGTTGTCGCCGGAGGTGTCCCTGGACCGGATCGCCTCGGCGGCGAAGGAGTTCTTGACGCCATGACAATCACGCCCGATCTGAGTACAGCTGCCTGGCGCAAGGCGTCGCACAGCAACGGCGACGGCGGCGAGTGCGTCGAGGTCGCCGGCGGCTTCCCCGGTCTCGTGCCTGTACGCGACAGCAAGACCCTGATGGCCCTCGCTCGTCTTCACCGCCGCGCACTGGACCTCGTTCGTCGGCGCCTTCAGGAACGGCACCCTCTGAGAGGTCTGCTCGTCACTCCTGGCCAGGAGGCCGTAGGTGAATGTTCACCGTCACGTGGATGCCACCGGCGACGGCCCCGCCAACGACTCCGGCAGCCGCTGCGGCTTCGGCATGGCCCGTGAGCGCCAGGACGACAGCGCCTATGACGGACAACAGGGCAGTTACGCCCGCGAGCCGTCCCGGAACACGCGCGTCGGTTCCGTGTTCCGCCGAGGTGCGATCGATGGATGTCATGGGTTCTCTCTCCTCGCAGCGCGTCACTCCCGGTCACCCCGGAAGGCAGGGAACGGCCCAGTGTCGCCCGGACGGCCTGTTCCAGGGTGAGGCCGTCCGAGTCGTCGGCCGGCTCCAGGAACCCGTGAATCACCGCGAGAGCGACCGTCCCCATCAAAGAGCTCTGCCGTTCCGGGACGACGACCTCGGCGTGCGGGTCGCCGATGGATCGCAGGATCACGCCGTCCGTGGCGGCGGACAACGCGTTCGCGAGATCGTCGAGGCCGAGTCCCGCCCGTAAACGCAGGCCCCGCGCCTGGAGGACCTCGGCGTACACCTGTTTCCAGGAGGACAGGTAGCCCCGGTACGTCTCGGCGAGGGCCCGCTGTACCGGGTCGTCGCCGTCGGCGAGCACCATCAGAGCGAGGCTGAGCCGGACGGACGGCATGCGGGCGCTCTCCGCGGTGTGCTGGTAGGCCGTTTCGTGGATGGCCCGAACGAAGTCCTCATCTGTCACGAGTCTCTTTGTGGTGACCGCCCTCTGTTCCAGATATCCGGGGTGGTAATTCGTCGGCCACATGGCGAAGTTGATCAGGTCGGCGACGAAGTCCGACTGCGACCTCCATGTGGTCCGCAGCCTCGGCACACCGCCCCGGCTGGGGAACGGGGCGGGTTTTCGGCGACTGCTGCGGCGACCGCCCGTTGGGACAGGAATCCCAGCAGGGGCGTTCGAGGCAGTGCCCGTTCGCCGCTGCGGCAGCACTCCGTACCGCGTCGGGCCCCAGGTGCTGCTGGATCAGCCGCATGCCCGCGGCCAGGTAGCCGGCGGTACTCAGACTGTTCGCGAGCTTCTTCCGGCCGGTGGCCGTGATCCGACTGAGGTGCCGCAGGACGTGGGAGATGTCCTGGTCGTAGGGATGGGGAAGGTGGGTCTTGTGCGCGATGTGCGGCTCGTTGGAGTTGTCCACCACTCGATGCTGGCGTCACGTCCCGGTCCGGGGCTAGGTGCGCACCCGCGCGATTTTCCTCCCTCCTCAGGCGCGCACCGCCTCGTAAAGGCTCTTCGGCAGCGCGAGGTTCAGTACTGTGGCGACCGGCTCGCCGTGTGTTGGCGTGCCGAGGCACGAGACCGCGCCGTGGCGCGGCCTGGAAGGCTCCCGTGGGCGGACCGGTCAGCTGGACCGCCCACGCCGACCTCGCCGAGGCGGCCGCGGTCATCCTGGCCGACGAAGGCCGCATCGACGGACCCACTCCCCGCTCACCGCGCCGAAGCGCGCCGAATTGCTCAGCCGTGTCAGTGGCCCGACGTTCTGGGCAATCCTGAGCCCGATCGTACGGCGGCACTTTTCAACGTCGCATCCGTGGTCGGCGGACAATCCGCTGGACGGGGAACGACCCGGGAGTTCAGTGGCGGGACACGCCCTGCGCAGCTGCTTCGTGCCCGCGCTCGGCAGCTGCTTCCTGGTAGGCGGCGGTCAGTTCCGCAAGCACTCCATCTACGGGTATCGGCGCTCCAGCCAGATGAATTGCACGGAGCTCGGCCATGAATCGCTCCCACAGCGGGGCCGCCGGCGGCCAGCAGTTCGGCTCGCACCGTCAGCTCCGGCGTCGTATCCAACCAGCGGGCACCCCACGCGCCCAGCTGGGCCATCACCGGGACGAGCTGGATCGCAGCCTCGGTGAGATGGTATTCGACCTTCTGGCGGTGGCTCGGGTCGTCGTCGCGGGTGAGCAGGCCCGCCTTGACGAGTTTCGCGAGGCGGGCGGCCAGGATGTTTGACGCGATGCCCTCGATGGAGGCGCTGAGCAGCTCGCGGAAGTGGGTGCTGCCGCCGAACATGATGTCGCGCAGAACGATCAGGCTCCACCGGTCCCCGAGGAGCTCAACCGTCATATTGATCGGACAGCCGGATTTGCCCGGGGCACCGGGAGCTTGCCATGAGGAACTGGTTGCACCATGAGATCAGTCTAGGTAGGTTGCTAACCGATTGCACATTGCAACCAGAAGAGGATTCGATGAAGCAGTTAGTCCGCGTTCAGAACTTCAACGTGTCCAGCGACGGCTACGGCACCGGGGAGGGCAGAGCCTTGACCGCCCGTTCGGCCACGCCGATCCGGTTCCACTCTTCTCCTGGTCGGGCGCCACCGCGCACGCCCCTACCGGACCGATCCGGGGCACCTACGGCCTCGACGACTACTTCACCCGCGACTACGCCAACAACATCGGCGCCGAGATCATGGGGCGCAACAAATTCGGTCCGCAGCGGGGACCATGGGAGAACTACGACTGGCAAGGGTGGTGGGGATCAACCCCATTCCACACACCGGTTTTCGTCCTCACTCACCATGTGCGTCCCTCGATCACTATCGCGGACACCACGTTCCATTTCCTCGATGCGTCTCCCAAGGACGCACTGGCACAGGCACTCGACGCCGCAGAGGGCAAGGACGTGCGAATCGGCGGCGGCACTGTCACGATCCGGGAGTTCCTCGACGCCGATCTCATCGACACGATGCACGTCGCCGTTGCTCCCGTCGAAATCGGTCGCGGCGAGAGGTTGTGGACGAGTCCCGACGAACTCGTCGACCGCTTTCATCTGGAGCGGATCCCGAGCCCGAGTGGAGTGGCGCATCACCTCTTCTGGCGACGGTGACTGACGGCGAACAAGGCCCGGAATCGGGCCTGCACGCCGCGCGGCTGCGGCTGGCGCGCGCAGGGGCGCCAGCCGCAAACTGTTCTCAATAGTGGGGCGGATTGGATATGACGTTGCCGATGGCGCCACCGGTACCCAGGTGCGGCAGAGCATGTTGGGTCAGAGACACCGGGCAGGAAGGTTAAGCACCATGCCGGCCACGATCTGGTTCACACCATGGAAGCCCGGTCCAGCAAGGGACCCCGCGTCTGGAGGCTGCGCGGATGACGCGGCCGTCGTCAACGTCACCGAATTCACCCCGCACCGACCGTGGACCGCCGCGGGTGTCACCCTCGCGGGGATCGCGCTGCGGCGGGCCTGGCAGGAGATCGAAGGCGCGGTGGGTCTCTGGCTGTGGGCAGATCCCAATCTCCTTCGCCCCAGGTCGGGATCGGTGTCCGTATGGCGCGCCGAGCGGGATCTGCAGGCCTTCGTTGCGCGCCACGACCATATGCGGATCGTGCGGTCCTGCCGGGAGCGGGGCAGCATGCGCTCGACCACCTGGCGAACCGGACGCTTCGACCTGAACACCCCAGGAAGCCGCCCGCTCCATGCTCTCAGGCCACTCCGCGTGGCCCGCCTGACACCGGCCCGACGCGCTCGTCGCAGGGCTCGACAGCCCTGGGCTTCGAGTCGTGGCAGCCTGCACACGTACTGAGGGGTCCACTACCCGCGCGCATTGCTCCCGAGGCTCTCAACGAGCTCGGCCGCACCGACACATACGACATTCTCGAATACGGCGACAACACAGCGGCTCAGATCGATGCGAAGGTCATGGCAGTAGCTCGCCGCCTCGCAGCCCGCCCCTGCTCCCACCGAGCCCAACGACGCAATCAGCTGATGCAGACGGCCGGCGGTCTTGTGACGGTTGCCGAGGGCGTCCGCGCGGACAGGTGCGGGCAGTTCGAGAGGTTGCTGTCGGATGGCGGCACCAGAGGCGGATGCGGCCGGAACTCGGAGGAGAGGCCCTGCCGCATCTCGGCCTTCGACTGCCGTGGCGGGCCTGGAGTACATGGAGCTCGCCGAGGCGAAGACCTCACCCGTGCTCGCGGAGGTACGCCTCCAGCTCCGCGGCCCCGCTGAGCATCGCCCGCCCGCGGGCGGACAGCCGGCCGCGCCAGTCGCGCAGTGCGGCCTCCAGCGGCTCCAGCCCGCCGGCCGCCCGCACCTCGGCGATCAGCGGGGCGATCTGCCGCAGCAGGTAGCCGCCCGCCTGAGCTGATGGGCCAGCCGGGCGTCCCGCATGTCGGCCTCGTCGTAGACCCGGTACCCGGTCTGCGGGTCGCGGCGCGGGCGCACCAGCCCGGCACGCTCCCATTTGCGCAGCGTCGCAGGCCGGATACCGAGGCTGTCCGCCAGCGGCCCGATGAACGTGCCGCCGGGTCCGGACTCTGCGGCCGGCTCGGACCGTACACCGGGCTCGGACTCCGTGGTGCGCTCCAGGTCGCGCAGAGCTCTCCACGGCCTGGAGCGTCCGCCGGTCATCGAGGAGCTGCGCGTGGCTCTCGTCGATGAGACGGAACGCCTCATCGACCGCGCCCTCGTTCACCTCCCGCATGATCGATGTCGCCGTCCCGTGGCCGTGGCCGGGCACCAGGGCAGAAACGCACGCAGGGCCCGTGCGTGCAGCGGCCTGTAGGTGCGGTAGCCGTGGGGTGTGCGACCGGCGGCCGGAAGGATGCCGGCCGCCTCGTAGTTCCTGATCGCCTGCGTGGACAGACCGTGCCCGCGCGCCAGATCAACCGGCCTGAGCCGATCGCTGCTTTGAAGGTTTCGCCCCATGGTCCTGCCGATATCGCGGACAAGTTTCAACCGAAGGTTCAACGATACCGTTGAATGCATGGCTACTGACATCAAGGACACCGCCCATGCCGCCGATGCTGCCGCCGTCATGAGTCTGCTCCCGGCCCGGCCTCGACTGCTCGCCCTGGGCGAGCCCACCCACGGCGAGGACACTCTGCTCGACGTGCGCAACGAGCTCTTCCGGCAGCTCGTCGAGCAGGAGGGCTACCGGACGATCGCGATCGAGAGCGACTGCATGATGGGCCTGCTCGTGGACCACTACGTCACCTCGGGCACGGGCACGCTCGACGAGGTCATGGAGCTGGGAATCAGCCACGGCTGGGGCACTTCCGTGGCCAACCGCGAGCTCGTGCGCTGGATGCGCGCCTACAACGTCCGCGCCGACAACGACGGCCGGCCCGCGTCCGAGCGGCTCCGCTTCGCCGGTTTCGACGGCCCGTTGGAGATCACCCACGCCGCGAGCCCCGGCAGTCCCTCACCGCACTGCACGGCTACCTCTCGGCCCAGGTGGACACGGGCCTGCTCCCGTGCACCGCGGAGACGCTCGACCGCCTGCTCGGCACCGACGACCGGTGGACCGATTCCGCCGCGATGATGGACCCGGCCGAGTCCATGGGACAGTCGCCCGCGGCCGGCCAACTGCGGCTGCTCGCCGACGATCTGGTGGCACTGCTCGACCAGCAGACGCCGCACCTGCTGGTGGCGACCTCGCGGGACGACTGGGACCGGGCACGCCTGTACGGGCGCACCGCGACCGGCCTGCTGCGCTACCACCACTGGATGGCCGACACCTCACCGGCCCGCATGACCCGGCTGTGCGCACTGCGGGATTTGATGATGGCCGGCAACCTCCTTGCCGTCGCCGCCCGGGGCCCAGCACTCGTCCACGCCAACAACGCCCATCTTCAGCGGGAGAAGAGCACGATGCAGATGTGGGAGGGGCCGGTGCAGTGGTGGAGCGCCGGCGCCCTGGTGAGCGCCCGGCTCGGCGAGGAGTACGCCTTCCTGGCCACGGCCCTCGGCACGATCCGGCACCGGGAGTGGACACCCTGCGCCGGACACCGTCGAGGGGCTCCTTTACGCGCTCCCGGGGACCGCTCGGTCATCGACGCCCCGCGGCTGGCCACCGCTCTCGGCGTCACACGGCCCGCGCGCCGCATATCCCCTGGTTCGGCTACGCCCGCTCGACCCGGCTCACCTGGCCGGCAACGACGGGATCGTGTTCGTCAAGGACGTCCTGCGGAGCTAGGGCGTGTTTCGAAAGTCCCGCCTGCCGGGCGCCTCGGATTCCGATCTGAACCTGCGCTGGAATCAAGACAGTTGACACCGAAGTTCACCACGAGCCTCATCGGCGAGCAGGAGTTGGTTGACTGCTTCCCATGACCTCAGCAGCATTCGAGACCGCCACCCCCGACCCGATCGTCTACCTTGACCGGGTAGCCGCAACCGATCTCGGCCGCTCCTACAAGGGCGCATGCTGGACGAACTCGGCATCCGCCCGGGCCAGACGGCGCTTGACCTGGGCTGCGGCCCCGGCACTGATCTCGCGTCGCTCGCCCAGGCTGTCGCTGAGACAGGCACGGTGATCGGCATCGACCACGACCCAGCCACGGTCGATGTCGCCAGGGAGCGCACTGCCGACACGCCCACCGTCACAGTGCGACTCGGCGACATCCACGATCTGCCGCTGCCGGACCGCACCGCTGACCGTGCCCGCACCGATCGAGTACTGCAACACGTCGCCGACCCTGCCGGAGCCCTCCGGGAATTTCACCGTGTACTGCGACCCGGCGGGCGGCTCGTGATGGGCGAGCCGGACTGGGACACCCTGACCATCGACCATCCGGACAGCGATCTGTCCCGCGCCTACACCCGGTACGTCACGGACAAGGCCGTCCGCAATGCCCGCATCGGCAGGCAACTCCCCGGCTGGCAGCAGAAGCCGGATTCGTGGTGCCCTCGGTCATCCCGGTCACCACCGTGTTCCGAGATGCCCGGGCAGCCGACAGAATCCTTGGACTGGAGCGCACCACGGAGCGCGCCACGGCCGCCGGATACCTCACCGAGGAAGCGGCACGCCGCTGGCTGGACCACCTCTCCACCGGGCCGTTCCTCGCGGCGGTGACGCTCTACATCGTCGTGGCCCAGTCGTAGCATCCGACCCAGCGACGACAGCCCGCCGGACACGGCTCCCGACGGGCACGGATGCCTCAGCCGTCAGAGGCCAGGCGTTGCCGCGCTGCAGTTCCTCGGTCACGCCATGCAGTCCGACGAGGTCGAGCTCCCGCGGACGGACCGGTCAGCTGGACCGCCCACGGCGACCTCGCCGACGCGGCCGCAGCCATCCTGGCCGACGAAGGGCGCATCGACGGCCCTACTCCCCGCTCACCGCGGCGCAGGCGCTGACCTTCGACGACATCGCCCGCATCGCCACCGCCGTCAGCGGCCGCGCCATCACGCGGACCACCGCACCCGACGGCCGGTTCCGGGAGCAGCTGGTGGGCCGCGGCGCCCCGCCGAAACCGCCGACCAGCTGCTCGGCATGTTCGCGGCGAGCCGCGCCGGTGAATTCGCCGCCGTCGATTCAACCCTGGCCACCTTGACCGGCCGTGAACCCATCGCCCTGAGGACGGTCCTGCGCGAGCAGTTGCCCGACAACGACGGGCACTGACCGGCCAGGGCCATGACGGGTGACCCGTGTGCCCGAAAAATACCCTGGGGGTATCTCTGTTACGGTGGAGACACGATACCCCGGGGTAAACAGATCTGGGAAGGAACCGATCCGTGTTCTTCATCGACACCCTGGAGACCGAAGGGCTGGGCAACCGCAGCTATCTGGCCGGAGGCCAGGAGGCGGCGGTGGTCATCGATCCACCGCGCGATGTGGAGCGCGTGATCACGGCCGCGGCCGGGCGGGGCGTGCGGATCGCGTACGTGGCCGAAACCCATGTGCACAACGACTACGTAAGCGGCGGCCTCGAGCTGGCCCGGCTGACCGGTGCGCAGTACCTGGTGCCGTCCGCCGCCCGGGTCTCCTTCCCCGTACGTCCGTCGCGGACGGGGACACCCACGCCATCGATGCCGGACTGTCACTGCGGGCACTGGCCACGCCCGGACACACCCCGCACCACACCTCCTACGTACTCGTCGAGGACGGCCGGGAAGTGGCGGCGTTCACCGGTGGTTCCTTGCTGATCGGCGGTGTCGGGCGACCCGACCTGGTCGAGCCGCGCCTGACCGGGGAGCTGGCCCGCGCCCAGCACGCCTCCGCCCGCCGCCTCGTGTCCGAGCTGGACGATGCGGTGCGCGTACTGCCCACCCACGGCTTCGGCAGCTTCTGCTCCTCCTCCCATGCCGAGGGCGATGCCACCACCATCGGCAAGGAGCGGGAGAACAACGACGCGCTCACGATGGACGTGGACACATTCGTGACGCAGCTGCTGGCCGGCCTGGAGGACGTGCCCGCCTACTACGCCCATATGGGCCCCTGAACGCGGCAGGCCCCCACTGGCGGACCTGACTCCGCCGATGACCGCGGACGGCCGGGAGATAGCCGAGCGTCTGACGGCCGGTGAGTGGGTCGTCGACCTGCGCAGCCGTACCGCGTTCTCGCAGGGGCATGTGGCAGGGACCTTCAACTTCGAGGCCGAGGGCAAGCTCGCCACCTACCTGGCCTGGCTGATCCCGTGGGGCAGGCCCGTCACCCTCCTCGCCGAGAGCCCGCCCAGCTCGCCCAGGCGCAGCGGGAGCTCGTACGGGTCGGCATCGACCGCCCGGCGGCCGGCGCCACCGGCGACCCCGCCGGCTGGCTCCGGGAGGGCGAGGAGCTGCGCTCCTTCCCGCGCGCGGACTTCGCCGCACTGGGCCGGGCCCTGGAACGCGGCACGAACGTGGTGGTCCTGGATGTCCGCCGGGACTCCGAGCGGGCCGACGGCCATGTGAAGGGGTCGGTGCACATCCCGGTCCACGAGCTTCACGAGCGCACCGGTGAGGTCCCGGCGGGGACGGTGTGGGTGCACTGCGCCGGAGGGATGCGCGCGGCGATCGCCGCGTCCCTGCTGGATGCGGCCGGCCGCGATGTGGTCGCCGTCGACGACGGCTTCGCCGGCGCCGGACAGGCCGGCCTGACCGTCACCATGACCGCCGTGGCGAAGGCGGAGCTGCCGGTCGCCGGCGAGCGCACAGAGGGCGGCTCGATAGCGTGAGCACCCTGATCCTGGCCCTGATCGCGGGGCCGTGGTCGGTCTTGCGCTCGGCGCGCTCGGCGGAGGCGGCAGTGTCCTCGCCGTGCCCGCGCTGATCTACCTGCTCGGCTTCACCCCGGCCGCGGCCACCACCGCGAGCCTGATCATCGTCACCGCCACCTCCGCCACCGCCCTCTACGCCCGCGCCCGTTCCGGGCACGTGCGCTGGAAGCCGGGCGGCGTTCGCCGCCGCAGGGCTGGTCCCGGCCGCTTCGCGGGGCCGGTGCCACCCGGCTGCCCCAGACCGTACTGACCGCTGCCTTCGCCAGTGTCGCGGCTCTCGCCGCGCTGAAGATGCTGCGTCCCGCGCCCGTGGCCGCCGCTTCGCAGCCGGTTCGGCCGGTGAAGGCCGCCGGTACGGGGCGGCGCTGGGGCGGTGACCGGTCTGCTCGGTGTGGGCGGAGGGTTCCTCGCCGTGCCCGCCCTGGTCACCGTCCTGGCCTTCGAGATGCAGGCCGCGATCGGCACCAGCCTGCTGGTCATCACGACCAACTCGATCGCCTCGCTGGCCACCCGCTCCGGCGGTGCCGCGGGCCTGGACTGGGCGGTGATCGCACCGTTCACCGGGGCGGCGATCCTGGGCGCCTGGGACGGCAAGCGACTCGCCACCAAGGTGTCCGGCCCGCTGTTGCGGCGGCTGTTCGCCGCGCTGCTGCTGGCAGTGGCCGCGTTCATGCTGATCGACGTGTTCGTATGACCAATGCTGCCCCGTATGAACGGCGTTGTTCAGGCGAGCGAGAGGAACAGCTTCTCCAGCCGGGCCCGCATCTGGTCCCGGTCACCGGCCGCCTGCCCGCCCTCGGCCATGCAGTGCTGCAGCCCCGTCGCGATGATCGCGAACCCCGCCCGGTCCAGCGCGCGGGAGACCGCGGCGAGCTGCGTGATCACGTCCTCGCAGTCCCGGCCCTCCTCGATCATCTTGATGATCCCGGCGATCTGGCCCTGGGCCCGCCGCAGCCGGTTCAGCACCGACTTCAGCTCATCGGCTGCCATCTCGAGCTCCACGCTTCCACCTCCGTAAATACCCTAGGGTATTATACGTGTTCGGACAGCTGTTTCCCGGAAAACGCGAAAGGACGCCTCATGACCATCACCCCGTCTCACTTCTCCCCGCCCAGGCCGCCCACCGTCTGGATGAGTACACCGTCATCGACGTCCGTACCCCGGGCGAATACGCCACGGGACACCTCCCCGGCGCCCACAACATCCCCTCGACCACCTCCCCACCGCGGTGCCCGCCCTGAAGGCAGCAGCCGCCCGGGAGACCTCCTCGTCGTCTGCGCCTCCGGCAACCGTTCCACCATCGCCTGCACCGAGCTGGCCGGCGCCGATATCGCCGCCGCCACCCTCACCGGCGGCACCACCGCGTGGGCCGAGCAGGGCCATGACCTCCAGCACCCCGAAGGTGCGGCCGGGACGTGGGCGATGGAGCGCCAGGTCCGCCTCGCCGCCGGATCCCTCGTGGTCCTCGGCATCGCCGCCGGATCCCGCTGGCGCCCGGCCCGGCTGCTCGCCGCAGCCATCGGCGCCGGCCTGGTGTACTCCGCGGCCACCAATACCTGCGGCATGGCCGCGGTCCTCGCCAAACTCCCCACAACCAGCCCCGCGGCACGGACCTCGACGCCACCCTGACCACCCTGCAGAACCAGTAACAACCCTCGCCGGGGCCCGCAACAGGCTTCCTCCTACTGGGCGTCACCGTTGAGGTAGCGCCTCGGGAGGTGCCGACGGTCCGGCGGAACGCCGCGAGGAACGCGCTCGGTGTCGCGTATCCCACGGCGTGTGCGACCCAGGACACGGGCCGGCCTTCGGCGAGCAGAGGCAGGGAGGCCCGCAACCGCATATGCGTGCGCCAGCGGTCGAAGCTCATGCCCGTGTCCTGGGCGAACAGACGGGTCAGGGTGCGCCGGCTCACTCCGACATCCCGTGCGTGCGCATCGAGGCAACAGGTCGGCGGCGCTGTGGGAGTGGCGGCGCTGGTCACCCTGGCCGCACGCCGCAGCGACGCCCTCGCCGGCTCGGCCGGTCCACTGCGCGCCGCGACGGAAGGCTTCTCGTTCGCGCTCGTCGTCGCTGCCGTCCTCCTGGTGCTCGGCGCGGGGCTCATCGCCACGCTGCTGGGGACCGCAGCTCGGGATCCGTGGCCGACAGCCGCGAAATCCCGGCGCAGAACGGTTAGCCGGCAAGCGTCCGGACGGTTCGGATGACGATCGCTACTCCGGGAGCACCGCGCCGTACACGCTCTCCGGCAGGGCGACGTTCAGCGCCACGATGACCGGCTTTCCGTGTTCCGTGCCGAGGCGGGAGACCGCACCTGTGGCGAGCTGGAACAGCGCGCCCTCCGCCGGGTCAGCCCCAGGTAGCGGGCCGTGAGCACGCGCAGGAAGTGGAGTGCGCGACCAGCACGATGTCCTGGTCGCCCATCCGGCCCGCAGCCGCCCGGACCTCGGCCAGTACCCGGTCCGCCCGCGCGCCGACCTCCTGCGGGTTCTCCCGGGGTGTCCCTCGGGGCCGGACGTCACGCCGTCGGTCCAGAGGTTCCAGTCGGGGCGGGTAAGGCGGATGTCGACCGTGGTCACGCCCTCGTATCCGCCGTAGTCCCATTCGGACAGGTCCGGCAGGATGCGCGGTGCGATCAGCCCGGCCAGCTCCGCGGTGTGGCGGGCCCGCAGGAGCGGGCTGACCAGTGTGAGACCGATGCTGCGTCCGGCGAGCACCGGCACCAGCGCGCGGGCCTGGCGTTCGCCGAGACCTGTCAGCGGCAGGTCGGTGTGGCTCGTGTGCTGCCCGGAACGGGACCATTCCGTCTCGCCGTGCCGGATCAGGATCAGCTCGCCCATCACTCCACCTTCGCGCCGAGGAGCCGGCCCGGGGCCGGGGCCGGCTCAAGAACTCAGCCTACGACCGTGACCGTGTAAGGCTGGTCCGTGTCCGCCGTGACCTGGACCTCGCCATTCTCACGGACCACTTCGTACGTCGCCGCGGGGCGCCCGTGAGGTCGGGAACCGTCACCGTACGGGTGAAGTCACCGGTCCCCGCCGGGGCGAGACCCGCAGTTCGAGGTCGCTCGGCCAGTCCCCGTCCGGACGTGACTCGTCCGCGCCCAGGGCCAGGACCGCGCCGGGGCGCACCAGGAGGGCAGGCTGTCGAAGCCGTGGGTCTCCCGGCGCCAGCCGGGACCGGTGACCGTTTCGCCGCTGAGCAGGTGGGTCCAGGTGCCCTCGGGGACGTAGTACTCGACCTGGCCGTCCGCCGTGAAGACCGGGGCGACCAGCAGGTCGGGGCCCAGCAGGTACTGGCGGTCCGCCGTACGGGCGGCCGGGTCGTCGGGGAACTCCAGCAGCAGGGGCCGCATCGTCGGGACCCCGGTGCGGTGGGCCTCGACGGCCGCCCCGTACAGGTACGGCATCAGGCGGTGCTTGAGCCGGGTGAACTGCCGGGCCACGTCGACCGCCTCGTCGCCGAACTCCCACGGCACCCGGTAGGACGAGGAGCCGTGCAGCCGGCTGTGCGAGGAGAGCAGGCCGAAGGCGAGCCAGCGCTTGAAGACGGCCGGGTCGGGGTGCCTTCGAAGCCGCCGATGTCGTGGCTCCAGAAGCCGAAGCCGGACAGCGACAGGGAGAGGCCGCCGCGCAGGGATTCCGCCATCGCCCCGAAGGACGAAAAGCAGTCGCCGCCCCAGTGGACCGGGAACTGCTGGCCGCCGACGGTCGCCGAGCGGGCGAACAGCACGGCCTCGCCCTGGCCGCGCTCCTCTTCCAGGAGCTCGAAGACAGCCTTGTTGTACAGCTGTGTGTAGTAGTTGTGCATGCGCTCCGGGTCGGAGCCGTCGTGCCAGACGACGTCCGTGGGGATGCGCTCACCGAAGTCGGTCTTGAAGCCGTCGACGCCCTGGTCGAGCAGGCCCCTGAGCTTGCCCTGGAACCAGGCGGTGGCCTCCGGGTCGGTGAAGTCGACCAGCGCCATGCCGGCCTGCCACTTGTCCCACTGCCAGATGTCGCCGTCGGCGGTCTTGACGAAGTAGCCCTTCTCGGCTCCCTCCGCGTACAGCGCGCCCTTCTGCGCGATGTACGGGTTGATCCAGACGCAGATCCGCAGGCCCTTCTCCTTGAGCCGGGCGATCTGGCCCACCGGGTCGGGGAAGGCCGCCGGGTCCCACTCGAAGTCGGACCACTGGTATTCGCGCATCCAGAAGCAGTCGAAGTGGAAGACGCTCAGCGGGATGCCGCGCTCGGCCATCCCGTCGACGAACGAGTTGACCGTCTCCTCGTCGTAGGAGGTGGTGAAGGACGTGGACAGCCAGAGGCCGAACGACCAGGCCGGGGGCAGGGCCGGGCGGCCGGTGAGCGCGGTGTAGCGGCCGAGCACCTCCTTGGGTGTGGGCCCGGCGATGACGAAGTACTCGATCGTCTGGTCCTCGACGCTGAACTGCACCTGGCCGACGGCCTCGGAGCCCACCTCGAAGGAGACCTTGCCGGGGTGGTTGACGAAGACGCCGTAGCCGCGCGAGGAGAGGTAGAACGGGATGTTCTTGTACGCCTGCTCGCTGCTGGTGCCGCCGTCGGCCTGCCAAATGTCGACGCTCTGGCCGTTCTTCACGTACGGCGTGAAGCGCTCACCGAGACCGTGGATGGTCTCGCCGACACCGAGGCCGAGCTGGGCGAACACGTGGTGGCTGCCGTCGGGGACGGTGGCGAACGCGGTGCCCTTGCGCCCGGCCGAGGTCAGTAGTTGGCCTTCCCCATCCAGGAATTCCAGCCCGAAGACTCCCTCCGTCGGCAGCCGTAGCGTGAGCGGCCCGCTCGTCAGCTCGACGGCCGGTCCCTGCGTACGGACCGTGGCGACGGACTGCTCGGCGGCGCCCGGCAGTTCGAAGTCCGGTCCGGGCCGGCGCCTGCCCGCGTGATGGGTGACGCGCACGCCGATGACGCCTTCGGCCGGAGCGTAGGCATCCACCGTGATCAGTGGGGCGTTGAGGGTGTCGCCCCGCCGTTCGACGCGCTTGACGGCTGCGTAGGCGGTGAGGCGGTCGTCGTCGAGGCGGACATCGCGTACTTCGGTGGCGTACGAGGCGTGCACACCGTTGCGCAACTGCCAGAAGCCGTCGGTGAACTTCATGGGGGTGGTCCTTAGCGGGACGTCGTTGGGTGCGTTCCTGTGAAACTCCATTTTGATCGTACACAAAACAAATGTCGTCGAAGAGCCAGGTGCAACTGGACCGAAACTGGCCCCACCCGGGCACATCGGCCTCGTTCGACCCTTACATGCCAGGCATGTTGCCAGCGCGTGACCGGTGTGTCACAGAAACGGTCTAGAAACCCACGACGGGATGGAGTATTAGTACTGCAAGCAAACAAATTGGTCGGTCGGCAGAGCTGCCGTCCTGGCCTTCGTCGACAAGAGGCTGATCAATGCCGGACCGCTTCACTCCCACCTCCGCGGACAAGTTCACCTTCGGTCTCTGGACTGTCGGCTGGCGCGGCAACGACCCGTTCGGCGACCCCACCCGCCCGCGCTCGACCCGGTCGAATCGGTCGAGCGCCTGGCCGAACTGGGCGCCCACGGTGTGACGTTCCACGACGACGACCTGATCCCGTTCGACTCCTCCGAGAGCGAGCGTGCCACCCACATCTCGCGCTTCAAGGAGGCGTTGGAGCGCACCGGGATGAAGGTCCCGATGGCGACCACCAACCTGTTCACGCATCCGGTGTTCAAGGACGGCGGGTTCACTTCCAACGACCGCGAGGTGCGCCGGTTCGCTCTGCGCAAGGTCATCCGCAACATCGATCTCGCTGTCGAGCTGGGCGCGGAGACCTATGTGGCCTGGGGTGGCCGTGAGGGTGCGGAGTCGGGTGCGGCCAAGGATGTGCGGGTGGCTCTGGACCGGATGAAGGAGGCCTTCGACCTGCTGGGCGACTACGTCACCGAGCAGGGCTACGACCTGCGCTTCGCGATCGAGCCCAAGCCGAACGAGCCGCGCGGCGACATCCTGCTGCCGACCATCGGCCATGCGCTGGCCTTCATCGAGCGCCTGGAGCGCCCGGAGCTGGTCGGCGTCAACCCGGAGACCGGCCACGAGCAGATGGCCGGGCTGAACTTCCGCACGGCATTGCCCAGGCCCTGTGGGCGGGCAAGCTCTTCCACATCGACCTCAACGGCCAGTCCGGCATCAAGTACGACCAGGACCTCCGCTTCGGCGCCGGCGACCTGCGCCAGGCGTTCTGGCTGGTCGACCTGCTGGAGACCTCCGACTACACCGGCCCGCGCCACTTCGACTTCAAGCCGGTGCGTACCGATGGCATCGACGGTGTCTGGGAGTCCGCGAAGAACTGCATGCGCAACTACCTGATGCTCAAGGAGCGCGCCGCCGCCTTCCGCGCCGACCCCGCCGTGCAGGAGGCGCTGGTGGCATCCCGGCTCGACGAGCTGGCCGTGCCGACCGCCGCGGACGGGCTGAAGAGCCTGCTCGCGGACCGCTCCGCGTACGAGGACTTCGACGCCACGGCCGTCGCGGGGCGTTCGATGGCCTTCGAGGCCCTCGACCAGCTCGCCATGGAGCACCTGCTCGGCGTCCGCTGACGCTCCAGGCGTCCGGCGGCCCCGCCGCCGGACGCCTGGACTCCCGTGTGCGGCGACGCCGGACTCGCGCACGGCCCGCCGAGCACCCTCCGGGAGCGTTCCCACAAGCCGGCCCCTCTCACCGCAAGGGGCACCACCGTGACAGAACCTTCCCCGGACGGCGCGGGCCGTCGCCGCAGCCGCCGCACCAGGCGAATCGCCGTCCTCTCACCGTCGTCTCCGCGATCGTCGCGGGCACCGCTCTTTCGGGGTGCGGCCAGCAGCGGGACGAGGGGTGTACACCGTCATGAACTCCTCGACCGACGAGTCCTACCACCGGTGGGACGGCGACACGCTCTACCGCTGCAGCAAGGAGCTCGGGGTGAGCATCGAGCAGCAGAGTGTGCCCGCCGCGCAGCTGATGACGAAGGCGCTGCGGATGGCCTCCTCGAAGTCGCTGCCCGACGTCCTGCAGCTGGACGCCTCCGAAATGCCGACGTTCGCCGAGGCGGACGGGCTGATCCCGCTCAAGGATCTCGGGCTCAGCACACAGGACATCCCGAGGGGATCGTCGACTTCGGCTCGTTCGACGGTGAGTACTACGGGGCCGCGCGGACCGTGAACACGCTCGCCCTGTTCTACAACAAGGACATCCTCGACAAGGCCGGCCTGAAGGTGCCCACCACCTGGGCCGAGATGCAGTCGACCGCCAAAGCTGACGCAGGGCAAGCGTTACGGGCTGGCGCTGAGTGCGGGCGGCGCGGAGGACGGCGTCTTCCAGTTCACACCCTTCATGTGGTCCAACGGTGGTGACGAGACGAAGCTGGACACCCCGGAGGTCGCCGGGGCGCTGGACTACTGGAAGAGCCTGCTGAAGGACGGCTCGCTGTCCAAGTCCACCGTCAACTGGACCCAGGCCGATGTGAACGACCAGTTCATGGCGGGCAACGCGGCCATGATGATCAACGGTCCGTGGCAGGTCGAGACCCTCAACGCCAAGAAGAGCCTCGACTGGGGCATCGCCGAGATTCCGGTGCCGAAGGCAGGGGACGATTCGGTGGGGCCGCTGGGCGGCGGTGTGCTGACCGTGCCCAACACCGGTGACAGCGAGCGGGAGAAGATGGCCGCCAAGATCATCGGCTGTATGTCGGGCGAGCAGGAGCAGATCACCTACGCGCTGAACAGCTGGATGGTCCCGGCCAACACCGAGGCCGCCGCCGTCTGGCGCACGAAGGCCCGGAGCTGGCGGCCCTCGCCGGACAGGTGGCGACCGCCCGCTCGCGCACCACCAAGGTCGGCGCGCAGTGGTCGTCGGTGTCGCTCGCCCTGCAGAGCGCCTTCCAGTCCGCCCTCACGGGCGAGTCCAGCGAAGCCGCGCTGAAGCGCGCGCAGCAGCGCGTCACGAGCGGGAACTGAGGTAGCGAACCGATGTCATCCACCACAGCCTCTTCCGTATCCGCCGCAGCCGGGCCGCAGAGCAAGGGCCCGGCGGGACCGTGAGTCCGCGCCGCGCCAGGCGCCGCAGGCAGCTCGCGCAGTGGGGTTTCATCGCCCCCGCCGTGATCTTCATGGCGCTGTTCTTCGGCTACCCGCTCGTCCGTAACATCGTGATGAGCTTCCAGGACTACTCGCCGTCCACCTTCTTCACCGGTGAGGCGCCGTTCAACGGCCTGGACAACTGGAGGAACGTCTTCGAGGACGGGCTGTTCGGCAAGGCCCTGTGGCAGACGGTCCTCTTCACCGTCGGGTCGCTCATAGGCCAGTTCTGCATCGGCCTGGCCCTCGCGGTCTTCTTCAGCCGCCGCTTCCCGCTCAACGGGATCCTGCGCTCCCTGATCCTGCTGCCGTGGCTGGTCCCGATGGTCGTCTCCGGCATCGTGTGGCGGCGGATCTTCGACCAGGACACCGGTGTCCTGAACTCCTTCCTGGGCACCCTCGGCTTCAGCGGCGACACCCCGTGGCTCACCAGCACCAGCATGGCGCTCATCTCGGTCGTGCTGGTGAACATCTGGATCGGCATCCCGTTCAACATGGTGATCCTCTACGGCGGCCTCCAGGAGGTCCCCAAGGAGATGCACGAGGCGGCCTCGCTGGACGGCGCCTCGGCCTGGCGGACCTTTCGCTCGGTCACACTGCCGATGATGAAGCCCGTCATCACCGTGGTGCTGGTGCTCGGCTTCATGTCGACCGTCAAGATCCTCGACCTGGTGCTCGCCCTCACCGACGGAGGGCCGGCGGACTCCACTCAGACCCTGGGCACGCTCACCTACCAGAACTCGTTCGTCCAGATGGACTTCGGGGCCGGTGCCGTGGTCGGCAACGTCCTGATCCTGATCTCCGCCGTCTTCGCGGTGTTCTACCTGCGGGTCAACCGCAACGAGGGAAGTGACCGGCATGGCGACCACCACAACCCAGATCCCCGCAGCCCGCGGAAGGCCACCGGGAAAACCGGCCGGCCCCGGCGCAGCTGGGGCGCGACCGTCTTCGGCGTAGCCGTCCTGGCCGTCATGCTGTTCCCGCTGTACTGGATGATCAACACCGCGCTGCAGCCGGACGCCGGTCTCGTCGATGTGGCCCCGGTCCCCACCGGCGTGGACTTCTCCGGCTTCACCTCGGCCATCACCGACCAGGGCGCCAACCTGCTGACCTCGCTGGCCGTCGCACTCGGTGCAGTGGCCATCTGTCTGGCCGTCTCCGCGCCCGCCGCCTACGGTCTCGCCCAGTTCAAGCTGCCCGGCGCCAAGTCGATCGTCTTCGGCACGCTGATCACCCAGATGGTGCCCGGCATCGTCATCGCCAACGCCCTGTACAGCGCGTACGTGGATCTCGGGCTGGTCAACTCCTACTTCGGCCTGATGCTGGCGGACGCCTCCTGGGCATCCCGTTCGCGATCGTGCTGATGCGCTCCTTCATGGTGTCCATCCCGCGCGAGGTCATCGAGGCCGCCGAGGTGGACGGCTCGGGCCGTTTGCGTACGTTCGTCCAGGTCGTCCTGCCGATGAGCCGCAACTCCTGATCACCGCCGGTCTCTTCTCCTTCCTGTACGCGTGGAGCGACTTCATGTTCGCGCTGACGCTGAACACGACGGACGACGTCAAGCCGATCACGCTGGGCATCTACCAGTACATCGGTGCGCACGTCGGTGACTGGGGCTCGGTCATGGCCGCGTCCGTGCTGTCCGCGGTGCCCGCCGCCGTCCTGCTCGTCCTGTCCCAGAAGTACATCGCCGCCGGGATCACCGGCGGCTCGGTCAAGTAAGGGTTTCCATGAGTGACTTCCCGGTGTTCCCGCCCGGCTTCGTGTTCGGCGCGGCCACGGCCTCGTACCAGATCGAAGGGGCCGCGCAGGAGGACGGCCGCGGCCCCTCCATCTGGGACACCTACAGCCACACCCCGGCAAGACGGACGGTGGCGATACGGGGACGTGGCCTGCGACCACTACCACCGCTACCCCGAGGACGTGGCGCTGCTGCGCGGCCTGGGCGTGGACTCCTACCGCTTCTCCGTCGCCTGGTCCCGCATCCAGCCCGAAGGCAGCGGCCCCGCCAACCCCAAGGGTCTGGACTTCTACTCCCGGCTCGTCGACTCGCTCCTGGAGGCCGGCATCGAACCGGCCGCCACCCTCTACCACTGGGACCTGCCGCAGGCCCTGGAGGACAAGGGCGGCTGGCGGGTGCGGGAGACCGCCGAGCGCTTCGGTGAGTACGCGGCGATCCTCGCCGAGCACCTCGGCGACCGGGTGCCGCGCTGGATCACCCTCAACGAGCCCTGGTGCAGCGCGTTCCTCGGCTACTCGGTGGGCCGGCACGCGCCGGGTGCCAAGGAGGGCCGCGGGCGCTGGCCGCCGCGCACCATCTGCTGGTCGGCCACGGCCACGCGATGACCGCGCTGCGTGCCGCCGGTGTCCGCGAGGCGGGCATCACCCTCAACCTCGACCGCAACGTCCCGGCCACCGAGTCGGACGCCGACCTGGCGGCCGTCGTCCGGGCCGACACCCAGCACAACCTGGTGTGGACCGAGCCGCTGCTCGCGGGCCGTTACCCGGCCACCGAGGAGGAGACCTGGGGCGAGCTGATTACCGGTCAGGACTTCCGCCGGGAGGGGACCTGGAGCTGATCTCCCAGCCGATGGACTTCCTGGGCATCAACTACTACCGGCCGATCGTGATTGCGTCAGCCCCGTACCGCGAGGCGGATGCGGCGCTGCGTGTCGCCACGGACAACCGGTACGCGGAGGGAACTACCCGGACGTCCGCAAGACGGCGATGGGCTGGCCGGTCGTCCCGGAGTCCTTCACCGATCTGCTGACCGCGCTGAAGCAGACGTACGGTGACGCGCTGCCGCCGGTGCACATCACGGAGAACGGCTCGGCGGAGCTCGACGCCGTCGAGGCGGACGGTTCCATCCATGACGCGGACCGGGTGGAGTACCTGCGCAGCCACCTCACGGCGCTGCGGGCGGCCATGGACGCGGGCGTCGAAGTCCGCGGGTACTACGTGTGGTCGCTGCTGGACAACTTCGAGTGGGCGCTGGGGTACGCGAAGCGGTTCGGGATCATCCGGGTCGACTACGGGACGCAGGAGCGCACGCCGAAGGACAGCTACCGCTGGTATCAGCAGCTGATCGCGGCACACAGGGCCGCCTGATCCTCCTCTGGTCCCCACACGGGGCGTACGCGTGCACCACGGCGCGTACGCCCCTGTGTGCGTCCGGGTGCGGGGCGTATCGCATGAGCCATGTCAGTGATTCTCCGCGTTGCCTCGCGCCGGTGCGGCTCCGCGCGCGGGCAGGCTCGTTGAGCGCAGTACACGAACCGATACGTCAAAAGGAGCCGAAGTGACCAAGCAGAAGGGCCGCAAGCATCGCCGGGTGAACCGGACTCCCCGGCCGGTGGGGCCGTCCGGCACCGGCCGTGCCGGACGGGATCCGCGTCCGGTGCCCGGCGACGAGCGGGAGCCCGATCTCGACCGGATCTTGGAGGGCTGGGCTACAAGAAGCGGGAAATGCCCGCTCAGCGAAGTGAGACCGGCACGGTCGGCCGACCTGAGCCGGCAGGACCGATCTTCTTCAACAAGGCACGTGACGGCGGCCTCGGCCACCATGCGCAGCGCACCTGGAATCAGCTGAGGAGCCTCGGCTCGCGGGGAGCCGGTGTGGACGAGCTGTGCGAACTGGTCGGTTATACGCCGCGGACCATCGCCAAGCACTAGCAGGGACTGGCCGGTTACGGCTTGGCCGTCCGGGGTGCGGGAAACAGATGGATGGCGACGGGCGAGAGCCAGTGGGACGCGGCGCGGAAATACGGTCTGCCGGATGCGGGGCCGACGCTCACCGACAGGCCGGCCTGCCGGTCCAGCCAGTGGTACAAGGGCTCGGCCGTCCACGCCGCGCGCGCAGGCTGCCATGACCGACCCTGTCGCCCACGGCTGACCCGGCTCGCCCGCTCAGGTGATTCCCCGGCCGGGCACACCCGCCGTTCGGGGCCTGACCAGCCCGTGCGCCTGATCCGTCTTCCTCAGGGGCGTCTCGCACTGGGAATCCGGGCAGCTCCGCGCCGTGAACCGAAGCGGTTCCTGGGGAACCAGGACCATCTGTTCGGCACGGAGTGGCCCGGCTTCGCCGGCTTCCGTCCCGACGTAGCCGAGCTGAGGGCCGCGCCCTTTCCGATGGTGCTCGGCTCAGGCTCCTGCGATCGGGGTGCGCATTACGCGCGGCCCGCCGCCGAGATCGCCCGCCTGGCCGGTGTGCCGTGGGCGGAGTTCCCCGGCATCCATATGGAGTTCCTGCGCCGTCCGGCGACCTTCGCGGCAGCCTGCGGGCGCTGGCGACACAGATGCTGAGCCGGGAGGGCCAGGGGCCTGCGGAATGGGTGGGCGAGCACGTGCCGGGAGCGGATTACGGGAACTCGGACCGCCCTGTGAGCTGAGCCCGCCGACGCCGTCACCGCACCGCGTACGCCCCGGGTCGGCCTGGACGTCCTGGATCACCCGGGCCGCCGCCCCGCGCGCCGCGTCACCGGAGACGGAGGAGGCGCGCAGTCTGCTGCCCTTCTCGTGCCAGCGGCCCGATACCACCCGCGCGGTGAGCTGGACGTCCGCGGACTCCTCCAGCCATGGCATCAAGGTCCGGTAGATCCCGCCCAGCACGACCGCCTCCGGGTCGAAGAGGTTGACCGCCCCGGCCAGCACCACGCCCATCCGGTCCCCGCCTCCCGCAGCGCCCCGACGGCCCGCGCGTCACCGGCCGCGGCCCGCCGCTCCAGCTCGTCGACCCCGAGCACCCGAGGCCCGGGTCAAGGCCGGCGGCCCGCAGCAGTGCCGCCCGGCCCGCGTACTGCTCCAGGCAGCCCCGCGCACCGCACCGGCACATCGGGCCCTGCGGATCGACCACCACATGCCCGATCTCGCCCGCGAACCCATGGGCGCCGCGCAGCATCTCGCCGTTCAGGACCATCGCGCCGCCCACCCCGATCTCACCGGTGAGATAGAGGAAGGTGCGTACGCCGCCGAGCCCGCCGAACCACAGCTCGGCCAGGGCCGCCAGATTGGCCTCGTTGTCGGAGCTGACCGCCAGCGCCCGCCCCGCCGGGCGCAGCGTGCTGAGTGCCTGCCCGAAGATGCCCTCGGCCGCGACCCGGCTCCAGCCCAGGTTCGGTGCCTGGCGGACGACGCCGCCGGAGACCAGGCCCGGCAGGGCCAGCTCGACGCCGACGACGCGCAGCTCCTGCTCCTGGGTGGAGCCGATGACCCGGTTGGTGAGCCGGGCGGCGTGGGCGAGCACCTCGGCCGGCGGAATGCCCCGGTGGTCGGTGTGCTCGGTGACCCGGACCCGGTCGGTGCCGGTGAGGTCGACGGCGCACACCGACACGTAGTCGATGTTGATCTCCACACCGAGTCCGGCGGGTCCGGTCCTGGACAGCTTCAGTACGGTGCCGGGGCGGCCCGCTCCCCGCTGGATGTCTTGCCCGACTCGCTCAGGCAGCCCAGGGCCAGCAGCTCCTCCACGAGCGAGGAGACAGCGGCCCTGGTCAGCCCGACCCGGCTCGCCACCTGGGCCGGGTGACCTCGCCCTTCTCGCGTACGGTGCGGAGCACGAGGCTGAGATTGTGGCGCCGCACGGACTCGTGTCCGGCCTTGGCCACCGGCGAGGTCAGGTTGCTGTTCATCAGGGCTTCGAGCCTAGCCCGGTACTTCGCAGGTCACCTATTCAGCAGCCGCCGGTCTGGGTTGTCAGTCGCGCAGGAGTGCGGCCATGGCCTTTCGCGCCTGCCGGCCTTCCGGGATCGGCAGCAGCGGATAGACGTGGACCATGCCGGGGCCTCGTGGAAATCCACCGTCACCCCGGCTGCGCGAGCCGCGCGGACCAGGATGCGGATGTCGGGAAAGGTGATGTCGACGGTGCCGCCGAACACCGAAATCGGACCGAGGCCCGAGGGTCGGCGAACAGGGGCTGACCAGGAGGTCGTCGAGCGGCAGATGCGCACGCCACAGCTTGACGGCCTCCCGGATCCCGGGCCTGGCGAGCCAGGGGTCCCTCGGTTCCACCTCGTCGATCTCGGGGTTGTCGAGGGAGAGGTCGAGAGCGGGCGAGATCAGCACGGTGCGGCGCAGCGCGATGCCCTCACCGCGCAGCAGCAGCGCCGCGGACAGGGCGATCTGACCGCCGGCGGAGTCACCCATCACCGACACGTTCTCGGGGCCGTGCCGTGCGGCGAGATCCCGAAGGAGGCCGGCCACCCCGGACGACGTCAGCGGCCGTCCCCGAGGCGCCAGAGGATAGATCGGAACGGTGAAGCGCGTGCGCGTCGTCGCGGCGAGCTGCGCGACGAGCCTCCAGTGCTGGGCGACGATCTCGTTGATCCACGCGCCGCCGTGGACATACACCGCGTGGCGGTCCGGGTGGGCGTCCGCCCCGCGACCTCGTAGACGGGCCAGCCCCGACGTGGCGGACGGCGGCCTGTACCTCGTGCCCCAGCCTGCGCGGCGGGCCGTAGGGCCTCGGGCGCAGCCGGTCGCCGGCGATCCGGTCGAGCGTCGCCTGCGGGTTCGCGTAGCGACGCTTGTAGCCCAGGACTTGCAGCACCGGGGCATCAGACGACTGGGAAGGCTGGCCACACCGGCTCCTCGCGAAGGGGCGTCCCGGTGTCGGCACGGGCCACCGGACGGGACGGTCCGGCAGCACCCTACGCACCGCGGCAGGTGCGACGCCAGAGGTCCCCGGTCGTACGGACCGGCTGCGGCGATGCCGAGGGGCCGCATCCTGTCCGGGATGCGGCCCCATGGGCCGTAGCGCTGATCCCTACTTGTTGATCAGGCTGCGCAGCACGTACTGCAGGATGCCGCCGTGGCGGTAGTAGTCCGCCTCACCGGGGTGTCGATGCGGACGACCGCGTCGAACTCCACGCCGGTGTCGGTGGTGACCTTGACCGTCCGCGGCGTGGTGCCGTTGTTCAGCTCGGTCACACCGGTGAAGGAGAAGGCCTCCTCGCCGGTCAGGCCGAGGGACTCGGCGGTCGCGCCCTCGGGGTACTGGAGCGGGAGGACGCCCATGCCGATGAGGTTCGAGCGGTGGATGCGCTCGTAGGACTCGGCGATGACGGCCCTGACGCCCAGGAGCGCGGTGCCCTTGGCCGCCCAGTCGCGGGACGAGCCGGAGCCGTACTCCTTGCCCGCGAGGATGGTGAGCGGGATACCTGCGGCCTGGTAGTTCTCCGAGGCGTCGTAGATGAACGAAACCGGTCCGCCATCCTGGGTGAAGTCGCGGGTGAAGCCGCCCTCGGTGCCCGGCGCGATCTGGTTGCGCAGGCGGATGTTGGCGAAGGTGCCGCGGATCATGACTTCGTGGTTGCCACGGCGCGAGCCGTAGGAGTTGAAGTCGCGACGCTCGATGCCGTGCTCGCTGAGGTACTTGCCGGCCGGGGTGTCGGCCTTGATCGCACCGGCCGGGGAGATGTGGTCGGTGGTGACCGAGTCGCCCAGCTTGGCCAGTACACGGGCACCGGAGATGTCGGTGACCGGAGTCGTCTCCATCTGCATGCCCTCGAAGTACGGGGCTTGCGCACGTAGGTGGACTGCGGGTCCCACTCGAAGGTGTTGCCGGTGGGGATGGACAGCGCCTGCCACTGGGCGTCGCCCGCGAAGACGTCCTTGTAGGACTTGTTGAACATGTCCTCGCCGATGGCGTTCGCCACGACGTCGTTGACCTCGGCCTCGGTCGGCCAGATGTCCGTCAGGTAGACCGGCTTGCCGTCCTGGTCGATGCCCAGGGCGTCCTTGGTGATGTCGACCTTCATCGAACCGGCCAGCGCGTAGGCGACGACCAGCGGCGGCGATGCCAGGTAGTTCATCTTGACGTCGGGGTTGATCCGGCCTTCGAAGTTACGGTTGCCGGAGAGCACCGAAGTCACGGCCAGGTCGTGGTCGTTGACCGCCTTGGAGACCTCGTCCGGCAGCGGGCCGGAGTTGCCGATGCAGGTGGTGCAGCCGTAGCCGACGAGGTTGAAGCCGACCTTGTCGAGGTACGGGGTCAGGCCCGCCTTGTCGAAGTAGTCGGTGACGACCTTCGAGCCCGGGGCGAGAGTGGTCTTGACCCACGGCTTGCGGGTCAGGCCCTCTCGACCGCCTTCTTCGCCACGAGCGCCGCGGCGACCATGACGTACGGGTTGGAGGTGTTGGTGCAGGAGGTGATCGCGGCGACGGTGACGGCGCCGTGGTCGATCTCGTACGTCGAGCCGTCGGGGGCCGTGACGGTGACCGGCTTGGACGGCGTGCCGTTCGGCGTGTTGGGCGGGCGTCGGAGGCCGGGAAGGACTCCTTGCTCGTCTCCATGTCGTCGGTCACGTAGTTGCGTACGTCCACCGCGAACTGCTGCGAGGCGTTGGCGAGGACGATGCGGTCCTGCGGGCGCTTCGGGCCTGCGATGGAGGGAACGACCGTGGAGAGGTCGAGCTCCAGCCGCTCGGAGAAGTCCGGCTCGGCGGCCGGGTCCAGCCAGAGGCCCTGCTCCTTGGCGTATGCCTCGACGAGCGCGACCTGCTGGGCGTCGCGGCCGGTCAGACGCAGGTACTTCAGCGTCTCGTCGTCGATCGGGAAGATCGCGGCGGTGGAGCCGAACTCCGGCGACATGTTGCCGATGGTGGCGCGGTTCGCGAGGGAGGTGGCGGCGACGCCCTCACCGTAGAACTCGACGAACTTGCCTACGACGCCGTGCTTGCGGAGCATCTCGGTGATGGTCAGCACGAGGTCGGTGGCGGTGGTGCCGGCCGGGAGCTCGCCGGTCAGCTTGAAGCCGACGACGCGCGGGATGAGCATGGAGACCGGCTGGCCGAGCATCGCGGCCTCGGCCTCGATGCCGCCGACGCCCCAGCCCAGCACACCGAGGCCGTTGACCATGGTGGTGTGCGAGTCGGTGCCCACGAGCGTGTCGGGTAGGCCTGGCCACCCCGGACCATGACCGTGCGGGCCAGGTGCTCGATGTTGACCTGGTGGACGATGCCGGTGCCCGGGGACGACCTTGAACTCGTCGAAGGCGGTCTGGCCCCAGCGCAGGAACTGGTAGCGCTCCTTGTTACGGCCGTACTCCAGCTCGACGTTCTGCGCGAACGCTTCGTTGGTGCCGAACTTGTCGGCGATGACGGAGTGGTCGATGACCAGCTCGGCCGGGGCCAGCGGGTTGATCTTCGCCGGGTCACCGCCGAGCTCCTTGACGGCCTCACGCATGGTGGCGAGGTCCACGACACACGGGACACCCGTGAAGTCCTGCATGATCACGCGGGCCGGCGTGAACTGAATCTCCTGGCTGGGCTGCGCCTGCGAGTCCCATCCGCCGAGCGCCCGGATGTGATCGGCGGTGATGTTCGCGCCGTCCTCGGTGCGGAGCAGGTTCTCCAGCAGCACCTTCAGGCTGTAAGGGAGGCGCGCGGAGCCCTCGACCTTGTCCAGCTTGAAGATCTCGTACGACTCGTCGCCCACGCGCAGCGTGCTGCGGGCGTCGAAGCTGTTCGCCGACACGACAGTCTCCTTCTTCAATGTGCGCGTACTACCGCGCCGCGCCTCATTTGCGGCCGACGCCGCTCGGTGCCGCCTTCGGCTCCCACCGTCCGCTAGGGTAAGGATTAGTTAGGTAACCCTTACTGTGCGGCGGCTGCGGTACGCCTCGGCAGATATCTCGATGTCGAGATAACTCTAGTACATGACCGCCGCGCGGTCATGCGCGGCGCCGTGTCCCACCCACCGCCCACCGGCCGAACCCATCGTCACCACCCCGGCCCGGGTTCACCCCGGCGAGACCGGACCCGACGACGCACCGCTGACGCAGCGGCGTGCGCGCGGGGCCGACATGCGGACCGGCCGCCCGGGTGGATCATGGCTGGCGAGTGCACCCACCCATGGACCGGGCGCCGGACTGTCACTCGAACACCACACCCCAACACGGCCTTCATCTCATATGTGAGATAGCGTTCGAGGTATGGAAGACGACTACCTCGCACGCATCGGCAAGCTCATCCGTGACGCCCGCCAGCATCGTGGCTGGACACAGACACAGTTGGCCGAGGCGCTCGCCACCAGCCAGAGTGCCGTCAACCGCATCGAGCGCGGCAATCAAAACATCAGCCTTGAGATGATCGCCCGCATCGGTGAGGCGCTCGACAGCGAGATCGTCTCGCTCGGCTACGCCGGACCCATGCACCTTCGGGTGGTCGGCGGGCGCAGGCTCTCCGGCTCCATCGACGTCAAGACGAGCAAGAACGCCTGCGTCGCACTGCTCTGCGCCACACTGCTGAACAAGGGCCGTACGGTGCTGCGCCGGGTGGCACGCATCGAAGAGGTCTTCCGGCTGCTGGAGGTGCTGAACTCCGTAGGGTGCGCACCCGCTGGATCAACGACGGCGTGGACCTGGAGATCGTCCCGCCCGCGCAGCTCGACCTGGACGCCATCGACGCGGACGCCGCGCGCCGGACCCGGTCCATCATCATGTTCCTCGGCCCGCTGCTGCACCGCACGGACCGGTTCACCCTGCCGTACGCGGGCGGCTGCGACCTCGGTACGCGGACCATCGAGCCCCACATGATCGCGCTGCGCCGCTTCGGCCTGGAGATCGCCGCGACCGACGGGCTCTACCACGCGCAGGTCGACCACTCGGTCAAGCCCCTCCGCCCCATCGTGCTGACCGAACGCGGCGACACCGTGACCGAGAACGCACTGCTGGCCGCCGCCCGGAGCGACGGCACGACCGTCATCCGCAACGCGTCCTCCAACTACATGGTCCAGGACCTGTGCTTCTTCCTGGAGGCCCTGGGTGTACGGGTCGACGGTGTCGGTACGACCACGCTGACCGTGCACGGCGTGCCGCAGATCGATGTCGACGTGGACTACTCCCTCCGAGGACCCGGTCGAGGCGATGAGCCTGCTGGCCGCCGCCGTGGTCACGGAGTCCGAGCTGACGATCCGCCGGGTGCCGATCGAGTTCCTGGAGATCGAGCTCGCGGTACTGGAGGAGATGGGCGTCGACTGCGACCGAACCGCCGAGTACACCGCCGACAACGGCCGCACCCGGCTGGTGGACCTGACGGTCCGGCCCTCCAAACTGGAGGCACCCATCGACAAGATCCACCCGATGCCCTTCCCCGGGCTCAACATCGACAACGTGCCCTTCTTCGCGGCCATCGCCGCCTCCGCGCACGGCCAGACCCTGATCCACGACTGGGTCTACGACAACCGCGCCATCTACCTGACCGACCTCAACCGCCTCGGCGGCAGGCTCCAGCTGCTGGACCCGCACCGGGTCCTGGTCGAGGCCCGACCCGCTGGCGCGCCGCAGAGATGATGTGCCCGCCCGCGCTGCGGCCCGCGGTGGTGGTGCTGCTGGCGATGATGGCGGCCGAGGGCACCTCCGTACTGCGCAACGTGTACGTGATCAACCGCGGGTACGAGGAGCTCGCGGAGCGGCTCAACTCGGTCGGCGCGCAGATCGAGATCTTCCGCGACATCTGAAAGCCTGCAGAAGAAGCATCGTCACACCCTCCTGGCCTGCACAAATGCGAGGCGAGGTGGGGCCTGGCGGAGTCTCTGGGACTTCTCTGGGACTTTGAACCAGGAGCGACGGCTTCCGTGCACCGCGGTCTTCACGTGATTGAGTCATCGAAAACACGTCACTCGAGTCGAAAACGGGAAAACCCCAGGTCAGGTGTGGTTCTCAGCTAGCCGTGGTCCGCTCGACCGCCCACGGCTTCGGGGATCGAGGGGCATCACCTGGGCCGAGCAGGGGTGCGATGACTTCCGTGTCGCATCGCTCGGCATCCCGGGTGACTGGGCGATCTCGTCTTCGGCGGCTTCGATGATGGCCAGTACGGCGGCCGCCGCGGCCGGGGATCGCGGGCCTCGACGGCACGCACGATGGCGCGGTGACCCGGCAGTGAGGCTTCCACCGCGCCCGGGGTCTGGGTGCTGACGAGGAAGCTGTGTTCCAGCGCGATGTCGATGGCGCGGCCCAGTGAGCCGAGAAGACGGTTGCCGCTGGCATCGAGCAGGGCCCGATGAAAGGTGATGTCGGCCTCTACGTAGCCACTGCGGTCGTATTCCGCCGCTGCGGCCTCCATGGCCGCCAGGCAGTCGTACAGGACTCGTACATCGTCGGGATCGGCCCGGTCGGCAGCGAGCCGGGCGGCCTCGGGCTCGACGATCCGGCGCAGTTCACCCGTGTCGCGCAGCAGAGCCGTGGCGTCCCCGGCCTGTTTCCAGCGCAGTACGTCACGGTCCAGGTGGTTCCAGTACTCCGGGGCAGCACGCGCGTGCCGGTGCGCGGGCGTACGTGCAGCATCCCCTTGGCCACCAGTGACTTGACCGCTTCCCGCAACACCCTCGGCTGACGCCGGTCTCGGCCGCGAGCGCGTCCTCGACCGGCAACGGATCCTCCGGCTCCCACGCGCCACCCACGATGCGCCGCCCGAGTTCGTCGACCACCCGCTGATGCATGGTCAGGAAGTGCACCACGATCTCTGCTCGCCCCTGGACACCATTCATCGAATCATTTAATGATTGCCTTACAGGGTACGGCCTGCGGGCCCTCACCCGAAAACGCCCCATCTCGCAGCGGACGACGCCAGAGCCACGGGAGTGCCTACATGACCGACGGCCGCAAGACGAGTCGCAGCCAGGCGTGGTTCGGCGCACAGGGGCGCAGCGGGATGCTGTACCGCTCCTGGATGCGCAACCAGGGGCTCGGGCACGAGGTGTTCGACGGGCGTCCCGTCATCGGCGTCGCGACCAGCGCCTCCGAACTCGCCCGTGCAACGCCCATCTGACACACGTCGCCGAAGCCGTCAAACGCGGCGTGTGGCAGGCGGGCGGCCTACCGCTTCAGTTTCCCACCATGGCCACCGGCGAGACCCTTATGCGCCCCACCGCCATGCTGTACCGCAACCTCATGGCCATGGAGGTCGAGGAGCTGATCCGGGCCAATCCGCTCGACGGTGTCGTGCTCCTGTCCGGCTGCGACAAGACGACCCCGCCATGCTCATGGGCGCTGCCAGCGTCGACCTGCCCGCCGTCATGGTCACTGGCGGGCCGATGCTCAACGGTAAGTACCGGGGCCAGGACGTGGGATCCGGCACCCACGTGTGGAAGTTCGAGGAGGACCTGAAGACCGGCCGGATGACCGAGGAGGAGTGCTTCTTCGCGGAGGGTGCATGGCCCGTTCCAACGGGCACTGCATGACGATGGGTACCGCCTCGACAATGGCCTGCATGGCCGAGGCGCTCGGAATGCAGCTGCCGGGCTCGGCGGCTTGGCCCGCGGTCGACTCCCGGCGGATGGAAACCGCGCAGGCGGCGGGACAGCGCATCGTACGGATGGTGGGGAGGATCTGCGCCCTCGCAGATCCTGACCCGGGCGGCGTTCGAGAACGCCATCCGGGTCAACGCGGCCATCGGCGGCTCCACGAATGCCATCATCCATCTCACCGCCATCGCCGGACGGGTCGGCGTCGAGTTGGGCCTGCAGGACTTCGACGACCTGGTACGCGCGGTTCCTACCCTGGTCAACCTGATGCCCAGTGGCAAATACCTCATGGAGGACTTCTGCTACGCGGGTGGCCTGCCGGCCGTCATGGCCGAGCTGCTCAGTGGCAAGCTGCTGCACGGCGAACAGATCACGGTCACCGGACACACCATCGCCGAGAACACCGAGAATGCCGAACGCATCGTCTCCGACGTCATCACCGGCCTCGAAGCCCCTTCCAGCCTGCGGGCACCGGTATCGCCGTCCTGCGCGGCAACCTGTGCCCCGACGGCGCTGTGATCAAGCAGTCCGCCGCGTCACCGCACCTGCTCACCCACCGAGGTCCTGCGCGCGTCTTCGACTCCCCGAGGCCTATCACGCGGTGGCCGACGACCCGGAACTCGACGTCGACGAGAACACCGTCATCGTCATCCGCAACGCTGGCCCCAAGGGCTATCCCGGTATGCCCGAGGTCTCCAACGTCCCGCTGCCGGCCAAGCTGCTGAAGGCCGGCATCAAGGACATGGTGCGCGTCTGCGACGGTCGGATGAGTGGCACCGGGTACGGGACGGTGATCCTGCACGTAGCGCCCGAGGCCGCGGTCGGTGGCCCTCTCGCCCTGGTGTGCGACGGGGACCCCGTCGTCCTCGACGTCCCGAACCGCACCCTGGATCTGGATGTGGACGACGCCGAGCTCACGCGACGCCGGCAGACATGGAGGGCACCCGCTGAGCGGTATACCAGCGGCTATGCCTGGCTCTACACCCAGAACGTGGAACAAGCGGACCAGGGCGCCGACTTCGGTTTCCTGCGAGGAAGCCGTGGTCACGAGGTCCCCGCGACTCCCACTGAGCCCGCCCCCGGCGACCGCATCCCTCGGACCCAGGAGAGCATTGATCGTGGAACCGGAAACAACGCGCCCCGTGCGGTGCTCACAACCGGCTCCGTCCTGCCGGAGGACGCCGACCGAGCCGCCCTCGTCGCGCGCGTCCACAACCCGGAATGGGACGGACCGTGTGTGGCCGCGGTCCGCGGAGAGCACGTCGTCGACCTGACGGCCATCGCGCCCACTGTCTCCGACCTCATGGAACGCCACGACGCGGCGGCAGTCGTCCGCGAGGCCGACGGCGGACACGTCTGGCGCCTGGACGAACTGGTCGAGGCACCGACCGACCGCCGTGACGTTCCGCATCTGCTCACCCCATCGACCTGCAGGTGATCAAGGCCGCTGGCGTCACCTTCGCCCGCAGTCTGCTGGAACGCGTCATCGAAGAGCGCACGGGTGGCGATCCGGCGCAGGCTGCGCGGGTGCGGGCCCGCATCGGGCAGGTGGTGGGCGGCACGATCGACGGCATCCGTCCCGGATCGCCGGAAGCCGACAAGGCCAAGGAACTGCTCGTCGCCGAAGGACTGTGGTCGCAGTACCTGGAGGTCGGGATCGGGCCCGACCGGAAGTGTTCACCAAGGCCCCGGTACTGTCCGCGGTCGGCAGCGGCGCCGACATCGGAGTGCTCGGTGCCTCGGTGTGGAACAACCCTGAGCCCGAGGTCGTCCTCGTCGTGGACTCGCGCGGCCAGGTACGCGGCGCGACGCTCGGAAACGACGTCAACCTCCGCGACATCGAGGGCCGCAGCGCCCTGCTGCTGTCCCGTGCGAAGGACAACAACGCCTCGTGCGCGATCGGCCCGTTCATCCGCCTGCTCGACGAGGGCTTCGACCTCGACACCGTGCGCGGACTCGACATCGACCTGCGGATCGACGGCCCGGACGGCTACGTACTGCATGGCAGCAGTTCCATGCGTGAGATCAGCCGCGACGTACTGGACCTGGTGGCCGCTACCCACGGTCCACACCATCAATACCCGGACGGTTCCGTCTTGTTCACCGGAACGCTGTTCGCCCCCACCGAGGACCGACAGGCACCCGGCGCGGGCTTCACCCACGAGTACGGCGACGTCGTGCGGATCTCCAGCCCGCGACTCGGCACTCTGATCAACACCGTCATGCCCAGCGAGCTGGCCGCGCCCTGGACGTTCGGCGTACGAGCGCTGATGCGCAGCCTCGCTCGGCGCGGCGTGCTGTGAGATGACGGAAACTCATACGGCCACCACCGAGTCCGGGTGGGATGCCTGACGTCGGGGCCCGGCGTCACGTATTACTGACCGGGTCGGCGGACTCGAACATTGGCAACGAGTGGTGCTGGTCATGTGCCCGTGTGCCCGCGATACCGGTGTGGTTCGCCGCGAAGAACACTTTCCTGTCCTGGACGGCGGGCGGCTTGCCGCCGCCGCGCCCGAAGGATCGATGAGATGACGTCGGGGCCCGTTCGTGACGTCGCGGGTGGCGCGCAGGGCCCTCTGACCCAGCAGTTCACCCACACCCCGTAGGTCCTCATCGCCGCGGAGCCGACGGCGCAGGGAGCTTCCTTCTTCAAGCGTGGATGCTTGCTCTGCAAGATACTCCGGGTGCACGTGCACCACGCCGCGTGACCAAGGGTCACCAAGGAAGTGACGGACTCGGACCAGCACACATCCGGCCCCGCGGTCCCGTGTGCGCAGCGCCACCGCTGCTGCGACGTGCGCTGCGCCGGCCCGGTTCATGCCTGATCAACCGGCTCCTGCCCGACCGTGGCGTGCAGGCGTCGTGTGTGATCCACGTGGCGCTCGGCTCCGGTCAACGTGACCCTGGCCGTCAGGCGTGGATCCGCGCTGGAGGCGGCAAATCGCACTTCCAGCTCGCCCGGCTCGACGACGCGCCGATTGTCGCGTCCGGTGAAGGATGCGACGTCGGCCGGGACCGTGACACGGAGGCGCCGGGCCTCACCCCGCTTCAGCTCGACCCGGGCGTAGCCGACGAGGCGCTGCACCGGCTGGACGACGGAGGCGACCGGGTCGTGCAGGTAGACCTGGACGATCTCGGTTCCGGACCGCCCGCCTGCGTTGCGGACGGTGAAGGTGAAGGTGAACTCGCCGTCCGTCAGGGCCTCTTCGACGTTCACGGTCAGATCTGTCCAGTCGAACCGCGTATAGGACAGACCGTGACCGAAGGCGAACGCGGGGTTGGGTCGCTGTTGGACACCTCGCTGGCGTGAGCGAGCCGCGCCCCGAGGTACGTGGCCGGCTGGGAGCCCGGCCCGCGCGGCACACTGACCGGAAGGCGTCCGGAGGGATCGATACGGCCGCTGAGCACTCCGGCGATCGCGTGAGTGCCCTCCTCACCCGGGAAGAAGGACTGCACGATCGCGGCGGACTCCTCCACGGCACGGCCGAGGGCGTACGGTCGTCCCGCGAGCAGCACGGTGACCACGGGTGTCTCCAGGTCGAGCAGGGTGTCGAGCAGTTGCTGCTGCGCGCCGGGCAGCGCCAGCGTCTCGACGTCACATCCTCGCCGCTGGTGCCCCGTCCGAAGAGCCCGGCGCGGTCGCCGAGCACCACCAGGGCGATGTCAGCCTCACGTGCCACACGGGAGGCCTCGCGGATGCCGGAGAGATCTCCGTCGTCGATTCCGGTGCCGCGGGCGACCGTGATCTCGGCGTCGGGGAACTCGGTGGCGAGAGTGTCGCGCAGCGTGGGCAGTTCGATGCCGAGTGGGGTCCCGGGTGGCGGACGCCGATGTGCTGGGGAAGGAGTAACACCCCAGTACGGCGACGGGCTCGTCGGCGTTGGGACCGAGCAGGGCGATGCGGCGCGGCCTCTCGAGCGGCAGGGTGCCGTCGTTGCTCAGCAGCACCACCGCTTTCTCGGCGACCGTGCGGGCCAGCGCGCGGTTCTCCGGACCGTCCAGGTCGATCCGGCGCGCACGGCGGCCGGATCGTTCAGGTCTGCCCGTGGAGCGCGGCCGGCAACGGGTTCCAGTCCGGGTCGAGCAGACCGAGTACCGCCTTCTGGGTGAGTATCCGGCGCAGGGCGCGATCGACCAACGCCTCCGGAACGCGGCCGTCTGCGACGGCCTCGGCCAGGGCGCACCGTATGCCTTGACATTGGGCAGTTCGACGTCGATGCCCGCGTGCAGCGCCGTGCCGGCGGCGTCTGCCCAGTCGACTGCGATGCCGTGCAGGGTCTTAAGGAAGGCGATGGCGAAGTAGTCGGCGACGACGGTGCCGTCGAAGCCCCACGTGTCGCGCAGCAGCCCGGTGAGCAGATCCTCGTCGGCCGCGGAGGGCATGCCGTCTGTGTCGGTGTACGCGTTCATCACCGACCGGGCCCGACCTTCACGGATAGCCATCTCGAAGGGAGGCAGCAGCACGTCGGCGCGCTCACGCGGGCCCACGGAAGCGGGAGCGAGGTTACGACCGGCTCGGGAGGCCGAGTAGCCGACGAAGTGTTTGAGGGTAGCGGCGATCCCGGCCGACTCAAGACCCTGCACGTATGCCGTCCCGATGGTGCCGACGAGGTACGGGTCTTCGCCGATGGTCTCCTCGACGCGGCCCCAGCGGGCGTCGCGCACAACATCCAGGACGGGCGCGAGTCCCTGGTGGACGCCGACGGAACGCATGTCGCGGCCGATGGCGGTGGCCATGCGCCGTACCGTTTCCGGATCGAAGGTGGCGCCCCAGGAAAGCGGAACGGGTAGGCCGTCGCCCCCAGGCGGCGAAGCCGGCCAGACACTCGTCATGTGCGAGAGCTGGGATGCCGAACCGGTTCGTGGCGGCGATACGGGTCTGTGTGCGGGCCAGGGAGAGCGCGCCCAGGGCGGGTCGACCGGGACCGTACCGAACGGACGGGTCAGCTGACCCAGTCCGGAGGGCAGGAGTGCGTCGAGATCGACGGCCTCCTCCATGTCGTGCTGATGAGGGGCCACCTCACCGCCCTGATCGGAGGCGCCCACCCACACCCGTACAGTTGGGCGGTCTTCTCCTGAAGGGTCATCGCGTCGATCAGGGCGTCGGCTCTCGCGGTGGCCGAAAGGCGGAGGTCGTTCCAGAGGGAGATTCCGGGAATGTTCTCTACAGTCACGTTGGCGTTCCTTTTCTCCCACGCCCTCAGCCCCTTGGCCAGGGCACGACGGACGAACAGGTGAACGAGTAGAACTCGAGGCGGGCAGGTTGCGTCCCGGCTCCGGCCCTGATCCGCTTCGCCCGGGGACGAGGCCGCTAGGGCGTGTTTCGAGTAGCGCCGTCCGCCCGAAGGGCGGGCCCGGCGGCGTCTGGTGCGTGCGATCGCAGGCGGAGGGTCGCCCCGATACTGGGTGTATCGGGGCGATCCCGACAACGCGGCGAGCGTGCGTGCCAGACGCCGCCGGGCAGGCGGGACTTTCGAAACACGCCCTAGTGCTTCCGGGTGATGCATGCCTTCCCGTCCGCGCTGGTGGATGAGGCGCGGGCCGGGACCGGGGCGCAGACAACTGCTACGGAGCCCGGCTTGCCGTGCCTCTCCTGTCGGACATCGCTCCTGGAGCTTCAGAGGTCTCGGACCACAGGCCGGCCACCGGCCACAGCGTCAGCGCAAGCGTCGGTCAACGGCTGAATCCGGCGGTCAGACCGCTCAGCAGCTGGCGACGGCCGAACGCGTACAGCACCAGGAGGGGCAGTGTGGTGAGGACGACGGCGGCGAGAACGGCAGGGACATTGACCCCGTACTGGCCCTGGAAGGTCCACAGTGCGAGCGGCAGGGTCCGGCGGTCAGGGCTTTGGGTGAGGATCAGGGGCAGCAGGAATCCGTTCCAGATGGTCAGCGCGTTGAAGATGGTCACGGTGAGGATGGCCGGTCGGGTGAGCGGTGCCGCGAGCCGCCACAGCGTCGTCCATTCGGTGGCGCCGTCGACCCGCATCGAGTCGAACAGCTCTTTGGGCACGTCGCGGATGAAGTTCCCGAGCACCAGCACGGACAGCGGTACGGCGAAGGCGATCGACGGAAGGATCAGCGCCAGCAGATTGTCGTACAGATGCAGTTTGATGATGATCAGGTAAACCGGGATCACCGTCGCCTGAAGCGGGATGGCCAGGCCCATGAGGAACAGCCCGTTGATCGCGCGAAGGCCCGCATGTGCCAGCCGCGAACGATCGCGTAAGCGGCCATGAAGGAGAACACGACCGCCGGCACCACGGCGCCGACGGTGACGACGAGGCTGTTGACGAAGTAGCGAAGGAAGTCGGACTCGATGACCAGCCGGTAGTTGTCGAGTGTCGGGTCGGCCGAAGGCACCAGCGGGTTGCTCGCGTAGTAGCGGCTCTGGGCCTTGAGGCTGGTGATGAGGGTCCAGTACAGGGGTACGGCGACGATGACGAGCCAGACCCATCCGGCCAGGCCGCCGACCCAGTTGCGCCGGCGGGAGTGGCGTTGCCGCGTGCGGCGGGTGGTCTTCTGCGGTTGTCGCGGCTCGGTCGGCGTGATGGTCACGTCAGGCCCCTCGAGTTGGCTCGCGCCGGCGTCCCGGCCGCCGAGCCGACGCAGCAGCAGGGCGAGGGCCAGACCCACCAGGACCAGGATGACCGCGATGACGCTGGCCGGTCCCATCAGGCTGGCCTGGAATCCCCGTTTGTACATGTCCAGTGCCAGGACCCGGGTGGCGTCGCCAGGGCCGCCCTCGGTCAGGACGTAGACGAGGTCGAAGAAGGTCAGCGACCCGACCACCATCAGCGTGGACGAGGTGATGATGGTGTATCTCAGCTGGGGCAGAGTGATGCTGAAGAACTGCCGGATCCGCCCGGCTCCGTCCAACTGCGCCGCTTCGTAAAGGGACTTCGGAATCTGCTGGACACCACCCTGGTAGATCAGGGAGTGGAACGGGACGAACTGCCAGGAGACGACGAAGACGACGACCCCGAATGCGAGCCCGGGCCGCCCCAGCCAGTCCTGGCTGAGCACCGGGATCTTCAGCCCGGCACCGAGCCCGAAGTTGGGGTCCAGCAGCGCCTTGTACGCGATCGCGATCGCCGCCGAGCTGAGCATCAGCGGGACGAAGTACACCACGCCCAGCACAGCACGATAGCGCTGGCGGCCTGCCATGAACGTGCCGAGCAGAATACTCAGCGGCGTCTGAACAGCCCAGGACACGGCCATTACCAGAAACGTCACCCAGAGGGCGTGCGGCAGCCGGGGTCGGTGAGCACCGCACGCCAGCTGGTGAGCCCCGACGGGTGGATGGCGCCGATCCCGTCCCACGTGGTGAAGCTCAGCGCGAAGACACCGACGAGTGGAATCACGGCGAAGCCGACGAAGACCACCAGCGCCGGCGTCGCCAGCCACGGCAGGATGCTGCGCGGTTCGCGGCGCGGCGGATGGCCGGAGAGGTAGGTCATTTGGCGGTGGCCGCGTTGAGGTTGCTGGCGAACTGCTGTGGACTGATCGACAGTTGAAACAACTTGGCGATGTTGTCCAGCAGTGTCTCGGCGGCCGCCGGACTGAGCGCTTGGTCCCAGGACTGACCGAACACCTTGGTCTTGCTGGCGATGTCGTAGGTGAACTGCAGGAAATCGGCGTTCTTGGAGGCGGCCAGCAGCTTCTCCGTGCCGAGCCGGATCGGGACCGACCCGTTGTCGATCCACTTCTTCGCCTCCTCGTCCTGGAGGACGCCTGAGGCGAAGAATTCTTTGGCGATCTTCTTCTCCTCGGCGCTGGCCTTCGAGGAGATGGACAGGTACTGGGCCGGGTTGCCGACGGTGTTGCCCGGATCGCCCTTACCGCCGTCAACGGGCGGGAAGTTCATGTAGTCCAACGCGCCACTGGAGACGAAGTCCCCGCCGTCGGCCTGCTGGATGCCGTACGACCAGGCTCCGTGCAACATCATCGCGGCCTTGCCGCGGTACAGCAGTGCCTGGTCGGCGTTGGAGTCCGCGGTGATCGAGGAGAAGCCCTTGACGAACCCGTCGGCTTCGACCAGCTCCTGCACTGTCGTCAACGCGGTGATGGCGTCCGGGTTGGACCAGGCGTTCTTCTCGCCTTCCATGACGGCCTGGAACACCTCGGGGCCGCCGATACGGTCGAACAGGAACTCCAACCACATCATGTTCGTTCACCGGGACTGGCCACCGAGCGAGAACGGCGCTATGCCCTTCGCGTTGAACCGGGGCACCAGTGCCATGACATCGGCCCAGGACTGAGGTGGTTCCACGCCGACCTGATCGAAGACCCTCTTGTTGTAGTAGAGAACGATCGGCTGCACGACTTCGCACGGCATCGCGTAGATCTTGCCGTCGACGGTTGCCGCGCCGAACGAGGACGGGAACAACCCTTCTTGACTTCGGAGTGCTCGCCGAACCACGAGGTGAGGTCCTCGACCTGCCCCGCTTCCACGTAGGTGCGCAGCGTCCCGCCACCCCAGCCCCAGATGATGGTAGGCGCCTGCCCGGCACCGATGGCGGTCTTGATCTTCGTCTTGTACGCGTCGTTCTGGAAGGTGGTGTCCTTGATCTGTTCCTTCGGGTGGGCCTTGTTGAAGGCGTCCACCGCGCCGGCTCTGACACCTTCCTGTGGCTGACCGTTCAGGTACCAGTACGTGCTCCCACCGCCGCTGCCGCCGGGACCGGACGAGCCGCAGGCCGTCAGCGCCGCGGAGACCGGCACGCCAGCTGCCAGGCCGAGGAGGGTACGTCTGGAGAGCGCCATGTCTTTCCTCCGCACTCGAGAGCCATCGGCTTCTCGTGAGTCATGGTGAAAGGTTTTCGAAAGCAGTCTTCTCCGAGCCCTGTTCATGCAAGTTAGGTTTTGGGTTGACGCCCTGTCAATACACGTGCAGGAATGCACTGTCGGACCTGATACAGCTACGTAGCAGCGAGTGAGAACGACCCTCGACAGACCTCGACAGGGACCGAAACCATTTCGAAAAGGGCTGGTTGAGAGCGAAGGACGACGCGCCAGCCGCGGCTGCCACACTGTCGGTGCAGGTCATCCCGCGTCGGAAGGGCCCGGCGCCAGACATGCTGGACGGGTTCGACGCCCTCGCTCACCGAACTCACGCACATCGTCGGACGCGTCGAGGCCGGGGCTCGTCGGCACCTCCCGGACGAGCTCGGTGCCGGGTTGCCGTACGGTTGACCGGTTCCAGACGTGTTGCCGGCCCGACCGGCGGCTCACCGCACTGGTGGACGTGCAACTGAGAGGAACCGATGCGACCGAACGCCAGGCGCACCACTTTGGCGGACATCGCCCAAGTGGCCGGGTCTCCGTCGCGACCGTGTCCAAAGTGGTCAACGGTCGCGGTGACGTGGCGCCGCACACCCGTACCCGGGTGCAGGAACTACTGCATCAGCACCACTACCTCGCGCCCGTGTTCCGTCACACCGAGGCCGCCGAAATCCCGACGATAGAGGTGCAGTTCAAGGGCGGCCTCAAGTCGTACGTGGCCGAGACCCTGGAAGGCATCATCGACTCCGCAGCCGAGTTGGGGCCTCGGTGGTGATCAGTAAAGCGTCCCGTGCCCCACACTGGGCCAGGGATCTGGTCTCAGCCGGGCGCCGCGCCGTCATCGCGGTCACCAGCGTGTACTCCACAGCGCACCTGAACGAACTGGCCCGGTGCGGGCTGCCCCTGGTCGTACTGGACCCACTGCACCTGCCGGACAGCCGGGTCAACAGCGTCGGGGCGACCAACTTCACCGGCGGCCTGACAGCGACCCAGCACCTGCTCTCCTGGGCCACCGCCGCATCGCCTATCTCGGCGGACCGGCCATGGCCGTATGCAACCAGGCGCGCGCGCACGGCTACCGCGCCGCCATGGAGGCGGAAGGAGTGCGGGTGCCCGACGACTACGTCCGGTGCGGAGACTTCACGTACGAGACCGGGTTGCTCGGCGCCACAGCGCTGCTGAGCCTGCAAGAGGCACCGACGGCGGTCTTCGCAGGCAACGACGAGATCGCCGTCGGTGTCATCGAGACCGCCCGTGCCCGCGGTCTGCGCATCCCTGAAGATCTGAGCGTGGTCGGCTTCGACGACACGAGCCTCGCCCAGATGGCCTCACCACCACTGACCACCGTGCGCCAACCACTGAGGGAGATGGGCGGTGCTGCGCTGCGCACCGCCCTCCGCCTGTCCAACGGCGAAAGGTCGGGTCCCACCACATCGAGCTCGCCACCGAGCTCGTGGTACGCGCCTCGACGGCGCCGCCCGGCAAAGGGAGTTCGGCGAGTAGGTAGTCGCAGGCGAGGGTATCAGACAGCGTCGGCGAATCGGTCGGGCTGGTGAGCGTCGACCGCCCCGCGCTCCGTCGCCGTATGAGCGCTGACGTTGTCGCACGACCGGGCGGGCTCGGCCTTCCGCCGAGCCCGCCACACCGGCCCAAGGTCAGCAGACCAGGACGGTAGGGACAGGAGGCCGTGGTCGCCGCCGGAGGCCGGGCCGCCAACTTCGGCCCGTGCGATCTTCCGGGGACGTACCGACCTTGACGTGCTGCCACTGCTGGTTGGTGCTGCCCCTGTCGTCGTACTGGACGGTGTTCGCGTCGTCGGCGGTGGAGGCACCTTGCACCCCGCGCGAACGAGGAAGGCCGAGCAAGCAGCGTCCGCACACTCGCCCCAGCCCCGCCCTCACGGCGTCCACCGACGGCGGAGCCGGGGCTGCGTTCCGACTCGCCGGGATGCCAGAAAGTTTCGGACCACCGATCGAAACTTTTTCTGTGGGGAGTATTGACGCCCCATCATCGATACCTCAATCATCCCTATCTGAGAACTGACCGTGGTCCGAAATACCGAACAACGTCAGCCTCAGCAATCTGTGCTGCACGGCAGATCCGCGCACGGCTTCAGTCCTTCCGTGATTTCCACCTTGGAGGCACAGCCATGGGCTCCTATGCCCTTCCCAGACCCGTTATCCGTCGGAAGATTCGCAAACTGCTGTTGGCGCTGGTCGTCGGCGTCCTCGGTGCGGCCGCCGCGCTGGTAGCGCCCCTGGAGCACACGCCGCCGAGAGCACGCTCGGCGCTGCGGCGGCGCAGAGCGGCCGCTACTTCGGCACCGCCATCGCCTCGGGCAAGCTGGGCGACTCGACGTACACGTCGATCGCGAACCGTGAGTTCAACATGGTGACAGCCGAGAACGAGATGAAGATCGACGCCACCGAACCACAGCGGGGCCAGTTCAACTTCAGTTCCGCTGACCGCGTCTACAACTGGGCGGCGCAGAACGGCAAGGAGGTGCGTGGCCACACCCTGGCCTGGCACTCCCAGCAGCCCGGCTGGATGCAGAGCCTCAGCGGCAATGATCTGCGCCAGGCGATGATCGGCCACATCAACGGCGTGATGGCCCACTACCGGGGCAAGATCGTCCAGTGGGACGTCGTGAACGAGGCCTTCGCCGATGGAAGTTCGGGAGCCCGACGCGACTCCAACCTGCAGCGCAGCGGCAACGACTGGATCGAGCTCGCCTTCCGCACCGCGCGCGCCGCCGACCCGTCCGCCAAGCTCTGCTACAACGACTACAACGTCGAGGACTGGACCTGGGCCAAGACCCAGGCCATGTACTCCATGGTCCGGGACTTCAAGCAGCGCGGCGTGCCGATCGACTGCGTCGGCTTCCAGTCGCACTTCAACAGCGGCAGCCCCTACAACAGCAACTTCCGCACCACGCTGCAGAACTTCGCCGCCCTCGGCGTCGACGTGGCCATCACCGAGCTCGACATCCAGGGCGCTTCGCCCACGACCTATGCCAACGTGACCAACGACTGCCTGGCCGTCGAGCGCTGCCTCGGCGTCACCGTCTGGGGTGTCCGCGACAGCGACTCCTGGCGATCGGAGCAGACGCCGCTGCTGTTCAACAACGACGGCAGCAAGAAAGCCGCCTACTCCGCCGTCCTCAACGCACTCAATGGCGGCGACACCACTGAGCCCCGGCGGATTCCGGACAGATCAAGGGCGTCGGTTCGAGCCGCTGCCTGGACGTGCCCAACGCCAGCACCAACGACGGCACTCAGCTCCAGCTGTGGGACTGCGGCAGCAGTTCCAGCCAGCAGTGGGCGGCCACCGACTCGGGTGAGCTCCGGGTATACGGCGACAAGTGCCTGGACGCCGCCGGTACGAGCAACGGCAGCAAGGTCCAGATCTTCAGCTGCTGGGGCGGCGACAACCAGAAGTGGCGCGTCAACTCCGACGGATCCGTCGTCGGCGTCCAGTCCGGCCTCTGCCTCGACGCCGTCGGGGCCGGCACTGCCAACGGCACTCAGATCCAGCTCTACTCCTGCTCGAACGGCAGCAACCAGCGCTGGACCCGCACCTGAGAGGACCTGCCACAAACGAAAGGGCGAACCGATGGCGGCCTGCGTGCGGCTTCTCCAGTCTTCCAGGAGGACATCGTTGACGGGCCCAGGTCGCCGCCGTGGTGGCGGCGACCCTCGCGAACGGCATGCTCGCCGCAGTGAATCCGGGATCCGCCGAGGCGGCGACGGTGGACACCGGCAGGGGCCGACCCGCCGCAGGCCACGCCCGGGTGATCAGCCGCTCCGCTGACGGAGATGCCTCTCGGGGCGGAGGCCGAGGGTCCTACCGGGAGAAGTTCCGGCGACGTCTGCTTGAATCGCTGCCCGATCCGCAGGGCCACCCGGGGATCGCGGAGTTGCCCGCTGCACGGGCACGGTCTGCGCCTGTGCCCCGGTCCGGCCCTGAGCAGGATGTGTGAGGGTCGGGCACGCAAGTGCCCGGCCCTCACGTCGTCGTGCGTCAGTGAACGGGGAACCAGGCCGAGAGGCGCTTGGCGGGCGCCACGTTCTGTAGCTCTGGTGGGCTGCACTCCCGGCGTCAACGAGCCAGAGGCCGGGATCGGCTCGCGCCACCGCTTGAGAAGTGCAGCGGGACGCCCGTACCGGAGCCCTTCCCCTGCCGGTGGTCCGGTCCGCACGGCCACGGCCGAAGAGCCCGGAGAGAGAACGGACGTCGGCTGCAGGGCCCCTGGGACTTCTCTGGGACTTTCGGCCGCGTCAACGTGCATGCGCGGGAGACATCTGAGAGATGATCCACGCAGGTCAACGCTCTGCAACCGCGTATCGTCGCAGGCCATGGAACTGCGCGGCGCCTTCCGCGACATCTGATCGACACAGAGTGTCGCCCCGTCGCTGACCAGACAAAACGCCGGCTCCACTCCCAGGCCCGCTCCGATCTCGGTAAGGCTCGGTACCGGTCCGGCGTTGCTCGCGTACGGCCGGTCCTCACAGGCGACTCTTGAACACTTTCCGATATGGGTATATGTTTCTGTCATGGCACGAGCAGCGACGACGTCAGACGTCTTCAACGCCATCGCCGAGCCACGGCGCCGGGACATCCTGACGCTGCTGCGGGCAGGCGAACGGTCGGTGACGGAGGTCGCCGAGGAGCTGGGAATGACGCAGCCCGGGGCGTCCAAGCACCTGCGAGTGCTCCGCGAAGTCGGCTTGGTGCGGGACCGCAAGGCCGGCAAACAGCGCCTGTACGGCCTGGACGCACATGGGCTGCGGGCGGTTCATGAGTGGACCGGCGGGTTCGAACAATTCTGGAACAAGAGCTTCGACCGGCTGGACGCATACGTGCAAGAACTCAAGCAGGACGGGCAACAGGAGTAGCTGATGAATCCGACTGGACGAGAAGCGCCGGCGCAGTCCGCGACGGCCGACCGGGAGATCGTGATTTCCGGGACATCGACGCCCACGAGCTGGTGTTCGAGGCGTTCACCGAGGTGCGGCACCTGTCGCGCTGGTGGGGGCCAGAGGGTTCACCACCACCACGCGGGCCCTCGAGTTCCGCGTCGGCGGGGTGTGGGAATTCGTGATGCACGGCCCGGACGGCACCGATTACAGCGAGTGGATCACCTGGACCGACATCGTCCCGCCGGAGCGGATCGCGATGCTCCATGGGGAGTACCGCGGCGACCCGAATGCGTTCGAGTCGGTCCTCACGTTCGCGCCCGAGGGAGAGACGACCCGGATCGAGATGCTCACGGTGTTCCCCACCAAGGAGCTGCGCGACGAGGCGGTCAAGAAGCACGGCGCGATCGAGGGTGGTCAGCAGACCCTCGGCAACCTGACTGCCTACGTCGCGGAGATCGCCCGGAAGGGAGTTGAGGACTGATGGCCGGCAAAGTGTTCTTCAGCGTGTCGATGTCGCTCGACGGGTTCATCGCGCCCGAGTCCCCGAAGAACTGATGGGGCAGCAGTGGATGGAACTGCAGCAGTGGGTATTCCCGCAGCGGTTCTTCCGAGAGAACCTGAAGCTCGGGGAGGGCGGCGAGGAAGGGCGCGACAACGACATCGTGCGGGAGACGTTCGAGCGCACCGGCGCAAGCGTGATGGGCAAGCGCATGTTCGAAGCCGGCGAGCATGCGTGGCCCGAGGATCCACCGTTCCACATGCCGGTGTTCGTCCTGACGCACGAGAAGCGTGACCCTGGGTACGGCAGGGCGGGACCACCTTCCACTTCGTCAACGACGGCATCGAGTCCGCGCTCGATCAGGCCCGCGAAGCCGCCGACGACCGAGACGTCCGCATCGCGGGCGGCGGCGCGACGATCCTGCAGTACGTGAACGCCGGCCTGATCGACGAGTTCACGATCGCACTCTCGCCTGTGCTGTTCGGCTCCGGAATCCGCCTGTTCGAGGGCGTCGACGCAAGCCGTGTGGCCCTTGACCTGGTCCGTTCAGAGCCTTCGCCGAGGACGACGCATCTGAGTTACGCCGTGCGTCCGCGGTAAGGGCGGAGGGCGGCCATGAGGAATCCGGCGGGAGCGACGACGTCGTCGGCCTCGCGCTCGGCCACTGCCAGAGCCGATATCAACCTGACCAGGCCCTACTTGGTGGTCACACAGGGTGGATCGTACGGACCAGCACTCGCCGAGCAGCAGGGCGGGGACGCGGTCACACGCAACCCGGCGCTCCACGACGCCATGTTCCAGCTCGACGGCGGCCTGGCCTTCGCGAACGAGGACACCCACAACCTCTCAAGGACACCTTCGCCGCCCTCCTGGAAAGCCTCGGCGAGGTCGCCGGGGACGGCGTCCACCCGGCACTGTTCACCGAGGTGTTCTGGGCGGCCTTGCACGGGCCGGCCACCCTGACCCGAGCGGGACGGCTGCCGCCGGAGAACACCGAGCCGAGGGTGCAACCGCTGGTGGACCGGCTCGCCATGGTCTGACACGCCATCCCGGCGGGCACGCAGCCGGGGCCCTCGGGTCCCGCCGCTGCCTGCCTGCGCCAAGCTGCGATGCTCATTGATCACGACCCGATACGCGCCCCGGCGGCGACGGCCCCACCCTGACGAAGGGCATAGGGCCCCACGGGTTCACTGTGTCTCCCCGAGGAAGTAGCGGCGGTAGCGGTCGCTCAGCCGGTCCATGTCCAGCAGGACGAAGAAGTCGGCGACGTCGAACTCCGGGTCGTGGGCCGGGGCTCCGCACATATAGGCCCCGAGGCGGAGGTAGCCGCGGAGCAACGGGGCAGCGTGGTGTGGTCGGGTGTGGCCTCGCCGAGGCCGAGCGGCGTCCATGGCCGGTGGGGCGGACCCGGTATTCGGCGGGAGCGGCGTGCTCGGCGGTGCCGAGCAGCCATGCGCTGGAGGCCGCGCGGCCGCCGTCCGCCAGCGGCACGGAAGCGCAGCCGGCCAGGTAGCGCCGACCGGAGAGCAGCGTGTACCGGGCCAGGCCGGCCCACAGCAGGTTGATGACGGCGCCGCTGCGGTAGTCGGGGTGGACGCAGGCCCGGCCGGCCTCGATCATCGAGGACCGCACCGCGTGCAGGCCGCGCAGGTCGAACTCGGTTTCGGAGTAGGAGACTTCTGCCCGTCCTGGCGGCATCAACCGGTAGGTTCCGACGACCTCGTCCGTGGTGGTGTCGGTGATGATGAGATGGTCGGCGAGGTCGTCGAAGTCGTCCACGTCGTGGCCGCTCAGCGGTGTGTCGAGGGGCACCCAGCTCGTCGGCGAAGACGCGGTAACGCAGCCGCTGGGCGGCCGGACCTGCTCCTCCGTGTCAGCGACGGAGGTGACGTAGATGCTGCTGACCGTTGCCCTGGTTGTCGAGAGCATGGGTGCCGTTCTCCCTTCGGTGGACGCACTGAGCCGTGTGCCTGGTCGCCGTGCGGTTCGCTCGCCCGGCGGGGCGTCGGCCCCTCGGTGAAGACCGTAGGAGCAGTCGGGGAGTGGGTGAAGTGGTCAAAGGTAGGCGCGGATCCCGACTTCCGTCAGGGCCCTGGGCCCCCTTCGGTCATCCTTCGCGCAACTCGAGTGTGCAGCACTTGACGCTGCCGCCGGCCTTGAGGAGCTCGGTGAGGTCGACTCCGATCGGTTCGAAGCCGCGCTCCCGGAGGCCGCCCATGAGTCCCGTCGCGGACTCCGGCAGCAGTACGTGGCGGCCATCGCTGAAGGCGTTGAGGCCGAAGACCTCGGCGTCCTGCGCCACGGCGAGAGCGCGTCGGGGAACAGTTCCCGCAGGACGGCCCGGCTGCCCGGGAGAACGCCTCCGGGTAGTACATGATCTCGTCGTCGCCGAGGACGGCGAGCGCGGTGTCGAGGTGGTAGAAGCGCGGGTCGACCAGGGTCAGCCCGGTGACCGGTATGCCGAAGTACTCCTGGGCCTCGGCATGCGAGCGTGGGTCGGTCCGGAAACCGGTGCCCGCCAGGAGCCGGCGGCCGACGAGCAGGTAGTCGCCCTCCCCTCGTTGATGTGCTCGGGCCAGTGCGTGTCGGTGAAACCGTTCTCGCGCAGCCAGGAGAGGTACAACGGCCCCTCGGCAGTGCGCTCCTCGTGCCGGAAGCGGGCGCCGAGTACCCGCCGTCCACGACCGTGGCACCATTGGCCGCGAAGACCATGTCGGGCAACCCGCCCACTGGCTGGACGACCTCCACCGTGTGCCCCAAGTCGCGGTACAGGTTGCGCAGTTGCCCCACTGAGCGAGGGCGAGACTGCCGTCGACCGGCTTCTCCGGCTCCATCCACGGGTTGATGGAGTAGGCGACGTCGAAGTGGCTGGGTGAGCACATCAGCAGCCGGCGTGGGACGGCCGTACGCGGGCCTGGGCGGCCGGCGGAGCTGGACTGGACGGTGACGCCGGTTTCGGGCATGTCGTTTCCTTCTGGGCTTCTGGGATTCGGAGTATCGGGCCGACGGGCGAATGGCGAGCAAATCCGCGGAGAATGCTGCGCCGCGGGCCGGTCCCGTATCGGTGCCTGTCTTGACGCACAGGACCGGGCCGGGCGACTTCACTGTACAAGGGAGAACTCCCCAACTCCCCTGACTTCGTCAGGGGTACCGGAACCGCAGGGCCACCGCCCCGGCCCGGGGTATGAAGTGGCTCACGTTTTCCGGCATTTACTTCTATCCTGTATCCGCTATTGAAACTATCATCCTGCACAGACCTACCAGGGAATGAGAATCATGTATCGAACCATGATGAAGTCGAAGATTCATCGGGCGACCGTGACTCAGGCGGATCTGCACTACGTCGGATCGCTCACCATAGATGCCGACCTGATGGATTCTGCGAACCTGCTCCCGGGGAACGCGTCGACATCGTCGACATCGACAATGGTGCACGTCTTTCCACCTACGTCATCGAAGGCCCCGGAATTCGGGAGTAATAGGAATCAACGGTGCAGCGGCCAGACTGATCAGTCGGGTGACCTCGTCATCATCATCGCCTACGCGATGGTGACGGACGAGGACGCGGCGAAGCTGGAGCCCCGGGTCGTGTTCGTGGACCAGGAGAACAAGGTGGCCGCCCTGGGTTCGGACCCCGCCGGCGTGCCGGCCGGTTCCGAACTGCGGCGCGGGGACGTGATCAGCGGGTAGGACGGCGCGGGGACCGGAGCCGGAAGCCGTCCGGCTCCGGTCCCGGCCGGCGGCTCCGTTCATACCGAGGTGGGCGCCCGGGCCCATGGGTGACCGCAGGTCCGGGCGTCCGCGCCGGGCGCAGCGCCTCGATCAGAGCACGGTTCACGGTGTCCGGATGCTCAAGGTAGCCGATGTGTCCGCAGCCGTCGATGACCCGGAACGTGGAGTCGGGGATGGCTGTGGCGACCTCCCGGCCGGCGGAGGGCGGGGCCAGGACATCGTCGGAGAACGAGATGACGTGGCTGGGCGCCCGGATGCCCCGGTATGCGGTGAGCCGGTCCGCCATGGGGTAGAGCCCGCGCTGTGCGCGCACCGCCGACCCGGCCGACGTGGACAGTTCGAAGACCTCCAGCCAGTCCGTGGTCCGCTGGTCGTCCGAGAGGCTCCGCCGCGACAGCTGCTGGAGCACCTGCATCACCGCCCGGTAGCGGGGCGGCAGTTCGATGCCGAGGTCCTCCAGCTCGCGTTCGGCGTGTGTCAGAGCCGTGCTCATGGCATCGCTGCGGCCCCGCGCCGCCATGAGGACGAGCCTGCTCACCAGCTCGGGCCGGGAGAGCGCCAGTTCGGCGCCGATACGGGCCCCAGTGAGGTGCCGACCACCGCGCACGGCCCGATTCCGAGGTGCTCGATCAGCGCGGCCGCGTCGGCCGCCATGTCGTCCACGGTGAAATCGGGTGGGCTGTTGTCGGACGGGTCACACCCGGTTGTCGAAGGTGACGACCCGGTGTCCCGCCGCGACCATCGCGGGGACCTGATGCAGGTGCCACGCTCTTCCGCTGCCGCCGGTGCCCATGATGAGAACCACGGGCACGCCACTTCCGACGTCATGGTAATTCAACCTGAATCCGTCGCGGATGATTACGGACATGAGCACTCCTCGGGCGGGCAGCCGGCGCCAATCCCGAACCGGCCTGGGTGCAGCGACAATCGCGCCTGGCTGAAAGGCTTCCGCTTTCGGCGGGCGGCGTTATGTGATGTCAGCGTTCGAATCCTTATGGAGAAGACGGAAGGGCGAGCACATGATGTCTGGCGGGATGAACCGATTCTCACGGGAACCGGCGGGCTGCACCGAGGACGGGATTCCTGTCGTCGAGGCGGCCGCCGACGGTCCCGATTGGCTCCGTGAGAATGCCGACGCGCTGCGGTCGGCCGCATTGGAGAGGGGCGCGGTTCTGGTGCGAGGGCTGCGGATTTCCTGTCACGCGGACGCCGCCGCGGCGAGCCGTGCGCTCACTTCGGAGCTGATGACCGAGGTGGAGGGTTCGCTCCCCGCAAGGCACTGCCGGGCGGGGTGTACTCGTCGTCGGAATGGCCTCAGGACCAGCCCATGTGCATGCATCACGAGCTGACCAGCGCTTCGCGGTACCCGCAGTGGATAGTGTTCTCCTGCCTGAAGGCGAGCGCGTCCGGTGGCACGGTGTCCGTGGCCGATGCCGCGAAGGTGCTCGACTCCCTGCCGGCCGGCGTCACCGAGCCCTTCGAGCGGGAGGGCTGGCAACTGGTCCGTAACTACGACCAGTTGGTAGGCCCTCCTCGGGCGACGCCTTCGGCACGGCCGACCCGGAGGCCGTGGACCGGTACTGCCGTACCCATGGCATCGAGTTCCAGCGGTTCCCGGGCGGTGCCATGCAGACCCGTCAGACACTGCCGGCCGTGGTTGAGCACCCACTGACGGGACGGCGGTGCTGGTTCAACCAGATCGCGTTCCTCAACGAGTGGACGATGGACCCGTCGGTCCGCGAGTTCCTCGTGGGCGAGTTCGGCCCCGAGGGCCTGCCGTTCACAACGTTGCTCGGTGACGGGACGCCGCTGGATCCCGCCACCGTCGAAGTCATCAACGAGACGTACGAAAAGCACGCGGTGCCGGTCCCGTTCCGCGACGGTGACCTGCTGTTGGTGGACAACATCGGCACCTCGCACAGCCGTGACCCTACAGCGGTGCACGCGAGATCGTGGTGGCGCTGGGGACCCGCTGCCCAGGCTGCCGGGGTAGTCCGCGCCGGGCCGGGCGCTGGGGCCTGCACCCACCGCCCGGATCGCACGGTGCGACGGCGGCCTCACCGGTCCGGTCCGAAGCTCAGCGTCCGGTAGGTGGTCACGTTTCCCGCCAGGGCGGAACATGCCTGAACGGCCCGCACGATCTTGCGCGACCGGTCCGGATCGGCGTTGTCGATCAGAATGCCGAGCGACGTCCCGCTGTGTGCGGCGACGACACCGAGGCCACCGGACTCCTCGCAGATCGCGGTCATCCGCTCCAGGGTCCGCTTGGGGCGCAGAGCCTGGTTCATCAGCGCGCTGCGGGTGGCAACGGCTCCCACCGCCAGGAGATCGCCGTCCTGTACGGCCATCGCGAGACGGTCCAGGAGACGTGCGTACTCGCGGTGTTCCGTCGCGGTGAACGGTTTGGGAATCCGGTTGAACTCGACAGTGTCGACGATGCCCCCTCGTCGATGCCGACGACGGTCATCGGAGGCAACGAGCCGAGCGCCTGGCGCAGCCGGACCCGGCGGTGGTCGTAGGCGACGATGCTGTCGTAGAGGACGCCGTCGGTCGGTTCGATCCGGCTGAGGTAGGACTCGATGCGGCGGGGCGGCATCGGGATGCCGAGAGCGTTGCCCGCCGCCCGCGCGGTTGCGACCAGGTCCGCGGAGGAGCTGGCGAGACCCTTGCCCTCGGGCAGTGCGCTGTCCAGGGTGAGGAAGCCGCCCATGGGGAGGGGCAGTTCCTCCGTGATCATCGATACCAGGCGGGCAGCCTTGCGCTTGTGGTCCGGCACCACCCGTACCGTCGTCGACTCCGGTTCGGTACGGAAGGTGGCCACGGTCCAGCGCGCGATGGGCAGCGTCACCAGGAAGTCGCCGTCGGGGCCCGGCAGGACACCTTGGAGCAGCTCACCGAAGGTGCCGAACGCCGTACTGACGCCGGTCGTCCCACGGCGGGCAGTCCGGCGTACCGAAGGGCGGCCGGGACGGCGGACTCGTCCTGAGAGCATTCCGGGAAGGTGCCAACTCTGAACCCCAGTCGCGTGAATTGGAACGTTCGCAGTAATCCCGAGCTCACGGATTCCGCTGGGCGAGTGCTGCAGGAAGCGCTGTCCTGGCCCAACGGTGCCAACGGACCGAGATCGGTGTCAACGATCTGTATCCCTCTCGCAAAGTGCCAGTTCACTGGCGGCTTTGCGTACATGTCCCACGGTGCGGGGCGGGCCGAGGGGTCGGTAGGGTCGGCCGGGTGATGAAGCATGGCGGGATCGGGGAAGAGGGCGCTCGGCTGGACACGCCGAGGCCGAGGCCGATACCAGCGTCCGGGACGGCGCTGTTGTGGGACACGGCGTTGTGGGTGGTGCTCGCCAGTGCGGGAGCGCTGGGCTTCTGGTCCGCGCTGTACCCTTCGGTGGTACTGGACCTGGTGCTGCCCTTCTCGTGCTGGCGGTAGCCATTCCGGGAGCCGCAGATGGCCGGGTGCCGCGGTGTTCGCCGTCAATGGGCTGTGCGCGCTGGGGCTCGCCAGCGAGTTCAACCCGGCCAACGCCTACGCACTGGCCCTGGCGGCAATGACGTACCTGATGGGTGCACGGGCAAAGGTGGGACGCGTCCCCTGCTGGTGCTCACCTCGTGTCTCGTCATCGACCTCGCGGTGTGCGCGGTGCTCGGGCGTGGCGCGGTGTGGTGGTTCTACGCGGTCACCGTGCTGCCCCTGGCCCTGCTGGTGCCGTGGCTCGTCGGCCGCTACCAACAGGCGCGGCGGGCCCTGGTGTCGGACGGCTGGCGGCTGGCGCTGAGCCTGGAGGAGCAGCAGCGCTTCGTCGCTGAGCAGGCCAGGCTCCGCGAGCGGACACGGATCGCGGCCGACATGCACGACTCCCTCGGACACGTGCTGAGCCTCATCGCGTTGCGGGCCGGCGCGCTGGAACTGTCGCCGACTCTGAGCGAGCAGGACCGTGACGATGTGGCCGAGCTGCGTCAGGCTGTTTCCGAGGCCGTCGACCACCTCCGGGAGACCGTGACGGTGCTGCGTGACGGCCGGGACGACACGGACCCCAGGATTCCTCCGTCGAGTCCGTGGAAGAGCTCCTGGACCGGGCGAGCGCTTCCGGCATTGCGGTGGACCTGGTCCGGGAGGGCGGCAGTCCCTCCCTGTCCCCCTCGTCGGGCACGCCGTGTACCGGGTGGTGCAGGAATCACTGACGAACGCGACCAAACACGCCCCGGCAGCGCCGTGCACGTCCGGATCGCCCACGAGGGCGGCCGCACCGAGGTCGCTGTGACCAACTCGGCCTCTCCGGCGGGCCGCTGCCCGGCCTGGTGCCGGGGAACCGGGGTCTGGCCGGGCTGCGGGAGAGGGTGAGCGCGCTCGGCGGTGTACTGCGTGCCGGACCGTTCGAGCAGGGGTTCAAGGTGACCGCTGTGATGCCGGACAGGGTCAGCGGTACACGGACGGACCTCACGGAGCAGCCCCGCCCGAGGCCGGGGCCGAGTCGACGCGCCGGATGGGCGATGCGCGGCGCAAGGTCCGGCTGCGCTTCGCGGTGGCGTTCGTCGCACCGGCCGCGCTCGCTCTCACGGTACTGCCGGCCGCCGGGTACCTCGCCTACCAGCTGGCGACATGTGTGCTGCACCCGACGGCCTACGCGGCCATCCACGTGGGCCAGGAGCGGGCGGAGTTCGCCCATCTGCTCCCTCTCCAGAGCTATCCCTACCCGTCCGACACCATGCGGTCGGCCCCCGGCCGCAGGGCACCAGCTGCGAGTTCTACCGGTCGAACGGCAACCTCCTCGACCAGGTGGACACCTACCGGCTCTGCTTCTCCGGTGACCGTCTTGCCGCGAAGGACGTCCTGCCGGATGGTCCCGGGACTCCTGACGGCCCAGGAGCGGCCCGGTAGCCGGGAAGCCCGGCCGCCGGGCACCGGGCACCGGGCACCGGGCACCGGCCGCCGGGCACCGGCTCAGGACGTCCGCGGCGAGCTCCCCTTCAGCTTCGCGGCAAGCACTCCCCGATGGTCGCGATGTGGGCGGGCACGGTCAGCATCTGCTCGTGCTCGGCGTCCACGGGTGATCCTCGACGGCACCGGTCACATGCGGTGCCCACGAGTGCGCCCGACCCGGCCGGCGGCCCGCTCCGGTACCCGGGTGGCGGTGAACAGCAGCAGGTCGCCCGCGTACCGGCCGGGACGGTGTGCCGTCAGAAGACGGCTGTTGTTGATCCACACGTCCTTCATGGCCAGCATGGTGCGTTCGCCCACCGCCGCGAGCGGATGCTGGTTCTCCTCCAGGAAGCGCAGGTACCGCGAGATCAGCGCGTCCCGGCCGGTGGTGAGCTCGGCCATGTCGAAGTCGAACAGGGAGGCCGTGAAGTTGTCGACGAGCAGCCGGTCCTCCAGTTCGCTCAGGGCCTGCTCCAGGGCTCCTTCCCCGGCCGCCTCGTCGGTTAGGTGCGGGTAGGCGTCCACGAGTGCGAGCAGCTCCACTTCCTGGCCGCGTGCCTGCAGTTCCACGGCGAGCGCATGGCTCATGACGCCGCCGAAGGACCAGCCGAGGAGCCGGTAGGGGCCCTCCGGCTGGATCTCCAGGATCTGCCCGAGGTAGTCCGCGGCCATCGTGTCGAGGTCGGCGGGCATCGCGCCCGGCCGGCTGAGCGCCCTGGCCTGGAGGCCGTAGACGGGTATCGCCGGGTCCAGGTGGGTGAGCAGGCCCGCGTAGCACCAGGACATCCCTCCGCCCGGGTGCACGCAGAACAGCGGCCGGTCCTCGCCGGTGGTCCGCAGCGGCAGCATGGGGGCGAAGGAGTCCCGGTGCCGCTGCGCTCCACTTCCCGGGCGAGCGCGGCGGGCGTCGGGGCCTCGAACAGGTTCCGTATACCCAGGTCCGCCTCCAGCTGCTCACGGAGCAGCGCGACGGCCCTGGTGGCGAGGAACGAGTGTCCGCCGAGGACGAAGAAGTCGTCGTCGGGCCCGACTTCCTCGACGCCCAGCACCTCGGCGAAGACCGCGCAGATCCGCTTCTCCGCCTCGGTGGCCGCCGAGCGGGGGCGGGCCGGTTCACCTCGATGGCCAGCAGCGCGCGCCGGTCGAGTTTCCCGTTGCGCGTGAGGGGAGCTCGTCCACCACGACGTACTCCGCCGGGACCATGTACTCAGGCACGGTACGCAGGAGTCGGGTGCGCAGCTCGGCCGCCAGCGGCGTGCGGCCCCTGGCCGGGTGACGAACGCGACGAGCGAGGTGCTGTCGCGGACGAGCACTGCCGCCGATGACACCGCGGGATCGGTACGGAGCGCCGCCGCGATCTCACCGGGCTCTATCCGGAACCCGCGGAGCTTGACCTGGTCGTCGGCCCTGCCCAGGTGGTGCAACTCCCCGCCCGGCGTGCGGCGTACGAGGTCGCCCGTCCGGTACATCCGCTCGCCCGTCCCCGAAGGGCAGGCCACGAACCGCTCCGCGGTCATACCGGGCGACCCCGGTAGCCGCGCGCCAGCGCGGTGCCCGAGATGTACAGCTCGCCCGGCATACCGGGGGCACCGGCCGGAGCCATGCGTCCAGCACATGGGCGTGGACGTTGGGCAGCGGGACACCGATGGAAGGCCTGTCCGTCCACTGCGCGGGGTCGGCGGGAAGGGACGTCGCCGTCACCACGTGCGTCTCGGTGGGCCCGTAGTGGTTGTGCAGGGCGGGGCGGCCGGTCGCACGGGCGAAGAAGCGCTGCACGGCTCCACTGGGCACCAGCGCCTCACCGGCCTGGGCGACGTGCCGCAGGTCGGGAGTTCCTCGCCGGCTTCCAGCGCGGCGGAGCACACGGCGTCCAGAACGAGCGTCGGCGCGTACAGCTCGCCCACCGGGCGTCGCGCAGCCACTCGACGAGCCGGGCCGGGTCACGGCGTACGTCCTCCGGGCAGATCGCGAGGGTCTTGCCGGCCAGCAGGGCCGAGAGGATCTCCTGGGCGGAGACGTCGAAGCCGGTGGAGGTGAACTGCGCGGTCACGGTGCCCTCGTCCGACCCGATCGCCCGGTGGTGCCAGTCCAGGAGGTTCCTGATGGCGCCCGCGGTCATCTCGACGGCCTTCGGCTCACCCGTCGAACCCGAGGTGTGCAGGATGTAGACCGGGTGGTCGGGGAGCAGTGGCCCTCCCTGTCGGCGTCGCTCACGGGGACCGTCGACGCGGCGGCGAGCGCCGCCTCGTCGAGTACCAGGACCGGGCCGGAGAACCTCTCGGCCAGGTCGTCGGTGGTCAGCACGACGGTGGGGCGTATGTCCCCAGGACGTACTGGAAGCGCTCTTCCGGCAGCTGCGGGTCGACGGGGAGGTAGGCGGCGCCGGCCTTGAGGGTGGCGATGAGCCCGACGACGAAGTCGACGCCACGTGGCAGTGCCAGGGCGACCACGGTATCCGGGCGCGCCCGTGGTCCAGCAGGAGCCTCGCCAGCCGGGTCGATCTGTCGTCGAGTTCCGCGTAGCCGAGCGTTCTGCTCCCGTGCACGATGGCGAGGGCGTCGGGCGTCTGCGGGCCTGCTCGGCGAAGAGGTCGGGCAGCCCGGCGGCCGGAGCCTCCACGGGGTGGAGTCCCAGCGCTGATCGCGGCCTGCTCGTCGGGCAGCACGAGGCCGACCGCGCCCGCTCTCAGCTCCGGATCACGGGTGACCTGCTCGATCAGCCCGGTCATCCGCTGCCCCAGCCGTCGTACGGTCGACTCGTCGAAGCGGTCGGTGTCGTACTCCAGGACTCCGGTCAGCCCGCCCGCCTCGCCCTTCGCGTTGTGCAGTTCGGCGACCGACAGCAGCAGGTCGAACTTGGCGGTGGCGGTGGCCGATTCCTTCGCTCCGATGACCAGGTCCCCGCCGGCCGTGTGCGATCCGGTGTCGCCCAGTCCGCCCGTGTTGTTGAAGGTGAGCATGACCTGGAAGAGCGGGTGGCGGGAGAGGAGCGTTCGGGGTTGACGATGTCGACGAGGCGTTCGAAGGGCAGGTCCTGGTGGGCGTAGGCGCCCAGATCGGTTTCCCGGACGCGGGCCAGGAGTTCGCGGAAGGTGGGGTTTCCGGACAGGTCGTTCCGCAGGACCAGGGTGTTGATGAACAGGCCGATGAGGTCTTCGACGGCGTCGTCGCCGCGTCCGGCGACCGGTGTGCCGATCGGCACGTCATCGCCCGCGCCCGAGCGGGACAGCAGCAGGGCGAGAGCGGCCTGGAGCACCATGAACACCGTCGCACCGCTCTGCCGTGCCAGCTCCGCGACCGCCTGGTGAACACCGGCCGCCACCTCGAACTCCACCCGGTCGCCGTTGTGGCTCGGGACGGCGGGACGGGGACGGTCGGCGGGCAGAACGATCTCGGCGGGCAGGTCGGCCAGCTGGGTCTTCCAGTACGCGATCTGCTGGGCAACCAGGCTGTCGGGGTCGTCCTCGGAGCCGAGGAGTTCACGCTGCCAGAGGGCGTAGTCGGCGTACTGCACCGGCAGCGCGGACCACTGCGGCACCGCCCCGCCGCACGCGCCTCATAGGCAGCGGCCAGGTCACCGATGAAGGGCCGCACGGACCAGGCGTCGACAGCGATGTGGTGGAACGAAAACTGCAGTACGTGTTGGTCGGGTGTGGTCCGGAAGAGTGCTGCCCGGACCGGTATCTCGGTGGCGAGGTCGAACCCGTAACGTGCGGCAGTCGCGAGACGGCCGGCCAGCTCGTCCTCAGTAACGCTCTCCGTTTGCCACTCCACCTCCGCCCCGCCTGCAGAACCACCTGGTAAGCACCCTCCGCATCCTCCGCGAACACCGTGCGCAAACTCTCATGCCGGTCCACAACATCACCCAGCGCGGCACGCAGCACCCCAGCATCCAGCTTCCCCGTCAGACGGAGAGCAAGAGGAATGTTGTACGTCGCATTCGGCCCGTCCAGACGGTGCAGGAACCACAACCGCTGCTGACCGAACGACAACGGCACCCGCCCGGACGCACCCCGCACCCAACGCCGGACGCCCCACAGCCGCACCATCCAGCACACGGCTCAACCCGCGACAGTGGGATTCTCGAACAACTCACGAATCGAGACCTCCACACCCAACACCGACCGCACACGCGACACCAACCGGGTCGCGAGCAACGAATGCCCACCCAGATCAAAGAAACCCTCATCGATCCCGACCGACGGCCGGCCCAGCACCTCACCGAACAACCCGCACAAAATCTCCTCCCCGGAGACCTCGCCACCCGGACCCCACCCCCGCACCACCAAAATCAGGCGCAGGCAACGCCCGACGGTCGACCTTCCCGTTCGGAGTCAGAGGAACAGCATCCAGAACAACCACAACAGCAGGAACCATGTACTCCGGCAGCCGCGCACGCACCCCTCACGCACCACACCACCATCAACCACAACACCCGGCCCCGGAACGACATAACCGACCAGAACCCCACCATCAACCACCGCTACCGCACGATCCACACCCTCAACAGCCAGCAGACCCGACTCCACCTCACCCAACTCAATACGAAAACCCGCACCTTGACCTGAGCATCCGCCCGCCCCACAAACTCCAGCACACCACCGGCCCGCCACCGCACCACATCACCCGTGCGATACATCCGACCACCACCCCACGGACACGCCACAAACCGCTCAGCAGTCAAATCCGCACGACCAAGATAACCACGCACCACACCCGCACCCGCGATATACAACTCACCACGCACACCCACCGGCACCGGACGCAGCCAGTCATCCAGAACATAAACCCGCTCATTGGCCAACGGCCCACCCACAGACACCCCAACACCCCCGACACCACAGCACTCGTAGACCACACAGTCGTCTCAGTAGGCCCATACACATTCACCACCGACGCCAACTCCTCAACCATCAACGCCGCCACCTCACCCGGCAACGCCTCACCACCCACCAACCCACGCACACCAACCAACCGACCAGCAGAAACAGCCACCACCTCACGCCACAAACTCGGAGTAGCCTGCACCACCGACACCCCGCCCGAACCACCAAATCCACCAACAACCCCACATCAGCAACCACCTCAGAAGCAGCCACCACCACACACCCACCCGAAACCAACGGCGCAAACAACTCCACCACCGCAATATCAAACGCAAACGTCGTCACCGCCAACACCCGATCCGCACCCACCACACCACGCAAACCAGCCAGCACATTCACCACACCACCATGCGGCACCACCACCCTTCGGACGACCCGTCGAACCCGACGTATAAATCACATACGCCGCCGACAACAACTCCGGCACCACACCCAACGACACACCCGACAACCCTCCAACTCCACCACCACATCCCCGTCATCCAGCAGAACAACAGGAACACCCAACCCCGACACACGACCCGCAACACCCGACACCGACAACACCAACACCGACGCCGAATCCTCCACAACATGCGCAATACGATCCACCGGATACCCGGATCCACCGGCACATACGCACCACCGGCCTTCAACACCGCCAACAACGCCACCACCACATCAACCGACCGCGGCAACGCCACCACCACCCGCGACTCCACCCCACCCACGCGACACCAACAAACGAGCCAGACGATTCACCCGACCATCCAACTCCCCATACGTCAAAGACACATCACCACACACCACCGCAACCGCACCCGGAACCACACCCACCCGCTCCTCGAACAACACCGGCAACGACCTGGACGGCACGGGCATCACAGGCCCTGGTGGGCATCAGGAGCGCACGCTCCCGCTGCTCCAGCACGTCAAGCCGGCCGACGGGCGTGGCGGTCTCACCGGCCAGCGCACGCAGCGCCGGATCAAGCGCTCGCCAAGGGTGCTCGCGACGGTCCGGCCGAGGAGGTCCTGACGGTAGGAGAGACGCAGGGTCAGCTCGGATCCGGGGTTCACCATCAAGGTCAGCGGGTAGTGCGTGGCGTCGCCCCGGATGCCGGCGATACGGAGCCCGCCGGCGTCCGAGCCGCGCCGACCGCCCGGTGGGTGCGGAGGGTAGTTCTCGTAGATGAGCAGCGAGTCGAACATCGGGGTGTCACCCGCAGTCCGCTGAGCTGCTTGATGGAGGACAGGTCGTAGTGGTGGTGCGGCATGAGTCCGGCCTGCTCCTGCTGGACCCGGGTCGCCAGGTCGGCGAGCGTTTCCGCGGGCGCAGCCTGACCCGTACGGGGACCGTGTTGATGAACAGGCCGACCATCGTCTCGGCCCCGCGACCTCGACGGGCGGCCGGAGACCGTGGCGCCGAACACCACGTCGTGACGGCCGGTGTGCTGAGCCAGCACCAGTGCCCATGCCGTCTGCACCATGGTGCTCGGGGTGACGCCCAGGCCCCTGGCCCGTCGCGTCAGTGACGCGGTGGTGTCCGCGTCCAGGGCGAGTTCCAGCTGTTCCGGCATGGCCGAGGGGCTCCGGCGGCCGAGGGCACGAGCAGCGAGGGCTCGTCGAATCCCTCCATGACCTCGGCCCAGGCCCCGCGGTCGGCGGCACGGTCCCGGCGGGACAGCCATTCGAGGTGGGCACGCGGCGGGCGTACCGGCGGCAGTCCGGAGGCGTCGCCACCGGTGCCGTACAGCGTGACGAGGTCGCGGAGAACGATCGGCTGGGACCAGCCGTCGAAGAGGAGGTGGTGGTGGGACATCACGAACACGTACTTGTCCGCGGCAAGGCGTACGCACAGGAACCGCACCAGTGGCGGCCGCATGAGGTCGAAGGGCGCGTAACGATCGGCCTCCAGCACCTCGGCGAGGCGCGCTTCGCGCTCCCTTCCGGATGGCCGCTCAGATCATGGTCGCACCAGGGCAGCGGCACGTCCTTCGGGATGAGCTGGACCGGCCGGCTCAGCCCCTGGTGGCGGAACGCGGCCCTCAGCCCCGGGTGCCTGGCGAGCAGTGCTCGTGCCGCTGCCCGCAGTGATGCCACGGACAGCTCACCCTCGAGGTCGACGGTCAGCTGTACCGCGTAGACGTCGGGGCATCCTCGTCGTAGAGCCGATGGAAGAGCATGCCCTCCTGCATCGGGGAGAGCGGCAGAATGTCCTGCAGACCTGAGTTGCTCACGAAGTCCTCCACTCGGCCTCGATGGCGTCGATTTCGTTCTGGCTCAGCCCGGCGCCCAGCACGTCCGAGGGGTATAGCCGCCCGCGTCCGGGTTGTCGGTGTGATCGGCCAGAGCCTCCAGCGCCTCGAACCAGGTGCGGGCGAGATCGGCGATCCGGTCCTGTTCGAACAGGCCGGTGGCCCAGGTCCAGGTGGCGGTGAGGGAGGGGCCGTCCTCGTACTCGCGGACCACCACGTTCAGTTCCACCGGGTGCAGCAGTGGGCCGTGCGGCTCGTCCGCGCCGCCGGTGCCCGCGCCACGGACTCGGCCACCTGGCCCTTGGTGCGGCCGAGGTAGTTGTAGGCGATCTGCGGGGCGGGAAGCGCCGCCAGGTCACCCGAGGTGTCGGGGTTGAGGTACCTGAGCAGTCCGTAGCCCGTCCCTCCCCGGTACCGCCCGGAGCTGCTCCTTGACCGCCTTGACCGCCTGACCGGCGCCCGTGCCTGCCCTGAGGGCGTCACCGACGTCCACTCCGCCGACGTCCAGTCGCACCGGATGGACGCTGGTGAACCAGCCGACGGTCGTCGTCAGGTCGGCTCCGGGCATCAGACCCTCGTCCCGGCCGTGGCCCTCTACGTCGACCAGCAGGGCCGAGCCGTCGCCACGCCAGCGGGTCACCGCGAGGGCGAGGCCGGTGAGGAGCACGTCGTCGACGGCGGCGTGGAAGGCGGCCGGGACGGTGGACAGGACCCGTTCGGTGACACCGGTCCCCAGGATCATGGACAGCCGGGCCGAGGCGTTGAAGACGTCGCGGTCCCGGTCGAACGGCCGGTTGCCCAACGGGTGATCCGGGCCGGCGAGCAGTCGCTTCCACACCGTTGCCTCGGCGGTCCGGCCGGGTTACGGGCCTCGGTGTGCAGGGCGCGTGTCCACTGGCCGAGCGACGTGCCTATGGGGCGCAGCTCCGGGTCCCGGTTCTCGCGCAGCGCGTTCCAGCACTCGATCAGCTCGGGCAGCAGGATGCGCCAGGACACCTCGTCGACGGCGAAGTGATGGATGGCCACGAGAGCGAGCCCCGCCTCTTCGGGGCCACGGTCGAACCAGACGACCTCGACGTTGCGTCCCTCGCGCGGGTCCAGCCGGTCCCGGGCCGCCTCGGTCTCCTTCGCCATGCGGGCGGATCCGCCGTCGGGTTCCGTTGCGAGGCCGACGCGGCGTACGGCATCGGCCAGATCCACCGAGTCCGGGTTCTGGATCTCCAGCGACTGTCCGCCGCCTTCGCCGACGAGCCTCAGGCGCAGTGCGTCATGCCGCCGGACGATCGTCTCGACGGTGGCGCGCAGCATCTCGAGGTCACTGCCGGCCGGCAGCTCCAGGAACCGTGACTGGCGAACCGTTCGCCGCTGCCGCCGCGTTCGGTGAACCAGCTGAGCACAGGCGAGAGGGCAGCGGCCCTTCCTCGTCGTCGTCGGGCCCCGAGGCCCGGCCGGCGCCTCGGCGGACCGTGCCGCGGCCGCGAGTGTCGCCGGGGTCTGGTGCGTGAAGACGTCACGGGGTTGAGGCCGAGTCCCTCCGCACGGGCACGGCCGATCAGCTGGATCGACGAGATGCTGTCGCCTCCGAGGTCGAAGAACCGGTCGTCCGGGCCGACGGCGTCGAGGCCGAGTACCTCGGCGAACAGCCGGCACAGCAGTTCCTCGCGGTGCCCCGGGGAACGGACGACGTCTCGTGGCGCGGCTTGGGCAGCGCGCCACGGTCGACCTTGCCGCTCGGAGACAGGGGCAGCTCGTCGAGTACGACGTAGGCGGAGGGAACCGTGTAGGCCGGCAGGGCCGCCATGACGAAACGCCGCAGCTCCTCCTGATCGAGCACTATGCCGGATTCGGGTACGGCGTATCCGACGAGCCTGCGGCTGCCGGGCCTGTCCTCGCGGACGGTGACCGCCGCCTGGGCGACGCCAGGAAGCGGACCAGTACGGATTCCACCTCGCCCAGCTCGACCCGGAATCCGCCGAACTTGACCTGGCCGTCGTCGCGTCCGGCGAACTCCAGCGTGCCGTCCGGCCTCCGGCGGGCGAGGTCCCCGGTGCAGTACATCCGCTCGCCCGGGCCCCGTACGGGCGGCGACGAACTGCTCCGCGGTCCGTTCCGGCGCCCGGTGGTAGCCGCGGGCGAGTCCGGCGCCGGCGATCCACAGCTCGCCTACGACGCCCGGCGGCACTGGGCGCAGCAGGTCGTCCAGGAGGTAGACCCGTTTGTTGCGGAACGGGCTGCCGATGGGGACGACGGTGAGCGCCTCGTCGGCGTCGTACCGCAGGCGGTGGCGGCGACGGTGATTTCGGAGGGCCCGTAGCGTTGATCAGCCGGTGCCGCGCGGCCGCAGCGGCGTGCGGTGGCCGGCGGGCAGAGCGTCGCCGCCCATGGTGACGTGGGCCGCAGGGGAGTCCTCGCCGGCTTCCAGCGCGGCGAAGACCGCGGGCGGCAGCATCAGTGCGTCACGCCGGTGGCGCCGACGAGTCGGGCGACTCGCTGCCCAGCGGCTGGTCACCGGGCGCCAGAACGAGCGTGGCACCGGTCAGCAGCGCTGTGAGGACGTCCCAGACCGAGGCGTCGAAGCTCGTGGACGCCATCTGGAGGAGACGGCTGCCCCGCCCGACGCCCAGCCGGCGGCGGTGCCGGACACCAGGTCTGGGCACGCCCTCGTGCGGAGCACTACGCCCTTCGGGCGGCCGGTGAACCCGAGGTGTGCAGCATGTAGGCCGGGCTGGCGGGGAGACCGGCCCGCCCTGCGGCGCGGTCCCGTCGCCGTCGAGCACCGCCGCCGCGACGCCGGGTCGTCGAGCAGGAGGACGGGCGTGCGACCTGGCTCCGGCCGCGCAGCCGGCTGCGTGACGATGAGCTGCGGTCGGCTGTCCTCCAGCATGAGGGCGATGCGCTCGGCCGGCAGCTGCGGGTCGAGCGTCAGGAACGCGCCCGGCCTTGAGGATGGCGAGAGGGTCACGACCGAGGACTCGGACGCCAGGGCGACGGCCAGGGCGACCACGGTCTCGGGCGCGCCCGCTGGCCAGCAACAGGGCCAGCCGGTCCGATCGCCGGTCCAGCTCGGCGTACGTCGAGCGTTCTGCTCCGTGCACGACGGCGACGGCGTCGGGGCGCTGCGGTCCGCTCGGCGAAGATGCCGGTCGCGGTGGTGCCGGTCTCCTCGTGCGCGGTGTCGTTCCATGTCCTGAGGACCTTGTCCCGTTCGGCGGGCGCACGAGTCGTCGCGACGCTCAGCTTCTGGTCACGGTGCTGCGACGAGCGTCTCCAGGAGGTACACAGCGCTCGGAAGGGCAGCGGCGGTCGACGCGTCGAAGCGAGTCGGTGCTGAACTCCAGCAGAGCCTGCAGCCCGAGCCGCCGTCGCCCTTCGCGTCAGCTCGGCGAACCGACAGACCAGGTCGGACTTGGCCGTGCCGACACCCACGCCTCCGGTGACGCGGTGAGCCCGCCGGTCGTCGGGCACGGCGTCGCGCTGTGCTCACGCTCGTTGTTGAAGTGAGCATGACCTGGAAGAGCGGGTGGCGGGAGAGGAGCGTTCGGGGTTGACGATGTCGACGAGGCGTTCGAAAGGCAGGTCCTGGTGGGCGTAGGCGCCCAGATCGGTTTCCCGGACGCGGGACAGGAGCTCGCGGAAGGTGGGGTTTCCGGACAGGTCGTTCCGCAGGACCAGAGTGTTGATGAACAGGCCGATGAGGTCTTCGACGGCGTCGTCGCCGCGTCCGGCGACCGGTGTGCCGATCGGCACGTCATCGCCCGCGCCCGAGCGGGACAGCAGCAGGGCGAGAGCGGCCTGGAGCACCATGAACACCGTCGCACCGCTCTGCCGTGCCAGCTCCGCGACCGCCTGGTGAACACCGGCCGGCACCTCGAACTCCACCCGGTCGCCGTTGTGGCTCGGGACGGCGGGACGGGGACGGTCGGCGGGCAGAACGATCTCGGCGGGCAGGTCGGCCAGCTGGGTCTTCCAGTACGCGATCTGCCGGGCAACCAGGCTGTCGGGGTCGTCCTCGGAGCCGAGGAGTTCACGCTGCCACAGGGCGTAGTCGGCGTACTGCACCGGCAGCGCGGACCACTGCGGCACCGCCCCGCCGCACGCGCCTCATAGGCAGCGGCCAGGTCACCGACCAGGGGACGAGTGGAAGAACCGTCGCCGGCGATGTGGTGGATCAGGAGGAGAAGTACGTGTTGGTCGGGTGTGGTCCGGAAGAGTGCTGCCCGGACCGGTATCTCGGTGGCGAGGTCGAACCCGTAACGTGCGGCAGTCGCGAGACGGCCGGCCAGCTCGTCCTCAGTGACGTCCTCCGTTTGCCACTCCACCTCCGCCCCGCCTGCAGAACCACCTGGTAAGCACCCTCCGCATCCTCCGCGAACACCGTGCGCAAACTCTCATGCCGGTCCACAACATCACCCAGCGCGGCACGCAGCACCCCAGCATCCAGCTTCCCCGTCAGACGGAGAGCAAGAGGAATGTTGTACGTCGCATTCGGCCCGTCCAGACGGTGCAGGAACCACAACCGCTGCTGACCGAACGACAACGGCACCCGCCCCGGACGCACCCCGCACCCAACGCCGGACGCCCCACAGCCGCACCATCCAGCACACGGCTCAACCCGCGACAGTGGGATTCTCGAACAACTCACGAATCGAGACCTCCACACCCAACACCGACCGCACACGCGACACCAACCGGGTCGCGAGCAACGAATGCCCACCCAGATCAAAGAAACCCTCATCGATCCCGACCGACGGCCGGCCCAGCACCTCACCGAACAACCCGCACAAAATCTCCTCCCCGGAGACCTCGCCACCCGGACCCCACCCCCGCACCACCAAAATCAGGCGCAGGCAACGCCCGACGGTCGACCTTCCCGTTCGGAGTCAGAGGAACAGCATCCAGAACAACCACAACAGCAGGAACCATGTACTCCGGCAGCCGCGCACGCACCCCTCACGCACCACACCACCATCAACCACAACACCCGGCCCCGGAACGACATAACCGACCAGAACCCCACCATCAACCACCGCTACCGCACGATCCACACCCTCAACAGCCAGCAGACCCGACTCCACCTCACCCAACTCAATACGAAAACCCGCACCTTGACCTGAGCATCCGCCCGCCCCACAAACTCCAGCACACCACCGGCCCGCCACCGCACCACATCACCCGTGCGATACATCCGACCACCACCCCACGGACACGCCACAAACCGCTCAGCAGTCAAATCCGCACGACCAAGATAACCACGCACCACACCCGCACCCGCGATATACAACTCACCACGCACACCCACCGGCACCGGACGCAGCCAGTCATCCAGAACATAAACCCGCTCATTGGCCAACGGCCCACCCACGACACCCCAACACCCCCGACACCACAGCACTCGTAGACCACACAGTCGTCTCAGTAGGCCCATACACATTCACCACCGACGCCAACTCCTCAACCATCAACGCCGCCACCTCACCCGGCAACGCCTCACCACCCACCAACCCACGCACACCAACCAACCGACCAGCAGAAACAGCCACCACCTCACGCCACAAACTCGGAGTAGCCTGCACCACCGACACCCCGCCCGAACCACCAAATCCACCAACAACCCCACATCAGCAACCACCTCAGAAGCAGCCACCACCACACACCCACCCGAAACCAACGGCGCAAACAACTCCACCACCGCAATATCAAACGCAAACGTCGTCACCGCCAACACCCGATCCGCACCCACCACACCACGCAAACCAGCCAGCACATTCACCACACCACCATGCGGCACCACCACCCTTCGGACGACCCGTCGAACCCGACGTATAAATCACATACGCCGCCGACAACAACTCCGGCACCACACCCAACGACACACCCGACAACCCTCCAACTCCACCACCACATCCCCGCCATCCAGCAGAACAACAGGAACACCCAACCCCGACACACGACCCGCAACACCCGACACCGACAACACCAACACCGACGCCGAATCCTCCACAACATGCGCAATACGATCCACCGGATACCCGGATCCACCGGCACATACGCACCACCGGCCTTCAACACCGCCAACAACGCCACCACCACATCAACCGACCGCGGCAACGCCACCACCACCCGCGACTCCACCCCACCCCACGCGACACCAACAAACGAGCCAGACGATTCACCCGACCATCCAACTCCCCATACGTCAAAGACACATCACCACACACCACCGCAACCGCACCGGAACCACACCCACCCGCTCCTCGAACAACACCGGCAACGACCTGGACGGCACCTCAACCGCAGTGTCATTCCACTCCCCAGCACCCGCCGACGCTCATCCCCACCAGCACATCCACCCGATGCGTCGACACATCAGGCGAAGCCAGCACCACATCCAGCAAATGAACCAGACGCTCCACCAAACCCTCAGCAGAAGCGGCATCGAAGAGGTCCACCGCATACGTCAACGCGCCGTGATGGCCGCCGTTGGCATCGCCGGAGAAGGCGAACGCCAGGTCGACCTTGGCCGCGCTCGATTCGATCCGCAGGGCAGAGGTGTCCAGCCCGCAAGCGGCGGCACGTCCTGGTTGTCCTGCTCGCCGTGCATGGTGAGCATGACCTGGAAGAGGGGTGGCGGGCCAGGACCGCTCAGGATTGAGCACCTCGACAAGCCGCTCGAAGGGCACGTCCTGGTGCGCGTACGCACCAGGTCCGTCTCCCTCACCCGGTCCACCAGCTCACGGAACGTCGGCTCACCCGACACATCCGTCCGCAACACCAACGTATTGATGAACAGACCCACCAGATCATCAACCGCATCATCACCACGACCCGCGATCGGCGTCCCGATCGGCACATCCACCCAGCACCCGAACGCGCCAGAAGCAACGCCACCGCCGCCTGCAACACCATGAACACACTCGACCGCGACTCACGCGCGAACCCGACAACCGCGCCGACAACCCCGCCGGCACCTCAAAATCCACCCGCGCACCACGATACGAAGCCGCCACCGGACGCACCCGGTCGAACGGCAACGCCAACTCCACCGGCACCCCGCCAACCGCTCCGACCAATACGCCAACTGCCCCGAAATCACACTCCCTCATCACCCTCCGACCCCAAATACTCCCGCTGCCACAACGCATAATCCGCATACTGCACCGGCAACACCGACCACCCGGCACCTCACCCGCAACCGCGACTCATACGCCATCGTCAGATCACGCACCAACGGCCGCAACGACCAACCATCCGTCGCAATGTGATGACACACCAACGACAGCACATGCTCCTCAGCACCCAACTCGAACAACACCGCACGCAACGGCAACTCACACGACAGATCAACAGCACCCGCCGCCTCCGCCGACAACCGCCCCCAAGCTCCCGCCCCGACACCTCTCCTCCGCCACGGCACCACCACACCGGCATCCAGCACCACCTGGAAAGCCGCCCCTCCACACCCTGCCCATACACCGTCCGCAGACTCTCATGCCGAGCCACCACATCACCCAACGCCACCCGCAACGCCGCACGGTCCAGCACACCACCCAACCGCACCGCCATCGGCACGTTATACGTCGCCGACGGACCCTCCAGACCATGCAGGAACCACAACCGCTCCTGACCGAACGACAACGGAACCCGCTCCGGACGCACCCCACACCCACCGCAGGACGCCCCACACCCGCACCATCCAGCACCCGACTCAAACCCGCCACCGTCGGCGACTCGAACAACCCCCGAATCGACAACTCCACACCCAGCACCGCACGCACCCGACCCACCAACCGAGTCGCCAGCAACGAATGCCCACCAAGATCGAAGAAACCATCATCGACCCCCACCCGCTCCACACCCAGCACATCCGCGAACAGACCACACAGGATCTCCTCACGCGGCGAACGCGGACCACGGGCGAGTGCCGTCATGTCTCCGGAGTCCGGAGCGGGAGGGCAGCCCGGTTGACCTTGCCGTTGGGCGTCAGGGGAGCGACTCCACCATTGAGATGGCGGGGACCATGTGGTCGGGCAGAGAGCGCCGAGTTCGGCCCTCAGGGCCGACGGGTAAGCAGCGCGCCGGCCTCGGGGACGACGCACGCGATGAGCCGCCGGTCACCGGCGGACTCCTCGTACGGCCGCGGCCGCAGCCGCCACGCCCTCACAGGCGTTGAGCGCGATTTCCACTTCACCGAGTTCGATGCGGTAGCCGCGGACCTTCACCTGGTCGTCCGCGCGGCCCACGAACTCCAGCACGCCCTCGGCCCGCCACCGCACCACATCACCCGTGCGATACATCCGACCGCCACCCACGGACACGCCACGAAACGCGCCGCCGTCAGCCCCGGACGGTCCAAATACCCACGCGCCAACGGCGACCCGCCACATACAGCTCACCCGGAACGCCCACCGGCACCGGACGCAACGCGTCATCCAGCACGAACACCCGCGTGTTCGGGAACGGCCGACCGACCGGCACCGCACCCACCGGTGTCACGTCCCCGGCTCCAACCGCCACTCACAGCAGTTGACGGTCGCCTCGGACGGGCCGTACGCGTTGAACACCACCACATCCGGATGCCGCTCACGCCACCGGCCCAGCAGCTCACCCGACAGCGACTCACCACCCACCAACAGCGTCTGGGACGGAGCCACCGAAGTGTCCATTCCTCCAGCAACAGGAGATGACTCGGCGTCATCTTCATCAACGATGCGCCTTCGGCCTCGGCCAACCCCAGCCGTACGTACCCGCCCGATACCAACGGCGTGAACAACGCCGTCACTGTCAGGTCGAACGACACCGACGTATGCAGCAGAGAGCTGCCACCGGCACCCCATACGTCTCACGGGCATGCACCAAGTACGCGCCCAGCGAACGGTGCTGAACCACCACACCCTTCGGACGACCCGTCGAACCCGACGTGTAGATCACATACGCCGCCGACAACAACTCCGGCACCACACCCAACGACACACCCGACAACCCCTCCAGCTCCACCACCACATCCCCGTCATCCAGCAGAACAACAGGAACACCCGACCCGATCACACCATCGAGCACACCCAGCACCGACAACACCAGCACCGGCGCCGAATCCTCCACCATGAACCGCACCCGCTCAGCCGGATACTCCGGATCCACCGCGACATACGACCCACCCGCCTTCAACACCGCCAGCAACGCCACCACCACGTCAACCGACCGCGGCAACGCCACCACCACCCGCGACTCCACCCCACCCACGCGACACCAGCAAACGAGCCAGACGATTCACCCGACCATCCAACTCCCCATACGTCAAAGACACACCACCACACACCACCGCAACCGCATCCGGAACCGCACGCACCCGCTCCTCGAACAACACCGGCAACGACACACCCGGCACCTCAACCGCAGTGTCATTCCACTCCTCCAGCACCCGACGACGCTCACCCTCGGCCAACACGTCCAGACGGCCGACGCGGAGCTCCGGCGCGGCGGCGATGGTCCGCAGGACTCGGAGGAGAGTTCCGCGGATGGCTTCCATGCGTGCGGCGTCGAAAGATCGGGGCGGTGTACGAGACGGCCGCCGACCCTCTCCCCACGCCTGAGATCAGCGTCAGGGGATAGTGGGTCGCGTTGCGCGACTCCACGTCGCCCACGCGCAGCGCCCCGGCGTCCGCGTCGTCCGTGGTGCGGGGAAGTTCTCGAAGACCATGGCCGCGTCGAACAGTTCGTCGACGCCCACGGCCCGCTGGATCTCCTTCAGCCCGAGGTATTGGTGGTCCATCAGCTGGACCTGCTCCCTCTGGGCACGCACGAGCAGATCGGCGAGGGACTCGTCCGGCCTGAGGCGGACCCGCATCGGGACGGTGTTGATGAACAGACCGACCATGTTCTCGACGCCCTCCAGCTCCGGCGGGCGACCGGACACCGTTACGCCGAAGACGATGTCCTGGCGACCGGTGAGGTGGGAGAGGACGAGGGCCCAGGCGCACTGGAGCACTGTGTTCATGGAGACGCCCTTGGACCGGGCGAGCTCGGTGAGTGCGGTGCCGGCGTCGTCGTCCAGGGCGAAGTCGAGGCGCTCGGGCACCACGGGGGTACGGTCGGCGCCGGGAACGAGCAGGCACGGTTCGGTAGTGCCGGCGAGCGCCTCCTCCAGGCAGCCCGGGAGGCGTTTTCGTCCCGGTTGCCCAGCCACTCGGGGTGCTCGCGGTGTGATCGGACGGGCGGGAGGAGCGCGGGTCGCCACCGTTGCGGTAGAGGGTGATGAGTTCGCGCAGCAGCACCGCCATCGACCAGCCGTCGACGATGACGTGGTGGGCCGTGAGGACGAAGCGGTAACGGTCCTGGCCGAGGTCGATGAGGGCGAACCGGACCAGTGGAGCGTCGCCGAGCCGGAAGCGCCGCGTCCGGTCAGCGGTCGCCTCAGCGGTGACGGCCTGGTCGAGGTCGGCGGCGGGAGGTGGCTGAGGTCGCTCTCGCGCCAGGGAGCCGTACCTGCCGCCGTATGATCCTGACCCACTCGCCGGTCCTGCGCTGGCGGAGTCCGGACCGCAGGCTGGGGTGTCGGCGCAGGAGTTCCTGGGCGGCGGTGCGAAGGGCGTCCCGGTTCAGCTCGCCGTCGAGGTGGAACACGATCTGGGCCACGTAGACGTCCGGCGCACTTTCGTCGTAGACGTGGTGGAAGATCATTCCCTCCTGCAGCGGGGTCACAGGCAGGATGTCCTCGATCGACTGCGAGCGCGCGTTCACCACGGGTGTCCCTTCACTCCTCGACACAGAGCGTCAGCTGAGAGGAAGCGGAAACGAAATCCCGAAATTTCGATGACCGCTCATCCTTCGAGGCGGTCGACGAACTCGGTGACAGTCGGTTTTCCAGTTCCTCTAGGATGTTTTCCGAGCATGGGCCGTGCCGAAGCTAGTTGACCTCGGAAGAAGGCGTCAAGCATTTCGGGAACGGCCGAAAAGGGCTGCGAACCGGCGTACACCGGCCTGGCGGCTGGGCTTCCTGATTGACCAGATTGGTTAAATCCGACCCGCCCCGAATCCATTACCACCAGCGTCTTTTCGTGCAGAGTTGATGCGGGTGATTCCACCGCGGCCCGGGCGTGTGCGCGGTACCGGGTGAAACCCGCAGGAGGGCCGTCCGGCGTCGCCGGACGGCCCTCCTGCGGTATCGGGATCAGCCCGGAGAGCGTCCTGCCGTCGAGCGGACCCTGGCGGCGAGTGCCGCGGTATCTGCTGCCCGGGTGCTGGTGAAGTAGTGCCCGCCCTCGGGCAGTTCGTGAAGGACCACCTCGTCGGCCACGGCCGACCAGTCGCCGTACCGCTCGTCGCCGCCCTTGGTGGTGGGGTCGTCCGCCGCGATCACGACGTGGACCGGGACCCCGATCCTGTGCGCCGCCGGGTCTGCGTGCAGCTCCATCAGGTAGGCGTTGGTCGAGCGCACGTCGTGCTGGTACGCCGAGCCGACGAGCGTCGCCCGTTCCGGCTGAGCCGGTCCAGCTCCACGTAGGAGCTGTCCCCATGAGCCGTTCGGTGATCTGACGCGGGGTGAGTTCGCTGACCTCGTCGATCTCGGCCTGCAGGTCGGCGACCGGGTCGAGGAGCAGCGCTCCGAGGAAGACCTCGGTCAGAGCTGCGCCGCTCTCCTCCAGCAGCCGGGCGGTGGCCAGGGCGTGGGCGCTGCCCGCACAGTGGCCCCACACCATCAGGGGCCCGGTGACGTGCTGGAGCAGTTCGTCACGGACCCGACGGGCGATCTCCGGGACTGCCTGGGGAGTTCGGGGAGCCGCTGAAGTCGTGGGCGGGCAGTTCCACACCGAGTACGGCGATCCCGTGTTCCGCCAGCCGTTCGGCGAACACCCGGAAGTTGACGGCGTTGCCGCCCGCATAGGGGAAGCAGACCAGGGTGGACAGTGGTTCGGGGACCTGGTCGGCCAGCGGCTGGAGCAGGCCGTACTCGGCCGTCCGGGCGTCCGTGCCGGCGTCGAGGAGGGCTGCCAGGTCCGACAGGACCGGTGCCCCGATGAGCTGCTTCAGGGAGATGGCCCGGTCGAGTTTGACGACGAGCCGTACCGCGGTGAGCGAGGTGCCGCCGAGGCGGAAGAAGTGGTCGTCCCGGCCGATGCGTTCCAGGGGACGCCCAGCGCCTCGGCCCATTCCGTGGCGAGCCACCGCTCGGTGGGCGTGCTGGGGCGGTACGCGCGCCCAGCGCGTGGCCGAGGGTCTCGGCGAGTTCGCCCAGCATCCGCTTGTTGATCTTGCCGTTCTCGTTGAGCGGCATGGTGTCCATGCGGTGGATGTGCGCGGGGACCATGTAGTCGGGCAGCACCGCGGACAGGTGGGCGCGCAGCGCCTGCTCCTCGACCGGGCCGGAGGCGACGAAGAAGGCCGCGAGGCTCTTGTCGGCGCCCGTGCCCGCGCCGGTGTCGACGACGACGGCGCAGTCGAGCACACCGGGGCCGTGCGCAGTTTGTTCTCGATCTCGCCGATCTCGATGCGGAAGCCTCGGACCTTGACCTGCTGGTCGCGACGGCCGAGGTACTCGATGGTGCCTTCGGGCAGCCAGCGGCCGAAGTCGCCGGTGCGGTACACGCGGTCGCCCGGTACGAAGGGTCCGGGACGAACGCCTCCCTGGTGCGTTCCTCGTCGTTGATGTACCCGCGTCCGACTGACACACCGGCGAAGACGATCTCTCCGGGTGTGCCCAGGGGCGAGGCGGCCGCGCGCGTCGAGTATGTACGTACGGACGTTCCGCAGGGACTTGCCGACGGAGACGAAGTCGCGCACGGCGGTGCGGTGAGCACTTCGTGCATCGTGTCGTCGCTGACCTCGGTGGCACCGTAGGCGTTGACGAGCTGGACGCCGGGTTGCACGCCGAACCAGCGTCGTACCGGGTCGAGCTTGAGGGCCTCGCCCGTGATGGAGATCGAGCGGAGCACGCCGGTGTCCCGAGGGTGCGCTCCAGCAGGCCGAGCAGGATCTCGAAGTACGAGGGGACGAGCTGCGCGACGGACACCTGGTTGTCGGCCAGTTCGTCGAGGAACCGCTCCGGTTCGAGCTGGGTGTCGGTGTCCACGATCCGCACGGCGGCGCCGACCAGCCAGGGGCGATCAGCTGCCACAGGGAGATGTCGAAGCACTGGGAGGCGGTCTGCGAGACCACGTCGCCGGAGTGCATGCCGACGGAGTCGTTCTTCGCGTACAGATGGTTGATCATCCCGGCGTGTTCACACTGGGCGCCCTTGGGCGCTCCCGTGGAGCCGGAGGTGAAGTAGACGTAGGCCGACTGCTCGGGCTTGATCTCCGTCTCCGGATTTCCGGGGTCGTCATCGCCGCGCAGCAGGTCCTCTGCCAAGAGCGTGGTACGGGCGTGCTCCCCGTCGAGGGCCGTGGCCGGACGAGGTCGCGCGCCGACTGTTCGGCGACGACGATCCGGCAGCGGCTGCGCTGGAGCTGGGTGGAGATCCGCTGGGCGGGGAAGTCGGGACGTACCGGCAGGTAGGTGCCGCCGGCCTTCAGGACGCCGAGTACGGTGGCCGCCCATTCGAGGGTGCGTTCCATGACGACGGCGACGACGCCCTCGGGTCGCAGTCCGTGCTGGAGGAGGGCGGCGGCCACGCGGTTGGCAGCGGCGTTGAGGGTGCGGTAGTCCCAGCTGACGTCGTTGCGGGACACGGCGATGGCGTACGGGTCGGCGAGGACCTGGGCTTCGAAGAGTCCGGGGAACATCGTGTCGGGCAGCGGCACCGTCGGCCCCGCCAGTCCGTGGAGGTGGTACTCGCGCTCCTGCTCCGACGGCAGTTCCAGTCCACCGTGGTCGGCGTCGAGGGATGTCGTCAGGTGGTCGAGCGCGGTGCGGAAGTAGCCGCCGAGCCTGCCCGCGTAGGCGGCGTCGATGACGCGTTTTGGTGGTGGAGGCGGAGCGCGGGGCGGTCCCCGGTCACCAGGACCACCTGCAGCGCGGTGTCTGCCGCGAGCGTCACCGGTTCGCCGGGGCGTTGTCGTCACCGGCCCGGAGAGGTCCAGGACGATCTCGAACGGCTGGGCCGGAACGGCGCCTCGGCGGGCGAGGCCCAGGGCCCTGCTCGTCGATACCACGGTCACGAGGTCTCGCCAGCTGCCGTCGGGGATCTCCGCCTGGAGCGCGTGGGGCACGCCCGGTCTCTGGTCTCCGGTGCGAGGCTGCCGACGACGACGAGGCGCTCCGCCGTGATCTCGCCCAGCACCTTCACCAGCGGCGCCAGGAGCAGCGATTCCACCTCGATGTGTTCGTCGGCGGACAGCCGGCGCAGGGATGCGAGTGAGCCGGGTGACAGCTGGACCACCTCTTCGCCCACCGCGTCCCCTTGGCATCCCACGCCGCCCATCTCGGGACCTTCGTCGGCACCATGACCGGTTCCGCCGTTGACGGCGCCGTACGATGTGGCATTCCGGACACTTCGACCCCGTTCCCCGGGCGACTGCCGCCCCGGCTGTTCCAGCTGGCGAACCGCTTGTCACTGGCGCGATGCGCCTTCCATGGCCGCGATGAGGCTCTTGGGCCGCATGTCGGTCCAGTTGGTGTTGATGTGGTCCAGTGCCGACTGACGGTCGGTCTCCGGCAGCGCCACCGTCCAGCCTTCGGGCACCTCGGCGAACGAGGGCCACAGCGAGTACTGGCCCTCGTCGTTGATCAGGACGAGGTAGACGCCATCGGGATCCTCGAAAGGGTTCACGCTCATCGTTATGGCTCCTTGGGTTCCGTCAGCGCACGGCAATTGCCCGGCGCACAGGACGGGAGTATACGAATCCCAGTCGAACGGAACAGCGGCCGAAGGGAATGCGGGGCCTGATTAAGGAGCACGTGAAGGACGACGCCCGGAGACAGCCCAGCGGAGTGCGTTATTAATCGGTCGTTGAAAGCCTGTGACAAACCGAACCGGCACTCGCGAGAGTTTGCACCGCGACCTCGGAAGAGTCGTGCGATCTGCGAGAGGTGGCTTGGCGCGGCGTGGGAACTACGCAGCACACCATGGCGACGAGCGGCGAATTCCGGACGCTCATGTCGAGCTTTCCCTCCGGGGTGGCCGTGCTCACCAGCATCGGGCCGGACGGTACCCGGTCGGCCTCACCTGTTCTTCGCTGTGCAGCGTCTCCTGGACCCACCGGTTCTGCTGACGTGTGTCCGGAGCGGGAGTCCCACACTGGACGCGGTCCTGCAGTTCGGTGGCTTCGCGGTGAACATGCTGCACGAAGACGCCCGCACGACGTCCGAGCTGTTCAGCTCCGGCGCACCCGACAGGTTCGACCGTGTCAGGTGGCAATCCGCTGTGGACAGTGGTCTACCGCACCTGGTCGACCAGGCCCACACGATCGCGGACTGCGAGATCCGTCAGAGCGAGACCGTGGGCGATCATACGGTTGTGTTCGGCGGTGTACGGCGTGTACGTCACCTGACTTCCGCCCGCCCAAGCCGCTGGTCTACGGACTGCGCAGGTACACGGGGTGGCCGCCTCGGTGATGGGGCGGCCACCCGCTGTCACTGAGCGACACTCAGCGACAGGGGCTGATCCAGGAACGGCTTCGGTACGGGGCTGCCCACGGTCACCAGGGCGGAGCCCAGCGGGTGAGGGAGTGCAGCATCGTGTTGAAGCGCCTGCGGCTGGTGACCAGTCCCGCACCGCGCAGTACCGTGGCATGCTGGCTCGCCGCTGCGGGCGATATGCCGAGTCTTCGGCCCAGCTCGCTGGTGTTACAGGTCTCCGACAGCTCCTCGAGCACCCGGGCCCTCGTGCGGCCGACCAGTGCGGCCAGAGTGCGAGCGTCGGCTCCCGCCGAGTCCCACAGCGTGTTGGCCACGGTGGTCTCCATGAGCGTCGGGTAGACCAGAACGGGCGTGCGCTGTTCACCGCTCCGGCCGGCGAAGATCCTCGGCTGGTTGACGAACAGGGACGGCACGACCTTCAGGCCCCTGCCGTTGAGATGGATCTGCTCTCCGCGTCCTGAGGCGACCGTCAGGACCGGCGGCCGCCAGCCCACCCACGAGTGCAGGTTGCTGAGCATGGTCTCGATGCCGCCGCCGGCCATCATGCGGCACCGGTACTCACGGTCCATCTGCAGGTAGGCCCGTGCCTTGCCCCAGTAGGGACTGACGCCCAGTTCGAGCATCCGGCGTACCACCGGGTCCGGTGTGCCCTCCGCCGCTTCGCCCTGTGCCGTTTCCTGCGCCAGCAGATCGAACAGCCAGGCGCCTCCGTTGCCCTCCCGCGCGGCCGGCGGACCGGCCTGCCGTGGCACGGCCGGAGCCGGCGGCATACGACGCATCCGCAGACTCACCGCTTCCCGCCATCGGGCGAAGGCCGCTCCTCCTCCGCCGCGTCGCAAGAGGTCGACGGCGAAGACAGCCTCGGCGACGGGACCCACCGTGGGCAGAATCTTCAGTTGCGCTAAATCGTCCATCGTGAAATGCACACTCTGCATGTGGCGCCCCCTGTTTGAGCCCGATCACTAAAGAGCCGATACGCAGTGCAATCCGCCGCGAACGATGCACTCGTGTCAACTGCAGAGGTGACGATGAGAACGCGCCATCGACATCGACGGCAGCACAGGTCAGGCCAAGACCGACCGCGTCGAGAACGCTGTTCCCCGTTGCCCCGAGGCACCCCTGCAGTGCTCCCTCAGACATCACGCCTGCACTCTATACACAGATTGACGTGTAAGTCCTCCGACAAACGGTCACATCGCCATAGCACCGTGTAGACACGGGGAGTAGGGCCTCATATGTAGTTTTCATGAGCTTTGCGCTCCGGTGCACAGACCGGTGCCCGGTCACACCTGCCGGGGAACAGGCGTGCCGGGCACCGGAGTTCTGAGGTGTCAGCGGTCAGGCGTCCCGCCGTCGCAGCACGAAGACACCGGCCACATGGGCGGCGACGGCCACACGAGCAGGATCAGCAGGCTCACCACGTCCGGGAACGGGGCGTTGCCCTTACTCAGCATGAAGTAGCCGCCCGCGGTCTGCGGCATGTAGTCGTTGATGGCCATCAGCACCGGACCACCCAGTCCGACCAGCATGCTGGGCAGGGCGGAGACCAGGAAGAAGATCACGGACACGGAGCCGGCCGCGGTCCGCAGAGCGAATGACACCCCCACCGTCATCACGCAGATCAGGGCGCAGTAGACGCCCATGGCGAGGACCTGGTACACCACCTTCGACAGCTCGAAGCTGGCGTGCCCCTGGAAGGGACCCCAGGCCAGGGCGGCGCCCAGCGCAGCGAACACCACTCCGGTGACGAAGCCCACCAGGGCACTCAGCAGCGCCTTGGCCATCTGCACCCGGTGCCTGACCGGCACCCACAGCAGCGAGGTGTGCACGCTGCTCGTCGAGTACTCGCTCGTCACCATCGTCATCGACAGGACCACAAGGGCGAACTGGGTGAGGATGACCGACGACACCGAGGCGTTGCCGAGCGGCTGGATCGGCTTGTCGTTGATCCGGGCGATCGATCCGTAGTAGAAGCAGAAGATCCCCGTCACGATCAGGCCGGCCAGCAGGCAGACGTACGGAGTGCGGATGGACCACAGCTTGGTCCACTCCGAGGCGAACGCACCGAGGAATCCGCCACCGGTGTGTTCGGAGGCCGCACTGCCACGGCGGGCGTCGCTCACGTCGGTCGTTACGGCGCTCATGCTTCCGCTCCCTGCATCTCCCTGGAACCCGTGTCGTCGAACAGGCTGTTGCCCGTTTCGTACTCCACGCTCTGCGCGGTCAGTTCCATGTAAGCCTGTTCCAACGAAGCGGACACGGTGCGCAGTTCATGCAGTCGTACCCCAGCCCGTGGGCCAGGTCGCCCACCTGCTCGACACTGCGGCCCTTCACGACGATCTCGTCGGCCGCGGGCGACTCCACGTTCACGCCGTCCCGCAGGAGGTGGTCGACCAGCATGCGCAGGTCCTCCGCGTCCGGGTGCGCACCCGCACCGACGCCAGCGAGCTGTTGGCCAGCAGGTCGGCCATCGGGGTGTCGGCCAGGAGCTTGCCCCGTCCGATGATGACCAGCTGGTCGGCGGTCAGCTGCATCTCGCTCATCAGGTGGCTGGACAGGAAGATCGTCCGGCCCTCCGCGGCCAAGGACCGCACGAGCTCACGCACCCAGCGGACACCGTCGGGTCGAGACCGTTGACCGGCTCGTCGAAGATGAGCACCTTCGGGTCGCCGAGCAGCGCGCCCGCCACGCCCAGCCGCTGGTACATGCCGAGGGAGAACGCACCCGCGGGCGCCGCGCCACCTTCGACAGGCCGACCGTCTCCAGTACCTCGTCCACCCGGCGCAGCGAAATGCCGTTGCTGCGCGCCTGGGCCACCAGGTGGCTGCGTGCGGAACGGGCCGGGTGCAGCGCCTTGGCGTCGAGGAGCGCGCCGACCTCGCGGAGGGGTGGCGCATCGAGGAGTACGGCTTGCCGTCGATGAGCGCCTCGCCCTCGGACGGATGGTCCAGGCCGAGAATCATGCGCATCGTGGTCGACTTGCCGGCGCCGTTGGGCCCCAGAAAGCCAGTCACCTGGCCATTCTTGATGTCCAGCGTCAAGCCGTCCACGGCGACGGTCTCGCCGTAACGCTTGGTCAGGCCTCGCAGGGTAATCACAGGTTTTCCCTTCGGCTTACTCGAACTGCTTCCACTCTAGGAAGCGAGGGAACATCGCACATCGATCGTTCGCCAGGACCACCACCCTTACTTTCGTCAGGGATGGATTCGCGCCTCCTGCGCAAAAGGTCGGCCAATGACGCCGGCGGGGCCCTTCCGCCCGTCCACCGGCGCGTCTGCGGCATTAGGCTCGAACCGTGCAAGAGACGCCTGAAAACAAGCCTCCGGTGCGGATCCTCCTCGCCGACGACGAATCGATGATCCGTTCGGGAATTCGCGCGATCCTGGCGAGACACCCGGGGATGGAGGTGGTCGCCGAGGCGGCCGACGGGCAGGCAGCCGTCGAGCTGGCCCGCGAGCACCGTCCGGATGTGGCCCTGCTGGACATCCAGATGCCCCGGCTCGACGGCCTGGCCGCGGCCGCGCAGATGTACCGCGACCGCCCCGGTGCGGCGGTGATCATGCTGACAACGTTCGGGGAGGACGAGTTCATCTCGCGCGCCCTCCACGACGGCGCCAGTGGATTCCTGCTGAAGGCGGACGATCCCCGCGAGCTGCTCAACGGGGTGCTGGCGGTGGCCGCGGGGGCGCCTACCTCTCTCCGAACGTGGCCGCCCGGGTGATCAGCGGACTGCGGGCCGGCCGGATGGCGAACGACGCGGCGCCGCGCCGCACCGTTGAGCGGCTCACCGAGCGGGAGCACGACGTACTGGCGCTGCTGGGTGCCGGGCTGTCCAATGCCGAGATAGGAGCGGAGCTCTACCTGGTGGAGGGCACGGTCAAGGCGCATGTGAGCGCCATCCTCAGCAAGCTCGGGGTGCGCAACCGGGTGGAGGCGGCCATCGCCGCACACGAGGCGGGCGTGGTCAGGCGCAAGCGCAAGTAGCGGGTCCGCCTCCACCTGGCCTAGGTGCTCACACCTGCGCGTACGCCTCTGCCTGCAGTGCGTACATCTCGGCGTACCGGCCACCCAGGTCCATCAGTTCGGCGTGCGTGCCCTGCTCCTCGATCCGCCCCTGGTGCATCACGATGATGCGGTCCGCCCGGCGGACGTTGACCAGCCGGTGGGTCACCAGGATCGTGGTGCGCGAACCGCCCTCGCTCAGTGCGCTGGCCTTGCGCAGCCCCTCGAAGACGATGGCCTCCGCCTTGGCGTCGAGAGCGGCCGTGGGTTCGTCCGCGACGAGAACGGCGGCGTCGCGGTAGACACCGCGGCCGACCCCGATGCGCTGCCACTGCCCGCCGGACAGGTCGCGTCCGCCGATGAACTCCTTGGACAGGATGGTTTCCGCACCACTGGGCAGGGAGGTCAGGACCTCGTCGATACCCGAGGACGTCGTCGCCTCCCGCCAGCGCTCACCCAACTCGTCCGCGTCCTCGAGACGGCCGATGCGGACGTTCGTCCCGGCGGTCATGGGCCATCGCGCCGGCTCCTGGGAGATCAGGCCGACCTGGCCGAAGAGCGACTCCTCGGTCGCCATGGAGATGTCGACCCCGTCCCACAGGACGGCGCCCGACGTGGGCTGGTAAAGGCCGGTGATGACCTTGCTCAGAGTGGTCTTCCCGGAGCCGTTCTCGCCGACCAGGGCCACCACCTCGCCACGGCCGATGGTCAGCTCGATGCCCCGGAGTGCGGGCGCGGGGCTGTCTGGATAGCTGAACTCCACGTCGTTCAGGTGAATGCCCGCGGGTTGTGGGGGCCACGGCGACGGGGGCTGCCTGCGACGGGACGCCGCGTCGGCGAGCAGCTCGCGGTAGAGCTGAAGGTAGTGGGACAGCTCGTAGATCCGGTTGACCGACCGCATCGTCACCACCAGCCCCATGTTCGCGTTGCGCATCGCGACCACCGCCGTCCCGGCCAGCGCCAGCGGCATGATCCCGGCGTAGAGCAGGTAGCCCAGCAGGACGTAGGCGAGGCCGGTGCTGAACCCGGTCATCGTGCGCCCGATCAGCTGGACGACCCCTTCTTCGTCTCCAGCACCACGGCTTCGCCCGTCAGCACGCGTGCGACCCGGCGGTGTTCGGCCATCAGAGGCTCCTGGAGGCGGTAGGCCCGGACCTCGGCGGCCACCTCCCGCTTCACGATCAGGTCCTGGACGACGCCGATGCGCAGCTGGCGGGTGGCGTTGTTGAGGAAGCTGAGGAAGTCCAGCTTGCCCACCTGCGTCGCGGTCCAGATCTCTGCCAGTGCGGCGAGGAGCATGACGGGGAGCAGCCATACGCTCAGCAGGGCGGTGGCGAAGAGCGCTGCCAGCATCGACACCAGGGAGCGCAGCACCTCCGCCAGCAGGCGGATGCTCTGGTCGATCGAGGGCATGCCGCGCAGCACGCCCTGGCGGACCAGCTCGCGGAAGCTGGGGTCGTCGAACGCCTTCAGTTCGACGGCGACGACGGAGCTGTCCATCGCATCCTGTGCGGCCGCCATGATCCGGGGCGCAGTCGCCCCTGGAGGACCGTCGCGGCGCTCTCCATCAGGCCGCGCAGGGCGTAGGAGGCCACGACCGCGAGGACCGAGGGCAGCGAGTCCATCACCCGGTCCGGTGTGGGCCCTTCGGCCAGCAGGACGGTCAGCACGTTCGCGGTGGCGATCAGGCCGAACGCGGCCGCGCCGCCGGCGAGGAGCTGGGCCAGTCCTACCACCAGCGTGAGGAGGCGCGAGGCGCGCCAGGCGAGGGTGACGATGACCGCGACCGCTGACGGTACGGCCCGCAGGGTGGCGGCGACCCCTCTTGGCGTTGGTCTCCCGGGGTCGCCCAGGTCGGCGTCTGAAAGTTGTCGGTGCCTATGAGCGACGTACTGCGCTGCGCGGGCTTTCCGTCCACGGTTCTCCTCAACTGCTCAGGGCGAGCGATGCGCCCGAAAGATGCCCGGCCACGCGGTCGAGTGCCTGAGCGAGCTCCGCGCGGTCGCGTACGAGCGCGATCCTGACCCAGTCCTCACCGGCGGCCGGGTCCGCGAAGAAGGACGCTCCGGGAGCGACGAGCACCTTGGCGTGCGTGACGAGTTCATGGGCGAGCTCGGACGATTTCCGGCCGAGGCCGGCCGTTCCCGCGAGGATGAACCAGCCGCCTTCGGGGTGTGCACGGTGAAACCGGCCCGGCGCAGCCCGGCGCACACCAGGTCTCGGCGCTCCTGGAACTCCGCACGTGCCGCGTCCACCTCGGCCTCGTCCAGCGTGCCGAGCGCGACCGCGCCCCGCTGCAGGGGTGCGGGGTTCCGAGGGTGGTGCGCTCGTGCACGCTGCGCAGCCCGGCGGTGATTTCCGGCCGTGCCACGCAGTACCCCAGCCGCCAGCCGCTCATCCTGCGGGTCTTGGAGAAGCTGCCCACGACGACGGAGCGGTCGCGCAGGGCGGGACGGAGCCCAGCGGCGACAGGTGGGCCCGGCCGTCGTAGGTGAAGCGGTCGTACACCTCGTCGGTGATCAGCATCAGGTCGTTGCGTTCACAGACCGCCGTGAGCGCGGCGAACTCCGCTTCGTCGAAGGCCCGGCCGGTTGGGTTGTGGGGTTGTTGAGCAGCACCGCGCGGGTCCGTGGCGTCACCGCGGCGGCCAGCGCCTCCTCGGTGAGACGCCAGCCGGGGCCGGTGAGGGCCACGAACCGCGGTACGGCACCGGCGAGTTCGACGACACCTGGGTGGTTCTCGAAGAACGGCTGCGGGATCAGTACCTCGTCGCCGGGGTCCGTCGTCGCGATGAGCGCGACCAGCAGCCCTTCGGTGGCGCCCGCGCTGATGACGAGCTCTCGCTCGGGGTCGACCGTCACCCGCGGGCGGCGGCGATCTGGGCCGCCACCACGACGCGCAGATCGAGGAGTCCGGCCGGGTCGGTGTACTGGTTCGCGCCGGAGCGCAGCGCGGCGGCGGCGGCCTCGACGACGGCGGCGGGCGGATCACCGGTCGGGATGCCGAGCGCGAGATCGGTCGCGCCGCCCGCGCGGGCGGCGGGCAGCAGGGCGGCGAGGCCCAGCGGGGAGACCGGCCGTCCTGCGCGACAGGTGCCTGGTCGTCACAGCTCGCACTCCTTCCGGTCCACCGGGTCGCCCATGGCCACCAGCACCTCGCGGTCCCCTCGAAGGGTTCGCGGCCGTGCGCGAGACGGATGTTGTCGACCAGCATGATGTCGCCGGGCTGCCAGCGTTCGGCCATCCTGACCTGTTCGTACACCGCGTTGATCTGCTCGATCTCCGGCCGGCCGACCGGCTCCCCGTCGCCGTAGAACGTGCGGAAGGGCAGGTCCTCGCCGCACTCTCCGCGCAGGAACTCGCGTACGGACTCCTCGAGGCTCCACTCGCTCCAGAACGCTACGTGGTTGAACCAGGAGGTGTCCCCGGTCCCCGGGTGCCGGACCAGTGCGGAGCGGAACTGGGTGGTGGTCAGCCGGTCGCCGTGCCACTCGGTGGTGAGCTGCTGCGCCTGCGCGTACCGCTCCACCTCGGCTCGGTCCTCGGTGCCGAAGGCCTCCTGCCAGGTGAGCCCGAAGTGGCCCCAGTAGTTGCGCACCAGTTTCCAGCCCTGCTCGCGGAAGCGCGCCACCATGTCCTCGGGCAGCAGGCCCGCCATGGCGCGTACGTCACCGAGGAAGGTCTCTCCGCCCGCCGTGGGCGCGGTCAGGCACGCGAAGACCAGCAGGCCCGGGTAGCTGAGCGCGTAGCTGTTCTCGTTGTGCAGCCGGATGCGGCGGCGGGCGGGCACGTCGGTGGCGGTGAACACCCGCGCCCATAGCGCTGCGCGGCGTCGCCTTCTCCACGTAGTCGGCCGGCTTGCCGATGATCCGGTCGCGCAACAGCGCGAACTCGTCGGCGGTGGTGAAGGGCAGGCCGCGCAGCATCACCGAGCCGCGCTCGGTGCGCAGTTCGCTCAGTTCGTCGAGGTGTTCGGAGAGCCAGTCGGCCGCCCCTCCAGGGACAGGTTCCGAGGTACCGGACGGACGGGTATCCCGTTCGGTTCGAGTTCGGTCGGCATGGTGAGTGGTTCCTTCTCTGGGTAAGGCGGCGGAGGGCGGCGGGCGGAACCGGCGGGTGTGGGCGCGGCTCGACGAGCCGGGCCGGCGGGCCCCGTCAGGCGGCGGCGGGGAGGTGCAGCAGGCCGCGCAGGGCGGCGGTGGGCCGGCGCACGGGCCGGCCGGTCAGGCGGAGCCCCGGTACGCGTTCGACCAGCACCTTCAGCGCAACGTCGGCTTCCATACGGGCGAGCGGGCTCCTACGCAGTAGTGGGCTCCGCTCAGGAACGCCAGGTGTGACGTCACGTCGGACCTGGTGATGTCGAAGCGGTGGGGGTCGGTGAAGACGTCGGGGTCACGGTTGGCCCCGCCCAGGACCAGCATCAGGACCGTGTCCGAGGGCAGCTTCCGCCCGGCGGCCTCGAACTCCTCGCGGGCGACGCGGATCGAGTACTGCACCGGCGGGTCGTAGCGCAGGGACTCCTCGGCGGCCGCCGAGGCCAGACCGGGATCGGCCACGAGCTTCTCCCACTGGACAGGGTCCTCCTGCAGCCGCAGTACGGCGTTGGAGACCAGGTTCGTGGTGGTCTCGAACCCCGCCGTGAGCAGCAGCTGGCAAGTGCCCACGATCTCGCGCTCGGGGAGGGCCTGGTCGCCCTGAGGCTTCAGCAGTTCGCTGACCAGGTCGTCGCCCGGCTCGGCCCGGCGCTTGCGGACCAACGCGCCGAACAGTTCGTCGAGTTCGCGCACGGCGGTGCGGAACTCCCTGGCCTGACGGTTGGAGCGGATGCCGTCGATGGCCTTGCCGGTGATCAGCCCGTAGTGGGCGAAGAGCTCGACGTCCACATCGCTCAGTCCCAGCAGTTCGCTGATGACGGTGATGGGCAGGGGCGAGGCGAAGTCGGTGACCAGGTCGAATTCGTCCTTGGCGAGCGCGGCGTCCAGCAGCCGGTGGGCGACCTCCTCAGTGCGGCGCCGGTAGTCGCTGATCTTGCGGGGCCGGAAGGCAGGGGCAACCAGTCGCCGCCACCGCATGTGGTCGGACAGCTCCTCCTGGAGGAAGTTGGAGTCCCCGGACGGGCCCTGTTCGCCGGGCGGTGTCATGCGCTGGGGTTCTTCGTTGCGCCGGGCGAAGGCGGGGTCGCGCAGCACCCGGGCGCACAGTTCGTGCGAGGTGACGGCGTGCAGTCCCATACTGCTCCGGTAGACGGGCCGCGGGCGCGCATCTGCTCGTACAGCGGATAGGGTCGTCCAGCCGCTCGTGCAGCATCAGTTTGCTGACCAGGTCGCCCCGGCGCGCCATGGACCACACCGTGGTGCGCCTCAACTGGCGTTTCACTGTCCGGCGCAGGTCTGCGGCGTTAGGCATGAGGCTCTCCCGGGTGGTGGCGTCGCTGACTTTCCAGCGAGACGGCAGGCGGACAATCTCGTTCGGGCGGTGCGAAAAGACGTGCGTGGCCGGTCATGGCGCGGGCTGCTCGGGCGGGCCGCTCACCATGCCGACTCGTCCTCGTCCTCGTCGAAGTCGAGCTCGAACTCGTCGATCTCGTCCTGGCTGAGGTGGCGGACCGTCACATCGGACGGGGTGAGCCCGTGGTCGCCGGAGGCGTGCCGGACGAAGGTCTCCAGCGCCTGGTTCCACAGCCCGGCGAGTGCCTCGATACGCTCGCGCGAGATGGCGCCCGACGCCCAGGTCCAGTTGGCCATCAGGACGGGGCGCCGCTCGGTCCGCCACCAGCGCGGACAGGTCCAGCAGGTGGCTGAGTGGGGCGTCCGGGTCCTGGTCGGCGCCGGTCTCGTAGCCGGACAGGGCCGTGAACGGGCCGGGCTCGCCGCCTTCGCCGGCGGATCCGGTGAACCTGCCGAGGTAGTTGAACGCCAGGTCGGGCGCGGGCTGTGCGGCGAGTGCGGCGCCGGCATCCGCGTTGAGGTGGCGCAGGAGCCCGTACCCGGCGCGCCGCAGCGGCAGTGACCGCAGCTGCTCCTTGACGCTGTTCAGGAGGCGCCCGGCCGCGGGCCGCCGGACCATGCCTCGGCCCGGTCGGGAGCGGCCAGATCGAGGCGGACCGGGTAGGTCTGGGTGAACCATCCGACCGTCCGGGACAGGTCGGCGCCCGGCACCAGGTCCTCGTCGCGGCCGTGTCCCTCGATCTCGGCCACCACGGCGGATTCGCCGTCCGCGGCCCAGTCGGCCACGGCCCAGCCCAGGGCGGCCAGCAGTACCTCGCGCAGCTCGCACCGGTAGGCGGCGGGTACGTCGGCCACCAGTGCGGCGGTCGTCTCGGGGACAGCCGGGTCATCAGGTGCCCCGAGGACGATGCGAGGTCACTCGCCCTGCCGAGCGGCCGGTCGGCCAGGGCCATGCGGGTTCCCGCAAGGTCTGCGCCCAGCGGGCGCGTCGGCTGCCAGCGCCGGCTCGTGGGCCAGTTCGGTGAGCCGGGTGGCCCAGGAACGCAGGGAGGTGCCCACCGGCTGGAGCCGCACGGGTTCGCCGGCCAGGAGGGACTCGCAGGCCTCGGCGAGGTCGGGCAGCAGCACCCGCCACGAGACGGCGTCCACCGCGAGGTGGTGAACGACCATCAGCAGCATGCCGTCCTGTCCCGGCCCGCGGTCGAAGAACGCCGCGCGCAGCACGGCGCCCCGCTCCGGGTCGAGCCGTGACCTGACAGCTTCACCCTCCCGCAGCAGCACAGTCCGCAGCTCGTCGTCGTCCGGTCCTGAGACGTCCACCCGGTGCAGGCACTCGGACGCGTCGACCGTTCCCGGCTCCCGTACGCGCTGTTCCCACCGCCCCTCGTCGTCGGTCTCCAGGGTCAGGCGCAGGGCGTCGTGCCGGTCGATCAGCGCGGCGAGAGCGTCCCGCACGTGGTCGGCGCCGAGACCGGCCGGGGTGCTGACGAGGGTGGACTGGCTGAACCGGGTGACCGGTGCTCCGGTGTCCCGCAGCCAGGCAACGATGGGCGTCAGCGGTACGGGGCCCACACCGGCGCCCTCGATCTCGGAGGCGGCGCCCACCGAGGTGACCGCGGCGGCGAGCCGGGCGGGGTCGCGTGCTCGAACACCTGGCGCGGGAGAGGACGAGGCCGGCCCGGCGGGCCTTGCTCACCAGCTCGATGGCGAGGATGCTGTCGCCGCCCAGGTCGAAGAAGCCGTCGTCGACGCCCGCTTCCGGCAGCCGGAGCACTTCGGCGAAGAGACGTACGAGGGTCTCCTCCCGCTCTCCGGAGGCGGCTCGCGTCTCACCGGCCGAGGTGAAGTCGGGAGCGGGCAGCGCGGACCGGTCGGTCTTCCCGTTCGCGGTGACGGGTATGCGCGGTACGACCACCACGGCGGCCGGCACCAGGTGGCGGGGCAGGACGGCGGCGGCGTACTCACGTACCGCCGCGGGTCCAGGTCGGTGTCGGGCTTGGCGACCACGTGGGCTACCAGGCGCGGGACACCGTCGGCGGTGTGCAGTCCGGCGACGGCGGTGAGGACCCCGGCGCGGCGGACACGGCTGCGGCCACTTCGCCCGTCTCGATGCGTACGCCGCGCAGTTTGACCTGGCCGTCGGCGCGTCCGAGGAAGACCAGCTGGCCGTCCCGGCGCCAGCGGACCAGGTCTCCGGTGCGGTAGGCCCGTTCGCCCGGGGAGCCGAAGGGCAGGGCCACGAAGCGCTCCGCGGTGAGCCCGGGCTCCCGAGGTAGCCGCGGGCCAGCCCGGCGCCGCTGACGTAGAGCTCACCGGGCACGCCGACCGGGACGGGACGCAGTGCCTCGTCCAGGACACGGACCCTGGTGTTCTGGACGGGGCGTCCGATGGGGACCTCACCGCCCACGGCGACCTGGTCGGAGGTCGAGGTGACCACCGTGGACTCGGTGGGTCCGTAGGCGTTCACCATGCGGCGGCCGGGAGCCCAGCAGGCCACCAGCTCGGGCCCGCACGCCTCGCCGCCCACGACGAGGGTCGTCATGGTGGACAGTGCGCCCTCGGGGACGGTCGCCAGGGCGGCCGGGGGACGAGGGCGTGGGTCACCCGGTGGGCGGCGACGACCTCGGCGAGGAGCTCGCCGGCGAGCGGTCCGTGCGGCGGGATGACAAGTGCGGCGCCCGCGGCGAACGCGGAGGTCACCTCCAGGACCATCGCGTCGAATCCCGGGCGGACAGCTGGAGGAACCTGCTGTCGGGCTCCACCGCGAACCGTCGCCCCTCCTCGGCGGCCAGCGAGGCGAGTCCGGTGTGCGGGACGACCACGCCCTTGGGCGTCCCTGTCGAGCCGGAGGTGTAGATGAGGTAGGCGGGTTGTCCGGACGCAACGGGCGTACCCGGTCGGCGTCGGTCGGTGCCTGGCGCGGGCGGGACGTCAGGGGATCTCGCCGACCAGGACGGCCGGGACCTCGCCGACGCGGGCGGCGCCGTCCCGGTCGGTCAGGACCAGGACGGCTCGGCTCCCTTCGAGGATGACGCCGATCCGGGCGTCCGGATGCGCGGGATCGATCGGCGTGTAGGCGGCACCGGCCTTGACCACGGCGAGGAGGGAGACGATCAGGTCGGCGGACCGGGGCAGCAGGAGCGCGACGAAGTCCTCGGGCCCGACTCCGGCGGCGATCAGCTCATGGGCGAGCGCGTTGGCCCGGGCGTCGAGGTCGGCGTAGCTGAACTCGAACCCGTCACCGATGAGGGCGGGGCGCCGGGCGTACGGCGGACCCGGTCCTCGAAGAGCTGGGGAAGGTGGGGCTGCCCGCGTCGGAGGCGGTGTCGTTCCATTCCTCGACCAGATGCCTGCGCTCGGCGTCCGGCAGGATGTCGAGCGAACCGATGGCGCGGCCGGAGTCGGCCGACGCGGACTCCAGCAGCCGGACCAGGCGGGCGGCGAAGGACTCCGCCGTCTCCCGGTCGAAGAGGTCGAGGCTGTACTGGAGCGATCCGGTGAAGCCGCCCTCCGCGCGCTCGCCGAAGCCGAAGGCGAGGTCGAACTTGCCGCCCCGGTGTCCACCGGGTAGGAGCCCGCGGTGAGGCCCGGCACATCGGGCAGCGGCGGTGTGCTCCGCGCGTCGGCGTTCTCCAGCGAAAGGGAGACCTGGAAGAGGGTGGCGGGCGGCGGAGCGTTCCGGGTTGACGACCTCCACGATCCGCTCGAACGGCACATCCTGATGAGCGAACGCCACCAGATCAGCCGCACGCACCCGCCCCACCAGCTCACGGAACGACGGATCACCCGACACATCCGTCCGCAACACCAACGTATTGACGAAGAAGCCCACCAGCCTCTCCAGCTTCACATCCCCACGCCCCGCCACAGGCACACCGATCGGCACATCATCACCACCACCCAACCGCGACAACAACACACCCAACACAGCCTGCATCACCATGAACACCGTCGCACCACACTCCCGCGCCACAGCCACCACACCCGCATGCAACCCGCCGACACCTCGAACTCCACCCGGCCACCACGCTGCGAACCCACCACCGGACGCACCTTGTCCACCGGCAACGACAACTCCACCGGCAAACCCGCCAGACCCTCACGCCAGAACTCCACCTGACCCGCCAACGCACTACCAGGATCACCCTCCGACCCCAACAACTCCCGCTGCCACAACGCATAATCCGCATACTGCACCGGCAACGGCCCCCACCCCACAACCCCACCACCACACCGCGCCGCAAAGCCTCCGCAAAATCAGCCGCCAACGGACCAACAGACCAACCATCACCCGCAATGTGATGCATCACCATCAACACCACATGCTCATCCACCCCACCTCGAACAAAACCCCGCACCGGCAACTCACCCGACAGATCAAAACCCCGCCGAGCAGCAGCCGACAACTCCCTCCAACTCCCTCAACAACCGACCGCACCACCCACTCAGGAGACACCGAACCCGCATCCAACACCACCTGATACGGACCCTCACCATCCTCAGCAATCACCGTACGCAACACCTCATGACGCCCCACCACATCACCCAACGCCCCGAACAACGCCCCACGATCCAACCGCCCCGACAACCGCAACGCCATCGGCACGTTGTACACCGCACCCGGACCGTCCAACCGGTCCAAAACCACAACCGACGCTGCGCGAACGACAACGGAACCCGCCCCGGCCGCACCCCACCCCCAACACCACATCACCCGAAACACCCGAAACACCGAGCAGCTTGGCCACGCCGGCGGGCGTGGGGTCCTCGAAGAAGTCCTTCAGCGACAGCGGGGTGTGCAGGCGGGCGCGTACGTGGTTCATGAGACGGACCGCGGCGAGGGAGTGTCCGCCCAGGTCGAAGAAGGCGTCGTCGACCCCACCGCGTCCACGCCGAGCACATCGGCGAACAGCCCGCACAGGATCTCCTCCTGCGGGTGCGAGTCACCCGACCGGGCACCTTGTCGCGGCCCGGAGCGATGCCGGTGCCCGCGGCCGGCGTGCGGACCAGCTCGCCGGCCGGGGTCCATCGGCCCCGTTCGCCGGTCGGCCTGAGCCAGCGGCCGGGCCGTCCGAACGGGTCGGCCACCATGCCCTCGCCGGGGACGTCGACCGCCTCGTACACCTCCGCGTACACGCCGGGCGGGACGGGGCGCAGGCCGGAGTCCAGGACGTAGAGCTCGCCGCCGCCCCACTCCCGGAGCACCAGACTCCGTTCGGCCGCGTCCAGCAGTTCGATGTCGTGGACCCGCAGGTCCTGGTCGGCGACGACCGCCTCGAGCAGCCTGAGCAGCCGGGCGACGACGGACTCAGCGGTCCCGGGGTCGAACAGGTCGGCGCTGTAGTCCAGGGTCCCGGTCATGCCGGCGGGTGCGCCGCCGCCCGCCATGGACTCGCCGAACTCGAAGTCGAGGTCGAACTTGGCCGCCCCGGTGTCCACCGAAAGCGTCTCGCTCGTCAGCCCCGGCAGCCGGCTCGTCGCGTCGAGGGCGGCGATCTCGTCGGCGGTGTTGCAGGTGAGTGCGGTCTGGAAGAGGGGTGGCGGGCGGCGGAGCGTTCCGGGTTGACGACCTCCACGATCCGCTCGAACGGCACATCCTGATGAGCGAACGCCACCAGATCAGCCGCACGCACCCGCCCCACCAGCTCACGGAACGACGGATCACCCGACACATCCGTCCGCAACACCAACGTATTGACGAAGAAGCCCACCAGCCTCTCCAGCTTCACATCCCCACGCCCCGCCACAGGCACACCGATCGGCACATCATCACCACCACCCAACCGCGACAACAACACACCCAACACAGCCTGCATCACCATGAACACCGTCGCACCACACTCCCGCGCCACAGCCACCACACCCGCATGCAACCCCGCCGACACCTCGAACTCCACCCGGCCACCACGCTGCGAACCCACCACCGGACGCACCCTGTCCACCGGCAACGACAACTCCACCGGCAAACCCGCCAGACCCTCACGCCAGAACTCCACCTGACCCGCCAACGCACTACCAGGATCACCCTCCGACCCCAACAACTCCCGCTGCCACAACGCATAATCCGCATACTGCACCGGCAACGGCCCCACCCCACAACCCCACCACCACACCGCGCCGCAAAGCCTCCGCAAAATCAGCCGCCAACGGACCAACAGACCAACCATCACCCGCAATGTGATGCATCACCATCAACACCACATGCTCATCCACCCCCACCTCGAACAAAACCCCGCACCGGCAACTCACCCGACAGATCAAAACCCCGCCGAGCAGCAGCCGACAACTCCCCTCCAACTCCCCTCAACAACCGACCGCACCACCCACTCAGGAGACACCGAACCCGCATCCAACACCACCTGATACGGACCCTCACCATCCTCAGCAATCACCGTACGCAACACCTCATGACGCCCCACCACATCACCCAACGCCCCGAACAACGCCCCACGATCCAACCGCCCCGACAACCGCAACGCCATCGGCACGTTGTACACCGCACCCGGACCGTCCAACCGGTCCAAAACCACAACCGACGCTGCGCGAACGACAACGGAACCCGCCCCGGCCGCACCCCACCCCCAACACCACATCACCCGAAACACCCGAAACACCGGCGGACTCCAGCAGCGCGGCGAGGCCGGCGACGGTCGGGGCCTGGAACACGTCGCGGACCGACAGCTCCGCACCCAGGACGCTGCGGATACGGCTCACCAGCCGGGTGGCGGTCAGCGAGTGTCCGCCCAGGTCGAAGAAGTCGTCGTCGACCCCACCGAATCCACGCCGAGCACATCGGCGAACAGCCCGCACAGGATCCCTCCCGAGGGGTACGCGGACCTCGCCCGGCACCGGTACCCGCGGTGCGCGGAACCTTCAGGGCCGCCCGGTCCAGCTTGCCGTTGCGGGTCAGCGGCAGGTCGTCCACCAGGACCACGGAGGAGGGCAGCAGGTGCGCGGGCACCCGCTCGGCCAGCGCGTCCCGCAGCCGCACCGGGTCGAGCACGGCACCGTCCTCGGCCACCACCAGCGCGACGAGCCGCTGGTCGTCGGTGGTCACCGCGCAGCGGGCCACCCCGGCTCCTCCCGAGGTACGCCTCCACCTCGGCCGGTTCGATGCGGAACCCGCGCACCTTCACCTGGTCGTCGGCGCGGCCGGTGAACTCCAGCTCGCCGTCGGGGCGCCGGCGCACCAGGTCGCCGGTGCGGTACATCCGTTCGCCCGACGCGGCGGCGACGAACCGCTGGGCGGTCAGGGCGTGGTTGCCGAGGTAGCCGCGGGCCAGGCCGGGCCCGGAGACGTACAGGTCGCCGACGACCCCGTCCGGCACCGGGCGCAGCGCGAAGTCCAGCACATGGACGACGGCCCCGTCGATCGCACTGCCGATCGGCGGCACTCCCGCGTCGGGGCCAGCGGTTCGGACATGGTCGCGCAGACGGTGCACTCGGTGGGCCCGTAGGCGTTCACCAGACGGCGTCCGGGAGCCCATCGGCGTACGACATCCGTGGGGCAGGCGTCACCGGCCACAGTGATCACGGTGCCCGCCGGAACGGCGTCGTCCGGCAGCACGGCGAGCACGGCCGGTGGCAGGGTGACGTGGGTGATCTCCTTGTCCGCGAGCAGGGCGGCCAGCCCAGGACCCGGCAGCAGCTGGTCGGAGGAGGCGAACACCGCCGTCCCGCCGGAGAGCAGCGCGATCATCAGCTCGGAGACCGAGGCGTCGAAGGTGGGTGACGCGAACTGCAGCACCTTGCTGTCCTCGGCCACCGCGAACCGCTCGATCTGGCCCGCGGCGAGTCCGGGCAGCCCGCGTGGGTGACGACGACGGCCTTGGGGCGGCCGGTCGACCCGGAGGTGTGCACGGCGTAGGCGGGTGGCTCGCGTGCAGCGGGCGGTGCGCTCCGTCCCGTACGTCGTCGGCCGCGAGGGCCGCAAGGTCGGCGACGGTGGCCGGGTCGTCGAGCACGATGCGCGGTACGCCGCCTTCCGCGAAGCCCGCGTCGAGGGTGGTGACGACGAGCACCGGGTCGGTGTCGCCGAGGACCAGCTGGATGCGCTCGGCCGGGTGGGCGAGGTCGAACGGCACGAGGGCGGCGCCGGTCTTGGCGACGGCCAGCATCACGACAGGCAGCTCCAGGGAGCGGGGCAGTGCCATGGCGATGAAACGTTCGGGTCCCGCGCCCCGCGCGATCAGCAGACGGGCCAGCCGGTTGGCACGATCGTTCAGTTCGGCCGCGGTCAGGGTGCCGGCCCCGAACTCCACCGCGGGGCGGGCCGGCGCGTGGGCGGCCCGCCGCTCGACCAGGTTGTGCCACAGGGCGCCGGGCTCCGCGGCCCGGCCACGGCTGCCCGAGCCGTCGGCGAGCGGGCCTCCTCGGCGGTGAGCAGCCCGGCGCGGGCCACGGGCAGCGCCGGTTCGCCGCTGATAGTGCGCAGGATGCCGGTGAACCGCTCCGCGATCGCGGCCAGGCCCCGGTCGTCGAACAGGCCGGGGCGCAGTCGAGCCGCAGCCGCAGGACGTCGTCGGGGAGCACCGCGAGCGCGAGCGGAAGTGCGTGGAGTCGTAGCCGTCGGTGCCCACGACCTCGAGGCCGGGGACGACCTCGGTGACTTCGTCGCCCGCCGGGTAGTTCTCGACCACCATGGCGGTGTCGAAGAGTTCGCCGTGCCCGGCGATCCGCTGGATCTCGGCGAGCCCGACGTGCTCGTGAGCCAGCAGGACGGAACGCTCCGCCTGTACCCGTACCACCAGGTCGCCCAGTGCCTCGGCCGGGTCCACCCGGACACGCTGCGGCACCGTGTTGATGAACAGCCCGACCATCGACTCGGCACCGTCCAGCTCTGCCGGACGGCCCGACACCGTCACGCCGAACACCACGTCGGCACGGCCCACCAGAGCGCCCAGCAGCACCGCCCACGCGGCCTGCACGACCGCACCGACCGTCACACCCCACTCCCGCGCGAACCCCGTCACCGCGGCGGACGTCTCCGGGTCGACCGCGTGTTCCAAGCGGCGGGCGCCTCGGCCGCAGCGTCCCTGTGCGCTGCGAGCAGGGTCGGCCCCTGGAGGCCGTCGAGCGCACTGCGCCAGGCTTCCGTGGCGGCCTCCCGGTCCCGGCCGGCGAGCCACCGCAGGTGGTCGCGGAACGGCCGTACCGGCGGCAGCTCGCCGGCGGCGCCCAACCGGTACAGCTCGATGAGCTCCTTGAGCAGGATCGGCTGGGACCAGCCGTCCCACAGGACGTGGTGATTGGTGATGACGAACCGGAAGGAGGCGTCGTCCAGGCGTATCAGCAGGCAGCGCAGCAACGGCCCGTGCGCGGGGTCGAAGCGGCGGACCCGGTCCTCGTCCGCGCGGCGGGCCGCCTCCGCCCGCGGGTCCTGCCGGTCGCGGAGGTCCTCCTCGGTCCATGGCAGGTCGATCTCCCGCGGGATGACCTGGACGGGCATGCGTACGCCGTCGAAGCGGAAGCTCGCCCGCAGGTTGGGGTGCCGGCGCAGCACCGCGGCCATGGCCTCGCGGAGGCGGGCAGGGTCCAGGGCGCCGTGCAGTTCGAGCGTCGCCTGCGCGTTGTAGACGTCGGGTACGTCCTGGTCCAGGACGTGGTGGAACAGCAGCCCTTCCTGGAGCGGCGCGAGCGGCAGGACGGCTTCCGGCGCCGGACCGGTGGCAGTGAGGTGGTCCAGCTCCTCCGGGGTCAGCGTGACGTCGGAGACGTCGACCGGGAGGGTGCGCGCCGGGCCGGGCCGCGGCGGGTGCCGGGCCGTGGGCGCCGCCGCCTCCGCCGGGGCCCTCGTGGCCACCGTCGGACTCGTCGCCGGTGCCGCCGGTCAGGGTGCGCAGCGTCTCGGTCCACACCTGGGTGAAATCGGTGACGTCCTGTTCGGTGAGCAGCTCACCGGCGCAGGACCAGGTGGCGGTGAGGCGGGGCCGTCGACGTCCTCCGTCGCCACGGCGTCGATGACCAGGACGTGGCTGAGCGGCGCGTCGGGCGCGTCGTCACCGACGCCGAGCGCCTCGGGGACGAAGCCGTCGGTGCCGGCCGGGCGCCGACCCGGCCGAGGTAGTTGAACATGATCTGCGGTGCCGCGGCGCGGCCAGGACCGGTGCCGTGCGCGGGTTGAGGTAGCGCAGCAGTCCGTAGCCCACGCCTTCGTCGGGGACCGCCGTCACGGCGTCGAGGACTCCGCGCAGTGCCGCGTGGGCCGCGTCCGGGCCGTTCGGGTCACCGGTCGTGACGCGTAGCGGGTGGACGCTGGTGAACCAGCCGACGGTCCGGGAGAGGTCGGCGCCCTCGACGAGGTGCTCGGCCCGCCCGTGTCTCTCGACGTCCACCAGGAGGCCGGAGTCGTGGTGGTGGCCGCGCTCGGCACGGCGGCGCCCGACGGCGACAGCCAGCGCCGCGAGCATCAGGCGGTCGGGGCTGCCGGCGGCGAGTACCGCGCGGGACAGGTCGGCCGGCAGGGTGACCTCGGTGCGGCGGACGGTGGACGTGAGGTCCGCCTCGGGGTCCAGCGGCCGGGCGCCGAGCAGCGGGTCGGGGCCTTCGAGGGTGGCCTTCCACAGCGGGAGTTCGGTGCGCCGGGCCGCCGCCTGTTCGCTCATGCGGTGTGCCCAGGTCCGCAGTGAGGTGGCCACCCGCGGCAGCCGGGGCCGTTCGCCCTGGCGCGGGCCAGGCAGGCGGTGGCCAGGTCGGAGAGCAGAATGCGCCAGGAGACGCCGTCGACGGCGAGGTGGTGCACGGCCAGGACCAGGAGTCCCTGTTCCGTGGGGCCCCGGTCGAGGAGGGCGGCCCGCACGACGGCTCCGTCAGCCGGGGAGAGCCGGGCGGTGACGCGTGCGGCCAGTGACCGTACGTCCTCGGTGGCGGCGTCCGTCGTACCGGCGTCGACGCATTCCAGGACGGAGCCGGCGGTTACCGAGCCGCGCGCGCGGACCTCGGGCACCCAGCCGGCCTCGTCGGAATCCAGGACCATCCGCAGCGCGTCGTGGTGGTCGAGCAGGTCCTGGAGGGCTTCGGTCAGGTGCCGCCGGCCGATGTCGGCAGGCAGGCGGACGGCAACCGTCTGGGCGTGGCCGTCCAGGGTACGCCCGACTCGGCGAGCCTGACCATGATCGGGGTCAGCGGGATCTCGCCCACACCGTCGTCGTTGGGCTCGGCCTCGGGCTCCGTCGCGACGGGCTCGCCGACGAGGGCGGCGAGGGCGGCCACGGTGCGGTGGTCGAAGACGTCCCTGGTGGTCAGGGTCAGTCCGGCGCGCCGCGCCCGGCCCACGAGCTGCATGGACAGGATGCTGTCGCCGCCCAGGCCGAAGAAGTCGTCCTCGACGCCGGCGTCCGGGACGCCGAGCACCTCGGCGAACAGCGTGCGGAGCAGGGTCTCCTGCTCGTTGCGGGGGCGCGGGTGCCGCCCGCCGCTGCCTGCTCCGGGCAGGCAGCGCCTTCCGGTCGAGCTTGCCGCTGCCGGTCAGCGGCAGTTCGGGCAGTACGACGACCGTGGAGGGCACCAGGTGTTCGGGCAGCCGCTCCGCCAGGTAGCCGCGCAGGTCCGGCTCGGCCGGCCCCGACAGCACGGCGTAGCCGACCAGGCGCCGGTCCTGGGCCGGTCCTCGCGCACCACGACCGCCGCCGCCGAGACCGCCGGGTGGGCCTCGATGGCGGCCTCCACCTCACGGGGCTCGATGCGGAATCCGCGGAGCTTGACCTGCTGGTCGGACCGGCCGGCGAACTCCATGCGTCCGTCGGGGCGCCGTCTGGCCAGGTCACCGGTGCGGTACAGCCGGTCCCCGGGGACGCCGAACGGGTCGGCGACGAAGCGTTCGGCCGTGAGACCGGGCCTGTTGAGGTAGCCGCGGGCCAGCTGCGGGCCGGCCAGGTAGAGCTCTCCCACGGTGCCGGGAGCGACCGGCCGGAGGGTGGCGTCGAGCAGGTGGACACGGGTGTTGAGCAGTGGCCGGCCGAGGTGGGGGCGGTGCCGCTCTCGACGGTGGTACCGGTGGTGTCGACGGTGCACTCGGTGGGTCCGTACAGGTTCCACGCGGTCGCACGGGACGCGGCGAGCGCCTCCCAGGCGGAGGCCGCGATCTCCTCGCCGCCGAGTGCGATCACGGCCGGGTGGTGGCCGTCGCCGAGGAAGCCGGCGTCCAGGAGGCGTTCGAAGTACGTCGGCGTGACCTGCACGTAGTCCAGGCGGTACGCGTCGACGTGGGCGACGACGGCATAGGGATCGGTCCTGGTGGCCTCGTCCAGGACGTGCAGCTCATGTCCGGCGACCATCCACAGCAGCGGGTTCCACGAGGCGTCGAACGTGGCGGGGCCGAGGTGGCCGACCTTGAGGGTCCGCTCCCGTCCCGGTGCGAAAAGGGCTTCGCTGTGTGCGGCGTACAGGTTCGCGAGGGCGGAGTGCGGGACGACGACGCCCTTGGGCGTACCGGTGGAACCGGAGGTGTGGATGACGTACGCCGGGTGTTCGGGCCGGAGCCCGCGCTCGACCGGGTCCTCGGCGCTCGCGTCCGCGAGGGCGCGCTCGGTCCGCGGGTCGTCGAGCACGATCAGCCCGGCGCCCTCGATGTCACAGCCGGCCGCCCCGGCAAGGGTGGTGACGACGGCGAAGGGGCCGTCTCGCGCAGGACGTGTGCCGTACGCGCGGCAGGCTGGGCGGGGTCGACCGGTACGTACGCCGCGCCGGACTTGAGCACCGCGAGGATGGTGACGATCCAGTCCTCGGTACGCGGCATGAGCACGGCCACGTGGCGCTCGGGGCGGCACCGGCCGCGATCAGCAGGTGGGCGAGGCGGTTGGCCCGCTCGTCCAGCTCGGCGAAGGTCAGCGGTCCCCGGCCGGTGACGAGGGCGACGGAGCGGGGCGTGCGGGTGACCGTGCCCTTGAAGAGGTCGGCGACGGTGCCGCTCGGCGCCTTGCCCGCCGTACCGTTCCACTCCACGATCTGCCGCCTTTCGTTCGTTGCGGGAAGTCCCGCCTCTGCTACAGGGTCCGCGGCGCGGCCGCGGTCAACCGGACGAGCCCGGCCAGCCGGCCGGCGATCGCCCGGCCGCGTCGGCGTCGTACGCGCCGGACGGATAGCGCAGCTGGAAGCTCATCCGCGCTCCGGGGCCACGGTGAGGGTCACCGGGTAGTGGCCGGCGTTGCTGATTTCCGGCAGTCCCAGGCTCAGGCTGCTCCGGGCGGCTGTCCCGGCGAGCGCGTCCGCGTCCACCGGGTAGTTCTCGAAGACCGTTGTGGTGTCGAAGAGTTCACTGTGTCCGGCGATCCGCTGGATCTCGCCGAGCCCGAGGTGCTCGTGCGCCAGCAGGGCGGAACGCTCCGCCTGCACCCGGGCCACCAGGTCCCCAGCCCCTCGGCCGGGTCGATCCGCACCCGCAGCGGCACCGTGTTGATGAACAGTCCGACCATCGACTCGATGCCGTCCAGCTCGGCGGGACGGCCCGAGACCGTGACACCGAACACCACGTCCCCACGGCCCACCAGGCGACTGAGCAGCACCGCCCACGCGGTCTGCACGACCGCACCGACCGTGACGCCGCGCTCGCGGGCGAACCCCGTCAGTGCGGCGGTGTCCTCCTCGGACAGCTCGGCGATGGTCTGCCCGGGGCGGCGGAGGTGTCCGGGCACCAGGAGGGTGGGGCCGGGCGCACCGTCCAGGGCGGTGCGCCACGCCTCGACGGCCGCGGCCCGGTCCTGGTCGGCCAGCCACCGCAGGTGGTCGCGGAACGGCCGTACCGGGGCAGCGGCTCGGGGTCGTCCACCCGGTACAGCTGGAGCAGGTCGTGGAAGAGCACCGGCATCGACCAGCCGTCCAGCAGGATGTGGTGCAGCGTAAGCAGGAGCCGGTGCCGGTTGTCCCCAGAGCGCAGCAGCGCGAACCGCAGCAGGGCGGCCGGGTCAGGGAGAAGCCCTGCTCCCGCTCGCGGCGGGCGGACTTCTCCAGGACGCCCTCCCGGTCGGACGGAGCCAGTCCGGTCAGATCCGTGTACGTCCAGGGCACGGACACCCGTCCCGGCAGCACCTGTACGGGCCGGTCGAGGCCCTCGTGCCGGAAGCCGGCCCGCAGGTTGGTGTGACGGTCCAGGAGGGCATCCGCGGCCGCCTTGAACCGGTCGACGTCCAGCGGCCCGTCGAGGTCCACCGCGCACTGCACGACGTAGTCCTCGTCGGTTCCGTGGTGCACATGGTGGAAGAACAGCCCTTGCTGGAGCGGCGAGAGCGGCAGGACGTCCTCCAGGTCGGGGTGCAGTTCCCGCAGGGTGGCGAGGTCGTCGGCGGTGATGCCGGGGCGGACGTGTCCGGCGGCGCCAGTACGCCCTCGTGGGCGGACAGCTCGGTCAGGGCGGCGAACCAGCCCTGCGCCAGGGCGCGCGCGGACTCGGGCGTCAGCAGCTCGGCCGCCCAGGTCCAGGTGACGGTCAGGCGGGGCCGTCCTCGCCGTCCAGGACGACCGCGTCCAGCGCGACGGCGTGGGACAGCGGCGTGGCCGGGTCCTGCTCGTCCAGGGCGGCGCCCTCGTCGGCGGTGGACGTCCAGAGGCCGTCCTGGGCGGCGCTCACCCGGCCGAGGTAGTTGAACCCGAAGTCGGGACGGGCGAGCCGGGCCAGCCGGGCACCGGTGGTCCGGTTGAGGTGGCGCAGCAGCCCGTGGCCGATGCCCTGGTCGGGAACGTCACGGACGCGTTCCTTGACCGCGGTGAGGACCTCGTCCGAATCGCGTCCGGCGGGCAGCAGCAACGGGTGCAGGGAGGTGAACCAGCCGACGGTCCTGGAGAGGTCGGCGCCAGGCAGGAGGGACTCGGCGCGGCCGTGGCCCTCGATCTCGACCAGGACGCCGGGGCGGTCGCGGTCCCAGCCGGAGACCGCGAGGACCAGGCCGGCGAGCAGCAGTTCGGCGGCGTCGCAGCGCAGCCGGTTCGTTGCGTCCAGGAGCCGTGAGGTGACCTCGGTCGGCAGCGTCAGTTCGAGCCGTCCGGCGGTACCGAGGACGTCACGGGCGGGGTCGAGGGACGGCCTCCGACGGGGACGAGGTCCGCGTCGGCGCGCTGGAGCCACGGCCCCAGCTCCGCCTCGTGGGCCGACTCCTCGGCGAGCCGGTGCAGGCCGGTCGCCCAGGCGCGCAGGGACGTCGGCACGGGTGCGAGCCGTACCTCGCGCCCGTCGCTCAGGGCTTGCCACGCCTCGGCCAGGTCGGGCAGCAGGATGCGCCACGACACTCCGTCGACGGCGATGTGGTGGGCCACGAGCAGCAGTCGGCCTGGCTCGCCGCCCCGGTCGAACCAGACGGCCTGGAACACTTCTGCGCGTTCGGGGCGAGCCGGGCGCGGGCCTGGGCAGCCTCGCGGGTGATGAGGTCGCGCAACGCGGTGCCGTGGGCGCCGATGGCGTCGACCCGGCGCACCTGGCGCCGCGCGTCGAGCGAGCCGGGTGCCAGTACCCGCAGACGCCAGTCAGGTCCGGTCGTCAGGGACAGGCGCAGGGCGTCGTGGTGGTCCAGCAGCGCCGCCACGGCGCCGGTCAGCTCGCCGAGTCCCAGGGCCGCCGGCACGGGGACGGAGACGGACTGGTGGAAGGTGCCGGTGGGGCCGCCCAGTTCCCGCCACCGGTGCACGACGGGCGTCAGCGGTACGTCGCCGACGTCCGGGCCTCCCCGGTCGCCGCCGGTGCCGGGACGAGCGAGGCGAGGGCCGCCGGGGTGGGGTTCTCGAACAGGTCCCGGGTGCTGAGGGCAAGCCCGGCGCGCGCGCGGCGTTGACCAGCTGGATGGAGAGGATGCTGTCGCCGCCCAGGTCGAAGAAGCCGTCGTCGGCTCCGACCGGGCCGGTGGACAGCACCTGGGCGAACAGGTCGCACAGCAACTGCTCGCGGGCGTCGCGCGGGGCCCGGCCCGGGAGGCGGCCGTCTCCGGGCGCGGCAGTGCGCGCCGGTCGACCTTGTCGTTCACGTTGAGCGGCAGAGCGTCCAGGACCATGCAGGCGGAGGGCAGCAGGTAGGCGGGCAGTCGCTGCGCCAGCCAGCTCTGCAGTGCGCCGGCGTCGACGGTCCGGCCCTGTTCCGGCACCGAATACGCCACCAGGCGCCGGTCCCCGGGGACGTCCTCGCGTACGACGGCCACACTCTGCGCGACGTCGGGGTGCGCGGCGAGCGCCGCCTCGACCTCGCCCAGCTCGATGCGGAAGCCGCGCAGCTTGATCAGGTCGTCGGCGCGGCCGAGGAACTCGATCGCCCCTGCCTGTTCCAGCGGACGCGGTCGCCCGTGCGGTACATGCGCTCGCCCGAGGCGCCGGACCGGCCCGGCGCCGGGAAGGGCAGGCGACGAAGCGCTCGGCGGAGAGCGCGGCCCGGTCGTGGTAGCCGCGGGCCAGTCCGCCGGCGATGTACAGCTCGCCCGGGACGCCGGAAGGTACCGGCGCAGCAGCTCGTCCAGGACGTACAGCCGCTTGCCGTCGAAGGGCCGGCCGATGGGTACGGGGCCGGTTCCCTCGTGCTGGGCGCAGTCCCAGATGGCGGCGCCGACGGTGGCTTCGGTGGGCCCGTAGCCGTTGAGTATCCGCCGTCCCGGCAGCCAGCGGTGGACCAGGCCCGGCGGCAGTACGTCGCCGTTGAGGGTGAGGGTCACGCCGGCCGGCAGGCTGTCGTCGGGCAGACTCGCGACGACGGCGGGCTGCACGGCGACATGCGTCACCGAGGCGTCGCGTACGAAGTCGGCGAGGTCCTGCCCGAGGGGTGTCCTTGGGGCGAGCACCAGGGTCGCACCGGAGAGCAGTGCGCAGAAGGAGTCCCACAGCGAGGTGTCGAAACTGGTGGACACCAGTTGCAGGACCCGGCTCCCGCTGCCGAGTCCCAGCATCGACCTCTGGAGCGCGGAGAGCGCCGCGATGCCGGTGTGCGGGGTGATGACGCCCTTGGGCACGCCGGTGGAACCGGAGGTGTAGATGACGTAGGCGGCGTGGTCGTGCCGCAGGGCGCCACCCGGTCGGCGTCGGTGAGCTTGTCCGACGGGAGGCCGCGCAGCGTCTCGGCCAGTGCGGGGCCGTCGACGAGCAGGCAGTCGGCTCCGGCCTCGCGCAGCGGCGGGCGAGTTCGTCCAGGGTCAGTACGGGGCGGGGCGCCGCGTCGCCGATCATGAAGCGGATGCGCTCGGCCGGGTAGGCGGGGTCGATGGGCAGGAACGCGGCCCCGGCCTTCGCCACGGCGAGCCAGGACACGACCCACTCGACGGAGCGGGCAGGGAGACGCCGACGAAGCGGTCGGGTCCGGCGCCCAGTGCGACGAGGTGGTGGGCCAGCCGGTTGGCACGCTCGTCGAGTTCGCGGTAGGTGAGCGTCTCGCCGTGCGGGCCCTGCACCACGGCGGGGGCGTCAGGTGTCTCGGCCACCCGTGCCTCGAACAGCTCGGGCAGGGTGAGCGGGTCGGGCCCGGGGTGCCGGCGCCCCACTGCTCCAGGATGGTGGAGCGTTCCCGCTCGCCGAGTACGTCGACGGGGGCGTCGGGGTCGGCGGCCAGCGCGTCGACGATCCGAACGAGGCGGTCGGCGATGGACCGCGCGGTGATCTCGTCGAACAGGTCGGCCCGGTACTCCAGTTCGCCGCGCAGGCCGCCGCCGTGGCCGTCCTGTTCGGCGAGGGTGAAGCCGAGGTCGAACTTGGCGAGCCCGGTCGGCACCTCCTGCACGGTGAGTCCGAGCTCCCCGAACCCGGTCAGCGAGTCCACCACGGCCTGGGCGGGCGCGTCGTCGAAGGTGAACATCACCTGGAACAGTGGGTGCCGGGAGAGGGACCGGGTGGGGCTCAGCACCTCCACCAGCCGTTCGAAGGGGAGGTCCTGGTGGGCGAGGGCCCGCAGGTTGGTCTCCCGGCCGGTGGTGAGCAGGTCGCGGAAGGAGGGGCGCCGGAGAGGTCGGTGCGCAGGACGACGGTGTTGACGAAGGCGCCGACCGCGCCGTGGTACGTCTCGTCGGTGCGGCCCGCCACGGGGCACCCATGGGGATGTCGGTGCCGCCGCCGAGCCGGGACAGCAGCACGGCGGCCGCTGTCTGGAGGGCGACGAACGGGGTGGTGCCGACGGCGGCCGCGAGCGCGGCGAGCTGCCGGTAGGAGTCCTCGGGTACAGCGAAGGTCACCTTGCCGCCGCGGTCGGATACCGCGGGCCGCGCGGCCGGTCCAGCGGGAGAGGATCTCCTCCGGCAGGCCGGTCAGTGCCTCGCGCCAGTGTGCGAGCTGCCGGGACGCGACGCTGTCGGGGTCCTCCTCGCTGCCGAGCAGGGCGGCCTGCGCGAGGGTGTGGTCCGCGTACTGCGGCGCGGGGGCGGCCCAGACCGGGCGGTGGCCCGCCGGCGGGCGGCGAAGGCGTGGGCCAGGTCGGACAGCAGCGGGACGATGGACCAGCCGTCGCCCGCGATGTGGTGGGCCACCACCATCAGCACGTGCTCGGTGGGGCCGAGGCGGAACAGGACGGCCCGGAAGGGTGTTCACCGGTGAGCGTGAAGGGGCGCAGCGCCTCCTCACGCAGTCGGCCGTCGAGCTCCGCGGCTCCCACCTCGACGGGTGTGAGCGACAGCGGCCCCGGGTGTGCGGCCGTACGGTCTGGTAGGGGCCGTCGTCGTCCTGGGCGAACTCGGTGCGCAGGATCTCGTGCCGGGCGACGACGTCGGACAGCGCGGCGCCGAGGGTGGCGACGTCCAGCGCGCCCGAGATCCGCAGCGCCATCGGCATGTTGTAGGTGCTGCGGGAGGATTCCAGGTGGTGCAGGAACCACAGGCGCCGCTGGGCGTACGCCATGGGGATGCGCTCGGGGCGTTCGGGGCGTTCGGTGGCCGGGCGCGGGGCCGCCGCGCCCACGGTCTCGACCGGGCGAGCAGGGCGGCAAGCGCGGCCGGGGAAGGGGCGTCGAAGACATCCCGGACGCTGAGCCGCACGCCGAGGGTGCTGCGGACCCGGCCCACGAGCCGGGTGGCCGTCAGTGAGTGGCCGCCCAGTTCGAAGAACCCTTCGTCGGGTCCGACGGCGTCCACGCCGAACAGGTCGGCGAACAGGGCGCACAGAGCTTCCTCATGGTGGCCGTGCGGCGCCCGCCCGGTGGGCCGTGCCTCGGCCGCGGGAGCGGGCAGGGCCTTGAGGTCCAGCTTGCCGTTGGGCGACAGCGGCAGCTCGGGCACGATCTGGAACGCCTGCGGTACGGCGTAACGGGGCAGCGACTCCAGGGCGTGGGCGCGCAGTTCCTCGGGCCCAGGGCGCCGTCCTCGCGTACGACCACGTAGGCGACCAGCCGGTCGTCCCGTACCGTGACGCCCGCCCTGACGATTCCGGGTGCTCGCCCAGGACGGCCTCGACCTCGCCGGGCTCGACGCGGAAGCCACGTACGTTGATCTGGTTGTCCGCCCGTCCGAGGTACTCGACGAGCCCGTCGGCACGGCGGCGCACCAGGTCGCCGGTGCGGTAGGCGCGTGCGCCGGACGGCCCGAACGGGCAGGCCACGAACCGCTCGGCGGTCAGGTCGGGACGGCCCAGGTAGCCACGGGCCAGTCCCTCGCCTGCCAGGTACAGCTCCCCGGCACACCGGCCGGCACCGGGCGCAGTGCGTCGTCGAGGATGTGGGCGCCGGTCGCACGCACCGGGCGGCCGATCACCGGGCGGGCCGCGTCGGCGAGGTCCGCCGCGAGTGCGTCGACGGTGAACTCGGTGGGCCCGTAGAGGTTGTGCGCCTCCAGGCCCGGTACCGACCTCAGCCGGGTCCACAGCCGCTCACCGGCGGCCTCGCCGCCGAGGAGCAGGACCGACGGTGCGACGGGGCCGTCGAGCAGCCCTTCTTCGAGCAGGACCTCGGCGTAGGAAGGGGTGACGTCGAGGACGTCGGCGCCGGTGGCCCGGAGGTAGCCGACGACCGCGGCGGCGTCGCGCCGGGTGGCGTCGCCGAGCAGGTGCAGCTCGTGTCCGGCCAGCATCCAGATCAGGGATTCCCACGACGTGTCGAAGGACAGCGACGCGGTGAGGACGAAGCGCAGCGGACGGCCGTGCGGTCGCCGGATCTGCGGGCCCGCCAGCGCCTCGTGGTGCTGGGCGATGAGGTTGCGTACGCCCCGGTGCTCGATCACCACACCCTTGGGGCGGCCGGTGGAGCCGGAGGTGAACAGCACGTAGGCGGCATCGGCCGGTGTCAGGGGCGGGCGCGGTCGGCGTCGGTGACCGGGCCGTCGGCCTGTTGCCCCACCGCCGCCCGGGTCTTCGGGTCCTGGAGGTCGATGACGGGCGCGCCGCCGGTGTCGTGGGTGGTTCCCGCGGTGAGGACGAGCACCGGTTCGGTGTCCGTCAGCAGACGTTCGACGCGGGACTGCGGGAGGTCGGTCTCCATGGGCAGGTACGCCGCACCCGACTTGAGCACCGCGAGCAGGGCGACGACCAGGTCGGCGCGGCGGGGCAGGAGGAGGCCGACGACGGTGCCGGGACCGGCGCCCGCGTGATCAGGTGCCGGGCGAGACGGTTCACCCTGGCGTCCAGCTCGGCGAAGGTCAGCGGGGCCTCGCCCTCGGCGACCAGGGCGGTGGCGCCGGGGTGGTGGCGGCCTGCCGTTCCAGCAGTTCGCCGACGTTGAGGTCCAGCGGCGGGTGGTCGGTGTTGTCACCCGCGGTGACGGCCCGGCGGTGCTCCCGGAGGTGAGGACGCCGAGGCGGCCGAGGGTGAGCGTGGGCGTCGCGGCGATCGCGGTGAGCACTCCGGCGACCCGTTCCACGACGGTCGCGGCCGCAGCGGGCCGTCCTCGCCCGCGCGGCGTTCGAGCTGGAGGACAAGCTCCTCGCCGAGCAGCACGGTCAGCGCGAGGGGTAGTGGGTGGAGTCGAGGAAGCCGGTGCCGGTGATGCGTACACCCGCCGCGTCGGCGGCGGAGGCCAGTTCGCTCTGCCCGGCCGGCTGGTTCTCCACCACGAGCAGGGTGTCGAACAGCTGCCCGGCGCCGACGGCGCGCTGTACGTCCGCGAGCCCGAGGTGCTGGTGCGCCAGGAGTGCGCCCTGCTCGGCCTGTGTCCTCACCAACAGGTCGAGCAGCGACTCACGGGCGTCCAGGTCACCCGTACCGGCAGGGTGTTGGCGAACAGGCCCACCATGCCCTCGTGTCCCTCGAGCTCGGCGGGGCGGCCCGCGACCGTGCTGCCGAACACGACGTCGGCGCGGCCCGTGAGGTGACCGAGGACCAGTGCCCAGGCTCCCTGCACCACGGACGCGACGGTCAGTCCGGCGGCGCGGGCACGCTGCTCCAGCTGCTCGGTGACCCGGGCGGGCAGCCGTGCCTCCGCGACCTCGGACGGGTGCTCGACACCGGTGGTGCCGGGCGCGACGAGCGTGGGCTCCACGGGTCCGGCGAGGGCCTCACGCCAGGCGGCGAGGCCGGCTTCCCGGTCCCTCGCGCCCAGCAGGCGCAGGTGCTCGCTGAACGGTACGGGCGGGGCGGGCTCCGGGACGTGTCGCCGTCGGCGACGTACAGGTGCAGCAGTTCGCGCAGTAGGACGGGCAGCGACCAGCCGTCCAGCAGCAGGTGGTGGTAGGTAAGGACGAGTCGGTGGTGCGTGGTGTCCAGGGTGACCAGGCGCATCCGCAGCAGAGGGGACGGCCGGGTCGAACGGTGCGGTTCGGTCCTCGTCCGCAGCGTGCCGTGCCGCGTCCTCGCGCTCCGGTACGGGGAGGCCGCAGAGGTCGCTGTGCCGCCACGGGACGGGCACCTCGGAGGCGCAGAAGGCGACCGGTGCGCTCAGTGCCTCGTGGAGGAACGCGGCCCGCAGGTTGGCGTGGCGGTCCAGGAGCCTGGCGACGGCGGTGCGCATCCGGTCGGGGTCGAGCGTGCCCTCCACGTCCAGCGAGCTCTGCACCACATAGGTGTCGGGGCCGTCCAGGAGGCCGAGGTACAGCAGGCCCTCCTGGAGCGGGGTCACGGGCAGGATCTCGCCCTCCCCGCGCTCGGCGGAGCGCGGTCGCCTCCTCGTCGGGCAGCGGGCTGTGCAGCTCGGCGGGGGCGGCCGGCGTCTCGACGGAGCCGCCTCCGGTGGCGACGAGGGCGAGTGCGGCGGGGTGCGGTGCTCGAAGACGTCGCGCGCGCTCAGCACGATTCCGCCTTGCGGGCCCGCCCGACCAGGCGCAGCGCCTTGATGCTGTCCCCGCCCCGGTCGGGGAAGCCGTCCTCGGCCGAGACCGAGTCGAGGCCGAGCACTTCGGCGAACAGCTCGCACAGCAGCGTCTCGTCCGGCCCGACGGGGCCCGTCCCCAGGCGCGGGTGAACTCGGGGCCGGCAGCGCACGCCGGTCGATCTTGCCGCTGGGGTGAGCGGGAACGCGTCCAGCACCACGACCGCCGCGGGTACCGCGTAGTCGGGCAGCATGGTGGCCGTGTGGCGCTTGACCTCGGCCGGGTCGGGCCGGCCGGCCGCCGGGCTGACGTACCCGGCCAGCTGCCCTTCGCCGTCCGCGCCGTGCACCACGGCGACCGCCTCGCCGACCCCGGGCGCGCTCCTCAGCGCGGCCTCCACCTCCGCCAGGTCGACACGGTTGCCGCGCAGTTTGACCTGGGAGTCGGTGCGGCCCAGGTAGGCGAGACTGCCGTCCGGACGCATCCGTACGCGGTCACCGGTGCGGTACATCCGTTTGCCGTCCGTGCCGGCGACGAACCGCTCGGCGGTCAGGTCGGGACGGCCCAGGTAGCCACGGGCGAGGCCCGCGCCGGCCAGGCAGAGCTCTCCCGCCTCACCGGGGAGCACCGGCATGAGCAGGTCGTCCAGGACCAGCACCGTGGTGTTGTGTATGGGCGTTCCGAGGCTGACGTCGGAGCCGGCCCAGACGGCGGCCAGGCTGTCACCGGTGGCCTCGGACGAGCCGTAGAGGTTGAGCAGGCGGGTGTCCGGCAGGACCTCGGCCACCCGGGCGGCGAGTTCCGCGGGCAGCGCCTCACCGCTGCTCACCAGCGCCTCGCACGCGCGCAGCAGATGGGCCCGGTCGCTGTCCAGGAGCACCGAAAGGAGGCTCGGTACGAGGCTCACCCGGCCGACGTGGTGCCGGTCGACCAGCTCGATGATGTCCTCGGCGGCCGACAGCGCGGTGTCGGCCGCGAGGACGAGCGGAGCGCCGTGCAGCAGGGCACCGAACAGTTCGGTGGTGCCGTCGATGAAGCTCAGCGAGGTCTTGCCCAGCACGGACCGGCCGGGCGGGAGGGTGGGCGGTGGCAAACCAGCGGACGCGGTTGAGCGCGCCGCCGTGAAGGCCGACCACTCCCTTGGGGCGACCGGTGGATCCGGAGGTGTGGATGACGTAGGCCGCCGAGTCCCCGGTGACGGTGGGGCCTTCGGGACCGGTCAGGTCGGTCGCGGACGCGGCGGACAGGGCGTCCAGCACGTCGGCGTCATCGAGGACGACGACTCGGGCGGGCTGGGCGGCAGGGCCCCGGCGAGCCGCGCGGTGGTGATGACGAGGGACGGCCGGGCGTCGCCGAGCACGTACGCGGTCCGCTCGGCCGGGTAGGCGGGGTCGAGCGGCAGGTAGGCGGCTCCGGCCTTGAGGACGGCGAGTACGGCCGTCACCTGCTCCGGGAGCGGGGCAGGTGGAGACCGACCACGGACTCGAGGCCCGCGCCCTGTGCGCGCAGGTGGCGGGCCAGGCGGTTGGCGGCGCCGTTGAGTTCGCCGGCGGTGAGGGTGCGGGTGCCGCTGATGAGGGCGACCGCGTCGGGGGCGTCTGCGGCCCGCTCCTCGAAGGCCCGGCGAGGCCGCCGGGGCCGGCCGGACGCACGGTGGGCTCGCCCGCAGCGGCTTGGTACGGGTGCCGGCGGGCCGTGGGTCGAGGGAGCCCACTCGGCGGCCGAGGTCGGCGGGGGCGTGCTGGAGGTAGTGGACGAAGCCGGCGCGGAAGTCGGACAGTTCGTCCTCGCGGTAGGCGTTGCCGTCGGCGTGCAGGTCCACGGCAAGACCGCCCTCGCCGTCTGCTCTGCCCTGGATGTTGACGGCCAGTCCGCGGACCGGTCCGGTGGACAGCTGGTCGGTGACGGCCTCGGCCCCTCCGAACCGAATGGCCCGGGCGAAGCTCATCACGTTGAGCGTCAGGCCGCCGAACCCGCCTGTCCCGCTCGACCTGCCGAGCTCATGGTGCAGGTCCTCGCCCCGGTACCGCTGGTGCCGCAGCAGTGAAGCCGACCGCGCGCCGCACTTCGTCCACCAGGTCGCCGAGTGTCGTCCAGCGGCTGACGGTGAGGCGCAGCGGCAGTTCGTTGGCGAGCATGCCGGGGTGGTGAGCGCGGTGCGGCCGAGCCGGGCGGCCACCGGCAGGCCGAGCATTGTCTCGTCCTCGCCCGTCGTGGTCCTCCGGTGCGCGGCACCCAGCGCGATCGCCATGATCGCCCACGGCACGCGGGCCGCCCGCGCGGCCTCCAGGAGGGCGCGTCTGCTCCGGGCCGAGGGGCCGCGGCTGTGGAGGGGCGAGGCGGAGCCGCTGTGCGAGCGTGCCTGGGGAGTGGTCAGGCCACTCACCGTCTCGCGCCAGTACCGCCGGTCCCGCTCGAAGCTGCTGGAGGAGGCGTACGCGGCGTCCTCCTCGACGAGTGCGGCGAGGGTGCCGGCCCTGGACGGCGGGATGGGCGTCCCGGCCTCCAGCGCCGTGTAGATCTCGGCGATCCGCGCGGTATGCAGGCTCTGGCCGTAGCCGTCGAGCAGTGCGTGGTGGTAGCTCAGGAAGAGCCGGTTGCGGTCGTTCCCGAGCCTCATCAGCCCGTGGGAGACGAGAGGCGCCGGTCCCAGCATCGCCGGGGCCTCGGCCAGCCGCGCAGCCGCCCAGGCGTCGGCTGCGGCGGCCGGATCGGAGTGTGCGCGGAAGTCGGCCACGCTCAGCTCACCTGCCGTCCGGGCCTCCTCGCAGGACTGCACGTGCAGCGTCAGCCGGTCGTCATGCTCGGCGAACCGTACCCGCAGTGCTTCGGCGTCATCGACCGCGTGCGCCACGGCCCGGCCGAGCAGCTCGGGATCGATGGGTCCCGAGAGTTCGAGTACGGCCGCGCAGTGGAAGGCCTTGGCATCCGCGTCGAGTTGCTCGGCGACGCGCACGCCAGCTGCGCGGCCGTGGCGGGCAGGGGACGAAGCCCGTGCGGCGAGTGTTCACAGTGCATGCTCCAGGTCGGCGTCGGCGGGGCCCTCAGGACGTGGCGGCCTGGGCCTCGATCAGGTGTGCGGCGAGTGCGGCGATGCTGGGGTGGTCCCAGACAACCGTGGGGTCGAGCTCGACTCCGAGGTGGTCCTCGATGGCGGCGGCGAGCGTCAGGACGGAGATGGACTCCAGTCCGTACTCGCCGAAAGCGGCGGAGCGGTCGATGTCCTGCGGCGCTATGCCGAGGAGCTGGGCGGTCTCGTTGGTCAGCCAGTCCTGCAACTCGGTCTGCTGCGACAGGGCCTTCTGTCCGGTGGTACCCGGCATGGTGATCTCCTTCTCTGGGTTGGGGTCACACTCGCCGCCCCTGCCCGTCGGGCAGGAACCGCACGGAGAGGTCGAAGGAACGACCGGTGTGGAACCGGTCGAGCAGCTCGGAGCACAGCGCCTCCTCGGCGGCCGCGGGCAGCGCGGCGGGCCGGCCCTTCAGCCGTCCGTGGAGCCGGGCCAGCAGGGCGTGCGGCCAGACCGGGTCGTCCGGCAGACCGCCGCCACCGATGTTGTGCCGCCAGAGGCCGAGGACGGAGGCAGCCGCGAGCACATGCCCGAGACGGGTCACCAGGCCGGAGGCGTCGGCACCCGCCGTGACCGTGACGTCCGCCGGCCGGAGGTCGCGGCAGTCGCGCGTCAGCGCGGCGTGCTCCGCGAGGAACAGGTCACCGAGGGCGGCGGCGGGACCGCTGAGCCGGGAGACGGATTCGGCGAGCGAGCCGGTCAGATGGTCACGCCCACCGGAGGAAAGCCCCAGCCGGTGGAAGTCCAGCGGCCCGAGGGCGCGCCGAGGTCGAACAGTTCTGCCGGGGCGTCTTCGGGCCGGGGCGCCGACCAGGAACGGCGGGCGAGCACCGGGAGCTGCGGCAGCACGATCGACTCGCAGGCGGCACGGGCGGCGTGCCCGAATCCGACCAGCCGTACGTCGCGCAGCAGCTTCTGGAAGATCGCCGTCGGACCGGTCCGCAGATAGAAGTGGGCACCGAGGAGTTCGGACAGGGTGTTCATGGCATCGAGCAGTACCGCCGACCCGAAGTGCTTGTACACGGCCGACAGCACGCTCGCCTCGCCGGGCAGCACGTGTACGGCCCTGATCGCGGCCGCGCCGAAGCACTCGACGAGGAGCAGGTCGGCGAAGACACCGGCGAGCGCGGAGCGCACGTAGGGCAGGTCCGCGGCCGTAGCGCCGTACAGGGGCCTGGTGGTCAGGTGGCGCAGCGCCACCCGCAGCCCGGTCTCCACGGGCCCGCACATCACTGCGGGCGTGATGGTCTTCGTGATCTGGAACGAGCGGATCGCCGTCTCCAGGCCTCGGCCGCGTCCCAGGATGCTGTCCGGCGGCACCGGGCAGTCCTCGAACTCGATGCCGTGCAGCTGCACCGCGCGCATGCCCGAGCTGGGGAAGCGGGGCAGGTCGCGCAGGCGCGTCGGGTCGAGGGTGCGCTTGTCCAGCAGGATCTGCGAGTGACTGCGGCTGCCGGGGCGTTCGTCGGTGCGCGCGAAGAGGATCATGCCCTGGGCGCGGCGCACATTGGTCACGACTTCCTTGCGTCCGCGCAGGACGGGCGTGCCGTCGACCTCGACGACGGCGCACTCGACGCCCGCCAGGTCGTTGCCGTGGGCCAGTTCGTGGTAGGCGGCGGAGAGCCGGTGGTTGCCGAGGATCAGCTCGGCGGCGGTGCGGCGCTGACGGTCATCACCGGCGAGCCAGACGTTGACGGAGGCGATGAAGGAACTCATGCCGTAACCGAGCCCGAGGGAGGGTCCCGGCGGTAGAGAGCGCAGTGCGGCCACGACGTCGTCGAGCCGGGACAGTCTGCCGCCCAGTTCCACGGGCACGAATTCCGCGTTGAAGCCGTATTCGTCCAGGGCCTGCTCGGCCCCGGCGGGCATCTCTCCGCGTTCGTCGGCCTCGAGCAGTGCGGCGAAGCCGGCCGGGTTGGTGTCGTCGAAGGGGTCTCCGAGGTGGCGCTCCAGCTCCCCGGCACGGCAGTGGTCGATGGTCATGAGGCCTCCAGTCCGGAGAGCAGGGAGAACTCCCCTCGGCAAGGTCCGCGGAGAGCAGTTCGTCGCAGAGCAGGTCGCGGGCGTCGGGGCCGGCGGACGGTTCGAGGCCGAGCCGTCCGAGGACGATGGCCAGACATGCCCGCACCCACAGGGCATCGCGCCACCAACGGGCTCCGGGCGCAGGCTCGTTGTGCAGCCACAGCGCGAGACAGGCCGATCCCGCGAACACGAGCTCGTAGCGCTTGGCCAGTTCGAATGCCTCGGCGGACGCGACCCCGGGTGCCTCGCGGTAGTCGGCGATCTCCTTGTGCAGCCTCGCCGACTCCTCAGCCAGCGTGCGGGCGTCGGCGGCGACGTCCTCGCGGCCGCGGCGGGCGGCGAGTTCGGCCGCTTCCGGCAGGGACTGGACGATGCTGGATCCGCGGTTGCTGATCAGGGCGAGCCGGCGGGGTCCAGCGGCGGCTGCGCGACGTCGATTCCGGCCGCCGCCCGCAGGCCCGGTTCGTCGTGGGCCCCTGTGGCGTGCGCCCGGGCGAGCAGTGGGAAGAAGGTGATCAGCGCGTGCCGGTTCACGGCGGTGCTGCCGTCGAAAACGGCCACGATGCGGTGGTCACGGTCGATTCTGGCGAACGCGCCGTGTTCCAGGACTCCGGTGAGGAACCCGCGTACGCCGAGCAGTTCGGCCAGGGCGTCCACCGAGCGCTGCACGGTCGTCGGGACGAACGCCTTCGTCACGGCGGCGGTCACCGCGAGCTCACGGGTCAGGGTCTGGGCGCTCCGCCCGGCCAGTACGGCTACCGCTTCGGCGAGCAGCAGCGCCGAAGCGGCGTCGCCGAGAGCTCTGCGGATGCGTGGCAGATCCGCGAGTCGCTGCCCGTACAGATGCCGGTCGGCGAGGAAGCGTACGGCGATCGGCAGGGCGTGGTCGGCGGCGCCCAGCGAGAGCGAGGTGGCGCAGATCCGGGTGAGCTGAAGCGACTTGAGGAGTACTTCGAAGCCGGAGCCGGCCGGGCCGACGAGTGCGGAGTCCGCAACCCGCGCGTCCTGGAAGGCGATGCCGCTGATGTCCGCGCCGCGGATGCCGTGCGTGGCCTCTTTGGGGAGCGTGCGGCAGACGCCCTCGGGGAGAGCGGCCTTGTCGACCAGGACGAACCCGAAGCCGCGCTGGCCGCCTTCCGGCCGGGTCCGGGCCATGACGCAGGCGAACCGGGCCCGGGTGGCATTGTTGATCAGCCACTTCTCACCGTTCAGCTCAAGGCCGCCGGCGACCTGGCGGGCGCTCAGCCGGCCGGCGAGGAGGTCGCTGCCGATGCCGCGCTCGGTGAGTCCCCAGCACACCTCCCGCCGGAGCGGACCTCCCGGGAGAGCAGCTCGGTCTGCTGGTCGTCGCCGGCCACCCAGGTGGGCATCGCGCCGAGGAAGGTCTTGCCGTGGGCGATGGCGACGGTCAGGTCACGACGGGCGACGGAGCGCAGCGCGCCATCGCCCCGTCGAGGCCGTGCAGCAGGCCGCCGTGGCGCTCCGGGACGTAGCGCGCGCCCATGCCCGCCTCGACGAGCAGCCGGTGCGCGGCCTCGGGAACTCCTCCGCCTCGTCAAGCCGGGCGAGTTCGGCGGGGTCGAAGGCGCCACCGGGCCGGAGGCCCGGTCAGCAGCTGGTCGAGAGCCGCCGCGCCGAGTCCGTTGGCAGCAGTGGTCATGCGGTGCGCCCCTGTCCGGCGAGTGCGGCGTACCGGGGTCGAACTCCGCGAACAGTGGTTCGACCGAGCCGGAGAGGAACAGCTCTCGCATGACCGCGCGCTGGATCTTGCCGCTCGTGGTGCGCCGGACGCCGGCCCGGCGCAGGAGCAGGACGCCCGCCGCACGTACCCCGAACTCCCGGGAGACCGTGTCGCATGGCGCGTACGAGCACCTGGGCATCGTCCGGCGAAGGGCGGCCGCGCACCTCCTGCAGCACGGAGCGCGTCGTCGGTCGAACCGTCACTGCCGCCCACCGGTACGGAGAAGGCCGCCGCCGGCAGCCCGTCCAGCTCGTTGTGCCGGTCGCGGAGAGCGTGTTCGACGTCCTGCGGGTGCAGATTGCGCCCATTGATGATCATCAGGTCCTTGCGCCGCCCGGTGATGTAGAGCTCCCTTCCAGGAAGCCGCCCAGGTCGCCGGTGCGCAGGAACGGGCCCTCGCCGTCCTCGGTGTGCGCCTGGAACGTCTCGGCGGTCGCCTCCGGGTTCTCCCAGTAGCCCTGGGCGACGCTCGCGCCACGCAGCCAGATCTCCCCACCGAGCCGGCGGGCAGTTCCGCACGGGTGTCCGGGTCGACGATCCGCGCCTCCACCTCGCGCACCTCCCGTTGCTGGGCACCGGCCGCCCCGGGCGTCGCCCGTCACCCGCCGCAGCAGCCCTGCTCGAGCAGCGCCGGGTCCAGGTCGGCGACGACCGCTTCGCGCCCGGGTGACCCGGCGACGAAAACAGTGCACTCGGCGAGGCCGTAACAGACCCCGAACGCATCGGGCTCGAGGCCGGCCGCGGCGAAGCGTTCGCTGAATCTGCGCATGGTCGACGCCTGTGCCGGCTCGCCGCCGCTGAGGGCGTACCGCCACCGGGACAGGTCGAGGGTGGCCAGCTGCTCATCGGTCACCTTCGCGGTGCACAGATCGTGGGCGAAGTTCGGCGCGGCGGAGAACCCCAGGTCGTACCGGTCGATCAGCCTCAGCCACTGGACAGGACGCTTCACGAAGGTCACAGCCGACATCAGGACCACCGTGCTGCCCATGGCCAGCGGTGCGAGCGTCTGTCCGATGAGGCCCATGTCGTGGTACAGCGGCGCCCAGCCACCCGTCCTGACCGGCTCTCGCGAACCGAGCGAGGACACGAATGCCGCTATGTCGGACAGCAGGTTGCCGTGCGTGATCGTGACGCCCTTGGGCTCGCTGGTGGAGCCCGAGGTGTACTGGAGCATCGCCGTCGTCCCGTGGCCGGCCGGTGCGAGTGTCGCCAGGTGGCCCTCGCCGTCGTCGAAGGTGTCACTGGCCAGGACGCGCAGGCCGGGCAGCGCGGCGCCATCGGCCCACTCCTGTACCGCCGCGAGGTTCGCGCTGTCCGTCAGGACCACCGAGATCCGGGCGTCGGAGACGATCGAGGTGACCCGCTTGCGGTCCTGCTGGTAGCTGCCCGGCATAGGTGCCACCACCGCCAGCGTTCCGGCGTACAGGCAACCCGCGAAGGCCGCGACGCATTCGGTGCCCTGCGGATACAGCAGCAGCACCCGGTCGCCGGGCGCGGCGTGCGTCCGCAGGACCTCGGCGATGGCCCCGGCCCGCCGGTCGAACTGCGCGTAGCTGAGGGTGTCCGCGTCGTCCGTCTGCGGGTCGCGCACGAACACAACGGCGTCCTGGTCCGCCCGGTCACGCACGTGTTCACGCAGAAGGGCGCCCAACGAGGCCGCATTTCTGATGTTCTCGATCATGTCGTAGCCCACTGAATGCCTCTCCGTACCGGTGGCCGCCCGTTGAGGGCCGGCACAGCGTCGCTGCGGGTTCTTCGGATCTTTCACGTCACACGGAAGTACGTGTCGTATGCGGACTTCCGGGCAGCACGGTGCGGCCGGTGCCGCGGGGCGTGCGGGGAAGGTCTGTCAGGGTTGGGCACGACTGCGAACGGCCGGAGAAGGACGCGCAGGCATCAGCAAGCGCGGCACTCGGGGATCCGCTCCGAGTCCGCCCGGGAAGCCCTTCGCCGTCCCTGGGGAATTCCTCGCCCATCTTGAGGAGCGCCAGGCCCAGGTCGGTGAGGGAGTGCAGCACCGCGTTGAGCTTGCGGCGACTGGTGATGAGCCCGGCCCCCGCAGCACCGCGGTGTGCTGGCTCGCCGCCGCGGCCGAGATACCGAGCCGCCGGCCGAGCTCAGTGGTGGTGCAGCTTTCCGTCAGCGCGAGAGCACGCCCGCGCGGGTGCGGCCCATGAGCGCGCCGAGGGCCCTGTCCTGCTGCTCCGGCTCCTCCCACATGGCTGCCGCGGTCACCGCGTCCAGCGGAACGGGGTACACCAGGACGGGTGGGGTGTTCCCGGAACCCGAACCCGTGTACACCACGGGCCTGCTGTGCAGGAACAGCGAGGGCACGATCATCAGGCCCGCACCCTCCGGACGGAACTCCCCGTCCAGACCGTTGTCCAGCTCGAGCACCGGAGACTTCCACTCGATGCGTGCGTTCAGCGTGCCGAGCAGGGATTCCACGCCACCGCCGAGGAAGATCCGGCTGCGGTGTTCGGCGTCGGCACGGAGGTAGGCGTTGATGCGTTCCCAGTAAGGGCCACCACACGATCGAAGAAGTCGCTGTCGATGGCGGTGCCGCGACTGCCCGTCCACTCCCGCAGCACTGCCGCACCGCTGGCCTGCGCGAGGAGGGTGAGGTGGTCGGGCACCGAGGGTCTCGGCGGAAGGCGCAAAGTCGCCGCCTGGCTCACCAGATCTCGCCAACGCCCGAAGATCGTGCCCCGCTCCGGCGGCGGAGGAGATCAGCGGCCAATGCCGTCTCCACCGCCGGATCACCGGCCGGCGCGATGGTAATACGCGTCAGATCGTGGACGGTGAAATGAATCCGTTGCACTGATCTCCCCAGATCATGGATGAAGTTAGCGACCAGTCGGCGAGATCGACGTGGCTCATGGAGTATGGTCCGGCACCTGCGGAGCCGCAATGAGTTTTAGATCAAGACGAATGATGGCTACCAGATCCACGCAGCGGCACGCACAGTGACCACATGATTCCACAGAGTGGCCATCGGCCTCCATTCACATTGCAGGGAGTTTCGACCGAGCATGAAACCCTGCCCGCACCGCTCCCGGCCGAATTAGTATCCCCAGGTGCGAAATCGGAGCAGGCCGAGTCAGTACGGCCGGTCCACCCGAAAAACGGCACTCGACACCGTCCAGGGGCGACCAGGTGACCATCAACCACACATACCGCCAACGCCGGATTTCCGTATTCGATGCCACATTGCGCGACGGAGAACAAGCCCCGGCAATGCAATGTCGCCGGAACAGAAACTGCCGCTGGCCCTGGCGGCCGAGGCGTACGGCGCGGACATCGTGGAGGCCGGCTTCCCCGGCTCGTCCCCGGCGGACGCCGAGGCGACCCGGCTGATCGCGGAGTCTCTGACGACCGCCCGGTTCGCCACCTTCAACCGCGCGTCCACCGCTGACGTCCGGGCCTCCATGGCCGCGGGCGGGGCCCGCCCAATCACCAGGTACAGATCTGCGGAACCGGCAGTGACCTGCATCTGGAGCACAAGCGTGGCATCACGCGCGCCGAGTCCGTCCAAGAGGTCCATGACGCGATCCGGCTCGCCGCCGACCTCGGCGCGACCGACATCTCCTTCGGCGTCGAGGACGCGAGCCGGGGCAGCAAGGACCACATCGAAGCCCTCGTCACCGCCGCCGTCGAAGACGGTGCGACCACGGTGATCCTCGCCGACACGACCGGATGCGCCACTCCTCAGGAGTACGGGGATCTTTGTGCGGCCGTGCGCTCGTGGATTCCGGACGACGTCATACTCTCCACGCACTGCCACGACGACATGGGCCTTTCCTGGCCAATGCACTGGCCGGAATCCAGGCAGGTGCCAATGAGGTACAGGCCACCCTCGGCGGAATCGGCGAACGAGCGGGCAACACACCCCTGGAAGAACTCGCGTCCGTACTGACACACAAAGGCGATCAATTCGGCGCCAGGATAGAAGTCCAGCTCGACGGCCTTTACCCGGCCTATCTCCTGCTTTCGGAGACGATCGCACTGGCCCCATCCCGCAACAAGGCGGTCTTCGGGGTCAACGCTTTCGCTACGGAGGCCGGAATTCACCAGGCCGGAATTCTGAAGAATCCGATCAACTACGAGTACCTGAATCCGCATTTGTACGGTCGTGAGAGGTCACTCCTTGTCGGGCGGCACTCCGGCAGGTCGATCCTGCGCTACCTGCTCGACCGCATGGGCGTCCCCGTGCAGGAGGAGCTGGTCGACGGGCTCTACGAGGAGTTCGTGGCGTCGCGGCCGGCCGGCGAGTGCGACGAGCTGAACGACCTGGCGCAGCGGATCGCGGGCCGGTTCGCCGAGGCGGCGAAGGCCTCGTGAGCACACCCTCACACTCGTCGACAAGTTGTGGGACTCCCATGTCGTCAAGCAGGAGGAGGACGGGGCCGATCTGCTCTACGTGGACCTGCACCTGGTCCACGAGGCCACCTCTGCGCAGGCGTTCGACGGGCTCACCCAGGCGGGCCGTCGCGTCCGCCGGCCCGATCTCACCCTGGCGGTCGAGGACCACAACGTCCCCACCGACTCCCTGACCATCACCGACCCCATCGCGTCCCTCCAGGTGGAGACCCTGCGGAACAACTGTGCCGGGCAGGGCATCCGGCTCTTCAGCCACGGTGACGACCAGCAGGGCATCGTCCATGTAGTCGGCCCCGAGCTGGGATCGTCCTGCCCGGCATGACCGTCACCTGCGGGGACAGCCACACCTCGACGCACGGCGCGTTCGGCGCGCTGGCGTTCGGCGTCGGCACCAGCGACGTCGAGCACGTGCTCGCCACCCAGGTGCTGGCGCTCCAGCGGCCCCGCACGATGGCGGTCATGTTCGTGGGCACCCGCGCGAGGACGTCACCGCCAAGGACCTCACCCTGGCGCTCCTGGCCGAGCTCGGCGCCAACGGCGCACACGGACACGTGCTGGAGTACCGCGGCGAAGCGGTACGCGCGCTGACCGTCGAAGGCCGGATGACCCTGTGCAACATGAGCGTCGAGGCGGGCGCCCGGGCCGGTGTCGTCGCGCCGGACGAGACGACGCTCGACTACCTGCGCGGCCGCCCGGAAAGCCCGCGGGCGCCGACTGGGACGAGGCGGTGGCCTGCTGGCGGGAACTGCGCACCGACGAGGGCGCCTCCTTCGACCGCACGGTCGTGATCGACACCTCGTCGCTGACTCCGTACGTCACCTGGGGCACCAACCCGGGCCAGGCCGTGAGAATCGGTGGCAGCGTCCCCGACCCGAAGCACTCGCCGACCCGGTGGAACAGGCCGTCGCCCGCAAGGCGCTGGACTACATGGGTCTGACGCCCGCGACCCTCATGCGGGACATCGCGGTCGACTCCGTCTTCCTCGGCTCCTGCACCAACGGTCGTCTCGAGGACCTCAGGGCGGCCGCCGAGGTACTGCGGGACCGGACCGTCGCTCCCGGCGTCGACATGCTCGTCGTCCCCGGCTCGATGGAGGTCCGCCGGGCGGCCGAGGCGGAGGGGCTGGACAAGGTGTTCACCGACGCGGGCGCGCAGTGGCGGTTCTCGGGCTGCTCGATGTGCCTCGGCATGAACCCCGACCGGCTGATGGCCGCACAACGCTGCGCCTCCACCTCCAACCGCAACTACGAGGGCCGCCAGGGCACGGGAGCGCGTACCCATCTGGTCTCTCCGCGGTGGCGGCCGCCACCGCCGTCGTGGGCGGCTCGCCGCCCCGCCGATCTCGACTGACCGCTGCGGACAGGAACGACAGGCAACAGGAACGAGGAACCATGGACGCGCTCACCGAGCACACCGGCACCTGTGTGCCGCTGCGCCGCAGCGACGTGGACACCGACCAGATCATCCCGGCCCGGCACTGCCGCAAACTCACGAAGACGGGTTTCGCGGACGCACTGTTCAACCGCTGGCGCAAGGACCCCGGCTTCGTCCTGAACGAGCCCGCGCGCTGGTGCGAGCATCCTGCTGGCAGGCCCCAGCTTCGGCACCGGCTCGTCCCGCGAGCACGCGGTGTGGGCGCTGAAGGACTGGGGCTTCCGGGCCGTGATCGCACCCAGCTTCGGCGACATCTTCCTGCGCAACGCACTGCGCAACGGGCTGCTCGCCGTGCAGCTCCCGCAAGAGGTCGTGGACGGGATGCTGGACCGGGCGGAGGCGTCAGCCTCCTTCGCCCTCACCGTCGACCTGCGTGAACAGCGCGTCGTCGACGGCGGGCGGCAGTGGCCGTTCGATGTGGCGGCCCGCGCCCGCAAGCTCCTTCTCGAGGGCCTGGACGACATCGAGGTCACGCTCAGGTCCCAGGACGCCATCACGCAGTACGAGCGGACCAGGCCCGCTGGATGCCCAGGCCCTCCGGGAGCGCGGCGTGAAGCGCATAGCGGTCCTGCCCGGGGACGGGATCGGGCCCGAGGTCACCACCGAGGCACTGCGCGTGCTCAAGGAGGTCGCACCCGACCTGGAGACCGACGTGCTGGACCACGTCAACGCCGACACCTTCCTGGCCGGAGGGCCGCGCTGTCCGACGAGGACTTCGCCCGGGTCGCGGAGGCCGACGGCGCGCTGCTGGGGCTGTGGGCGATCCCCGGATCACCGATCCCGCCTATGCGCGCGACGTGCTGCTGCGCCTGAGGTTCGACCTCGACCTCTACGTCAACCACCGCCCGGCGAAGCTGTTGCACGACCGGCTGAGCCGCTGCGCGACCCCGAGCGCAGGGCGATCGACTGCACGGTGGTGCGCGAGAACACCGAGGGCCTGTACGTGGGCATAGGCGGAAGGCTGCGCCCCGGCACTGAGCACGAGACGGCCATCGACACCGAGGTGAGCACCCACCGCGGGGTCAGCAGGGCACTGGAGTTCGCGTTCGCCCACGCCACCACATCGGTCTGTCTGGTCGACAAGGCCAACGCCGTACCGAACAACGGATCACTGTGGCAGCGCTGTTTCCGCGAGGTGTCGGCCCGCCGGCCCGAGCTGACCACCGGCATCTCTACGTTGACGCGGCGGTGATGCACCTGGTCGCCGACCCGACGGCCTTCGACACGATCGTCGCCAACAACGCGCACGGCGACATCCTGAGCGATCTCACCGCCCAGCTGGCGGGCGGCATGGGGACGGCCGCCTCGGCGAACCTCAACCCGGAGACCGGCTTCGCCCTGTGCGAACCGGTCCACGGGTCGGCCCCGACCTCGCCGGATCCGGTTCGGCGAACCCGCTCGCAGCCATCCTCAGCGCCGCCCTCCTGCTGGACTGCGCCGGTCGCGCCCGGAAGCCACGGCGGTACGGGACGCGGTCGGCAGGACCCTGGCGAAGCAGCTCTGCACCCCGACCTGGGCGGCTCGCTCAGCACCTCGCGGACGGGCACCGCCGTACTCGACGAACTGTCGTGACCGAGCCGCACACACACAGGAGGAACCGGTGGATTTCGGACTGTTCTACTTCGCCAACAACTCGGCCGGCACGGACGGCTACCGCCTGCTGCTCGAAGGAGCCCGCTTCGCCGACAGCCGTGGCTTCACCTCCGTATGGACGCCGGGCGGCACTTCCACGCCTTCGGTGGCTCCTATCCGAATCCGGCCGTCACCGGTGCGGCCCTGGCAACGGTGACCGAGCGGGTCCAGATCCGCTCGGGCAGCGTGGTGGCACCGCTGCACCACCCTGCGGATCGCCGAGGTGGTCCGTCGTCGACAACCTGTCCGGTGGGCGCGTCGGCCTCTCCTTCGCATCCGGCTGGCACGCCGCGGACTTCGCCCTGGCCCCGCACAACTACGCCGACCGCAAGGAGGTGCTGGCACGGACCATCGCGGACGTGCGGGAGCTGTGGCGCGGTGGCGCGGTCGCCGTACCCGACGGGGAAGGCGAGACACGCAAGCTGCGCTCCTACCCGGCGCCCGTACAGGCCGAACTGCCGGTCTGGCTGACGGCGGCGGGCAACCCGAGACGTTCCGCGAGGCCGGCGAGATGGGCGCCGGGGTGCTCACCCACCTGCTCGGGCAGACGGTCGCAGAACTCGCGGAGAAGATCGCCGTCTACCGCGAGGCGCTGCCGGAGGGCCGCCCGGCCATGTGGTGCTGATGCTCCACACCTTCCTCGGCACCGACCGGGACGAGGTCCGTGAGATCGTGCGCGAGCCGTTCAGCGCCTACCTGCGGAACTCGCTCGGGCTGCTCCTGAAGGCCGCGGGCGACATCATGCCCGACCTGGACCCGGACGACCTCTCACCCGAGGACGTGGACTTCCTGGTCTCCCTCGGCTTCGACCGGTACTTCGACACGGGCGGCCTGTTCGGCACCGTGGAGGAGAACGCGGAGCTGCTGCGCGGCGTGCGGGACGCCGGCGTCGACGAGGTCGCGTGCCTGATCGACTTCATCGATGACGCCGACACGGTGCTGGGCGGTCTGGAACACCTGGACGAACTGCGCCGCACCTGGGCCTGAACGCCCGGCCGCCTCGCCACCGGACGACGAAGGCTCCTGGCGGACCGCCCCGTGAAGGGCCGCGGTCCACCAGGAGCCTTCGCTCGTACGCCGTCGGCGCCACCCGGCCGTCACCGGCCCGCCGAGGCTCAGGGACGGGCCGGGTCACCGCTGGGCGGCTCGTCCGAGACCTCCAGCCGTACGGCGGCGGTGGCGGCGTCCAGGACACTGTCCACCGCGGCGGGGTCGCCGCGCTCACGATCACATGGCCCAGCCGGTCGTAGGCGTTGCGTGCCGGGCGTACCCGGGCACCGACCCGCCCGGTGACCCTCACCTGCTCGACCCCGGCGATCCCGGTGGCCGCCGGTACGCCGCCGACCTCCGCCAGCACGCCCTCCCGGCCGGGGATCAGGAACTGGATCCCCGCATACCCTCACGGGTGGGAGCCAGGACCGGCGCCAGGCCCACCGCCGCCCGCAACTGCTGCTCCAGCAGGTCCACTCCGGTGGCCAGCCGTATCAGCTCCGGGATCATCCCGCCGGCCAGCCGCGGGTTGATCTCGATGATCACCGGACCGTCCGAAGCCAGCCTGACCTCGGTGTGCGTGGGGCCCAGCTCCACACCGCAGGCGGTCAGGGCCGCCGTCACCGTGGCGACCAGCGCGGCCCGGTCCTGCGCCGGCAGCCCGGCCGGGAAGACGTGCCGGTTCTCCACGAAGTACGGTGCGCCGCCGACCCGTTTGGCAGTGACGCCCACGCATTCCGCGACACCGTCATGACTGAACATCTCCACGCTGAACTCGGGAGCGTCCACGAACTCCTCGACGAGCACGGTCCTCGCGGCCGGCATGCCGCGGACGTTCGTGTGGATGGCGAGGATCAGCTCGGCCTGCGCGGCCGCCTCCTGCGGAGTGCGGCAGAGCAGGACGTTGTTGGAACCCGAGTCGTCGGCCGGCTTGACCACGCAGGGCAGGCCCACCTCGGCGACGGCGTCCGCCACCTCGTCGGGGCCGGTCACCACCGCGAAGCGGGCTGTCCCACGCCGGCTTCGGCGAGCGCCGCGCGCAGCAGCGCCTTGTTGCGGCACAGTGCCACTGCCTCCACCGGGCTGCCGGGAAGCCCCAGCCACTCCGCGATTTCGGCAACGGCCGGTACGTAGAAGTCACTGGTCGTGGTGACGCCCGCGATCTCCTCACGGGTGAAGCGCTCCTGGATGGCCGAACGGAGCGCGTTGGCGTCGTTGGCGTCGCACCGCAGGACCTCGCAGCCGGTCCCACCGAGCCCGGAGTAGCGGTCCGGATCGCCGGTCAGCAGCACCGGCCGGAGGTCGAGTGCGGCCGAGGACCGCAGGGCCATCATGCCGGTTCCGGTGGTGTTGGACTCGATGAACAGCAGGTGCCGGTCCTTGTCGACGCTGCCCTTGGTGACCGCTCGCGACCACGATCGGACGGGCGTGCCGTAGTCGACCGCCTCGGGCGACAAGGATGCCTCCAGCTCGCCGAGCCGGTGCGCGGCCCAGTGGTCCGGGTCGTGCACGGTGTCCGCGTAGCGGTCGCCGCGATCGGGAAGACCCCACGATGCGGCTGCCCGGCCGGGCACGTGCGGCGACGTCGCCCAGGACGCGGTAGACCGACCCTGAGGTGTTCCCCGCGAAGATCTGCTGCTCGCCGGCGAGGGCGACGGCCGCCTCGAACGCCTCACGGTCGTTGAGCCAGTGCACCTCGTCGATGATCCGCCGGTCGAGGTTCTTCGGCAGCAGGCTGTTGCCGAGACCGCTCTGGAGGCGCCTCGGCTCGTCGCGCTGGTCGAACAGGGCGCTGCCCACGCAGTCCACCCCGACCGCCCAGAGGTCCGGCAGCGTGCGGCGCAGCGCCCGCACCGAACCGCACAGCGAGCCGCCGGAGCCGACGGCGCCCACCAGGGTGTCGATCCGGCCCAGGTCCGCACTGAGCTCGTCGGCCAGCTCCCGGTACGCACCGGGGTTGTCCGGGTTGCTGTACTGCTGCGGCCAGAAGGCGCCGGGAAGGTCGCGCATGAGTTCGTCGAGCCGTTCCAGGCGTGCGCCCTGCCAGCCCTGTGACGTCATCTCGGACACCACGTGCAGCTCACAGCCCAGCGATCGCAGCTTGGCCTGGTGACCGCGTCGATCCGCGGGTCCGTCACGATGTGCACCTCGTGGCCCAGCGCCCTGCCAACCAGCGCGATACCGAGCGCCATGGTGCCGGAGGAGCTCTCCACGATCGGGGCTCCCGGGCGCAGCACCCTGACGCCGGGCCCTGAGGACGATGTGGCGGGCCACCCGGTCCTTCATGGCGAACGGGTTGGCCAGTTCCAGTTTGGCGTACACCTCGACGCCGCTCGGCGCGTCCATCCGCAGCCGGACGAGCGGAGTCCGCCCGATTGCCTCGTACATGCTGCCGTAGATCATGGTTTCCTCCCGTTTTCGGTCCGCCGGCACGACGGATCACTGCCCGATCCGGAGCAGGCCGTCCGTCTCCGCCAGGCCGCCGCTGACCCGGGCTGCCCGCAGGTCCCATTGCGCCCGCAGCCGCTCGTACTCGCCCTCCTGGTCGCGCAGGACGGCGGCGGTGGCATCCGGGTGGGCCGAACCGGCGGATGCCGGCCGCCGCAGACCCGCGTCGATGTCGCGGACGGCGCCCAGCGCTGCGTCGGGGTCGGCAAGGGTGAACCCTCGCTCCCCGGCGACCCGCCGCAGCAGGTCCGCGTCGGGCTTGTCCGGGGACAGCCCGGCCTCCATCGCCGCGACGATGTACGCACCGGCCACCACCTGCGCGCGCCGCCACGGCACGCCTTCTTGCAGGGTCAGGGCGTTGGCGAGTGCGAAGCCGCCGAGGTACTCCCGCTCGCAGGCGGCCCGCATCCGGTCGGCGCGGAAGGTCAGCCGCCCGACGACCTCCGTGAACAGCCGGAGCACACTGCGCATGGTGGTGTAGGCGGTCGCCAGGTTCGCCCGGCCTCCTTGCCCACCTCCACGAGGTTGGTGTAGGGGTGTTCCGCTGGCAGAGCACCGTGTCGAGGTGGTAGGTCGACAGGTGCGCCGTACGGCCCCGGATGCGTTCCAGTACCGGGAAATTCTTCTTCTGCGGCATGGCCGAGGAGATTCCGCACAGCTCGTCCGGCAGGTCGATGAAGCCGAACTCACTGCTCCCCAGGTCAGCAGGTCGGTGGCGAACCGGCTCAGCGCGACCCCGAGGACGCCCATGTCCGCAGTCACCTCGGCCACCCAGCCGCGTGAGGCCACACCGGTCAGCGCCACCGGCTGGGCTCGCTGGAAACCCAGCAGCCTTGCCATCCGGTCCCGGTCCCAGGCCAGTTCCTGGCCGGCCATGGCGCCCGAGCCGAGTGGACAGGCGTCCAGGCCGTCGTACGTCGAGAGCAGCCGCCGAAGCGTGTGCAGGACCTGCTCGGAGACGGCCGCGAGGTAGTACCCGGGCTGATGATCTGCGCTGCCTGGAAGTGTGTGTGGCCCGGCATGGGCATCTCGCGGCTCGGCCCGGCCAGCCGGTGCACTGCCCCGCCGAAGTCCGCCAGCATGCGTGCGACGCCGATCAGTTCCTGCCGTCCGTACATCAACTGGGCAGTGGCCTGGAGGTCGTTGCGGCTCCGGTCCACGTGCCAGGAGGGAATCGGGTGGGTCAGCCGCTGCTCGACGTACCGCTCAAGAGCGAACGTGATGTCCGACATGTTGGCCGAAGGGTCGGCCACGAGTGCCTCGGCGTCCGCGCCGTGCAGTGTCTGTCCCAGCTCCGGGCCTCGGCGTCGGTGACCACGCCCAGCCGCGCGTACTCGGCGGCCAGCACCTTCTCGATCACGATGTACCAGGGCAGCAGGTTGGTGACCTCGTACTGGAAGTGCGGGCCGAGCACCTCCTCGTGCCACAAGGCGCTCGGGCTGCCCGCGACCCGACCACTGAGCGGTGCTGAACCGGTGTTGTCCGTCACGTTGGCTTCGCTTTCGGTGGTCGGCGTGTGTTCTCCCGGCGCGGGAAAGATCACCCGGGTCCGACCCGTGTGTCAACGTGATTCGCTCCCTCCTTTCGAAGGCGCCGTTCCCACAGCCGGTGATGGCGTGTTCGCCCCACTGTCACCCGTTCCGTCCCGCCGAGCGCCCCTTACTGTCACGGGAGGCCTCCTGGCGGGCCTTCAGCCGTGGCCGTGCGGACCGCAAACGACTCGCTGTCAGTGCGGATTGCGGTACTCACCGCATGAGCGACGAGAGCCGGCATCTCCAGGGCTGGGACGATCCGGCGCGCGTGGGAGCGCGGCTTGCCGATGGGGAGTCCCCACTGCGCGCCTGGGATCCGACCGGGACCGGACATCGCCCTCGCACCTGGCGGCAGCGGCGGGGCCACCGGGGCGGTAGTCGTACTTCGCATCCCGTGTCCCATGTCACCTTCCGGAATGTGAACAGTGACGCCCAGCGGGCGGCCCACCCTCTAGCCTGGCCGGTGCAGCTGGTTCGCACCCGTCCGCCAGGCGGGGCGTCGTAAGAGGGAACCCGGTGGGAATCCGGGACTGCCCCGCAGCGGTGAGCGGGAACGACCGCCGTCATGAGCACTGGATCCTTACGGCTCCGGGAAGCGACGGCCAGTAGGAATCTGCCCCGGCAGACGTGCCCGCGAGTCCGAAGACCTGCCGTTGCCCGCACACGACCGTTCGTGTGCGGAGATCCCGGTGACCTCGTGGGCGGGTCGGCGTACGTACCGGACGGAAACCGCACCGATGGTGCGTGGGATCCGCCTGGTTCGTCATCCCCTTCGCGTCCGTGTCCCGTCTCCGGGATCTTCAGGAGTCATCTCGCGAAGGAGATTTCCGTGACATCGAAGCCCGCAGCCGCGGCAGCACGCGCCACCGTGTACGGCTACCCGCGCCAAGGCCCGAACCGGGAGCTGAAGAAGGCGATCGAGGGCTACTGGAAGGGCCGGACCAGCGCCGACGCCCTCCGGGAGACCGCGGTGGGCCTGCGCCGGTCGAACTGGCAGCACCTTGCCGAGTCCGGCATTGACGAGGTGCCCACCGGCGACTTCTCGTACTACGACCATGTGCTGGACACCAGCGTCATGGTCGGTGCGGTCCCGGAGCGGCATCGCAAGGCCGTCGCAGCCGATGCGCTCGACGGCTACTTCGCCATGGCACGCGGCACCCAGGAGATGGCGCCGCTCGAGATGACCAAGTGGTTCGACACCAACTACCACTACCTGGTGCCCGAGTTGGGCCCCGACACGGTGTTCACCACCGACTCCGCCAAGCAGGTCGGAGAGCTCAGGAGGCGATCGCACTCGGCCTCGCTGCCCGCCCCGTGCTCGTCGGCCCGGTCACCTATCTCCTGCTGGCCAAGCCGGCGCCCGGCGTCGCCGCGGACTTCGAGCCGCTGACGTTGCTGGACCGGCTGCTGCCCGTATACGCCGAGGTACTCGCCGACCTGCGTGCCGCCGGCGCGCAGTGGGTCCAGCTGGACGAGCCGGCCCTGGTCCAGGACCGCACCCCGCCGATCTCGACACCGCCGCCCGCGCCTACCGCGACCTGGGTTCACTGACCGACCGCCCCAAGCTGCTGGTCGCCTCCTACTTCGACCGGCTCGGCGACGCGCTGCCCGTGCTGGCCAAGGCCCCGGTGGAAGGCCTCGCGCTCGATTTCACCGACGCCGCCGCGGCCAACCTCGACGCGCTGGCCGCTGTCGGAGGACTGCCCGGCAAACGCCTTGTGGCCGGTGTTGTCAACGGACGCAACATCTGGGTCAACGACCTGGAGAAGTCGCTCGCGACCCTGGGAACCCTGCTCGGGCTGGCCGACCGGGTGGACGTCGCCGCCTCCTGCTCGCTCCTGCACGTGCCGCTGGACGTGGGCGCCGAGCGGGACGTCGACGCCAGATCCTGCGCTGGCTCGCCTTCGCCCGGCAGAAGACGGCGGAGATCGCCACCCTCGCCAAGGGGCTGGCCCTGGGCACCGGCGCCATCGCCGCCGAACTCGCCGCCAACCGCGCCGACCTCGCCTCCCGGGCCGGCTCGGCGATCACCCGCGATCCTGCCGTTCGGGCCAGGACGGCCGCGGTCACGGACGCGGACGGCCACCGCTCCCAGCCCTACCCCGAGCGGGCCGCGGCCCAGCGCGCGCACCTCGGCCTGCCGCTCCTGCCGACCACCACCATCGGCTCCTTCCCGCAGACCGCCGAACTGCGTACGGCCCGCGCCGACCTGCGTACACGACGGATCGACACCGCCGGGTACGAGGAACGCGTCAAGGCCGAGATCCAGCACGTGATCTCCTTCCAGGAGAAGACGGGGCTCGACGTCCTGGTGCACGGCGAACCCGAACGCAACGACATGGTGCAGTACTTCGCCGAGCAGCTCATCGGCTACCTGGCCACCCAGCACGGCTGGGTCCAGTCGTACGGCACCCGCTACGTCCGCCCGCCGATCCTCGCGGGCGACATCTCCGGCCCGAACCGATGACGGTCCGCTGGACGACGTACGCCCAGTCCCTCACCGGCCGCCCCGTCAAGGGCATGCTCACCGGCCCGGTCACCATGCTCGCCTGGTCCTTCGTCCGCGACGACCAGCCGCTCGGCGACACCGCGCGCCAGGTCGCACTCGCCCTTCGCGACGAGGTCGCCGACCTGGAGTCCGCGGGCACCTCGGTGATCCAGGTCGACGAGCCCGCACTGCGCGAGACCCTGCCGTTGCGCGCCGCCGACCACCGCGCATACCTGGACTGGGCCACCGAGTCCTTCCGCCTCACCACGAGCGGCGTACGGCCCGACACACAGATCCACACCCACATGTGCTACGCGGAGTTCGGCGACATCGTCCAGGCCATCGACGACCTCGACGCCGACGTCATCAGCCTGGAAGCAGCCCGCTCCCACATGCAGGTGGCCCGGGAGCTCGCCGCTCACCGCTACCCGCGCGAGGCGGGACCCGGTGTGTACGACATCCACTCCCCACGGGTGCCGAGCACCGAGGAGGCGGCGGCACTCCTGCGCAAGGGACTTGAGGCCATTCCCGCCGAGCGGCTGTGGGTGAACCCGGACTGCGGGCTGAAGACCCGCGGCTGGCCCGAGACCCGGGCCTCACTGGAGAACCTCGTCGGCGCCGCCCGCGAGGTCCGCGCCGAGCTCGCCACCGAGGGTTCCTGAACCACCACCGGCCCGGGCCGGACATCAGCATGTCCGGCCCGGGCCCGGCCACGGGCTGACCGGCGAATGTGTCAGCTGCTGCTCCGGCTCCGCTGCTTCCGGCGCGGCAACAGCGCGATCGACGCCACGGGGATCGCGGCGAGGACGAGCCAGGGCACCGCGGCCGGGAGGCCGCTGTCCACCAGCCAGCCGGTACCCGCGCTGCCGGCCAGGACCACCAGGCCGGAGAGCGAGGACCGGATCACCGCGCGAGCGTGCCGCCTGGTCCGAGCGGCATAGTTCTCGCCGGGCGCGGCCTTCCCGTGACCGGGTTTACCGAGCCCGGTGGGGGCGCGTCGGGACGGCGCTGCCGCAGAGGCTTCTTCGTGGTCTTCAGCCACAGTGCGAAGTCGCGGGCCTCGACCCGGCTCGCGAGATACCAGGGCACGTCCACCGCGTGTAAAACCGGACCCACGCCAACAGCTCGTAGGCGTAGGACCGCAGCGACGCCGAACTCGCGTCGTCAGCAAGCATGTGGTGCAGAAACTCACTGACCGCCGCCACCTCGGAGCCATCGGCGTCCATTAGCCGGAACGGTCGCAGCGGGTCACCGCTCTTCTCAACGCGGCCGACCCGCGCCACCCTCAGTGCCTCCACATTCCGGACCGTTGTGCTGTGCTCTGGCATCCGTACCTCCACGGGGTGACCGACTCGACGACACGCGATGAGACCAGATCCACCCGGACACACGCAGTCACCACGGAGCTCCAGAAGCAGCTACAACGTCCATTCCGTCACTATGCGTTGACTTCAGCACAAGCCCAAGAAGCGTCCAGCTTAGTTCGGTCAACGGGACGTTCGATGCCCTGTCCTAATCGTCGATCCTGCGGAAAGAGGTCGGCTTGTCGAGATCCGCGACAATCTAGACGACCGAATCGTCGAGGCGAAGCGTGAAGGACGGTTGGGCGAGGTCGAAGGGCTGTCGGTCAGCAGGGACGCCGCAGAAGAGAAGATCGACCAGCTAGATGCCCGGCAAGAGAAGAAGGATTCACCTGTCTTCCTCGGAGTTCCCAGCTTCAGTCAGATCGCTATTCACGCGAACTAGGCCACCCCGCCAAAAAGAGTCTGACCTAGGACCCAATAAGAAGAGTGACCCGAGGTCCTACTTATCCTCTACTCGTGGTGCAAGTCTTCACCATGCTGATGGCGGAGCTGGGACAAGATCAAGCTCCCCAGTCCGAGAACACCGAATGCATATCGCTTCGCGTCGTCACGCTTTTGGATATTGTGGCGATCTACATTGCTCAGCGCCTGAGCAAACCCCATTCCCAGTCCCCGCCAGCCTTCCCACTCGCCGGGCTCCTTGCCGAGCCGATACTGGGCATCAGTAGCGAATACAGCAGCGAAGAGACTTTTGCCGACCAATACCTGGCCGTTGTTTCCCCGGGGATTTCCGCACCATCTCCGAACGCAGTCTTCGACATAGATGGCGGTCTGACTGGAGACCGTCTGCCAGTTTTCACTTTGGACATGCTTCTGAACGTGAGACCACAAGGCTGGGTCAAACGTTGTTTCATCCACTGCGTCGTCGCTGGTTCCGGCATCGGACAGCCCAAAGAGAGCTGCTTCGATTACGCCGTTAGCCTTCTTCAAGCCGCCAATAAAACGCGCTCGCCATAGTCATCAGACATGCCTGAAGAATATACAGACGGCGAGTATTTGACCCTGTCGAAATCCTTCAGCAAGTGATGATCTGAACCCAGGGAGCGAATGAGAGTAGACTTCACGCGGCCTTTCCATGACGTGATTTCACCAGGGGCGAAGCTCGATCCCTCGGCGATCAGCTTCTTCCTTGAGTCCCGTCAGGACCTCGATGGCTCGCTGGGTATGCATCGACACACGGTACGACCACGTGTGCACAAGGGCATAGCAGTTACTGAGGTTGAACTCGTGGAGTCGTAGGGGCTGACGGCTCGTCGCCTGTGCGGTATCACCGGGACATGCGGTATCCACAAGGGGCGGGCTGACCGCCGAACGGCAGCAGTTCGGCTCGTCTTCGAGGACGAGGCCGGATTCTCCATGACGCCGCCGCAGGACCCAGGTGGCGCCAGCCTGAAGCACGCGAGACGATGGCAGCTGCTGGCACACCCGACACCGACGACACGGCCGAGCGGCCGGCACGGCGACGACACCCCGGCCCAGCCGACGAGCACGTACACGCTTTGGAGCATCGCCATGAACACCAATGCAGGCTGTGGGCCGCAGAGCGACCCCGAGTTCTTCGACGCGCTCAACAAGCTCTTCGCGCAGTACCCCGAAGCCGCCGACAAGTACGCGGTCAAATGCATGACGGTGGAACTCGACGTCCTGAAGATCGACTTTAGGAAGCAACTCGGCGTGTCTCGCATTGAAGACGGGCGCGTCATCACGGAATACGTCGATCGCGCCCCGGAGCGCAGCGCGGGCGATTGCTGTGCCTGGTGGCACAACGAATGCATCCTGGAGTGGCCTGAACTGTGAACTCCTACTGAGGTTGACTCGTGATGTCGCTGGGTTCAGGTGGCTCTGATGTTCAGGCCGGTCTCGGCGAGGCAACCGTCTATGAGGTCGCTGCGGTACTGGATGTGCCGTAGGCCGCGTCGGATGCGCTGGACGAGGTGTTCGGGGGTGGCGAAGGCAACGTTGGAGAGCCAGCCGCGCCGTAGCAGTGACCAGATGCCCTCGACGGGGTTGAGGGCGGGTGCGTAGGGCGGCAGGTAGTAGATGGTCAGCCAGTCCGGGATGCGGCGAACTCCCGCAGGCTGGCGGCCTTGTGGACGTTCAGGTTGTCCCAGACGAGCACGATGGGGCCGCCGAGCTGCTGGTGGGCGGCGATCAGTAGATCGCGGTAGTCGCGCCAGGAGAAGCTCTTGCGGCCGTCGCGCTGACCGTCGTCCCGGCGTGGCCGGTAGACCAGCCGCGACCGGTGGCCGGGTTTGTAGCAGGTCAGCGCGGCGATCGATATCCGTCTGCGGGAACGGCCCGCACCCGCACCACCGGGGTCCGGCCGCGCTGCGACCAGGTCCTGGCCTGCGGCGGCGTCATGGAGAATCCGGCCTCGTCCTCGAAGACGAGCCGAACTGCTGCCGTTCGGCGGTCAGCCCGCCCCTTGTGGATACCGCATGTCCCGGTGATACCGCACAGGCGACGAGCCGTCAGCCCCTACGACTCCGCGAGTTCAACCTCAGTAGTTCAGAGAAGGCACCTCGGACTCGAACGCATCGACCTGTACCAGCTGCACCGTATCGATCCCGCGGTCCCGTCGGCCGAGCAGTTCGGCACGCTGGCCCAGCTGCAGCAGGAGGGCAAGATCCGTCACCTCGGACTGTCCGAGGTGACGGTCGAGCAGCTCAAGGAGGCCCGCACGCACGTGGACATCGTCTCCGTGCAGAACCTCTTCAACCTCGCGAACCGGTCGGCCGAGGACGTACTCGACTACGCCGAGTCCGAGAACATCGCCTTCATTCCTTGGTTCCCGATGGCCACCGGCGAACTTGCGCGCCCCGGCGGCCCGCTGGATGCCGCGGCCCGGGTGCACGACGCGAGCCCGGCGCAGCTCGCCCTCGCCTGGCTGTTGCGCCGCTCCCCGGTGATGCTCCCGATACCGGGCACGTCCGGTGTCACCCACCTGGAGGAGAACGTCGACGCCGCACTGGTGCGACTCGACGACGAGGCGTTCGAAGCCCTCAGCGCCGCCGGCTGAGGGCCGAACCGCGGTCCGCGCCGGCTCAGACGCCGGAAGGGACCTCGGCCTTCTCGGGGACCCGTCTGCTCCCCTCCGTCCGCCGCCAGCCTGCGGTTGCGGCGGACGGAGGACCAGAGACCCGGCGATCAGCAGGACACCGATGAGACCGGTGACCACCTCGGGGATCTGGTAGCGGATGGAGATCATGAGGATCACGGCCAGCGCGCCGATCGCGTAGTGCGCGCCGTGCTCCAGATAGACGAAGTCGTCGAGGGTGCCCTGGCGGACCAGATAGACCGTCAGCGAACGGACGTACATGGCGCCGATTCCGAGGCCGAGCGACATCAGGACGATGTCGTTGGTGATCGCGAAGGCGGCGATGACGCCGTCGAAGGAGAAGGACGCGTCCAGGACCTCCAGGTAGAGGAACATGAAGAACGCGGCCTTGCCGGCCATCAGGACCACCGGGACCTTCTTGCCGCTCCTCCTGGCCTCTTCCTCGGCCTCGTGCTCGCGCTCCTCTTCCTCCTCCAGCTTGTTCTCGAAGTAGCCGGAGAGACCGCCGACGACGAGGTACGTGATGAGGCCGAAGACGCCCGAGAGGAGGACCGTCGCCGCCTTGTCGACATGCAGGCCGCCGTGCTGGTGGGCCTGGGTCGCGAACGTCATGGCGCTGACCGCCAGGATGATCAGGGCGATACAGACCGACACCATGTCGATCTTGCCGAACTTAGCCAGCGGGCGCTCCAGCCAGCCGAGCCACTTGATGTCGCGGTCCTCGAAGATGAACTCGAGGAAGATCATCAGCAGGAACATACCGCCGAAGGCAGCGATCGACGGGTGGGCGTCGGTGACAAGCTGCTCGTAGCGCTCGGCATCGTTGATCGCAAGATCGACGGCCTCGATGGGGCCGACCTTGGCACTGATCGCCACGATCACGACGGGGAAGACCAGCCTCATGCCGAAGACGGCGATGAGCACACCGATGGTGAGGAAGATCCTCTGCCAGAAGGCGTTCATCTTCTTCAGGATCCCGGCGTTGACCACAGCGTTGTCGAAGGACACCGAGATCTCGAGGATGGACAGGATCGCCACGATCCCGAACGCCGCCCACCCCGTACAGCACCGCCACGACGAGGCCGAGCGCGGTCACCGCGAACGACCAGCCGAACGTCTTCAAAATCACTGGCTACCCCATTATTTTGTGCGGGGCTCCCCGCGGGCCGTACCTGGCTTTACCAAACACTGACCGAAGTCTAAAGCGAAACCTCGGCGTCCTGAGTGCGTGTTTTCGAACCTGCGCTCTGGAAAAACTGGGGTGACAGGGGTCCGGCGATAGGCGAGACTCCGGCAGTGCGTGATCACATAGAGACCTCCTCCGGCCTGCTGCTGCGTCGATGGACCGGGTTGGATGTCCGCCCGGTGATGAGCGCGTTTGCAGATCCCTTGATGCGCGGACAGTCCGACGAGGCCATCGACTCGGAAAGCGCTGCAGAAAAGCGGATCTCGGGATGGGTGGAGCGATGGGATAGGGACTCTGCCTTCGCCTTTGCCGTGGTTGATGGTGACGGCGTTGTAGTCGGGAACGCCGCTGTTGGTGCAGTCGACCGACGCCATGGCATTGGTTGGGTCTCGTACTGGACGACGGCCGCGGCGCGTGGGCGGGGTGTCGCCTCGCAGGCATGCCGAGTTCTGGCGCGGTGGGCGTTCGACGACGCTGGGCTGTTCCGCCTTGAGCTGGGACACCGCGTCAACAATCCTGCGTCCTGCCGGGTCGCTGCTGCCGCGGGTTTCGCGGTAGAAGGTCTTCAACGGCAAAAGCTTGAATACGACGGTGTGCGCTATGACGTCGAGCTGCACGCAAGGCTGGCAGGCGATGTAGAGCCATCACTCCGGTAGCGATTCAGTGTTGATCGGCCGAGTTCCGCCGTCGCAACTCACTGCTTGACCGTGGCCTTCTTGGACCAGTTGGTCCGAGGGCCTTTGCGGGTGAGTCGCCTGGTCATGAGGGTGATGGCTGCCCAAGTGATCAAGGTTTCTGAGTGCTGGACGAGCCGTTCGTAGTCCCGCGCGTGCCGGCGGGCGTGCATCATCCAGGCCCATGTTCGTTCCACGACCCAACGGCGGGGCAGCACGATGAACCCGGAGGCGTCCTTGGGACGGCTCACGGTCTTGATCGTAAGGCTCAGATAGCTCTTTGCCCAGGTTACGAGCTTTCCGGCGTAGGCGGAGTCTGCCCAGACGATGGTGATCTCGGGGTGCATGAGGCGGAGCCGGAAGAGGAGTTCCTTGGCTGCGTCGCGGTCGGTGAGCGAAGCCGGGGTGACCATGACCAGCAGGGCAGGCCACGGGTGTCGACCACCATGTGCCGTTTACGCCCGTTGATTCTCTTGCCCGCGTCGTAACCACGCGAGTCCCTGCCGACAGTCTCGGCGGCACGAACGCTCTGAGAGTCGATCACGGTCGCGACCGCCCGGGGCCCTTGCCCATCTCGCGGCGGATCCGCCCGGAGAGGTGGTCGCGGATCTGCCCGATCACCCGCAGGCGGCCCAGCGGGCCATGAAGCCCAAACGGTCCGCCAAGGCGGAAAGTCCGCAGGTAGAGCCCTCCATTTGCAGCCGGTGTCCACCACATACCGGATCGCGTCGACGATCTCGCGACGAGGGTGCTTCTCCGGCCGTCCTCCGGCTCGCGTCTCGCAGGCCGGCTCGGGCAACAGCGGTTCGAGCAGGGCCCATTCGGCGTGAGTCGTGTCGGAGGGATAGCGGCGCCGGCGCATGGCGGTGGCCTTCCCTCCGTCCGTTGAGGAGCGGTCCGCCCGGCCTCCGGCCAGGCGGACCGCTCGCGATGGGTCAGGACGCGATAACGAGATCGAGGGTGGATTCGATGGAGTTGAGCTGGGCGATGATGTGCTTGACCCATTTGTCGCCCGGGTGGGCAGCGGCGTGCGGAGCGACGGTGCCGGTGGGGAACCGGCGGAACTCGGTGAGTTTCCCGCTGAGCACGGCCCGCTCGTATGCCTGGAGGGCGGCTGGTTCTGCGCCGAGCTGGTAGCCGTCGGCCCTGGTCCAGATCAGCGGCGGCCAGCCGTTCTCCGCGATGATGTCGCGCAGGCAGGCCAGACCGGATCTGACCTGGCTGTCAGACAGTCCGGAAGCCCGTGTCAGCTGGTGGAACAGCAACCCGGCGGGCCGGGCCTCGAACAGCACGAACCGCAGGGTGTCCGCATGCCGCTTGGCGGCGTCGCCCCGGCGCCGTGAGGCGCGGGGCATGCCTACTGCCCTTCAGCAGACGGGCCAGCTCGCCGTCCATGTCGACCTTGCCCGTGTCGACCGCGGTCTCGATCCAGTCCAGCGTCGCCCGTACCTTCGCGACGTTCTCGTGCACGATCGTGCGCCCGTCCTCGCCGAGCGTGCGATCACGCAGGCCCGGACTGCCCGGCCAGCCGCGGCGACGAACGAGTGGCAGGCGGTGACCAGGTCCAGGAACTCCACCGTCCGGTCGATATGACGGACCGCCGGAGCGACCGGACTGGTGTCCTCGAACTGGTCTCGGGCTTGCCGGGAACGCTCGACCTGGGCATGGTTGACCTGGAGACGGGCGGTGTCGTCGCTCATCGCCTTGAACGCGACGTCAGGCCGCCTCAGCAGACTGGTCGCCGCACTCGCCGCGACCGTCTCGTCACGGGTGAACTCCTCCACCACCCGGACCTTGTTCTCCTGGGAGACTTTGGCCGCCACCTGCGGACGCTTGAGGAATTCGGTGGTCACCGACGCGGCGACCTCCTCATCCCGGGCCAGATGGTGGATCGCGGTGATCTTCTCCTGCGAGGTCTCCGGGCTGTCGACCGTCCACCCCACCCGCCGCTTGGCCTCATCCGGCGACCACCGCGTCTTGCCTGCCGGAGGGTTCTCGATCGCAGCGAACCGCTCTTCCTCGCCCTCGATCTTTCCCAGAATGCGGTGAACCGTGAACGAGACACCTGCCTGACGACGTTCCTTCGGCCAGCGCGACGCGATCCACCTGGCGTTCTTCACCGTGTTGAACGTCAAGCCAATGTCCTCGGCCAGCCGGATCAGGGACTCCCTCACCGTCCACTCCGCATCCGCGATGCCACCGCGGGCCTGACCGGCTCGATCTCCAGAGCGCGATCACCGATCGTGAACTGGCCCTGGGTCTGCTGTTCGACGACTTGCCGCAGCTCGGCCACGATCTGCTCGTAGCGGGACTGGCTTACATTTCCGACGTTGTCGATCTCCTCGGGCATGGCGTTCTTCACCATCCATGCGGGCCAGGGCACGGAGCTGACGTCCGTGACGTGAACACGACCCGCTCAACTCCGAGAGTCAGACCATAAATGTGCTGATCACAATGAACGACCGCAAATGACCGTTTGCTGACCGGAATTGGGCTCAGGATGCGTTCGCGATGCGGTCACTGTGACCGTTCGCCGAACGTTTCCTTCCGGCGCCGCCAGGCCTCACCTTGCACCGGCCCGAGCAGAACAGGGCGGTCGCCTTTCGGTCGACGCCGGCCACCCACCGGGCCCCGCACTCGGGACACTCGGCCTCGCCGACCCGTCCTGCACGGCCGCCAGGCGCTTGCGCAACTGCCGGTCCGTACGCCACTGCCTGGCGCGACATGCTGAGGAACAGAACAAGGCGTCAGGCCGGGCACCCGGCCTCAGCCGTTCGCCACAAGCCCGACAGTTCCTTCCTCGGCCCGCCCGGCGCCCTCGGACACCACGCCAGCGTAGGGCCCAAGGCTACTCAGAAGCGGGGATCAGAAACAGGTACTGACACATACCGGCCAACCCGTGGACCTCGCCGACGGCAAACAAACACCGCACCCGCACAGCCCGCTTGGAGACGCATCGGCCCCGGACGCCCTTGCGGACCACTCTCCGCCGGTCCATGATCTTCGCGGACTCGCGCCTGCCCCAGCACTCACCCAAGGTGTGAGACGGCGTCATTTCCACGCTCTTAGGCATACGTTCACGCGGGCGTGTCCGTGGGCTTGGGTGCTCGTTGGTCTGACTGTGTGCTGATGAGCTGACGGTTGAGCAGGTCGAGTCGTGGTCCGAGGTGATAGCTGGGTTCCATGCCCGGTTCGCCCCTCGTTTCGGCAGGTCGGAGCCCCGCGAGCGGGCGTTGGGCTATCTGAACGGGTTACTCGCGCCGTTGGAGCGCAAAACGGCTGGACGGTGGCCGAGCAGGTCGGGCAGTCGCGTCCCGACGGTGTTCAGCGGTTGCTCAACCACTCCGAGTGGGACGCCGATGCGGTGCGCGACGATGTGCGGGACTTCGTCGTGGAGAGCATCGGCGCCAGGGACCCACCACGAACAGCCCCTGCTGGCTGAAGGTCCGCAGCCCGAGCACCAGCCCGACGAGCCAGCCCGTCATTCCGACCGCAGTGCCGAGATGCTCGGCCAGGAACGGCAGGACGGCGAAGAAGCCGATGTTGAAGGCGAGTTGGGTCAGGATCAGCAGGCGCAGCAGCGGGGACAGCTGCCCCGGATCCGCTCGCGGCCGGGCTTGTCCGTACTCCGGGCGCGCGAGGTCAGTGGTCCGGTCATGGCGGTGGCGCCGGCGCGGCGGCGACCGGCTCCCGGGGCCCGGTCTGCGGCCCGGCCGTGGGCGGCACCGCGCCGGGCCGCGGCTTGCGCCGGACCACCGCGGCCACCCGACCCCGTTGGCCGCGGTCACCGCCAGCGCCCCGAGCAGGGCAAGCACGGCGGCCGGGGCCAGGACCGCCCACGGGCGCGCTCCGCGTAGGGCTGGTTCTCGGCGAGCAGCAGGCCCCACTCGGGTGACGGGGCTGGGCACCGAGCCCGAGGAAGCCCAGGGCGGCGAGGGCCAGGGCGATGCCCGGCAGGCGCAGCAGCGCATGGCGGGTGACCGGCGGCAGGACGGCGGGCAGCAGTTCGTATCGCAGCAGATGGAGCGGCCCGGCACCCAGCCCCTGGTCGCCATGAGGTGGACAGTGGCGCGTTCCTGTTGCAGCAGGGCGGAGGTGTGCGCGGCCAGCGGCGCCCAGGCGACGGCAGCCACCGCGAGAGCCGGTGTCCAGGACCCGCTGCCCGCGACCGCGGTGACGAGGAGTGCGGCGAGTACGGGCGGTATCGCGTTGGCGGTGTCGACGAGCGGGCCGGAGAACCGGGGCAGCAGACCGAGCAGCACGCCGGTCAGCAGGGCCACCGCACTGATGGCAAGGGCGAGGAGGACTGTGCTGAACGCGCCGTGACCGATGCGGGCCAGGACGTCACGGCCCAGCGCATCGGTACCGAACAGGTGCGTCCAGGAAGGGGTTGGAGGCGGCGTGTGGTCTCCATGGCCAGCGGGTCGCGTGGCAGGCCGAGCGCGATGACGCCGAGCAGCAGGGCTCCGTACAGCAGTGGCAGTGCCCGTGGAGCGGAAGGTGCCGGCCGATGCGGGGAGGAGAGCGCGCCGTCGCGCAGGGCGGGGCCGACCAGGAGGCGGGCCGACAGTCTGGCGGCTCCTCCGGCAGCCGCGGCGAGCAGGACGAGAGCCAGGGTGCCGGCCTGGAGGGTCGGCAGGTCCTGGGCCACCGCCGCCTGGAGTGCGGAGCGGCCGAGCCCGGTATGTCGAAGATCTGCTCCACCGCGACCGATCCACCGGTCAGGCCGACGGCGAACAGACCGACGTTCGGGAGGAGTCCGGGCAGACAGCGGCGCAGGGCCTGACGGGCGATACTGCGGCCCGGGACACCGCGGGCGGCGGCTGCCGTGGCCCAGGGCTCGGCGAAGGCGCCGGGCAGCATGTCGTCCAGCAGCCGGCCCAGCAGAGCCCCGGCGGGCAGGCCGAGCGAGAGCGCGGGGAGCACCATCCACTGGGGCCCGTACCAGCCGAGGGCGGGCAGCCATCCGAGCTGGACACCGACCACGGTGGCCAGCACCGACGCGGTCAGGAACTCGGGCAGGGCGGCAAGCATCGCCGCCCGCTGCCGCCCTTCGGCGCCCGGCGAGCCGGCGCCGTGATCCGAGCCGCAGGGTGCGGGCACAGACCGCGGCGCCGATGACGACGGCGACCAGGAGCGCCGCGGCCATCAGCAGCACCGAGACGCCGAGGGCCTGCACGATGGAGGGTGCGACCTCGGCGCCGGACAGCCACGATCGGCCCGCGTCACCGTGCAGCAGACCGGTGAGCCACTGCCCCAGCAGGTGGAACGGCCCTGCGTCGAGCCCGAGCTCCTGCCTTACGGCGGCCAGCACCTCGGGGTCCGGAGCGCGCTCCGCCGCGCGCGCCTTCAGCACGGTGAGTGCCGGGTCGGTGTGTGACAGCCAGGGCAGCAGGCCGACCCCGCACAGCAGGACGGCGACGAGGGCGGCACGCCAGAGCAGCACGGGGCCGCCGCCCCGGACGAACCTCTTCATGCGTCAGCGCCGCGTTCCGGTGCCGACGAGGGTGCGCTCGTACGGGTCGAAGAGCACGCCCTTCACCGATCCGCCGACACCTGTGATGATCCGCTGGTGGACCAGCGGGACGACCGCGTCCGTGCCGAGCACCAGCGCTTCCGCGGCCATCGTCGCGTTCTGCCGTTTGGCGGAGTCTGCGACATCGCCGGCTCGGGCAACGGCCTGGTCGACCTCCTTGTCGCACAGGAGGGCGAGGTTGTAGCCGCCGTCGCAGGTGTAGTCACTGGCGAGGATCGAGACGGGGTCGCCGGTGTCGAGCATGGTGTTGCGGGCGGAGACGAAGGCGTCGAACTCCCCTGCCAGGACGTCGCTTTCGAGCCGTGCGTACTCACGCACCTCCAGCTTCACCCTGAGGCCACTCTTCTCCAGCTGCCCCTTGAGCACCTGGGCGACCTCGGGGAGCTCCGGCCGGTTGTCGTACGTGGCCAGGGTGACGGATGTGCCGTCGGCGCCGGCGCCTTCGGCTCTGCCGCTCGGCTTGACGCGTTTGTCCGCCGCCCAGGTCAGAGCGGGCCCGAAGATACCGACGCCGGAATCGGCGTATCCCTCGTACACGCCCTTGGCCAGCGTCGAGGTGTCGACTGCTTCGCGCGCGGCGGCCCGCGTCCTCGCGTCCTTGAACGGGACGGACTTGGCATTGAGGAGCAGGCTCGTGGTGCGTGTCGTGGCCGTGTCGCGGCGGGCGCCCTTGTCCAGGAGGCGGCCTGGGAGACGGGGACAGCCTCTGCGATGTCCACCTCGCCGGTGCGCAGGGCGTTCGTACGGGCCGTGCCGTCGGCTATGAACTTCGCATCAATGCCGGCGGCCTGGGCGCGCCCGTCCCAGTAGTCGTCGAAGCGGTCGAGGGTGGCGGTGGCGGCGCCGTTGGTCCTGGTGAGCTCGAAGGGACCGGTGGCCGTGCCGACCGGAGTGATGGCGTCCTTCTTCTCGTACGCCTTCGCCGACAGCACGGCCAGGCCGGGGCTGGACAGACGCAACGGCAGTACCGGATCGGGGTCGGCGGTGGTGACGCGGACCCGCATGCCGCCGGCGGCCTTCGCGGTGAGGTCGACTCCGGACAGGGCGGCGGGCACGATCTTCGCTTCGGCGGCGTGGCCGAGAGCGGCGGCCACTGTGGCCGCGGTGACCTCGGTGCCGTCCTGGAAGGTCGCCTCGCAGCGTGAACATCCAGCTGTGGTCGCTCTCGCGGGTCCAGGACTCGGCGAGCGCCGGTACCGCGGCGCCGTTGGCGTCGAGCTCGGTCAGGCCCTCGGTGACGCCGAGTCTGCTGAGGAGGGTGGCGTCGGCGCCGTACGGGGAGAAGTTCTCGGCGGGCGGGAAGGCCAGCGCAACCCGCAGGCGGGCGCCGTCCGCGGAGCCGGCGACGGCTCGTCGCCCTGGAGGCGAAGCAGCCGGTGAGGAGCGGGCGAGCAACAGTCCGGCGGCGAGCCGGCGGCGAGGACAGAGCGCATGGTCCTAGTTCTTCGCAGGGGTGGCGGAGGGCGTGCGGCACGCAGATTACATGACAATCATTTTCATCACGCCATCGGGACTTCGAAGTGGACGGTCCCCTGACCGCGCCCCGATTCTTCCCGCTCGTCATACACCACCTTGCCCAGCGACCGCCAGAACGCCTCGGCGCCCGGCACCGCCGGATCGGTGTGCAGGTACACCGCGCGGTAACCACCGTCGGCGGCGGCGAAGTCCAGCAGCTCGGCGACCAGGCGCCGGGCCAGGCCGCGCCGCCGACGCTCGGGACGCACGTACACACGCCGCAGCTGCGCGGTCTCACCCGACGGGTAACGCTCGGCCAGATCGAGCGGATTGGGCGGATGGGCCGGCCCCGGGAATCCAGCGCCGCCGTCGCGACGACAGCGCCGTCCTCCTCGTCCAGCGCGACCAGCAGCGTGTGCCGCTCGGGCGCGAGATAGGCAGCCCGCAGATCAACGATGTCGCCGTGCCAGCGCGGGACGTACCCCGTACCGAAGTCGCGGTACACGGTGTCGAGCATTACGGCACGTGCGCCGTCCAGGTCGTCGGGCGTGGCGGGTTTGATGCGAAAACAGACACCTGCGCATCTTACGCATTAAGACCGGGTCGCCTTCGGCACACCCGGTGGGGCAGGGCGGTCTGCCGAGCGTTCGCATCGCACGGGCTTCTCGAAGACCTACCGGCCTCGAAGAACGGTGGGGTCGCGGGCCGGGTCGGGTTCATCCCAGGAGGCCAGCAGCCGCAGCGAGGTTTCCGACGTGCTGTCCGGTTCGGCGCCGTAGACGAACAGGGTCTGGTCGGGGTCGTCGCCGGGGTGAGCGCCTGGTAGGTGATGGTGAGGTCGCCGACGAGGGGTGGTGATAGCCCTGGTGCCGGTGGTGCGGCGGTGGACCTTGTTGTCGGACCAGTAGCGGCGGAATTCCTCGCTGTGTATGGACAGATCGCCGACAAGAGCGCCGAGGGCAAGGTCGTCGGGATGGCGGCCGGCGTCGAGGCGGAGCATGGCGGCGGTGTCGGCGGCCACGGCCGTCCAGTCCGCGTACAGCTCGCGGGCGTGGGGTCGAGGAAGACGAAGCGTGCCTGGTTGCGCTGTGCGGCGGGCAGGGCGCGGAAGTCGGTGATGAGCCGTCCGGCGAGACGGTTGTGCGCGAGTACGTCGAGGCGCCGGCCGAGGACGAAGCCCGGCCGGCAGGCGGCCTCGAAGGTGTCCAGCAGGTCCCAGGTGCCGGAATGGACGCGCTGTGGCCGGGACCGGCGCTTGCGCTGGGCTCCGGGACGGGCGAGGGCATGCAGATGGGCGCGTTCGGCGTCATCGAGACGCAGGGCGCCCGCGAGCGCGTCAGGACTTCCCTGGACGCACTGGGGCTTCGGCCCTGTTCCAGACGGGTGTAGTAGTCCACGCTCACACCGGCAAGACGCGCGAGTTCTTCCCGCCTCAGTCCGGGCACCCGGCGCCGGCCGAATCCCCTTCCTCCAGTCCGGCCTCCTGCGGGCCGAGGCGGGCACGGGCCGAGCGCAGGAACTCCGCCAGTCGGGAGCTGGTCTTCTCACGGGTCATACCACCAAGTCTCGCGCGTTCGCCCCTGCGTGGGCGAGTGAGAGTGGCCCAGTTCGTCCCCGATCCATGGAGCCCTGTTCGCGGACCTTTTCCCTGCTCAGGACTGGTTCAGTGGAGGACGGGCGGATGACGGGGATACGCCCCGCTCCCCGCTTCCCGTCTCGTCACCGACGACAAGAGGAGTCATTCATGTCCACCTGGTTCATCACCGGAGCATCCCGCGGCCTCGGCCTGCAGATCGCCCGAGCCGCACTGGCGGGCGGTGACGCGGTCGTGGTCGCGGCCCGCACCCCGGACAGCCTGCCCGATGACCTGAAGCGGTCCGACCGCGTACTCGGCCTTCGGCTGGACGTCACCCGCGGTCAGGACATCACACGGGCCGTCGAAGCGGCCGTCGACCGGTTCGGCAGTATCGACGTGCTCGTCAACAACGCCGGGCGTGCACTGCTCGGCGCCCTGGAGGAGATCACGGACGCCGAGGCGCGCTCCCTGTTCGACCTCAACGTCTTCGGCCTGATCAATGTCACCCGTGCTGTCCTTCCGGGATGCGCGAGGCGGGCCACGGCAAGATCGTCCACATCGGATCGCGGTCCGGATTCGAGGGCGAGCCCGGCGTCAGCGTGTACAGCTCCTCGAAGTTCGCCGTGGCCGGGATCAGCGAAGCCCTCTCCGTGGAACTCGCGCCGTTCGGCATCCAGAGCATGGTCGTCGAACCCGGCGTGTTCCGTACCGACTTCCTCGACGGCAGCTCACTGTCGACTGCCGCGCACCGCATCCCTGCCTACGACGGCACCCCGGCCCACGACACCCTCGACTGGATCGACCAGGCCAACCACACCCAGCTCGGCGACCCCGTCAAGGGCCGCACTGATCTACGAAGTGACCTGTCAGGACAAGCTGCCCACCCATCTGGCGCTCGGCCGCGACGCCATCGAGCGCCAGCGGGTCAAGATCGGCCGGCTCCAGGACGATCTCACCGCCTGGCAGGAGAAGTCCGCCGCCACCGCCCACGACGACGCCGCCTGACCAGGCCGCCAGAACTCCGGCAGGGCGAACGTCAGGGTGGGTGCCCGTCAGGTGTCCCTGCCCTGCCCTGCCCTGCCCTGCCCAGCTCGGTGAGGTGAGGTGAGGTGAGGTGAGGTGAGGTGAGGTGAGGTGAGTCTCCATGGCGGCGTCCAGGTCGGCCACGAAGGACTCGAACCGTTCCAGGAGCTCCGGCGGGTAGCGGGCCATGGTGGTGCCCATACGGTCGGCGAGCGGGCCGAAGAACTCATCGGCCCGCTCCTGGAGGCGCTTCGAGCCGCTGCGCAGAGTGACGATGCGCCGGTCGGAGCCCTCTCCGGTGCGGGCGACGTGCCCTGCCGCTTCGAGGCGGTTCAGGAGCGCGGTCATGGCCCCGGTAGAAGCGAGATGCGTGAGCGGCCGGTGTGGGAGGCAGACCCACCGATGGCACCACTGGCCGCTGCCCCTTGGCCAAAGCTCGTCGTCCCGGGCACCTGGGAGGACACTCCGGAGCTGTACCGCCGGTACGCCGGGGAGCCGCTGCCGGCCTGCGCGGAGGTGTTGGCCGACCGGACCGGCGCCCAACGTCTACGGGTTCCGGGCTACTACCCGCACAGACAGCATCCGGCCGAAATCAGCTCAGCACTGCGGGAGTTGTGGCCCTGATCACCCGCATGGGGCGCGGCAGGGACGACCGGTCCAGGGTGCGGGGTGGTGACGCCCCGGTCTCGGCTCTTCGGTACCGGGCGGCGGCGGCCTCCGCGGTGGCCCACGGAATTCCCGGGCCACTCGCTCTTCGCCCTTCTCGACCTCACATATCAGAGCATGATGAGCAGACGCGTATTCGCTTTCAGCTTCCTGTTCACCGAACGACTCTGCACGTACACCTCCAGCTTGGGATTGTTTCCCGCCTTCACCGAGACGGTCCCACGGACACCGCTGCCGAACAGAAGACTGCGCGCCGCGTCCCCGTGTATGCGCGGTCGGTGTCCCTCTCGACCACGATGACTTCCTTGTCGGGCTGAACCTGAACCCGGGTGCCCAACTGGTAGTAGCACGAGCCGCGTTCGTACGTGACCCCGGATGCGAATCAACGAAGGTGCGAATCTCGACCTCCGTGTCGACCTTCAGGAGTCGATACTTGTCGGCCGCGACCGGCTCGAGGTTCGCCCGCACCTCGTCGACCGATATGTCCTGACCGACAGCGAACAGGTTCTTCGTCCCGCGCACGCCTTGCTCGCGGCCCCGGAGGAAGCTGGTGGCCGCAGCACGCACGGTGCCGATCGCCTCCTCGACACCCTCCTGGGAATCCGCGTCCCAGATGGCGATGTTTCCGGCCGGGAAACCGTAGTTCTGGGCGGTTCGCTTCGCCAGGGAGTTGGGGACGAGGATCGCGGAAGTCCAGTGGCCCGGAAGGTCACCCATCTTCGCTGCGATCTTGTCGAGCCAGGGGCCGAGGATGGTCATGTCGCCGTCGTGCCGCCTGTCGCCGCCGGAGGCGTTCTCCTCGCCGTCCGTCACCACGATCTGGAGGAAGCTGTGCTCGCCGTACGCCTCCCAGATGTGGCCCAGGTCGTCCAGGGACTTCAGCGAGGCCTCGATGAGGGCAGTGGCACCGTTGTTGACCTTGTACAGGCCCCTCATGGAAGGGAGATGCTTCACATCCATGTCCCAGACCAGATTCTCCACCTGGTGGTCGAAGGAGTAGAGGCTGATCCGGGTCTCATGGCCGAGGTTGTCCGACTCGGCCTTCAGACCCGCCACGAACTCGTCCACGACGCGGATGAGCTGACTCTGGTGCTGATGCATGGAACCCGAACAGTCCACTACCAGCGCGACGTGGTTAACCTTGTGCTGGATCTTGTTGGCGGACATGATTCTGCTCCTTTCCGAGGCTCCCCAAGTGATGCTTCGACTCTATGGGGAGCCACTGACAGTGGAGCCTGACCGCCGCAGCACGGTGGGGTGGACCAGATAGGCCCCAGCCACCCCTCTCGGTCGCCGTTCTTGAACGCTACGGCCCGACCGGCCAAGTGATCTCGCTCGGCCCGCAGTTCGAGAGCGAAGTCAGGGCAGTTCAGCCGGGCGTCGGCGGTGGGTAGTTGCAGTGGGGCGTCAAGGCGCAGGTCCCAACGTTGGGAGGCGCTCGCCGGAGCGGTGACCGGAGGGAGGCCGGCCAGCCGGATCTCTACCTGGCTGTCCGCCAGAACCCTGAGCGACAGCGGGACGTCCCCTCCGCGGTGTTGATCTCCCCGGCCCACTCGCCCCGCACCTGCGCGAGCGTCACCGGGCGGGTCTGCTCGGTGACCGGGTTGAGCTGGTCACGGTGGAAGCCGGGAGCCAGGATGCCCACCAGATGCTCGGTGACGGCGTCGCGTGCCGCCTTGTTGGTGGAGTTGGCCAGGACAGCGACCGAGAGCTCCTGCTCAGGGATCTCGATCATCATCGCGGCGATGCCGCCCATGCCGCCGCCATGACTACGGATCACTGGTCCGGCGCCGTGCGAAATCACCCGTCCGAAACCGTAGCCGAGCCGCTCGTTGATCGGTATCGCGTCGTACATGGCCGCGACCGTGTCGGGCTTCAACAGCTGGGCGGCGGTCCGGGCGAAGAGCGCGACATCACCGGCGTCTGCCCAGCCGGCCCCGGCGGCGGAATGCCCGCTGTGGCAAGTGGCGTACGTACGCCCGTCGGCGGAGTAACGCTGGGCGACGGAGGCCGGCCCGGCGCAGGCCGGACCGTAGTCAAAGCTGGTCAGACCCAGCGGCCCGCCGATCCGCTCGCGCAGGTAGTCGCCCAGGAACTGGCCGGTGGCGGCCTCCACCAGCTTGCCCAACTCGTGGTAGCCGATGTTGGAGTACTCGAAATCGCTACCCGGCTCACGGACGAGGCTGCTGTAGCGGTTGATGTCGATCGGCAGCGGGCCGGCGTCGTAGTGGAAGTTGTAGAACGCGGGGAAGCCACCGCGGTGCTGCAGTAGCTGACGTGGGGTCGGTGCGGTCCACTGGAAGCTGCCGGGGATCGGGATGTCGAGGTCCAGCAACCCTCGTCGGCGGCCAGACAGACCGCGGTGGCTGTGAAGGCCTTGGTTATGGAGGCCAGCCCGTAGACCGTCTCCGGGGTGGCCGGCTGCTGGTCTGCTACGTCCGCTTGGCCGTAGGCCCGGGTGAGCACGAGCTCGTCGCGTTCGACCACCGCAAGGAGACCGACGCGCAGCCGTGTTCGGCCAGCGCGTGGGTACAGAACTCGTCAAGCCCGCCAAGTCCGTCCAGCATGCAGCCACTCTCCCGATCGGATTCTTCTTCGATCGAACGATACTGCTTGCCTTCGAACGGCCGTCGGCGACCTACCGGACGAGCGCTCCATAACCGGCAGTTGAGGAACATCGATGTCAGATCGTGTGCCAAGCCTGCGTCGGCCGTGGTGGGTGGCTGACGAAGCATCGGCAGCGAATGCGATCTGAAGTCTTTCCGCAGATAACACACCAACACCTGCGTTGGCTTGATCCGTCGCCTGCGGTGACGCTCTCCGGGCCGCCCTTGAAGCGACCCCATTATCCGCGGCAAGGGGAAACGATGCCGGCCGTCGTACAGCTGCCGGCCGGCAAGGCGCTCACCGTCCGCACGGCGGCCGACGTGTTCCTGGACTCGCTCGGCAACCCGAACACGGTCCGCGACTACGGGATCGGGGTGGGCAAGGGCGCGCTGCATCTCGGTGAGGCCCGGCCGCTGGCACCGGTCGCGGACGAAGGGATCGGCGGGGACCCCGGCCCGCTCGCGGATGGCCACGACCGGCTGATCGCGCGGCGTCAGGTGCACCTGCGGGAGAAGACGCTGTGGCGGATGCTCTACGAGACGCCCCGGGTGGTTGTTGCCGATTCCTGCACCGCCGTCTCACCGTCCGGCATGGCCGACATCAAATTCCTCTTGCTGAAATGGCATGCCTCTTTGCCGTGAAGTCGTTGCGGGTCGCAGGCTGAGGGGCATGGATAAGCGAGAGATGACGCATGTGACAAAACGGCCTGGGACGTTGTGCTGGTCGGCGGTGGCGCTGCCGGCCTTTCGGCCGCACTGACCCTGGGCAGAGTGCGCCGGTCGGTACTGGTGATCGACGCGGGTGAACCGCGCAACGCCCCGGCCGTGGATGTCGGCGCCCACGGCGTTCTGGGACGGGAGGGCATTTCGCCGCTGGAGCTGCTGCGCCTGGACAGGAGGAGGTCGCCGCGTACGGCGGCGCCGCCGGTACGCCCGCCGCGTGCCCACCTCGAATGGCTGTCCCGCCGGGACCGTGCCGCCGACCGCGGGGCCTGGGCCGAGGTCATGGAGGGATTCGACGAGCCCTCGCTGCTCGTGCCCTCGGCCGCCGGAGCCCCTCGGCCATGCCGGAACAGCTGGAACTCGCCCTGGACGCGGACACCACCGCGTCACTGACGCAACGGGCCAGGGGCCTGGGCGTCACCCGAGCACCATGGTGCAGACGGCATGGGCACTGGTGCTGGCTCAGCACACCGGCCGTGACGACGTGGTGTTCGGCGCCACGGTCTCCGGCCGCCCCGTCGAGGTCGCGCTGCTGGTGAGCGAGGCGGGCAACATCGGCTACACCCCGTCATCGACGCCGACGACGAGGCACTCACCCGGCCCGGCTGGTCCATGTCGACCAGTACTACCTGCGCACCGACACCATCGCCGCGGCGAACGCGAAGCTGATCGGAGCCCAGGGCAGGTCCCGACCGTGGAGCACTGGGGCGACGGCCTGCTCGCGTCCGTCGACGGGCTGCGGTTCGTGGTGCCCAAGCGAACCATCAACGCCGTTCCGTCGCCGAAGTACTACCACTTCAAACGGGGCATCACCTGACTCAACGCCGTGAACGACCAGGTCGCGGGCATCGGACAGATGGTCGTGCCCGGCACCCGCGCGATTCCCTGCACATCCTGGACACTCTGCTGAACCTCGACGCCGGGGTGAAGCCGGACATGGTGGCCACCGACAAAGCCTCCTACTCCGACATGGTCTTCGGCCCGTTCTCCCTACTCGGCTACAACTTCTCGCCCCGCTTCCGCGACCTGGCCGACCAGAGGTTCTGGCGGGCGGAGCTGCCCGGGTGGAGACCGGTGGGTACGGGCCGTTGGAGCCTCTGGCCTGCAACAAGGTGAATCTGAACAAGGTGATCACGCACTGGCCGGACATGCTCAGGGTGGTCGGCTCCCTGGTCACCGGGCAGGTGCGGGCGTACGACCTGCTGCGGATGTTCGGCCGCGAGGGACGTCCCACCCGCTGGGCACCGCGTTCGCCGAGTGCGGGCGGATCGCCAAGACTCTGCACCTGCTACGGGTGGTCGACCCGGTCGACGACACCTACCGGCGGCAGATGAACCGACAACTCACCGTGCAGGAGTCCCGCCACAAGCTCGCTCGCGACATCTGCCACGGCAAGCGCGGGCAGATCATGCAGGCGTACAAGACGGGCCAGGAGGACCAGCTCGGCGCGCTCGGTCTCGTGCTGAATGCCGCCGTACTGTGGACCACGAAGTACATTGATGCCGCCGTCGCCCAGCTCCGCGCCAAGGGCCATGAACTGCAGGACGAGGACATCGCCCGTCTGTCCCCGCTCAAGCACCGCAACCTCAACCTGCTCGGCCGCTACAGCTTCACCGCTTCCACCCCGGCCGTCGGCGCCCTGCGCCCGCTGCGCGACCCTGACTCGCCGGAGCTGGACGAGGACGACGACGGGAGCAGGCAGGGGTGAGGGCAGGTCCTAGTCGGCGGCGCACGGCCCCGGCTCAGGGTGACTGCGGGTGCCGTTTCGCAGGCCGTCGAAGAGGAGGGCGGTGATCTGCCTTGCCTCGACCAGCCAGCCCGCCGTGGCGCGCATTCCGCAGATGCCGCCCAGGGCGCGCAACAGGGTGGAGCCTGTGACGTCGTCGCGGACGGTGCCGGCCGCGCTGCCGGCTTCGAGCAGCAGGGAGAGGGCGCCTGCCATACGGGTGCGTGCGTCGTCGAAGACCGGCGAGTCCGTCGCCATGATGCTCTCCAGCACACTGGACATCCCTTGCCCACCGCCGCATGGTCCACCAGCAGCAGCAGGAAGCGCCGCAGCGCCTCCTCCGGCGTGTGCTGGTCCAGCAGGACGCCGGGCGCGGCGCACAGGTCGTCGACCTCTTTGCGGTAGACCTCCTCGATCAGCGCTTCGCGGGTTTCGAAGTGGCGGTAGAGCGTTCCGACGGCGACGCCGGCGCTGCGGGCGATGTCCTCGACGTGCGCGTCGGTGTCCCCGCCGAGGAACGCCTGGCGGGCCGCGGACAGCAGCGCCTCGCGGTTGCGTCGCGCGTCGGCGCGCAGGGGCGTGGGTCGGCAAGGGAACCTCCATAGGTGAGTCTGACTCCGTTTACGTGTACCGTTTCCGGAGTCAGGTTCATCTTACGGAGGAGACTTCCCATGCCGAACACCAACCAGGGCCTGGCTGGCCTGCGAGTGCTGGTCACCGGCGGCAGCCGGGGCCTGGGCGCGGCGACCGTGCGCCGCTTCGTCGCCGCGGGCGCGACCGTGCTGACGGCCTCCCGCAGCCGGCCCGAGGAGGACAGCGGTGCCGCATTCCTCGCGGCGGACCTCTCCACGCAGCAGGGTGTGGCCGAACTCGGCCGCCGGGTGGTCGAGCAGGTGGGCGGAGTGGACGTGCTCGTGAACAACGCGGGCGCGGCGAGCGCCCGGCGCCGACCCTGAGCCGGTCGGACGAATCCTGGCAGGCGGACCTGGGGATGAACCTCCTCAGCGCCGTGCGCCTGGACCGGGCCCTGGTGCCGGGAATGGTTGAGCGGGGCTCCGGCGTCGTCGTGCACGTCTCCTCGATAGCCAGCCAACTGCCTCAGCGCACCGAGGCGTCCTACGCCGCCGCCAAGGCCGCGCTCAACACCTACAGCCGCGAACTGGCCACCGAGGTCGGCGAGCACGGGTGCGCGTGGTCTGCGTCCTGCCCGGCTTCGTCGTCACCGACGGTGCCACCGCCCACCTGAAGCACATGGCCGAGAAGCAGGGCGTGACCACCGAAGAGGTCACCCAGCAGATCGTGGACCACCTGAAGGTTCCCATGGGCCGCCCGGAGATCCCGAGGACGTCGCCGAGATGATCGCCTTCCTCGCCTCCGGCCGCGCGAAATGGCTCACCGGAGCACAGTTCCGCGTCGACGGCGGCATCATCCCGACCGTCTGAGCAACCACCGACAGCACGAACAGGACACCCCCATGCCCATGACCCTGACCTCCGTGATCATCGACGCCGCCGACATCGAGAAGGAGGGCTCCTTCTGGCACCGGCTGCTCGGCGGCACCCTCACCCCCACGCCGACCCACCGCTTCGTTCAGGCCCCCGGCCTCCCGGTGATCGTCGTCCAGTCCGCCCCCGGACACACCACCCCGAACTGGCCGGACGGCACCTCCCAGCAGATGCACCTCGACTTCGGCGTCGACGACCTCGCAGCCGCCGACCGCATGGCCGCCGACGCCGGCGCCACCCGGCTGCGGCCCACCGACGAGACCACCCGGAAACCCGCACCGGTAGCCGCGTCTACGCCAGCCCGGCCGGACACCCTTCTGCCTGCGCTCGAACTGAGCCGGTCGCCGTCCACCGTCGGCTGCCTGTCGTCAAACGATCGTTTGACGACAGGCGTCCGCGCGTCCAATGAACCCGTGCAATCCAGGGGTTCATGGCGGCCCGAATCCGATCAGATCCGATGGTGATTGCTGACAGGGTTTGACGACAGATAGGTTCCGATCCTCCGTACGGAAGGGGCCTCTCGGTGGCGAACCTGGTCTACAAGCGGGTCTCGACCGACCAGCAGTCCACCGCCCGGCAGGACCTCGTCCTGGCCGAGGCCGGGATCGAGGACCCGGTCGTCTTCGAGGAGGACCGGGCACCTCCAGCCGCCTCCACCCGCTCCAGCGCCCGAAGTTCGGCAAGCTGCTGACGTACGCGCGGCCGGGCGACACCGTGCACATCTCCAAGATGTGCCGCCTCGTGCGCGGCACCGGACACATCCTCGACGTACTCGACGTCCTCCACCGCAACCAGGTAGCCCCTGGTCCTGGCAGGCCGGCCAGGACATTCAATTCCCTGCCCCGACGAGGTCATCGCCTCACCGCAGCTGACCGACGCCTGGCACGTCGAACGAGGCCACGCACCCCAGCGCACCGCTACCGGCCCCAGGGGCGGACCGCGACCGTCACCGACAACATCATCGCCGTCCGACGCACCCGTTAGCAGGACACAACGGCAGCCATCCCGCACCCCGCGCCACCGGACGCGCAGGGTCATGCCGACAAGGAGGGAACAGGTCGTCTCGCCCTCATCCGTCGCGCCGACCTGCCCGTGATTACGTATGCCGCCGCGGCAAACACACGGCGAATGCCATTGCGCACCATCCGATAGCCGGGCTTACCGACAGCAGCCGGTTGCTTCGCCCCGGGGAACGGTCCCCGGATGACGTCGCCGTGCGCGTGGGCTACGGGCGCGGCCAAGGGCGCTGGGAAAGCCGCTCGATGTCGCCGTTGAAGCGTTTGAGGTAGTCGGCGAAGGCTGCGATGTCCTCGTCCGGCCAGTCGGTCATGACACGGTCCAGGTCCTGGACGGTGCCCTCGCGTTCCTGGTCGAGCAGGTCGGCACCTTTGTCCGTGATGCGGAACTTACGCGCCATGCCGCCTTCCGGATCGGGGATGCGCTCCAGGAGCCCTGCGCGCATCGCGGCGGCCGTCTGCCGGTTGAGGGTCGACGCGTCGAGTCCGAAGGCGCTGCTGAGCTCGCCGACCGACATCGGCCCCTGGACCCGTATGCGGCTCAGGAGGATGTAGGCGCTGCGCTCCAGCACCCCGTACTTCCGGTTCCCGCCCTTGTGTTGCACGAGTGTGTAACGGCTGAGAAGCATCTGCTCGTACTCGACCGCGTACGTGGGTTTGCCCATGGGGCTGACGCCCTTCCGTTCACTGGGCACGCGCATCAGGTCACGGCGGCCCGCAGTTCATGATCTCACAGACTTATGTATCAGACATGTGGCATGCATGATGCAATCGACATGTAAGATACACATTGCCTTTCGATCGGTAACCCCTTAGGAGCCCACTTCATGGATGTCCCCAGCCGACAGCCAGGGTCGGCGGTGTGGTCGCCACACTGGCCTTCGCCGGCACCGTGGCAGCGGTCATGCAGACCCTGGTCACCCCGCTCATCGGCGAACTGCCGCAGATACTGAACACGACGCCCTCGAACTCCGCCTGGGTCATCACCGTGACCCTGCTGGTCGCGGCGGTCTGCGTGCCGGTCACCGGTCGTCTGGGCGACCTGCTGGGCAAGCGACGGATGCTGCTCGCGTGTTCCGTACCGCTGTTCGTGGGCTCGGTGGTCTGCGCGCTCGCGTCCTCCGTCGTCCCCATGATCATCGGTCGCGGCCTGCAGGGCATGGGCATGGGCATGGTGCCGATCGGCATCGCCCTGCTGCGTGACGTGGTGGCGAAGGAGAAGCTCAGCTCCTCCGTCGCACTGGTCAGCGCCTCCATGGGCATCGGCGGCGCCCTCGGCCTGCCGATCGCCGCGGCGGTCGCTCAGTACGCGAACTGGCGGGTGCTGTTCTGGGGCTCCGCCGTCCTGGCCCTGCTGATCCTGGCGCTCGTCTGGTTCCTGATTCCGGACGTTCCGGCCGGCGCCAAGGGCAGCGCTTCGACGCACCCGGCGCCCTCGGGCTGGCCGTCGGCCTGGTCGCCCTGCTGCTCGGCGTCTCCAAGGGCGCCGAGTGGGGCTGGGGCTCAGCTACGACGATCGGTCTTTTCGTCACCGCCCTGGTGGTGCTGCTGGCCTGGGGCTTCTGGGAGCTTCGGACCCGGGACCCGCTGGTCGACCTGCGCACCACGGCCCGCCCCGGTGCTTTTCACCAACCTCGCCTCACTCTTCGTCGGCTTCGGCATGTACGCCAGCATGCTGATCGTGCCGCAGCTGCTGCAGTTCCCCGAGGCCACCGGCTACGGCCTGGGCGAGTCGATGCTCACGGCGGGCCTGTGGATGGCTCCCGGCGGTGTCATGATGATGCTCATCTCCCCGCTCGGCGGAAAGCTCACCGACTCCCGGGGCCCGAAGTTCACGCTGCTCAGCGGCGTGCTAATCATCGCCGCGGCCTACGGCCTGGGAATCGTCCTGATGGGATCCGCCTGGGGGCTGATGCTGTTCCTCATGGTCAGCAGCAGCGGTGTGGGCCTCGCCTACGGGGCGATGCCGGCGCTCATCATGAGCTCGGTACCGTTGTCCGAGACGGCTGCCGCCAACGGATTCAACACGCTCATGCGCTCGCTCGGCACCTCGATCGGCGCCGCTGTGATCGGCGTGGTCCTCTCCCAGATGACCAACACGGTGGGCGGCGTCAGCTTCACCTCCGAGGCGGTTTCCGCACCGGCCTGATGGTCGGCTGCGGCGTGGCCCTGGTCGCCGCGGCGATCACCGCCATCATCCCGGCCATGCGCGCCACGGCGCCCACCGGCAGAAGACCGAAGCGGCCGTCGAGCCCATGGAGACGGCCGTCAAGGCCTGACCGGAGCGGCCGGACGGTTTCACCGGCTCGAGGAGTGCGGGTTCCGCTGCCCGGCGCCCGGCCTGACGGCCGGCGCCGGGCAGCGCCTGCCGACGGATCACACGGCGGGCAGCGCGTACAGCCGCTTCCGTGCATCGCGGCCAGCCGCTTGCCCGCCGCCACCACGTACCACTGCTCGATGTCGCCGGTCTTGTCGTTGTACGTCCAGCGCAGCTTCCCGGTGGCCGCGTCGAAGGCGTGCACACCGCCGTCCCTGTCGAACTCGGTCGCGCCGTACAGGGTGCCGCCCACCTTGGCGAACTGCCACGCCTGTGTCGCCGTCTCCAGCAGATCCTCGTTGTGCCAGATCTGCTTGCCCGTGCCCGGATCCACCGCCCACAGGCCGCGCGCACTGTCGGAGGCATAGAGCACCCGTCCAGGACCTGCGGGTCCTTGAACATGGTGAACTCCTCCGTCTTGAGCGACCAGCGTTCCTTGCCCCCGACAGTTCGAACGCGCGCAGCCGCTGCCCGTCCGCCACGATCACGAGTTCCTCGTTCACGGCGAACCGACGGTAGTTGGACTTGTCGATCTTCTTGGTCCACAGCTGACGGCCGGTCGCGGTGTCACGGACGGTCAGGTTCTTCCGGTAGTCCGTGTACACGAGGTGCTTGCCGACGACCGTGGCGATGATGCCGTGTTCCTCGGTTCCCGCATCACGCTTCTCACTCCAGGCGACCTTGCCCGAGGTGGTGTCGATCGCGGCGATCACGTTGGTCGGCGTCGAGAAGTCCTTCTCCAGAACGCCGGCGAGAACGTAGACATGCCGGTCGTCGGCGGCCATCGGCCGCGGCAGCTGGTACTTGTCGCCCATGCGACTGCGCCAGGTCTCCTCGCCCGTGGCCGGATCCAGCCCCATCACGTCACCGTCGTACTCGGCGCTGGAGAGGTAGAGGGTGCCACCGCCGATGATCATCCTCGCGCCGGGTGTGGTGATGCCCGCCCGGGACCACTTCTCCTTGCCGCTGACGACGTCCCGGCCCACCAGCGGGTCGCCCGACACCACGACCACGTCCCCGACGACCACGAGCGCGGCGATACCTGCCAGGTTGTCCGTCGTGGTGCCCGCCTGCCACAGCGGCTCGGGCGCGGTGTTCGGCGGCGGGTGGTGAAGCTGTCACCGCTCTTGTCGCTTCCCGGCGCCGCGCTGTCTTCCGGCACGGCCGTTCCGTCGTCGGGGCCGCATCCCACGGCTCCGGCCCCAAGCACAGCAAGCCCGACCCCTGTTCCGGCCAGCCTGAGTATCTGTCTGCGCGACACCGCGTGACCGCTACGTCTGCCCACGTCTGTTCCCCATCTCCGTGCAACCGTCCCGACGCCACCGGGGCGTCTTGAGCGCGGCCAGGCTAACTGCTGTTTTCGGCCGGGCGCCGGATGGTACGCAATCGGGACAGTGCCGTGAAGTGCCCGTCACCCCGTCACAACACATCGCCCGTCCGCGCGGTGCTGTTGCGCCGGACCGGTCCCGTCGGCGCAGGTCCTGACCATTCCGGGCCGCCGGCGGGTGAGCTGCCGGGTCTGCCCCTACATGATCGGCACACGCGGGGAGTCGAGGACATGGGATGCATTCAGGCCATCACTCCCGGCCTTCTCGTGTACCCCGGCCAGCGTCGGTCGCATGCCGCCCGGACCGGCTCCGGGTTCCGCAACGTCGACAGGTTTTCTGTCCGTTCCTCTTGACGGCTGCTGGGTGCGCCCCGATTCCCTAAAGCATCTCAATTAAGAGGTTGTCTCACGTGGACAGGTTCATGAGCTCCTTGCAGCAGGTCGGGGCGGTGACCAAAGCTGGCCACGGCTCCGCCAGTCGTTTGCGGATCGCGTACTGGATCTTGAGGCCATGAGCAGCCCATGGCAGGCTCGTGCCGCATGATCGATGATTTCGCGAAAGACAGCCTGCACAAGAGACTGCGGCGGGACCGCGAGGCGCTGCTCTGGAAGCTCGACGGCTTGTCCGAATACGACGCGCGCCGGCCTCTGACAGCGACCGGGACCAACCTCCTAGGCCTGGTCAAACACGTGGCCACGGTCGAGGCCAGGTACTTCGGTGAGGTCTTCGACCGCCCTTCTCCGGAGCCGCTGTGCCGGTGGCAGGACTCCGACGGCAGCGATCAATGGGCAGCCGAGGACGAGACGCGTGATCAGATCGTCGGGTTCTACCGGCGCACGTGGGAACACTCGGACGCGACGGCCAACGAGCTTGCCCTTGATGCCCCGGCCACGTGCCCTGGTGGGCGGAGCCCTATCCGAATACGAACCTGTTCGCCATCATGGTCCATGTCCTCGGCGAGACCATCCGGCATGCCGGGCACGCCGACATCCTGCGCGAGAGCGTCGATGGCCGGACCGGGGTGCGTGCCGAAAACGAGCAGCCGATCGACGAGGAAGCCCGTGCGGCCTACTGCGCGAAGATCGAGCAGGCCGCCAGGATGACCGCACCAACCAACGCTTAGGGTCTGTCCACGACGCGACGGCACTCACGAGCGGCACGATGCCGGTCGTGAGTGCTGATCTGTCGAAGCGTCTGATTCCTGATGAACTCTGGGAGCTGTGCGCCCCGTTATTGCCGTCGTTCGCGGCTCGACCGCAAGGTGGCAAGACCGCTCCGTGTGACGAACGGGCCGTGTTCAATGCGGTGGTGCACGTGCTGACTGCTGGCTGTGCCTGGCGGCATCCGCCCCCGACGATCGGGGCCGAACCCGGTCGATCGCGGCAAGAAGGGCAGCAGGCTAGATGTCTTGTCCAACGCCCAGGGCGTCCCGCTCACCGTCGCCGTGTCGGGTGCGAACATGCACGACAGTCTCGCCTTCAAGCCGCTCATCCTCGGCATCCCGGCCGTCCGGTCCCGTCGGGGACCCGGCGGCGCCGGCCTGTCAAACTCCGCGCGGACAAGGCGTACTTCTCCGCCGAACGCCTCTTCTGACTGCGCGAGCGTGGGCTCGTCGCGCGCATCGCGCGGCCAGGCATCGAGTCCGGCGAGCACCTCGACCGGCACCGCTGGAAGATCCAACGGTCGATCGCTTGGCTCTTCGGCTACCGCTGCCTGACCATCCGATACGAACGAAAGGGCTCCCACTTCCTCGCCTTCCTCGGCTTGGCCGCTGCCCTGACCTGCTACAAGAAGCTCGCGAAACTTGCCACGTGAGACAACCTCTTACCACCACCGATCCCCTGGGCGAACTCCGAGCCTGAACAGGGACCAGGAGGACGGCCATCCCTCCTCCCGAGACTTCAGTTGTGGTTGCAGTCGTCGCAATCGGGGCATGAACTAACGTCAGCAGACGACCGGTTGACGGGGCAGGCATGTCTTGGCTCGACAACGGAGACGAACAAGCAGCGTACGAACGAGGCCGCCGACAAGGCCGCCGAGAAGGGCGTGGACAAAACAAGAGAGCGGCCGATGGTGACGAGGGTTGCGGCTGCGGCTGCCTAATCCTCCTTCTGCTTGTCCTTCCCTGGATATTTGGGACATTGGAGGGTTGCGGCCAGGGCTGACCTCAATCATTCCGGGGACCGCGGCCGACTCCGCCGGATGTTGCCGTAGCTGACAGATAATCAGGTGGCCGGGCCATCGTGGTGAGCGGAGTGACCAACGTACCCATGGAGCCCATGGAGCCCATCACAGTCGCCATCACCGTGATGAGGGTCGCAGCGCCGGGCCGCAGCCAGGAGATGACGGCGACAATGCCGCACAGCCCCATGAAAACCACCGCGCCGAGCACGGCGAGGACAGCCACCACCCACGTAGCGGTAGAAGACGCCGTCGGCACAGCAGGCGGAACGGGCGCGGAAACGGGCGGCTGCGGAACGGTCGTAGACATAGATTTCCCCTCGGGACAGGACGACGGGCGAGCAGCTGGTGCTGCACCCTTGAGCTCTGGCGGACTGCGGGAACGAAAAGGCCCCGGCGGGAAACCAGGGCCTACTCATTGATGCGGGCATAAAAAGCCCCCGTCAGATGAGAAAGACGAGAGCTCGTTGTCTGCGGACAGACTTGTGGGGCAGTTGCGTTGCCTCCGGCGGATACACTGGTGGTGCAGCTTCTTGAGTCCCTGCGGGCACGCCGGAGCCGGGGACCGCTATCCGGGACCAGAGCCGTCCTGTCAAGCCCTCTTGGGCTGCCGACAGTTGGGCCGGAAAATGACACGGGCGGTCAGTTGAGTACCTGGACCTCCACCACGTGGACAGAGGGTGTACCCGTCAGATGACGGTGGTTGCTCGGCAAGGCGGGCGCCAAGGCGTCGACGACCTCCCAGTGGTACCTACAGGAAATCGTGAAGTCCCCTGCCACCGGAGGCACTTCCAAGGCCACAGGTGACTGCCGCCTGGTCAATCGCCACAGCGGGCTCGCGCTGAGCCTGGCCGCCGACGGCTCGGCCGTAACCGCCCCGCAGGAGGCGCGTTCAGCCCAGACCCTGCCGTTCGGCCGCCGACAGCCGGCCCGATCGAGGCCGGCCGGCGCCTCAAGATCTGATCGTGCCATTTCAGGTGGCCGGCGCCCGGACCCATGGTGCTGCCGCTGTCGCGCTCGGAACGTAGCTGCCCGCCACCCGGAACCCGAATGGAAGCAGCCTGACCGTCCGAGATTCGCGACAGCGTCAGAACATCCGCTACTGACCCACCGCAAAGCGCATCAGGGCGCGCTCGTCCCCTGCTTGATCTTGCCGGTCTCGTTGATGACCTGGAGCTTCCAGCCCGCACCGTCCCGGATCGCCTTGGCCACGGCGCAGCCGTTGTCGTCCGTGAGCAGGCTCGGCCAGATGTCGGCGACCTGCTGGACGCTGCCGCCGGTCGCGTCGTAGACCTTGAAGCTGATGTTGCGGGCGCTCTGGAAGGAGCTGCGCTTCTTGTACGCGGCAGCCACGAACACAATGGAAGTAATGTTGGAAGGCACATGGGCGAACTCGACGGTCACCGTCTCGTCGTCACCGTCACCCTTACCGGTCTGGTTGTCCCCACTGTGCTTCAGGGAGCCGTTGCCCAGCGGGTCCAGCGAGTCGAGCCCGGCCAGCCGTACGGGCTCCGCGCCCTGCATCGCGATGGCGATCAGGTCGAGGTCGGTACCCGCCTTCTGGCGGAGCTTGCCGAGCACGCCACCGCTGCTTCCCACGGTCGGGTCCCAGGACACTCCGATGGACAGGTGGGTGACCCCGCCCAGATCGGCCGGGCCGTCTTCCTTCTTCAGCGTGATCATGCGTGATCCTCCTGGTAGGGGTTGCTATGCATGAAGTGTGCCTGGTGGCGTCGGCATTCAGCCAACCAGGATATTTGCCCTGGTTTGCCCATGATGGGCATGCAAGTCCGACGCATACGCGAATCCGCAGCTTCCGCGCCGATACGGAATCCGCCGCACTCACTGACCCTTTGGACCGGGTTGGTGACTTTCCGTGGCCGTGGGGCCGGCAGTACCGGACCGGGAAACACGGTCGGGTGCAACAGCGATGCGGTGTTCCTGGACGGCGAAGGACCCCGGCGCGATGATCGCCGGGGCCGTCACACCGTCACCCTTGCTGCGATCCGGCTGTGGCTACGTTCCGCCGGTAACTCTCACTCGCCGGGACTGCCCGGATGTCCGCCCTCCCTGGAGGCCCCGAGCAGACCAAGAGCCGTCAACACGGTGACACACAGCGTCATCCAGCCGATGAATGCACCGCCGCCGTACAGCACCGCACCGGCTACCCGCGTCCCCGTCTCGCGCGAAAGCACGCCTGCCACAACCGCCACCAGCAGTGACGAAACGAAACACAAGATCACGAGAAGCACCTGAACAGGAAATGTCGGCCGCACCAGTCGATCCCCTTCTATGAGGGTGGTCGACCAGTCGGCGGGCAGCCTCAGCTCGACCACCACTTGCGATGGCCTGCTGAGGCTCTGCGACGATTAGAGACTCATCGTGTTCATTTCCAGTCGAGAATCAGAACCCTGCCCCCATCGGACACGTCGCCAGGGCCCTATATCTCTCGATAGTGCAACACGGAGTCTAGCGGAGGTCGCTCAAGGTCACAAAGGCCCATCGGGCAAGCGGGGCCGAGCGCCGGGTGCACGCACCTACTCGTCTTTCAGGCCCAACGCGGCAGAGGCGTCGCAGCCTTGGGGCCCACCTGGATGAACAGAGGTAACGATCACTCCGCTGATCTGGGTTCTTTGCGCTGGTTGGCATTGAAGCGCGCTTTCTTCTGACGATTCCCGCACGTGTTCATGTCACACCATTTGCGGGTGCGACTTTGGCTGGTGTCGAAGAAGGCGGCTCGGCAGGTCGGTGATGCGCACAAGGCCAATTTCCCGTCTCGCTCACCCGCGATGACACTGACCGCGTCGGCGGCGATCACACTGAGGGCATCTTCCACGCAAGAAGCCGAGCCAAGTAGCCATCGTCGCTCACCCTCGGGCGTCAGGACGGCCGCGGCCCGCCCTGAGCGCTGCGGTCATTGATGACTTGGACAGCAGGAGCAGGGAGAGCGTCCTGGATCGCGGCCGCCGTCGCGGCGGCGTGAATCGACTCCCTCAGCTCCCGAGCGAGGTCGAGCTGGGCAGTGGTGCAGGAGTCCACGGCGAGCCCGTTCACTGTCAGCCAGTCCACGAGTCGGTGCGGCGTGGGAATGCGCTCCACAGCGTCGCCATGACGCTCCGACAGGGTCCCCGTGAAGCTGGTGGACAGCACATTACCGAGGCGGAAGTCGGGGAACGCAGCGCACATGGAACCACCTTAGCGGGTTGCGCCACGGCTCAGAGAACTGCTAGAACCGCCTTAGCCGGTTCGCGATGGCAGTAGCCGGTTCCACGACGGCCAGGAGGTCTCATGCCCCGTCCAACCGGCGACGTGCAAGCATTTGAAGCTCACGCAACCGACGCCGACCTCGACGATCTACGGGCGCGACTGGCCGCGGCGCGGCTACCGGAGGCCGAGACGGTCCATCGCGCCGCGCCCGGCCCTCACCGATGGGAACAGGGCGTTCCTCTCGCCGATCTCGTCGATGTCGTGAACTACTGGCGCACCAGGTACAACTGGCGGTCGTTCGAGAGCGCCTCAACCGGATCGGCCAGTTCCGCACGACCATCGATGATCTGGGAATCCACTTCCTGCACCGCCGATCCGCGCGCGCGGACGCCACTCCTTTGATCCTGACGCACGGCTGGCCGGGCAGCATTGCCGAGTTCATCGATGTAGTGGACGAGCTGGCAGATCCGAAAGATGCGGACGCGCCGGCCTTCCACGTCGTAGTCCCGTCGCTGCCAGGCTTTGGTTACAGCGACAAGCCGGCCACCACCGGGTGGGGAATCGAAAAGATCGCGGCCGCATGGGTGGAACTGATGGGAAGGCTCGGCTACAGCAAGTTCGCAGCCCACGGCGGCGACTGGGGAGGCAGTATCACCACGGTTCTCGGCGGCAGGTTCCCGGAGCACGTTCTCGGCATCCACACATTGTTCGCGGAGGCGCCGCCCGGGTTGACAACGGACGGGCTGACGGCGGTCGAGCGCCAATGGACCGAGGAATCCCGCGATTTCTGGCGCCACCACCGGGCGTACGCGAAGCAGCAGGCGACCCGACCGCAGACCATCGGCTACTCGCTCGTCGACTCACCGGTCGGGCTTCTTGCCTGGATCCTTGACAAGTTCGCCGAGTGGTCCGACACCGAGGACAGCCCGTTCGAGACGATTTCCAGAGACCGCATCCTCGACGACGTCACCCTGTATTGGCTGACGCGGACCGGCGCGTCGTCAGCCCGCATTTACTACGAAACCCCCAACTCGCTGGACCCCGAACTTCGGGTCGACGTGCCGACAGCAATCACCATGTATCCCCGCGACAGCGAGAACAGGTGTCCGCGCCCCTGGGCACAGGAGCGGTTCCGACAGATCGTCCGATGGAGCTCGCCCGAAACCGGGGACATTTCCCGTCGCTGGAGGTTCCCGAGTATTTCGTCAAAGATCTGCAAGAGGGCCTCGCGGCGGTGCTGGCCGCCAATCGGTGAACGCGGCCGGGTGCCGGCACTCGATCGCCGCCTGATCCGGCTCAAGGCGTTGCCCGACGGCTTCCGGACAACACCCTCCACCGCGAAGAGCCGGGCATCTGCTCAACTTGTCCCCGCAGCCCGCACAACGCCGGCGTCAAGTCCGTGATCGTACGGCTCAACGGCGCCCAGGGGCGCAGGCAGGACGACCAGTGCGCTCGCGCTGCAACTGATCCTGGAATCAAGGGTGTTCGACGCCTAGAGAATCGGCAGGACACTCATGGAGATCACGCCGGGGCTGCCCGCGACGGACAACTTCCAGCACTGGCCGCCGTGGCGGCCTCGTCGTCGAGGCCGCCCGACGCGTCCTCGACTACACCGGCGGCACCCTGGTGATTCCCATGACCGTCCTGGTCGAGCAGTACTGGCGCGAGATCAGCTCGGGCCTTGCCCAGCACGCCACTCCGGTCCGGCACTTCGCCCTCTCGCAGGTGACAACAGGCCTGCTTATGTGACCACTATCGTGCTTCCCAGTCCCGGGGCCGGATACGCGCACCGGTGACGCGCAGCAGATCGAGCTTCCCCGCGTCGCTGCTTTCGGCCGCTGCCGTGTAGGTGACCATCCGCAGGTCCGCGCCCGGGACGATGAGGACGTCGCAGTCGAGCAGGATGTCGCCGGCCTCCGGATGCCGGAGTGTCTTCCGGTCGGTCGTGTGCTGGGTGGCGGCCGTCTGCGTGACCCAGTGACGGGCGAAGCTGTCGGACTCCCTCGCAGGTCCTGCACGAGACGCTGGAGCCGGGCGTCCACGGGGTAGCGGATGACAGCGTCCTTGAGGTCGGCGACGATCGACGTCTCGAAGACGTCCGTTCCGCGCTGGGACTCGATGGGAATCATCGAGGCATGAGCTGCGCCGTTGCCGAAGAGCGCGCGGGCGAGGTTGCGTTCGGCGGTCGGGAGCGCGGCGGGGTCGCCGTGCAGGGCGGTCCACATGGAGTTCCACCACACGAGGGTCCAGTCGGCGGTGAACACCCGATCGGGACATCGCCCAGGCGCGCGGCGAGTCGTTGGATGCTCGGGGGCACATGGGTGCTGACCGTGCCGTCCTGCGGCGGCAGGAGCCCGGCGCTCCGGTACAGCTGGTCGCGCTCGGCCCGGGTGAGCTGAAGGGCTCGGGCGACGGCGCCGACGACCTGGTCGGATGGGTTCTTGGCGCGTGGCTGCTCCAGGCGCAGGACGTAGTCGACCGAGATCCCGGCCAGCTGGGCGAGCTCCTCGCGGCGCAGCCGGGGCGCGACGGCCGGCCGTAGTCGCGGTCAGGCCGGCGTCGACCGGCGAGACGGTCGCGCCAGGCACGCAGAAGTGCACCGAAGTGGGAGCGGGAGGCAGCCATGGGTCCATTGTCTCCTCCCGGCGCTCGGTGAGCCTGGTACTGCTGGTCCTAGTGACACGGGCGGCACTGGTTGGTGGCGGCGCGGGCGGCGAATGTGGTGGTGTGCCCAACCGGGCGCCCATCGGCTGACCAGTCAAGGAGCCTTCCATGCAGCACACCGTCGTCATGACCGGCGCGACCCGTGGCATCGGCCGCATCGCCGCGGAGCAGATCCTGCGCCAGTCGCCGGATGTGCACCTTCTCGTCGTCGCCCGCGGTACCTCCGGCGCCCGGCTGGCCGAGGAGCTGGGTGCGGGTGGGCACACGGTCTCGCACGTCGCCGCGGACCTCGGCTCACTGGACAGCATCCGGTCGGCCGCCACCAAGATCAACGACCGGCTCGGCCGCGGTGACCTGCCGCCGCTGCGCGGTTTCGTGGGCAACGCGGGCATGCAGTACACGGACGCGCTGACCGAGGGACCCGACGGTTTCGAGTCCACCTTCGCGATCAACGTGCTGGCCAACCACGCGCTCGTCCGCCTGCTCGAAGACCGCTTCGTCGCTCCCGCCAGGATCGTGATCACGGTCAGCGACACGCACTTCGGCGACTTCAGGCACAACATGGGCATGGTGCCAGGACCGGCCTGGCGCTCCCGGAAGTCCTCGCCCGTACCGGTGCCTTCCCCAAGTCGGGCACCGCGACCGGCGGTCGTACCGCGTACTCGACGAGCAAGCTGGCCGCGATCTACCTGGTGCACGAGTACGCGCGCCGGCTGCCGGCCGGGATCGACGCCGTGGCCTTCAACCCGGGTTCGTCCCCGGTACCGGCCTGACCCGCAACGCGGATCCCGTCACCCGCTTCGCGATGCGGCGCATCCTGCCGGTGATGACCCTCACCCCGTTCGCCACCAACCGCACCGCCGCCGGGCGCAGTCTTGCCGGACTCGTCCTCGGCGCGACCGAGGCGCCGACCGGCTCCTACGTCGACCGCAGCCGCGTGGTCCAGTCCTCGCAGGAGTCCTACGACCCGCAGCGCGAACGCGAACTGTGGGACGCCGTCGAACGGTTCACCGCCGCTGTCCACGTCGGCTGAGCCGCGGCCACCGGATGCAGCGGCAGCGGAGATCGGCCGATCATCTCGCGCAGTGCCCGGTTCTCATCCAGCTCGACCAGTCGCCGGTGATCCAGGCACGAGATCCCTGGACGGCAGGCCCGCCCGGCTGGAAGCCGGGCGGGCGGCGACGGTGGAGAAGCCGGAACGGCAGGTCAGCGCTTCTGCAGGGTCACATCGTCGATGACGAAGCTGGTCTGCAGGTAGGCGTCCTCGGTGGCCGTGAAGGTCAGCGTGATCCGCTGTCCCGCGTAGGCGCTCAGGTCAAGCGTGCGCGAGGTGTAGCCACTGGCCGCGTCGGCGTTCGAGAGCGTGCTCAGTGTGGTGCTGCCGGCCTTGACCTCGAAGAGGTCGTAGGCCGTGCTGCCCGACTCGGCCGTGTCGATGTGCAGCCAGTAGTTCAGCGTCGCCGCGGCGCAGCAGGCAGGCACGGTCACCGTCTGGCTGATGGTGTCCGTCTCGGCGTAGCCGTAGCCACCAGCCAGGACAACCGGGAGCCGGAGTGGGCCGGCTGGCCGGCGTGGGCGCAGATCGACCCGGTGGTGCCGGCCCACGGTGTGGTGCCGTTCTCGAACCCTCCGTTGGCGATGACCTGGGCAGACCTACCCACGCGCAGTGGGACACCGCCCTCCGCACCGAGGCCCTGCCCTTCCCTGGCCGTGGAACCGGCCGGCGCACGATCCTCTGTCGCGGCGGCGAGCCGACGGAGACCGGCTACTGGGGTGCACAGCGAACTGAGGTCCCGGTTGAACGAAGTCCGTGAGGTACCCGACCACATGTGAGTAGTTGTCGGCGTCCACGCATCCACCTGTCGACGAGGGCGTCTGGCGATCCACGTATTCATGGCCGGTGGTCCGTCAGGAACAGCGGGATGGAAGACTGACCGGCCGTGCGGGTAACAGATGAAGACAGGGACCATCCTGCGACGGAGACAGAGACGCGCATCCCTGGCGTCCTTGATCATGGCCGCACTGGTGATGGCGGCGACGGCTACGGCCTGCACCCTCTACTGCGGGACCTCGGGCCACTGCCCTCGCGTCTTTCGGGTCCGCCACTGCCTGCGGACACGGTGGTGTCAGAGATGACAGCCATGCTGGCGGCGGAGGGCATCACGGTGAAGAGGACACCCTGAACGCCCTGGGCAGTTGCTCCGAACGGCTCTCGGGACGGCATTCGCCCGATACGGTGGATGCTGCCCTGGAAGCAGCCTTCGCGCGAGCCCGTTCCGAGCATGGCTGGCAGACCGGCCCCGACATGGGCAGCGCGACGCTCACCCTCGTGAAGAGCAACTGGACGGTCACGGCCGGTCTCCCGGGGAGCAGGCACAGGGCATTCAGGCGCCGGTTGTCATATCGCTGATGTGCCTGGACGGCGACGCTACCTCTGCTGCCCCCACTGCACCTTCTGCACCAGCGCCCTCACCCACACCGATGTCGCCCTGAGGCGGCCCCACCGCGAAGTCCCCGCCCGGCAGTACACCCCAGGACTGATCTTGCTCTTTAACCTTTGGCGGAGCCTCAGTGACGCCGGTAGGTTCTCTGCGGTGACCTTGATGGAGACGCAGGGCCTCACGTCGATGACCGACGAGGCGCAGTTACGCTGGATGGCGCTGGGGACACGACTCGGCGGCCGGCCGTGGTCATGCTCCATGGCGGTCCAGGTCTGCCGGATTATCTGGGCGATGTCGCCCCCATGGTCGCGGACCTCGCGCCTGTGTACCGGTACGACCAGCGAGGCACGGGGCAATCCCCGTGGCGGGGCGCCATTCCTTCGCCCGGCATGTCGACGATCTCGCCGAACTGCTCGACGCATGGGACGTGCCCAGAGCTGTGCTGATCGGGCACTCCTACGGGACTGACCTGGCGAGCCGGTTCTGCCTGACGCATCCTGACCGGGTTGCCGCGATGCTTCTGATGTGCGGGCCGTTCGTCGGTGATTGGCATACCGGGGACCGAGCGGAGCGAGGCCGCCGCATGTCCGCAGCGCAGCTGGAGCGGCTCCGTGTATTGGAGGAGTTGCCGCACCGCACGGAGGAGCAGGAAGTCGAGCTGCTCACACTGGCCTGGTTCACCGACCATGCCGATCCCGAACGGAGGTGGCACTGGGCCGCGCAGGGTGCCCGGCGGCGTCGCCCGTCAACTGGGCTATGAACAGCGAGCTTGGCGCGGCAGGGCGCGCGGACCCACTCGGTGAGCATCTTGCCGAGCTGCGCGCATGCCTGCCCGCGCGGGCGGAGCTTCTCGGTGGGGCCGACGATCCCCGCCCAGTGTCGGCCCTTGAATCACTCGCGCTCAGGCTCGAACTTCCCTGACGTGCGTCGAAGACGCTGGGCACGAACCCTGGTTGGAGCAGCCCAACACCGTGCGTGCTCACCTTCGGCGATTCGTGCAAGGCACGGTGGGCTCATAGGGCTTCGACCGGATTGCCGGCCTGCCTCATCCCACGCCGGTGAGCTCCCCATCATCGAGGGCACGTTGATCCGGCTCCAGGCTGACGAACGCGCCCCGGTAGCCCGAGCCCCGCGGCGGGTTCCAGCCGGGGCTGAGGACAGAAGAGACGTAGCTTGCGTGCAGACGCCGACGGCCCGCACGACCCACCGGTCAGCAGAGGCCGTCTCGTGCAGTCGGCGGCTCAGACGCCCATCGAACCGGCCTTCACAGCGGACACGAACGAAGACCATCCGTCCGCCGCAAATGCGAGCACGGGGCCATGCAGGCTCTTGCTGTCCCGCACAGGAACAACGGCGGCGAGACCAACAGCAAACTCAAGGCACTGACCGCCGTCCTGGTTGCTGTAGCTGCTCTTGTGCCAAGTTACTGCGGTCAGGTCGAGGGATCGCACGGTACTTCCTCCAGAATGCACAGAATGAACTTCCGCGACTCGGCAGGTGAGAGCGCCAAGTCGCGCACCGAATCGGGAGGCACGTTGTAGCCGCTCAACCGGCGCGGTTTCCTCGCTGAGTTCACCTCGGTACCCGTTCTCGGCGTATGCCACGGTACGCTCCTCGGGCAAGCGAAGAAACATCACGTCAGCGTTGGTGAGACCGTGCAACCCTCGACGAGATCAAGACCCACCTCGGCGGGCCACACCTGGTACTGCGTTCACAACACCCTGACGGAGCCGAGCAGGAACTCTACGGCTTCCTGCTCGTCCACCACGCTATCCGGCACCTGATGCACCAGGCCGCGAACCAAGCCGGTCAGGACCCCGACCGCATCTCCTTCATCCGTTCACTGCGCGTCGTGCGCCGCCAGGTCACCGGCCAGGCGGCATTTTCCCCGGCAGACTCACCCGCGACGCTGAACTCCTCGAGCGTCTCCTGCCACCGCGACGCCGCAGATCCAACCCCGCGTCATCAAACGCAAAGTCCTCGGCTGGCCCTCAAACGCGCCACCCACCGGGTTACAGACCGGCCCGCCATCTCGACTGTCACCATCGTCAACGCCAGCAAACCCAAACGGGTCAAGCGGACTAAAGCGCCCTAAGTTACCGGTATTGAGGCTAAGGTCCCCGGCCCTCTTCGGCGGGGACCCGTCCGCGAGGCTTGACTGCTGACGAGGTCAGTTGGGTGTTGTGGGCAGACCTTGAGTGGGAGCGGCCCTTTCATCCACTTTTCCTGTTTCAGCGTCGACGTAGACCGGGTAGACATCGCTGCCGACTGAGACCGGAAAGATCCATTGCGCCCGCCACTCTCCTTCGCGCCGGACAGCCAGCAAGTTGCCCGCGTCCGTCTTCGCCCCACCTGCAAACTCGGATGCGGAGGCCGCGGCCTGCTTCTCGCTCACCCGGGTGGGGAAGAGGACGGAGCCTTCCGGATGACGGGTCAGCAGTGCAGATACGCGGCCGGCTCGGTTGATCTGCACGTCCAGGCGCATGGGCATGAGTACTCCGTCGATACGGCTGCGCCAGCTGACCATCCAGCCGAACTCCGCATCATCGCCGACCGGAAAGGACTTCACGTGCGAGTCTTTGGTGCCCCACGGGAAGCGCTCCTTCGCGTACTTCGTGGCGATGCGGAGCGCGTCGTCAGCGGTTTTCGGGGCAGCTCCGGCCCCTGCCACGGCAAAGCTGCCGGGTCCAGGCTCGCTGGAGCTTTCCAGACTGGCCGTGAGCTGTTCCTTGTCCGGCCAGCTCAGCTCGGCGAACCCCGTCTCCAAAGTGATCATCAGCATGTCAGAGGCACCGTTCTGCCCGGACTGGAGCTGCACGTTCGCGACATCGAAGTGATCGTCGAAGGCTGCAGCAAGGACCTGCTGCGCCTGGGACCTCTCGTCGCTTCCCGCGATCTGCAGGCTCGTGGAGTCCACAACCAACGGAGTGATCCAGGCTTTCCATACCACGCCACAGATGACAAAGCCGGTCATGAAGATGACAGCAGTCGGCTTCGCCGCGGGGCGTAGGGGTGGAGCTCGCCTTTGGCAGCACGGACGACGGCCCAACCGGTAAGTGTCCCGACTCCCGCACCGAGGACGTTCGTCAGTACATCGCTACTGTCGCAGCTTCGCCCCGACCATGGGGCGAGCGCCTGGCTGAGCTCGGTCACCACTGACAGCAGTGCTCCACCCAGAAAGACAGGAAAGACGCGTCGGACGGCAACAACCCCAAGGAACCCAATAGGCAGGAACATCGCTACATTGAGCAGACCCTGCTCTGTCGCGAAAGGTTCACTGAAATTCCGGTTGAGGACACACTGACCGGACACATGTCCCGGGAAGGGAAAAATAAGGTAACGCTCAGCTCCGCCACCAAAACGGCAGCGAGACCCGCGTACGACCACGGATGATTCAGGATCCTCTTCGCGGCGATATAACCGATGAGGGCCGCGATCGTCACCGCAGCCAAGGCGATGAGAACGAATTCACCTCGACCATTGAAAACAGCTTGCAGCATGGTGATGCAACACCTTCACGCGGGAGCGCCCGCGTGAGCCGCGGGCGGGGCAGCGGACGGAACTCAGCAGGTGCCCGAAGGCGTCTGGAACGTCCTCTGGCCACTCACCGACAGCATCCCGATGGTGGAGTAGCAGTCCGACGACCAGTTACGGCTCCACGAAGAGCTCTTGGTCGTGCCCGACCCTGGCTGAACGTCGAGCCCCGCGTGGTCGTACCGGCATAGTTGAAGCCCAGCTTCGCCGAGATGCTGCCACCACTCGACTTCTCGTACCACATTCTGACCGTCACGGGGCCTGAGCCCTGCGTCTTGTCGTGAAACAGACGACCGCTGGAGAGCGTGGTGCACACCTGGCCGAAACCGACCTGACCACTGCTCGGACAAGATTCCTGAACCGATACATCGCCACTCGGTGCCGACGTCGACGCCTGAGCCGCGCCAGTCCCCTATTGCCGCCAACGTCAGGCCGGCTACCGCTGCACTGCGGACTATCTTGTGAGTGAACGCACTCATATTGAACCCCTCCCCAGGAATAGTGGAACCCGCTTCCTCACGGGCAGCAAGAAGAGCATAGAAAATCGCGACAGGCCTAAAACCACCTGGCGCGAAGCCCCCTGTAATCGGTTGATCGCAACCGGTGATCGCTAAGTTATGTTGCATCGGGTCGAGGGATCAAGGTCGCAATGGTCCATTGCCTGAAGATCTGCTCCCGGTCGGTAGATATGTCTACCATGGCGATATTTTCGTGGCTGGAAGTGCGCTCGCCCGGCCACGTCCTGTTCCTGGAGGGCGACCAGCGCACGCCGATGCGGCGGCAGCTTGCAGCGCCGGTCACCCCGCGGGTGATGATGAGCACGGTGCCCCACTCGACCAGTGCATGCGGGAGGTCGAGTGCGGCAGGATAGGGAACCAACAGGGCTCCTGTGCCGATGGGTTGAGACTTCGAACACCTCCCTCGACGGCACGGGGACCTTGTGCGTTGCGCCCCACCTCGACCTCACCGGCGTCACCCGATCAGTGGCCACGCTGAAAACGCTCACTCACGGAAATGAGTGGCGCTGCGGCCTCGATGACCAGACCTGACAACACCGTCTTGGCAGCACGTCACCACCAGCCGGCCTCAGGGGCCGTCGACTCGGTGCGCAAGGTGTTGGATCGAGCACGTCCGGTAACGGTGCCGAGCCTGGCGAGACTTCAGGCCCGCCCTGGCCGACGCCATGTGCACCTCCGGACTGCCCGCCGTACTGCCCCTGACGGCCGCACAGCGCCAGGCGTGTGTGCAGAGCCAAGGATGCTGACGATGCTTGCCCGCGATGCATGAGGAACCAGCGGGTCGATGCTTGTCGAGGACTCGTGAAATCGTGCCGCTCCCGTACCGCCGCTGGCCTGGGTGTAGCCGCCGCTGTGGTCGCCATCCCGCTGACTACCGACTCCGCCGCGACCTGGAAAACCGTCGGCGGCAGTAGCTGCCAGTGCCCCGACTTTTCCACAGCCTTCGATAGCCGTCACACCGATAGAGTAGTTTCAACTGGTTGCGGTAACATTTGCAACGATTCCGGGTCGAACAAGCACGACACGCGCCTGCCGATCATCGCAACGGCTAAAGATTCCAGTACCCCGTACCACATCCTGCGAATTGGTCGAACAACTCCAACTACGAAATGCTTTGCCATCCATATGCGCATCCGCGACTTTCATCGCCACATCGCAACCGGTGTCACCCGAGGCGTCCAGAATTTGAACTCTCTGACCACTGAGAGGAACCTCACCGCAAACCTGCGGGATGCCGCCGCCATTCGATGGGATATTTCCGTCATACGGAATAAGAGTTTCCATTTCTGAATCAAGTCGGTAAACTGGAAAATCTCCGTAACCTGCGACCATGAAGCCCTTTTTGTTATCAAAAGACTATCCCCTCTTCCCTTCAACCCTCCAATCGACTTTCACCGAGAAGCTGACGACGGAGTCGGTGTACGCGGACAGCTGGAACGTCTCGGAATCCCTGATGGTGAGTTGGACGGAAAGCGTACCGCTGGGACCATCGGGTTCACAAAACATTATCGTAGGCACCTAATTGCACTGGGTCCCGGTCTAGATCCATATCCATAAGACGGTTACTTGAATTCGCTCCGCAACCCTGCGTATTAGCGACGATCAAGCCACTTTTGGGTTTCACCCTGCTCGACACTTTGACATGTATGCCCGTAATGAGAGACGCTTCTTCGCTCGGCGTTGTAGCCGTTATCAAGAACTGCATCTCCCCGCACCTGAAAGGGGTATTCCCTCTTTCGCAAGAGCATCAAATGTCAAGTTACCTGACTTGCCCATCTCATCGAGTGTCTTGTCGAAATACCAGCCCGAGGTGCACCCGTAGAGCGACCCGATTAAATGCAGAGGTGAATCGTCAGGGGTCGGCGATGCTGGTGCATTGTATGATATTTGACAGTCCGCATCCCCGTACACTTATTGCTGGCTCCACTTTGACAGGCAGGGGTTGCAAGGAAGAGGCAGGTCGCAAACACGGGCATCAGCACACGCTTGGTAGAAATCATTGCGGCGATTCCTCGTCCTGTGGCTACTTGTTCGTGGTGTTGTCGATCTTGCAATCGATTTGAGTTCCGCTGCAATTATTATTGCTTCCCCGGAACCGGCCCCTGCCAGTGTAACAATTGCCGTTATTATGGCGGCAATGACTATGGCGGCCCCGCCAATCCATGCGGCAATTACTTGAGTATCGCGTCGACTCCTACTGCGACTCGCCATATTCGCGCCTCCTGATGCCACGGGCTTTCCCCACGCACAGCTTAGGACCCGCGAGGGTCCTGGCGCAGGTGTTCCGGCCCCAGCCCGCACCGACCATGGAATTCCACCCTCGCTGGCCGGCCTGATTCCAGCATTCGGGCGGCTGGGTGAAGGGCCAGTCCGAAGCGTGATCAAGTACCGTCCTGGATACCGCGATCCGCTCGGCGCGGGCCGAAGTGCGCCAGTGCGTCTGGGCGGTGGTCAAGGGCGCGGCGCCGGATGCGGACCCTTCGGTCATCTGGCGCCAGGCCCGTCTGAGGGTGTCCTCCGCTGTCTGCATGGGCGTCAACATGCCGTCAGGCACTTCACATCGAGCCTCCGCCGACTTAAAACAGCAGGTCAGAGGGCTGGGGTGACCGGCGCTCGGGGTGCTCGTGCTGGTCCTGGGCGCCGGCCTGAGGCGTAGATCGTCTGTTGTGAGGAGGTGCGTTCGACCCTGACGGCTCGGCAGCGAGATAAAGCAGTTCGTTCTGCCGTGTCTCTGGCATTACCGTGGCGCGATGGTGCATGTGCGGGAGATGGACTGGGCCGACATCGAGGCCGTCTCGACAGTCCGGGTCCGGGATGGCAGGCGGCATACGCCGGCATGGTTCCCCAGACGTACTTGGATGCAATGACGGTCGAACGTGACGCCGTTCAGCGGCGGCAGCTCCTCTCAACCCCATCGGCAGTCACGAGACCTTGTGGCGCTCGGCGACCATGGCCCGGTGGGGTGGATCTGCTTCGGGCCGTGTCGGAGTGAGATGGCTTCTCCGGGGCGGGCAGGTGAGGTCTACGCCTTGTACGTGTCGCCGGATCTGATCGGCCAGGGCATCGGCCGGAGGCTCCTGGAGGAGGCTCACGCGCAGATGAGGAGCCAGGGCTTCGAAGCGTCGGCCTTGTGGGTTCTCTCCGACAACCAACGAGCCCGGCGCTTCTACGAGCGGGCCGGCTATCAAGCCGACGGTGCCACTCAAGACGACGCCTACAACGAGATCACGCTCACTGAACTCCGCTACCAGCGCGTGCTCTGAGTTCATCGCCGCCCGCCCTGGCCGCACCCACGACAACACCGCCGCCCGCCACGACCGCGTCCTGGATCACCTGCGCGGGATGATCTCCTTCCGGCGGTATCCACTCCGTGGTCAGCCGTGACGTTACCGAGCCCCGTGTACGAGTGCGGACTTGCCTGCAGCGATCCCAGCTGTCATGAACCACGGGCCACGTCCGGCTGATCGTCGCGATCGTGCTGAACGCAGAACGCTCGTATGGCCACGTTGTGTTGGAACGGGCGCCGAGGTTGCCCCATTCCGCATCGGAGCACTGTCACAGGACCGGCTGCTTCAGCCGGCTACCGGCGTCGGCGGTGCATCCTGACGTGGAACGTGTGGAACTTGCTGATCGCGCCCCGGAAGCAGCACCCGCCCTCGGTGAGTCCTGCCCGCGGCAGGGCCATTCTCGTAACCAGCCCCTCACACAGAGTGCGTGAAGACCTGTGGCGGGGCGGAGGATCCGCGCAACGACCGACCGAAGGAAGTCACCATGACGCCCAGGCCGCCCCTCCCCGCAGGACACCGCAGGGCAGCCCGTCCCGCAGTGCCGCCGTTCCCGTACCCCCGGTCGAATGGCGGATGGAGGCGGCCAGGACCACCGAAGCGCTCGAAGCCCGCGACGCCCTCGCCACCGCCCTCAGCCGGGCCGGCATCCAGCTGCCCGCCATGGATGTCCGTACTCCCTGGGCCGACGTCATCCACCCGCACGAACCGGCCGCCCCGCACACCGAGGAGCGCGAGGCGGACGGCAGAGGCGACGTCCGGTATGCCCTCGTCCACCTCGGCGTCTGCTCCGCACCCGTCGCGCTGGCCCTCGCCGCTGTCGTCGTGAAGGGGACCGGCAGGTGACGGACGGCCCCGGCCGGGCGGGGCCGGGATCGGATACGCACCGCCCGCCACCCGCCCCGGCCATCGGCGACAGCGTCCACGACCCGGCTCGCGACCGCGTCGGTGTCGTCATGGGCAGGAGGGCCCGTACCTCCAGTTGCGTCCGCTCGGCGGCGGGCGGGAATGGGACGCACGGCCGGACCGGGTCAGGGCGTTGAGCTCCGCCGAACTGCTGAGCGCCCGCGTCGCGGCGATCAATGCTCGTAGCCGCACCGGGCTGGGGCTCAGCGAGCTGCCGGGAGCGCTGCGAACCGGCCGGAACGACGACGGCGCCCGGTAGCCCTCCCTCACCACTCGCCTCAGCCACCCCTCCCTCCCTGCCGGTCCGGTCTCCCGCTCGGTGAGCTGCTGGTCCAGTTCATCGATGAGCAGCTCGCTGTGCTCGATCTGGCCGGTCCGGTACGCCGACCGCGCCACCAGATGCGCGGCCACCGGGCTGGTCAGCAGCTGGAAGAAGGCGACGAGCGCGAGCGTGGCGAGGTCCATGCCGCTGTGCAGCCGCAGTGTGACCCCGGCCAGCACCAGAAGCAGGCCGAGAGTCTGCGGCTTGGTGGCGGCGTGGCTCCGCGACAGGACGTCCGGCAGTCGCATCATGCCGATCACGCCCAGCAGACAGATCAGCGCGCCGATCAGGATCAGCACCGCTCCGGCCGTGTCGGTGATCCGCAGCCAGACACTCATTCCCGATCCTCCTTCGTACCGTTCCCGTTCCCGTTCCGTTCCCGTTCCCGTTCCCGTTCCCGTTCCCGTTCCCGTTCCCGGTCCCGGTCCCGGTCCGGTGCCTGTGCCGGTGCCCGTCCCGGCCTTCCCTGCGCTCGCTTTCGTACGTGAGAGCGGCCGGTCGCGTACGGCGATGAAGCGGGCGATGCCCACGGACCCGGTGAAACCGAGGAACGCGAGCACCAGCATGACCGGGAAGTAGAACGGGTCCTGGCCATCGCGGACTTGGCACCGAGTCCGGCGATGATGAGGGCGGCGCAGACGTCCAGGGCGAGAGCCCGGTCGAGCATGGAGGGCCGCGCCAGATCCGTACGAGAAGCAGCGCCCCGGCGACAACGATCACCACGACGGCAGCCACCAGCAGGACATGGTCGACGGTCTCGGGCACGCTCATGCGGTGTCCCCTCGCTGCCGGTGGGACCGGGTGGCGGGGCTGCCACCCGGTCGATCTCGTCCCGGGTGCCGAAGGCCCGTACGGTCAGCTCCTCCAGGCGCCAGACCGACCGCCGGGCCGCGTCAAGTGCGGCCGGCCCGTCCGCGTCCAGTACGTGTACGAATACCGTGGCCGTGGCCCGGCGCACTTCGACGATGGACCCGCCGGGCACGTTGGATACGGCGACGGCGGTCCCCGCGAGCATCAGGTCGCTACGGCAGCGCAGAGGCACACCGATGACGGCCGGCCGGTGCGGACTGCGGACGAAGATCTGCCGGGTGACCTGTACGCCCGAGGTGTACATGTCGTAGAGCAGATAGCCGGCGAGCCGCAGGATGCCCCAGGGATGCAGTCGCAGCCCGAGATCCACCTTGGGCAGCGGGAAGGCCAGACAGACGGCGACCGCGACGACCACGCCGGTGACGACGTTGGCCCAGGTCAGGGTGGACCAGAGCAGCACCCAGATGAAGGTGAGCCAGGCGATCAGCGGAAGATCGAGCACGCGCGGTCTACGGCCGGCGAACTCGCAGCTGAAAGGCGGCAGATCGGGGTTCCGGCGGGCCAGCGTGATCAGGCGTTTCACCGGCCGAGCACCTCCTCGATATAGGGGACCGCTCGATGAGTTCGCCGGCCGCCCGGTCGGTGTAGGCGGCCAGCGGACCGGCCAGCACGGTGAAGGCGAGGCCGAGTGCGACGGCCCCGCGGTGGCCGCGGTCATCGCGGCCGGCGGCCGGGTCGTGGTGGTGACGGCGCGCCCGTGCAGGGTGGTCGCGCCGGCCTGCCAGGCCGGCTGCAGACCGGGCATCGCCCCTTCGTCGCCGGTCCCGGGGATCCGGTCGGGTCCCTCGTCGGTGTCCGAGTCATCGCTGTCGTCGGGGATTCGATGACGGTGCCGTAAGCGGCCTGGCCCGGTGGTTCGGCCCGCCAGAAGGCCAGATTCCAGACCTTGGCCATCACGTACAGCGTGAGCAGGCTCGTCACCGTCGATCCGATGACGAGAGCCCAGGCCCAGACGCTGCCGTCGGCCACACCGGCCCGCATGAGTGCGAGCTTCCGATGAAGCCTGAGAGCGGGGATCCCGGCCAGGTTCATGGCGGGTACGAAGAAGAGGATGGCAAGCACCGGGGCCGCCTTGGCCAGACCGCCGAGCCGGGTCAGTTCGTTGGTGCCGCCCCGGCGTTCGATGAGCCCGGCGACCAGGAAGAGCGTGGTCTGGACGGTGATGTGGTGGACGACGTAGAAGATCGCGCCCCGTACGCGTCACGGGTGGCGAGGCCGATTCCGAAGACCATGTAGCCGATGTGGCTGATGAGGGTGAAGGAGAGCAGCCGCTTCAGGTCGGTCTGGGCGACCGCGCCGAGGATGCCGACGATCATCGATGCGAGGGCTGCCGCCATCAGCAGGTCGCCGAGCCGGTTGCCGGGGAAGAGCAGGGTCTCCATGCGCAGCATGCAGTAGACGCCCACCTTGGTGAGCAGGCCCGCGAAGACGGCGGTGACAGGCGCGGGAGCGGTCGGGTAGGAGTCGGGGAGCCAGGCGCCGAGCGGGAACACCGCCGCCTTGATGGCGAAGACGGTCAGCAGCATCGCCTGGATCAGGGTCTGCACGCCGAGCGGGAGTTCGGGCAGCCGGACCGCGAGCTGGGCGAAGTTGACGGTGCCTGCCGCCGCGTACGTCATGGCGATGGCGGTGAGGAACAGCATCGACGAGAACAGCGAGATGATCACGTAGGTGGAGCCCGCGCGCATCCGGGGACCGGTGCCGCCGAGGGTCAGCAGGACGAAGCTGGCGACCAGCATGATCTCGAAGCCGACATAAAGGTTGACCAGATCGCCCGCGAGGAACGTGCACGAGACTCCGGCGACCAGGATGAGGTAGGCGGGGTGGAAGACGGCTACCGGAGTTTCCTTGTCCCGGTCAGCCATGCCCTGGCCGATGGAGTAGACGAGGACGCTGAGGGTGATGGCCGAGGAGACGGTCAGCATCAGCCCGGAGAGCCGGTCCGCGACCAGGGTGATGCCGAGCGGCGGGGCGAAGTCGCCGAGGTGGACGGCGAGCGGGCCCTGCCGGTCCGCCACGATCATCAGAACGGCCGAGAGTCCGAGTACGGCGCTGAGCACGATGACGCTGATGTACCGCTGGAAGCGGGCGAGCCGAGTGCCGAAGGCGAGACTCAGGCCGGTGGCGCAGAGCGGCAGCAGTACCGGCAGCGGGACGAGCGCGTTCATCCGGCAGCTCCTCGGTCGGGGCCGGGCGGACCGGCAGCGGGATCGGCCGGACCGGCAGCGGGGCCGGGTGGACCGGCAGTGGGTTGACCACCTGTTTCGGTGGCCTTGAGGTAGTCCTCCGGGTCCGCTCCCAGCACGTCGTGCCACAGATCGCCGGAGGCGTCCCTGCCCCGTGCCTGCCAGGCGCGGTCCGCTCTCAGCCGGGCCAGCAGCCGGCGTCGCTCCTGCCGGTAGCGGGCGCGCTCCTCGTCGCTGCCGTCGGACTCGGCCCGGTAGCGCTCCCGCAGTTCGGTCCACTCCCCTCACCTCGGCGCGCAGCACGATGCGCCGGTCCTCGAGGTCGTCGTGGACCTCGTCCGTACCGGTCAGCTGATGGCTGCGGTAGGCCATGGCCAGGAGGAACGCGGTGGTGGCGAGGGTGATGACGATGGCGGTGAGCGCGATGGCCTGCGGCAGCGGGTCCGTGATCCGTCGCCACGGCACCCCGTAGAGCAGGGGCGCCTCGCCGGCCGGGCCGGTCGCGGACAGGACGAGCAGATTGATGCCGTTGCCCGCGATGACCGCACCGAGCAGGATGCGGGTGAGCGGCCGGGTGAGCATCAGGGTGCCGCCGACGGCGCAGAGCACCACGGCCGTGGCCAGGAGGGAGGCGCTGACCGTCATCGGCCCGAGCCTCCCGCCACCGGGTCCGCCGGGCCCAGTGCGCCCGGTGCCCGCTCCGTCTGCCGGTCGATCTTGGCGCCCAGGGCACGCACGATGTCCAGGACCACGCCGAGGACCAGCAGGTAGACACCGAAGTCGAAGACGACCGTCGTACTCAGGTGGTAGTCGCCGAACAGCGGCAGATGTCCGTGGTGCGTCCAGGCGTGCAGCACCGTGCCCTCCGCGAGGCCGAGCAGGGCGACCCCGGTGGACAGGAACAGACCGAGCCCGGTGAAGAGCCCCGGCTGCAGCGGTGCGGCCTCGGCGAGTTCGAACCGGCCGCCCGCCAGGTACCGGGTGATGAGGGCGACTCCGGCGACGAGCCCGGCGACGAAGCCGCCGCCCGGCATGTTCTCGGCACAGAACAGCAGATACACCGAGAGCACCAGAATGGGATGGAAGATCAGCCGGGCCACCACCTCGAAGACGATGGAGCGGTGTTCGGGCGCGAGCGTCGCACCTGCGGCCAGCCAGCTTCGCTCGGGCGCCGTGTCGTCGCCCTGCGGCATTCCGGTCATCCGGCGCGATGGCACCGACCAGGCGGTTGCTCCCCGCTGTTCCTCCTGTGACGTGGGTACTTCGTCGCGGCGGTGCAGATAGAGGAGGCTGGTCACGCCGATCGCGGCGGCCGCGAGCACCGCGGACTCCCCATCGTGTCCCAGGCACGCAGATCGACCAGGATGGTGGCCACGACGTCCTTCAGGCCGTGATGGGCCACCTCCTCGACCATCGCCGCGCCCGCCGGTCGGGCGATGCGCGAGCCCGCGGCGGTCCACACGACCACCCCGAGGTGGCGGCGGCGGCCAGCGCCACCGGCACACGTACCGCACGCCGCCAGGGGCTGACCGACTCCTGGAAGTGCACCGGCATCCGGCGCAGGACCAGCACGAAAACGATCATCGACACCGTTTCGACGCAGAACTGGGTGAGTGCGAGGTCGGGAGCGCCCTGGACGACGAAGAGCAGCGCCGTGCCGTATCCGGTGAGCCCGGCCAGTACCACGGCCTTCATCCGGCGGCTGACGGTCAGACAGAACAGGGCGGCCGCACAGGTCAGGGCGGCCACCGCGCCCTGGAGCGGTCCGTCCCACACGCGGGGTGTCGCCGCACTCTGCCAGGGCCGGTCCGTGATGAGTACGGCCAGCTGCGCAGCGAGCATCACCAGCAGGGTGGTGGCCAGGTAGACGGAGAGCGAGCCCCGCTGGACGAAGCCGGTGATCTGCAGGGCGAAACGTTCCAGGCCCAGGAGGATACGGCCGAAGACGCGGTCGGCGGTCGGCCAGGCGATCCGCCGGGAGAGCCGGGTGACGCGTGCCCGGCCCGCGAAGAGCAGGGCGCCGCCCGCCCAGGCGAGCGCGGACAGGAGCAGCGCGGTACCGAAGCCGTGCCAGGGCGCGAGGTGGTAGGGTGCGCGGAGGCTGGGAAGGAGTCCGCGTACGCGCCGAAGAGCCGGTTCGTCCATCCGACGCCGGGCCCCAGCACCAGCCCGCGGCGGCGAGCACCGCGGGAGCGGCGAGGAAGGCCGGGCCGACGCGGTGCACGGGGTGTCTTCGATATCGGGTTTACGGGCGAAGGCGCCCCAGACGAAGCGCAGGGTGTACGCGGCGGTCAGCGCCGAGCCGATGACCGTGACGGCCAGCGTCCACCGGTCGGCGGTGTTGCCGTGTAGGAGTGCGTCGAACGCGGCCTCTTTCGCGGCGAAGCCGAGCAGCGGCGGCACGGCGGCCATGGAGGCCGCAGCGAGCACAGCGACCGCGCAGACGTGCGGCAGCGCGCGGCCGACACCGGAGAGCCTGCGCAGATCGCGGGTGCCCGCCGCGTGGTCGACGATGCCGATGACGAGGAACAGCGGCGCCTTGAACAGGGCGTGCCCCAGGATCATGACGGCGCCGGCGAGCGCCGCGTCCCGGTTGCCGGCCCCGCGAGCACGGTGAGAAAGCCGAGCTGGCTGACCGTTCCGTAGGCGAGGACGAGCTTCAGGTCGTTCAGGCGCAGTGCTCGCCAGCCGCCGAGCAGCATGGTCGCCCGCCGAGCACGAGGACGACCGGCCGCCAGACCGGGACGTCGGCGAAGGCGGGAGCGAGCCGGGCCACCAGGTAGACACCGGCCTTGACCATGGCGGCGGCGTGCAGATAGGCGCTGACGGGGGTCGGGGCGGCCATCGCGTTCGGCAGCCAGAGGCTGAACGGCCAGATCGCCGACTTCGACAGCGCCCCGCACAGGACCAGGACGACGGCCACCGAGACGGCGATGGTCGGCTCGGGTGGATCGGCGACGATCTCGGAGATGCGGTAGGTACCGGCGGCCTGACCGAGGATCAGGAAGCCGACGAGCATCGCGAGGCCGCCGAAGGTGGTGACGGTGAGGGCCTGGAGCGCGGAGCGCCGGTTCTGCTTCCGCTCACTGCCGTGCCCGATGAGCAGGTAGGAGAAGACCGTGGTCAGCTCCCAGAACACATAGAGCGAGATCAGGTCGTCGGCGAGTACGAGGGCGAGCATGGCGCCCGCGAAGGCCAGCAGGTTTCCGGCGAAGGCGGCCAGTCGCGGAGTGCTGTCGGTGAAGTACGAGGCGCAGTACAGCAGCACGAGCGTGCCGACGCCGGCCGCGAGCAGCACCATCAGCTCGGCGAGCGCGTCCAGGCGCAGGGCCAGGGAGACGTCGTAGGCCCCGATCCACTGCCACGACCAGGTGACGGATCCTCCGGCGGCGGCGGTCTCCACTGCGTGAACGCCCACACGGTGGCGGCGGCCGGTGGCAGCGCGAGTACCACGAAGGCGCGCCTGCCGAGCCGCCGCACCAGCCAACTGGCGCAGGCGGCCAGCGCGAAGTGGCAGACGATGAGCGCGGTCACGGCGAGGGTCCGGAACAAAGTGCACCGAATACTCATATATCCCTCAGCCCTGTTCACCCGCCCGGCGCGCCTGCGACGGCCGGCCCGCCGGGAGAGATGCCTCAACACGTCGGGAACTCCTGAACCAATCAGACATTCATGACCTTCGACGTAATTTGGTAGAGGAGGTGTGGGCGTGCCGTGTTGCACATGCGAGCCCACTTTCTTTCCTTTTGCAGTGTGACTAATATCCATCTGTCGAAATTCTCAACGGATTTGACCAGTCGTGAGGCTGGACACCCCTCAAGGAGCATCCTCTGCGCACGCGCGCATCACGGCGGACCGGCTCGACCACCATGTCGCTGCGGACGGCCCTGCTGGTACTCGCCATCGTCCCCGGTGTCGCACTGGCAGCCCTCTGGGCAGTGACCAGTGGCCAGACATTGCTCGACTTCCAACGCCAGGCAACCCAGGGACTGCTGGCCGAGCAGGCAGGCCGGCCGTCCAACATCGTGTACTACCACCTGCAGGAGGAGCGCCGGCTCAGCGCCGAGGCTCTGGCCCGCCCCGAAGACTCCGCCGAAGCGCTGGAGAAACAGCGCGCGCTCACCGACGACGCGATCGCCACCTTCCAGTCCCTCTCGGACGTGAACGCCGACGACGCGCCTTCCGAGGTCCGCGGAGCGGCCGGCGAGGCACGTGAGGCCATCGCTCAGCTGCCCGCTCAGCGCACACTGGTCGACCAGGGCGAACAGAAGTAGCAGAAGGTCGTGTACGCCTACTACACCGACCTGATCGCCGTGGACCTCAAACCGTTCGCGGCGCTGAGCCACGTGGACAACGGCGAGGTCACCACGCTGTCCCAGCCGCTCGTGGACCTCTTCTGGACCAAGGAGATGATCTCCCGCTCGGACGCGATCCTGACTCGCGGCCGGCCGGAGGGCAAGCTGGACACGGAAGACCTTCAGCAGGTCCGGGATGCTGTTTCCGGCCAGTCGTCCCAGTGCACCACCAGGTTCTCCCCTACCTTCCCGCCGACGAGCGGGCGATGTGGCAGGAGATCCGGTCTCGTCGAGCTGAAGGCCGAACAGACCACCTGGCGCCAGGCGATGGACGACCTGACGCCCCAGCTCGTGGATCTGCTGGAGCACCGCACCGCCCGGGTGGTCGAGCACGGCAAGAGCAGCGTCATGTCCCTGCTGCTCAAGATGGTCCTCACGACCGTGATCGGCCTGATCGCCGTGGTCGCGGTCGTCGCGGTCGTCCTGACCACATGGCGCCTCACCCGCAATCCGCGCCGGCGTATCGGCGGTCTCCAGGAGCGGGCCGAGGAGCTGGAGAAGGCTCTGCCCGGTGTCGTCGAACGGCTCGGCAAGGGCGAGAAGATCAATGTCGAGGCCGAGGCCCGCGCGATCGCGCCGGACGCCCCGGTGGCAAGTCCGACGAGCTCACCCGGCTCGGCGACGCGCTCAACCTCGCACGTACCAGCGCCCTGCAGGCCGCGGTCAAACAGGCCGACCGGCACCGGGGCTTCGAGCGGCCGCTGCAGCGCATCGCGCGCCGTACACAACAGCTGACCGACCAGCAGCTCAAGAAGCTGGACGAGCTGGAGCGCAAGCACGAGGACCCCGAGGTGCTCGAGGGGCTCTTCGACCTGGACCATCTCACCGCACGTCTGCGCCGGTACGAGGAGAACCTGGTGATCCTCGCCGGCTGACACCCACCCATCACCCTTCCCTGATTCCCGCTCTGGAGAGACCTGAGATGGCAACACCCTTCGCGTACTGATACATGGCGGCGGCATCGGCGGGCTCACCCTCGCCGTCGCACTGGCCCGGCGCGGTCACACCGTCGAGGTCGCCGAGCTCCGCGACGAGCTGGACGCACTCGGCGTCGGCATCATCCAGCCTTCCAACGCCCTCCACGTCATGCGTGAGATCGGTGTGCTCGACGCGTGCGTCGAGGCCGGCTTCGAGTGGGAGGTGCTGACCATCTGCGATCCGGCCGGCGCCACGCTCGCCAAGATCCCGCAGCCCCGGATGGGTGACGCCCCTCCAACAACGGCATCCCGCGCCCCGCCCTGGCCAAGGTGCTGGGCAACGCCGCCGTGGCGGCCGGGGCCGTGATCCGCTTCGGTACGACGATCACCGAGCTGGCCGACGACGGTTCCGGTGTGGAGGTGACCCTGTCCGACGGCTCAGCCGCCCGCTGGGACCTTGTCGTGGGCTTCGACGGCATCGGTTCGCCGCTGCGGACCCGGCTGTACGGCGACCGCTTCCGCCCCGAGTACACCGGCTTCGCCAACTGGCGGGTCACCGTGCCGCGTCTGCCCGAGGTCCAGGGTGTCGTGATGAGCACGGGCAACCAGGCCGCGAAGGCGCTGCTCACCCCGATCACGGACGAACTGATGTATCTGGGTGCGGTGTTCGCCGAGACCGAGGACTTCAGGCCGGACCCCGAGCACGCCCACGAACAGCTCTCGGAGCGGCTCGCCGCGTTCTCCGGTCCGGTCGCCGAGGCACTCACGCATGTCACGGATCCGGACGCGGTGGTGTACTCGCGGATCTCCCAGGTGACGGTCGAGGAGGCGTGGCACGTCGGCCGGGTCGTCCTGGCCGGGGACGCCGCGCACGCCGGCACCCGCATCTCGCCCAGGGTGCGGCGATGGCCGTCGAGGACGCCGTGGTGCTTGCCGAGTCGCTGGACGCCCAGGACGGCGACGTCGCCGCGGCGCTGGCCGCCTGGGAGGACCGCCGGCGCCCGCGCGCCATGTGGGTGCAGAGCATGTCGCGCGCGATCCTGAAGCAGGAGACGGGCAACGCGACGACTCCGGAGGAGGACGCGCTCCTGAAGGTCGGCATCCCGGGCGCCGCCCATGTGCTGGTCAAGCCGTACTGATCCCGCACCACCGCACCGGGACGGCCGTGCGGCCGGCCCCGGTCGCTGTCTCAGTCCAGTACCGCGATTCCGTCGAGCTCGACCAGCGCCTGTTCGTCCCAGAGCCTGACGGCTCCGATGACCGCCATGGCCGGGTACTCGCGCCCCGCCAGCCTGCGCCAGATACCGCCCAGCTCATGGGCGTGGACGCGGTAGTCGGCGACGTCGGTGGCGTACACGGTGACGCGGGCCAGCGAGGCGGGGCGCCGCCCGCCGCCCGCAGGGCGGTGAGCAGATTGCCCAGTGCCGTCTCGAACTGCTCGGGCAGAGTGGCCCCGGTGACCTTCCCCTGGCCGTCCAGCGCCGTCTGGCCGGCCAGGAAGACCAGCCTCCCGCCGCCGGCCGTGACGGCGTGCGAGAAGCCGGTGGGCGGGGCGAGTCGAGCGGGGTTGATCCGGGTGATCGGGTTCATGCGTTCGACTCCTGGGTCGCGTAGAGCTCCTTGGCGATGATGCTGCGCTGCACCTCGCTGGCCCCTCGTAGATGCGGGTGCACGGACCTCCCGGTAGAGGTGTTCCAGCAGGTGGCCGCGGCACAGGGCGCGGGCGCCGTGCAGCTGGACGGCGGCGTCGACAACGAACTGTGCGGTCTCGGTGGCGTACAGCTTGGCCATGGCGGCGCGGCGGGATACGCCCGGTTCGCCCGCGTCGTACGCGGCGGCGGCCGCGTACACCAGGAGCCGGGCGGCCTCGGTGCGGGTGGCCATCTCGGCGCTCCGGTGAGCGACGGCCTGCAGGTCCTGAGCGGACCGCCGAACGCGGTGCGCCGCGCGGTGTGCTCCAGGGTGGCGTCGAGCGCGGCACGGGCCATGCCGACGGCGAAGGCGCCGACGCTCGGCCGGAAGAGGTTCAGGGTGTTCATCGCGACCCGGAAGCCCCGGTCCGGTTCGCCGAGCACGTCGTCGGCGGTGACGGGCACCCGTCGAAGGACAGGGCCCCGATGGGGTGCGGGAGAGCATGTCCAGGGCCGTACCGGTGAAGCCCGGACGGTCGGCGGGGACGAGGAACGCGGTGACGCCACGGGCTCCGGCGCCCTCGGTCGTACGGGCGAAGACGGTGTAGAAGTCGGCCTCCGGCGCGTTGGAGATCCAGCACTTCTCGCCGGTCAGCCGCCAGCCGTCCGCGCAGTGCCTGGCCTCGAGGGCGAGGGCCGCCGCATCGGAGCCCGCACCCGGCTCGCTGAGGGCGAAAGCGGCGACGGCCCTGCCCGCCCGCACTTCGGGGAGCCATCTCCCGCGCTGGGCCGGTGTGCCCGCCTGGACGACGGGTACGTGCCGAGGCCCTGGAGCGCGAGCGCGGTCTCGGCCTCGGTGCAGCCGCGTGCCAGTGATTCGCGCAGCAGACACAGATCCAGGGCGCCGGAGCCGAACAGCCGGTCAGGAGGCCCAGCTCGCCGAGCGCGGCGACCAGCGGGCGGTTGACACGGCCCGGCTCGCCCTTCTCCGCGAGCGGGCGCAACTGCTGCACGGCAAGCGTGTACAGCTCCTCGCACCAGGCGGTTTGACCGGGATCGAGGGAGAATGCCGTCATACCGGCGCCTCTCTTGTCACGTCTTATCGCGGACGGTTGACTGCCGTCACTCAAACGATACGCTCCAAGGGCGACTAGGGAGCGATGCTTCATGGAGCCGAATTCCTCGCCGAGCACGTACACCGCACACTCCGACACGTTCGCGCGTGACCATCTCCCGCCCGTCGGCCAGTGGCCCCAACTGCTCCTCGGCCTCCCCGGGCCGTCCTACCCGGAGCGGCTGAACTGCGGATACGAGCTCCTCGACGGGACCATCGGCCGCTTCGGCCCCTCGCGCCCGCCTTCCGCACCGCCGACGGCCTCGTCTGGAGCTACGGGGAGCTGCGGGAGCGGGTGGAGCGGATCGCCCATGTACTGACGACGGATCTGGGTGTCGTCCCCGGCAACCGGGTGCTGCTGCGGGGCCCCACCACACCTGGCTCGCCGCCTGCTGGCTGGCGGTGATGCGCGCGGGGCGATCGCTGTGACGGTGCTGGCCCAGCAGCGGTCCCAGGAGCTCGCCACCATCTGTCTCCTCGCCCGGGTGAGCCATGCGCTGTGCGATGTCCGGTCGGTCGATGACCTGGTGAAGGCGCAGGTGCCCGGTATGCGCGTCACCACGTACGGAGGCGAGGGGCCCGGCGATCTGACGGAGCTCGCGGCGGCCAGGCCCGGCCCCTACCAGGCGGTGGAGACGGCCGCCGACGATGTCGCACTGATCGCGTTCACCTCGGGCACCACCGGGCGTCCCAAGGGCTGTATGCATTTCCACCGCGATGTGCTGGCCATCGCCGACACGTTCTCGCACCACATCCTGCGGCCCGGCCCCGACGACGTGTTCACGGGCAGTCCGCCGCTCGGCTTCACCTTCGGGCTCGGCGGGCTGGTGATCTTCCCGCTGCGGGCGGGCGCCTCGGCCCTGCTGCTCGAACAGGCCGGCCCCAAGCAGCTGCTGCCCGCGCTGGCCGCCCACCGGGTCACGGTGCTCTTCACCGCGCCCACCGCCTACCGCGTGATGCTCGACGAACTCCAGGGACACGAACTCCCGGCGCTGCGGCGCTGTGTGTCGGCCGGGGAGAATCTGCCCGCTTCCACCTGGCACGCCTGGTACGAGCGGACCGGTCTGCGCATCATCAACGGAATCGGGGCCACCGAGCTGCTGCACATCTTCGTCTCCGCCGCCGACGAGGCGATCCGCCCCGGCACCACCGGCCTGCCGGTGCCCGGCTGGCAGGCACGCGTGGTGGACGCCGACGGCGAGGGCTGCCCGACGGCGAGCCGGGCCTGCTCGCCGTGCGCGGCCCGGTCGGCTGCCGCTATCTCGCCGACCCGCGCCAGTCGGACTACGTACGGCTGGGCTGGAACATCACCGGCGACACCTACGTACGCGAACCGGACGGCTACTTCCGCTACGTCGCCCGCGCCGACGACATGATCATCTCGTCCGGGTACAACATCGCGGGCCCCGAGGTGGAGGACGCCCTGCTGCACCATCCGGACGTGGTGGAGGCCGCCGTGGTGGGCCGGGCGGACACACTGCGCGGCCAGATCGTGGCGGCGTTTGTGGTGCTGCGCGAGGGCTCCGGGCAGACGGCCGACTCCCTGCGCAGGTACATGAAGGCCGAACTGGCCCCGCACAAGTGCCCGCGCGTCTTCGAGTTCCTGCCCTCTATCCCGCGTACCGCCACCGGCAAGCTGCAGCGCTTCCGACTGCGGACCACCCCGGACCGGCTCGCCCGCGCTCTGCGGACCCGGGCCCCACAGGTCGTTGATGCCGGTGGATTTCACCCCTGACGCCGCCCGCGCCGCTCGGGCGGGCCGGATCCACCTGTCGGCAGATCAACCCGCTGCCGCGCACCGGCGTTCACCGCGAGCGGCGTGGTGCGACCTCCACGGAGAGGTCGTTGTCGACCGTGTAGTACGGACGCGCCGACACCCCGTCGAGCGTGGCGGCCGGTAGACGAAGACCGCCTTGCGGTCCGCGATGTCGTCCAGCAGCCGGGCCACCCGGATCCGCGGCGCGCCGGTGGCCGGGCGGACGTACACGTCCCAGATCACCGGTGCATCCCCGGCTCCCGGTCCGCCGCCTTCCGCCACGAGCTCCTTGTAGTTGACGGTGAACGAGAAGTCCTGGCCCTCCTCGGCCCCGAGTGCGATCTGCCGTACGACTGAGCCCCGCCCCCGTCGGTTCAGCGACGCCACCGCGCCCTCTCCCAGCCGGGCGCCGAACAGCCGCGCCGTCACGGTCATCGAGTCACCCGCGAGGGTGATACGGCCGGCCTCCGCGTGCGTGGCCCGCCACCAGGCCCGTACGGCGAGCCGGCCGTCCTTGGTCGCGTACGGGATCCGGACCGCCACCGGCGTGGTCCGGCCGTCGTCCCCGCCGGACACCAGCGTGCGCAGATCACGCAGGCCGGGCAGCAGCGGCGTCCGCTCCTCCCCGGGCGCGCCCACCACGTAGGCATCCCAGCGGCCTTCCTCAAGAGCCGGGGCCGCCTCCAGTACTGCCTGCCACTGGTCCTGCCCCGCCGGCTCCAGCGCGACGTAGCGGCCGGCCCCTCCGGCTCCCCTTCTTCGGGCGCAGCTGAAGCAGCAGCCGGGGCGTGCCGAGGCGGGCAGCGGCAGCCGTACGCGTACGGCCAACCGCCCTTCCTCCTCCACAGTCACCTCTGCGCGGGGCTTCTCCGCCGGTCCATCCGTGCCATCGCGATCACTGCCACTCATCGCCGCGCCTTCCGTACGACCCTCACGACACTGCTGGCCGCGATGAGCATGGTGTCCCTGGCCGCGTAACCGCCGCTCACCAAGGCATGGTCCGTCCCGCGTGCCGGCCGGCTTCCGCTCCGGGCCGCCAGCAGTTCCTCGAACAGCTGCTCGGCCTGGGCCACGACCGGGGCGGGGCGTAACGCCGGGAGTTCTCCAGCGCGGTGCGCCCCATGCGGCGGCGCAGTTCGTCGTCGCCCACGAGGTCCAGCAGGGCGCCGGCCAGCGCGTCCCGGTCTCCGACCGGAACCAGCCGGCCGTCCTCACCCGGGCGATGATCTCGCCGGGGCCGTACGCACAGTCGGTGCTAACGACCGGCAGCCCGCAGCGCATCGCCTCGACGATGGTCATGCCGAAGGGCTCGAAATTGGACGTCGCCGCCCCGATCGAGCCCTTGACCCACTCGGCTTCCATCGGGGTCACCGCGCCCATCAGGAAGACGTTGTTGTACAGCCCGAGCCGGTCGATGAGCCCACGCAGCCGCTCCTGCTCCTCGCCCTTGCCATAAATGCGCAGCTTCCAGTCGGGATACTGCGCGGCGACCGCGGCGAAGGCCTCGATCAGCAGGTCGAACCGCTTCACCGGCACCAGCCGTCCGGCGGCGACCACGACGCGCGCGCGGCCGTCGGCCGGCGGGAGGGTCGGGGCCGGGACGCTGTTGGGCAGCGCCTGTACCCGTACGCCCGGCAGCCGCATCTTGCGTCGGTAGGCGGCGGCGTCGGCCTCCGTGACGGGGGTGATCGCGTCCAGGCGCGGATAGACCCGGCGCAGCGCGCTGCGCAGCCGCGGGGGTGGTTGTCGAGGGTGAGGTGCTCCTGCCCGACCCGTACCGCCCGTGCGGGGCCTGGAGGGCCAGGTGGACGTTGAGGCCGGGGCGGGTACCGACGACGACGTCGGCGTCGAGCGACTCCAGCGCCTCGCTGATGCGCTCATCGGTGAGGGCACTGTACTGCCGGTAGCGGTACTCGGACGAGGGAAAGATCTTCGCCGGTGTCAGATGCCGTGGGTCGTTCTTCTCGTGCCGCAGATCCACCAGAGGCCGCAGCCGCACGCGCGGGTCGGGTGTGAGGTTCGGCCGTTCCCGGTGCCGGAGAGCGGAGATGATCTCCACATCGTGCCGATCGGCCAGCGCCCGGGCCAAGTTGAACGTGGTAGTTATCGTCCCTCCTATCCCATATGCGTTGTGTATAAGAAATGAGATTTTCATGCCGTAGATGACGGCAGGCACCTGCCGGAGGTTGCCTGCGTGACCACTCGGCAAGGAGATTGATCCCCTGCCGTAACCCGCCGTCCGGCCCATCACCGCAGACACCACCCGGGGCTCTCACCGCAGCCCCGACGCCCGGCCCACCCTCGCACCCTCCACGTCGGCGAAAGGCGGAACTTCAAGGCCGTTGACACAGGCCGCCGTTATCCATGATTGCCGCGCATCGTGAAGCCGCTGGTCACGGGCTGCCGTCGACGTCCCACCCGGCCCATCGGCCCACTGATCGAGGCGAACCGCCTGGCTCAACGACCCGCGAAGGCCGGGTCTAGAGTGATCACGTGGCCGAGCTGCACACTCCCGTTCCCTGATCGTCACCCTCTACGGCGCCTACGGCCGCGATGCCGGCAACACCCGCTCGCGGTGTCCGAGCTGATCCGCCTGCTGCATGCCGTCGGCGTCGACGCCCCGTCGGTACGGTCGTCCGTCTCCCGGCTCAAACGGCGCGAGCTGCTCGTCCCCGCCCGTACGGCGGACGGGCGGCCGGCTACGCACTGTCGCCCGACGCCCGGCTGCTGCTGGACGACGGCGACCGGCGGATCTACCGGCATCCTGTGCCCCGTATCGAGGACGGCTGGGTGCTCGCCGTGTTCTCCGTACCGGAGGCGGAGCGCCACAAGCGCCATCTGCTGCGCTCACGGCTGGCCCGGCTCGGCTTCGGCGCAGTGGCTCCCGGGTCTGGATCGCTCCCGCCGGACTGTACGAGGAGACCCGGCACACCCTGGAGCGGCTGGAACTCGCCCCGTATGTGGAGCTGTTCCGCGGCGAGCACCTCGGCTTCGCGGCAACGAGGGAGTCGGTGGCGCGCTGGTGGGACCTGACTGCCGTCGCCCGGCTCCATCTGGACTTCCTGGAGCAGCAGGAACCGGTACTGCGGGCTGGGAGTCCCGGCCCGGCGACACCACGCCGGATCCCGAGGAGGCCTACCGGGACTACCTCCGTGCGCTGGACTCCTGGCGGCGGCTGCCGTACGCGGATCCGGGGCTGCCCGGGGACTGCTGCCGAAGGACTGGCCGGGCGGCCGGGCGGCGGAGGTGTTCGGGCTGCTGCACGCCCGGCTCCGGGACGCGGGCGCGGCATTCGTCACCCGTGAGCGGCCACCGGAGAAATCCGGATGCCCCGGTGGGTGCGGGCCCGTCAGGATGAGGCATGACCTGGACCTTCACGGATGACGTCGATGCCTTTGTGGACGCGGCCGGTGCGCCGCCGCACGCGCCGCCGCACGCGCGGCCGTCGCGAACACCGCTGTTCAGTGCGCGGGCCACGCGATGAGTGAGGCCCAGGAAGCCCCGCCCGCGCGACCGGTGTGGCTGATCGCCGCGAATGTGGTGCGGTGGCGGCGGTACGGGGACGGTGGGCAGGAGCTGCGGCCGGGCACCAAGTCCTACCGGGCGGCTCGAAGGTGTACGTGATCGACACGTACCCGGCATGGGCCACCAGCAGCTGACCACGGTGGGGCGCGGCCGGCACACCGGCATCCACATCACGATCGACATGGCGACGCGCAATCTGCACACGTTCCGGGCCACGTTGGTCCACGGTCCGGCCGTGCTGCGGCGGTACGCGGAGGCAGGCACCGGCGAGGGCTGGGGTTCCCGGGAGGCCGCCGATGAGTTTGCCGTGCGGCTCGGACGGCTGGCGGCCGAGTACCGGGTGAGCTGCTGGGGCGGCGCGCCCCACCCGGTCCCCTGCCGCTGCCACGAGTGTCTGACGCTCAGCCCGGTGTGAGCCGGGGCTTCGGTGCGTCGGTACGCCCCGCCGGCGGGTGCGGCTGCCCGCCCGGTACGGGAGCGGCCAGGGCGCGCCCGGTCCGCTGTAGCCCTGGTCGGCCGCGGCGTGCAGGGTCCAGTTCGGGTCGTACAGATGCGGGCGGGCCAGCGCACAGAGGTCGGCGCGGCCCGCCAGCAGCAGTGAATTGACGTCGTCCCAGGAGGAGATGGCGCCGACCGCGATCACGGGGACGTCCACGGTGTTGCGGATCCGGTCGGCGTACGGGGTCTGGTAGGAGCGGCCGTACTCGGGGCGTTCGTCCGGGACGACCTGGCCGGTGGACACGTCGATGGCGTCCGCTCCGTGGTCGGCGAAGGCGCGGGCGATACCGATGGCGTCCTCGGCGCTCGTGCCGCCGTCGGCCCAGTCCGTGGCGGAGATCCGGACGGTCATGGGCCGGTCGTCGGGCCATTCGGCCCGGACCGCGTCGAACACCTCCAGCGGGAAGCGCAGCCGGTTCTCCAGCGGTCCACCGTAGGCGTCGGTGCGCCGGTTGGTGAGCGGGGAGAGGAAGCCGGAGAGCAGGTAGCCGTGGGCGCAGTGCAGTTCGAGGAGGTCGAATCCGCACTGTGCAGCGCGCCGGGCCGCCTCGGTGAACCGGTCGCGGACGGCGTCGAGTCCGGCCCGGTCCAGGGCGTGCGGAGTCTGGCTGACCCCAGGTGCGTACGGGATCGGGGAAGCGGCGCTCACGGGCCAGTTGCCCGCCTCCAGCGGCTGGTCGATGCCCTCCCACATCAGCCGGGTGGAACCCTTGCGGCCGGAGTGGCCGAGCTGGACGCCTATCGCGGCGCCCGGGGCGCAGTCGTGGACGAAGCGGGTGATCCGGGCCCAGGCGGCTGCCTGTTCGTCGGTGTAGAGGCCGGTACAGCCGGGGTGATGCGGCCCTCGGCGCTCACGCACACCATCTCGGTCATGGTGAGTCCGGCGCCGCCGAGCGCGCGGGCCCCAGGTGCACGAGGTGGAAGTCGCCGGGGACACCGTCCAGGGCGCTGTACATGTCCATGGGCGAAACGACGACACGGTTACGGAGTTCGAGGCCGCGCAGCCGCAGCGGGGTGAACATCGGCGGTGTGCCCGGCGGGCTGCCGAACTCCTCCTCGACCGCTCCGGTGAAGGAGGAGTCCCGCAGCCGCAGATTCTCGTGGGTGACCCGGCGGCTGCGGGTGAGGAGGTTGAAGGCGAACCTGCGGGCCGGCTGGTCCACGTACATGGCGAGCTCCTCGAACCAGCGCCGGCTCGCCGTCGCCGCGCGCTGCGTGGACAGGACGACCGGGCGGCGCTCGCTCTCGTACGCGGCCAGGGCGGTGCCCAGATCCGGCTGCTCCTCGATGCAGCCGGCCAGGGCGAGGGCGTCCTCGACGGCGAGCTTGGTGCCGGAACCGATGGAGAAGTGTGCGGTGTGGGCAGCGTCCCCGATGAGGACCGTTGTGTTGTGGGACCAGTGGGAGTTGACGACGGTGGTGAAGGTAAGCCAGGAGGAGTTGTTGGAGCGCAGCGGCCGGCCGCCCAGTGCGTCGGCGAAGGTCTTGGCGCAGCGTTCGCCCGACTCCGTGACGCCGCAGGTGTCGAGCCCGGCGGCGCGCCAGACCTCTTCGCGCATCTCGACGATGACGGTGGAGGCGTCGGCCGAGAAGGGATAGGCGTGCAGTTGCATCACGCCGTACTCGGTCTCGGCGATCTCGAAGCGGAAGGCGTCGAGGGCGAAGTCGGCGGCGAGCCAGACGTAGCGGTTGCGGTGGGTGGTGAGCTGCGGGCCGAAGGCGTCCGGGTGGGCCTCGCGGGTGGCACTGTGCACCCCGTCGGCCGCGATGACCAGATCGTGGCCGGCCGCGAGCTCGGCGGCCGGCGGGCCGCGGTGGCGAACCGGAGGTCCACGCCGACGGACTCGCAGCGCTCGTGCAGGATCTGCAGGAGCCGTCTGCGTCCCAGCGCCGCGAAGCCATGGCCCTTCGAGGTATGGGTCCGGCCCCGGTGGACGATGTCGATTGCGTCCCACCGTACGAATTCCGCTCTCAGGGCCGCATAGACCTCGGGGTCGGCGTGCTCGATGCCGCCGAGGGTCTCGTCGGAGAGGACGACGCCAAAACCGAAGGTGTCATCGGGTGCGTTGCGCTCCCAGACGGTGACGGAGCGCCGGGGTCGAGCCGCTTGAGGAGCGAAGCCGAGTAGAGCCCGGCGGGACCGCCGCCGATGACCGCGATCCGCCTGATGGCTGCCGGGGCATCGCGCTACCTGCCTTGCCACTTCGGGGCCGCTTCTCGGTGAAGGCGGCATGGAATTCGGCGTAGTCCTCGCCGTGCATCAGGAGGGCCTGGGTGCTGGCGTCCAGCTCGACGGAGGCGGCCAGCGGCATGTCCAGCTCGGCGGTGAGCAGCGCCTTCGTCTGGGCGAGCGCGAGACCCGGGCCGTCGGCGAGCCGGCGGGCCAGCGCGGTGGCGCGCACCCCGGCCTGCCCTTCCTCGGTCAGTTCGCTGATCAGCCCGATCCGCTCCGCCTCGGGGCCCGGACGGGGTCGCCGAGCATCAGCAGCCGGGTGGCGTGGCCCAGGCCCACCACGCGCGGCAGCAGGTAGGCGGCGCCCATGTCGCCGCCGGAGAGGCCGACCCTGGTGAAGAGGAAGGCGAAGCGGGCGGACGGATCGGCGACGCGGAAGTCGGCGGCCAGCGCGAGGACCGCGCCGGCGCCCGCGGCGACGCCGTGCAGGGCGGCGACGACGGGGAAGGGCATTCCGCAGGGCCCGTACGACCTGGCCGGTCATCCGGTTGAAGTCGAGGAGCTGTGCGGTGTCCATCGTGAGTGTGGCGCCGATGATCTCGTCGACATCGCCGCCGGAGCAGAATCCGCGCCCCTCACCGGCGAGCACGAGGGCGCGCACGGAGCGTTCGCGGGAGAGCTCGGCCAGCAGGTCACGCAGGTCCGCGTAGGCGCCGAAGGTGAGTGCGTTGAGCTTCCGGGGCGGGCGAGGGTGACGGTCGCCACGCCGTCGTCCAGGGCCAGCCGCAGATGGTGCCACCGCTCCGTGCGCGGAGCGGAGCCGGAAATGGGCTCATGGAGGGGTCCCCTTCAGCCGTAGGGCTGCTGTGATCCGCTTCGTCCACTTCGAAGTTATCACTCAAATATGACTCTCGTCATGAGTACGCGATAGACGAAGAAGCGGCCGAAAGGTGAACCCGATGTGGCGAAGGTCCCTTTTGCGCCGGTCGGTCGCCTCTATGTCTGCGCCTCCCGGCTTCGTAAGGTTGGAGCAGGAAACCCTGAGTACAGGAAGTCCCCATCCGGAACGGAACCCGCCTTGCCGCCCCTGATGTCCCCGCCCCCACTTCATGGCGTATCGCCCTGCCGCACTCCACGGCTGCGGTACCGATCGCCCGCGCCCTGGTCCGTACGGCGCTGGCGGAGATCGACGCCCCGACGGTCAGCGACACCGCAGAGCTCCTCACCGCCGAGCTGGTAGCCAACGCGGTGGAGCACACGGGCGGCGCCGGACCGATCGAGCTGGTCGTGGAGCTCATGCCGACGGGCTGCCAGGTGGAGGTCCACGACCGTGATCCCGCCCCGCCCGGCGATCTCTCCCGTCCCGGGCCGGGCAGCGAGCCGGACCCTGGCAGGAGCACGGCCGCGGCCTGCTCCTGATCCGTACTCTCAGCTCCGCCTGCGGTCACCGCACCACGGAGCACGGCAAGGCGGTCTGGTTCACTCTGCCAGCGATACCGGAGCAGCCGGGTCCGTCCCCGGAGAGCTGACCAGCCGCGACCGGCTGCGCCCGTAGCAGGCGTACACCACCGCGCCGGCCACCAGGAAGACGGCGAACTGCACCCAGGTGCCCCAGCCCGTCCCGTACATCAGATACAGACAGAAGCCGACGCCCAGGACCGGGCTGAGCGGATAGAGGGCACCCGGAAGGAACGCGTCAGCTCCGGGTTGCGGCGGCGCAGCACGATCACCGCGATGTTCACGACCGCCATGATGGCGAGCGTGCCGATGGTCGTCAGATTCACCACGACGTCGAGGGACGCGAAGGCCGCCGGGACGGCGAAGAGGCAGGCCACGATCCAGGTGTTGGCGACCGGCGTGTGTGTCCGGCGCGAGACCTTCTCGAAGATGCGGGGAATCAGGCCGTCGCGGGACATCGACATCAGGATGCGGGTCTGGCCGTACATCACGGCGAGCACCACGGAAGCGATCGCCACGACCGCGCCGAAGGCGATGATCCCGCCGCCGACGGTCGAGTCGGTGACCTGGTTGACGGTCAGCGAGAGCGCGGCCGGCTTGTCACCGACGGCGTCCGCGCCCAGGGCGCCGATGGCCGTGACGGCGACCGCGCAGTAGAGCAGCGTGACGATGCCGATACAGATCATGATCGCGATCGGGATGTTCCGCCGGGGTTCTTGACCTCTTCGCCCGCGGTGGTGATGGCGTCGAAGCCGATATAGGAGAAGAACGCCAGCGACGCGCCGGCGGTTACCCGGCGGCACCGTTCGAGGCGAACGGCGAGAGGTTTCCGTCCTCGAAAGCGGTGAACGCGATCGCGCAGAACGCGACCAGGATGCCGATCTTGAGGATGGCCATCGCGGCCGTGGCTCCCGCGCTCTCCCTGATGCCACGCACCAGCAGCGTGGCGGCCATCATGATCACCACGACCGCGGGCAGGTTGATCACACCGCCGTCGGCGGGGCCCGACGAGACCGCACCGGGCAGCTCCCAGCCAACGAGGCTGTTCAGCAGTTCGTTGACGTACTGGCTCCAGCCGACCGCGACCGCGGAGACCGAGACGCCGTACTCGAGCAGCAGACACCAGCCGACGAGGAACGCGATGCGCTCGCCGAGCGTGGCGTAGGCGAAGGAGTACGAGCTTCCTGACACCGGGATCGCCCCGCCCAGCTCCGCGAAGGAGAAGGCGGTGAAGATGCAGGTGATGGCGGCGAGGACGAAGGAGAGCACCACGGCCGGGCCCGCTTCGGCGACGCTGTCGGACAGACCGACGAAGATCCCGGTGCCGACGATGGCTCCGACGCCGAAGCAGACGAGCTGGAACAGCCCCATGGTCCGCTTGAGGCCGTGGCCCTCCAGGTCGGCGCCGGATTCGGTGACCAGCCGGTCGGGGCTCTTGATGCGCCGCGCCCCTGACGGGTGCGGCGGGCTCGCGGGACTGTCGGGGCGTGGGGCGGCCGGGCTCATCTGGGGACGTTCTCTCTCTGGCGGAGCATGGGACGAGCCCGTGGGGGCTCGGGCAGAGCACACAGAAGTGGGGTTCGAGCGTGCGAGCCCGAACCGCACCAAGAGGCGACATCGTAGCCACCTTCTCGCATGTTCACCCAATTGGGTGCATTTCAATGCACTCTGGCTCTGCTCAGCCAAGGGTGGCCACCAGGACGGCCTTGATCGTGTGCATCCGGTTCTCCGCTTCGTCGAAGACGACCGAGTGCGCGGACTCGAAGACCTCGTCGGTGACCTCCAGCTCCGTCAGACCGTGACGGGCGTGGATGTCCCTGCCGACGGCGGTGCCGAGGTCGTGGTAGGCCGGAAGGCAGTGCAGGAACTTCACGTCCGCATTGCCACTGGCCCGCAGGACATCCATGGTCACGGAGTACGGACGCAGCGCGGTGATGCGCTCGTCCCAGGCCTCCTTGGGCTCGCCCATGGAGACCCAGACGTCGGTGGCGACGAAGTCGGCGCCTCGCACGCCCTCCGCGATCTCCTCGGTGAGGGTGACGGTCGCCCCACTGACCTCGGCGAGCTCCTTGGCCCGGTCCACGATCCCTGCGCGGGCCAGTATTCCCTGGGTGCGACGATCCGGACATCCAGCCCGAGCAGCGCACCGGTCATCAGATACGAGTTGCCCATGTTGAACCGGGCGTCCCCGAAGTAGGCCAGCGTGAGCTGCTCCAGCGGCTTGGCGCTGTGCTCGGTCATCGTGAGGACATCGGCGAGCATCTGGGTGGGGTGCCAGTCGTCGGTGAGCCCGTTGAACACGGGGACACCGCCGTACTCGGCCAGCTCCTCGACGGCTTGCTGGCTGTCGCCGCGGAACTCGATGCCGTCGAACATCCGGCCGAGAACGCGGGCGGTGTCCTTCACCGACTCCTTGTGGCCCATCTGGGAGCCGGAGGGGTCGAGATACGTCGTGGACGCCCCTGGTCCGCGGCGGCGACCTCGAAGGCGCAGCGGGTGCGGGTCGAGGTCTTCTCGAAGATCAGCGCGATGTTCTTCCCGCGCAGCCGCTGCACTTCGGCCCCGCCTTCTTGGCGGCCTTGAGCTCCGCGGCCAGGGCGATCAGGCCGCGGAACTCCTCGGCCGTGAAGTCCAGCTCCTTGAGGAAATGGCGGCCTGCGAGGTCTATGGCCATGTGACTGCTCCTGGGTCCAGCGAAGGCGAGCGTAGAGTGATTATGGAAGTCTATACGATGCTACGCATCACTATACGAAGCCGGAATGACCAGCTCACCGAGGGCCACGGTCACGGGCCGTGATCACAGCCGTGATCACACAGGGTCGCGTACCACCGGGCAGCTCATACAGCGAGGGCCGCCCCGGCCGCGGCCCAGCTCGCTGCCGCGGATCTCGATCACCTCGATGCCCTCCTTGCGCAGATGCGCGTTGGTGGTGGCGTTGCGCTCGTACGCGACGACGACACCGGGTTCGACGGCCAGCACGTTGCAGCCGTCGTCCCACTGCTCGCGCTCCGCCGCGTGCACGTCCTGGGTGGCGGTGAGCACCCGGATCGCGTCCAGGCCGAGCGCGGCGGCCACAGCCCGGTGCATGTGCTCGGGCGGATGGTCGGTGACCTTCAGCTCACGCGGGCTGCTGCCCGGCTCGATCGTGTACGAGCGGAGCATGCCCAGTCCCGCGTACTGCGTGAAGGTGTCGCCGTCGATCATCGTCATGACCGTGTCGAGGTGCATGAACGCACGGCGCTTGGGCATGTCGAGCGCCACGATCGTATGGGCGGACCCGGCGTCGAAGAGCCCACGGGACAGCATTTCCACGGCCTGCGGCGTGGTGCGCTCACTCATCCCGATCAGCACCGCGCCCCGGCCGATGACCAGGACGTCACCGCCCTCGATGGTGGAGGGATAGTCGTGCTGCCCCTGCGACCAGTGGTGGAAGGCACCCGCTTCCGGGCCGGTGAAGAGCGGATGGTGCCCGTAGATCGCCTCGAAGTGGACGGTCTCACGCTGCCTGGCCGGCCAGCGCATCGCGTTGATCGACACCCCGTCGTAGATCCAGGCCGAGGTGTCTCGGGTGAAGAGATGGTTGGGCAGCGGATCGAGCAGGAAGTCGTCCAGATCCATGACATGGAAGCGGACGGAGATAGGCTCCGCGTACCGCTCCAGGAACTCCCGCTTGGTCATACCGCCGACCAGTGCCTCGGCCAGCTCCGCCGCCGGCAGCTCCTCGAACGCGGCGCGCAGGTGCTCGGTGGCGAGCGGGCCGTACTCCTTCTCGTCAAAGACCCGGTCGAGCACGAGCCGCCGCGCCACCGGGATGTCGAGGGACTCACGGAGCAGATCGCCGAAGAGATGGACCTCCACCCGCGATCACGCAGCACGTCGGCGAAGCCGTCGTGCTCCTCCCTGGCACGGCGCACCCACAGCACGTCGTCGAAGAGAAGTGCGTCCTTGTTGCTCGGCGTAAGCCGCTTCAGCTCCAGTTCGGGGCGATGGAGTATGACGCGGCGCAGCCGCCCGGCCTCGGAGTCGACATGGAATCCCATACCCTCCATCCTCACCGGGCGGAGCGCTGTTCACCCCACGAAACGCCCACGGGTTCCCGAACCGGGCCGGTCTAGAGCCGCGGGTCGACCGGCTCCGACTCCAGGGCCAGCACCAGCGCACCGCGAAGACAGCCTCGTGACTCCTCCACCCCGCTCACGGGTGGCTTCGCTATGCCGGGTTGGCATAGCGACGGACCAGCCCGGCCCGTAGAACGTTGGTCGCTCCGACGACGTCGGCGTGTGCCCGGTGGCCGCACGAGACGCAGTGGAACTTGTCCTGCGTGGGCCGGTTCTCCTTCGCGGTGTGCCCGCATTCGGGACATTTCCGGGAAGTGTTGCGGGGTCCACGGCCATCACTCCCCGCCCGGCACTCTCAGCCTTGGCATTCCGGATCGTCAGGAACACCCCCAACCGGCGTCAGCGATCAATCGGTTCAGCCCAGTCTTGGCCGCTGCCCGTTAGGCAGGAAACCGCCCGGCTGCCCGGGGTCGGGCTTCGGCGCGGGGCTTTGCTCATGTTGCGGATCTTGAGGTCTTCGTGCGCGATGAAGTCGTGCTCACGAACCAGACCGAGCGCGGTCTTGTGCGCGTGATCGAGGCGTTGACGACGCACCTTGCCATGCAGAGACGCGACCTTGCCCACGGCCCGCTGGTGATTACGGGTGCGATCCCTGGCCTTGCGGCGCGGATACCGGCTCAGCGCCCGTTGCGCGGCCTCCAGCTTGACGGCGGCCTTGCGCGCATGACGCGGGTTAGCGACGTGCTCACCGAACGGCGTGACGCCTACCCGCGATGGCTCCACACCTACAATCACCACCACGGACACACCGCGCTCAGGGCCAACCACCCGCCAGCCGCGTCCCTAACCTCACGGGTCAGTACAGCTAGTGTCCTGCGCCTGAAATCCTGGCGTAAAGTTGCTACGGTTTCAGGATGTCGTTTTCGGGACGCCCTTCCATCGAGTTCGTGTTGACCGCTGACGAGCGTGACCAGCTGGTGCGCTGGTCACGGGGGCTTCGAGGTTGGCTGTTCGGGCGCGCATTGTGTTGCGGTGTGCTGAGCCGGATGTTGTGTATGCGCGGGTTGCTGATGACTTGGGTGTGTCGGCCATGACGGTCGGCAAGTGGCGCAAGCGGTTCGTGGAGTCACGGCTGGAGGGTCTGGCGGACACCGATCGGCCGGGGCGGCCGAAGACCGGCCTGTCTCTGAGTGATCTCGAACGGGAACAGCTGACACGTTGGGCCCGTCGGGCGAAGTCCTCGCAGGCATTGGCGTTGCGGTCAAAGATCGTGCTGGCGTGCGCCGAGGACACGTCGAACAAGCGGGTCGCCGGCCGGCTGGGGACTTCGGTGTCCACTGTGGCCCGGTGGCGGCGCCGGTTTGTTGAGTTGCGGCTGGAAGGTCTGGCCGACGAACTACGGCCGGGCCGGCCACCGTCGATTCTTCTCGACCGGGTGGAGGAGGTTGTCGTCGCCACGCTGGAGACGTCGCCGCGTGATGCCACGCACTGGTCGCGGGCGTCGATGGCCGAGCGGACCGGCCTGTCGAAGTCGACGATCGGACGGATCTGGCGGCAGTTCGACCTGAAGCCGCACGTCCAGGACACGTTCAAGCTGTCCACGGATCCGCAGTTCGTGGAGAAGGTCGTCGATGTCGTCGGCCTCTACCACCACCCGCCGGAGAAGGCGGTGGTGTTGTGTGTGACGAGAAATCCCAGGTGCAGGCCCTGGACCGCACGCAGCCGGTCCTGCCGATGATGCCCGGCATGCCGGAGAGGCGTACCCACGACTACCAACGGCACGGTGTGACCAGCCTGTTCGCCGCGTTCGACATCGAAGACGGGAGCGTCATCAGCTCCCTTCATCGCCGTCATCGGGCCGTGGAGTTCAAGAAATTCCTGGTCAAGATAGACAAGGCTGTGCCGACTGAACTCGACGTCCACTTGATCTGTGACAACTACGCCACCCACAAGACGCCCGCGATCAGAGCCTGGCTAGGACGGCACCCTCGATTCCACGTCCACTTCACACCGACTGGGTCCAGTTGGATCAACCAGGTCGAGCGGTGGTTCGGGCACCTCACCGACAAGCTCATCCGCCGCGGGACCCACCGATCGATCCAAGCGCTTGAGGCCGACATCCGTACCTGGATCCAGACCTGGAACGAGGACCCCAAGCCGTTCACATGGACCAAGAGCGCCGACGAAATCCTCAACTCGTTATCGAAATATATTGCCAGGATTTCAGGCGCAGGACACTAGAGCAGCCCTGAGACCGGATTCCTCCTTCAGGTGGGAAGGCGGCCGCGTCCTCGGCGCGGCCCCGCTGACGGGCTGCGAGCTCGCCGACGTCCACACCACGGGCCGCCGCGGCGTCCAGGGCATCGCCGACCGGCGGGAAGACCGCGCCGGAAGCGGCGCCGACCGCCGCGTACTGCGAGCGCAGCAGCCAGGCCGCCTTGAGGGACCAGGGCATCAACTCGGCGTCCAGCAGCACCCAGTCGGTGTCCCACTCGTCCCAGAGCCCGGCGGCCGTGACCGCTGTGCGCAGTGCGCCGATGACGGCTTCGGTGAGGTCGGCGTCGTCCAGGAAGGGCCGGCCGGTGCGGGTGTGCAGCGCGCCGGTCGGACCGTCGGTCCCGAAGCGGGTGCAGGCCACATCGGCGTCACGGCAGATCAGCGCCACCGCCCGGGAGCCCATGTGCTTCTCCTCGCAGACGACCCTGCTGACGCCGTCCGTCCGGTACTGGGCGAAGGCCTCGGCCGGGTGCTCCAGGAAGCCGTGCTTGTGGGATGTGGCGGTCGGGGCCATGGTCGGCGGGAGGTAGGCCAGCAGCCGGGGTCGACGGCGAACCTGCTCATGACCTCGAGCGCCGCCGCCGTGTTCTCCTCGCGGACCGAGATCGCCCCGCGCCGCTGCTCGGCGAGCGGCACCGGCTTCTCCTCGGTGTCGGTGGTCTCGTCCACGGCGTTGTCGACGCTCTCCACCTCCAGGTCGTCCGTCTCGGCGAGCCGCACCAGTTCGAGCCGCTCCATCGCCTGCCGGGTCAGTCCCCAGCGGCGGGAGAGATAGCGGCTGGTGATCAGCTTGTGCTCGGGGTGGTCGGCCAGCCAGCCCTCACCGGCCCGCAGCAGCTTGTCCACCTCGTCGGGGCGACCCAGTAGTGCTTGGCGTCGTCGAGCACCGGGAGCAGCACATACAGCTGCCGCAGTGCGTCGGCGAGCCGCAACTCCCTCCAGCACCAGCCGTACGTAGCGCGAGTCACCCCACTGAGGGAACTTCTCGTCCAGCGGTACGGCCACCGCGTCCACCTGCCTCCAGCCCGAGCGGCCCGAAGAGGCTGCGCACCAGATCGGCACCTCCGCGTGCGGGCAGGACGGGCACCTCGATCCGTAGCGCCAGCGGCTGCGCCGCGCGCTCGGGCATGGCCCGGCAGGCCCCGTTCAGCGCGGACTTGAACACGGTGGACATCGCGACCGACAGCAGCGACGAGGCCTCGTACGGGCGGTCGTTGACGTACTGCGCGAGGGCCGCGTCCGGAGCGCCGCCCCGGCCCTTGCCCTTGCCGCGCCGCACCAGCGCCACCAGCGCCACCGGGTCCACCTCCAGCAGCAGCGCGGCCGTGCACCGCTGCTCGGACGCCTCCGGGTAGAAGACATGAGCCGTGCCGTGCGAAGTGGAGAACGTCTGCGCCTTCCCGGGATGCTTGTGCAGCAGAAAGCCGAGATCGGTGGCGGGACGCTCAGGGTGCCGGTCATGCTGGTAGTCAGGAACACCCGCCCGAGTATGGCCCGGCAACTCGCCTCCTACCAGGCATTCTTTCAGAGTTCAGCAGCTCTCCCAGTGCTCTGATCGACGAGGGTCCGACCCGGCAGCATCCGCCGACCAGCCGGGCTCCGGCCCGCGTCCAGGCCCGCACCCGCTCCGGGTCGAAGGTGCTCCGCCCGGTCCATCCGCGGCCATCGGCGTCCCACTCCTCGCCGCTGTTCGGGTAGACGACCACGGGCTTGCCCGTCACCGCCGCGGCCAGCTCCACCGCGCGGTCCGCGTCGGCGGGATCGCAGCAGTTGACCCCGATGGCTGTCACCTGGTCGTTCCCCGCGACGAGCCCGAACGCCTCCTGGAGCGGCTGACCGGCCCGGGTCCGGTCCCCGCCACGCTGTACGAGAGCCAGACGGGCACCTCGTGCTCCGCGACCACGCTCAGGAGCGCCTCGGCCTCGTCAGTATCGGGCACCGTCTCCAGCGCGAGCACGTCCGGGCCCGCCGCGGCCAGCACCTCCACCCTGGGGCGGTGGAAGCGCTCCAGCTCCCGGACGGTCAGTCCGTAGCGTCCCCGGTACTCGCTGCCGTCCGCGAGCATCGCCCCGTACGGCCCGACCGAGGCGGCGACCCAGACCTCCCGGTCCGTCGCATCGCCTGCGCGCCGGGCCGATGCCACACTGCCGGCCAGCAGCTTGGCCGCGCGTGCCCGCCCGGTCCCGCGCCGCCCGAACCCTCGAACGTCGCCTGATAGCTGGCGGTGATGAGCACCTGCGCACCCGCTCGCACATACGCCGTGTGCGCGGCCTGGATCTGTCCGGGCGCGTCGGCCAGCAACCGGGCCGACCAGAGTGCGTCGGACAGGTCGCATCCCTGTGCCACCAGCTGGTTGGAGAGTCCGCCGTCGAGCAGAACGCTCCCCTCGGCCAGCGCGTCACCGAGCGTGCGAGCGGGCTGCATGATGATTGCTCCTCCCTGGCAGGTCCGGTCGGTCAGCTGAGCTGGGACTGGACCTGGGACGAGATCAGTTCCAGATGGTCCAGGTCCTCCAGGTCCAGGACTTGGAGGTAGATCCGGGACGCCCCGATGGCACCGAACCTGCCGATCTTGTCGACCACCTCGGCGGGCGAGCCCGCCAGCCCGTTGGCCTTGAGGTCCTCGACATCCCTGCCGATGGCGGACGCCCTGCGTGCCACTTCCGCATCGCTCCTGCCCGCACAGACCACCAGGGCGTTGGAATAGACCAGGTCATCCGGTGCACGGCCGGCTGCCAGAGCCGCCTGCCTGACGCGGCCGAACTGCTTCTCGCTGTCCTCCAGCGAGGCGAACGGGATGTTGAACTCGTCCGCGTACTTCGCGGCCAGCCTCGGTGTGCGGACCGCGCCGTGCCCGCCGATCAGGACCGGCACCTTGGCCTGAGCCGGCTTGGGAAGCGCGGGCGAGTCCGTGAGCTGGTAATACGTGCCGTCGTAACTGAACGTCTTGCCGACCTCTGTCTCCCACAGACCGGTGACGATCGCCAGCTGCTCCTCCAGCCGGCCGAACTTCTCCTTCGGGAACGGAATGCCGTACGCCGTGTGCTCCTCCTCGAACCAGCCTGCGCCGAGGCCCAGCTCGACCCGGCCGCCGGACATCTGGTCGACCTGGGCGACCTGGATGGCCAGTACTCCCGGCAGCCGGAAGGTGCCGGCCGTCATCAGGGTGCCGAGCCGGATGCGCTTGGTCTCCCGCGCCAGCCCGGCCAGCGTGATCCACGCGTCGGTCGGTCCGGGCAGCCCGTCACCGGAGCCCATCCGCAGATAGTGGTCGGATCGGTAGAAGGCGTCGAAGCCGAGGTCCTCGGTGGCCTTGGCGACGGTCAGCAGAGTGTCGTAGCTCGCCCCTTGCTGGGGCTCGGTGAAGATTCGAAGATCCATGCATCCATCCTGCACCTTCGAATGCGGTCGCCACCTCCCGCCCTGCCCGGCGTCGGTCCCACCCGGCTCACCCTGGCCCGCCGGCAAGCCTGCCGGGCCGTGGAGCACTCCGAACGGCCCGTCATGCTCCTCCTCCAGCTCCCGCTCACGCTCCGCGAGCCGTCTGAGCATTCCGTGCACCCGGTCCAGAGACTCGTCGGCAGCATCTATCGCCTCGATGCACTGCCAGTAGAACGCCTCCTCCCCGGTGTCACAGGCAACCCCGACAAGCGCGATCCCCACCTCCCCGAGCAGCAGGGCCAGAGCTGTCAACGTCTGCCGCGCATCGGCCACTTCTGTGAGCTGCGAGGCCCTCGTGCCACCCGCGAGGACCATCGGGTGATCCAGCGCCGAACACCCGCGCCCGCCGATCTCGCTGAGGCCCCGCGCCTCGGTCCGTAACTCCACCGGCCCGCTCTGCACGAGCCTGCCGCCTACCGTCCGGGCCAGGGCCTGGGCCTGCCAGGCCTCCGCCATGATGCCCATCGCACCCCGGCTCGCCGCCAGCGCACGGCTGCCGGCCTCGATGAGTCGCTCCGCTTCCATGCCATTCCCCGTCTGTACGAAAACCTCTCACCCCATCCATTACCCACAGTGAGGTATTCGGCACCGTAAAGCCAGAGGAAATCGGAAATCTGTGGACAGACAGCGGACTGTGAATAAGTCGGTCACTCCGCAGAGTGACGATCATGGGGTTCAGGTGGATCCGGCACCGGGAAGCGTGTCTCGTTCCGGTCAATCTTGGCCGCGAGCGCGGCCAGTGCGTCGATACCCAGCACCTCGCAGAACTGCAGCAGATACGCGAGAACGTCCGCGACCTCGTCGGCCACCCGGTGCGCCGAACCGGGGTCCTCCATCACTCGCGCCGACTGTTCAGGCGTCAGCCACTGGAAGATCTCGACCAGTTCGGAGGCCTCGACACTGAGCGCGGCCGCCAGGTTCTTCGGGGTGTGGTACTGCTCCCAGTCCCGGGCGGCCGCGAAGGCCGCAAGTCGCCGCTGCAGCCCCACTACATCAAATTCCGTCACGGCCCCAGGTCTACCACTGTCGCTCCGGCCGTCTCACGGGCCATCGCCGCTCCCTCCTCCGTGACGGTCCCCAGCAGCCGGATGTGGCCGTCCCCGCAGATCGAGGCGGCCAGCGCCAGCAGCTCCCGCGTCTGCCGTCCGTCGAGGTTCCGGTCGAAGCCGTCGGCCAGCACCGCGAGCGCCTGCATCGCGGAGGGCACCTCCGCCGCGGGATCCACCACCAGCACATGGGGCCTGTCAGCAGCACCAGGGCGTACGCCAGATACCTCAGCTCACCGTCGCCGAGCCGGCCCACGGGTGTACTGCGCCCGCCCCGCGCCCGCCAGCACCCGCACCGTCCCGTCCCCGAGCCGCTCCACTGTCAGGGCCGTCACCGGCCCGGCGCATCCGGCGTCCGCGGCGGCGACCAGCCGGGCGTGCCGCTGCCCGCACCGGGTCTGCGTCCGCTCCAGGACCTCGGCGAGGTTGTCGCAGCCGGACCGCAGCCGCCCTCCCCGACGGCACCGCCGCACGCATCAGCCGCGGCTGCGGATCGCAGGCGAAGGCCGACCGCAGCCCCACCACGACCTGCTCCGCGGCTGCCAGCACCTGCAGTTGCCCGGCCGTCGTCCCGGCAACCCGCAGCGGCAGGAGCTCTGTGCCGAGCCTGTCGTCCGGCAGCGGGCGCGTGTCACCGGGACCGTGCCAGCTGTGTACCACGCCGCCTGGACCGTGGAACGGCGCGGGTCGCGCAGCGCGGTGGTCAGCAGGGTCCGGCCGCCGCCGGTCAGCCGCTCCCCACGATGCGCAGCGAGGGTTCAGCCTGTACGGCCAGGTCCAGTCGCACCGGGCCGGCCGGACCGTCCACGGTGCAGCCGATCCTGAATCCCCGCCGCCCTGTGCATCGGCCCCGGCCTGTTCGGGTACGCAGGCCACCGGATCCGGGAACACCTCGTCCAGCGGGTCACCGGAGGCAAGCCGCGCCAATGCCTCGTACGCGCGCAGCACATGCGTCTTCCACTGCCGCTGCCTCCGGTGAGCAGCGTGAGCGGACCGAGCGCGATGGCCGCCGCGCGGTGCGAGGCGAAGGCGTCAAGCCGCACTTCGGTGACCACGGGCCGGGCCCGGCGGGAGGGCCGGGCCCGGCCGTCGTGGTCGACGGGCCAGGCGTGGCCGGCGGATCGGTCCGGGCTGCCGGACGACGTCATCGGGGTGTCGGACCCGGTGGAGATCACAGTCATGAGCGGACCGTATGCACGCCACCGCCCGGCGAACCGTTCCGCCCGCACCGCCTTCCTACGATTGAGGTACGCCCGCGGCCGTGACCCCTCGACCTCCATGCCTACCGGCGCGAGCAGGAAGACGTTCCGGTCGACCCGGTGCATTCCGCTGCCGAGCCCGAAGACCACGCCGCTGCTGAAGTCCAGGATCCGCTTGGCCACGTCGGATTCGGCGGCGGTCAGGTCCAGCAGCACGGGAATCTGCGCGACCAGATACTCGGCCACCTCGCGTGCGTCGGCGAAGACCTGGACCCGCAGCACGACGAGCCGTCGCTGCTCCTCGGCCTCGCGCTGCTCGGGGACCGTACGGTGATCGACCCGGGAGGGCCATTCGTTGCGGCCGCGCAGTGGTACGACCTGAGCGAGCCCCTCCCACTGTTCATCCGTGGCGTCGTACCTGTCGTACCTGTCGTACCTGCTCACAGATCCACCCCGTCCCTATGCCGGTTGGCTGTGCGCCGGCTGCGCTCGCTGTTCATCGGGCAATTCTCTCGCCCCTCACCCGTTCGGCGTACCACCGACACGGGCCGGAGCCTGATCGACTGGGTCCGGTCCGGTACCCACGTCGTCATCGGGAAGGGTATCCAGAGGCGTGAAGCGGACCGGCAGGTGGGCCAGTGCACGGTGGAACGGGCCGGGCCGGCGGATCAGCTCATCGGCCCCGACCGCGAGTTCCAGGTCACACAGCTGACTGGTGAGCTGCTCGATCGCGGTCATCGCGATCAGCAGGGCCGGCTGTTTCGCCGGGCACCGGTGCGGCCCAGTCGACCAGGCGAGGTGGGCGTCGGTGCCGGAGCGCACCGCGAGATCCGAAGAGGTTTGCAGTGACTGGGTGTTGGCGGCTGCGAAGGAGACCAGGAGCAGTTGCCCGGTACGCAGCGCGACACCGTGGAACTCGGTGTCGCGGCGCGGGAAGTGCGCCCCAGATTGGCCAGCGGCGGGTCCTGCCAGAGGACTTCGTTGACCGCCTCGTGCGCGGTCATCGCTCCACCGTGCAGGGAGCCCCGTACCGGGTGTCGCTGAGCATGCGGAGAGTTGCGTTGCCGATCAGATTGGTCGTCGGGTCGTGGCCCGAGCTCATGATGAGTGTGATCTGACGCACGGTCTCCTCGTCGTCGAGGCCCGCCGGGTGCCCAAGCAGGTACGTGGTCAGATCACGGCCCGGGCGTGCTCGCCGGTCCGCGACGAGCCCGGTGATGACGGCCACCAGGTCCGCGTACGCTGCCGCCGCGCCCTCGGCGGAGTCCATCATGCCCACGATGCCCCGGACCAGCCGCTCGCTGTCCTCGGGCGCCACGCCGAAGGACGCGGTGAAGACGTGCAGCGGGAGAAGGCGGGCGTACTGGGCGATGAGATCACCGCTGCCGGTGGCGGAGAACTCGCCGATGAGCTGCCGCGCGACCGGGCGGCCTCGGCCCTCAGCAGATGCGGCTCGATCAGGGCGAGGGTGTCGTTGATGGCGTCGCGGTAGCGGGCGTGGACGGCGCCGTCGCTGAACAGCGCGGTGGGCCGGTAGCCGAGCACGGGCAGCACCGGTGAGTCCGCGGGCACCCTTCCTGCCAGACACGGGGTCCTTGGTGAAGGTGTCGGTGTCGCGCAGGAGGTCGACGGCGGCCTGGTAGTCCGTGACCAGGAAGGCGTCGATGCCGGGGCGATCCGGACCCGGGCGAGGGCCCCTGGGAGCGCAGCGCCCGGTAGTGGCCGTGCGGATCGGCCGCGAAATCGGGGCCGTACAGCGCCAGAGGCTGGTCAGGGAGGGCGTACGGAGGTTCATGACTGTTCCTGGGGCCGGGGCAGACGGGTCAGCGCGTGCTCGGCGAGCGCGATCAGCGCACCGATGCTGTCGCGCCGGTCGCGGGCGTCGCATTGCACCAACGGGGTCGTGGGTGCCAGGTCGAGATGCCTGCGCAGGACCTCGTCGGCGTGTGCGGGGGCGTCGGGGAACCGGTTCACGGCGACGGTGTACGGCAGTCCCTGCTCCTCCACCATGTCCATGACGGCGAAGGAGTCCTCCAGGCGGCGGGTGTCGACCATGACGAGCGCTCCCAGCGCGCCGCGCGCGATGTCCTCCCAGAGCGGGAAGAAACGCTCCTGTCCCGGGTGCCGAACATGTAGAGCACCAGGTCGTCGTGGACAGTCAGCCGGCCGAAGTCGATGGCGACCGTGGTCGTGGTCTTCTCCGGCAGCCCCGCGGTGTCGTCGAGTCGGCTGCTGGACTGCGTCATCACCTCTTCGGTGTGCAGGGTCGCAATCTCCGACAGCGTGCGGATCAGGGTCGTCTTGCCCACCCCGAAGGGCCCGTGACGACGAGCTTCATCAGGGTCTGGGCGGCGCTCGGCAGATAGCCGATGCCGCTCCTGTCAGTTGAGGAGCGGAGTCCAACGAGCAGCCTCTCGACGAGCGACCGGTCGATATCGCCGGCGCTGGGGATCGGTGGTCGAGCGTGCAGATGTCCGGCGGCCGCGAGATCCGTGGCCAGGAAGACCGTGGCACTGACCGGCAGTTCCAGGTGTGCCGCGCACTCGACGACGGTGAGGGCGCCCGGTTCCAGCAGTTCGCACAGCCTGCACTGTTCGGAACCGGTGGTCTGCGGCAGCACCGAATCCGTACGGACGAGGACGGTGAGCCGGTCGAGCGTGGGGCCGGTGGGCGTGGAGCGCCCACCGGTGACCAGGTAGGCGGGGATCAGACGGCGTCCTGGGCCGGGGTCATGGCCGGTCGGCAGCGTCCGGTTGGCGGGTCGGGGCATGCATCGCCCTGGTCAGCGCGGTGACCTGCACCTGCATCTGGTAGGCGATGTTGCCCAGGTGCGCGTCGGGCGCCGCGAACAGAGCGAGGGTGGTGTTCCTGCCCGCCGGTACGACGACGGCGAAGCCCAGTTCGGATTCCACGACCGTCTGGGCCAGCCGTGGGGTCTCCGCTTCGGTGAAGGCCGTGGTGAAGGCCCGTGCCGCGGCGTGCAGGGTGGCGGTCATCGCCGCGACCCGCTCGGCCGACGCCCGTTCCAGGCCGGGCGACGCGCCTTCGACGAGCCCGTCGCCGGTGGCTACCACCGCGTGCTGGACGCCGGGCAGTTCCAGCAGGGGTCAGCACCCAGGCCAGATCACCGGTGGTGGGAGTGGTGCTCACGTCTCGTCGTCTCCTTGGTCGTCCGATGAGGATGCGGGCACCGCCGTGGCGTTCCTGCCGCTGAGGGTGCCCTGTTGGAGCGCGGTCCATGAGGCACCGGCCTGTTCGGGCGTACGGGCCGGGGTGCGCGTCCTCCTGGCGCGGGCCCGGGTGTCGGGGCGGCCCGCAGGCGGCTGCGCCTGCGGCGGCTGGGCAGCTCCGTGCGCTGCCCGGCGGCGGGCTCCTCGCCGGTCTGCGCGCCGGTTTGGTCTGCTTCCGTGCCGGGCTCGACGGCGCCTCGCTCTGGGGCCTCGACTGCGGCCTCCGCCGCCGGTTCCGCCGCCGGTTCCGCCGCCGGTTCCGCCGCCGGTTCCGCCGCCGGTTCCGCCGCCTTCGCGCCGGGTGACGCGTCGGCGGCTGCCCCGCGCGTGCACCGGTGTCGGTGCGAGCACGGACAGGGTGCGGTCATCGTCCATGACGGTCAGCAGGTGGGCCGGGATCCGCAGCATGGTGCGCATCCCCGTAGGGCGAGGCTTCGATGTGGCAGCTGAAGCCGTACCGCGCCACCAGCCGTCCCACCACGGCGAATCCGGTCTGCGGCGGGTCACCGAGCTCGGTCAGCAGTACCTCGGCGGGCCCGGCCAGCAGCGCGCGGGCCCGCACGAGCGCGTCCTCGTCCATACCGATTCCGGCGTCGTCGACCAGGACCAGGGCGCCGCGCCCTGCGGCCTGCTGGACCGTCACCGGCACTTCGGTGTCCGGGTACGAGTAGGCCGTGGCGTTGGCCAGCAGCTCGGCGAGCGCGATCGCCAGAGGTTCGGCGGCACGGGCCACCAGCGCGAGCCGCTCCTGGCGCAGATGGTTGGCGACCTTGATCCGCTCGTAGCCCGCGACCCTCGACTGGGCACCGATCACGATCTCGACGAGCGAGGAGTTCTGCCGGGCGAGGCCCGGCCAGGCGTCGCAGAGGACTGCGGTGGCCTGGGTCCGGCGCAGGGCGAGTTCGTTACGGAAGTCGAGCTGCAGGATCCGCGGGTCGTCGTACTCGTGCTGCAGCTCCTGCAGCAGCTGCTGGGACTGGTTGAGCAGCGACTGGATCTTGGCGGAGGTGCCGCGCATGGCCGCTCTCGCGGCGGCGTCCACGCGTCGGCGCTCTTCGAGGACCGCCTGCCGGGCGGCCTGCACCGCCTCGGTCAGCAGCCGCGCGGCATCGCCCTCGACGCCGCCGGCCTCCCGCAGTCCGGGCACCGGCGCGGCCGGGTGGGAGAGCCGTCGCGGCCGCGGGTATCCGGTGCTCGGCCAGCTGGCTTATCTCGTCGGTGAGGGCGAGGGTGCGGGCCTCGGCGGCCCTCGCCTGCCTGTCGGCCAGCTCAGCCCGTCCGGAGGCCGCGTAGGCGTCCCTGGATGCCTGATGCGTCCGCGTAGTGGCCACCGCGGCCGCGACGACTGCGGCAAGTGCCAAGATCCATGCCACCACGCCGGTCACCTTGTCCTTCTGGTCGGGCGGACACCGCACACACCGGGGCGGCCGGGGTCCGGCCGTCGTGGCCGGGCGTCACTCCGGCCCGCCGCCGGCCAGGGCGCGCTCGGTCTCGTACGCGACCGCGGCCACTTCGGACATCACCTGCAGTACACCGGGCAGTTCGGAACCGTCCAGCGTCCGGTACTCGCTGCCGATCGTCACCACCAGCCGCTCGGGCAGTCCCAGCGTGGGGTAGCGGCCTTCGCCGATGACCCGCCGCGCCGCCTCCACCGCGGGCACACCGGCCGCGTGGAAGGCGTGGCGCGCTCGCGCACGTACTCGAGGTAGACGATGTGTTCTCGCACTCCGGCCGGGTCGAGCACCGGTCCGTGACCGGGCACGATCACCTCCGCGCCGGTGGCCAGCACCCGTTCGCAGGCCGCGATCACATTGCTCAGCGGTCCGGCCCAGTGCACCGGATGGTCGCCGGGCTGCTGCGGGCTCGACGAGAAGATGACGTCGCCGCTGAAAACCGCGCGCTGAGCGGGCAGGTACACCATCAGATCGCCCGTGGTGTGGGCGGGCGGCAGGGCCGAGACCCGGACGGGGTATTCGCCCAGGGTCAGTTCGAACTCACCGGTGAAGTACGTCGTCGGCTGCACCGGTTCGGTGGCCGACCAGTCGAATCCGCCGAAGTGCCGGCCGAAGTACGCGCCGAGCACGGTGGCCGGATCGCTGCCCGTCACCAGGGCGTGCTGCTGCTGCGGGGTGGGGTCGTAGTGGATGTGCTCCCGGGCCCCGGGTCGCGATGATCTCGGCGTCCGGGAGCACTCCCGCACCCCAGAAGTGGTCACCGTTGGCATGGGTGACGATCACCCGGTCGACGCTCGCCCGTCGGGCAGCCGCTTCGTGCTTTCGGCCAGGAACTGTCCGGCGAGCACGGTGTCGTACGGAGTGTCGATCCACAGCGCGCTGCGGGGCGACACGAGAAGCCCGCAGTTGGCCAGCCCCAGCCCCGCTTCGGCGGCAGCCAGGCGTACAGGCCCCTGCCCAGGTCAACGACGTCCCCACCCGTGATCGACATGGACGCGATTATGCCGACCGCGATCCGGCCCCGCGTTCGAACTTGGCCAGAAAGGATTCCCTTGGCCTGAAATCGCCCTGATTCTCCCCTACCCGCGCACCCGCCGCCCGGCAGTGACGGTCCGGGGTCGACGGGCCCTCTCGCCATGGGGAGGTTCCACACAACGCCCGAAAATGACCTTTCGACCGCATGCCGCAGGGCAGATACCCATGGGCGGACGGCAGAACCGGATTTGGCCGACTACCCACTGAGCATGGCCGAAAACGCCGTGGCGTTCCAGTCAGGCGTTCCGCTCAGACAGTGATGATCTCGACGCCCGACTCGGCGAAGCTCGCGGCCGCCTCCGGCGAGATGGCGGAATCCGTCACCAGCACATCGATCAGACCGAGGTCGCAGACACGGGCGAACGCCCGCTTGCCGATCTTCGATGAGTCGGCCGCCACCACCACGCGCTGTGCCCGTTCGGCAAGGAGCCGGTTGATGCTCGCCTCGCCCTCGTGATGGACGTACGCGCCCGCCTCGGCGCCGATCGCGTTGACGCCCAGCACGGCGATGTCCAGCGTGATCTCCCTCATCACCCCACCGGCCAGCGGACCCGTCAGTTCGTACGACTGCGGCCTGGCCACGCCACCGGTCACCACCATCTTGATCTGCGGCCTGATCACCAGCTCGTGGGCGATGTTGAGCGCATTGGTCACCACCGTCAGCGCCGGTCTGCCGCCGGCTCCGGCCGACACGTCACCCACGATGTCCGGGCGCACGGCCAGCGCCCTGGCCACCTCGGTCACCGTGGTGCCGCCGGTCAGACCCACCACCTCCCCGACCGCGACCAGCTCGGCCACCGCCCGGCCGATGGCCTGCTTCTCCGGCGCACGCCGGCCACCCGGTGGCGCAGTGCGAGCTCGTAAGAGACACCGTGGGCGACCGCGCCGCCCCGGGTCCGGGTGAGCAGTTGTTGTTCGGCGAGCTGGTCCAGGTCACGGCGGATGGTGGCGGCCGAGACGTCCAGCGCCGCGGCGGCGTCCTCGACGTCCACGCGGCCGTTCCTGCCGACCAGTTCCAGCAGTGCGTCCCACCGGGCGTCCCTGGACAAGAGTGCGTCTCCTTCATCTGCCGACTCGGGCGCCGGACAGGCGTAAGCCTTGCACAGAGCACCAACCAGCCAACATTCTGCTTGTTTTGCTCGATTGAAGCATGTAGCGTGCAGAATTGAACATCCAGGAGAGCTTCACTCACTTCATCCCAGCTCGAGCGAACAGCGGAAGCGGAAGCGGAGCGCACACGTGTCCTATGTCGAGACCGAGACAGCCAGCCAGCCGGATTGCTGGCGCCGCGCCGCGGATCTGGCAGGTGTCCGGTCGGCCGCACTGCCCACCACCGGCGAACGCATCGCGATCGTCGGCTGCGGCACGTCCTTCTACATGGCGCAGGCCTATGCCGCGCTCCGCGAGAACTCCGGGCAGGGCGAGTCCGACGCCTTCGCCGCCTCGGAGTTCCCGTTCGGCCGCAAGTACGACCGGGTCGTCGCCCTCACCCGCTCGGGGACCACGACCGAGGTGCTCGAAGTTCTGACCAGACTGCGCGGGACCACGCGTACGGTCGCGGTCACCGCCGATCCGGACACCCCGGTGATGTCCGCCGCCGACGACGTCGTCGTCATGGACTTCGCGGATGAACAGTCCGTCGTGCAGACGCGGTTCGCCACCACCGCGCTCACCCTGCTCCGCGCCCACCTCGGCCTGCACACGGACGATGTGGTGCGGGACGCGGAGACCGCGCTGGCCGAACCGCTGCCCGAAGGGCTCCTGGACTGCACCCAGTTCAGCTTCCTGGGCCGGGGCTGGACGGTCGGTCTGGCCAATGAGGCCGCGCTCAAGATGAAGGAGGCCTCGCTCTCCTGGACGGAGTCCTATCCGGCGATGGAGTACCGCCACGGGCCCATCAGCATCTCCACCGCCGGGACGGCGACCTGGATGTTCGGCCCCGCCCCGAGGGCCTGGCCGATCAGGTGCTCGCGACCGGCGCCCGCTGGGTGGAGAGCGGCCTCGACCCGCTGGCCGACCTGGTCCGCGTACAGCGCCTGGCGATCGCGCGGGCGGTGGCCCGCGGCCTCGACCGGACCTTCCCGCCATCTGACGCGCTCGGTGGTACTCAACGGAGCGCCCGGGGCCTGACCGGCACGGAACCGGCCGCGCGCCGGGCAGGACTGCCTGCCGGCGCGCGGCGTGATCTGCGGGGATGTCGGCGAAGGTCAGGACTCCTCGAAGTACGCGTCCAGAACCGTGTCGAGCTCCGCCGTCCACTCCTTCAGCGCGCTCCGGGCCGGCGCCTCCACCTCGGCGTTGAACCAGCGGCGGGTGGTCAGGTGCACCGTGATGGTGAACCTGCGCCCGAAGCGGGCGGGCTTCGTCTCGACCGCGCCGATCTCCGCCCAGTCGAACTCGGCCTCCTGGTCGTCCAGCGTGAACCGGACGCCCTCGGCCGCGACCCTGATGGATCCGCGCCGGTCGCTGACCTCGAAGACCGGGCCGTCCTCGCCGGCCGCCGCCGGAGCCGCAGCCTCCTGCGGTTCATCGGTCTCCTGCGGTCCGCCCGCCTTGCTCGCCTTGCCCGCCTTGCCCGCCTTGCCCGCCTTGCCCGCCTTGCCCGCAGCGGTATCCGGACCGGTGACCTCCGGATCAGTCGTCTCCGGTGCGGTCGCCCCGGCACCGGTCTCCTTGTCGCTCCCCGAGGACGTCCCGGCCTCCTCCGGTTCCTCCTCGGATTCCTTCTCCCTCACCACCGGGACAGGGGCCGTCAGGCCGGGGATGAACGCCGGGTCTGTCCCCGCGGCGAACTCGGGCTTGTTCGTCGAATCCATTCGCTGCTCCACGGCGGGCAGTATGGACGACGAACCTGTACGAGACCAGTCACCGCGGCTCACAGGACTCCCCTGCGCCACTCGTGCGTCAGGAGATACCCGAGGTACGCGCCACCGATCGCCATCGTGTAGATGCCGACGGGCAGGCTCTCGAAGAGCGGCAGCTGCTGTGCGCAGAGATCGGCCAGCACGAGCAGCAGCGCCCCGTCAGGGTGGCCAGCAGCAGATGCGGGCCGGACACCCGCGTGACCCGCTTGGCGATCTGCGGGGCCGTCAGCGAGATGAACGCGATGGGGCCTGCCACGCTGACAGCACCCGCCGAGAGTGCGATCGCGAGGACGACCGCGATGGTCTTGGTACTGCGCGGCGCGGATCCCAGCCCGTCGGCGATGTCGTCGCCCAGCTCGCCGATACCGAGCCGCCGGGAGATCAGCGCGGTGAGCGGGGCGATGACGAGCAGCACCAGCCAGATCGTGCTCGCGTCGTCCCATGCCTTCGCCGACAGGCTGCCGTTGACGTATGCGGACAGCACAGCGGCACGGTCCCGCTCCATCGCGTAGACGACGTACTGCGTGACCGCCGTGCCCATCGCCGCGACACCGATCCCGGCGACCACGAGCCGGCCCGGGTTACGGAAGCCCGTTCCGGTGGACATGTACACGAGCACCATGGCGAGCACCGCGCCCGCAAGCGCACCCATGGCCACCGGCACCGTGTCCGGAAACATCAGCGCGACGATCGCCGCGCCCGCACCGGCCCCGGACGCGAGTCCGATCACATCGGGACTGCCCAGGGGTTGCGCGTCACCGACTGGAACAGCGCACCCGACAGGCCGAGCGCGGCTCCGGTGCCGAGGGCGACGACAAGCCGTGGCCCACGCAGCCGGTCCAGTACGAACGCGTCCGTGCCCTCGGCCCCGCCGGTCACCGCACCGGCCAGATCGGCGAGCGGGATGCCGAGCCGTCCCATCGACAGCGAGGCGGCTGCGGCGACGGCCGTCAGCACCAGCAGCACGAGCGCGGTGATGACGCTGACCCGTCTGACGGGCACCGCGACGGCTCGCCCGATGGTGAGGAATCCCCGGGCGAAGCGGTACGGAGAGCCGCACGGTCGGACGTCATGAGCTTCCCTCATTCTGCGCACGGCCAGGAGCAGCGCGGGTGCTCCGATGAACGCGGTGACGACACCAACCATCAGCTCCTGCGGTCGCAGGACAACGCGGCCCACGACGTCCGCCGCCAGCAGCAGTGCTGGACCCGCGATGGCCGAGAACACGATCTGGACGCGGAAGTCCACGCCGGCCAGGGCGCGCACCACGTGCGGCACGGCCAGCCCGACGAAGGCGATGGGCCCGACAGCCGCTGTCGCCGCGGCGCTCAGCAGGGTGGCGGCGAGCAGTCCGCCCGCTCGTACCCGGACCGGGTTGGCGCCCAGGCCCGCCGCGGCAGCGTCACCCAGCGCCAGGGCGTTGAGTCCGCGGCCCAGAACGAGGGCGATGAGGAATCCGACGACGGCGAACGGCAGCACCGACATGAAGACGTCGAAGTCACGGCCGCCGAGAGCGCCGACCACCCAGTAGCGGTAGCTGTCGAACACCTTGGGTCTGCTCAGGGTCACGGCCTGGATGTACGCCATCAGTACGGCGGACAGGACGGCTCCCGCCAGTACGAGCCGCACCAGACTCGTGCTCGCCCCGGCCGAGCCGATGACATGCACGAGGATCCCGGCGATCAGCGCTCCGGGCAGCGCCCACCACATGGTGGCGGTGCTGCCGGATGCGCCGAGGAAGGCCGTCGCGGTGACGATGCTCGCCGATGCACCGGCGTTGATGCCGAGCAGGCCGGGATCGGCCAGTGGGTTTCGGCTGACGCCCTGCATGAGGGTGCCGGCGACGGCCAGGCAGAGTCCTGCCAGCACACCGAGCGCGGTACGCGGGTAGCGGCTCTCGATGATGGTGGTGATGTTGGGGTCGGCGGTGCCGGAGAGCACGTCGATGACATCGCCGAACGAGGTGTTCCGGCTCCCGAACATGACACTCGCGAAGAGGGCGAGCGCCAGCACGGCGACGCCGGCCATCAGGACGGACACACGCCGGGCCGCGCCGGTACGCGAGGTACCGGCGCCGCTCGGCGATGCTTCAGTGGTGGCAGCCATAGGGATGCGTGGCTGGGGCTACTTGCCCGCCGCGGCAACGGCCTTGTCGATCATCGGCAGGTAACGGTCGATCACCCACGGCACGGTGAGCGGGTTGATGATCGACGACGCCGTGACGAAGGGTTGTCGTTGCCGGCGACGACGGCCCCTTCTGACCGCGGGGATCGCCGCGTACAGCGGCTGCTTCTCGATCTCCTTGCGGCTCTTGTCATCCGTGTAGAAGGTGAAGACGACGTCGCTGTCCTTGAGCTTCTCGGCGTTCTCCAGGCCGATGAGCGCGGAGTCGGTGCCCTCGGTCTCCTTGAACGTGTTCACCACCGGGTCGGGGGTGAGGCCGAGCGACGAGACCATCTTGACCCGCTGCTCCTCGGGCTTGAACACACCGAGGGTGCCGGGGCCGGTGGTGTAGATGTACGAGAACTTGACGTTCTTGTACTTCGGCCGGGTCGCGGCGGCGTCGGCGAGCTGCTTCTCGATCTTCGAGGTCAGGTTCTTCGCGTCGTCGGGCTGTCCCAGCGCCTTGGCGATGATCTCTATCTGCTCGTCCCAGTTGGTGCTCCAGGCCAGCTCGGGATAGGCCACCGTCGGGGCGATGTCCTTGAGGATGTCGTACTGCTCCGGAGTGACGCCGGACCACGGTGCCAGGATCACGTCGGGCTCGAGCTCGGTGATGGCCTCGAAGTCGATGTCCTCACCGCCGGTGAACTGCTTGGGCAGTTCATCACCCGACTTCTTGACGGCCTCGTTGATCCACGGCAGGTAGCCGCTCTTGTCGCTGCCCCACTCGTAGCTCTCGATGCCCACCGGGGTCCGGCCGAGCGCGATGGCCGTCTCGGCCGATCCCTGGCCGAGCGTGACGATCCGCTCCGGCTTCTCGGTGATCTCGGCGGTGCCGAGCGCGCTCTTGATCGAGACCGGGAACGCCCCGTCGCTCTTTCCTGCCGCGTCGGTGGACTTCTTGTCGCCCTCGCCCTCGCTCTCGGACGAGCAGCCTGTCAGCACGAGTACGAGGGCGGCGGCGGTTGCCGAGGCGGCGATGGTCCGACGGCGCATGCGGGTGAACCCGGGCATGGATGTTCCTCATGACTCGATGAAGTGAAATTGTTAGGCAAGCCTAAGCTAAGCCAAATTCGGCTGACAACCACCCTCCCCGTGGCCGAAACGCCGGGCACGGCCGACACCATGACCCCTGCGCCTTCGTAACTGTACCTTTCGTAAGGTACAGTTACGAACCTCGGGAGTCTCGGGGAGTACGGACGGAGAGGGTGCACGGGATGGTTCTGAGCGCGAAGCGGCGCTGGCTGCTGCTGATGGTGGTGAGTGCCGGGCTGCTGTTGATCACGCTGGACAACTCGATCCTGTACGCGGCGCTGCCGACACTGGTGGTACGAGTTAGGCAGCCTCATCGCGGTGGCGCTGCTCGGCAGTCTCCTGACCGCCGTGTACTCCGCGACTCTCGACCTCCCCGCCGGAGTCCCGGACCGTGCGCGCGACAGCCTCGACAGCGCGCTCGCGCTGGCCGGGGAGAGCTCGCAGGCGGGCACCTCACTGGTCACCGCCGCGTCGGAGGCGTTCGACGGCGCGTACTTCGCCGTGATGATCGTGGTCGCCGCCACCCTCGCCGTCGGCACGATCGTGACGGGCTTCCTCCTGCGCCGGCATGGACCCGGCTCGGCAATGTCTGAGCCCGCACCCCACGAAACCCCAGCCCGGGAGCACCATGCGCACCAGTAAGCGAACCCAGATCCTCGACGCCGCCACCCGCGTCGTGCAGCGCGAGGGCGTCAAGAGCGTCACCTTCGACTCCGTCGCCAACGAGGCCGGCCTGACCAAGGGCGGGCTCCTCTATCACTTCGCCTCTCGCGAGGACCTCGTCCAGGCGATCCATCAGCACCTCGCCGACCAGTGGGAAGCCGGCATGATCGCAGCCGCGGGAAAGCCCGCCGCCCAGGCCACGCCCACCGAACGGCTCGCCGCCTACGCCCGCGTCACCACCCAGAGCGCCACCCGGGCCGAACTGCTCTTCATGCTCGAAGGATCGACGACCGCCGAACACGCGGCCCCTGGGACGCCGTGATGGAACGCTGGGCCCCACCCCGCCCCCGGTCGCCGACGACCCCGCCGCACTCGACCGGTTCGTCGCCCGCCTCGCGGCCGACGGCCTGTGGCTGTACGAATCCCTGACGGCAGAGCGGCTGGACCCCGAGCTGCGGCGTGCCGTCGCAGAACGCGTGGTGGACACCCTCACCCGCACCGACGGCTGATCAACCGCCGCACAGCGGCGCCCGGTGGGCAGCGTCCGTATGCTGGCCACCCGGGGCGCCTGGTCGTCCAAGGGTGATGCGGTGGTGCTTCAGCGGTGCTGAGGCTCAGTACGCACCGAACACGTTGTCGATCGAGCCGTACCGGTCCGCGGCGTAGTTGCACGCGGCCGTGATGTTGGCGACCGGGTCGAGGCTGTCCGTCGACGTTCCGGGCACGTGGTAGGCCTCGAACGTCGGGTCGATCACCTGGAGCAGGCCCTGGACGGCGTGCCGGCGACGGCGTTCGAGTCCCAGTCGTTGACGATCTGCGGGTTGCCGGAGGACTCGCGCATGATGTTGCGGTGGATGGAGTCGTAGCTGCCGGGGATGCCCTGCTCGGCCATGATGGCCAGCGACTCGTTGATCCAGCCGTCGAGGTCGTCCGTGTACGTGGCGGGCACCGCCTCAGCAGCAGGCTCCACCTCGGCAGCCGCGGGCGCACCGCTCGCAGCGAGCTGCGTGCTCGTCCGCTCGGACCGGTCGGCACGGTCGGACGAAGCGGAAGCCTTGGATTCGGCGCCGGACTTGGACTCAGCCTTCTCGCCAATGGCCAGCTTCAGGCCCGGGTGGATCACATCGGGGTTACTTCCGATGATCTCCCGATTGTCCTCGTACAGCTTCTCCCAGCCACCGCTTACGGAATGTCCGCGGGCGATCTTGGCAAGAGAATCACCCAAGATCACGGAATAGGAGGTGGACTCGTTCTTCTCTGCGGCAATTCCCTTGCCGGATACGGCAGTCGAGGTCACCGACTTTTCGGCGGCGGCCGGGGTGGCCGAGGCGGTTGTGGCGCCCATCACCGGAAGGGCGAGAGCGGCTCCGCCCGTGGTCACGGCGATGATGCCGCGAGTCAGCGAACTAGCCCTGGAACGACGGTTCTTACCCATTTTGGGCATGTTGAATTCCTCTCCGTCGCCTACGAAGTGAGCTGTCGGGTTCGGGCTGGAGATGCCCGGCCGCACGTGAATGCGACTTAACCCTAGCCGGTCCGGATTCCGGATCGGCGGCTTACCTGGGTCCCCGCTCCTGCCGTACGAGTGTGTTGTCGGGTTACCGGACGGCGGCAGGATTCGGCGTTCCATCCGGATTAACGGCGACCGTAAGCGAGAAACGCCGCCAGGAACAAGCCCGGAATTGTCGATCACAATTCATTTGCAAGATCGAGAAAGGGAATCGGCTGTAACCCACCCCACATCGCGGCGCCAGGTTTCTTCGCACAGAAGGGAACCGCGGGTGCGCCGGAGCGTCCGCGGGCCAGAAAGTGACGCTGGTCACCGAGTCCGAAAAGGTCGATTTGCGCACCACTCGAAGGGTGCGGGCACGACCAGCCACGCCAACAGGGATTACCGGATCAACTATCCAAAATCACCCATAACACCCACCGTTCAGCCGCGAACGAGGGATCCCTCCCGAAGCCGAAGCCGGGGCCGGAGCCGGGGCCGCAGGTGCGGAACATCGGCGAGCCAGCCGCCGCCGCCCCGGCCCGCCCGGACGGTGGCGCGTACCCCGGAGCCGCGACGCCGTCCACCCCGGCGCCCTGGGCTGCCGCACAGCACGGAAGCGCCGTGCCGGGCGCACCCTGCTTTACGGCTCCCCGGCCTTACGGGCGTGACCCGGTGTCGCTAAGATCCGGCCAGCTGTCCGGGCAAGGGCCCGGGGTTGTGGTTGGGGTGAAATATGGTTGCTGGCCGAGTCGTCCGGTTCGACGGTGCGAGGGGTTACGGATTCATCGCGCCCGCGGACGGCGGGAAGACGTCTTCCTGCATGCGAACGACCTGATGGTGCCGGAGTCCTTCGTGCGTTCGGGGTCACGGTCGAATTCGAGATCGAGGACGGCGGGCGCGGACTGAAGGCCTCTTCGGTACGTCTCGCCGAGGGTGCGGCCATGCCCGCCGCATCCCCTACCGGACCGGGAGGCCTTCCCGTCCGGGCAGTCGGCTGACGGTCGGTCCGATGACGGCGACGATCCCATGTGCGATGTGCTCAACGTGACGGAGTACACCACGGAGGTGACCGAGCTGCTGCTGACTGCGTCAGTTGGACTGACGGCGGAACAGATCGTGGACATCCGCCGCCGGCTGGTCCAGGCGGGGAAGAACCACGGCTGGATCGAGGACTGAGCACCTCGGTGGAAACGGGTGCGGGGTGAGACGGCAGCGCCGTCTCACCCCGCACCCGTTTCCGCCGCCATGAACAGACCCAGACCGTACGAGAGCGTGATCATAATCAGGACGATCACGGCGAATACGAGGAAGGGCCGCACCCGGTCGGTACGCAGCAGGTCCCGGCCGCGACCCCGGCGGACGGGTATGCGGATGGCCGGTGCGAGCCGGCGGCGCCAGTACACGAGCCGGTAGTAGTGCTTCAGCATGAGGTGTTGTCTCTCCTGACGTTTCCCGCCGCAGGTCAGTGTGGTGCTCAACCCCTGTCACGGAAGGTCACATTCAGACGGCTTCGCTCCGCGAGGCCCCGGCCGGACCATGAGTGCTTCTTCCGAGGGCGGCGCATCTGCCATGCGGCTTCATCCAGCAGGCTTGTAAATGCCACCTCAGGCCTCCTACTGTGTGGCACATGCAGTCCTACACAGTCGGACAGGCGGCACGCTTGCTCGGAGTCAGCCCGACACCGCGCGCCGCTGGGCGGACGCCGGACGCGTCGCGACTCATCGCGACGACAGCGGGCGACGCCTCATAGACGGCCGCGATCTGGCCGCGTTCTCCGTCGAGGTCGCCCAGAGCGGCACCGGCGAGGAGGACGTCTCCTACACCTCCGCGCGCAACGCCTTCGCCGGAATCGTCACGGCGGTGAAGCTCGGTGACATCGCAGCCCAGGTGGAGATCCAGGCGGGTCCGCACCGGCTCGTCTCGCTGCTGACCCGGGAGGCCGTCGAGGAGCTGGGGCTGGAAGTCGGCATGCAGGCCACCGCCCGCGTGAAGTCGACCAGCGTGCACATCGACCGCCCCTGAGAAGGAGCCCTTCATGACCCGTACCCTCACCGGCCGCCGTACCGCGGCCGCGCTCGGCCGCGGCCGTCCTCGTACCGCTCGCCGCGTGCGGCAGCGGTGGGGACGACGAGCAGGATGCGGGAGCGAGGACCGGCGAGTCGTCCTCCGGTGTGCCGGCCGCCGATCTGACCGTGCTGGCGGCCTCCTCGCTCACCGATGTCTTCAAGGCCGCCGGTGCCGTGTACGAGAAGGAACACCCGGGCACCGAGGTCAAGTTCTCCTTCGCCGGATCTCAGGAGCTCGCCGCCCAGGTCCGCCAGGGCGCCCCGCCGACGCGCTGGTCACCGCCGACACCCAGACGATGGACGGCGTCGGGGCGGACGCCGGGACCGCGACCGTCATCGCCAGGAACCGGCTGGTCATCGCCACCGGGGAGGGCAACCCCGAGCGGATCATGAATCTCAAGGACCTCGCTGCCCCGGCGCTCAAGGTCGTCCTGGCAGCACCTGAGGTTCCGGTCGGCCGCTACAGCAAGCAGATGCTCGACGCCCAGAAGATCGACGTGAAGCCGGTTTCCCAGGAGCCCAACGTCCGCGCCGTCCTCAGCAAGGTCGAGCTCGGGGAGGCCGACGCCGGCCTCGTCTACCGGACGGATGCCGCGACGGCCACCGGCAAGGTCGACGCGATCGAGATCCCCGACGCCCAGAACGCGATCGCCTCCTACCCGGCCGCCACCCTGAAGACCTCCGAGCACAGCGAGGCCGCGACCGCGTTCGTGACCTGGCTGTCCGGCCCCGAAGCGCAGAAGATCCTCCAGGACGCCGGTTTCCAGAAGCCGTAGCCCGCGGGGCTGTCCGGCCGCTGCGCGCGGGCTGCCCCGCCCGTACCCCCGAGCCCCAGGGACCGCGATGAAGCAACTGCGCAACCGCACTCCGGGCCCTCGTGCGCCCATCGCGCTGGCGCTTCCCGCACTGCTCGCCATCGTCTTCCTGATGCTGCCGCTGGCCGGGATCATCCTGCGCACCCCTGGGGCGAGCTCGGCTCCCATCTGACCGGTCCGCAGACCACCGAGGCGCTGCGGCTTTCGCTGCTCGTCTCGTTCTGGGCACTGGGGCTCTCCCTCGTCATGGGGTCCCGCTGGCCTGGCTGCTGGCGCGTGTCGACTTCCCCGGCAAGGCGTTCGTCCGCGCCCTGGTGCTGTTGCCGATGGTGCTGCCGCCCACGGTCGGCGGCGTGGCACTGCTGCTCGCTTTCGGCCGGCGCGGTCTGCTCGGCCCGTGGCTGGAGGACACGTTCGGCATCACGCTGCCCTTCCACACCTCCGGGGCGGTCCTCGCCGCGACCTTCGTCGCGATGCCCTTCCTGGTCATCAGCCTCGAAGGGGCGCTGGGCGGACTGCGCCCCCGTTACGAGGAGACGGCGGCCTCCCTGGGGCTTCACCCGTACGTGTGTTCTTCACCGTCACGCTGCCGATGGTCGCCCGGGGCTGGCCGCGGGCGCCGCGCTGACCTGGGCACGGGCCCTGGGTGAGTTCGGCGCGACGATCACCTTCGCGGGCAACCTCCCGGGCACCACCCAGACCCTGCCCCTGCAGGTGTATCTGCTGCTCCAGGACTCCCCGAGGCCGCCACCTCCGTCTCCCTGCTGCTGCTCGCCATCGCCATGGCTGTGCTCATCGCGCTGCGCGGCCGGTGGACCGGCACCCCGGCCGATCACATGTACAAGCCTGGCCGGCCGCTCAGGACGCGGACCTGGATCACCTCGACACCACCGCACCCCGCTGCCCGCCCCCGCCGAGCCCTCCACACCACAGGAGTCCTGGTCGCTGCGGGCCGAGGTCACCGGCTTCAACCAGCTCACCCTCGACGCCGGCCCCGGCACCACCATCGCCGTCGTCGGACCCAACGGCGCGGGCAAGTCCACCCTCCTGCGGGCCCTGCTCGGCCTTACCCCACGGGCCCACGCCGAGCTCCGTCTCGGCGCCGTGGATGTCAGCCGGCTGCCCCGCACCGACGCGGCGTCGCCTGGGTCCCCAGGACGGGGCCCTGTTCCCGCACATGTCGGCGCTGGCCAACACCGCCTACGGGCTCCGCGCCCACGGCACCAGCAGGTCCGGGGCCCGCCGCGAGGCCCAGCGGTGGCTCGACCGGCTGGGCGTCGGCCATCTCGCCCACCGCAGGCCCGACCGGCTCTCCGGCGGTCAGGCCCAGCGTGTCGCGCTGGCCCGCGCCCTGCTGCCCGGCCCCGGCTGCTACTCCTGGACGAGCCCCTCGCCGCCCTCGACCAGAGCACCCGCGCCCATGTCCGCCACACCCTGCGCACCCATCTGAGCGGCTTCGGCGGGGTGTGCCTGATTGTCACGCACGACCCCGTGGAGGCCGTCTCACTGGCCGACCGGGTCCTCGTACTGGACGAGGGCCGTGCGCTGCAGGACGCACCGCCCACCGAGGTGACCCGGCATCCCCGCTCCCCTGGGTCGCCCGGATGCTCGGACGCAACGCCTGGCCCGGCACGGCCACCGCCGACGGCCTCGCGCTCCCCGGCGGCGGCCACCTCATCGTCGCCGACCCGCTCCCGGCCGGTACCGAAGCCCTCGCTGTCATCGCCCCGGAAGCCGTCTCCGTACACCGCGAGAGGCCGGGCGGCAGCCCCGCAACATCTGGCCCGGCACCATCCGCGAGATCACCACCAGCGGCAGCCGGCTGCGCATCCTGATCACCTCGGAGCAGGCACCCGACCTGGTCGCGGAGATCACCCGCAGGCGGCCACCGAGCTCGGACTCGCCGACGGCGTGCCCGTGTGGACGAGTGTCAAGGCCACCGAGACGACCGTCGTGGCTCTCTGAGTACACGGCCCGGAAGACCTCGTGAGGGTTGGGCGAACCGGCGGGTGAGGGGCCCGCCGCTACCGCAGTGGCACCCGGACCTCGCCGCAGACCAACGGGGCGACGGCAGCGCCCGGACGGCCGGTGCGGGCGAATGCGGCCCAGCCGGCGCGCAGGGTCCGGCCCAGCTCGTCCACCTCCTGCCATGAGGTGTCGCCCAGCATCGGCGAGTGCTGCCAGGCGGCCCGGGACCCGAGGAGCAGGGGAAGTTCGACGCAGTGGGTGGCCCCGAACGCGGAGCCGGCCGGCCGCCAGTCCAGCCGGTAGGCGTGGACCCTGGCCCCGGCCCGTACGAGCCGCTCCCGAGTGCGCCGAGCGGCTCGGCGTACATACGGCGCGTCAGCTCGGCCGGGTCGCCCTGCTCACCGGGGAAGGCGGACATGTCCTCGGCGTTCCAGCCGTACATGATGTCCAGGTCCCGTACGTGGGCGTCGGGTGACGTGCCTTCGGCACCGAGCGGACCGGCCCCGTCGACGGGACCGAACGGTGGTTCCAGGGTGCTGCTCAGGGACTGACGGCGCCCGACGGATCCGCGCTCTAGGCAGTGTCGTCAAATGCCACGTCCGCATCAGAGGCAGCAACTACGAGCTGCCCTCGCACGCGGTGCGTTCGGCAGCCATCGGCATTGTCATAGCCACCTGGCACCATGATCGGCATGAGTGAGACAACTGATCCTGAAGAGAATGAAGTTGCCGGTGTTCTGGCCACGCCGGAGGAGTGGCGTGTCTTTCTGGAGCGATACGGCGAGCTGTACGTGAAGGTCCGTGCCGAAGGTGAAGAGTTGGTCGATCTGCTGGATGACGATCAGCTGGAGGTTTTGGATCGAGGGGGCGGGTTGAGCTGTGGTTGGGTGAAGCCCTGCTCGGGAGGAAGCTCTGGTGGCATCGGAGGAGCGGCTCGGAGTGCGGTTCCCACCGAGTCTGCGGGGATTCTTCCTGGCGAGCGACGGATGGACGCGCCTGGATGCCTGGGTGGACGGTGTCCATTCCTGCGGTTGCGTCTTGTGGATGCGGGACAGCGAGGCCGGCAGACGCGTGACTGATACCTACGACTCGATACCCGGCAACGAGGACGATGTTCAGTTGTTTCGCCGGTCCATCGAGATCGCCCGGGAGAGGACTTCTGGTTGCTCGATCCGACCGACGTCGGGCCGGACGGCGAGTGGGCCGCCTACGAGTTCGCACCGAAGTACGGCAACCCGACGAAGTACCCCAGCTTCTCCGCGTTGATCCGCTCCGGGTACGAGAGTATGGAGGAGGACGAGGACTGAGTTGGTTCGTCAGCCTTCACGCCCACATCAGGAGTGATGCCAGGGTGACGGCCGCTTCGTAGGACTGGGCGGTCTTGTCATAGCGGGTAGCGATGCCGCGCCACTGCTTCAGGCGGTTGAAGCACCTTTCCACGACGTTGCGGTGCTTGTAGACCTCACGGTCGAAGGTCGGCGGGCGGCCACCGCGGCGGCCTCGCCGGGCCCGGTTGCTGACCTGGTCAGCCCGCTCGGGAATCGTGTGCGGGATGCCCCGGCGGCGAAGCCACGCGCGGATCGCCTTCGAGCTGTAGCCCTTGTCGCCCAGTACATGATCGGGCCGGGTGCGGGGCCGTCCCGGTCCGATCCGGGGCACCCTGATCGCGTCCATCACCGTGGTGAACCTGGTGCAGTCATTGGTGTTGCCGCCCGTGATGACGAAAGCAAGAGGCCGGCCCCGGCCGTCACAGGCCAGGTGAATCTTGCTGGTCAGACCACCTCGGGACCGACCGAGGGCCGGGTCGCGGAGCCCCTTTCGGGCACCCGCCGCATGCTGGTGGGCCCGGACGACCGTAGAATCGACAGACGCCAGCCACTCGATGTCGCCCGCCGTATCCGCCTTCGCCTGAGCGGCCCGCAGCATCCGGTCGAACGTCCCGTCCGCCGCCCACCTGCGAAAACGCGTGTACAGCGTGGCCCACGGACCGTAGCGGTCGGGCACATCCCGCCAGGCCGTCCCGGTCCGGAACTTCCACACGATCCCGTTCAGGACCCTACGGTCGTCCAGCCGCTTCCGCCCTCGCAACGATTTGGGCAGCAATGGCCAGACGAACTCCCACTCGGCATCAGACAGTTCATGGCGACGTATCACGACACCATGATCCACCAGCGATGATCATTTGACGACACTGCCTAGGCAGTGTCGTCAAATGCCACGTCCGCATCAGAGGCAGCAACTACGAGCTGCCCTCGCACGCGGTGCGTTCGGCAGCCATCGGCATTGTCATAGCCACCTGGCACCATGATCGGCATGAGTGAGACAACTGATCCTGAAGAGAATGAAGTTGCCGGTGTTCTGGCCACGCCGGAGGAGTGGCGTGTCTTTCTGGAGCGATACGGCGAGCTGTACGTGAAGGTCCGTGCCGAAGGTGAAGAGTTGGTCGATCTGCTGGATGACGATCAGCTGGAGGTTTTGGATCGAGGGGGCGGGTTGAGCTGTGGTTGGGTGAAGCCCCTGCTCGGGAGGAAGCTCTGGTGGCATCGGAGGAGCGGCTCGGAGTGCGGTTCCCACCGAGTCTGCGGGGATTCTTCCTGGCGAGCGACGGATGGACGCGCCTGGATGCCTGGGTGGACGGTGTCCATTCCTGCGGTTGCGTCTTGTGGATGCGGGACAGCGAGGCCGGCAGACGCGTGACTGATACCTACGACTCGATACCCGGCAACGAGGACGATGTTCAGTTGTTTCGCCGGTCCATCGAGATCGCCCGGGAGAGGACTTCTGGTTGCTCGATCCGACCGACGTCGGGCCGGACGGCGAGTGGGCCGCCTACGAGTTCGCACCGAAGTACGGCAACCCGACGAAGTACCCCAGCTTCTCCGCGTTGATCCGCTCCGGGTACGAGAGTATGGAGGAGGACGAGGACTGAGTTGGTTCGTCAGCCTTCACGCCCACATCAGGAGTGATGCCAGGGTGACGGCCGCTTCGTAGGACTGGGCGGTCTTGTCATAGCGGGTAGCGATGCCGCGCCACTGCTTCAGGCGGTTGAAGCACCTTTCCACGACGTTGCGGTGCTTGTAGACCTCACGGTCGAAGGTCGGCGGGCGGCCACCGCGGCGGCCTCGCCGGGCCCGGTTGCTGACCTGGTCAGCCCGCTCGGGAATCGTGTGCGGGATGCCCCGGCGGCGAAGCCACGCGCGGATCGCCTTCGAGCTGTAGCCCTTGTCGCCCAGTACATGATCGGGCCGGGTGCGGGCCGTCCCGGTCCGATCCGGGGCACCCTGATCGCGTCCATCACCGTGGTGAACCTGGTGCAGTCATTGGTGTTGCCGCCCGTGATGACGAAAGCAAGAGGCCGGCCCCGGCCGTCACAGGCCAGGTGAATCTTGCTGGTCAGACCACCTCGGGACCGACCGAGGGCCGGGTCGCGGAGCCCCTTTCGGGCACCCGCCGCATGCTGGTGGGCCCGGACGACCGTAGAATCGACAGACGCCAGCCACTCGATGTCGCCCGCCGTATCCGCCTTCGCCTGAGCGGCCCGCAGCATCCGGTCGAACGTCCCGTCCGCCGCCCACCTGCGAAAACGCGTGTACAGCGTGGCCCACGGACCGTAGCGGTCGGGCACATCCCGCCAGGCCGTCCCGGTCCGGAACTTCCACACGATCCCGTTCAGGACCCTACGGTCGTCCAGCCGCTTCCGCCCTCGCAACGATTTGGGCAGCAATGGCCAGACGAACTCCCACTCGGCATCAGACAGTTCATGGCGACGTATCACGACACCATGATCCACCAGCGATGATCATTTGACGACACTGCCTAGAGCGAGCGGTCGCCCTCCGAGGCCTGCGGGGTCATTCCGGCGGCGATGTCCTCCAGGCTCCCGATCAGCGCCTCGGCCGACGGGCCCAGCGCACGGTCGGCCGACAGGGTCAGACCCACGCTGTGCCCGATCGGGTCCAGTGGCACTCCCAGCCTGACGATCCGGGCGTCGTCCCGGGTGATCAGACTCGGCAGTGCCGCTACGACATCGGTCTCCAGCAGCAATTGACGTACCGTCAGGAACGAGGTCGTCTCGACCCGGTTCAGCGGCAGCGGCATGGCGTGCCTGGCGAAGAACTCCTCGATCTCGCGCCGCAGGGCCGTCTCGGCCCCGGGCAGGATCCAGGGGTACTCCGCCAGGTCCGCCAGCTCCACTGCGGCCTGCCCGGCCAGCGCGTGTCCCGCCCTGACCACCAGCTCGACGGACTCGTCGTAGAGCTTGCGGCGTACGGTCCCTCGCCGGAGGGGCGGTGAGCCGGCCGACGATGAAGTCGACACGCCCTGCCTCCAGTTCCAGCAGCAGTGCCTCCGGCGACGCCTCCCTGACGATCACGGTCAGGTAGGGGCGCTGCTTCTGATCTCGGCGATGGCCCGCGGCAGGAGCACATTGGACCCTGCCAGGTGGGTGCCGACGATGACGGTCCCCGGTCGGCGTCGGCCAGCTCCATCACATGCCGGCCCGCCTGTGCCAACTGGGCCAGCACGGCCCTCGCATGCCCGGTGAAGGCCTCACCGAAGACGGTGGGGGTGACGCCCCGGGGCCGCGATCGTACAGCGGGACTCCGAGGATGTCTTCGAGCTCCTGCAGGCTACGGGTGGCGGCCGGCTGGGTCAGATGCAGCTCCGCTGCGGCGCCGACGACACTGCCCCGGCGGGAGAGCGCGTCGACCAGGGCGAGGTGGCGGAACTTCAGCCGTCCGTCGAGGAGACGAGGGATCTTCACCCCGCCGACTCTATCCGGGCAGTCGCCGGCCGCTCGCAGCGTCCCCGGCATACGGCCGGCCCGGCACTGCTGACGCCACCGCGTCACGGAGCGCTCCCCGTCTTCGGCTCCGCGCGGGAACGCCCGCAACACACGGCCCTTCAGCCGGAGTCGGCCTGCGGGGCCGGTTCCGCCAGCCAGGAGAGATCCAGGCCGAGCCGGGTCATGAACAGCCGCACCGAGGCATGCATATCGGTCGCCTCCGGATCCAGCAGCCACTGGTTCTGGAGTCCGTCCATCAGGGCTATGAGCTGCTGGGCGACGGCGGCCGGATCGTGGTCGAGCGGAGGCACGGCGCGCTCGAAGAGAGCGGCGAAGATGACGCTCAGTCGCTCGCGCAGGATCCGGTAGCGCTGGATGAAGTAGCGGTGCGCGGGTGCGCGGGGTCGGTGGCTTCGCCCGACATCTTCACGTAGAGGCCGACCAGGCCCGGCGTATGCATGTTCCGTGCGACCAGGCCGACGGTGAACGCGAGCAGTTCGCGGGGTCGGTGTCGGCGCCGGTGGCGAACAGGACGCGCGCATCGGCCCGGTCGCGCCGGCTGAGCACCTCGATGAGGAGGGACTCCTTGCCCGGAAGTGGTGCAGCAGCCCGGCATGGGTCAGGCCCGCATGGGCGGCTATGTCACGCAACGAGACAGCGTGGAAGCCGGAGCGCGAGAACAGCTCGGTGGCCGAGTCGAGGATGCGGCTGCGCGTCCGCTCACCCTTCGACATGTGGTGCGGGGTACGTCGACCGGTACGACCGCGTCGCTCAAGGCGCCTTCTCCTGCTGGCTCGACTGCCCGAACGCGTGATCGGCGTCCGGCTGCACAGGTCGACGGTATGCCACCGCCTCACCGGGCGCCGACGTGCCCCGAACGGCCTGCGGAGTGACCATCGCGAACGCCGGATCAGGCCGGTCCGCAAGGCGACCCAGCGGGCCCCGCAGAAACATGTGTGTAGAGCGCACGCTTGTCAGGATCCTGTAACGAGGCGACCGACCGGATTGAAGAAGCGACAACTTTCATGATCGTCTACTCGTGCCAGACGAAATGCTGGCGATCCGATCAGATTTGGTCGGCAGCGCGAGCCGGGGACAAACGGAGACGCTTCACATCGCGAACGCAAAGGGCGCGCAGCCGGTGTCGAGCCGGCGCGACCACATGCCGATGCGCATCGGCAGCGATGACCGGATCCCCTCGACTCATGCTCCCGACTGTAGGAGGCAAAATGCGTAAGAAGTTCGCGAAGATCGCGGTCCTCGCCGCCGGTGTCATGATGTTCTCCGGCGCGGCCGGCGCGACCGCGCAGGCAGCCGACGGCGTGCCCGACAAGACCGTCATCGTGGCGAGCGACGCTGCGTGCATGGCCTGGGGCAAGGCGTTCGTCGCGTCGGGCGAGTACAAGGGCTACGGCTGCATGGTGCGGTCGGACGGCCGGTGGGACCTCGACCTCATGAAGTAGGCATTCCGAAATCTGGAGTGCCGTCATCGAACGACTGATCCGCCGGCACCCAGGGCATGCGAAATCCCGGCCGCACTGTCGGCCGGGATTTCATGCGTGCCGCACGACGCGAAGTCGCGAATAGGCCAATGGCCGGCTCACCCCATCAGCCCGGCAGCCATCGCGGCCCCAGTTCCCAGCACGCCTCGATGTCGGCCTTGCTCGGCTCGCCCGTCACCGTCACGGCATCCGCCGTACGACGCCAGCCCAGGCCGGTCGTGATTGTTTCCATGCCGCGCACCGCGCCGGTCACGTCGCTGCCGCCATGTACGTAATAGCCGAAGGGCCGGCCGCGCGTCGAATCCAGGCATGGGTAATACACCTGGTCGAAGAAATGCTTCAGAGCGCCGGAGAGGTAACCGAGATTCGCCGGGGTGCCGAGCAGATAGCCGTCGGCGGCGAGCACGTCGGATGCGGTAGCGGCGAGCGCCGCGCGCCGTACGACCTGGACGCCTTCGATCTCATCCGTCGTCGCACCGGAGACGACGGCTTCGAACAGCGCCTGGCAGTTCGGCGAGGGTGTGTGATGCACGATCAGCAGAGTGGCCACACCCCCAACCCTGCCGCCCAGGCCCGTCGACCGCAAGCAGCCGACCGGGCGGCCCAGCTCCACTCCGTCTCCGGTTCGCGGGGACTCCCGAAACGGAGTCCGGCGACCGGGCCGCACCCTCAGACCGTGACGTGGGGCCGGTCCGGGCTGAGGTGATGGACGGCGGTCTGTCCGGCGTGCGGGCGAGCAGGCCCTGCAGCTCCAGCGCTGCGGTCTCCAGAAGGTGACCGTCGCGGGTGGCGTGAAGGGTTTCCAGGACGAAGGCAACGTGGGTGGAGTCTTCGGTGACGCGCGTGCGGTGGGCGTCACGGTGGTTCCAGTGCCGGGTCAGAACGCCAGTGCTGTCCGTGTAGATGATCTCGCCGGGCTTGGGGTTCTCGACGGTGTCGGGCTCACCGAGCGGGTGAATTCCTCGGTGCCGTCGGCGTACCGGATGTCGACGGCACCGGTGACCTGGCGCAGGTCGAAGGCACCGGCGGGCAGGCCGTGGCGAACGGAGACGGCGTTGTAGGAGTCGACGGCCGGGTTGATGCGCGGCAGAGTCCCCTTCTTCGTGAAGCGGCGGCCGAGCGCGTCGACACTGGGGCGGATGCGGCGGGGTTGGTGCCGAAGGACCGGTAGGCCGTGTGCCACGCCTCGATCCTCGGGTCGGTCTCGTCGGCGGGCTGCCAGGTCCCGTCGGCGAGCTGCCGCTCCAGGTCCTGGAGAGCGGTCAGGGTGGAGGGCCAGGGCTCGTGGCCGCGTAGACCGGTGGCGGTGACCACGGCGATGAGGGTGCCGGGAAAGGCGTCGGCGACGGCGGGGGCGATACGGAAGGCGGTCATGAAGGGCTCCGTTCCTCGGTGCGTGTGCGTGTGCGCGTGCGCGTGCGTGCGCGTGCGCGTGCGCGTGCGTGCGCGATGCGCGTGCGCGTGCGGGATAGAGGTCAGGGCTTCCAGGGGCCGAGGCGGTCCAGGCGGCGGCGCTGCTGCTGCGCGGCGGGAACATCGAGGCCTTTGCCGCGTTCGGTGAGGCGGTCGGCGACGTCGGCACGCTTCTCGACGGGGTGTGGTCGTCGTACTTGAATTTCGCCCGCACGTCAGTGACCTGCAGGCGAAGGCCGCGGATGCCGGACAGCATCCGGCCGTACGGCGGCTGGTCGACGGCGACAGGGGCGTGGTCACCGTCGGGCTGGAAGTGGGAGAGCTGGCGGCGCAGCAGCTCGGCCTTGTCTTCCGGGTCGTCGACCAGGTGGGCGCGGCAGGAGAACTGCACGGCTCCGTAGTAGCTGGTGGGGACGCCGTCGGCAGGCGGGATGTCGGGCTTGGTACGCCAGGGGCCGGGAATGAAGGCGTAGTCGCCGATCACGGTGAAGGTGACGTTCGGATCGTGCTCGATCGCCTTCCAGACCGGATTGGGCCGGGCGAAGTGGATCAGCAGATCACCGTCGTAGGCGGTGAAGTGGGTGGGGACGACGGCGGGCGGCCGGCCGGCCGGGCCGTTGACGCTCAGCTGACCGAAGTCGTGGCCTGCGGCGATCCAGGTCTGCCATTCGGCCTCGTCCAGGGCGGCGTCCCAGGGCTGGATGAACATGCGGCTCTCCTTGCGCGATCGACGGGGTGGACTGCGGATCAGGTCAGGGCGAGGAGGCTGACGGCGACGGCGGCGGTGCCGAGCCCGACCAGCTGGCCGCGGTGGATCCGTTCGGCGAGCACCTTGCGGGCGAGCAGGACCGTGCCCGCCGGATAGAGGGCGGTGATGACGGCGACGACGGCGAGGTCCCCGCTGCGGGCGGCCATGAGGAACAACAGGTTCGCCACCGAGTCCAGCCCGCCCGCGGCGGCCGACACCGCGTACGCGGGCCGCTCGGAGCCCAGCCGGCGAAACATCAGCCCGGCCGCGGCCAGGATGACAGCCGAGGAAACCGCCCTGCCCACGATCAGCGGGGCCACCCCACTGCCCGAAGGCGCCTGGTGCAAGAAGACCAGCTGAAGGGCGATCGCGGCACCGGCACCGAGAGCCAGCAGCAGCGCCGTACGGGAGGGCCGCGCAGAACCGGCACCCTGACCGGCGCTGACCATCACCACCGCGGCCAGCGCGAGCGGCAGACCCACCAGCCCGGCGCCGCCCAGGTGCTCACCCTGCAGCAGACCCACCCCGACGGGAAGCACGGCGGACACCAGCGCCGTGACGGGCGAGAGCACGTTCATCGGGCCGATCGACAGGGTGCGGTAGAGCAGGGCGAACGCGGCGGCCGAAGCGACCCCGACGCGACGCCCCAGCCGAGAGCGCCGGCACCGAACGTCGCGCCGAGCACCGGCCACAGCAGCAGTTCGACCGCGAGCGAAGCGGGGCCGCGATCATCACGGTGCGCAGCACATGGGCCCTGCGGGCGCCGAGTCCGCCGAGGAAGTCGGCGCACCCGTAGGCCAGTGAGCTGCCCAGGGCCAGCAGCAGAGCGATCACGGTACATCCCTTACTATGCAATGGAACGACTAAATCGTACAACGAACCGACCACCCCGTGTCAACCAAACGACCACACGGTGCATTGCAGTGGTCCACGTGAGGATGGTGAACGGATGACCGAGACGGACGCAGCCCTGCGGACGCTCGCGCACAACGTCAGAGCGGCCCGCAACCGCGCCGGGCTCTCTGGACGAACTCGGCCGGCGCGCCAAGGTCAGCAAGGGCGCCCTGGTCGCACTGGAGAAGGCGCAGGGGAACCCGAACTTCGCGACCCTGGTCCGGCTCGCCGACACCCTCGGCGTATCCGTGTCCGCCCTCCTGGAAGGGCCCACCGAGGGCCGCGTCCGCATCGTGTCCGCCGGCACGGTGATGCCGCTGTGGACCGGCGAGCAGGGCGGCGAGGCCCGGCTCATGCTGACGACCTCCGGTCCGGCCCCCACCGAGGTCTGGCGCTGGCAACTCCAGCCGGGCGAGGAATACCCCAGCCACCCCACCAGGCCGGCGTCGTCGAAACCGTCAGCGTCACCGCCGGCCGGATGACCCTGGTCGTCGATGGCACCGAGCACCCCGTCGAGGCCGGACAGACCGCCACCTTCGACGGCGACACCCCCACGCCTACCGCGGCACCGGCACCGAAACCTGCTACCTGATCATGACCGTGCACCTGCCGCCCGGCCCCGCCCCGCAGCCTGACCTCCGCAGCGCGAGACGCACCTCGGCACGAGTGTGGCCCGCAGCGACAGATGGCCGCGCGCCCCGTCATTTGGCCACTGTCCCATGCCATCGATGACGTGGCATTCGAGTGATCAGCGCCACTCGTAGTCGGCGTTGCCATGTGTTTCGGAAGCGTGCTGGGTCCACGGGTGCAACGGTCGCCGAAGCCCACCCGGAGAAGACCGCCCGTCTGCACCCGCACCGACGAACCGCACCGAGGAGAACGGCATGACCGCCACCTACACCTTCGACGTCTTTTCCAGCCTCGACGGCTACGGCGCCGCCGGCGCCGACTGGACCGGCTACTGGGGTAAGCAGGGCCCTGAATTGCTCGACCACCGCCTCGCCCTGTACGACGCGGAACAGCGGATGGTCTTCGGAGCCAACACCTATCGGGCATTCGCACAGATGCTGGCCTCCAGCACCGAGGAGTCGAAGTGCGTGACCCATGGGTCACCCGGATGGCGAGCATGCCGGCCACGGTGGTGTCGACAACGCTGGAAGGCCCCTCAACTGGCCGAACGCGACCGTTGCGAGCGGTGACGCCGTCGACGTCGTCGCCCGGCTCAAGGAGGAGTCCAACGTGCCGTTGCGCTCGCACGGCAGCCTGTCGATGAACCGGGCTCTGATGGCCGCCGGCCTGGTCGACCGCTTACAGGTGACGCTCTTCCCTGTCATCACCGGTCGGACCGGGCTGGACCCGATCTTCCAGGGTGCGGCCGACTTCGACCTGGAGCTGGTCGAGAACCGGAGGCTCGACGGCCACATCCAAGAGCTCATCTACCGCCCCACCCTCCATTGACCTGTACGGATTCGAGACCGCACGCTCAACCGACCACGGGTCCGTGTGATGAACCGGGTCTCGCGGACAGTGCGCACTCGGCCCAGACGGTCTTGCCGGGCCCGACCCGGGCGCGGACACCCCAACTGACGGCGAGCGCGTCGACGAGGACCAGGCCACGACCGTAGTCCTCGTCCTGGGTCGGCACCGCTTGCACCGGCTGGGCGGGGTGGGTGTCGGACACCTCGATACGAATGACGCCGCGGTCGTCGTCACGGACCAGGAGAAGGGCGAAGTCCCTTCCGGGTACGCGGCCGTGGAGCACCGCGTTCGCGGCCAGTTCGGCCACGACGATGGTGACCGCGTCATGGGCGTCCGTGCCGCGAGGGTGTCCCCACTCGACGAGTTGCAGCGCGGAAAGCAGACGTGCGAGCCGGGCTCCGCGCCGGGTGGCGGAGAAACGCTGCGCGAACACGCTTGCGAGTGTGGGGGTTGAGTGTGAGGGGCTGGCATGCGGCCAGCCTGATGGGGCCGATGATCCGGTGGCAGGCACGGCACCGATACAGATCGGCTTGTACTGGCTCACGCACTGGACTGGGCGCGTCACCTTGCGTAACCATCGAGCGGTGATCGGGCTCGGCACAGGGAAAGGCGGCTGCGATGGCGACGGACAACGGTGGGAACAATGGCGAGCCGGAGTTGTCGGACAGCCTCAAGACATTCGGGGCAGTACTCAAGGCCCTTCGGGACGAAGCGCGGCTGACGCAGGAGCAGTTCGCTCCGCTGGTGCAGTACTCGGCTGCCTATATCGCCAAGATCGAGCAGGGCAGGCGGTTCCCGCCGAGGGATTTACTGGACCGCTCAGAGGAGGTGCTGGGGGCGGGGCTGCGCGGGTTCTGGGGGCGGCGGCTCGGAGTCTGACGCGGAAGGTGGGGCTGGCGTCGTGGTTCCTGCAGTGGGCGGCCATCGAGGAGGACACGACCTCTCTGTACACCTACGAGTGCCGCGTCATTCCAGGCTTGCTGCAGCCCGAGCCGTACATCCAGGCGCTCTTCGACCGCCACCTGCCTCCTCTCACTCAGGAGCAGTCCGAACGACAGGTTGCCGGCCGCCTGGCCCGTCAGCAGCTCCTCACCGATCGACCGAACACCATGTTCAGCTTCATCATCGAACAGGCGCTGCTTGAACGGCGCTTGGGCGGGCCCCAAGTAACGAAGGCTCTTTCGACCACCTGCTCCTCGTGGGCGGTACCGCAACGTGGAGCTCCAGGTCATGCCACTGGTCCAGGAGGACCACGCAGGCTTCGAAGGTGAGATGTACCTTGCTGAGACTGCTGATCATCGATGGGCCGGATACGTGGAGGGACACGGCAGTAGCATGCTCATCACCGACGCGAAGGCCGCAAGCCACATGCTCCAGCGCTATGGCAAGATGCGATCGCAGGCCCTGAGTCATCAGGCCACGACAAGTCTGCTGGAACGGATGCGAGGAGGGCTATGAGCACCGCGGAGATGGCCTGGTACAAGAGTAGCTACAGCGGCGGCGGCGGAGACAACTGCGTCGAGGTCGCCGTGCTCCCCGAGACCGTGCTGGTCCGGGACTCGAAGGAAACGCACCGTCAGGCACTGACGGTCTCGCCGCGTGCCTGGACTGCCTTCACGGCGCTCGCCGGCGGCTCGCCCGTCTGATCGAACGGCGAGACAGCTGCCGCCTCCGGAGGGCATCCGAAGGCGGCAGCCGCGTCAGGCCCGCCAGGTGTCGTTCAGGCTGAGCCCGCCGCTGGAGGAGACGGTGCCGGTGCGGTTGGCGCCGGACTCCCAGGTGACGTTGCCCGAAGAGTCCTTGCGGATGTACTTGTACGCGAAGGACGTGCCGGCGGGGATGTCCACCGTGAGCTTCCACGCCGGGTAGTCGGTGGCGGAGAGCTTCAGGGCACCGGCCGGGGCCCAGCTACCGAGGGCGGCCTTGTCGCCGACCACGTAGATGCTCTGCCCTTGGGACGTGGTGGCGTTCACCGAGAAGGAGACTCCGGGCGTCTCGCCGGGGCTGTCGTCTCCGCAGGGGTTGCCGGTGCCGACGCTGCCGCCCTTGACTGTGACGTCTCCGGTCCCCAGGGAGTAGTTGAGGCTGTTGTTGTTGTCCCAGGTGCCGGCGTTGTTGTTGAAGGCCGCCTTGAGGCCGGTGGCCTTACCGAGGGCGACAGTCTTCTTCACCCAGCCGGTGCAGGCCGCTTCCATGGCGACGCCGGGCGGAGTGGACCAGGTGCCGCTGTTCGGGGCGTAGTGGATGTTGTGGGCGGACCAGTTCTTGTCGGTGCTGTAGTAGACGGTGGCGCTGTTGTCGCCGTCGCCCGGCCCCTCGCCCCCACCACTGGCTCCGACGTAGATGGCAACCGCGTCGTTGGAACCGATCGTCGCGGTGAACTGCCCGCTGCCGTTGACCGTATAGGTGGTGCCGCTGCAACCGCCGTCGCCGGTGGGCTCACCGTGCTGTACGTCGCAGTAGGTGCCTGCCGGGAGCGAAGTCTGGAAGGTCTGGGTGAGGGAGCCGCCCTCGTGGTTGATGGCGACGAACGCCTTGTTGCCACGGCCGAAGGCGATGGCGTTGTTGCCGTTGTCCCACCAGTTGGTGACCGCGCTGTCGCCGGCCGCGTTGCGGAAGCCGACCATGTTGGAGATCTGCGGCCAGGTGTGCTGGCACTTCCAGCCGTCGCCGTAACAGGCGCTCACGTTACCGCCGTTGGGAGCCCCGGCGTCCTTGTCGCTGAACTCGTAGCCGGAGTGGACCGACGGTGTGCCATAGGGTGGGCCAGCATGAAGACGTGCGCCAGGGTGTAGTTGGCGTTGTCCTTGTAGCTCAGGGTGGAGCCGTTGCGTTCGGTGTCGTGGTTGGCCACCATGACGCCGGACTGACCGGAGGGCATGAAGCCCCAGCCCTCACCGAAGTTACTCAGATACGAGAGCTCTCCCCTGGAAGAGGCTCTTGAGGCTGGTGCTGTAGCGGAATTCCTGAACGTCTCCGCTGCCGAGGTACTCGCTCGGGGAAACCGCCTCGCCCGCACCGTAGATCGCTTCCTGGACCCAGTAGATGCCCTGGTTGGAGAGCTTGGAGCGGATGGCCTGGAGGTCGCCTGACGCGATGTGCTTCACTGCGTCGATCCGGAAGCCGTCAACTCCGAGTGAGATCAGGTCGTTCATGTACTCGGCGATCTCGGAGCGGACGTAGTCGCTGCTCGTGTTGAGGTCGGACAGCCCGACGAGCTCGCACTCCTGGACGTTGTAGCGGTCGCCGTAGTTGTTGCCGATGTCCTTCCGGCAGCCGTGGAAGTCCTGGTCCTGGTAGTGGCCGGGATAGTTGTACTTGGTGTAGTTCGTACCGCCGGTGCCGGTGCCGGAACCGGCGGACATGTGGTTGATCACCGCGTCCGCGATGACGTCGACTCCGGCGTTGTTGCACGTGGAGACCATGCTCCGGAAGGCCTCGCGGTCACCCAGCGGCCCGGCGATCTTGTAGCTGACCGGCTGGTACGCGGTCCACCACTGGGAGCCCTGGATTCGCTCCTGCGGCGGGGAGACCTGGACGTAGCCGTACCCTCGGGGCCCAGAACGTCGGTGCACTCCCGGGCGATCGAGTCGAACTTCCACTCGAAGAGGACCGCGGTGACCTTCTTACTGCCGGGCACGCTCTTCACACTGCTCGCGGAAGCGGCGGGGCGGCGGCGGCCTCCTGCGCCGAGGCGCTGAGCGGCGCCATGAGGCCCAGCGCCAGGGTGGAGGCCGCCAGCATCACGATGGCACGTCTTCGGGAACGCATCCTGCTGGTCCGGGACCAGGGTCTGCTGCGCACAGTCACTCCTCGGTGAGAGGTTTCCGGAGCGCCACGGCTGCGCCGCTCCGAACTGATACCGGATCAGCTGACGACCGGGCGTGTGCGTGACGCGCCACCCGCACACCCGCACTGCAATCTCTTTCAGATTCTTGCAGCAAGTGAGGTGAATTTAGAAGGGCAGCGAGCCCCGGTCAAGGGATCGGACAGAAACGACATCGCATCGGGCGCCGAAGCCATCCGGTTGCCCGAACTCACCGTCACAGAAGCCAGGTTGTGCACCGGCCCACCGACCCGTCCGAATGAGCCTGTCCGCCACTCCGGGCCATCACTACCGTGTCGGGCATGGTGAAGTGCGGCTGCCGACCGCTGCTCTTGAAAAGGCGTGGCTGCGGGGCAGTCGTGATGCGACAATCCGTCCGCAACTTGATCCACATCCGCGTCCCGGAGGTCCGCATGGACATCGCCTCGCTGCTGCCGTTGACCACGTCCCGGTTGTCGCTGCGTCTGTTCACTCCCAGCGACGCCGACGACCTGTACGCCTACCAGAGCCTGCCGAGCGTGGCGCGCTACTTGTACCGGCCGGCGCACACGCGTGAGCGCAGCGATCAGGTTGCCGCCGAGCGTGCGGCGCAGACGGCCTGGCGCGCCGACGGGGACAAGCTGGCGCTCGCCGTCTGCCGACGCGATGAGCCCGGCGTCCTTGGCGAGGTGAGCCTCACCCTCGCCGACGTCCGCGCCGCCCAGGCCGAGATCGGCTGGACTCTCGACCCAGGTCACGAGGGACACGGCTACGCGACCGAGGCGGCCGCGGCGCTGGCCGGGTTTGCCTTCGACACACTGGGCGTGCACCGGCTCTACGCACGGCTGGATGTGGAGAACACCGGGTCTGTGCGGGTCTGTGAGCGCCTCGGGATGCGCCGGGAGGCGCACCTGGTCGAGAACGACCTCGACGGGGATCGCTGGGGCAGCGAGTACATCTACGCGGCGCTGTCCGCGGATCTTGGCAGTCGATCAGGCGATCGAGTCCGACGCTGCCCGGCTGGTTCTTCGGCTCTGGGATCGTGTGCTTGATCTGGCGTCGTCGCAGGTAACACCCGTTGCGGCAGGAGCCTTACACCTTGTCACCGCTGGCGTGACCAGGTCGGGTGCGGGCTGCTCGCCCTGTGGGCGAATACTGCAACTCTCGAATACCGACACTCCACCAGTGCTTCGACGACGTCGGTTCGGCCGCAGGCCGCGCCGCCAGCTCGCCGACCCCGGCGCCCGCGTCAGCACTCGCGACAAGGTGCTGACCGTCGGCGACTACCTGTCCGTGTACGTACTCGAATGGACCTTGCGCCACCTCGGCCTGATCGCACATCTGCCGTCGGCTGCCGAGCCGCCCCGAGACCCTAGTGACGGTGACGGCAGCCTGCACGCGGAGACGTTCCTTCGGGGTCGGGGATCGGGCCCGCCCAGTACGGGAGGGCCCGGTGGACCACCGCAGCCGAATATCGGGCGCCCGGCAGAGCCGAACGCCGCTGCACCGGTCCCTGAGCCGGACATCGGACAGGAGCCCCACGAGTGACTCACGACGCGGGCCGTGCTGTACGGGCCCGCCGCGCGGCCCGGTAGGCCTCCACCGGGTCCGATGAGTGGCCGGGCGCCGGGCGCCACTGCTTCTTCCCCTCGGTGAACGGGTACCAGTGGCCGTTGAGTCCTTGGCGCAGCTGGATGCCCGACGCTGCGTCGGTGAGGCAGTCACCGGTGATCCGGACTTCGCCCAGCAGCACGGCCCCGGAACGCTGGATGGCTTCGCGTGCCTCGATGAGGGCCTTCGGCGGCGCGGATGCCGGGCCGGCCGCCGCATGGACTCCGGCCGGACCGCCGTGCCGGTAGGCGATAAGAAGGCGTCGCAGCTCGTTCTCCGTGTGTTCGGTACGAGCTGCCGTTTCGGGCAGCCGGATGATGCTGTGGGGCGAGGCCAGCAGCCGGACGGTGTCGGCCAGGCCGTCGTGCGGTGGGGGTACCCGGCCGTCGAGCAGAGCCCGGCGCGCGCTGCCGCGTCCTGGACCAGCCAGGCCAGGTCGCGGGCGCGGGGCGCGGGCGGGGTGGATCGGTGAGGGTAACCGGGGTCGGCGCGTCCAGTGACAGGTCTGCGTGTTGCGGCAGGCCGGAGGACCTGTTGGCCCAGAGTGTGTAGGTGTGGTCGGCGCGTACGGAGCCGCTCGTGTCGACGGGCGGCGTGTGCGGCTGGTTGCTGCTCAACCGGGCGCGCAGCGCCTCGGCGAGGTCACGGGCCGACATGCCCCGGGCTGCCAGGAGCGCCGAGGCCGATGTGGCCAGACGGTCGGCGACCGCGTGAGCGACGGCGGCGCTGTGCTCGCACAGCCGGGAGGCCTTCCGCTTGGTGAAGCAGGTGCAGTGGAACCTGAGCTCGTGAGCCCTCGGGACGATGGAGGGACACCGTTGTGTCCGGGGCGATGATCGACGGGGGACTTTCCCCGCCAGGAGGTCGGCGACGGCTGCCGCGTCCTCGGCGAGCCGGTCGGCCAGGTGCTGCCACTGGTCGTCGTCGAGCTGCGGGAAGGCGATGCGGGCGCGGCGGACGTTGCCGTCCTTCGCTGTGACGGTGGCATGGAACTGTCCGGTGGCCGCGTGGACCTGGGAAACGGCGCCGTCCCGGTGGAGCTCGAGCCCCGGCGCCGGAGCCGGCGGCTCCGGACTTGGTGACGGCGAGTTGGAAGGCCTGATTCCATGCTGCGGTCAGGGGCGCGTGCGCGCGGTCTTCGCCTGCGAGTTCCTGGCCGCGGGCGGGGTCATCGGCTGCCTCCGAGCCTGACGAGTGCGGCCAGCTCGGTGTCGTCGAGATCCCCGAGGGCGTTCTCGCCGGAGAGCAGGACGGCTTCGCCCAGGGTCCGTTTGCGTTTGAGCAGCGCGGAGATGTGGTCCTCGACAGTGCCCTCGGTGATCAGTTGGTGAACGTGAACGGTGCGGCGCTGGCCGATGCGATGCGCACGGTCGGATGCCTGCTCCTCGACCGCCGGGTTCCAGGGGCGGTCGTAGTGGACGACATGCTCGGCGCGGGTGAGATTCAGCCCGGTGCCTGCGGCTCTGACGGAGAGAATGAAGACGGGTGCCGGCGCCGGGTCGCTCTGAAAGGCGTCGACCATCTCCTGCCTTCGGGCGGGCGGAGTCTGCCCGTGGAGGAAGTACGGGCTGTAGCCGCGGGCCCGCAGCTGGGCTTCGAGCAGGCGGCCCATGGAGACATAGCTGGTGAAGATCAGAGCTGCTTCGGCCCGGGTGGAGAGGGTGACGAGCAGCTCCTCCAGGGCCCGGAGCTTGCCCGAACGGCGAGTGGCGTGATCCGCGCTGGTCCCGGCGTGCTGTTCCTTGAGGAACTGGGCGGGGGTGTTGCAGATCTGCCGGAGTGCTGTCAGGAGTTTGAGGACCAGGCCTCGGCGGGCGATGCCGGTGGTGTGCTCGATCCGGTCCATCGTGTCGCGGACCATCGCCTCGTAGAGTCCGGCTTGCTCCGGGGTGAGGGTGACAGCTCTCGTGGTGGACCTTGGCGGGCAGCTCGGGGGCGATCCCGGGTCGCTCTTGCGGCGGCGCATCATGAACGGACCGATCAGACGGGTCAGTTGGCGGGCGGCGTCGGAGGCCGGGTTCTTCTCGATCTCTCCGTATCTGGCCCGGAAGGCGGTACGGCTGCCGAACAGCTGGGGGTTGGTCCAGTCGAGGATGGACCACAGCTCGGTGAGGTTGTTCTCGACGGGTGTTCCGGTGACCGCCAGGCGAGCTGCGCCGCCCACCTGTCGCAGCATGGTGGCTGTCGCTGAGGCGTGGTTCTTGATGTGCTGGGCCTCATCGGCGACCAGGAGGTCCCAGGGTTGGTCGGCCAGCAGCGTCACATCGCGTCGCAGGGTGCCGTAGGTCGTGATCACAACGGTGTCGTCGGTGAGGCCGGTGAGGCTGCGGTCCTGGCCGTGATAGCGCAGCACCGGGGTGGCCGGTGCGAAGCCGGAGAATTCGCGGTGCCAGTTGGCCACCAGGGAGGCGGGGCAGACCACCAGGGCCGGCCCACGGTGGCCGATTTCGCGCCGGTGCAGGTGCAGGGCGATCGTGGTGACCGTTTTCCCGAGGCCCATGTCGTCCGCGAGCAGCGCACCGAAGCCCATTGCGGTGGTGTGGGCGAGCCAGGACAGGGCGCGCTGCTGATAGGCGCGCAAGGTCGCACGCAGCGCCGCGGGGCGGGGACCGGAACGGCCACGTCGGGGCGTGGCGCAGCCGGCCGACCAGGTCGGCGAGCCTGCCGACCGGTTCGCAGGCAACTGTCTCTCCGTCAACCGCCGTTGTGCCCGACAGTGCTGCGGACAGCGCGTCCAGGGACGGCAACGGGCTCAGCAGCCGGTGCCGGGCACGGCGTGCGGTCACCGGATCGATCAGGAGCCAGCGGCCGCGCAGGCGGATCAGCGGGCGGACCGCCTCGGCGAGGGCGGCCATCTCCCGGTCGCTGAGAGGCTCTCCGTCGACCGTGACCTGCCAGCGGAAGTCCACCAGGTTCTCCAGGGACAGGCTCCCTGGTGATCCGGACACGGTGCTGCCCCGGCCGGTCCGGCCGGGTGCCGACGATCGTGACGGCGGAGAACGAACCGACCAGTGCGGGCGGCCAGACGATGTGCACACCGGCCTCGCGCAGATCCCGCTCGGTCTGTCCGAGCAGTCCTGCCAGGTCCTCGGCCCGAAGGACCGTCCGCACCGGCTTCTCCTGGGCCGCCAGGGCTTCCAGCGGGGCGAAGAGCCGGGCCGCGCGGCGCAGGACGCGCCGCGCCCCCGGCAGCAGAGCCGGTGTGAGGGCCGGGTCGGTGGCGCTGCCGTCCCAGACGGGGCCGGCGGCGACACTCTCCGCGTAACGGTCCCGGTTCTCGGCTCCGGCGTTCTCGGAGTCGGCGTTCTCCGGGTCGGCGGACCGGGGCGGGCGAGGTGAAGCGCCACGGGGACCTGCGGTACCGGGCCGGCCGGCGCCTCGGGCTCCTTGATGCGCAGGATCAGCATGGGCGCGGGGTGCGGGTCCACGGTGTTCTCGATGTCATCCGCCCATGCCCACACCTCCCGGCACGGCTCCGCCGTCCGGCCCCGGCGTACGGGAGGGTCCCAGGACCGTGTCGGCGCCCGGCGTACGGATCATGGAGTCGGCGACCGCGTCCAGGAACATCCAGATCAGCGCCGCCGGCGCGGGAACCCGGACCGGGCCGACACCGGCCAGCAGGCAGTGCGCATCGGGCGGCAGGAGCGCGGCGGCGGCGGCGACCGCCCGCGCAGCGGCTCGGTGACCGGACCCGCCCGCCAGCAGTCATGTCCGTCAGCGGTCAGCCCCGGGTGCACTCGTTGTTGTGCCACGAGCTCCAGCCCCAGCCGTGCGGCCGTCCGCCAGCCGGAAATGGCCGCGTGCTCGGGTACCTCGCCTCCGGTCATCAGGGCGGGGAGCATGAGAGCGAGCGGCACGGCCCAGCCCGTCGCGGCCGTGCGCCTGGGCACCAGTCCGCCAGGCCCTGCCAGGACGAGGTCCCGGGTCATCTCCCGCAGCGGGCTCGGCAGCCTGCCGCTGGAGGGCGTGGGCAGGGGCTTGCCACTTGGGTCGAACAGCAGCATCAGGGTGTGGGCCGGGTGCCGGGACGGCAGCAGGGTCGCCCTGCCCCTCCCGCAGCGCCTCCTGGACGGCGGCAGTGGCGGCGAAGAGGTCCGCCGCGGAGGCCCGGTCGGCCAGGGGCGGCTCGTCGGCCACCGTCACTGCCCGGGGCGCGGCCGGGGCGGCCCGGCCGGAGCCGGAGGGACGGCGTCGGGGCGCTCGCTCCTGGATTCCGCCTCGCTCCAGTCCTCGGTGTCGAAGGCCGTTGCGCTCAGTGGGTCCGGCAGATCCGCGAGGCGGGCCAGGAGAGCGGCCGTGGCCTGCAGCCGTGCTCCATTGCGTGTCCCCGCACGCTGGATGCTCCCGGTCACCGGGCCCCGGTCGGACTGCAGGGACGCCTGGGCCACGAAGGCGGGCGGAGCCGCTGCCCCGGATTCCTTGACGGTCAAGGCGGGAAGCCGGTTGAGCTGTGCGTACCTCGACAGGATGCCCGGCGCCAGGGCCGGGTCGGCGGCCACGGCCTGGAGCACGGCTGTCCTGGCCGGCTGCCACTGCGAATCGGCAGGTGTGCCCAGCAGGATGAACTGCAGGTCGCGCACGTCCAGTCGGCCCCGGGCGCAGCGGCTCAGGCATTCACCCACGACGAGGCCCACGTCCTCGCAGGTGAGGAGTGCTGGACCAGCTCGTGGAAGTCATCGGCACCAAGATCTCCGAGCCGGCGACCGGAACCGCGGGGCCTGCGTGCTGCCGGGCCGGCGGCACCGCGCCATGTGGTGCGGCGGCCGGCTGACGGACCGGACGGGCCAGTGCCATCGGCGTGACAACTCCGGGCGCGCGATGATCGGTCGACAAGTCATCCTCCCCAGAACGTGACGTACTGATCGATTCTCCCCGTGGAACTGGCCGCCGCGGCGATTCCGTACAGCCGCCCCCGAACGAGCGGTGCTCGGACTCCTGAAGGCACTGAGCGAGGCGAGAGACCTGAAAGAGTGGCGCCAGATTTGCGCACCAAATCGACTTCCCTGGTCATCAAGTTCCCTACTCTGGGCACGAGATGATCATTCGCCGACTTACGCCCCTGGAGCTCGCCATGCCCCGACCGGAGAACAACGACGCCGCACTGCGTATCGACACCAGCAAACCGCATCCCGCACGGATGTACGACTGGTTCCTCGGCGGCAAGGACAACTACCCGGTGGACGAGGCCATGGGCCGGCAGATGCTCTCCGTGGAACCGGGCATCCCTGTGATGGCGAAGGTGAACCGGGCCTTCATGCACCGTGCCACCCGCTGGCTGGCGGACCAGGGCATCCGGCAGTTCCTGGACATCGGGACCGGGATCCCCACCGAGCCCAACCTCCACCAGGTGGCACAGCAGGCCGCGCCCACCACGCGCGTCGTCTACTGCGACAACGATCCGATCGTGCTGGCCCACGCCGAAGCTCTGCTGAACGGCACACCGGAGGGCGCCATCGACTATGTGCAGGCCGACGCCCGGGACGTGGACTCGATCCTCGAACACGCGGGAAAAACCCTGGACTTCAGCCGTCCGGTGGCGCTTTCGATGATCGCATTGCTGCATTTCGTGAGCGACGAGGACGGCGCCTACGAGCTGGTGGACCGGTTGACCGACGTGCTGGCACCGGGCAGCTATGTGGTGATCTCACACCTCACAGCCGACTTCCACCCGGACGCGGCCCACCAGGTCGATGAGATGTACAAGGCCAACACACTCACGCTGGCGCCGCGAAACCGCGATCAGTTCGCCACCTTCTTCGACGGACTCGAAATCGTCGGACCCGGCATCGTAGCCGCCGAGAAGTGGCACCCGAGCTCGGCGAACCCATCCCCGGCCAGGACGACGTCGTCAGCGCAGGCTATGTGGCGGTGGGACGCAAGCCGTAGTCCCCGGAGCCGGGGTCTGGTATCTGGGTCTGGGTCTGGGTCTGGGTCACCAAGGGCTCGGCCGCGGGCTGAACCCAAGCCCGGGTCCCGGCCTGCAATTCCGTCACGGCGAGCACGCCGACGCAGGCCTCACTCCCGCGGCGGGGAGAAAAGCAGACTGGGGCGCCTACCGACCCGGCGGCCGGACCGGCCGGACGCCCCAGTCGGGGAATCGCCCCCGTTTACTCCACTGCCGTGGACCCGACCGGGCGGCACGCCTTGGCGTGGACCTTGCCCGCCGGCGGGCAAGGTCCAACCGAGCCATGACCCGGATCCCTGGACGGTTCGGCCGAGTTGAGGCGTGGGCCGCTGCCCGCGCCTGTCTGCTCGGGCTGCTGTCGAGCGCCGGGGACAAGACCTGTGGGCGGACAAAGAACCCCGGTCCGCGCCCACAGGTCTTGTCCCCGTCCCGGCGAGGGTAGAAAGTGCTCCGGTCGATTGAATCGTTTTATCAGGCCGAGGGGACGCTCCTGTGACACCGTTCAGGCACCGAAGAGGCCGCCCGAGGCCGTACACCGTCCTATTCGCCGCGATCATCGCGACCGTGCTGACCGTCCCTGCCACCGCCTTCGCGGTGCCGCCGCAGCAGCCGGGCCGCGGCCACAGCGCTCTCGCTCCCACGCACCTGCGCGTCGACGGGATCGACGGCGCCGGCAGCCGGGACACAGATGCACTCGTCGGCAGGGCCAGGCCCGCACTCTCGTGGACCGTGAACGATTCGGCGCGCGCCCAGACGCAGACCGGGTACCGGATCCGCGTCGAGCCCGCCCGGACCGGCCGCGGCGGCGAGCGGACTCCCGGCTGGGACTCGGGCCGGGTGGCTTCGCCCAACTCCACCGATGTCGCGTACGCGGGCCCCGCTCGCAGCCGACCACACCTACACCTGGTCGGTACGGACCTGGAACAAGCAGGGTAAGGCGTCCCCTGGTCGGCCCCGCGTCGTTCGACGTAGGGCTGCTCGCGCCGTCGGACTGGTCGGCCTGGTGGCTGCAGGTCGACGACGGCGCGCTCGTCCGTCGCAACATCGATGTCAAGAAGCCGGTCGCCCGCGCGCGCTTGTATTTCGCCGCACAGGGAATCGTCGAACCCCATCTCAACGGCAAGCGGGTCAAGCCCGCCCAGGTCCTCGACTCGTCCGTCACCGACTACGACACACGCGTGCTCTACCGCGCCCTCGACGTCACGAAGCAGCTGCGCAAGGGCAGCAACGCACTCGCATTCATGGCGGGCAAGGGACAGTTCAGCGGCCGGCCCGCCTTCGTCGCACAACTCGACGTCACCTACACCGACGGCTCGGTGGGGGCGTTCGGCACCGACACGGCCTGGAAGTCGGCCGCGGGCCCCGTCACCGGCGAGGACTTCTACTACGGCGAGACGTACGACGCGCGCAAGGCGATCCCCGGCTGGGACACGGCCGGCTTCGACGACAGTGCGTGGGCCACTGCGCACCCGGTGGCCCCGGCCTCACACAGGTTGAGCCTGGCCCAGGGCAAGCCGGTCGACGCACTGGACTCCACGGACAGTTCCGGCTGGTCACCAGCCGCGCTCACCGACGGCACGGATGGCTCCACCGACACGTCGCAGGGATACCATTCCGCGATCGCACCCGCCGCCGACACCACCAAGTGGGTGCAGACCGACCTCGGCGCCGGCCGGCACATCCGACGGATCCGGCTCTTCCCCGCCCGCCCGACGAACGATCCGGCCGGTGACCTGGTGGGCGCCGGATTCCCGGTGCGCTACCGGGTCCAGGTCAGTGACGACCCGGCCTTCGACGACACCACTACCACCACCGTCGTCGACCGCACCGGCGCCGATCAAGCCGGCCCCGGAACCGCTCCCGTGAGCCTGAAGACCGACGCCCGCGGCCGGTACGTTCGCGTCACTGCCACCAAACTGGCCTGCGTGGAGGTCAGTTGCACGTTCCGTCTCGCCGAACTGGGCGTCTACGGCTCGCAGCCCGCCATGGGGTACGACGCGATCACTCGACCGGAAGCGGACACAACGCCGCCGACTCGCGTCGTCAGCACACTCGCACCGGTCGAGGAGACCCGCCCGTCGGCAGGACGGCGGGTTCTCGACTTCGGCCAGAACTACTCAGGCTGGGTGACGATCCGGGCCACCGCGTCGGCCGGGACGACCGTACACATCAAGAAGGGCGAGATCCTCGACGCGAGCGGCCACGTCTCGACCTCCAACATCAGCTTCTCCGACGCCGATCCGCCCCGGCAGACCGACCACTACACCTTCAGCGGGTCGGGGACCGAGACATACGCCCGCACTTCTCCTACGCCGGCTTCCGGTACGCCGAGCTCACCGGCCTGCCGGACAGCGCCGAGGTCACCGTCACCGCGCAGGTCGTCCACACCGACGTCGCGACGACGGGACGGTTCAGCACATCGGACGCGACACTCAACGGGATCCAGGACGCGGTCACGCGGACCAGCTCAACAACCTCCAGTCCATGCCGCTGGACTGCCCGACCAGGGAGAGGCACGGTTGGCTCGGTGACGCAGGCGACTCCAATCAGGAGGCGATGAGCAACTTCGACATGCAGTCGTTCTACTCGAAGTGGCTCGGTGACGTTGTGACCAGCCAGAACCCGGACGGCAGCGTCCCTCCGTGGCTCCGGCCAACGGCGGCCAGAACGACTGGAAGACCGATCCCGCATGGGGCTCGGCATATCCGAAGATCGTCTGGGACTCCTACACCCAGTACGGCAGCACAGCCCCATCACCGCCAACTACGCCCATGTGAAAGCCTGGGTGGACTACCTCGGAACCATCAGCGACGACGACCACATCATCGTCGACTCCCCACGTCGTGGGGTGACGACTGGCAGGCCACGGTCAGCACACCGCACGAGTTCTTCCAGACCGGGTCCTACTACCTCGCCGCCGACCTGTTCGCCAAGATGGCGGCCGTCGTGGGCAATTCGGCCGACGTGAAGCGCTACAGCACACTGGCGGACCAGATAGCCGAGGGTTCAACAAACGCTACTACGCCGCGGACACAGGGGTGTACGGCACCGGTACCCAGCTGTCGTACGCGATGCCCCTCGCGCTCGGCCTCGTCCCCGCAGGCCACGAGCGGGCAGCCATAGGGAAGCTGATCCAGGACGTCACCGCGCATGACGACCACCTCACCACCGGGTTCGTCGGCACGCAGTACGTGTTCGAGGCCCTGGGGAAGTACCACCGCAACGATGTCGCACTCGCCATCGCGACCCGCACCGACTATCCGAGCTTCGGCTATATGGTGGCCCAGGGGCCGGGCACCATCTGGGAGAAGTGGAACAACTCCTCCGTAGCGGACGGCACTTCGTCCAAGGACCACATCGGACTCGGCGGCTCGATCGGCCAGTGGTTCTACCAGCAGCTCGCCGGCATCCAGCCCGGCACCACCGGATCCGGCTACCGCACCTCACCCTCGCGCCCAGCGTCGTCGGCGACCTGACCTCGGCCTCGGGGCGGCAGCGGACGGCTCGCGGCACCGTGGAGAGCTCCTGGCAGCGCGACGGGAACACCCTCACGTACCACGCGGTGGTACCGGTCGGCTCGACCGCGACCATCGAGCTGCCGCTGCTCGGAGGCAAGCGCTCGGTCGTACGCGAAGGGGCCGCACGATCTACGCGCCCGGTCGCACCGGGCAGTCCGCTCCCGGCCTGACCACTGGAAAGGCCACCGACGACACGCTGACGCTGACGGCCGGGTCCGGGGACTACACCTTCACCGTGCTCCCGCCGCACAATCCGTTCACCCAGCTCAGCGTCTCCACCGGCGATGTCCGGCCCATCGCGCCGGGCGCCAGCGCAGACCTCACCGCCATGGTCCGGGAACGCTCGACCGGTGGCGGCTCCGCGTCCGTCGATGCGACCGTGCCCACCGGCTGGAAGGCGACGGCGACACCGGCCCGGCTCCCGCTCACCCCGGCCACCTCACACCTGCGCAGCACGTTGCGGATCACCGTGCCCGAGGACACCGCCACCGGCGTGTATCCCGTCACCGTGAACGTACGGGCGCCCGACGGCACACGGGCGGCGACGACCTTGTCGGTACCCGTGTTCGGCGCGTTCCCGGCGGGCACGACCGCAGCGGCGTCGAGTGAGCACGCGCCCAACATCGTCGACGGCGCGACCCGCACCTATGCCGCCGCCAACGCGATCGACGGGAATCCAGCGACGTTCTGGAACGACAACACCCAGGGTGAGTACCCGACACACTCACCGTCACCACTGCGTCCCAGGTCACGCTGGAGGGTGTCGGCCTCCAGTCGGTCTCCGACGGCGTGCCGAGCGACTTCACCGTGCAGACCTGGGACGGCTCGCAGTGGGTGGCGGAGGCGGCCGTGGCCGACAGCTCCCGCCCCTACCGGTGGATCCCGTTCGCCTCCGCCGTGACGACCACCGCTGTGCGGGTGGTCGTCACGGGGACTCAGGACGGGTACACCAGGATCGCCGGACTCAGCGGCTGAAGCTCCCAGTGAACAGTGACGGTACGTGCCCGGTCACCGGGGCGTACCGTCACGGTGTGTTTCCCGCCGGACAGCCCGGTGAGGAGGATGTATCCGTTGACACGGCGCGCTCCGTGCCCCGGCCGGTCCCGTCCTTCCAGACTCGGACGCCGTCCAGCCGTACGGTGAACTCCCCTCGTCCGGCACCGGAACGCCGACTTCGGTGACAACGCCTCGCGGCGCGCCGAACTTCAGCTCGAACGTGTCCTTGCGTCCCTTGCTCCAGGACGCGCTGATCACACCGCCGGGGTCACCAGGCGGCCCTGCGCGGACCGGACATCGCCCGGGTGCGGCACGACGGAGTATCCGGCGCCGCCTTCCTGGGACGGCGCGATCCCGAGCAGGTGGAAGGTGAGCGCGGACGTCGGTCCGGTCGACCAGCCGTGGGCCGCGCTCATGTAGGAGCCGCCGTAGTCCGACGTGCCGTCGCTGCGGTATCCCTCCCAGAACGTGCTGGCCGTGCCCTGCGGAGCATCCAGCATGTAGCCCCACTCGAGCCTGATCAGGTCCAGCGCGGTGGTGTCACGGCCCGCTGCGAAGTGGGCGTGCACCTCCATGCTGCCGGGGAATGGGTGGACCGAGGTGGCACTCTTCTCGGGGCTGAGCGCCCCGACCGGGGTCCAGCGCCCGGCGAGTGTGCCGCTGATGGTCCGGGCCCGTTCCGGGTGTCGACGAGGCCGAACCACACCGCGAGCGCGTTGCCGTCCTGCGGGTGGAGCCCGGCTCCTGGGCCGTCGGGCTTGTCGCGGTACAGACCCGCCGTCTCGTCCCAGTAACCGCCCGAGTCGATGGCGGACTTGAGTGCGGACGCCAGCGTCGCGTACGAATCGGCCGCTGCCGTGTCACCGACCGAGCGGGCGAGCGGGCCCGCGGTGACCAGCATCCGGTACATGATGGCGTTCGCTTCCAGATTCTTGCCGTCGGAATCCGTACGTGCCCAGTCGGCGCTGCTCGTCACGTTCAGCAGACCGTCGGCGCCGATCTTGGCGACGATATGGGCGACGGCCCGCTTGTACGCGTCGTAGACGGAGCGGATCCAGTCGGTGTCGCCGGTGAACTGGACGTAGTCGGCGGTCCCGATGAGCGTCCACAGGTGGTACGCATCGGAGTTGCCGATGAAGTTGACGGCGGGGCCAGCGTACGGGAGGGCTCCCGTGGCGGCGTCCTGGTGGTTGTACAGCGTCTGGAGCGAGTTACGGATGGTCACCAGGTCGCCGAGCGAGACGTAGTCCGTCAGGACCGAGATCCCGAGGTCGCCGGGCCAGATCGTACGGTCCCGCTTGGCACCGTCCACCAGGACCGTGTCACCGCTCTCGCCGGCCCGGGCACTGTTGTCCCAGCCGACGTCGGGCGGTCCCCAGACCCGGCCCTGGTCGCCGGCGACGATGTTCGTCTGGACGGTGTAGGCACCGGCGTACCAGATCCGGTTCAGCAGATCGTCGTCGCAGTGGAAGTAGTTGGGATACGCCGACAGGTCGGGGCGTTCGGCGCGAAGGTGATGCGCACCGTGACTTCGGTCAGATCGACCGCGCCCTGCGTCTCGTTGACCACGGTCATATAGCGGAAACCGCCGCGCAGTTGGCTGACCGGATGGGCCGCCGCCGCATCGCCGGTACCGCCCACCGGGCTGTCCTTCTCCGTACGGACCCGCCCGCCCGGCGGCACCGAGTACTGCACGGCAGGCTCGTTGTTGGAGCCGCCGTTGGAACCGTCACTGGCCGTGGTGCTGATGTAGGTGGAGAGTTCGGAGTAGGTCAGCCCGACCACCTGATCCGCGTCTGTGGTACCGGCGAAGCTCAGGGTGGCGAAACCGCCGACCTCCTTGCCGAAGTCCAGGGTGACGGAGGAGCCGGCACCGACGAGGCGTGCCCGGCCCCTCCTCCCACCAGGGACTCCGTGTGCTCCGCGGTGCCGGTCGTGGTGTGGACGGCGACCGGGTGGACCGTACGGCTCGCGGGCGACAGGTTGAACGCGTCCCACCTGCCGGCCGGCGCCTTCCCCGCCTTCTTCTGCGCGACACCGGGCGCGGTCCCCGGCCCCGGGCCGGGTCCTGCGCGGGACTCTTCGGTCCGCGGGCGCGGCGTTCGCTGTCGCGGCGCCCAGCCCGGTGGCTGCGACGACCACCGCGGCCAGTCCCGTTCTGATGACAGCGCGTCGCTCCGGCCCTGCGTCCTCTGTGCGTGACATGCCCTCCTCGGGTTTCGTATTGAAACGTTTCAAAAGAACACCGCAGATTCCCGCTCGATCCTGCGGTCTGCTGTCGTGCAGGTTAAGGCCCAGCCACACGGCCGTCCAGAGATCTGCGCGTCCCTCCCCGGCAGAAGCCGTCCACGGGATCCCGAGGATCGAGAAGAAGGCGGTCGCCGCGGGTGTGCTGCTGTCGCGACTCCAGATGAGGTATTCGACGCGGGCCGGCGCGTCGGTGACCTCGATGGTGGTCACGCCGGTGAGCTGAGCCACGTAGGCGGAGGGGAGCATGGCGACGCCGAGGCCCTGCCCGACCAGTCGAGCCAGGAAGTCCGCGTTGGTCACTTCGAAGGCGACGTCGCGGCTGAGGCCGGCGGCCTCGAAAGCCTGGTCCGATTGGACGCGTCCGGCCGTCTTGGCCGGTAGGTCCACGAACACCTCGGAGGAAAGTCTGCGAAGGTTGATCGATGATTCTTCGGCGAGGGGTGGTCAGGCGCAACCACGGCCACGAGTCGGTCACGGGCCAGTTCACGGGCATTGACACCTTGGGGCCGCACTGTGATCGGCAGGCCGAGGAAAGCCACTTCGAGGGCCCCTTGCCGCACCTGCTCGACGAGTTCGTCGCTCGCGCCCACTCGCAGGCTGATGCGCACGTTCGGGTACCGCTGGTGGAAGTCACGCAGGGCGCCTGGAATATCGACTGCGGCGACGGTGGGGATCAGACCCACGGAAAGCCGTCCGCGTACCTCACCGACGCTCGCGGCGACCTCAGCCGCCGCGCGCTCAGCGGCGTCCAGACACTGACGGGCCGCAGGGAGGAACGCCGCGCCGGCCGGTGTCAGCCGCACCCGGCGACTGGAGCGTTCGAAGAGCCTCGCGCCCAGTTCCTTTCCAGACGCGCGATTTGATGACTGAGGGCGGACTGGACGACCAGGCAGCGTTGGGCAGCTCTGGTGAAGCTGTTCGTCTCAGCGACGGCGATGACATAACGCATCTGCTGCAACTCCATAGATCCATCTTGTATCGAGATGGATGAGGTGACAAGCATGTGTTGGACTCACCAATCACTGCCGGGTGAAACTTTGGGACGACATACATCGCCCCCACCGAGCTTCGTCGTTGATGAACTCAAAACGGACCGGGGCACCCGGAGTGCAATCGACAGGACGAGTCCATCATGAGCATCACGCCACCTGGGCAGCAGACGGCCACCGTCGCTGATATGTGGTTCGATCCGCGCTGCCCTGGGCGTGGACAGCCTCCCGCTGGCTGCTGGAGGTCGAAAGCGTGCGGTCCATCGAAACGCGTTTTCACTTGATGAGTCTCTCGGTACTCAACGAGGGGCGGGAAGTGCCGGAGAAGTACAAACGGGGCATGACCGAGGGCTGGGGCCCGGTGCGCGTCTGCATCGCAGCCGAGCAGCAACATGGTTCCGAGGTGCTGGGGCCGCTCCTCACCGCCATGGGAACCCGGATTCACAGCCAGAAGGCCGGCTTGGGACCTGACATGATGCTCGCCGCCCTCGCCGATGCCGATCTGCCGGCAGAGCTCCTCGATGCGGCCGACACGACCGACTACGATCTGGCGCTGCGTGCCAGTCACCATGCCGGCATGGACCTCGTCGGCACCGAGGTCGGCACTCCCGTCATCGCTGTTCCCGGCTCCGACGACGAAATCATCGCGTTCTTCGGTCCGGTACTCTCCCGCATCCCACGCGGCGAGGCAGCCGGCCGCCTCTGGGACGGTGTTCTTGCGGTGGCAGGCACTGACGGCTTTTCCGAACTCAAGCGCATCCGCGCCGACGGACCGTCTTCGACTGAGGGCTGTCGCCACAACACACGGCTGAGCGACCGCTCCCGAGCGGTGTCGCCGCTGTCGGCGGACATCTGTCCGGAGCCTCGACCGAGGACCTCCGCCAGTGAAGAACAACTGACCGTGGAAACACGTGTGTTGGCTGTCGTCGGCGACTTCGGTGACAGACACTTCGGCAAGAAGGGCCGCGCTACATGAAGAGCAGTCAGCGACTCCCCACCTCAGGCGTGACGGCGCTGGCGCCGGCAATCTGGGGAAGCGTCTACCTGGTGACGACAGAGTGGTTGCCGCCGGACCGCCCTCTGCTGGCCACCACGGTGCGGACGCTTCCCGCGGGCCTTGTTCTGCTGGCTTTCACCCGCACGCTGCCCGCCGGAGTGTGGCTGTGGCGCACCCTGGTGCTCGGCGCGCTCAACATTGGCGCGTTCAATTTCCTGATGTTCGTGGCGGCCTACCGCCTACCGGGTGGTGCAGCGGCGATGATCATGGCGGTACAGCCCATGATCGTGCTGGTACTGGCGTTGCTGCTCTTCGGGGACAGAATTCGGCTCGTACACGTGATGGCCTGCTTCCTCGGAGCGGGCGGTGTCGTGCTGGTTGTGTTCAAGGGACTGTGGCACTGAATTTTGTCGGTGTGGCGGCGGGTCTCGGCGCAGCGGTTTGCCTGGCTTTCGGCATCACACTGACCAAACTGTGGGGACGCCCGGACGGAGTGGGGCTGCTCGCCTCCACCGGCTGGCAGCTGATCGCAGGCGGACTCCTGTCGTTGCCCTTCTTGCTGTTCATCGAAGAGCTGCCGACCAGCGTCAATGGAAGCAACATCCTCGGGTTTGGCTATCTCATCTCTCTCGGCGCCATCCTCAGTTACGCGATTTGGTTCCGCGGGATCGAGAGGTTGCCGGCGTCGGCCGTCTCCTTCCTTGCCTTGGGCAGTCCGATCGTCGCAACTCTCCTCGGATACGTGTTCCGGGACGAGACGTTGTCGCTTCTGCAATGGGTCGGAATCGTCGTGATCATCAGTGCCGCGTTGCTCGCACAACCACGACGGGTCAAGTCACAAGGCCCCTCCCCAAAGTTCCCTCCCCGGCAGCCCCGCCGTCCCCGAAAACCGGACTCGCGGAGGGCAGCGCAGGGAACCGCACGTGATGGCACATGGGCAACGTCCCCGCGGTCCGTTGGTGTTGGTGTTCGGTGGAGAGAGTTCGTACGACGGTGCAAGGAAGGATCACTGTGATCGACGTCCACCGTAAGCCCGAGGTACTGGATGGGCTGGAGCTGTTTGTTCCGGATTATCGGCGCCCCTCGGCCGGACCTGGCTCCGGATCCGCCGTCCGGCTCCGCCCGTTCATGGCGCAGCCCTTTCGGACTCGCTGTCCTCGACACAGGTCGCCGCCACCTCGATGTCCCCGATTGAGGTCACCGCCTCGTCGAGGCCCACGATCCGTCCCCGCCGGATACCCAGGTCGTGGGCGACGGGGTGGTCCGGGTCCATGGTCAGGAAGCGCGCGTTCGTCAGTCTGGTGCTGAGCATCTGCGGGGCTTCCGATCAGTCGATGGATGCCCCGAGGGATCGGGGACGCAGGTCGGTCCAGTGGGCCTCGACGAAGTCGAGGCATGTCTCGCGGCTGTTCTCGTCGAGAGCGATCGTCCATCCCCGGGGACCTCGGCGAAAGAGGGCCAGAGCGAGTGCTGCCCCTCGTCGTTCACCAGGACCAGGAATCGGCCTTCGGGGTCGTCGAAAGGGTTGGTGCTCATGTGTCAGCGCCTCCTCGGGTCCGACGGGCCGGCGAAGGCCACGTCGTGGGTGTGCGTCAGGTCCGCTCTGGCCGGGCAGCGTTCCCCGCCCGGCAGAGGACATTCGGAAGATGGATCGGAGAGAAATCGCATTAGGTTAGGCTCACCTAATGCGGAATGAGCTAACCTCTCCCTTCCCTCTCACAAGGAGATGTTCATGCGCCTGGTGACCGAACGGACCCGCACCAAGGACGGCTGTCTCACCGGTCGGCCATGACCGGTCCCGACTCCGGCCTCGCAGCCGGCGGGGAGAAGGCCTTCGGCGAGTTCGCACTGCCCGGCAGACCGGGCACCGACGAGTTCTGGGCGGCGGCGCGGACGCCCGTGTCCGTACCCGCCGACGACGGCGGCTGGCGGACCCTGTTCCTGTGGCGCGGCTCCCCGGCCCGCATCGACTTCGAGAGCTGGTCGCAACCGGTTCCCCTGCGCCGATGGGGCACCACGGACTGCTGGTACGCCGAAGTGAGCATGCCGGCGCGACTGCGAGTGACCTACCAGCTCCTCGCGGACGGCGCGGCGTACGCCGACCCGTTGAACCCGGCCGGCGCCGGCGGTGACCGGTCCATCGCCGCGACCCGGACGCCCCGCCCAGCCGCACTGGCCCGTCATCGGCGCCGGCGACGTCCTGCCACTGCCGCGTACCCGGCTCCGCTGGACCAGCGAACTGCTCGGCGGACGGCGCACCGTGCGCATACACCCGGTGGGCGGCGGCGGACCGGTGGTCCTGCTGCTCGACGGGGACGACTGGCTCCATCTGCACCCGGCCATGACCGCGTTCGACTCGGCCGTGGCCGGCGGCGAGATGCCCGCCGTCACTCTCGTCTTCCTCCCGGCCAAGGACAGGCAGACCGAGTTCGGATGCAGGCCCGAGCTGTGGGAGGCGATCCGGGACGAACTGCTTCCGCTGATCGCGGAATCCGGCGTACCGGCCGACCTGGACCGGCTGGTGGTCGCCGGGCAGAGCCTGGGCGGGCTGAGCGCGCTGTACGCGGCGCTCGAGTTCCCGGACCTGGTCACCCGCGTCGCCTGCCAGTCGGCGTCCCTGTGGTGGACACCCGGCGACCTGAATCCGGCGGACCCCTGGGCGGCCCGGTCGGCGGCGCCATCGCCGCGCGCCTGCGCCGGAGCCCCGGCCTGTCCCGCCTGCGGATCGCGTTCGACGTCGGGGAACACGAGACGCGGATGCTGCCCCACTGCGAGCTGGCCGAGACCCTGACCGAACAGGCAGGTGCGACCGTGCGGGTTTCACGGTCGGCTTCGGACCACGACCGGGTGGGCTGGCGGCACGCGATGCTCAGGGATGTCGCCTGGGCTCTCGCCTGAGCCGTTGTGGGGACGCGTTCGGGCGCGTCCCCACAAACCCGCCCGGTGCTTCACCGGGCCACGGCCAGGCAGTAGTCCTCGTCGCCGGCGAGGAGGTTGCGGTGGGTGTCCTCGGCGGTGATGACGCCGTCGTCCAGGACGAGAACACGGTCGGCGGCGTCCAGGAGAGCCGGGCTGCTGGTGATCACGACCGTGGTGCGGCCGCGGCGCAACCGCGCGACGTTGCGTGCGATGAGCTGCTCGGTGACCGCGTCGACGGCTGTCGTCGGGTTGTGCAGGACCAGTACGTCGGTGTCGGCGGCCAGAGCCCGGCCAGGGACAGCCGCTGTCGCTGTCCCCGGAAAGATTCGCCCGCGGTCGCGGACCGCGTAGTCGAGCCCGTCGCGGTGGAGGGCGACGACATCGGTCAGCATGGACGCCTCGACGGCCTCGGGAATCGTCCGGCTGGTGCCCGAGGGGTCGATGTTCGTACGGAGCGTGCCCGCGAAGATCTCCCCGTCGTACGGGTTCACCAGCATGTGCTCGCGGACCGCCTCGATCGCCAGGTCCGCGATCGGCTGCCCGCTGATCCGCACCACTCCCTCGTACGCATGGGGCGCGACGTTCACCGCAAGGACCGACGCCAGGTCGGCCGCCGAGCGCGGCTGGTAGGCGGCGATCGCCACGAACTCCCCGGCACGCACCTCGAATTCCAGCTTGCCCAGGGACCCGTACCGGACGCAGTCGACCTCCAGGCCTCCGCCCGCGGCCGGGCGCTGCGGTCCGGGTCGTCACCGGCGGCGCGGAGAGCACCAGTGCCATCCGCTCGGCCGACGCACGCGCGATCATCACGTACTTGGGCATCTCCGAGAACAGCTTCAGCGGTTCCATGATGAACTGCGCCAGCCCCACGGCCATGACCAGTTCCCCGATGTTGATCCGGCCCCGAACGCCAGCCACCCGCGGTCAGTGACACCGCGGCGGCGAGGACGGCGTTGAGAGCCAGCGCGGTGCCCGCGTACGTGCCGTTCACCCTGGCGACGGTGATCGCCTGGCGCTTCGCGTCCGTGCTGACCTTGCGGTAGGACCCGAACGCCGCGTGGTTGCCGCCGAAGCCGTGCAGCGGGCGCAGGCCGATGATCAGGTCGGCCACCTTCGCGCCCGCCCGCGCCACCCTGGCCTGCTGTTCCTGGGTACTGGCGCCGATCCGCTTGGACATCACGGCCACGATCGACAGGTTCGCGACGGTCCCCACGATCACCAGCAGGCCGAGCCGGATATCGGCCAGGCCCAGCGTGACCGCCGCGACCACCACCGCGACCAGGGAGCTGATCAGCAGCGGCACCACCTCGATGATGTCTGCGGTCTGGTCGGCGTCCTCGGTGGCGATGGTCAGCACTTCGCCGGACTTCAGGTCGATGTCCCTGGCCACCGGCTGGAGTCCGCAGGCCGCGACCCGCACCCGCCAGTGGTGCGCCTCGGTCGTGTTGGCCTTCTGCAGGATGCGCATCCCGAACCGCCACGACAGCGAGACCGTCGTGATGATCACGGCCAGCGCGCCGATCGACAGACCCAGCGCACCGGGGCTCCGGTCCTGCATCGTGTGCTCGACGATCAGTCCGAGCGCGATGGGGAAGGCCGTCTCCCTGCCTGGTACAGGCCCATGAGGACGGTGCCCCAGACCATGGCGCCGACGTTGCGGCGCAGTGCGCTCCGCAGGATGTCCGAACCGGGCGGGGCCGCTTCGTGTCAGGAGTTTTCATCAAGGTGACGGGCAATCGCTTCCGGGGTTCGCAGGGTGAAGAGATCACGGATCGTGATCACAGGACCGTATTCGCGGCGGAGCAGCCCGGTCAGCCGCACCGCCAGCATCGAGTGGCCGCCAAGGGCTACGAAATCACTCACCGCGCTCACCTCTTCGTCGTCCAGGTCCAGTGCCTCGGCGAAGAACTCGCACACCACGGTCTCGGTCCCGGTCTCCGGCCGCGTTCTGCCGCCGTGGTCAGGGCGCCGAGCGGCTTCGCCTCCGGCAGCGCCTTGGTGTCAGCCTTCCCGTTCACCGTCAGCGGGATGCTGTCGACCTGGGCGTAGTGCGTCGGGCGCAGGAAGTCCGGCAGCCCGCGCCCACTTCGCCGGCGACCTGAGCCAGATCGGAGCCGTCCAGCACAAGATAGGCGGCCAGCCGGTACGCGCCGTCGACCTGCGGGTCGGGCTGGGCTACGGCGGCGGCGAATCGCACCGCCGGGTGCGCGGCGAACACGGCCTCGACCTCGCCCGGTTCGACCCGGTGGCCGCGGATCTTGACCTGCTGGTCGGTGCGGCCGAGGTATGTCAGGTTCCCGTCGGTCCTGCGGACCACCAGGTCGCCGGTGCGGTACATCCGTTCGCCCGGTTCGCCGAACGGGCAGGCCACGAAACGGTGTGCGGTCTGGCCGCTCTGCCCGAGGTAGCCGCGCGCGATGCCGATCCCCGACACGTACAGCTCACCGGGGACTTGGTCGGGCAGGGGCCGCAGCCACCGGTCCAGTACGTAGACCTCGGTGTTGTCGATCGCCACGCCCACCACCGGGTCCTGGCATTCGAAGGTGCCGACGCCGAGGGTGTTGATGGTGTACTCGGTGGGCCCGTACAGGTTGTAGCCGGCCGTCCCCTCGGTCTCGGCCAGCCGCTGCCACAGCGTCGGGGTGACGGCCTCGCCGCCCAGCAGCACCAGCGCCGGCCGCTGTGCGGGTTGTCGAGCAGGCCCTCGCCCACCAGCTGCTGTGCGTAGGTCGGAGTCACGTTGATGACGTCGATCCCGTGCTCACGGCAGTACTCCACCAGACGGGGGCGTCACGGCGCAGTTCCTCGTCGCAGATGTGGACCTCGTGGCCATCGGCGAGCCACAGCAGCTCCTCCCACGACATGTCGAACGCGAACGACACCGTGTGCGCGATCTTGAAGACGCGGTGGCCGTGCTCGGCAAGGACCGGCTCGAAGATCCGGCGCTGGTGGTTGATCAGCATGTTGGTGAGCCCGGCGTACTCGGTCACCACACCCTTGGGCTTCCCGGTCGACCCGGAGGTGTAGATCGTGTACGCGGGGTGGCGCAGGCGGTCCGGGTCCTGCGATGCGAACGTCACATACGGATCGGCCTGGGGCAGCGGGCGGTCCAGCTCGATCAGCTCGCCGGTCAGCCGGTGCGACACGGCGCTCACGGTGAGGATCACCTCGGGCGGGCGTCCGCGACGATCGCCGCGATCCGCTCGTCGGGGTGGTCCAGTTCCAGCGGGACGTACCCGGCGCCGACGCGCAGCACGGCGAACAGCGCCACGATCGAGTCGAGAGAGCGCGGAATAGCCAGGCCCACGGTCGTCTCGGGGCCGATGCCGCGCCGGGCGAGCACACCCGCCACCGCACGGGAGCGGTCCCGCAGCTGGGCAAAGGTCATGGCCGAGCCATGGGCGACGAGCGCCACCCGCTTCGGATCGCGGTCCGCCGCCCGGTCGAAGCGGTCGACGACGGTGTCCGTGCCGATGTCGGTGCGCCTGGCAGGCTCGGGATCCGGTTCGAGCCCCGCAGTGCGCCGACCCGTCCCGTCGACCGGGCCAGTTCCTCCAGCACGCGGAGGTAGTCGTCGAGGAGGCGACGGGCGTTGCCGGGTCGTCGTCGCGGTGCTCCAGCTTGACCGTGAGCCGGTCGCCGGGCGTGACGACCCAGGTGAACGGATAGTGCGTGGAGTCGTCGGCCAGCACCGAGGTAATACCGTGCCTGGCGTTCATCTCGGCGAACGCGTCCAGGTCCAGGAAGTTCTGGAGCACGAACAGATTGTCGAACAGGGTGTCGTGCCCGCCGGCCCGCTGGATCTCGCCGAGCCCCAGGTGCTCGTGCTCCATCGCCTCGACCCGGGCCGCCTGTACGGCGAGCAGATACGCGCCGACCGTGTCCTCGGGCCGGGCCCGTGTCCACATGGGCACCGTGTTGAGCAGCACTCCCACGATGCCGGAGTGGCCCTCGCCCTCCCGGCCCGAGACGGTCACGCCGAACACCGCGTCGCTGCGGCCCGTGTGGGCGCCCAGGAGGAGGCCGAACGCGCCGGTCAGTACCGAGTTGAGCGTGACGCCGTGCACCTTGGCCGCTTCCCGCAGCAGTTCCGACAGTTCGGCGGAGAGCGTGCGTACGAGAGCGCGCGGCAGTTCGTCGGAGACGTGACCGGCCGGTCCGGCGAGCAGCGTCGGACCTGGCAGGCCTGCCAGGTGCTCCGCCCAGAAGCGGTTCGACACCGCGGGGTCCTTGGCGTCGAGCATCCGGGCGTAGTCCTCGAAGCCCGGCGTGGCCGGTGCCGCGTCGAGCGGCTCGCCCGCGAGGACGGCCCCGTAGGCGTCGAACAGGTCCCGCAGCAGGATCTCGCGGGACCAGCCGTCCCAGAGCAGCAGGTGGTAGCTGAGCAGCAGGCCGTCCCGGCCACCGGGCAGACGTACCACGGTCACCCGGATCAGCGGCGGCTCACCCGGGTCGAATCCCGACTCGCGGTCCCGGATGCGCAGGGTCTCGACGTCCGCGTCCGTCGTCAGCAGGACCGTGCGGACATCGACCCGCCGGCCCGCCTTGAGCACCTGGACCGGGTTTCCGTCGTCGTCGGTGGTGAAGCCGGCGCCCACGACCGGGTGCCGCGCGATCACGTACGCCATCGCCTCGGCCAGCGCGTCGGTGTCCAGGCGCCGGTCGAAGGTGAAGTAGCTCTGCGCGACGTAGTGTCCGGCCGTGCCCGCCATCTGGGCCTGGAAGAACAGGCCCCGCTGGAGCGGGTGACCGGCGCGGTGCGCTCGGCCGTCGCGGATTCCTCCCCGATGCGCTCCAGTGCGCTGAGCCAGTGCTCGGTGATCTCGTCGGGTACGCCGTCGGCGAGGGTGAAGGCCGCGTGCAGGCTTCCGGTGGCATCGTCGGTCCACGCGTTGACCTCGACGGCGTACGGGCTGCTCCGATCGCCTCCGGTGATGCGCAGCGCCGGGACTCGCCGCCCCGGCCCAAGTAGTTGAACAGCACCTGCGGGCGGGTGTTCAGCAGCGGGGCCGTCTGCGGGTTGAGGTACCTGAGCCGGCCGTAGGCGAGGTGCCCCTGCTCGTCGGGCTGACGCTCGGTGACCTCCCGGGCCGCCGCGACGGGGTCGGTGTGGGCCGTGAGCCGTACCGGTGCGATGGAGGTGAACCAGCCGATGGTGCGGGTGTAGTCGTGGTGTTCCAGGGCCGGGACCCGGCCGTGCCGCTCCAGCTCGACCGCGAGATCGGTGGGGTGGGCTGAATGTGTGTCAGCGCGGTGCGCAGCGCGCCGCAGAGCAGCTCGGTGAGACCCACACCGAGCGCTGCGGGCGCCCTGCGCGTCACGAGGTCGCTCACCTCGGGCGCGAGCACGACCGTGGTCTCGCGCGGATCCTGGACGGCCGGCAGCAACGGGGGCGTCTGGAGCGTGGTGATCCAGTGTCCGAGGTCGTCGGTCAGCCGGCCGGACCGCACCGCCAGTGCTTCGGCGTACTCGGCGTAGGACGTGGTCGCAGGCGCCAGTGCCGCCCGCTCATGGCGGTGGCCAGGTCGTCGAGGAGGACCAGCCAGGACACCGAATCGATGGCGATGTGGTGCACGGTGACCACCAGGGTGCGGCCGGCCTCCAGCCAGGAGAACGCGATCACGTCTCCGGATTCGGGATCGAGCCGTCCGGCGGCTTCGTTCGCCGCGGCCGTCGCGTCGGCCGTGTCCGCCATGGCGACCGTGACCTCGCGGGCGGGTTCGGTGCGCAGGGCCCACACTCCGTGCTCGACGCGCAGCCGCAACCGGAGGGCAGGATGTGCGGCCACAACGGCGTTCGCGGCGCGCCGGGCGTCGGCGAGGCCGGTGCCCTGGGCTGCTTCCACCGTCCTGGCCTGGGCGAACCGGTCGAGTGAGCCGCCCAGTTCGCGCTGGCGCAGGATGACCGGCGTCGCCGGCAGCGGGCCGTCATCGCGGCGCGGCGGCGCGGGCGCCACGGCCTGCGGGTGCTCGTGACCAGGTGCTCGGCGAGCGCGCGCGGTGTCTTGAACAGGAACACGTCCGGGGCGCGATCGGCAGCCCGAGTGCCCTGGCCCGGTTGATCACGGTGATGGCGACGATGCTGTCGCCTCCGGCGCCGAAGAAATCGGTGTCGGCGTGTACGTCGGCGCCGGGCAGCGTACGGGCGAAGATGTCGACCAGTGCGGTGAGCGGGGAGTCACTCGCGGGCACCGGGGTGTCGCCCTGTGCGGCGCGTTCGGTCAGGGCCTTTCGGTCCAGCTTGCCGTTGACCGTCAGAGGCAGGAGTCGGCCCGAAGCACCCGGCCCGGCACCATGTGCACGGGCAGTTTGGTGGACAGCAGTCCGGTGAAGTCACCGGGTACCCGGCCCACGACGTGTGCGACGAGGTGGTCGCCGCTGTCCGCCACGGTGACGGCCACATCGACGACCCCGTCGAGCTCTCTGACCGCGGACTCCACTTCGCCGAGCTCGATGCGGAAACCCTTGAGCTGCACCTGGTCGTCGGCACGGCCGGCGAACTCCAGCTCGCCGTCGAGCGTGCGGCGGGCGAGGTCGCCCGTGTGGTACATGCGGGAGCCGTCGGCTGCGAACGGGTTCGCCACGAACCGGCCCGCGGTGAGCCCCGGCCGGCCCAGGTAGCCGAGCGACACCTGGTCTCCGGCGACGTAGATGTCGCCCACCCGCCCAGGCGGCACCTGCCGGAGCCGGTCGTCGAGCAGATAGGTGACCAGGCCGGGAAGGGGCCCGCCGATCGGGCTGATGTCGTCACCGCGGCCGAAGTCCTCCTCCGTCAGCACCCGGTGGGTGACGTGGACGGTGGTCTCCGTGATGCCGTACATGTTGACCAGCTCGGGCGAACCGGTGCCGTGCCGCTCGACCCAGCCGCGCAGCCGGCCGAGATCCAGCGCTTCGCCTCCGAAGATGATCCGGCGCAGCGACGTGACCGGCTCGTCGGCATGCCGGTCGGCCTCGATGAACTGGTAGAAGGCCGACGGGGTCTGGTTGAGCACGGTCACCGCGCGCTCACGGACCAGCCGGTGGAAGTCGACCGGGGAGCGGGTCAGAGCGTACTGCGGCACCAGCAGCTCGCCGCCGTGCACCAGCGCCCCCACAGCTCCCAGACCGCGAAGTCGAAGGAGAAGGAGTGGAACTGGACCCATACGTCGCGCGGACCGAAGTCCATGCCGGGCCGGGTGTTCGCGAGGAGCGTCACCACACTGGAGTGCGGAACGACGACACCCTTGGGCCGGCCGGTCGAGCCGGAGGTGTAGATCACGTACGCGGGGTCGTGCGGGCTGACATCGGGCTCGGTGGTATCCAGCGGCAGCTCGTCACCCTGGACGAGCACGCGGGCCTTCACCCGGCCCGGACCGGGAGCCGGGTGAATCGCTCCCGCTGTTCCCGGTCCACGAGCACGACCTGCGGGGCGGCGTCGGCGAGGATGTACTCCAGCCGATCGTCCGGATAAGCCGGGTCCAACGGCACGTACGCGCCGCCCGCGGTCACGACGGCGACCAGGGCGACCACCTGCTCGATGGAGCGCGGGACGGCTACGGCGACCCGCTTGCCCGGCCCGACACCGGCCGCGCGCAGGGCCGAGGCCAGCTTGTTCTTGGCGTCGGCCAGTTCGCCGTAGGTGAGTGACCGGGTACTGCCGTCGAGAGCGCACTCGGTGACGGCGGTGGCTGCCGGGTCGCGGTCAGCGGCAGCGTCGAAGAGTTCGCCGAGCGTCGCCGGGAGACCGGCGCCGGACGCCGGGCGGCCTCGGGGCCCGCTGGACCAGCTCGTCGACAAGGGCGTCCGGCCGGTCGAGCAGGCCGGCCAGGGTCCGGGTGAACGTGCGCAGGATCGTCTCGGCGCTCTCCTGACGCAGCAGTTCCCCGTCGTAGATCAGGCCGAAGCGCGGCCGGCCGTCCTGGGCGCGCTCGACCACCAGGGTCAACGGGTAGTGCGGGCACCCTCGTTGACGATGTCGGTGATGACCAGTGCGTCGTCGGGCCCGCGCAGAGCGTCCACATCGGTCGCGACGTCGAACACCACCAGGGTGTCGAAGAGGAGCCGGCGCCGGCCTGACGGCCGATCCTCGCCAGCGAGACATGCTGGTGCGCCAGCACCGTGCTCTGGTGTTCCTTCACCGCGGCGAACAGCTCGCGCGCGGTGGTCGCGGCGGCCCACCGGGCGCGCACCGGGATCGTGTTGATGAACAGGCCCACCATGTCCCCGATGCCGGGCAGCTCCACGTCACGCCCGGACACGGTGGAACCGAACACGACGTCCCTGCCGTGCAGGATGCCGCCCAGCGTCACCGCCCATGCGCTGTGCACGGCCACGCTCAGGGGCACGCCGGCCGACCGGACTGCCGCGTCGATGTCGTCAGCGGGCTCCGCGGAGGTGTCGGCGAACCGTTCGGAGGGTGTGTGCCCCTCGGCCACCAGCGAGGGGCCGGCCAGGCCTGCGAGCTCCTCGCGCCAGACCCGGTCGCTCTCGTCGTGGTCGCGTTCGGCGAGCCGGCCCACGTAGTCGCGGTAGCCGCCGAGCGGGTGCATGGTCCCCGGCGCGTGGTATTCGGCCAGCAGCGCCCGGAGCATCGGCGGCACCGACCAGCCGTCGGCGATGATGTGGTGCACGGTCTGCACCAGGACGTGGCGGCCAGAACCCGTGCGGACGAGCGTGTACCGCATCAGCGGGCCGGTGGCCAGGTCGAACCCGGCGCGGCGGTCCCGCTCGGCGTGGTCGCGGATCTCGTCGTCGGTGTGGAGGCCCTCCAGCACGGTGAAGGGCGCCTGCGCACCGCTCTCGATGACCGAGACGACACGGCCGTCGGTGAGGTCGGTGAACCGGGCGGCCAGGTTGGGGTACAGCGTGAGCAGCCGGGTGGCCGCGGCCGCGAGCCGGCCGGCGTCCACCTCGCCGTCCAGCGTCAGCAGCTGCTGCTCCACATAGCTGCCCGTCGCGGCGTCGTCGAAGACCGAGTGGAAGTACAGGCCCTCCTGCAACGGTGTCAGCGGCAGGACGTCCCGCAGCGCCGGGCCGTCCAGGCCGTCGACATCGGCCTGGGTGAGCGGCACCAGGGCGAAGTCACTGGGCGAGTGGCCACCCTCTTTGAGCGCGGCCAGGGCGGTCAGGGACGTCTGGAAGTACCGGCCGAGGGTCGCGATGTCCTGGTCGGTGAACATCCCCTCGGGCCAGGAGATGGTGGTGACCAGCTCGTACTCGCCGTTCGCGTCGGGTTCGGCGATCGCGTTGAACTCCAGGGCGCGGGGCATCCGCATCCTCTGGTCGCGCTTTTCTCCCAACTGGCCTGTGGCGCCGGCGAGCTGCCAGTCACCACCGGCGCCCGCGTCGAAGCGGCCGAGGTAGTTGAACAGCACCTGCGGTGTGGGCGAGGTCAGTCCGGTGTCGGTCAGGTACCGCAGGGCGCCATAGGAGACGCCGTTGGCCGGCACCCCGGCGAGGTCTTCCTTGACCGCCTTGAGAGCGGCGGCCAGGTACTGGGGTGCGGTGAAGTCGGCCGCGGCGCCGGGGTCCACGGTCACCGGGAAGAGCGTGGTGAACCAGCCCACGGTCCGTGACAGCTCCGGCTCGAAGCCTGCGGCTCCTGCCACGAAGCGCCCTTCGCGGCCGTGCCCTTCGAGCTCGATATGGGCGAACGTCTGGTCCTGGCCGCGGTCGCGGCGCCACCGGGCGAGGGTGACGGCGAGCGCGGTCAGCAGCACGTCGTTGACGCCCGCGTGGAACTTCGCGGGGATCTCGCCGAGCAGCGCGGCAGTGTCCTCGGGCCCGGTGGAGACGGTCCGGGTCCGTTCCCGGGCGACTGTGTCCGCTTCGGTCAGGGCCCGCCTGCCGACCGGTGCGTCCGCTCCCGGCAGGGACGCTGGTAGTGCGCCCGGTCCGGGTCGAACGCCGCGCGTCCCAGCAACTGCGTCCAGCGCCTGAACGACGTGCCCACCGGGGCAGGCCGATCGGGGTACCGGAGGCGAACTGGCGCCATGCCGTGGACAGGTCGTCCATCAGAATCCGCCAGGACACGCCGTCGATCACGACGTGGTGGGCGACCAGGACCAGTTGCCGTGCCTCGCGACGCCAGACGGCGCGCAGCATCACACCGTTGTCCGGGCTCAGTCCCCGGTGGCGAGCGCGACGCACTCATCGAGTGTGCGGTCGCTCTCCTGCCACCCAACGACGGCCCGGCCGGACCGAGGTATGTCGAAGCTCCAGCGCTCACCGCGCACCAGCTCGGCACGCAGCATGTCGTGCCGCCCGAGTACGGCGGCGAGGATCTCGTCGAGGGCGCCGGCGGTGAGATCCGCCGGTGTGTTCAGTACCACCGACTGTACGAATCCGTCGATCGCGTCCGTGGTCCGGCCGAGCCACTGCACGATGGGCGATCCGACCACGGTGCCGGTTGCGACGTCGCCGTGGTCCACGGTGGTGACGTCCTCACGGCTCGCCACCGCGGCCAGCGCTCCGAGCCGGCTGTGGGTGAAGATCTGCCGTGCGGTGACGTAGAGGCCCGCGTCCCGCAGCGCGCTCAGCAGTGAGATCGCCAGGATGCTGTCTCCGCCGAGCTGGAAGAAGTCCTGGTCGATGCCGGCCCTCTCCAGCCGCAGCACCGCCGCCACGGCCGTGCACACCATGTGCTCGTCGTCGGTGGCGGGCGCCACGACGGAGCCGGTGCCGATCTCCGGATCCGGCAGGGCGCCCCGGTCGATCTTGCCGTTCGCGGTGAGTGGGAACTCCTTCATCACGACGAAGTGGGTGGGCACCATGTACTCCACCATGTGCAGGGCGGCCCACGCCCTGACCTCGTCCGTCCGCAGGTCCGCGCGGCCGGCGGCCGGGATCACGTACCCACCAGGTAGGTGCCGCCCGCCGTGTTCTTCTTCGCGACGACGCAGGTGTGCCGTACGCCGGGGTGCTCGGCGAGGCCGGCCTCGACGTCCTCCGTCTCCAGCCGCATGCCGCGGATCTTGATCTGGTTGTCGGCGCGGCCGAGGAAGTCCAGCGATCCGTCCGGGGCGTACCGGGCCAGGTCTCCGGTGCGGTACAGCCGGGATCCGTCCTCGGCGAAGGGATTCGCCACGAACCGGGACGCCGTGAGGCCGGGCGCGTTGACGTACCCGCGTCCCAGGAGGAGCCCGCCCGCGTACAGCTCGCCGCCGACCCCGACCGGGACCGGGCGCAGTTCGTCGTCCAGCACGTACAGCTGGGTGTTGGGGTTGGCCCTGCCGATCGACGTCGACAGGCGTTCGGCCGCGCCCGGTAGATGACGTGGGACACCCGATGGTCGTCTCGGCCGGGCCGTAGCCGTGGTACATGGGGATGTCGAGCCGGGTGCGGAACCGTTCGTACAGCTCAGGGGTCAGCACCTCACCGCCGCACCAGACGTGCCGCAGGCTGTCGAGGCGGCCGGAGTCGCCCACGATCTCCAGCAGCACGTCCAGCATGGACGACACCAGGTAGGTGAAGGTGACGCGCTGCTCTGCGATCACGCTCAGCAGGTGGTGCGGGTCGCGTTCACCGCCGGGCCGCAGGACCACCAGTCTGCCGCCGGACACCAGCGGCAGGAAGATCTCGTTGATGGAGATGTCGAAGGACAGCGGTGCCTTGAACAGCGACGCGTCGTCGGGGCCGAAGCCCAGGATCTCCTCGACCTGCCACAGCAGGCGCTCGCTGATCGCTTCGTGCCGGATCATGGCGCCCTTGGGCCGCCCGGTCGAACCGGATGTGAAGATCACGTATGCCAGGGCCGTGCCGGGGACGGTCGCCTCGGGCGCCTCGGCGGGTACGAGCCGTACCTCCAGTCGCCGAGGTCCACGGCCACTGCGTCCGGTTCACCTGGTTCGCACTCACCCGAGTCGTTCAGCTGCAGCACGATCCGGGCGTCCTCGACGACGACGGCCCGGCGCGCGGCGGGCCACTGCGGATCGAGCGGTACGAACGCACACTTCGCCTGGAGCACGGCGAGCAGCGCGATGACCATGTCGGCGGAGCGGCCCATCGAGATGCCCACGACCTGCTCGGCGGTGAGGCCGCGTCCGATCAGGTGGTGGGCCAGCCGGCTCGAGCGTGCCGCTGCCTCACGGTAGGTCAGCGACCGGTGCTCGTCGACGATGGCGATGGCGTCCGGCCTGGTGCGCGCCTGTTCCTGGAACATCTCCATGATGCTCGGGCGGAGCCGGTCGGCCCGGGTGTCGTTCCAGCCGGCCAGGGTCTCGGTCCTCGCCGCCGCACTGGACGGTCCGATGGTGCCGATGGACCGGTCCGGGAAGTCGGCCAGGTCGTCCAGCGCGAGCTGCGTGTCGGCCGGCGCGGTGCCGTCGGGGACGGCGATGCTCCCACCGTCCGCGTCTTCCTCCCAGCCCCGCTCCCGGTACCGCCGTTGCCGACCCAGCCGAGGACGTCGGCGAACAGTGTGCCGGGGTGAGGTCCATACCGTCGGGACTGCGTCCGGTCGCCCAGTACGACAGCCCGATGGCACACGCTTCGACGATGGTCCGGTTGCCGTGGCCGCCGGCCCGCCGGCGCACCGCGGCCAGGCGAGCGGCAGAAATCAGTACGCGAGGAGCGCCCGGTTCCGTCATTGAAGACTCAGCATCCTTCCGAAGTACGCAAGTTGGCCCCAACTCCACTCAGGCTCGCCTAACTGCCCTTCGCCAGGCGCGCCACAGACGCGCGTACTGGCCGCCCAGAGCCACCAGCTCCCCGTGCGTTCCTTCCTCCGTCACCCGCCCCGCGTCCAGCACGGCGATCCGGTCCGCCGCCATCGCCTGGGTCAGCCGGTGCGCCACGAACAGCGTGGTCCGGCCCGAGCACGCGGCCAGCACGGCCCGCTCCAGCTCGGCGGCGCCCTCGCTGCCCGCCTCCGCGGTCGACTCGTCGAGCACCACCACCGGCGACCGGCCCAACACCAGCCGGGCCAGGGCGATCTGGGCGACCTTGGTGACGTCCAGTCGCTCGCCGCCCTCGCCGACCATGGTGTCCAGCCCGTCGGGCAGCAGCTCGACCCACCCGCCGGCGCCGACCGTACGCAAGGCCTCCATCAGCTGGGCATCGCTCGCCCCGGGCGCGGCGAGCCGCAGGTCGTCGGCGAGCGGACCGGAGAACACGTGCGTCTCCTGCGTCAGGATGCTCACCAGGGCCCGCGCCCCGGCCTCGTCCAGCCGGCCGAGGTCGTGCGACCCGATGCGCACCGACCCGGCCTGCGGGGTCCCGATGCCGGCGATCAGCGCGGCCAGGGTCGACTTGCCCGCGCCCGTCGCCCCCACCAGAGCGAGCGAACCGCCGGCCGGGATGGTCAGGTTCACATCCCGCAGGACCGGTTCCTCGGTGTCGGGATAGCTGAAGGTCAGCCCATCCACCGTCACCGGGTACGGCGCGGCTTCCGCCGGCGCGACGGACACGTCGCCCACCAGACGTTCCTCCGCCGGCTCCCCAGCACCCCGACCAGGCGGGTCAGGCTCGCGCCCGACTTCTGCGCCTCGTCGAAGGTGAACATGATGGCGCCCAGCGGGGTGAACAGCCGGTGGAACATCAGCGGGGCCGCCGACACCTCGCCCAGGGTGGCGGCGTCCGCCTCCAGCAGGGCGTACCCCACCACAAGGATCAGGACCAGACCGATGAACTCGGCGCGGTTCTCCCTGCCGACGAACCGGCCGAAGAACCGGAACACCTCGACACCGAGATCGCGCACCCGCCACGACTCGCGGGTGACCTTCTCGCGGACGGCGTCCTCAAGGCGGTACGCCCGGACCGTGTCGATCCCGTTCAGTCCGCTGATCAGCGCCTGCGCACGGTCGGCCTGGGCCACCCGCTGCTTGCGGTAGAGCGGTGCGGACCGGGGCAGGTACCAGCGCAGGGCCAGCGCGTACGCGGGCAGCGCGGCGGCGCCCGCCAGGCCCAGCCGCCAGTCCAGCCCGAACATGCCGACCGTGGCGATGGCGACCAGCACGCCCGCCGAGAACACCGTGGGGATGGCCGTCCGGATGCCCTTGGACAGCACGGCCACATCGTCACCGACCCGGGACAGCACGTCCCCGGCCGACCTGCTCGATGCGTGCGCTCGGCATCCCCAGCACCGCGCGGACGGCGTCTTCCCGCAGCCGCGCCAGCAGATCCGCGCCGAGGCGCCCGATCAGGTAGGTCGAGGCCGCGGTGGCTGCCGCGCCGAGCAGTGCGGCAGCCACCATCAACACCCCGACGGTGACCAGCACGGAGCGCGATTCGCCCCGGCCACCCCGTCGACCACCCGGCCCAGAAGGAGCACCGGTAGCACCTGGAGCGCCGCTCCGGCCACCGTGGTGAGCACGGTGGAGGTGGTCAGCCCGGGGCCCGGCGGCAGTGCGCCGTGACCCACCCGGTGGCCTCACCTCCGGTCGCGGTACGCAGGGTTGCCGGGGCGGGGCGAGTGTCGGTGACAGTCACACAGAGACCAGACCTTGTCGTGGACGGGGCGGCTCGATCGCCATGTCTAGCCGACCGACTTGACGAGTTCGTCGATCGCGTACGGCAAGGACAGCAGCGTGCCCTGGGACATGGCCGCGCCGACCGCCGGGCCCTCGCTGTCCAGCAGGTAGGACACTTTGCCGTTCTTGACGGCGGACAGGTTGTTGAACAGCTCGAACTTCTTCAGCGCTTCCGTGTCCGCCTTGTCGTTGATGACGAAGATACGGTCGACGTCGACCAGGTCGACGCGCTCGGGGAGAGCTCGGTGGAGAAACCGCCGTCCGCGATCTCGTCGATCTTCGTCTGGTACTTGAATCCGGTGCCCGTCACCAGTCGTCCGCGCACATCGGTGGAGGTGAACGGCGCCACCGAGTCCTTGTACCAGGAGAGCGCGACTGCGGTCTGGCTCGCGAACTCGGGGTGCGCCTTCTTGGCCGCGTCGAGCTTGCCCTGGATGCCCTGCACCAGCTCGGTGCCCTCGTCCTCCTTGCCGAGCGCCTTGGCGATGTGCACCGCGTTGTCCTGCCAGGGCGCGCTGAAGAGCTCCTTCTCGCCCTTGGTGCGGCCCACGGTCGGGGCGATCTTGGACAGCTTGTCGTAGGCGTCCTGGTCGATCTCGGAGTAGACCGCGATGATCAGGTCCGGCCGCAGGGAGGCGATCTTCTCGTAGTTGGGGCCCGAGTCACCGTTGTTCATGATGACCTCGGGGCGGGTGTCGCCCCACTTGTCCTTCACCCAGGGCCACTGGGTGTTGATGTCGGGGACTTGCCCGCCGGGTTCGGATACTGGTCGACCATGCCGACCGGCTTGGTGCCGAGCGCCAGGATGGCCTGGTCGTCCGTGTAACCCACGGAGACGACCCGCTGGGGCGCCTTGGCGACCTCGGTGGATCCGAACGCGTGCTCCACGGTGACCGGGAAGGCTCCGCCGGCGGCAGCCGGGGCGTCGTCGTCGCCCTTCTTGTCCGCCGAGTCGGAACCGCATCCCGCCAGGAGCCCGACGCCGAGGGTCGCAACGGACAGCATGACCGCCAGCCGCTGCCATGGCTTCACAAGCGTCGTTCTACGGAGAGGCATCCGGAATCCCTTGCTTTCGCGCTGTCCACTGCGCCCCCGAGTCAGGGCTGCCAAACCTTACCTTGAAGAAGTGAGGCTAGCCTAGCCTTACCTTGCTATTTTCCCTTGCCCGGGACGAGTTGGGCGCCGCCCGGCACCGGCGGCGGTCCTACTGGCCGGGCCGGACGTGCGTACGGCCGATCGGAACGATGAGCGGCCGGTCGCCCACCGGGTCGTCGATCACCTTGGCCTGCAGCCCGAACGCCTCCTGCAGCAGCTCGGCGGTGATCACGTCGCGCGGGTGTCCCTGGGCCAGGACCGATCCCTCCCGCATCACGATGAGGTTGTCGCTGTAGCGGGTGGCCAGATTGAGGTCGTGCAGCACCATGACCACGGTGCACCCCGACTCGTGCAGGTCGTCCACCAGGTCGAGTACGTCGATCGCGTGCGCCAGGTCCAGATAGGTGGTCGGCTCGTCCAGCAGCAGCAGGTCGGTGCCCTGGGCCAGGGTCATCGAGATCCAGACGCGCTGGCGCTGGCCGCCGGAGAGCGAGTCGACCGGGCGGTCGGCCAGCTCGGACACCCCGGTCATCGCCAGCGCACGCTCCACGACAGCCGCGTCGTCCGACGACCACTGCCGCAGCCAGCTCTGGTGCGGATGGCGCCCCTGGCGACCAGATCGGCCACCGTCAGCCCCTCCGGCGCGACCGGCGCCTGCGGCAGCAGGCCGAGCTTCTTCGCCACGTCCCTGGTCCTGAGTTTGACGATGTCCTCGCCATCCAGCACGACCGCCCCTTGGCCGGCTTGAGCAGCCGCGTCAGGGTGCGCAACAGGGTGGACTTGCCGCAGCCATTGGGGCCGATGATCGTGGTGATCACCCCGGACGGAATCGCCACGTCGAGACCGTCGATGACGGTCCGGCTGCCGTACCCGACCGTGACGCCCCTGGCTGCCAGCCGTGAGACCTGCTTGACCTCAGGCTCGATCTCGGTGATGAACTGAGCGGTCACGAGTCCCCTTGTTTAGGTTCGCCTAACTTTTCTACCATCTACTTGAGGTTCGCCCGTACCAACAGATAGACAAGGAACGGTCCGCCGATCGCCGCGGTGACCACGCCGACCGGGAGAGTGATCGGCAGCGCCGTGCGCGCGAAGGTCCGAGCCGATCAGCAGCAGCGCTCCCACCAGGCCGGAGGCCACCATCGGCGGCGTCGGGCACTTCGCCAGCCGCATCGCCACCTGCGGCGCCACCAGCGCCACGAACGGGACCGGGCCCGCGGCGCTCACCCCACGGCCGCCAGCAGGACCGCGCACAGCAGCAGGATCGCCCGCACCACGGAGAACCGGACGCCCAGGCCGGCGGCGACCTCGTCGCCGAGGTGCATCGGCTTGAACTGGAACGCCGCACCGGCGACGACGACCACGAGGACGAGCGTGCACCAGAACGCCACCCCGACCTCGTCCCACGACCGGTCCTCCAGCGAGCCGACCAGCCACGCCTGGGCCCGGGCCACGTCCCTGATGTCGGCCGAGACCAGCAGCCAGGTCGTGATCGCCTGCATCGCGGCGCTCACCGAGATGCCGATGAGGATGAGCCGGAAGCCGTCGATCCCGCGCCGCCACGCCAGGAAGTACACCAGCAGACCCGTACCGAGACCGCCCGCGAGTGCCGCCGCGGACAGGCCGACCGAGCCGACGACCGCCGCGGCGGTCCCGCCCGACACCGTCACCAGGAACACCGCCACCACGCCGGCTCCCCGGTGATGCCCAGAATGTCCGGGCTGGCGAGCGGATTGCGCGCGACGGACTGGGTGATCGCCCGGACATCCCCAGGGCGATTCCCACGACGAGACCGGCCAGGGCACGCGGCATCCGCAGGTCCATCACCACGAACTCGTCGACCTGTTCACCCCGGCCGAGGATCGTGGCGATCACCGGGACATGCCGATCGGGAAGTCCCCGATGCTGATGGAGAGGCAGAACACCAGGAAGGTCGCGGCCATCAGCAGCAGGGTGACCAGGACGAGCCAGGGCCGCCATACGAACGACACCTGGCCGAGCCGTACGCCCGGCGCCACCGAAGGATTCATCTCAGTCCCGTTCATGCGCTCTTGAACTTTCCCCGCCACACCAGAACCGCGAAGAACGGGGCGCCGAGCAGGGCGACCACGACACCCGCGTCCAGCTCGCCGGGCCGCACCACCAGGCGCCCACGATGTCGCCGGCCAGCAGGATGACGGATCCGAGCAGACCCGCGTACGGCACCAGCCAGCGGTAGTCCGGACCGGTCAGATACCGGGCCACGTGGGCCACCATGAGCCCGAGGAACGCGATGGGCCCGCACGCCGCCGTGGCCGCGCCGGCCAGCAGGGTGATGGCGAGGATGCCGACGGTCCGGCTCAGCGCGATGTTGGCACCCAGCCCCGGGCCACGTCGTCACCCAGGTTGAGCAGATTGAGGGCGGGCAGCGTGGTCAGTGCCAGCACCAGTCCGACCGCGATGAACGCGGTCACCGGCCAGATGACGTCGAATCCGACACCGGCCACGGAGCCGGAGTTCCAGAACCGCAGCGCGTTCAGTGACTTCTGGTCGGACAGCGAGACCGCCGTGGTCATCGCCGCGAGGAACACCGTGATCCCCTGCCCGGCCAGGGCCAGCGTCAGCGGGTTGCCCGCCCCTGCCGATGCTCGCGAGGCCGAAGACGACGACGCCGGCGACCGCCGCCCCACGAAGGCGAACCAGACGTACTGGAACGGGTCGGTGAACCCGAACACGGCGATCACCGACACCACGGCGAACGAGGCTCCGGAATTGATTCCCAGCAGGCCCGTGTCGGCGATGGGGTTGCGTGTGTACCCCTGGATCAGCGCACCGCCGACCCCCAGAGCGATGCCCGCCACGATCGCGAGCACCGTCCGGGGCACCCGCACGGTCTGCACGATGAGCCTGATCTCGGTGAGCCGCTCGTCCGAGCCGGGCGCCGCGAACAGCCCGTGCCAGACCTCGGCGGGAGTCAACGAGCGTGCCCCGACGGCCAATGACACAGCCGCGGCGATCGCGAGGACCACCACCAGGGTGCCCAGGCCCACAACCCGCCGCCGACGGGCCTCTGTTGCGCCCGGGGCGCGGGGCGCTCAATCACAGTCGTGCGCATGTCGACGTACGCTATCCCTTTGATCCACCTGGGAGGCATGGCAGGTCGGCATGGACTAACGGGTGGCACTGCCGGTGCCGTCGGCGACCGGCCGGGCCTCGTCGGAGGCGGCCTTGACGCCCCGGTCGAGCAGCGAGTCCAGGATCTCGCCGACCCTTATCGCGGTGTTGGACAGCAGGGACGTCGTGATGCCGTGCGTGTGCTCCGTGCCGCCCTGCAGATAGATTCCGCAGCGCAGGGCGGGGTCCGTCGCGACGCGGTAGTCGCGCTCGACGCGGACGCGCCCCTCGTCGTCACGCAGGCAGCGGTCGGCGACCTCGCCGAGGAGGCCGAGGGATCGGCGGGGCTGTAGCCGGTGGCGAACACCACGACGTCGGCGTCCAGGGATGCCTCCTCGCCCGTGACGAGGGACTTCACGGTGGCCGGACGCTGTCGGGCCTCTCCTGGACGTCGGTGACCCGGGAGACGTTGAGGAAGCGCAGCCGTTCGGTGCCGAGGACCTTCTCCCGGTACATCTGCCGGTACAGGTCGTCGATCAGGTCGATGTCCACCACGGAGTAGTTGGTGTTGCCGTGGTAGGCCATCAGCCGGTCCTTCACGCTCTCGGGCGCGGCGAAGTAGTCGTCGACCGCCTGGGGGTCGAAGATCCGGTTGGCGAAGCTGCTGTCGTCGGCGGGGCTGTAGCCGTAGCGGGAGAAGACCGCGCAGACCTCGGCCTGCGGGAAGCGCCGGTGCAGGTAGGCGACGTTCTCGGCGGCACTCTGCCCGGCGCCCACGACGACGAACCGCGAGGGCGAGGTGCCCTCCAGCGCGTCGACCTTTCGCAGCAGGTCGGAGTTGTGCCAGATACGGTCGCCGCGCTCCACGCCTTCCGGCATGAGGGGCGCAGCCCGGTGCCGATGACGAGGTTGCGGGCCCGGTAGACCTCCAGGCCCTGCCCCGACCGGACGGTCACGTCCAGGTACTCCACGGCACCTTCGTGGACGAAGGGCGTGACGGAGACGACCTCGTGGCCGTAGGAGACCATGTCGTCGACCTTGGCCGCGGCCCACTCGAAGTAGTCGTGGAACTCCACCCGCAGCGGGAAGAGGTTCTTGTGATTGATGAAGTCGATCAGCCGGTCCTTGCTCTGCAGGTAGCAGAGGAAGCTGAACTCACTGGCCGGGTTGCGGAGCGTCACCAGGTCCTTGAGGAAGGACACCTGCATGGTGGCGTCGTCGATCAGCATGCCTCGGTGCCAGCCGAAGCTCGGCTGCTGCTCGAAGAAGTGAGCGGTGACCGGCTCCTGCCTGCCGACGTGTGCATTGTGCTCACTGAGCGCGATCGCCATGGCCACATTGGAGGGACCGAAGCCGATGCCAATGAGGTCGTGGACCAGTGGTGCGTCGCCAGGAAGAACCTCTGACATGTCACTCCCATTCGTGCGGGTAGTCCGCCTGTCAGGCGTGGGGAAAGTACGAAAGGTGGGCACGCCGAGGGAGCGGCCGGGTTCGAACTTAGGTGAGCCTAAGCTAATCATGCAATGCTGTCGACAGGGCAAACCGGACGACCATACGACCCGATCCCGCCAATCGGGGCCTGAAATAGCCCTGTTGCTAACTAAGGCAAGCCTTGCTTTACTTGCTGCCGATCTATCCCTGATTCAAGGAGGAACCCATGCGGGTCGTCATGTTCGGTTACCAGACCTGGGGACACCGCACCCTGCAAGCCCTCCTGGACTCCGAGCACGACGTGGTACTGGTCGTAACGCACCCCAAGAGCGAGCACGCGTACGAGAAGATCTGGAGCGATTCCGTCGCCGACCTCGCCGAGGAGCACGGCGTCCCGGTGCTGATCCGCAACCGCCCCGACGACAACGAACTGTTCGAGCGCCTCAAGGAGGCCGACCCGGACATCATCGTGGCCAACAACTGGCGGACGTGGATCCCGCCGCGCATCTTCGGTCTCCCGCGTCACGGCACGCTGAACGTCCACGACTCGCTGCTGCCGAAGTACGCCGGCTTCTCCCCTTGATCTGGGCCCTGATCAACGGAGAGACCGAAGTGGGCGTGACCGCACACATGATGGACGACGAGCTCGACGCCGGCGACATCGTCCGGCAGGAGGCGGTTCCGGTCGGACCGGCGGACACCACCACCGACCTCTTCCACAAGACCGTCGACCTCATCGCCCCGGTCACCATCGGCGCACTCGGCCTCATCGCCGCAGGGCAGACGGAGTTCACCAAGCAGGACCGCTCCCGGGCAAGCTTCTTCCACAAGCGGTCCACCGAGGACATCCGCATCGACTGGAACTGGCCTGCGGAGGACCTCGGACGCCTGGTGCGCGCTCAGTGCGAGCCGTATCCCAGCGCCTTCACCTTCCACAAGGGCAAGCGGCTCGAGATCCTCGCCGCGGTGGTCTCCCAGGGCCGCTACGGCGGTACGCCCGGCCGTATCTTCTACCGCGAGGGCGAGGGTGTGGCGATCGTCGCCGGAGCCGACGCCCGCACCGGCCGCAACCACGGCCTGGCCATCACGCGCGTACGGACCGAGGACGGCCGGGAGATGCCCGCGACGGAGTACTTCACCTCCATGGGCGGCTATCTCACCGGCCGCCCCTGACGCGCCGAAGCCCAGCCCTCCCTCCCACCGCCACGGAAAGCCGCACCTGAGCCTCTCCCCGCATTCGGCGACTGCCGGCCGTCCCTCAGACCCAGGAGACCTCCGTGGTGGCGGAATAGGCCACGCCCCGCTCCCGCCAGATCCGTCCATGGTGAGGCCAGCCGGTCGCTGTACTGCGGCCACTGCGGCGCCCGCCCGCACCACGCGGCCTCGGCCACGGAGGCCAGACGGGGCAGCAGCAGGAAGGTGAAATCGTCAAAGCCCTTGAACCGTTCCGTGAACACGGTGGCCTCGACACCGGCGAACTGCCCGTCGGGAACCGCGTAGGCGGCGGGGTCCCACGCCGCCGTGTGCCGGACGCCCAGCGGGCGGTAGCCACCGAACCCCAGGCGCCCGACCTGCTCCGCCTGCTCGGCAGACGCGTACTCACGAGCGCCTGACGAGTATCGGGTCCAGGCTGCAAATAGTTACCGGGCTGGGCTGGGAGGCCTGATGCAAGCATTGGCGGCGTTGCGCGATTTCTCAGCGCCCGATGTAGAGGAACCGTACGTAGCTGTACGGCTGGGCCGGCTGGGATCACCGCGAGCAGGCGTACGCGCTCGACGCTACATCGCCTCCCACGAGGCGTTGACCTCAGAAGAACTGACGCCGTTCCTCGCTGGGTTGCTGGAGCTCCAGCCCTGGCTGGACCAGTGGCACAACGAGTTCGACGCAGCCTTCGGCGCCTCCCCATCCGCCTTCTTCCAAGGTGACCGGCAGATGGTCCAGGGCGAGCACGGCCTCACGGACGATGATCTGCGCGCATGGCGCCCGGTCGCAGTCAAGCGGGGTGCCAAGAAGAAGTAGCCCCGTACACGAAGAAGCCGACGGCCCCGCTGACACCAGCAGGGGCCGTCTTGCACAATCGACGTATCAGACGCCGAACGCGCCGCTCTTGACTGCTGAGACGAAAGACGACCAGCCGTCCGCCGCGAATGCCAACGCGGGGCCACTCGGATGCTTGCTGTCACGCACCGGCACAACAGCGGCGAAGTCGTCAGAGATCTCGATGCACGCGCCGCCGTCAGGGTTGCTGTAACTGCTCTTGCGCCACGCAGTAGCGCTCAGGTCGATGGGGTGCATGGCACTTCCTCCAGAATGCGCAGGATGAACTTTCGCGACTCCGGCGGGGACAGTGCCAGGTCGCGCACCACATCGTAGGCACGCTGCAAGCGCTCGACTTGGCGTTTTCCTCGATGAGATCGCCCCAGTAGGCGTTCTCCGTGTACGCCACCGGCCGCCCCCGCGCAAACGAAGGAACCAAACGTCGGTGCTGACCAACCCATGCGGCCCCGCACTCTGCGGCAGCACCTGCACGGTCACGTCGCCCCGCTCCCCGCTTCCGCCAGACGCTCCAACTGTCCTCGCCACGCGGCGGCGTCCCGCAACGGTGTGCGAAGCACCGCCTCTGACAGGATCGTGCGGAACGGCGGGGATCGTCGACCATCAGCAGCTCTTGCCGTCCCACCCTCGCCCCAACCTGCTGCTCCAGCTCGCCACCCTTGTAGCCACCGGCAGCCAGGACCTCCCGCGCATACCCTGGCGTCTGCAACAGGCCGGGCACAATACTCACTGCAAGTGCCACAGGCTCGTCGCCTCCGCCTCCAACGCCATGTACCGCTGGTACCGCTCCTTGAACTGCGACTGGTCGCTGATCGCCACCTCCCACATGGCCAGCAGCAGCCCCGGCGTCCCGTAGTAGTGGTCCAGAGCCTGCACCACCTCCGGGCCGCCGACCGTCTCACCCTTCTCCATCTTGCCGAACAACGACCAGTCCCAACCCAACCGTTCGCCGAGCTGCCGCAGACTGTCGCCGCGCTCGGTACGCAGGTGCCGCAGCTCCTCCGCGAACCGCGCCCGTGGTTCCCTACTGCGGCCTGTGACCGCACGCCTCGTCGGCATCGCACCCTCCATGGAACGTGTGGAACTTGCCTCACCCACCGGGGATGCGCGCTCCAGCACCCGTCGATCCCTGCCCAAGCACTGAGCGGCCTCTCTCAGCGCCCCTCACGCAACGTAGCCAAGGGTCATGTGAGCAGGCAGGAGGATCCGCGAAAGAGCAACCAAAGGAAGTCACCCAACCCGGGAACCCAGGACTGCGGGTCGGTGACGATTCCGTCTGGCGAGGCCTGGCCCCGGCCAGACCATCAGTTCACCGGGAGACAGCACCCGTAGCTGAATACGCGAGGTTCATGCCGTTCTTGTCGCACGCCAGCCGTAGGCTGTTGTCGGAAAACAAGGGGAGACGATGACTGACGACCGCAAGGCAATCGTTCCGGTGTGGACGCTGGCGACCGGTGACGTCCAGGTGCCCGCATTGGCCGGAGACGGGCCGATGACGGCTGAGCGCCTGGCCGAACTGCGCAGTGTGCTGGCCGGCCTGGCCGACGAGCCGATTGCCACGCTTGAGGTACATCCGCTGCCCGACAAGCTCGACCGCAGCCGGGGCATCCCGCTTGATGCCGTGAGTCCCTTGGCACAGCACCTGTCGCAGCTCATCACGCAGTCAGCGCGCAGTTCCTCTGTGGCGGCTACGGCGACCGCTGCCGGCGACGGCCTGTATCGCATGGTGGTTCCGGCGAAGGTTGCCGCCCAGTTCGGTCAGGGCATCGTTCGCCCGATGGCGTCGAAGGCGGCGGCCGGTGGCATCCACAGTGCACTCATGAACTCAACGGGCATCGCCACCCAGGCAACGTTCGTGCCAGTCGGCAAAGTGGCAGCAGCAGGCGCAGTCGGTGGAGCCGGTGCAACAGCCGGCGTAGCGGTCGCCGGCAGCGCGGCGCTGACCGTGGCCGCGCCGCTTGTGCTCATGGCCGTAGCGGTGGGGGTGAGTGCGAATGCCGACCACAAGCGCCAGCAGGCTATCGAGCACATCACCGAACTGCTGGAGCAACTGCACGAGCAGAAGCTCGAAGACGAGCACAGCGAACTCGACGGCTGCCGCGACGCCATCGACAAAGCCACCGCCGTTCTGCTCGACCAGGGCAAGCTCGGTGCCTCGCTAGGACTGGACTCGGCAGTGCATGCCATCAACACGGCGCTGGGCGCCGCTGACCGCCGCCTTGCCCAGTGGCAGAGCGCACTCGACAAGCTGCCCGACGGCAAGGCCGTCGAGATCGGCACGCTGACCAAGTCGTTCCCCGGCGTCGACGACCAGGGCGGCACGTTCCGCACCCACCTCGAACTCGCTGCCCTGGCCATTGCGCTGAAGCAGCGGGTCATCGTCCTGCAGGCCGTCGAGCATGCCCAGAGCGACCCTGGCAACTTGTTCGAGAACTTCGCCCGCGCACTCAAGGCGGACCATCAGCGCCTCGACAAACTGGAGTCGAGCATCGCCGGTGTCCTGGAACGCCTGTCCGCGCTGGAGCTGGCACGCCCGCACAGTTTGCGGCCCGTCTTCACGACCGGTGAAGTCGATCGCCTGATGCGCGCGGCGAACCGGATTCACAAGCTGGGCGACGGCGTCATGGTCGACAGCCGCACGACAGACGTGGCGATTGAGATCGCCCGCAACGAGGACGGCTCGGTGGTCGTATTCCCTGCGCTGCCCGCGTAGGCGCAGGCGCGCTCGCACTCACTCGGTGAGTGCTGCGGGTTGCCCGAAGAATCGAACGTGGCTGGGACTCTCTTCGCATTGTTCAGCACCGTGACCGACGGCAGGGCGGCTGCAAGGCGTTGAGCCGGACCGTCGGCGACGAGGAGCTGACGCCCTCCCGCGGGGCTTCTGGAGCTCCAGCGCTGGCTGGACCAGTGGCATGACGAGTTCGACGCAGCCTTCGGCGTCTCCCCGCCGCCTTCTTCCGAGGCGACCGCCAGATGGTCCAGGGCGGGCACGGCCTCACGGACGACGACCTGCGCGCCTGGCGCCCGGGTCGCAGTCAAGCGGCGTGCCAAGAAGAAGCCCGCACACAACGACCCCGACGGGCCCTGTCGGCCGAATCAGTGGGCCCGTCTCGTACGAATGATGACTCAGGAGCCCAGCGCACCGTTCCGGCGGTGACGAGCGCTTCGCATGGAGAGCGGTACAGCGGGAGCCCGGCTGTGGCCAGACCGTGGGTGGTCGTGGAGCACGGTGTGAGTCTCGCTCATCGCTGCCTCGCCGCGCAGCCGGGGCCGTGGTCGTCGTTGCCCGGGGCGGCCAGGGTGATGGGTGTGAGGAAGCGTGCGCAGCCGCGGTCGGCGCGTGCAGGATCAGCCGGCGGTGGGCGGCCGGTCCACCAGGTCGCCGAGATGGCCGGACCGGCGCTTTCCAGCCCGATACCGACCGAAAGCCCTGAGTACGTTGACAGGCACCCCTCATCTCCATAGCTTCTCAGATCATCGGAAACATAGATGGTTGCAAAGCTAGATCATCGAGACTCGGGGAATAATGTCCGAACGAACGACGCGGACGCCACAACAGGCCGCCGGTCCAGACGCCGGGGCGGAGAGTGGCGGGCGGGGATGGACTCTGGCCGTCGTGTGTGTGGCCACGTTCATGCTGCTGCTCGACCTGACCGTGGTGAACGTCGCGCTGCCGGACATCCGGCAGGCCTTCGACGCGAGTTTCACCTCACTTCAGTGGGTGCTCGACGCGTACGCACTCGGCCTCGCCGCGGTGCTGCTGACCGCCGGATCGCTGGCGGACCGGCTGGGCCGCAAACGCGTCTTCAACTTCGGCTTCGTCGTCTTCCTGTTGGCCTCGCTCGCGTGTGGCCTCGCGAACGACACGGTCGTCCTCTCCGTCGCCCGTGGCGTCCAGGGCCTGGGGGCGCCGTCCTCTTCGCCATCGGTCCCGCACTGATCGGGCAGGAGTACCGGGGCAGGACCGCGGCACAGCCTTCGGCGTCTTCGGCGGTGTCGTTGGCCTGTCCATCGCCTTCGGGCCACTGATCGGGGCGCTCTCACGGACGGGCTCAGCTGGCGCTGGATCTTCCTGGTCAACATTCCGGTCGGTCTCATCGCACTGGCCATCAGCCTGCTCCGGATGCGCGAGTCCCGCGAGGAGTCGGCACCCGCTGTCGACTGGTGGGGCTGGTCCTCTTCTCCGGCGCGCTGACCCTGCTCGTACTGGGGCTGCTTCGCGGCGAGGCCGACGGGTGGAACAGCGCTCCGATCCTCGCCATGTTCGTCGGCTCCGCACTCCTGCTCGCGGTGTTCGGCGTCATCGAGAGACGACTTGGCGAACGGGCCATGCTCCAACTGTCGTTGTTCAGGAACGTCACGTTCAACGGGGTGTCCGCAGTCACGCTGCTGTGTGCCGCCGCCACCATGTCCGCGATCTTCCTGCTGGTCTCCTACGTACAGAACGTGTTGGCGTTCTCCCCTGGGAGACCGGCCTGCGGTTCCTTCCACTGACTCTGACCCTGTTCGTTGCCGCCGCGGTCGCCGGCTCGCTGACGACGCGGGTGCCGCAGCGGCTGCTGATGGGGCCTCCCTCACACTCATCGCGATCGGACTGGCCCTCGTCTCGCTCACCGGCCCGGACACCTCCTGGACCGCGTTGCTGCCGAGCATGCTCGGGATCGGACTGGGCATGGGACTGTTCAATCCGCCCCGCGCCTCCCTGTCCATCGCCGTCGTGGAACCGTCCAAGGCGGGCATGGCCTCGGGCATCAGCGAGACGTTCCAGCAGGTGGGTGTCGCCATCGGTATCGCCGGCTTCGGCGCCGTTTTCCAAAGCCGCGTGACGGACCTGTTCACCGAGTCCGAGGCGGGGCGGCAACTGGGCCCGGCCGCTCACGAGTTCGGTGAGGCGGTCGCGGCGGGCGGCGGTGCCGAAGCCGTGAGCCGTGCGCCTCGGGAACTGGCCCCGCGCTCAGCGAGGCGGCGCGCACCGCCTTCGTGGACGGCCTGACCGACGTCATGCTCGTCTGTGCCGTCGTCGCGGCGGTCGGTGCGGTAGTGGGATTCGCCTTCATCCGCACCCGGGACCTCCATGAGAGTGCCCGCATGGATACGCCGGACGACGGAGGCCGGCTCACGGGCACCGGGGCGCCAAGGACACCGAGAGCACCGGAGTGCCCGCCTGACACGCCACGAGCCATGGCCAGGTGCCGACACCAGCGGGGCACTCCGAGGCCGGACACCTCACGCGCGGCCACAGCGGCGGCGACCGTGGCGGGCCCGGCCTTGGAGGCCGACACCACGGCCGGGTACCCTCGAAACAACCGACGATCGGCACAAAGGACGCTCGGCATCACCAAGGGCCCGGCGGCCCGGGACCGGTCACTCAGCAACAAGGGAGCGGCCCGGATGACACAGGCGATGCCCAGCCCGACCGAGCCCGCCGGGCTCGACTTCCCTCATCCGCAGGACCGGCTACCTGCTGAACAAAGCCGGCCTCCTCCTGATGGAGGAGGCCGAGCGAGCGCTCACGACGCAGGGTATGCGCTTGCGTTACTTCTACGTCCTGGCGGCCCTGGACAGCGACCTCAGCCTGTCCCAACAGGATCTGAGCCGACTGCTCAACCTGGACCCGACGACCATGGTGGCATTGATCGACGAGATGGAGAGCGCGGGCCACGTGGAGCGTCGCCGCAACCCGTCGGACCGCAGGCGGTACATCCTGCGCCTCACCGAGGGCGGCCGCGAGGCCCTGAGCGCGCCGGGCACGCCGTCGACCAGGTGGAGGAGGACTTCCTCTCCACCGTGTCCGAGGCCGACCGCGAGCGGCTGCGGACGCTGCTCGGCGAGCTGCTCGCCGATCGCTGGCCGCGCGTGATCGCCTGCGAGTGATCCCCTTGCGGTCGCGATGCGCGGATCCCGATTTCCCATTTAATGGAACTCCGGGCTCCGAGTATTCACCATGGATCTTCTCGTGGAATTAAAGAATCCACTTAACGGATATCCTTTCCGTGACCTTGTGGAAGGCGTCACAGATTTCCTTGATCTCATGCTCGAATCAACTCCAGCGTGTTAATGTTTCACGCTCGGAGCCGCTCGATCCAGAGTGGCTCCGGTAAGCGGACCAAGTCCGCGACACGGGAAGGTAACGGGGAATGGACAACAAAGATTTATTCTACGGATCTCTGGAGAGCTGCCTCGGTCCTGGCAGCGCACGCTTTTCGGGAGCGGGTACAAGCGAGTCGTCCAGGACCTGAGGGACATCACCACCGATGGCTCGGCCGAGCCGGGTGCGCTCGCCACCGCACGGGGCACGCTGACGTATCCGCAGGACTGGTCCCTCAAGTCGGGCGCCGACGAGTTGCGGCCTCATCTCAGCAGCATCGACGCGCTGGTCATGGCCGCGACGTTGGCCGAAGTACACGTCAGCCGGGCCTTCGGGCTGACAGCCGCGGAACAGCGTCGCACCTGGCTGCAGCACGCCGACGTGCGCGCCGGGAGCAGTCCGCACGAGGACCTCTCGGACTTTCCGGTACGGGGCAGGCTCCTCGCAGTCGACGGCCCGGCTTCGCAGCAGTCCGAGCTCACCAGCACCTTCGACTGCCGTATCGGCGGGCTGCGCGTGCGCTGCACACTCGCGCATGAGCGTGGTGCCGGGCACGAGGGCCTCGCCACGTACGCCGACGCCGCGGAGGCACTCGGGCCGGCGCGGGCCCGGCACTACGGCGAGGGCTACAAGCACCGCGACCAGCACGCAGACCAGGTATATGTCAACCTCGACCGGCAGCGGGTGCGGGGACGACAGCGCGTTGTCGCCACGGAGAGGGACGCGGAGACACACGGGGCGGAAGCGGCCTACGGACCTTCGGTCTCGCTGGTCGACGCGCTGGTGGGGTGGCCCAACTGGCCCAGGCACTGCTCTACGCACAGGACGGGCTGTCCCGAGGCAGCAGCAGCACACTCTGGATGAGGCGCTTCGTCATCGGCACACAGACGCCGGTGCGGCCCCTCGGCCGTAGCTTCGTATCGACCGTACGCACCGCCAGGACCCGGCTCATCGGCATGGGCGGGGAGACGTGGCGCACGGCGGAACTGGCCGTCGACGACTACTCGAGGATCGGCGGCCGGTGCTCTCGCGCACCGGCTGCCCACTGCCGCTTAGACGCGACGCGTTCACCGGACGAGCGGACCCTTTCTGGCGCCGCAGGCTCCCGCGTTCTTGCGTCGGTACATCTTCACGGGCACACCATTACAGGTGAATGCTTAATTCAATTCATTCACACGTCGTGCCGTCTCACGGAAGATAAACAGGGCGCAGTGGGCCTGCGCGCCCGAGGGTGCGCCATCACGGCAATTGCAGTAAACAACGGGGAAAACAATCATGCGCTTTTCGCCGACGTTACACTTCGGAGAAGTGCTCGTCGTACTGGAGGGACCGGCCCGCGTGCTCTGGAAGGAGCCCGCTCCGGAACATGCGAGTCACTGGAAACCCACCGGGATCTGGCCGGACGAGGGGCAGCTGGCGATGGTGCGCGAGCACCTGGAAAGCGAACGGCCGCTGCTCGTCCTGCTGGACGAGGCCCGCAGCCCGTGCCGATGCTGCGGGAGGAGTGGCAGGCCGCGCCCTGCCGACTGATCGAGGACCTTACGGGCACGTGCCACGGAGACCTCGTGGACGACGAGGTCGTCGAGTTGCGACTGCCGTTCCTCGACTGGCTGCCGGCCGCCCACCGGGACCGCGCCGCCCGCTTCCTCGCAGACAGCGACACGGCACTGTCCCGCACACCCTGGCGCTCTTGCCACCACTGATGGCCGAGAAGAAGCACGACGGGTGCCGCCGAGCCCACGTTTCGCCCGGCGGCTCATACCGAACGCGCTGACAGCCGGCCGGCTCACCGCAGCCATCGAGCACCTGTTCGCCGCCGGTCCGCAGCAGTGCACGGCCGGAAGCCGCCTGGGCGAGGTGATCCGGTGAGGAACACACGACACGCGGGCGTCCCGGCCCGGGCACCCGGTCCAGAACAGAGCCAGGCCCGCGCACCGGTTCCGACGCCCACCGCGACCACGGCCACGACGACGAACAGTGCGGCGACGTGGGCGGCGGCCTCCCACCGGCCTCCCCACCGGCTTCCCGAGCGGCTCCTGCCAGGTGCCCAGCCATGGGGAGATCAGCTCCTTGATCGCCGTGACCGCGGCCGCGAATCTGGTGCTCGCCACCCAAAGGGCCGTCGATCGCCGCCGCGCGGGTCACGAAGACGGTCCCGTCGACCAAAGGAGCCACTGATGGGACGTTCGGTCATGGTCACTGGCGGCAATCGCGGCATCGGACTCGCCGTGGCGCGCGCCCTGGCCGCCGACGGAGACCGCGTCGCCGTCACGCACCGCGATACCGGACCGCCCGACGGGCTGTTAGCGGTACGTGCCGAGATGACGGACACGAAGAGCATCGACACCGCGTTCGAGAAGGTGGAGGCAGAGCACGGGCCGGTAGAGGTACTGGTCGTCAACGCGGGCATCACCCGCGACACGTTGTTCCTGCGCATGGACGAGCGGGATTTCACGGATGTCATCGACGTCAACCTGCACGGGGCCTTCCGTACCGTGCGGCGCGCCGTGCGCGGCATGGTGCGTGCCCGCTGGGGCCGGATCGTCCTGATGTCCTCGATGACCTACGCGTACGGAGCACCGGGACAGGTCAACTACGGCGCCGCGAAAGCCGGAATGCTCGGCATGGCCCGCTCCTCGCCTGGGAGCTCGGTCCCCGCAATATCACGGTCAACGTCGTCGCGCCGGGACTGATCGACACGGCCATGAGCCGTGAAATCACCGACCGCCGACGCGAGCACCTGCTGGCCATCACCCCGCTGGGCCGCATGGGAGGTGGAGGACGTCGCCGCGGCAGTGCGCTATCTGACCGGCGACTCAGGTCGCTTCGTGACCGGTGCGGTCCTGCCGGTCAGCGGCGGCCTGGGCCTGGGCGGATGACTCGATACCGCTTGGCGGCCCGCAGAGCGGTATGGCCGGCTCCACGGCCGGTGACAGCCGCATCACCCGACATCCCGGCTCCGGCCGGAACACTCACGACGAAAAGAGAACACACCATGGGCAGCACAAGCACCCCGACAACTCAGGCCGGCTCGTCACCTGCCGCCTTCGCCGGGAGCGCGGTCTTCATCTCGCCATCTCCGGCACGTACTCCAGCGGCAAGAGCACCACGACCGAGACGCTGTCCATAGCGACCGGTATCCCGCGCACACACGCCATGACCTCCCGCGAGATCCTCATGGAACTCGTCCCGGGCAAACAGGTCCAGGAACTCAACGCGTCGGAGCTGACAATGCTCGGATTGCGACGGCTCGAGGAGCGCATCCACCACGAGGCGGGTGAGGGGCCGTTCATCTCGGACGGCTCGGTGATCCACGAGTGGGTCTACGGTGAGGCACGGTTACGGGTCGGCATCAACCCAGGGGCCAACTTTCTCCTCAAGACGGTGAAGAACATCGCCGGGCTGCCGGTGAAGCGGTTCTACCGCCAGTACATGGACGCCTACGGGGCGGTCACCAAGGCCCGTGCCAAGCGGATCTACGACGCCTATGTGCACCTGCCGGTCGAGTTCGCGATGAACGCCGACGGTCACCGGCCGGTCTCCGAGAAGTTCCGGAAGCTGTCCGACGATCTTCTGATCGAGGCTCTGGAGGAGTTGGAGATTCCTTACCACGTCGTGGGCGGCAGTGTCCGTGAACGCGTGGAGCAGATCGTCGAGATCTTCGGCCTGCCCTTGGTCATGCCGCTGGACGAAGCCATTGACCGGGCCAACGCCCGAGTGCGACAGGCGACCGAGGTCCTGGAGCAGGACGACCGGTTTCACGATGCACAGCGCACCAAGTCCCTGCGCCGACGCATCTCGTTCGCGATGCGCTTCTAACCACGCGCGGGTGAGCGATCCCTGGACTCCGCCGTCCACGTGACCGCACCAGCGGTTCGTGGACGGCGGCCAGAGGCCGTTCCGGGCTCGGCGGAGCAGCGGACCGGTGACCGGTTGTGGCCCGACCAATGGAACGGGCTGGGCCCCTTCGACCTCTCGGCAGAGCCGATCGTGCGCCACCTGACGGACCAGGGATTCCTTGATTCGGACGAGGGCCTCCTGTTCATCGGCCCGGAGGCGGAAAAGCGCTTCGGCCGACGTCACTTCATCGAGCTGACGGCGTCCTTCACCGCACCCCGCAGTTCACCGTCCTCTCCGGGCGCACCGAGATCGGCCAGATGGACCCCTCGGTACTGACCGAAGAACGCCCGGTTCCCCGTCGGCTCCTGCTCGGCGGGCGAAGCTGGCAGGTGACGTTCATCGACTGGGCCCGGAAGCGGGCCTTCGTCGAGCCGGCGACGGGGTGGCGTAGCCAAGTGGAGCAGCGGCTCGCTCGTCGGTCTCTCGTAAACCCTCACACGCGCGATGCGGGAGGTTCTGCTGGGGCCGACCCCTGGTTTCCCTGACACGCCGGGCCGAGGTGTGTCTGGCCGAATGGAGAGGAAGATGCCCCGACCTCGTACATCCCGAAGCTACTCTGGTAACCCGCCACGGCAACGACGTCCGATGGTGGACCTGGGCTGGTTATCGCGCGAACGCCACGCTTGCCGCGACGCTGCCTTCGGTCGCCGATCCCGTTCAGCGACCGACAGACTGCTATCTGCGCCTGCGCGAAGACCTGACTCCTGACATGTGGCGTGCAAGCCGCGAAACCGCGGGCAATGGCGCGGCCCTTGTTCTTCCGGATGTCGACCGCCGCGCCGTGCACGGCCTGAAATTCTCCGCGGCCCTGCCCGAACAGCTCGCGGTGGCCACAGTCGCTGCGAGGCTTGCCGATCTCGAAGGAGCACGGCCTGCTCTACGGGAGCCCGTGCGCTACCAGCACGGACTCCACCGCGTGCAAGGCGTCGGATGACCAACACGAGCTCGCCGAGGCAAGTCGGCGGATCCAGGCGCGCGAGGACATGTTGGAACCCTCGTGAGCCGCGGGCAGCGGGCGGCCGGCGGGCGGGTCAGCTTACGGGCAAGCATCGAACGACGTACGTCATGTGCTGGACGTTGCCGGACCGGAGCCACTGCGTGTGGCTGCCGGATCCCTCGCTGTCCGTCATTGAGCCGTCCGCGCAGTCGCGCAGCCAAGTCTCCCCGCGCCGGCGACAGCGCCTCGGAAGTCGACCAGATCGCGGATTCGGCGAGCCGCTGATCGGATCACCGCCGTACGGTCGGGTCCACTCGTGACCACCTTGCACAGCACGAACGAGCTTTCCGTGGTGTAACGGAGGGCGCCCCAGGGCGGGCCGCCACCCCAGGCTCCTGAGCGAGCGCGGTGGCGGGCTGAACGCCGTAGTCACCGAACGCCAGAGAGGCAAAGAACTCGCGGCGGCCGGCACGTATCTCGTGCCACATCTGCCAGTCGCTCCGGGGTTCTTCATGCAGGTACCCCACCTCCAGCAGGTCGTCCGTGACCGGGGAAGCCGCCACCAAGAACGGCCGTAGTCCGCCATGGCGCCAGAGGGACCAACACATCCAAGGCTCGCAATGCCTCCTTTCCCGCGCCCAGGCGGCCCGGGAGGACGCTGCCCAGGTCCAGCAGCAGATCGATGTGGACTCCGGGGCGACTCTTTAGAAGTTCGAGGACGGCGCCGACCGTACCGTCGTGCCACTCGCCCGGCATGTGTACACGGACGCCGACGCCCCGACCGCTCCGGAGCGCGATCTCCAGGGCAGCCGTCTGCTGAGCCTCACTCCGGTTCGGTCCGGTGACCGGGCGGAGCGGGGACAACGCACAGTATTCGGCCAGGACCCCGGCAAGTGCCGGTACCTGCGCATCCTCGGCGTACGGGGCGTCTATCCAACCCGGGTAACGGCGGTGGGCGCCCTCACGCGAAGAAATTCCTTCTGCCACTGAACCCTGGTCAGTTCCGCCGGCGCGAGTCCCGGACAGGGCGGAAGGTTCCAGAGCGGCACTATCGCGGCCTGCACGTCCGGCCGCAGATACTCGTAGGCCATCCGGGCATGCTGCCGGACGGGTAGGACGGGAACATAAAGCTGTTGGGACACCGCGGCTCCCTCTGCACTGCCCGCACTTACCTCTCCGGCAGGGTCGGCGCACAGCAAAGCCCTTGGAAAGGGCGCGCTTTCGGCCCCATGGCTGAAGTGCACGAGTACCTCTGGTGGGGAATACCGAAAAGCCTCTCGTCCGACCCTGCCGTGGGCCGCGAGGGCGCACCGCTCACCGCGCCCGCGGAAGGTGTTGCGGTAGGCGCGCGGCGACACGCCCAGCGTCTCCCGGAAGTGCTGACGCATCGCCGTCCCGGTGCCGAAACCGGCCCGTGCGGCGATCCGGTCCACCGGCTCGTCGGTGCGCTCCAGCAGCCGCCGTGCGTGCTGCAGCCGTTGCGCGGTCAGCCAGCGCATCGGTGTCGCCCCGGTCTCCCGGAGGAACCGCCGACCAAGCGTCCGCACGCTCATGGACGCCTCCCTGGCCAGGTCCTCCAGAACCAGCGGCTCCCCGAGGTGGCCGAGGGCGTACATGCGGGCGGCGGCCGTCGAACCGGCCCCGGCTCGGGCACCGGCTGCTCGATGTACTGGGCCTGCCCGCCCTCCCGGTGCGGCGGCACGACGGTACGACGGGCGACCGTGTTGGCGACCTCGGCCCCGTGGTCGCCCCGGATCATGTGAAGGCACAGGTCGATCCCGGCGGCGACGCCCGCCGAAGTGAGCACGCCCCGGTCTTCCGTGTACAGCACGTCCGGGTCGACGTCGACCTCCGGGTACAGCGCCCGCAGCTCATCACACGACTTCCAGTGCGTCGTGGCCCGTCGCCCGTCCAGCAGCCCAGCTGCCGCCAGCACGAACGATCCCGTACAGATCGAGGCCACCCGCGCCCCGGCCGGGACTCGCGCCAGCGCCCGGCGGACCGGCTCCGCCAGTCGCCCCGCTCCTGCGGTACGTAGTCCTCCGTCGCAGCCGGCACGAGCACCGTATCGGCGCTCTCCAGCGCCTCCGGGCCGTGCGCCACGTTCACCGTGAAGTCCGCGTCCGTGGCCAGCTCGCCCGGTTCCGGTGCGCAGGTCACGACCGAGTACAGCGGCCGGCCGTCTTCCCCGAGCGCCGTCCCGAACAGCCGGTGGACGATACCCAGCTCCATCGGCAGCAGCCCCGGGCGGACCAGTGTGACAACCCGATGCGCCCTCTTCTCATCGCTCACAGCACGCATGGCATACATGGCCAGATTCTTTCACTAGAGGTCCAGCTGGCCAGTGGTACGGAATCAGCGCTCCACCAAGGATGAAACCCATGGATGAAGAAGCGACCGGACTCCCCAGGAACACGCCGACCGTCCGGGCCGTACCCCCGACCGGAACAGCGGACCGGCATCCGGTCGGGCCACCGCGCCTGGTGGGTCGCCGCCGCCGCGGCCCTTGCGATCGTCGTCGCCGGGGCCTTCTCGACGATGCCCGGCATCCTCCTGGGCCCTCTCCAGCAGGAGTTCCACTGGTCGCGCGGCGCCATCGGCCTCGCCACCTCGGTGAACATGATCCTTTACGGACTCACCGCCCCGTTCGCCGCCGCCCTGATGGACCGCTTCGGCATCCGCCGGGTGGTTGTGGCCGCCCTGAGCACCGTCGCCGCCGGCTCCCTGCTCACCACCGTGATGAACGCCTCCTGGCAGTTCACACTCTTCTGGGGCTTCCTCGTCGGCCTCGGCACCGGCTCCATGGCCACGACCTTCGGCGCCACCGTCACCAACCGTTGGTTCACGACCCGGCGCGGCCTGGTAACGGGCATTCTCGCCTCCGGCAGCGTCCTGGGGCAGATGGTCTTCCTGCCCGCGCTGTCCTGGACCATCGACCACTACAACTGGCGGCCCGCCCTGGTCAGCCTCGCGCTCGCCGCTCTGGCTGTCGCCCCACTGGTCTGGCTGATCCTGCGTGACCATCCTGCCGATATCGGGCAACGCCCCTACGGGAGCCAGGAGTTCGTTCCGAGGCCGCCGACCGTCACCGGGATCGCCCGGCGCACGCTCACCGTGCTCCACGACTCCACACGCACCGCGCCCTTCTGGCTGCTCGCAGGCGCCTTCGCGGTCTGTGGCGCCACCACCAACGGCATCATGTGGACACACTTCACCCCGGCCGCCCACGACCACGGCATGGGAGTCACCACCGCGTCGACCCTGCTCGCCCTCATCGGCATCTTCAACGTCGCGGGCACCATCGGCTCCGGCTGGCTCACCGACCGTATGGATCCCCGCCGCCTGCTCGCCGTCCACTTCGCCCTGCGCGGCATCCTGCTGGTGCTCCTCCCCTGATGATGGCCGCCACGGTCAATCCGGCCATGATGGCCTTCGTGGCCGTCTTCGGCCTCCTCGACCTCGCCACGGTCCCGCCCGTCATCGCCCTGTGCCGCGAGTTCTACGGTCAGGACAGCGCCATCGTCTTCGGCTGGGTGACCGCCGCCCACCAGGTCGGCGCCGCCCTGGCCGCCTTCCTGGGCGGCGTCGCCCGCGATGCGTTCGGGAGCTACGACCTGGTCTGGCTGCTGCTCGGCTCCAGTTGCGCCGCCGCCTCATTGGTCTCGCTGATCATCCGCCGCAGCCCGCCGCGTACGGCACGGCGCCGCTGCCGCTGCCATCCGGACGCGGGCGGCGCCGGAGGACAGGCCAGTCAATTGAACGCCTGCCCTGAGCCGGGCGCTCTCGGCGGCGTGGACCGGGCTGGCACCGGGGCCATCGCAGGCCAGACTGCCGCTCGATGTGCTGCCGCCGAAGCGGACTGCGGTCGGCGGGCTGGCGCATCCGCCGGCGGGCTTGCCGTTGATGATCACAGCCGCGGTCGTGACGGCAGTGAGCCGGCACGATGCCGAGTCCCTGCGCATGGGACCTGGACCGTCACTGCCTGCGGGCCACACCCACGTAGAAGTCAACCGCGGGATCCAAACGCGTCTCCGGCAAATCGCCGAGCTCGGGCCGCCACAGGTCGGGGCTGACCAGGCCGGGTTCCAGGACGTCGAAGTCACCGAAGAACCGGGCGATCTCATCACGGCTGCGCAGAGCCAGGGTGATGTGTCCCGCCTTGTAGTGGTTGTCGACTTCCCCAGCCTGGCATCGCCAGGCGTGTAACTTCCATGGGTCACCACCAGCTGGCTGCCCGGCGCCAGTGCGTCCGCCAGCCGGCCCACCAACTCGTACGCGCCCTGCTCATCGCTGACGAAGTGCAGCAGCGCGACCAACGAGAGCTGTACGGGCTGCGAGAAGTCCAGGACCTTCGCCGCCTGTTCGAGAATGTTTTCAGGATCGCGCACATCGGCCTGGGCATACGCGGTGGCACCCTCGGGCGTGCCCTGCATCAGGGCTTCCGCGTGGGCGAGCACGATCGGGTCGTTGTCGCAGTAGACAACCCGGGCCTCGGGCACGACGCCCTGCGCCATCTGATGCAGGTTGGGCTCCGTGGGTATTCCCGTGCCTATGTCCAGGAACTGCCGAATCCCGTTGCCGGCCGCCCAGCGGGTCACCCTGCGCATGAAGGCCCGGTTGGCATGCGCCAGGTCCCGGATACTCGGTTCGATGGCCATCATCCGGCGGCCCAGTTCCTCGTCCACCGGGTAGTTGTCCTTGCCGCCGAGCCAGAAGTCGTACATCCGGGCAGGATGCGGCTTGCTGGTATCGATCACATGGGACGTGGCGGACTCATCGGTTCTGGACATCACAACTCCTCGAGTGAACCCGGGTGACACCCGAGGTCGGCGATCAATGCTGCGAAACTATACGGGGATTGATCGGAGAACCACCGGAGTCTCCAGAAACCCCATGCCTGCGGACCCAGTGGCCTGAAGTTCCGGTCGAGGCAGGGAGACCGGGCCACCGACCGGGACTTCGCCCTTGAGCGCCCCTTCTCTTCCAGGTATGCCCGACGCTCTCCGCGTCGTCGCTGACGTGGTTCCACAGTTGCGGTCGCTGCCCGTACAAGGGCCCTTCGGGAGCAGCGAGGCTCGGGTGGACAATGCGAAGCGGCTGCCGTCCCCGCAGTGGGCTAAGTTGAGTACGCCATCGGCCCTTCGACGTACAGCACCCGCTGCCCGGACGTCCGGGCCGGGGCCGTACGGGACACCTCGCAGCCCGAGAGGCATCGGACCGGCCGCAGGCCGCCACCGAGGAGGAGTTTCCACATGCCCCAAGCAGCACGCCCCGGCGCGAACGCGGCAGCAGCGGCAGCCCCGCGAACGGGAGGCCGAGTCCCCGCCCATATCCTCCGCGTCCTCCGAGGCCATACCGGGCCCGCCCCTGTCCCCGAGACGGAGCCCGCCGCCACCCCGTCCGGAGTGACCGCGGCCACTCCGGCAGGAGAGACCGCCGCCACTCCGGCAGGAGAGACTGCTGTCACTCCGGCAGGAGAGACCGCTGTCAAGGCGGCCGAGACACCCGAGGAGGGCGTCGGCGTGGCGGCGTCGGACGCCGCCGGGACTCCGCCGGGTGTCAAGGCCGCCACCGGCATCGACATCGGACGCCCCGCCCGCCGGTCCTGGCGGGCGCCGCGATCATCGGCGCCGTTCTGATCGCCATACCCTACTGCTGGCCGGGAGCTCGAAGGACGATGGCGACACCGCCAAGGGCCCGGCAACGGTGGGCTCCGGCACCGTACTGAACCCGAACTCAGACCCCATCGACCGCGACAACTATGTGGCGGAAACACCCAGTTCGTCCCCGAGCAAGGAGAAGCCGAAGGAAGAGCCGAAAGAAGAGCCGAAGGCGATCGAGGCTCCGAAGGCGAGCGTCCCCACGCCCGCCGCACCCACGCCGAAGCCCAGCACGACCAGCCCGGCCGAGAAGAAGGCCGCGCCCAAGCCCACGCCCTCGCCCAAACCCAAGGCCGCCCCGAAACCGAACTGGCACACCCAAGCCTTCGCCGCGCCCAGCGCCCTGCAGGTCAACCAGGCCTGGACGACCAATCGCATCCGCATGGTCATGCAGACCGACGGCAATCTCGTCGTCCTCAACGAGAATGGCAACCCCATCTGGGCGTCCATGACCTTCGGCAAGAACCACCGGGCGTCCTTCCAGCCCGACGGCAACCTCGTCATCCTCAATAGCGCCGACCAACCGATCTGGTCCTCCCGGAGCAATGGCCACGCGGGCGCCCGGCTGGTCCTCCGGGCCGACGCCAAGGTGACCATCGTGCACAACGGACGGGTGGTCTGGTCAACCTGACACCGAGCGGCAGCGCGCCGAGCCGCCCTCCTGTGACAGCCACGCGGAAACGTCCCTATGTCCAGCGACCTAGTCGACGCTCCTCTCTGCGGATGACGTCGCAGCGTATCCAGGGAGCCATGCTCAAAGGTATGACCTTGTTCGAGCATGATTTTGTCGCGGCGGGTTCCGCCGAACGACCGGTGGGTGACACGGGGCGAATGCTCCAGATGGTGACGGGGTACTGGGTCACCAAGTGGTGCGCAGCGCAGCTGAGTTGCGCGTCGCCGACCACTTGTACGGCGACGGTGCCACCCCGCGGAAGTGGCTGAAGCGGAGTCACTGGACCCCGACGCGTGCTTCCGGTTCCTGCGGACGTGCGCCTCCCTCGGCCTGGCCACCTCCACCGACGGGAAGCGGTTCGTCAGTACGCCCCTGCTCGACACCTTGCGCTCCGACGCCCGGGTTCCCTGCGGGACCTGGCGCTGTGGGCGGGGCCGAGTCGCACTGGCTGCCGTGGGGCGGCTGGCGAACGCGATTCGCACCGGCAGCCCCAGGCGGAAGCCGCCCTCGGCGCACCCATCTTCGACTGGCTTGCGGCCGCCCGGGAGAAGCCGAGGTCTTCACCAATGCCATGACGGCCATGACCCGTGGCCTGGCACACACGCTGACGGACGTGATCGACATCGAGGGCGCCCGGGTCGCAGTGGATGTCGGTGGCGCCGGAGGCAACCTCGTCCAGACGCTCATGCAGCGGCACCCTGGACTGACCGGCGTGGTCCTCGACCTCCCTCACGTGCGTACCGAGGCGGACGCCTCCGCTGCGGGCCTGGGCGTCATGGACCGGTTCACCTTTGTCGGAGGTGACTTCTTCGACGAGGTGCCGTCCGGAGACCTGCATCTGCTGAAGTTCGTCCTGCACGACTGGGACGACGACGCCTGTGTACGCATTCTGCGCAACTGCAGGAAGCCCTCCGGCCCGGCGGACGCGTGCTGGTGATGGAGCTCTCGTCGAAGAGGTGGGCACGCCCGGCCTTGAGCCGCTGATGGACCTCAACATGATGGCGCTGTCGACCGGACGGGAGCGCAGCCTCGACGAGTTCAAGAACCTCTTCAAGCAAGCCGGACTGACGCTGGCCACGACGACATCATCCGAGTCCGGGTCTCCGTCCTGACGCTCAGGCCGGCCTGAGACCCACCCAGTCCACGTCGGCCTGCCGGTAGTCCTCACCGGTGCCGGACTCCATGGTCTGCGGGCCGCGCCCCGGATCTCAGCAGGGGCGCGGTCCTGCCCTGTTCCAGCTCCCGCAGGCGGGTCCGGACCAGGGTCCGGGGTGCCGATGGCCGCGATGAGGGCCTCTCAGGAGAGAGACATTCCCAATGGGCGGATCAGTCCGCTCTCATAGGCGAGAATGGTCGCCTGAACACGATCCCGTAGGCTCAACTTGTTGAGTACTGCGCCTATATGGGCCTTCACCGTGCCCATGGCAACCCCAGGCGCTCACCGATTTCCGCGTTGCTCAAGCCCGTGGCGACCAGAGTAAGAATCTCGCGTTCGCGATGGGTGAGGCTGTTCAGGGCTGCGGCGGTCCCCGGAGACCGGGGCTCCTTGAGCGAAGGCCGCTATCAGACGTCCCGTGACCGCAGGCGCGAGGACGCCGTCACCGGAGACGACAGTCCTTATCGCGGCCAGAAGTGCCTCCGGCTCGGAATCCTTGAGCAGGAAACCCGAGGATCCGGCGCGCAGAGCTTCGTAGACGTAGGCATCGAGGTCGAACGTGGTGAGCACGAGGACCCTGGTGCGGCTGCTACGACGTGTGATCAGCCGGGTAGCCGTCAGCCCGTCCATACCGGGCATGCGGATATCCATCAGCACCAGGTCGGGCGTGAGATCGGCTGCCATCGCCACTGCCGCATCCCCGTCCGCGGCCTCGCCGACCACGGTCATATCGGACTCAGCCGTCAGAATCGCGGCGAAGCCCGCGCGAACGATCGCCTGATCATCCACGACCAGCACACGGATGCAGATAGCGCCTCTCCTCTGTTCACCCAGGACGGGCCCATTGCCTGCGTCTCATCCTCCCACGGCAGGCCCTGAGCAGGGCATACCAGGTCGGCACACGCACCCACAGGCAGCCGGAACACGATCGCCCCGCACACCCGGGTCTTGCGCCGGCCACTCCTACGAGCGAGGGACTTCTTGTACGGCGGTGTTCCGAGGTGCCGTCGGCGCCCTGCCGGCATCCAGGCTCCCGAGCAGCTGACGCATGGCGGCCAGGGTTGCTCTCGTGGCGGCGGCGACGTCGTCCAGACTGCATGCCTCCGCCGAGGAAATCACCCGAGTGGTCTGCTGGAGCACTGTCTCCTGCAGACCGTCGGCGACTCGCTGCCGCTCGCTGTGGACCACGTCCCTCGTGCTCGAACGCAGGCCCGTGAGCGCCGTGTCCTCGCGGTCCAGCACCCGCCTTCGGCGCATGTGCATAAACCACCCGGCCCACCACGCGGCAGTGAACACCAGGCCGAGGCAGAGCACCGCCTCGACGAGAAGGAACAGCACGAGAAGAGGATCGACGGGTTCACCGAGCAGCATCCCGTCACCGGTGAAGGCGACCGTCATCGAGACGCCGAACGAGAGGGCCATCGCAGGAACCGACAGATACGACAGCCGGTAACCAGGCGGATGCGTCATCTGCGTGGTCGAGGGCTGACCGCCCCGCCGGCCGGCGCGGTTGCGGGTTTCAGAACGCGGCCGTAGGCCGCGACACCGTAGACGGCGGCCAGTTCGACAATTCCGCCGCCCAGGAGACAATTCGCGGCGGACGGCGGCAGCACACCGCTCCCCAGCAGCACCGGCCATGCAAGCGAGGTGCCCCCGATCGCGGCGAGGGCCAGCCAAGGGCTCGTCGGCGCCACAGCAGCGGCAGCGCGTGAACGGTCAGCACGAGCGCGAGCAGCAGGCCGACCGGCACTCCGTGGCCGGCATCCGCCACCTTCTCCAGGGCATAGGTCAACGACATCACGGTGGCCGAGCCGAAGACCGCCCCGTCCGCGATCCGCTGCTCTCGTGTGAAGTTGCGCCGTCGTCCCGCAGCCGGCTGCCGTGCGGGCCGGGCATCGGGCAGTACGGCGTGCACGCACCAGCCCCGTCGGTGCGGGGACCTGCGGACAACTGCCCGCCGACGGCAGCGGCGCGCCGGCCCATCCCGTCCACACCGCGGCCGGATCCGATACCCAGCTTGTCGCCGCCCGGCCGCCGGGCGGCCTGCTGTTGTCGACGCTCAGGTGCAGGGCCTCCCTGTTCGTTGCGCTGTGATGCCGACCGAGGCACCCGGCGCATAGCGCATGGTGTTGGTCAGGGCCTCCCGGATGATGCCGTGAGCCGCCTCCGCCGCGGGGCCGACTAGATCGGCGGGAGGGAAACGGAGATGGGGCGCCCCAGTCTGCCGAAACCCGCGATCAGGGCCTCGATCGAGGCGGTCATCGACTGAGGAGCCGGTGTCTCGTCCACTCGCATGACTGCCACGAGACGTCGCAGCGCCACCTGGGTCTCCCGCGCGGTGCGGCTTGCGAACGTGAGCGCCTCCGTGGCCAGTTCGGGTCTGCTGTCACCGAGCCGGCGGGCAGCCTCGACGGACACCACGACAGAGGTCAGGTGGTGTGCGCTGATGTCGTGCAGCTCGTTCGCCAGCCGGTCCCGTTCGGTGGCGGCGGCCTGCCCCGCTCCTGCTCGGCACGGGTCAGCCGCTGTTTCGTCATCTGCCGTTCCCGCAGCCAGTGCCGACGGCCGGCTCCGAGAGCGGAGGCCAGCAGATAGAGGCCGATGCTGACAAGCCAGTCGGAGAAGAGGGCGCTGCCGAATCCATACTGCACAGCGCCCGGCAGGAGCTGTACGACGGCGGCAGCGGCAGTCGCGCCCAGGCCGATGGTCCAGTCGCTCAGAGCGGTGACGGAGAAGAGCGCCATCAGGACCGCCAGACCTGCCACCATGCCCAGGGTGCCGGGCGGTGCCAGAACCTGCACCAGCACGGACGACGCGAGGATTTGGCACAGGGCGGGCAGCGGAGCCCGGTTTCGCCGTTCAAGCGCATGTGCGGTGAGTGCCGTGGCGACGAAAGCAGTGATCCACGTCGTGGCACTCGGAGGCTTCTCCAGCGTCGCGAGGTCGGCGAACCACAGAACCGACTGCGCCACCACGAACACGCCTGGCAGGAGCAGGCCTCGAATCTTTCCCATCGAACACCAGTGTAAGCCGGGCTTGGGATGCCGGGCCCCGCGCGCCGGCAGACCTCGTTCGCCGCGGGCGGGCCGTCAAGCCCTCGGCAGGGTGCGACCACCTGGCACGGATCTGAATCTGTGCCAACCCTCTAGGTCTTCCGGCCTAGTGGGCGTTCCTCCTGGTGGCAGACACCGCAGCGGTATCGGGGCGAGACGATTGAGGCATGGATCGAACCGACGTCATTATCGCCCTGGTCGCCGTTGTGACCATTGTCGTCACGGCCAAGCCGCTGAAAAGGATGCCGTTCTGGCTCCTCATCGTCCTGGCCGCGGTCTCCTACCCCGTGGGCAGGAAACTGCTCTCGGCATTGGAATCGGCCACGGGCCCCAGCAGCTCATGGGCCGCGTTTGCCCTTTCGGTCAGCACGGGCCTCGTGTTCGCGGCACTCGGCTCGCTGGCCGTCCGGGGATTCAGGTCCTTCCGGGGCACCCGCGCCGACCGTCGGCATCACTGCCAGGAAATCGACGCGTGAGCGTCCGTTCTCTTCATCAGCAACGACCTCAGATCGGCAGACACATGCCCAACTACCACGCGTCCCGGACCTCCATCGCCCTGGCGTCGCTCGTACTGGCAGCCGCTACCGTCACGGCCTGCGACCCTGGCGCCGACGCTGACGGAACCGCCGCGACACCCACGGTCCCCGCCGCCCTCAGCGACCAGAAGCTGAACTGGACCGCGTGCTCCGCCCCGTCCACGGCCCAGGGCGGCGGCGACAGGCCCGAGAATCTGTCGGACGGGACGAAATGGCAGTGCAGCACCATGAAGGCACCGCTGGATTACGCGAATCCCGACGGCAAGACCATCGATCTCGCCCTCATCCGGGCCAAGGCCTCACGGGATTCCGGCAATGAGCGACTCGGGTCTCTCGTATTCAACTTCGGTGGCCCCGGCGGTTCCGGGGTGTCGACGCTTCCCTCTTCGCTGAGGACGACTACGCGAAGCTGCACAAGCGCTACGACCTGGTCAGCTTCGACCCGCGCGGGGTCGGGGACAGCGCCGGCGTGAAGTGCTTGGACACGAAGGCCATGGACACCTCGCTGGCTGCGGACGCGACGCCGGACGACACCGCGGAGGAGCGGGCCGCCGTCCGTGACGTAAGCGCGTTTGCCCGTTCCTGCGAAAGCGGCTCGGGCGCTGTGCTGGAGCACGTCGGCACACAGGAGGCCGCACGCGATCTCGATCTGATGCGTCAGGCCCTCGGCGACGAGAAGCTGAACTACTTCGGCATCTCGTACGGAACGCAACTCGGCGGCGTCTACGCCCACCTCTTCCCCAAGAACGTCGGACGAACCGTCTTCGACGCCGTGGTCGATCCCACCGCAAACGTCCTGGCAAGTGGACTCGGCCAGGCAAAGGGATTCCAGGGCGCACTGCAGAACTTCGTCAAGGACTGCCCGAAGCGCAAAGAGTGCTTCTTCGAGGGCGAGGACCCTGCTGCGGGCGAGAGTCGCATCACCGCGCTCATCGAGAGCCTGGACACGAAGCCCCTGCCTACGGAATTCGGGCGTCCCCTCACTCAGAGCCTCGCACTCAACGGCATCGCCGCCGCCCTCTACGACGACAAGGAGGGCTGGATGCTGCTCAGGGTCGCACTGGCGACGGCCGCCGAGGGGACGGCACCACGCTGCTGGTCCTCGCCGACACCCTCAACGGACGCACCGACGACGACGGGTACGACAACAGCAATGCCGCCTTCGCAGCGGTGAGCTGCGCCGATTACACGGATCGCTTCACCACCGACGACGTGCGTAAGCATCTTCCCGAATTCCGCAAGGCGTCTGCCGTATTCGGCGACTGGATGGCCTGGGGACTGCTCCAGTGCACCGACTGGCCCGTGGCCGGCCACGCACCCACCGTCGATGTGACCGCGGACGGCGCGGACCCCATTCTCGTCATCGGCAACACCGGCGACCCCGCCACGCCCTACGAGGGAGCCAAGAAGATGGCGGACGGGCTGGGCAAGGGAGTCGGTGTCCGCCTCACCGTCGACGGTGAAGGACACGGCACCTACGGCGCCAACCAGTGCCTGACCGCGATGGTCGACAAGTACCTGCTCGACGGGAAAGTCCCGAAGAACGACACCACCTGCTCGTGACCGACGCCCCTGGCCTGACTCCGCCCGTGGACGACAGACTGACGGTCAGCGCCGGTCCCCTCCGTGGTTGCGCGCGGAGCCTGGCCCAGTCGCGGATGTCTCCGTGACCGCCGTGAACGCCGTGAACGGCAGCACGAGCCGGGAGGGTGCGCGGAGTCGCGGTAGATCTTGTGAGTGACAGGGCGGCCCACCGGCAGGTGGAAGGCATCCGGCGGCAGCAGCGCGTTGTGCGCGTCGGCCAGTGGCTCGTTGTTCGACAGCTCCAGCACCAGACGGTGACCCGGCAGGAACGTGGCTGCGAACGGGTAGAGCCGCAGCACGTACTCCTCGATCCTTCCGGGCTCCACCGGCACCGCGCGGGTGCGCGGGTGGTAGGGTTGCCCTCGGTGGTGCGCCCTCGTCGAGCTCGCGGTGGGAGGCCTTGAGGTAACCACTGGTGATCAGCTGCCGGCCACCGCCGGGAGCCTCGGGTGCGCGAGGCGCTGATCGCGGCATCCAGGCTGGAGCCGCATGGCCGGTTCACGGTGGTGGCGGGCACGCTCACCGGCAGTCCGGCCGGCAGCACGGCCATCCGGCCGACGTTGCTTCGAGTTGCTCGTCGCGCTCGGGCAGCGCACCGCCGGTCGTGCGGCAGGGCATGGGGCGGCGTTTCACGCCACGGCTGCCGGAACGGCTACATCACAATCCGCCGTCGCCGAGCCCGCCCTCGGCGCACCCCATGCCGCCGCCGGTGGAGCGCCCGCACCGCGTCGACCAGCTCGGGCGCGGGCCCCTCGGTCACGGCGCCGGGCACCACATCGGTGATGGGCAGGCCGGCGACCGGGGCCCGGAGGCGCCCATTCGGTGAGCCAGCCGGACAGCTGGGCCGAGGAGGCGGCGTAGACGATGCGGCCGAGGCCGACCAGCCGTGAGCGGCGGCGCACATGGGGCAGTGCTCGCCGGACGTATAAACGGTGGCCCGTGCGCGCTCTCGGGGAGAGCCGACCGGCCGCCCAACGGGCGAGGGCGAACTCGGGGTGCCGGGTGTTGTCGCCGGAGAAGGTTCGGTTGTGGTCCTCCTGAGCACCGTGCCGTCGGGTCCGACCAGCAGCGAGCCGAAGGGGTCCTCGCCTGCGTCGAGGGCCTCGGCCGCCAGTTCCACACAGCGGCGCAGGTGCCGCAGATCTGTCTCCGTCATCATCGCGTCAGCCTAGGCCCGCCCGCCCCGGCTCTCCCGCCGCGCGCCTCGCGGCGGCCTCGTCCGCCCTCCCGCCTCCCGCGGCCTCTTCCCGACCGGAGCGTCATGGCCGGGTGGAGCGGCCCTGACCACCGTCGAAACGTGCCCGCGCTGCGAGGTCGTCGAGCAGTAGGCGCTGACAGCCGGGCCGGTGGCGTACTGACTTGTCCTCGTTACGCAGCGGCGTCCCGCCGACCGGCGGCTCGGCGGGGCACACCGCGGGACATGGTGCATCCCATGCGCCATTTGCGGGCTTTGAGAATACAAGGGGTTGCGTTCGCCATTTCTAAAAATTCCGCCAGCGCCATTCCGTTTCCGCAGCTCACCGAAGTACATATTGGTCTAGACCTCTAATAGGCCGGAACCCTCTTTACCGCACGCACGATTTCATGCACCATGACGTGTACGCATCAAGTGACGCGCGTAGAGCAAAACGTGGGAAGCGGTACATGAGTTCCCTCGATGAGACGTACCAGCGCTCGGGACGATTTCAACGGCACCGGGCCGTCTGCCCACGTTGGCGACAACGCTCCCTGAGCGTTTCTGTTCGTGGCACCCAGCGCAAATTCGGGCACCGACGGAGCCACCGCACCGAAGCATCACTCGGCACAACTGCATCGCACCCTCGAATAACAGGAGGAAGACTTGTTCTCCCGAATCCTTTCCACGAAATCCCTGCAGCGGAGAATCACCGTGGCCGGTGCCGTCGGCGCGAGTGCGGCGCTGATCCTCAGCATGACGGCAGGCACCGCCTCCTCGGCACCACTGCCGTCCGACAGCGCCGTACCGGTGGGCCAGGGCTACATGGGCGTCGGCTACATCCAGGACAGCAAGGACTTCAAGCCGGACAAGCGCCAGTTACACCTCGAGGACACGCCGGGCACGCAGATCAAGGCAAACCCGTGGGTGTCGACATCTCCCACTACCAGGGCTCGATCAACTGGAGCGCGGTCCGGAACGCGGGCATCGAGTTCGCCTGGATGAAGGCCACCGAGGGCACCTCGTACAAGGACCCGACTTTCAGCGCCAACTACCTCAACTCCTACAACGCCGGCGTGATCCGGGGCGCGTACCACTTCGCGCGTCCCGACGCTTCGAGCGGTGCGGCGCAGGCGAACTTCTTCGCCGGCAACGGCGGCGCCTGGTCCCGCGACAATTTGACACTGCCCGGTGTACTGGACATAGAGGGCAGCTGCTACGGCAAGTCGCCTGCGGCGATGCAGTCGTGGATCCTCGACTTCTACAACACGTACAAGGCCCGGACCGGCCGCGACATAGTGATCTACACCAGCCCGAGCTGGTGGAACTCCTGCACCGGCGGCTGGAGCGGCATGTCCTCCAAGAGCCCGCTGTGGGTCGCCCACTGGACCTCCGGGAGCAGCCCGAGCATCCCGAGCGGATTCCCGTCCTGGACCGTCTGGCAGTACACCTCCACGGGCTCGGTGAGCGGCATCTCCGGAAACGTTGACCGCGACCGCTTCAACGGCACCCGCTCGCGTCTGCTCGCCCTGGCCAACAACACCCCGTGATGGCGGCCTTGAGCGTCTGGTGATCACCTCCGTGGCGGAGCGGGCCGTGTGGACCCGCTCCGCCACGGGCGTCCCGCTCGCCTTCCGGCCGGCGCCTCCCGGGCATGGCGGCAGCGGGCCTCCTCCACCATCACGCGACCGGCTCGGGCCGGGCGAACCGGCAGTTCGCAAAGGAGAGATATGAGCTCGGCAAAGCAACCACTCAGCAGACGCGGCGCTCTGCTCGCCGGAACAGCGGTCCTGGCCGGCGGTCTCGGACTGGCGGACCGGACGGCAGCTACCGTGCGGCTTCCCGAAACGGCACGGCCCCGTCGGCCGGCCTGACCCCGGCGCAGCGCGCCGGGCAGCGTCATCTACTCCTACCCGGGTCTCACGCCCCCGGCCCAGCTGATGGACGCGATCAGTGAGGGCCACGCGGCCGGGGTGATCTTCTTCGGGGAGAACATCGAGGGTCTGAGCCAGATCGAGGGCGTCATCCAGGAGATGAACGAGGCGAACGCGTCCGCCCCGATCAAGGCCCCGCTGCTCCTGATGACCGACCAGGAGGGGCATGGTGCGCCGTCTGCCCGGTGAGCCGGTGGTGTCCGCCAAGGACGTCGGCTCCTCGTCCGACCCGGAGGGAAGGCTGCGGACACCGGTACCGGCGCGGGCGAGAACCTCGCCGGCGTCGGCATGAACGTCAACCTGGCGCCAGTGCTCGACGTGTACCGCACGGCCGGTGACTTCACCGACCAGTACGAGCGGTCGTACAGCAAGGACCCGGGCTCGGTCAGCGCCTGCGGCTCGGCGTTCATCAAGGGGCAGCAGGACGCCGGGGTGGCGGCAACCGCCAAGCACTTCCCCGGCCTCGGTCCCGCGTCGGCAAGCCAGAACACCGACCTGACGCCCGTCACACTCACCACATCCGCATCCACTCTGCGAAGCGTCGACGAGGTGCCGTACCGGGCCGCGATCTCCGCCGGGGCGAAGCTGGTCATGTTCTCCTGGGCGATCTACCCGGCACTGGACGCCATTCGGCCCGCCGGCCTGTCTCCGACCGTGGTCGGCGAGCTGCGCGACCGGCTCGGTTTCAAGGGCGTGACGATCACCGACGCCTTGGAGGCCGGGGCACTCGAGGAGTACGGCAGCGTGGCGGAGCGAGCGGTGACGGCCGCCGCCGCCGGCATGGACCTGATCCTGTGCTCGGCCCGCGACTTCAGCCAGGGGACGACGCCATGGCCGCACTGCGCGACGCCCTGGAGACCGGCACTCTCGACGGGGCCGCCTTCGACGCGGGCGCGCAGCGCGTCAGCGCCCTCCGCAGCAGCCTGGCCTGACGGCCACCGCACAATGCCGCCGCAGCAAGGCAGCAAGGTCAGCGAGGAGAAGGCCTCCGCCGGGCAGGACGCAGTCGCCTGGACGGTGGGGACGAAGTAGGACGGCACCCGGCCAACACCACGAGCCTGATCGATCAGGCTCGTGGCTCCCGGTCCCCGAAGCCGGCCCACCCGCTCACCCTCGCCCGTCGACGACCCCGGATTCCCAGGCCCAGGCGGCGATCTCCACCCGGTTGCGGGCGGAGAGCTTGATCTGCACGTTGGCGAGATGAGACTTCACCGTGCCGACCGAGATGGTCAGTTCGGTGGCGATCTCTGCGTTGGCAGCGCCCGGCTGTCGAGCCGTGGTGAGGCGACAGCGAGAGCGACGGCCAGCAGGGCGCCGATCAGCTTGGGGGCCGTGGTCCTGGATCGCGTAGAGGTCGGTCGCCCAGTCGAACACGACGAGGCCGACCAGGCCCCGACGAGCAGCATCCACGCCGTGACGGGCAGTACCTGCGAACGTTCCGTCTCCCTTGTGGGTGTGGGTGTGGGTGTGGGTGTGGGTGTGGGCGCTTCGTTCGCCGCCTGCACCATTTCTCTCACCGTCCTTCCGGCGGACCGGCCGAAAGTCGTAGCCGGCCTCGCATGATCTGTCTTTCGCCCGATCCGCCGCGAGACGTCGCGGAGGAGAGTCGTGGTCACCGGGCGGCGTTCGCCATTCATCACGCAAGGACCACGTCATGATCACGGCCGACATCACCCCAGTGGGGAGCCCGGAGGGCTGGAGCCCGCCCAGGCGGCTTCCCGGCAGTGGTCGACCGTACACATCCGGACCTCTCCCCGCATTCACGGGTCTGAACTCCCACCTCGCACACGCACAGGAGCCACACATGGACCACGCAGGGAAGCCTCTCGGGAACGGAACGGGCTTCGCACCCCCGTCGGCGAATCGGCGATCGAGGCCCATGGGCTCGGCAAGCAGTACCGGCGCGGCTGGGCATTGCGGGACGTTTCCTTCCGGCTGCCGGCCGGGCGGGTCTGCGGCCTTGTCGGCCCCAACGGCGCCGGCAAGAGCACCCTGATGGGACTGGCCACCAACATGATCCGGCCGACGACCGGCGAACTGCGGGTGTTCGGCGCGGCACCGGGGTCGACGGAGTCGGTCCTGCGCACCGCATACCTCACCCAGGAGAAGCCGCTGTTCCGGCGCTTCACCGTGGCCGAGACCCTGCGCCTCGGCCGTGAGCTCAACCCCAGTGGGACCAGGAGGTCGCCGAGGGCATCGTCCACGCGGGCCAGGTGCCGCTGAACGCGAAGACCGGCACGCTGTCCGGCGGGCAGCGCACCCGAGTCGCCTTCGCCCTGGCCTTCGGGAAGCGCCCCGACCTGCTCATCCTCGACGAGCCGATGTCCGATCTGGACCCGCTGGTGCGCCGCGAACTCATGGCCACGCTGACGGCGGAGGCCGCCGAGCACGGCACAACGGTCCTGGTGTCCTCGCACATGCTCGCCGAGCTGGAGCACATCTGCGACTACCTCCTCGTCATCGCGAACGGAAGTCTGCGTCTCGCGGGCGAGGTGGACGAGCTGCGCGCCGCACACGCCCTGCTCGACACCCCGGGGACGGCTCGTCGCCCGCCGTCGCACCGCACACGGTCATCGAGTCCCAGCGCGGCGAGGGCCGGCCGGGCGTCCTGGTGCGGCTGGGCGCTCCGATCACGTACGGCGGGCCGGCCGAGCCCCCACGCTGGAAGAGCTGCTGCTCGCGTATCTGCGTTCACCCGACGCGCCCTCGCTGATCGCCCCCAGCGCCCACGTCGGCGACATCGACGACATCATCACCCGCGACCGGCAGAAGGCTGTGACCGCATGACCACGCTCGCTCACGACCCGGCCCACACGGCGCCCGCCGGGCGCCCGCAGAACGCACCGGGCTCGCGGCAGGCCGGCCCGCGGCTCCGCGGCACGGCCTGGCTCGTCTGGCGCCAGCACCGCGCCGCGTTCTGGACCCTCATCGCCCTCACCCTCCTGTGTGTGGTCGTCATGGTCTTTCTGCGCTGGCAGGTGGTGGACTCCCTGAACGCGCACCCACAGAAGTCCGGCGGTCTGCCGCTCGATTTCGAGGAGCACGCGGAACGCCTCTTCCTCTTCGGCGAATACCTGGGCTACGTCCCTCTCCTCACGGGTGTCCTGCTCGGTGCCCCGCTCATCGCGGGCGACCTGGAATCCGGCACCGCCAAGCTGGTGACCTCGCAGTCCGTCAGCCGGCTGCGCTGGCTCAGCACGAAGCTCGCCATGCCCGCAGCCCTGATCGCACTGTCCACCGCGGTACTCGCCGCCGTCTTCAACTGGTGGTGGAGCCCGGTCAAGGGGCTGGACGATACGCTGGAGTGGACCAGCGGCGCGTTCTTCGACGTCACCTCGGTAATGCCGGTGGCCTACGCCCTGCTGACGTTCGCCGTGGGCGTGGCGGTCGGCATGCTCCTGCGCCGCATGCTGGTATCGATGGTGGTCACACTCGGCATCGTCGTGGCGATCGGGGCCGTCTGGGACCGGTTCCGGCTGAGCCTGGGGCACATCCAGTCGGTCGGCACCGACAAGGGCATCGGACCCGACTCCGTGCGGCCGGAGCTGCCCGCCGGGGCGGTGCAGCAGGGAGAAGGCATCTACTACCTCACCAGCTCCGGAGCCCGTCTGGACTGGACCGCCTGCCTCGACAAGATCGACAACGACCGGGCGCACACCGCCTGCCTGGAGTCCGAGCACATCATCGGCTGGTCCGTCGACTACCTCCCCATCTCCCAGATGCACACGATGCAGTGGCTCGGGCGGGCATCATGCTCGCGGTCACCGCCGCCATCGTCACCTTCATCATCTTCTGGGGCCGTAAGCGCCTGCTGTGACCTCCCGGCAGGGGAAGTCAGGGGCCCGACTCCGAGGAGTCGGGCCCCGTCCGTGGCGACACCGTCCGGGAAGACGTCGTGGTAGCAGCGTGCGCGGCGAAGGCCAGGCTCCTCACTCGCCGACCGGGCAGCCCCGGAGCCGTCGATCACATAGAGGTCCGTGGATCTCCCCGGGGCCAGTCGCGTCCGTATCAGCACCGGGGCGGCAGCGTCGTGGACGCCGGCTGCCGCACCACGGCCGCCGACCACGGCGTACGCGCCGGCATCCGCCCCGCCCGGCACCGGTCTGGCACCCGAGGGTACTTGACGGGCTGGTCCGGGCACGCGGAGTCGTGAGCCGGACCGGGTGACCGGTCGCCGGCCCGCCGAACGCCTGGGCATCGGCATCGGCATCGGCATCCACGCAGGTCAAAACATCGGTGACGCCGGTTGCCAGGCGTTGCAGCATTGTCGGCCGGTGTTAAGACCTTGCCGGGCCCTGGTGCGTGGAATGGAGTCCGGGCAGGCTAGTTTGCTCGGATGAGTCTCCTTGATGATGTGGCCGAGCGCGACGGCTGGCGGTGCTGGGTGTGTGACGAAGCGGTCGATCCCGACGAGTCGGTGAACGACCCGCGGGGCCCAGCGTCGACAGCCGGACCGCCGACCGGAAGGCCAAGGTCGCCGAGCGGCTCGCGCACCGCGGATGCAACACCCGCAAGGGCGCGGTCAAGGTAGTCATTGCCTGGCCCGACCGGCTGTACGTGGTCGAACCCGCGCCGCTGATCACTGTTGCCGGGAGGCTGGAGCGCAAGGGGGTCGCGAGATGGTGGGCCGTTGTCCGACCAGGCGGGATGCCCAGGAGGCGGCGGATTGGCTGGTGGACCGGTTCTCCCGACTGGTACCGGGGCTGCCGGTGACCGCCGACATCGAGCCGGGCGGCGGCCAGTTCCTCGTCACCCTGTCCACCGGCCGCCGCTGACCAGGGATCACCGGCGCACACTCGCGTCGAGCTGAACCGTCGGCCCGCACCGACCTGTCCTGACACGAGCTGAACCCACATCGCCCGCCTGTGCCGAGGCAAGGGGCGATGTCGCCGGTTGCCGCAGCCATGACGGGGCCGAACCGGAAACACAGATCGACGAGGCCGGTTCCGCCACTCTCCCGGAAGTCATTCTCGCCACGACGAAAGCGGCCCGCACCGCCGTGTGCTGCTCGATAACGGTACCGTCCTGAACGAGGAGTGCCACGTCCGGGGCGATTCCGATGCGTGCCTCCAGCGGTTCATCGAGGACCTCGAGGTCACGCAGACAGGTCAGTACGGCGTCCTCCGGGGCACGGCAGAGCTCGATGGTCACCTCCAGGCGGAAGTCCGGGCCTCGTCCGCGCGAAGACCTCCCGGATGGACAGTGGGGGTCGCGGAAAGGCGGGCGGAGTCCTCGAGGTCGGAGGCCTCAAGGGCGACCTGGAACTCGGCGCCGACCAGTTCCTGGTCATTTCGGTCGAACCGGAGCTCGTCAGGCGTGTCCCACAGCCACGGCCCGCTGCCGAAGGTGTCCAGAAGGAACGCGCCCGCCCGCCGCCTCGGCCGTCCCGCGTGCTGTGGCGCGAGGACCGTAGCGAGAACCTCACTGCCTCCTCACACGCCCGCGAACAGATCCACCACAGAACACGCAGGGAGCCGGCTCAGTTATCCCCTGCCCCCAGGGGACGTAGGAACCGGCTGGGCTCCCCGTTCCAGGAAATGGTGAGCGCGTCGCGCGCCCTGGTGGCCGCGACGAACAACAGCGAGCGCGCTCGCTGCAGTTCGCGCCGGTGGCGAAGGCGGTCGGTCCGCTCCCAGGTGTCCACGGCCGAACGGGGAACCAGGCCCTCCGAGACGCCGGCGATGATCATGCAGCGGTACTCGAGTCCCTTGAACCGGTACATGGTGCCGACGTGCACCCCTCGACTCCTCGCGCCCCGTCGCCTGTGATCTTCGCCGCCACGATGCCGCGGCGGGCGAGCCGCGTCACCACCTCGTCGGCCATGTCGTTCGTCGGCACACAGACCGCGACGGACTCGCGCGGTACGTCGTGCCATGTCTGTACCTGCTCCACGACGAGATCGAGTTCCTTGTCCCAGCTGTCGGCACTCCGCAGGGTGGGCCGGCCTCCGTGCAGCACAGAGCGATATCCGGCCAGGTCGTCGGCGCCGCCGTCGAGGTCGTCGAAGTCGGTCCCTTCCAGGATGCCGATCGCGGCGCCCAGAATCTCGCGGGTGGTGCGGTAGCTGAGCGTCAGTCTCGCCGAGCGGCCCCGAATATTGACGCCGAGGCTGCCCAGGGTGACCTGGTTGTCGTAGATCCTCTGGTGTGTGTCACCGACGAGGAAGATGTCGTCGGCCTCCCTGGGCGCCATGGCCCGCAGCATCTTCCAGTGCGCGGCACCGAGGTCCTGGGCCTCGTCCACGACGACGTGCCGGTAGCGGTAACGCATCCAGGCGCCGGTCCCGGACTGCGCGTGGATGTTGCCGGGGCCACCGGACTCTTCGTCCCGACGACGGCGCTCCTCAATCTTGTGCTGTCGCGCCACCTCCAACTGAGCCGCACGTTCGGCAACTTGACGGTGCGTCTCCAGGCCGCTGACGTCAAGCCGTTGGGTGTAGCGCTCGGCGAGCTGCCAGATCTCGGCACGGTCGGCGCGGGTCACGCTGCGGCCCGCCCGGCCCGGCGGGCCCGGAAGTAGTCGGATCGCGACGCCACCGCCTGGCCGAGGATCACCTGATTCCACTCGTCGCAGAGGAACTCGGCGTCCCAACGGCTCTCCCCGGCCTCCACCAGCAGTTGGCGCCACTCACGCAGAGCCTGTGTGTCATCGATCCTGCGCTTGGCGTTCCCGGGTCGGCCTCGCTGACCACGCGCGTCGCCAGCTGGTCGACATGCAGGATGTCGACGCGGGCGAGCAGTTGCGGCCCGCCGAGCGAGAGAAGGCGGGTGCGCAGGTCGGCGGCGAGGTTCTTGTTGAAGGTGGTGAAGAGCACCGGCTTGTTGTGGCCGGGGGCAGTTTCTCCACGAGGTGTTTCACCCGGTGCAGGGCAACGATTGTCTTCCCCGTTCCGGGACCGCCGCTCACCCGGGCGGGCCCGGAGTACGTGCGTCCCACCAGCCGTTCCTGGGTGGGGTGGAGGAACACCTTCCACCGGCCGAAGTCGCCCTCCTCGATGATGGAGCGCAGGGACTCGTCGTCGGTGATCACCACGGCCTGCGAGCGGTCCGCCGCCGCCTGCCAGTTCTCGCCGTCGGTGCCCTTGGGCGATTCCTCGGGCACGACCGCGACCGGCGCGGTCACCTCGTCCATGACCTGCTGGTACGGGACTCCGTCCCGCAGCCGCAGGAGCACCTCTCCGGTGTGCCGCGGAGCGTACTCGGCGAGTCCGAGCAGCTCGTCGTCCGTGGTGAGCTTGAGAGCGATGGGAATCAGCGGCTCAGCCACACCCAGATCGGCCAGTTGCTTCGCGGTGTACGCGGCGAACAGCGGAACATCGGGGCGGCGGCCTCCGGAGCCGGCTTCTGATCGTGCTCCCTGGATGCCTCCGCGCCGAGGACATCCTCCTCCACCACCTGGAGGTCCACGTACTCGATCGCACCCGTGATCTGGTTGATGCCGTAGGCGAAACGGTCGAGGTTGCGGTGAACGTGCCCGCGGTGCTTGACCGAGACCAGCAGCCAGTCGTTGCCGCCGAGCCGCACCAGCAGCGCCCGGTACTCGCGGTTGACGCGCGCCGACCACAGACGCTCGTGGCCCTTCAGCGGCTTGAGGTCGAAGCCCGGCGCCTCGGGGTTCTTGCGGAACTCGTGCTGAAATTTGTAGACCGCCCCGACGATCGCCCGGTCCAGCTTGACGATCTCCTTGTCCGCCTTGTCGAGCAGGCGGAGGGTCGCGCCCACGTTCGGCCCGCCGGTGCTGGTCATCGGTCCTGCTCCTCGTCGTCGGCGGCCGGTCGGCCGTCTGTTTCGGTGGCCCGGGTCAGGGCTGCCGCGAGTTCCCGGCGTCCCACTCCACCGCGGTCCGCACGGTCCACCCGCTGCCGCGTACGCGCTGTCGCGGTCCCGTGCCTCGGCGCGTGCGGCTTCGTCCTCCTCGGGAGCGAGAACGACTCCGATGCGGTGGGCGGGCCAGGCCAGTTCGGCGGGCCAGGCGGCTTCGCCGAGCTCGAATCCGGCCTCGGGCGCGGGTACGGCGGAGCGCACCAGCGCCTCGACCAGCTCGGCGAGTCCGGGCTCCTCCACCAGGTAGTCGACGACTTCGTCCCACGCCGGGTCGCGTACGGCTCCCGGGGCCGGAGCCGCAGGCCGCGGAGGCTCGACGGGAGAGGCCGCCGCCCGGCTTCCTCCGCCGGCTGCTCGGGCGCGGGCCGCTGCCGCCGGGACTCCAACCAGCCCACGCCGCCCGTCACGGCCAGCTCCACCGGGTCGAAGCCCGGCAGTTGACTGGCCGCGAGCTGGACGCCATCTCCCTCGCCTTCGTTGAGGAACTGGAGCAGGTTCGTCCAGTACAGCCAGGCCTGCCACCGCCGGTGGTGGGCGTTCTCGTCACGGCCCAGCGCCTCCGGGCTGTCGTCGAGCACGGTCAGGGCGCTCCACACCGCGCCCGCCTGGCCCTTGCGCAGGTCGAGGGCGACCGTCAGGGGACACCCGCTGCCATCCTGGGTGGCCATGACCTGGACGGCGCCCTTGCCGCCCGCGAGCCGCTTGCCCGCCAGCGACTCGGCGATACGGTGCCCGATCTCGGGCCCGTCCGCCAGGGCTCTGCTGGTCGCGGAGACCGCGGCGAAGCCCGCCAGAGCGCTCTGGGCACGCCGCCGCCACACCCCGTGGTCCGGGTGGTCAGGTAGCCGATCAGCGTCTCGACCGGATTCGTCCACACGAAGCGGTGCAGATCGCGCGGATCGTCCCCGTGCAGCCGCCGGTGGATGTCGGAGGCGGTCTTCTGCGCCGTGTGCTGATACGGCACCCATACGGGATCGGCGGGAGGCTTGGCGTCGCCCGTCCAGGCGCGTACGTCGTCCCAGGTCAGCTGGAAGACCTGCCAGCCGTGTCCGGTGCGCAGCCGGGTCCGCTTGTCGGCATCGGACGCGATGCGGTTGTGGGCGGGACTCCCGTGGTAGCGGTAGCCGTCCAGATAGACGGCGACGCGCTTGCGGTCGTCGTCCAGCTGCGGAAGACGACGTCGGGCACGGTGAACCCGAGGTCGGTCTGCGTCTCCATGCGCCAGCCGCTGACCGTGCCGTCCGGAGCCGTGAACCGCAGCGTGGTGTCGCGCTCGCCGTCCGGCGTCTGCGCAGAGCGCACGCTCACCCCGTCGAAGCCCTCGGCCCAGGCGAGGAGCCCCGGCGAAACAGCGCCTCCAGCTCGCTCTCGACCTGCTGGACGAGACTGATGTCTTGCGTCGTACCGGTCTCCTCGATGCTCCAGGCGTCGCCGGTGCGGCCGAGGAGTTCGCCGAGCATGTCCAGGGCGTGCTCGCGCGAGACCAGTTCGTACTCACCGCCGTCGACGTACCGCAGCAGGCAGCGGTGGCATGCGGGACGGTCCTCCCGACGCACGGGCACTGCTCTATGACCTGGCGAGCCCGGGTCAGGACGTCGTACAGCCCGTCGGGTCCCGCGAGCCGGTGCAGATAGCCGGTGCCGCCGGGCAGCGAGTCGTACAGCACGAGGAAGTGCCTGCGGACATCGCTGCCGGGCTCGGGCATCGAGTCGGTGACCACGGCCAGGTGGTCGGGGTCGCCGCCGTAGCTCTGGGCGATGCCCGCGAGGAGCAGCGCCTTGAACGAGGCCAGCCGCTCCTCGGTGTAGGCGGTGACCGCGGGAATGAGGATGCGCAGCGCCTCGCTGCGCAGCTCGTGCGCGAGCAGCAGCTTCACACCCTGCTGTACGGCGTTCGTCTCGCCGAGCCCGTCCCGCAGACGGGGCACCACGGACGGTGGTACTTGGTGGCCCGGGGTCCGAAGGCGTCCTGCTGTCCGCCGTGCGCGGCGACGGGCCCGCCGTCGGGGTCGGCGAATCCGCAGGAGTCGCAGACCCAGAAGGGTTGAGCCTGACCTGGCGCCCCGCGAAGGCGTCCTCGGCCCCGGTGTCCACCCGGGAGGCGCCGACGTTGATGTGCCGGATCACGGCCTGCCGGGTGAACTCCCAGCCGAAGGTGGCCTTCTGGTGCTTCCACCCCGCCTCGATGTGCTCCTGCGGGATGTCCACGGCGGGAACGACGGTGTAGTGGCGCCGCTCGCGCTCGTCGGTGTCGTCGCGTACGCGGATGTCGTCCCGCTGGTCGCGGGCCATCACACGGTGGGGCACCAACACCTTGTGCAGGCAGCCGACATCGCCGATCGCCGGTGACTGGCATCGCGGGCAGGCGGACGAATCCATCTCCGCCTGCCGCGTGCGGACGTGGCCGCAGTCGGGGCAGACGCGCCACCACAACCACGACGGCCGATTGGCACTGCCGATGTCGAGCCCGGTGATGCGGTGCTTGTAACCCTGTACGTAGTAGTGGTTGCCGGGGCGAAGTCGGTCAGGGCGAGCCGCGCAGACCGCTCGTACCTGAGGACCTTGCTGTGGTGCTCGGCCTGTCCGTCCTTGCCGTCCTCCCGCCAGACGAGGGTGGCTTCGAGTTCGGTCGCCGAGTCGACGAGGCTGTAGTTGGGCAGCAGCCCGAGGTCGACGAGCGCACCGTGCGCGGTGCTGCGGCTGATCTCACTCGCATGCCGGGACACGGCTCGCCGTTCGGCCCGCAGCTCCTTGCCCTGCCGTTCGTGGTCCGGGTCGCCGGCCACCAGGGCCTTCAGTGCCCTGTCGATCGACTCGACCCGGTGCTGCATCTCGCCGCGCCGGTCCTCCCACCGGGCACGGGCCCGCCCAGGGCGGCGGCGAGACCTCCGGTGGCGTACCCGCGCAGTTCCTCGGCTGCCTGGGGCTGACGCCCGTGCCCGCTCCGCGTCGTACGGCGGGAACAGCGTCAGGAACACGTCGACGAGCCGGGGCCCGCCGGCGAGTGCGGCCTGCTGGAATTCCGGCAGCCACGCGGACGGACCGAACAGGTCGCTGGCCAGGCGGGACATCGGGCTGAGCGCGTCGCCGTCCGGCGTGAGCAGGCGCCCGGCGCCGACCAGGTCCAGAAGGTGCGCGAGGTACTGGCGGCGCAGGATCTCGCTCGCGGAGAGGAAGCAGCCGGGTGGCTGGATGTCCCCGGCGATCATCTGCCGGGGTCGTCCAGGTAGTAGCGGTCCCGGGGCCGCGGTCGACCATGGTCAGAAGATAGGAGTTTCCGGTGGCACGGCCGGCCCGGCCCACCCGCTGTACGTAGTTGGCGGGCCCCTTGGGCAGCGAGGCGAGGACCACGGTCGACAGGTCGCCGATGTCGATGCCGAGTTCGAGCGTAGGGGTGCAGGACAGGACCTGCGGGTTGGCGTAGTGGGCCTGGACGCCCTCTCGGAACGCCTTCTCGACCGCTTCGCGCTTGGGCCGGGTGAGGGTGCCGGTGTGCTCCGCCGTGTTGATCGTGAAGACACCCGCCTCGCGGTACATCCGGCGGTAGAAGTCCTCGGTGAAGTCCCGGCGTCGTACCCCGCTCTGCAGGTCCTGGCCGGTGCGCAGCAGTCCGCCGCAGCGGTAGCGGGGCACGGCTGGCCGTGCCACTGGTCGGCCAGGTCGGGGTGGACGGTCTGTTCCCAGGAGCACACCGGGCAGTGTGCGGAGGCGTCGGCCACCTGATCGTCGGCCAGCTTGCGGACCGTGACGTGGCCGGGCTGAAGGCCGTAGACGCGGGTCACCCCGTCCTTGGCGGTACGGGCTGACAGCACGCCCGCGTCGACGAGCGCGGGCAGCAGCCGCACGAGGAACGCGTTGGCCGCGTCGGGGCGCAGGCCCAGGCTCCGCCGGGTCCAGTCCTGGTACCAGCCGAGGCGGCCGGTGACCACGTCGAAGTCGTCGCTGCCCTGTTTGGGGCTGCCCAGCAGGAACGCGGGCGCGGACACGCCGGGCGGGAACGCGGGCATGCCCGTCTTTCGCCCTCCCCAGACGAGCCAGCGCCGCACACCCGCCTCGTTGAGCCAGCCGTCGAGCCAGGCGTGCCGGATGGCACCACGAGTGCGCAGCCGTTCAAGGATGCCCCGCACATAGGCGGTCCAGCGGTCAGGTCCCGGCAGGGAGCCGTCGGGCAGGGCGATCTCGCCCGGGTGGTGTGCAGGAGTTCGCGGACGATCCCTGCGACCGCCTCCGGGTCCTGGAGCGGGACGTCCGCGGCGACGGTGCGCGTGAGTTCCAGGGTGCGGCCCTGCCGGGACTTCAGGCCGAACTCCAGGACGGCCGCGAAGGCGAGGCGCTGGGCGATGAGCTCCCAGGTGGGGCGGGAGCCCTGGCTGCGCCCGGCCAGCAGGGTGTCGACTCCGCGCACCACGTGCAGGTCGGGCGGGATCACCGCGGCCTGGACGGCCTTGCTGTCGACGACGTCCGCGATGAGGTCGGCGGCCAGGTCGTTCAGCGCGATCGGCTGGTCCTCGTCGATGCGGCTGGCGAGCAGGAGCGCAGCGAGAAGGTGTACGAGCGGTTGGCGACGTATCCGGCGCGGTGGGCGGCGTCCTGGACGGAGTCGTTGAAGAGGAGTGTCTTGTCCTCTTGGAGGTTCTTGTCGAGCTCACCGCCGGTGAACAGCTGGGTGATGGAGGCGGCGGCGAGCGCGGCGAGGCCGGTACCGAGGTAGCGGATGGCGTTGAACGTACGGCAGGCGGGGCACTGGTCGCCGCGCGCGGCCGGTCGTCGCCGAGGTCGGCCCAGACGAACGCCGCGTCGTGCAACGGCTGGCCAGGTGCGGGCCCTCACCGTCCCGGGCCGGGTCGAAGTCCCTCTCGCGCGACAGCGGACGGACCCGCCCGGTCTGCCCGTCGAGCACCAGCACGGTCGGTCCGCTGCGAGGCTTCTCGGTGACGAAGGCCGCGTCGTACGCCTGGTGCGGGTCGCCGCGATCATGTTGCGCACGCGGCTCTTGTCGCGGCCGACGGATGCCCGGCGGATCTTCGTGGCGTTCATCTCCAGCTCCGCCGGATCCGCCTCCGGTGAGAGCGCGGCCCAGCCGGACCGGCCGCACTCCCGGCAGAAGACGGCAGGCAGGAACACCTGGGCGGGCGGGGCGCGCTGTCGGCGGCGGGAGTGACGGGGCCGTCGTCGCCGGAGGAGCCGGAGGAACGCGCGTCTCCTCTGCTGCCACCGGCCGTACGGGCAGCCGGCCGGCCGCCGTTGACGATCCGCTCATCGTCCCACCGGAACTCGGCCCTCGCCGCACTGATGCCGCGCAGCACCGGGAGACGGAGCGCACCCAGTGGTGCACCTCGATCGACAGGAGCGGACGGCTGGGGCGGTCGGGGTCGCGGGCCGTGGAGAGCAGGGCGACGTAGCGGGCGAGGGCCCTGGCCGCTACGGCCGGGTTCTGCTGGACCGCCACGCCCCAGTGGTAGGCGTAGCGCGGCAGGACGTCCATGATCTCGGGCATGGTGCGCGGGCGGCCGTCGAGGATCTCCAGGACGGCGGCGGTCAGCCGGTGGCGGCGCAGCTGCCGGCCGAGCTGCGCCGCGTCCAGGCCGCTCTTCCCGGTGAAGGCCGCGGCGAGCCGGTCGAGGGCCGTGGGGTCGGTGGCGGGATCGCCGATGTCCGCCACCTCGTCGGGGACGGAAGGGCAGCCTGAAGTCGCTGTCTCCCGCGAAGTCCTGGGCGCTGCGCCGCTCCTCCCCACGACGGCGTCCGGCGGGAAGGGCACGCCGAACACCTGCTGCGCCACGTCCAGCATCGACCCGCCCGCGCCCCGGGTGCCCTCGCCCAGAGTGGCCGAGGTGGCGACGGGGCAGACCGGGCCGAGCGGCCGTCCCGGTTCGGCGAGATCCGTGACGGCACCGAGCCTGCGCAGCAGCATGGCCACGTCGGTGCCCTGGGCGCCGTCGTACGTGTGGAACTCGTCCAGGACCACGTAAGCGAGCGTGCTGCCGCCCGGCTCCTGCCAGAGTCGCTGGTCCTCGGGCCGCTGGAGCATCAGGTCCAGCATCTTGTAGTTGGTGATGAGGATGTCGGGCCGGGTGCGCCGGATCTCGTCCCGGTCGACCGCGATGCGCGGGTTGGCCTGCTTGAACTCCTTGGACGCCTTGTCGCCGATGTACAGCGCGGCTTGCACGCCCGCGTCCCTGAGCCGGGCGTCCCGGGGTTGTCGAGGTGGTCGTTGATGCGGTGGGCCTGGTCGGTGGCGAGCGCGTTCATCGGGTAGAGCAGGACGGCCTTGACGCCTTCCCGCCCGCTTCGCGCTCCCGGCGGCAGTGGTCCAGGAGCGGCACGAGGAACGACTCGGTCTTGCCCGATCCGGTGCCGGTGGTCACCAGCGTGGGCCTGGCCGGGCCGTGCAGGGTGGAGAGGCGTTCCCAGGCCCGCTCCTGGTGGCGGTGGGGTGGAAGCCCCGCGGCCACCAGGTGAGGTGTCGCTGCCAGTCGTCGCCCGAAGCCGGGCTGAAGGGGTGCGGATACGCAGGTACGGGCCGCGGAAGATGCCGTCGTCGGCGTGGCCGAGGAACTGCTCCAGGGCGCTGCGGGTGCCTTCGTCCGCCAGTGCGTACGTCGTCGCCAGATACTGGCTCAGGCTGTCGCGTACCTGCTCGGCGGCGAGGGTCGGTCGCACGCGTGCGTCTCCTTCGTTCCGTACTCGGTGTCCGGCGCCGCCACCTGCGGCGCCGGGGCTCTACCGTAATCGCCGGTCCGCCCGCACGGGCCGGGCGGGAGGCCTCACATCTGCACCGGCCTGTTCAGAGGAGTTTCAAGCCGACGTGAGCGACGCGCAGTGTCCTGCTCTCGGGTACGAGCCGGAAGTGCACCCGCCCGTGCCCGGGGTGAAGCGGCCATGCTTGCCAAAGGTCCGCGGTTGGCCGTCGAGGTCGGTGAACACACAGAACTCACGGCTTCGGGTCTCGCCCTCGCCCGTCACATGGGAGTGCCACTGTGGCCCCTCGGGGTCGGTAACGGGGTCCCAGGAGGTGACGGCCTGGTCGAGTTCGACCAGTCGTCTGCCCGCCGGGCGCACCCAGGCCGGGGTCAGGTTCCTGAGCTGCGATTCCACGCGTGGCAGGAACTCCAGCCGCGGGAAGAGGGTTGCCCGCCGTTCCCACAGCTCCGCGCCGCGGGTCAGGAGTCGATTCCGCCGCGTCTGGCCAGCTCGACCCGGTCGGCGATCCAGCGCAGGTGCCCGTCGATGTGCGTCCCGCTGGACGCGTGCCGGATCTCCACCTCGCCGATGTGCGAGCCCGCCGTGGCGTCCGTGGCGTCGGCGTCGTCTGCGGTGTCGTCGGCGTCGTCGGCCAGTTGCTCGCGCTCCAGCGTGACCAGGGCGTCGCCCCAGCAGGCGTCGACCGCGAGGGACAGCCCAGCCCGTCCATCAGGTGCGCCGAGCCGAGCCCTCGGCCAACCGGCCCCGGTGGCGGTACTCGACGTCGTAGAAGCCCTCGCCCTCGGGGTACGAGGTCCGGTGCGGCCACTTGCTCTGCATCTGGAGGAGCCGCCGCCATGCGTCACGGTTCTTCGGCTGGCCGTGCCACTTGCCGATCGGGTGCCCGTCCGCAATCTGGAGCCCGGTGATCGGGTCCTTGCTCACCAGCACAGTGCCCGGCCGGTCCGCCCGCAGTACGGCGAGCACCGCGTCCGCCAGCTCCGTCATCGCTCGTTCGGCCCGTGCGTGGTCACACGCCGTTCCGCAGGAGATCTCGTTCAGGAACAGCAGTGGCACATTTCCCCTCGGTGATGTCTCACGCACGCTCGTCCGGCCCCGGCCCCGGCCCCGGCCGGCCGGTCCCTCAGGTCAGGAGTTCGTCGAGCAGGTTCTCCACCTCGTCGAAGAAGCCCTCCGGCCACTGGTCGAGCATGCCGTCACGGTCGATGCGGGGCTGGTCACCTCGCTGCCCGTGACGCCGCTCCGGAAGTAGTGCAGAACGGCTTTGTCCGGCGCCAGCACGCCGCGCTTGACGGCGAGCCGCACCCCGTTGAGCACGTGGTCGCTGTGCGTCTCGACGATCAGCTGCGCCCCTGCGCCGCCGCCGCCGCGAGAGCCCGGCGATCCGGGACTGGCCGCGCGGGTGCAGATGCGCCTCGGGGTTCTCCAGCAGGACCAGCGAACCGGGCTCCGCCGTCAGGCAGGCCACGACGATCGGCAACGCGTATGTGAGTCCGAAGCCGACGTTGGTAGGGCGCCGGCGCGTGCCGCGAGGGCCGTCGAAGCCGTACGAGAGGCGAACGGAGTCCGTGCCGTCGATGGCGACGGCCTGGATGTCCACTCCGGGGCACAGCTCCCCATCCAGGCGGCGGCCTGGTCGAGCAACCGGGCGAAGCGGCACTCGGGTGCCGCAGCGGCCCTTCGGGGACCTCGTCCCTGGCGTGGTGGCGCAGGTAGTTGACGGTGTGCTCGCCGCGCACTCCGAGGAAGCCACGGCCGATAGCCGCGTGGTGGTCGCGCGGGTAGAACTCGGCGGGCGAGATGCGGTCGGCGTGCAGGTACTGGAATCCGGAGACGAAGTAGCCGGGGATGGTGGAGACGATGTCCCCGCGTGCCAGAACGCCCTCGCTGTTCTGCGGGTTTTCGACGCGGCGCAGGGGCAGAAGATTCTGTTCCGGTGCGTAGGCGACGGTCCAGGCGTAGCGGGCGGGGCCTCGCTCACCGCGAGGGTGATCTCCGGTTCGTCCCCGGCGAAGTCCTCGTGCAGGACGTCGCTCCCTGTGCCGAGGGAGACGAGTTCGCCGTTGAGGAGAAGACCATGATCGGTCCGAGGCACGCTGCCCCAGCCGTCCAAGTCGTCCGGCAGTCCGAACACGTCGGCCACCTCGTAGAACTCCCCGCCTGGTAAGACTGCTGGAGCAGCCCCAGCGCCTGGAGCACGCTGCTCTTGCCGGAGGAGTTCAGCCCGGTCAGCAGCGTGAGCGGGCCGAGCCGCAGCTCCGCGTGCTGGAACGCCTTGAAGTTCGTCAGCGTCAGCTGGTCAATCACCGTTCGCCACCCCGGAAGAGCTTCTCCATCGCGGAGAACCTCGTGCGCACCTTCTTGATGTCGCCGGTGGCGACGGAGATCGCGCGGTCGAAGTCCCAGTCCTTGATCAGCTCGAAGAAGCCGTCGAGCACCCTGTCCCGCGACATTACCAACGCTTCACGACCGTGATCGTCCAGGGTGGCGAGATTCACCGCGACCGTCTCGAAAAGCGCTTTGTTGATGGGCGACTTGTTCCTTCCGCCCCGCCATTTCCGAAAGGCGTGTTCACCGAAGACGTACGTCGCGCAACGCATCGCCTTACGGAACTCCACCGCCACCAAGGCCCGCTCCCCACGGTCAGCCGGTTCACGCGGTGCATCGCGTCAATGAGGAACTGGTCGAAGTCGCGTTGCGCGTGTTTGGCCGGGTCGGTCAGCCGGAAGGCCAGGAAGCGCAGCACCATCTCCCGGTCGGCCATACGCTCGTTGGACACGCTGTTCCCGGTGGCCTCACCGAAGGCCGGGTCCTCGGCGAGGTCGGCAAGGTAGCCGCGCACCGGGCCGTCGATCAGGGCGTGCCGGATCTCCTGCGGCTTCAGCGGCATCCCCGGTGTTGATCCGGGCGAAGACGTTGAACTTCACGGCCTCCGGAGTGCCCTGCTGAATGATGTGCACGAGGAGCTGCGTCTCACGCAGCCTGATCTTCAGCCGCCCGGTGAGGTCCTGGTAGCCGTGGCCGTGGAAGTCCTGGAGATAGTCGAGCCCGCACAGCCGAAGCGGCTGCATTCCCACCGTCTCCGGGTCCATGAACCGCGCGATGGCCGTCAGCCGCTGGATACCGTCGACCACGGCCCAGTTGTCCTCCTCGTCCTGCGCCATGTGGAAGGACGAGATAGGAATGCGCAGCAGAAGCGACTCGACGAGCCGGCTCTGTTGTACGTCGGTCCAGATACCGGCCCGGCGCTGGAAGTCGGGCGCGAGATCGATCATCTCCTCCCGGAGCCGGGACAGGAGCAGGTCGACGGTGGTCGTCTGCGTCTCGATCCTGATGTTCTCGGGCTGGAAGGGTGCGCCGATCTCGCCCGGATCGCGGGCCTCGCTCTCCTCGTCGACGAGCTGCTCCAGCTCCACACCAGTCGGCAGCCCGTCACTCCCGACCTCGACAGGGCCGTGCAGAGTGGGGAACAGCCCCGGCTGGAGCTGCTCGACATCCTCCCCGGCGGGAACTGGTAGCGCCGGTATCCGACGGCACGATCACGCCCGGAGGCGCGCCCGCTGCCACTGTCCTCAAGCCCCGCCATGACTCCCCGTCGCCCTCGCTCGCCCGCCACCGATGACCTTGGTATCTCGGCAAGCCTATAGACGGAGGGCGGGCGCGTCAGCGCGGTCCGGCAGCGCGGCGAAGGCCGATCAGCTTCAGCACCGACGACGGCACAAAAGGATCCGGGAGTTTCGCCAGTGGCGGCGGTGCCGAGCCCGCGGGCCTTGAGGAACCCCGAGTCCCAGCGGGGTTGCCACGCAGCCTCCAGACTGCGTGGCAGCCCTCTGACCCACCGGATCGTGTGGGCGCGACAGGCCACCGCGAACCGGAAGCCACGCGACAACGCCGAAGCCCCTGTGACCCCGCCGTACGGTGCCGTTGGGGGCGTCGATAATGGCACCTTGTACGAAGTCGCATTCGTCATCGCGATCGTCTGGGGGACATGTCTTTCGAAGAGGAGTGGGCCGGCCTGAAGGCGGAGGCCGCCGCACGGATGCAGCTCAACAGCGTGCCGACGAGGGACCCGGACGCGTCATCGACCGGCGCTGATCTCGTCGTCCACGATGACGAGCTGGGAAAGATCGGCCATTTCGCCTACCGGCTGCACAACAACCTCAAGGCCGACGGCAAGCACGCCCGGACCACAAGTCGGGCCGCAGGCACGAGTCTGACATCGGACGGATTCGAGATGGGAAAGGCGCTGACCTCCGCATCCACGGCGTGGGTGAAGCAGGTAGAGACGCTTCTGAACGCCTGCGCGCACATCTCCAATCACCTCGACTACACCAAGGCATCGAAGAAGAAGGACGACGATTGGGTCGCAGCCCAGGTCGGCGTATCAAAATCTCTGGCTACTACGACGTCCCCGAAGAGAACGCAAGACCCTCAGTGCCGAAGCCACAGGGTCCAATCATCTGATCCATGCCCTTTCTCCTCCTTCTTCTTCATTCAGGCGAGGTGCTCAATGCTGGTCTTCCAGCAGCTTCTGAATCTCCGGACGAAGCCGCTCGACTCGGCGATCGACGACTGGGTCGCCATGACCAAGAAGCTGCGGGAACTCGCCAAGGACGCCGGGGACATGAGCGTCTATGCGCAAGGGACGGCCTGGAAGGGGCAGAACGCCGGCGTCACCAAGCCGTTCGTCACGAGGACAGCGGGCGAATTCCAGGACGCGGTGACCCAGGCCGAGAGCATCACCAACCTACTCGAGGGCGCCTACAGCGAGTTGAAGAAGGCCAAGGCCGAACTCGTGGAGATCTACGAGAGTCCGCCCTACGGCCTGAAAATCGACCCGTACGGGGTCGTCATCCATCTGGAGAGCGCCGATCCCGACAGGAGCGACGTCGACGCACTCGTCAAACGCATGGAGGCCATACTCCAGCGCGCGGCCGACGCGGATGCCCGCTGCACCGGGGTCTGGCGGCTCTCACCAGGACCAGCATCAGTTCAGCTCCGTGCACTACGGCTCCTTGAAGGACGCGAAAACACTCAAGGAGCAGGCGGCGCAGACGAAACTGGACGTAGCCGAGTACGTGCCCCGGAGAAGTGGGGCAGCGGCACGATAAAGCCCGTCGCTGAATTTCTCAGCTACCGCTCCTGGATGGGCGGTGGCGAGGCGCTCCTGCGCGGGGACCTCAACGGCGCGGTACAGGGATTCATCGGCGGTACGCCCGCCTATGCCGCAGGCGAGGCAAGCAAGCACCTGGAGAAGGGTTCGATCCTGAGCGACGTCAAGGGAGTACACCACCGTCCCACGGCCCTGAACACCGTCGGCAAGTTCGGGGAAGATCTTCGGCGCGCCCGTCGCCGTGGTGGCGACAGTGGTCGACTTCGCCTACACCCCGTCGAAAAGGGAGCCGGGGACACCCATGGATGCCCCGGCAGCGCCGGGGAAGGTGAGGTACCGATGAAACATGGTCCGGGCACACCGCCCTCCGGCCGCCGCCGCGCAGGTCCGCCGCCGCCCGGTCGGCGACGCCCGAGCGCGAGGCACCTGTTGCGCCCCGGAGTTCGCGGGCGTTCGTCCTCGGGCTGTGCATGTCAGTCGGTGGGCTCGCCGGCGGAGTACGCGCCGTGCTGGACGGGAAGGGGATCGGGACGACTCTCGGCATCTTCGGCATCGGGATTCTCGGGCTCATTCTTGCCATCGCGTGGGTCGTGACATACGCGCGGGAGCACTGAGAATCCTGAGCCGGACATCGCTCGATGCTTGGTGCCCACGTCTGCGACGCCGTTGCCGGCGTTGATTCCAGCCATGGCTGGCCTCCCCGTCGCGGCCAGCGGCGTCGGCCGGGTTTTTGCAGGACGAGCGCTGCTGGAGGCTGACCTTCCCTCATAGGGGACGGCAGCCTGTGGACGGGGCAGGCGCGTCAGCGAGGCCGTCAGTGGGGCAGGTCCAGTTCGGCGCGGACGGTCTTGCCGACGGGCAGCCGGTCGCGTACGTCCCACCGGTCGGCGGGCCCGCTCACGAGGCCGTTGCGGAAGCTCGCACGACCGGGCCAGTGCGCAGCGGTGGTCAGGCAGTGCGCAGGCCGGCCGCCGCCGCCATCTCACGGACGCCGGTGGTGCACGGATGGCGGGCGTACACCGGCGGGGCCCGGTCGCTTCACGCGGTCGAGTGCAGATCCAGCGAGACCGCCACCTCGATCACGAGGAGCGGGCCAGTATGTGCCCGTGAATCCAACCTCACCAACCTCAACGGCCGCGCCTGACCTGTGGCTCAGCTACGGAGCACCAGCCTCCCAGGCCCGCCCTGCGCTCTCGCGCCTGCACTGGGACTGGTACGAGAACACAGGCCCCGACGAAGCACTCCTCGGCGACGTCGCCGACCGCGATGTCGCCGAACTCGGCGCAGGATCCGCCCGGCAGGCCGCCTACGTGGCCCAGGTCATGAAACCGGCCCGTGTCATCGCGCTCGACAGCTCCGCCACGCAGCACGACCGCAGCGTGTCCCTCTACGGCGATGTCCCCGCCTGGAGCTGGTACACGCCGACGCAGCCACATATCTGGCCGAGCACCCGGACACGCTCGATGTCGCCTACTCGATCTTCGGCGCGGTGGACTTCTGGGACCCGGAAATGCTGCTCCCTGCGATCGCTGGGGCGCTGCGGCCAGGTGGGCGCCTGGCCTTCTCCACCCTTGGCCACTACAACAACGGCCGGCCGCCCGCAACGGAGTGCCGGCCGGCCAACATCCCGATGCGCCTGCCGGACGGCAGTTCCAGCACGCTGCAACGATGGGTCCTCGATGCGCCCGTCTGGGAGAAGCTGCTGGACGGGGCCGGATTCGATCTCGTCGCCTCCGACACGGTTCATGACCTGAGGCCGGATGACGGGAAGGCCATGACCACGTGCCTCTTCGTGGCGAGAAAGCGTGTGGAGTCCTCCGCGCCATCGGTGCGGAGACCATAGACCGGCGGGAGCCGAACACGGTCGGGGCCCAAGAGCACGGGCCGGGCGGGGTCCGTCAGCGCGGCAGGTCCAGTTCGGCGCGGACGGTCTTGCCGACGGGTGTCCGGTCGAGTACGTCCCACCGGTCAGCCAGCGCCTCCACGAGCAGCAGCCCCGCCCGCTGTCGGCGCAGGGCGCGGGGCGACGACCCGCCGGGGCCGGCGGGCCGGTGTTCACCACGGGCGTCGGACACGTCGATCCGCAGCGTGCCGGCGTCGAGGCTGAGCCGCACCTCGAAGTCACGACCCGGGACGCGGCCGTGCGTGACGGCGTTGGCGGCGAGCTCGGCGACGAGGAGCGCGGCGGTGTCCGAGGTGCCGGATCCGTACGGGATGCCCCAGGCGTCCAGCTGGTGCACGGCGAGGCGGCGGGCAAGGCGGGCACCGCGCGGAGTGGAGCTGAACCGCTGCACGAACACACGTACGGTGACGGGGCGTTGGGGAGGATGCTGACGTCATGGGCCCAAACTGGCTACTCACAGGCCGCGTCACCAGGTCAACGACTAGCACTCTGCGTGAGAGTACGAGTGCGGAGGGTGGACAGGGGTGACGACTGTCCGTGACCATGGCCGGGTTCGGAGTGGGTGAAGGAACAGGGCAGGGCAGGCGTACAGGAGGTGTCCTCGCATGACGGACGGTACGGGTGGAGCGGGCGGGTCGCCGGGTAGCGGGGAGCCGGAGGTCTCGGACAGTCTCAAGACGTTCGGCGAAGTCCTGAAGGCCTTCCGTAAACGTGCGGGCCTGACGCAGGAGCAGTTCGCCGAGCAGATCGGGTACTCGGTCCAGACGATCGCCAAGATCGAACAGGGCCGCCGGTTCCCGCAGCCGGACTTCGTGGAGCGGGCGGAGGACATCCTGGACGCGTTCGGGGTGCTGCGGGGCGCGGCGCGGCACCTGTCGCGGCAGCCGGGGCTGGCGAGTTGGTTCCGGCAGTGGGCGCGGTTGGAGGCGGAGGCGGTGAGCCTGAACACGTACGAGTGCCGGGTGGTGCCGGGGCTATTGCAGACGGAGGCGTACGCGCGCACGCTGTTTGTGGAGCAACTGCCCCGCTGGGTGACGAGCAGATTGAGGTTCAGTGGGCGGCGCGGGCCGAGCGGCAACGGTTGCTGCGGAGCGGCCGAACACGACGTTCAGCTTCATCGTGGAGGAGCACTTGTTCTTGCGGCAGACTGGCGGGCACGAGGTAGCCCGAGAGCTCGTCGGCCATGTGCTTCAGCTTGCCGAGCAGCGAAATATTGAGGTTCAAGTGATGCCTCTGGCCCAAGGAGCACATCCTGGCCTGGCAGGACCGATGCAGTTGTTGGAGACCTCGGACAACCGGTGGTTCGCCTACAACGAGGGGCAGCGCGCAGGCCTGTTCGTCACCGAACCGAAGGAGGTCAGCGTCCTTCAGATGCGATATGCCAGGATGCGTTCGCAGGCTCTCTCCCTCAATGACTCCATGAGCCTGTTGCGGCGGATGCGAGGAGCGCTATGAGCAAGATCGAACTGACTTGGTTCAAGAGCAGTTACAGCAGCAGCGGCGACGGGGACTGCGTCGAGGTAGCCCTCGCGTGGCACAAGTCCAGCTACAGCAGTGGCAGCGAAGGAGACTGCGTCGAGGTGGCAACCTGCCCCACGACCGTGCACGTGCGGGACTCCAAGCTGCGCCAGAGCCCGCAGTTTGCCGTGGGCCCCGGAACGTGGCAGAGCTTCCTCTCATACGCGGCACAGGCCTGATGCCGCCGCACCTCCAGCGCCCCGCACGGTCACTCTTCCCGTGCGGGGCGTTTTACTACGCCTGTTTCTGCTGCGCCTTCCGCAGTCGCTCCGTGAAGACGGCGTGCGCGGCGCGCATTTCCTCTTCGCGCTCGGCCTTGTAGAAGGGGCGGTGTAGCCCTCGGGAGGCTCGGGGCGCTCACCCTTGTCGTAGGCGAGGAACTGTTCGTAGTCCTGCTTGGTCTGGCCGTACCCGTAGGCGTAGGGTCACGCGCCAACTGGCGGCCATTCGCGTCGAACCACATCTCCGACTCTCGGTCCGCGAGAATCGCGTACCGCGCCTTGTGGATAGCAACCAGCTCATCGGCACTCATGCCGAGCCAGACTGCGACCAAGGCGTCGATCTCGACGAGGGCTGCACGCCTCTCGTACTCGGTGCGCAAGGGTGTGGCGTACTCCCAGGTCGGCTTCAGATCCCCTGCGAGCGGTGCCAGCGTGGGCCACTCCACAACCCAATCTTCGTAGCCGGGCCAGGTCATATCGTAGAGCTCGGTCCACAGGGGAGCATAAGCCCCGGTGAGGCAGTTGAGACGCAGAGTACGCAAGAGGAGAGGAACGGCCAGCGGGTGAGCAGGATCCGCGTAAGGCATCTTATGGGCTTCGGAAACCCGTAGATGCGAGCGGCCGGTGATACGCAGAAGGTAATCCAGCGGCAGAGCAGCCCAGAAGCCCGAAGTGAGAGCAGTTACCTCGTTGCTTTCCACCATCATCGTCTGAACGGCATCAACATGCGCCGGCCCCGGCGGGATAAGTGCCGCGAAGAGACTTCGCTCCGTATTGAAAGGGATCATGCATCGCCACGCCAGCCGATAGAACCTGGTGTACGGCTGGAACCACCACAGTCGCTGTCGCAGCAGCTGCCTCTGCTTCTCATCAGGAAGCGCCGCTTCCTGATCACTCAGAACCTCGCCGCGCCTCTCCCACTGCTCCGCGCTCGGCTCCCACTCCCCGCTCACCCTCGACCGATCCAGCCAGCGATCCTGCTCATCCTCGTAGCGCTGCACCGAACAGGATTCGGGGCGTACATAGTTGGTGCGAGGCACCGCGTCGCTGGATAGCTCTGTGAGGTCGAAGCTCGTCCAGTCGTGATTACCCCGGCACGGCACCTTCGGCTGCTTACTCACAGGAGTAGCGATTCCGAAGTGGGGTCCTTGAAGGATCAGCTCGGACAGCACTTCAGGCTGCGACCCAGCCCATGCGATGAGGCCGTCCTTCTTACCGTTCGTTTCGTTATAGCCCTGGCTGATCCTCGGTTCCCGCTGACCAAGTCGGGCCGTGACAGCGGACAGAGCGGTGATGGCTCCTTGCTCTTCTGTGGTGGTCGGTTGCAGTAGGGCCACCTGTCCGGTGGTGGCGCCCACTTCCCCGGTCAGCCGGCCCCACTCAGCAAGCAGCCTCTCATCCACTCGGACAACTCGCGCTTGGTGGGGCCTGAGATCCCATCCACCCGCATGTCGCATGCCGGGGATCTCTCCACCACCACTGTGATCCAACGACCCGATCAGCGGAGCAACTCCGTACAGTCTGCTGAGATTATCGAACCCAATGCTGTCGCGAGCCGACCCGTAGATGTGGACGCCGAACTCTGTGTTTCGGCTCGCCTCGAACGCCCAGTTGCCGACGTTGACGAACCCCGCGTGGAGCCGAAGGTGGCGGTATGCAGCCTCCCGGAGACGGCCGTCCTTCACTCCCCGAAGTGCGTGTCCGGGTGGATCAGCCCTGCAATGCCGCCACGACCGGAGTGAGCCCATACCTGGCTCATAAAGGCTCGATAGAGGTCAGGCCTCGTACCTGCCAGAACCGGATAGACAGCGGGCGAACCCAGTATCTCGGAAACCCCACTTACGGCGGCCAATTCGCCCAAGTAGTACTTCAGCGTCTCTTCATCCGCCAACAGGCTGGACTTCTTCGCCTGCCGGACCGAGGCCGACGGGTGCTCGGCCAGCATGAACCATGGATCGCGCTCGGCCAGGACCTGGCTCTCAAGCCACTCCGGCCGCACCCATGGCGGATTCCCCACCTGAAGGTCGAACCCGCCCGCTCCCCGAAACACATGCGCGAAGTGCAGCTCCCAGTGGAAGAACCCTGACCGTCCTCCGTCTTTATGTCGCGCTCGTTCGTGCCCGCGATGTCCTCGACCACCGGCAGCCACGGGAAGCGCTCGGCCAGCTTGAACGCGCTGTCCATGCCCAGGACGCTGTCCAGGCTCCGTTCGTACGTCTCCAGCAGCGGCAGCGCCTCGTCCACCGGAAGGTCGTCCAGGCCATCCAGGAACGAGCCCGCGACCGCGTCCTTCGTGCCGAGCGTCAGCTCCAGGAACTCCAGCCAGTCGGCGAAGGTCTTCAAGGGGATGGCGGATCGCCGCTCGTCCTGCTTGATCCCCGCCTTTCGGCCACCGCCGCCCCCGGAGCGCCCTTCGCCCGCAGGCCCGACGCATGGGCGCCGTCGGCCGCCAACTCGTCCTGCTCGCCGTCCGGGTCGTCAAAGAGCCCAGTCGCCCGCCAGGCGACATCGCCCGGCGCGGGACCCGTCGGCGCGGCGACCTCCAGGACGGGCGCCGCACCGAACGGCCCGCCGCCGCCCGGCGCGTACGCCGCATCCGTACCGTCCAGCAGCCCCACCTGGTCCAGCGGCCAGAACCACAGCGCGCACCACGCGTCCATGACCGTCTTCAGCCGCCAGTACGGGTGCCGGCCGCCGTCAGGTCGTCCAGGACGCGCTGTTTGTCCGTGGCCTCCTTGGACGGCTCCAGCCACTCCGCTTCCCACACGTCGATCCGGCGCGACACCTTCCGCTCCGACAGCTCCAGGCGCTTGGCGACCAGGCTCCACAGGAACTCGGCCCGCCGAGCCACCGCCTGGAGCCGACCGGCCTCGGTCTTGGCCCCGGCCTTGACCCAACGGGCGTACCGCGCCTGCCGCTTGTCCGTCGGCTCGTCGGGCTTTTCCTCGAATGGCTTGGGGCCCTTGGGGTCTTCTGGACACCTCTGCGCCACTGGCCGAGCGCCTTCGCCTGCTCCTCCGCCAGCTTCTTCGCCTCGGGCTCGCCCGCCACCGCACCCCAGCCCAGAGCGGGAGGAGGAACTGGTGCACCGCGCCGTCCGGCAGATCGCCGTCGCGGAAGGGAAGCTCGGTGGGCGCGAGCGGCGCCTTCTGGACAGCCACTGGCCGTGCGGCAGCGCGTCCGCTCCGTACACCTTGCGGCTCGCCCCGATCAGCGAGTTGCCGCGCCTCAGGTGGAGGCCGAACCAGGGTGCGCGCATGCCGGGGTGCATGGAGTTCAGCCAGAGCGAGACTTCCGCCAGCTCGACCGCCGTGGCGTTCAGGTCGACGCCGTACGCGTTGTGCAGGGCGATGTACGCCTTGGCCTTCTGGAGTTCGACCGGGCGCGCCTCCGGGTCGATGCGGCGGTCCAACTCCCGTTCCCTGCGCCGCAGGTACTCCGCCGCCACCTGGTCGATCGCCTCGTTGAGGAACGCGCCCGAGCCGAGTGCCGGCTCGCAGATCTTCCAGCCGAGGCTCCTCGGCGGACGTCTCGGTTCCGTCCTGGTCGAGGCGGTGCTTCAGCGCCAGCTCGACGGTCACCTCGGTCAGGGACTTCGGGGTGTAGTACGACGCCGAGGTCTGGCGGTCGCGGCCCGCCAGGCGGTAGACGAATGACCCCTTGGGGTGGACGACGCGCAGCGGGCGGCCGGTCTCCTCGTGCGGGCGCTCGACGAACACCTCGTCCGGGTAGTCCTGGACCCGGGAGGCGGGGATCATCCAGCTGCCGCCGGACGCGTCGCCGCCCTTGGCCACCTCGTACAGGTCCTCGTCGGCGATGAAGCCGGTGTAGGACATCAACCCCTCGTAGACCGCGCCGAGTTGGTTGATGCCCAGCTGGGCGTACGAGATGAAGCCGCCGCGTTCGCGGCCCTTGCCCCGGTGAGCATCAGGCGGTGCAGCACCTTGTGGAGGGTCTCGTTGCGCAGCCGGATGTCCAGGAACTCGGGCAGCCCCGAGCCCTCCTCGTACGCCGGGTTCTCGATCAGGTCGGTCGAGATGAGGCGTACGGCGTCGCTCTCGAACAGCTCGGACCGCAGGGGCTCGAAGCGCAGGCCGACATCGGCGCTGCGTGCGGCGGCCTTGCGGGTGCGGTCGGCCTCGCGTACGCGTTCCGTGTGCTCGTCGCGGGTGATGGTCCCGGCGGCGAAGAGTTCGGCGGCCTCCCGCTCGGCCTCGGTGGCCGCGCGGTCGGCGGCCTGGGCCTGAAGGTCCTCGGGCTCGCTGCCGAACTCCCGGTGTCCCTGCTGAACCTGCCGGAAGAGCAGGTCCAGGGACTCGTACAGGTGGAAGCCGCGCCGGGACCGCTCGCCCACCAGGTCGCGTACGACGAGGTCGCCCAGGCGCTGGAGGCCGTAGCCGCGCACGTACTCGGGATCGTCGGCGGGCAGGATGCCGAGCGAGGGCTGGGCCTCGGCGTACAGCAGGAACAGGATGCGGTAGAGGTAGCGCAGCGACTCACGGCCGAGTTCCTTGGCGAGGCGGCCCGGCTCGTCGATCTGCCCCGGAGCGACGCCCTGGTCCCGGAGCCGGGCCAGCACCTCGTTGGCGATCCATTCGACGGACAGGCGCAGGCCTTCGCGGAGTTCGGTGGAGACACCGACCGCGTGCTTGCCGGACTTGTCGACGAATCCGGCCAGCGGCGCGGTGCCGCCCTCCTCGGGGATCCGCAGCGAGTCGGCGCCGAACAGGGCGGCGACCGTGTCGAGTTCGCCGCCGTTGCGGATGTCGCGCCGGTTGAGCGCGGCGTCCAGGCCGACGGCGAGGTAGCGGCCCTCGTGCCAGGCGAGCCGGTCCGCGAGGACGACGACGCCGCCGGCCACCACCAGGACGTAGCGCGGGGTTCGTCGCACTCGAAGAGGAAGTCCGCCAGGGCCTTCGCGTCGGCGAGACGGGCCGACGCCTCCAGGGCCACCGGGTGCAGCAGCCGGCCCGCGCCGTCCGGGTCGAGGGCGGCGTCCGGCTCGTCGGTCCAGCCGCAGGAGACGGCGATCAGTCCGGGCTCGTCGTGCAGGGCCCGGACCGGGTAGTCGTGGCCCGAGCGGTGGACGGTGACGACCTGCTCGTGGGCGTCCGCGAAGCCGAGCCCCGCAGGGTGGCCAGATGCAGATCCGTGAGGCGGCCGGCCCAGTCGCCGGGGACCGGGGCGTCCGGCACGGCAGGGCCTCCGCATCCCGGGCGAAGTCGGCACGGGATGCGAAGTAGGGACCGTGCAGGGCTCGCAGCCCCTCACGGGGGTGCGGGCACGTGGCGGGACGGTCGCCGGATCGTCCCCTGCGGCCTTGGCCAAGGCGACGGCCTCCGCGTGGGCGCGCCGCTCCCGTTCCTCGGTCTCGGCCCACCGGGCGAGAAGGCCGTCCTTGGCCTTGAGGTCCTTGGGGAGGACTTCGGCGAGGTAGTGCGCCGAGAGATAGTCGCCGTGGTTGACCAGCGAGTCGTACGTCACGTCAGTTCTCCGCCGGATCGAATGCGTGGTCGGGTGTCGGATGACCGGGGGCGATGTCCGGCGCGGGTTTGTCCAGGACGGCGAGCACGCGCAGCAGGGGAGGCCGGTGGTCTCCAACTGGTCCAGGAGGTCGGCCTGGTCGACCGCCGTCTTCTCGACCTGTCGCTTACGGCGAGTGCTCTCGCCGGTCAGGGAGTCCAGGGACTCCGCACGCCAGTCCATGAGGCGCTCGCGGTAGTCGGCGAGCGGGACGCTGATCTGCTCCGCCCAGTCCTCCTTGGACCTCTCCAGGTGCTCGCGGGCCCGCGCCACCGCTGCCGGCACCAGCGACTGGAGGTGGCCGAGGTCGCGCGGATCACCGGTGCGGGCGAGGTCGGGGCGGACCTTCGCCGCGTGCAGGGCCGCCGTCATCTCCGCCACGGGGGCGTCCGGGTCGGGGTGACCGCCATCCAGCGGACGACCGTGGGGCGGCCGAGCGCGTTGGAGTAGATGCCCTGGATCAGGAAGGTGGGGTGCCGCACATGCGGGAGGTGATCACCGGCGCTTCCTGCCGGCCGAACTGCACCAGCAGCTTGTCGGTGAGCCACTCCACCACGGGGTGAATGTCGCTCAGATAGGAGACGGTCGGCCAGATGGTGTCCGTGGCCTCGCGGGCCTCGGTCAGCTTGTCCTGGGCCAGACTCCGGTCGAAGGAGAGGATCATGCGCTTGGCCACCCCTGCTCCTTCAGGTAGGACGGCGGCAGGGCCTTGAGCCGGCGCAGCAGATCGGGGCGAGCTCCGGAGAGGGAGAGATACGGGCGGTCCTTGGCGTCCTTGCTGCGGGACAGGCCGATGACATCGTCCGCGCGGTCCTCGTACAGCTCGGCGAGCGCCGAGTCGACGAAGGCCGACGTGTCGCCGTCGAACAGCGAGGGCACTTCGGCGCGGGCCGGCGGCTCCTCCTCGGTGATGGTGTCGACCTGGCCGAAGAGACCGGTCAGGTCGGCGTCGTCCGAGGCGGGTGCGGAGGTGAAGAAGTCCTCGACCGTGCCGCCCGCCATCAGCTCCCTGATGAGACGCCGCTCCTCCTCGTCGGCGCGGAAGTAACCCGTCTCCGCCTCTGCTGTTCCGCTCAGCTTGTGGGCCTCCTCCTCGCGGACGAGGAGCTTCTCGGCGACGGTCCTGTCGTCCTTGGCACCCGGCTGCTCCGAAGTGAGGATCAGCGCCCGGAACTGCGGCTCGTGGCGCTGCCCGTACCGGTCGATACGTCCGTTGCGCTGCTCGATGCGGATCAGCGACCACGGGATGTCGTAGTGGATCAGATGGTGGCACTGGCGGTGCAGGTTGACGCCCTCGGAGGCCACGTCACCGGCGAAGAGAAGCCGCACCGGGGCGCCGGCGAGGCTGAACTCCTCGCGGATCAACCGCTGTTGCTCCTCGACGATCCCGCCGTGCATGATCCGTACAGCCTTGTGGCCGCCGTCCTTGTCGGGGGTGAAGCCGAGGCGCGCGGGCACCTTCTCTGCCAGCCACTTGAGGGTTTCGACGCGCTCGGAGAAGATCACCGCGCGTGTCGCTGCGCGGCCCCACCCCGATCTGCTCCAACTGCTCGACGAGGGCGTCCAGTTTGGTGGAGTCCCCGGCGTACTCCCGTCGCCCATCGAGTCGGTCAGGGCGCGCAGCCGGGCCAGGGCGGTCTGCTCGCCGTCGACCGCCGGGTCGGGCCGCTTTCCGTCGTTCGCCCTGTCCCGCACCCGCTTGGCGAGCGAGGCGACCCGGGTGTCGACCAGGGTTCCCAGCGCCTTGTGGGAGGAGAGGAAGGTCTTCAGGACGTTGTACGCGAAGAGCGGGTCCGTACTGACCGAGGTCCGCTCCTGGTCCGCCGTGCCGAAGTCGGTGCTGCCGGAGGGGCGGGCAGCCAGTGCTCGGCCAGCTCCGCGAAGATCCGCTCCTCGGCCTCGTTGGCCGGGCAGCGCAGTGAGAGGGTGGGGCCGCGGTCCGCCCACTTGGTGCCGATGCCGTTGCGGACCTCGGGGCTGATCTTCGTACGCCTGATGAAGAGGTGTCCGAGGTCGTCCGCCGGGTCGTAGTGGTCGCGGTCCACGATGGCGGCGGGGTCCAGCAGTGACACCAGGTCGGCGAAGGAACGCTTGTCGCCGTTGTGCGGGGTGGCGCTGGCCAGGATCAGGGCGTCGGTGCGCGGGGTCAGCGTCTCGGCGAGGGCGCGGCGCTGACTGCCCTGGTTGATGAGGTTGTGGGACTCGTCGATGACGACCGCGTCCCACTGGATGCGTTCCAGGTGGTGGCGGTACTGCCCGATGTTCTTGAGCGTGTCCACAGAGATGATCACGCGCTTGTAGTGCGTGAACGGATTGCGGCCGGCGGGGATCTCACGCTGGATGCGCTGGATGCCCAGCGAGTCGAGCCGCACCAGCGGGATCGAGAACCGGGTCCACAGCTCGTGCTGGAACTGCTCCAGGACGCTCTGCGGGGTCACGACGAGGATCCGTTCGCCGCGGCCCCGGCGGATGAGCTCGGCGAGGGTGAGGCCTATTTCGAGGGTCTTGCCGAGCCCGACGACGTCCGCGATCAGGATGCGGGGCGGAGGTTGCCCATGGACAGGGCGAGCTCGGCGGGCCGCTGCTGGTACGGGAGCGGGTCGAGGAGGAAACGGTCGGCCAGGGCGAGGCCGCGTTCGGTCTGTGGCAGCGGCGTCTTGCGCAGGACCGCTTCGAGGAAAAGGCGTCCGCGCCGGAAGTGGGAGGAGGTGTCGGGGACCAGGCGCGTCTTCTCCGGGTCGAGGAGCTCGACCGTGTCGATGCCGGTGTAGAAGACGGCCTCCTCGTCCCGTACGAACTCCGAGACGCCGATGGCTTCGATCCGGTCGCCGTCACTCGCGTGCTTGGTCCGGCGCGCGTTCCTGACCAGCCATTCCTCGTCCCGGACGAGGATCTGTGCCCGGCGGAAACCTCGTCTGCCCCTGCTCCGACACTCGTGGTCACTCCGTTGTTCGGCCGGGAAAACGCGGCGTGGTCATGTCGCCCCAAGTCTGTCATGGGGTGTGCGGCACCTCAGAAGGATGCTTCGCTCGCATAGGCGGCCCGTAGATCCTCGGCGATCCGCAGCGGCGCGGAGAGCCGGACGCCCGGACGGACGGGGCCCTGCTCGTCCCGGGCTTCTCGGAGGCGGGCGGAACGGCGTCGAAGGGCGCGTCCTGTTCCGGCACGTCGTCCTCCGCGCTCTCCGCCTGCGGCGGAGTCTGGTCGTCCTCGTATGCGGCGACGTCCACCACGGTCGGGGTGTAGCCGGGCGGATACTCGGGAGACTCCGCGTGCACGGGCAGCGCCACCTCGGGGTCAGCTCCGTGAGCCGGCGCTTGGCCTGTGCGGCGGTCAGCCCCTGGCCTGCCATGACGTCGACGAGCTGCTCGGTGACCTGGGGCAGTGTCGGCCGGTCGGCCGGGTCGAGGGCGAGCATGGCGGAGACGAGCGGTTCCAGCTGGGGCGGCAGACCACTCAGGTCCGGCGCCACAGCCGGATCCTCGATCTTCAGCGCGACGGCCTGCCAGCTGGAGCCGGCGTACGGGTAGTGGCCCGTGGTGGCGTAGAGGAGGACAGCGCCCAGGGCGTAGACGTCCACCGGCCGGTCGAGCTCGTGCTCGCCACGTGCCTGCTCGGGCGGCATGCACAGCACCGAACCCACCACGACACCGGTGGCGGTCAGCGTGGAGCGCCGCTCGGCCAGTACCGCGAGGCCGAAGTCGATCACCTTGGGGCCGGCTGGAGCGAGCAGGATGTTCTGGGGCTTGAGGTCACGGTGCAGCAGCCCGCCTCGTGCACGGTGCCGAGCCCCTCGGCGAGCAGCGCCCGAGACTGGCGCTCTCCACGAGTGGCAGCACACCGTGCTCGGCGACATGGGCGAGCAGGTCGGCCCCGGCACGTACTCGACGGCCAGCCACGGGCGTTCGGCATGGGCGTCGGCGGCGACGAAGGAGGCGATGAACGGCCCGTACACCGTCTTGAGACTGTCCACCTCCAGCAGGAACCGGGCCCTGCTGTCCTCGTCGAGGACCGACGGTTTGATCACCTTCACCGCGACCAGCTGACCGGCCGGTGACTCTCCGAGGTAGACCTGTCCCATGCCTCCGGCGCCGAGTCGGCACACGAGCGTGTACACGCCGATGGTCCGGGGTCGTTGTCCCTCAATGGCTCCACGGTGTACGGGCCTCCCCTGTCCGGTGGTGGTGCGGTCGGTCGCCTGCGCGTCCGGCCCGGGCGTCCAGGGCTTCCGGCCGCCCGGGGCGAGCATCCGGAGTGTATCGACGGTCCCGCGCGTCAGGCCGCTCCGCTCTCTTCCCACCGGTCCCTGAACCAGCCCAGCGTCTCCAGGAGGAGCTCACGGTTCCGTGCGTCCTCCAGTACGGCCAGCCGGAACGTGGGGCGGAGGTCCAGCTTGCCCTGCGACAGGGCAACACCTTCCATCCGGTTGAGCCTGTCCAGGAGTTCGGCACGGAGTGAGCGCTCGGTGAACGGCTCGCGCTTCGCCAGATGCTGGAAGACGATCTCAACGGTTCCACCGCGGCCGCTGCCCGGGTAGAGCACCATCGGCCAGACGCCCCGGCCAGGACTGCCCGCGCTCCCGAGCATCAGGAACGCACTGGTCGTGACCTTCCCGGCCCCATGCCCCGTCCAGCCCCGAGCCCCTCCCAGCCGGCGATCAGCTCGTGCACGGCTGCGACGGTCGTGGGGTGTCGTCCGCCGCGAGCTGGCGGAAGAATCTCGCAGCGCGCGTCTCGGCATCCGGCTGCTCCGCACTCTCCCGAGCGGGGACTGTAAAACGTTCGGTGTAACTCCCGATCATGGAGGATGCATCGATGACCAGTGAGAATGTGACCGAGGCCGAGACCGTTGAGGTGTCTGAGGCGGTGTCGGCGAAGTCTGTGGACGACCGGTTGATTGACGAGCTGGTGGGCCGGGCTCAGGCCGAGGGCCTTCAGCTGACCGGAGAGGGCGGACTGCTCCAGCAGCTGACCAAGCGGCTTCTGGAGTCGGCCCTCGAAGGTGAGATCACCGATCACCTCGGCTATGACAAGCACGATCCCGTCGGGAAGAACGGCGGCAACTCCCGCAACGGCACCCGAGCCAAGACCGTGCTGACCGATGTCGGCCCGGTGGAGATAAGCGTGCCCGCGACCGCGAGGGCTCCTTCGAACCGAAGATCGTCAAGAAGCGGCAGAAGCGCCTGTCCGGCGTGGACGAGATGGTCATTTCACTCGCGGCGAAGGGCCTGACCACCGGCGAGGTCCAGGCCCACCTCGCAGAGGTCTACGGCGCCGACGTCTCCAGGCAGACGATCTCCACGATCACCGACAAGGTCCTCGAGGGCATGGCCGAATGGCAGAACCGGCCGCTGGACGCCGTCTACCCGGTGGTCTTCATCGACGCCATCCACGTGAAGATCCGCGACGGTGCGGTCGCCAACCGGCCCATCTACGTCGCCCTGGCGGTGACGACCGAGGGTCGGCGCGACATTCTCGGGCTGTGGGCCGGCGACGGCGGCGAGGGCGCCAAGCACTGGATGCACATCCTCACCGAGATCAAGAACCGCGGCGTGAACGACGTCCTCATGCTCGTCTGCGACGGACTCAAGGGCCTGCCCGACGCCGTCGAGACTGTCTGGCCGAAGACGATCGTGCAGACCTGCGTGGTCCACCTGCTGCGGAACTCCTTCCGTTATGCCGCCCGCCAGGACTGGGACAAGATCGCCAAGGTCCTCAAGCCCGTCTACACCGCGGCGACCGAGGAGGCCGCACTCGAGCGGTTCGCCGAGTTCGCCGGCGTCTGGGGCAAGAAGTATCCGGCAATTGTCCGGCTCTGGGAGAACGCGTGGGAGGAGTTCACTCCTTCCTCCGCTTCGACACCGAGATCCGCCGCATCGTCTGCACGACGAACGCGATCGAGTCCGTGAATGCGCGGATCCGACGGGCGGTGAAGGCCCGCGGCCACTTCCCGAACGAGCAGGCCGCCCTGAAGTGCGTCTACATGGCGATCATGTCGCTCGACCCGACCGGCAAGGGCCAAGCCCGCTGGACCATGCGCTGGAAGACCGCCCTGAACGCCTTCGACATCACTTTCGACGGCCGCCTCTCCGCAGCCCGCCAGTAACCCTCAACAACCCGAGTTACACCGCTCGTTGGACAGACCTTGCCTACGCGTCAAACACCTCGGAGAACAGGCAGACGCCTGGCGCCAGACCAGACGGCTGACCGAATACGTCACAGCAGTGCGCGACCAAGCCACATCGCTGCCGCCTGGGCAGGAAAAGACCGAGATCGAGGCGTGGCTCGCCTTCGCGGATGCCCGCCTCCAACACCTCGCCGAGTCCGCCGCAGCGCCGAAGCTGCCCTCCCCACCGAAGCCCAGCAGCGACGACCTCAAGCCCTTCCTCGGCCACTGGAGCCCGTACGGGCCCCGCTCCTACTAAGCCCCAAACCAGGCTATAACCGACGCCCCTTGACCCAAGAGATAGCAAAGAAGGAACCCGACAGGCCCCACTTGACGCACCGCCACCTCCAAGAACGACCTCCTGACGCCTCATCAGAACGTGCGTCAAACGTGCGTCAGACGTGCGTCACGTGCGTCGCTCATGCGTCAAGATATCGCCCGTAACGCCCACAGCACACATAATGCACACTCGACGAAACTGCAGGTCAGGCACCCTTTCCGGCGGGCTCAAGGATCGCGACGCACTCGACATGACGGGTCATCGGAAAGATGTCGGCCTGAGCAGGGCTCGGAAAGGTGCAGGCCAGAGCCTATTTCTCGGCTCGTTGTACCGCCTGCAGGCGCCCGGAGCGTCAAACGAGCGTCATGACCAACAGCCATCCCTCTCGTCGGGGAGACGGCCAGGCGGCCTCACCCCGTCCGCGTCGGTCCGTAGTGCGCGGTCTGCCGGGCAGCGACCGCTCCCGCCGGCGCACGCACGGGTCGATCAAGCGTTCCCGCCGACCGGCGGGGCCAGCAACCAGGCGGCGGGACGAGGACCGTCCCGGCCCCTGATCACCCTGCATGGACCCACCTCCTGCGGGACCACGGGGAGCGGGAAGGGCGGTGGGAATGGAGGACGAGCAGGGCCAGGGCACCGGTCGCTGCGGACCAGGTGAGGGAGAGCAGGCCGTGGGACCAAGGGATATGTGGAGTGAGGGCTGAGCTCAGCGCCAGTTGGTTCACGCCGTACAGAGGAAGCGCAGACACGCCTGCCACATCCATGAGTGTGTTGAAGACGGGATTCTGCAGGCCGGTGTCGACCAGGCTGAGCATGATGATGAGGAAGAAGCCCTCCAGCTCGCCCCGGACCAGCGAGCCGAGCAGAAGGCCGATGCCGCCGTAGGCGAGGCCGGCACCTGCAAGGGCCACCACCAGGGGACCAGCGTGGCGTATGGGCAGCGAGATCCACAGCAGGATCGTGGTGTAGACGGCCAGTAGGGCGGCGGTGAGGGCGACGGCAGCAACTTTCGCCAGCAGTATCGGCAGCCGGGGTAGCCGGCCAGCAGCAGACGACGGTCCATCTGCCGGGACTGGAAGGTCTCGGTGAAGGTGATGAAGCCGGCGACCATGGTGGTGGCGCCCAGCGCGCTGGCCACCTGGCCCAACTGGCTGGCCGGAGCGGAGACGGGTGCGCTGATGGCGTCCAGCCAGATGCGCACCACTTGGTCGGAGGTGCACAGGCGTGCCACAGCGATCCAGATGGGGATGAAAGCGACCGCCAGAACCAGAGCCAGCCGGTTGCGCAGGTGGCCCAGCAGAGTGCAGCGCAGCAGTTCGGTGAATGCCGTCCAGGAGAGTCTCATCGGTTGCTCTCCTCGAAGTGCAGACGACCCTGGCGCAGATGAGCGATCGCATCGAAGTGGTGCAGGTCGTGCAGCAGGTGAGAGACCACGATGATCGACCGGCCCTGATCACGCAGGTCGGCGGCCAGGGTCCAGAACCGCTGATGGGTGTCCCAGTCGAAGCCCTGATACGGCTCGTCCAAGACCAGCAACTGCGGATCGTGCATGAGAGCGATCAGGAGGTTCAGCTTCTGTCGCGTTCCGCCACTGAGTTCGCCGACCTGCTGTCGCCGGCAGCCAGTCAGTGCCAGCAGCTCCATCAGCTCCCCGACGCGCTCCGGCGTAGGCATCCGGTAGGCCATCTGGAACAACCGCAGATGTTGTCCGACGGTGAACGCGTCGTTGAGTACCACCCGTTGCGGGCAGTACCCCACCGCCCCGGTCCGTGTCACCGTTCCGCGATCGGGGGCGAGGTGTCCTACGGCGATCTGCAGCAGAGTGCTCTTCCCCGCCCCGTTCTCGCCGACGACTCCCACCAGCGTCCCGGCGGGCACATCAAGGTCGACGTCGCGCAGGACCTGCCTGCCGCCATACGCCTTGCAGACTCCGCTGATCCGCAGTCGTGGTAGGTGACGCGTCGTTACTTCCTGCACGTGAGCCCCTCGAAAGATCGGACAGGAGTAGCGAGCCGGCCCGGAGGAAAAGCCCGCCACAGAGGCCGGGGCCGCGACGCTCACGCCCTGGCCTGTCCGGCTCATGGCGCTCGGCCGGACGATCCGGCCCTGAGCGGACCAACTCCCTGCGCGAGGCGGTGCGCTACTGCCCGGTGTTCAACGAGTCCCTACCGCAGGTGTAACGGCGGCCACCCGCTCTTCCGGTGAACAGCCCTCCTCGCCACTCTCCCGGCTTCGCGCCTCCCCATCGAGCGTGACGTGAGCCGCGGTCTGCCGTTGTAGAAGACGATGCCTCTAACACCACAGCGAGACTTCAGCGCTCCCACGATCGTGATCGGAGCCGGCCCCACGGCCTGGCGGCCGCCGCAATACTGCGCCGCTCCGGGGTGCCGACCGTGATCCTGGAACGGTCGGACCGAGTGGGAGCGAGCTGGGCGCAGCGCTACGATCATTTGCGCCTGCACACCACCCCGGCGCCTCAAAACTCCCCGGCCTGTCGGTGCCGCGCCAAGCGGGCCGTGGGTGAGCCGGGACGACTATGTGCGCTACCTGGAGAGCTACGTCGCCCACCACCGACTCGAGGTCCGGGTGACCACCCCGGTGCAGCGCATCGAGCGGGCCGAGCCGGGTTCGGGAGCACAGTGGCTGGTCCACACCCCCGACGGCCCAGTGCCCGCTGACGCGGTCGTGGTGGCCACCGGCCGATGCCACACCCCGAACGTCCCAGACTGGCCCGGTCGTTCCACGTTCACCGGCACACTGTTGCACTCGGCCCATTACCGGTCTCCGGCCCCTACCGCGGGCGGGACGTCCTGGTCGTCGGCGCTGGTAACAGCGGTACCGAGATCGCCGGCACCCTGGCCGGAGCCGGAGCCGAAAAGGTCCGCATCGCAGTCCGTACCCCACCCAACATCCTGCCCCGCGCCAGCGCCGGATGGCACTCGGTCGGGCGGCTGACGGAGGTCCTCCCGCTCGCGTGGCGCGACCGCACCTCCCTGCTCACGCAACGTCTCGCGGTACCCGACCTGACCTCACGGGGACTGCCGCGACCCCGCACGGGCCTGTATACCCGCAATGCCCGCGAAGGGTCAACCCGGTGCTCGACCACGGCTTCGTGGACGCCGTCAGGTCCGGGCGGGTCGAGCCGGTCGGGGCCGTCCAGGCATTCGACGGCCCCGACGTGGTACTGGCCGACGGCACCCGACTGCGTCCCGACACGGTCATCGCCGCCACCGGGTACCGGCCCAACCTGCACGATCTGGTCGGGCCCTGGGCGTACTCGACGAGGACGGGCAACCCTCGCCGTAGAGGCACAGCCTCATCCCGAAGCCGCGCGCCTGTACTTCGTCGGATACACCAATCCCTCACGGGTGTCCTTCGTCAGGCCGGCATCGAAGCGCGCGCCTCGCCCAAGCGTTACGACGCGAGACCGTGCGAGCCCCCTTCCCGCCCCCGCGTCGGCGACCGCACCGCCGACACGCCCCCAGAGGACACGCTCCAAGCTGACGAGGCCTCGGAAGCTCGGACCTTCAGTGGCGTGGCCCCGTAGGGAGTGGATGGCGTCGCGACCAAGGCGACACAGTCCATGGCCTCCTGAGCCACCGGCCAGGGCCTGCCGGCCTTTTCCCCGTCAGTTGACGCCGTCATGGAGACAGCCGGTGGATCGTGCCCGTGCTCTGTAGCGGGTGGAGGCCGTCCCGACGCGGGACAGAGCGCGGATGCTCCTCGGTGACACAGGTGGCGGCCTCACCGCGACCTCGACGCTCGGCCCGCTGGCCCCTGGGCGGCAGACATCACCCTGGTTCCACCACTGCGGCAGGCCGGGCCGGCGCCGGTCGCCGACCTGACGACCCACCTCACCCTCGTACGGGACTGAACGGGATTGGCAGTTCAGGAACACGTGCGTTGCCGACCGAAGCCATAGGACCGCATCACCGTTAATTTCGCTACTTTGCAACAGCTTTCGGGTGACCTGGAGGGCATCCTCCACGTCCTCAACGAGAAGCTGGACACGTTGTACGAGGGGACCGCCAAAGCCGTGCTGAGCTGGGACGGTGAGGCCCGCGAAGCGTTCATCGACGAACTGGACAAGTGGAGCCACTCCGCCGGCGACCTCAAGGCAACCCAGGCTTGGCTCCACGAGGTCGTGGTGAAGGGGCACCTGAACTACGCCACAGCCAACAGGTCCGTACTCGAAGGATGGGGAGGCGGTGCCTGACGGCCGGCCCTTCCTCACCCGCCCAGCCGCCGGGTGGCAGCGGCACCATCGACGTCAAGCCGAGCGACCTCTGGTCGGTCTCCGGTCGGGTCGCCGCGCAGCAGGACTTCCTGGTGCGCGGTGCCGAGACGCTCTCGAGGAGCTGGGCAAGTACCCCGACGCTGGAGGCGCCGGCACGGAGGCCGAGAAGTTCGCCCAGGCGTACAAGAAGATCGGCAATCGCTGGCTGGAGGTCTGGGGCCGGTCCGTGCTCAGCGTCGGCGGTGTCGCAGTCGGATTCACCGAGACGGCCAACGCCTACACCAGGGCAGATGTGGCGGGCCACCCCAAGCCGGGGAAGACGGCCGAGCAGCGCCCGCGGCCCGCGGTCATCGACAGGCCCCGAACTTCGACTCGGTACCCGACATCAAGTGGGGCGACGACGACGGCGGCGACGACATCCTGCGCGGCCTGATGGAGGGCATACCCGAAATCGTCCGGGACCTCCTCCAGCCACTGTGCAAGAACGTGTTCCGGGTCGGAAGGGTGGCTGACGTCCCCCTTCCCCAGCAGCACTACCTGAACTCCCTGTGCCACAGCTGGATGAACGTATCCATCACGGCGTCGTTGGGGGCGGACCAGCTCACTCAGGCCGTGGGTGCCATAACCAACCCGCAGCACGCCGACTGGGAAGCCGCGGTACGCCACCTGTACGAGGACGCGTACCCGTACGACGCCACGGGCCCGCGTCGCCACGAGAGCTGGGTCCTCGACGTCCTTGCTCTGATGGCACGCGAGCCGGACCCCGCGGCTGGACCGGTCTCGATGACGCGGCTCAGAACCCCGAGCGCGAGGCGTCCTCACGTATCCCTTCGTCGCCCACCCGCCGGAGTACATCGCGAGGCGTCTCCAGGAGATCGATCGGGACAGTGCCGAGAACCTGCTCCTCGCCCTTACGGACGACGGCTGCACCCTGGCCAACCTGAGTCGCTTCGTCGAAAGCGAGGAGGAGCTCCGGCGATGGCGCGCACGATTCTCGCGCGCTACGGGGACTCCGCCAGTTTCCACACCAACATCAACAAGCCCGGTCACGTGAGCGGCACACTCGACTTCACATCGTCGAGCTGGGCGTACAGCCCGCTGAGCGTGTACTCGGAGGACTACGGCCTGATCGTCGTCTCGGACACCGAGGTGGGCATGTTCTGGAACTTCGCCGACTACTGAACCGCCCGCCACCCGTAGGAGTTCGGCTCCTGACGAGGCAATTTGAGAGGATGCCCCGTGCTGACCCGTTCCGCCTCCTATCCCGACCGGGAGACCGCCCAGTGGGCCACCCAGCAGGTGGTGACCGCCAACGAACAGGCCGTCCACCGCTGGCTCGCCCAGAACACCCGGGCCCGCCTCACCCTCGAGGCGGCCTGGCCGTCCCGTGAGGAGCCCGTGGGCCGGGTCCAGCTGGAGGGCGACCTGTTGGCCGGGCGCGGCCCCGTCGACGTGCGCGCGGCGCGTGTGGTGCTGCGCCGTGAGGCGACGAGTCCGCTCGGCTTCGTCGTCCACACGACCGTCCCGTTCTACCTGTAGGGTCACACGCACATGTCCATGAAACCCCTCGAACACGACCGGCGGTACGGCGAGCTGGACCAGGTGATGCGCGCGTATCTGGGTCAGTCGGCAGACGACACCCGGAGCGGCGCAGTCGCGCCCTGAACGCGTATCTCCGTCACACCTGGCATACCCGCCCTGCGGCCGTCGCGGAGGCGGAGCGACAGCTGCGCGAGTACAGCCGTAATCCTCCGGGCCGCATTCGGCAGGAGCTGGGTGAGTTCTACTCGATCCCGGACACCGGAAAGCCTCAGTCGGACGTCGGTGACTGGCTGACAGTGCTGGCCGACCACCTGAAGAGGAGCATCGAGGAGGGCAACGTCCCGGAGCCATCGTCCCCGCAGACGCACTGGGAGTGGCACGCGCGTTTTCCGGAGACCGCGCAACTGCTGGGGGCTGGTTCTCCCAGGACATCGTCGACGAGTTCCTCGGCCACGAAGCCGCGGTCACCGACTACGCCGACACCACAAACCCGCAGTTGGTCGCCCGCCTCGCGGGTGAACTGCACGAGTTGCTCGCCCTCCCCTGGACGAGGGGACTATGCCCTGGCTGCCGCCGAACTTGGTATGGAGGTGGGCCCGCCGGAACCGTTCTCCCACGGCGCCTGGTTCCAGTCGCTGGCGGCGACGCTCTCCGGTGTCTGATCCGGTTGGGCGGTCGGGGACGGGCGCTCCACAGCCGCAGGATGGCACGAACGTGGACAGCGTCGCAGGGCCGAGCCCTCGCGAGACCCCACCTGAAGGTCCGACCGGCGGGTGACCGCAGTCCTTTGAGGACATCGCCAGGGCCTTAACAGCGCAACCCGGGGAGACGCAGGCGATCCGCAGTCCGAAGGCGGACGTATCTCAGCGCCCTGACCGCACCGACCGGAGCCAGGACGGCTACACCGACCTGGCCACCCGGGCGGCCAGATGGCTCGCGGCGGCCAAGAAACCTCTCCTCCATAATGACGCGACGACCCGTACTGCGCCGTGGGTTCGAGGCTCACCTGACGCATCATCAGAACGAGCGTCGAGCCCGTCGCGCACCATTCCCGACGAAGGCCGCCGCAGACTTCTTGCCGCCTGCACTCTTGATCGAAACCGCAGGTCAGAGCAGTCTGCCTGGAATGCCGCGCACTCCACGTCGTGTCCGGGGAAAACATGTCGAGCGCATTCGGCCATGCCTGAGAACCCCGGAAACTGCAGGTCAGGGCCCCTTTGTCGCGGGCTCCAAGATGACCACGCACTCAACATGCGACGTCATCGGAAAGACGTCACCGACAGCCGATGTGGGAGAAGCTGCAGGTCAGATGGGTTTCCTCGGCTCCGTAGGCGGGCTGCCAGGGCTCGGAGCGTCAAATGAGCGTCACGGCCGGTGCGCACGGATTTTCAGCCTGCACCACCCGGCCGTCCGCCGCCTGCGGCCAGGGCCCGCCGCAGCCGGGCCACATCGACCCGCTCCACGGCTGACCATCACCGGCTCCCGTACTCCTCGACCAATTCGCCGATCAAAGCGAGGCGCGTCAGCCCGGTTCCGGTCGTCACGCTGGTCGCGCAGCCTGTGGTCGAGCTCCCGCAGGGCGGACACGGCGGCCGGATCACGGCGCCTCACCGCGTCCAGCCACGGCGTGGTGACGAGGTCCATGCACGCGGTGAACAGGAGCCGGGTGGACGGGGCGGGAGGAGCCGGGTCGGGGCGGCGAACCCGGTGGTCACGTAACGGACCGGGTCGGTCAGGCTCCAGCCGACGACGGTACCGTCCTGAACGAGGAGAGCCACGTCCGGGGCGATGCCGATGCGTGCCTCCAGCGGTTCGTCCAGGACCTCGAGGTCACGCAGACAGGTCAGTACAGCGTCCTCCGGGGCACGGCAGAGCTCGGTGGTCACCTCCAGGTGAAAGTCCGGGCCTCGTCCGCGCGAAGACCTCCCGGGTCGACAATGGGGGTCGCGGAAAGGCGGGCGGAGTCCTCGGGGTCGGCGGCCTCACCGGCGACCTGGAACTCGGCGCCGACCAACTCCTGGTCTTCCCGGTCGAACCGGAGCTCGTCAGGCGTGTCCCACAACCACGGCCCACTGCCGAAGGTGTCCAGAAGGAACGCGCCGCGTTCCTCTACGTTCGAATACTCCGCGATGCGCACACGGAAGTCCCGGAAGTCGAAACGCGGGGTGAGGCGCAGCGGCTCGCCCGTCACCATCACGGTCCAGTCGCCGATGGTGATTTTCATGGTGGACGCCTCCTCATCTGACCTGCTCTGCGGGGGCCATGTAGCCGTTCTTGGCTGGAATTCTGCCCTCCACCACGTCAATGTGCGTAATCGGCGCACCCGGGTCGGTGGGCAAGCCGCCCAGTGCCTGGGCCCCGAAGGACCCTTGATGCCGGACGAACCGTATGCCGTGATGACGTTGCCTGCCCCGGTACGATCGGCCCGGGTGACCACGATGTCCTCTCCTGACGGAAAATCAGGTTTCCGCTGCCTGCAGTCGAGTGGTACACCGCGTCCGGCTTCTTGAGGACTTCCTTGACCATTTCCTCAGTGAAGCCATGGTCGTTCGCGTGGTAGTTACCGGCTTTCTGCATCTTGCCGTCCTGCGCCCGTTCAATGACCTTGTCCATGGCGCTGAGGGCGTCGTCCCGGCCTTCTGTGCCTTCTCTTCCTTGGTGTACTTGGGCATCAGGCCCAGCGGGTCCGACGCGGTGGTCGGGTTGTCCACGTAGCCGACGGGGTTCGGGGCGGAGCGAGACCGAGGGATCAGGGGAAACGTAGCGGCCGGTCTCCGGGTCGTAGTGCCGGAGGTAGTTGTAGTGGAAGCCGGTCTCGGGGTCGTAGTACTGGCCCGGGAAGCGGAGAGGGTGTAGGTGGTGCCGTCGCGGGCCCATGCTGTGGTGCCCCACAGCGTGGCCGGGAGCGCCATGCGATGTCGCCGGATTCGTCGATCAGTTCGCAAGGTGTGCCGATGAGGTCGGTGGCGATGGCGAAGAAGCGGCGGTCGATCTCGTTCTGCCGGTCGTCGGCGGTGAGGAGGCGCTCGGTCTGGGCCAGAGGGGCGTGGCCGCGGTGGTCCCAGGTGAGGGCGACCGTGTTCAGCTGGTCGGGTCCGTGGCTGGTCTGTTCGCACAGGGTCAGGCCGTCCCAGGTGAACCGGACCTCCTCGACCACGCTCTCGCCGTCGCCTGCCAGGCGCTGTTTCGCGGTGCGTCGGCCCAGCGGGTCGTAGCGGTACCTCCAGCGGGTCCCGTCGGGGGTGGTCACGGAGGTGAGGCGGTTCTCCGTGTCCCATGTGTAGCGCCAGGTGTCGGGCTTGCGGGAAAGGCGGGTCTTCCGGCGCAGGGTGACCCTGCCGAGGGCGTCGTGCTCGAAGCGGACGTCGCCGGCGCGGGTGAGGGTGGTGCCGGTGTAGGTGCGTGGTCCGGTGGCTTCACGGCCGGGGTGGCCGGACGGCCAGGACGACGAGGTCTGGTTGCCGGCGTCGTCGTAGACGTATCGCTCCGTCCAGCCTTGGCGTGGACGGCGCTGACGCGGCCCGCCCGGTCGAGGTCGAAGGTGCGGGTGCCCGTCAGCCGGTCGGCGACGGAGGTCAGCTGCCCGTCGGCGCGGTAGGAGTAGGCGCGGCTGTTGACGACGCGCCCTGCCGCGGTGATCTGCTGCGCGGAGAGCCGTCCTGCCTCGTCCCAGGCGGAGCCCACGGTGACCGCGTCGCCGAAGACGCGGGCGAGTTCCCGGCCGGCCGCGTCGTGCGTGAAGTCGATCCGTCGATCGCCGCTGGTCATATGGTGGGGCAGTCCGTCGGTGCCGTAGGCGTAGGTGGTGACGTGACCGGTGGGCGTGGTGCGGCGGGTACGGCGGCCCAGGACGTCGTACGTGTACATGATGGGGCGGCCGTCGACCAGTTCCGTCTTGGTGAGTCCACGGCGGTCGTACTGGTAGCGCAGTTCGCCGTCCGGTCCGACGGCTTCCAGCAACTGCCCAGCCCGTCGTAGCCGTAGGTCGTCACGCGGCCGTCGACGCCCTTGCGGACCACTTGGCCCAACTGGTCACGCTCGAACGAGATCGTCCCGCCGAGGGCGTCGGTGCGGGCGGCGAGCCGGCCCGCCGCGTCCACCTCGTAGCTGAGTGTGCGGCCGTCGAAGTCGGTCTCGGAGAGGACGTTTCCGGCCGCGTCGTACTCGTAGGTCCAGGTCAGCCCTGCGCGTTATGGACACGGGTGAGGCGCAGCTCGGCGTCGTGCTCGAACTCGAACCGGGCGCCGTCGGGGCGGATGCGGGAGACCGGCAGGTCGAAGTGGGTGTACTCGAAGCGGGAAACCCCACCTGAAGCGTCGGTGCGGGTGAGCAGGTTGCCCTCGCCGTCGTGCGTCCACAATTCCGTCGCACCGTCGGCCCCGGTACGCCGGGCGAGCTGTCCGTCGGCGTGCCACTCGAAGTGGGTGACTCCACCGGCCGGGTCAGTGATGCGGACCGGCCGGCCAAGGGCGTCCCGCTGAGTGTGGGTGACAGCCCCTGCCGGATCGGTCACCTCCACAGGCAGTCCCGCCGCGTCGCACACGGCGTGCGTCGTGGCGCCGAGGGCGTCGGTGACCGAGGTGAGTCGTCCGGCGCTGTCGTAGGTGTAGCGGGTGGTGGCGCCGGCCGGGTCGGTGACCGCCGTGCGGTTGCCTCGTTCGTCGAACTCGTGGACCGTGCGGGCGCCACCCGGACCGTAGACCTCCGTCGGTAGGCCGAACAGACCCCGCACAGTGCGTAGTTCGCTTCCGTCAGGGCGGACGGCGCAGATCAGCCGGTCGTGCTCGTCGTACGAGAAAGCGGTGGTCAGGCCGAGCGGGTCGGTGCGGGTGCGTGTGTTGCCGCGCGGGTCGTAGGTGAACCGGGTGCTGTGGCCGAGCGGGTCGGTGACAGCCAGGAGACTGCAGCCAGGGCCGAACAGGTGGCGGGTCGTGTGTCCATCGGCGGTGGTGAGCGTGGTCGTGTGGTGGCCGGTCCGGGGTCCGGGTCGGTGTAGGCCAGAGCGATCCGGACGTGGCCCGCTTCACCGCCCTCTGCCACGACGCGGTCGCGGTCGTCGTAGACGTAGTCGTAGCGGCTGTTGTTCGAGTCGGTCCAGGCGGTGACGCGCCGGCGGTCGTCGTAGACGTATGTGGTGGTGGCGCCGGACGGCTTGGTTACGGTGGTGAGATTGCCGCCCTCGTAGCCGTAGGCCATCAAGGGCAGGTCGGCGCCGCCGTCGCCCGCACCGGTCAAGGCCAGGGCGGTGATCAGGCCGTCGGTGGCCGACAGCTTCATCTGGTGGCCCGCCGAGTGGACCAGGGCCAGCGGCAGGCCGTCCTCGCCGCGGTCGATGTGGATCGTGTGGCCGTTGCGTTCGGTGATGCCCGACAGCCAGGCGGTTCCGTCGCCCCCGGCTCGCTGCCGGACGGCACAACGAAGTGGAAGGTCAGGCCGCTGTCCAGGGCGGTGACCGTGTAGTCGCCGTCAACATCGCGGGCCAGCAGGGTGCGGGCCCGGCCGGTCGCCGGTGCGGTGGGCGCGCCGGGGATCGGGTGCGGGTACGGGACCAGGAGCCCTTCGGCGGTGACGTGGACGACGCCGACGGCGTCGATCTGCAGACGCTCGTCGACGGTGGACGTCCAGGCGGGTCCCAGGAAGCGGCCGACCGCACAACCCGACTCTGTGCGGCGGGTGAAGACCAACGGCAGAATGCCGGGGAGTTCGACGTCGGTCTGGGGCAGGTACATCCGGCCCGTGGCGAGGTCCACCGGGTCGCCGCCCGGGTTGCGGTCGCCGTCCGGGGTGTTGTGGGTTCCGTCCGGGACGTCGTCGACCAGCTTGCGGAGCCTCGCGGCGTCCGCGGCATCCTGATGATGCGCACGCCCTTCACCGCGGCGCCGCCGCCACCGGTGGCGGCGGTCAGCGCCAGGTCGGGAATCAGCCGGCCGAAGCCCTCGGCCGGGTCCTTCATGAAGTCCTTGACCATCTGGGTGCCGGTCCCGACAGGGTCGTTGGCGGCGAGCACCAGCCCCGCGGCCAGGCTGTTGAGGGACGTGGCGTACTCGGCGGGGTGCGTGAGGTTGTACGGGTCCAGGGGATTGACCTGGCGGACGAAGTTCAGGATCCCCGCGGTGCCCTTGATGATCCCGGCGCCAACGTGGTCGCCAATGATCTGGAGCTCTTGGAGCCCGTCGACCGACTGCTTTGCGTACGACGGTTTCTCGGGGCTTCGTCGCGAGCGGCGCGGACCGCGACGCGGGCGGCCTCCGCAGCGGTGTTGCGCTGCTTGCGGGCTTCGGCGAGGAGGTCCTGCGCCTCCTGCATCAGCTTCTTGCCGGGATCGTTGAAGGTGGGGGCGGGGCAGGGCGGAAGCGTCGACGGGTTGCGCTGATCGGCGGGCTGAGCGTTGTAGCGGTCGACGGCACCGTTGTAGTCGTCGACCTTCTTGCGGTGGGCGTCGGCGGCGGTCCGGGAGGCTTTGACACCCTCCTTCCACTGCTCGATCGCCGTCTGCGCCTGCCCCTGCGCCCAGGTGACGGTGCCGGCGAACGAGTCCATCGCGGAGGCCGCCTTCTCACAGGCGTCGGCGCCGGTGAACCACTCGGGCGGCTGCGTGCGCACAGCCGCCCGGAGCGCATCCGCCGCCTCGCCCTTGAGCCGGGAGGAGTCGAGGCCCTTGAGCCCCTCACCGGCGTTGTCGAAGGAGGTCTGGAAGGCGCGGAGCTTCCCGGCGGTGGAGCGGATCTTGTCCGGGCTCCCGTAGATCAGCTTGGTCTTGTCCTCGGTCTGCCCGAGGTCCATCTCGTCGACTTCGGCGCCCATCCGGTTGGCGACCGAGCGGGACTGTTCGCGCACCCAGTCCGCACCGGACTCCCAGCCGACGTCGTCCAACCGGTCGGCGGTCCAGTTTCCCGCGTCCTCGACCCGGTCACCGGCCCATTCGACGCCGTCCTCGACCACGTCCTCGACCGAGTCGGGCGTGATATCCCTGATGAAATCGCCGACGCCCACGCTCAGTTCCCCGGACTCACTCTGCTGCTGCGCGCGTTCCTCCGGCGACGGGCCGAAGGTGTCGTCCAGCGCCTGGTTCCACCGGTCGCCGGAAATGCCGAGCTCTTCTTTGAGTATCTCGGACCGTTGGCCGCCCTGGCCCTCGGTGAGGACGGTGCGGCCGGTGTCCTTCCACGTCTGCTCCATCTCCTGACCGGCCTGCTCGAACGACTCGGCGCTCCAGTCCGGGTCCAGGGAGTCCGGCGTGAACACCTCGCCCCAGTCCTGCTGGGTGATCTCCTCCTCGGTGGCGTGCGGGCTGCCGCCCATCACCGAGTTCACGCCGACCTTGAACGCTCCCTCGACATACTGGTCGTGCTCCCACTGGGTGCCAGCCGCAAGGCCGAGTCGGTTGGCTATCGCGCTGGCGTCGCCCACCAGCGCGCACCCCCACTCCCAGCGTTCACAGAAGTCCTCGAAGTCGACGGACAGGCCGTGGTGCCCGCCTCCATCCCCGTCATCGACAGCGCCGAGAAGCCCTTGCCCATCACCGAACCGGTCGCCCCACCGAGGTCACCGAGCTGGTCGATCGTCGAGCCCACGCCCTGCGTGAACTTCACGACAGACGCCTTGTCGAAGCTGAGATCCCCACCGCCTCCGCTCATCGCCCGCCCCTTCGGAGTCCACGTCCAGCGCGACGGCGACCGGCACGATCCCGCCGACCGGCGGAAAGAACATCGACCCGCCCTCCGTGGCAATGTCGACGGCCAGCCCAGCGGGCCCTTCCAGCGACGGCACCACCTCGTCCACGATCCGCGCGCCCAACAGCGCCGCGTACTCCATGGACTGATCACCGGAAGCGTGGCTGAGGGCGAACCGGGCGAGCGCCGCCTCGTCGGTGAACCCACAGACCCACCGCACCCACCCGACCACGCCGACCACAAACCGCCGCCGGACACCGGCACCAGGAGGACCGAACGCCGCATCTCGCCGACCAGGGCCCGCGGGTCCCCGTCCCCGCCCTCTGCTCCCCTATCCGTTCGGCGAGCACTGTCCTAGCCTGCTCCACGGCGGCCCCTCCCTCGTGCTCATCGCGCATGGTGCTCAGCACCGTAGAGCAAGACGCATTTCGTGGAACAGCGGTTCTTGTGAAGATGCGCACGCGACGCGGTCGGTGAAGCCGAAGGGCGCCTCGGCAGACGAGCCCTGATCCGTACGTCGGCCTTCAGACGGCCCACCAGCTTGTCGTCGACCGCGCGCGGCAACAGCAGGTCCTTCACCCGCCGCCGCGCCAATGCGGATAGCAGCTTCATCCCCGCCAGGACGCGGACCACGCCCACCATGTTGTACCGGGTGGCCAGCGCCGCCCGCGGCACGCGCGTGCCGGGCTGCCGGTAAAGGCCCCACATCCGGCGCAAGTAATGTCGTCGTCCGGCAGCCGCCCGAGCGTGGGGTCTCGACACAGGACGAGTCCGACCACCGCGCAGCGCTGGCTCCACTTCCGCCAACAGGGTCTCGGCGGCGTCAAGTTGCCGCCCACCCGCGCGCCACGACAACCCGGCGCAGGGCTTGGGGTGGACCAGCTCACTCAGGCCGTGGGTGCCGTCACCAACCCGCAGCAGACGGACTGGGAAGCCGCGATGCGGACCTTCTGCAGCGCCCTGTGGGGAGGGACGGCCTGGGGCAGCAGCGGCACGGCTACCAGTGGGGACAGACCGCCAACTCAGGTCCGGGCACGCCCGGGTTCCCACGGGCAGTGAGCCGGTCCTGGCCGTTCTCAAGGACACGGCCGACGACATCGCCACCATCCTCCGCGAGTACGCGGAAGCCGCCGTCGATCTCAACCGAGACGTCGCGGACGAGCTCAAGCTGGCCATGCTGAAGGGGCCTCTGGACGAGGCATACCGGGGCGCCCCAAGTTCGAGGCCGGTGTCGCCCGTGCGCACGGCGCCTCTCCTCCGACATGACGTGACGACCCGTGCTGCTCGGTGGGTTCGAGGCTCACCCGACGCACCATCAGAACGAGCGTCAGGTGAGCGTCGAGCCTGTCGCGCACCATTCCCGACGAAGGCCGCCGCAGACTGCTCACCCTGCGCTCTTGGGTGAAACCGCAGGTCAGAGCAGTTTGCCTGGAATGCCGCGCACTCCACGTCGTGTACGGAAGGAAACAGGTCGAGCGACCCACCCGAACCACAAAACCGCAGGTCAGGCTCCCTTGTTCGCAGGCTCCAGAATCGCCACGCACTCCACGTGGTGCGTCATCGGAAACAGGTCGAACGCCCGCAGCGTCCGCACCTTGTAGCCGCCGTCCCGGAAATACGCCAGGTCGCGGGCGAGCGCGGCCGGGTCGCAGGCCACGTACGCGATCCGGCGGGCCCCAGGCCTGCCAGGTGCTTGACCGTCTGCTTGCCCGCGCCGCGCGCGGCGGGTCCAGGACGATCAGGTCGGTCTCGGTGATGCCCGTGCGCGGCAGGATCTGGTCGACCTTGCCGTGCTCGATGCGGACCTTCTCCAGGTCCTTCAGGTTGTGCTGGGCGTCCTCGGCGGCGCGCTTGCCGGACTCGATGCCGAGCACCGCGCCGTTCTCGCCGACGCGTTCGGCGATGGAGCCGGCGAACAGGCCGACGCCGCAGTACAGGTCGAGTGCCATCTCGCCCTTGCGGGGCATCAGGCCCTGCATGACGGCCTTGACCAGGGTGTAGGCAGCCTGCGGGTGGACCTGCCAGAAGCCGCCGGAGCCGACGCGGTACGTACGCTCGTCGGCGCGCTCGCGGACGAAGGCGCGGCCGTGGACGCGGTGGATGCCGCCGTCGTGCTCCTCGACGCGCAGGACGGAGACGGGCTTGTCGAGCTCGACCAGGGGAAGCCGGCCGCCGGGCTTCGGGGTGAGGATGACCTGGCGGTCGTGGGAGCCGGTGGCCGCGATGGCCTCAACCGCGGCGAGTGTCGGCCACTCGCGCTTCTCGATGCCGAGCTCAGTGACCCCGGGGCGGCGATCATGCAGTGGTCGATCGGCTGGACGTCGTGCGAGCGGTGCTTGCGCAGCCCCGCCCGGCCCTCCTCGTCGATCGCGTACTGGACGCGGGTGCGCCAGGCCGGCACCTCGCCGGGCGGGAGCTTGTCGCCCTCGGCCGGCATGACCGTGCCGTCCCAGCCGGCCTCCTCGGGGTCAGACCCGCCAGGCGCTGCAGCTGCTCGGTGATGACCTCGCCCTTGAGACGTCGCTGGGCGCCGGGCTTGGCGTGCTGCCAGTCGCAGCCGCCGCACTTGCCGGGACCGGCGTACGGGCAGGGGCCTCGACCCGGTCCTTGGACGCCTCGATGACCTTGACGGCGTCGGCGCGCAGGAAGCGGGAGTCGCTCTCGCCCTCGGTGACCTTGGCGATGATCTTCTCGCCGGGCAGGGTGTGGCGTACGAAGAGGACCTGGCCCTCGGCGGTACGGGCGATGCAGTGGCCGCCGTGTGCGACGGGGCCGACCTCGACCTCGTACTCCTCCCCGACCAGCGACGATGTGGATTCGTTCTGCATGAGGGGTGGCTCCAGAGATCAGGGAAAAACGGCCGGACAACAACCCACGAGTCTACGTGGGTGTCGCCCGGCCTCTTACCACGAACGGATACGCGGAGTCACCCCTTGTTGCTCGGCTCCTTGTGTCGCCGCTCCACAGGGCCTCGGCGGACCGCTCCCGGAGCGTTCCAGTCGGCGCGCTTCCTCGCACGTTTCTTCGCAGCCTCGGAGGATTCCAGCTGGTAGGGCACCGAGGTCACCATCACCCCGGGGTGAACAGCAGTCGGCCCTTCAGCCGCAGGGCGCTCTGGTTGTGCAGCAGGTGCTCGTACCAGTGGCCGACCACGTACTCCGGGATGTACACGCTGACCACATCGCGCGGGCTCTGCCGGCGCAGGCCCTTCACGTACTCGATGACCGGGCGGGTCACCTCCCGGTACGGCGAGTCGAGGATCTTCAGCGGGATGTTGATGCCACGGCGCTCCCACTCGTCCTTGAGTGCCTTCGTCTCGCCCGCGTCGACACTGATGGAGAGCGCCTCCAGATGGTCGGAGCGCACCAGCTTGGCGTAGGCGAGTGCCCGCAGTGTGGGCCGGTGGAGCTTGGAGACCAGGACGATCGAGTGGACCCGCGAGGGCCGTATGGAGTCGTCGGACGGACCGTCGTCGGCGGCGATCTCCTCGGCGACCCGGTCGTAGTGCTTACGGATCGCGGTCATCGTCCCGTAGAAGATCATCATGCCGAGCAGTGCGACCCATGCACCGTGGGTGAACTTGGTGGCCAGGACGACCACGAGCACCAGGCCGGTGAAGAAGGCGCCGAAGGTGTTGATCGCACGGGAGCGGACCATGTGCCGGCGCTGGGCCTGGTCCCGCTCCGACCTCAGGTGACGGTTCCAGTGCCGCACCATGCCGATCTGGCTGAGGGTGAAGGAGACGAAGACACCCACGATGTAGAGCTGGATCAGCCGGGTCGAGTCCGCCCGTAGACGCACACGAGCAGGATCGCCGCACCGGCCAGCAGCACGATGCCGTTGGAGAAGGCGAGGCGGTCGCCGCGGGTGTGGAGCTGGCGCGGCAGGTAGCGGTCCTGGGCGAGGATCGAACCGAGCAGCGGGAAGCCGTTGTACGCGGTGTTCGCGGCCAGGAAGAGCACGAGGGCGGTGGCGGCTGCCAGGACGATGAAGAGGAACGACCCGTCACCGAAGACAGCCGCGGCGACCTGGGAGATCACCGGATCCTGGACGAAGTCGGCGCCGACGGCCACACCGTTGTGGATCAGGTCCTTCGCCGGGTTCTCGGCCATCTTCACATCGGTGGCCATCGCCAGGCCGATGATGCCGCAGAACATGGTGACTGCCAGGAGGCCCATCGCGGCGAGCGTGGTCGCGGCGTTCTTGCTCTTCGGCTTACGGAAGGCGGGAACCCCGTTGCTGATCGCCTCGACGCCGGTGAGCGCCGCGCAGCCGGAGGAGAAGGCCCGCAGCAGCAGGAAGATCAGGGCGAAGCCGGCCAGGCCCTCGTGCTCGGGATGGATCTCGTAGTCCGAGGTCGGGGCGTGCAGGTTGTCACCGAGTACCAGACCTCGGAAGGCGCCCCACAGGATCATGGCGAACACGCCGGCCACGAAGAGGTAGGTGGGGATGGCGAAGAGCTTGCCCGACTCCTTGACACCGCGCAGGTTCATCAGTGTCAGCAGGACGATGGCCCCGACCGCGCAGAGCGTCTTGTTCTCCACGACGAAGGGGATCGCGGAGCCCAGGTTCTCCACGCCGGAGGAGATCGACACGGCGACCGTGAGGACGTAGTCGACCAGCAGGGCGGAGGCGACGGTCAGACCGGCCTTGGGCCCCAGGTTCGTGTTGGCGACCTCGTAGTCGCCGCCACCGCTCGGGTACGCGCGCACGTTCTGCCGGTACGAGGCGACGACGGTGAACATGAGGACCACCACGGCGACGGCGATCCACGGGCTGAAGTGGTAGGCCGACACACCCGCGACGGAGAGCACGAGGAGGACTTCTCCGGGTGCGTACGCCACCGAGGACAGCGGGTCGGACGCAAAACGGGGAGCGCGATGCGCTTGGGGAGGAGTGTTTCTCCCAGCCTGTCGCTGCGCAGCGCCCGGCCGATCAGGATCCGTTTGGGCACGTCGGTCAGTTTGGACACGGTGAGGATCGTAAGCGCTGGGTGGACGGCCCGGACCGGCACCACCCCTCGATCTCGGGCAAAATCTCATAATCACCCGCGTCTGCCGGAAAAGTACCTCGAATCCTTAACGGAATCCTTGCGGCAGGTCCCCTCGGGTACCCGCAAAGGCGTCTCCTTGCCCGGCCGGCAGCCCCGAACGCACACTCGGATGGGGCTACGGATGCGTTGCCGCATAAGCTCGTCATCCGGGCGGCGCCCAAGTGGTTGCCCCATCGATTGCCCCGCAAGCTGAGAGAGAAGTGTGAGCAGGGTGTTTTCGCAGGTCAGCCGGACGATCAGGACTGCGAGGTAGGCGCAAGGTGCATATCGTCATCATGGGCTGCGGGCGGGTCGGAGCCGCTCTCGCACAGACCCTGGAACGGCAGGGGCACACGGTCGCCGTGATCGACCAGGACCCCACGGCGTTCCGTCGGCTCGGTTCCGGGTTCGGCGGCCGGAGGGTCAGCGGAGTCGGTTTCGACCAGGACACGCTGCGCGAGGCGGGGATCGAGGAAGCCGGGGCCTTCGCCGCGGTGAGCAGCGGCGACAACTCCAACATCATCGCTGCCCGGGTGGCCCGCGAGATGTTCGGCATCGAGAACGTCGCGGCCCGGATCTACGACCCCGGCGTGCCGAGGTCTATCAGCGCCTCGGCATCCCCACCGTGGCCACCGTGCGCTGGACCGCGGACCAGATGCTGCGGCGGCTGCTGCCGTCGGGCGCCGAGCCGCTGTGGCGTGATCCGAGCGGTGGTGTGCAGCTCGCCGAGGTGCACACCACGCCGTCCTGGATCGGCCACAAGATCAGCACACTGCAGGAGGAGACGGGCGTCCGCGTGGCCTTCCTCACCCGGTTGGGTGAGGCAATACTGCCGACGTCGCAGACGGTCCTGCAGGAGGGTGATCTGGTCCACGTGATGATGCGTACGGACGAGATCGCGAAGGTCGAAGAGGCCTTCGCCGAGGGCCCGAGGAAGGCGGTCACTGATGCGCGTGTCGATTGCCGGGGCCGGCGCGGTGGGCCGTTCCATCGCCGCGGAGCTGCTGGAGAACGGGCACGAGGTGCTGCTGATCGACAAGGCGCCGACCGCCATTTCGGTGGAGCGGGTCCCGATGGCCGAGTGGCTTCTCGCGGATGCCTGTGAGATCACCTCGCTGGACGAGGCGGCCCTCCAGCGGTGCAACGTCGTGATTGCCGCGACCGGCGACGACAAGGTCAATCTTGTCGTCTCGCTGCTCGCCAAGACGGAGTACGGCGTGCCGAGGGTCGTGGCCCGGGTGAACAACCCGAAGAACGAATGGCTGTTCAACGAGTCCTGGGGCGTGGACGTCGCGGTCTCCACACCGCGTCTGATGTCGGCCCTGGTCGAGGAGGCGGTCAGCGTCGGCGATCTGGTCCGGCTGCTGCGCTTCAGTCACGGCGACGCCAACCTCGTCGAGCTCACGCTGCCGCCCGAGTCGGCGCTGGCCGGTACCCGGATCGGTGATGTGGCCTGGCCCGAGGACACCTCGCTGGTCACCATCATCCGCGGTACGCGCGTCCTGACGCCGAACGCGGAGGAGACGCTGGAGGCCGGGGACGAGCTGTTGTTCGTGGCGGCCCAGGCGCGCGAGGAGCAGCTGGAGGACCTGCTGTCGGTCCGTCGCGGGCCCGACGAGGTCTGACCGGCTCTCCCGTACGCGTAGAAGCGTAGAGGGCCGGAACCGACGGCCGTCGGTTCCGGCCCCTACGCGTAAGTACGGAAGGAAGCGGTCAGAGATCGTAGCCGCGGGCTCCGCGACCCGCGCCTGCTGTTCCGCCTTGCGGGCCTTCTCGGCCTCTTCCTCCGCCTCCATCTCGGCGAACACGTCGATGGGCGGCGGCGCCTTGGCGAGGAAGACCCAGGTCAGGTAGACCGCGAGCAGGAACGGCGGGATCTTCAGCGAGACCAGCACCCAGCCGAGCTGGGTGGTGTCGGCCCACAAGTACAGCGGGAAGAGGATCGCGCACTTGGCGAGCAGGATCAGCCCCAGGCGTAGCTGGCCTTGGCGTACGCCTTCTTGCGGCCCGGGTTCCTGGTGCGCCAGGAGAGGTTCTCCTTGAAGACCGGGCCCAGGATCAGGCCGATCAGGGGCACCCCGGCGACGGTGGTGACGATATAGGCCAGGGCGAGTCCGAGCGTGTAGATCATGCCCGGCAGATAGAAGTCCTTGGCGTTGCCCGTCATCATCGCGAAGACCACGCCGAAGGCCACACCGAAGACACCGCTGAAGGCGTGCTTGACGGTGCCCCTGCGGACCAGCCGGACGGCGACGAGGACCAGGGACACGGCCAGGGCCGCGATGGCCGAGAAGTGCAGATTGTGGTTGATGGTGAAGATCGTGACGAAGAGCAGCCCGGGAACGACTGTCTCCACCATGCCGCGCACACCGCCGAAGGCCTCGAAGAGCGCGGCTTCGGTGACCGCTTTCGCTTCGGCGTCCTGCTGGTCGGTGCGGTGGGGCTGGTCCTTGTCGGACGTCGGCTTGTCGAGAGACGTCACCGGCTACTCCTTGCCGAGCGGTCGGAGTTCGTATTTGGGGTTGAACAGCACCCGGCGCCCGTGGCTCATGGCGACCCGGCCCGAGGCTATGAGCTTGCGGCCCGGTTCGATGCCGACGATGGAACGGCGGCCGAGCCAGACCACGTCGAGTGGCGCGGTGCCGTCGAAGAGCTCCGCCTCCAGGGCGGGCACTCCCGCCCGCGGACGCAGGGTGACGGTCCGCAAGGTACCAGTCACCTTCACGATCTGGCGGTCCGTGCATTCGGAGATGCGCGTGCATCCCGAGGCGTGCGTGTCCTCCTGCAGCTCCTCGGACTCCAGGTCCTCCTGGGAGCTGGACAGCCGGTCAAGCATGCGACGGAAGCGGCCGGACGGCTTCTCCGCCCTGCCGGCTTTCTCGAATCGGGGAACAGCACTCATACCCGAAGCGTACCGGTCTCCTGTGGTACGGGCAGGCGCCCGGGTTACCACTCGAACGGGTTACCTGCGTCAGCTCGAACGGGTTATCCGCGTCAGCCCACCAGCCCCTGTCAGCCGCGCTCGAAGCGGTAGCCCATGCCCGGCTCGGTGACGAAGTGCCGGGGTGCGAGGGTCCGCCTCCAGCTTGCGGCGCAGCTGGGCCATATAGACCCGGAGATAGTTGGTCTCGGTGCCGTACGAGGGCCCCAGACCTCCTGGAGCAGCTGCTTCTGGCTGACCAGCCGGCCGCCGTTGCGCACGAGGACCTCCAGCAGATGCCATTCGGTGGGGGTGAGCCGTACGTCACGGCCCTCCCGGTGGACCTTCTTGGCCGCCAGGTCGACGGTGAAGCCCTCGGTCTCGACGATCACGAGGTCATCGGCGCCCTCCTGGCCGACGACGGGTTCTGCCCGGCGTACGGCGGCGCGCAGCCGGGCCAGCAGTTCGTCCATGCCGAACGGCTTGGTGACGTAGTCGTCGGCCCCGGCGTCCAGGGCCTCGACCTTCTCGTCGGAGGTGTGGCGGGCGGAAAGCACGAGGATCGGCACCCGGGTCCAGCCGCGCAGCCCCTGATCACCTCGACACCGTCCATGTCCGGCAGCCCGAGGTCCAGGACGACGACGTCGGGGTGGCGGGCGGCGGCGAGCTGCAGGGCGGTCGCGCCGTCGGGCGCCGCGTCCACCTCGTACTTGCGCGCCTTCAGGTTGATCACGAGGGCGCGTACGATCTGCGGCTCGTCGTCGACCACAAGCACCCGGGTCATCGCGGACCTGTCTTTCTCTGTTGGGGAACTGCTGAGCTGCGGCACGGGGACAGCGTTCGGGGGCTCACGAGACGGCCTCCGCGGGCAGGTCCGGGCGACCCGTGCCGGTCCGGAGACCGCCTTGAGCGTGAGGACCATGGTGAGCCCGCCGCCGGGGTGTCCTCCGCGCCGAGGGTGCCGCCCATGGATTCCACGAAGCCGCGGGCGACGGCGAGGCCCAGACCGACTCCGGCGCCGCGCGGGCGTCGCCGTAGCGCTGGAAGGGCTCGAAGATGCGTTCCTTGCCCTCGTCGGGGACGCCACGGCCGCGGTCGGCCACCCGCAGCTCGACGCGTTCGCCCAGCGCGCTGGCGGCCACGGTGACGCGTTCCGGGCCCGGGTGGTACTTGACCGCGTTCTCGACGATGTTGGCGACGGCCCGTTCCAGCAGCCCGGGGTCGACGGCGACCATCGGCAGCGTCTCGGGGATGTCGAGGTCGACGCTGCCCTCGGGTACGCCTCCCAGTGCCATGGGCACGACCTCGTCGAGATCGATCTCGCGGATCAGCGGAGTGACGGTGCCGGTCTGCAGGCGCGACATGTCCAGGAGATTGCCGACCAGGTGGTCCAGCCGGTCCGCACCGTCCTCGATGCCCGCCAGGAACTCCGCCTCGTCCTCGTCGGACCAGGCGACATCGTCGGAGCGCAGGGAGCTCACGGCGGCCTTGATGGCGGCCAGTGGCGTACGCAGATCGTGGCTGACGGCGGCGAGCAGGGCGGTCCTGATCCGGTTTCCCTCGGCAAGCCGCCTGGCCGCCTCGGCCTCCCCACCAGGCGCTGCCGGTCCAGGACGACGGCGGCCTGCGCGGCGAACGCGCCGAGCACCCGGCGGTCCTCGGCAGGCAGCACCCGGCCGGAGAGCGCGAGGGCCATGTGGTCACCGACCGGCATGTCCACATCGGCGTCGTCGGGCCGGGCCACCGGACGCGGGCCCACGGACCCGGCGCACGTCCACGGGTCGACTTCGCTCTGCCGCTCCAGCAGGGCGACCGACTCCATGCCGAAGGTCTCGCGGACCCGGTCGAGCAGGGCGTCCAGAGTGGTCTCCCCGCGCAGGACACTGCCCGCCAGGAAGGAGAGGATCTCCGACTCGGCGCGCAGCCGGGCCGCCTGATGGGTGCGGCGGACCGCCAGATCGACCACGGAGGCGACCGCTGCCGCCACCGCGAAGAAGATCACGATGGCGACGAAGTTCTCCGGATCCTGGACGGTCAGGGTGTGGGTGGGCGGGGTGAACCAGTAGTTGAGGAGCATCGAGCCGGCGGCGGCCGAGGCCAGGGCCGGCAGCAGCCCGCCGAGCAGGGCGGCGGCGACCGTCAGGAAGAGGAAGAGCAGTACGTCGTTGGCGAGCCCGGGGCCGTCCTCCAGGCTGGTGAGAAGCAGCGAGAGCAGGGCCGGTCCCCGACGCCGACCAGCCAGCCCCAGATGATCCGGGCCCGTCCCAGGCGCGCACCGCGGGCCATGGGCAGTCCCCGCCCTTGGCGACCTCTTCGTGCGTGACGATGTGGACGTCCAGGTCGGGGCCGGACTCACGGGCGACGGTGGCGCCGACCCGGGTCCGTAGATGTACTGCCACGTCTTGCGCCGGCTGGAGCCGAGGGCGATCTGGGTGGCATTGACGCCTCGGGCGAATTCGAGGAGTGCCGAGGGTATGTCGTCGCCTATGACGTGATGGAACGTGCCGCCGAGATCCTCGACCAGGGTGCGCTGGACGGCGAGCTCCTTGGGCGACGCCGAGGTCAGGCCGTCACTGCGGGCGATGTACACCGCGAGGATCTCGCTGCCGGAGCCCTTGGCGGCCATCCGGGACGCGCGGCGGATGAGGGTACGGCCCTCGGGGCCGCCGGTCAGCCCCACGACGATGCGTTCGCGGGCCTGCCAGGTGGTGCGGATGTTGTGCTCGCCGCGGTACTGCTGGAGATATTCGTCGACCCGGTCGGCGACCCAGAGGAGGGCCAGCTCGCGCAGTGCGGTGAGGTTGCCGGGGCGGAAGTAGTTGGAAAGGGCCGCGTCGACCTTGTCGGGCTTGTAGATGTTGCCGTGTGCCATCCGGCGGCGCAGCGCCTGTGGCGACATGTCGACCAGCTCGATCTGGTCGGCCCGGCGGGCGACCTCGTCGGGGATGGTCTCCTGCTGCCGTACGCCGGTTATCGACTCGACGACGTCGCCGAGCGACTCCAGGTGCTGGATGTTGACGGTGGAGATGACGTCGATGCCGGCCCTCAGGAGCTCCTCGACGTCCTGCCAGCGCTTGGCGTTACGGGATCCGGGCACATTGGTGTGGGCCAGTTCGTCCACCAGGGCGACGGCGGGGCGCGCTCCAGTACGGCGTCGACGTCCATCTCGGCGAAGGTGGTGGAGCGGTACTCGATGTCGCGGCGGCGGATCTGCTCCAGGCCGTGCAGCAGCACTTCGGTGCGCGGCCTGTCGTAGTGCTCGACGAAGGCGACGACGCAGTCCGTGCCCCGTTCCACCCGGCGGTGTGCCTCGGCCAGCATCGCGTACGTCTTGCCGACGCCCGGTGCCGCACCCAGGTAGATCCGAAGCTTGCCGCGTGCCATGAGCCCCATTGTTTCTCGAACCGGCCGCCGCCGATGCGACAGTCGCTCTCGAAGCTACCCCGATAATTTCCGGCATATGGGGTCAGGGGTGGGCGCGAGGTCCGTATTGACGGAATTCTGATGCGGTGACTCGGCGCTTCCAGGCTGCGCCTCTCGACGCCGGTGGGCCGTACCCTTGCGCAGGGGTACGGCCCACCGGCCGAAACTGCCGCAGCGAGCGGTCAGCGCACCTCGGTGATCTCGGGCCCGCGCTGGAGCTGGCCCATGCCGCCGGAGAACTTCGAGTTCTCCTGCTCCTCCTGCTGCACGCCTTCGGGCACCATCTGCGCGTCGTTGGGGAGCTTGAGGACGATCGGGTCGCGCGGCGCCATGGGCCCGTCGCCGCGGACGACCACGGTGTCGCGGAAGACCGTCTCCAGCAGGCCTGCGGCCTCCGGCTGCACGGCGCCCTGACCGGAGATCACACCGCGCAGGAACCAGCGAGGCCCGTCGATGCCGACGAAGCGCACCAGCTGTACGCCGTTCGTTCCGTCCGGCAGCTGTACGGGGACCTGAGCGCGCAGCTCCCAGCCGAGCGGCCCCTCGACCTCGTCGATGATGCCGCCCTGCTGGGTGATGCCCGAGGCGATCTCATCGCGGACCTCGCCCCAGATGCCCGAATTCTTGGGGCGGCGAAGGCCTGCAGCTGGACCGCGCTGTCGCGCAGGACGACGGTGGCGGCGACGATCGCGTCACCCGCGACCTCGACCCGCAGCTCCATGCCCTCGACTCCGGGGACGAAGATGCCGCCCAGGTCCACCCTGCCCTCGCCGGGCTGGGTGACCTCGGAGATGTCCCACGGCCCGTCCGGCCTGGGAGCCGGCGGCAAGTTGGTCCGGCGCGAGCCGCTTGCGGCCCCGCTGTCATCGAGCTCGTCGGCGACCTGCTCGGTCTCGCGCGCTTCGTCCGCCTTCTCCTCGGCGGAACCACTGTCCTTGCGACGTCCGAACACGTCAATGTCCTTCCCGGTCTGATACGACCGAAGCGTAGCTGTTCCCACCCTGGGTGTTACCGCCCGTAACGCCGTCCACGGCGGCATGACCGCCAGTGGATCCGAAGCCCCTCGGCCCGCGCCGAGCCGGGAGCTCCGCCACCTCGTGGAAGCGCACCTTCTCGACCTGCTGGACGACCAGTTGGGCAATCCGGTCGAACCGCTCGAACCTCACGGTCTCGCGTGGGTCGAGATTGACCACGATTACCTTGATCTCCCCACGGTACCCGGCATCAACCGTCCCCGGGCATTCACAAGAGCCACTCCGCAGCGGACTGCGAGGCCGGAGCGCGGGTGCACGAACGCCGCGTACCCGTCGGGCAGCGCGATGGCCACCCCGGTGGGCAGTACCGCGCGTTCACCCGGAGCGAGCTCGGCGGCCCCGGTGGTCACCAGGTCGACGCCGGCGTCGCCCGGGTGTCCGTACGCGGGAATCGGCACATCCGGGTCGACCCGGCGGATCAGTACGTCGACGGGATGCCGCATCAGGGTTCACCTCGAACGCGCGGGCGCGCCTGGCCTGGTCGGGATCGGCCATCGCAGCCTCGATCTCCTCGGGACGGCCGTTGTCGATGAAGTGCTCCACCTTGACCTCTATGAAGAGGGCTTCGGCACGGACGGCGACGGGGCCGTCGGGGCCGCCGGTCCGGCCGGTCGCCCTGCAGAAGATCTTCCGCCCGTACACGGCGGTGACCTCGGCGTCCAGGAAGAGCACCGTGTCCACCGGCACCGGCAGGACGAAGTCGGTCTCCAGCCGCCCGGTCACCGCGATCACCCGCAGCAGCCAGTTCAGCGCGCCGAGCGTCTCGTCCATCGCCGTGGCCAGGACCCCGCCGTGCGCGAGTCCCGGAGCGCCCTGGTGGGCGGGCTTCACGGTGAACTCGGCGGTCACAGTCACGCCGTCACCGGCACGCGCCTGGAGGTGCAGGCCGTGCGGCTGGGCCCCGCCACAGCCGAAGCAGTGTTCGTAGTGCGCGCCGAGCAGCTCGCCGGGTGCCGGGGCGTCGGGTGCCGTACCGGTTTCACCGCGTCGGCCGGGGCGTCAGACGTGCAGATGTTCCACTCACAGGCGCAGACCTTACCCGTGCGGCCGCCCACGGGCGCGCCGTGCCAGCTTGCTTTCATGCAGCCTTCCGCACCGCCTTTCGACGAACGTCTCACCGCACCCCGTACCTGGTGGCTCATCGCCTTCGGGGTCGGCGTCGCCTGCGCCCTGATGCTGCTGCCACTCGGCACCCTGCCCTGCTCGGCGGTCTCGTCGCAGGCACCGCCGCCTCGGCCATGGCCGTGAGCTCGTACGGTTCCGCGCGTATCCGGGTGGTGGGCGGCGCACTCGTCGCGGAGATGCGCGGATTCCGCTGTCGGCGCTCGGCGACGCGGAGGTGCTGGACGCCGAGGAAGCACGCGCCTGGCGCTCGTACAAAGCGGATCCCGCGCGTTCATGCTGCTGCGCAGCTATGTCCCGACGGCGGTACGGGTGAAGATCACGGACCCGGGTGACCCGACTCCGTACGTCTATCTGTCGACGCGGGAGCCACAGGCACTGGTGGCCGCGCTGGCGGCGGTGCCCGCCTCCTGAGGTCCGGACCACCGTGTCCGGGACGCCGTGTCCCGGGCCGCCGTGTCCGGGACGCCGAGGCGAAGGCCCTAGAGGCCCTGGCCGTCCAGGCCCTTCGGCAGCTCCTTCGCAGGCTCCGCGGGCTGCTCCAGCGGGGCAGCTCCGCAAGGCGGTCCCAGGGGATCTGCTGCTTGCGCAGGTCTTTCCTGACCCGTTCGGCGAGCTTCCTGGTGTCCCTGCGGTTCATCACGGCGCCCACTGCGGCGCCGACCATGAACGGAATGAGATTCGGTAGATCGCGCACTGTGCGCTTCATGATCTGCTGACGCAGCTCGCGCTTCATCTGGCCACCGAGCGCCGCGTTCAGCGTGGTGGGGCGCGTTACGTCGATGCCGCGCTCTTCGGTCCAGGACGTCAGATACGCGGTGCTGCGCTGGCCGATGTTGCCCGGCGGGCGCAGTCCGTAGACCTCGTGGAGCTCGGCGACGAGCTTCATCTCGATGGCGGCCACGCCCGTGATCTCCGCGGCCAGCTCGGCCGGCATCGCCGGCGGTACGGGCATCATGGCGGCTGCCCGATACCTGCGCCGACCGTCGCTGTGGCGTTGCTCGCACCCGCGATGAGCTTGTCGGCAAGCTCTTCGGGGCCGAGCCGGAAACTGCCTGCGCAGGGTTTCCAGGTCACGCACGGGGATGCGGGGAGCCATGTCGATGATCCGGTCGGCCAGGTGACCGAGCACGGCCCTGGTGTTCTCCCCGCTCTTGCGTACGCCCCGTTTCAAGGACCCCAGGCGCCCCGTATCCGCCTCTGCCTGCCTCTGCGCCTCTGTCTCTGCCCGGACTGCCTCGAGCGAGGCCGGAAGGCCCGCTCGTCCTCGGATGTGCCGGAGAGGACGGCAGGGCGGCCCGATCACCGGCAGAGGTACTTGCGTCTTCTGCCGGGTCTGTGCCGCCCTGATACGCCTCCGACGACTTGTCTCGCCGCAAGCGCCGCTTCCGGAACGGTGTGTCGCCTGCCACGGCCGGCCGGCCTCAGTCGCAGTCGCGGCAGATGGGCTGGCCGTTCTTCTCGCGCGCCAGCTGACTCCGGTGATGCACGAGGAAACAGCTCATGCACGTGAACTCGTCGGCCTGCTTGGGCAGGACCCGCACGGCGAGCTCTTCATTGGACAGGTCCGCGCCGGGCAGTTCCAGTCCTTCTGCGGCGTCGAACTCGTCGACGTCGACGGCGGATGCCGCCTTGTCGCTCCGACGAGCCTTGAGCTCTTCGAGGCTGTCCTGGTCCACGTCGTCGTCTGTCTTGCGTGGGGTGTCGTAATCCGTTGCCATGTCACTCTCCCTCTTGGGTGTCTGCGGTGTCTCCAGCGCACGTAACGCGTGAGAGGCCGGACTTGTGCCCGACCTGAGGCGGAGATTTTGCCTCACATCAAGGTCTGTTACTCAATCGACACCCAACCGGATCCCTCGGAAGCGATCAGCTTGGTGGCGATGGGGACCGTACACGGTCCGAATGATGCAGTTCACGGGTACCACCCGTGTACTTCCCGTGATATCGACCCCTGAAAACCCGGACGTTTCCCGGCTTTCCGACGAATACCTGATCACGGAGAGTAGAAGGACCAAAATCTGTTCTGTGATCGATCACACAGGTATTCAACGGGATCTGGTCCAGAAAATTCCGCCCAAAGCGAACAGATTGATCCGAGAGCGATTCAATGCGGCTTCACACCCCGAAGCCTCTCAGACCGGCAGGGTGACGCGCATCACGAGACCACCGCCCTCGCGAGGCTCCGCGATGATACGGCCTCCGTGTGCTCGCGCGACGGACCGCGCGATCGACAGGCCGAGTCCGACCCCTTGTCGCTGCCTGTGCGCTCCGTACGCAGCCGTCTGAAGGGCTCGAAGAGGTTGTCCACCTCGTACGCGGGCACCACGGGTCCCGTGTTCGAAACCACCAGGACCGCCTGGCCGGCCTGGAGCTCGGTGGTGACCTCCACCCAGCCGTCTTCCGCCACGTTGTAGCGCACGGCGTTCTGTACGAGGTTCAGTGCGATCCGCTCCAGGAGGACACCGTTGCCCTGCACGACGGCGGGGTCCCGCCTGCCGCTGATCACCACGCCCTTCGCCAGGGCTTCCGCGTGAGCCTGGTCGATGGCACGCTCGGCGACCTCGGCCAGATCGACCGATTTGCGCTCGACGATCTGGTTGTCGCTGCGGGCGAGCAGCAGCAGTCCTTCGACCAGCTGCTCGCTGCGCTCGTTGGTGGCCAGGAGGGTCTTGCCGAGCTGCTGGAGCTCGGGCGGGGCCTGCGGGTCGGAGAGATGAACCTCCAGCAGCGTGCGGTTGATGGCGAGCGGTGTACGCAGCTCGTGCGAGGCATTGCCGACGAACCGCTGCTGGCGGTGAAAGCCCGCTCCAGGCGGTCCAGCATGTCGTCGAAGGTGTCCGCGAGCTCCTTCAGCTCGTCGTCGGGGCCGTCCAGCTCGATCCGGCGGGACAGATCCGTCCCGGCCACCCGGCGGGCGGTACGGGTGATCCGGCCCAGCGGGGACAGCACACGGCCCGCCATGGCGTAACCGAAGGCGAAGGCGATGATGCTGAGGCCCACCAGCGCCAGCAGCGAACGGTTCAGCAGCGAGTCCAGTGCCTGGTCGCGCTGCTGGTTCACGCAGGAGTTCATCGCCGCGTTGAACGCATCCGGGGTGGCCTTCTTGGGAAGGTCGCAGACCTCGCTGGTGACCTGGCCGTTCACGATCTCGAACGGCAGGTTGCTGCCCACGTCCAGAGCCTGTGCGGCCAGCATGTAGATGATCGAGAGCAGCAGAATGCCGGCGATCAGGAACATGCCGCCGTAGAGCAGCGTGAGACGTATCCGGATGGTCGGGCGCAGCCAGGGTACGGCGGCTCCTGCTGTTTGGGCTCCCAGGTCGGCTTCGGAGGCGCTGTCACAGGCGCCGGGGAGGCGGCCACCGGGCCCTCAGATCCGGTATCCGGAGCCGGGCACGGTGACGATGACGGGAGGTTCGCCGAGCTTGCGGCGAAGTGTCATGACCGTCACCCGCACCACGTTGGTGAACGGGTCGGTGTTCTCGTCCCACGCCTTCTCCAGCAGCTGCTCGGCCGATACGACCGCGCCCTCGCTGCGCATCAGGACCTCCAGCACGGCGAACTCCTTCGGGGCGAGCTGAATCTCCTGCTCGTCCCGGAAGACCTCGCGGCGGTTGGGGTCCAGCTTGATGCCGGCCCGCTCCAGGACCGGCGGCAGCGCGACCGTCGTACGGCGCCCGAGCGCGCGCACCCGGGCGGTCAGCTCACTGAAGGCGAAGGGCTTGGGCAGGTAGTCGTCCGCGCCGAGCTCCAGCCCTCGACCCGGTCGCTGACGTCACCGGACGCGGTGAGCATGAGCACCGGGTGGGCATGCCGAGCTCGACGATCTTGCGGCAGACGTCGTCACCGTGCACCAGGGGAGGTCCCGGTCCAGCACCACGACGTCGTAGTCATTGACCCCGATACGTTCCAGAGCGGCCGCACCGTCGTAGACGACGTCGACGGCCATGGCCTCCCGGCGCAGTCCGGTGGCCACCGCATCGGCGAGCAGCTGCTCGTCCTCGACGACGAGTACGCGCACGGCGCAGTCCTTCCCTAGATTCGAAAACCAGAAAACGGCGAGCGGCCTGTTTCCTGCCGCTCGCTGCACGTCAGCAGCACCGACTGTGCGCGTCCATCCTGCCCGTAACGCGTATAAACCGGCGGTAAGACGACTCGGCCCGGCCTGCAGCTCAGGGGAAAACAGCGGATTCCCGGGCTGTTGAGGTTTCCCCGGCACCCGGCCCGGGAGGACGATTTCACACCCGCGATCACGCTGTGCATGTGGCACGCCACAGCCCGCCCCGGCCCCAGAGGGAATGCGTGGTCACCCGTTCTCCGGCCACGGGCCGGAGAAACCCGGCACACCCCGTGCCACCGACCCACGATGAGGGGCGCTTTATGGACGCTTTCACAGCAGGTCTGCTGCAACGCATCAAGACCACCGAGTCCGACCTCACGAGGGCTCGCGAGACCGGCGACGACTTCCTTGCGGATGTCGAGCAGGGAGAGCTGGACGACCTGCACCGTCTCGCCGCCGAGCACGGCGTGGAAATCAGCGCCTGAGCAGCCAGGAGGGCCCCGGTGCCGTACGTCGGCGCCGGGGCCCTCCCGTCTGCTCAGGCACCCTCCGCGGCGCCCACAGGCGTCCGGAAGGGCCTGTCCTCAGTCGTGCCAGGCTCCCAGCTCCTCCAGGAGGCTCTGCAGCGGCTCGAAGACTCCCGGGTGGCTGCCACCGTCAGGTCGCCGTCCGCCGGGCCTCCGGGCCGGCCGCCGGTGAGGGCACCCGCCTCCCGGGCGATGAGATCTCCGGCCGCCAGGTCCCAGGGATGGAGTCCGCGCTCGTAGTAGCCGTCGAGCCGGCCCGCGGCGACGTCACAGAGGTCGACCGCCGCCGACCCGCCGCGCCGGATGTCGCGCAGCTTCGGGATCATCCGCTGGGCGACGGCCGCCTGGTGGGTGCGTACGTCGGTGACGTAGTTGAAACCGGTCGAGACGAGCGCCTGCTCCAGCGGCGCTGCAGGGCGGCAGTGCTGTACGTCACCGTTCAGGTAGGCGCCGGCGCCGAGCACCGCGTGGAACGTCTCACGGCGCATCGGGGCCTCGACCACGCCGACGACCCGCTCGCCTTCGCGTTCGGCCGCGATGGAGACGGCCCAGGTCGGCAGCCCGTAGAGATAGTTCACCGTGCCGTCCAGCGGATCGATGACCCAGCGGATGCCGCTGCTGCCCTCGGAGCTGGCGCCCTCCTCCCCAGGAAGCCGTCCGCCGGACGGTGCTCCGCCAGGAATCCGGTGATCAGTTTCTCCGCGGCGATGTCCATTTCGGTGACCACGTCGATGGGGCTGGATTTGGTCGCGGCCACTCCCAGGTCGGCGGGACGGCCGTCCCGCAGCAGGGCCCCGGCGCGGCGGGCCGCCTCCAGGGCGAGGTCGAGCAGTTCGGACAGGAAGGGGTCGGTCACAACGCTCCAGGTTTCCAGTGGCTGTCGGCGCCCGCGGCGCGGCCTGGTGCCCTGGCCGGGCAGCAGCCGGCCGGGCAGAGGTCGTGGCTCGGGCCGAGCGCTCCCAGTGCGCACCGCTCCACCGAGTGGCCCTGTTCGGCGGCGGCGCGTTCCAGGACCAGCTCGCGTACGGCTGCGGCGAACCGCGGGTCGGCGCCGACCGTCGGGGACCGGCGCACCGGAAGTCCGAGCTCTCCGGCACGCGCGGTGGCCTCGGTGTCGAGGTCGTACAGAACCTCCATGTGGTCCGAGACGAAACCGATGGGGACCATCACCACCGCGGGGACGCCGTCCTCGTGGAGAGTCTCCAGGTGGTCGCAGATATCGGGTTCGAGCCACGGGATGTGCGGGCCGCCACTGCGCGACTGGTAGACGAGCTGCCACGGGTGGGTGACGCCCGTCTCCTCGCGTACGGCCTCGGCGATCACCCGGGCGACATCGAGGTGCTCGGCGACGTAGGACCCGCCGTCGCCGTGTGTCTCCACGGGACCCGAGGTATCGGCCGCTGCAGTCGGGATGGAGTGGGTGGTGAACGCGAGGTGCGCTCCGGCGCGGAGGTCCTCGGGAAGACCGGCCAAGGACGCCAGCAGGCCGTCCACCATGGGCCGTACGAAGCCGGGGTGGTTGAAGTAGTGCCGCAGCTTGTCGACGCGCGGCACCGGCAGCCCTCGGATTCCAGGACGGCCAGCGACTCCGCGAGGTTCTCGCGGTACTGGCGGCAGCCGGAGTACGAGGCGTAGGCACTGGTGGCGAGGACGGCGATGCGGCGGTGGCCGTTCCCGGCCATCTCCCGCAGGGTGTCCGTCAGGTACGGAGCCCAGTTGCGGTTGCCCCAGTACACCGGCAGGTCGAGAGCGTGGTCCGCGAAGTCCCTGCGCAGCGCGTCGAGCAGTGCTCTGTTCTGCGCGTTGATCGGGCTGACCCGCCGAAGAGGAAGTAGTGCTTGCCCACTTCCCTGAGCCGTTCCTCGGGATGCCCGCCCCGGGTCACGTTCGCCAGGAACGGGACCACGTCGTCCGGGCCTTCGGGACCGCCGAAGGAGAGCAGAAGCAGGGCGTCATAGGGAGCGGGATCGCGCAGATCGGACATGCCCACGATCCTGCCACCCGCCCCGAAGGGCACGACACCCGACATCCGCCCGGCGTCCGGCACTCGGCGGCGCCAGTAAGCTGTATCGGCCATCTATACGCATGACACGGTTCACCGGAGTGCTCCTTGCCCAGCCCCTACCGCGCCATCTTCGCCGCCCCCGGCAGCAAGGGTTCTCGGCGGCAGGGCTCTCGGCCGGATGCCGCTGTCGATGATGGGCATCGGTGTCGTCACGATGGTGTCCGAGATCACCGGCCGTTACGGGCTCGCCGGGCGCTCTCCGCCACGCTCGCGATGGCCGCGGCCGTCGTGGGCCCGCGGATCTCCCGGCTGGTGGACCGCTACGGACAGCGCCGCGTCCTGCGACCGGTCACCCTGGTCGCGGCGGCGGCGGTCGCCGGCCTCCTGGTCTGCGCCCAGCAGAGGCTGCCGGACTGGACCCTGTTCGTCTTCGCCACGGGCGCCGGCTGCGTCCCGAGCGTGGGGTCGATGGTCCGGGCCCGCTGGGCGGAGATCTACCGCGGCGCGGGCCGTCGGCTGCACACCGCGTACGCGTGGGAGTCGATCGTCGACGAGGTGTGTTTCATCTTCGGGCCGATCGTCTCGATCGGACTGTCCACGGCCTGGTTCCCGGAAGCCGGGCCGCTGCTCGCCGCGGTGTTCCTGGTGGCCGGCGTCTTCTGGCTGACCGCGCAGCTCGCCACCGAACCGGTGCCTCATCCGGGGAGCAGCACAACGGCCGCTCCGCGCTGCGCTCCCCGGCCTCAAGGTCCTGGTGGTCACGTTCGTCGCCACCGGCGCCATCTTCGGTGCGATCGACGTGGTGACGGTCGCCTTCGCCGAGGCGCGGCCACAAGGCTGTGGCCAGTGCCGTGCTGGCCGTCTACGCGCTGGGATCCTGCCTCGCCGGGGCCGTCTTCGGGCTGCTGCACCTCAGGGGAAGCCGTCCACGAGGTGGCTGGTGGGAGTCTGCGCGATGGCCGTGAGTATGATCCCCTCCAACTGGCCGGGAGCCTGCCGTTCCTGGCCGTGGCGCTCTTCGCCGCGGGTCTTGCCATCGCACCGACGATGGTCACCACCATGGCCCTCGTCGAACAGCACGTACCGCGCACCCAGCTGACCGAGGGCATGACCTGGACCAGTACCGGTCTTGCGGTCGGAGTGGCGCTCGGCTCCTCGGCCGCGGGCTGGGTGGTCGACGCCTCCGGAGCAGGGGCGGGATACGCGGTGCCCGCTGTCGCGGGAGCGCTCGCGGCCGCGGTGGCGTTCCTGGGGTATCGCCGGCTCACCGAGCCGGTTCCTACCGGAGAGCGCGGGGAAGATGACCGACACCTACGCACGGACGACGACGAAGAACGCGTGGCGTAACTGGGCGGGGAATGTCACCGCCCACCCGGTGCGGGCCGTGGCCCCGCCTCCGCCGACGAGCTCGCCGAGGTGCTCCGCAGGGCGTCCGAGGACGGGCTGAAGGTCAAGGCGGTCGGCTCCGGCCACTCCTTCACCGCGACCGCTGCCACCGAGGGCGTGCTGATACGCCCCGGTCTGCTCACGGGGATCCGGGAGATCGACCGCAGGGCGATGACAGTCACCGTGGAGGCCGGCACCACGCTCAAGCGCCTGAACAGCGCTCTCGCCCGCGAAGGCCTCTCGCTCACCAACATGGGCGACATCATGGAGCAGACCGTCGCCGGGGCCACCTCCACCGGCACCCACGGCACCGGCCGCGAATCGGCGTCGATATCCGCGCAGATCCGCGCCATCGAGCTGGTCACGGCGGACGGCACGCTGCTGCGCTGTTCGCAGAGCGAGAACCCGGATGTCTTCGCCGCCGCCAGGATCGGGCTGGGCGCGCTCGGCGTCATCACCGCGATCACCCTCGCCGTGGAACCGGTCTTTCTGCTCACGGCCCGCGAGGAACCCATGACCTTCGACAAGGTCACGGCCGAGTTCGATCAGCTGGTCGCCGAGAACGAGCACTTCGAGTTCTACTGGTTCCCTCACACCGGGAACTGCAACACCAAGCGCAACAACCGCAGCGCTGGCCCGGCGGCCCCGCCCGGCAAGGTCAGCGGCTGGATCGAGGACGAGCTCCTGTCCAACGGGATCTTCCAGGTCGCCTGCTCGATCGGCCGGGCGGTCCCGTCGGCCATCCCGTCGATAGCCAAGATCTCCAGCCGCGCCCTGTCGGCCCGTACGTACACCGAAATTCCCTACAAGGTCTTCACCAGTCCGCGCAGGGTGCGCTTCGTGGAGATGGAGTACGCCCTGCCGCGCGAAGCCGCCGTCGAGGCGCTGCGCGAGCTCAAGGCGATGGTCGACCGTTCGCCACTGCGCATCGGTTTCCCGGTGGAGGTCCGGATGGCGCCCGCGGACGACATCGTCCTGTCCACGGCCTCCGGCCGGGAGACCGCGTACATCGCCGTGCATCTGTACCGGGGCACTCCCTACCGGGCGTACTTCACGGCGGTCGAAAGAATCATGACCGCTCGGGGCGGCCGCCCGCACTGGGGCAAGATCCACACCCGCGATGCGGGCTATCTGTCCGAGGTCTACCCCGGTTCGCCGAGTTCACGGCCGTACGCGACCGACTCGACCCGGACCGTCTCTTCGGCAACGACTACCTGCGCCGCATCCTCGGCGACTGAGACGCCCGACCGGTCCCCGGCCTGGCGGCGCCCGGTCAGCGGCCGGTGTCCGTGCCCGACGCGGCCCGGTCGTCCTGGGCCGCGGCCCGCTCTCCCGGCACCGGTCGGCTCCGGGGCGGCCGTCTCACCATCGTCCGGCACCTCGGTGGGCGCCGTGGTGGTGGCGTTCCCGCCGGAGCCCGAGGGCTGGGGTGCGGGCCCGGTCGTCGAGCTGTCGCTGCGGCCGGGGCCGGGGCCTGGCCGGAGGGCTGATCGCCGGGGCGTCGCGGGCGTGGTGCTGCTTCCGCTGCCCGGGTGGCCTCCTGGTCTCCGTCCTGTTCCGCATCGGTACTGTCCGCGGGTTCCGGCCGGGCCGGTGCGGTGTCCCGCTCGCCGCCGCTCACGACGGAGCCGACAGTCGTTCCCCGGCCACCGCTCAGATCGTTGCCGGAGATCAGCTCGAACGCCGTGATCCCGGCCATCGACACGGCGAAGACCGCGAAGGCGGCGACGGCGGAGCGCTTCCAGCCGCGGATACGGGTGCCGTGGGTCCGGGCCGGGAGAACTCCTCGTCCGGGAGACCTGAAGTGATCGCCTGCGTCTCGTCCAGGAGGCCGGGCCTGATCGCCTGCGTCCGGCCAGGATCGAGTATTCGCGTACGGTCCGCGCCCAGATCCGGGTCCGCGTCCACCGTGCGCAGCACCCTCGTGGCATCGTCGCCCTCCGGCTGCCCGGAGCGCGGTGACCGTGTCGTCTCCCTCGTGCGTACGGTCACCTGCCGGCCGGCCGGATGCTTCACCTGGACCGTGACCTCACGGATCTGCTCACCCGTACGACGGAAGAAGTGCTGGAAGACCGAGCCCCCACAGGTGGCGACCACGCTCATCACACCGGCGCCGAGGATCGTTCCGTACACGCCCAGCTGCGAGGCCATCACCGCGGCCGCGACAGCCGCCATGGCGCTGCCCGCCACCTGCGGAAGACTCAGATCTATGCGCCTTTCCTTGCGTCCCGTGTCGCTTTCCGGCCTCTGAACCATTACCAGCCCCTGCTAGACATCTACCCCACCGTGCTACAGGAAGGGACATTTGCGCGAAGGGATTAGTTCCGGTTCTGTAGGTTCTGTGAAGCAAGACACGCATTGAGGGCATTGTTCGCACATCTGGGTAACTCAACTGCCACACCCGGCGAGAACTTCGGCGGCGCGCCGGCCACCCGGGTGGCCCGAATGGAGTACTGTGGCGAGCCCTGGGGCCGGACTCCCGCATGGGTATCCGGGGCCCACGGGCCAGGTCCGAGCGCCCGACATGCCGGGCGACTCGGAAAGGTTGTGGCAGGCCGCACCCGGGCAGGCCACACTCGACTAGCGGAAGCAGCGACGCACGTGACGTCGGCAGGCACCACCCGGGAGGTTCCCATGCCCGAACTGCGTGTCGTGGCCGTCTCAAACGACGGCACACGACTGGTGCTCAAGGCTGCGGACAGCACGGAGTACACGCTTCCGATCGATGAGCGGCTTCGTGCCGCCGTGCGCAACGACCGCGCCCGGCTCGGCCAGATCGAGATCGAGGTGGAGAGCCACCTCCGTCCCCGCGACATCCAGGCCCGTATACGAGCCGGTGCCTCCGCCGAGGAGGTCGCCCAGTTCGCCGGAATCCCGGTCGACCGGGTGCGCCGCTTCGAGGGCCCCGTGCTCGCCGAGCGTGCCTTCATGGCCGAGCGCGCCCGGAAGACTCCGGTGCGCCGCCCCGGCGAGAACACCGGCCCCAGCTCGGCGAGGCGGTGCAGGAGCGCCTGCTCATGCGCGGCGCCGACAGGGAAACCGCCCAGTGGGACTCCTGGCGCCGCGACGACGGCACCTGGGAAGTCCTGCTGGTGTACCGGGTCGCGGGCGAACCTCACTCGGCGAGCTGGACGTACGACGCACCGCGGCGGCTGGTCCAGGCCGTGGACGACGAGGCGCGTTCGCTCATCGGCGAGACCGATGACGTCGCCGCTCCCGAACCCAGCTTCCCGTTCGTACCGCGGATCGCCCGGCTGCCTCGCGACCGGCCGCTGGACCGTGCCCTCGACCGTCAGATGGAGCGCCCGGCTCCGCCGCCGCCCCTCCGCCGAGCCCGAGGAGCGCATCGGCGGCGTGTCGGCCGTCGAGCGCGACTCACTGACCAGCCTCCTGGAGGCGGTGCCGAGCTTCCGCGGCGACATGGTGGTGCCGGAAAGGCCCACGCAGCCGGAACCGCCGGCCATCGAGCCCGCCGCCCAGGAGCCGGAGGCCGATGAGCCACCGGCCGCGGCGGCTTCCGCGGGCGCCGGTTCGGCATACGCGGATGTGCTGATGCCGCGCGCCGTGGCAGGTCACCGGGACCGGCTCACCGGCACCACGGACCGGCAGGCGGAGGCCGACGGCGTCCGCCCGGGCGCCGGGCCGCGGTTCCCAGCTGGGACGAGATCGTCTTCGGTACACGCCGGAAGAAGCAGGACTGACGCGGGTGACCACGGCATGAGACGAGCCCGTACACATCTGTGTACGGGCTCGTGTCATGCGCTGCGCCCGGCCGGAAACCGGGCGAGTTACCGGGGTCCGGCCCGGTGGCGACCGGACGGGTGTCGTCCAGGGTCCACTCGGACCAGGAGCCCGCGTACAGGGCGGCCTGGTATCCGGCGACCTCCAGAGCCAGCACCTCATGTGCACCGGACACCCCGGAGCCGCAGTAGACACCGACCTCGGTGCCCTCGGCCGCTCCCAGCCCTGCGAACCGGGAGGCCAGCGCGCCGGCGGGCAGAAAGCTTCCGTCCGCCCCGGTGTTCTCCACCGTCGGTGCCGAGACCGCGCCCGGGATATGACCACCCACCCGGTCGATCGGCTCCACATCTCCCCGGTAGCGCTCCGCGGCCCGCGCGTCGAGCAGCAGACCGGAGCGGGCGAGCGCCGCTGCGCCGTCCGCGTCCAGCAGCGGCAGTGCGCCCGGCTCGGGCCTGAAATCGCCCTCGTCGGGGCAGCCGGTGCCCCGGTGGAGAGCTCACCGGTCCAGCCCGCGAGCCCTGCGTCCAGGACCCGGACCTCCGGGTGGCCCGTCCAGCGCAACAGCCACCAGGCGCGGGCCGCCGCCCACCCTGACCACCGTCGTACACCACCACGGGAGTGTCCCGGCTGACGCCGGCACGACGCATCACCGCGCCGAAGGCTTCCGGATCCGGCAGCGGGTGGCGGCCGCCACTGCCCGCCGGGCCGGCAAGATCCGCATCGAGATCGACAAAGACCGCACCGGGAATGTGACCGGCCTCGTAGTCGGAGCGGCCGTGCGGACCGCCCAGCTGCCAGCGGATGTCCAGGAGCACTGGCGGACGCGGTCCTGCCGACTCGCTCACGTATTCGGATGCGGTGATGATGGGTTTCATGAGCGCCATCCTCGCGCAGCGTCCGGCCGGACCGTAACGGCGCCAGGACCGAGATCCCACACCAAACCGGACTCATGGAGTCGAGAACCGCTGAAGATGCGGCGCGGCCGGAGTGCCTCCCGCCCCCGGTGGTGCGAGCATCTGCACGGAGCGTACACATTCGCATCCGTACTGTTGGGCGGCATACCGGCCCCGTTTCCCGTACGGGCATCAAGATGTACGGGCATCACGATCGTCCGAGGAGAGAAGAAAATGACCGAGGCTGCCACCCGGCGCACGCCCGGAGCACCTTGCTGGGTGAGTCTGATCGTGCATGGCCTGACCGCTACGCAGGAGTTCTACGCCAGCCTGTTCGGCTGGGAGTTCCGGCCGGGCCCAGACCAACTGGGGCCATACGTCCGTGCGCTGCTGGACGGGAAAGAGGTCGCGGGTATCGGGCAGCTGCCGTCCGACCAGCACCTTCCGATCGCCTGGACGACCTACCTCGCCACCGACGACGCCGATGTGACAGCGGAAGCCATCCGCTCCTGCGGCGGCACGGTTGCCGTCGGGCCGCTCGACGCGGGCAGCGCGGGCCGCCTGGCCATCGCCTCCGACCCCAGCGGCGCTGTCTTCGGCCTCTGGCGAGCCGCCGCACACCTCGGTACGGCGCTGGAGGGCGCGCCGGGACCCGGGTGTGGAACGAGCTGGTGACCCGTGAGACCGCCTCGGTCGGCAAGTTCTACCAGTCGGTGTTCGGGTTCGAGGCGGAGGCGGTGGTCTCGGCCGATTTCGACTACCAGACGCTGCATCTGGACGGCCGCCCGGTGGCCGCACTGCACGGTGTGGGCCACGCCCTGCCACGCGACCGCGGACCGCACTGGATGACGTACTTCGAGGTGTCCGACACCGACCGGGCAGCCGCACAGGTGGTCGAGCTCGGCGGGCACGTTCTCCATCCGCCGCAGGACGGTTCGAGCGGCAGGCTGGCCACGGTCGCGGATCCGGAAGGGGCTGTATTCACGATCGTACGGTCGTCCGAGCGCTGAACCCGGTGGATCAGGACGAGTTGACGGGCAGCACATCCGGCGACAGGCACCCACACGGGCCGCCGAGCCGGTCGTCCAGGCTGATGGTGGCGCCTGCGCAGCACTTCACAACCGACCTCGCCCGCATGCTGGTTGACGTCTCCGGCCACCATCCGGTCACCTTCGACGACCATCTCGCCGCCCACCGTGCGGGCGTTGTGCGTGGCCCCTGAGCCGCACCAGCGCAGGGCCTGGCCTCGGCCTACGGAAGTCGGTGGTGACCCCGAAGGCGAACACGTCGAGTTCGGCGGCGGCGGGGACGGCTGCCTCCTCGGGCGCCTGCTACTACTGGTCTGCGACCTCGGCGGTGACCTTCTGGATGGCCTTGGAAGCGAGGTCGGGCCGGTCGACGTGGATGTAGTGGCCGGTCTTGGCGGCGGTGCTGAGATTGCTGCGGCCGGAGATGGCACGCCACTCGTTCTGCCCGTCGGCCCACATCTTCTCGAGAGCGGGCTCGTATTCGGGAAGCTGGGCGTACTGGGACTCGTGCTTGAGGATCTCCACGGGAATGTCTCCGGCGGACTGGACCTCTCCGTCGGCGATGACGAATTTTTCCGAATTCTGTCCCTCGTTACTCTCGAACGTCTGTATGCGCATCTGGGCGCCTACTCCGGTGGCGGATTCCGGAATCGCCTTCGAGATGCCGGCGGTCAGCGACGGGATGGTGGCGTCCATCAGGACCAGGCCCTTGATCCGGCCCTGGTGGTCGGGGCGTAGCGGGCGGCGATGTAACCGCCCAGCGAGTGACCGGCCAGCACGACCGGACGGTCACCGGCGAGCCGGTCGAGCACCGAAGTGAGGATCTTCCCGCTGTCGTTGATGCTCTGCAGGCCCTGCGGCTTGTCGCTCTTGCCCTCGCCGAGCCGGTCGTAGGAGCAGACCGGGCCTTCCCGCTCAGGCTCTTCTGCAGCGGGGCCATGTTGCCCAGTCCCTCGTCCCCACCGGCCATCAGCATGATCAGCGGCCCGTTCTCGGCCGAGCTGCCGGAGCAGGAGACGTTCACCGCACGGCCGCCGACACTGACCTTCTTGGTCCCGGTGAACGGGTCACCCAGGAGGCCCCGACCGAGGTGGAGTCGTCCTTGATGAACTCCTCATAGACGACAAGCCCCGTGCCGCCCACGGTGCAGCAAACTGCGATTACGGCGATCGTCTTGACGATGGTGCGGAACATGAGGAACCCCAAAAGACGTGAGTGAGCTGCGGATTGAAGATCGTGACGCTCCAACAGGTGCCCCGGCGTCGTCGCGGTGCGGGCGGAATCCGCCGAGGGGACTGTCCGCGATGTCTTGGCCGGTGCGCTGCGTCTGAGAAGAACTTTATGGATTCGGCGGCTGTGAATCGTCACCCTGCGGTGGACACAGACGCGTAGCTCGCAAGGGGACAGCCGTGGTGAGACCCTCTGCTTCGGACAGCGGATGCCTACGCTGCGGGGTCAGCTCTTGCTGCAACAGGGCCCATACCTCGAGTGGAAGACGTGTCCGGACTCGGGGTGCTCGCGGAGCGTGGTGCGGCTGTACTCGACCTCGATGAAGCGGAAGACGGCGGCGCGGGCCGCCTCGTGGGACACCCGGACGGTAGTGTCCCTGCCTTCGCGACAGCGCGACAAGACCAAAGGGAACTCCACAGTCAACCCGGTGTCACCGGCAGGACGTCGGGGAACAGCGCGCCCGCGTTGGTCGAGGCAGCAGTCATCCGGCGACACCTCCGGGCATGCCCTCGCGGATCTCGCGGGGTGAGCCCGGCCGCCCTCGGCCGGCGGGTTCCTCATGACCCGGCGAACAGAACACGTCCTCACCAAGGAACTCACCCCGGCCTGACGGACGGTTCGGGTCAGCCGCTGACCGTGAGCCGGATGTTGCCGATCCTCCCCATCCGGTCGAAGGAGACAACGACTGCGTTCCCGGTCGGCAGATCGGCGATCAGCCGGTCGCCTTCCACGCGCTGCGGCACCCGTGGTGCTCGAAGTACCCCGTGACGGCCTGTCGCGGGGAACGCCCGATGAGTGAGACCCCGGCCATCAGCACGCGCGGCAGGGCGACCGGATCGAGCTCGGCGCTCGGCACCTTCGGGTCGTCGGGCAGGAAGTACACCTGGGTGCCGGGCCCGGCGGGCTGCCCGATGTACCCGGGAGTGTTGGCTACCCCCATCCCCGCGAAGGCCAGCATCTCCGCTGCCCGCCGAGGGTCGTCGAACCCGGACAGATCGAGTTCCTCGGTGGTGAGCTCAGGAATCCCGTGCGCCTGCCCGTACCGTGCCACGGCAGTGGACAACGCCACGACCTCACTCCCGCCCAGCCCCGGATTTGCCCAGCCCCACAGCCAGGACCCTCCTCCATGTCGTACGTCCCAAGGACACCGACCCTTAGCTGCACCTCTCCCTGCTGGTACGAACACGTCGGCAGGTCCGCGCTCCACGGCGCCTCGGGCAGGAACTCCATGAGCGCCTCGAGCTGAGCGGCGCCCCAGACGGAGTGCCGCTCCGCCTCGAGCAGGAACTGATCGCTGAATCCACTTGTCATGATCACGAGCGTAGGGGCGAGACCCAACGACGGGTAGCCCGGGCCAACTTCTGGAGGACCACCCTCTACTGGCAGGCAGGGGCGTTGGTGACTGTGGCTCGGGCTGTCGCCGATGCGGGAGACCGCCAGCGGGCGGAGGCGATCGCCCGTTCCATCACCGAGCCTAACGGGCACGAGGAGGCGTTGGTGTGCGTGGCCAGGGCTGTCGCGAAGGCTGGGGACCACCAGCAGGCTCAGATGACTGTCTGTTTCATTACTGACCCTGTCCGGCAGGCATCCGCGTTGCGGGAGGTGGTTGAAGCTGTCGCGGACGCTGGAAAACACCAGCAGGCCGAGACGATCGCCCGTTCCATCACCGAGCCTTACCAGCAGGCACCGGCGTTGTCGTACGTGGCCGAGGCCGTCGCGAAGGCTGGAGAGCAGACACGTGCGGTGCGCCTGATCGCCGATGCCTTGAGACTCGACAAATGGCGCTACTCGGTAGAGACATTGGTCCAGGTAGTTCCAGCTGGGGTAAAGGCGTGCGCCACTGAACTGGAGACCCTGCGTGTGAACCGCCCTGGTCCGAATGGAGACTCTATTTGAGCTGACCCGACACGCCTCAGTCGGAGGACACCGGCAGGACGTCCGGCGAGAGTGCGCCGGCGTGGACCGAGCCGCTCGTCATACGGCGACGATGGTGGCGCCGGCACAGCACCTCGTAGCCGACCTCCGCAGCGGGGCTGCTCACGTCACCGACAACGACCTGCTCACCCTCCACCACCATCTCGCCACCCACCGTGCGGGCATTGTGCGTAGCACGCGCCCCGCACCAGCACATCGCCTCCACCTGCAGCGTCTCAACGCGGTCCGCCAGCTCGATCAGCCGCCGCGAGCCGGGGAAGAGCTTCGTGCGGAAGTCGGTGGTGATACCGAAGGAAAGACATCCAGGCCCAAGTCGTCGACGACTCGCGCCAGTTGATCGATCTGCACCGGCTCCATGAACTGCGCCTCGTCCACGATCAAGTAGTCGACCTTGCCGCCCTGCGACACCCGATCGACGACATAGGCATACAGATCCATGCCCTGCACCGCCTCGACAGCCTCGGTCACCAGCCCGAGCCGTGAAGAGACTTCCCTCCCGCACGGTCGTCCCGAGTGAAGTTCAGACCCTGCAGGCCCCTCGCCGACCGGTTGTGCGCAATCTGCAGCGCCAGCGTGCTCTTTCCGCAGTCCATCGTTCCGGAGAAGAACACAAGCTCGGGCATGAGAAGTTGAGCGCCTTTCGCGACGGCCACGGGGAACGGGGAACAGGGAAACGGGGTGAAACGGGTTACGAGCGTACTTCGAGCAGCGGAACGAGTTGCTCCACGGGGTCAGGGAGCCGTGCATGCCCGCCATCGCCGACTCGTGCGGCTCGTTGACCGAAGCGGTGATCACCACATCGTCGTGGGCCGCTGCCACCACGTCGCCGATCCTGCCGTACACCCGCTCGTCGATCCTCGGGCCGAACCAGCCCGCCGCGATCGCCTCGTCCCGGCTCGCCACCCAGAACTGCTCGCCGAGCACTTCGCGCCAGACGGTCAGCACATCGGCCTGCGCCCCTGGGACCGCGTACACGTGCCGCGCCCGGCCCTCGCCGCCGAGCAGCGCGACTCCGGCGCGCAGCTCCCAGTCCTCGTCGAAGTCGATCCGGGACTGCTCGTCGAAGGGAATGTCGATCATGCCGTGGTCGGCGGTCACATACAGCGCCGAGCGGGGCGGCAACTGCTCGGCCAGGCGCTGGGCGAGCCCGTCGACGTACATCAGCTGTCCACGCCAGGCGTCGGAGTCGGTGCCGAAGCGGTGGCCCTTGCCGTCGACCTCGCTGTAGTACGTGTAGACGAGGGACCGGTCACCGGCGGCGAGACGCTCCGCGGCGAGGTCCATCCGGTCCTCGCCGGAGAGCCGGCCGAGGAACGATCCGCCGCTGAGCGCGACCTTGGTGAGCGGGGTCTGTTCGAACCCGGGGCGGACACCTGTGCGGTGCTCACGCCCGCCGCGTCGGCAAGCTTGAAGACGGTGGGATACGGCTGCCAGACCTTGGGCGTGGTCCAGGGCTTCCAGCGGAGCTGGTTCATCAGCTCGCCGGTCTCCGGATTACGGGCCGTGTAGCCGGGAAGGCCGTGCTCGCCGGGCGGCAGCCCCGTACCCACCGAAGCGAGCGAGGTCGCTGTAGTGGACGGGAAGCCGGAGGTGATCGGGCGGCCCGTACCGCCGCGGGAGGTGTGGAGCAGCGAGTACAGGAAGGGGCTTCGTCCGGGTGGGCCTTGATCTGCTCCCAGCCGAGTCCGTCGATCAGGAAGACGCAGTTCCGGTCGGCGGGCGTGAGCTCGGGGATGACGGCCTCGAAACCCGGCACGCCCTGGCCGGCGACGAGCGTCGGCAACAGGTCGGCGAGCGAGCCGCTGCCGTACTCGGGTACGGGCGCCGTGTCGAGGGCAAGCAGGACCGGGTCCTGCCAGGCCGGCTGCGCCATCAGCGGCCGGTCGCCGCAGTCGCGGCCGTGGCCTCGGAGAGCGACTGGGCGAAGGCGAGGGTCTGGCGCACCGCATCCGGCCCGTCGCCCGCCTCGCTCACCCGAAGGCTCAGATCGTCGGCGGTGGAGCTGCCGGTGTAGCCGTGGTCGGCCTCGCAGTTGGGGTCGCCGCAGGCGGCGGGCTCCAGGTCGATCCGGGAGACAGCGCCCCAGCCGATCGTGAGGACGACCTCACGCGGCAGTGTGCCCGGCACGTACTTCTCGGGGTTCGCCACGACGCGGCTGACCACGACGGACGAGATGCGGTCGAGCTTGACCGACTCGGTGGACGTGGTGGCGTACGGCGTCGGAGAGCTGGTGTCGGCAGCCTGCTCGTCGGTGTGGCTGACGATGAAGCGGTTCTCCGTCAGGACGAGGACCGTGACGTGGCGGCGCACTTCGTTGGAGTCGAACGTCGTCTCCTGATGCACCAGGTAGGACGCGACCGGCTCCCCGCCGACGGCGGCCTCCACCGCCTCGGCCACGAGTGCCGGGTAGTAGCCACTGCGCTCGATCGCCGCGCGCAGCCCTGGGTCGTCGTACCGGTCTTTGCCATGCGCACCATCCTACGGGGGCCGGTGACTGCCGGGCACGCTGTGCGGCCGGCCCGGGGCGTCAGTAACTGGGGAGACGGCGCGGCCGAGATCACCCTGGCGGGGGCGGCGCGAGCCGGACGCTCGCCCGAGGACTGTCAGTCCGTGCGTGGCGACCACGACCGGCTCCAGAGCGACGGACACCACTTCGGGGTGGTCGTCGACCAGGCGGGAAATCCGTAGCAGGAGCTCTTCCAGTGCCGCGGTGTCGACGGGCGCGGAACCACGCCAGCCGAACAACACCGGGGCCGCCCTGATGGACCGGACCAGCTCCGCCGCGTCGCGGTCGGTGGCCGGTACGAGACGGTGGGCGATGTCGCCGAGCAGCTCCGAAGGAGCGCCCGCCAGGCCGAAGGAGAGCACCGCCCCGGCGCCCGCGTCGATCGAGGCCCGCACGACGGTGTCCACTCCGCGAGGAGCCATGGCCTGCACGACGGGCCGGAGTTCGGCGGGCTTTCCGAGCAGGTCGGTCAGCTCGCCGTACGCACGGCGCAGTGCGCTCTCGCCGGCCAGGTCGAGCCGGACACCGCCGAGATCGGCCCGGTGGCGCAGATGGGGAGCGGTGGTCTTGAGCGCCACCGGGTAGCCGAGCCGCGCGGCCGCTGCGACGGCGGCCTCCTCGTCGGGGCGGGAGCGTCGGCCGTACGGCGATGCCGTAGCGGCCGAGCAGTTCGCCGGCCTCGCCGTGTGTCAGTGGTCTGCCCCGCGGGTCGGGGCCGGGCCGAGCAGTGTGTCGATCAGGCCTGCTGCCCCTGCTCGTCGATGGTGTCGTCGAGGAACTCGGGCACCTTGCCGGGGTGGCCGCCTGGCGCCGCCACTGCGCGTACTTCACGGCCTCGCCGAGCGCGCGCACCGCCCGCTCGGCGGCAGGGTAGGCGGGGATCGGCCCGGTACCCTCGGTCCGCGCGGTGCCGGCGTCGGCGCCCTCGGCCCCTGATTCCGCCGCGCCGGTCCCTGCCGCTGCGGCGCCCGGCTGCCCGGCGGTTGCGGTGCGTGCGGCGCGCGCGTCCGTCCGCGCTGCCTGCGTGCGGCCCGCGCCGGAGCCGGGAGGTGGCGTGGCCGTACTGGTGGCCGCGGCCAGGGCCTGCGCCAGGCCGCCCATCTCCACGTGCACCACGGCAACCGGCTTGGCCGGCCCGGTGTCCGCCGCTTCGTGCAGGGCCGCGGCGAGGACCTCGCCGTCGCCCGTCTCCGCTTCGCCGTCCTCCCCACCCAGGGGATCGCGGTCACGATCACCGCGTCGCAGGCCGGGTCGGCCAGGGCCTCGGCAAGTGCGTCCCGGAAGTCCTGCGGGCTCGCGCCGGTGGTGAGGTCACGCGGCGGACGCGGGCGCAGCCCTTCGGTGAGGCAGGCGTCGTAGGTGAGCAGGCCGAGCGACTCGGAGTTGCCGAGGATCGCGACCCGGGGCCGGCCGGGAGCGGCTGGTCGGCGAGGAGAAGGCCCACGTCGACCATCTCCGTCACCGTGTCGACACGGATCACTCCCGCCTGCCGCATCAGCGCGGACACCGTCGCTTCGGGAATCCGGCTCACCGGCACGGCGTGACCGGGCGGGGTGGAGCCGCTGTGCCGGGCGCCCTTCACCACGACCACGGGCTTCACCGTCGCCGTCCGCCGGGCCAGGCGGGTGAACTTGCGCGGGTTGCCGAGCGATTCGAGGTAGAGCAGGGCGACATCGGTGTCCTGGTCGTCGAACCAGTACTGCAGGAAGTCGTTGCCGGAGACATCGGCCCGGTTGCCCGCGGAGATGAAGGTCGACAGGCCCGCGCCGCGCCGGTACAGCCCGGACAGGACGGCGATCCCGATCGCGCCGGACTGGGTGAACAGCCCGATGCGCCCTGCGCGGGCGGCTCGGGGCGAGAGGCGTTCAGCCGGACGTCATCGGCGGTGTTGATGATCCCGAAGGCGTTCGGGCCGATGATCCGCATACCGTACGAGCGGGCTTGCCGGACCAGTTCACGCTGCCGCTCCCGGCCTTCCGCGCCGCGCTCCGCGTAGCCGGCGGTCAGCACCACGAGTCCCCGGACCCCGTGTTCTCCGCAGTCGGCAACAGCCTGCGGCACCCGGTCGAAGGGGACGGCGAGGACCGCGAGGTCGACCTTCTCGTCGATCTCGCCCAAGGAGCGGTGCGCGGGGACGCCGTCGAGGGTGGCCCGATCGGCTTCGAAGGCCCGGTTCACGGCGTACGTACGTCCCGTGAAGCCGGAACCCAGGAGGTTGCGCAGCACCGTGCGGCCCACGCCGCCGGGTGCTCGCCCGGTGCCGATGACCGCGACGGAACGGGGGCGAGCAGCCGCTGCACCGAGCGGGACTCGGCCCGGTGCTCACGGGCGCGCTGGACGGCGAGGGATTCCTCGGTGGGTTCGAGGTCCAGGCTGAGGTGGACGGAACCGTCCTCGAAGCTGCGCCGCTGGGTGTACCCGGCGTCCCGGAACACCTTGATCATCTTGTTGTTGGCCGGCAGCACCTCGGCCGCGAAACGGCGGATGCCCCGCTCCCTGGCGACCGCTCCGATGTGTTCGAGGAGTGCCGATGCCACGCCGCGGCCCTGGTGGGCGTCCTGGACCAGGAAGGCGACCTCGGCCTCGTCGGCGGGTGCGGAGGCGGGTCTGCCCTGGTCGTTGATCCGGTCGTAGCGGACGGTCGCGATGAACTCGCCGCCGACCGTGACGGCGAGTCCCACCCGGTCGACGTAGTCGTGATGGGTGAAGCGGTGCACGTCCTTGTCGGAGAGACGTGGATACGGAGCGAAGAAGCGGTAGTACTTCGACTCGTCGGATACCTGCTCGTAGAAGCTGACCAGCCGCTCGGCATCGTCGGTGGTGATGGGCCTGATGCGCGCGGTGCCACCGTCACGGAGCACCACGTCCGCTTCCCAGTGGTCGGGGTACGCGTGATGCGGACTCTGCTCCGGCATGGGCTCCATGGGCAAAGCCTACGGCTGACACACCGGTCGCGGAGGGATCGGGCCAGGGGCAGTCTGAGGGATGGCCGACGACGGCGGAAGGACGGGAGGCCGGGCACCGCACACTGCATGAGAGACTGGTCTAGACAACCATTGATACGTGAAGGGCAGAACCATGGCTGAGCGCCGCGTCAACGTCGGTTGGGCCGAGGGCCTGCACGCCCGCCCCGCTTCCATCTTCGTCCGTGCCGCTACGGCTTCCGGCGTCCCCATGACGATCGCCAGGTCCAGCGGCGACCCGGTGAACGCCGCTTCCATGCTCGCGGTGCTCGGTCTGGGCGCACAGGGCGGCGAGGAGATCGTGCTCGCCTCCGAAGCGGACAACGCCGAAGTCGCGCTGGACCAGCTGGCCAAGCTGGTCGCCGAGGGCCTCGAGGAGCTCCCGGAGACCGTCTGATTCGGGTCGGATCCGGCGACTCCTGCCGGAATTGACTTCTGCGGCAGAGCTGCGGCACCCGCGAGGGAGCCGCAGCTTTTCGTTCCACCATTCCGGACGGGCGCCTGAACGAACGACCTCTTCCGGCCCGAATTGGGCAGCAGAAATAAAGCCCCTCCCGGAATTACCTTCTTTGTATACGGCGCAATTGTTAATGGCGGGCGCCCGCAGTGTTTACGGAATGTTGCGAAGTCCTCACCCGGGCCCGGCCACCGGGCAGGTCCGTACGCCGCAGCCGGTGGGCGGCGGTGGCCCGTTCGGCGTGCTGGATGGCCAGCGCCCTGGCCCGCTCCGCGTCGCCGCGCGCCACAGCGTCCACGATGGCACCGTGCTCGGCCCAGGAATCGGCGGGCCCGACCGGCTGCTCGACCGCGTACATCCAGGCGATCTTGTGCCGGAGCTGGGTGAGCAGCGCGATGAGTCCCGGACTCCCCGAGGCCTGTGCGAGCGTCTCGTGGAACCAGCCGCCCAGCGAACGCAGGTCCTCCCCTCCCCGGCGAACCCGCTCCTGCCCCAGCCTGACCAGGCCCCGGAGCACTTTGAGGTGCGCGTCGGTACGGCGCTGCGCGGCGCGCGCGGCACCGAGCGGCTCCAGGAGCATCCGGACCTCCAGAAGGTCGGCGGCCTCCTGTTCGGTGGGCTCGGCGACACAGGCACCGGCATGCCGGCGGGTGACGACGAACCCTCGGACTCCAGGGTGCGCAGCGCCTCGCGTACCGGCACCCGGGAGACCCCGTAACGACGCGCGAGCAGCTCCTCGGTGAGGCGGCTGCCTCGATCGAAGACACCGGAGACGATGTCGTCCCTGATTGCCGTGCATACCGAATGCGCGGGAATGCGCATGTCCGAACCTCCGCCTTAATCCCCGCGAAACGCGGCCGGCCGACGCCTGTTCTGCGACTCTATTGCAATCGGCCGGAATTTCCGATGGCGGACAGAAATTCATGGATATCTTTTGGCCACGGAGCACTTCCGCGGCGCTTCCTGGGCGTACCGCTTCCGGTTGCACGCCGAAGGCCGGCCGGAGCCGGGGCCTTCGCGAACGGTGGGTGCGACGACGGTCAGACGTTGAGGCCGTGCGTGCGCAGGTAGGCGACGGGATCCATGTCGGATCCGTACTCGGCGGCGGTCCTGGCCTCGAAGTGCAGGTGCGGTCCGGTGGAGTTGCCGGTCGAGCCGGAGAGGCCTATCTGCTGCCCGGAGGTGACGCTCCGGCCGACCGAGACGCCCATCGAGGAGAGGTGGCCGTACTGGGTGTACGTGCCGTCCGTCATCCGGAGCACGATGTTGTTGCCGTACGCGCCGCCCCAGCCGGCCTCGACGACCGTACCGGCGCCGACGGCGACGACGGAGCTGCCGGATGCCGCCTGGAAGTCCACGCCCGAGTGGCTGCCGGAGGACCAGAGCGCGCCGCTGGACTTGTAGCCGGTGGTGACGTGGGAACCGGCGACCGGGAGGTGGAAGGAGTTCAGCCGGGTGCGCTCGGCTGCGCGGGCGGCGCGCGCCTCGTCCTCGCGGGCCTCCTTGGCACGGGCCTCGGCCTTGCGCTCCGCCTCGGCCTTCGCCTTCGCCGCCGCCTTCACCTTCGCCGCTGCCTTCGCCTTGGCTTCGGCGGCGGCCTTCGCCTTCGCGGCGATGTCGGCCTGCTGCTGCTGGACCTCCGCCTGGGCGTCGATCTGGTCGGCGAGGGTGGTGTCGATGGCGATCGCCTGGCTCAGGCCGGTGTCACCGACGGCGGGAGCCCCAAAGTCCGCGGCGAGGGCCGGGAGGCCATACCGCCGATGACGCCGGTGGTGGCCAGGGCCGCGATGCCTGCGGCACGGGCACTCCTGCGCGTCAGGCGGTTTCGGGCACGATGTTTCCCGGTGGCACGGATGAACGCCATGGAGGGGCTGTTCCTTTCCTTCCTTCTCGCCTACCGGGTTAGCTGACGGGTTCGGAGCAGGAAGGTCTCCTACGGATCCCTCCGCCTCGCACTGAGGCAGGGCATCCGATTCACCCCAGGGACTGCGTGGGTCCCCGGCTCCCCAGGCTCGCGCCTGACGGGGACTCGGCGATGGCTGCCCGGTGCCGCGGACGCGGCATACGACTGGCGGACAGCCGGGCCGACGCTAGGCCGGGCCACTTTCAATCACCAAACGGACAGGGCGTTTTGTAGCACATCCCACAGGACACATGGGTGACCTTCACAGCAAACCGGGCAAATGGGAGAACCCTGGCGAGAATGCACCCGCCAGGGTCCTCTTCATACCGTTTTGCCCCGAAGTATCAGCCGGCGACGACTGACACCTCACCGATCCCGAGCGCCCTGACGGGCTCCGCGATCTGGGAAGCGTCTCCGACCAGGACCGTGACCAGCCGGTCCACCGGGAACGCGCTGACCACCGCAGCGGTCGCCTCCACCGTGCCGGTCTGTACCAGGCGCGCGTAGAGCTGCGCCTGGTAGTCGTCCGGGAGCTGCTGCTCCACCTGGTCCGCGAGGGTTCCCGCCACAGAGGCCGCCGTCTCGAACTTCAGCGGGGCGACACCCACCAGGTTCTGCACAGCGGTCTCGCGCTCGGCATCGGTGAGGCCGTCGGCCGCCAGGGCCCGCAGGACCGTCCAGAGGTCGTCCAGGGCCGGTCCGGTGGACTCCGTGTCCACGGAACCGCTGATGGCGAGCATCGCGGCACCGGTCGCCCCGGTGGCGGAACCGGGCGCCGTCGAGCGCAGTACCTGGCCGAAGGCCCTGACCCCGTAGGTGTAGCCCTTCTCCTCCCGCAGCACCCGGTCCAGCCGCGAGGTGAGGGTGCCGCCCAGGCAGTACGTGCCGAGCACCTGGGCCGGCCACACACTGTCGTGCCGGTCGGCGCCGATCCGGCCGATGAGCAGCTGCGTCTGCACAGCGCCCGGCCGGTCGACGATGACCACACGGCCGGTGTCGTCCGCGGTGATCGGCGGCACCGGACGTGACTGGCCGGCGTTGCCCGACCAGTCGCCGATGGTGTCGGCGAGGAGCGCGTCCACATCGACCTCGGTGAGGTCACCCACGATCACGGCCGTCGCGGTGGACGGGCGGATATGGGCGTCGTAGAAGGCGCGCACGCCGGCCGCGTCGATCCGCTGGACCGTCTCCTCGGTCCCCTGGCGCGGACGCGACATCCGCGCCGTGGCGGGAAGAGCTCCTGGAGAGCTGCTTGGCAGCGCGACGAGCGGGTTGGCCTGCTCGTGCGGGATCTCGTCGAGCCGGTTGCCCACGAGGCGCTCCACTTCGCTCTCGGCGAAGGCGGGTGCCCGCAGCGCTTCCGCGACCAGCCCGAGCGCCTTGGCCAGCCGGGAGACGGGAACCTCCAGGGAGACCCGGACCCCGGGTGGTCGGCGTGTGCGTCGAGGGTGGCACCGCAGCGCTCCAGCTCTGCCGCGAACTCCTCGGCGGAGTGCTTGTCCGTGCCCTCGGACAGTGCGCGCGCCATGATCGTCGCCACCCCGTCGAGCCCCTTGGGCTCGGCGTCCAGCGGCGCGTCCAGGAAGATCTCCACCGCGACCACCTGCTGGCCGGGGCGGTGGCAGCGCAGCACGGTGAGGCCGTTGGGCAGGGCGCCGCGCTCCGGTGCGGGAAGGCCCAGGGCCTGGCCTCGCCGGCGGTCGGCTGCGGGTGGTACTCCATCGCTACTCCAGTCACGGCGGCGTCGGTCACTTGCCCGCCCCTCGTGCGCGTCGGTGCCTGCGGCGTCCTCGGACCCGGTGGGCTCGTCCGCCGGTTCGACCGGCTCATAGACCAGGACCGCCCGGTTGTCGGGGCGCAGGTGGGCCTGGGCTGCCGCCTGGACCTCCTGCGCCGTGACGTCGAGCACCCGCTGGACCGCGCTCAGGGCGAGCTGCGGGTCACCGAACAGCACGGCGTACCGGCACAGTTCATCAGCGCGGCCCGCTACGGTACCCAGCCGGTCCAGCCACTCGCGCTCCAACTGGGCCTGGGCCCGCTCCATCTCCTCGGGCGTGGGCCCTCGGCGGCGAACCGGGCCAGCTCCTCGTCGACCGCGGACTCGATCTGCGGCACCTCCACGCCGCCGGACGTCTTGACGTCCAGCCAGCCCAGCGAGGGCGCTCCGGCGAGCCTGAGCAGTCCGAATCCGGCCGCTACCGCCGTACGGTCGCGGCGGACCAGCCGGTTGTGCAGCCGGGAGGACTCCCCGCCGCCGAGCACGGTCAGCGCCAGGTCGGCGGCGTCGCACTCGCGGGTGCCGTCGTGCGGCAGCCGGTAGGCGGCCATCAGCGCACGCGCCGGCACCTCCTCGTGAACCACTTCGCGCAGCTGCTCGCCGATGGTGTCGGGCAGCGTGCCGTCGCGGCGGCTGCTTGCCGTCGTGGGACGGGATGGAGCCGAAGTACTTCTCGATCCAGGCGAGCGTCTGCTCGGGGTCGATGTCACCGACGACCGACAGCACCGCGTTGTTGGGCGCGTAGTACGTACGGAAGAACGCCCGTGCGTCGTCCAGCGTCGCGGCGTCCAGGTCGGCCATCGAGCCGATCGGGGTGTGGTGGTACGGGTGGCCCTGCGGGTAGGCGAGGGCCGTGAGCTTCTCGAAGGCCGTGCCGTAGGGCACGTTGTCGTAGCGCTGGCGCCGCTCGTTCTTCACGACGTCCCGCTGGTTGTCCATGGACTCCTCGTCGAGCGCGGCGAGCAGCGAGCCCATCCGGTCGGCCTCGAGCCAGAGAGCCAGCTCCACCTGGTGGGTGGGCATCGTCTCGAAATAATTGGTCCGCTCGAAGCTGGTCGTCCCGTTGAGCGAGCCACCGGCTCCCTGTACGAGCTCGAAGTGCCCGTTCCCCTTCACCTGGCCCGACCCTGGAACATCAGGTGCTCGAAAAGGTGAGCCAGACCGGTGCGTCCCTTGACCTCGTGCCGCGAGCCGACGTCGTACCAGAGGCAGACCGCTGCGACCGGGGTCAGATGGTCCTCGGAGAGCACCACACGCAAGCCGTTGGCCAGGCGGTGCTCGGTTGCCGTCAAGCCGCCGGAGCCGGCCTGGGCTGTGGCCGTGTGACCCATGGGCATGTACGTCCCTTCGATCGCGATACAGGATTTCCTGCCAGAGCTGCCACTGTAAGCAAGCAGAGCGACACCTGGCGAAGTCCCGTCCGTGGATGTTGTCGTAGATGCTGCCGTAAACGACGCCTCTCAGGGGCTCCGGAGACCTCTTCGGACGGGTCGAGGTCAGCGTTGTCAGTCCGGCGGTCCACAATGGTCGGGTCAAGAACCTGAGGTTGCCCGAACAGAATCTGTGAAGGAGTCGCAGCCGCGATGGCCCGCCGCAGCACGAAGACCCGCCGCCGGACGACTTCGAGGAAAAATCCTCGACATCGACGTCGTCGACGAAATGCAGGGCTCCTTCCTCGAGTACGCGTACTCGGTGATCTATTCCAGGGCTCTGCCCGACGCCCGAGACGGCATGAAGCCCGTGCACCGCCGCATCGTGTCCCAGATGAACGAGATGGGACTGCGACCCGACCGCGGCTACGTGAAGTGCGCCCGCGTCGTCGGCGAGGTGATGGGCAAGTTGCACCCGCACGGTGACGCGTCGATCTATGACGCGCTGGTGCGATTGGCACAGCCGTTCTCGATGCGGCTCCCCTCGTCGACGGCCACGGCAACTTCGGCTCGCTCGGCAACGACGACCCGCCGGCCGCCATGCGGTACACCGAGTGCCGGATGGCCGACGCCACGTCGCTGATGACGGAGTCGATCGACGAGGACACCGTCGATTTCCAGTCCAACTACGACGGCCAGGAGCGGGAGCCTGTCGTCCTCCCGGCGGCGTACCCCAATCTCCTGGTCAACGGTTCCTCCGGAATCGCCGTCGGTATGGCTACCAACATGCCGCCGCACAATCTGGGCGAGATCATCGCCGCCGCCCGGCATCTCATCAGGCACCCCGGCGCTGACCTGGAAGCCCTGATGCGGTTCGTCCGGGTCCCGACCTGCCGACGGGCGGCCGTATCGTCGGCCTCGGCGGCATCAAGGATGCCTATGCCAAGGGGCGCGGTACGTTCAAGATCCGCTCGACCGTCGCCGTCGAGACGGTGACGGCACGCCGCAAGGGCTGATCGTCACCGAACTCCCCTTCAGCGTCGGCCCGGAGAAGGTGATCGCCAAGATCAAGGATCTGGTCTCGGCGAAGAAGCTCCAGGGCATCGCGGACGTCAAGGACCTCACCGACCGGGCGCACGGTCTGCGTCTGGTCATCGAGATCAAGAACGGCTTCGTACCGGAGGCCGTGCTGGAGCAGCTCTACAAGCTGACGCCGATGGAGGAGTCCTTCGGCATCAACAACGTGGCTCTGGTTGACGGACAGCCGCTCACCCTGGGGCTCAAGGAGCTCCTGGAGGTCTATCTCGACCACCGCTTCGAGGTGGTGCGCCGGCGCAGCGAGTTCCGCCGGACCAAGCGCCGTGACCGGCTGCATCTGGTCGAGGGCCTCCTGGTCGCCCTGCTCGACATCGACGAGGTCATCCGCCTCATCCGGGACAGCGACAACTCCGCGCAGGCGAAGGAGCGGCTGATCGAGCGCTTCTCGCTGAGCGAGATCCAGACGCAGTACATCCTGGACACCCGCTGCGCAGGCTCACCCGGTTCGACCGGATCGAGCTGGAGAGCGAGCGGGACCGGCTCAACGACGAGATCGGCAAGCTGACCGCGATCCTGGATTCGGACGCGGAGCTGCGCAAGCTCGTCTCGGGCGAACTGGCCGTGGTGGCGAAGAAGTTCGGCAACGACCGGCGCACGGTGCTGCTGGAGTCCGCGGGTTCACAGGTCGCCTCGGTGCCACTGGAGGTGGCGGACGATCCGTGCCGGGTGCTCCTGTCCTCCACGGGTCTGCTGGCCCGTACGGCCAACGGCGATCCGATCGTGGTGCCCGAGGGCGCCAAGCGCACCAAGCACGATGCGATCGTCTCGGCCGTCCCTGCGACGGCGCGCGGCGATGTGGGGCGGTGACGTCCACCGGCCGGCTGCTGCGTCTTTCGGTGATCGACCTGCCGCAGCTGCCGGACACCCACGCGGCTCCGAACCTCTCCGGAGGGGCGCAGGTCTCGGAGTTCCTCAGCCTGGAGACGGGCGAGGAGCTGATCTGCCTCACCACGCTGGACGAGGAGTCGCCGGGACTGGCGATCGGCACCCTGCAGGGGTGGTGAAGCGTGTGGTGCCCGACTATCCGGCCAACAAGGAGGAGTTGGAGGTCATCGGCCTGAAGGACGGTGACCGGATCGTCGGAGCGAGCGAGCTTCGTACGGGCGACGAGGACCTGGTCTTCATCACTTCCGACGCGCAGTTGCTGCGCTATCCGGCTGCGCAGGTGCGCCAGCAGGCCGCGCTGCCGGGGTATGGCGGGTGTGAAGCTGACGGCCGGGGCGCAGGTGCTCTCGTTCGCGGCTGTGGATCCCGCCGGGGAGGCCGTGGTGTTCACGGTGGCTGGGTCGCACGGCACGCTGGACGATTCGGAACAGACCTGGAAGCTCACACCGTTCGACCAGTATCCGCGCAAGGGCAGGGCCACCGGAGGGTGCGCTGTCAGCGCTTCCTCAAGGGTGAGGACGTCCTGGTGTTCGCCTGGGCGGGCGGAGCTCCGGCCCGGGCCGCCCAGAAGAACGGCACACCGGCGCAGCTGCCCGAGCCGGACCCGCGGCGGGACGGATCCGGTACGCCGGTGACGAGCCAGGTCGCGGTGGTCGCCGGGCCGGTTTAACCGCCGGCCGGACGCGCGGCAGCGGCCCTCAATCCGGGCGCTGCCGCCGTCCGGCTGCTGGACGTAGCGCAGGATGCCCCACATGGCCCGCTCACTGTCCTGGTCCCGTTCACGGTCGGGGCCGGCGCCGGTTCCGGTCCTGATGCCGGCTCTGATGCCGGTTCCGGTTCCGGGTCACGGCAGCCGGAGAGCTCTTGTGCAGCGCTGCCGCGTCGATGCCCGAGCCGATCAGCACCAGCTGGGTGAGCCGCTGCTCGCCCTCGCCCATGGCTGCGGGACGAACCGCAGGAACCCGCCGACCGCGTGCAGGGCGTATCTGTTACCCCGGTCGCCCTCGCCGAAGTCGGCGAACCCTTGATCCGGTAGAGGCCTTCGGGCCTGGAATCGAGGAACGTCATGAACCTGCGAGGGTTCAGCGGCACATCGGCGGTGAAGGAGACGCTCTCGTACGCCGTATGCAGATGGCCATGGCGGTCGTCGCCGTCTTCCAGGCCGAGATCCTCGAAGGTCAGCTGACGGGCACGCTCCTCGTCCACCGGCCGCAGGACCGGATCGAAGAGCAGTCCGGGGTCGATCCGTCCGTACGCGGCGCGGATGACGGCCGCCCTGCTGCCGGTCGCCGCGACAGCCTCGTGCAGTCGGCCGAGATCCGCTTCCTCCACCCGGTCCGTCTTGTTCAGCACGATGAGGTCGGCGACCGCGAGATGCCGGTCGAGCTCCGGGTGGCGCTCGCGTGTCGGCATGAACTCAGCGGCATCGACGACCTCGACCAGCCCGCCGTACCGGATGTGCGGGTTGTCACTGGCCAGCAGCATCCGTACGAGCTCCTCGGGTTCCGCGAGGCCGCTCGCCTCGATGACGATCACATCGAGCCGGGCAGCGGGCCGGGTCAGCTTCTCCAGAAACGTGTCGAGCTCGCTCGCGTCCACGGCGCAGCACAGACAGCCGTTGCCCAGCGAGACCGTCGAGCCGACCTGTCCCGCGACCGTCATCGCGTCGATCTCGATGGAGCCGAAGTCGTTGACGATCACACCGATCCGGTTGCCGGCACGATTGCGGAGCAGGTGGTTGAGGAGCGTCGTCTTACCCGATCCCAGGAAGCCCGCCAGGACGACGACCGGGATCTGCGGGCTGCTGGGCGGCGTCAAGGAGGCCTTCCTCGGGGTCTGTCAGGGTGCCGGTACGGGCTGCGGCGGAGGCGTCCCGATGTAACGGGCTGCCGGGCGGATGATCTTCGGGTCCGCCGCCTGCTCCAGGATATTGGCGCTCCAGCCGACCATGCGCGCCGCACAGAAGGTGGGCGTGAACATCTCGCGCGGCAGGTCGCAGAGCTCCATGACGACCCCGGCGTAGAACTCCACGTTCGTATGCAGCTCACGCCCCGGCTTCAGCTCGGCCAGAATCGCTTCCACCTGCCGTTCCACCTCGACCGCGAACTCGACGAGCGGGCCGCCGAAGCTCTCCGCGATCGAGCGCAGCATGCGTGAGCGGGGTCCTCGGTGCGGTAGACGGGTGCCCGAAGCCCATGATCCGTCCCCGCGAGGACCTGCTCGCGAATCCAGCTGTCGATGCGGTCCGGGCTGCCGATGGCGTCCAGCGTGTCCAGTGCCCGGCTGGGAGCGCCGCCGTGCAGCGGTCCGGAGAGCGCGCCGACCGCGGCGACCAGGCAGGCGGCGATGTCCGCACCGGTGGAGGCGACCACCCGGCCGGTGAACGTGGAGGCGTTGAAGCCGTGATCGATGGTGGAGATGAGGTACTGCTCGACGGCCCCGGCCCGTGCGGTGTCCGGCTCGGCGCCGGTGAGCATGTACAGGTAGTTCGCGGCGAACGGCAGGTCCTCACGCGGATCGACCGGTTCGAGGCCCTGGCCGAGCCGGTGCAGCGCTGCCAGGACGGTGGGAACCGTCGCACAGACCGCGAGCGCGTCGCTGCGGCGGCGGTCGGCGCCGATGTCGTACACAGGGCGGAATCCCGCCGAGGCCCCGAGCAGCGAGAGAGCGGTGCGCAGTCCGGCCAGCGGCCCGGAGGCCGCACCAGCGCGGGCGATGGCGGGCAGCGCGTCCCGTACCTCTGCGGGCAGCTGCCGCAGTCCGGCGGTGCGGGCGGCGAAGTCGGCGCCGGCGGCCCGGCCGGGCAGCTCGCCGTAGAACATCAGGTACCAGACGTCCTCGAAGCTGCGGCTCTGCGCCAGCTCGATCGCCGAGTAATGACGGTAGTGGTAGAAGCCCTCGCGTCCTCGGACGTCCCCAAGCGCGGTGTCGGTGACGACCACTCCCGCGAGACCGCGGGGTACGTCGAGCGGGGCGGTTCCGGTGCTCAAGGCGGTCATGGTGGTCTCTCCTCAGCCGGACGAACTCTTCATTGATTCGACTGTCCATGATTGACCAAAAGATGTCAATATTGATTGAATCAACATGACAACGCATTTGATGCCGATGGATACGGTGGGCTCCATGACGCATCAAGAGGCGCACGGGGCCGACGCGGGAAGCACCGGAGATTCCGAAACCGGCGACACCGCCGGGCCGCGGCGGCTCACCACACGGGAAACGGCCGAGCTGCTGGGAGTGAAGCCGGAAACCGTGTACGCCTACGTCAGCCGGGGCCAGCTCAGCAGCCGGCGGAGCCTCGGGGCGCGGCAGCACGTTCGATCCCGCCGAGGTCGAGGCCCTGGTCCGGCGTACGGGGCGCAGAGAACCTTCCCCGCCGCCGGTGACCTGGCCTTCCGCACCGGGATCACGCTCATCGAGCACGACCGGTACTACTTCCGCGGCGTCGACGCGACGGAGCTCGCCCGCCGTTACGGGTACGAGGAGGTCGCCGAGTGGATCTGGACCGGCGAGCTCCACCCGGGTGTCCGGTTCACCGCACCTCCCGAACTCCTCGCGGCTGCCCGCAGAACGGTCGCCGCGCTCCCGGAGCACAGCGGCTCGACGGACCGGCTGAGGGCGGCGGTCGTCGCTGCCGCGGCCGCCGACCCGCTGCGATTCGACCTCTCCCCAGGGAGTGCTCAGCAGCGCACGCGGCCTGATCCCCACCCTGGTCGCCGCGTTGCCGGTGGCCGGGGCAGGTCTGCGCCGGCGAAGACGCGCAGGGCCGGGACAGCGCCGGGGACCGGTCTCGCCCGTCAGCTGTGGCCGAGGCTGACCGGCCGGCCGGCCGACGCGGCATCCATCGCCGTGCTCGACACTGCTCTCGCGCTGCTGGCCGACCACGACCTGGCGGCCTCGACACTGGCGGCGAGGGTCGCCGCGTCCGCTCACGCCCATCCGTACGCCGTGGTCTCCGCGGGGCTGGGCGTCCTGGAGGGCCGGCTGCACGGAGCGGCGAGCGGGCTGGCCCACCGGATGCTGGCGGAGGTCGTCGACCGCGGCAGCGCGGCACCCGTCGTCGCGGACCATCTGCGTACCGGACGACGGATGCCTGGGCTCGGACACCGCCTGTACGCGGGCGAGGACCCTCGGGCACGGGTGCTGTTCGCACTGCTGGCCGAGGTGGAGCCGGCGGCCCCGGCACTGGCGGCGGCGCGCGACGTGGTCGCCACCACCGCACGTCACGCCCCACTGCACGCCAACGTCGACCTCGCCCTGGCAGTTCTGTCGGTCGGGTGCGGGATGCCGGCGGAAGCGGGCGAGACGGTGTTCGCGGTGTCCCGCACGGCGGGCTGGATCGCCCACGCACTGGAGGAGTACGCGGAACGGCCGCTGCGGATGAGGCCTGTCGGACAGTACGCGGGCCCACGACCGCCGCAGCCGCTTCCCGCACCCACCGTGCACCCCGGCGGCCGGGGTCCGACCGCGGGCCCCCGTCTCCAGCAGGGCCCGCAATTTAGCTACAGTCAGCGGGAATTTTCGCGTGGCGGCCGGGCCGTGGAACCACGGACCACCAGCTCCGGTTCGAAGAGCAGCTCGTCGGAGGGCACCGTGCGGCCCCGATCTGTACCGAGAGCAGCTCGACAGCGGCTCGCCCCATGGCTTCGATCGGCTGGCGGACCGTGGTCAGCGGCGGGTCGGTGCAGTTCATGAAGGCCGAGTCGTCGTAGCCCACGACCGATACATCGGCAGGCACGGCGAGCCCACGGCGGCGGGCCGCGCGCACGGCCCCAGGGCGAGCGGGTCGCTGGCACAGATGATCCCCGTAATGCCCTGGTCGAGCAGCCGCACTGCGGCAGCCTGACCACCCTCCAGCGAGAACATGGCACGGGCCACCCACTCGTCCGGGATCGAGGCCCCGATGCCGCGGCGAGCGCCCTGGCCGCGTCGAGCTTGCGTTGCGAGGGCACGTGGTCGGAGGGACCGAGGACCAGACCGATCCGCTCGTGTCCGAGCGAGACGAGATGTCGCCAGGCCTGCTCGACGGCGACGGAGTCGTCGCAGGAGACCCGGGGAAACCGAGACGGGCGATGGCCGCGTTGATCAGAACGACCGGGATCCTGCGGTCGGCGAGCACCTTGTAGTGATCGTGCGGGGCATCGGTCTGGTGGTAGAGCCCGCCTGCGAAGACCACGCCCGACACCTGCTGCTGCAGGAGGAGCTGGACGTAGTCGGCCTCGGACACGCCGCCCTTGGTCTGGGTGCAGAGCACCGGCGTCAGCCCTGCTGGGCGAGCGCGCCGCCCACCACCTCGGCGAAGGCCGGAAAGATCGGGTTCTGCAGCTCGGGCAGGACGAGCCCGACCAGCCGGGCCCGTTCACCGCGCAGCTGCGTCGGGCGCTCGTAGCCGAGGACGTCGAGCGCGGAGAGGACGGCTTGCCTGGTGGCGTCGGAGACACCCGGCTTACCGTTCAGCACTCGGCTGACCGTGGCCTCGCTGACTCCTACTTTCTGTGCAACTTGAGCAAGTCGTCGCGTCATAAACGCAAGATTAGCGCAAGAAAAGCAAGAAGATTGCGTTGAGATGGAACCGCACAGAACGCTCACAGATTGAGCTCTCCGAGGCAAGGGCGCACCGGCCGAACCCCGCGTGACCGAAGATCAACAAGGCGGGTCCGCGAGAGGAGATTTCGGTGGCGACCGGAACGCCGCTTACCGTTCGTACGATGAGCGCCCAACCGACCACCGCCCGGGGCCCGCGCAGGCTCGGCTTCGGCTGGCCGAAGCGGGTCTTCTCCAGGTCCTGCTGATGCAACTGGCCATCATCACCGGCGTCACGGTGCTGGTCACCGGCCTGTTCCTGGCACCTCTCAGCGCCCAGCTCGACGACCAGGCGATGCGCCGCGCGCTCGCGATCGCCAGAGCACGGCAGCGCAGCCAGGGATCAGCAGATCGCTGTTGACCACGGAGCCCTCCCCGACGGGCCCGTACAGGTGGTGGCCGAGCGGATCAGACGCTCGACCGACGCCGAATACGTCGTGATCATGGACAGGCACGGAGTGCGCTGGTCGCATACCGACGCCCCCGGATCGGCGAGGTCGTATCCACCGACCCCAGCACGGCGCTCGCGGGTACATCCGTGATGGAGATCGACAGCGGAACGCTCGGACGCTCGGCACGCGGCAAAGTGCCACTGCGTGACGCATCGGACCGGGTGGTGGGCGCGGTCTCCGTGGGCATCGCGTACGACAGCGTCCGCGCCCGGCTGCTCGGCGCGATCCCCGGACTGCTGGCCTATGCGGGCGGGGCGCTGGCCGTCGGTGCCTTCGCTGCCTACCTGATCTCCCGCCGGCTCCAGCGGCAGACCCACGACCTGGCGTTCTCCGATATCTCCGCCCTGCTGACGGAGCGCGAGGCGATGCTGCACGGCATCCGGGAAGGCGTCGTCGCGCTCGACCGCACAGGACGCATCAGACTGCTCAATGACGAGGCACAGCGCCTGCTCGGCCTCGGCCCCGACGCCGCGGGACGCCCGCTCGACGAGGCCCTGGGCCAGGGCCGGACCGCCGATGTGCTGGCAGGACGGGTGGTCGGTGACGACCTGCTGACCGTACGCGGCAACCGGGTGCTGCTCGCCAACCGGATGCCGACCGACGACGGCGGGGCGGTGGCCACCCTCCGCGACCGGACGGAGCTGGAGCATCTCGGCCGGGAGCTCGACTCCACCCGTGGCCTCATCGACGCGCTCCGTGCGCAGGACCATGAGCATGCGAACCGACTGCACACCCTGCTCGGGCTGCTGGAGCTGGAGATGCACGACGACGCGATGGAATTCGTCACCGAAGTCGTAGGCGTCCACCGGGCGACCGCCGAGCAGGTCACCGAGAAGGTCCACGATCCGCTGCTGGCCGCGCTCCTGGTGGGCAAGACCACCGTGGCGGCGGAGCGCGGTGTCGCGTTGCGCGTGGCATCCGGCTCCCTGCTCCCGGACCGTCTGGTGGACCCGCGCGGCCTGGTCACGGTCGTCGGCAATCTGGTCGACAACGCTCTGGACGCTGCTACGGGGTCGGTGGACGCCCGGATCGAAGTGGAACTGCGGGCACAGGGCCGTACCGTGGTGCTGCGGGTACACGACAGTGGTCCCGGAGTTCCCCGGGCCGGCGCGAATCGATCTTTGTCGAGGGCTGGTCGACGAAGGAGCTGCCCGCACACGGCAAACGCGGCCTCGGTCTGCCGCTGGTACGACGGCTGGCGGAGCGGCAGGGGGCAGTGTGTCCGTCGCGGGTGCCGGCGGGGAGGGGCAGTGTTCACCGTCGTACTCCCCGAAGCCCTGAGCGAACCGGCGCCGGCCGCTCCCCTCCAACCACACCGGCGACGACAGGAGAGACTCCGTGATCGAGGTCCTGGTCGTGGACGACGACACCCGGGTCGCACAGATCAACGCGGCCTATGTCGCGAAGATGCCCGGGTTCCGGGTGGCCGCCCAGGCACACTCAGCGGCCGGGGCCCTCGCCCGGATCGAGGACACCCACGTCGACCTGATCCTGCTGGACCACTACCTGCCCGACCGCAACGGTCTGGCCGTCGTGCGGGACCTGCGGGCGCTCGGCCACCACACCGACGTGATCATGGTGACGGCGGCACGCGACGTCGCGACCGTCCAGGCCGCGATGCGCCACGGGCGCTCCAGTACCTGGTGAAGCCGTTCGCGTACGCGGGACTGCGCACCAAGCTGGAGGCGTACGCAACGTTGCGCCACACCTTCGACGGCGGCGGCGACGCGGAGCAGACCGAGGTGGACCGGCTCTTCGGTGCCCTGTGGGCCGCGGGTGAGCCCGACCTCCCAAGGGCACTCGCCGACCACCGCGGAGCTGGTCCGGCAGGCTCTGCGGACCGCCGGGGCGCCGCTCTCCGCGCAGGAGATCGCCGAGAGTGCCGGGATGAGCCGGCAGACCGCGCAGCGCTATCTGAAGCTGCTGGAGCGCACCGGGCGGGTGCGGCTGACTCTCAGATACGGCGAGACCGGCCGTCCCGAGCACCGGTACACCTGGGCCGCCGCCCCTGATGCGGCAGCCTGGCGGGCCCAAGGGCTGTCCCGGGACAGCCCTAGACGGCGCCCGCGCCGGTCAGCGACCGGACCTCCGTCTCGGCATGCCTGGCCTCGTCGGGCGGCTCCGCCGAGGTGACCGTACCGATCCAGCCGGCCAGGAAGCCCGACGGGACGGAGACCAGCCCCGGTTCTCCAGGGGAAAGAGCTGAAAGTCCATGCCGGGGAAGAGCGATGCCGGGCTTCCCGAGACGACCGGCGAGAGCAGCACGAGCAGCACGGACGGGATCAGCCCGCCGTAGACCGCCCAGACGGCTCCCCTGGTGGTGAAGTTGCGCCAGAACAGCGAGTAGAGCAGCGCCGGAAGGTTCGCCGAGGCGGCGACGGCGAAGGCCAGCCCGACCAGGAACGCGACGTTCAGGTTCTGGGCGAGCAGCCCCAGCGCGATGGCTGCCACCCCGATGCCCACCGCGGCCACCCTGGCCACCGCGACCTCACTGCGCTGCCTGGAACCAGGACGTCTGAACGAGGCGTAGAGGTCATGGGCGACCGAAGCGGAGGAAGCGAGCGTGATTCCGGCGACGACGGCGAGGATGGTGGCGAAGGCGATCGCGGCGACGACGGCGAAAGAACCGTTCCTCCGGTGGACCCTTCGCCGCCGCCCAGCACGAGCGCCAGCAGGGAACGGCCGTGTTCCCGGAGGCATTCGACGCCCGTACGTCCGCCGATCCGACCAATGCGGCCGCACCGAAGCCGAGCACGATCGTCATCAGGTAGAAGCCGCCGATGAGCCCGATGGACCAGACGACGGAACGCCGGGCGGCGCGGGCGGTGGGCACCGTGTAGAAGCGCGACAGGATATGGGGCAGACCGGCTGTGCCGAGCACGAGAGCCAGGCCGAGGCTGATGAAGTCGAGGCGCGAGGTCCAGCTCCCGCCGTACCTGAGCCGGGCGAGAGGAACTCCTTGCCGTAACCACTGTGTTCGGCGGCGGAGTTGAGCAGGGTGTTGACGTTGCCGTGGAATTGCACCAGGACGAGCACGGTGAGTGCGACAGCGCCGGCCATCAGCAGGACGGCCTTGACGATCTGGATCCAGGTGGTGGCCCGCATCCCGCCGAGCGACACATAGATCACCATGAGCGCCCCGACCCCGACGACGGTCCAGGACCGGGCCGCACCGCTGGTACCCCGAGCAGCAGCGCGACGAGGCTGCCCGCCCCGACCATCTGCGCCACCAGGTACAGCACGGAGACGGTGACGGACGAGGTACCCAACGCGGTGCGTACGGGACGCTCCGCCATACGTGCTGCGACCACGTCGGCGAGGGTGAACCGGCCGCAGTTGCGGACGAGCTCGGCCACCAGCAGCAACACCACCAGCCAGGCGACCAGAAAGCCGACCGAGTAGAGCATGCCGTCATAGCCGAAAAGCGCGATGAGACCCGAGATTCCGAGGAAGGAGGCGGCCGACATGTAGTCGCCGGCGATGGCGAAACCATTCTCCATGGGTGAGAACAGCCGCCCGCCCGCGTAGAACTCCTCGGCGGATCCCCGCCTGTTCCGGCTCACCCAGGTGGTGATGCCGAGCGTCACGGCGACGAACGCGCTGAACAGCAGCAACGCCAGCGACTGCTGGTTCCCGCTCAACGGCCGATCCTCGCGTCATCTCCTGGGTGTCCCAGCGCAGTTCGAGCGCGGCCCGGTCCCTGCGCAGCCGTGCATGGCGCGCGTACGCCCAGGTCAGCAGGAAAGTGGTGAAGAACTGGCCCAGGCCCGCGACCATCGCCACGTTGACGGCCCCGGCCACCGGACGTGCCATCAGGTCGTGCGCCGTAGTGGCCGCGATGACGTACGCGAAGTACCAGAGAAGGAAGGCTGCGGCGGCGGGTAGCACGAACCGCCGGTAGCGGCGGCGTACTTCCCGGAAGGCCCGCTGCGCTGGACCTCCAGGTAGATGTCGGCCACGCTGTGCCCCTGCTGCGGAGCCGGGGACCGGGCGGCACGACGGGCGCGACGCCCCTGCCCCGTCCAGCTCGCCCCATCCGGGGCCGACGCGTCGTACCACGGGTCGTCGAGACGCTCTGCTGCCGTCCGGGCCCTGCTTCCTTCTCCACCGAACAACTCCCTTGTCCACGAGCCTTTTCGGCCGCGTAGCCAAGAATGGGCAGTCAGGGAAGATCCCGGGCACTTCATTCGCCGGGCTTCACCATTTCAGGTGAAGGATGTGCTGGGTGGATGTGCGAACCACCTGTCATACGCATGCAGGCGCGCCCGCGGCCTGCTCCGAGGCCCTCACGGACCATGGAGCGGGCCGCAGCGGCCCTGACGCCACAGCAGGCCGCCTCCTGGCCCAGGGGCGGCCTGTGCCTGCGGGCCGTGGGTGGAGACCCGGTCTCCACCCACGGGCGGGCAGGATCAGGCGTCGATGCGCGAGCGGTCCAGCGTGGCCGCCGAGCTCGTGATGAATTCCTTGAGCGGTGCGACCTCGTTGCCCATCAAGAGATCGAAGACGTGCTCGGCCGATTCCAGGTCACCGATGTTGATCCGCCGCAGCGTCCGGTAGCGCGGATCCATCGTGGTCTCCGCCAGCTGATCGGCGTCCATCTCACCCAGACCCTTGTAGCGCTGGATGGAGTCCTTGTACCGGACGTTCTTGCGCTGCAGCTCGAGCAGGGTCTGACGCAGCTCGTTGTCCGAGTACGTGTAGATGTACTTGTCCTGGCCCTTCTTCGGCTGGACGAGCTCGATCCGGTGCAGCGGCGGCACCGCGGCGAAGACCCGCCCCGCCTCGACCATGGGCCGCATGTACCGCTGGAAGAGGGTCAGCAGCAGGATGCGGATGTGGGCACCGTCCACATCGGCGTCCACCAGCAGAACGATCTTGCCGTAGCGGGCCGCGTCGATGTCGAAGGTCCGTCCGGACCCAGCTCCTATGACCTGGATGATCGCGCCGCACTCGGCGTTCTTCAGCATGTCGGAGACAGATGCCTTCTGAACGTTGAGGATCTTGCCGCGGATCGGCAGCAGCGCCTGGAATTCGCTGTTCCGGGCCAGCTTGGCCGTGCCAAGCGCGGAGTCTCCCTCGACGATGAAGAGCTCACTGCGGCTCACGTCGTCGCTGCGGCAGTCGGCGAGCTTGGCGGGCAGCGAGGAGGACTCCAGCGCGGTCTTGCGACGCTGCGCGTCCTTGTGCTGACGGGCCGCGATCCTGGTGCGTGCGGCAGCCACCGCCTTCTCCAGGACCGCCCTGGCCTGAGCCTTGTCGTCCCGCTTGGTGGAGGTCAGGAACGCCTTGAGCTCCTTGGCCACCACGTTGGCGACGATCCGGTTGGCCGCCGAGGTGCCCAGCACCTCCTTGGTCTGCCCTCGAACTGCGGCTCCGCCAGCCGTACGGTGACAACCGCCGTGAGGCCCTCCAGTGCATCGTCCTTGACGACGTCGTCCTCGGCGACACGCAGCAGCTTCGCCGAGCGGAGCACCTCGTTGACCGTCTTGGTGAGGGAGCGCTCGAAACCACTCACATGGGTGCCACCCTTGGGAGTGGCGATGATGTTGACGAAGGACTTGACGTTGGTGTCGTACCCGGTGCCCCAGCGCAGCGCGATGTCGACACCGAGCTCGCGGGTGACCTCCGTCGCCGTCATGTGACCGCGGTCGTCCAGGACGGGCACGGTCTCCTTGAAGGTGCCGGTCCCGGTCAGCCGCTGGACGTCACAGACCGCCTTGTCCTGCGCCAGGTACTCACAGAACTCGCTGATCCCGCCGTCGAAGCGGAAGGTCTCCTCGGTCTTGCCCTCGCCGTCGATGCCCCGCTCGTCACGCACCACGATGGTGAGGCCGGGGACGAGGAAGGCTGTCTGGCGGGCACGCTGGTAGAGCATCTCCAGGTTGAGCTTGGCGTCCTTGAGGAAGATCTGCCGGTCCGCCCAGTACCGCACCCGGGTACCGGTACGGGTCTTGGGGACGCGCTTGCCCTTGCGCAGCCCGTTGGCCGGGTCGAACGGGCTGTCCGGCCCTGCTCCGTGAACATGCCCGGAGTGCCGCGCCGGAAGCTGATCGAGTGGGTCGCGCCGTTGCGGTCCACCTCGACGTCGAGCCGGGCGGAGAGGGCGTTGACGACCGAGGCGCCCACTCCGTGCAGGCCGCCGGAGATCGCGTACGAGCCGCCGCCGAACTTTCCGCCGGCATGCAGCTTGGTCATGACGACTTCGATACCGGAGAGCCCGGTCTTGGGCTCGACGTCGACCGGATGCCGCGGCCGTTGTCGCGGACCTCGACGGAGGAGTCGTCGTGGAGGATGACCTCGATGTTGTCGCAGTGGCCGCCGAGGCTTCGTCGACCGAGTTGTCGATGATCTCCCAGAGGCAGTGCAGCAGGCCGCGGCTGTCGGTGGACCCGATGTACATCCCGGGCGCTTGCGGACCGCCTCGAGACCCTCGAGTACGAGAAGGTGCCGCGCGGTGTAGTTGGAGCTGTCCCTGTCTACGACGCCGCCTGCTCCGGTCAGCAGCGCAGTGGACGGCACGGAATCGGCGGTCACGCGGTTCGCTCCTCGCTGAATTTCAAATGGGGCCCATATGGGTAACGGGCTCGGCCCGGGTGGCCGCTGAGAGCCTACCGAGGCCTGGTAGAGCGGTTGTAACGCCACCCTCGGGGAATCCTTATGCTAGACCAGCCTCGCATACACGTTCGATCATTCGTTGGAGTGACATGCACATCACGTTCCCTTCGACGCATGAACCATTTAGGCTCCGGGCACGTCCTCATGAACAACCGGCAAGCCAGCCGGCGGACCGACCACACAGCAACGCGAAACCGTAGCGCTACGCAATACGGCACATTCGCCGCCAACCGGCAACAGACAGCCATCCCGAGAAGAAGTTTCGAAGAAAAGCCACGAGCGGGAACGTTTTCGGCCTGGTTGGATGTTGACCCTGGTACGACAGCTCGTCGAGCTAGAGAAGAGGCGACGTGACTACTGTTCTGACCCCGCGAGCCCGCTGACCGCAGCAGACCGCTGTGACCGTTGCGGCGCCCAGGCATATCTGCGCGTCGTCCTGATCAGCGGCGGTGAACTGCTCTTCTGCGCCCACCACGGGCGCAAGTTCGAGCCGGAACTCAAGAAGATCGCCACGGAAATACAGGATGAGACGGATCGGCTTACTGCCGCCCCGGCCAGTGCCGCCGAAGAGGAACAACACTGACACCTCACATCCCGACGAGCCAGGGGCCGGTCCAGGACCGGCCGACGGGCGGCCACCCCGCGAGGGGACAGCCGCCCGTTCTCGTCTGTCCGGAGCCTTTCCGGTCAGCCCTGGCTCTTCACCCGCCGATGGCGGCGGAGACCCGGTGTACACCCGGGGCTGTCGGCGCTCCCGCAGCCGCTGCCCCAGGAGACCAGGCCTATGAGCCTCCCAGCGGCCACCAGCGGACCGCCGCTGTCCCCTGGCAGGCATCGTGCCCACCGGCCTCATCACCGGCGCAGAGCATCGATGCGGCGTCGTACGCCCCTGCTCTCCACCTGGGTAGGCCCGCTCACACGCACCGTCCGGCAGGACGCCCACCTCGCGGAGCGCAGCGCCGAGGCATAGGCGCCGTATCCGGTCGTGTCCCCCAGCCGTACACGGCGGCGTCCGTACCTGGCTCGTACGCCGCGTCCCCGGCCGGAGCCATCGCGATCACGCTGCTTTCCGGCAGCGCCTCGGACAGGGTGAGCAGCGCGAAATCTCCCCTGTTGGTGCCGGGCTCGTACTCCGGATTGGTCCATGTCGCCCGCACGGGGACCTCCTGGCCACCGGGCTCGTCCAGCTCGTCCCGGCCCGCGATGATCCGCAGATCGGGGACCTGCCCGACATCGACTCCGAGTACTTCGCGTCGCAGACAGTGCGCGGCGGTCAGAGCCTTGGACGGCGCGATCACCACGGCGCCGCAGAACTGGCCCTCGCGGGCTCCTCCGAACCGGTCACGGCTGGACAGCGCCACAGCCCACGGACTGTCGGCGACATGGGCCGGCTGCCCGCCGATGACGATGCTGTCCGCAGCCGCGGAAGCGGGTTCGCGAGAGGTATCAGGGCCGTGGTGGCGGCCAGGGCAGCCGTTGTGGTCATGGCCCGGACGACGGGAAAGGGCATCGAGACTCCTGACGCTGAGGTGAGTGATGTCCACTCAGCGTCATCCGGTCCGGCTTCACCCGCACCCGCACCCGCACGAACAGCCGAGAGCCCGGATCCCCACGGGGTTCCGGGCTCTCGGCCTCGATGACCTTCGTATGACTGCGATCTAGTCCAGGTAGTCGCGCAGGACCTGCGACCGCGACGGGTGACGCAGCTTCGACATGGTCTTGGACTCGATCTGACGGATGCGCTCACGCGTCACGCCGTAGACCTTGCCGATCTCGTCCAGCGTCTTCGGCTGCCCGTCGGTGAGACCGAAGCGCATCGAGACCACGCCGGCCTCACGCTCGGAGAGCGTGTCGAGCACGGAGTGCAGCTGCTCCTGGAGCAGCGTGAAGCTGACCGCGTCGGCCGGCACGACCGCCTCGGAGTCCTCGATCAGGTCTCCGAACTCGCTGTCCCCGTCCTCACCCAGCGGGGTGTGGAGGAGATCGGCTCACGGCCGTACTTCTGGACCTCGATGACCTTCTCCGGGGTCATGTCGAGTTCCTTGGCCAGCTCCTCCGGGGTGGGCTCACGGCCCAGGTCCTGGAGCATCTGGCGCTGCACGCGCGCCAGCTTGTTGATGACCTCGACCATGTGCACCGGGATACGGATGGTGCGGGCCTGGTCGGCCATGGCACGGGTGATCGCCTGACGGATCCACCAGGTGGCATACGTGGAGAACTTGTAGCCCTTGGTGTAGTCGAACTTCTCGACCGCGCGGATCAGACCGAGGTTGCCCTCCTGGATCAGGTCCAGGAAGAGCATGCCACGGCCGGTGTAGCGCTTGGCCAGCGAGACCACGAGGCGGAGGTTGGCCTCCAGCAGGTGGTTCTTGGCCCGGCGCCCGTCCTCGGCGATGATCTCCAGCTCGCGCTTGAGCTTCGGCGCGAGCTTGTCGGAGTTCGCCAGCTTGTCCTCGGCGAAGAGGCCCGCCTCGATGCGCTTGGCCAGTTCGACCTCCTGCTCGGCGTTGAGGAGGGAACCTTGCCGATCTGCTTCAGGTAGTCCTGACCGGGTCGGCCGTGGCGCCGGCGACGGCGACCTGCTGAGCAGGCGCATCGTCCTCGTCGTCATCGGAGAGGACGAAGCCCTTGTTCTCGCCCTCGCCCTCCTCCTCATCGCCCTTGCCGGCCTTGACTTCCTCGGCCTCGTCGCCGTCGAGGACCTCTTCGTCCTGCTTGCCGGACTTCTTCGCTGCTGTCTTCTTGACCGCGGTCTTCTTCACCGCGGTCTTCTTGGCTGCCGTCTTCTTGGCTGCCGCCTTCTTGGCGGGAGTGGTCGCAACAGCGTCGTCGGCCGCTGCGTCCACGCTTTCGGCCGACGGGGCGGCAGTCGCCGCGACGGTCCTCGTCACGGCGGTCTTGGCCGCGACAGTCTTGGTGGCGGTGCGCTTGACCGGGCTCTTCGCTGCGACGCTCTTGCGGGCGCGCTTCGGCGACTCCGCGGCACTGACCATCAGCGTCACACCCTCTTCCTCGAGGATCTGGTTGAGGCTGCGCAGAACATTCTTCCACTGGGTTGGCGGAATCTGGTCAGCCTCGAAGGCCCGACGCACGTCATCGCCGGCGATCTGCCCATCAGCCTTTCCCCGCTCGATGAGCGCCATCACAGACTCGGACTCGGCGATCTCCGGCGGGAGCGTACGGGATGTGCTGGCCGACACGAACAACCTCTCGGAACGATGGAAACGGCTTCCGGCCCGGCCCTGAAGAGGACTGGAACCGACGACCGACGGCTGGGGATGTTGCCGACGGCGCGGGCTTGGCCTCAGAACTGCACAGCGCACTGCATAGCTGCTGTATTCCTTCCGCGACGGTCACCTCTTAAGTCATCGCACTGCCTCGCGGAGTGTTACGCCCAATCCACGTGGCCCGAGTCACACCTCATTCGCGACGAACAGTGTCAGTGGTGACATCTACCACTATTGTGCCGCCGGACCACGAGGGTCCGGCGACACATGGTTCGCACATCCCCGCCGTCCGGCCCTCAGTGCTCGCGCGGCGCCGGAACGACAGGCTCCGCCTCCGGCTCCGGGTGGAAGTCGAGCAGCTGCCGCATGGCCGACTCGGCGGCGACGGAATCACCGGAGGCGAGGGCCTCGGCGATCCGGGCGTGGTGGCCCACCGAAGCTTCCGTGGGCCGGTCGCATCCGGTGACGGGACCGCCGGAGACCTGCAGGGCCGCCGAGACGATGCCGGAGAGATGCTCGAGCATGCGATTGCCCGCTGCCTGAATGAGCAGCGCGTGGAATTCCGCGTCGGCCCTGGAGAAGGTGATCCCATCCGCCTGCCCCAGCGCATGCCCCATGATCTCGACCATGTCGCCGATGCGCTGCTGAATGTCCTCGCGTCCGTGCTCGGCGGCCAGCCGGGCGGCGAGAGGTTCGATCGTCCAGCGGAGCTCGGCCAGCTCCCGGCGCTGATCGTCGCGCTGGGGCCAAAGGCCCGCCATTCGATGATGTCCGGGTCCAGCAGATTCCAGTCACTGACAGGGCGGACTCTGGTCCCGACGTTGGGGCGGGCGCTGACCAGGCCCTTGGCCTCGAGAACGCGCAGGGACTCGCGCACCACGGTGCGGGAGACCTCGAAACGCTGGCCGATCTCCTCCGGGACGAGGGCCGGTCGGCACCGAGGTCACCGGAAACGATCATCTGACCCAGCTGTTGAACGAGTTGGCCGTGGAGTCCACGGCCGCGGCTGGCAGCGCCGCGCCGGGTCGCCCGACCGAACTCGGAGTCGGTTCCGCCCCAGGATCGCAGCGCGGCGCGCTCGCCGGCCGGCGCTTCCGCATAGGGTATCGGTCGAGTTCGCCCGGACCGGCGAGGCCGGAGTCGGCGGAGCGGGCGGCGGTCATCATGGTGTGCGCAAGGGTACTCACGCATCCTTTGTCGGCGCGGCTCACCCGCCCCTTGAGGTCTTTGGTGAAAAGCACACGAAAGGGTGATCGGCGCCCACCTCACAATTGACGCCTTATAGGTAGAAATCGCACATTTCCAAGAGCATTGCGAGCCGCCTGCCCCGCTATTGCTCCACCGTGATCACCAACGAGCCCTGCCCCGAAGGCCGGTGAACACATACGCGCAGATCAGGACCGACAACGACAAGGAGAGTGCCACCCCACGGGCTGGGCGACCACCCGCGCAACGGCCAGCACCCACCGGTCCACTTCATACGGCCACTGCAGCCAGGCGAGCTCGCGCAGCCTGCCCGGGAGTCCGACGACCGAACGTGTGGACGGGCCCGCGAGCAGCTTCTGGAGCAGCGGAACGACGAGCACAGGAACGGCCAGCACCGCCGCGATCCCGGCGCCCGTCACCCGGAAGACGCCCGCGGCCAGCAGCCCGCCCACGCGCAGCCGACCGTCAGGCCCGCCCAACTCGCCGCAAGAGGCGCGAGATCCGCGGGCACCTTGATCAAGTCGGCGCCGTACACAAGGCGCAGAGCCTGCGCATCCGCCAGCACCACCAGCGCCGCCAGAAGCAGTGCGACGCCTGCCGACACCACGAGCTTGGCCAGCAGCAACCCGAGACGGCGCGGGACCGTCCCACGCCCGGCCGCCAGCGCGGGATAGCGGAACTCGTCCCCGAAGGAGAGCGCACCGAGCAGGCCGGCACCGAGAGCCGCGGGCGGCAGTGGCAGCAGGTCCGGCCAGCCGGCCAGCGTGTGGGCAGAGACGTCCGGCCGGTACGGCCCAGCACAACCGCACCGACAACGGAGGCCAGCACAACGGCGGTCATGACCAGCACGGTTGTCCTGACACCCAGCATGCGCCGCAGCTCATACCGCAGCGGACGCAGCGGACCGCGGGCGGGCCGCACTGGAATCGGCGGCGGAAGCTGCGAGACGGCGATCGACGAGTCCGGCACCACCGGCCGCGGCACGGCCTTCGGTTCGGGGCCGGCCGGTGGACCGGCATCCCCGGTCTCGTCGGCGAGCTGATGGACGGGAACACCGTGCCGGTAGGCCGTGTCCCCGATCTCCGCACAGCTGCTGCCGTAGACCGACAGCCTGCTGCCCTCCTCGGCGACCACCTCGACGGAGCGGCGCGCGGCGCGAGCCTCCCGGCTGACCACGGCGGCCAGCCGGGCGCGTGCGGGTCCGTACCGCTACGCGGGGGCGCAGGCGGGTACGGGAGAAGTCGGCGACTTCCTGGTCGGCCACGAGTCGCCCGCCGTCGATGGTGACCACGTGGTCGGCCGTGCGGGCAGCCTCCTTGGGGTCACTTGTGGTGTGCAGGACCGTGCCGCCCTGAACGGCGTGGGCGCGCAGCAGTCCGTACAACCAGCTGTTCTCTCGCGGGGAAAGGCCTTCCGCGGGCTCGTCGAGGATGAGGGTGTGCGGGTCGCCGAGCAACGCCGAAGCGAGACCGAGCCGACGGTCCATGCCCACGGAGAGGGTGCCGATGCGCTGGTCACCGAGTCCGGCCAGACCGACGACGTCGAGCAGCTCGTCGGCTCGCGAGGCGGGCACCCCGGCGGCGGCGCAGAGCATACGGAGCTGACTGCGAGCGGTCCTGGCGGGATGGCCGGGTACGTCACCGAGCAGCACCCCACCTCGCGCGCCGGGTGGGCGATGCGGTGCAGGGGCCGGCCGCTGAAATAGGTGACGCCCCGTCCGGCTTCGAGTTCGAGCATCAGACGCAGCGCCATGGTCTTACCGGCGCCGGGGGCGCCCAGAAGTGCGGTGACACGACCGGGCGGGGCTTCGAAGGTCAGGTCGTCCACGGCGGCCGGGAGGCCGCGGTGAGGGGTGCTGGTGAGTCCGATGGCCTGGAGCATCGCTTCTCTCGCGGAAGATTGAGACCGCTCGGCGGCAGGGTGGGTACCGCAGCAAGATAACGCGACATTTCCGACTTTTCGCGCAACAGTGTGTGCGCGGGTGTTCCCGACCGGACATCGGGCGCCGGTGTCCGGCGTCAGGGTCAGACTTCGGGCCTCAGCATCGGAGGATTCAGCACGGTGGCCGACCCGGTACGGAACAACTGGGCAGGGCGGCCGCCCTGTCGCGTGGTCGTCCCTCCGGAGGGAACCAGGAAGCCCGGCGTACCGGTGACCTTGCGGTGGAAGTTCCTGGGGTCGAGAACCACACCCCACACCGCTTCGTACACCCGGCGCAGCTCACCGACCGTGAACTCCGCCGGGCAGAACGCCGTGGCCAGCGAGGAGTATTCGATCTTGGAGCGGGCCCGCTCCACTCCGTCGGCGAGGATCTGCTCATGGTCGAACGCCAGCGGCGCGGCCTGCTCGCCCTCGCGGCCGAATCCACCGCCGGGTCCGAGCAGACCCTCGACCGGCGCCCAGCGGGCGCCGTTCGCGTCACCGCCGGCGCGAGGTGCGGGGAGATCGGGCGCCAGCGCCAGATGAGCCACGCTGACGACCCTCATCCTGGGGTCGCGGCCGGGATCGCCATAGGTGCCCAGCTGCTCGAGGTGCGCGCCGTTCCCGACGGCAGGGGCTGCCGGATCCTGTGCGCAGAGCCCGGTCTCCTCGATGAGCTCGCGCGCCGCCGCGGCGCCGAGATCCTCATCGGCTCTGACGAATCCACCGGGCAGCGCCCACCTCCCCTGGAACGGCGACTCACCGCGGCGTACCACTAGGGCACAGAGCGCGTGACGGCGCACCGTGAGCACGACCAGGTCGACGGTGACAGCGAAGGGCGGGAAGGTCGACGGGTCGTAGGGCGGCATGCCGCGATCATAGTCGTCTGCCTGACGATAAACACTCCCCTTCCTCGTGCTGGTCACCCCGCCACTGCCGAAATCCATCAAACGGGCCCAGCAACGCAGCCAGTGAGCTGCCGTCAGTTCGACGACTGCCTGCTCCTGCGCTGTCTGTCCAGGGACTGCTTGTTCATGTACTCCCCTCATGCGCTACTACTCCCCACTCATGCGCTACCCGGTCATGCGCCCGGTCGGGCCGGTCTGTCATCGGCGGCTCCTCGTGACCCGCTGCCCCTGCCGCCGCGGACCGGACATCCTGCGCGCGGCCGCCGCCGCACCAGGACGGGCGGAGCCGGGCGTCGGCTTCTTCCGCCTGGCGACCGGCAAGCGCCCCGGACGCGGACGGGAGCGCCGTCCGCCCGTGGAGCGCCGCTCGCTGCCCACAGAAGATCCCCGGCCGCCCCTCGCATACCGCCGTCGCCGCCGTTGCCGCCGTCGTCATCCTCGCCGCGCAGACAGCGTCGCAGCGTCTCCGGATCCAGCCCTTCGTTGCACGCCTGGTGCAGCAACTGAGCAAACGTGTAGTGGGGATCAGCACTCAGAGCGAGTCCCAACGCGACCCTGGCGGCCGGTTCGTCGCCGGTGGACCAGGAGACCCAGCCGGCCAACGAGAGCGGCGCCGCGGCGTGTTCCACATAGGGCCGACACATCGGCGGGCCAGCGCCCGCCACAGCCGCAGTGCTGAGTCCGCTCCAGGACCCTCCATCCATTCGGCGGCCTTGTCCCTTGTCTCCCGGTCCTGGAGACCGAGAATCACCGCGGCCGCCTCCTTCGCACTGATCAGGCGGTCGTCGTCGGCGTCCGCCGCGGAGGATACGGGAGCCGGCACCTCCCAAGGCGTTCCATCAGGGCACGGGCGAGCTCCAGCGTCTCCCCTGCCACCTCGCTCCGCCCCTCCGGATCCAGGATCCTGGACACCAGCACTGCCCCTGCCGAATCCAGCGCCCGCTGCTGTTCCGGTACGACGGAAGCCTCCAGCGGCGCCAGCCGGGCTTCCATGTCCCGCAACGATCCCCGCACCTGAATGCCCGCGTACGCCGCCGCTGCCGCCATCACCGTGGTCCCCGGAAGCGCCAGCGGGCTCCCTTCGACCGGACAGCACCGGGCATCGGGACAGCAGTAGGACCAGTAGCGCCCGCCGGAAATGCAGAGTGCTTCGAGAACGGGTACGTCGAGCGCACCGCAGGCCGTGCGCAGATGCTGTGCCAGCGGCCGCAATCGCTCCATGGTCCGGTTGCCGCTCTCCCCTTCCTCCGGGTCCTGGCAGAGAAGACGACGATCGCGTCCGGGCGGGTGCCGTGCCGCTCGCTTCCCGAGATCAGGCATTCTGCGAGCTGACGGGCGACGGACTCCCATTCCCTGGCGACCGCGGAATGCCGAGCCTGAGCCGCCCGCCGAACCGGCCCCGGCCGCCGTGCAGGGCGACCATGACCACGCTGTCGTTCGGGTGGAAGCCCATGAGATACGGGAGGGCGTCGGCAAGTTCGGCGGGACCACGCAAGGTGATCTGCTGCTCGTCGGCCGGACCGGTGGATTCGTGGTGCTTGTTCATGGCACGACCGTCTCGCGGCCGGCCGATTTCCGCGACCCCTGTGGATAAGGTTATCCACAGGGCGTGCCCGTCGTTCACACTTTGTCGTAGCCATCGGGTTGCATGGGGCAAGTCCGCAGGATCATGTGCGGGGAGGAGCGGATCCGTCGCAGGTCGGCCTGTGCTGAGGTCAGCAGGGTTCGCCTAACCGGCCAGGGCAAGGACGAGCGGGAACACCGCGTCGGCACCGGATTGACGCAGGAGGCGTGCGCCCACAGCCAGGGTCCAGCCGGACTCGGAGTAGTCGTCGACGAGCAGGACCGGGCCGGGGTGCCGGCCAAGGCGGCGGCGAGCTCGTCCGGCACGGTGAACGAGGCGGCAGGGCGCGCAGCCGCTGAGCGGAGTTACTGCGGTGCGCGGTGTGCTCGTCGGCGTGCGGGGTATAGGCCAGGCTGCCCAGCAGCGGGAGCCTGCCGACACGGGCCACACCCTCGGCCAGTGAGCCGACCAGCTGGGGTGGGTGCGGGACGGCATGGCGACGATCCCCACAGGCCGCGCAGCCGCGTCAGGAGTGCCGCCGGCCCAGCCGCCCGGCGAGCGGGCCCAGTCGGCCAGCACCGTCACGACGGCGTTCAGCACGTCGTCCGGAACCTGCCCGTCCGCCGCCTGTGCCGACAAGATCGGGCGCAGGCGGTTGCCCCAGCCGATATCCGACAGCCTGCCCAGCGCACGCCCGGTGACTGCCTGCTGGCCCACGGGGATACGGCCCTTGAGGTCCATGCCGACGGCGGCGAGCCCGGTCGGCCACATCTTGCGGGGCTCGACCTCGACTCCCGGGCGGTCCAGCTCGCCCGTCGCTGCCGAGAGGGCTACAGGAGAGACGGCGGGATCGAGCCAGGGCCCGGCGCAGGTGTCGCAGCGACCGCACGGGACCGCCTTCTCGTCATCCAGCTGACGCTGCAAGAACTCCATCCGGCACCCCGTGGTTGCCACGTAGTCCCGCATGGCCTGCTGCTCCGCCTCTCGCTGCCGGGCCACCCACGCATATCGCTCCGCGTCGTACGCCCACGGCTGCCCCGTCGCGGTCCAGCCGCCCTTCACACGCTTGACCGCCCCATCCACGTCCAGGACCTTCAGCATCGTCTCCAGACGCGAGCGTCGAAGATCCACCAACGGCTCCAGCGCCGGCAGCGACATCGGACGCCCGCCTCCTCCAGCACCGCCAACGTGCGCCGCACCTGCTCCTCGGGCGGGAAGCCCACCGAAGCGAAGTACGCCCAGATCGCCTCGTCCTCCCTCCCCGGAAGCAGCAGCACATCCGCATGGTCCACACCACGCCCCGCACGCCCCACCTGCTGGTAATAGGCGATCGGGGACGAGGGCGAGCCCAGATGCACCACGAACCCCAGGTCCGGTTTGTCGAAGCCCATGCCCAGCGCCGAGGTCGCCACCAGCGCCTTCACCCGGTTAGCCAGCAGATCCTCCTCCGCCTGCAGCCGGTCGGCGTTCTCCGTCTTCCCTGTGTAGGAAGCCACCGGATACCCGCGCTGCCGCAGGAACGCCGCGACCTCCTCAGCCGCCGCCACCGTCAGCGTGTAGATGATCCCCGAACCCTGCAGATCCCCAGCCGCTCCCCAGCCACGCCAGCCGATGTGCGGCATCCGGCAGCTCCAGCACACCCAGCCGAAGGCTCTCCCGGTCCAGCGGCCCCGCAGAACCAGAGCATCCCCACTCCCGGTGCCCAATTGCTCAGCCACATCCGCCGTCACCCGAGCGTTCGCTGTTGCCGTAGTGGCCAGCACCGGCACCCTCCGGCAACTCCGCGAGCATCGTGCGCAACCGGCGGTAGTCAGGCCGGAAGTCGTGCCCCAGTCGGAAATACAGTGCGCCTCGTCGACCACCAGCAGACCAGTGGTAGCCGCAAGCTTCGGCAGCACCTGATCACGGAAATCCACAGAATTGAGACGTTCCGGGCTCACCAGGAGAACGTCGGTCTCGCCGCGCTCGACCTCCCCGTAAATCGTCTCCCACTCCTCCGGGTTGGCGGAGTTGATGGTGCGCGCCCGGATACCGGCCCGCGCCGCCGAATCGACCTGGTTACGCATCAGGGCCAGCAGCGGCGAGATGATCACCGTCGGGCCGGCACCACGCCGACGCAGCAGCGCAGTGGCCACGAAATAGACAGCCGACTTGCCCCAGCCGGTCCGCTGCACCACCAGCGCACGCCGGCGCTCTCGACCAGAGCCGCCACCGCCTGCCACTGGTCCTCCCGCAACCGCGCCGAACCCCGGGGTCACCGACGAGCTCAGCAAGGATGGCATCGGCTTCAGTACGGAGCTCCAGGTTGTCCATGCCCCATGCAACCCGATGGCAAGGGCAATCGACGACTTCACCCCGCGTGACAACCAACTCACAGCCGGCCCACCGCCCTCTCCGAGTCCGTCAGACACAGGTCACGCGCGGCAACCACCTGCGCTACATCGCCGGCTCACCTGATCTGCGTTCCGGTCCATGGATACTTGGCCCGCCGGGGTCAGCACGGCCCCAGCCCGCGCCGGCGCCGCACGGCGGGGCCCGGACGGGTGCGGCGAGGGCGAGCGGCACGGGGAACTCCACCAGCCAGGGTGACCCGGCACCGTGAATAGATTCGGGAGGCGCCACTCTCAAGCGCGCACGCTGCGAATCGTCGAGGAAGCATTGAAAAGCGGGGACGGCACGCTGCGGCTGATCGTCTTCATGGGAGCGGCCGCCACCGGCCGCACGAGGAAGAAGGAGATACCAGCATGGCGATTCAGCGGATGGACAACGTCGGCATCGTCGTCGAGGACTTGGATGCCGCCATCGCGTTCTTCGTGGAACTCGGTCTGGAGCTGGAGGGCAGGGCGGAGGTCGGGGCCTCTTCGCCGACCAGTGCACCGGACTCGACGGCGTCCGCTGTGACATCGCGATGGTCCGGACCCCAGACGGTCACAGCCGGCTCGAGCTGGCGAAGTACCGCAGCCCGCGGTGATCAGCGCCGGGCCGCGCAACCGGCCGCACAACATTCCGGGCACGCACCGCGTCATGTTCGCCGTCGACGACATCGAGGACACCGTTGCCCGCCTGCGCCCTCACGGCGCTGAACTCGTCGGCGAGATCGCCCGGTTCGAGGACAGCTATCTGCTCTGCTACCTCCGCGGCCCGGAGGGCGTCATCGTCGGACTGGCCGAGCAACTGCGCTGAGAGGAGAAACCGAACCACGCAGCCGAACGAGATCATCCGGTTTCCGAACCGCCCTATCACCCAGGAGCCGCCGGCCCGTGACGTGACCCGCCCGGCCTACGTCGCCAAGGACGGAGCTCCGAGCGACGTACCGATGTGTACGACGAGGAACGCGCCCAAACCTCCATGGCCCCCGTCGCACGCAGGCTCCTGAAACGACGGCACCAGTAGGTGAGACACATCTGAGAACGAATGACGACAGGCGCGACGAGCGTCCAATGACCCCGGACACACCGGCGTGCGAAACCAGCCGATCAGCGGGAGGATCTGTCCGATCAGCCCAGCGATGCACTCACCGTACGCAGCTCGCCCAGGGCCGCCAGGACGTACCCGGTGAGCTTCTCCTTGCCGTCACGGTCGCCCTCGGACCACTCGGCGAACCCGCGCTTGAAGGCGAGGACGCCCAGCTCGCTCGCGAGTGCCGCGGTCGGATCGGATAGGCCGCGGGCGACCAGGGCGGTCGTCATCGTGGCCGCGAGGCTGACGGTCTTGAGGGCATCACGCTCTTGAAGCTCAACGCTGGCGGCGACAGCAGCCTTCAGACGCGGGGCGAGCTCACGGTTCGCGGGGCCCATCGTGCTCGACGCGCGCTCAAGACCGGCAGCGACCGCCTCGAACGGGCTGGCGTCATCGGGCGCCTCGGCGATCCCCTCGGCCAGCAGCCGGCTCAGCGCCTCCGGTCCGGCCACCAGCAGCTCGCGCCTGTCGGGGAAGTGCCGGAAGAAGGTGCTCTTGGTGACTCCGGCGCGCTCGGCGATCTGCGCGACCGTCGTTGCGTCGTACCCTGCTCGGCGAATAGGCCCTCGCGAAGAATGTCGCCGAGGAGAGTGCCGCCCTCGCGGGAACTCGTCGGCAGCGAACGCCCTTCTTGACGGTCTCGGGTACGCCCCAGGTGCCGGGCCGCGTCTCCACCGAGGCTGTCCCGCTGTCGACCGAGGGAGCCGGTCGGTGGTCGCGGTCGCGCGGTCACAGCGGTCGGGGCCTTGCCTCGCGCGAGGTCCGGAGCACGGCCGTACGCCTGCCGCGCACGGTCCACAACCAAGGCACGGGCGGGTTCGCCGGCCTGCTGACCGACATCGCACGCCGGACCGGAGTGTCCGGCTCCCCGGCGACGGCACACAGCGCTGGCCGGCCGTCCACGCGCTCGACGCGGCAGCACTCGCCCGGCTCGCCCTGGAACAGGCGGAAGCCGGTACCTCCTGGCACGCCGTGGCCGACGAGGGAGACCAGGTGCGGGACATCGCCGCGGCCATCGGCCGACGGTTGGGCCTGCCGGTCGAGTCGGTGCCATCGCAAACGTACGGCCCTCTCGGCCCGATCTTCGCCAACGACCAGCCCTCGTCCAGCGCCCACACCCGGCAGACCCTCGGCTGGGAGCCGAAGCACCCCAGCTTTCTGGAGGACCTGGAGAACATCCAGCCCTGAGCGGCGACCGGAAGGCCCGCATACAGCGCTCGCGCCGACAAGGGCAGACCCTCACCCTCGCCTGCGCCACTCGCGGACGACTCTCTCGGCACAGCGACGTCCCGCGCCCGTCCACGCCCGGCCAACACGGCGCCGGAGTGGCATGCGGTATCCCGATGAGGATGGCCTGACCGCCAAGCCTGCCGTTACAGCGAGCAGTTGCTCGCGAAGACGAAACCGGGCGGTCTCAGGAGAGCGGCCAGTTGCGCAGGGCGGCGTCGGCCATCTCCTGGAGCTCATCACGGCATACACCACTGGCGGCCTGCACGGCGATGCCGAATGACAAGGTGGTGACGTAGCGGGCCAGGAGCCCCGGATCGGTCTCCGGAGGCAGATCGCCGTCATCGACAGCCCGCTGGAACCGCTCCCGGACGCAGGAGCAGCCGTTGTTACGCCAGGCGACGAGAATGTCACGGACCGCACGCCCGGAGTCGCCGGCGGCCAGGGCACCCTGGACCCCAGGCACCCGTGGGGTGGGCCGGGCGGGTGGTGGTTCGAACGGTGCCGGCCAGGATCGCGGTGGCAACGCCGAGGGCGGTCGGCTCGTCCAGAGCCCGGGTCAGGTACGCACCCGGGCCTTCGGTGTAGCGCTCCAGGGCCTTGCGGAACAGCCCCTCCTTGTTGCCGAAGGCTGCGTACATGCTGGTGGTGGAGATGCCCATCGCGTCCGTCAGGTTGGCCAGGCTGGCCCCTCGTAGCCTTGCTCCCAGAAGACCAGCACGGCGCGCTCGAGAGCTTCGTCGGCGTCGAATCCTCGCGGCCGGCCGATCGGGCCGCCCTGTTTCGTCTTCACTCCCGCAGTCTACCTCTTCCGTATCGATCGATACGGAAGTGCTACCGTTCGACTTCAGCAACGATCGATGCGGAAGACGAAGGAAGTTATCCACATGGGACTGCTTGAGGGTAAGACCGCTCTCGTCACCGGGGCAGCACCGGAATCGGCTTGGCCGGCGCCGTACGGCTGGCGGCGGAGGGCGCACACGTGTTCATCACCGGCCGGCGCGAGACCGAACTCGACGCGGCCGTCGAAGTATCGGGTCATCGGCTACCGCGGTCATCGGCGACATCTCCAGCCTGGCCGACCTCGACCGGCTCTACGAGACGATCCGCAGCCGGGAACAGGGCCTGGACGTATTGTTCGCGAACGCCTCCGTCGCCGCGTTCGCGACGCTGGAACAGATCACCGAACAGCACTTCGACGCCCTCTTCGACATCAACGTCCGGGGCACGCTGTTCACCGTCCAGAAGGCACTGCCACTGCTCAATGACGGCGCCTCGGTGATCTTGAACGGTTCCACCAACGTGGACGTCGGCGATGAGGCGTTCGGCGCGTACGCGGCGTCCAAGGCCGCCACCCGATCATTCGCCCGCACCTGGGCCAACGAGCTCAAGGGACGCGGCATCCGGGTCAACACGCTCACGCCCGGCCCGACCGATACACCTGGCCTGTCGGGGCTCGCTCCCGACCCGGAGCAGGCTGCCGGCCTCAGGCAACACCTGGCTGCGCAGGTACCGCTGGGCCGGCTCGGGCGCCCGGAGGAGATCGCCGCCGCCGTGGCCTTCCTCGCCTCCGAGCAGAGCAGCTTCATCACCGGTTCGAGCCTGTACGTCGACGGCGGTCTGAACCAGATCTGAGCTCCATGGCCGCACATCCGGCGAGGACGGCGGCTCCCGTCCGGCCGGGCCCGCTCAGGTGGGCGAGCCCGGCAGCCCCGCTCGCAGCCCGGCCGGGGCGCACGGTGGCCGGCCTCCCGCCAGACGCTGAGGTAAAGGACCCATGACAGTAATCGGCATCATCGGCGCAGGCGAGGTCGGCAGCCAGATCGCGCGCGCGGCGATCGCGAACGGCTACGACATAGTTATCGCCAATTCACGAGGACCCGAGACTTTGACGGACCTCATAGACGAACTCGGCCCGTCAGCGCGTGCCGCAACCGCTGCCGGCGCTGCAGCTGCCGGCGAGTTCGCAGTCGTGGCGGTCCCCTCAAGGTGGTCAACGACATGCCGGCAGAGGAGCTGGCAGGCAAGATCGTGCTTGACACGAACAACTACATGGTCTGGCGCGATGGCCATATCCAGGTCATCGACTCGGGCGCGAAGACCGTTCACGAGCTGCGCCAGGAGCACCTTCCGCGCTCCAAGGTCGTCAAGGCTTTCACGCACATCCAAGCTCCCGCATCACCACCGCCGGTGAGGCGGCGGGCACCAGGCCGTCTGGCGCTGTCGGCCTCGAGCGACCTTCCCGAAGCCGTGGAACTCGTGACGCGCCTGTACGACCAGTTCGGGTTCGACACCGTAGACAACAGCCCGCTCAGCGAGTCGTGGCGCAGCGGTCCAGGTCAGCCCGCGTGGGTCGCGCACGAGCACCAGACCCGTGCCGAACTCATCTCCAACCTCACCAGGGCGCGACGGATCACCTGAAGCGAGTCCGCCTCTCGAGCCGCTCCCGTCACTCGCGGGTAGTCAGGCCATCCAGACCGGCTGCCGGAGATGATCCGGGCCTACGAACAGGTGCTCTCCGCTCCCGACAAAGCCGGAGGCGTCATCCAGCGAGGTCTGGGCAGGGATATGAGTGCCATACCGGCCGATAACCATCAGTCAGGCCAATTGCTCGTTGCCGCCTGCCGATACGCCAGGAAGAATTGGACCTGCTCCCCGCGCGGTCCTTCGAAGGCCCGAAAGGCTGTGCCGTGGCGCGCCCTCACCCGACCCTGCCCGTATCCGGGCGCGTAGCGAAGGGAGGACCGTGACCTTCGGATTCGCTCCGTCCGCAGCCACTTCACTGTCGGCGTCTTCGGTATCCGCAGACTCCCCACCCACCTTGCCAGGATGCTGGAGCCTGCCGAATGGGCAGCGGCGGGCATACCGTTGCTGCGCAGCCCGCGAGAGGTCGTCAGCGGCCTGCACGCCAGGCACCGGCCGGCCCCGGCCACCGCCGTTGTCGCCGTACTCGACCACGAGGAACGGCTCACTGCCAGCGCTTCCTTCGCCCGTCGGGCCACTGTCGCCGCGGACGGATGGGAGTTCCGCAATGCCCTGCTGGCCCACCTGCGCCGGGTCATCCCGCACGACCTGCGCCGCCGCACTCCGGTGCGTACGGCAGTTCTGCTGTACTGCCGCGAGGGTGACGAGCGGTGGACGGAGGAGGACGGAGCCTGGATGTGGGGCTTCGGGATGCCTGCACACTGCACGGTCTTCGCTGCGGCGCGTACATCACTCTGACCCGGGGTGGCTGGCAGGTCCTGGGTGAGGGCAGGGGCGGGCGCAGGCCAGCTCGGTATCTCTGCCGCCGGCTCTTGCCGACACCGCCGTCGACGACGATCCGGCCCCGCTTCGCACCGGCGGCGGAGCCGCTGAGGCGATGCGCCGGACGGCCGCCCGTTGAAGCGGGCCGTGTCCGGCCGCCCTCTCGGGCGACCGGGACCTACGGTGCGATGCTCAGACGGCCGCGCCGAGCACGGGTTGACCGTCTGCGGGTCCCCGCACACGATCAGCAACGCGCCGGCGTATCCGCGCGCAGCGGAAGCGCGCGGGCGGTGGCGTCGTCGTCGCCCCGTTGACCGCCACGACGACCACCGGGCGGGACTTCACCCGGTCACCGGCTGACGCGTGGGCGAAGAAGACGTCGTCGCCCGCCGCCTGCTGGGCCCAGTAGGCGGCCTCGCCGAACGAAAGCTCGTGCGCGGCCCACGGGTGCTGCTCACCGGTGGTGAGCACCAGGATGTCGCTGGGCGCCCGGCCGGAGTCGAGCAGCAGATCGACTGCCTCATCGGCTGCGTCGAGTGCGCCCTCCACCGAGGCGGGAATCAGCTGGAACTGCGCCGCGGAACGATTCTCCACCTGCTCCGGCAGGACCGGGTCCGAAGCAGTGGGAGGGACGGGTGCGGGCGCTGCGCCGGAGGCGCAGGCCGTGCGGGCCTGGTACCGGACGTCCGGGACGCGGTGTGGCCGCGGAACGCGGACCTGGTACGGGCGGGGGTCGGTGCGGTACGGCCGACGGCCGTAGTGACGCTGGGACCCTGGGCACTCTCGGGAATCTGAGGCTCCTCGGAGGATGAGAGGCAGGAAGGTGGTCTGTCGATGCCGACGCGCCGGGCGTCAGCGGTGAATAGGTCTGTGCGATCAGTGTCAGAAGTCGAAGCCGAGCTGGCCCCCGCTTTCCAGTGCAGCCGCCTCGGCGGAGAAACGGACCTTCTTCAGGTGCTGCCACCTGGGCAACGCATCGAGGTAGGCCCAGGAGAGACGGTGATGGGGCGTAGGCCCTCGTTCCTCCAGAGCCGCTCTGTGTACCGGCGACGGGTATCCCGCGTTGGCACCGAAGGCGAAGTCTGTGTACTCCCCTGATTCCGCGCCCAGTTCGGCCATCATCGTGTCCCTGCGGACCTTCGCGATGACCGAGGCGGCCGCGACCGCGATACAGGACTGGTCACCCTTGATCACGGTGCGGACGTTCCAGGGCAGGCCCAGGTAGTCGTGCTTGCCGTCGAGGATCACGGCGTCGGGCCGTACCGGCAGCAGTTCGAGCGCCCTGACCGCGGCCAGGCGCAGTGCCGCGGTCATTCCGAGGTCATCGATCTCCTGCGGTGAGGCGTGGCCGAGGCCATAGGCCGTGACCCAGCTCTCCAGCAGCGGTGCGAGCTCCGCGCGGCGCTTGGGACTGATGAGCTTGGAGTCGGTGAGGCCCTCGGGGTTTACGGAGGCCGGTGACGGCCGCGCACACGGTGACGGGGCCGGCCCACGCCCCGCGTCCGACCTCGTCGACACCGGCGACGGTCCTGGCACCGGAAGTAGCGCGCAGTGAGCGCTCGACGGTGTGCGTGGGTGGTTCGTACGGCATGGCGTGTGCCAGGTTACGCCCGTGGGCACGGCAAGAACACCCGGGGCACCGGACATCCCCCGGCCGGGTAACCAGCGGGTCCGGGCACCCCGGCCTCTCGCACAGCGGCGGGTGCGGACCGTGCCCTCCGGGCCGGCCCGCACCCGTGTGTTCGGAGGCGCTCAGCCACCATCAGTACGGGTCGTAGGTATCGTCATCCTCGTAGTCGGTGCGCTCATCGCTCGTACCGTCGCCGCTGAGCTCGTAGCAGTCGCGCCCGTCGGCCGTCGCACCCCGCTCCCGGAAAATCTCCCGCGCCCTGGCCTCGCCCCAGCTGGAGGCATACCAGGGTTCGTGCGAGCTGTCGAGGTTTCGCTGGATGCTCGCCAGCGCACATGTCCGCAGCGGCTCCGAAAGACGGTCCAGAGCCGGTACCGCGTCGGCCGAGAGTCCCTTGAGGTAGTCGATGTCGATCGTCTTGGTCTTCTCGTACCGCCGGACGTTCTGCTCCGCGATCAGCCCGTCGGGCGAGAGCAGTCCGAAGGCGAGCACACCGGCGGCGGCGCTCACTGCGACGGCGCGCGGCAGCAGCTTCGCGCCGAACACACCGGCCGCCAGAATCAGCAGCAGCACCACACCGAGCCAGATCTCCACGGCGGCCACCGAGATCCGCAGCCTGGTCAGCCCGAACGCTTCGACGTACAGGTCCATGCGGCGCAGGGCCGAGGCGACGACGACGAGGGTGAGTACGCAGAGGGCACCGAGCACTCCCCGTACCAGCGTGCGGTCGCTGGGTCCGCCCGCGGTGCCCAGCGCAGTGCGATCGCGATCACCAGGAGCGTGAGCACGGTTGCCCAGAGCAGCTGCCAGAAGCCCTGCCGCGCGTACTCCGACGGGGTCAGCCCGGTCTCCTCCAGCACCTTGTCGTACCCGCCGAGCAGGACGGCGAGCTGCAGGGCTATGAAGGCCGCGAAGAGCAGGTTGAGCACGATCAGCGGCAGCGCCCATTCCACCGGCCCCGGGCCCGGCCGGGCGCACGGTGATGCCGTCCCACCTGACCGGGGCCGTCGCGGTGAACGCCGCGGCGAGGGCGCCGACGAGTCCGAGCAGGAACAGCAGGCCCCGCCACGGGCCGTCCACGAGGGAGACGTCGGGGTGAGACCGCTCAGGAGATCGGCGAACGCCGCGTCGGCACTGGCGAAGAGCGCACCGAACACGAGCAGCATCACCACAGCCACAGCCGTGGTGCGTATCGCCGTTCCCCAGCGCCCCGGGAGCCGGCCACCCGTGCCAGCACGCCCTGCCACCCCATCGCAGCCCGGCGAAGAGCGAGTCGAACAGCCCCAGCGAGCCGAGGAGGACACCCAGCCAGCTGCGGGTTCCGTGCAGGGCGAGCGAGCCCAGCGCGATCGCCGACACCACGGCGAGGAAGCTCGGCCAGCCCGCATCACGGAGTGCCGGGACGGCCAGCAGCGCCAGTGCGCCGATCGCCCAGGTGAGCGTCCAGGGGCGCGGCCGTCGCCCGCCGCCTGGGCGGCGAAGAACGCGGCCAGCGCGGCGGGCAACGCCACGATCAGGAGGTTCAGCCCCAGGCCGTCCCCGAGCAGCAGTGCGCTGAGCAGGGCTGTGGCCAGTACCGACCAGAGCGTGGCGTTACGGATGGCGGCAGGCTGCGCCGGACGCAGCCGGGAGAGGGCGCTCGGCCCGGGCGCGGCGCCCTTGTGCCAGGGTCGCCGTGCCCCGGTGCCTGCGGGCCGCCCCATGTAGGCGGGCACGGCCGGCGGCTCTCCGCCGGCGCCGCGGGTGCGACTGCCTCCGGTGACTTCGCGGACTCCTTCGTCGCCGCCCGCTGCCGGCCCGGACCGGCAGCGGATCCGGCCTCCCGGCCGCGGGTACGACGGGCTCGCTGCGGGCCTCGGGCGTCGTCGGGCCAGCCGCTGCGGGCGGTGGAGCGGCCTCGGACGGCTGGGACACATCGGGCCTGCGTGAAGCTTCTGATGGCTGATCTGACATGGGACCCCTCCCCGACCGGGACCCGCTCGCACGACCACATAGCGGCACGGTGCCCCGGTGAACTCATTCGGCGCATACACCCGTCAAGATCAACGAGGGCAGCGTGGCCGAAAGATTAACCCTGTCCCGGACCTGTCAGAGATCCACGGTCGGGCTGTGTCAGGACCGTGACAGTTGCCGCGGCCGGCAGGAAACCGTCAGCCGCGGGCCGGGACGAGCCAGGACGGCAGCTGCTCCGTCTGCGTCAGCCAGTCCTCGGGTGGCGCACCGGCCCTCCCGCGGAAACGACTCCGCCGGCGATCGCGCATGTGGTGTCGACATCTCCACCCGCCTGGGCGGTCACCCAGAAGGCCTGCTCGAAGTCGCCGAGACTCCGCGCCGCCGACCACAGGGCGAACGGCACGGTGTCGTGCGCACTCGTACGGCGGCCGTTTCCGAGCACTGCCGCGACCGTTCCCGCGTCCCGGTAGTCGAGCATGTCGCGTGCCCTGCGCAGTCCCGCGCCGACCGCGCTGCGTGGTACGAGCGCGATGACGCCGTCGAGCAGCTCCCCGGGGCCGGGGCCCTCCGGCGCGGCTGCCAGTGAGGCGGCTGCCGCGACGGCCATCGCGCCCACAACCGCTTCACGGTGCTGGTGTGTGGTGTACGACGAGATCTCGGCCTGGTGCGTGGCCTGCTCCGGGTCGCCGGCGTACCAGGCTCCGAGGGTGCGATCCGCATCGCCGAACCATTACCCCACGAGCCCTGGCCGTTGAAGAGCGCGGACGCCAGCTCCCGCCAGTCGCCACCCTCTCTGACCAGTCTGAGCATCCGGTTCACTGCGGGCCGTAGCCCCGGTCGAAATCGTGGTGCTCGGCGAATGAGCGGGCGAGCGCGTCCTGATCGATGCGCTCGCTGCCGGCCAGCACGGCAACCACCGAGCAGGCCATTTCGGTGTCGTCCGTCCACTGCCAGGGTCCGGGCGGCAGCGCGCGCTGCTTCAGCAGCGGGTAGTTGGCCGGTACAAAGAACTGGGAGCCCAGGGCGTCTCCCACGGACAGCCCGCGCAGGCTGGCCAGTGCGCGTTCGAGGCGCAGATCGGATACAGAGTCAGCGGTCATCGCTCAATCACTCTATCCGGTGAGGCCGTACGGCTCAGGGTGCGCCAGTGCTCGAAGGGCTTGTCGAGCGTGTACCGGCCGTCCTCACCGAGGAGCAGTGTCCTGGTTTCGGCGTTGCCGGGGTTGGACAGCGACTCGAATTCCGCCACCGACCAGTGGAACCAGCGCATACAGAACAGCCTCATGGTCAGCCCATGGGTGACCAGCAGCACGTTCTCCGGGTGGCCGGGGTCCTCGAAGCTGCGGTGCAGGCTCTCCAGGAACGCCCCTACCCGGTCATACACATCCGCCCCGGACTCACCCTGCGCGAAGCGGTAGAAGAAGTGCCCGTACGCGTCCCGGTACGCCTTCTGCCGCTTGACGTCGTCCCGGTCCTGCAGGTTGCCCCAGTCCTGCTCACGCAGCCTCGGCTCCTCCCTGACCCGCACCCGCGTCAGGTCGAGGCCGAACGACCTGAACGTCTGGTGCGTACGGCGGTAGGGCGAGACATATGCGCTGACCCGCTCGTCGCCGAACATTTCGCACAGTCCGGCGCCTGTCTCCCTGGCCTGTCTCAGCCCGGTCGCTGTCAGACCCAGGGCGTGGTCGGGTTCCCGCTCGTACACCGTGCCATCGGCATTGCCCTCGGACTGCCCGTGCCGGACCAGGACTATGCGCTGCGGTCGTGCCATGTACCGACCCTAGATCCAGTCCGGCCGGATCGAGCAGTCGTCCGGGCCCTTCCGGCGGATGTGATCAACGAGACGACGGGTGCGGCGCGGCCCTCAGACCGTCCATGACGGTTCGAGCCGCACGACGTCCCCGCCAGCGACTGCACGTCGCTCTCCGTCTGCGCCCTCGCAGAAGCCGTTCCATGCTCTGCGGCCGGTACTTGCCGCGCTCCGCGCCCGACTGCCACATCGACAGCACCAGGAACTCGTTCCCCGGTGCCTGCGCGAACATCCCGCGCAGCATCCCCGGCGACCCGGCCATCGCCGGGTTCCAGACCTCTTCTGTATGAACGCGAAGTGTTCTGCGCGGTCCTCGTACACACGGCTGTGGGCCACTCTGACGACGTCCGCGTCAGTGAAGACCGGCTCGAATCCTGTCTTCACATCGAACCGGTGCTCGAAGAGTTTGACCTGCACGTCCTTACACATGCCGGACTGCGCCGCGACCGGCTGGTCATTCGACCGTGCCATGAACGAGTCGTAGAAGACGCGGTTCTCCCAGAAGGCGAACACATGAGCTACTTCAGGACGCCCCCGGCTCCACCCGCCGGCCTGTGCCGCGAAGCCCGGCTCACCACGCAGCCCCGACCACCTTCGTTGCCCCGCTCGAAACCGCGACGGTCAACCACGGTGCAGCGAATCCACTTGACCAGCACTGCGCCATCGTACGGCGCCGGACGTGTTGCCGGTCACGCTCCGGCGCACTGCACCCGGACCGGTAGTGAATGCGAGGTCCGCACTCAAGGCGGTTGGATCCGCGGGTAGTTACGTACATGATCGGGGGTGAGAGGTCCGTCGGCCCATGAGCCAAGAAAGGAAGTCCGATGAGCACTCCCAACAAGGACATCGCGAAGGTCGAAGTGAGGATCAAATGGGATCCGAGCGAGCATGGCGAGCCTGCCAATGACCTGGACATCATCGCGGCCACGTACGAGGCGGGCGCACCGTACGGCGACCCCGCCTATCTCGTGCACTTCGACAGCCGCTCCCCGATGGCACCATCACCCTCAACCGGGACAGCAGGACCGGTCAGGGACTCGGGTTCGATGAGGTCATGACGATCGAGCTGGACCGGTTGTCGGACGTATACGTACGCGTGGTCGTCGGTGTGGCCATCCAGCAGCGCGACGGGCACAAGACCTTCGCCCAGGTAGAGCACACGGAGGTGCAGATCCTCGAGGGCTATACCAGCCTTTCCGAGGACAGCTTCTCCGGTGTCTCCACGGCCACGGCCGCGGTCGTCGCCGAGTTCACCCGGGACAGCTCGGGCCTCTGGGCCTTCCACCCGGTCGTGCGCGGTTTCGACGGCGATCCCGATTCGTTCGCCGCCGTGATGGGAAGCCGCCACCCTGGACCCTGACTTCGCGCGGGCCTTCCGGCCCACCGATCATTCGGCGAGGACCGCAATGAGAAAGATCGTCCTGATGATGTCGGTGTCCCTCGACGGCTTCTTCGAGGGACCGGACCACAGCCTCGACTGGCACCTGGTCGACAACGAACTGCACAGTTACTTCAACGAGCAGCTCAGAACCATGAGTGCCTTCCTCGACGGGCGCGTCACCTACGAGCTCATGGCCGGGTACTGGCCGACCGTTGACAGCGACCCTTCGAGCACCGGCCCCATGGCCGAGTTCGCCCGTATCTGGCGGGACATGCCCAAGATCGTGTTCTCCAGGACGCTGGAACATGCACAGTGGAACACCACGATCGTGCGGGACGTCGTCGCCGATGACATTCTGAAGCTCAAGTCACAGCCCGGCGGAGACATGGCTCTGGGCGGCGCCGACCTCGCCGCGGCGTTCATGCGGCACGACCTGATCGACGAGTACCACCTCTACGTCCACCCGGTCGTCCTCGGCCGGGGCAGACCTCTGTTCAGCGCATCGGACGGGGCCCCTGTGCATCTGCGGCTCGCAGGCACCCGGACCTTCAAGAACGGCGTCGTCCTCCTGCACTACCGTCGCCCCCGACGCCGCCCCGGCCCCATAGGGATCCGCGCACGAAGAGGGCGCCGGCCCACGGCCGGCGCCCTCCCCTGCACCGTCAGTCACCCGGTGCCGTTCTGCTCGATGTCAGCTGCAACCACTGGTCGAGCCGCAGCCCTCGCAGATGTAGCAGGATCCGGCGCGCTGCATCTTCGTACCGCAGGAGAAGCAGAGCGGAGCGTCCGCGCTGATGCCGAGCTGCATCTCGACCAGCTCGGCCGAGGTGTGCGCGGTCTTCGGGGCTGCCTTCTCGCCGCTCTCCTGGGCGATCCGACCGACTTCAGCGGCTCCACCACCTGAACCGGGGCCGGAGCCGCTGGCACGTGCTGCTCGACGCCCAGCTGGTCGTCCCCGAAGGACGGCTCGTACGATCCGGTGTCGAGGTGACGCTGACGTTCCTCGGCGGAGTGGATACCGAGGGCCGACCGGGTCTCGAAGGGCAGGAAGTCGAGCGCCAGACGGCGGAAGATGTAGTCGACGATCGACTGCGCAATCCGCACATCCGGGTCGTCCGTCATACCGGCCGGCTCGAAGCGCATGTTGGTGAACTTCGAGACGTACGTCTCCAGCGGGACGCCGTACTGCAGGCCGACCGAGACGGCGATCGAGAAGGCGTCCATCATGCCCGCGAGGGTCGAACCCTGCTTGGACATCTTCAGGAAGACCTCGCCGAGACCGTCGTCCGGGTAGGAATTGGCCGTCATGTAACCCTCGGCGCCGCCCACCGTGAACGAGGTGGTGATGCCGGGACGGCCCTTGGGCAGACGCTTGCGGACCGGGCGGTACTCGACGACCTTCTCGACTGCCGCGCGGATGGTGTCCTCGGTCTTCGCGGTCACCTCGGTCTTCTTCTCCTCCCACTTCTTGGTGGAGAGGGGCTGACCGACCTTGCAGTTGTCGCGGTAGATCGCGAGCGCCTTGACGCCCATCTTCCACGCCTCGAAGTAGACCTCTTCGACGTCCTCGACGGTGGCCGTCTCCGGGAGGTTCACCGTCTTGGAGAGCGCACCGGAGATCCACGGCTGGATGGCCGCCATCATCCGGACGTGCCCCATGGCCGAGATGGAACGCTCGCCCATCGCGCAGTCGAAGACGCTGTAGTGCTCGCTCTTCAGGCCCGGGGCGTCGATCACATTGCCGTGGTCGGCGATGTGGGCGACGATCGCCTCGATCTGCTCCGGCTGGTAGCCCAGGCGCCGCAGAGCCTGCGGGACCGTGCCGTTGACGATCTGCATCGAGCCGCCGCCGACCAGCTTCTTGAACTTGACCAGGGCGAGGTCGGGCTCCAGGCCGGTGGTGTCACAGGACATCGCGAGACCGATGGTGCCGGTGGGCGCGATGACCGAGGCCTGCGCGTTGCGGAAGCCGTTCTTCGCGCCGAGGCGGATCACGTCCTGCCAGGCCTCCGTCGCCGCGGCCCAGACCGGCGAGTCCAGGTCGTCCGTGTGGACGGCCCTGCCGTTGGCGTCGGAGTGCTGCTTCATGACGCGCTGGTGCGGCTCGGCGTTACGGGCGTAGCCGTCGTACGGTCCGACGACCGCGGCGAGCTCGGCGGAGCGCCGGTAGGACGTGCCGGTCATCAGCGAGGTGATCGCGCCGGCCAGCGCACGGCCGCCGTCGCTGTCGTACGCGTGACCGGTCGCCATCAGCAGGGCGCCGAGGTTGGCGTAGCCGATGCCCAGCTGGCGGTAGGCGCGGGTGTTCTCGCCGATCTTCTGGGTCGGGAAGTCCGCGAAGCAGATCGAGATGTCCATCGCCGTGATGACCAGCTCGACGACCTTGGCGAAGCGCTCGACCTCGAAGGACTGGTGGCCCTCGCCGTCGTCCTTGAGGAACTTCATCAGGTTCAGCGAGGCGAGGTTGCACGAGGTGTTGTCCAGGTGCATGTACTCGCTGCACGGGTTCGAGCCGTTGATCCGGCCCGACTCCGGGCACGTGTGCCACTGGTTGATGGTGTCGTCGTACTGGATACCGGGGTCGGCGCAGGCCCAGGCGGCCTCCGCCATCTTACGGAAGAGGGACTTGGCCTCGACCTCTTCGATGACCTCACCGGTCATCCGGCCACGCAGGCCGAACTTCCCGCCGGTCTCCACGGCCTTCATGAACTCGTTGTTCACACGGACCGAGTTGTTGGCGTTCTGGTACTGGACGGACGTGATGTCGTCGCCGCCCAGGTCCATGTCGAAGCCCGCGTCGCGCAGGGCGCGGATCTTCTCCTCCTCCTTCACCTTGGTCTCGATGAAGTTCTCGATGTCGGGGTGGTCGACATCGAGAATGACCATCTTCGCCGCGCGACGGTGGCTCCACCGGACTTGATCGTTCCGGCGGAGGCGTCCGCGCCGCGCATGAAGGAGACCGGGCCCGAGGCGTTGCCGCCCGAGGACAGCAGCTCCTTGGAGGAGCGGATACGCGAGAGGTTCAGGCCGGCGCCGGAACCGCCCTTGAAGATCATCCCTCTTCCTTGTACCAGTCGAGGATCGACTCCATGGAGTCGTCGACGGCAGGATGAAGCAGGCCGAGACCTGCTGGGGCTGGGGCGTGCCGACGTTGAACCAGACCGGCGAGTTGAAGCTGAAGATCTGGTGCAGGAGCGCGTATGCCAGCTCGTGCTCGAAGATCTCGCGTCCGCGGGAGAGGCGAAATAGCTGTAGTCCTCGCCGGCCTTCCTGTACGTCTTCACAATCCGGTCGATGAGCTGTCGCAGACCGGTCTCGCGCTGTGGGTGCCGACAGCCCCTGAAGTACTTACTGGTGACGATGTTGACCGCGTTCACCGACCAGAAGTCGGGGAACTCGACGCCACGCTGCTCGAAGTTGATCGAGCCGTCGCGCCAATTGGTCATGACGACGTCACGGCGCTCCCACACGACCTCGTCGTACGGATGCACTCCGGAGAGGTGTGGATGCGCTCGATGCGCAGGCCCTGCTTGGTCGCAGTCGACTTGGTTCCCTTGGTGCGGGAACCTCGTGCCGGGCCGCTCGCCGTCTCTGTCATGCCGCCTCCCATATGTGGGCGAAAACGCCCTGAAGTGCCCGGTTCTTCCCAGGGCACAGTGTGTGTCCGATGCTCCGGACGCCGCGTACGGCGCCGGGAACAAGTCTTTGTGCCGCTCTGCCGCCGGCCTGCGGACCTGTGCCGGCCGACTGGTGACCGACCGGGGCCGGTCAGTCGGCGGCGGCAGCGGGCGCGGGGACCTCGGGGTCTCGCCGCTCCCGCCCTTCTCCGCGGGGACCGCTGCTCGCGGAGCTCCGCGATGGCGGCCTCGAAGTCTTCGAGTGAGTTGAACGCCCGGTACACGGACGCGAAGCGCAGGTACGCGACGAGGTCGAGTTCCTGCAGGGGCCGAGTATGGCCAGGCCCACATCGTGAGTGGTCAGCTCGGCACTGCCGGTGGCCCGCACCGCCTCCTCGACGCGCTGGCCGAGCTTGGCGAGGGCGTCCTCGGTGACGGGCCGGCCCTGGCAGGCCTTGCGGACCCCGAGATGACCTTGGTACGGCTGAAGGGTTCGGTCACGCCACTGCGCTTGACCACCATCAGCGAACAGGACTCCAGCGTCGTGAAACGGCGGGAGCAGTCGGGCACTGCCGGCGCCGCCGGATCGACGTGCCGTCGTCCGTGGTGCGGCTGTCGACGACCCTGCTGTCGGGGTGCCTGCAGAAGGGCAGTGCATGGATCCCGACCCTCCCTTCACAGCACGACTGAATGGCCTCTTCGGGTCCGTCACGGACCCTCGAAGCAACTACAAGCATAGGCGATGGACTCGACCCCGATGGACCCGGGACCACAACTTCTGGGTAGCTGGGATTATCCAACCACTACATCTAGGGTTTGGCCCCACAGTCGACCCCACGCGTGTCGCGCCTCGGGCGCGGCCCGCGGGCAGTGCGGGCAAGCCACGAGAGTACGGGAAGGACTCGGCCGCCGGGATCGCGGGACACCCGGCGACGACTCCTCCGGGGCCCACCCCGGGCGATCGCTCCGGGCCCGCGGACGCTAGCGTGAGAGCCGGAACGCCGACCGGCCCGGCCCCGCCTCATACACCCCGACCCAAGCCCGCAACAGGCCTTTATTTGTTTTTCACTCGAACGTGTGTTTGGCGCAACCTTTCGAAAGCTACTACCGTTGTCCAACTAGGGAGAACACTCGAGAGGGGCCGACGTGACCACCACCGCAGACAGTGCCACCATCACTGCACAGGACCACCGCTCCCAGAGCCGACTTGAGCCGGTGCATGCCATGAATGACTCAGTCACGAACACGGAGGGCCCAGAGCCCGCGCGTCCCGCGCGGTCACTACCGGACGCCCTCCCGGAATCCGGGCGGACAGCTCGGGGCTCACGGACCGGCAGCGCCGGGTCATCGAGGTCATCCGCGATTCCGTGCAACGACGGGGTACCCCATCGATGCGGGAAATCGGTCAGGCGGTGGGGCTGTCCAGCACGTCGTCCGTCGCCCACCAGCTGATGGCTCTGGAGCGCAAGGGCTTCCTGCGCCGCGATCCTCATCGGCCGCGCGCGTACGAGGTCCGTGGCTCCGACCAGCCAAGCACCCAGCAGACCGACACGACGGGAAGCCGGCGGCATCGTATGTGCCGCTGGTCGGCCGGATCGCGGCCGGTGGGCCCATCCTCGCCGAGGAATCCGTCGAGGACGTCTTCCCGCTCCCCGCCAGCTGGTCGGCGACGGCGAGCTGTTCGTCCTGAAGGTCGTCGGTGACTCGATGATCGAAGCGGCGATCATGGACGGCGACTGGGTCACCGTGCGCCGCCAGCCCGTAGCGGAAAACGGGGATATCGTGGCCGCCATGCTAGACGGCGAGGCCACGGTGAAGCGGTTCAAGCGGGAGGACGGCCATGTGTGGCTGCTCCCGCACAACTCGGCCTACCAGCCGATCCCCGGCGACGAAGCGACCATTCTCGGCAAGGTCGTGGCGGTGCTGCGGCGAGTGTGAGACCCGCCGGTTGGGACAGGACAGTGCCCCGGGACCCCTGCGCCGGTCCCGGGCACTCCTGAGCCCGGGGCAACCCTTCGCCGGCCTGAGACAGTGGACCTCACTACTGGGCGGCGTCCCGGCAGCCGCATCGATGGCCGCGAGCGAGCGCCGCGCCTGGCTGCCGTCCGTGGTGTACCAGAAATCCGGCAGCGAGGCCCGTAGATAGCTCCCGTACCGGGCATTGGCCAGCCGAGGGTCGAGAACGGCGACGACACCCTTGTCGCCCATCGCCCTGACCAGCCTGCCGGCACCCTGGGCCATCAGCAACGCCGCATGCGTGGCCGCAACCGCCATGAAGCCGTTGCCGCCCGCCTCCTCCACCGCCTTCTGGCGCGCGCTCATCAGCGGATCGTCCGGGCGCGGGAACGGGATCCGGTCCATCACGACGAGCTGACAGCTCGCTCCTGGCACATCAACGCCCTGCCAGAGGGAAAGCGTGCCGAAGAGGCAGGTCTCCGGGTCCGCGGCGAAATTCTTGATCAGCTCTCCGAGCGTCTCCTCGCCCTGCAGCAGGATCGGCTTGTCCAGCCGGCCCCGCAGCTCCTCCGCCGCGGCCTTGGCAGCACGCATCGACGAGAAAAGACCCAGAGTGCGGCCGCCTGCGGCTTCCACCAGCTCGGCGAGCTCATCCAGCATGTCGGTGCGGGCCCCTCCCGCCCGGGGTGGCCAGCTGCCGGGCGACGTACAGAATCCCCTGCTTCGGATAGTCGAAGGGCGACCCGACGTCGAGGCCCTTCCACTGCGGGACGTCTTCGCCCGCGGTGCCTTCGGGGCCAGCCCAGGGAGGCCCCCACGCCGTTGAACCCGCCGCCGAGCTTGAGGGTGGCCGAGGTCAGGACGACGGAACGGTCGGCGAAGAGCTTCGCGCAGCAGACCCGAGACCGAGAGCGGAGCGACGCGCACGGATGCCCGTAGCGGTCGTGCTGCTCGTACCAGACGACGTCGTACTCGGAGCCCTCGGTGATGCGCTCGGCGACGCCGTGGATCGACTCCACCGCGGCCAAGGCCTGCTTACGGACCGCGTCCTCGTCCTGGACGGACTTGTCCCGGGTGGCGCCGAGGGCGGAGATCACCGTGCGCGCGGCATCGCGCAGGGCCATCAGCGCATAGCCGAGGTCCTCCGGGACCTCTTCGAGCCGGCCGGGAAGCGCCAGCTCCATCACCCGCTCGAAGCCCTCGGCCGCGGTCTGCAGGGCGTCGGCAGCCTTCTCGTTGACCAGCTTCGCGCCACGGCGAACCGCTCGGTTCACCTGGGACGGGGTGAGCTCCCCGGTAGCCACACCGGTGACCCTGGAGACCAGCTCATGGGCCTCGTCGACGATCAGCACCTCGTGCTGCGGGAGCACCGGTGCGCCCTCGATGGCATCGATGGCCAGCAGGGCGTGGTTGGTGACGACGACGTCGGCGAGCTTGGCACGCTCCCGGGCCATCTCCGCGAAGCACTCCGCACCGTACGCACACTTCGTCGCGCCCAGGCACTCGCGCGAGGAAACGGAGATCTGTGCCCAGGCCCGGTCCGACACTCCTGGAGTGAGGTCGTCCCGGTCGCCGGTCTCTGTCTCGTCCGACCAGTCCCGCATGCGCAGCAGGTCCTGGCCCAGCTTGCTGGACGGCGCCGCCGCCTCGAACTGGTCGAAGAGCCCTTCCTCCTCGTCCTGCGGGACCCCTTCATGGAGCCGGTGCAGACAGAGGTAGTTCGACCGCCCCTGAGCATGGCGAACTGAGGGCGGCGGCGCAGCAGCGGATGCAGGGCTTCGACCGTACGCGGAAGGTCTCGCTCCACCAGCTGGCGCTGCAGCGCGAGGGTAGCTGTGGCCACCACCACGCGCTCTCCGTGCGCCAGCGCGGGCACCAGGTAGCCGAGGGACTTGCCCGTGCCGGTACCGGCCTGGACGAGCAGATGGGCGTTGTCGTCGACCGCCTCGGCAACGGCCTCGGCCATGGTGACCTGGCCTGCCCGTTCCGTACCGCCCACGGCGGTCACAGCGGCATGGAGGAGCTCGGGGAGAGATGGCTTCGTCATAGCCCGACCACCCTACGGCGCGCCACTGACATCGGCGGTCACGCCCGGCCCCAGGCGCCGGGGTGGAGGGCGTTGGGGACGGTGCCGTGCACGGCGGCGTGCGGGCGCTCGGACCTGTCCCGGTAACCGTCCAGATGCAGACGGTTGCGGTTGAGACAGAGACGCGCGATGCGCGGGTGAGCATGTCGAACATCTCGAACCGTTCCTTGAGCTCGGGGAACCGAGCCTGGTAGCGGAGGATCTCCGCCCGGACAAGTGACCAGAACTTGCCCTCGGGTACGCCGAGCTGGCCCTCGCAGAGTGGGGACAGATAGCGGAAGACACCGACGAAGAGCCCGGAGTGGATGAACTGGGTGAGGAAGGAGGGCTCCTCCGTCAGAAGAATGCCGCGCACGTCGAGCGGCATCGATTCGTGTTCCGGCAGCGACCGCGCGCTGACGTTGACATCGTCGACGAAGTCCTTGATCGCCAGACGCACCGGTACGTCCCTGTCGTCGAAGACGACGATGGCGTTCTCGCCGTGCGGGGAGAAGACCGTGCCGTAGCGGTAGAGGAAGTGCAGGAGCGGCGGCAGCAGTGCGGCGAAGAGCCGTGTCAGCCATGCGGTGGGGTGAGCCCCGAGCGGGCGACCAGTTCGGCTGTGAAGGAGCGGCCCTCGGGGTCCGTGTGCAGCAGCGAGGCCAGGGTGCGGGCTCTCGCCCGGCGCGAGCCGGGCTGCAGAGGCTCACGCCAGATCGCGCCGAGGATCTCCTTGAACTGGTACGGCGCCTCGGGCAGCCGGTCGTACAGGGTGTTCGACCGCGACCGAGGCGACCTCTCCGAGCAGGATGACGTCGCAGGTCTCGCGGAGAAAGACATCGGCCCCGCACAGCCCCTGGACCCACGCGGTAACAGCGGGGGCGGCGAGTGTGCGCTCGGTCGGCAGACCACGCCATACGAGGGTGTTCAGGATCGACAGGGACAGTTTGACCGTGTGCCGGTCGGGGCGTTGGACGTTGGTGAAGGTGCGGATGGACTGCTGCGGCAGCCGGAGGTCGTGGTCGGGTGCAGCAGCACGATGTCCCCGTCGGCGACGGCGGGAGCGAAGAGCGGGACGATCCACTCGTCCCACTGCCAGGGTGCACCGGGAGGAACAGGTAGCCGTTGGGTTCGAGACCGCGGGCGCGCAGAACAGCGGCGAAGGAAGCGCGGACGGGAGAGTCCAGCTCCTGGGCGTAGAGACACCCGGGGTGGCCAGGCGGGGAACTCCCCGGTACTCGGCGATGCGCTTGCTGACGGCGATCCAGGGCAGTGTGGCCGGCGTCCGGGCCTCCGGGGTGAAGCGGGCCGCGTCCCTGGCGGAGAAGCCGAGGCGCCCTTGTTGGCCACCAGCCACGGGTGGCCGGTCTGGTGCCCTTCGAGGTCGGCGTAGGAGAGGTCGGCGAGGTCGGCGGCGCTGAGCGCGGTGTGATCGAGCCGGGCGTCGGCCGCGAGGGTGGCGGTGAGCTCGCGGATGAGGTGGCCGAGGGTGGCGCCGTCGAGTCCGAGCAGACGGTGGGCGCGGGCCAGGAATTGCAGTGGGTCGCGCATCGGTTCGCTGCGCCTCGGATCGGTATCAGTCGTCCTGATCGATTCCGGGTCCACCCGCCAGCTGCCGTAGACCCCGCGCCTCGCCCGGAGCTCCAGAGTGGCACCGTCGTCCAGCGGCAGGCTGTAGATCTGGCCGAGGTCCGCCTGCGGCGAGTGACGGGGACTGTTCCCCGCCCGCGGAACCGGCTGGATGATCTCTTCGTAGGCGAATTCGCCGAGCATCTTCGCAAGCAGCCGGACGGCCGCTCGGTCCCAGACCGCCCGGCTCAGTTCTGGAGATCCGGGCAGCGCATCGGGCTCCGCCGAGTCATGACTCACAGGATATTTCAGCACGGGGACTCCTCGGGGTGTAACCGATGGGGTTCGAGCGGTCTGTGTAGTGCGGGGAGTTGTTCACAGCTGTGCGCGATTGGCTCGGTCACGGGCCATCAGGGCTGCCCGCTTGTCAGGGAGTTCGACTTCCGCGGAGAAGCGGAACCCGGCGCTCAGGAAGGCTGAGACGGAGGGGTGTTACGCAGGTCGGGCTCTGCCACGACTCGGGCGCACAGGGGACGGTTGTCGAGTACGAGGTCGGAGACGGCTCGGAGCAGCGAGGTGCCGATACCTCGGCCCCGGTTGTCCACACCGCCGATCAGGAGGTGGAGGCCGGTGTCATGGGGCCTGGCCGGATAGTGACGGGCCAGCGGGTCCAGATCCGCGCGATAGATCTCCCAGTAGCTCATGGGCCTGCCGTCCAGGACGCCCAGACAGGGGACGCTGCGTCCGTCCCCGTCGAGCTGGGGCCTCAGGTGCGCGGCTGTGACCTCCTGCGGTCCGGCAAGATTCCAGAATGCGGCGACCGCCGGATCGTTCATCCAGTGGCTGATCACGGTCAGGTCGCGTTCCATCCGCACGGGGACCAGTTGGAACACTCCGGCGGGGTGGTGACCGGCCGCCATGCGCCGGGGTCGTCGAGCAGTTCGGATCGGTCGTGCGGCCTGGCGCCCGCCGCCGGTGCGTCGTCTCCGAGCAGGGCAAGCAGCTCTTCGGCGAGCCGCAGATCCAGGGTGTCTTCGGCGCCCGTGACCAGTGGGGCACGGAGCCGGTTCCGGTATCGGTGTACGCATCGGCGGGAGGCACGCAGGCGGTTTCCTCTCGTGGGTTCAGCTGCTTATGTCTTTCAAGGGCGCAGGGGATTGGCGATGGTGACGTATACGGACTGGGTATCGACCGGTCCGACGAGCTCGTCGAGCCCGTGCAGCCGGGTCAGCAGGTTGGCCTTGCAGCGCAGTTGCGGAGTGTCCAGGAGATACGCGGGCAGCGGGGAGCCGACACCGGCTGCTCCTTCGAGGAATCGGCGGAACGCCGCGAGGAGCAGTTGCTCGTCGGCGAGATGCTGCGCGCCGAACGCCCGATCAGGCCGAATACGTTGTTGATGCCCAGGTAGTAGGCGAACCGCTCATCGGTGACCGGGTCGGCGACGAAGGTATCGCTGACGGTGCCGATGCCGGGCAGCCTGTGTTCGAGTGCGGTTCGGCAGGACTCCCGGAAGTAGTAGCCCTGGTTGTCCCGGTAACGGCCTCCGACGGGCCAGCCATGGAGGTCGAGCAGCACCAGCGTGTTCTGCTGGTGGGCCTCCAGGGCGACACCCGCGGTGGCGTCGAGCCAGAGCACGGGGAGCACGACACGGTCGAGGTATCGCAGGAACCACTCGGCGGACACCGCTTCGGCCGACATGCCGGTACGGGCCACCAGACGGGAGACGATTTCGGCGAGCCGTGAGTGCATCCCCGTGCGACCGGGCCACGGGCGCGGTGCGGTCAGTCCGGCGATGCACACCGCGTCGTCGCCACGGCCGAACGGGTTGTGGCGGATCATGACGTCGAGGCCTGGGACGGGCCGTCCGTCCGCGCCGTCGACAGCCAGCCAGGCCGGGTCCCTGACGATGTCGAAGCCGGGGTGGGCCTTCTGCCACCTCGGCGAGTCCGGTGCCCAGGAGCCGGTGGACCTCGACGCCCGGTGCAGCTCCTTGCGGAGGTCTCGCGGCGCGAGTTGGTGATGCGTACGCCCAGGGAGAGCTTCAGCATGATGTCCGCACCGGGCCGGTGCACGGTGCGGACCGAGGAGGTGGATGCCAGCGTTGTCCGTGCGGACCGAGGTCGTGGAGCAGCCCCGCCTCGTACAGTGCGGCGACTCCCGGACGGCGTTTGAGCTCGGCGGCCTGCCAGGGATGGAGCGGCAGTGCCGTGGTGTTGGCGGGGAGACGCAGCCCGTCGGCGTGAGGTGCCAGGAGCCTCGGCGGAGACGGTGCGCTCGGCGGGTGCCCAGGAGGAGTCGGTGGCAAGAACGGAGCGGTCGACGGCCATCCAGTGGAGGGGAAGGATCCGCGCAACTCGGGTGAATACAGATGGGATTCGGACTCTGAGAGACCTTCTCGGCTCTTGGGCGTGGGGTGGAGGGATGGCCGAGCAGGAGGGACTGCTCCGCCGTGAGGAAGAGGTCGGCCTCAGCCGGTGCTGCCGGTGAGCGTCGCCGCTCCGTGATGAAGTCGGCGGTACGCCGCACCGAGTCGGCCACCCTGGTCACCAGGTCCGCCGCCTCGTCCCGGTCGGCCTGACGGCCCATCAGGGTGGCGACCGTGACGGCGTCGACGGTCGGCGCGTCCGCCGGCGCGTGCTCGATGGCGGGCGTGCCGAAGCGATGCCAGCCGGTCTCGGACCAGTAGATGACGGGGACGAGCAGGGCGGTGCCGCTGGCCGGCAGCGGAATCCGAAGCGTGTCCCCGCCCGGCCGCGGGAGGCCGTTCTCCCGGACCCAGCAGCGCAGGAGACTTTCGGTTCCGGCCGAGTCCGCGGCCCGGAGCGGGTCGGGATGATCGAGCATCTCGGGTCGGCCGGAGGAGTCCTGATGGTCCGCCGGCGCCGAGGCGGTGGGTGAGCCCATCGCTGCGATCCGGGCCGCGCGAGCCATGACCTTCTGGCGCGGCACGGTCGTCGACTCGACTGCGAGAGGGCCGTCGGGCCCGTCCGGCCCTCGCTGGTAGCTGGTGACGGGGCCGTCGGCCTCGGGCGCAGGGTGGGGTTCACGGCGGTCTTCCTTGTGAGGGTTCCGGGGTCAGCGGGTCGACCCGGCAGCGGCCCGACGGTGCGGCGAGCGCTCTGCGGCTCTCAGCGCGTCGGCGAGGCGGTCGACGACCGCTGTTGCCTGTTCGTCGGTGAGGGTGAGAGGGGAGGAGGCGGACAACAGCGCAGTGACGTCCGCCGAGTTCGACGATGAGGCCGCGGTGCAGGCATTCCTGCTGCACCAGCGCCGCGAGCGCCGGATCGGGGGTGGGGCGGCGCCGTTCGCGGAGGTGGAACCGGCCGGAGCGGCCTCCGGATCGACCAGCTCCAACCCGATCATCAGACCGCGGCCGCGGACGTTGCCCACACTCCGGTGGTCCGCGCTCAGCTCCTGGAGACGGGCGAGCATCCGGGCGCCGAGCGTCGCGGCACGCTCGGCAAGGCCGTTCTTCCGTACGTACGCGAGGGTGGCCGCACCGGCCGCCATCGCGAGCTGATTGCCCCGGAAGGTCCCGGCGTGGGCTCCCGGCTTCCAGATGTCCAGCTCGGAGCGGTAGACGATCACCGCGAGGGGAGGGAGCCTCCGATGGCCTTGGACAACACCATGACATCGGGCACGATCCCGCTGTGCTCGACCGCCCAGAAGGTCCCTGTCCTGCCGACCCCGGTCTGCACCTCGTCGGCGATCAGCGCGATGGAGCGGTCCTGTGTGATCTCGCGCATCCGCCGCAGCCAGCTGTCGGGAGCGGGATTCACCCCGCCCTCGCCCTGGACCGGCTCCAGGATCATGCCGGCGGGAAGGGGCACACCGCTCTTGGGATCATCCAGGAGGTGCTCGGTCCAGTGAGCGGCGATGTCCGCGCCACGCTCCCCGCCGATCCCGAAGGGGCAGCGGTAGTCGTGCGGGAACGGCAGCCTGGTCACCGCAACGTCCTGGGCGCCGCCCGATGCGGCCAGCGCCCCGCCGTCATCCCGTGGTACGCGCCGGTGAAGGCGAGGAGCCCACTGCGCCCGGTCGCGGCACGGACCAGCTTGAACGCCGCCTCGACGGCGTCCGTTCCCGCCGGTCCGCAGAACTGGATCCGGGCGTTGTCGGCGAGTTGCCTGGGCAGGGTGGCGAACAGTTCGGTCGTGAAGGCGTCCTTGACGGGCGTGGCGAGATCCAGGACGTGCAGCGGAGCGCCCGAGTCGATGACCTTTCTGATCGCTTCGAGCACCACGGGGTGGTTGTGCCCGAGCGCCAGGGTGCCCGCCCCGGACAGACAGTCGAGATAACGCCGCCCGTCGGCACCCTCGATGGTCATTCCGCGGGCCCTCACCGGGACGATCGGCAGGGACCGCGCGTAGGTACGGGCCGCCGACTCGCGCTGTGTCTGACGCCGCAGGATCCCTCGTGCGCAGCGGACTGCGCCACCGGAGCTGGTTCGGTCACGGCCACGGCTGTCGGTCCTCCTGCAGTAACAGTTGCGTCGCACATAAGTACGCTGCTCCGGCGAGGGCATGCCGAGATGAACGCTGTCCGGGTGCCCCCTGCCTACTAACGACACGGGGCGCCGGGGAGCACGGGTAAATCGGAAGATCCTTGCGGGAACGGAACCGTGGCCCTGCCGAGCACCGTCCCCATCGGCACCGGCATAGTGGGGCCGTACTCGGGCGGGCGGCCGTGCCGACGCCCTCGGTGTGTGCGGCGCAGTACCCAATACCGTGCCGCAGGAAGCACAGAAGTACAGAAATCCGAAGCGAAGTACGAAGTAAGTGACGAAGTCCCAGGGGATCACCACATGCGACCCATTCGCCCGATCGGTTCCGAACGCAGTGGGGCGTGCCCGTCGCACCCTCCCCGTGCTCGCCGCGACCGCCCTCGCCGCTGTCCTGGCCCTCACCGCCACCGCTTGCGGCCCGAGCGAGGACGATGCGAGCACCCAGCCGAGCAGCTCAGCCGGTCAGTCGTCCGACGGCAAGGTCACCATTCCGGACGATCTGAAGGACCGGCTCAAGGAGCACGGGATCGATCTCGACCAGTGGAAGAACGGCGAGTGGAAGAACTGGGACAAGGACAAGTGGCTGCGTGAGGCCAAGGACTACGTCAACCCGATCATCGAGGACCTCTGGGACCCGGACCGGATGCGGGATGCCGACAAGTCCCCGGAGAAGCCGGTCGACAACGATATCTCGGGTGACGAGGGCGTAACGGATCCGGAGCCTGCCGCGGTCGAGGCCGCCGGGTTGCGGACGCCGTACCACGACAACGCCCCGGAGTCGGGGAAGCTCTTCTTCGACGGGCCCGAGGGATCCATGGTCTGCTCGGCCACCGTGGTGCAGGACCCGGCCAACCCGGGCAAGTCCAACATGGTGTGGACCGCCGGCCACCGAGTGCACGCGGGCAAGAAGGGCGGCTGGTACCGCAACATAGCCTTCGTCCCGTCGTACAACGACAGCGGCCTGCAGGTGGCGGAGCTGGAGAACGCCCCAGGAGAAGATCGCTCCCACGGCGTGTGGTGGGGACAGTGGGCACAGACCTCCGAGCAGTGGATCGACCAGGGCTCCTCGGTGGGCGGTCAGGGGCTCCGTACGACTTCGCCGTGCTCCGCGTGACGCCTGAGAAGGGTGGCACGGACAAGTCCCTGGAGGAGACGGTCGGTTCCGCGCTGCCGGTCGAGTTCGACGCCCCGGCCGTTTCCGACATCGAAAGCATGAAGGCGACGGGCTACCCGGCGGCTCCGCCGTTCGACGGCCAGCTTGCGCACCAGTGCGAGGACAAGCCGGGCCGCCTCTCGGTCGGCAGGGACGATCCCACGATGTACCGCATCGGCTGCACGATGACCGGTGGTTCCTCCGGCGGCGGCTGGGTCGCCACCGGTCAGGACGGCAAGCCCGCTTTGGTCTCGAACACCTCCATCGGCCCGGTGACGGCAGGCTGGCTGGCAGGCCCCGCCTCGGCAAGGAAGCCAAGGGCATCTACGAGTCGGTCAGCACGAAGTACGCAGGACAGTAGAACCGGCAAAGCCCGAGGCCCGGTCCGTCGTGACTTTCGTCCGACGGGCCGGGCCTCGGGCTGTTGACCGCCCGGGCGGCGGCCTACGTCAGTGGGCCGCCGGTACGAATACGGCGAGCTCCGCTGCCAGTTCCTCGTGCACCCGCGCCTTGAGCAGGGTTCCCTCCGGGTGTGCTCCTCGGAGATCACCTCGCCCTCGGCATGCACGCGGGAGACGAGTCCGCCCTGGATGTAGGGCACCAGGGCCTCGATCTCGATGGACGGCCGAGGCAGCTCGGCGTCGATGAGCGCCAGGAGCTCGTCGATGCCGGCGCCGGTCCGCGCGGAGACCGCGATCGCGTGCTTCTCGATGCGCAGCAGCCGCTGCAGGACCAGCGGGTCCGCCGCGTCCGCCTTGTTGATCACCACGATCTCGGGCACGTTGGTCGCGCCCACCTCACGAATGACCTCACGCACCGCGGCGAGCTGCTCCTCGGGCACCGGGTGGGAGCCGTCCACCACGTGCACGATCAGATCGGATTCACCGACCTCCTCCATGGTGGAGCGGAACGCCTCGACGAGGTGGTGCGGAAGGTGCCGCACGAACCCGACGGTGTCGGCCAGCGTGTACAGCCGGCCACTCGGCGTCTCGGCCCGGCGCACGGTCGGGTCGAGGGTGGCGAACAGTGAGTTCTCCACCAGGACGCCCGCGCCGGTGAGCCGGTTGAGCAGCGAGGACTTGCCCGCGTTCGTGTATCCGGCGATCGCGACCGAGGGGACCTTGTTGCGTCGGCGTTCCTGCCGCTTGAGGTCGCGGCCGGTCTTCATCTCCGCGATCTCCCGGCGCATCTTCGCCATTTTCTCGCGGATCCGGCGCCGGTCGGTCTCGATCTTGGTCTCACCGGGGCCACGGGTGGCCATGCCACCGCCGCCGCCTGAACCCGCGCCGCCCATCTGACGGGAGAGCGACTGTCCCCAGCCACGCAGGCGCGGCAGCATGTACTGCATCTGTGCCAGCGACACCTGCGCCTTGCCCTCACGGGACTTGGCGTGCTGAGCGAAGATGTCGAGGATCAGCGCGGTCCTGTCGACCACCTTGACCTTGACGACGTCTTCCAGGTGGATCAGCTGGCCGGGACTCAGCTCCCCGTCGCACACGACGGTGTCCGCCCGGATTCCAGGACGATGTCACGGAGCTCCAGCGCCTTGCCCGAGCCGATGTAGGTGGCCGGGTCCGGCTTGTCGCGCCGCTGGAACACCGCGTCGAGCACCTGGGCGCCCGCGGTCTCGGCCAGCGCGGCGAGCTCCGCGAGGGAGATCTCCGCGTCGTGCACGGTCCCCGAGGTCCAGACACCCACCAGCACCACACGCTCCAGGCGCAGCTGCCGGTACTCGACCTCGGTGACGTCCTCGAGCTCGGTGGACAGCCCTGCCACGCGCCTCAGCGCGGCGCGCTCGGAGCGGTCCAGCTGCTGGCCGTCCCGCTCTCCGTCGATCTCGTGGCTCCAGGCGACGTCCTCTTCCATCAGGGCGTCCGCCCGAAGGCTTTCGTTGAGGCTCTCGGTGGCGTTCTCCGTGGCGCTCTGCGCGTCCTGCGCGTCCTGGGGAAGGGAAGAAGAGGAGGTCATTGGATCCTTACGTAGATGGAAGTCGTTCTGTCAGTCACAACGCGTGATCCAGCCGGAAGATTCCCATGGCTGGGGTCCGGGTCCGGCCGCCGCGCCGTCGCCCCGATAGTGGCACGGCCCCGCCGCGCCCGTCACCCGGGTTTCGCCGTCACTTCACCGCGGGTGCCGCGCTGTGCCAGTCCGGGTGTCCTGGCATCGGCGGTGTCTTCTCCCGTACAGCCATCCCTTGAAGAACGCGGCCAGGTCGCGGCCCGCGATCCGCGAAGCCAGCTCGGTGAAGTCCGCCGTTGTCGCCGACTCGTCGCGGTACTCGCGCACCCAGGTCCGCTCCAGCCGGTCGAAGGCGGCCTCGCCGATCTCCTGGCGCAGCGCGTAGAGGACGAGTGCGCTGCCGTCGTACATCACCGGCCGGAAAATGCCGATCTTCTGGTCGGAGGACGGACGGTCCGGGTGCGCCGGCGGGCCGGCGGCGGCCCGCCAGCCGTCGGACCAGGTGTACGCCTCGCGCATCCTGCGCTCCAGTGGCTGCTTCGCGTGGTCCTCGGCATAGCGGGCCTCGTACCAGCTGGCATGTCCTTCGCTGAGCCAGAGATCGGACCACGACTGCGGCGAGACGCTGTTTCCGAACCACTGGTGGGCCAGCTCGTGGACCATGACCGATTCGACGTACCACTTCGGATACCTGGACCCGGTGAACAGCGACCGTTCGAAGAGCGAGAGCGTCTGGGTCTCCAGTTCGAAACCCGTCTCCGCATCGGCCACCAGCAGTCCGTACGTCTCGAACGGGTAGGCGCCGACCTGCCGCTGCATCCAGGCCAGCTGTTCCGGGGTCTTCCTCAGCCAGGGCTCCAGTACCGCGCGGTCGGCGGCAGGCACCACATCGCGTACGGGAAGCCCGTCCGGACCGGTCCTGCGCAGGACGGCGGAGCGGCCGATGGAGACCTGGGCCAGCTCGGTGGCCATGGGGTGACCGGTGCGATAGGTCCACGTCGTCCTGGCGCCGTGTCGTGCCTTTCCGGCGGGCAGACCGTTGGCCACGGCCGTCAGCTCCTGCGGTGCGGTGATCCGGAAGGTGAAGAAGGCCTTGTCGGCGGGTGGTCGTTGCCGGGGAAGACCCGGTGTGCGGCATCGGCCTGGTTCGCCATGGCCAGTCCGTCGGCCGTGCGCACCCAGCCGCCGGTCAGCTGGTCTCCGGCCGGGTCGCTGGTGTGCCGGACCGTGATGCTCAGCGGAACGCCTGCCGGGAGCTTCGCGGGTGTCTCGACGACCAGGTCCTCGTCCACGACACCGAAGTCGGACGCCAGGCCGTTGACCTCGACGCCACGGACAGTGCCATGGGCGAAATCGAGATTGATCCGCTCCAGCGCGGCGGTCGTCCGGGCGTCGATCCTGGTGATGGCGTCGAGGGGCTCGGTGTTGGTGCCGTTGTAGTTGAGGGCGATGTCGTAGGAGAGGACGTCGTACCCCGGATTGCCGAGCTGGGGAAAGAGACGGTCTCCGATGCCGAGCGGCACGGGCGAGGGCAGGGTGGCGGCGACGAGGGTGGCCGATGCGGTGGCCAGCAGAGCGGCACGCAGTCGGCGGGAGGTGAGCGGCATGGAATACGGCTACCAGCGGGGCGCGCCGGACGGTGCTGGCGCGCCGCACCACGAACGAGATCGCTGGTCAGCCGAGGACTGCGGGCTGCTGTGCTCGGCTCACGTCGTACACGCCCGGTACGTCCCGCATGGCCCGCATGAGGCCGGGGAGCCCGCGGCGTCCGGCAGCTGGAGGGTATAGGTGTGCCGGACCCGCTGTTCGCTGGGCGGTTCGACGGTCGCCGACACGATGGCGGCGTCCGCCGTCGCGATGGCTTCGGTGAGGTCGGCCAGCAGCCGGGGCCGTCCGAAGGACTCGGCGACCAGGGTGACCCGGCACTGCCCGGCGTCGCTCCAGTCGCCCGCACCGTCCCAGCGGGCCGCGGCGGTCTCCCGGCCCGCTGCCCTCATGCGTGTGACCGAAGGACACTCCCGGCGGTGCACGGTGACGGCCCCGCCGCGCACGGTGAATCCGATGATGTCGTCCGGAGGGACGGGGTGCAGCAGCCGGCCAGCCGGATGGAGGTGCCCGGCCCGTCCACCGCGACGCTCGTCACACGCCCTGCGGTGCCGGCCCGCCCGGTGGCCGGGTCGTCCGTCGGGTGCGGCTGGGGCCTGGGGACGTCGGGCTGGATGGCGAACGGTCCCTGGACCTCATCGGGATGGGAGTCGAGCCATCCTGTGATCGCGATCCGTGCGGTCGGGGTGCGGGCGTGGTCGAGCCAGTCGGGCGAGGGCCCGAGGCGGCGTCCTCGGCAAGCAGTGGCTGTACGGTGTCGCCGTCGCTCAGGACGGTGCTGAGTGTGGCCAGGCGCCCGTTGACACGGGCCCCGATACAGCCGTGTGCTTCGTCGCCGTACTGGGCGTAGGCGGCGTCGATACAGCTGGCTCCGGCGGGCAGGCCGAGTGTCCCGCCGTCGGTGCGGAACACCGTGACCTCCCGGTCCTGGGCCAGGTCGGCACGGAGCGTGGTCCAGAACGTGTCCGGGTCGGTGGCCGATTGCTGCCAGTCCAGAAGCCTGGAGAGCCAGCCGGGCCGGGTCGGGTCCGCACGCTCGCCGTCCGCGGGTTCGGTCTGTGCTCCGGCGCTGTCCTGGGGTACGGATTACCGAGCGCGACGACGCCCGCCTCGGCGACCTTGTGCATCCGGTGCGTGCGGATGAGGACTTCGGCGACCGCTCCGTCCGGGCCGACCACGGCGGTGTGCAGCGACTGGTACAGGTTGAACTTGGGGCTGCGATGAAGTCCTTGAACTCGGAGATCACCGGGGTGAAGCAGGTGTGCAGCTCGCCGAGCACGGCATAGCAGTCCGCGTCCTCGCCGACCAGCACCAGCAGCCGTCCGAAGTCGGTGCCGCGCAGTTCACCGCGTTTGATACCGACCCGATGCAGGGAGACGAAGTGCCTTGGCCTGACGAGCACTTCGGCGGTGATGCCGGCGTCCCGCAGCGTCGCGGCGACACCCTCGGCGATGTCCGCGAGCGGGTCGGGCCTGCCCTCCGAGGCCGCGACCAGGCGCCTGGTGACTTCGTAATCCCCGGGGTGGAGAATCGCGAAGACCAGGTCCTCCAGCTCGGTCTTGAGTGCCTGCACTCCCAGACGCTCGGCGAGCGGGATGAGCACATCGCGGGTGACCTTGGCGATCCTGGCCTGCTTCTCGGGGCGCATCACGCCGAGGGTGCGCATGTTGTGCAGCCGGTCGGCGAGTTTGATCGACATGACCCGGACATCGTTGCCCGTGGCGACGAGCATCTTGCGGAAGGTCTCGGGCTCGGCTGCAGCGCCGTACTCCACCTTTCGAGCTTGGTGACGCCGTCGACGAGGTAGGAGACCTCTGCGCCGAACCCCTTGCGAACCTGATCGAGGGTCACCTCGGTGTCCTCCACGGTGTCATGCAGGAGTGAGGCGGTCAGGGTCGTCGTCTCGGCGCCGAGCTCGGCGAGGATCAGTGTCACGGCGAGCGGGTGGGTGATGTAGGGCTCACCGCTCTTGCGCATCTGACCGCGGTGCGAGGTCTCGGCCAGGACGTAGGCCCTGCGCAGAACGGTGAGGTCGGCGTCCGGATGATGGGCGCGGTGGGCCTCTGCGACATGGCTGATGGCGTCGGGCAGCCGGTCACGGGAGACCGGCCCGAGCAGTGCCACCCGGCCGAGCCGGCGCAGATCGATCCTGGGACGGCTCCGTCTGCGAAGGGGAGCACCTGGATCGGCGGCCTCTGCACTCACTGCGGCACCTCCGGCAACATCGACCGGCGGTGAGGAGATGCGGATGCGCCTCCGGGCCGGTGCTTGATGCTACCGACCCCACCACGTGGCACAGTCCGCCTCCCGCCCAGCGTGAAACGGATCACCCATTCGAGCGAAGGTCAGGCGGTGCCGAGCCAGCCGGCGTCGATCATGCCTTCGGCCACGATCACCGCGGGGCCCGTCATGTCGACAGCGCCGTCCGGGAATTCGGTGATCACGAGCGTACCGCCGGGCAGATCCACCGTGTACGTGACCGGTCCGCCTGTCTGCGCAGGGTCCACGCCGTCCCGGCGGGCTGCTGCGACCGCCACGGCGCAGGCACCCGTACCGCAGGAACGGGTCTCGCCGGAGCCGCGCTCATGGACGCGCATGGCGACATGGCGCGGTCCGCGGTCCACGACGAATTCGATGTTGACCCCGTCCGGATAGACGGCTGCGGGGCGGAACTGGGGCACCGAGTACAGATCTCCGGCGTGGGCCAGGTCGTCGACGAACGCGACGGCGTGCGGATTGCCCATGTTCACGTTGCGGGCGTCCCAGCTGCGGCCGTCCACGGTGACCGTGACGCCGTCCTCGGGAAGCAGGGCGTGTCCCATGGAGACCGTGATGTCGCCGCCCTTGGCGATATGCACCTGCTTGACACCACCGCGCGTCGCGACGGCCAGGTCGCCCGCACCGACGAGCCCGGCGCGCTGGAGGTACCTGGCGAAGACCCGCACGCCGTTGCCGCACATCTCGGCGATCGAGCCGTCCGCGTTGCGATAGTCCATGAACCATTCGGCCTCGGCCGCCATGTCCCGCGCCTCCGGATGCGCGGCGGACCGTACGACATGCAGCAGTCCGTCGCCCCGATGCCGGCCCGGCGGTCGCACAGCTCGGCGACGGCGGAGCCGGGCAGTGCGATGGCGTTGTCCGGATCGGGAACGACCACGAAGTCGTTCTCCGTGCCGTGGCCCTTGAGGAAGGCGATCTGCGAGGTACTCACAGATCAACTGTACGAGGCAGCGCCGACAGTCCGCAGGACCGGGCAGAGCCCGGGCGGAAAGTGGCTCAGCGGCGGAGCCGGTCCACGCGCCAGACGGCCAGCGCGACCAGACCGACGCACACGGCGGCGTACAGGGCGATCACCCGCCAGTCAGGACGCTCACCCGAGCCTCTGGGCGGCAGACCGGGCCAGGTGTGACCCACCCGGCGGGCGGCCATCATGCCCCAGCCCGCGGCGCAACAGCTGATCAGCAGGCCCAGCATGGCCACGACCGCACCGCCGTCGCCGAATTCGAAGGCCAGCGGGAAGGCGAACATCAGGGAGCCGACCGCGGCCAGTACGACGATGGGCGCGAGCTGCCAGATCCGCAGACGGCCGGCCGGACGCAGCTCGACCTCGACCTCGGGGCCACGTCGTGCTCGTCGGGCCCGTCAGGACTCAGGCGTCCTGCCTCGGGCCGCGCATCCGGTGCGTCCTGCTCTGTGTCGCGAGGGCCGGCCTCCATCGCCACGCGCCCTCCCTCGGACTCCACTGGTCGATCGATGCTCGATGATGGCACGGCCCCGGGCACCGAAATGACGGGCGGAGCTTCCCGATGCCATCACGTGATCAGGCTGTTATGGCCCCACCTGAGGGTTTATGCAGGTCAGACGCTTGCTACTGGTCAGCCAGTCAGCAAAGGTCAGCAATAACCCCAGGTCAGCGCCCGATTACACGGTCACGCCCGAACCCGTAGAAGGGACCGTAACAATCATGTCGAACAAGCTTGCGCGGGGCATGGGCAGCTTCTTCAAGCCCTGCGAGTGTCGCCGGCCCTCCGGCTGCCCGCACCCTACACCATCCGCTTCCGCAACACCCGCGGCAGGCAGTCCGAGAAGTCCGGCTTCCCCACCCAGGACGCGGCCGTCGAACGCCTGACCGCGCTCTACACAGCCCGCAAAACCACGCCGAGGAGTGTCGCCGAACAGCAGGAGACCCTCGGCGAGATGACCTTCGAGGAGTACGCGAAGGCATGGTTCGCCCGCAAGCGTGGTCTCACCGGCAGCACGAAGGCCGCGACCGAGTCCCGGATGCGCACTCACGCCTATCCGGAGATCGGCTCGCGGAAGATGCACACCTTCGACAGCTTCGTGGTGGAGCACTTCATCACCGCCATGGAACGCAGCAACGTCGGCGCCGCGACCCAGGCGCAGGTCTTCCTGCGGGTGAAGGGCATCCTCAGGACGCGCACCGGCGGGGAATAATAGGTCTCGACCCGCTGCTCGATGTCAGCCCGCCGGAGTACCGCCCGGGCCCGACCGTGATCCCCACCAAGGAACAGGTCGGTCTGCTGCGCGTAGCCCGCGACGACGACGCCTTCCGCCTCATCGTCGACCTCATGGCCGGCATGGGCCTGCGCAACGGCGAGGCCCTCGCCGTCAACGTGAACAACATGGCCGCCAAAGACGTCTACCGGGTGCACCAGCAGGTCCACGACCGGACCGTCACCCTGGAACCCCTCAAACACAGGAAAACCGGCGAGTTCCGCGAGGTGCCCTGCCCGCTTTCGTCCGAGAAAGCATCGAACACCACGCCGCCACCCACGGAACCTTCCAAGGCGGCTACCTCCTCAAGACCATGCGCCCCAGCACCGGAAACGCGTTCCTCTCCCCACCACCCTCCGAAGGTGGTGAACCAACCTCCAGCAGCAGAAGCCGGAACTCATCCCCGGAGGGATGACCATGTACAGCTTCCGCCACTACTTCGCCTCCAACACCCTCGGACAAGGCATCCCCATCACCGACGTCGCAGACTGGATGGGACACTCCGACATCAACATCACCTTCCGCACCTACCGCCACCTCCTCCCCGGCTCCGTCTCCAAAGCCGCCACCCTCCTCAACAACGGCCTCAACTTCAACACCACAACGGCCGAAGAACCCGACGTCGCCACCGCGGCCTGACAGACCAACCGATACGGCGCGTGAGACCTGGCATTTTGTTCTCGTCGCTCGATACTGCGGACTCCAACTGACGTAGCCTCATAAGCTGGATGAAGTACCGGGCCCAGCTCTATGAGCTGCACATCGTCGATGTAGCGGGTGAGCTGGTCCCCTCGGTACAGTCGGTCGCCTACGGCGTCGACCGGTACCGAACGGCCGTCCTCATCCGACCAGGACTGGCCACGGATCTTGAACCGGAAGCCGGCGCCGGTGATGCTGCCGCCTTCGATGGCCTGCCGCACGGGTTCCACCAGGTCGTTGGCATAGAGGCGCGCCGACACGAAGAGCCCGTGGCTGCGTCAGCATCTCGTAGGTCATGTGTCCCCAGCGTGTCCTTTCGCCCTCGCCAGGATGGTGTATCACCAGGTCGTGGGCCTGTGGCGGCGAGTGGGACCAGTAGCGGCCGTCGGAGATGCAGAGCGCTTCCAGCACCGGAACGTCGAGCGCCCCGCAGGCCGTGCGCAGGCGCTGCGCGAAGGGCCTCAACCGCTCCATGGTCTGATTGCCGCTCTCTCCGTCGGCAGGATCCTGGCAGAGGAAGACGACGATCGCGTCCGGACGGGTGTCACGCCGCTCGCTGCCCGAGATCAGGCACTGGGCAAGCTGGTCCGCGATCGGCGCCCACTCCTTCGGCGACTGCGGAATGCCCAGCCTGAGCCGCCCTCCGAAGCGGCCCCGCCCGCCGTTGAGGGCCACCATGACCACGCTGTCGTTCGGGTGGAAGCCCATGAGGTAGGGCAGGGCGTCGGCAAGTTCGGCGGGACCGCGCAGGGTGATCTGCTGCTCGTCGGCCGGTCAAGTGGATTCGTGGTGCTTGTTCATGGCACGACCGTCCTGCGGACAGCCGAATTCCGCGACCCCTGTGGATAACTTTGTCCACAGGCACCGCACGGTCGTTCGTGGTTTGTCGCACGCATCGGGTTGCATGGGGCATGACCAACGCAGACCGCGCAGAGCCCTGGTCGTTACAGGTACGCCCCGTCCCCTGCGCGGGCCCGTTCGCACGGCAGCGGCCCGCACACCCGGGTGGCAGGCTCACCAGTCGTGGACGGTCCCGTCGTGGAGGCGGTTGACCGGAAGATACGCCGGGTCGTACGGGTGGGCCGCCGCCAGCTCCTCGTCCAGCTCCACCCCGATGCCGGGGCCTCGCCCGGGTGCAGGTGCCCGTCCGTGAAGGTGTAGGAGTGCCGGAACACCTCCTGGGTCAGCGGTGTATGGCCCGAGTACTCCTGGATGCCGAAATTGTGGATGGCGAGGTCGAGGTGGACGGCGGCGGCCATCCCGACCGGGGAGATGTCCTCCGGCCCGTGCACGGCGCTCTTGATCTGGTACTGGGCGGCGAAGTCGAAGAGCTTGCGCAGCGGCGTGACTCCGCCGAAGTGGGTGACCGCCGACCGTACGTAGTCGATCAACTGCTCGGTGATCAGGGCCTGGTAGTCGTAGACGGTGTTGAACACCTCGCCGATGGCCAGTGGCGTGGTGGTGCTGCGGCGCACCAGGCGCAGTGCCTCCTGGTTCTCGGCGGGCGTGCAGTCCTCCAGCCAGAACGGCCGGTACGGCTCCAGATCCTTGCCGAGCCGGGCGGCCTGGATCGGGGTGAGCCGGTGGTGGGCGTCGTGCAGCAGCGGCAGCTCGGCGCCGAACTCGGCGCGTACCGCGTCGAAGACAGCCGGCATGTGGCGCAGATAGGCGTCGGTGTCCCAGTCCTCCACCAGGGGCGGGCCTGCTGGTGGAGGATCTGCGAACCGGCGTCGTCGGTGTCGGACACCCGTAGACGGCCTTGAGGCCGGGGATGCCGGACTGGATACGGACGGCGGGTAGCCCTCGGCCAGCCTGGCCCGTACGGAGTCGAGGAGTTCGGGTATGTCCCGGCCGTTGGCATGGCCGTAGGTGCCGACGCGTTCCGGCTGGCGCCGCCCAGCAACTGGTAGAGCGGGAGGCCGGCGGCCTGCGCCTTGATGTCCCACAGGGCTACGTCGACGGCGGCGATGGCGGCCATCGTCACCGGCCCGCGCCGCCAGTAAGCCCCCGGTACAGCGACTGCCAGGTGTCCTCGATGCGGTGCGGGTCGAGGCCGACGAGCAGCGGCGCCACATGGTCGGTGAGGTAGCTGACCACGGCGAGTTCCCTGCCGTTGAGGGTCGCGTCGCCGAGGCCGGTGAGGCCCTCGTCGGTCGTCAGCTTCAGGGTGACGAAGTTGCGGCCGGGGCTCGTGACGACGACCTTCGCGTCGACGATCTTCATGCGTGTGTTCTCTTTCCGGATGTCGGGGTGTCGGGTCAGCCCTGGACCGGCGCGGAAGCCGTGGTCCGGATCCCGCTGGGCAACGGCTTCTCAGCCCTTGGTGGCGCCGGAGGTCAGCCCGGCCACCAGGTATTTCTGTCCGAGGACGGCAGCCAGTACGACCGGCACGGTGATGAGGTGGCGGCTGCCATCAGGCCGCCCCAGTCGGTGCTCGCGTACGAGATGAAGTTGAACAGGGTCACCGGCACGGTCTGGGTCCGGTCGTCGGCGAAGACCAGCGCGAACATGAAGTTGTTCCAGCTGAAGACGAAGGCAAGCAACGAGGCGGTCGCGGTGCCCGGTGCCGCGAGTGGCAGCGAGATGCGCCAGAAGGCGCCAAAGGCGCTCAGGCCGTCGGTGCGGGCGGCCTCCTCCAGTTCGACCGGCAGCCCGCGAAGAAGCTGATCATGATCCACATGATCAGCGGGACGGAGACGAACATGTGGCTCAGGACCAGCACGGTGTAGGAGCCGACGAGGCCCATCCGCGCGAACAGGTAGTACCAGGGGACGAGCAGCGAGATCGCCGGGACGATGCGCGCGACGAGGATCAGGGAGCCGGTGCGGTGCATGTTGAACCGGCCCACCGCCCAGGCTGCCGGAACGGCGATGACGGCGGAGAGCACCGTCGATATCAGCCCGACCAGCAGCGAGTTGCCCATCGAACGCAGGATCTGTCCGGCCTCGACGATGCTGCGGAAGTTGTCCAGGGTGGGGCTGAACCACAGGCCGACGGACGGGTCGGTGACCTGCACATTGGTTTTGAAGGCCGCGGCAAACATCCACACGATCGGCAGCACGAAGACGAGCGTCACGATCGTGATGGCGGTGCCGCGCAGCCAGGACCAGTTCCTGCGCCTGCGGGCCGCGGGGCGGTGTGCGGAGCGGCCGACGGCGCGCGGCGCGGGAGACGGTGGCACTCATGCGTTCTTCCTTCCGCCACGGCGGCGCAGGAGCACCACGACACCGATGATGAAGAGCGTGAACAGGACCAGGACGGCGGCGGCCAGGCCGTATTCCTGGTAGTCGAAGGTGAGCCCGTAGGCGTAGACGTTGAGGGTTTCCACCTCGAAGTCCGAACCGCCGCCGGCGCCCTTCGTGGCGTAGAGGATGTCGAAGGTCTTCAGTGCGTCGACGGCACGCAGCACCAGCGCGGTGGCGAGCGTGGGACCGAGCATCGGCAGGATGACGTGCCGGAACCGCTGCCAGCTGTTCGCCCGTCGACCAGGGCGGCCTCCTCGGGCTCCTCGGGCAGCGTGCTCAGCCCGGCGAGCAGCAGCAGCGTCATCATCGGCGTCCACTGCCATACGTCGATGAGCATCAGCGTCGGCAGCGATTGACTGACCGAGCCGAGGAACTCCTGCCGGGGCATGCCGACGGCGGCGAGCAGGTGGTTGGCGATGCCATTGGTGGGGTCGAGGATCAGCAGCCACAGGATGCCGATCGCGACCGGTGTGGTGAGCAGCGGGATGATCAGGATGGTGCGCACCCAGCGCATCCCCGGAACGGTTTGCGCATCAGCATCGCCAGGGCGAGCCCGAGCACCGTCTCCAGCACCACCGCACCGACGGTGAAGACCAGGGTGCGGCGGGCGGCCGGCCAGAACCTGCGGGTGTCGCCCAGCGCGTCGGTGAAGTTGCGCAGGCCGATGTGGGCCTTGTCGGCGTTCACCGCGCCGAAGGCGTCGGTCAGGCTGAGGTCGAGCGTGAAGGCCAGCGGGAAGACGATCATCAGGCCCACGAAGAGCAGCGCCGGAGCGAGCATCGCCCACTTGAGCCGCCGGTTGGCCTGCTCGAAGGTGCGCTGCTTCGGTGCGCGGGACGCCTTCTCGGCGCCCGGCAGGCGGGAAGCGGGACGGGCCGTGGAGACCTCGGTGGTGGGCATCAGGACTCCTTGTGGCGGTTGTCGCGTACGAGGAACTCGGCGAACTCCGCGTCGGCGTCGCGCACGACCGGCCGTACCGACTCGCCGAGGATGCCCGCGACCAGCGGACGCCCGACGATGTCCCTGGCCCGGCCGACCTGGAGGACCCGGGGCCGGTCGTAGCCCAGGCCACGTTCCGCGTTGATCCGCATGGCCTCGGCGAGGTCCGGCGGGAAGGAGGCGAGGTTCTTCGGGTCGGACCACACCGAGGACCGGGCGCCGGGAATGCCGTCCGACTGGAGTTCCGCTACCATGCCGGGGCTCGCCGCCCACCTGATGAACTCCCAGGCGTCGTCGCGCAGAAGGGAGAAGGTGTTGATGCCGAGGCTCCAGGACGGGATGTTGTGCGGCTTGGCACCGGCCGGCCCGGCGGGGAAGGGCGCGAAGCCGACGCTTCGCGCACCCTCGACACCTTCGGGTCGAGGAAACTGCTGTAGATCGCATCGGCGTCGATATAGAACGCCGCCTTGCCCTGCGCGAAGATCGGCATAGCCTGTTCGAGGCTCATGTTGGTGGCGCCGGGCGGACCCGTCTTCGCCAGCAGCCTGCCGTAGTACTCGTACGCGGCGAGCGCCTCGGGGCTCCCGATGCCCGACTTCCCGCCGACGACGAAGTCACCGCCGTGCGAGTAGAGGAAGCTCGACCACTGGGACACCGCGCCGCTGCGCTGACCGCGGCCGACGTAGCCGTAGAAGCCCTTCTTCCGCTCGGAGAGTTCCAGCGCGGCGTCCATCAGCGCGTCCAGGGTGCGCGGCGGGCCACCGAGGTCCTCGACCAGGTCCTTGCGGTAGTAGAGCGCGGGGCGCTCGGTCACCACCGGGACGCTCAGCACGCTGCCGTCCGTCACGGATGCCTCGCGCGGGGCCTTCTGGAAGTCCGGCCAGGCGAACTCCGGGTCGTCCCCGACCCGGTCGCTGAGGTCGGCGAGCCAGCCGTTGTGCGCGAAGACCAACTGCTCCTGGAGCGCGCGGACCATCATGACGTCCACGTCGGTGCCGGAGGCGTTCAGTTTCACGTTGTAGCTGCTCGAGAGCTGGTCGGCGGTGAGCAGGGTCATCGAGACCCGCCGGCCGATCCGCTCCTCGAACTCCTTCGTACGGCGCCGGATCGCCTGGGACCAGACATGGTTGATCGCCATGATCCGCAACGGGGTGTCGGCCGAGGGCTTCCCTCCCGGGTCGAACAGGCGCTCAGCGCCCCGCCCCGGCGACCCCGCGGCCAGCCTGCCGAAGGCGCGCCGGCTCAGGAGCTGGCTGCTCGTGGACATCCTTGTCCTCGTCTCTCTGCGGTGTCGTGCGGTCTCTCGTGCTGTCGTGCCGTGCGCGTCGTGTCCCGGTCCGTGCAGCCCGGGACACGTCTGGTCCAACTGGTAGGACCAGATGGTTCAGACGGGACCGTAACAGCAGAAGAGCCTTGTCGACCAGCCCCTGAGGGAAGTTCTGCCGGCCAGGTCCGCGGGCTATTCGCCCCTTCCGTTGCCACCCCGGCGGTCCTCGGCCTGGCCCAGCAGAGTCTCGATGTGGTTACGAGCCATGGTGTCGACCTGCAGGTCGAGATCGGCCCCATAGGTGCGCAGGCCCAGCAGCAGGTGTTCCCGCATCCGCGCGCAGGCGAGGTCCACGTCCCGTGCCTCGACCGCATCGAAGATCTCCGGGTGGTGCGGCACACCCGCCTCACCGATCGACGGGTCGGAGTTCGAACGGAGCATCATCTCGAACATCATTCCGCTGATCGACGACAGCATGATCCGCAGGACCGGGTTCTTGCTCGCTACCGCGATGGCGTCGTGGAAATCCATGTCCGCCTGAGCCTTGACGACGACGTCCGTCGCCGCCTCCAGGGCGTCCCGTGCGGCCCGCATCGCCGCGATGTCCTCGTCCGTCGCTCGCAGGGTCGCCAGCCCGACCATCTCGACCTCCAGCGGGATCCGTGCCTCGATGAGCTGCCGGACGGTGGGCCGGCCCGCTCGGTACAGCGCGTCGTACTCGCGCGCCTGCCCCGAGGACTGTTCGCGTACGAAAGAGCCGCGCCCGGGGCGACTTCGATCAGATGCTGGGCCTCCAGTCGGCGCAGCACCTCGCGCACGACGTTCCTGCTCGAACCGAACTGTGCGGCGAGCTCGCGCTCCGAGGGAGTTTCGTCCCCACGGCGATCTCTCCGGACCTGATGTCGTGTTCCAGCTGACGGGCGATGCGCTCCGTCAGGAGTCCGCGCCGGGCGGGGTCCGCGACCGGACCCGAATACGCGGAAGCCGACGGGGAGGAGGGGCGGACGACTGCATGGTCGCAGCGTACAGGCCGGTCGCGGGCCAGACAGGACCTCTCCGGCCACCGCAGTTATCGCCGCCTGGTTGCCATTCCCGCCCAGGGAATCAGCAGACGTCTTCCGGACCATTGCCCGCGATCCGGCCGCGGGCCGTGTGTCCGTTGTTGTCGGGCCGCGCCGAAGCGGGCGCAACTGTGCTGTCCCTGCCGATGGTGGGGAGGGTGACGGTGACGGTGGTGCCGGTTCCGGGGTGGAGGTGACGTCCGCGGTTCCATGGTGGGCGTGGACGATGGCCAGGCCCAGTCCGGAGCCGGGGCGCGGCTGCGGCCTGCTTCGGCGCGCCAGAAGCGGTTGAAGACGCGAGGGAGGTCTTCGGCCGGGATGCCGGGGCCCTGGTCGGTCACGTGGATCCGTACGCGGGATGAGTCCTGCTCGACCACCACGTGGATCGCGGTGCCGGCCGGGTGTGCTGGGTCGCGTTGCCGACGAGGTTGTTCAGAACCTGCTGGAGCCTGTGCCTGTCGCCCTGAACGTCTGCCTGTGTACGGGGAACACACCGAGACCGACCGCCTCGCCACCGCTGTCAACAACGCCTTGGGCAGATTGCAGGATCCGCAGGCAGAGCACGAACATCTCCTGTTCGTCCCGCCGGTTCGAGGCGATCTCCCCGCCCTTGCCGTAGGCGATCACGGAGTTCGCGCCATTGGAGGACTCCATCACGTTCAGGCCCTCCTCGATCTCCTGTTGGAGGTCCCGAAGCCGCAGGTAGCGGGCCACGAAGATGGTCTTCTGGGCGCGGCCGACCTCCAGCTTCACCGCCACAGTGGCCCCACTGGTCGGTGTGCAGGATGAACGACTGTCGCGTCAAGCACCTCGCAGAACAGGCAAACACCTGGCGGCAAGCCAAGCGCCTGAGCGAATACGCCGCAGCAGTGCGCGACCATGCCACATCACTGGCGCCCGAGCAGGAAAGCACCGAGATCGAGGAGTGGCTCACGTTCGCAGACGCCCACCTTCAACACCTCACCGAATCCGACTCGACACCGAAACTGCCCACGCCACCGAAGGCCAGCGGCGACGACCTCAAGCCATTTCTCGGTCGCTGGAGGCCGTACGGACCTCACTTCCACTGAGCCCAAAATCTGGGCATATCGGGCACGACTTCACCAAGAGGCGGTAAGGGCAGGACCCTCTCAGGCCCGACTCGACACACCGTCACCCGCGGAAACGAGCACCTGACGCTCCATCAGAACGAGCGTCAAGACACCTCTGAGAGCGTCAGAAATCGGCCCGTAACGCCCACAGCGCATATAATGCACACTCGACGAAACAGCAGGTCAGGCACCCTTTGCGGCAGGCTCAAGCACCGCCACGCACTCCACATGATGGGTCATCGGGAACGGATCGAACGCCCGCAGCACCCCGACCTTGCGCTCGCCCTCCTGGCGTGCAGCCCGCAGCTTTCCCAGGCTGACTACCCGTCAGTGAAGTCAGCGGGAGGTCAGCACCGATAGGCAATGGGGTTGTACCCGATTGTCGAAGCCGGTGAAGGCACACGCCCAAGAAACCCTCTCTGACCTGCCTCGACGCTGCGCCGAGAGGCTTCTGCTCCGCGCCGTTCTCCTGTCATGCGATCAGGCTGTAACCGCTCGTTCGACCAACGCCAGCGCCCGGTGCGGAAGTTCTCCCCGGCGTTCTTCCGCACCGCTGAGCCACTGCACGCGCGGGTCGCGGCGGAACCACGAGTCCTGACGGCGCGCGAAGCGCTGGTGGCGCGCACCGTCTCGACGCGCGCCTCCTGCTCGGTGCACTCCCCGGCGAGCGCCGCGAGCACCTGCTGGTAGCCGAGCGCCCGGGAAGCGGTACGTCCCGTGCGCAGTCCCCTGGCTTCCAGATCACGCACTTCGTCCACGAGTCCGGCCTCCCACATCCGGTCGACGCGGGAGCTGATCCGTGCGTCGAGTTCCGGGCGCTCGACGTCCACACCGATCTGGACGGACTCGTAGACCGCGTCGTCTCCGGGAAGATTGGCGGTGAACGGCTTGCCTGTGATCTCGATGACTTCCAGGGCGCGGACGATACGGCGCCCATTGCTCGCCAGGATGGCGCGGGCGGCGTCCGGGTCGGCGGCCGCGAGCCGCAGGTGCAGGGCGCCCGGGCCGTGCTCAGCCAGCTCCTCTTCCAGCCTGGCGCGCACCTCGGGGTCCGTACCGGGAACTCCAGGGCGTCGATGGCGCCCTTCACATAGAGGCCTGAGCCGCCCACCAGAACAGGGGTACGACCTTCGGCCAGCAGCCGGTCAATCTCCACGCGTGCCAGGCGCTGGTAATCGGCGACGCTGGCCGCCTCGGTGACATCCCAGATGTCCAGCAGATGGTGCGCAATGTCACCCCGCTCGGAGAGCGTCAGCTTCGCTGTGCCGATGTCCATCCCGCGATAGAGCTGCATGGAGTCGGCATTGACCACTTCGCCACCGAGCTGCTGGGCAATAAATACCCCCAGATCGGACTTTCCGGCTGCGGTGGGGCCTACGACGGTGATGACGCGGGGGCGGGAGCTGATCTTCTCACTGCCACAGTCTCCCAAACCCTGGGCCATCTCCTGGACAGAGCGCGAGACGCTCCGGAGCTCGGGTGTAGCCCGGTCGGCCCGTCCGGACACGGCGAGTGACGCGAAAAGGTGCCCTCGCGAGTAAAATACGAAGTGAATCGAACGAAGCCGCGCGGGATGTTCGCACTCGGTCCCCACACAGCACGGAAGGTGACCCATGGGTTTCCTGGACAACCTGAAGGCCAAGCTGGCTCCGGCCAAGGACAAGGTCGGTGACCTCGCGCACCAGCACGGGGGCAAGATCGACCAAGGCCTGGACAAGGCGGCACGGACGGTCGATCAAAGACCAAGGGCAAGTACAGCGACAAGATCGTGTCCGGCACTCAGAAAGCCAAGGACGCGGTGGACCGCCTCGGCAACAAGAACGAGGGCGGTACCCCACCCGCTGCTTCCTGATGCAGCAGTGATCCTGACGTACGTCGGCCGTGGGGCGCATGCGTCCCACGGCCGACGTACGCAGGCCGTCACGACCAGGCGGCCACGGCATATCCCACGCCGTACGGGGCCGCTTCGTACAACAGCTGCCCGCCGAGCCCCGCCCTTCGGCGGCGCCCGCGAGCACCTGCCAGGGTGCCCGGCCCGCCGCCTTCAGCTCGTGGGCGAGCGACTCGTCCAGTGCGCCGAGGGCGGCGACATCCGCGGCGCCCAGCGCCCTGGCCGCCTCCGTGTCGAAGTCCACTGCCCGCTCGTCCAGATATCCGGGCGCCTTGACGGTGCGGCAGGCGCTGCCGTCCCCATCACCAGGAGGGCGACGCGCCCGGCCCTCGCAGCCAGTGTCCGTCCCGCCTGTGCGCAGCGCTCACCGGCCAGCGGTTCCCCACCCCGAGCCCCTCGACCGGGTGTGCGCCCACCGCGCGCGGGCCAGCAGCCAGGCACCGACAGCCAGTGATGCGGGCAGCTGCCGCCCGGGACCGGAGATCCGGACGGCGCCACGCCCAGCCGCACATCGAGATCGACTCCGAAGCCCCTGAAGGAGCCGGTCGCACCCGAGGGTGCAGGCCACTGGCGCCGAGACCGGCCGGCCCGATCACGATCAGCAGATCGGGACGGGCCGCGGCAAGCACTCCGAGCGCGTCGGTGCACGCGGTCCGGGCGGCGTCGAGTTCGGGCGCGGCTCCTGCGGCGACCTCGGGGACCAGGAGCGGGGGCAGGGACACACGGCTGCGGCGACAAGCATGCCGGTCAGCGTACTGCGACGGCATCCCTGTGCAGCGGCCCTCAGCGGCAGCAACTGAGGCCGCCGCCCCTGAGCCGCAGCGGCCTCAGTTGCTGCCGCACCCGGAGCCGCCGCCACGGGCAGCGGGGCCGGTGCGCCGATGCCGGGCAGCCCCAGCATGACTCCGGCGGGCTTGGCGGAGACCTCGGTGGTGCGCCTCTCCCAGGCGTCGCCGGAGCGGGTGCGCCGCACGCCCAGGGTGCGCCTTCGGCCAGCAGATGGTGCGGGGCCGCGTAGGTGACCTCGACGGTGACGACATCACCCGGCCGCACCTCCTGCGACGGCTTGGTGAAGTGGACCAGGCGGTTGTCCGGAGCCCGGCCGGAGAGCCGGTGCGTAGCGCCGTCCTTGCGGCCCTCGCCCTCGGCGACCATCACATCCAGGGTGCGGCCGACCTGCTTCTTGTTCTCCTCCCAGGAGATCTCCTCCTGGAGGACGGACAGGCGCATGTAACGCTCCTGGACGACCTCCTTGGGGATCTGCCCTCCATCTCCGCGGCCGGGGTCCCGGGGCGCTTGGAGTACTGGAAGGTGAAGGCGTTCGCGAAGCGGGCCTCGCGCACCGCGTGCATGGTCTGCTCGAAGTCCTCCTCGGTCTCGCCGGGGAAACCCACGATGATGTCGGTGGAGATGGCGGCGTCCGGCATGGCGACGCGTACCTTCTCGATGATCCCGAGGAAACGCTCCTGCCGGTACGAGCGCCGCATCGCCTTCAGGATCGTGTCCGAACCCGACTGCATCGGCATGTGGAGCTGCGGCATCACGTTCGGTGTCGCGGCCATCGCCGCGATCACGTCGTCGGTGAAGTCACGTGGGTGGGGCGAGGTGAAGCGGACGCGCTCCAGACCCTCGATGGAGCCACAGGCACGCAGCAGCTTGGAGAAGGCCTCGCGATCACCGATGTCGGAGCCGTACGCGTTCACGTTCTGTCCCAGCAGCGTGATCTCGGAGACGCCTTCGGCGACCAGCGTCTCGATCTCGGCGAGAATGTCGCCGGTGCGCCGGTCCTTCTCCTTGCCGCGCAGGGCCGGGACGATGCAGAACGTACAGGTGTTGTTGCAGCCGACGGAGATCGACACCCATGCCGCATAGGCGGACTCACGGCGGGTGGGCAGCGTCGAGGGAACGCCTCCAGGGATTCGGCGATCTCGATCTGCGCCTCCTCCTGGATGCGGGCACGCTCCAGGAGCACCGGCAGCTTGCCGATGTTGTGCGTGCCGAAGACCACATCCACCCAGGGCGCCCGCTTGACGATGGTGTCGCGGTCCTTCTGCGCCAGGCAGCCACCGACGGCGATCTGCATCCCGGGCGTTTGGTCTTCATCGGAGCGAGGCGGCCGAGGTTGCCGTAGAGCTTGTTGTCGGCGTTCTCACGTACCGCGCAGGTGTTGAAGACGACAACATCGGCGTCGCCGTCGGAGCCGTCGGGAGCACGGACATATCCGGCGTCCTCCAGCAGCCCCGACAGCCTCTCGGAATCGTGGACGTTCATCTGGCACCCGTAAGTGCGTACCTCGTAGCTCTTCTTGACGTCCACTGCTTCGCTCCGGTTGCCGCTGCTCATACGACAAGGGTAGGCGGTGCCCCACAGGAATCCCGACGCCGGAGCCCGGCCGCCCTATCCGGCGGGCCGGGCCTGGCGGGTACGGGACGGGCAATGGCAGGATCGCGCCATGTTCCACGCGATGTCCCGATCCGGCCGCCGACGCACCCTCCAGGGGCGCCGCCGCCACCGTCGCTCTCGGGCTGCTGCTCTGGTGGGTGCTCCCGCTCGGCGAACCGTCGCCGAGCGGGACGCTCACCTCTCCACCGGCGTACGCAGCGGCGTCTACCAGCGGTACGGGGAGCGGCTCGAGGGCGCGCTGGCCAGGACATGCCCAAGGTGGCGATACGGCTGCAGACCAGCGAGGGATCGCAGCAGAACATCGAACGGGTCGCGACGGGAAAGGCCGACTTCACCATCGCCACCGCCGACGCCGTCGCCACCTATCTGCAGAGCGGCAAGCCCGGTGCGCAGCGGCTGCGCAGCTGCGCCCGGCTGTACGACGACTACGTCCAGCTGGTCGTGGACCGGGACTCGGACATACGCAAGGTCGCCGATCTGCGCGGTAAGCGGGTGGGCGTGGGGCAGAAGGGTCCGGGGTGAGGCTGGTGGCCGACCGGCTGATGACCGCCGCCGGCATCGACCCGCAAAGGGCATCACCGCAGACCCCTCAGGCATCGACACGATGCCTGCCCGGCTGGAGAACGGCACCCTCGACGCCTTCTTCTGGTCCGGCGGACTGCCTACCACCGCGGTGCAGGAACTCGCGGACCGGTTCGACATCCGGCTGGTGCCGCTCGGGGATCCGCTGATCGCCGAGCTCCAGGAAGCGGGCGGCTCGACGCGCTACTACCGCTCGGCCGTGATGCCGGCCGACGCGTATCTCGAAGCGCAGCAGGGGCAGGCGGTACCCACCGTCGCGGTCGCCAACCTCCTGGTCACAGCCGACCGTACCGATCCGGTGATGACCGAGGCGTTCACCCGGACCGTGATCGACAGCCGGGACCGCATCGGACGCGAGGTGCACGCGGCGCAGCTGGTGGATCTGCGGACCGCTATCTACACCGATCCGCTCCCCTGCACGAAGGCGCCAAGCGCTACTACCGCTCGGCCAAACCCTGACAGGACCGGCGCCGCCCGGCGAGCCGGCCCTCAGACGTGCGGGTGCTGCGCGGCAGGGACACCGTCACCCGCAGTCCCTGCGGCTCGTGCCGGTCATAGCTGATCGAGCCGCCTCCGGCCGAGAGCAGCGCTCTCGCGATGGACAGCCCCAGACCGGACCCCTTGACGTTCTGGTGACGGTTGCTGCGCCAGAAGCGGTCGCCGATCCGCTCCAGCTCCTGCTCGGTCAGGCCCGGCCCGCGGTCGGCGACGGCCACCGTGGCTCCGCCGCCGTCGGAAGCGACCGTGACCAGGACCTCCTCGCCTTCAGGAGTGAACTTCACGGCGTTGTCGATAACCGCGTCCAACGCGCTGGAAAGAGCGATCGGATCCGCCCAGGCGGTCACGGCGGCCACCCTCCAGGGTCAGCCGGACGTCCTTCTCCTCCGCGACCGGACGCCATGACGCGACGCGTTCGCCGGTGAGCGCGCCGATGTCCGTGAGCTGCAGATCAGCCGCAGCATGCTCGGCCAGCGCCAGCCCGAGGAGATCGTCGAGTACCTGGGCCAGCCGCTTGCCCTCGGTGCGCACGGAGGCGATCTCCTCGTTGCCCTCGGGGAGTTCGAGTGCGAGGAGCTCGATCCGCAGCAGCAGCGCGGCCAGCGGGTTGCGCAGTTGGTGTGAGGCATCGGCGACGAAGGCCCGCTGCTGCTCCAGCACATCCTCGACGTTGTCGGCCATCTCGTTGAACGAGACGGCCAGCCGCCTGAGTTCCGGCGGGCCGCCGGAGGCCGCGACCCGTGATCTCATCCGGCCGCTGGCGATGTCGTGCGTGGCCGCGTCGAGGATGCGTACGGGCAGCAGCACCCAGCCGGTGAGGCGGAACGCGGCGCCGAGCGCGACCAGCATCGCCAGCGCCTCGCCGAGACCGATCAGCACCCAGCCGTAAAGCGTCCGCGAACGCATCTCACCGGTTGGTGAGTCGATCACCACGACGGCGATCACATCACCGTCCCGCACGACGGGCGAGGCCACGATGACCCTGCCCTGCTGCCAGGGCCAGACCTGGGGCGGGTCGTGGGAACGGCGGCCCAGGAGTGCCTCCTTGAACGCCTCACGGCCTTCTCCCTCGACCGGCAGGGTCCAGGAGGCCGGGGCCTTGGCGAGCACTCCGTCGTCCCGGTAGAAGACCCCGCCCGGATCCCGTACACCGAGTCGTAGGCCTCCAGCTCGGTCTGGAGGATCCTGCGGCGCTCCTCGTTGCTCCTGACGGGCTCCTTGACGAACTGGGCGAGAGCGGCGAAGCGCGCGGTGTCGTCGATACGGTCGATGACGACACTCTGCTGCTCGGCCGCGGCCACCCGGATGGCCAGCGGAACGCCGAGGGCGAGCAGGACGGCCGCCATGAGAATGATGAGCAGCGGAAGCAGGCGGGTACGCACCGGGGACTTACGCCCCTACGCGGACGGCGAGACGAGCCGGTAGCCGACGCCTCGCACCGTCTCGATCAGTGCGGGCAGCCGCAGTTTGGACCGCAGAGAGGCGACGTGCACTTCGAGCGTGCGGCCCGTTCCTCCCAGCTGGTCCGCCACACCTCGCTGATGATCTGTTCCCGGCGGAAGACCACACCGGGCCGCTGGGCGAGCAGTGCGAGCAGATCGAACTCCTTGCGGGTGAGCTGGACCTCCTGGCCGTCGACACTGACCCGGCGGGTCGGCAGCTCGATACGGACCGGTCCGAGCAGCAGCGCTGCGAGCGGCGTCGCCCGGTGTCCTCACCGGTCGTCCCGCGCCGGGCGACCGCGTGGATCCGGGCGAAGCTCACCGGTGTCGTACGGCTTCACGACGTAGTCGTCGGCACCGAGGTTGAGGCCGTGGATCCGCGAACGGACGTCAGCCCGCGCGGTCACCATGATCACCGGGATCGCGGAGCGCTGCGTATCTTCCCGCACACCTCGTAGCCGTCCTGGTCGGGCAGCCCCAGGTCGAGGAGGACCACCCCGAAGGGTTCCTGGTCCGCGGGCAGCAGGGCCTGCAGGGCCTCCTCGCCGCTGCGGGCGTGCACGACCCGGAAGCCGTGCCGGGCGAGCACGGCGGACAGGGCCGCGGCGACATGGTTGTCGTCCTCGACGAGCAGCAGTCGCATGGTCCCCTCTCTCCGGCTCCCGGCGTTCCGGGCCGACGATGTCGTGCGGTGTTGTCCGGTGGTTCCGGCCCCGCGAATCTTCCCGTACGCCGACGTTTCACTTCATCCCGTACCAGGGCATCCACTCCGATGACGGGTAGGCCAGTCAAGGGCCTGCCCGTTACAGCGGGTTTCCGTTACCACCCGGTACCCCTCGGCAACCCTCGAGGCGCCCACTTCACACGGTGTGTCCGGTTGCAGCCGGATCGTTATGCTCAATTTCCGCTCAGATGTAATGACGCTGATCGCACTGCGTCACTAGGGTCCTTGCAACCGAAGAGGACAGCACATCGAGCCGATGAGCAGAGCTTCGGTCACACATTCTCCTGCCTGAAGGACTCCGGTCCAAAGGCCGGGGTCTCATCACCACGGGCGAACCACCCGTGGTGACCAGCCCGAGTCAGCACGACCACGGATCGGAAGGGGTGCGTTCGATGGCTGCGTCCGACGCAGGTCAGCGGAGCCGCTCAAGAGCGCACAGGCCCCGGGCAGGGCCGGGCAGTCACGTTCCGGCAGACCGGGCCGCGATCCGCCTCCAGAGCTTCCCGAAGCACGCAGCGAAACAGGTCTCCCGGACCCACGCGGAGGCCGACGCACCGCTTCGGGACGCCGCCGGCACCACCCATTGGCACGGCTTCCCGCGGAACAGGCATCCGCACCCACGCCCGTGCCGGGCTTCCGGACCGGCGATCACGCCCGCGCCGCCACCCCGCCGGCCAACACTCGATGCCCCGTACCGGTCGCATCGCAGTGCGCTCCACCGGCACATTCAACATCCGTACCCGTCAGGGAAGAAGGCACGTCTTGACCTCTTCGCCCAAGCACCGAAGCGGTCTTCACCGCTCCGCGGCTCCGGTCCAAGGACCGATACCGCTCCGGCCGAGACCCGGAGCATCCTGGGAGGTACCCGATGACCAAGGGCATCGAGGACAAGGCATCCGCAACGGACGACCTGGTCGTACTCAGTAAGGTCGACAAGCACTTCGGTGCTCTGCATGTGCTCCAGAACATCGACCTGACCATCGTTCGCGGCGAGGTCGTGGTCGTCATCGGACCCTCCGGGTCCGGCAAGTCCACACTCTGCCGCACCATCAACCGCCTGGAGACGATCGACTCGGGGTCGATCTCGATCGACGGCAGGCCGCTGCCCCAGGAGGGCAGGGAACTGGCCAAGCTCCGTGCGGATGTCGGCATGGTCTTCCAGTCGTTCAATCTCTTCGCGCACAAGACCGTGCTCGAGAACGTCATGCTGGGGCAGCTCAAGGTCCGCAAGATGGACAAGAAGGCCGCGGAGAGAAGGCCCGGTCCCTGCTCGACCGGGTGGGTGTCGGTGTCCAGGCGGACAAGTATCCGGCCCAGCTCTCCGGCGGCCAGCAGCAACGCGTCGCTATCGCACGTGCGTTGGCGATGGACCCCAGGTCATGCTCTTCGACGAGCCCACTTCGGCGCTCGACCCCGAGATGATCAACGAGGTCCTTGAGGTCATGCAGCAGCTGGCCCGGGACGGGATGACGATGATCGTCGTCACCCACGAGATGGGCTTTGCCCGTTCGGCCGCCAACCGCGTCGTCTTCATGGCGGACGGGAAGATCGTCGAAGAGGCCACGCCCGACCAGTTCTTCAACAACCCGCGCAGCGACCGGGCCAAGGACTTCCTGTCGAAGATCCTTCACCACTGACAACAACGTCCCACGGCATAAGGAAAATCAACATGAAGCTCCGCAAGTCGGCCGCCGTTGCGGCCATCGCTGTGCTCGCTCTGACCGCGACCGCCTGCGGCGGCAGGACGGCTCGGCCGGCGACAAGCAGGGCGGCACCAAGCCCGGTTCCGCCGAGGCGCCCAAGCTGCCGGAGTACACCGTCGCCACGGGCGTCGACCTGGACTCGCCGGCCTTCAAGGAGGCCAGAAGCGCGGCAAGCTGGTCATCGGCGCGAAGGCCGACCAGCCGTACCTGGGCTTCGAGGACCAGGCGACCAAGGAGCGCTCCGGCTTCGACATCGAGATCGCCAAGATGATCGCCGCCGACCTCGGCTTCTCCGCGAAGCAGATCGAGTGGAAGACCGTCGACTCCGGGATCCGTGAGACCGCGATCGCCAAGGGCCAGGTCGACTACCACGTCGGTACGTACACGATCAACGACGAGCGCAAGAAGCAGGTCGGCTTCGCCGGCCCGTACTACAAGGCGGGCGCCGACCTGCTGGTGCGCAAGGACGACACGTCCATCACCGGCAAGGAGGCGCTCAAGGACAAGAAGGTCTGCTCCATCGTCGGCTCCACGCCCCTCCAGGAGATCAAGAAGCCGGAGTACGGCGCGAACGTCGTCGAGCTCGCCAAGTACTCGGACTGTGTGCAGCAGCTGCTGACGAAGCAGATCGACGCGGTCACCACCGACGACTCGATCCTCAAGGGCTACGCCGCCGCCAACTCGGGCAAGCTCAAGGTGGTCGGCAAGCCGTTCACCGACGAGCCCTACGGCATCGGCATGAACAAGGACGACAAGGTGCTCCGCGAGGCGGTCAACAAGTCGCTGGAGGAGCACGTCAAGGACGGCACGTACAAGAAGATCTACGAGGCGACGCTGGGCCTGTCCGACTCGGACTTCACCGAGCCGCCGGCCATCGAGCGCTACTGACGCGGCCTCGCATCCGACGTCCCGTCACTGACGCCGTACGCGTCAGTGGAGCGTCCCGTATGGCGCCGCCCTTGAGCGCGGCGCGCATACGGGCGCTTGTGCCCTGCCCTGATGCCGCTGACCGCCGACGCGGAGACCTCATGAACGTATTGCTCGACAACTTCCCAGAGTTCCGCGACGGCTTCATAGGAACCGTGTCGATCACCGCCATCAGCTCGGTAATCGCCCTGGTCCTCGGTGTCGTCATCGCAGGCTGCCGGGTATCGCCCGTGCCGCCGCTGCGGTTCTTCGGCACCGCCTGGGTGACCCTGCTGCGGAACACCCCGCTGACTCTCCTCTTCCTGATCTTCTACTTCGTCGTCCCGGAGATCCTCTTCCCGGGCATGAGCCCGTTCCTGCTGGGCTCGCTGGCGCTCGGCTTCTACACCTCCTCGTTCGTGTGCGAGGCGGTCCGGTCGGGAATCAACACCGTTTCGCTGGGACAGGCCGAGGCCGCGCGCTCCATCGGTATGACGTTCTCCCAGACACTGCGGATCGTGGTGCTTCCACAGGCCACCAGGTCCGTCATCCCACCGCTGAGCAGCATCTTCATCGCGCTTACGAAGAACTCGGCGATCGCAGGCGCCTTCAGCGTCACCGAACTCTTCGGCTGGCAGAAGCTGATGAGCGACCGGGGCTACGAGATCACTCCGGTCTTCATCTGGGTGGCGGTCGGCTATCTGATCGTCACCTTTGTCATCAGCGGCCTGTTCCGGCTGCTTGAGCGCCGCATGGAGGTCGCCCGATGAGTGCCAGCGTTCTCTACGACACCCGGGCCCCAAAGCCGCGGTACGCAACCGGATCTACGCGGTCGTGGGCAGCCTCGCCATCCTGGCGCTGCTCGCGGTCAGCCTCATGCGGCTGTCCGACAAGGGGCATCTCGCCCCGAGATGTGGGACATCTTCAACTACACGGGCATCCGGCAGAACATCGCCGACGCCCTGCTCGCCACCCTCAGGTCTTCGCCCTGGCCGCGATCGGCTCGGTGGTCCTGGGCGTGGTGCTCGCCGTGGGCCGGCTCTCCGACCACAAGCCGGTCCGCTGGATCGCCACCGCGTTCGTCGAGCTCTTCCGCTCGATCCCGCTGCTGATCACGATCTACGCCATCTGGGTCGGCTTCCTCACCGACTATTCCATGTGGGCCCTGGCCATGGGGCTCTCGGTCTACAACGGCTGTGTGCAGGCCGAGGTGCTGCGAGCCGGCATCAACTCGGTGCCGAAGGGACAGAGCGAAGCGGCGTACGCCCTGGGTATGAACAAGACCCAGGTGATGATCAGCATTCTGATGCCGCAGGCCATCCGCACGATGCTGCCGACGATCATCAGCCAGCTCGTGGTGACCCTCAAGGACACCTCGCTGGGCTTCATCATCCTGTACCCGGAGCTGCTCCAGACAGCCCGGCTGATCGCTTCCAACACCCAGGTCAACGGCCAGTACCCGTACGTCTCGACGATCGCGGTGATCGGCACCATCTACGTCACGATGTGCCTGCTGCTGTCGGCTCTCGCCACCTGGATCGAGAAGCGTGGCCGGCGTGCCAAGTCGGGCATCGTGATGGCCGACGCCGTCGAGCCGGCGGAGGCACCGGGCGTTCTCGACGCCACCGGTGACCCGCTGGGGCGTCCTCACACCGGCGACGACATCAAGAAGAAGTAGCAGCGACAGGCCTGGTGCACCACAGGCTGACGACCCCACAGCGGCCCGCCGGTTCACCGGCGGCCGCGCTGCGATCCGTGCGGTGACGCTCCCCGGCCCCGGACCGGAGAGCACTGATGCCCACCGGTGCCGGCCGGGGCATGCGCGGCCGGCACCGTCCGCCCCGTCCGCACCGTGCGCCGGTGCATCTGCCACGCCTCCCGCCACGTCCTGCTGTCACTTGACGCAAGCACCGGCAGTAGGTTGCATACGTTCTGTGATCGTGCCCCGAACCTCCACCGCCGCACCCCCGCCCTCTCGTCCCCTCGAGCGTCGGCGCCGGAGGGTTCGCACCGTGGACCCGGTGATCGTCGTCGGTGCCGGGCCGGTGGGCCTGGCACTGTCGCTCGCCCTCGCCGCACAGGGCGTCCCCTCCGTCGTGCTCGACGAAGGCCCGGCGAAGGACGAGCCGCGCCCCGCCCGCACCGTCGTCCTGCGCGAGGACACCGCGGACCTGGTGGCCCGGCTGGGCTGCACGACTCTCGACGACGAGGGGCTGCGCTGGACCGGCTGGCGGTCGATGCGGCGCAAGCAGCTGGTGCGCGCACTGCCGCTCGACGATGAGCCCGCCCCTGCTCTCCTGCCCGCCCCGGTCCATGTTCCTCAGCACGCCCTCACCCGAGGCCTGCGCGCCGCGGTGGCCGGCCAGGACCTGATCAGCCTGGTGCCGAACAGCAGGCTCGACACCCTGGAGCAGGATCCGGACGGGGTCACGGCGCATACCGGAGAGCCCGGATCCACCTGGTGGCGCGGGAGTTACCTGGTGGGCTGCGACGGTGCCAGGTCCACCGTACGCAAGCTGCTGGACATCAGGTTCCCCGGCCGTACGGCGGTGGAACGGCACGCCGTCGCCGCACTCCGCGCCGAACTCCCTGGCCCGGCGAGGCCGTACTGCACCGGGCCCCGCCCTGGCGCTCCGGAGGGGCCGAGGTGGCCGCACGGCCGCTGCCCGGCGACGTCTGGCGGCTGGACTGGCTCCTGCCCCGCGTGGTGAACTCGTCACCCCGGACGCACTGATCTCCCGGATCCGGGACACTCTGGCCGGCTGGTGCGGCGAGACGCCGGCCTACGAGCTGCTGGACACCGGCGTGTACACGCTGCACCACCGGCTCGCCCGGAGCTGGCGGTCCAAGCGTGCGTTCCTGGCCGGGGACGCGGCCCATCTGCTGGGGCACTCGGCACCCAGGGCCTGGACGAGGGGCTGCGGGACGCCGAGAATCTGGCCTGGAAGCTGGCGCAGGCCTGGCACCATGGCGCCTCCGAACTGCTGCTCGACAGCTACCAGGCCGAGCGCAGGGCCGCGGTCGCCTCCCGGCTGCGCGCCGCCGACCAGTCGCTGCCGATACTGCGCGGTGGTGGCGGTCTGCGGACGCTGGTACCCGGCAGCGCGCGCGGGCACGACACCCTGCTCACCGATGGCCATCTGGGATGCGGCCCGCTCGGCGCACCCCTTCCTACGCGCACTCCCCTTTCGCCCCAACGCGCCGGGGCACACCCAGGTCGGTACGCCCCGGTGCGCCGGTCGCCGATGTACCGGTGACCGCGCCCGACGGAACGACCATGCGGCTTCGCCGGCGGCTGGGCCAGGGACATCTGCTGGTGATCCTGGTCGCTCCGGGCACCGGCGTGTGGGACCGGCGGCACTGGCTGACCGCCGGCGTCATGCCACGGCTCGTCGACGCCGTGGACGCACTGCCGGTCAAGGCCGAACTGCTGGTCTCGGAGAGCTACCCGGGGCACCGGCCCACTCCGTGCTGCTGGTCAGGCCGGACGGGCACCTGGTGGCGTCCTTCGGCGGGTGCAGCCCGCCGAGCTCTTCGCCGCGGCCGATGCGGCACGCGGTGGCGACACACGGCGACGCGCGGCGATACCGCGCACACGTCCGTGGGCTCCGACCGCACCGCCGGCATCAATTGACCGTCACGGGCGCACATGGTGTACTCCAGATCATGACCGACACCGATGTGCGCCTGTGGCGGAGGGTCCATATGGACCTTGTCCGCTATGCGGGCTGCGTGTGTCGTCCGTCCTGCTGAATCGCCTCTCACCGCCGCGCCGTGCTGTTCCCGCACGGCCGTGCTCCACGCGAACTCTCAGGACGGTCCCTGTGTCTGCACTCCCTCTTCGCCTGCCCCTCTCCCTCCCTTCCCGCCGTCGGCGCATCCGCTTCCGGCCCGACCGCGACGGAACTGCTCGACTTCGTGCGCCGGGCCGCGGACGACACGGCCCTTGTCTCCTCGCTCCCCTCGATCCCGAAGGCCGCACCTGGATCCGGCTCAACGGTCCGGGCGGGAGTGAGGCCTGGCTGATCGGCTGGCCTCCCGGCACCGGTACTGGATGGCACGACCACGCCGAATCGATCGGCGCCTTCACCGTCGCGACGGGCGCCCTCAGGGAACACTCACTGGCGGCCCGGCTGCCGGCCGACGGCTGGAGGACCCTGGAGCTGAACGAAGGCGTCGACAGGGACCGGGAGTTGGAGACCGGACAGGGCAAGGCGTTCGGGCAGCACCATGTGCACGAGGTACTGAACGAATCCGGCCGGGAACACGCCGTTTCGGTGCACGCCTACTATCCGCCGCTGCCACAGATCCGCCGGTTCAGCCGCGCAGGTGCGGTGCTGCGCCTTGAGCAGACGGAGCGCCCGGAGGACTGGCAGTGAGCGACGAAGACACCGAACGCGGGGCACGGGTGGGGATCGACGAGCTGCTGGAGCGGGTCCGGGCCGGATTCGACCGGATCGGGCCCGCTGAAGCCGCCGCAGCGGGAGCGGGCGCTGCTCGTCGATATCCGTTATGCGGCCCTGCGCGAGAGGGACGGGCTGATCCCTGGAGCGCTGGTCATCGAACGCAATGAGCTGGAATGGCGGCTCGATCCACAGGGCAGCCATCGTGCACCGGAGGCGGTGAGCCACGATCTACCGGTCGTGGTGATCTGCAACGAGGGGTACGCGTCGAGCCTCGCGGTCATGTCCCTGCACCAGCTGGGACTGCACCGCGCCACCGATCTGATCGGCGGATTCCAGGCATGGCGGGCGGCGGGTCTCCCGGTCACTATCTGACAGCCACCCGGCCCCGGAGACACCGGGCCGGACGGAGCCTCGACACCCGAACGCCACTCTCCAGTGGAGCTATCACCGCGCGCGACGGACATTCGCCTCATCACTGAGGCTCGAAATGTACGGAGATGTCGCGCCGATGGAGACCGCTCACCGCACCCCTGACCAGCTCGACGTCCAGGCCTCCCAGCTCCATGACACCCAGGCATGGCAGCAGATCGTCACAGGCTGGGAGGCCACCGCCGCCGAACCGGCGCTTCGGCCCTCGGCATCAGCGGAATCCGCGCCGGGCCGACGCCCCGGCGACTGGCGGAAACTGCTCTCCGTCCCCGTCGATCAGCTGATCGACCAGTCACTGCGAGCGCTGCCGGTCTCGCCGCCCCGCGAGCGCCCGCTCCGGGGCGGCTGGGCGCGATGCTGCCCGAGCGCGTCCATGCCTGGCGCCGCGTCGGCCAGAGCGATGTCCGCCCCTCCACCCACCTCGGCTACGCCCGCCGGATCCTGACCGAGTGGGGCTGGCAGAACACCCGTACCGGCTTCGCAACGCCCGTGGCGCCCGCTGCATCTGCGGCGCCATGCTCACCGCGCACCGGCTCGGCTACGGCTCCCCGACACCGTGGACCGGGCGGGCGCCTGGCTGATCACCGAGCTGCGCGCCCAGGATGGGCCGGTCTGATCGGGCCGTGGAACCGGCATCCCGGCCGCACCGCTTCCGATGCCCTGTCGCTCCTCGACTCCACCATCCGCCGCGCGTCCATGGCGGGGCACTGACCCGGCCCGGCACTGGTCCGTAACCGGCCCTCCGCCGGAGAGCGGCGGCCTGAGGTGGCCCCTCCGCCACCGCCGCCCCACTCCCGGCACCCCGTGCCCGTGCCCCGTTCAGAACGGCTCGTCCAGCCCCTCCGTGTCCTCGCCTTCCTCCTCAAGTGCCTGCCGCACCACACGCAGGGCCATTCCCTCCCCGTATCCCTTGCGCGCGAGCATGCTCGCGAGGCGGCGCAGACGCTTGTCGCGGTCCAGGCCACGGGTGGAGCGAAGCTTGCGCGCGACGAGCTCGCGGGCTGTCTGCTCCTCCTGCTCGGGATCGAGCTGCCCGAGCGCCTCGTCGATCACTGCGGAGTCCACGCCCTTGGTGCGCAGCTCCCTCACCAGGGCACGACGAGCCAGCCCCGGCCGTGGTGGCGGGACTCCACCCAGGAGTCCGCGAACGCCGCGTCATCGATCAGCCCGACATCCTCGAACCGTGACAGCACCTCCTCGGCGGCCTCGTCGGGGATATCCCGCTTCCGCAGAGCGTCGGCGAGCTGCTTGCGGGTGCGCGGAGTCCCGGTGAGCAACCGCAGGCAGATGTTGCGCGCCTGCTCGGCGGGTCTCGCGGCTCCCCTTCCCGGCCCTCGACGGGAAGGGGAACCGCTGCTTCTGGACCGGGAGCGGCGACCCGCCCTTCACCGAACCCGGCGCCCGGACCGGCTCGCCGGTCAGCCGGACCAGCTGCGATCTCGGGGCTTGGATCCGCGCCGGGACCGTCCGCGCCGCCCAGCCACTCCGTGCGACGTGTCACGCGCCTAGCTCTTGGCCGCCGCGGCCTTGGCGGGCTTGGCCTTGGTGGCCGGAGCGGACACCGGCTTGGCCGCCCGTCCGCCGCTGTGCCTGCCGCATCTGCAGCGGGCTCCGCCGCCGGGTCCTCCGGACGGACGCCGACACCGAGCTTGTCGAGGATCTTCTTCTCGATCTCGTCGGCGAGGTCGGGGTTGTCCTTGAGGAAGTTGCGGGAGTTCTCCTTGCCCTGGCCGAGCTGATCGCCCTCGTACGTGTACCAGGCGCCGGCCTTGCGGACGAACCCGTGCTCCACGCCCATGTCGATCAGCCCGCCCTCACGGCTGATGCCCTGGCCATAGAGGATGTCGAACTCCGCCTGCTTGAACGGCGGCGCGACCTTGTTCTTGACGACCTTGACACGGGTGCGGTTGCCGACCGCGTCGGTCCCGTCCTTCAGTGTCTCGATCCGCCGGATGTCCAGGCGCACCGAGGCATAGAACTTCAGCGCGCGGCCACCGGTCGTGGTCTCCGGCGAACCGAACATCACACCGATCTTCTCGCGCAGCTGGTTGATGAAGATCGCCGTCGTCTTGGACTGGTTGAGCGCGCTGGTGATCTTACGGAGCGCCTGGCTCATCAGCCGGGCCTGCAGACCCACGTGCGAGTCACCCATCTCACCCTCGATCTCGGCGCGCGGCACCAGGGCCGCGACCGAGTCGATGACGATCAGGTCGAGCGCACCGGAGCGGACGAGCATGTCCACGATCTCGAGCGCCTGCTCACCGTTGTCCGGCTGGGACAGGATGAGGTTGTCGATGTCGACGCCCAGCTTCTTCGCGTACTCCGGGTCCAGCGCGTGCTCGGCGTCGATGAAGGCCACCGAGCCGCCGAGCTTCTGCGCGTTCGCCACGGCGTGCAGCGTCAGCGTCGTCTTGCCGGAGGACTCCGGTCCGTACACCTCCACCACCCGGCCGCGCGGCAGACCGCCGACGCCGAGGGCGACATCCAGCGCGGTCGACCCGGTCGGGATCACCTCGATGGGCTCGTTCGGCCGCTCGCCGAGGCGCATCACCGCGCCCTTGCCGAATTGCCGTTCAATCTGTGCGAGTGCGGCGTCCAGCGCCTTCTCGCGGTCGGTTCCTGCCATGGGTTCCACCCGATTTGCTTGAGTCGATCGCTTCACGTCAAAGACGCTAACCCCTGCCACTGACAATGGGCCTCGGCGTCCTCCCGGCCTGTGGACAACTCAGGACAACTACACGGTCGGGCCGGGAAAACCCGGCCGGAACTCCATGAGAATGTATGTTCGATTTTGGTGTCAAGGGCACCACGCCAGGCCGGCACGGCCGAGCGTAGCGCCTGGGGCCGGCCAGCGCCCGGCGATCAATGTCCAGCACCACCGCGAGCGCTGCAGCCGGCCAGTGAGCTCGATGGCCAACCGCCGACCATCGACACAGCAGGCATGGTTCCTGATCATGGGGTGCCGAGCCACCGGCCCGACCGGGCCCGCTCACGGCCGACCGCCTACTGCGGCTGTGTCGCGATCTGGATCAGGTTGCCGCAGGTGTCGTCGAAGACGGCGGTGGTGACGGCGCCCATCTCCAGGGGCTCCTGGGCGAAGCGGACACCGAGGCCACGCAGGCGCTCGTACTCCGCCCGCACGTCGTCGACGGCGAACTGGGCGAGCGGAATGCCGTCCTCGACGAGTGCGTCGCGGTAGGTCTTGACTGCCGGGTGACCGGCGGGCTCCAGGAGAAGTTCGGTGCCGCCGGGCTCGTCGGGCGAGACGACGGTCAGCCACCGGTCCTTCTCTCCCACCGGGACGTCGTGCTTCTTCACGAAGCCGAGGATCTCGGTGTAGAAGCGCACAGCCTTGGCCTGATCATCTACGAAGACGCTGGTGAGATGAATCTTCATGGAGTGCTCTCCTTTGGTCCTGACATATCGGGCACGAGCCATCGCTCGTCGATATGCCGCAGCGGGCCGTGTTCAGTCCGTGGAACTTGTAGCGACCCTCCCGCCTGGTCTCGACGAGCCCGGCGGCCTCCAGTACGGCGAGGTACTGGGAGACCAACCCGGCGCGAGATGCCGAGCTGGTGCTTCATGCTCAGTCGCGAGCAGATCTCGAACAGTGTCTGCCCGGACTTCTCCGCGAGCTCGTCGAGAACGGTGCGACGGGTGGGGTCGGCCAAGGCTTTGAACAGGTCGTCGGCCACGACCACAGGACAGGCAAATGCTCACTTGCCCATCGAACCGAGGCGCACCGCGCCCGAGTCGGCCGGACCGAAGGGAGCGCACACCCACGGGCAGCGCGGAAGCGGTGGGCAGACCAAGCGGGCCCCGGAATGGCCGGTGACGAGCCGGCCAGGGGACTGCCGAGCCGCACCGAGCACCGCTTCGCGAGTACCGGACCACCCATAGGTACCCATCATGCTAAATTCCGGCGATATGGGTACATCTCTTCCGGGACTCTCAGGAAAAGTCGCTCTTGTCGCAGGAGCCACACGCGGCGCGGGGCGAGGTATCGCAGTACAGCTCGGAGCTGCCGGAGCCACCGTGTATGTCACAGGACGCACGAGCGGTTCAGAGCGCTCGGAGATGGACCGGCCGGAAACAATCGAGGAGACCGCGGCCCTGGTCGACGGCGCGGGAGGCCACGGGATCGCCGTCCAGGTCGACCATCTCGTACCTGCCGAGGTCAGCGCTCTGGTGGCCCGTATCCGCAGCGAGCAGGACGCACTGCACATCCTGGTGAACGGCATCTGGGGCGCCGAGATCGAGTGGGGCGCCTCCGTCTGGGAATCGTCCCTGGAAACCGGGCTGCACACGCTGCGGCTGGCCGTCGACACCCACGCCATCACCAGCCACTTCGCACTCCCTCCTCATCAGGGCACCGGGCGGCCTGGTCGTCGAGATGACCGACGGCACCGTCGAGTACAACTCCACCAACTACCGGGTGTCGTTCTTCTACGATCTGGCGAAGGCAGCGGTGAACAGGATGGCCTTCGCGCTGGCACACGAGCTGGAGCCGTACGGGGCGACCGCCCTTGCGCTCACCCGGGCTGGCTCCGGTCCGAAGCCATGCTCCAGGCGCACGGCGTCACCGAAGCGAACTGGCGTGACGCGGTCGCCCGCTCCCCACTTCGCCATCTCCGAGACCCCTGCCTTCGTCGGCCGGGCGGTGGTCGCACTAGCGCAGGACCCCGAAGCTGCCCGCTGGAACGGGGAATCGCTGTCCAGCGGGCAGCTGGCACAGGTATACGGCTTCACTGATCTCGACGGCAGCCGGCCGGACGCCTGGAGATATCTCACCGAGATCCAGGACCCGGGTCTCCCCGCGGACGTCACCGGTTACCGCTGACCCCGTCGGCCCCGTCCTGACCCGCACCCTCCTGGCCTGTCGCATCCGGATCTCCCGAGCCGCCCCTTCCCTCCGCGGCACCCCGCCCCGGAGCGCCCGGCGCATCCGCGACAGCGCGGGCGAGCCGCGCCGCCAGTTGTGGCCGCCGTGCATTCTCGGGTCGTCCGTCACGTCGTACCGCTTCACATAGGCACCGAGGAACGCCTGGAGCGTGGCGGCGGCCGGGATCGCGATCAGCGCGCCGACGGCGCCCATCAGTACCGTGCCCGCGATCACCGATCCGAAGGCGACCGCCGGATGGATGTCGACGGTCCTGGAAGTGAGCTTGGGCTGCAGTACGTAGTTCTCGAACTGCTGATAGATCACGACGAACCCGAGTACCCACAGGGCGTACCAGGGATCAACGGTGAAGGCGATCAGCATGGGCAGCGCACCGGCCAGGTAGGTGCCGATGGTGGGGATGAACTGTGAGACAAGGCCGACCCAGACCGCGAGCGCCGGCGCATAGGGCACACCGAGAACGAGCAGCAGAACGTAGTGCGCCGCACCGGAGATCAGCGCCATCAGGCCACGTGAGTAGATGTAGCCGCCGGTCTTGACGACCGCGATCTCCCACGCGCGCAGCACCTCGGCCTGCCGGACGGGCGGAAGCACGGAGCACAGGGCACGGCGCAGCCTCGGTCCGTCGGCCGCGAAGTAGAACGAGAACAGGCAGATCGTCAACAGCCGGAACAGCCCGCCGAGCACCGTGGTGGATACGTCGAGCACTCCGGTGGCGCTGTTTTGGACGTACTTCTGCAGCCAGTCGGAATGGAGCAGGCTGTCCTGGACCTCGACCCGGGACAGGTCGGTGCGGAACGTCTGGTTCACCCAGCGGATCACAGAGTCCAGATACTGGGGAAATCCTCGACCATGTCGACGATCTGGCCCGCGAGCATCGAACCGAGCAGCACGACGAAACCGACTCCGGCGACCAGTACACCCAGGGAGACCAGGAAGGTGGCCAGGCCGCGGCGCATACCGCGCGCCGCCATCCGGCTCACTACTGGCTCGATCGCGAGCGCAAGGAAGAAGGCGATGAGTACGTTGGTCAGCAGGCCGATGAGCCGGTCGAACGCCCAGCTGCCCAGCTGGAAGCAGCCGTAGAGCGCCAGTGCCATCACCATGGCGCGTGGCAGCCAGCCGGGCATCCGGACAGGTCCGGAGCCGGCCGGTGGTGCGGGTGGAACCGGCGGCGGGGCAGGTGGCGGGTGCGGCGGCTGGATCAGGTCGGTCTCGTCTGTCGATGACACGGGACCAGTCTCGCCTACGCCTGTGACAATTGGACGCCAGGTCCCCAAAGGGCGCTTTCCAGTGCCTTCTAGCGCTTGTCCGCCGGAACCCCGACCGCCGCGCAGACCCCGCGCCAGACATCCTTCGCGTCCCATCCGGCAGCCAGCGCCTCCTGCACCGTACGGCCGCCGAGTTCGGCCATCACGTGGTCGCGCGCGAAGGAATCCGCGTACCCTGGCCGAAGTGGTCCGCCATCCGCTCCCAGAAAATCGTCAACCGCATGCCCTCATTATCCCGCTCCTGAGAGTGCAGCCGGGCCACTACGCCCTTGTCGGCAGCGCTCTGCGCCCTACGGTCGTTCCTATGGCTGGAACCGGAGCACACACCCTCGCCCGCGCCGAGCAGTTCGTCTGGCTCACGGCCCGAGTCCTGGAGCAGCGGCGGTTCGCCCACCACTTCCTGGAAGGGAGCACGGACGCGGTCGAGACCGCCCTCAGTGCCTATCTGAACGAGGACGGCGGCTATGGTCACGCGCTCGAACCCGATCTTCGCGGACCGGTCAGCCAGCCGCTGCACACCGCTCATGCCCTGAGCGTTCTCGACTCGATCGGCCGCTGCGGCGGTCCGCGCGTGGAGCGGGTCTGCCGCTATCTGACCGATGTGTCGACCAGGGAGGGGCCCTTCCGCGCTCCATCCCTCACAGCGCGGCTATCCCTCCGCCCCGTTCATCCCGGTCGTCGACGACCCGCCCGCCGAGCTGCTCGCCACCGGACCGGTGGCCGGGCTGCTGCACCGCAATCAGGTGTGGCATGCCTGGCTGTTCCGGGCCACCGACTTCTGCTGGGCCGCCATCGACGCCCTGGAGCAGTCCCATCCGTACGAGATCGAGGCAGCGGTCGCGTTTCTCGACGGTGTCCCCGACCGCGCCCGCGCCCAGGCAGCGGCCGACCGGCTGGGACGACTGGTGCGTGAGCAGCGGCTGGCGGTGCTCGATCCGCAACGGCGCCCGGAGTACCCGGTGGCATCCGGCTACGCGCCGGGCGAGCACCACTTCCCGTACGACTACGCCCGTACACCCGGTTCGCTGGCTCGCCACTGGTTCACCGACGACGAGCTGGAGCGTTCGCTGGACCATCTGGCGGCCGAGCAGCAACAGGACGGCGGCTGGCCGCTCAACTGGCGGCAGTGGGCACCCGGCACGGCTCTGGAGGGGCGGCCCTGGTCACCCTCAAAGCCCTGCTGACCCTGCGGGCATACGGTCGCAGTCTGCGCTGACCCGCGCCGCAGCCGGCCGTGCCGCCGAGTTCGTCAGCCCAGCGCGCGTACTCCCGCGGTGACGACCACAGCGGCTCCGACCACCACCAGGAACGGGGCTCGCAGGACCAGCGCGAGGGCCGCTGCCGCGAGCCCGGCCCCTCTGGCGTCCAGCACCAGGTGCTGCCCGTCGCCGAAGGTCTGCTGCGCGGTGAGGGCCGCCAGCAGCGCCACCGGCAACAGCGCGGCCAGACGCTGCACGAGAGGGCGTTCCAGGACTCCGGCGGGCACCAGCAGCCCCAGCAGCTTCGCGAGGTAGCAGCCGACCGCGGTGAGCGCGATGGCGATCCAGATACTCATCGGAGCTCCCCGGTCTTCGTCGTGCCGCGGTCCGCGGTTTCGCCCTGCCGCTCTTCCCGCGCCCCATCAGGAAGAGCACGACGGGTGCGGCCAGGGCCGAGACCAGTACGGGTACACCCGCGGGCAGGACCGGCAGCAGTCCCAGGACCAGCAGGACAGCCGCCCCGGCAGTGACACGCTCCATCGTGGTCTTCAGCATCGGCGCGAGCAGCGCCAGGAACACCGCCGGGCTCGCCGCGTCCAGCCCCAGGCGTCGGTGTCGCCCAGGGCCTCCGCGCCGAGCGCCCCCACCAGCGTGGTCAGGTTCCACAGCACGTACAGGGTGAGCCCGGTGACGGTGAAACCGATGCGCGCCGCCCGCCGGGTCGGCTGGGAAAGCGTGACCGCGGTCGTCTCGTCGATGACCCAGTGGGCGGCGAAGGGCCGCACCGCGCGCGGCAGGGCGAGCAGCTGCGAGACGCAGCCCGTAGAAGGAGTTGCGCACTCCGAGGAAGAAGGCCCCGGCTGCCGCGGTGTACGGGTTTCCTCCGGCCGCGAGGGCGCCGACGAGAGCGAACTGCGAGGCACCCGTGAACACCAGGAGGCTGAGCGCGCAGGTCTGGAGCAGGGTCAGTCCGGAGCCGGCCGAGGTCACCCGAAGGCGAAGCCGGACAGTCCGACGGCGACACCGACACCGAGCGCGTCACGTACGACTGCCGCGTCGGTCTTCGCGGCGCCTGCGGGCGGGCGCCGGGTATACGGCCGGATGCGCCGGCCTTCTCTGGGGTGCTGTCTGTTCTGCCACGCCCGGAACGTTACGGGGACAGCGGCGTACCGGTCTTGTACGTTCTTGCACGCTCGCGCTGGTAGGCGCCCGGTGGCACTCCTACGATCCGGGTGAAATGACGGTTGAGATGGGGCTGGTCGGTGAAGCCGACCACGGCCGCCGCTTCGGCGGGGTGGCGCCCCGTCCAGCAGCCGGCGCGCCCGCCGTACCCGCGCATCGGTGAGCCAGGTGTGCGGAGGCGTTCCGTACTGCTTCCTGAAGGCCCTGAACAGGGCGAACGGGCTGGTGCCGAGCTCCGCGGCGAGCGACTCCAGGGTGGGCGGCCCGGCCATCCGGTCCTCCAGCACCGCACGCGCGCGAGCTGCGTCGCCGGCACCCGCGGTGTGGAGCGTGCGCGGGGCCGGCGCACTGCCGTGGTGCTCGAGCAGCCGGGCCACCAAGATCCTCAGCACGCTGTCGGCGGCAAGCGCGTTGCCCTCCTCGGCGGCCCGGTGGACATCGGTGATCAGCCGGGCCGCGTGCGGGTCCGCCACGCTGGTCGTGTCGAAGCCGACCGTGCCGCGCAGGTCGGTCAGATCAGCCGCGATGTCGTTGATCACCTGGGCGGACGGGTAGAGCGTGGCGTACACCCAGCCCTCGGGCACCCCGGCGCGTGCGGTGTGAGGCACCTCCGGATTGATCATGACGACGGTGCCCGGTCCCGCGTGCACGGTGCCGCCGGGCAGTCCGACGTCCTCGACCCCACGGGTGATCGTGCCGAAGACATAACCCTCGTGGCCGTGGCGCGGAAGGTGTGACGGACGTACCTGGCGCGCAGCAGATCGAGGTCGGGCAGCTCCGCGTGCTGCCAGTACCTCGCCCACTCCCGTGCTGCCGTCATACCCCGAATTCTCGCAGGTCCCGCCTGTTGTCCGCAGATCGGGACGGGGCCGCGGCGCACGGCGCCGGGGCCGTTGTCAGTGGCTGGGTGCACGATGGTGGACATGTCCGGCTCTGCACTCGATTCGTTCTCGCCCGCGACCCGCAGCTGGTTCGCCGGTGCCTTCGACGCGCCGACGGCCGCCCAGGAGGGCGCCTGGCGTGCCATCGGTGCGGGTTCGGACGTGCTGGTCGTCGCGCCGACCGGGTCGGGCAAGACCCTCGCCGCGTTTCTCGCCTCGCTGGACCGGCTGGCCGCCGTCCCGCCGCCCGCCGAGGCCAGGAAGCGCTGCCGTGTGCTGTACGTGTCTCCGCTCAAGGCCCTGGCGGTCGACGTGGAGCGCAACCTCCGCTCGCCGCTGACCGGGATCCGGCAGGAGTCGGTGCGGCTGGGCCTTCCCGAGCCCGAGGTGCGGGTGGGGATCCGCTCGGGGACACTCCCGCCGCGGAGCGCCGCTCGATGGCGACCAGACCGCCGGACATTCTGATCACCACCCCGGAATCTCTGTTCCTGATGCTCACCTCCTCCGCGCGGGAGGCCCTCACCGGTGTCGAGACGGTGATCCTGGACGAGGTGCATGCCGTCGCCGGCACGAAGCGCGGGGCCCATCTCGCGGTGTCGCTGGAGCGTCTGGACGAGCTGCTGCCGCGGCCTGCGCAGCGGATCGGGCTGTCGGCGACCGTCCGCCCGGTGGACGAGGTGGCGCGCTTCCTGTCCCCTCAGCGCAAGGCGCAGATCGTTCAGCCGCCGTCCGCCAAGCGGTTCGACCTCTCGGTCGTCGTCCCTGTCGAGGATCTCGGCGAGCTCGGTGGTTCCCCGCCACGGACGGTGGTGCGGACCGGGCGGAAAAGCCGTCGATCTGGCCACACGTCGAGGAACGGATCGCCGATCTCGTCCAGTCGCACCGCTCCACCATCGTCTTCGCCAACTCCCGGCGCCTGGCGGAGCGCCTGTGCAACCGACTCAACGAGATCGCCTACGAGCGGGCGACGGGCGAAGCCATGCCCGAGGCTCACTCCCCGCCGAGATCATGGCCGAATCGGGTGCGGCCAAGGGCGCCCCGGCACTACTCGCCCGCGCACACCACGGTTCGGTGTCCAGGAGCAGCGCGCCCAGGTCGAGGAGGACCTGAAGGCAGGCAGGCTGCCCGCTGTGGTCGCCACCTCCAGCCTGGAGCTCGGGATCGACATGGGCGCCGTCGATCTGGTGATCCAGGTCGAGTCCCCGCCCTCCGTTGCCTCCGGACTCCAGCGGGTGGGCCGGGCCGGGCACCAGGTGGGAGCGGTGTCCACCGGGGTGTTCTTCCCGAAGTACCGCGGAGATCTGGTGCAGGCGGCCGTGGTCACGGAGCGGATGCGTGAGGGTGCGATCGAGGCCCTGCGGATTCCGTCCAACCCCTGGACGTGCTCGCCCAGCAGCTGGTCGCCATGGTCGCACTCGACACCTGGCAGGCCGATGATCTGCTGGCTCTCGCCCGACGTGCGGCTCCCTTCGCCTCGCTCCCCGAATCGGCGTTCACAGCCGTGCTGGACATGCTCGCGGGACGCTATCCGTCCGACGCCTTCGCCGAGCTGCGCCCCGAGTCGTCTGGGACCGCGTCGCCGGTACGGTCACGGGCCGCCCGGGTGCCCAGCGGCTGGCGGTCACCTCAGGCGGCACCATTCCCGACCGTGGGCTCTTCGGCGTCTTCCTGGCCGGGGCCGACCCGAAGAAGGGCGGCGGCCGGGTCGGCGAGCTGGACGAGGAGATGGTGTACGAGTCCCGGATCGGCGATGTCTTCACACTGGGCACCACCTCCTGGCGGATCGAGGACATCACCCGTGACCGGGTCCTGGTCTCGCCCGCTCCCGGTGTCCCGGGCCGGCTGCCGTTCTGGAAGGGCGATCAGCTGGGCCGCCCACTGGAACTGGGCCGTGCGCTCGGCGCGTTCCTCCGGGAGGTCGGCGCGCTGTCGCCCGATGACGCCCGGCTCCGCTTGCTCGCCGCCGGCCTCGATGCCTGGGCTTCGGACAACATCCTGTCCTACCTCGACGAGCAGCGCCGGGCCTGCGGCCATGTCCCGGACGACCGGACGATTCTTGTCGAGCGCTTCCGCGATGAGCTCGGCGACTGGCGGGTCGTCGTGCACTCTCCGTTCGGCGCCCAGGTACACGCGCCGTGGGCGCTGGCCCTGTCCGCCAGACTCGGCGAGCGCTACGGCATGGATGCGCAGGTCATGCACGCCGACGACGGCATCGTGCTGCGGTTGCCCGACGCCGATCTGATGGGACTCGATCTGCTCGACTTCGATCCGGCCCAGGATCCCGGCCACGGCCCCGGAGGCGATCCGGGCGGTGCTGCCGGTGGCGATTCCGGCGGGCGTCCGGACCGGGGACGGGGCTGCCGGACGCGGCGTACGACAGCGAGCAGGCCCCGGTCGGCGCCGCAGATGTGGTCTTCGACCAGGGCGAGATCGGACAGCTCGTCACCGAACAGGTCGGCGGGTCCGCCCTGTTCGCCTCCCGTTTCCGCGAATGCGCCGCGCGAGCCTGTTGTTGCCCCGGCGCAGCCCGGGCAAGCGCACCCGCTGTGGCAGCAGCGCCAGCGTGCGTCCCAGCTTCTTCAGGTGGCCTCCGAGTTCGGGTCGTTCCCGATCGTTCTGGAAGCGGTCCGGGAATGCCTCCAGGACGTCTTCGACGTCCCCGGCCTCACCGAGCTGATGGGCGATCTGGAAGCGCGCCGTATCCGCCTGGTCGAGGTGACCACCCAGGAACCCTCGCCGTTCGCCCGCTCGCTCCTCTTCGGCTATGTCGCGCAGTTCCTGTACGAGGGCGACTCCCCTGGCCGAGCGGCGGGCCGCCGCGCTCTCACTCGACTCCCGCCTCCTGGCTGAGCTGCTCGGCCAGGCCGAGCTGCGCGAGCTCCTGGACGCCGATGTACTGACCGAGCTGGAGCGGGAGCTGCAGTGGCTGACCGAGGACCGGAAGATCAAGGACATCGAAGGAGTCGCCGATCTTCTGCGCGTCCTGGGCCCGCTCACCGACGCCGAGCTGGCCGCACGCGGCGCCGAGCCCCAGTGGGCCACGGAGCTGGCGTCGGCCCGCCGCGCCATCAAGGTCCGCATCGGCGGGGCCGGACACTGGGCGGCGATCGAGGATGCCGGCCGGCTGCGTGACGCGCTGGGCACGGCGCTTCCCGTCGGTGTCCCCGAGGCGTTCACCGAACCGGTGAAGGACCCGCTGGGTGATCTCCTGGCCCGCCATGCCCGTACCCACGGCCCTTTCACCACCACCCGGGCCGCGGACCGCTTCGGACTCGGCACAGCTGTGACGAACGGAGCGCTGCAGCGGCTTTCCGCGTCGGGCCGGATCGTCCAGGGCGAGTTCCACCCGGCGGGGATCGGACAGGAATGGTGCGACGCCACGGTTCTGCGCCGGCTGCGACGGCGCTCGCTCGCGGCGCTGCGCCAGGAGCTGGAGCCGGTGCCTCCCGCGGCCCTGGCCACGTTCCTCCCGCAATGGCAGCACCTAGGCAACAACAGCCTGCGCGGAATCGACGGACTTGCCCGCGCCGTCGAGCAGTTGCAGGGCGCCCCGGTTCCGGCATCGGCCCTGGAGAAGCTGGTCCTGCCGAGCCGGGTCCCGGATTACACCCCGCGATGCTCGATGAGCTGACGACCACCGGTGAGATCCTCTGGGCCGGTGCGGGCTCGCTTCCCGGCAAGGATGGCTGGATCTCCCTCTATCCGGCCGACAGCGCACCCCTGCTCCTGCCCCGCCGCATCCGCTGGAGCAGACCGCGCTGCACGAGTCGGTACTGACCACCCTCGGCGGCGGTTACGGCCTGTTCTTCCGTCAGATCGCCGATCAGGTCCGCGCCACCACCCACCCGGACTGCACCGATCCGCAACTGGCCGACGCCCTCTGGGATCTGACCTGGTCCGGCCGGCTCAGCAACGACACCCTCGCCCGCTCCGCTCGCTGCTCGGCTCGGGCCGCACAGCGGGTTCCACGGCCCACCGCGCCCGGCGCAGCATCCCGCGCGGCCGTTACGGATCGCTCACCGCCTCCGCCCGCCCTGTCTCCCGCACCGGCCCTCCGACCGTTTCGGGCCGTTGGTCCCTGCTGCCCGCGGCCGAGCCCGAGCCGACCCACCGCGCGCACGCCCTGGCCCGCACCCTCCTGGACCGCCACGGGGTGGTGACACGCGGAGCGGTGCAGGCCGAAGGGGTGGAGGGCGGCTTCTCCGCGACGTACCGCATCCTCGCGGCGTTCGAGGACAACGGCCAGGCGCGGCGCGGGTACGTGGTGGAGGGCCTGGGTGCGGCTCAGTTCGCCATGGACGGTGCCGTCGACCGGCTCAGGGCCGCCTCAACCGCCCGCGACCGCAGGGACCCCGGTGCCGCACCCCGTGCGCTGGTCCTCGCTGCGGCCGACCCGGCCAATGCCTACGGGGCCGCACTGCCCTGGCCCGACCCGCCGGACGGCGCCGGGCACAAGCCGGGCCGCAAAGCGGGCGCGCTGGTGGTCCTCGTCGACGGTGAGCTGGCGCTCTATATGGAGCGCGGCGGCAAGACCCTGCTGGCCTGGGCGTCCGATCCCGAGGACCCGTCCTGCGCGCGGCGGCGGAGGCACTCGCCTCGGCAGCCCGCGCCGGCGCGCTGGGCACAGTCACGGTGGAGCGCACCAACGGCACCTCGTCCTCACCTCTCCGCTGGGCCGCACCCTGGAAGCTGCCGGATTCCTCGCCACCCCGAGGACTGCGGCTGCGCGCCTGAGCCCGTCGGCGGCTCCCGCCGCCCTTCCTGCCCGCATTTGCGCATGATGGAGGTATGCCCGAAGGAGACACCGTCCTGCAGACCACGAAGCGTCTGGACACCGCACTCGCCGGCCAGCCACTCGTCCGCTCCGACCTGCGGGTCCCCGGTTCGCCACCGCCGACCTGACCGGCCGGAGCGTGTCCGGTGTCATCGCGCGCGGCAAGCATCTCCTCACCCGTGTCGAGGGTGGTATCACTCTCCACAGCCATCTGCGGATGGACGGAGCCTGGCACGTCTACGCCCCGGGCGAGCGCTGGCGCGGCGGCCCGGCCCACCAGATCCGTGCGATCCTCGCCACTTCGCAGCACATCGCTGTCGGCTACCGCCTGCCCGTACTCGAACTCCTGCGCACCCAGGACGAGGAGCAGGTCGTCGGCCACCTCGGCCCGGATCTGCTGGGCCCCGACTGGGATCCCGGCACGGCGCTGCGCAATCTGCTCGCAGACCCGGCAGTCCCGCTCGGGGAAGCTCTGCTGGACCAGCGCAACCTCGCCGGCATCGGCAATGTCTACGCGTGTGAGCTCTGCTTCCTGGCGCGGGCCACGCCCTGGCTGCCCGTGGGCGACCTGCCCGCCGCGACCGCCGCCCGGCTGATCGGCACTGCCAAGCAGCTCCTCGAAGCCAACCGGGACCGCCCACACGCACCACCACCGGCCCCGCGGCCCTCGGCCGCATCCGCCCCGGGAACGCCTCTTCGTGTACGGCAGGGGCCAACGCCCATGCCTGCGCTGCGCCACACCCATTCGCCGGACCGTTCAGGACAACCGGCCCACGTACTGGTGCCCGGGCTGCCAATCGGGCCCCGCCCGCTAGTTGACGACCCGTCAGGTCCGGTCGTACGGTCCCGTCATGACCCTCAGGGCGTACGACCTCACCGGCCGCTCCGCGTTCGTGACGGGTGCGGCAAGCGGCATCGGCCGGGCGAGCGCCGCCCTGCTCGCGGAAGCCGGAGCCACGGTCCACTGCGCGGACCTCGACGAAAAGGGACTCCTGGAGACCGCCGCGCTCATCACCGAGGCGGGCGGTTCGGCACTCAGCTACCCTCTCGACGTAACGGACCGTAGCCAGATTCGTGGTGCCGTGGCAGCCGCCGGCGAGCTGGACATCCTGGCCGCCGTCGCTGGAATCATGCACACCAGTAGCGTCCTCGACACCACCGACGACGACCTGGACCGAATCCTGGCAGTCAATTTCAGGGGTGTGCTGCACGCCTGCCAAGAGGTGGCCCGCGGCATGATCGCCCGTTCCGCTCCCGGCACGCTGATCACCATGGCCTCGGGTGCCATCGACGCAGCCGCTCCCGGCCTCTTCTGCTACAGCACCGCGAAGGCCGCCGTCATCCAGCTGACCAGGACACTGGCCACCGAGCTCGGACCGCACTCCATCCGTGTGAACGCCATCGCCCCCGGCTGGATCCGGACGCCGATGACCGACCGCCACAACACGCAGGAGCAACACCGCACGGAGGCCGCGATGGTACGACTGTCACCTCTCGGCCGGGTCGGGAACCCGGACGTCGCCCACACGGTGCTTCATCTCGCGTCGGATGCCTCGGCCTTCATGACCGGCCAGATCCTCCGCCCGAACGGCGGCGCGACCATGCCGCGCTGATCAGTCGCTGCCCCAGGCCGCGGCCGGTCCACGCCGGCCCGCCCCGGCCGGGCAGGGCGTCACCGGGCCTTCCGGTCGCCCCCACATGGACAGGCAGCAGACTCAGCCCCCAACCGCCTGCCGCCACCGCGCCCTCGACCAGACCGGCATGATCCGGCTCGAGCACCAGCCGCAGAACGGCCCACCACCACACCCGCCGAGGACGAGCGCGGGCACATATTGCCGCACCATGGCTGCCTCCTCCGCCCGAAGCTAGTCCGGCACGATTGCCCGGCGGGAGGGCGCACCGTTGCACTACCGGCGTGCGCAGCACGGACGGGCACGAATCCGCGCGCTCTGCCCCGGGAAGCCGCTGGGCTGCCCGCTGTGCTGCAGGACCCGAGGCCCTTCTCCGGCAGTTTCCCCGGGAGTGCCGGGGCTGCATCCAGAGGGATTCCGGCAGAATTCCGGCGGCGCGCAGAAATGTGCCCCGCCCGGGCCGGCGGGGCACATCTGCAGGCCTGCAGGGCGGCCCCTGGCCCTAACGCCCGTCGTCGTCCGTCAGGGAGTCCTGACACCCTTGGCCCGGTCCCCGGCCTTGCCCAGGGCTCCCTCCGTCTTACCCTTCGCCTGGTCGGTCTTGCCCTCGGTCTCCTTGCTCCGGTCGCCGGTCAGCTTGCCGACCGCTTCCTTCGCCTTGCCCTTGAGCTTGTCGGTTGCACCCTTGTCAGTCATTTCCGTCTCCTTCACTGTTTCCCGGTCAGGCACTCGATGCCGGGCACTGCGGGTCAGGCACTGCGGGTCAGGCACTGCGGGCCGGGCACTGCGGGCCGGGCACTGCGGGTCAGGCGCTCTCGGCCTGGAACATCCAGGCGTGCTTCTCGAGGTCCGCCGTCAGCGTGATCAGGATGTCCTGGCTGACAGGATCCGGATCAGCGGTGACCTCGATCCGCTCCCGCATCCGGCCGATGACCACACCGAGGGCGTCCACCAGCGCCTTGACCGCGTCCACGTCCTTGACCCAGCCGTCCGGCACGGATTCGATGGCCGTGGTCCTGGCCAGGGTCTTGGACCGCCCGTCCGGGTTGACTCCGATCGCGGACGCCCTCTCGGCGACCGTGTCGGAATGCTGCCGCGCTGTGTCGACGACCTCGTCGAGCTGCAGATGCACGGACCGGAAGCGCGGGCCGACCACATTCCAGTGAATCTGCTTTGCCACCAGGGAGAGGTCGATCAGATCGACCAGGGCGCCTTGGAGCGCACCCCCACAAGCTTGTGGTCGCTCTCGGACAGCGGGCTCTTCACGACAGACATGCACTTCTCCGATCGGATAGCCGTTGGCGCATCAGTCAACGATGGCACAAATCACGCATAACGGTCACCCGGGTGGCCGTTCCGGTGAACTGCCACCCGGCCTCACAACCCGCCTGCCCGACGAACAGCACCGCACGCAGAAGCCCCGATCGCTCCCAGGGGCGATCGGGCTTCCGGTTCACAACGAACCGCGCAGATCAGGCGGCGACAACATCCACCGCTTCCGCGGGCGCCTTGATTGTCACCCGTCCCGTCGGCACACCTGCCACCGACGTCACGGAGACGGAATTGAGCATTGGGCGTACCGGCACAGGCACCGGGTCACTGGCTGCTGCCGACTCGGCCAGCTCAGCCAGCGACAGCTCATCGCTCACTTCACGCATGAGCTCGGACATCCGTACTTCAAGCGCGTCGCAAATGGCGGAGAGCAGCTCGGAAGATGCCTCCTTCTGCCCCCGCTCCACCTCGGACAGATAACCGAGCGAAACTCGGGCGGACGAGGAGACTTCGCGCAGAGTACGGCCTTGGCGCTGGCGCTGCCGACGCAGCACGTCACCAAGCAGGCGACGGAGCAGAATCATCGGTGGCTCCCTCCTCGGACCGCGTAGCCGCATCCTTCACGCCCCACCGTACCGCCTAGCGCTGCGGCCGTGCGGGAGCGATGTCGTGTTCACTCAGGGCTGCAAACATCAATTCCCCGTTCTGTTCCGTATCCTGTGCGCTCGCGTTGTCGCCGAGTTCGCCGGACAGCAGCTCAAGCACACTCCGCACACTCTCTCTACGGATGTCCGTCCGATCGCCGTTCAACCTCAGCTCCACGACTTTCTGCTGACCGTCCGGGCCCGAAACAGCCACGTACACCGTGCCCACCGGCTTGCCGTCCTGCCCCTCAGGACCCGCCACCCCGGTGGTCGAGAGCCCCAGTCCGCCCCCAGAGCCTGCCGTACACCGACAGCCATCCCACGGGCCACCTCGGGATCCACCGCGCCGCGCGCCGCCAGCAGTGCCCCGCCGACACCCAGCAGATCCCGCTTCAAGGGTGGCGTACGCCGTGACGGATCCGCGGAAGGACTGCGAGGCACCGGGCACCGAAGTGAGTTCGGCGGCGACCAGGCCGCCGGTCAGCGACTCCGCGACAGCGAGGGACTCACCGCGTGCCAGGAGACGGCTCAGCACCCGGGCCGCGGCAGTCACCGCTCGGCCTCCGCCGTACCCCGCGCATCAGCTGTGTCCTGGCCGGCCGCGGCCGCTGCGAGGGCCCGCTCGGCCGCGAGTCCCTTGCGCCGCAGCATGAGTGCCTGGCGCACGTAGTCGAGCCCGGTCACGACCGTCAGCACGACGGCGACCATCATCACCCAGAAGCGCAAGGTCGCCAGCGGCCCGGTCAGCACCAGGACGTACATGCCGGCGGCCGTGCCCTGCGCCAGCGTCTTCAGCTTCCCGCCTCGGCTGGCCGGAATCACCGCATGACGGATCACCCAGAAGCGCATCAGCGTGATGCCGAGCTCGCGGAAGAGGATCACGCCGGTGATCCACCACGGCAGATCCCCGAGCCAGGACAGCGTGATCAGCGCCGCGCCCATGATCGCCTTGTCCGCGATCGGGTCGGCGATCTTCCCGAAGTCCGTGACCAGGTTGTATGCGCGCGCCAGATGACCGTCGAAGAGATCGGTGATCATCGCGACGGCGAACGCCGCCCAGGCGAAGGCGCGCCAGACCGGGTCGTACCCGCCGTCGTGCAGGAGCAGCATGACGAAGCCCGGGACGAGCAGAAGCCGCACCATGGTCAGGAGGTTGGCAACGTTCCACAGACTGGCCTGATTGACGGCCGTACTGCCCAGCTTGCCGCCGCGGACCGGCGTCGCGCCGGATCCGCCGGCCGCGGATGCCGGGGCTCCGGTCATCTCGTTACCTCCGCAAGCTCGTGATGCTCGGCGACGAGGTCCACTCCCTCGGTGCCTACCACCTTTGCCTCGACCATACGGCCCGGTACGAGGCCCTCGCGTGCGGTGAAGACCACCTGTCCATCCGTTTCGGGCGCCTGGTGTGCCGCACGGCCGACGGCAACCGGACCGTCGTCCTCGGATTCCAGGGACTCCACGAGGACCTGAAGGGTCTCGCCGAGCCGCTCCTCCGCACGCTGCGAGGTCAGCTCCTCGGCCAGCTGCGAGATGTGGGCGAGCCGCTCCGCGATGACGTCGGCGTCCAGCTTGTTCTCGTATCCGGCCGCCTCGGTACCGTCCTCGTCGGAGTAACCGAAGACACCGATGGCATCGAGCCGCGCGCCGGTGAGGAAGCGTTCCAGCTCCGCCAGATCGGCCTCGGTCTCACCGGGGAAGCCCACGATGAAGTTCGACCGGGCACCCGCCAGCGCGCCTTGGAGCGGATGGTGTCCAGGAGCTCCAGGAACCGGTCCGTGTCGCCGAACCGGCGCATCGCGCGCAGGACGCCGGGGGCCGAGTGCTGGAAGGAGAGATCGAAGTACGGGGCGACCTTCGGCGTCGAGGTCAGTACGTCGATCAGTCCGGGGCGCATCTCGGCGGGCTGCAGGTAGCTGACGCGGATCCGCTCGATCCCGTCGATGTCGGCGAGCTCCGGGAGCAGGGTCTCCAGCAGCCTGATATCGCCGAGGTCCTTGCCGTACGAGGTGTTGTTCTCGGAGACCAGCATGACCTCCTTGACACCCTGCTCGACCAGCCAGCGGGTCTCCCCAGCACGTCCGAGGGACGCCGCGAGATGAAGGAGCCGCGGAAGGAGGGATGGCGCAGAAGGAGCAGCGGCGGTCGCAGCCGGACGCGAGCTTCACCGAGGCGACCGGGCTGGTGCCCAGCCTGCGGCGCAGCGGCGCCCGCGGCCCGGAGACCGGAGCGACACCCTCCGGCAGGTCTGCGGGGCCGGGGTGGCCTCCTGGGCGTGCCGGGCAGGGCGACGGCGGCGTCCTGGCGCTCGGCCGGGCTGATCGGCAGGAGCTTGCGCCGGTCGCGCGGCGTGTGCGAGGCGTGGATGCCGCCGTTGAGGATGGTCTGAAGGCGGTCGGAGATATCGGTGTAGTCATCGAATCCCAGCACGCCGTCCGTCTCCGGCAGCGCCTCGGCGAGATCCTTGCCGTAGCGCTCGGCCATGCAGCCGACGGCGACCACGGCCTGGGTTCTGCCGTGCTCCTTGAGATCATTGGCTTCGAGCAGGGCGTCGACTGAGTCCTTCTTGGCGGCTTCGACGAATCCACAGGTGTTGACGACGGCGACATCAGCGTCGGAGGCATCCTCGACGAGATCCCAGCCGTCCGCTGCCAAGCGGCCTGCAAGCTCCTCCGAGTCCACCTCGTTACGGGCGCAGCCGAGAGTGACAAGGGCGACGGTACGGCGTTCGGGCATGGGCTCAAGACTACTTTGTCCCGGCACCCGTCCTGGCGTGCAGGGTTCACCGCTACTCGCAGTGACCGAATGCCGTGTCGCGCCCAGGGCGAGAGCAATGAGCGCCGGCAGTCCTGCCGGGCGCTCACGGAGAAAGAGAGAAAGAACGGATCACCGGGGTCAGCCGACTTCGGGGTCGCCCTTCGTGTACGAGAGCCGCTCGACCTGACCCGGCTCGAACTGCTCGTCGACGTTCTTGCCGTTCACGAAGAGCTCGATCGCCCCGGCGTCACCGAGGACGAGGTCGACGCGCCCTTGTCCTGGAAGGTCTTGGACTCACCCTGGAGCAGCAGTCCGTCGAAGAGCAGCCGCCCGTTGTGGTCCTTGGCGGAGATCCAGCTCTTGCCCTCGGTCGCGCTGAGCTTCACCGTCACCTTGTCCCGCGGGGCTGCGGCGATGGCACTCTCGGAGGGCACGGGCTTGGGATCCACGGGCTTGGTGGTGGGTTTGGCGGTCTTGTCGGGCGTCGAGCCCTCCGCGACCTTCGCGGTCCCGGAGCCTTCGTCGCCGCCGTTGAAAACCGTGAAGCCGACGAAGCCGACCACGGCGACGATGGCCGCGACCATGGCCGCGGTCCAGTTGGGCCGGCGGGGTTCGGACCGGATCCGTTCCGCTTCGAACAGCGGCGCTGCCGGCGTGGGCGCGGGACGGCCGCCGTGCTCGGCGTCGTACTGCGCGACCAGCGGATCCGGATCGATCCGGACGGCTTGGGCGAACATGCGGATGTGACCGCGCGCGTACACGTCACCGCCACAGCGGGAGAAGTCGTCCTCCTCGATCGCGTGCACGATAGGGATGCGCACCCGGGTGGAGATGCTGACTTCCTCGACCGTCAGATCTGCGGCGATACGAGCCTGCTGAAGCGCGCGACCGATCGAAGGCCGGTCGTCTTCGGGGAGTTGCCGATGGACACGGGGGCGCCTTTCGAGCGTGAGCCACCTGCTGGATGTTCAGTCTAGGGGGTACGAAAGGGTAGGGCAACCGGGAGGGACGACTTTGTACGCCATCGGGTTCGCCGGCCGGCCCCTCGGGCGGGACAGAGATCCGAGCTGGGAGCGGGGCAGAAGACGCAACGCCATACTGCCCGTCCCTTCAATTTGACGTACGGCCGGGCGAAACGGTTGCCCGCAACACTCTACGAAGCGGTTTCCCCGCGAATCACCGCCAACACCCGTCGAGTTCGTCCGTTTTCACCAGCACATCGCGCGCCTTGGACCCTTCGCTCGGCCCCACGATGTTGCGCGACTCCATCAGGTCCATCAGCCGACCGGCCTTGGCGAAGCCGACGCGCAGTTTGCGCTGAAGCATCGATGTCGAGCCGAACTGGGTGGAAACCACCAGTTCAGCTGCCTGACAGAGCAGATCGAGGTCGTCGCCGATGTCCTCGTCGACTTCCTTCTTCTGCTTCGTCCCGACCACCACGTCCTCACGGAAGACCGGCGCCATCTGATCCTTGCAGTGCTGGACGACGGCCGCGACCTCGTCCTCGGTGACGAAGGCCCCTGCATCCGGGTGGGCTTGTTGGCCCCATCGGCAGGAACAACCCGTCACCCTTTCCGATGAGCTTCTCGGCCCCGGGCTGATCGAGGATGACACGGCTGTCGGCGAGCGACGACGTCGCGAAGGCCAGCCGGGAGGGCACATTCGCCTTGATGAGACCGGTCACCACATCGACCGAGGGCCGCTGGGTCGCCAGCACCAGGTGAATACCGCGGCGCGCGCCAGCTGTGTGATGCGGACGATCGAGTCCTCGACATCGCGCGGAGCGACCATCATGAGGTCCGCGAGCTCATCGACGATGACCAGCAGATAGGGATAAGGGGTCAGCTCGCGCTCGCTGCCCTCGGGCGCCTTCGCCTTGCCATTGCGCACGGCGTGGTTGAAGTCGTCGATATGCCGGTAGCCGTACGCCGCGAGGTCGTCGTAGCGCAGATCCATTTCCCGTACGACCCACTGGAGCGCCTCGGCGGCCTTTTTCGGGTTGGTGATGATGGGCGTGATCAAGTGCGGAATGCCCTCGTACGCGGTGAGCTCGACGCGCTTGGGGTCGACCAGCACCATACGGACGTCTTCCGGCGTCGCCCGCACCATGACCGAGGTGATCAGACAGTTGATGCAGGAGGACTTGCCGGATCCGGTCGCACCTGCGACCAGGACATGCGGCATCTTGGCGAGGTTGGCCATCTCGTAGCCGCCCTCGACGTTCTTGCCGAGCGCCACGAGCATGGGGTGGTTGTCCTCGGCCGCGTCCGCGAGGCGCAGCACGTCGCCGAGATTGACCATCTCCCGGTCCGAGTTCGGGATCTCGATGCCGACGGCGGACTTGCCGGGGATCGGCGAGATGATCCGGACGTCGGGGCTGGCGACGGCGTAGGCGATGTTCTTGGTGAGCGCGGTGATCCGCTCCACCTTGACGGCCGGCCCGAGCTGCACCTCGTACCGCGTGACCGTCGGGCCACGGGTGAACCCGGTGACGGTCGCGTCGACCTTGAACTCCGTGAAGACGTTGGTCAGCGAGGCGACGACCACGTCGTTGGCGGCGCTTCGCGTCTTGCCCGGCCCGCCGCGGACCAGCAGGTCGAGCGAGGGCAGTGCGTAGGTGATGTCGCCGGAGAGCTGGAGCTGCTCGGCACGGGAGGGCAGCGGCTGCGAGCGTTCGGGCGCGGGCTTGGTCAGATCGGGTACACCGTCGGACTTCGGGGCGGCCTTCGTGCCGCCCCGGCCGCTCTGCGGATCCTGGGCCTTTCGGCCTCGCGGGCGCCGGGCACCGGCGTCCCGGTCCGCTCGCGGTCCCGGTCGGTGGAGACGCCCTGTGTCAGATCGGCGACGACGGACGAGGGCGGCATGCCGTTGAGCACCGCACCGTCGAGCGCCGCCGCGGCGGCCGCGGCGACATCGACAGCGTCCATGGTGTGGTTCATGGCCGGCTGGACCGAGGATCTGCGGGGCCTGCGGCGCTTGGCGAGCGCCTGTGCCTCCACGTGGTCCGGGTCGTACTCGGCGTCCGCCTCGGACCGGCGTGCCGAAGCGCGACGGGGCCCTCGGGCAGCGCTTCGCGCCACTGCTCGTCGTAGCGGTCGTCGTCGTCCCCGCCCTCCTCGTCGTAGGCCGGCTGGACGATTCCCAGCTTGACGCCGAGCGCTCGCAGTCGGTGCGGGATGGCGTTGACCGGGGTGGCTGTGACGACGAGCAGCCCGAAGACGGTCAGCAGCACGAGCAGCGGTACGGCAAGGACCTGGCCCATGGTGAAGATGAGCGGCTGGGAGGCAGCCCAGCCGATCAGGCCGCCCGCATCCTGCATGGCATCGGTGCCCTCGCTCCGGCCGGGTGATCCGCAGGCGATGTGGACCTGGCCGAGCACCCCGATGACCAGGGCGGACAGCCCGATGACGATCCGGCCGTTGGCCTCGGGCTTCTCGGGATAGAGGATCAGCCGTACCGCGATGGCGCCCAGCAGTATCGGCACGAGCAGATCGAGCCTGCCGAACGCGCCCGTCACCAGCATCTCGATCAGATCGCCGACCGGACCGCGCAGATTCGACCAGGTGCCGGCCGCCACGATCAGCGCGAGGCCGAGCAGCAGCAGCGCCAGGCCGTCCTTGCGATGCGCGGGGTCAAGTCCCTTGGCACCACGCCCTATGGAGCGGAACACCGCCCCGACACCGTGCGCCGTCCCGAGCCAGAGGGCGCGCACGAGCCGGTACACGCCCCGGTGGGTGAGGGTGCGGGCTTCCTGGCCACCGCCTTTGGCGGGCGCCCTCTTCGCGGGCACCGTCTTCTTCGCGGCGGACTTCTTCGCGGGCGCGGCTTTCTTCGCCGGCCCTGGGGACGGCCGGCACGCTTCGCGGTGCCCGCCGTGCCCTGGGAACCCTTGCCGGACGTACGTGAGGCCATGTGACTGAGGTTACCGGTGTCGAAGGCGAGGGACACGTGTGCCTACTGCTTCACCCGACCGTGTCGCCTTTCGCGGGCCTGGAACTGACGCCTCCTCATCGGCGGGTCAGTTCTGCGAGGGCAGAGCGGCCGGCCCGCCGGTGCCGGGCTCCAACGCGTCGAGCGCGCGGCGCAACCCGGTGAGCTTGCGTTCGAGATGAGCGGCGGTCGCCACCGCCCCGCATCCGCGGATTCGTCGTCCAGCTGCTTGGAGAGCGCTTCCGCCTGCTCCTCGACCGCCGCAAGCCGTGCCGAGAGTTCGGCCAGCAGACCCGCCGGCTCCTTCTCGTCCGCACTCGCGTGAGAGCCGCCCTCGAGCTGGAGCCGCAGGAGCGCGGCCTGCTCGCGCAGCTGACAGTTCTTCATGTACAGCTCGACGAAGACCGAGACCTTGGCGCGCAGCACCCAAGGGTCGAACGGCTTCGAGATGTAGTCCACCGCACCCGCCGCATACCCCTGAAGGTGTGATGCGGACCGTGGTTGATCGCGGTGAGAAAATGATCGGGATGTCCCGGGTCCGCTCTCGCCGCTTGATGTGCGCAGCCGTCTCGAAACCATCCATACCGGGCATCTGGACATCCAGCAGGATGACCGCGAAGTCGTCCGTGAGCAGCGCTTTGAGCGCTTCCTCCCTGACGATGCCCGAACCAGTGTCTGATCGAGCGCAGAGAGGATGGCCTCCAGCGCCAGCAGATTCTCCGGCCGGTCATCGACCAGGAGGATCTTGGCCTTCTGCACCATGGCCCGCCCTCCTCGCCCCGGATTCGCACCGGGCGCCGCCCCAGGGGACGACTCCCTTGCGCCGTCCGTCCTTGTGCCGGTCATGGTAGCCGCACCCCGCCCATCACCACACCCTGTCACCGCGATGTCACTGTGCACATAGCAGAAACTCCGCGAGAGACGAGAAGGTTCCCGAATCCCGCGCCCTCACACCCGTTCGAGCACAGTCGGTCGCCACGTCACGCCCAGGGATCCAGCGTTCCGTCACTCGCCATGCATCCACTGCTCCATCACGGACAGCAGGTGATCGGAGTCGACGGGCTTGGTGACGTAGTCGGAAGCCCCGCAGTCGATCGCCTTCTCCCGGTCACCCTTCATGGCCTTCGCGGTGAGTGCGATGATCGGCAGCCCGGCGAACTGCGGCATCCTGCGGATCGCCGTCGTCGTCGCATAGCCATCCATCTCGGGCATCATGATGTCCATCAGTACGACCGTCACATCGTCATGCTGCTCCAGGACTTCGATGCCCTCGCGCCCGTTCTCCGCGTACAGCACCGAAAGACCGTACTGCTCCAGCACACTGGTGAGAGCGAAGACATTGCGAATGTCGTCGTCGACGATCAGGACCTTCTCACCGTGGAACCGGAAGCTCCGACGGGGCTCCGCGTCCTCCTGGACCGCTTGGACCCACTCGTCCCGTGCGGCGCTCTCGCCGCCGGCCGTCCCGTTCGGCAGCGCCGCCGCTGCGCCGCCCCGCCCAGTGCCTTGCGCCGCCGGCGGAACACTCCGGCGGAGTTGGCCGGATCGCCCAACGGCGCCTCGGCTCCGGTCCTTTGAGCTGCTTCCAGATGCTTCGCGCCCTCGCCGGAACCACCGTGGAACTCGATGGGGCCCGGCCCCATCTGGGGTAGCCCTGGGGCGGCAGTTCGCTGGGGTGCAGCGGCAGATACAGCGTGAACGTCGAACCACGTCCGGGCTCGCTCGCCGCATGGATCTCGCCACCCAGCAGCCTGGCGATCTCACGGCTGATGGAGAGGCCGAGGCCCGTACCACCGTACTTGCGGCTGGTCGTCCCGTCCGCCTGCTTGAACGCCTCGAAGATCACCAGCATCTTGCTGGACGCGATCCCGATACCGGTATCGGTGACCGAGAAGGCGATCAGGTCCCCATCCGCCTCCCGTAGCGATCCCGCCTCCAGCAGATGCTCCCGGATGGCGTTCGGCACATCGGCTCCGGCCGGCCGGATCACCAGCTCGACCGCACCGCTGTCGGTGAACTTCACCGCGTTGGACAGGAGGTTGCGCAGCACCTGGAGCAGCCGCTGCTCGTCCGTGTGCAGCGTGGCGGGCAGCTCCGGCGATACGCGTACGGAGAAGTCGAGGCCCTTCTCCGCGGTGAGCGGCCGGAACGTGGCCTCCACATAGTCGACGAGCTGCACCAGCGCGATCCGGGTCGGGCTGACGTCCATCTTGCCCGCCTCGACCTTGGACAGATCGAGGATGTCGTTGATCAGCTGCAGCAGATCGGAGCCGGCACCGTGAATCGTCTCGGCGAACTCCACCTGCTTCGGCGAGATTGCCCTCGGCGTTGTCCGCGAGCAACTTGGCCAGAATCAGCAGTGAGTTCAGTGGCGTACGCAACTCGTGCGACATGTTCGCCAGGAACTCGGACTTGTAGCGCATCGAGACCGCGAGCTGTTCGGCACGCTCCTCCAGGACCTGACGGGCCTCCTCGATCTCGGTGTTCTTCACCTCGATGTCCCGGTTCTGCTGGGCCAGCAGCTCGGCCTTCTCCTCCAGCTCGGCGTTGGAGACCTGAAGCGCCTTCTGCCGGTTCTCCAGCTCCTGCGACCGGTCGCGGAGCTGCTCGGTCAGCTCCTCCGACTGTTCGAGGAGCTTCTCCGTCTTCGTGTTCACGCTGATCGTGTTGACGCTCGTCGCGATCATCTCGGCGAGCTGGTTGAGGAAGTCCCGCTGGATGTGTGTGAACGGCTGGAACGAGGCCAGCTCGATCACACCCAGGACCTTCCCTCGAAGAGCACCGGCAGCACGATCACATGCGCGGGCGGCGCCTCGCCCAGGCCGGAGGAGATCTTCAGATAACCCGGCGGCACGTTGTCCACCTGGATCGTCCGCTTCTCCTCCGCCGCTGTTCCGATAAGCGTCTCCCCGGGCCGGAAGGACGTCGGCATGGAGCCCGCCGAGTACCCGTAGCTCCCCGCATGCGCAGTTCGTACGCGTTGTCCTTGCCGCCGCCCGAGCCCACCTCCTCGGTGTCGCCGGGCACCATGGCCAGGAAGAAGGCGCCGTGCTGGGCGGATACGACCGGGGTCAGCTCACTCATGATGAGCCCGGCGACGTCGTCCAGGTCCCGACGGCCCTGCATCAGACCGGAGATCCGGGCGAGGTTGCCCTTGAGCCAGTCCTGCTCCTTGTTGGCGAGCGTCGTGTCGCGCAGGTTGGCGATCATCGTGTTGATGTTGTCCTGCAGCACCTGGATCTCGCCGGCCGCATCGACATCGATCTTGAGGTTGAGATCGCCGCGGGTCACCGCGGTGGCGACGGCCGCGATCGCCCGTACCTGACGGGTCAGGTTCCCGGCCATCTCGTTCACCGATTCGGTGAGATCACGCCATGTTCCATCGACGTCCCGCACCCGGGCCTGGCCGCCCAGCTGCCCCTCGGTACCCACCTCGCGGGCCACTCGCGTCACCTGCTCGGCGAAGGACGACAGCTGATCGACCATCGTGTTGATGGTGTTCTTCAGCTCCTGGATCTCGCCCCGGGCATCGATATCGATCTTCTTGGTGAGATCGCCCTTGGCGATGGCCGTGGTCACCGTGGCGATCTGGCGCACCTGGCCGGTCAGGTTGGAGGCCATCGAGTTCACCGACTCGGTGAGGTCCTTCCAGGTACCGGCGACTCCTGGAACACGGGCCTGACCGCCCAGCTCTCCTTCGGTGCCCACTTCTCGGGCCACGCGCGTGACCTCGTCGGCGAACGAGGACAGGGTCGTCACCATCGTGTTGACGGTGTCGGCCAGCTCGGCGACCTCGCCGCGTGCCTCCACCGTGACCTTCTTCGTCAGATCGCCGTCGGCGACCGCGGAGGAGACCCGGGAAATGTTGCGCACCTGGCTGGTCAGGTTGTTGGCCATCAGGTTGACGTTCTCGCTGAGGTCCTTCCAGATGCCGGTCGCGCCGCGCACCCTGGCCTGGCCGCCCAGGATTCCTTCGGTACCCACTTCACGGGCGACCCTGCTCACTTCGTCGGCGAAGTTGAGCAGCTGGTCGACCATCGTGTTGACCGTCGTCACCAGTTCGAGGATCTCGCCCTTGGCGTCAACAGTGATCTTCTTGGACAGGTCGCCCTTGGCGACCGCCGTGGTGACCTCGGCGATATTGCGGACCTGCAGAGTCAGGTTGTTCGCCATGCCGTTGACGGACTGGGTGAGGTCCTTCCACGTACCGGAGACGCCCTGCACCTCCGCCTGCCCGCCCAGAATGCCCTCCGTGCCCACCTCACGGGCCACCCGGGTCACCTGCTCGGCGAAGTTCGAGAGCTGGTCGACCATCGTGTTGAGGGTGTTCTTCAGCTCCAGGATCTCGCCCCGGGCATCCACATCGATCTTCTGCGACAGGTCACCGCGCGCCACCGCAGTGGCGACCTGCGCGATATTACGGACCTGAGCGGTGAGGTTGCCGGCCATACCGTTCACCGAGTCGGTGAGGTCACGCCACACACCGGCCACGCCAGGCACCTGCGCCTGGCCACCTAGACGCCCGTCCGTACCCACCTCACGGGCCACCCGGGTCACCTGGTCGGCGAAGGCGGACAGCTGGTCGACCATCGTGTTGATGGTGTTCTTCAGCTCCAGGATCTCGCCCGGGCATCCACATCGATCTTCTGCGACAGATCGCCACGCGCCACCGCAGTGGTCACCTGGGCGATCTGGCGCACCTGGGAGGTCAGATTCCCCGCCATGAAGTTGACGGAGTCGGTGAGCTCCTTCCACGTACCGGAGACACCGTCCACCCGTGCCTGTCCGCCGAGCCGGCCCTCGGTCCCCACATCACGCGCCATCCGCGTCACCTGGTCGGCGAAGGACGACAGCTGCGCCACCATCGTGTTGACGGTGTTCTTCAGCTCCAGCATCTCGCCGGCCACATCGACGGTGACCTTCTGCGACAGATCGCCGTTGGCGACCGCCGTGGTCACCTGGGCGATGTCACGCACCTGGCCCGTCAGGTTCCGGAACGCCGTGTTCACCGAGTCGGTGAGGTCCTTCCAGGTACCGGCGGCGCCAGGCACCTCGGCCTGCCCTCCCAGGCGGCCCTCGACGCCGACCTCCCGGGCGACCCGGGTCACTTCCGAACCGAAGGACTGGAGCTGGTCCACCATCGTGTTGACGGTGTTCTTCAGCTCCAGCATCTCGCCGGCCACATCGACCGTGACCTTCTGCGACATGTCGCCGCTCGCGACCGCCGTGGTCACCTGAGCGATGTCACGCACCTGCGTCGTCAGATTCCGGAAGACCGTGTTCACCGAGTCGGTGAGGTCCTTCCAGGTACCGGCGGCGCCAGGCACCTGCGCCTGGCCGCCGAGCAGGCCCTCGCCACCGACCTCGCTGGCCACGCGTGTCACTTCGTCCGCGAAGGTCCGCAGCGTCTCGGTCATCTGATTGATCGTCTCGGCGAGCTGGGCAACCTCGCCGCGGGCGCTCACCGTGACCTTCTGCGAGAGGTCACCATTGGCGACCGCTGTCGTCACCTCGGCAATACCGCGGACCTGGGAGGTCAGGTTTCCGGCCATCAGGTTGACGGAGTCGGTGAGGTCCTTCCAGACTCCGGCCACCCGGGCACCGCGGCCTGACCGCCCAGCTCGCCCTCCGTGCCGACCTCACGCGCGACCCGCGTCACCTCGGAAGAGAACGACGACAGCTGGTCCACCATCGTGTTGACGGTGTTCTTCAGCTGGAGCATCTCGCCGGCCACATGGACGGTGACCTTCCGCGAAAGATCGCCCTTGGCCACCGCGGTCGTCACCAGTGCGATGTCACGCACCTGCGCGGTCAGCCGGTACGCCATCGTGTTCACGGAATCCGTGAGGTCTTTCCACGACCCGGACATGCCGCGTACCTGCGCCTGTCCGCCCAGCTTGCCCTCGGTACCCACCTCGACGGCGACCCGGGTCACCTGCTCGGTGAACGCCGACAACTGGTCGACCAGGTTGTTGACCGTACGGGCGACCTTCAGGAACTCGCCGCGCAGCGCCGTACCGTCTCGTCGGCCGTGTGCGACCGCAGCTCCATCCGCTGCTCGAGATCACCGTCGGCGACCGCCGAGAGCACTCGTCCGACCTCCGACACGGGCGCGCCAGATCATCGACGAGCTCGTTGGAGGCATCGATCGCGGCGGCCCAGGAACCCTCGCAGGCCCCGGTTTCCAGGCGCTCGGTGAGCTTTCCTCACGTCCCACCACGCGCCGCACCCGCGCCAGCTCGCCGGTGAGATGGAGATTGCGGTCGGCGACCTCGTTGAAGACCGCTGCGATCTCCGGCAGCACGCCCTCGCCCGAGACGGTCAGCCGCCTGCGGAAATTGCCGTCCCGCATCGCCACCAGGCCCGCGAGCAGTCTGTTCAGAGCTGCCGCGTCGACTTCGATGGTCCCATTGCGCTGTTTCTTCACGGGCTGTCCGCCTTTTGTGCGCGTCTCTGAACCCCGCGCCGCCACGCCAGACTCCACCGTGTCCCTCCCGCAGGGGTTGACCGTATCGCTCGGGCTTTTAGGAAGCTTGCCCAGTTCTACATTGGCTCACCGTCACAGCACACCGTTGACGGGTGACCATGCGGACGTCAAATCGTTGAAACGTACCAGGCTGGAATGGGACGGTGCGAAGCCTTCAGCGGATGCCCCATCCCGCCACGCGGAAGACCACAGTTGTGCGCCCGCGCACTTCTGCCGACCGCACCCGCCCGCGAAGTGTGCCCTCGTGTACACGGGACACCGGGCGAGCGTCTAGCCTGGCAGGCGAATCGAAGCGGCGAGAAACGGGCACAGGACTCGGGGAAGCGACGAGACACCAAATGGGGAGTGCTGTGATCACGGCGCGTGCGGCTGCCACGTTCGATCCGGTCGGACGCTCGGTGGCGACCGCCCGTGCTTTCGTCCGTGACACGCTCCAGGGTGGGGCTACACCGACGTCGTCGATGACGCCGTTGTCCTCACCAGTGAACTGGTCACCAACGCGGTGGTGCATGCGGGCACGGCTGCCGATGTGCTGTGTCTGCGTACGGAGGACGGCGTACGCGTCGAGGTCTCCGACCACTATCCGGAACGGGAAGTCCCGCTCCAGAGCTCCGGCCTGGACTTCGGCAGCCCAGACCGGGAGAGCGGACGCGGGCTGCTGCTCTGCGCGGCACTCGCTTCCCGCTGGGGCGTCGAGTACAGCCCGACACACAAACATGTCTGGTTCCAGCTCGACCTTCCCGAACGCCCGGTCGGCATCCGTTCCGCGGGCCCCTTCTCCCCACAGCTCTCCTGCCGGTCACCGACGAGCGCGTTCGCGTCGCCGTCGTCCAGATCGACAGCTCGGGCTCGATCGCCGCGTGGAACGACGACGCCGCGTTCCTCTTCGGGTACGCCTGCGAGCAGGTCACCGGCAAGCAGTTCACCGACTTCACGGCCTGGCCGCACACCCGGGCACCAACACCGGCATCGTCGACGCCCTCCAGCTCTCGCGCTGGGAGGGCAGCTACGGCCTCCGCGGCTCCGACGGCCGCGTCATCCCGGTCTACGCCTCGCATCTTCGGGTCCGCGACACCCAGGGTGAGCCGTCCACCGTCTGTCTCCTGGTCCGGGACTACGAGCGGGCCGTGCTCCAGAGCCCGGTGCGGGCGCCCGTCTCCGACACGGCCTCGGACCACCGGACCACGGACCCGTTCGAGATCTTCATCGGCTCCCCGCCCCCGACGACCTCGACGGGCTGCTCCAGCGCACGGTCGAACGGGCGCGCGACATGCTCGACGCCGATTCGGCGTTCCTGCTGCTTGCAACCGACGACGAGACCGAGCTGGAGGTCCGCGCGACAACCGGCCTTCCCTCGGCACGCCAGCGCTTCGCCCGGGTCCCCGTCGAAGCCGGGGCGGGCGGTACGGATCCGCCCGGATGCCCGCCGTCCACGAGGACCTCACCGCCGTACCCGGCGCCGTCCCGCTGCTCAGCGACACCGGCATGCGTTCAGTCGTCACCGTCCCCTCAAGGTCGAGGGACGTCTCACCGGCTCTCTCGGCGTTGCGGCCGAAGCAGCCGGCCGGTACTCGAACGAGGAGGCCCTGCGCCTCCAGTTCGCTGCGGACCGCATCGCCCTCGCCGTCGAGTCGGCGAGACTCGGCGAACTGGAGCGTCTGCGCCGCGGCTCACTGTCCTTCCTCGTCGAGGCGTCCGACCTGCTCGCAGGCACCCTCGACCGGGACCAGACGCTGGCCCTGATGGCTCAGATGACGGTGCCCACCCTGGCCACCTGGTGCGCCGTCTACACGATCGCGGACCAGGTGTCGGAGCCCTACCTCTCCTTCGTCCTCCACGAGGACGAGGACCGCATCGACGGCCTCAAGGCCCTGCTCTCCAAGATCGACCCGCCGGACCCGGTCCCTCCCCGGCGCCCGCATCTGGGCCGCCCTTCCGCGGCCGCCCATCAGGCGGCCCTGCGGATGTCCACCCGCAGTCTCGAACGGGACGCGCCGATGAGCATGGGTACGGCCGCCCGCACGACGCTCGCCACGGCCGCCGCAGTGGGCGGCGAGACCGTGGTGCTGCCCTGGTGGCCAGAAACCGCGTCATCGGCATGCTGACGCTCGGCAAGCCGTCCGACGACCACTTCCGCCAGGAAATCCTGGAACTGGCCGAGGATCTGTCCCGCAGGGCCGCCCTGGCCCTGGACAACGCACGCCTCTACTCGGAGCGCACCGCGATCAGCCAGTCCCTGCAGCGCAGCCTGCTGCCGCCCGGCCTGCCCGATGTGCCCAATGTCGAGATCGAGGTCATCTACCGCGCGGCCGGCGAGGGCAATGAGGTCGGCGGCGACTTCTACGACGTCTTTCCTATCCGTGACGGCGCCTACGGCTTCGCCATCGGCGACGTCTGCGGTACGGGGCCGGAAGCCGCAGCCGTCACAGGGCTCGCCCGGCACGCCCTTCGTCTGCTGGCCCGTGAGGGCTTCAGCGGCCCGGCCGTGCTGGAGCGCCTCAACGCCGCGATCCTCGACGAGGGCGCCCGCAGCCGCTTCCTCACCCTCCTCTACGGGGAGCTGTGGCCCCAGGAGAACGGCAGCGCACTGCTGAAGCTGGTGTGCGCGGGCCATCCTCTGCCGCTGCGCCTGCGTCAGGACGGCTCCGTCGAGGCGGCCGCCGAACCCCAGCCGCTGCTCGGCGTGATCGAGGATCTCGAACTGTACGAGGAGGAGGTCACCCTCGACCCGGGTGACGTCCTGCTCTGTGTCACGGACGGCGTGACCGAACGCCGCGAGGGCGCCCGCATGCTGGGCGACGACGGCCTGGCCGATGTCCTCGCCATGTGCACGGGCCTTACGGCCGGCGCCGTTGCGGGCCGGATCCTGCGGGCAGTCGAACGCTTCGCGGCAGAACCCGCCTCCGACGACATGGCCATCCTGGCCATGCGCGTGCCTGAGCCTCACACCTTCTAGTGCCGAATACCGGGCGGGTAGAGGCTGCGCAGGCAGCGGCAGGATCCAGGAACTGCGTGTGCTTCTTGATGGGCTTGATGTACCCGTAGAGCCTGTTCCTGGTCAGTTCCAGGGCCACGACGGGGACGTACTCAGCCGTAGCGGTTTCAGGCCGCCCGGCGCTGCCGACGGGCTCGCGGGCGGGCTCGCGGGCGGGGTCTTTGTCATTGCCTCCGCGTTCGGCCCGTTGCCGTGCGGGTCGGGCATCAGGTTGAGCGCAACCACCGGCATGCCCCGACGGACAGCGGGACCACGTGGCCCCTCGCCAGGTCACCACCGCCCTGGTGCCCCTGCGGATGATCCCGCAGCAGCCACCCCTCGTCATCGTCGATCTCATGCACGCGTACTCGTTCTGCCACCTGAGGACCTACGCTCGCGTGAACCCGTGGCTCCGCTCCACTTTCGCCACATGCAGCGCGCAGCCCCGGTAGCACTCGGCTTCCCCACGCTTTTACGCCGCGCAGTGTTCGGCGTCCGCGCGGCGTCCCATCCCCGCTGCGTCCAGACACCTGCCGACGCCTGCACGCAGGAAGGCCCCGCCTTGGCGGGGCCTTCCTGTTACCGAGCCCCAATGCGGAATCGAACCGCAGACCTTCTCCTTACCATGGAGACGCTCTACCGACTGAGCTATTGGGGCCTGCTGCGCTGCGGCAACGAGATAGATCATACCCCGAACCGGCCGAATCTCAGAACCACTCGCTCGAATCGCTACGAGAGTTCGCCGCACCCATCGCACGGCGGGGATGAAGAGCACGGTACGAGCCAGGAGCCGGCCAAGGAACGATCGCGAAAACGGCTCAGAACGCAGAAAGCCCCGTGCCACAAGGGCACGGGGCTTTCCCGGAATAATTGTTCGGCGGCGTCCTACTCTCCCACAGGGTCCCCTGCAGTACCATCGGCGCTGAAAGGCTTAGCTTCCGGGTTCGGAATGTAACCGGGCGTTTCCCTAACGCAATGACCACCGAAACACTATGAAATTAACCAACACCGGAAAAACACGGCCGTTCGTTATTTCAGAACTAACACAGTGGACGCGAGCAACTGAGGACAAGCCCTCGGCCTATTAGTACCAGTCAGCTCCACCCGTTGCCGGGCTTCCACATCTGGCCTATCAACCCAGTCGTCTACTGGGAGCCTTAACCCTCAAAGGGGTGGGAATACTCATCTCGAAGCAGGCTTCCCGCTTAGATGCTTTCAGCGGTTATCCTTTCCGAACGTAGCCAACCAGCCATGCCCTTGGCAGGACAACTGGCACACCAGAGGTTCGTCCGTCCCGGTCCTCTCGTACTAGGGACAGCCCTTCTCAATATTCCTGCGCGCGCAGCGATAGGGACCGAACTGTCTCACGACGTTCTAAACCCAGCTCGCGTACCGCTTTAATGGGCGAACAGCCCAACCCTTGGGACCGACTCCAGCCCCAGGATGCGACGAGCCGACATCGAGGTGCCAAACCATCCCGTCGATATGGACTCTTGGGGAAGATCAGCCTGTTATCCCCGGGGTACCTTTTATCCGTTGAGCGACAGCGCTTCCACAAGCCACTGCCGGATCACTAGTCCCGACTTTCGTCCCTGCTCGACCCGTCGGTCTCACAGTCAAGCTCCCTTGTGCACTTACACTCAACACCTGATTGCCAACCAGGCTGAGGGAACCTTTGGGCGCCTCCGTTACTCTTTAGGAGGCAACCGCCCCAGTTAAACTACCCATCAGACACTGTCCCTGATCCGGATCACGGACCCAGGTTAGACATCCAGCACGACCAGAGTGGTATTTCAACGACGACTCCACAACCACTGGCGTGGCCGCTTCAAAGTCTCCCACCTATCCTACACAAGCCGAACCGAACACCAATATCAAACTATAGTAAAGGTCCGGGGTCTTTCCGTCCTGCTGCGCGAAACGAGCATCTTTACTCGTAGTGCAATTTCACCGGGCCTATGGTTGAGACAGTCGAGAAGTCGTTACGCCATTCGTGCAGGTCGGAACTTACCCGACAAGGAATTTCGCTACCTTAGGATGGTTATAGTTACCACCGCCGTTTACTGGCGCTTAAGTTCTCAGCTTCGCACACCCGAAAGTGCACTAACCGGTCCCCTTAACGTTCCAGCACCGGGCAGGCGTCAGTCCGTATACATCGCCTTACGGCTTCGCACGGACCTGTGTTTTAGTAAACAGTCGCTTCTCGCTGGTCTCTGCGGCCACCCCAGCTCATGGAGTAAATCCAATCACCAGTGATGGCCCCTTCTCCCGAAGTTACGGGGCATTTTGCCGAGTTCCTTAACCATAGTTCACCCGAACGCCTCGGTATTCTCTACCTGACTACCTGAGTCGGTTTAGGGTACGGGCCGCCATGAAACTCGCTAGAGGCTTTTCTTGACAGCATAGGATCATCCACTTCACCACAATCGGCTCGGCATCAGGTCTCAGCCTTAATGTGTGACGGATTTGCCTATCACACGGCCTACACCCTTACCCGGGAACAACCATCGCCCGGGTTGGACTACCTTCCTGCGTCACCCCATCGCTTACCTACTACAAGTCTGGTTCATCGGCTCCACCACTACCCTCAACTCCGAAGAGATCAGGCCGGCTTCACGGACTTAGCATCGCCTGATTCAGTACTGGGCGTTTCAAAGCGGGTACCGGAATATCAACCGGTTGTCCATCGACTACGCCTGTCGGCCTCGCCTTAGGTCCCGACTTACCCTGGGCAGATCAGCTTGACCCAGGAACCCTTAGTCAATCGGCGCACACGTTTCTCACGTGTGTATCGCTACTCATGCCTGCATTCTCACTCGTGAACCGTCCACAACTCGCTTCCGCGGCTGCTTCACTCGGCACACGACGCTCCCCTACCCATCCATACAGGCGTTGGCCCTATGTGTATGAATGACACGACTTCGGCGGTACGCTTGAGCCCCGCTACATTGTCGGCGCGGAATCACTTGACCAGTGAGCTATTACGCACTCTTTCAAGGGTGGCTGCTTCTAAGCCAACCTCCTGGTTGTCTCTGCGACTCCACATCCTTTCCCACTTAGCGTACGCTTAGGGGCCTTAGTCGATGCTCTGGGCTGTTTCCTCTCGACCATGGAGCTTATCCCCACAGTCTCACTGCCGTGCTCTCACTTACCGGCATTCGGAGTTTGGCTAAGGTCAGTAACCCGGTAGGGCCCATCGCCTATCCAGTGCTCTACCTCCGGCAAGAAACACACGACGCTGCACCTAAATGCATTTCGGGGAGAACCAGCTATCACGGAGTTTGATTGGCCTTTCACCCCTAACCACAGGTCATCCCCAGGTTTTCAACCCTGGTGGGTTCGGTCCTCCACGAAGTCTTACCTCCGCTTCAACCTGCCCATGGCTAGATCACTCCGCTTCGGGTCTTGAGCGCGCTACTAAATCGCCCTATTCGGACTCGCTTTCGCTACGGCTTCCCACACGGGTTAACCTCGCAACACACCGCAAACTCGCAGGCTCATTCTTCAAAGGCACGCAGTCACGACTGCTGTTCCGAAGAACAACAGCGACGCTCCCACGGCTTGTAGGCACACGGTTTCAGGTACTATTTCACTCCGCTCCCGCGGTACTTTTCACCATTCCCTCACGGTACTATCCGCTATCGGTCACCAGGGAATATTTAGGCTTAGCGGGTGGTCCCGCCAGATTCACACGGGATTTCTCGGCCCCGTGCTGCTGGGTGTCTCTTAAACGAGCCGTTGATGTTTCAGCTACGGGGTCTTACCCTCTACGCCGGACCTTTCGCATGTCCTTCGCCTACATCAACGGTTTCTGACTCGTCTCACAGTCGGCAGACCATGAAAAGAGATCCCACAACCCCGCATGCGCAACCCTGCCGGGTATCACACGCATACGGTTTGGCCTGATCCAGTTTCGCTCGCCACTACTCCCGGAATCACGGTTGTTTTCTCTTCCTGAGGGTACTGAGATGTTTCACTTCCCTCGTTCCCTCCACACTGCCTATGTGTTCAGCAGTGGGTGACAGCCCATGACGGCTGCCGGGTTTCCCCATTCGGAAACCCCGGATCAAAGCTTGGTTGACAGCTCCCGGGGACTATCGTGGCCTCCCACGTCCTTCATCGGTTCCTGGTGCCAAGGCATCCACCGTGCGCCCTTAAAACTTGGCCACAGATGCTCGCGTCCACTGTGCAGTTCTCAAACAACGACCAGCCACCCATCACCCCGCCCTAACAGGCGAGTTCACTGGGGCCGGCAACCAAAGGAACAGACAAAAATGCCCGTACCTTCAGATACCCAACAGCGTGCCCGACCCGACTGACTCTTTTCCGTTTTCCACGCCGAAGCAGTACTTACGAAAACCAGCCAACCGTGCCGAATAGTCAACGTTCCACCCTTGAGCAACCACCGTCGAACATTTGCCGACGAAATGGTCTCTGGATTCCCCGAAGGAAACCTAGATGCTCCTTAGAAAGGAGGTGATCCAGCCGCACCTTCCGGTACGGCTACCTTGTTACGACTTCGTCCCAATCGCCAGTCCCACCTTCGACAGCTCCCTCCCACAAGGGGTTGGGCCACCGGCTTCGGGTGTTACCGACTTTCGTGACGTGACGGGCGGTGTGTACAAGGCCCGGGAACGTATTCACCGCAGCAATGCTGATCTGCGATTACTAGCAACTCCGACTTCATGGGGTCGAGTTGCAGACCCCAATCCGAACTGAGACCGGCTTTTGAGATTCGCTCCGCCTCGCGGCATCGCAGCTCATTGTACCGGCCATTGTAGCACGTGTGCAGCCCAAGACATAAGGGGCATGATGACTTGACGTCGTCCCCACCTTCCTCCGAGTTGACCCCGGCAGTCTCCTGTGAGTCCCCATCACCCCGAAGGGCATGCTGGCAACACAGAACAAGGGTTGCGCTCGTTGCGGGACTTAACCCAACATCTCACGACACGAGCTGACGACAGCCATGCACCACCTGTATACCGACCACAAGGGGGCACCATCTCTGATGCTTTCCGGTATATGTCAAGCCTTGGTAAGGTTCTTCGCGTTGCGTCGAATTAAGCCACATGCTCCGCTGCTTGTGCGGGCCCCGTCAATTCCTTTGAGTTTTAGCCTTGCGGCCGTACTCCCCAGGCGGGGAACTTAATGCGTTAGCTGCGGCACCGACGACGTGGAATGTCGCCAACACCTAGTTCCCAACGTTTACGGCGTGGACTACCAGGGTATCTAATCCTGTTCGCTCCCCACGCTTTCGCTCCTCAGCGTCAGTAATGGCCCAGAGATCCGCCTTCGCCACCGGTGTTCCTCCTGATATCTGCGCATTTCACCGCTACACCAGGAATTCCGATCTCCCCTACCACACTCTAGCTAGCCCGTATCGAATGCAGACCCGGGTTAAGCCCCGGCTTTCACATCCGACGTGACAAGCCGCCTACGAGCTCTTTACGCCCAATAATTCCGGACAACGCTCGCACCCTACGTATTACCGCGGCTGCTGGCACGTAGTTAGCCGGTGCTTCTTCTGCAGGTACCGTCACTTGCGCTTCTTCCCTGCTGAAAGAGGTTTACAACCCGAAGGCCGTCATCCCTCACGCGGCGTCGCTGCATCAGGCTTTCGCCCATTGTGCAATATTCCCCACTGCTGCCTCCCGTAGGAGTCTGGGCCGTGTCTCAGTCCCAGTGTGGCCGGTCGCCCTCTCAGGCCGGCTACCCGTCGTCGCCTTGGTAGGCCATTACCCCACCAACAAGCTGATAGGCCGCGGGCTCATCCTTCACCGCCGGAGCTTTTAACCCCGTCCCATGCAGGACAGAGTGTTATCCGGTATTAGACCCCGTTTCCAGGGCTTGTCCCAGAGTGAAGGGCAGATTGCCCACGTGTTACTCACCCGTTCGCCACTAATCCACCCCGAAAGGCTTCATCGTTCGACTTGCATGTGTTAAGCACGCCGCCAGCGTTCGTCCTGAGCCAGGATCAAACTCTCCGTGAATGTTTTCCCGTAATCAGGAACACACACACGAGAGCGGAACGATCAAGTCGGAATAAGACCGACCGTTCACTGCGTCCTCGCTGTGTAATTTCCTACCGGAACCCGAAGGCACCGAATAGGACTTTCAAAGGAACCACCAACCTGCCGAAGCAGGCCGGGGTATCAACATATTTGGCGTTGACTTTTGGCACGCTGTTGAGTTCTCAAGGAACGGACGCTTCCTTCGGTCCCGTTTCACCGGGGCCCTCCGGGCGCTTCCCTTCGTTCTTGCGTTTCCGACTCTATCAGACTCTTTCGTGTCCGATTCCCGGTCGAAGCGGGGCCGCTTTCCAGTTCTTCGCTTTCGCGTTTCCCTTTCCGGCGAGTCCGACTTTACCAGATTCTTTTCCGTTCCGTTTCCGGTCCGAATTCGATTCCAGCGGCCTGCGGAGTGGCCTTGCCTTTCGGCGAATCCGACGTTATCAGAGACTCTGGGTCGGAATTTCCCCGCCCCTGTGGGACACACCCTGCGCACGAGTGCGCGTGGTGCTTCCCGGTCGGGCGGAGCCGTAACGTACTGGAGCGGGGCGCCCCGATGCAAATCGAGGCGCCCCGCTCCTGGTTGTGACCGTCAGATCAGACCTCGACGACGACCGGAAGGATCATCGGACGGCGGCGGTAAGTGTCGGAGACCCACTTGCCCACCACGCGTCGGACGAGCTGCTGGAGCTGATGCGGCTCCATCACGCCGTCCTGGGCGGACTTGTTGAGGGCTTCCTCGACCTTGGGTACGACGGCAGTGAACGCCCCGTCGTCGATACCCGAGCCCCGTGCCTGGATGTGGGGCCACCCACGATCTTGCCCGAGGAGCTGTCGACCACGATGAAGACCGAGATGATCCCTCGTCACCGAGGATCCGGCGGTCCTTGAGCGAGGTCTCGGTGACATCGCCGACCGACAGGCCGTCGACGTACACATAGCCCGCCTGGACCTTGCCGACGATCTTGGCCTTGCCGTCGATGAGGTCGACGACGACGCCGTCCTCGGCGATGACGATGTGATCCTTCGGCACGCCGGTCAGCGCGCCGAGTTCGGCGTTGGCCCTGAGGTGGCGCCATTCGCCGTGGACCGGCATCAGGTTCTTCGGCTTGCAGATGTTGTAGAAGTACAGAAGCTCGCCGGCCGATGCGTGGCCCGAGACGTGCACCTTGGCGTTGCCCTTGTGGATGACGTGGGCGCCCCAGCGGGTCAGGCCGTTGATCACGCGGTAGACCGCGTTCTCATTGCCGGGATCAGCGACGACGCCAGGATCACGGTGTCACCGGGGACGATCCGGATCTGGTGGTCACGGTTGGCCATGCGGGACAGAGCGGCCATCGGCTCGCCCTGCGAGCCCGTGCAGACCAGCACGACCTCGTCGTCGGGCAGGTCGTCGAGGGTCTTGACGTCGACGACCAGGCCCGCGGGAACCTTCAGATAGCCCAGATCCCTGGCGATGCCCATGTTGCGGACCATCGAGCGCCCGACGAAGGCGACCCTGCGTCCGTACTCGTGGGCGGCGTCCAGGATCTGCTGGATGCGGTGGACGTGGCTGGCGAAGCTCGCCACGATGATCCGCTTCTGGGCGTTCGCGAAGACCGTCCGCAGGACGTTGGAGATGTCCCGCTCCGGCGGTACGAAGCCGGGGACCTCCGCGTTCGTCGAGTCGGAGAGCAGAAGGTCGATGCCCTCCTCGCTCAGCCGTGCGAAAGCGTGCAGGTCGGTGAGGCGACCGTCCAGCGGAAGCTGGTCCATCTTGAAGTCGCCGGTCGCGACAGCCATGCCCGCAGGTGTGCGGATGGCGACCGCGAGAGCGTCCGGAATGGAGTGGTTGACCGCGATGAACTCGCAGTCGAACAAGCCGATGCGCTCACGCTGGCCCTCGGTGACCTCGAGGGTGTACGGACGGATCCGGTGCTCCTGGAGCTTGGCCTCGATCAGCGCGAGGGTCAGCTTGGAGCCGATGAGCGGGATGTCCGGCTTCAGCCGCAGCAGGTAGGGGACAGCACCGATGTGGTCCTCGTGGCCGTGGGTGAGGACGATGCCCTCGACCTCGTCCAGACGGTCCCTGATGGTGGTGAAGTCGGGCAGGATCAGGTCGATCCCCGGCTGCTCCTCCTCGGGGAAGAGGACGCCGCAGTCGACGATGAGCAGGCGGCCGTCGAACTCGAAGACCGTCATGTTTCGGCCGATTTCGCCCAGGCCGCCGAGCGGGTGACCCGCAGGGCGCCCTTCGGAAGCTTCGGCGGGGTACCGAGTTCGGGATGCGGATGACTCAAAGACTCTCCTTACCACGCGCGCCACGTACCGCTGAGGCACGTGGCGCGCTGTCATTCGTGCACTTGCTGTTGTCTGGTGGTGTTTCTGTTGCGAGTTGCCTCGCGTATTCAGTTGTGAAGTCTGTGGTTAGAGCTCTACCCCGCCGGCAGCCAGATCGATCTTGAGCTGTGCGGTCTCCTGCCCGGTGAGCTCCACCAGGGGCAGCCGCAGCGGGCCGGCGGGCAGGCCCTGCAGTGTGAGCGCGGCCTTCGCGGTGATCACGCCCTGGGTGCGGAACATCCCGGTGAAGACCGGCAGCAGCTTCTGGTGGATCTCCGTGGCCTTGTGGACATCCCCGCCGAGATAGGCCTCGATGAGCGCGCGCAGCTCGGGGTGACCACATGGCCGACGACGGAGACAAGACCGACCGCGCCGACCGAGAGCAGCGGGAGGTTCAGCATGTCGTCGCCGGAATACCAGGCGAGGCCGGACTCGGAGATGGCCCAGCTTGCGCGGCCCAGGTCTCCCTTGGCGTCCTTGTTTGCGACGATACGCGGGTGCTCGGCGAGGCGCACCAGCGTCTCTGTGTCGATCGGCACACCGCTGCGGCCCGGAATGTCGTAGAGCATCACCGGCAGTCCGGTGGAATCCGCGATGGCACTGAAGTGTCGCAGCAGGCCTTCCTGCGGCGGCTTGTTGTAGTACGGCGTGACGGCGAGGAGGCCGTGGGCACCGGAACTCTCGGCGGTGCGTGCGAGCTCCACGCTGTGGCGGGTGTCGTTGGTACCAATACCGGCGACCACGTGGGCCGGTCACCTACCGCTTCCAGTACAGCCCGTACGAGCTGGTCTTTCTCCGCGTCGCTGGTGGTCGGGGACTCACCGGTGGTGCCATTGATGATCAGGCCGTCATTGCCTGCGTCCACCAGATGGGCGGCGAGCCGCTGGGCGCCGTCGAGGTCGAGTGCACCGTCCGCCGTGAAGGGCGTGACCATAGCGGTGAGGACCCGCCCGAAGGGGTCTGCGGAGTGGAGATCGGAGCCATGGGTAACACGCTACTCGTTGCTCGGAGCGCCGTGTCCCCTCGGGGACGAGGAAGTGGAACCCGGCACTGCCTGCTCGGGGTTCAAGCAGTGCCGGGTCCGTTTGATCAGCCTAGATGAACTTCACCAAACGCCGCAATACGGACACCGCTTACGGGGCCACCCGTCCATTCTTGTTGAAGGCGGCATGAGTGAGCGGCATGAGCGTCGCCCAGTGCTCCTCCATCCGCTCCCCGACCATCTCGATCTCGCGCTGCGGGAAGGACGGGACCCTGGCCAGCTCGTGCTGGGTACGCAGCCCCAGGAAGTGCATCAGCGAGCGGGCGTTACAGGTGGCGTACATCGTGGAGAACAGGCCGACGGGGAGCACAGCGCGGGCGACCTCGCGGGCGACTCCGGCGGCGAGCATGTCCTGGTAGGCCTGGTACGCCTGCCGGTAGGAGTCCTCCATGGCGGCGGTCGTGAGCTCGTGCTGTGCCTGGGTGCCCTCGACGAATTCGTACTTGCCGGGGCGGCCCTGCTGGATGAGCTTGCGGGACTCTCCGGGGACGTAGAAAACCGGTTCCAGCTCCCTGTAGCGGCCCGATTCCTCGTTGTACGACCAGCCCACCCGGTGCCGCATGAACTCGCGGAAGACGAAGATGGGGGCGCTGATGAAGAAGGTCATCGAGTTGTGCTCGAACGGACTGCCGTGGCGGTCGCGCATCAGGTAGTTGATAAGCCCCTTGGAGCGCTCGGGGTCCTTGGTGACCTCCTCCAGCGACTGCTCACCGGCCGTGGACACACGGGCGGCGAACAGCACATCGGAGTCACCTGCGGCGTGTTTCACCAGGTCAACGGTGACATCGCTGCGGAAGTGGGCCTTCGTGGGCTCAGGGTCTCGGTCACCGGCGGGGTCCTTCCAATGGCGTCGCTCGGGCGGCGTCCACTCTACGGGCCATGGCGACGGCCTCCGTACGGCCTCCACACGGCCTCCGTTCGCAGGATTTCCCGGATCCGTTCGGCGTTTCGGGGCACCGAATGGGCTTCCCGTACGTCTGACTCATTAGCAGCACCTGCCACAGAGTTCAAGGAGAGTTTCCTCATGTTCCGCCGGCGTGAATCCGTCCCGTTCTCGTTCGTTGCCGAGGCCGACCGATTCCGCAGTAACGTCACTCCGCCGCCCGGGAACGCACCGGCGTCCGGCAGCTGGCCGCCAGGTCCCTCGTGGGACTGACCGTGGTCGCCGGGCTCACCGGATCGCTCCTCCTGGGCCTTCCCGCCCTCGGCGCCGACCAGACACCGTCACACAGCCAGAAGTCCGAGGCCGCCCGGGGTCACTGACTCGTACGGACCCCTGGGGTGGTCGGGCCGGTGGCCGCCTCGGTAGCCTCACCGGGCACAGCAATCGAGCGTGCTTGTGAGTGAGGATCAGTCGTGCCCCTGCCCTTCCTGACGGCCGACCGCGCATTCGACGCGGGCGCGGAGGAAATCGCGCTGCCGTTCGACGATCACGACAGCTGGCGGCGGCCGTACCGCCCGGGCCATGGAGGGTCGCGGCGGCAGCCACCGTGCTGCTGCTCGCGTCCTTCGTGCTGCTCGCGGCGATGATCATCGCGTTTGCCGGAGAGCCTTCCGGTGCGGTCGCCTGCTTCGCGCTGGCCGCGGCGGCGATCGTCTATGCCCTGCGGCTGCTGCGGGTCGGCGCCTGGGTGAGCCGTCACGGCGTGCGCCGGGTGGGCTTCTTCCGGACGACCACAGTGCCGTGGAACCGCGTCGCCGCCGTCCGTACGGTCCAGCAGCCGGTGAAGTGGATGGGCTTCCCCGTACCGTGCAGGGCCAGGCCCTGACCGTGGTGCGCAAGGGCGGCGATCCGCTTGCACCACTGGTCACGGACCACAATGCGGACTTCCTGTCCCGCGGCGAGGCCTTCGACCGGGCCACCGACACGATCGAGGCCTGGGGCGACGAGTACCGGCCCCAGTAAGACGGGCCGGGCCCCGAAAGCGATCACAGGCCGGTACGACGCCGATCAGGCGCGTACCGGCTTGTTCGCGTGCAGGGCGATGGCGCGCTGCATCGCCTTACGGGCACGTGGGGTGTCCCTGGCGTCCTGGTAGGCCACCGCCAGCCGGAACCAGCACCGCCAGTCGTCCGGCGCGTCCTCGGCCTCCTCGCGGCGCCGGGCGAACGCGGCGTCGGCGGAGTCGCGGTCGATGCGTCCGGAGGGCGTACGGGCCAGGTCATCGACCGGCAGACCATCCTCGGCGTCCAGCTCGGCGGCGAGGGCATTGGCCCTGCGGACGAACTGCGTGTTCTTCCACAGGAACCAGATGCCGATCACCGGCAGGATCAGCACCGCGACACCGAAGGTGACCGTGAGCAGCGTCCCGTGCCGGATGAGCAGGAGGCCACGGCTGCCGGCCAGTACGAAGTAGAAGACCAGGACGGCAGCGGTGACAACGTAAGTGATCTTTGCGCGCATGGGGTGGGCCAGTCAGTTCAGGTCGAGGAAGTGTTCCAGGCCGAAGGTGAGGCCGGGAGTGGTCACCACGCGGCGGGTGCCGAGCAGGATGCCCGGCATGAAGCTGCTGTGGTGCAGCGAGTCGTGGCGGATGGTGAGGGTCTCCCTCTCCGCCGAGCAGTACTTCCTGGTGGGCGAGGAGGCCGCGGAGCCGGATCGAGTGGACCGGGATTCCGTCGACGTCCGCGCCCGGGCGCCGTCCAGGGCCGTGGTGGTGGCGTCCGGCTGCGGGCCGCTGCCGGCCCTCTCGCGGGCTGCGGCGATGAGTTGGGCGGTGCGGGCCGCGGTCCCGGAGGGGCGTCGGCCTTGTTCGGGTGGTGCAGCTCGATGACCTCGACCGACTCGAAATATCGGGCGGCCTGCGCCGAGAACTTCATGGTGAGGACTGCGCCGATGGAGAAGTTCGGCGCGATGAGCACACCGGCCTCCGGCGAACCGGAGAGCCAGGTGTTCAGCTGCGCGAGCCGTTCGTCGCTCCAGCCCGTGGTGCCGACGACCGCGTGGATGCCGTGCCGGATACAGAAGTCGAGGTTGTCCATCACCGAAGCGGGGTGGTGAGCTCGACCACGACCTGGGCGCCGGTGTCCACGAGGGTCTCCAGCTTGTCGCCGCGGCCCAGAGCGGCCACCAGCTCCAGGTCGTCGGCGGCCTCGACGGCCCGTACCGCCTCGGATCCGATACGTCCCTTGGCACCGAGAACGGCCACGCGCAGCTTGCTCATGCTCTGCTTCCTTACGGGGAGGTTAGGAGACCGCTTCGTGGAGACGGTCCGCCTGCTTGTCCTTGAGCGGTCCGATGACCGAGAGCGAAGGGCCCTGCCCGAGGATTTCGCGCGCCACTGCCCGGACCTCGTCCGGGGTGACTGCCGCGATGTTCGCGAGCAGGTCGTCGACCGACATCTGCTCGCCCCAGCACAGCTCGCTCTTGCCGATCCGGTGCATCAGCGCGCCGGTGTCCTCCAGGCCGAGGACGGTGGAGCCGGCGAGCTGGCCGATGGCGCGGCCGATCTCGTCGTCACCGAGGCCGTCCGTCGCGACGCGGTCTATCTCGTCGCGGCAGATCTTGAGGACGTCGTGCACCTGGCTCGGCCGGCAGCCGGCGTACACCCCGAAGAGTCCGCAGTCGGCGAAGCCCGAGGTGTAGGAGTACACGCTGTAGGCGAGGCCGCGCTTCTCCCGTACCTCCTGGAAGAGGCGCGAGCTCATGCCGCCGCCGAGTGCGGTGTTGAGGACGCCGAGCGCCCAGCGGCGCTCGTCGGTCCGAGCCAGGCCCGGCATGCCGAGTACGACATGGGCCTGCTCGGTCTTGCGGTTGATCAGCTCGACGCGGCCGGCGGTGCGCAGAGCGCGGGAGCCGGTGCGCGGGGCCGTCGGGACGGCGTCCGTGCGTGACAGCGCGCCGGCGCGTTCGAAGGCCTTGCGGACCTGGCGTACGACCGTGGCGTGGTCCACGTTGCCCGCCGCGGCGACAACCAGATGCGTGGGGTCGTAGTGCTTCTTGTAGAAGCGCGCGATCTGGCCCCGGTTCAGTGCGTTGACCGTGTCGACGGTGCCCAGGACCGGGCGGCCCAGCGGGTGTCGCCGAGCATGGTGTGCGCGAACAGGTCGTGCACGCAGTCGCCCGGTCGTCCTCCGTCATCGCGATCTCCTCGAGGATGACGCCGCGCTCGGCGTCGACGTCCTCGGGGCGATCAGTGAGCCGGTCAGCATGTCGCAGACGACATCGATGGCCAGCGGCAGGTCCGTGTCGAGGACCCTCGCGTAGTAGCAGGTGTACTCCTTCGCCGTGAAGGCGTTCATCTCGCCGCCGACCGCGTCGATGGCGGAGGAGATGTCCAGGGCACTGCGCTTGGCCGTGCCCTTGAACAGGAGGTGTTCGAGGTAGTGCGTCGCGCCGTTCAGGGTGGGCGTCTCGTCGCGTGAACCGACGTTGGCCCAGATCCCGAAGGTGGCGGAGCGGACGGAGGGCAGGGTCTCGGTGACGACCCGCAGGCCGCCGGGGAGAACGGTACGGCGGACGGTGCCGATGCCGTTGGTGCCCTTGAGAAGCGTTTGGGTACGGGCGACGGCCCGCGCCTCGGAAGAGGTGCGGGCCGTCGTCACGGACTACTGGACGTCACTTGGCAGCGTCGTCCTTCTCGTCGGCCTCTTCGCCCTCGACCACGGGGATGAGGGAGAGCTTGCCGCGGGAATCGATCTCCGCGATCTCGACCTGGACCTTGGCACCCACGGCGAGCACGTCCTCGACGTTCTCGACGCGCTTGCCACCGGCGAGCTTACGGATCTGCGAGATGTGCAGCAGTCCGTCCTTGCCCGGCATGAGGGAGACGAAGGCACCGAAGGTGGTGGTCTTGACGACCGTACCCAGGTAACGCTCGCCGACCTCCGGCATGGTCGGGTTGGCGATCGCGTTGATCGTGGCGCGGGCTGCCTCGGCCTGCGAGCCCTGCTGGGCACCGATGTAGATGGTGCCGTCGTCCTCGATCGTGATGTCGGCGCCGGTGTCCTCCTGGATCTGGTTGATCATCTTGCCCTTCGGGCCGATGACCTCACCGATCTTGTCCACCGGGATCTTGACGGTGATGATCCGCGGGGCGTTCGGGGACATCTCGTCCGGGACGTCGATGGCCTCGTTCATGACGTCCAGGATGTGCAGACGCGCGTCACGGGCCTGCTTCAGCGCGGCGGCCAGGACCGAGGCGGGGATGCCGTCGAGCTTGGTGTCGAGCTGGAGCGCGGTCACGAACTGCTTCGTACCGGCGACCTTGAAGTCCATGTCGCCGAAGGCGTCCTCCGCACCGAGGATGTCGGTGAGGGCGACGTAGTGGGTCTTGCCGTTGATCTCCTCGGAGATCAGGCCCATGGCGATACCGGCGACGGCGGCCTTGAGGGGCACACCGGCGTTCAGCAGGGACATGGTGGAGGCGCAGACCGAGCCCATGGACGTCGAGCCGTTGGAGCCCAGTGCCTCAGAGACCTGGCGGATCGCGTAGGGGAAGTCCTCGCGCGACGGCAGCACCGGCACGATGGCGCGCTCGGCGAGCGCACCGTGGCCGATCTCGCGGCGCTTGGGCGAGCCCACGCGGCCGGTCTCGCCGACGGAGTACGGCGGGAAGTTGTAGTTGTGCATGTAGCGCTTGCGGGTCACCGGCGAAAGGGTGTCCAGCTGCTGCTCCATGCGGAGCATGTTGAGGGTGGTGACGCCCAGGATCTGGGTCTCGCCACGCTCGAACAGCGCCGAGCCGTGCACGCGCGGGATGGCCTCGACCTCGGCGGCGAGCGTACGGATGTCCGTGACGCCACGGCCGTCGATACGGACCTTGTCCTGATGACGCGCTCGCGGACCAGCTTCTTGGTCAGCGCACGGTAGGCCCGGAGATCTCCTTCTCGCGGCCCTCGAAGGCCGGGAGCAGCTTCTCGCCGGCGATCTCCTTGATGCGGTCCAGCTCTGCCTCGCGCTCCTGCTTGCCGGCGATGGTGAGCGCCTTGGCCAGCTCGGTGCGGACGGCGGAGGTGAGCGCGTCCAGGACGTCGTCCTGGTACTCGAGGAAGACCGGGAACTCGCCGGTGGGCTTGGCAGCCTTGGCGGCGAGGTCGGACTGGGCCTTGCAGAGGGCCTTGATGAAGGGCTTCGAGGCTTCGAGGCCGGCGGCCACGATCTCCTCGGTGGGAGCCTCCGCGCCGTCCGCGACGAGCTGGATGGTCTTCTCGGTGGCCTCGGCCTCGACCATCATGATCGCGACGTCGCCGTCCTCCAGGACGCGACCGGCGACCACCATGTCGAAGACTGCGTCCTCGAGCTCGGTGTGCGTCGGGAAGGCGACCCACTGGCCCTTGATCAGGGCGACGCGGGTGGCGCCGATGGGGCCGGAGAAGGGCAGGCCCGCCAGGATGGTGGAAGCGGAGGCGGCGTTGATCGCGACCACGTCGTACAGGTGGTCGGGGTTGAGCGCCATGATCGTCTCGACGATCTGGATCTCGTTGCGCAGGCCCTTCTTGAAGGAGGGGCGCAGCGGGCGGTCGATCAGGCGGCAGGTGAGGATCGCGTCCTCGGAGGGCCGGCCTTCACGGCGGAAGAACGAACCGGGGATCTTGCCGGCCGCGTACTGCCGCTCCTCGACGTCCACCGTGAGGGGAAGAAGTCGAGCTGGTCCTGGGCCTCTTGGAGGCGGTGGTGGCCGACAGCACCATGGTGTCGTCGTCCAGGTACGCGACGGCGGAGCCGGCGGCCTGCTTGGCCAGGCGGCCCGTCTCGAAGCGGATGGTGCGGGTGCCGAAGGTTCCGTTGTCGATCACGGCTTCGGCGTAGTGGGTCTCGTTCTCCACTAGTGTTTTCTCCATACTCGTCGTCTTTCGTCCTGTCGCCCGTGTGGCGCAGGACGGTGCGAGAAGCGCACCGTGTGCGGGGCCGGTCTTCGATCGAAGCTCCCGGGCGTTGTCCCGGGGCCACTACCGAGGACCGGCGGCGGCCGTGGGGCGCCTCTCCTCGTTCTGGTGTTGCACGTCCAGGTTACTGAGCTTGAGCCCAGTCCCGCACGTACAGCAAAGGGGCGGCCCCTGGAAGTGGGAACCGCTCCCTTTCACAGCGTGCTTACTTGGCGCCGCCGGCCGCACCGCGGCGGATGCCGAGGCGGTCGACGAGCGCACGGAAGCGCTGGATGTCCTTCTTGGCCAGGTACTGCAGCAGGCGGCGGCGCTGGCCGACCAGGATCAGCAGACCACGACGGGAGTGGTGGTCGTGCTTGTGCGTCTTGAGGTGCTCCGTCAGGTCCGAGATACGGCGGGAGAGCATGGCCACCTGAACCTCGGGGAACCGGTGTCGCCTTCCTTCTGCGCGAACTCGGTCATGATCTGCTTCTTCGTAACAGCGTCGAGCGGCACGCGGTACTCCTCTAGGTGTTCGATGCGCCCACGAGTGCCCCTGGTCTTGATCGCAGGGGGCTTACGTGACTCGAGGGCGAAGGTCCGATGAGCGCAGCCCCAGACAATGTTCCGGGAACGCGTACACAAACGGCCGTCACCCACCGTACCAGTCCGTGCGGACCCGCCCGCCCATGGGGCCGACCGGGCCGGGCCGGTCAGCTGGTGAGTGCGCGGATCGAGTGGTAGACGTCGAAAACGGCGAGGCACAGGGGCAGCAGGGACAGCAGCACACACGCTTCGGCGATCTCCAGGAAGCGCCCCAGAACGGGGTGACTCCCTTGCGCGGCACGATCAGCCCGATGGCCGTGATCAGGGCGGCGACACCGGCGACGGCTGCGGCGAGCCAGATCGTACGGATGTCGAGCGCGGTGCTGTCACCTTCCAGGACAGCCTTGCGCAGCATGTCCATCGGCGGGTTGAGCGACAGGCCAAGGCCCAGGAGCACGAGCGCGCCGAGGCCTGCCGCCAGGGTGCAGCCGACCTGAGCGGTGTAACGGAAGAGGTGGGCACGCATCAGCATGGCGACTCCGGTGGCCAGTGCCAGCAGCTGGCCCCAGATGCTGTCGGAGAAGCCGAGCACGGCCGCGGCACCCACGGCCACCAGCGCGCATCCGCCGACCAGGCCGAGGAGCAGTTCGTGGCCTCGGCGCGCCTGGGCGGCGATACGCTCGGCGTCGACCGGGCCTGCGGTGCCGGTTCGGAGGTCCCGTAGTCACCGACGGTGGTACGGGGCGGCTCGAAGCCGATCGGAATGCGGGCGAAACGGGTGGAGAGGCCGGGCAGGAAGCCGAGGCCGCCCACGGCGAGCGGGGCACATACCGCCGCGGTCTCGGCCGGCTCCATGCCGGTCATGATCGCGATGAAGGTCACCAGCAGGCCGATGGCGGCGGCGAACACGAACGCGACGAAGGGGCCGTCACCGCCGGGGGCGGCGATCATGAGGATCACCGCAGCCACCAGCACGGCGGCGCAGGCCAGCAGGAACTGGAGCCTGCCGATGCCCTGGCCCTCGCTGAGCGACAGCAGTCCGGCACCGGCGACCGCGGCGTTCGTGAGCGCGCCGGTCCCCAGGGCGATGGACGATCCCCGGTCCTCGTACACGCGCGCGCGCACGCAGGCGAGCGCGAGAAGAATACGGCGGTGACGGCGGCCAGGATGCCCGGCAGACCGTGCATGTCGTGCCGGGGTCCGAGGTCCACAGGACGAATCCGAGCAGGGCCAGCAGGACCGATCCGCCGAAGAGTCCGGCTCCGCGCATGAGGCTGTCGCCCCAGAGCGTGCGGTCGCGCGCGACAGCGGTGGCGACGGCGTCGGATACGTCGTCGAAGACCGCCGGCGGCAGTGACTCGGAGAAGGGGCGCAGGGACAGCAGCTCACCGTCGAGGATGCGCTGGCCGGCCAGGGTGCGCCCGCCGTCCAGGACCGTGCCGTCGCGCCGAACCAGGTGATAGCCGACCGGAGCGCCCTGGACGGGGCTCTGCCCCGACAGCCGGAGGATCTCCGGGTACAGGTCCGCGACTGCGACATCCTCGGGCAGCGCGACGTCGACGCGGCTGTCGGGCGCGACGACGGTGACCCGGCAGAAACCGATTCCGTTTCCGGCCGGAACTCCGGGACCCGGCCGACCGGGTCCGGTGGCCGCCGCTTGAGCCGTCATAGTCACCTGCTGCTCCCCTCATCGTTCTCCGGAAAGGCACTGGCGGGATCACGAGCCGCGCTCGCGTCCCGTATGACCGTTTCCTTGCGGTAGTTAGCGGATGCGTACACGCGTCGCGACACCCTACCGCGACGACAGTAGGATCCTCCCGCGGACGGAGCCCGTCGCCACGGGGCGCCGATAGGAACAGTTCCGTCCGGCAAGGGAATTGGTGAGCTGTGAGCCAGATCGTCGTCAAGCGCCCACCGCGGGCCCTGCCATCCGAAGTGCCGGGCGAGCAGGTGCAGTTGCAGCCTCCTCCCGAGCTGCCTCGGGGTCAGCAGGAGGGGTGATGATGCAGCTGCTGCCGATGCTCGGCATGGGTGGTTCCGTCGTCTTCTTCTTCATGACCCCGAACCCGATCATGCGGATCATGGGCATGATCATGATCGCGTCCACGGTCGCTATGGCAATCGCGATGCTCGTCCGCTACCGGCGCGGCACCCAGGGACAGCTCGCGGATATGCGGCGCGACTATCTGAAGTACCTGACGCAGACCAGGCGCACGGTACTGAAGACCGCCCGCAAGCAGCGTGACGCACAGTTCTATCTCCATCCCTCCCCGGAGCAGCTCTGGGCGCTGGTCGCCGAAGGCAGCCGGGTGTGGGAGCGCCGCGTCGGTGACGCGGACTTCGCGCAGGTACGCATCGGACTGGGCAGCCAGGAGCTCGCCACTGCGCTCATCGCGCCGGACACCGCTCCGGTCGATGAGCTGGAGCCGCTGACCGCGGGCGCGATGCACCAGTTCCTCACGACCCACAGCACGCTGGACGGCCTGCCGATGGCGGTCTCGCTGCGCGCCTTCTACCACCTGACGATCAGCGGTGAGGCGGAGTCGGTCCGTTCGACGGCCCGCGCGATGGTCGGTGCGCTCGCATCACTGCACTCCCCGAGGACCTGGTCGTCGCCGTCGCGACGGGCAGGGACGCCGCCCACTGGGAGTGGGCGAAGTGGCTCCGCACGTCCAGACCCCGGGTGCCGTCGACGGCGCGGGAAGCCGCCGCCTGATCACCACCGGTGTCGCGGAGCTGGAGGAGATGCTCGCGGCCCGGCTCGAAGGCCGGCCGCGCTTCCAGCCCGGTGGCCAGCCGCTCATGGACCAGCCCCATATCGTCGTCGTGCTCGACGGCCAGTCCGTATCACCGGTGTCGACGCTCGCCGCGGCCGAGGGTCTGCAGGGCGTGACGGTCGTCGAGGTCGTCACGGGCGAGGTCAACGGGGCACGCGGTGGCCTGTCCATCGTGGTGGACCCCGTTCGCTGCAACTGGAGTCCGGCAACGGACTCGTCTACGACGGCCTTCCCGACCTGCTCAGCTACGAGGCCGCCGAAGCGCTGGCACGCCAGCTGGCGCCGCTCCATGTGGCATCGGGCGGGGACGACGACGAGCCGCTGCTGGCCAATCTCGAATTCACCGACCTGCTGAATCTCGGCGACGCGGGCTCGGTCGATGTCAGCAGGACCTGGCGAGCCCGCTCCCAGGCCGAGCGGCTGCGCGTCCCGATCGGCGTCGGCGAGGGCGGCACCCGGTGATGCTGGACCTCAAGGAGGCGGCTCAGGAGGGCATGGGCCCGCACGGTCTGTGTGTCGGCGCCACCGGTTCCGGAAAGTCCGAGCTGCTCCGTACGCTCGTACTCGGCCTTGCCGTCACCCACACCTCGGAGACCCTCAACTTCGTCCTCGCGGACTTCAAGGGCGGTGCCACCTTCGCCGGGATGGCGCAGATGCCCCACGTCGCCGCGGTGATCACCAACCTCGCGGACGATCTGACGCTGGTGGACCGCATGGGCGACTCCATCAGCGGTGAGCTCAACCGGCGGCAGGAGATGCTGCGCGACGCCGGCAACTACGCCAACATCCATGACTACGAGAAGGCGCGCGCCGCGGCTCCCCGCTGCAGCCCATCCCCTCACTCGTCCTGGTCATCGATGAGTTCAGTGAACTGCTTACCGCCAAGCCCGACTTCATCGAGATGTTCGTGCAGATCGGGCGTATCGGCCGTTCGCTGGGCGTCCATCTGCTGCTGGCCTCGCAGCGTCTGGAGGAGGGCGGCTGCGCGGGCTGGAGACCTATCTGTCCTACCGGATCGGTCTGCGTACGTTCTCGGCCGGCGAATCCCGCGCGGCGCTGGGCGTGCCCGACGCCTATCACCTGCCCAATGTCCCCGGTTCCGGATACCTGAAGTACGGCACTGACGAGATGGTGCGGTTCAAGGCCGCGTACGTCTCCGGCGTCTACCGCACCGGTGCAGAGTCGTCCGCGTCGTCCGGCCCGCTGCCGATGGACCGCAGGCCGGTGGCGTTCACCGCGGCTCCGGTGCCGATGCACTACGTACAGCCGGACCCGCAGACCGGGGCCGCCGTACCGAACGCGCGCACACCGGAGGACGACGCGCTGGCCGACACGGTGCTCGATGTGATCGTGCGCAGGCTGGAGGGCCGCGGTGTCTCCGCACACCAGGTGTGGCTGCCTCCGCTGGACGCTCCGCCGTCGCTGGACGAGCTGCTGCCGGGACTCTCCGCGGTGCCGGACCGCGGGCTGACCCAGCCCGGGTTCGAGGGCTCGGGACGACTCGTCGTACCACTGGGCGTAGTCGACAAGCCGTACGAGCAGCGGCGCGACACGCTGTACCGGGACTTCTCCGGAGCGGCGGGCCATATGCAGATCACCGGCGGCCCGCAGTCGGGCAAGTCCACTCTGCTGCGCACCCTCATCGCGGGATTCGCACTCACCCACACACCGCAGGAAGTCCAGATCTACGGGCTCGACTTCGGTGGCGGCGGCATGGCATCGGTCTCCGGCCTGCCGCATGTCGGCGGGATCGCCTCCCGGCTCGATCCGGAACGGGTGCGGCGTACGGTCGCCGAGGTGTACGGGATCATGGCGCGGCGCGAGGAGTACTTCCGCAGCGCCGGCATCGACTCCATCGCGACCTTCCGCAGGATGCGGGCGCGCGGCGAGATCTCCGTGACCGACCAGCCGTGGGGCGACGTCTTCCTGATCATCGACGGCTGGGGCAACTTCCGTACGGACTACGAGGTCCTGGAAACGCGTGCCATGGACATCGCGGCACGCGGTCTCGGCTACGGCATCCACCTGATCGTCACGGCGTCGCGCTCCATGGAGGTCCGGGCCACCCTCAAGGACCACCTGATGAACCGGCTCGAGCTTCGGCTCGGCGACGTCATGGACTCCGAGCTGGACCGCAAGGTGGCGGTCAACGTGCCCCGGGCGTACCGGGACGCGGCATCACCCCGGAGAAGCTGCACTTCATGGCGGCGGTGCCGCGCATCGACGGCATCAACTCCGACAGCGACCTCTCCGAGGCAACGGCAGCCATGAACCAGGAGGTTGCCCGGCACTGGACCGCGGCACCCGCCCCGGCGGTACGCCTGCTGCCCCGGGAGCTCGCTGCGCACGAACTCCCCGCCGGCCACGAGTATCCGGAGCGCGGAATCGCGTTCGGTATCGACGAGAACAACCTGGCGCCGGTCTTCCTCGACTTCGAGCGCGACCCGTTCCTCCTGGTGTTCGGCGAGAGCGAGTCCGGCAAGTCCAACCTGCTGCGGCTGCTCATCAAGCAGCTGACCGAGCGGTACGACGGGAACACCTGCAAGATCTTCGTGATCGACAACCGGCGGGCGCTCCTGGACGTCACCCCGGCAACGCACCTGGCCGAGTACGTGCCCATGTCCAACAACATGGAGCACCACGTGGACGCGCTGCACGACCTGATGAAGCGCCGTACCCCTCGCCGAACGTCACGGCGCAGGAGCTGCGTGAACGCAGCTGGTGGAGCGGCCCAACCGTGTACGTCGTCATCGACGACTACGACCTGGTCTCCACGTCGAGCGGCAACCCGCTGGCCAAGCTCACGGAACAGCTGCCGTTCGCACGCGATGTGGGCGTCCGGTTCATCATCGCCCGCAACACGGCGGGGCGAGCAGGGCCCTGTACGAGGCCTTCATCCAGCGAATGATCGAGCTGGGCGCACAGGGGCTGATGCTGTCGGGCGACCCCAGGAGGGGACATCATGGGCAACGTACGACCGCGGCCGATGCCGGCCGGGCGGGTGTCTTCGTTACCCGGCGGCGGGGAATCCGCTGGTGCAGACAGGGCTTGTTGCCGGCGAGCAGTAGGGCTTTGCGGGGCGTCGGGGCGGCAGACCTTCGGGTGGCTGATCCGGCGCCCCGGTCTTTTGCGCGCAAGACGTTCCGTCGATCCGGCGATCAATCCCGTCCCACGCTGGAGGGCTCCGCGGATGGCTGGGCCGAGTGGGAGCAGCTGAAGGCCGACGTAGCAGACAGGAGCAGCGCGCAGATGCAGCTCAACAAGGCCGCACCCAAGGGGCGGCGGCAAAGAGGGTGATCTCGCGATCAACCAGCTCCACCTGTCAGGCATCCGTGACAAGGCCTCCAAGCTGAACGGACGGTTATGGAAGGAGGCCCGAATCGCAGTGCCCACCGGCGACACGGCGGCGAGCGACCTCACCACCCAGGGCTTCGAGCTCGGCGGCGCCCTCCAGCACGTGGCGAATCGCTGGGACAAGCAGCTCAAGACCCTGATCGATGCCTGCGGGCACATATCGAGCCACATGGACTTCACCAAGGTCGTGCACCAGAACGACGACCAGTACGTCAGACAGCAAGTGAGCAGTATCCGCACGCTTGACGAGGGATTCGACGACGACTACGTCCCCAAGGGCGAGCGGAACAAGGCGGACAACTGATGGATCTCGAAACCCTGCGCTTCGCGAAGTTCGGACTGCTGGACGAGGCCATCACCGACTGGTCGACGATGGTGACCAACCTCGTGGACCTGGAGAAGGACGCGCGAGGAGGCCTCAAGGGCAAGGCAGACAAGGCCAGCTGGTCGGGCGAGAACGCCGCCTTCACCAAACAGTTCGTCGGCAAGACGGCACATGAGTTCGACGACGCCTACAAGCAGGCCAAGTCGCTGTGGAACATCCTCAAGGACACGCGTGCCGAGCTGAAGGCCCATCACCGCAACCTCGACGAGGCTCTGGAGCGCGGACGCGCAAAGAACCTGTCGGTCACTACCACGGGTGACGGCGGGTTCACGGTCACGATGAACATCCACCCGGACCGTGCGGCCAAGGGGACCTCTGTCCCGGACCACAGCACGAACGACGTCACCCTTTTCCGGGACGAACTCCAGAGAATCCTCGCCAAGGCGACCGAGTGCGATCACACCGCCGCTGTCGCCCTCAGAGCTCTCGTGGACCAGGCCGACACCGGGTTCACGGGAGCGGAGTACAAAGACCGCGACTCGGCGACCGAGGCCATCGAGACGGCCGAACGGATGGCGGCCATAGCAAAGAAGAACCCCGAGGACCTCACCGTCAAGGAATTCGACGCGCTGAACGCCTGGCTCAAGAGGATGTCGGGCGACGAGTTGTTCGCCGCGGCATTCGCGGGAGAGCTCGAAGACCAGGGGCGTTGGTACTCTGGGCCGGGTTGAACAACCCGGGTATCGAAGCCCCGACAGCCAGCGAGAGAGTGTTCGCAATGATCAGGATCTCTGATTCAGGGAACCCTAACGCGCCAGCGCTCGAGAAATTGATTCGCGCCTATTCGGTAGAACTGAATAATTCTGAGAATTGCTCATAACGTACGAATAATCAATCACCTGTGACCAGCATTCAAGACAGGGAACCACACGCGACAACAAAGGCTCGCTGAGGTCGGGGGCGTTGCTTCTGCTGACGGGGTGTGGCGGCGGGACTGAGAGTGGCAGCGCTGACAACAAGGTTGCTGCATTGAGCGCACAGCAGGTGGAGTCGGTCGTTCCGACCGATACGGCCATGCCCGACTGGAGGGCGATCGAGGAGCCTGTGAACATTTCCATAGACAGCGGGCACAGGCGGCAGGTGTGCCCCAACGAGGGCAACAAGGGCTGCGAGGACGCTGGTTTCCATGCCCGGTTATCCTTCCGCCGCGAAGGCAGACAGGCCGAAACCTACTTCCAGATGACAGCCCACGAGGACGCACAGTCGGCCGAGGCGGCATACGACGCTCTCTGGAAGATCAACAGTCGAAGTCCAGTGAGAGCAAGGACCTCGCTCGTGGCCGACTCGGGGAAGAGAGCAACGCCCGTGTCAGCATCGTGGAGTTCAAGGAGCAACCAGGAGCAGTGGATCAGGTCTGGGCCGGCACGATGCTGCTCTGGGTTCGCGTCACCGGCGCGCAGAAGGTCGACAACGTCCTCGTCAAAGACATGGCATCGCTGTTCACTGAGTGCGCCGAACAAGTGCAGAACGGGGACACGGCCTCTGCCACGCTCGCCCGCTGATCACCGGCCGCTCGCTCCAACGCAATGCCCTCCGCCCCCGGCTACCGCTGCTACGGCTTACCGGCTTTGATCGACGCGAGCAGCGCGGACAGGCCGGCACTGCTGGCGACGAGCACTACGTTTGGCTCGTCGCTCTCGCGCAGCCGGAACGTGCCGTCGGTTGCGCCGGCAACATTGACGCAGTTTGCGCCCTCAGTACTGTACGAGGACTTCTGCCAGTTGTACTCGGGCATGGATTAGCCTCTCAAAGACTCTTGATGATGCTGCGGATGAAGTCCCGGCTGAGAGCCGGGCTGAGAGCGCAGCTCTCCATCCGGTCCAGTACAGACCTGTAGCGTGCAAGCTGCGCCTCTGCGTCGAGGAAATCGCAACCGTGATCGGAGTCCAGCACAACGGTGTCCAGTTGCGGCACCTGTCCGGCGACATAGGTGATCGGTTGCCCAGCAGCGGGAAGTCCTCGCGCTCGAAAGGGATCACCTGGATCGTGATGTTGGCCTGCTCTGTCATCTCGAACATGTGGAGTAACTGTGCCCGCGTGACCTCAGGTCCACCGAACCGCATGCGTAGCGCCGCTTCATGAACGATGGCGGTATAGGGAAGCCTGACCTCCCGGAAGAGCACCGCTTGGCGCTTGACTCGGAAGGAAGCGCGATGCTCGATGTCATTGGGCCGCAGCTGCGGAACGCTCTGCCGGAATACTGCTCGAGCGTGCTCCAGCGTCTGTACCAGCCCCGGCAGGAGACAACCACACCCACACGCACGGAGGTCGCCCAGTGCTCACACTCCGCGACCTCGATGAGTCCTGCGGGGAGCAGCTCACGGTACTCGTCCCACCAACCGCGCTCTCTGCCGCCTGTCATCTCTGCCATGGCATCCACCAGAGCGGCGTCACTGCATGAATAACTGTTCGCCATAGCGCGCACTCGGTCAGCACTCACGGCATAGCGCCCCGCTTCGATCATGCTCATTCTCGCCTGCTGGACACCGACGCTCGCCGCAGCCGTCGTCGACGTAAGCCCCGCCCGCTCCCGCATTTTGCGCAGCTCGACTGCCAGGCGTCGCTGCCGCAGTGTCGGAGGCATCGCTCGCGCCACCCGATCCCACCTCCATTCGCGCAGGCATTCCATGCGTCACCCACACGGACGGAATGAAAGAACTCTTCCCAGCAAAGGGATAGATATATCCCTCCGAGCGCTAGGTTACCGGTGCGGTTCAACTCCTCCCACCGACTGGAGACTTCGCATGGCTACCGTATCTCCGCCTTCCTCTCCCACCGACCCTCCCGACCGCTTCGTCGACGAGATTCGCGCCCTTGTCGAAGCCACAGCCCCCGCCTCTTCGCCGTGGTCGAGCAGTTCGAGACCGAGAAGGGCGAGCCTGACGCCCGTGTCGCTGCGTGGGGCCTCGCGCACGACGACGGCAGCGCTCAAATTACCGCTGTGGACAGCGGGTTCCGGATGTCTCTGCGTAATCCCGAACGTGCCACCCAACTGATCTCCCTGCGCCCAGGGAGCATCGGATGCCTTGTGTGGCCAGGGCCAACCGCCCATGCCAAACGCGTGAGTTGACAGAAATAAGCTCCCAGCAGCGCCCGATGGCTGCGTAGGCGCTGTGGCCACCCCTCGGTGACGGCACAGGCCTGTTTCAGCCTGGCGAGCACGCCGGTCAGGAACAGAATGGCGACACGCCCTCCGCCAGTACGCCAACGCGCAACTGCGCCCTGCCTGGGGCAGGGGCGCAGCGTTACGCCTGGCTCGGTATTCGGGAGACAGGACAGGGTGGGCACCTCCCGCGTGTGCCCACCCTGGCTGTGCTCTGGCGAGCCCTAGTCGAAGTGCGCCCTCGCCCGCTTGTCGCCGGCCTGGTAGGCCGGGCGGCATCGCGGACCCGGCGCGAGATCTCCGCCAGGGCCCGCTGGATCTCCCTGGCCTCTGTGTCCCAGCGGTCCTGAGCCGACCTGTACGCCTGCTTGGCCTCGCCCTCCCAGAGTTCGGACACGCCGGCGACCATGTTCTTGATGTCATCCAGGTCCATGCCGAGCTGCTTGGCCTGCCGTTCGATGGAACTGGCAGCCTCGTCAAGGCTTGAGTACGTGACGACCATCGTGCCGTCGGGGTTGTTCGACATTCGATCCTCCTGTGCTATCTAGGTTGGATGTGACGGCCTCGTACGTGGTACGGGCGCGAGAAGGTTCAGAAGTTGTTGAGATTCGACATCTTGGCCTCCGCGGCCGTGTCGCCGGAGTAACCACTGACGACATCCACGCCCTGGAGTGCCGCCTTGATTTCGTCTTCGGTGTTACCCGAGATGGTTCGGGCCGCCTTGATCGCCTCCATGAAATTGATCAGCAGCTTAGCGATATTGACCATCTTGAGGTTGATGTCTGCCTGCTTGACGTTGAAGGCACCGGCGGCGATGCCCTTCCAGGCGCCTTCCAGGTTGTCGATCGTCGCCTGCAGTGTCTTCAGCTGACCCTTAACAGAGTCGAACCGATGAGAGAGCTGCCCCTCCAGCTTGATGAGTGCGGCATCTGAAACCTTCTGGTCTTCCATGGTTCCGGTTTCCTTCCTAGTGCTCTTGCTTCGGTCCGGCTCTTCTCTTGCCGGTTGGTACAGGTGAAGAACGTGCGGCCAGTCAGGCGGTGCGGCGTTTGCGGGTAAGTGCGAAGGCCCCACCGCCGAGCGCAATCACCGCCGCCGCTCCACCGAGGATCAGGCCCAGCCGGCTGTCGTCGTCCTGCTCATTGCTGGAGCCTGCCACGGCAGCGTCGTCAGCCGATTCCTTCTTGCCAGGCTGTGACGAAGCCGATGCAGAGGCGGCGGGTGAGGCCGAGGAGCCGGGCGTCTTCTCCTTGGTGAGGGGACTGATGTCCGGAGTGCCGGGGTTCCCTTGCCCTTGAGGATGTTGACCGCTGGGCGGATCAGACCGTGGCCGAGATAGTTGCTGAGAGTGCCCTTCTCCCAGTCACCGCGCCCCGCTGTGTCGAAAGGACGTTGAGAACTTGGTTCGCCGTCCAGTCCGGGTGGGCGGACCAGATCAGGGCCGCGGATGCTGACGTGATGGCAGTGGCTTGGCTGGTCCCGCCCTCAGAGTCGCAGTAGCCCTCGAACTTCGCGTCGCACCACGTTGGAATGCCATCTCCGGGAGCAGCGATATCCACCGTGTCCCCATGCTGAGAATACGTGGAAACCTTGCCATTACTGTCGGTTGCGGCAACACCAACGACCTGTGGATAAGCGGCGGAAACTGCTCCTTGTTTCCCTTCTTGGCATTGTTTCCAACCCTGCAAAGAATAGCTTTCCCTTGCTCTGCGCGTACTCGACCGCCTCCCGCTCCCCGCCCAGGGAAATCACTAGCAACCGACATGCTGATGATTTGAGCATCACTGTCCGCTGCGGCCCGAATTGCATCTTCTACATCATTTGGATTCACGGAATGTGAATCCTGGAACCCTGTATCGGTGATCCGCATGGGAATAACTTTCGCGCCCGGGGCGAGACCCTTCAGGCCCCCACCCCGCCTGTTCCAGCGATCAACTCAGCCATGGTGGTGCCATGACCTGCATAGTCATCGAACTCATCGCCGTCGGCTCCTGTGGCGTCAGTTCCCTCCAGGACCTGCCCTTTCAAAGAGGGTGTCGACGCATTGACGCCCGAGTCGATGACAGCCACCTTCATGCCCTCACCCGTGGTGACTTTCCACATCTCCTCAGCGTGCATCGCTTTGAGATACCACTGCTTGGACTGCACATCCGCGGCCACAGCAGGTGTGGCCACCATGGCAAATGCCATGCTCCAGGCAGCCGCGACAGCAAGGGTGCCGAGTAGTTTTCCTTGCAAACCGAGAGCTACGTGGCGCTTCCGGGGCTGGTTCATTCCTGCTGTCATCCTGACTTCCGGACCTTCCCTGTACCTACTCGATCACCGGCGGCACGGCTCCACGCCGTCCAGCCGCCCATGTCTCTTCGTCCTCCGTCAGGTAGTCCGGACGGTCCGAGCCACTGTCCTGGTCGTCATCGTCAGAGTCACGACGCCCTGAGGGGCCACGCACGAGACCCGCGCCACCAGCGGTGAATCCCTCGCACCCGAACCAGATCCGGCAGCTCCACCGCGAGGCGTACCCATAACGCCATTCGAGCTGGGAACTCCCTCCCACCAGGACGGGTCGCGCCATTCGTTCCGTTGGCTCCAATAACTCCCCGCTGGCCGACTCCAGCGGCCGAGCCACGCGCTTGCGCCGCTCCTCGGCACCAATGACCGTCCCGCGCGGAACACCACGACCTCCAGTCCTGCCCGCGCCCGGATCCGCACGCTGCGGGGTCCCGCCTACGATGCCGTTTGCTCGGCCAGCCTGTGGGCCGGGAAATCCGGATGTACTTCCACGGCCTCCTGTCGCGGGCCTACCGCCGGTCACACCAGGCCTGCCAGCCATCGGGGACTGGTTAGTTGTCCCGCCTGGGCGTCCGGTCGTGCCTGAGCTCGGACCACCGCCCATTGTGGCTGGACGCCCAACCGGCGCTCCTGTGCGCCCATTCGCCACCGGGCCGCTACCGGCAGGGCCTGTAGTCCTGGCCGCGCCGTTCCCGGGCAGGCCAATCGCTCCGGGCAGGCCCGTTGGTCCCGTGGGGCGTCGCGAGTTGCCTGTGACGTATTCCGTGAAGCGATTCGTCATGGGCGGAGCCGAGCCGACATCCGGGCCCGCAGGGCGGTGACCGGAGGCGCCGAGGGCAGGTTGGGAGCAGTCACAGGTGCCGGCGGGGCGGCAGCAGTATTGATCTCTGTCGATGTGCCCTTGTCCAGAACAGGCGAGATCGATCCAAGTGCCGCAGCCCTGCACGACGCCCGCTGCCATCTGAGCCAGGATGGGCACTCGCTGAGGGCGCCGACACAGCTCCTGTCGTGCCACCACCCAACGCCTCGGATTCCCTGGAGAACTCCCGGAGTCGGGGTTCCAGATGTAGCCCGTGGGCTTCGGCATGTCAACGTTGAGCTTCTTGTCAAACCTCGGCGGTTCCTGAGCCGCCAAAGCCTCCTCCGAAACCGAGTAGTACGACGCCAGCCGGTTCGCCTGGTTGATCGCCTCCTGTCGGTCCTTCTCGACCTTCACCGCAGCGGCGTACTCCGGGTTGCCCTCGACCCGCGCCGGGGCCTCGATGTCCTCAACAGCCTTCCGGATCAGGCGGCTGTCGCGTGGAGGCAGGGATTTGCGTACCGATGCCAGGCCTGTGCCTGCGACTGTGATCTGGGTCCCGGCCGCCTCTGCGAATTTGCCCAGCTTCTCGGCGTGGGCAACCAGTCCTTGCCCCAGTCACGGAATGCGGTTCCGGACTCGCCCTCCCACTCGACAGCGTCGATGAAGGTCTTGAGCTCCGTCGAGGCATCCGTGATGGCAGTCCTGGCTTTGAAGAGCGCCCTGCCCGCCTCTTCCAGGTTCTCCGGATTGGAGTTCTCGATCAGGTCGATCATCGCGTTGAGCTCATGGCCCTCGAACGAAGTCCGTCCCGTGGGCCCCGAACTCCCGAAGCTGAAGACATCCATGACGCTCTGGACCTGCCGGGTGACGTCAGTGACAACCAGCTGGCCCTGGACCCGCTCCTGGTCCTGTGCCTGCTGTTGCTTGAGCGTCAGGTCAGGGTTCCTTTCGTCACTCATCAGCTATCACCCAAGTCGTCATAGGCTGAGCCGGTCTTGCCGTCGGAACGCGGCTGCTCCGGCTTCTGGGCCTGGTCGCCCCGCGCCTTCTCGTCCTCCGAGTCCAGGCGGGACTGGATCGCGTAGAACTGGCGCCGCGTGTCGTTGTCCACGTTGTCGAAGCCGACTGCTGCCGCATGCACGCCGAGGCTCAGGTACTCGATCTGGTCGCCGAGCGACTTGGAGAGCGTGACGAGCGCCTCGTGGACGCGGTTGTACTGCGTGTACAGCCCGTCGGCCTCCGCGAAACACGCGTTCTGGCCGCTGAAGGACGTGCGCGACACCGTCTGCGCTGCCACCTTTGACTTACCGGCCGGCGAGCCTTCGAACTCGGTGAGCAGTGTGTTGACGCGGTCCCTGAACTTCTCCAGCGCGCCGACTCCACGCCTGAGATCGCCCTTGCCTCCCCGCCACCGCCTGGTTCATCAGCCACGATGCTGCCCTTCCCCGTTTCCCCGTTTGCTCAGTCCGTCACGCGTTGCAATCGCATCGGCGTGAACGGGACTGACCACATCACAACAACTTTAGCCACTGGCTATGACAAGGCCAACTGTCTTATCGGTCACGTAACTTCCGTGGACGGCACCGCATCCCGGGTTGACGGCGCCGTCGTCAGACACTGTCCAGTCTCCCCGGCGCCTGGACCGCCGCCGCGTATCGCGTACGGCCACGGCGGTACCCGCTATCGCGGCCACCAGCACTCCCCGCCCACCACCACGTACGTCGCCAGACGCGCGTTGCGTTCCGCCGCCGTCTCGCCCAGATGGAGTGCGGCCGGGACCGGTGCTTCGCCCTTGCTCACGCCCTCGTTGGCAACCGGCTGGGCGATGGGCTTGTCGTCCTCGGTCAAGGCGCGCACCGGGTCGACGACGCCCCAGCCCACCAGCTGGTCGTGGCCGGCGACCGAGCGTTCCGCCGTCTGCTCGATCTGGGCCACGATCTGCTGCCGCGTCCAGTCCTTGTGCTTTGCCTTGACGAGGGCGGCGACCCCGGCCACGTACGGGGCGGAGAAGCTGGTGCCGTTGTCGGTGCAGTGTCCGCCGTCGGGGACCGTCGAGATCATGTCCACGCCGGGGCGGCCACGCCCACGAAGTCGCCGGACTGGGAGAAGGCGGCCCGTTCGTTGTTGCGGTCCGACGAGGCCACGGCCAGGACGCCTTCGTACGAGGCCGGGTAGGTCTTCTTCACGTTGCCGCCGAGTCCGTCGTTGCCTGCGGAAGCAACGATCACGATTTCCTTGGCCAGGGCGGCGTTGACGGCCTGCTCCAGGACGGCTGCGGGCTTCACCGCGTTGGCCGTGTCCTGGGAGATGTTGATGACGTCGGCTCGGGCGGCGCCGGCCGCGTAGTTGATGGCGGCTGCCAGCGTCTCGGCCGTTCCGTGGCCCTCGGCGTCGTTCTGCTGGATGGGGATGATCGTCGAGTCCGGGGCCAGGCCGGTGAAACCGGTGCCCTTCACCTGGCGCGCGGCGATGATTCCGGCGACCTTGGTGCCGTGGCCGACCGTGTCGGTGGTGCCGTTCTCCTTGCCGCGCTCGATCTTGCGGCCTTCGTCGTCCTTGAGGTTCCTGTCCAGGAGGTTGCGGCCGCTCTTGACGTCCACGGCCCCTTGAGCTGTGGGTTCTTGATGTCCACGCCGGTGTCGATGACCGCCACCCGTACCCCTTGCCGGTGGACTGCTTCCACAGCTCGTCCATCAGTACGCGCTGCAGCGACCACGGGCGGCCCGCGTACTTCTTCGAGGGAAGGTGCACTGGGTGGAGTCCTCGGCGGCTGCGGGCAGCACCGGCAGTGTGACGAAGAGGACGGCGGTGGCGGCCGCGGCCGTCAGCAGGCGCCGGTGCGCGCAGAAGTGCGTCGTCATGTGGTTGCGCTCCTCACGAACCCTGTGGCTGGCGGGCGGAGCCGGTCGACAGGCGCGGTCCCGTCGGCAGGAACGAGGACCAGGCGGCCGGGATGGGCGCCGGGGCGACGTCCGCGTATCCGAGCCGGTTCTGCGCCTGTTGGGCCTCTTGCTGCTGCTCCTCTCCTTCTTGGAGCTGGACTCACCAATCCCCGAATCATCCTGAACGCTGTCGCCGTTGGACTGCATGGCATAGCGCAGACCGGTGTCGGTGACCAGGAACAGCGGGCCGGAGTCGGGGCTGGCTCCCTTGAACTGCCGGAAGAGCTGACCGGATCCAGGGCTGACGTAGGCGCTGCTCGCACCGTTGGGGAGGGGCGCGGGAAGCCGGTACCCACCCAGGTGCTGAGCGTGCCGGCGCCGCTCTTCGTGTCGACGCCGCGCAGGACGTTGCAGACGGTGTTGCGGCTGCCCTTGTCGGCGCTCGCGGAGTTGACGGGATCCGGCTTGCTCGTGGGCCAGTTCAGGTTCTGCCCGAACGCCTCGCCGGGCTCGAACGCTCCGGCGCTGACGGGCTTCACCTTGCCGTCCTGCTTGAGGTCGACCAGGGCTCGGCTGCTCAGCAGGAGCTTGGCCATGAAATCCGATACGGGGCGACTTGGCCCTGCAGGACCACGTACTGCTGGGTCTTGGTCCCGGAGGTCGCGGAGAGAACCATGCCCACTCTGTTCGCCTCGGGCTCCAGCTTCCCCGGGATGCCCGCGTCGGAACCGGGGACTCTGGGGACCGTCGGGAAGTCGACCGGGTCGCCTGTGTGCAGGGTGTCCAGCCAGGCAGCGGATACCCGCTGGGGGCACGGTTCTGATCGACCAGGGTGCGCAGCAGCAGTTCTTCCTTCTTCACCGGGTACGCCTTGCCTTCGGCGTCGACGATGTAGCGGGTCCTGTCCGGCCCCGGCCCCTCGACGTACATCAGCTCGCCGCCCTGCAGCCGGCCCTTGTCGTCGGTCTTCTTCTGCTCGCGCTCCGCGAAGACGAACGCCGCCTTCTGGATGGCCCCGCCGCCCTCGACCGGCCGCTCGCAGACGGCCCACCGCTTCTTCGATCCGGCTTCCGCCTTGTCCGGCAGCCGGTCGGGGCGTACGGGATGCCGAGGGTGGCGCCGTGCGGGATCTTGCCGCTGTCGAGGACCGATTCGTTGACGTTGATGACCGTGCCCTTGTCCGGGGCGAGGAGGAGCTTCGCGGAGGACATGTTCAGCACCGGGTGGAGCTGTGTCTTGCCGTCGGTTTTCAACACCACATAGCGTGTGGTGGATTTGCTGGCGATAATGACGTTCTCGTAGGGGTGTCCCATTTCTGGGGCGCTACGGGCTTGAACATCCCCAGGCCCCGAACACCGCGAGCACAACGACGCCGACGATCGCTCCGGGGACCACCGCACGCAGGGGACGGGCGCACCCTCCTCCGAACCGCTCGGGTTGGGTTGCAGGAACTGTGCGATCAACCTCCGCTTCGCGAAGGTGTAGGCGTTGAGTTCGTCCCGCCGTGATGCCATGTGCCCGCTGCCCCTCTCCCCAGTGGGCGACCAGGTTCCCACCACCGTCGGCCGCTGTCGTCGGCCGGGCCCCTACTATGCCCGTTGGGACTCGGCTGTCACTGCTCGGGTAGGGTGATCGCCCGGTCAACGCCCGTGAAAAACGGTAAATTCGGACACGAGGGGCAACGCGGCGATGGCTGCAGCGACGCGCGAGCGCACGAGGCGGTCCGACCACCGGACGTCCGGCCCTTCCCGCCGGCAACGTAGCAACGAGCCGGCCGGTGCAGCCCCGGCCCGTCGGCGAACGCCCCGCGGCGACGGTTCTGCGGTCGATTTCGCGGACCGGTCGAGTGGGGCCCGTACTGCGCCAGATGGTGCTCGTCGAGGCGGCCCTGGCGGTCGCCGCTGTGGGCGCCGCGCTCGGTGGCCCATGGCTGATCCCGGCCGTCGCGGTCGCCTGTCTGCTGGCGGTGCTCGCGGTGGTACGCCGCCGGGGCCGCGCCGTGCAGGACTGGCTGTCGACGGCACTGTCGCTCCGCGACCGCAGGCGGACCGCCGTGGCCGGTGCCGTGGATGCGGAACCGCAGCTGGCGCCGGTGGCGGAGAGCGTGCCGGGGTTCGCTCCGTACATATACGTCGACCGGGACCGGCGCACGGTGGGGATGCTCGGGGACGGCACGTTCCTGACCGCTGTCGTACGGGTCGAGGCCAGCGGTGAGTCGCTCCGCCAGGCGCGCGGTGCCCGGTCGCTGCCGCTGTCCCTGCTGGGTGATGCCCTCACGGTCGACGACATCGTGCTGGAGTCCGCGCAGCTCGTTCAGCAGGTGCGTGCCGCTCCGGCGCCGCATCTGCCCCAGCAGTCGGTGGCGCGGCTGTCCTACGCACCTCTTCAGGAGCAGACCGGGGCACCCGCGCTGCGGATGACCTGGGTGGCCGTGAAGCTGGATCCGGAGCTGTGCCGGGAGGCCATCGAGGCACGCGGGGCGGGATCGGTGGAGCCCAGCGGTGTCTGGTGCGGGTCGCGGACCATGTGGCGAGCCGGATCACCGGCGCCGGTTTCCGGGCCGTGGTGCTGGACCAGGAGGAGCTGAACTCCGCCGTGTCGACGTCCGCGTGTGCCAATCCGATCCTGTCGGCACGTGTCGGCCGCCCGGATGCCGCGCCGCAGCGGCGGACGATGGAGACAGCCAGGGTCTGGCGGTGCGACGACCGCTGGCACACCACCTACGCGGTGGACCGCTGGCCCGAGTTGGGCCGGGATGCGACACCGCTGCCGCGCCTCGTGTCGCTGCTGACCTCGATGCCCGCGTACGCGACGACCTTCAGCCTGACGGTGCGGCGCGGTTCGCACCTGGGCGATATGTCGGTGTCCGGCCATGTACGGATCACCGGCGGCTCCGATACCGAACTGGTCGGGGTGCGAAGGACTTTGGAGCAGGCCGCACGGCACGCCAAGGTCGGTCTGGTGCGGCTGGACCGCGAGCAGTTGCCGGGCGTGCTGGCCACGCTCCCGCTGGGAGGCGCACAGTGACCATTCGCACCGGGCCGAGGCGAGGCCTGCGAGGCCCCGTCACGCGGGGCACACCTTGGCGGCCGACCACTTGGGCGCGCTGTCGTTGCCCGTCGGGGACGACGGCGTGATCATCGGCAGCGACGCCGAGGGACGCCCGCAGATGATCGGGTTCCACCGCCCCGCGCCGTACGACGTCCTGTTGATCGGCGGTCTGTGGACGGCCCAGGTGCTGGCGCTGCGCGCGGCGGCCACGGGCGCGCGGGTAGCGGTGGAGACCGGGCGTACCCAGGCGTGGACCACTCTGGCGCAGGCGGCGGGTGCCGGTCTTGAGTGCGTTTCGCTCCACGACGTGGGCCGGGTTCCGCCGACCGGGGCGACCGTCGGCAGTCCGGTGGTGGTCGTGCGCGACTGCGGCATGCGCCCGCCCCGCGGCCGGGTGGTGTCCTCGCCATGGCAGTCGGTGCTGACGCTGCTGCCTTATCTGAGCCCCGTGGCACCCCGGTTGATGCGGGCATCGACGCTCGTGGGCATCCAGCGGGTCTCGCCGGCCGAGGCTGACCAGATCGGCCGGATCCTTGGGCTCGCCCGTGCTGAGAGCGAGGCCCTGCCCACGCTTGCGGACGGTGTCACGCTCTGGGTGGCGGGCCGCGAGCGCCACTGGGTGATGACCAGCGCGACGGACGTCGAGAACGGCCTGCTGGGCACCGCTCGCCGGATGGACTGAGACCGACCGGCAAATGGGGGTGGAAGAAGGAACGGGGCTGGTGCGTGCAGCTGCAAGGCGGAGGATTGAGGCATGGCGGAGCCATGGTGATTGACGACAACGCGGGTGGGGCCCCCGACCCTTAAGGCCTTGGGGAGTGCGTATCGGCCCCGCGACGCCGCTCCCCATTTGCCGGTCGGTCTGAATACTTTCCGGTTTACACCTCCTGGCCCTCCGCTCCCAGGGAGCATGGCCGGGCAACGACACGGTTCGATCGAAGGGACGCCGGTAAATGGGCACCCAGCAGGAAAAGGAAGAGCTCTACGCTCTCGACATCTCGGATGTGGAGTGGCTGAGCGCACCCGGGACCGAGGACGTCGAGGAGCGGGTCGAGATCGCACATCTGCCGGGGGCGCGGTGGCCATGCGGTCGTCGCTGGATCCGGAGACGGTACTGCGGTACACGGAGGCCGAGTGGCGCGCGTTCGTACTGGGCGCACGGGATGGTGAGTTCGACCTCACGTAGCAGGAGGCGGGTGGAAGGGTGGCTGTCCGGACAGGACGGCCACCCTTCCATCGCGTCTGGATATATTCCGAATTGACCGCTTCGGCCTGTGTGCCGGGCCGTACTCGGATCGTTGGGGAGCGGGGCGTGACGTACGGGACAGATCCTGGTCTCCCGAACGGCCTGCCGCAGTGAGCCGAATGGCGATTAGGGTGGGTGAGGGCGCGGCAGCAGAACCTGCGGGCAGGCCATGTGCGTCCCAAGGGGAGAGCCGGGCGGATCGGACAACGGGAACGGTCGCCCCACCCAACACGGCACAAGGGTGCTCGACCACACCAGGAGGCAAAGTGAACGGCGATCGGGACGAGATTCGCGGGGATGGAACACACCCGTCGACGAGTCGTCCGACGCGGATCCCGCCGAGATGACGGGTGAGTTCACCATCGACTACACCCCGCCCGCCTGGTACACGCAGAGCGCGTCAGGGGATTCGTCGGGTGGAGGCGGTTCGCATCTCGCCCCGCCTCCGCCACCAGCGGGCTCCCCTGTCCGTGCCGGGACTGCCGGCCGCAGGCGGGCCGATCCCCGCTGGACGCCCGCACCGCCGTCGGCTTCGGGGCCCTCCGCTCCGTCCGCGCCTGCCTCTTCCGAGCCGTCCGCATCCTCGCCCGAGGCTGCCGCTCCGGGCGAATCCGCGCCCGGAGCACCCGTACGTCCCGAAGCGGCGAGTACGGGGAGCGGCGCCCCGGATCCGTTCGGTGGCGGCGACCTGGAGAGCGGCGCGACCATGCGGTTCTCCCCTGCCTCGCTCAAGCGGGAGATCGCGGAGCGCGAAGCGGCTGCGGCGTCCGGTGCCGGTACCTCCGCTTCCGGCCCGGACCTCCTTCGACGCCTGCCGCTGCCGCGGGTGCGCCCATAAGCGATGGCGAGGAGCAGGGCGCACCGGCGGACGAACCGGCCGTCGCGGACACCGACAGGCGTGCGGAAGCGGACTCCGGACAGGCCGCAGCCGACGTGACCGCACATGACGCGGAAGCGGCCGACGACTCGGCGGACACCGGACGCGACGACGCTCCGGCCGCTGCGGTGCCTGCGGATGCCGCTGCGGACATCATGGCCGCCTCGGGCCCGGAGGGCGACGAGCCCTTGGCCCTTGCGGACGCGGCGCCCCAGGACGCGCCTCCGCTGACGCGGCGCCGGTGAACGCACCGGCGCCCTGGTCCCCGGCACCTCCCGCTCAGGGCGCGCTGCCGCCGCTGCCGCCGGACTTTCATCCCGCCGCCCTCAGCCCATCGCGCCCCAGTCGGCGCCGCAGTGGCCCGTACCGGGGTCCGCGCACGCTCCGACGGACCAGCCGTACGGCGGTTACGGGTTCCCGCAGGCACCGCAGGCACCGCAGGCACCGCAGGCACCGCAGGCACCGCAGGCACCGCAGGCACCGGTCCAGCCCAACGCCCCTGCCCGCAAGGCAGCTACGGCTTCCCGCAGGCACCACAAGCACCGCAGCCCCGTACGCCCAGGGTGGTTACGGCTTCCCGCAGCCGCCCCAGCCGCAGGCGCCCCAAGCACCCCAGCAGCAGCCGCACTCCGCGCAGGGCGCCCCTCCCCGCAGATCCCGCAGCAGCCGGCCCAGAACACACCGAACCTGCCCGCCCCTGCCGCCCCACAGCCTCCCGCGGCCTACCAGCCCCAGAACCCGGCGCCCCAGCAGTCGAGCCCCCAGCCCCCGCCTGCCGATCCGCGCGCCGGCGGCGCCTGGCCCACGCCAGTCACCCATGACCAGCGCGAGCGTTCCGTGCCCGGCGCCCCGCTCGGCTACACGGCTGCCGTGGAGCTGTCCTCCGACCGACTGGTCCGGGGCAAGCAGAAGGCCAAGAGCAGCCGCAATCCCTCCAGCGCCTCCCGTTTCAAGCTGGGCGGCAAGAAGGAGGAGATCGAGCGGCAGCGCAAGCTGGAGCTGATCCGTACGCCGGTGCTCTCCTGCTACCGGATCGCGGTCATCAGCCTCAAGGGCGGCGTCGGCAAGACCACGACGACCACCGCGCTCGGCTCGACGCTGGCCACCGAGCGGCAGGACAAGATCCTCGCCATCGACGCCAACCCGGACGCCGGCACGCTCGGGCGCCGGGTGCGCCGTGAGACCGGGGCCACCATCCGTGACCTGGTCCAGGCGATCCCGTACCTCAACTCGTACATGGACATCCGCCGCTTCACCTCGCAGGCGTCCTCCGGTCTGGAGATCATCGCCAACGATGTGGACCCGGCGGTCTCCACGGCCTTCAACGACGAGGACTACCGGCGGGCGATCGACGTCCTGGGCAAGCAGTACCCGATCATCCTCACCGACTCGGGTACCGGCCTGCTCTACAGTGCGATGCGCGGAGTGCTGGACCTCGCCGACCAGCTGATCATCATCTCGACGCCGTCCGTCGACGGTGCGTCGAGCGCGTCCACCACACTGGACTGGCTGTCGGCGCACGGCTACGCGGATCTGGTGCAGCGGTCCCTCACGGTCATCTCCGGGGTCCGCGAGACCGGAAAGATGATCAAGGTCGATGACATCGTGCAGCATTTCGAGACGCGCTGCCGCGGCGTGGTCGTCGTGCCGTTCGACGAGCACCTGTCGGCGGGCGCCGAGGTCGACCTCGACATGATGCGTCCGAAGACCCGCGAGGCGTACTTCAACCTCTCGGCCCTGGTCGCCGAGGACTTCCAGCGCGCCCAGCACCAGCAAGGCCTGTGGACCTCGGACGGCAGCACCCCGCCGCCGCAGTACGCGCCGCCGATGCCCGGTCAGCAGCAGCAGTACGCGCCCCAGCCGCAGCCCGGACAGCCCTACCCCGGCCGGCCCCAGCAGCCCTACCCGCAGCAGCAGCCCTACCCGCAGCAGCAGCCCTATCAACCGCCGTACGGCGGCAGCAGCCTGTGCCCCGCAGCAGCCGTACGGGGCCGGCAGCCCGGCCCGGTGCGCAGCAGAACGGCTGGCAGCAGTCGCTGCCCTCCCAGGCGCAGTCGGGGCGAGCCCCTCGGGACCGCCCCGCCGTACCAGCAGCACGTTGGCCAGCCAAGTCAGCCGGATCAGGGCGAACTGCAAGGCCCGGTTCCGCCCGTGGGTTGGCAGCAGCACCCCGCAGGCTCCGCCGCCACCCCAGCAGTAAGGCAGTAGAGGTCTAAACCATGAGGGCCCGTACCGTTCCGACGGTACGGGCCCTTCCTGTATTCCCGCAGCCCACACACGGTTTGACCGACCGTTGACGCGACTCGGCCACCGCTGATAAACCTTCGCTTCACCAGCTGGCGAACCAGAGATCTGCCCGCCTTCACCGTGCGAGTCATGACGCGAGGTCCACGTCTTATGGTCACAAGATTTCCACCACGCTCCTCCCGGCCACGCGGCCGTCTGCGCTTCCTCCTGGCCTCCGGCGTCGCCGCACTCGCGCTGGCCGCCGGATCGGTCGTACCGGAAATCCGCTCACGCCGGCACCGCAGCAGGCGCAGGCCGCCGACGACGGGAAGACGACCTCACGGTCGCGGTCGCGCAGAGCGTCGACTCCTCAGCCCGTTCCTGGCGCAGCGGTTGCTCTCCACGAGCGTCTCCCGGCTGATGTATGACTTCCTGACCAACTACGACGCCAAGGACAACCACACGATCCCCGGGCTGGCCACCAGTGGGAACCCTCGGCGGACAAGCTGACGTGGACGTACACCATCCGGCCGGACTCGAAGTGGTCGGACGGTCAGCAGGCCACCGCCGAGGACGCGGCGTGGACCTTCAACAAGATGATGACCGACGAGGGGCGGCCACCTCGAACGGCAGCTTCGTCGGCAACTTCAAGAAGGTGACCGCTCCGAGCCCGGAGAAGCTGGTCATAGAGCTGAAGCAGCCCCAGGCCACGATGACGGCTCTCGATGTGCCCATCGTCCCCAAGCACGTCTGGGAGAAGGTCTCCGACTTCTCCAAGTTCAACAACGACAAGAAGTTCCCGATCGTCGGCAACGGGCCGTTCATCCTGACGGACTACAAGGTCGACAGCTATGTGAAGCTCAAGGCCAACAAGGACTTCTGGCGCGGTGCGCCCAAGTTCGACGAGCTCGTCTTCCGCTACTACAAGGACCAGGACGCTGCCGTCGCAGCCCTCCGAAAGGGTGAAGTTTCCTTCGTCGCCGGCAGCCCCGGTCTGACTCCGGCCCAGGCCGCGTCGCTGAAGGGCGCCGACAACATCAAGGTGAACGACGCACCCGGCAGGCGCTTCTACGCCCTGGCCGCCAACCCGGGCGCCCGCACCAAGGACGGCAAGAAGTTCGGCGACGGGCATCCGGCCCTGCAGGACCTCAAGGTCCGCCAGGCCCTCTTCATGGCCGTCGACCGCGAGACGATCATCGACAAGGTCTTCCAGGGCTACGCCGTGGAGGGCGAGGGCTACATCCCGCCTCGCTTCGAGCCCTACTTCTGGCAGCCCTCGGCCGACCAGAAGCTCAGCTACGACCCGGCGAAGGCCGGTGCCCTCCTCGACGAGGCCGGCTACAAGAAGAACAGCGCCGGCAAGCGGACCGGCAAGGACGGCAAGCCGCTCGACTTCCGCATCCTGTGCCACGCCACCGACCCGAACGACAAGGCGGTCGGCAAGTACCTCCAGGAGTGGTGGGGCGAGCTGGGCATCGGTCTGAAGGTCGACTGCCTCGACAACGTCACCGACCCGTGGTTCGCCGGTGAGTACGACCTCGCGTTCGACGGCTGGTCCGTCAACCCCGACCCCGACTTCGTGATGTCGATCCACACCTGTGCCGCACTGCCCACCAAGGCGAAGGAGACGGCAGCGACCGACAACTTCATCTGCGACAAGCAGTACGACGAGCTCTACGACAAGCAGCTCGTGGAATACGACGCCGCCAAACGGGCTGATCTGGTGAAGCAGATGGAGTCGCGGCTGTACGACACGGGGTACATGAATGTCATGGCGTACCCCAATGCCGTTGAGGCCTACCGAACCGACCAGATCAAGTCGATCACGACGATGCCCTCGGACGCGGGCAACATCTACGGTCAGGACGGTTACTGGAGCTGGTGGTCGGCGGTCCCGGCCGCAGCCGCGTCGGGCGACTCGTCCGACGGCGGCGGCAGCTCCACCGGAGTCCTCGTCGGTATCGGTATCGCCGTAGTCGTCCTCGCCGGTGGCGGGCTGCTGTTCGCCATGCGTCGTCGTTCCACCGCGGAAGACCGTGAATAGTCCATGAGCGCAGAAAGCACTCCCGCACTCCTGAAGGGTGCGGCGGGCGTGGACAGTGCGCAGACCGACGGTCCGGCTCCGGCCGGGCCGTCGGCCCGCACTCCACGGGCCCGCAGCACGACCGCCTATCTCCGATATGTGGCGGGCAAGCTGATCGGTGCGGCCATTTCGCTGTTCGCCGTGCTGGTCACCAGCTTCTTCCTGTTCCGGCTGATCCCCGGCGACCCGGTCAAGCAGATGACCGGTGGCCGGCAGGTGTCCGCCGAACAGATCGCCGCGATGCGCCGCGAATTCGGCCTGGACCTGCCTCTGTGGCAGCAGTTCACGGAGTACTGCGGCAAGGCGCTGACCGGGGACTTCGGTACCTCGTACCAGTTCCGCGCACCGGTGATGGACAAGATCGCCGAGGCACTGCCTGCGACGCTGCTGCTCACGGGCACGGCGTTCGTGATCTACACGGTGATCGGCATCTGGCTGGGTGCGAGGTCTGCCTGGCGCACCGGCTCGTTCGGGGACCGCTTCCACACGGCCTTCGCGCTGACGCTGTACTCGGTGCCCTCGTTCTGGCTCGGTCTGCTCCTCATCATCACCCTGTCGGTGGGGATCGGACCGATCCCGGATCTTCCCCACCGGCGGCATGGAATCGGGCGGTGAGGCGGCTTCGCCCACGTCCTCGATGTGGCCCATCACCTGGTGCTGCCGGTCATCACCCTCGTCGCCGTCGAGTACGGGCGCACGCTGCTGGTGATGCGTTCCTCGCTGCTCGACGAGATGGGCAGCGACTATCTGACGACAGCACGGGCGAAGGGGCTGCGCGACGATCTCGTGCGCAGCCGCCACGCCGTGCCGAACGCCATGCTGCCGACGGTGACGCTGTTGTTCGTCAATCTCGGCAATACGGTGGCCGGTGCCATCCTGGTGGAGACCGTGTTCTCCTGGCCGGGCCTGGGCGGACTCTTCTACCAGGCCCTTAGCGTGCCCGACCTGCCGCTGGTGCAGGCACTGTTCTTCGTCTTCGCCGCCGCGGTGATCCTGATGAACACGCTTGCCGACGTGGTCTATCCGCTCCTCGATCCCCGGGTGGGCCGATGACAGCCTCGACCGACGCGGTGAAGACCATCAGCCCGCGTGCCCTCACCTGGACCCGCCGGCGTCATGCCGCAGCCGCGTTCTGGCGCCAGTACCGCAGCCAGCGTTCCGGAATCGCGGGCCTCGCCGTGCTCGTGCTGATCGGGCTGCTGGCGCTGTCGGCACCGCTGCTGGTGGGCGCGGAATCGCTCAGCGTCACCGGTGCGACCGGCGGTGCGCTGGAGTCCCCGAGCAGTGCGTTCCCGCTCGGTACGGACCAGTTCGGCCGCAGTCTGCTCGCCCTGCTGCTGTGGGGTACGAGGGTCTCGCTGACCGTCGGCCTGCTCGCTGCGTTCCTCTCGGTGGCCATCGGCACCCTGGTGGGCATCACGGCAGGTCATTTCAAGGGCTGGTACGGGACCGTCATCATGCGGATCACCGACTGGTTCCTCGTCATGCCGACCCTGGTGCTCGCGATCGCGCTGGCCACCGTGCTCTCGCGGTCGGTCTGGACGACGATTCTCGCCATCGGCGTGACGACCTGGCCGACGACCGCGCGGCTGGTACGGGCGCAGACGCTGTCCGTCGAGTCCCGCCCGTACATCGAGCGGTCAAAGGCGCTCGGCGGCGGGCACGGTCACATCATGTCCCGTCATGTCCTGCCCAATGTGATGCCGCTGGTGCTCGCTCAGACCACGCTGGTGATCTCCAGCGCCATCCTCACCGAGGCGACCCTCGCCTTCCTCGGGCTCGGCGATCCCACGGTCGTCTCCTGGGGCGGGCTGCTCCAGGACGCCCGGGAGGCCGGAGCGGTCAGCTCCGGCAACTGGTGGTACCTCGCTCCGCCCGGACTCGCCATCGCGGTCGTCGCACTCGCTTTCACACTGTGCGGCCGTGCCATCGAGACCGTGCTCAACCCAAGCTGGGGTGACCCGTTGATCATCACGAAACCGGAGACGGTTCCGAAGCCCGAGACCGGGCAGCCGTTGCTCGACGTCCGCGACCTGCATGTCACCTACGGCTCGGGGCCTCGGCCGTCCGTGCCGTACGCGGCGTCGATCTGCGGGTCGAGGCAGGCCAGAAGCTCGGCATCGCCGGGGAGTCCGGCTGCGGGAAATCCACGCTGGCGCTCGCGCTGCTGCGGCTGCTGCCGCCGACCGCGACCCTCTCCGGCGAGATCCTGCTCGACGGCGAGGACATCCTCGCCATGAAGTGGGGCCGGCTGCGGGCGGTGCGCTGGGCGGGGCGTCGATCGTCTTCCAGGGCGCGATGCACTCGCTGAACGCCGTGCACCGGATCGGTGACCAGATCGCCGAACCGATCCTGCTGCACAAGAAGGCCGGCCCGGCCGCCGCGAAGAAGCGGGCGGGCGAACTGCTGGAGCAGGTGGGGCTTCCGGCGGCGCGTGCCCAGGCGTATCCGCACGAGTTGTCCGGCGGTCAGCGCCAGCGCGTGATGATCGCCATGGCGCTGGCCTGCGACCCACGGCTGATCATCGCCGACGAGCCGACCACGGCCCTGGACGTGATGATCCAGGCGCAGATCCTGCGGCTGATCGAGCAGCTCGTCGCCGACCAGGCCCTCGGCCTGATCATGATCAGTCACGATCTGGCGGTGCTCGCCGACACCTGTGACCGGCTGTCGGTGATGTACGCGGGCCGGGTCGTCGAGGAGGGCCCCGCCAGGCAGGTGCACGAGAGCGCCCGGCATCCCTACGGCAGCGCGCTGTCGGCCGCCTTCCCGAAGATCGGTGACCTCTCCTCGCGGCACGCTCCACGCGGTCTGCCCGGTGACCCGCCGGACCCTTCCGCGCTGCCGTCCGGCTGTACGTTCCATCCGCGCTGCCCGGTGGCACTGGATTCCTGCGCCACGCAGGACCAGGAGCTGCGGGACGCCGGGCCCGGCAGGCGGGCGGCGTGTGTGCTGGTGGAGACGGACACGGCCGCGGAGCCCGGCCCGCAGGGCGCCGAGGATGCAAGGAGCACGTCATGACCAGCACCCCTGCTCAGCGCGGAGTCGCTGAACATCACGTTCCCCGGCCGACGCGGGCGGCTCCCGCGCGGGCCGTCGACGGGTCGACCTCGATATCCGGCCCGGCGAGATCGTCGCGCTGGTCGGTGAGTCGGGCTGCGGCAAGACCACTCTCGCGCGTTCCCTGCTGGGTCTGGTCCCGCCGACGTCGGGCCGGGTCACCTTCGGCGGCAAGCCCTCGACTACTCGGGCCGCGCCCTCAAGGCGTACCGCAAGCGGGTGCAGCTGGTCCTCCAGGACCCCAGCGGCTCGCTCAACCCCGGCACACGGTGTACGACGCGGTGGCCGAGGGCCTGCGCATCCACGGGTACCCGGGTGACGAACAGGCCGCCGTGGCCGGGCGCTGTCCCGGCGGGGCTGCGGCCGCCCGAGCGGTTCTTCCTGCGGTTCCCGCACGAGCTGTCGGGTGGTCAGCGCCAGCGCGTGGTCATCGCGGGCGCGCTGGTACTCGAACCCGAGCTGATCGTCGCCGACGAGCCGGTGGCCTCGCTGGACGCGTCCGTGCGCGGTGAGATTCTGGCACTGCTGCTGCGGCTGCGGGACGAGCTGGGGCTCTCTGCGCTGGTGGTGACGCACGATCTGGGTCTGGCGTGGAACATCGCGGACCGGGTGGCGGTGATGTATCTGGGCCGGATCGTGGAGACGGGTGACGTGGAGCAGATCCTCACCGCGCCCCGGCACCCGTACACGCAGGCGTTGTTGTCAGTGCTGCCGGAGGCGGAGGGTGATCCGGTGATCCTGACCGGAGAGCCACCGGACCCGTCCAGGGTGCCGTCCGGGTGCCGGTTCCATGCGCGCTGTCAGATCCTCGCCTCGGGGAGGCGGAGCGGGCGGGCGTCGCGGACGCGTGCCGTACGAAGGATCTGCCGGTGCTGGATGGCGGGGGCACCCGCAGGTGGCGTGCCACTGGGCGGCGGCGGCCGTGGGCGCGGTGTCGTAGGCCCGGGCCACCCCGGCCGGCTGGGGTGACTGGGCCGGGTTGGCCGAGCCTGCGCCGGGCGCGCGGCTTGGCCGAACGGCCCGGACGTGTGGCGGCTCAGGGCTGGTGGTGGATCGTGCCCGTCAGCTCGCCCAGCGGGCGCCCCGTGCCGCCCCAGTGGTGCTGGATGATCTCGGCGGCGATGGAGACGGCCGTCTCCTGCGGTGTACGGGCGCCCAGGTCGAGGCCTACGGGTGAGGCGAGGCGGGCCAGTCCTGCCTCGTCCACCCCGGCCTCCGCAAGCGCGCGACCCGGTCGCGATGGGTGCGTCTGCTGCCCATCACCCGATGTACGCGGCAGGTGTGCGCAACGCGGCAACCAGCAGCGGCACATCGAACTTCGGGTCGTGCGTGAGCACACACAGGACGGTGCGCGCGTCGACGGCGGTCGACTCCAGGTAGGTGTGGGGCCAGGCGCAGACGACCTCGTCGGCGGTGGGAAAACGTTCTCGGGTGGCGAAGGCGGGACGCGCGTCGCAGACCGTCACCCGGTAGCCGAGGAAGGACCCGATCCGCGCCGTGGCGGCGGCATGGTCGATGGCGCCGAAGACGAGCATGCGGGCGGGGCGCGTACACCTGGATGAAGACCGAGACTGCCTGCATCCGGCGTTCGCCGTGCGCGCCGTACCGGTGGTTCTCCGTGGCTCCCTGGGCGAGCAGCCCGCGGGAGTCGTCGGTGACGGCCGCGTCGAGCCCTTCGCTGCCGAGCGAACCGGTGGAGCTGCCGGCCAGGACCGCCAGGCTCGCTCCGGTGGGCGCGGCTCCGGAGACCACGGTCGCGACCGCGACGGGCTCCCCGGCGGCGATGGTGTCGACGATCGCCCGCAGCCGGTCCCGGCTGTCCGCCGTCGGGTAGGGCTGCACCAGGACATCGATCGTTCCGCCGCACGTCAGGCCGGCGCCGAAGGCTTCGTCATCGCTGATGCCGTACGTCTGCAGCCGGGGCTGCCGGTGGCGAGCGCCTCGACCGCCACCTCGTACACGTCGCTCTCCACACACCCCGGAGACGCTGCCCGCCACCGATCCGCCGGCGGTCACGGCCATCACGGCGCCGGGGCGCGAGGGCGCTGCCCCGTACGGCTACGACGGTGGCCAGGGCGAAGGGCGTACCGGATTCGTGCCAGTCACGCAGTTGCGACAGCAGCTCGCGCACGGTGCGCACGTCCTCCCGGCTAGAGGGATCCAGAGGGGCCAGAGGGGCCTACCCTGACGATGCCCCGGTGCCCGCGTGTGCACCACAGGAGAGCGTCAGCCGCGTTCGTACGCGGCGACCAGCTCGCTGGAGCGCTTCACGTCCCCGGCCATCGCCACGAGGAGGTCGTCGATCGAGTCGAACTTCAGCATGCCCCGTACGTACGCGAGGAAGTCGACGGCCACGTGCAGCCCGTACAGATCGAGGCCGACGCGGTCGATCGCATAAGCCTCGACAGTGCGCTCCGTGGCGTCGAACTGCGGGTTCGTTCCGACGGAGATCGCGGCGGGCATCGCCTCGCCGTCCACGGTCAGCCAGCCCGCGTACACACCGTCGGCGGGGATCGCGGTGTGCGGCAGGGTCTCCACGTTGGCCGTCGGGAAGCCGAGCTCACGGCCGCGCTGCGCCCCGCACCACGACGCCCTCGACGCGGTGCGGACGGCCGAGGATCTCGGCTGCACCCTCCACATCGCCCTCGGCGATCAGCCGGCGGGTGAGAGTGGAGGAGAACGGCTCGCCGCCGCCTGCCTCACCGCTCACGAAGAGGTCGATGACCTCGACGGTGTAGTCGTACGTCGCGCCGAGCTCGGTGAGGAGCTGCACATTGCCCGCGGCCCGGTGCCCGAAGCGGAAGTTCGGGCCCTCGATGACCGCCTGCGCGTGCAACTTGTCGACCAGCACCTTCACGATGAAGTCGGCCGGTGACAGCTTCGAGAACTCGGTGGTGAACGGCAGGATCAGCACCGCGTCCACACCCAGCTCCGTCATCAGCTCGGCGCGCCGGTGGTGCGGGCGAGCAGCGGCGGGTGGCTGCCGGGGCGCACGACCTCGCTGGGGTGCGGGTCGAAGGTGACGACTACGGCCGGGACGCCGAGCGCGCGCGCCGCTCCACGGCCCGGCCGATGATCAGCTGGTGTCCGCGGTGCACCCCGTCGTAGGAGCCGATGGTGACGACGCTGCGTCCCCAGTCCTGGGGATGTCCTCCAGCCACGCCAGCGCTGCACTGTGACCGCTCCTCGCCCGAACCTGTGTACGTGTGTATGGCCGTTACGCAGGTCTAAGACTGCCATGCTCACATCCCACGGCCTGCATCGGCATCGGCATCGCAGGCTGTGATCTGTGCAGGCTCTCCAGCGTCCGCCCGGCACTGGGTCCCACGACGGCCGCCCATTCCTGCGGAGCGTCATCCAGCCAGCGGGTGACCAGCGCGGCGAATCCCGGCACTTCGCGGGCGAGTTCGATCAGCCGGCGGTCGAACCGGGAGGCGCCCTCCGGGGTGCGTACGAGGAGCATCCCGGTGCGGTGCACCAGCGCCCTCGTACGAACCTCCGGGCGCAGGTCCGAGCCCGCCGCAGCCGCTCCCAGCAGGGCGTCGAGCACCTCGGGCTCCCTGCCGGTGTCCTGTTCGAATGCCAGCAGGACCTCCAGCAGCTCGGCCCGCAGCGGCCTCGACGCGGGACTTCCCGGCGCGGCAAGCACCCGGCCACGGCGGCGCGCACCGCCGGTGGCGCGGGTGGTCCCGCAGCAGCCCGGTGACCAGGGGCAGCAGCAGGGCGCGGGCCGCCGGTCCGCGCTCCAGCCTGAGATCCACATACTCCGCGGTCTGCGCCCCGGCTCCGGGTGGCTGTCGACGTACTGCCGTACGAGCCCTGCGGCGTGCAGCGCGAGCGCGGGCTCGTCCAGCCCGGCCAGCGCCAGCAGCACCTCGTCCGCACCGTCCCCGGGCCGGGCCAGCCGCTCGCGCAGGGCGGCCAGTACGGGTTGCGGACGGGCCGGGAACACCTCGGCGAGCAGGGCCGTGGGCAGTCCGGGGCCGCCCTCGGCGAAGAACCGCAGGGCCTGCGGCAGATACCGGTCCCTGGTCCTCGGATCCCGCACGAGGACGATGAGCGCCGCCCGTGCAGGGCGGTGTCCGCGGGCGGGCCAGCAGGGCGAGCGCGCCGGCGCGCAGCAGCTCGCGGTCGGCGCCGGCGGTGACGCTGCCCGCGGCGACCGGGGCGTACCGGGCTGCGGCGGCCCGCCGGGAGGCCCGCTCCTCGTCATGGGCCCAGCGGTCGACGGCCCGGCAGAGCGCGGAGGGCTCGTCCTCGGCCAGGGTGGCGAGCAGCTCGTCCGCGCGCGGGTGGCCGGCCTCGACGAGCACCTCGGTCAGATTGTCCACGGCCAGATCACGCCGGGCGTACAGCAGCGCCTGCGCGGCGGCTGCCACCGTGGGCCTGGCCATCGGCGCACCGTCCTCCGTGGGCAGCGGGCGCTCGTCGGTGAACCAGCGGCAGAGCAGCGCCTGCACGGTCTGCGGACTGCTCGCGAGGCGCCGGGCGACGGCGTCCAGATACCGCTCGTCCCCGTCGGTGCGCGGTGCACCGTCGGCGGGCACGAGACGTCGCAGCAGATCGATCCGGTCCTCCTCCGGAAGCCGGAGCCGCCGCCAGAACCACGGCCCGAATTCGGCGTACGGACCCGGCCGCGCCGTCGCGTCGGTGCGGCTGGGGTGATCCGTCCGGCGAGGACGCGCAGCACGCCCAGATACGGCCTGGCGTCGGGCACCCGGAGCAGGCTCTGAGCGAGCAGCTGAGCTGCCCACCATGCGGCGTCATGGCAGCGCCGGTCCGCCTCTTCGGGTCCGGTAGCGGTCGCTTCGGCGTCCGGGGCACGGTCCGGGCCACCGGCCGGCCTGCGGGCAGCTTGTCCATCGCCTCGATCAGGTCGGCCATCCGGTGCGCCAGCGCAGCGGTGCCCGGCGGCGGCCCAGCAGGAGCATGGCCTGGATCACCGGGCCGGTGCGGTGGCGCGGTACGGGCAGGTTGCGGGTTCCGGGGGCGGCGTCGCTCCGGGGGCGCCGTGGGCGTCCTCAACGGGGACCCGTGCCGCCGGGAGCGGTTCGTCGGTGTGCCAGCGGTGGACCAGCGCACGCAGTGCCGCGTCCAGGTCCAGGTGCGCGCCCTGGATCCAGTCACCGAACTCCTCGTGGGCGAAGCGGTAACCGGTGCCCGCCGGGGCCAGCAGGCCCTCGGCCAGGACCGCCGAAGCCCATCCGGTACGCCACGGGAAGATCTCCTCGAACGCGGCCCGGTCCAGCTCCCCTGGCCCGGTCCCAGACAGCGCCTGGCAGCCTCGTGGACCTGGCCTGCCACCTTCGCGGCCAGTCGGCGTACCTCTGTGCCCCGGGGCACAGAGGTCTGGGCCGCGATGCGTACCGCGGTTCTTACGCACATGAGGTCCAGGTGCGCGCCGAAGACCTCTTCCGTGCCGGGCCGGCCCGGCACATCCGCGGGCAGGGCCTCGCGTACCTCGGCGAGCAGACGCAGGGTGAGGGATGCCGGTCGTGGCCGGGGCGATCGCGCCGGCCGGGATGCCGTACCGCTGCCTCGCCTCGTCCGCCTGACTCGCTGTGAGATCACCCAGCCGGACGGCGGGCGGCAGCCGGACGGACGGCCGCCCGGGCGGTGCAGGGCGTCCGGCGGATAGAGCCGGCCCGCCGTCTCCCAGTGCTCGGGGCGGCAGGCGATCACCAGGCGCACCCGTTGCCACGCAGCCAGCGGGCCGTCCGTCCGGTCCACTCGGCGAGCCCGTGGGCCAGCAGCGGCGGCATCTCCTCGGGGCTGTCGAGCACGACGAGCAGCGGGCGTCCGGAAGCGGTGGCGAGGCCGGCCACCAGCTCGGGGTGGCCGTCGTCATGCCGCCCCGGCTCCCGCGGCGGTGACGATCCGCCCGGAGCGCTGGAGCGTGCGGGTCAGCGCGTCCGCGACCGAGGCGTCCTCGGCCAGCAGATCGGCGCCGCGCAGCCAGAGAGTGAGGGCGGGGACGGGGCCGACGGCCCGGCGTGCGGCCAGTGCGGCGAGCTCGGTGGTGCGGCCGGTGCCGGGCTCTCCCACCAGGCCGACCACAGGGACCGTACCGGCTTCGAAAGCGGCGAACTCGGCGGTGACGGCAGGGCGGTCGACGGGTTCGGCCCGGCCGCCGGGCCGCCTGCCGTCCCGAGGGACGTCGCGGTGAGCTGCAGCGCACCTGCCAGGTTCAGATCCCGCCCGTACCCCGGCACGCTCGTCGCGTTGCGCCGCAGCAGCGCCTCCAGCGGGCCGTCCGCCCCGGTCCCCGCTCCCGGCCGGTGAGCGGCACGGCGAGTCCCGCCGCTTCGCGCCCGGCGCGCAGGGCGGTGCAGAGCACCCGAGGACCGCACCGGTGTGCGGATCGGTCACCGGGCCGCCGACCGCGGTACCGCCGGACCTCAGCGCGTCACGGCCGTCCGTGCCGAGGGCAAGTTCCATCGCGGCGCCCACGTCGTGACGGCGGCCGCTCTCGGTGTACGTGGCCGGGGCCGCCCCGAGGACGCGTGCCTCCCGCCGGCCGTGCGCGGCGATACGCACATACGCCCCGGCCTCGATGTGGTCGCGGACCGCGATGGGCAGGGCTCCGCACCGAGGACGTCCGGGCCGCCGGTCCGCAGCAGTGCGAGGCCGAGCTCCGGCAGAGCGGTGATGTCGTCGGCGCCGACGGCGCAGCTGAGGCCGTCCGCCCCGTACAGCACCAGGGTGCGGAAGGAATGACGGCCTGGTGGACGGTCAGGACCGTCCCCGGTCGTCCACGACGAATCCGGTCCCTCGCGGCCGGCCCGCCCGGTCACAGATTCCTACCAGTGTCGACCGGTCCCCGCTGCCCATGGTCCGACGTTAGGCCGTCGGTGATCACCACGAGGCGCACGGAGCGAAAGCGCCCCCACGCACCCCTCGGTCACTCCGAGCGCCCGTCCATTGGGGTGAATCCGCGGGTCCCGGTGGACAGAGATCACCGCGGGAGGGAATCGTGGAGCGGGCACCGGAGCCCTGCCCGCTCCACGGTGGCGCCGGCCGGGCCGGAGACCCGCCGCGCGCAGTCGGTCAGCCGAAGACGGCGAGACTCTTGGCCTTGCCGTTCTGTTCCTCCACCAGCACCAGGAAGGTCCCGTCGGGCCCGAAGACTCCGACCGGTCCCGGCGGGTACGCGGGCATGTCCAGCCGGACTCCGTTGAGCAGCAGCCCGGCCCGCCGTTCGTCCACGTCCCAGCGCGGGAATGCCGAAGCGGCGGCCTCGGCGACCGGCATCACGGTCAGTTCCTGCTGATGCTGGTCGAGGGTCCTGGCCGCGTCGATTCCGTACGGGCCGACGCGAGTGCGACGCAGCGCCGTCAGATGCCCGCCGACGCCTAGTCCGGCGCCCAGGTCGCGGGCGATTGCGCGGATGTACGTACCGGAGGAGCAGACGACCGAGACGACCAGGTCGAGGACCGGCGTCCCGTCCTCGGCGACCGCCTCGCGGACGTCGTAGAGGCGGAAGGACGAGATGGTCACCGGACGCGCCGGGATCTCGAACTCCTCGCCGCCGCGCACCCGGGCGTACGACCGCTTGCCGTCGATCTTGATGGCGCTGACCTTCGACGGGACCTGCATGATCGCGCCGGTCAGGGCGGCCACACCGGCGTCGATGCCCTCACGGGTGACCCCGAGGCATCGGTGGACGAGGTGAGCTCGCCCTCCGCGTCATCGGTGACCGTGTCCTGGCCGAGCCGGATCGTCCCGAGGTACTCCTTCTCGGTCAGCGCCAGGTGTCCGAGGAGCTTGGTGGCCCTCTCCACGCCGAGCACCAGAACGCCCGTCGCCATCGGGTCCAGCGTGCCTGCATGGCCGACGCGCCGGGTGCGGGCGATGCCGCGCATCTTGGCAACGACGTCGTGCGAAGTGAAGCCGGACGGCTTGTCGACAATGACAAGTCCGTCCGGCGTCTTGTTCTGCTGTGTCATGCGGAAGGTGAGTCCCCGTCGCTCTCGGCGGACTCGTCCTCGTCGTCCTCGGGCTTGCGGTACGGGTCCGCGTCACCGGCGTAGTCGGCGCCGGAGGATGCCTGGCGGACCTTCGCGTCCGAGGCACGTGCCCGGTCGAGCAGGTCCTCGATCGCCTTGGCGTTGTCCGGCAGGGCGTCCGCCATGAAGGCCAGAGTGGGGTGAACTTCGTCCCCGCCGCCGCGCCGACCGCGGAGCGCAGGATGCCCTTGGCGCTCTCCAGGCCTGCTGCCGCGTTCGCCCGCTCCTCGTCGTCGCCGTAGACCGTGTAGAAGACCGTGGCCTCCCGCAGGTCGCCGGTGACCCGGGTGTCCGTGATGGTCACATGCGTCCCCAGCCGCGGGTCCTTGATACCACGCAGCAGTTTCTCGGCGACCACCTCCTGGATGAGGTCCGCCAGCTTCTTCGCCCGCGCGTTGTCGGCCACTGGTCCGTCTCCTTCTTAAGCCTTGCTCAATCGTCTTCGTCGCTGTGCAGCCGCCGCCGTACGGACAGCAGCTCCACCTCCGGCCGGCCGGCGATCATGCGCTCGCACCGGTCCAGTACGTCTGTGAGGTGTCCGGTTTCCCCGGAGACCACGGCAAGGCTGATCTCGGCCCTGCGATGGAGGTCCTGCTCGCCCGTCTCGGCCACGCTCACCGCGTATTTGCGCTGCAGCTCGGCGACGATAGGACGGACAATGGAGCGTTTCTCCTTCAGCGACCGTACGTCGCCGAGAAGGAGGTCGAAGGACAGTGTCCCCACATACATGTATGTCCGGATGTCCCGCCGGTTCGGGTTCGTGCCCCGCCAGGCTTGGCAGGGACACAAGAACCGTACACGCAACGGCCGGGGCCGATCGAAGGATATTCGTCCGTCGACCGGCCCCGACTGTTACGGAGGGTCCGGGTGGCCCCGGACTCCTTGCGGATCAGCCTCGCGGCTTCTCGCGCATCTCGTACGTCGCAATGACGTCGTCGATCTTGATGTCGTTGAAGTTTCCGAGGTTGATACCGCCCTCGTAGCCTTCGCGGATCTCGGTGACGTCGTCCTTGAAGCGGCGCAGACCGGAGATGTTGAGGCTCTCCGCGATGACCTTGCCATCGCGCAGCAGGCGCGCCTTGGTGTTGCGCTTGACCTCGCCCGACCGGACCAGCACACCGGCGATGTTGCCCAGCTTGACGAGCGGAAGACCTCGCGGATCTCCGCCGTACCGAGCTCGACCTCTTCGTACTCCGGCTTGAGCATGCCCTTGAGGGCCGCTTCGATCTCTTCGATCGCCTGGTAGATGACCGAGTAGTACCGGACGTCCACACCTTCGCGGTCGGCCATCTGCGCGGCACGCCCTGCGGCGCGCACGTTGAAGCCGATCACGATGGCATCGGAGCCTGTCGCCAGGTCGATGTCCGACTCGGTGACCGCACCCACACCGCGGTGCAGGACCCGGATGTCGACCTCTTCACCGACGTCGAGCTGGAGCAGCGAGGACTCGAGAGCCTCCACCGAACCGGACGCGTCGCCCTTGATGATGAGGTTGAGCTCCTGGACCAGACCGGCCTTGAGCGCCTCGTCCAGGTTCTCCAGGGAGAACCGGACACCCTTGCGGGCGAAGTTGGCGTTGCGCTCACGAGCGGCACGCTTCTCGGCGATCTGACGGGCCGTACGGTCCTCGTCGACAACCAGGAAGTTGTCGCCGGCACCCGGACGTTGGTGAGACCCAGCACGAGGACGGGGTCGCGGGACCCGCTTCCTCGACATTGGCACCCTTGTCGTCGAGCATCGCGCGGACTCGTCCGTACGCGTCACCGACGACCATGGTGTCGCCGACGCGGAGCGTTCCGCGCTGGACGAGCACCGTGGCAACGGCGCCGCGGCCCTTGTCCAGGTGGGACTCGATCGCAATACCCTGCGCGTCCTGCTCCGGGTTGGCCCGCAGGTCGAGCGAGGCATCCGCGGTGAGAACCACGGCCTCCAGGAGGGACTCGATGTTGAGGCCCTGCTTGGCGGAGATGTCGACGAACATCGTGTCGCCGCCGTACTCCTCGGCCACCAGCCCGAACTCGGTGAGCTGACCGCGCACCTTGACCGGGTCGGCACCCTCGACGTCGATCTTGTTGACCGCGACCACGATCGGCACGTTGGCCGCCTTGGCGTGGTTCAGCGCCTCGATCGTCTGCGGCATCACACCGTCGTTCGCCGCCACCACGAGGATCGCGATGTCGGTGGACTTCGCACCACGTGCACGCATGGCGGTGAACGCCTCGTGACCCGGGTGTCGATGAAGGTGATACGGCGGTCCTCGCCGTTGACCTCGGCACCGACCTGGTACGCACCGATGTGCTGCGTAATACCGCCGGCCTCGCCCGCAACGACGTTCGTCTTGCGGATCGCGTCCAGCAGCCGGGTCTTACCGTGGTCGACGTGACCCATGACGGTCACGACCGGCGGACGTGCGACGAGAGCTTCCTCGCCGCCCTCGTCCTCACCGAACTCGATGTCGAAGGACCCGAGCAGCTCGCGGTCCTCCTCCTCGGGGCTGACGATCTCCAGGACGAAGTTCATCTCGTCCGCGAGCATCCGCAGCGTCTCGTCGGGGACGGACTGCGTCGCAGTGACCATCTCGCCGAGGTTCATCATCACGCCGACGAGCGACGCCGGGTTCGCGTTGATCTTCTCCGCGAAGTCCGTGAGGGAAGCACCGCGGGACAGCCGGACAGCCTGCCCGTTGCCGCGGGGCAGCATGACGCCGCCCACCGACGGGGCCTGCATGGACTCGTACTCCTGGCGCCTCTGCCGCTTCGACTTGCGACCACGACGCGCGGGACCACCGGGACGGCCGAACGCACCCTGTGTGCCACCACGGGCACCCGGGCCGCCGGGACGTCCACCGAAGCCGGGACGACCGCCGAAGCCGCCGCCACCACCCGGACGACCGGGAGCGCCGCCGCCACCGGGACCACCGGGACGGCCTGCGAAGCCACCACCGGGACCTGCCGGACGGCCTGCGAAGCCGCCGCCACCGGGACGACCTGCGCCGCCACCGCCACCGGGACGACCTGCGCCGCCGGTACCGGGACCACGGCCACCACCGCCACCGCCGGGGCCACCGCCGGGACGGGGACCCGCTGCGGGACGCTGCGGCATCATGCCCGGGTTCGGACGGTTACCCGCGGGTGCACCGCCCGGACGGGGAGCCTGCGGACGGGGCATGCCGCCCGGAGACGGACGTGCGCCGCCCTGACCACCCTGACCGCCCTGCGGACGCGGGCGCCGCCGGGCCGCCCTGCGGACGGGGGCGCCGGGACGCTCCTGACCCGCACCACCGGGGCGCGGGCGCCGCCGGGACGGGGCGACTGGGGCCGCGCCATTCCGGTGGAACCACCGGAGGTGAAGGGTTGTTGCCGGGCGGGGACCCGCGGGCGGATCCGCCGGGACGCGGTGCGCCCTGGCCTGCGGGACGTGCCGGACGGTCGCCATTACGCTCGCCACCACGACCGGCGTCACGCTCGCCACCACGGCCACCGTCACGCTGACCGCCGGCCGGAGCCGGACGGGCGGGCGGGGACCGGGGTGGCACCCGCGGGACGCGGGCCTGCTGCTGCGGTGCGGCCGACTGCGGTGCGGCCTGCTGCTGCGGTGCGGCCGACTGTGCCGGGGCCGGAGCCGAGAACTCGGCTGCGGGCACCGGTGCCACCGGGCGGGCTTGACCGGCGCCGGCTTGGGACCCGGACGCGGGCCCGCAGACGGCGTGGACGGCTCGGAAGCCGCAGCGGGGTGCTGCTCCGGGGCCTCGGCAGCGGCCGGCTTGGGAGCCGGTGCGCCGGGCTTCGGGCGGCGGGACGTGCCGCAGCGGCCGGAGAGGGCGCTGCGGGCTTCACGGGGCGGCCTTGCGGGCGCGCCAGGCTTTGCAGCGGACTTGCCGGCGTTGCCACCGGGACCCTGCAGTGCGTCAGTCAACTTGCGTACAACCGGCGCCTCGATCGTCGAGGACGCCGAACGTACGAATTCACCGAGTTCTTGGAGCTTGGCCATGACGACCTTGCTCTCAACCCCGAACTCCTTGGCGAGTTCGTATACCCGACCTTAGCCACTTCGCTCCTTTTAGGTCCGGGTTACCGCCGGACCGTCGCTACTTCATGGGCGTACTCATCGCGTACTCATCGAGTGCTCATCGCAATCTCGACCTACTTCCAACTCGCGAGGTACCTGACCGCACGGAGACCCGTGCCGTTCACTTTCTTACGGTGTCACCCGCTCCACGAACCGCTGCAGTGCAGCGGCATCGAACGGCCCCTTGGCTTTGAAAGCCCGGGGAATGCCCGGCGGCGGACCGCCAGGTCGAGACAGACAGAGGCAGGGTGCACGTACGCACCCCGGCCGGGCAGCGTACCGCGTGGATCAGGGACAACTTCTCCCTCGTCCACCACGATGCGCAGCAGCTCGCTCTTGGCCGCCCGCTCCCGGCATCCCACACAGGTTCGCTCGGGGCAAGCGCGGGCTTGCATCCGGCCAGACACGTTTAAGTCTACCTCCCCGTATCGACCTCACCCCTTTGGGGCAAAATCGAACGGATGTTGTCGTGATCTCGGCGTCATTCCGCCTCGATCTGTTCCTTCGCGCGGGTGTCAGGCGCGCTCGGACCGGTCCCGGCGCGCTCGGCGCGCTCGCGGTCGGCGGTGTCCCGCTCGGCCCCGGTCTCGGTGTCCGGGCGGATGTCGATGCGCCAGCCGGTGAGACGGGCGGCGAGACGGGCGTTCTGCCCTCCTTGCCGATCGCCAGCGACAGCTGGTAGTCGGGGACGGTGACCGGGCGGACCGGGCCCCGAGGTCTACGACCTCGACCTCACTCACCCGTGCGGGTGAGAGCGCGTTGGCGACCATCTCCGCCGGATCGTCCGACCAGTCCACGATGTCGATCTTCTCGCCGTGGAGCTCGGCCATGACATTACGCACACGGCTGCCCATCGGACCGATGCAGGCGCCCTTGGGGTTCAGGCCGGCCCGGGTGGAGCGTACGGCGATCTTGGAGCGGTGCCCGGCTTCGCGGGCGATGGCCTCGATGACGACCGAGCCGTCCGCGATCTCCGGGACCTCCAGCGCGAAGAGCTTCTTCACCAGGTTCGGGTGCGTCCGCGAAAGCGTCACGGACGGACCGCGCACACCCTTGGCGACGCGGACGACATACGCACGCAGCCGCAGGCCGTGGGTGTACTCCTCGCCCGGCACCTGCTCCTGGACCGGCAGGATCGCTTCCATCTTGCCGATGTCGACCAGGACGTTCTTCGGGTCCTTGCCCTGCTGGACGAGGCCGGTGACGACGTCGCCCTCGTGGCCGGCGTACTCACCGAACGTCCTGTCGTCCTCGGCGTCGCGCAGCCGCTGCAGAATGACCTGCTTGGCGGTGGTCGCGGCGATACGGCCGAAGCCGGACGGGGTGTCGTCGAACTCCTTGGGCTCCTGGCCCTCTTCGAGATCGGCCGGGTCCTCCTTCGCCCACACCGTGACGTGACCGTTGTCGTCCAGCTTCACCCGTGCCTTGCGGTGACTGCCGTCGGTGCGGTGGTACGCAATGAGGAGGGCCGCCTCGATCGCCCCGATGAGCACGTCGAAGGGGATCTCCTTGTCCTGCGCCAAGCCCTTCAAAAGCTTCACATCGATGTCCACGGCTACGCCTCCTCTTCCTTCTTGTCCTTGCGGTTGAATTCGACCTCGACGCGCGCCTTGGCGATCTCGTCGAAGGCGATGCGGCGGGACGTGGGCTTGCGGCCCTTGACGCCCGGCACTTCGAGGTCGAGCCCCTCGTCGTCGACTGCGAGGATGCGCGCCACCAGCTCGTCGGCCGGTTCCCCGGTGTGCAGGCTCAGCTTGGCCAGCCTGCCGATGGCTCGTACGTAGTGTCGGTGCTCGGTCAACGGGCGGTCGGCGCCCGGAGAGCTCACTTCGAGAACGTATTCGCCCTCGCCCATCGCGTCGGTCTCGTCCAGGGACTCGGAGATCTCGCGGCTCAGCTCGGCGCAGGTGTCGAGCTCCACGCCGTCCTCGGAATCCACGATGACCCTCAGTACCCGCCGACGGCCTGCCCGGGACACCTCGATCTCTTCGAGATCCAGCTCCTTGGCGCTGACGAGCGGTTCGAGCAGCCCTCGCAGCCTGTCGCTCTGGGTGGTGCTCATCCGGGTGACTCCTCGGCCGCGTGTGCTGTTTTGGGGATCGTCGCGTGTCTGGTCAAAGGGTATCCGGTCCGGAGGGTGTTGCCGTCCGCCTCCCGCCCGGCCGCGGGTACGCTCGCCTGCGGTGATCACTTCAGGACAGAATTGGTCAGGAAACAGCACAGAAGGAGACAAGTGCGGCGCACGGGGACGACGCGCAGGGTGCACTGACCGCTACGGGAGCGCTGGCTCTGGGTGCGGTACTGACCGGCTGCGCGAACGGGGCTCCGACGGACAGGGTTCCGCAAGCGCCGCCGCGCGGGCCGCCTCGGTGCGTTCCGACCGGACTCTGCGGGCGGCAGCCGCCCGCACCAGCGCCTCCCTGCTCGCCCACTACGACCGGACCGTGACGGCCCATCCGGCGGCCGCCGCCGGCCTCGCCCCGCTGCGGTCGGCCGTCCAGCAGCACGCGAAGGCGCTGAGCGCCGGGGCGAAGCCCGCAGGGCCCTCGGATCCCGTGAAGCAGCCAGGACCCGCACCGGCTCCCGCCGACGCGCAGGCCGCCCTGAAGGAACTGGCGTCCGAGGAGCGGCGGGTGGCCGGCCTCCATGCGAAGTCACTGCTGGACGCGGAGCCGGAGCTGGCCCGGCTGCTGGCCTCGATCGCGGCAGCGGAGCGGCGCACGCGTACCTGCTGGCCGAACTGGCGAAGGAGACCTCGTCATGAACAAGCAGGACTCGTCGGAGCTGACGGCCACGCAGGCCGCGCTCGCCGCCGAGCACGCGGCGGTCTACGGGTACGGGTGCTCGGCGGCCGGCTCACCGGCCGCCGCCGCACCGAGGCGACCGCCGCGTACGAAGCGCACCGGGCCCGTCGCGACGCGCTGGTGCGGACCGTGCGGGACCTGGGCGGTACGCCGGTGGCGGCCGACGCCGCGTACGCTCTGCCGTTCGCGGTCCGGGACCCGGCGGGCGCGGAGCGGCTGGCGGCTGTGCTGGAGGACAGGGTCGCGGGCGTCTACTCCGACGTCGTACGCGCCGCCCGGGGCCTCTGCGAGACAGGCCGCGGGCGCTCTGCGGGAGGCCGCCGTACGCGCGGTCCGCTGGCGGGCAGCGGCGTAGCCTTTCCGGGGCTCGCCGAGAAGACCACTGAGGCACAGCCGGACGGTGGCGGAAGCCGGCGCGGCCGGCCGGGCACGCTGAGCGGCGTTCCGAAAAGGCTCTGAAAGGGAACAGGCACGTATGGGTTTCGAACCGCCGCAGCGTCTGGTGCGAGCGCTCGGCGAGGCGTACGGGGACACGACCGCCGCCGAGTGGCTCGGGCAGCTCCCGGCACTGACCGAGGACGCGCTGTCCGCGGCCGGCCGCGATCTCACCCTCGACCGGGTCGTCGCCCCGGGGCGCAGCAGCCTGGCCCTCCTGGTCCACCTGCCCGACGGCACCCCGCCGTACTGAAGATCGCCCCGCCCGCTGCCGCGCCGGAGCTGGAGCGGGCGGCGCTCGCACACTGGAACGGCTGGGGTGCGGTACAGCTCCTGGCGCCCGGTGACGGCACGGATGCCGGTCCGGGGACGCACTGCTCCTGGAACGGCTGCACCACGAGGTGTCGCTGCGCTCCCTCCCGGAGGCGAAGGCCCTGCTGGAGGCGGCGGGCACGGTGCGGCGGCTGTGGGTCGAGCCGCCGGCCGGGCACCGGTTCGAGACGGTCGCCGTACGGACCGCGCGTCAGGCCGGGCCGATGCGTGCCGCCGCCGCTGCGGATCCGGAGCTTGCGCCGCTCGTCTCCGCGGCTCTGGCGGCCCGCGACGAGCTGGTCACCGACCCGCCCGAAACACTGCTGCTGCACGGCAACTTCCGGCAGAGCAAGGTGCTTTCGGGTGAGCGTGCCCGTGGCTCACGGTCGGCCCGGAGCCGCTGGTCGGCGAGCGTGGCTACGATCTGGCCCGGCTGGTGCGCGACCGGGTCGAGGATCTGATCGCTTCCTCCGGCGGCGGCGCGACGGCCCGGCGGCGGATCAGGAAGCTCGCGGATTCCCTGGAGGTGGACCGGGAGCGGCTGCACGGCTGGACGCTGTTCCGGGCGGTGGAGTCCGGGACCCGTGCGCTTGCGGTGGGACGGCGGCAGGACGGCGAGCTGACGCTGGAGTTCGCGGGCTGGCTGTAGGCCCCGCAAACGGCACGCAGGAGGCCCCGCACGATGGTGCGGGGCCTCCTGCCCTGTTGTTGCCGCAGGTCAGCCCTGGTCGGCCAGCCGGGCGATCGCCTCGTCCACGGTGAGCTCCTCGCGCTCACCGGTGCGGCGGTCCTTCAGCTCCAGGACGCCTTCGGCCGAGCGACGCCCAGCGACGAGGATCTTCGGGACGCCGATCAGCTCGGCATCGGTGAACTTCACGCCGGGCGAGACACCGGCCCGGTCGTCGACCAGGACCCGGATGCCCGCCGCGTTCAGCTTCTCGGCGACATCGAGGGCCAGCTCCGTCTGGAGCGCCTTGCCCGCGGCGACGACGTGGACGTCGGCCGGCGCGATCTCACGGGGCCAGCACAGGCCCTGCTCGTCGGCGGTCTGTTCGGCGAGCGCGGCCACGGCGCGGGAGACGCCGATGCCGTACGAACCCATGGTGACCCGGACCGGCTTGCCCTGCTGGCCCAGGACATCGAGCTGGAAGGCGTCGGCGAACTTCCTGCCGAGCTGGAAGATGTGGCCGATCTCGATGGCGCGGTCCAGCTGGAGGCCGGTGCCGCACTTGGGGCAGGGTCGCCCGCCTCGACGACGACGACGTCGAGGTAGTCGTCCACCTCGAAGTCACGGCCGGCGACGACGTTCCTGGCGTGGGTGTCGGGCTTGTTGGCGCCGGTGACCCAGGCGGTGCCGGCGGCGATACGCGGGTCGGCGATGTAGCGGACCTTCTCCAGACCCTGCGGGCCGACGTAGCCGCGCACCAGGTCGGGGCGGCCCACGAAGTCCTCGGCGGTGACCAGCTCGATCTCGGCGGGCGCCAGATGCTCGCCGAGCTTGTCGAGGTCGACCTCGCGGTCACCGGGGACGCCCACGGCGACGATCTCGCCGTCGACCTTGACCAGCAGGTTCTTCAGCGTCGCGGAAGCCGGGACGCCGAGGTGCGCGGCGAGGGTCTCGATGGTCGGGGTGTCGGGGTGTCCAGCTCCTCGACGGGGCCGGCCGCGGACCCGTCGACGGTGGCGGCCCTGAACGTCACCGCCTCCGTGTTGGCGGCGTAGTCGCAGTTGGGACAGTCGGCGAAGGTGTCCTCACCGGCCGGGGCCGGGGCGAGGAACTCCTCGGACGCCGAGCCGCCCATGGCGCCGGACACGGCGGAGACGATGCGGTGGTCCAGGCCGAGGCGCTCGAAGATCCGGATGTAGGCCGCGCGGTGCAGCTGGTACGACTCGGCCAGGCCCTCGTCGGTGGTGTCGAAGGAGTACGAGTCCTTCATCTGGAACTCACGGCCGCGCAGCACCCGGCGCGCGGGCGGGCCTCGTCGCGGTACTTCGTCTGGATCTGGTACAGGATCACGGGCAGGTCCTTGTAGGACGTGCACTGGTCCTTTACGACCTGGGTGAAGATCTCTTCGTGGGTGGGGCCGAGGAGGTACTCGGCGCCCTTGCGGTCCTGGAGCTTGAAGAGCAGCTCGCCGTACTCGTCGTACCGGCCGCTGACGTCGTACGGCTCCTTGGGGAGCAGCGCGGGCAGCAGGACTTCCTGGCCGCCGATGGCGTCCATCTCCTCGCGGACCACGCGGGTGACGTTGTCCAGGACCTTCTTGCCGAGCGGCAGCCAGGACCAGATGCCGGCCGCGGTGCGGCGTACGTATCCGGCCCGGACCAGGAGCTTGTGGTTGAGCGTCTCGGCATCCGCCGGGTCGTCGCGCAGTGTCTTGATCATCAATCGGGACATGCGCTGGACCTGGGCCATGATGAACTCCTGCTCGCAAGGGTGAGGTGGCCGAGGTTAGCCGGGCGGCCCCGGCGGGCGGAAATCGATTGAGTCCCGGCGGCGCAGCGGGAGGGCGCGCCCATCACCACATAGGGCCTGGAAGCGCTGGGGAAGAGCACCTGTCCGGCCAGGTCCGAATAGCCCAGGGCGCGGTAGAGACCTCGCGCGGGGCTCTCCGTGTCGATCGCCGAGAGGATGGAGCGCGGCTGGTCGGCGGTGTCCGTGATCGTGGTGATCAGGCTGCGGCCGACGCCTCGCTGCTGGAACCCGGGGTGGACGTGGAGTTCGGTGATGCCGAAGGCGTCGTCCAGCCAGTGCGCGGAGCCGTTGGCGCGCAGATAGGGCTCGACGACCGTGGACCACCAGTGGGCGCGGTCGTTCGGCAGGCCGTAGACGAAGCCGACGAGGCTTCCGTCGGGGTGGTGGCGCCCAGGGCCCGCGCGTGCGGGTGTTCCAGGTGTCTGAGGACGATGTGACGGCGCACATTGATCTCGTCCTGGCCGAGGCCGAAGGCGACGGCCTGCACAGCCAGTGCCTCGTCGACCCGCGCGGCGAGATCGAGCGGTCCGACCGTGATGTCGGGAGCTCCGGAGGCCCGGGGATGCTGCTGCCATGCGCGAACCCTACTGGCCGGGCCGCACGGTCAGAACAGCACGCTCATGAAAGCGCCGGTCTCACGGAAGCCGACGCGCGTATAGGACTTGCGTGCGGCGGTGTTGTAGTCGTTCACGTACAGGCTCACTATCGGTGCCACATCGGCCAGTGCGTAGCGCAGCACGGCCGCCATTCCGGTTTCGGAGGCCGCGGCCCGGAATTCGGGCGCCACCCAGACGCCCTGGATCTGGCAGGCCCGCGAGGTGGCCGCGCCGATCTCCGCCTTGAAGACGACCTTTCCGTCCTCGATACGGGCGAAGGAACGGCCGGTGGTGATCAGCTCGGCCACCCGGGCCTGGTAGAGAGCCCGCCGTCGCCGGCCAGGGGAGATGCCGACCTCTTCGGTGAACATCGCCACACAGGCCGGCATGAGGATGTCCATGTCCTCCTGGCTGATGCGGCGTACCAGGGGTCCGGCACCACATCGGCGGAGAGGCTCTCGGTGACCATCAGCGGCTGGTGGGGCCTGACCTCGCGGGCGGGCCCCAGCTCGGTTCCAGCAGCCGCCACAGCTGGGTGGTGGGTCCTGCGGGGCCCACGATCGAGGAACAGCGTCGGCCCGCCCGTCTGGCCCGGTCGGCGAAGGCCCTGACGGACTCGGGGTGGCACAGATCGGTACGAGGTTGGCACCGGAGTAGCACAGTGAGCGCAGTCGGCCGTCGGCGTACCAGCCCCACATCTCGCCGCCCAGCCGCCAGGGGTCCAGTCCTGCCACCTCGACGCGGGAGGTCACGAAGGCGTTGGTTACGGGTCGCTCTCGAGGATGGCGAGCGCGGCGGGGAGCTCGCTGGGTTCGAGGACCCGGGTGGTGGTCTGCGTCAACACGAGGGGCCTCACCATGCGGTCTGCTGATTTTGCACTGTACCGAACAAGGCTGCTCGACGCCCGCCCGTAGCGGTGGGACGGCCGGTTACGGAGCCTGGCTCCGGAGCAGCGGAACGCACTCCCGGCTCAGGGGCGGCGCTGGAAGGGTGTCCAGGAGCGTGTGCGGGGTGGGCCGACACAACGATGCCCCACCGGACAGGTGGCGGATTCTCGGGGTCCTCGCAACACCTGATGGCTTATGCGGTCGTCAGTAGATCACGCAGGCGCTCGGCTGGGGTTCTCCAGCCGAGCGTTTTGCGTGGCCGGCCGTTGAGTTGCTGGGCAACGTGTTCGAGGTCTGCGGGACTGTGCGCGGACAGGTCGGTGCTCTTGGGGAAGTACTGCCGCAGCAGGCCGTTGGTGTTCTCGTTCGATCCGCGCTGCCAGGGCGAGTGGGGTCGCAGAAGTAGACCGGCACGCCGGTGGCAACGGTGAACTGCTTGTGCGCGGCCATCTCACAACCCTGGTCCCAGGTCAGGGAGCCACGCAGGTGCTCGGGCAGGGTCTGGATCAGCGGCACCAGCACATCGCGGACTTCCTCGGCCGTGTGTCCGCCGGGCAAATGGCCGAGCAGGACGTAGCGGGTGGAGCGCTCGACCAGGGTCACGATCGCGCTCTCGCTGCGGGGACCCACGATCAGATCGCCTTCCCAGTGGCCAGGAACAGCCCGGTCCTCGACCTCCGGCGGCCGCTCGGAGATCATCACCATCTCGTCGACGAAGCGGCGGGTGCGCTGGTCCGGGCTGCGGTGGGGCTTGCGGCGGGTGCGTCCGGTGCGCAACGCGTCCGCGACCTGGCGGCGCAGGCCGCCTCGGGCCTGGACGTAGATGGCCTGGTAGATCGTCTCCGGACTCACCCGCATGCTCTCGTCGTCGGGGAACTCGATGACCACAGCGTGACTGATCTGCTCCGGGGACCAGCGTTCGCGCAGCTTGTTCTCAACGTATCGACGCAGCGGACCGTCTGCGGCGAGCTTGAGGCCTTGAGCCGTGACCGGCTCTCGGCCCAGGCCCGCTGGGCCCGGTGCGGCCGGTAGACGCCGTCGACCGCTCGGGCGTCGATCTCCCGCTTGACCGTGGACGCCGACCGCCCCAGAGCCCGTCCGATCGCCCGCAACGAGTGGCCGGCCCGTTGCATGTCAGCGATCGTCTCCCGCTCGGTCACGTTCAGGAACCGAGGGTGCAGCCGCGCGTCGACCGCCGCGAGGGACGGCTTGATGATGGTCACACCGGTCTTATAGACGATCAAGCGGCCGTCAGCCCGCAGTCGCGAATGGCCGATCTGCCGGATGCCCTGATCCCAGTCCTGGGCGGTGCGCTCGTGGACGCCGGCCTGCGCGGCGGCATCACGGCGTCGAACTCCGGCCGCACGCAGCCGCTCGTACTTCGCCCGACCCTGATGACCAGACCTGCCGGGCTTGCCGCGACCGCGGACACCGGCCTTACGGGCCCAGGCGAACGCCGTATTGCGGTTCACTCCGACTGCGCGAGCGGCATCGGTGATGCTGCCGTCCTCCCGGTCCAGCGCCTCGAAGAACCTGGCCTTCAGCACCTCAAAATCCACGACCCCCGCAACTCCCTGAACTCCAGGGTGTTGCGGGGATCAGTAGAACCAGCCGGTCCGGCGGGGCACTGCTTCACTGCCTTCGGCGGTGTCAGCCGGAGATGGAGACCTGGGGCTCGCCGGAGGCGATGCCGTCCTTCTCCATCTGCTCGGCGATCTTCATGGCTTCCTCGATGAGGGTCTCGACGATCTTCGACTCCGGGACGGTCTTGATGACCTCACCCTTCACGAAGATCTGCCCCTTGCCGTTACCGGACGCCACACCCAGATCGGCCTCACGCGCCTCACCCGGACCATTGACGACACAGCCCATCACCGCCACCCGCAACGGGACCTCCATACCCTCAAGACCCGCACTCACCTGATCCGCCAGCTTGTACACATCCACCTGCGCACGCCCGCACGACGGACACGACACGATCTCCAGCCGACGCTGCTTCAGATTCAACGACTCCAGAATCTGCAGCCCGACCTTGACCTCCTCCACCGGCGGAGCCGACAACGACACCCGGATCGTGTCCCCGATCCCTCCGACAACAGCGCACCGAACGCCACCGCCGACTTGATCGTCCCCTGGAAAGCCGGACCCGCCTCCGTCACACCCAGATGCAGCGGATAGTCACTCTGCGCCGCCAGCTGACGGTACGCATTCACCATCACCACCGGATCGTTGTGCTTCACCGAAATCTTGATGTCCCGGAACCCGTGCTCCTCGAACAACGACGCCTCCCACAGCGCCGACTCCACCAGAGCCTCCGGCGTCGCCTTCCCGTACTTCTTCAGCAACCGCGCATCCAGCGAACCCGCGTTCACCCCGATACGAATCGGAGTCCCCGCATCCCCGCCGCCTTCGCGATCTCCTTCACCTTGTCATCGAACTGCTTGATGTTGCCCGGATTCACCCGGACCGCCGCACACCCGCATCGATCGCCGCGAACACGTACTTCGGCTGGAAATGAATATCCGCGATCACCGGCAACTGCGACTTCCGCGCAATCGTCGCCAGCGCATCCGCATCATCCTGCGTCGGACACGCCACCCGCACGATCTGACAACCCGACGCCGTCAGCTCAGCGATCTGCTGCAACGTCGCACCGATGTCCGACGTACGCGTCGTCGTCATCGACTGCACCGACACCGGTGCATCCCCACCGACGGCCACCGACCCGACCTGGATCTGTCGGGTGACCCGTCGGTCGGCGAGCTTGGTCGGAACGGCCGGCATTCCGAGAGAAATCGCAGTCATGCGCTGAGCATCCCCAAGGTCTGGATCAGGTGTGGTTCCGGATCCCTGAATCGGCGGGCTCCGGCCTTCGAGGTTACGGCACCGGGCGAACACCGGACGCACCTCGTGGGCATGTCCGCCGATGGCGGGCGGCCGGACACCCGTGCGGGGTCTGCCGCCGCCTTCGGCGGGTGCGTGAGGTCAGGAGATCTTGACGGGGTTCACGATGTCGGCGACCAGCACCAGCAGCGTGAAGCAGATGAAGACTCCGGCGACGACATAGGCGACCGGCATCAGCTTCGCCACGTCGAACGGACCGGGATCCGGGCGCTTGAAGACCCGGCCACATTGCGGCGCAGGGCTTCCCAGAGCGCACCGGCGATATGCCCGCCGTCGAGCGGCAGCAGCGGCAGCATGTTGAAGAGGAACAGCGAGAGGTTGAAACCGGCCAGCAGGAACAGCATCATCGCGACCTGGTTCTGCGCCGGGACGTCCAGCGTCATCACCTCGCCGCCGATCCGGGCCGCTCCCACCACCCCGACCGGTGAGTCGTCGCCGCGCTCGCCGTCGCTGAATGCCGCGTTCCACAGGTCCGGGACCTTGGACGGCAGGGCGATCATCGAGTCGACGCCGTTCTCGATCATGTCGCCCATGCGGACGACCGAATCACCGAAGGAGAGCGGAACGATCTCGGTCTGTGCGGCGAAGCCCAGATAGCCGGCCGTGATGTAGCCCGGGACGATCTCCCCGTCGGCGTCCTTCTTCGCCACCGCGTTCTTCGCCAGTACGGCGTCCAGGGTCAGCTCCCGGCCGTCGCGCTCGACGGTGATCGTGGCGGGGCCGGTGGTCTCGCGGATCCGGTCGGAGAGCGTGGCCCAGTCGTCCATCTTCTGTCCGTCGAAGGCGACGATCTTGTCGCCCTCCTGCAGGCCGGCGGCCTTGGCGGGCGAGACAGGGTCGGACGCCTTGCAGGTGTCGCGCTTCGCTCTGCGAGATCACGCACTGCTGGACACCCGCGACCTCGGTGGTCTGGGTCTGGAAGCCGAAGGACATCGCCACGCCGAGGAAGATCACGACGGCGAGGATCAGGTTCATGAAGGGCCCGGCGAACATCACGATGACGCGCTTCCACGGCTTGCGCGTGTAGAAGAGACGTTTCTCATCGCCCGGCTGGAGCTCCTCGAAGGCCGCGGACCTGGCGTCCTCGATCATGCTGCGCCACGGCGAGGTGGAGCGCGCTTCCATCCTCCCGTCGGCTCCCGGCGGGAACATCCCGATCATGCGGATGTAACCGCCGGCGGGGATGGCCTTGATGCCGTATTCGGTGTCGCCCACCTTGCGCGACCAGATCGTCGGGCCGAAGCCGACCATGTACTGCGGCACCCGGACGCCGAAGAGCTTGGCCGTCGACAGGTGCCCCAGTTCGTGCCAGGCGATCGAGAACAGCAGACCCACGGCGAAGACGGCGATCCCCAGGATCGTCATCAAAATCGTCGTCATACTCATGCGTGCGCCTCCGCTGTCGCTTTCGCCGAGAGTTCCCTCGCCCTGGACCGGGCCCAGGTCTCCGCTTCGAGGACGTCCGCGACCGTCAATGAAGTTCCCGTGGCGGGGTGCCGTGTTCGGCCACCACCGCGGTGACCGTATCCATGATGCCGTTGAAAGGCAGTCGTCCTGCCAGAAACGCTTCGACGCACTCCTCGTTGGCGGCGTTGAAGACCGCGGGGCGGTGCCCCAGCGTGCCCACGTGCCGGGCCAGTCCGACGGACGGGAAGGCCTCCGTGTCCAGCGGGAAGAACTCCCAGCTGGACGCCTTCGACCAGTCGAAGGCGGGTGCCGCGTCCGGGATCCGCTGCGGCCAGCCGAGGCCGATGGCGATCGGTCCGCGCATGTCCGGCGGGGTGGCCTGGGCGAGCGTGGATCCGTCGCTGAACTCCACCATGGAGTGGACACAGGACTGGGGTGGACCACGACCTCGATCCGGTCGAACGGGATGTCGTAGAGGAGGTGCGCCTCGATGACCTCAAGGCCCTTGTTGACCAGCGTCGCGGAGTTGACCGTGATCACGGGCCCCATCGCCCAGGTCGGGTGCGCGAGGGCCCGCTCACGGGTGACGTCGGCCAGCTCGCTCCTCGTACGTCCGCGGAAGGGACCCCGGACGCCGTCACGACGAGCTTGCGGACATCGGTGCGCTTGCCCGCGGCGAGGGCCTGGAAGAGCGCGGCGTGCTCGGAGTCGACCGGGATGATCTGACCGGGGCGGCGAGCGCCTTCACCAGCGGGCCGCCGGCGATCAGCGACTCCTTGTTGGCCAGGGCCAGCGTGCGGCCCGCTTCCAGGGCGGCGAGCGTGGGCGCCAGGCCGATGGAGCCGGTGATCCCGTTCAGCACGGTGTGGCAGTCGCCCGCGGCGAGTTCGGCGGCGGCATCCGCCCCGGCCAGGATCTCCGGGAGCGGCTCCGCCGCCCCGTACTCTCGCGCAGCGCCTCGCGCAGGGCGGGCACCTTGTCCTCGGCGGCGACCGCGACCGTGCGCACCCGCAGCTGCCGTGCCTGCTCGGCGAGGAGCCCGGCCCGGCCGCCGGCGGCGCAGAGCGCGGTGACGCGGAAGCGGTCGGGGTTGCGTAGCACCAGGTCGATGGCCTGGGTACCGATGGACCCGGTGGAGCCGAGGATCACGAGGTCCCGGCGGCCTTGCGCGGCGTCGAAGACTAGATGCGGGTCGGCGAGGGGGCAGGGCTGTCGCTCATGCCCCCATTGTTGCCGCATCCGCTGTGTGCGTGGACAGTGCGTCCCCGTCGGCGGACCTCTCAGATGCCCGCGGCACGGAATTTCTTCCACTGGGCGGCCATGATGTCCTGCGGGACCCCGCCGAAGTCCTTGGTGCCCAGGATCTCCGCGCGGAAGGCGAGCGTCGTGGAGCCGGAGCGTACGACGGTGAGGTACTCGTACAGCTTCAGCTTCCCTTCACGTCGAGAATGGTGAAGCGGTACGCCTTCGCCCCGTCGGCCCCTTGAAGTCCGGCGGGGTGATCTCTTCGGCCTTCAGATACTTCGCGCTCACGATGGCGCGCTGCTCGGTGAAGCCCGCGGCGCAGTCCGTACCCGCTTCGCCGAGCGAATTCATCACCTCGGCGGCCTCGCCGTTCCCGTACGCGCGCAGGGTGACGTCGACGGTGACGCCGAGCATCTCCTCGGGTACGTCGACCTTGCGCTGCACCTGGGCGGTGGGGTCGTAGTCGGCCACGTCGGCGGCGAGGCCGACGAAGGGCTGGCAGACGGCGGGCGTGGCGGTGTAGGCGTCGCCGAGCGACCCGTCCAGCGCGTACTCGGACGCGGTGTAGGTGCCGACCGCCTCACCGTCGGTGAACGCGGCCGTCTTCAGCCGCGCCTCGCCGGCCCGCTGCCGGCGCCGCGGACCGCGACGCCTCGGGGTCCTGGCCGCACCCTTGGCACCGCCACTGTCACCGCCATCGCTGCCGCAGGCCGTGACGCCCGCGAGCGTCACCACCGCGCATCCCACGGCCGCGGCGCCGCGCCACTGCCCCGCCGGTTGCCCACCCCGAACATCCCTGCCCCTGTTCCCGTGCCTGGCCGCGCCCCTGCACGTGAGCGGGATCGCGGCTCGATTGTGCTGCATCCCGGATCAGAAACGGGTGTTGATGCCGAACTTCCTGCGCAGCTGCGCCATGTCCTGCAGATCGTGGTCGGCCGGCTCGTACCCCTGGTGGAAGCGCACCTGCTGCTCGGCGGAGATGCAGCGCACGGTGGTCCCCGATGGTGCCGGTGACGAAACACTCGGCCGGGTAGCGGAAGGGCTCCGCGGGTCGGGTGAGGACTGGACCGCGGAGCCGTCGGCGGCGAACTCCAGCGGGTGCAGGTCGATTTCGAGCCCCGAGGGGTGGGTGAGGACAAACCGCACGGGGCGCCGGTCCAGCGTCTCGCGGTACCCGGCCGCCGCGAGGGCTCCGATGACGGCGCTTTCCCCGTCCCGGATGTGCAGGAGGTCCAGGTCGCGGTGTTCGCGGGTCTCCTCGCCCACCAGGGCGTCGATTCCCCATCCTCCGGCGATCACGACCTCGGCGCCGGCTTCGCGCAGCAGATCCAGTACGGACAGGACATCGGCACCGGACATCATGCGGGCGAGTGTAGACACCGGTGTTCCGTGGCGCCCGGTCATTTCCGGCGCCCTCCTCCATGAGCCCGGCGAACCGCGCGAAGGCCTCATGGAATCCGGGGAACGTCTTGCGTACGCAGCCCGGGTCGTCATAGCTCATGCCCGGGGTACGCAGACCGGTGACGGCGAACGACATGACGATGCGGTGGTCGCCGTGGGTGGTGATCTCGGTGGGGCGCGGGGTGCCGGGATGGATCTCGATCCAGTCGGGCCCGGTGTGCACGGTGATGCCCATCCGCCGCAGGTCCTGCGCGCAGGCCTCCAGCCGGTCGCACTCCTTGACCCGGGTGTTGGCGACGTCCTCGATCCGGACCGGCGACGAGGCGAACGGCGCGATGGCGGCCGGCGTGGGCATCGTGTCGGAGATGTCGCGCATGTTGACCGTCAGGCCCGTCAGGCCCGTCAGGCCCGTCAGCGTGCCGGTGGAGCGGACGGTCGTCGAGTCGGCGGTCGTACGCACCAAGGCGCCCGTCCGGTGCAGGACGTCGGTGAAGCGGAGGTCGCCCTGGAGAAGCCCTCGGTGTCGTCCGAGAACAGAGGGCGTACCAGGGTGGTGGTGCCGTTCGCCGCGGCGGCCAGGAAGAGGGCGCGGGCGGTGACGGACTTGGAGCCGGGAATGTGGATGACGGTCACGAGCGCTCATCCTGCCGTGCGGCAGGCACGGAAGCGGGCGCGTCCACCGGGTGGACGCGCCCCGCCGTGGTGGTGGCGCGGCTCAGCGGATGGGGCGGTGGACGTTGTCCCTGGCCGTCGGGCCGGGCGCGGCTTCCGCGATCCAGGGGCCCTCGCCGCTCGGGTCGATGACGCCCTCCTCCAGCCAGGTGTACGTACCGGACAGGACGCCGTCGACAACGCGCCGGTCGATGTCGTCGGTGTTGGACCACAGGCGGTTGAAGAGCTCCTCCACCCGGATGCGGGACTGCCGGCAGAAGACGTCGGCCAGCTGGTAGGCCTCGCGGCCGTGGTCACCGTCGCCCCGCATGTGCTCGGCGCGGACACAGGCGGCGCTCATCGCGAAGAGCTCGGCGCCGATGTCGACGATCCGGCCGAGGAAGCCCTGCTTGGTCTCCATGCGGCCCTGCCAGCGGGACATCGCGTAGAACGTCGAGCGGGCCAGCTTGCGGGAGGCTCGTTCGACGTACCTCAGGTGCCCGGACAGGTCGGGGTGGCCCAGGGGCGGAACTCGCTGAACGTACGCGGCAGCTGGCCCGGTCCGCTGACGAGTTTCGGGAGCCAGCGTGCGTAGAACCCGGCTGCGTTCGCACCGGCCTTCGCCTTGGCCGAGAGCGGCTTGTCCGGGTCGATGATGTCGCCGGCCACCTTCAGGTGGGCGTCGACCGCCTCGCGGGCGATCAGCAGATGCATGATCTCCGTGGAGCCCTCGAAGATCCGGTTGATCCTCATGTCGCGGAGCATCTGCTCGGCGGGTACGGCCCTCGCCGCGGGCGGCCAGGAGTCGGCCGTCTCGAAGCCGCGGCCGCCACGGATCTGGACCAGCTCGTCGGCGATCAGCCAGCCCATCTCCGAGCCGTACAGCTTGGCCAGGGCCGCCTCGATCCGGATGTCATTGCGGTTCTCGTCGGCCATCTGCGAGGAGAGGTCGACGACGGCTTCCAGCGCGAAGGTGGTGGCGGCGATGAAGGAGATCTTCTCGCCGACCGCCTCGTGCCGGGCGACCGGCCTGCCCCACTGCTCACGTACCGCCGACCATTCGCGGGCGATCTTCAGGGACCACTTGCCGACGCCGACGCACATCGCGGGCAGCGAGACGGCCGGTGTTGAGCGTGGTGAGGGCGATCTTGAGACCGGCACCTTCCGGGCCGATCCGGTTGGCCGCCGGCACCCGGACCCCGTGGAAGCGGGTGACCCCGTTCTCGATGCCGCGCAGCCCCATGAAGGCGTTGCGGTTCTCCACTGTGATGCCCGGGGAGCCCGCCTCGACGACGAAGGCGGTGATGCCGCCCTGTGCCCCTCCGACTTCGGGACACGGGCCATGACGACGAGCAGGTCGGCGACGACCCCGTTGGTCGTCCACAGCTTCACCCCGTCCAGGACGTAGTCCTCACCGTCCGGGACGGCCGAGGTCGCCAGCCTGGCCGGGTCGGAGCCCACGTCCGGTTCGGTGAGGAGGAACGCCGAGATGTCCGTACGCGCCAGCCTGGGCAGGAAGGCGTCCTTCTGCTCCTGGGTGCCGAACATCTTCAGCGGCTGCGGTACGCCGATCGACTGGTGCGCGGAGAGCAGCGCGCCGATCGAGGGCTGGCCGAACCGGCCAGCGCGAGCGCCTTGTTGTAGTAGACCTGGGTCAGCCCCAGACCGCCGTACTTGATATCGATCTTCATGCCGAGGGCGCCGAGCTCCCGGAGGCCGTTGATCACCTCGTCGGGGATCTTCGCCTCCCGCTCGATCAGGGCGCCGTCGATCGTGGTCTCGCAGAAGTCGCGCAGCCGGGCGAGAAGGCCTCGCCGCGCCGTACGTCGTCCGCGGCGGGCCGGGGTTGCGGATGGATCAGGTCGAGCCGGAAGCGGCCGAGGAAGAGCTCCTTGGCGAAACTGGGCTTGCGCCAGTCCTGTTCGCGGGCGGCCTCGGCCACCTGGCGTGCTTCACGCTCGGTGACTTTGGGGACCTGGGGCGTATCGGATGGGGCGGACATGAGGAGCTCACCTCGCCGCGAGTCGGGTCGATGGACCGAAGGTACGGACCGTTCGGTACTACTCGTCCGTATGTACCCGCTTCGCGCCGCTCCCACCACCCGGGCGCGTACCCGGGGCGGTCGCACGACGGCCGGAGACCCGTGCTGCGGGGCTCCGGCCGTCGTCGACTCCGTCTGTGGCTACAGGGCCAGGCCAGTGAGGACCAGCACCCGCTCGTAGGTGTAGTCGTCCATCGCGTAGCGCACGCCCTCGCGGCCCACGCCGGACTCCTTGGCACCGCCGTACGGCATCTGATCGGCGCGGTACGAGGGACGTCGCCGATGATCACGCCGCCCACCTCCAGGGCGCGGTGGGCGCGGAACGCGGTCTGCAGGTCGTGGGTGAAGACGCCTGCCTGCAGGCCGTACTTGGAGTCGTTGACGGCGGCGAAGGCCTCGGCCTCGGTGTCCGTCCGCCGTACGTACATGACCGGGCCGAAGACCTCCTCGCAGGAGATCTTCGTGCTCCCGGGTAGATCGGTGAGCACGGTCGGGGCATAGGCGGCCCCGTCGCGCGTGCCGCCGGTCAGCAGCTGCGCGCCGGCCGCCACGGCCTCCTCGACCCAGGACTCGACCCGGCGGGCCGCGTCCTCACTGACCAGCGGGCCGACGTCGGTGGCCGCGTCGGACGGGTCGCCGGTGACCAGTGCGTCGACGGCCGCGACGATCTTCGGGACGAGCCGGTCGTAGACCGAGGCGTCGGCGATGACGCGCTGCACGGAGATGCAGGACTGGCCGCCCTGGTAGTTGGAGAAGGTCGCGATACGGGTCGCGGCCCAGTCCAGGTCCGCCTCGGAGGCGTAGTCGGCCAGGACGACGGCCGCACCGTTGCCGCCGAGCTCCAGGGTGCAGTGCTTGCGCGGCACCGACTCCATGATCGAGTAGCCGACCGGGCCGGAGCCGGTGAAAGAGATCACGGGCAGCCGCTCGTCCTTCACCAGGGCGGGCATCCGGTCGTTGGGGACCGTCAGGACCGACCAGGAACCGGTGGGGAGATCGGTCTCGGCCAGCAGCTCGCCCAGGATCAGGGACGAGATGGGGTGGCCGGGGCGGGCTTGAGGATGATCGGCGCGCCGACGGCGATGGCCGGGGCGACCTTGTGCGCGCTCAGGTTGAGCGGGAAGTTGAACGGCGCGATGCCCAGGACCGTGCCGCGCGGGAAGCGGCGGGTGAGGGCGAGGCGGCCGGTGCCGCCGGCGTCGGTGTCCAGGCGCTGGGCGTCACCGCCGTTGAAACGGCGGGCCTCCTCGGCGGCGAAGCGGAACACGGAGACGGCACGGCCGACCTCGCCGCGGGCCCACTTGATGGGCTTGCCGTTCTCGGCGGAGATCAGCTGGGCGATCTCCTCGGTGCGCTCCATGAGGCGCCGCATGACGTGGTCGAGCGCGGCGGCCCGTACATGGGCGGGAGTCGCGGCGAACTCGTCACGCACCGCGTGCGCTGCTGCGACGGCCTCCTCGACCTGCGCCTCGCTCGGCACGCTGACGGTGCCTACCAGACGGCCGTCCCAGGGGCTGGTGACGTCGAAGCTGTCCTCGCCGGTGGCCCGGCGGCCGGCCAGCCAGAAGGCGTGGGTGGAAGTCATGTCGGTTCCGGCCCTTCGGAGGTGGTGAACGTCGGATCGCGGGCGCCACGGGGCACCTCGTTGCCTCCACCGTAGGGCGGCGGGGTGGGTGTGGTGTTTGTCCGGCATGGAGCAACCGGGAGGTCCGGACACGACGGTTTGTCCGGGGCGGGTGGCTTGCTGTCCGGTGCGCAGGCGTCCGGCAGGAGCGTGGCGCCTGCGGCGGGCCTGTTCCCTGCCCGACCCGTCCCGAACCCGGTCATCGAACGCCGGACGGACTGGGCGCCGCCCCTACCTCGCGGTCGACGAGGCCGCCTTGGTCTTCAGCGCCAGCCACAGCTCCATCCGCACATCCGGGTCGTCCAGCGACCGGCCCAGGATCTCTTCGACCCGCCGCATCCGGTAGCGCAGGGTGTGGCGGTGCACGCCCAGGTCGGCGGCGGCCGCGTCCCACTGGCCGTGCCGGGACAGCCAGGCGCGCAGGGACTCGACCAGGTCGCCGCGGCCCTTCGCGTCGTGCTCGTACAAGGGGCGGAGCATGCCGTCGGCGAAGGCCCGTACCGCGTCGTCGGCGAGCAGCGGCAGGACCGAGCCCGCGGACATCTCCTCGTGCTCGACCAGTGCCCTGCCCTGCGACGGGCGACCGAGAGTGCCTGCTCGGCCTGCTTGTACGCGGCGGCGACGGCGATCGGGCCGGACGGGGTGGACATCCCACGACGACATCACCGTCCCCGGTGCCGGACTCGCCCGGCGCGCGCTCGTCCTGCGCCTGCGCATAAACCGCACAGGCAGCGACCGCCGCGCCGCCGTCCGCCGCCAGGACCACGACCCGGTCGCCCTCGGGCACCAGCAGCAGTGTCTCGCCCGAACGGGCCGCGGCAGCCTCCATCGTCTCCGCGAGCAGCTCCGGCCTGGACGGTGCGGGCGCCTCCGCGATCAGCAGCCGGAACGGGGCGTCCAGCAGACCGCCGTACAGATCACCGGCAACGGCACGGGCGTGGTCGGGCTGCCCGGCCAGCAGCATCCGCAGGACCGCGGCGCCCAGACGCTGTTCAGCGCCCTGGAGCGAGCGGGAGCGCGCCGTGGTGAGTGTCAGCAGGGCGACCGCCGAATGCACGGCGTACCGCTCGGCCGTCCCGAGCGCCGCCCCGTACCGACGGCCAGCGCACCACGGGCGTGGCGGCCGGTGCCCAGGGACTGGAGCTCGACCCGGTCGCCGCTGCCGCCGACGACGGCGCTGGCCGGGGCGGGCGCTCCCGCAGGCGTTCCACATCGGGGTGAGCCGGGCTGCGCGGCGGGCCGCCCAGTCGGGCGCCGCCGCGACGACCTCACCGGAGGTGTCGTACAGGGCGGCCCAGCCGTCCACGTGGGCGGCGAGGCGGGCCAGGAGCGCGGTGGGACCGTCCCCTGTCAGCGCGGCCCTGGTCAGCTCCCGCTGGGCGTCGAAGCCCGCGGTGACGGCCCGGTACTGGTCGGCGGCGATGGCCGCGGAGACCGCCTTGCTTATGGCGAGGAACGGGGTGCGCCTGGGCACTTCGAGCAGCGGCATCCCGGCCTCGTCGGCAGCGTCGACGAGCGCCTGCGGAATGTCCGCGTAGGTGACCCCGACGGCGAAGCCGAGCCCGGCGACTCCGGCATCGGCCAGCCGCCGCACATACCGTCGCATCGTCTCGGCGTTCTCGGCGTCGAGGTTGGTGGCGGTCACCAGCAGGAGCTCGCCGCCCTCCATATACGGAACGGGGTCGGCGAGCTCGCTCGCATGCGCCCAGCGCACCGGCGTGTCGAGCCGGTCGGCCCCGGCCCGGACCGTGAGCTTGAGCGCCGGGTGCTGGACCAGCGAGGCGAGAGTGGGGGCATGGGACCGCCGGACCTCTGGAGAGTCGATTACGCCGCCCCGTACAGACGGTCGTATTCGATTCTGCCAGGGCGGCAGGGTGAGCGTGAACGCCGACTGCCCGGGTGGGTCTGCGTGCGGAGAGGGATCACGGGCGTTTCAGCTCCACCAGGAGCGGAGGCGCGTACTCGCCGTCCACCGTCGTCAGCGACAGCACCGCATGACCGGCCGGCAGGGAATAGGCCAGCTCGGAGGCCGACCAGCGTTCCCGCTCGACCCGGCGCACCGTCACCGCGTCCCTGGTCACGGCCTTGCCCGTGACCAGCTTGCGCACGCCGTGCAGCGCGCGGGTGAAGGGCTGGTCGGCGAAGACCGCGTGCTCGGCGACCTCACGGGTCTCCACCCACTCCTTGCCCCACACCTCCGCGAAGCGCTTGCCGTCCCAGGTGGTGATCCCGGAGAACGCCATGCAGCAGCCGACCGCGCCCAGCAGCGCCGTGTGCAGCCCCTCGGGTACGTCGTCGACGGTACGCAGCGTGAGGACGGCTCCCGCGTTGACCGACCGCAGCCGCCTGATGCCCCGGACCGTCTCCGCGGTCAGGGTGCGGGTGGCGTCGTCCAGTACCAGGCAGACGAAGAGCGACCGGTCGGCCCTGGCCGCCGTGATCGCGGTGAACTGGGCGAGCACGAGCCGGGTCAGCAGCCGGGACGCCTCGGCGTGGGTGCGCTCCGGCAGATCGATCCTGACCCGCAGGGGCAGGTGTCCCAGCGATCGCAGCGAGAAGGGCCTGGCCCCTCGCCGGTGGCGAAGAACGCCGCGAACGCGGGCCGGTCGAGCAGCGCGATCCGGTCGGCGAGCGCCGGTCCGGGATCCCCGCGCCGCCCTTCTGCCGGGCACGTGCGTCCAGTTCCCGCAGCATCGCCTGGTGGCCGCGTTCTGTCAGCGCCTCCCGCAGCGCGGTGAGCGCGCCGGCATCGCCGTCGAGAAGTTCACGGAGCTCGGGCACGCCCGGGAAACGGCCGTGGACCGCGCGGTAGGGGCCGAGCAGCTGGGCCAGCACGGTGGCGGCCCGCCGGCTGTCGAGATCGGCGACATCACCGACGAGCCCTTCCGCCAGTACGCCCGCGGCCTCGTCGGGGTCGGTCGTACCGCCGTACAGATCGAAGTCGTGCACGGAGGAGGCGTCGCCGATCCGCACCACCACGTCGTACGCCTCGTCCGGGCCGAGCTGCCCCGTGCTCACCGACGGCGAGCACGGCGGCCTGACCTGCGAGTGCCCGCAGCGCGAGCGACTCGACGACGGGCCGCACCAGCGAGAGGACTTGCCGGAGCCCGGCGGACCGACGGCCAGCAGCGAGGTGCCGAGCAGCGCGGGCTCCAGTGCCACGCCGGAGCCGCGGCGCGCATAGGGTTGTGCACGTCGTCGGCGCAGCTCCCGATGCGGACCTGGCCGGTCAGCAGATCGTGGCGGGCGGTGCGCACCGGCAGGTCGCGGTGGCCGGAGGGTGCAGGGCGGCGGCTCCACCGGTGCGCAGGACGGCTTCGCAGAGGGCGGCGACACGCTCGGGGCTCGCTCGGCCCACGGCCCAGGCGTGGCGCAGCCGCGCGCAGTCGACATCGTTCATCCGGCCGGTGCGCACCTCGGCGGTGAGCGTCTCCGCCACGTCGGTCTGCCCTGCGGCGCGCAGCTCGGGCCACTGGTCGGGGCCGGGCCGGTCTGCGCGGGCACGGAGGAGGTCTTGGGGAACCGGATGATCCGGGCGCCCCTTGGTGAACCCGGTGACCAGCTCGCGCCAGTGTCCCAGCCTGGCGAAGGGCCAGAGCACCGCGAGGGTGATCAGCGTGTAGATCACGTTCACGACGCTCTGGCTCTGGTAGATCTCGCCGCCCGCGACGACGGCGACCAGCGCCAGGACCGGCCTGACCACCGGCACGGCGTCCTTCCAGACGAGGAGCTGTGCCAGAGCGGCGCCGACCGCGGTCGCCCTCCCAGGAAGAGCGGTCCCCGGGCAGCGACATGGCGCCGGAAGAGCTCGGAGAAGTTCCCCAGGCGGCCGCAGCCGTAAAGGAGGAGCCCGAAGAGGACGGCCTCGTAGACGGTGAGGGCGTCGGCTCCTCCACCGTGCGGGGTCCGCCGAAGGTACCCGCGTGCCACCAGTCGGCCGGGGTGAAGAGCTTCACCGGGACCAGCCGGTAGGGGATGTAGCCGTTGCGCCAGAGGGACCAGAGAAGCAGCCCGGACAGCACCGAGATCAGGACACCGACCAGCAGCGAACGGTCGGGCACCCTTCGGGTGTCTCGGGCGGCCGGGTGTACCCGTACCGCCAGACACCCGGTTCCTGCCGGGGCCGCGGGTGCGCAGCCAGTCGGCCGTCGACGCACCGGCGGCCGGGGCGTGCGCGGGAGGCGGTGGTGCGTAAGGCGGTGGCCCGCGGGCGCGGCACCTGATGCGCCCGTGCACCCCGTGCGTCGTACGTGCCTTCGGTGTCCATGAACCGCTGCCCCTGACCAGCCAGGTCCCGCCTTCTGCACCGGTCAATCTAGTGCCAGGACAGGGCGAGTTCAGCAAGGCGTCCGGATCGCTGCCTGCCGGCCGCGTCCCACGCCCGTCCGGCCATCTGTCCGCCACGGACAAGGACACGCTCCCCACCACTCCCGATCGGAGCATGCCCGCTCCCTCCCCGCCCCTAGCCTGCAGAAGAGAGAAGCGTCCGAAACACCCCCAGGAGCCCCTCATGACCGAAATTCCGCAGGAGCGCCGCATCGTCACCGCCATCCCCGGCCCGAAATCGGTTGAGTTGCAGGCCCGCCGGGTCGCGGCCGTCGCCGCAGGCGTGGGCTCCACCCTGCCGGTGTTCGCCGCCCGCGCGGGCGGCGGGATCGTCGAGGACGTGGACGGCAACCGTCTGATCGACTTCGGTTCCGGTATCGCCGTGACGTCGGTGGGTGCCTCCGCCGAGGCGGTCGTACGCCGCGCGTCAGCGCAGCTCGCCGCGTTCACCCACACCTGTTTCATGGTCACGCCGTACGAGGGGTACGTCGAGGTCTGTGAGCAGCTCGCCGAGCTGACGCCGGGCGACCACGCCAAGAAGTCGGCCCTGTTCAACTCCGGCGCCGAGGCCGTCGAGAACGCCGTGAAGATCGCCCGCGCCCACACCAAGCGCACCGCGGTCGTCGTCTTCGACCACGGATACCACGGCCGGACGAACCTCACGATGGCGCTGACCGCCAAGAACATGCCGTACAAGCAGGGCTTCGGCCCGTTCGCGCCGAGGTCTACCGGGTGCCGGTGGCGTACGGCTACCGCTGGCCGACCGGCCCGGAGAACGCCGGCGCCGAGGCGTCCGCCCAGGCCATCGACGAGATCACCAAGCAGATCGGCGCGGAGAACGTCGCGGCCATCATCATCGAGCCGGTCCTCGGCGAGGGCGGTTTCATCGAGCCGGCCAAGGGCTTCCTCCCGGCGATCGCACAGTTCGCCAAGGACAACGGCATCGTCTTCGTGGCGGACGAGATCCAGTCCGGCTTCTGCCGCACCGGCCAGTGGTTCGCCTGTGAGGACGAGGGCATCGTCCCGGACCTGATCACCACCGCCAAGGGCATCGCGGGCGGCCTGCCGCTCTCCGCGGTGACCGGCCGCGCCGAGATCATGGACGCCGCGCACTCCGGCGGCCTCGGCGGTACGTACGGCGGGAACCCGGTGGCCTGTGCGGGCGCGCTCGGTGCCATCGAGACGATGCGTGAGCTGGATCTGAACGCGAAGGCCAAGCGCATCGAGGAGGTCATGAAGGACCGCCTCACCCGGATGCAGGCGAAGCTTCCGGGCGGCGACATCATCGGTGACATCCGCGGCCGTGGCGCGATGATCGCGATCGAGCTGGTGAAGTCCGGCACGAAGGACCCCGACCCGGCGGCCACCGCGGCTCTGGCCAAGGCCTGCCAGGCCGAGGGGCTGCTGGTGCTCACCTGTGGCACCTACGGCAATGTGCTGCGCTTCCTGCCGCCGCTGGTCATCGGCGAGGACCTGCTGACCGAGGGCCTCGACATCATCGAGCAGGCCTTCGGCAGCCTCTGAGCCGCACGGCCGAACACACGGACGAACCGCACGGCCGAACCGCTCGGACCGGCGGCCGCCGTGCTTCCGGAGGACGGTTTCGGCGGGGATGGGCGGCTCGCCGGTGAGGCCCTGTGAAGAAGGTGTGCGGGGGCGATGGCGGGATACCGTAGCCGCTGTCGGTCCCCTTCCTCTGACGTACGGTTTGCGCAGATGAGAGAACACACCGCCCGCAGGGGACTGCGGGCGATGCCGGGCGGCGGCTTCCCCAGCACCGTCCCGGTCGTGCCCTGGCGCACACCACTGGAGCTTCGGCCCGGAACTCCTCACCGATCGGATGGCCGCCCGCCCCACACCCCCGGGCGCGCGGCAGCCAGTCCGGCCGGCCACCCCGGAACAATCCCCTGTTCCCCGGTGGCCGGCCTTTTCTTTCCGTGTGTGCGCCTTGCGCTCCTGGCGCTGACCACCTGGCAGGTCGTGGCCGAAGGCCCCTGCTGGGTCCGGACGAGCGGATCGGCCTGGCCGCTGTCGGCCATGGCCCAACGGGCTCGCCGAACTCTTCGCCGACCTCGGCAATATGCAGGTCGCGCTCCCGGTGCTGTGCTGCGCCATCGGGTACACCCTGGTGCGGGCGCGCGCCGGGAGCCGCTGTATGCCGCCCTCGCCATGGCCGCGGTGCCCCTGCTGGTGGTCCCGCTGAAGCTGTGGACCGACCGACAGGGCCCGCTCACGGAGGCGACCGGCTACTACCCGTCGGGCCATACGGCGACATCCGCGGTGGCGTACGGGGCGGCGGCACTGCTGCTGACCCCGTACCTGCGTCGGCCCTGGTCATGGATGGTGCCCGTCGCCGCTGTCCTGTTGACAGCGGCGACGGGCACCGGCCTGTTGCTGCGCGGCTACCACTGGCCGCTGGATGTGCTGGGCAGCCTGTGGCTCGGGGGCTGCTGCTCAGCTGTCTGTGGTGGTTCAGCCGCCGAAGTAGGCGTCGAAGTTCTTCGAGAACTCCCAGTTGTTGAACCGGTCCCAGTTGATGGACCAGGTCATCAGTCCGCGCAGTCCGGACCAGGTGCCGTGGGTCTCGTACGTACCGCAGTCGGTCTTCTTCATCAGGCAGTTCAGCGCCTTGGTGACTTCGGCGGGCGAGGTGGCCGTTGCCCGCCTGGGTCGAGGCGGGGAGCCCGAAGGCGACCTGCTCGGGGCGCAGGGCCGGGAAGACCTTGGCCTGGTCGCCGGCCACCGGGAAGCCGGTGAGCAGCATGTCGGTCATCGCGATGTGGAAGTCCGCGCCGCCCATGGAGTGGTACTGGTTGTCCAGGCCCATGATGGAGCCCGAGTTGTAGTCCTGTACGTGCAGCAGCGTCAGGTCGTCACGCAGGGCGTGGATGACCGGGAGGTAGGAACCCGCGCGCGGGTCCTGGCCGCCCAGGGTCCCGATCCGTAGTACTGGTAGCCGAGCTGCACGAAGAAGGTCTCGGGGCCATGGTGAGGACGAAGTCGTCGCCGTACTTGGCCTTGAGTGTCCTGACCGCGGAGATCAGGTTGACGATGACGGGCGTCGTCGGGCTGCGGAAGTCGGTGTCACCGGTGTTCAGCGAGAGCGAGTGCCCCTCGAAGTCGATGTCCAGACCGTCGAGGCCGTAGCTGTCGATGATCTTGCTGACGGAGGTGACGAAGGCATCGCGGGCAGCGATGGAGGCGAGCTGCACCTGGCCGTTCTGGCCTCCGATGGAGATCAGCACCTTCTGCCCGCGGCCTGCTTGGCCTTGATGGCGGCCTTGAACTCCGTCTCGGACTCGACGTTCGGGCACTCTTCCCCACCAGCGCAGAGCGAGAAGCGGATGTCGCCGGAGGTGACGGAGGTCGGCTCACCGAAGGCGAGATTGATGACGTCCCACGAGTCGGGCACGTCCGCCATCCGCGTGTAGCCGGAACCGTTGGCGAAGCTGGAGTGCAGATAGCCGACCAGCGCGTGGGCCGGGAGCTCCGCGCCGCCGCTTCCCGCCGCCCGCGGTGGTGGTCGCGGGACGGCGGCGGACTTGGCGGACTCGCCGGCCTCGTTGACCGCGGCGACCTGGAAGCTGTACGCGGTCGATGCCTCCAGGCCCGTCACGGTGGTGGAGGTTGCGGCGACCGAGGCGACCGGGGCGCCGTCCCGGTAGACCCTGTAGCCGGTGGCTCCGGCGGATGCGGTCCAGGACAGGGCCACGGAGGAGGCGGTGGGGGTGGCGGCCTTCAGCCCGGCGGGGCCGCGGGCACGACGACGGGGTCGCCGCCCGGACCGGTCAGGGTGAGGTCGTCGGCGTAGTAGGCGGGCTGCCGTACCAGCCGTGGGTGTAGAGGGTCACCGAAGTGGTGGCGGCGCCGGTGGTGAAGGTGGTGGTGAGCTGCTTGTAGGCGTCGGCGCTCCGGGTCCAGGCCGACACATCGGTGGTGCCGGTCCCCGAAGCGCCGAGGTAGACGTAGTCGCCCTGCACCCAGGCGCTCAGCGTGTAGGTGGAGCCGGGCCTGACCCTCACGGTCTGCGCGCACCTGGCGTTGTCGCTGCCGGCCGGGGTCGCCTTCAGTGCGGAGGTGCCGCCGTGTACGGGTGTGCTGACGGCGGCTCCGCTTCCGCCCGTACAGCTCCAGCCGTCCAGACCGGCCTCGAAGCCGCCGTTGCGGGCCAGTTCGGCGTCGGCCGCACCGGCGGCCGGCGCCGATGCGACAAGAGCGCCGGCTGCGAGAAGGGCCGCCGAGAAGGTGGCCAGAATTCGGGTGAATCGGGCGGGGTCCGGTGCGTTCCACAACAGCCTCCGTGCAGGGGAATTGGTGTGGCGCGCACAACATGGTCCAGACCAATCAGGTTGTCAAGACCTCTGGCAGCTCAGCTCCCCACTACTCCCGTCGTAGTGGCTGCCGCGGACGGCCACCGCCTCGTGCATCGCCAGTTCGAGCAGAGCCGCATCGATGAGGGTCCCGGAACCGTCCGGCGGGATGAGCCATCGCACCGGGCCCACGGTCCGGCCGGGGCGCGGGACAACGATCCAGGTGCCCTGCCCAGCACCCCGTACGCCGGTCCCGAACCAGCGCGCGGCCGTCCCCGGCGGCACGAAGAAGCCGATCCGGTCCTCGCCGAAACCGGCGAGGACCGGCCCAGGCCGGTCGATGAGGCGGGTGAGTACATCGAGCGTCGGACAACCGAGCTCCCCGGCAGAATCAGCACGTCCCAGCGCTTTCCGGCGGGAAGGAGCGCGACCCCGCTGATTGCGCCCCATTCCCTCCGGCAGGCGTCCGGATCCGGTGCCACCGATGCGAGCCATTCGACCGCGGTCATTGCCCCGAGCCAGTCATGACCTGCCTTCCCGTCCGTGGACACCGGCAGATCCTGCCGGTGCTTTCACAGAGGGAGAGCGGCCGGCCCGGACCATGACGCGACTTCGGCCCCAATTTTTCGGCGACGCGGGTCGACGCGGGTCACAGCCCTCAGCTGTCGAAGCCGAGCCCCGCCCGGTCCATGGTCCGCAGCCACAGATCCCGGTGTCCGCCCCGGCTGTCCGCCCGCGCGAGCGACCTCTTGGTGAGCTGGATCCCGACCCAGGCGAACGGCTCCGGCGGAAAAGGAAGCGGTTTGGCGCGGACCATTTCGAGAGCCGTTCGCTCCGTATCCTCACCGGAAAGCAGATCGAGCATCACATCGGCACCGAACCGCGTGGCTCCTACGCCAAGACCGGTAAATCCGGCCGCATAGGCGACCCGCCCCTGATACGCAGTACCGAAAAGGCGGAAAAGCGCGTACAGGTGTCGATCGCACCTCCCCAGGCATGACTGAAACGCACATCTGAAAGCTGCGGAAAACACTCGAAGAACTGCCCCGCGAGCTTCAGGAAGGTCTCCGGACGCTGGTCGAGACCGGAGCTCAGACGGCCCCCGTACGGATAGATCGCGTCATATCCGCCCCACAGGATCCTGTTGTCCGCGGAGATCCGGAAATAGTGGAACTGATTCGCACTGTCGCCCAGTCCCTGCCGGTTGCGCCAGCCGATCGACGCGAGCTGCCCGGCGTCCAGCGGCTGCGTCATCAACGCGTAGTCGTAGACCGGGACGGTGTACGGGCGCACCCGCTTGACCAGCGAAGGGAAGATGTTCGTACCGAGCGCGACCCGGCGCGCGAAGACCCTGCCGTACGGCGTACGGACCGCCATACCGGCCCCGGACCCGGCGAGGCCGAGCGCCCGGGTGTGCTCGAAGATGCGTACCCCGAGACCGGCGCAGGCCCGCTTGAGGCCCCAGACCAGCTTGGCCGGGTGCAGCATCGCCACTCCGCGCCGGTCCCAGAGCCCGCCCAGGAATGTCGGTGAGTCGACTTGTTCCCGCACCTCGTCCCGGTCCAGGAACTCCACGCCGGTGAAGCCGAGCCGCTCCGTCTCCTGGTGTCGTGTCCGCAGCTCATCGAGGTGATGGGGGCGGTGGCGACATCGATTTCGCCGGTGCGCTCGAAGTCGCAGTCGATGGAGTACCTGGCCACCGCGGCCTCGATGGCGTCGAGGTTCGCCCCGCCCAGCTCCTCCAGCTTCCCGATCTCCTCCGGCCAGCGCTCCAGACCGTTGGCCAGCCCGTGCGTGAGTGAGGCCGCGCAGAATCCGCCGTTGCGTCCCGAGGCTGCCCAGCCGGTCTCGTGTCCCTCGATGAGGACGACATCGCGCCCGGGATCGCGCTCCTTGGCGAGCAGCGCGGTCCACAGCCCGCTGTAGCCACCGCCGACGACGAGGAGATCGCAGCCTCGTCACCGGTGAGAGCGGGAAGTGCGCCCGGCTTCGAGGGATCGTCGAGCCAGTAGGAAACCGGCTTCGCGTCGGCGAGCGACCTGGCGGCATTACGCATGGCGGCTGGGGCCATAGTTTCCAACTCCTTCGGGTTCTTACCGTTGTGCGTTGTGCTTTCGCCGGCTCGCAACGATCCGGCCGATGAATACCACCAGCACGGCAATGACGAACATGGCGGTTCCGATGACATTGATCTGTACGGGTGTGCCGCGCTGCGCCGATCCCCAGACGAACATGGGGAAGGTCACGGTCGAACCCGCATTGAAATTGGTGATGATGAAATCGTCGAAGGAGAGCGCGAAGGCGAGCAGCGCCCCGCCGCTATTCCGGGTGCGGCGATCGGCAGGGTCACCCGTACGAAAGTCTGCACAGGTCCCGCGTAGAGATCGCGGGCGGCTTCCTCGAGTCTCGGATCCATGGACATGACGCGTGCTTTGACAGCCGTCACCACAAAGCTGAGGCAGAACATGATGTGAGCGATCAGCACGGTCCAGAAGCCGAGCTGGGCACCCATGTTGAGGAAGAGGGTGAGCAGCGAGGCGGCCATGACGACCTCGGGCATAGCCATCGGCAGGAAGATCAGCGAGTTGACGGCGCCGCGTGCCCGGAAGCGGTAGCGGACCAGGGCGAAGGCGATCATCGTGCCGAGCACGGTCGCGCCGGCCGTCGCCAGAATCGCGATCCGGAAGGAGAGCGAGAGCGAGCCGCACAGATCGGCGACACCGCAGGGATCCTTCCAGGCGTCCAGCGAGAACTGCTGCCAGGCGTAGTTGAAGCGCCCGTTGGGCTTGTTGAACGAGAACACCATCACGACGATGTTCGGCAGGATCATGTACGCGAGGGTCAGCAGACCCGCGACAACGACCAGATTCCGGCGAAGTGCGCGCAGCACGGACATCAGAGCAGGTCCTCCGTCCCGGAGCGGCGGATGTAGACGGTGACCACCAGCAGGACGACCGCCATGAGGATGAAGGAGAGCGCGGCCGCGGTCGGATAGTCCAGGACCCGCAGGAACTGGGTCTGGATGACACTGCCGACCATTTTCGTGTCGGTGGAGCCGAGCAGTTCCGCGTTGATGTAGTCGCCGCTGGCCGGGATGAAGGTCAGCAGGGTGCCGGAGACGACTCCCGGCATCGACAGCGGGAAGGTCACCTTGCGGAAGGTGGTGGCGGGGTGGCGTAGAGATCGCCCGCGGCCTCGTGCAGCCTGCCGTCGATCCGCTCCAGCGAGGTGTAGAGCGGCAGGATCATGAACGGCAGGAAGTTGTACGTCAGACCGCAGACGACGGCCATCGGCGTGGCGAGCACCCGGTTGGACTCGGTCCAGCCCAGCCAGCCGGTGACGTCAAGGACGTGCAGGGTGTTGAGTACGTCGACGACGGCGCCGCCGTCCGCGAGGATCGTCTTCCAGGCGAGCGTGCGGATCAGGAAGCTGGTGAAGAACGGTGCGATGACCAGCACGAGCACCAGGCTGCGCCAGCGGCCCGCCTTGAACGCGATCAGATACGCGAGCGGGTAGCCCAGCAGCAGACACAGGATCGTGGCGGTGCCCGCGTACAGCAGGGACCTGATGAACTGCGGGTAGTAGTCGGCGAAGGCGTCCCAGTACGTCCGCAGGTGCCAGGTGACCGCGAATCCCTCCTCCAGGGATCCGGTCTGTACCGACGTCGATGCCTGGTAGACCATCGGCAGCGCGAAGAAGACGACCAGCCACAGGATTCCGGGAGCAGCAGCCAGTAGGGAACGAGCCGCTTACGGGTGGCGGGCTTGCGGGTCTTCGGCCCGGTGGAATCCCCGGTGGATTTCCCGGTGGACTCTCCGTCGGACCTCCCGCTGGGCTGCGCCGGCGGCGCGCCGGTGACGCTCACGCCGCGTCCCCGCGCTCTGGACTCCGGCGTCCCCGTCGTCCCCGCGAGCACGGACTGGGCACCGTCCAGACCGAAACCATGGGCCGGATTCCAGTGCAGGACCACGTCGGCGCCGGGGTGAGCCCCACCCGGTTCTCGACGTTCTGCTCGTACACCTGCAGCGTCCGGCCGGCCGGGCTCTCGACGACGTACTGCGTACTGACCCCGATGAAGCTGGAGTCGACGATCCGTCCGGTGACCCGGTTACGGCCGTCGGCTATCGCGTCCGCCTCGTCGGCGTGGACGAGGGAGATCTTCTCGGGCGGATGCCCAGCAGCAGTCTGCCGCCGCCGGTCGCCGGACCCGGACAGCGGCCGGCCGGCAGCCGGAGCGTACCGCCGCCGGCCGAGAGGACTATGTCGGTGCCGCAGGACACTATGTCGCCCTCGATGAGGTTGGAGGTCCCCAGGAAGTTGGCCACGAAGGTGGTCCGCGGGTTCTCGTACAGATCGGCCGGGGCGCCGAGCTGTTCGACCCGGCCGCCGTTCATCACCGCGACGGTGTCGGCCATGGTCATGGCCTCCTCCTGGTCGTGGGTGACATGGACGAAGGTGATGCCGACCTCGGTCTGGATCCGCTTGAGCTCCAGTTGCATCTGGCGGCGCAGCTTGAGGTCGAGGGCGCCGAGCGGTTCGTCCAGGAGCAGGACCTGCGGGTGGTTGATGAGTGCCCGTGCGACTGCGACGCGCTGCTGCTGGCCGCCGGAGAGCTGGTGCGGTTTACGGCGGGCGAAGTCGCCGAGCTCCACGAGCCCCAGCATGTCGTCGACCTGCTTCTTCACCGACTTGATGCCGCGCCGGCGCAGCCCGAAGGCGATGTTCTCGGTGACGTCGAGGTGCGGGAAGAGTGCGTAGCTCTGGAAGACGGTGTTGACGGGCCGCTTGTGCGGGGCAGGTCCGTGATGTCCCTGCCGCCGAGCGAGACCGTGCCGGTGCTTGCTTCCTCCAGGCCCGCGATCATGCGCAGGGTGGTGGTCTTGCCGCAGCCGGAGGCGCCGAGCAGGGCGAAGAAGGACCTGCGGGACGGTCAGATCGAGTGGCTGTACGGCGGTGAAGGAACCGTAGGTCTTGCTGATCCCGGAGAGGCGGACATCGCCGCCTGCTGTCTGCTGCTCTGTCATGGGTCGCAGTCCCAGTGTTGTCAGGGGAGATCGGGAGGGGCGTGGGTGTCAGGCGCCGATGAGCTTGGCGAACTTCTCTTCGTACGCGGTCTCTTCCGCGGAGCTGAGCGAGCGGAAGGAGCGCGACTTCGCCGCCATCGCCTTGTCGGGGAGGATCAGCGTGTTGGATGCCATCGACTCGTCGATCTTCGCGAGTTCGGCTGCGACACCGTCGACCGGGCAGACGTAGTTGATGTACGCGGCGAGCTGGGCGGCGACCGGCGGCTCGTAGTAGTAGTCGATGAGCTTCTCGGCGTTGGTCTTGTGCCGGGCCCTCACCGGAACCAGCAGGTTGTCGCTGGAAGTGATGTATCCGGCGGCGGGTATCGCGTACTTGATGTCGGGGTTGTCGGCCTGGAGCTGGATGATGTCTCCCGCCCAGGCGACGCAGGCCGCGATATCGCCCTTGCTCAGGTCCGCGGTGTAGTCGTTGCCGGTGAAGCGGCGGATCTGGTTCCTGTCGACGCCCTTCTGCATCCGGCCGATCGCGGCGTCGAAGTCGGCGTCGGTGAACGAGCCGGGATCCTTTCCCATGTCCAGCAGCGTCATGCCGACCGAGTCGCGCATCTCGGAGAGGAAGGCGACCTTGCCCTTGAGCTTCGGGTCGTCGAGCAGCTGGCTGACGGAGTCGACCCTGCGGCCCCGGTCGCCCTGGAGTTGTAGGCGATGACGGTGGGGATACCGGTCCAGGGATAGGAGTAGGCGCGTCCCGGGTCCCAGTCGGGGTGCGGAACTGGGCCGAGAGGTTGGCGAAGGCGTGCGGCAGGTTCGCCGGGTCGAGCTTCTGCGCCCAGCCGAGCCGGATGATGCGCGCCGCCAGCCAGTCCGTGACGATGACGAGGTCACGGCCGGTGTCCTGGCCCGCGGCCAGCTGCGGTTTGATCTTCCCGAAGAACTCGACGTTGTCGTTGATGTCCTCGGTGTACTTGACCTCGATCCCGGTGCGCCGGGTGAACGCCTCCAGGGTCGGACGGCTCTTCTCGTCCTCACTGACGTCCATGTACTCGGTCCAGTTGGAGAAGCTGATCCGCTTCTCCTTCGCCGAGTGGTCGTCCGAGGCCGCCGCGTCCCCTTCCCGGCCGGCAGGCGGAATGCCGCATGCGCTCAGCGTGCCGATGCCTCCGATTGCCAGGGCGCCGGCGCCGGAGCGCGCAGCAGCGAGCGGCGGGTGAGTGCGCCCTGCCGGTGGCCAGGCTGCGCCTGATGGCGGTCGGCTGTGGCGCCGGGAGGCGCTCGGGCTCGTACTGCTCCATACGCGTTGCCCTTTCGGGTGGGTGCGGGCGCCGGTCGGCGGCCTCAGCTCTATCGGTCCCCGAAGACGATGCGGTGCCAGTCCTTCCTGGCCACCGCGGTGTTGTCGAACATGACGTGCTTGACCTGCGTGTACTCGTCGAAGGAGTACGACGACATGTCCTTGCCGAAGCCGCTGGCCTTGTATCCGCCGTGCGGCATCTCGCTGATGATCGGGATGTGGTCGTTGATCCAGACGCAGCCCGCCCTGATCTCCCGGGTGGCTCGGTTCGCCCGGTACAGATCACGGCTCCAGGCGGAGGCGGCGAGCCCGTACGGGGTGTCGTTGGCGAGGCGGATTGCCTCGTCGTCGGTGTCGAAGGGCAGCACGACCAGGACCGGGCCGAAGATCTCCGACTGGACGACCTCGCTGTCCTGGGCGGCGTCCGTGATCAGGGTCGGCCGGTAGTAGGCGCCGTCAGCGAGGTCGCCGCCGGGGCCTCGCCGCCGGTGACGACGGTGGCGTACGCGCGGGCACGCTCGACGAATCCGGCGACCCGGTCGCGCTGCGCATGGCTGATCAGCGGGCCGAGGTCGGTCTCCGGGTCGAAGGGTCACCCAGCCGCACACCGTCCATCAGGGCGGCGACTCCCCGTACGAAGGCGTCGTACAGCGGGCGCTGGACATAGGCGCGGGTGGCGGCCGTGCAGTCCTGACCGGTGTTGATGAGGGATCCGGCGACCGCGCCGTGGACCGCGGCCTCCAGGTCCGCGTCGTCGAAGACCAGGAAGGGGCCTTGCCGCCGAGCTCCAGATGGAGGCGCTTGACGGTGGAGGTGGCGATCTCGGCGACCCGCATGCCGACGGCGGTGGAACCGGTGAAGGAGGTCATCACGACATCGGGGTGGCCCACGAGGTGTTCGCCCGCGTCCCTGCCCGCGCCGGAGACGATGTTGATCACACCGTCCGGGATGCCGGCCTCGGTGGCCGCCCGGGCGAACATCAACGAGGTCAGCGGGGTGGTCTCGGCGGGCTTCAGAACGATGGTGTTGCCCGCGGCGACAGCCGGGAGGACCTTCCACGCGGCCATCTGGAGCGGGTAGTTCCAGGGGCGATGGAGCCGATGACACCGATCGCCTCACGGCGGACGTACGAGGTGTGGTCGCCGCTGTACTCGGCCGCTGCCCTGCCCTCCAGATGGCGGGCCGCGCCCGCGAAGAAGGAGATGTTGTCGACCGTCCCCGGCACGTCGAACTCGGTGGAGAGCCGGATGGGTTTGCCGCACTGCAGGGACTCGGCGTACGCGAAGTCCTCGGCCTGCGCCGCGAGTACGGCGGCGAAGCGGTGCAGAGCCTGCGACCTCTCGGCCGCAGTGGCACCGGACCAGCCGGGGAACGCCTCGCGTGCGGCGGCCACGGCGGCGTCCACATCCTCGATGCCGGCCAGTTCGTAGCGGTACACCGTCCGGCCCGTAGCGGGGTTCACCACCTCCTGGTGGCGTCCCGATGTGCCGGAGCGCGGCTTTCCTGCGATGTACTGCGCACCGTCCGCGAAGCGGTCCTGCGCCTGGAAGCCGTGACTCATGAGCTCTCCTCCGCTGCCCCGTCCGTCACAGGGCGGCGTAGCTCTTGCCGAATTGAGTGCCGATCCTGACAGAGAGGATCACACCCAACAAGTGATTCCGTTGTTTCCTTTTGGTTACGCGACGAAATCTGTCGACGGTGTGTCGTGTCGGTACGGAAATCTCTGTACCGACTGTCAGTGGTGAATGCCAGAATCGGCTGCCATGGGACACATCGATGACCTTGTGGCGAGGTCCGAGCGCGGCGAGCGGATCAAGTACCTGCCGTTCTGGGGTCACCGGCCGAGTCCGGACGGCCGGCTCGCAGCGGGCTGCCTCAGCCAGTGGTGGCCGTCGCCGTTCACGGTGGGTCCGGTCACCTACGCGTCGGCCGAACACTGGATGATGGCCGGCAAGGCGCGGCTCTTCGGCGACGAGGAGGCGGAGCGCGGGGCCGTGGCGGCGAGCAGCCCGGCGGCCGCGAAGAAGGTGGGCCGGCTGGTCCGCGGCTTCGACGACGACGTGTGGGTGCGTGAGCGGTTCGCCCTGGTGGTGGACGGCAGCGTCCACAAGTTCGGCCAGGATCCGGCGCTGCGCGAGTATCTGCTGGGCACCGGGGAGCGGGTGCTGGTCGAGGCAAGCCCGATGGACCGGATCTGGGGCATCGGTATCGCCCGGACGATCCGCGGACTGCGGATCCCTCGGCCTGGCCGGGGCTGAATCTGCTGGGCTTCGCGCTGATGGAGGCGCGTGCGCGGCTGCGCCGGTGGCGTGGCGAAGGGGCAGAGCTTACTGGGAGATGAGAACGCCCGTGGTGGGCCCGGAGACTGGCTCCCGGACCCCACCACGGGCGGCGGTGCTCCGCGTCGTGACGCGGGTCAGCGCGTGGCGCCGACCACCAGTGACGTGGAGTACGGGTCGCTGTAGTCGAAACCGTTGCCGCTCGAGGACTCGCTGCTGGCGATGGCCCAGATGATGAACCCGAGGAACATCGCGCTGATGGCGATGGCGACCGAGCCCAGGACGATCCCCGCGAGCGCCATGCCGGCGTTGGTCGCCTCACCCCGCTTGGCACGCCCCGGCCGATGATCCCGAAGATCAGGGCGAGGATGCCGAGGATGACGCCCAGTCCGTACATGCAGAAGCCGACGACGCCGACGATCCCGAGCACCATCGCGGCGATTCCGAGCCCGTTGGCGGGGCCGGGGCCCAGCCGGGCTGACCGCTGTACCCGGGTATCCGGGTAGCCGCCGTACGGTGCGGCGGGCGCGGCTGGTGCGGGATATCCGTACTGCCCTGCGGGCGGGGCCGCAGGACCCGGCCCGTTCGGTGCGATCGGCGGCGCGGGTACGTCGGCCGCGGGCGGGCCGAATCCCCGGCCCGGGCGTGGGTATCGGCCCGGTTCCCGCATTCGGCATGGACGTGACCGTGCGCTGGTCGTGCACTGCGGGCGGGCCGCCGTCACCGGCCGGCTTCCCCAGCTCCACCTTGCTGTCCGGCGCAGCCCATGGATCGCGTGGCGCGGGCCCGCCCCGGGCTGCTCTGTGTTGTCTGACATGGGCCTCCCCATCGTGGTCCCGTCATGCTACGGCCCGGCAGCCGGCCTTCCGGCCCCGCATACGATGATCGGTGCAGCCGGCCGGCCCGGCCGAATTCCTAGGACTCCGGAGAATCCGATGAACAATCTGCACCCCTTCATCGCGGGCTGCCCAAGGCCGAGCTCCACGTCCATCACGTCGGGTCCGCCTCGCCCCGCATCGTCGCCGAGCTGGCCGCCCACCACCCCGACTCCCAGGTCCCCACGGACCCGGAGGCGCTGTCGGACTTCTTCACCTTCACCGACTTCGGGCACTTCATCGATGTCTATCTCTCGGTGGTGGACCTGATCCGGACCCCGAGGACGTCCGGCTGCTGACGTTCGAGATCGCCCGTGACATGGCGCGGCAGAACATCCGGTACGCCGAGCTGACCGTCACTCCGTTCAGCTCGACCCGCCGCGGCATCCCGGAGCAGGGCTTCATGGAGGCCATCGAGGACGCCCGAAAGGCCGCCGAGGCCGAGCTCGGGGTGGTGCTGCGCTGGTGCTTCGACATTCCCGGCGAGGCCGGACTCGAGGCCGCCGAAGAGACCACCCGGCTCGCCCTGGACCTGCGGCCCGAAGGGCTCGTCTCCTTCGGTCTGGGCGGGCCGGAGGTCGGGTGGGCGCGCCCAGTTCAAGCCGTACTTCGACCGGGCGATCGCCGCCGGCCTGCACTCCGTCCCGCACGCCGGGGAGACCACGGGCCCGCAGACCGTCTGGGACGCGCTCACCGAGCTGCGCGCCGAGCGCATCGGCCACGGGACCAGCTCCGTCCAGGACCCCAGGCTGCTGGCCCACCTCGCCGAGCACCGCATCGCACTCGAGGTCTGCCCGACCTCGAACATCGCCACCCGCGCCGTCACCGATATCGAGCTGCACCCGGTCCGGGAGATGGTCGAAGCCGGCGTTCTCGTCACGATCAACAGCGACGACCCGCCCATGTTCGGTACCGACCTGAACAACGAGTACGCGGTGGCCGCCCGGCTGCTCGGCCTGGACGAGCAGGGCCTCGCCTCTGGCGAAGAACGCGGTGGAGGCCTCGTACCTCGACCCGGCCGGAAAGCGGCTGCTGGCCGCCGAGATCGACACGTACACGGCGAACTGGCCGGTGACTCCCGCCCGCTGACCCGACTGGCCACAATGGAGCCATGGCCACCACCGACACCGCCGTCCGTACCGTCACCGCCGTGGGGCACCGCGGCGATCCGTACCGTGCCCGCGAGAACACCCTTCCCTCGATCCGTTCCGCCCTCGAACGGGGGCGGACGCGGTCGAGATCGACGTCCGTGTCACCCACGACGGGTGCCCGTCCTGCTCCATGACTCCACACTGGAGCGCCTGTGGGGTCATGACGCGCGGCTGGACCGGCTCGGTCACCCCGAGCTCAAGGAGCGGACGGGCGGCGGGTACCCACGCTGCGCGAGGCGCTGCTCGCCTCCGGCGACCACCGGATCATGGTGGATCTGCCCGGTTCCACCGACGCCTCGGTACGGCAGATCGTGGGCGTGGTCCGCGAGTGCGGGCGAGCGAGCGAGCGTATTACTGCGCGGGCCCAGCGGCGATGCTGCGGGTGCGGGCGGCCGATCCATCCGCCGAGATCTGTCTGACCTGGACTTCGCTCGCACCGCCGCGTGCCGTTCTGCTGGACGCGGTGAAGCCGCGCTGGCTGAACTACCGGTTCGGTCTGGTGAGCCGGGAACTGACCGACCGCGCCCACCGGGACGGGCTGCTGGTCTCCGCGTGGACGGCCGACACCAGACGCAGCATGCGCCGGCTGATCGCGCACGGCGTCGACTCCATCACCACCAACCGGATCGACGCGCTGTCCGGCCTGCTGGCCAACTCCACGCCCCGCGAAGCCTCTTGATCGGTTCGGGCATGATGGCCGGGGCCCGCATCGTCCGTGATGCCCCGCCATGCGCCAGAGGAGCAGACGTGACCGACCCCAGCCCCGCACCGCAACAGCCCGTGTCGATCGCGAAGTCGCCCACAACTCCCGGGTGTGGAACCACTGGCTGGGCGGCAAGGACAACTACCCGTGGACCGCGCGGTCGGCGACCACGTCACCGGCATGTATCCGAGCATCGGCGAAGTGGCGCGCGCCGACCGGGCTTTCCTGGGGCGGGTGGTGCGCCATCTGGCCGGTGACGCGGGCATCGGCCAGTTCCTGGACATCGGCACCGGCCTGCCCACGGCGGACAACACCCACGAGGTGGCCCAGCACACCGCGCCCGACGCCCGCATCGTGTACGTCGACAACGACCCGATCGTGCTGGCCCACGCACGCTCGCTGCTCACCGGCTCGCCCGAGGGCGCCACGGAGTACATCGAGGCGGACGCCCATCACCCGGAGATCATTCTGCGGGCGGCGGAGCACACCCTGGATCTGCGGCGGCCCGTCGCGGTGATGATGCTCGGCATCCTGAACTTCGTGCTGGACACCGACCAGGCGTACGGCATCGTACGAAAGCTGATGGAGCCGCTGCCGTCAGGCAGCTACCTGGCGCTGACCCACCCGACACTGGAGCTGGGCGGCGAGGGCAACGAGGCGGCGATGCGCTTCTGGAACGAGAACGCCACCCCGCCGATCACCGCCCGCAGCCGCTTCGAGTTCGCCGGCTTCCTGGACGATCTCGACATCCTGGATCCGGGGATCGTCTCCTGCGCGAGCTGGCGCCCCGATCCGGCGCCCGCGCCACCCCGGTCGCCCAGTTCGGCGCGGTGGCCCGGAAGCCGTAGGGCCCGGACACCAACGACGTCGTGACGGGACTCGTCGTGGCCGCCTTCGGCGCCCCGGACGGGGCTGAGCCGGAGCGCCGCAGGGCGGGTGTGGCCCCGGCCCGGGCCACACCCGTGCGGCGCGGGCCTCAGTCGTCCAGCGACGTCATGACGTGCTTGATCCGGGTGTAGTCCTCGAATCCGTACGCGGACAGGTCCTTGCCGTAGCCGGACTTCTTGAATCCGCCGTGCGGCATCTCGGCGGCGAGCGGGATGTGGGTGTTGATCCACACACAGCCGAAGTCGAGGTTCTTGGACATCCGCATCGCGCGGGAGTGGTTCTTGGTCCACACCGAGGAGGCCAGGGCGTACTCGACGCCGTTGGCGTACTCCAGGGCCTGTGCCTCGTCCGTGAACGACTGGACGGTGATGACCGGCCCGAAGACCTCTTTCTGGATGATCTCGTCGTCCTGCTTCAGGCCGGAGACGACGGTCGCGGCGTAGAAGTAGCCCTTGTCGCCGACCCGGTGGCCGCCCGCCTCGACCTTGGCGTGGGCGGGAAGCCGCTCGATGAAGCCGCTGACCTGCGCCAGCTGGTTGGCGTTGTTGAGCGGGCCGTACAGCACGTCCTCGTCGTCCGGCTGCCCGGTCCTGGTGTCGGCCGCCGCCTCGGCGAGGGCGGTGACGAACTCGTCGTGGATTGACTCATGGACCAGGACGCGGGTCGCGGCCGTGCAGTCCTGGCCCGCGTTGAAGTAGCCGGCGACGGAGATGCCCTCGACGGCCTTGGCGATGTCGACGTCCTCGAACACGACGACCGGCGCCTTGCCGCCGAGCTCCAGGTGGACGCGCTTGACGTCCTTGGCCGCGGACCCGGCGACCTGCGTTCCGGCCCGTACCGAGCCGGTGATGGAGGCCATCGCCGGGGTCGGGTGCTCGACCATCGCCCGGCCGGTGTCGCGGTCACCGCAGATGACGTTGAACACGCCCTTGGGCAGGATCTGCCCGATGAGCTCGGCGATCAGGACGGTCGACGCCGGGGTGGTGTCGGACGGCTTGATGACAACGGTGTTGCCCGCGGCGAGCGCCGGGGCGAACTTCCAGACGGCCATCATCATCGGGTAGTTCCACGGAGCGACCTGCGCACACACACCGACCGGCTCACGGCGGACGATCGAGGTCAGGCCCTCCATGTACTCGCCGGCCGAACGGCCTTCGAGCAGCCGGGCGGCACCCGCGAAGAAGCGGATCTGGTCCACCATCGGCGGGATCTCTTCGGTTCGGGTGAGCCCCAGCGGTTTGCCGGTGTTCTCGGACTCGGCCGCGATGAGGTCCTCGGCCCGCTCCTCGAAGGCGTCCGCGATCTTCAGCAGGGCCTTCTGGCGCTCGGCGGGTGTGACGTCGCGCCAGGCGGGGAACGCGGCGGCAGCGGCGTCCATGGCGGCGTCGACATCGGCCTGGCCGGAGAGCGGGAGGTCGCGTAGACCTCTTCCGTCACCGGGCTCACCACGTCGATGGTCCGCCCGTCCGCGGCGTCCCGGAACTGTCCGTTGATGTAGTTGCGCAGGCGGCGCACCTCGGTGGTCACAACCACCCTCCTGTCGGCTGTCCGATGGGTGAGACGCCCACCTTAATCGCTTCGGTGACGCTTTCGACATACCCACCCGCCGTGAACTTCGGATTCAGTTAGATCCAGGACCCCAAACAACGAATTTCATCGATCTGGGGTTGCGAGACAGACGAGTCGCGGTGCACAGTGTGTCCGTGGCCAGTCGCAGCGCAGACTCCAGGACCGGGAACGGATCGTCGCCATCACTCGATGCCGTCTCCCTCGCGATCATCGAGCAGCTCCAGGAGGACGGACGCCGTCCGTACGCCGCGATCGGCAAGGCCGTGGGCCTGTCCGAAGCAGCAGTGCGCCAGCGCGTCCAGAAGCTCCTCGACCAGGGCGTGATGCAGATCGTCGCCGTCACCGACCCGCTCACCGTGGGGCTGAGGCGCCAGGCGATGGTCGGTATCAACGTCGAGGGCGACCTCGACCCGTGGCCGAGGCCCTGTCGGCCATGGACGAGTGCGAGTACGTGGTGATGACCGCGGGCTCCTTCGACCTGATGGTGGAAATCGTCTGCGAGGACGACGACCACCTGCTGGAGACGATCAGCAAACGCATCCGGACCATCCCCGGAGTGCGCTCCACCGAGAGCTTCGTCTACCTCAAGCTCAAGAAGCAGACCTATATGTGGGGAACCCGATAGCCGTGAGCAAGGACCTCAGCCGAACCGCGTACGACCACCTGTGGATGCACTTCACCCGCATGTCGGACTACGAGAAGGCGCCCGTTCCCACCATCGTGCGGGGCGAGGGCACCCACATCTTCGACGATCAGGGCAAGCGCTACCTCGACGGCCTGTCCGGCCTGTTCGTGGTCAACGCCGGCCACGGCCGGCAGGAGCTCGCAGAGGCGGCGTACAAGCAGGCGAAGGAGCTGGCCTTCTTCCCGGTGTGGTCCTATGCCCACCCCAAGGCCGTCGAGCTCGCCGAACGGCTCGCGAACTACGCCCGGGCGACCTCAACAAGGTCTTCTTCACCACGGGCGGCGGCGAGGCCGTGGAGACTGCCTGGAAGCTGGCCAAGCAGTACTTCAAGCTCACCGGCAAGCCGACCAAGTACAAGGTCATCTCGCGTGCGGTCGCCTACCACGGCACCCGCAGGGCGCCCTGTCCATCACCGGTCTGCCCGCACTGAAGGCCCCTTCGAGCCGCTGGTGCCCGGCGCGCACAAGGTCCCGAACACCAACATCTACCGCGCCCCGCTCTTCGGTGACGACCCGGTGGCCTTCGGCCGCTGGGCCGCCGACCAGATCGAGCAGGAGATCCTCTTCGAAGGCGCGGACACCGTCGCGGCCGTGTTCCTGGAACCGGTACAGAACTCCGGCGGCTGTTTCCCGCCGCCGCCCGGCTACTTCCAGCGGGTGCGCGAGATCTGCGACAAGTACGACGTGCTGCTCGTCTCCGACGAGGTCATCTGCGCCTTCGGCCGTATCGGCACGATGTTCGCGTGCGACAAGTTCGACTACGTGCCGGACATGATCACCTGCGCCAAGGGAATGACCTCGGGCTACTCCCCGATCGGTGCCTGCATCATCTCCGACCGGCTGGCCGAGCCGTTCTACCAGGGCGACAACACCTTCCTGCACGGCTACACCTTCGGTGGTCATCCGGTATCCGCCGCGGTGGGCCTCGCCAACCTGGACATCTTCGAGCGCGAGGGCCTCAACCAGCACGTGCTGGACAACGAGAACGCGTTCCTCACCACGCTGCAGAAGCTGCACGACCTGCCGATCGTCGGCGATGTCCGCGGCAACGGCTTCTTCTACGGCATCGAGCTGGTGAAGGACAAGGTCACCAAGGAGACCTTCACCGACGAGGAGACCGAGCGCGTCCTGTACGGCTTCCTCTCCAAGGCCCTGTACGACAACGGCCTCTACTGCCGGGCCGACGACCGTGGCGACCCCGTCATCCAGCTCGCGCCGCCGCTGATCTCGGACCAGTCCACGTTCGATGAGATCGAGGGCATTCTCCGGACCGTGCTGACGGAGGCTTGGACGAAGCTCTGAGCGATGCAGCCGTGCGCCGTGCGGCCGTGCGGCCGTGCAGCCGTGAGTGGCGGCTTCGGAGTGCTGCCGCCGGTCGGCATCCGGCCCGGATCCACCCGTTCGAGTGAGAACGGGCGCATCCGGCCGCGTGCGGTGGGCACACCCCGCCCGACTACCTAGCGTGCCGAGTGACCGATCGGTCCCTGTCTTCGTTCCCCGTTCGGGGATGGGCACTCTGATCTGAACCGAGGTGTACGCCATGGAGTCCCCGCCGGACAACGACGTGATCCGGGCGAGTTCCCTGCATCACTCCCACAACGGATCACCGGGGCTCGTCGGTGTCTCCCTCGGCATCCGCGACGGCGAGATCCTCGCCGTGACCGGCCCCGCGGCAGCGGCAAGACGACGCTGCTGCACTGCCTGTCCGGCCAGTTGGTGCCCCAGCAGGGCGAAGTCTGGTTCAACAGCGTCCCCGTGCACACGATGGGTCCGCGGCTGCGTGAGCAGCTGCGCCGCGACCGGTTCGGCTGGATCTCCCCGAGCCCCAGCTCGTTCCGGAGCTGACCACCTGGGAGAACGCCGCACTGCCGCTGCTGCTGCGGGGCGTTTCGAACCGGGCGGCGAAGAAGGCCGCGATGGAGTGGCTGGAGCGGCTCGACATCGGCATGTTCGCCAAGAAGCGCCCCATACGCTGCTCCAGGCCCAGCGCCAGCGGGTCTCCGTCGCCCGCGCTCTGACCTCGTCACCCTCCGTGATCTTCGCGGACGAGCCGACCGCGACGCTGCATCACGCGGAGCGCACCCAGCTGCTGCGCACTCTGACGACCGCGGCCCGCTCGCACGGCATCACGGTGGTGCTCGCCACCCACGACCCCGAGATCGCAGCCCTCGCCGACCGCGCGGTTGACCTGCTGGACGGCCGCCGGGTCGCCACGGTCGCCCTGCCCGCCGCGTCCGACAAGGAAGGCCGCTCGGCGTGCTCGCTCTCCGTCTAGCCCGGGTTCCCTTCCGCTGGTCCAGATGCGGCGGCTGCTCGTCGCCGCCGCGTCGGCCGGCGTCGGTTTCCTGCTGCTGAGCGCTCTCGGTACGCCTCCGGGCACCCGCGAACGCCACGGGCTCGGCGCTGCGGCTGCTGTGGTGCCTGGTACCGCTGGCCGCGACCGTGCAGTTCGCCGTCGCGGTGGCCCGTACCGATCCGAGTACCCGGCCGCGCTCGGGCTGTTCGCCGTCGGCCTCGGGCCGGTCCGGCTGACCGTTCTTGCGGCGGTGTCCACCGCGATCTCCACCTCGCTGGGATCGATGGTGGCGCTGCTCTTCTTCCTTCACCTGCGGGGTGATCTGACCGGCCTGCCGTTCGACGGCGGGCGGCCGATTCCTGGGCGCGGACGCCCCTTGCCGCTGGCCGCCGCGCTGCTGCTGCTGGCGCTGGTGCCGGTGGCCGCCGCGAGCGCCAGCGCGTTCGCACTCCGTTCCCGGCCGGTGGCCCCGTCCGAGGCCACCGACACGGAGGAACTGCCCGCTCCCCGTCCGCGCCCGCCGGACTGCCGTGGGTGTGGCGCTCACCGCGGCAGGTCTCGCGGTCGAGGCGTACGCGAGCCGGGGCCCGGCTGGCAGCCCTTTCCGCTGCCCGGCAGGCTCGACTCCACCCCGGCGGGAGTGCTGGCCGGCTGGGCCCTGACCGCGATCGGCCTGGCCATGGCGGGTCCCGGCCTCACCCATCTGTGCGGGCGGCTGCTCCAGACGGCGCGGCCCGGCGCCGTGCGGCTGCTGGCGGGCAGGGTCCTGATGGACGAGGCCCGCAGGATCGGCCGTCCGCTCGGAGTCGTCTGCGCGGTGATCTCCGGCTTGATCGCGGCGACGGCACTGCATGGATCGGGGCCACGCCCGTTCGGCCCGCTCACCGCGCTGGGCGCGGTACTCGTCCTGGGCTGCACGACGGCGACGTTGCTGACCTCGGCCCTGGAGACGAAGCAGGCCCGCGCCCGCACGGCCGGGACACTGCTGTGTATCGGGGCTCCCGCCTCGGCGCTGCGGGCCGCGGTGGCACTGCGCATGGCCGCGCTGCTGGCCGTATTCGCCCCCATCACCTGGCTGATCGCAGTACTGGCCGCGCTGCCGCTGACGCCCTGACAGGCCGCCCGTGCGCTGTCCCGGCCGGTCCGTAGCATGGCGGCGTGGACAACGTGGACGGCATAACCTCGCCCGGCGTCGAGATCGAGACGCTCACCGCCTTCGACCTGGCGGTAGCCGCCGGAACACTGACGGACCACCGTGTCCAGTCGGTCGACCTGACCGGCCGCAGCGCCGGGCTGCTCGCCTCCGACACCCGGGGGCGGTGTTCCTCGGCTGCCGGATGGAGCCGGCCGCGGAAGCGAAGGTCCGGGGCGACGGCGCCTTCGTCTTTCCGCCGGTGCCCGGACTGCCCTTCGACCCGTACCGCGGCCTGCTGTACACCCCGAGGCCCTCTTCGACGGGCTGGCCGACGGTGGCTACGAGGTGACACCCGACGCTCGCGCGTACCGCTGGTTCCAGCGTACGAAGGCGAACGGAGACGTCTTCGCCTCGATGCTGCGAGCGCTCCACGACGACGCGGTCTCCGACGCGCTGGACGAGCAGCTGGCCGGGTCCCGGGTCGTCGGCGTGATGGGCGGCCACGCGATGGCGCGCGGCACGGCGGAGTACCAGGGCGCGGCGGTACTGGGCAGGGCGCTGGCCCGCAGTGGGCTGACCGTGGCGACCGGTGGCGGTCCCGGTGCCATGGAGGCGGCGAACCTCGGCGCGTACGCGGCGCCGCACTCCGACGCGATGCTGGTCAAGGCGTGCGAGCTGCTGGCCGACGCACCGTCGTTCGACCCTCGGTCACCGACTGGGCGCTGGCCGCCTTCGCCGTACGCGAGCGCTGGCCCGAGGGCGGCACCTCGGTGGCGATCCCGACCTGGTTCTACGGGCACGAGCCGCCGAACGCCTTCGCGGACCACATCGCGAAGTACTTCGCCAACGCGGTCCGCGAGGACGGGCTGCTCGCCCGCTCCACCGCGGGCGTGATCTTCCTTCCTGGCGCGGCCGGGACCGTACAGGAGATCTTCGACAACGCGACGCCGAACTACTACGAATCCCGCTCCGCACCCACGCCGATGGTGCTGGTCGACCGCACGCACTGGACGCGGAAGCTGCCCGCCTGGCCGCTGCTGAGCGCGCTGGCCGCAGGTCGCCCGATGGAATCACGCATCGCGTTGGTCGACAGCGTGGACGAGGCTCCGGAGGCACTCGCCCGGCTGACCGGAGCCTGACCCCTGACCGGCTGCTTGCCCGCTCCCGCTCGGCTCAGCGTGCGGCGAGCCGGGCGGCCAGCGCATCGAAGAAGGCGTCCCAGCCGTCCTCCGCCGCCGCGTACTGCTCGGGTGTGAGGTTGCCGCCGCGCTGCTGGAAAAGCATCTCGGTGGTGCCACGGCGGCCCTCGGTGAGTGACCGTGACGGTCTCGCCCTCGATGTCGGGGGCTCGCTCCCGTCCTTCAGCGTGAAGACAGCCGCTCCGGGAAGCACCTCACGGTAGACACCGTGAAACGGCAGCTCTGCCCGGGCACCACGATCCGCAGGCTCCAGGCACCGCCCGGCCTGACGTCCATCGAGACGCTGTCCAGTGGTACGTCCGCTTCGCCGCCGTACCAGGCGGCGAAGTGCTCCGGGTCGTCCAGGCCTCGAACACACGCTCCCGCGTGGCGTCGAGGACGCGGTTGACGTCGATGCCTTCGCGTGCTGACTCAGTCATGATCCCTGTCCCTTCCGGGGTCCAGGGGAACAGGGTCCGGAAGCTCCGCCAGCGGGGCGGACGGGACGGGCGGCAGGACCACCGTCTCCGCCACGTCGAACGTGACGCCCACCGCGGCGCCCTCCTCCGGGTGTCGCGCAGCGCGCACTCCGCTTCCAGGACGGGGCCGTCCCACTGCCCGGGATGAAGCTTCACCGCGACATGGTGGCCCCGGAACGTACGCACTCCGACGGTGCAGCGCAGTCCGTCCTGCGGACCTGCCAGCCGTACTCCGGCCGGCCGCACCAGCAGTTCACAGGGCCCCTGCGGGAACCGTCCGGCACCTGCACCTTGCCCCACGGGGTGTCCGCGGCCGTACCGGTCACAGTCGCCGCGGTGATGTTGTCGAAGCCGAGGAACCGGGCGACGAAGGCGGAGGCCGGCCGCTGCCAGACCTCCAGCGGGGTCCCCTCCTGGGCGATCCCCGTCCCGCATCACCACCACCCGGTCGGCCAGCGCGAAGGCCTCGCCCTGGTCGTGGGTGACGGCGAGGACCGTTGTGCCCAGCCGCCCGAAGAGGGTGCGCAGCTCCACCACGAGACGCTCACGCAGGCTCCGGTCCAGCTGTCCGAGCGGCTCGTCCAGCATCAGCAGCTTCGGCCGGGGGCGAGCGCGCGTGCCAGCGCGACGCGCTGCTGCTCGCCCCGAGAGGAGGCGACGGCCCGCCGCCCGGCGCCGGGCAGGCCGACCAGCTCGAGCAGGCCCTCGACCTGCCGGTCCCGGTCTGCTCTCGACACCCCGTGCATCCGCAGTCCGAAGCCGACGTTGGCACCGACGTCCCGGTGCGGGAACAGCTGGTGGTCCTGGAACATCAGGCCGAGGCCACGCCGGTGCACCGGCACCCTGGCCTGGTCGGCGCCGTCCAGGAGCACCCGCCCGCGGTCCACCGGCTGCAGTCCGGCGACCACCCGCAGCAGCGTCGACTTCCCGCTGCCGCTCGGCCCCAGCACACACGATCTCGTGATCCGCGACGTCCAGATCGACGTCGTCCAGCACGGCCCGCTTACCGAAACGGACCGTGGCCGACTCCAGTGCCAGCATCTCTAGAACTCCCCGGATCGGTCGGTACGAATACGTTCGAGCAGGAGCAGCGACACCGCGCACACCAGCATCAGAATCGTGCTGAGGGCCATTGCCTGCCCGTAGTTGAGCTCCCCGGACCGCCCCAGCAGCCTCGCCACCGCGACCGGCAGCGTCGGGTTGTCGGGCCGCGCGATGAACACGGTCGCCCCGAACTCACCGAGCGATACGGCGAATGCGAAACCAGCGGCGACCAGCAGGGCCCTGCGTACCAGCGGCAGGTCGACCTCGCGCCAGGCCCGCAGCGGCGAGGCCCCGAGCACCGAAGCCGCCTCGCGCAGCCGCTCGTCCACTGCCCGCAGGACGGGCAGCATGGTCCGTACGACGAAGGGGACACCCACCAGTGCCTGCGCGAGCGGTACCAGAATCCAGGACGTCCGCAGATCGAGCGGCGGCTTGTCCAGCGTGATCAGGAAGCCGAACCCGACGGTCACCGCGGACACCCCGAGCGGCAGCATCAGCAACGCGTCGAAGCCCCGGACCAGGCTGCCGGCCCGTCCGGTCAGCGCGGCTGCCGCGAGGCCGCCGACCACCAGTGCGATGGCGGTCGCCACCAGCGCGTACTGGAGCGAGTTCCAGATCGCTTCGAGCGGCGGCACCAGGAAGGTGGAGCCGTTCGAGTCGGCGGACTGCAGGGCCCGGTAGAAGCCGAAGCCATAACCGCCCGACGTGTCCAGGGAGCGCTCCACCAGTACGCCGAGCGGCAGCAGGATCAGCAGCAGAACGCTCAGCAGCACGCCTGCGAGCAGCGCCCGCTGACCGGCCCGCGCGGGCGGCGGGCTGTCTGTGCCGGGTCCACCAGCTTCAGGGCCGTCTCCTGCGCCGTACGGTCCACGCGTGGAGGGCGAGGATCGCGCCGACCGCGACGAACTGCACCAGGGTCAGCACGGCGGCCGTCGGCAGATCGAGCAGCTGCGCGGTCTGCCGGTAGATCTCCACCTCCAGCGTGGAGTAGGCGGGACCGCCGAGGATCTGGACGACCGCGAAAGAGGTGAACGTGAAGAGGAAGACCATCAGCGCCGCAGCCGCCACGGCCGGCATCAGCGCGGGCATCGTGACCCGTCGCCAGGCGGCGAACCGTCCGGCGCCCAGCACCCGGGCAGCCTCCTCCTGCCGGGGTCCAGTTGCGACCACAGCCCGCCGACGGTCCGCACGACGACCGCGTAGTTGAAGAACACATGGGCGAGCAGGATGGCCCACACCGTGGTGTCGAGCCTGATCCCCACAGCTCGTCGAGGAATCCGCCGCGCCCCAGCAACGCGAGGAAGGCCGTCCCCACCACCACCGTCGGCAGGACGAACGGCACGGTGACCAGCGCCCGCAGCAGCTGCTTGCCGGGGAAGTCGAAGCGGGCGAAGACGTAGGCGCCGGGCAGTGCGATCAGGAGAGTCAGCGCGGTCGACGCGAGGGCCTGCCAGGTGGTGAACCAGAGGACGTCGAGAATGTCCGGACGGCTGAGCACCTCGCCGATCCGGCCGAACTGCCAGTGTCCTTCGGTCTTCAGTCCCCTGCCGACGATCGCGGCAACCGGGTAGGCGAACAACAGCGCGAAGAACGCGACGGGCAGGGCCATCAGGCCGAGCCGTACCGCGTTCCCGCGCCGCCCACGGCTCCTGGCCACGGGACCGGTGTCTACTTCACGAGCGAGGACCACGACTGGACCCACTGCTCACGGTTCTTGGCGATCCGGTCCGGAGCCACGGTCGCCGGCTCGTCGGCGCCCTCGCCGAACTTCGTGAAGAGCTCCGGAAGTTGCGCGTCCCTCGCGACCGGATTCACGAACATGTTCAGCGGCATGTCCTCCTGGAACTTCTTGCTGATCAGGAAGTCCAGCAGCGCCTTGCCGCCCGCCTCGTTCTGCGCACCGTCCAGCAGACCGGCGAACTCGATCTGCCGGAAGCATGTCCCGGTCGCGACCCGGTCGGGGCCTCGGCCGGCTGCGGCTTCGCATACAGCACCTCGACGGGCGGGCTGGAGGCGTAGGAGACGACGAGCGGCCGGTCCGCCTTGGACTTTCGGCCTCCCGCGGAGCCGGAGAACTCGTCGTTGTACGCCTGCTCCCAGCCGTCGACGACCTTGACGCCGTTGCTCTTCAGCTTCTTCCAGTAGTTCTGGTAGCCGTCCTCGCCATAAGCGGCGACGGTGCCGAGAAGGAAGCCGAGGCCGGGCGAGGAGGTCGCGGCGTTCTCGGTGACGAGGAGGTTCTTGTACGCGGGCTTCAGCAGATCCTGGAAGGACTGCGGGGCGCGAGCTTCTTGTCGGTGAAGTACTTCTTGTCGTAGTTGACGCAGATGTCGCCGGTGTCGACTGGCGTGACCCGGTGCTTGTCCGCGTCCAGCTGGGTGTCGGCCGCGACTCGGTCGATGCCCTTCGCCTCGTACGGTGTGAACAGGTCCTTGTCCAGGGCCCTGGAGAGCAGCGTGTTGTCGACGCCGAAGAACACATCGCCGCGCGGGGACCCCTTGGTCAGGATCTCCTGGTTGAGCGCGGCACCGGCGTCGCCGCTCTTGAGCACCTTGAGTGTGTAGCCGGTCTCCTCGGTGAACGCCTTCAGTGCGGCGTCCGAGGCGTTGAACGAGTCATGGCTCACCAGGGTCACGGTCTTGGAACCGGACCCCCGCTCTTCCCCGAGCCCGAGTCGTCGGAGCCGCCGCAGCCGGCCAGCACCGTGACACCGAGCGCCGAGACCAGCGCGGTCACGGTGATCTTATTGGTGGTACGCATGTGATTCCTCCTGGAGATGACCAGGAAGAGACGCGGCCCTGCCCGCCTCCGCGAGGCGGGCAGGGCGCAACAGCTTGAGTAATGACCGAACTTCCTACCCGGAATGACCCGGGCGAGGTTCAGAGGGTCTGCGGCCGACCTGTACTCGGTGCCGCACTCTCAGCGCTGTGGCGCTCCCCTGTCGGAATATGAAGTTGAATTCCGGCCCAGGCTACACGCCCGTTTTCGGCCTCAGCGCTCGGAGGCCGCCAGCTGACCGCAGGCCCCGTCGATCTCCTGGCCGCGGGTGTCGCGGACCGTGACGGGCACACCGTGTGCCGCGATCGCGTCGACGAACGCCTTCTCGTCCTCGGGCCGCGAGGCGGTCCACTTCGAGCCGGGCGTCGGGTTCAGCGGGATCAGGTTGACATGCACACTCTTGCCCTTGAGCAGCCGGCCGAGCCGGTCGCCCCGCCATGCCTGGTCGTTGATGTCGCGGATCAGTGCGTACTCGATGGAGATGCGCCGGCCGGACTTCTCCGCGTACTCCCACGCGGCGTCCAGCACCTCCCGCACCTTCCAGCGTGTGTTCACCGGGACGAGGGTGTCGCGCAGCTCGTCGTCCGGTGCGTGCAGCGAGACGGCGAGACGGCACTTGAAGCCCTCGTCGGCGAAGCGCAGCATCGCCGGCACCAGGCCCACGGTGGAAACGGTGATCCCGCGCTGCGAGAGCCCGAGCCCATCCGGCGCCGGGTCGGACAGCCGCCGGATCGCGCCGACCACCCGCTTGTAGTTGGCCAGCGGCTCGCCCATCCCCATGAAGACGATGTTGGAGAGCCTGGCGGGGCCGCCGGGGACGTCGCCGTCGCGCAGCGCCCGCATTCCGTCCACGATCTGGTGCACGATCTCGGCGGTCGACAGATTGCGGTCGAGCCCGGCCTGTCCGGTCGCGCAGAACGGGCAGTTCATTCCGCACCCGGCCTGAGACGAGATGCACATCGTCACCCGCTCCGGGTAGCGCATGAGGACGGACTCGACGAGCGTCCCGTCGTGCATCTTCCAGAGCGTCTTACGGGTGGTGTCGTCGTCACAGCTGATGTGGCGCACCACGGACATCAGGTCGGGAAACAGCGCCTCGGCGAGCTTCTCCCGCGACGCGGCCGGGATGTTGTCCCACTCGGCCGGGTCGTGCGTGTACCGCCCGAAGTAGTGCTGGGACAGCTGCTTGGCGCGGAACGGCTTCTCACCGGTCGCGGCAACCGCTTCCTTGCGTTCGTCGGGTGTGAGGTCGGCGAGATGCCGCGGCGGCTTCTTGGCTCCGCGGGGCGCGACAAACTGGAGTTCTCCGGGCTTAGGCATGGTTCATCCAGTGTCGCAGACATACGAGCGAGGGCCCGCCGCCCTGTGGACAACGGACCCTCGCTCGCAATAACAGCAGGTCAGACTCTGTGCGTACGGGACGGTCAGCCGGATCCGACGAACAGCACCAGCAGCAGCCAGACCACCGGAGCCGACGGCAGCGGTGAGTCGAGCCGGTCCATGATGCCGCCGTGGCCGGGCAGCAGCGTGCCCATGTCCTTGATCCCGAGATCCCTCTTGATCATCGACTCGCCCAGGTCACCGAGGGTGGCGCTGGCGGCAACCGCGAGGCCGAGCAGTAGCCCCTGCCACCAGGTGCCGTCATCGATCAGGAACTGCATGCACAGCGCGCCCGCGACCATCGCGAAGCCGATGGCGCCGAACAGACCCTCCCGGGTCTTCCCGGGCTGATGCGGGCGCGAGCTTGTGCGTGCCGAAGCGCCAGCCGACGGCGTACGCGCCCGTATCGCTCACCACGGTCAGCAGAAGGAAGGTCAGCACCCGCCAGGATCCGTCGTCCGCCGAGAGCATCAGGGCGACGAAGGTGGCCAGGAACGGCACGTAGAAGACGGCGAAAACGCCCGCCGTGACATCCCTGAGGTAGTCCTGCGGCGGCTCGGTCATCCTCCAGACGAGCACCGCGAGCGCGGTGAGCGCCATGGCGATCCAGGCACCCTCCGCGTCGCGCACATACCCGGCGATCACCATGGCGGTACCGCCGACGGCAAGCGGGACCAGGGTGCGTTGATCCCCTTGCGTTCCCTGAGCCGGGAGGTGAGCTCCCAGAGCCCTACAACCACCGCGATGACGACGACACCGACGAAGACGGCCTTCACGATGAAGAGAGCCGGCCACGACGGCGCCGAGCCCCAGTCCCACTCCTATGGCGGCACGCAGATCACGCCCGCACGCTTCTTCGGCGGTGGGGCGGCTGGGTCGGGGTGGACATGGGCTCCTGCGGCTTCGTCACAGAACAGGGGCCGCCGACGCCCGCGGCGCCCTGTTCCGGTCGTCGCGGTCGTCTGCGTCTCTACCTGCGTCGGGAACATCCGGCACGATGGGCATGGGCCGAGTCTGCTGGGCGGCCTGCATATCGTATGCAGGACCCGCCGGAGCAGCCCCATCTCGGGCGTGCCCCAGTAGCCGGCTCCCTGCGCGACGCCCGGGAAGAGTCGTTCATCAGACTTCGAGCAGCTCGGATTCCTTGTGCTTCAGCAGCTCGTCCACCTGCGCGACATACTTCGCGGTGGTGTCATCGAGCTCCTTCTCGGCACGGCGGACCTCGTCCTCGCCGGACTCCTTGTCCTTGACGAGCTTGTCGAGCGTCTCCTTGGCCTTGCGGCGCACGGCACGGATCGAGATCTTGGAGTCCTCGGCCTTGGTCCTGGCGACCTTGATGAACTCCTTGCGGCGGTCCTGCGTGAGCTCGGGGAACGTCACGCGGATGATGTTGCCGTCGTTGCTCGGGTTGACGCCGAGGTCGGAGTCCCGGATCGCCTGCTCGATGTTGCGCAGCGCGACCTTGTCGAACGGAGTGACCACAGCCATCCGCGGTTCGGGGACCGAGAACGAGGCCAGCTGGTTGATCGGGGTCAGCGCGCCGTAGTAGTCGGCGACGATCTTGTTGAACATCGCCGGGTGCGCACGGCCGGTGCGGATCGCGGCAAAGTCCTCTTTGGCGACCACGACGGCCTTCTCCATCTTCTCCTCGGCCTCGAGGAGGGTTTCTTCGATCACCACGTGCTCCTGCGTGTCTTGAGTGGGCCCGGCATCGTCGGGCCCGGCGGATCCTGCGTCGCGTCCTCACCTGCACGGTGTCCGACCGGCAGGCCGTTGTCCATCCTTTGGGCCGTCAGGCCCGGGGTCTCGTCGCTCACGAGCGTGCCGATCTTCTCACCCTTGACCGCGCGGGCGATGTTCCCTGCGGTCGTCAGCTCGAAGACGAGGATCGGGAGCTGGTTGTCGCGGCAGAGCGTGATGGCCGTGGCGTCGGCGACCTTGAGGTCGCGGGCGAGCACCTCGCTGTATCCAAGCGCGTCGAACTTCACCGCGTCGGGATTCCTCTTCGGGTCGGAGTCGTAGACCCCGTCCACCCCGTTCTTGCCCATCAGCAGTGCCTCGGCGTCGATCTCCAGGGCACGCTGGGCAGCGGTGGTGTCGGTGGAGAAGTACGGCATACCCATGCCGGCGCCGAAGATGACGACGCGCCCTTCTCCAGATGCCGTACGGCACGGAGCGGGATGTACGGCTCCGCGACCTGCCCCATGGTGATGGCGGTCTGGACGCGGGAGTCGATGCCTTCCTTCTCCAGGAAGTCCTGAAGCGCCAGGCAGTTCATGACGGTGCCGAGCATGCCCATGTAGTCGGACCGGGCCCGGTCCATGCCGCGCTGCTGGAGCTCGGCACCACGGAAGAAGTTACCGCCGCCGATGACGACCGCGATCTCCGCGCCGTCCCGTACGACCGCGGCGATCTCGCGCGCGATCGCGTGCACGACATCGGGGTCGACGCCGAGTCCTCCGCCGCCGGCGAACGCCTCACCGGACAGCTTCAGCATGAAGCGCCCGGAGATCCCGCCGTTGTCCTCGGCCCTGTCGTCACTCTGGATGGCGTCCGCGCCCTTGTTCATGGAGATTCTCCTCGTGCACATACGAAGAAGGCCATTGCCTGTGGGTCTGGTGTCCCTCAGCGGCAATGGCCTCCTCGTCAGATCTGCGGTCGTCCGGCATGGGTGCGGCCCGACGACTGCACCAGACCTATCGGGGTCCACCGTTGTTCGCGGACGGACTCAGATGCCGACCTTGATGCGCGCGAAGCGCTTCAGGGTGACACCGGCCTCGTCCAGGACCTTCTGGACGGACTTCTTCGGGTCCTTGGCGAACGCCTGATCGACAACGACGATGTCCTTGAAGAAGCCGTTGACACGACCCTCGACGATCTTCGGCAGCGCGGCCTCGGGCTTGCCCTCCTCGCGGGAGGTGGCCTCGGCGACGCGGCGCTCGTTCTCGACCGTCTCGGCGGGGACCTCTTCGCGGCTGAGGTACTTGGGGCGAAGGCAGTGATGTGCTGCGCGACGTCCTTGGCCACCTCGGCGTTGGGCTTGTCCAGCTCCACCAGCACACCGACCTGCGGCGGGAGGTCGGGCATCGTGCGGTGCATGTACGCAGCCACGTAACCGCCGGTGAACTGCGCGAAGCGGTCCAGGACGATCTTCTCGCCGAGGTTGGCGTTGGCCTCGTCGACGTAGGCCTGCACGGTCTTGCCGGCCTCGATCTCGGACGCGAGCAGCGTCGCGACGTCGGCCGGGAGGTCGCGGCGACGTGCGCGGCGAGCGAGTTGGCGACGGCCTGGAACTTCTCGCCCTTGGCGACGAAGTCGGTCTCGCACTTCAGCTCGAGCAGGACGCCGGAGGTCTTGTCCTCGGAGATGAGGGAGACAACGGCGCCGTTCTCGGCAGAACGGCCCTCGCGCTTGGCGACGCCCTTCTGGCCCTTGATACGGAGAGCCTCGACGGCCTTGTCGACGCTGCCGTCGGCCTCGTCGAGCGCCTTCTTGCAGTCCATCATGCCGGCGCCGGTGAGCTCACGGAGCTTCTTGACGTCAGCGGCGGTGTAGTTCGCCATGAGTCTGAATTTCTCTCTCGAAGTCTGAAAGATCTACGGGTGAACGGCGGGGACGGTGCTCGTGGCACCGGCCCCGCCGTCTTCAGCCGTGACGGGTGTCAGGCCTGCTCGGTGTCCGCGGCCGGAGCCTCGGCCTCGGCGGCGGGCGCCTCGGCAGCGGGGTCTCGGCGGCGGGCGCCTCGGCGACCGGAGCCTCTCGGCAGCAGCCTCGGCCGGCTTCTCGGCGTCGTCGGCCGGAGCGGCCTCGGTGACGTCGGCAGCCTTCTCCGCGTCGTCCTTCTTGTCGCCCGTGAGCAGGTCGCGCTCCCACTCGGCGAGGGCTCGCCGGCGGCCTTCTCTCCGGCTTCGAGTCACCGGTGGCGGCACCGGAACGGGCGATGAGGCCCTCGGCGACGGCGTCGGCGATCACACGGGTGAGCAGGGTGACGGAGCGGATCGCGTCGTCGTTGCCCGGAATCTTGTAGTCGACCTCGTCGGGGTCGCAGTTGGTGTCGAGGATCGCGACGACCGGGATGTGGAGCTTGCGCGCCTCACCGACGGCGATGTGCTCCTTCTTGGTGTCCACGATCCAGACGGCGCTCGGCACCTTCTGCATCTCGCGGATACCACCGAGGGTCTTCTCCAGCTTGATCTTCTCGCGGGAGAGAACCAGGAGCTCCTTCTTGGTGAGGCCGGAGGCGGCCACGTCCTCGAAGTCGATGAGCTCCAGCTCCTTCAGACGCTGAAGGCGCTTGTAGACGGTGGAGAAGTTGGTGAGCATGCCACCGAGCCAACGCTGGTTGACGTACGGCATGCCGACGCGCGTCGCCTGCTCGGCGATGGCCTCCTGGGCCTGCTTCTTCGTACCCACGAACATGATGGAGCCGCCGTGGGCGACGGTCTCCTTGACGAACTCGTAGGCGCGGTCGATGTACGACAGCGACTGGAGCAGGTCGATGATGTAAATGCCGTTGCGCTCGGTGAAGATGAAGCGCTTCATCTTCGGGTTCCAGCGACGGGTCTGGTGACCGAAGTGGACGCCGCTTTCCAGCAGCTCCCGCATCGTGACGACGGCCATGGCCGTACTCCTTGAGGTGCTCGGTTATCGCGACCGCAGGTTTGCGCTCGCGCCTGACGCCCCGACGCGCCGTGCCACGAGGGACCGGGCGCGGCCACCTCCGCAGAGCGGGAGGTGGCGGGGCGTGCGAAGTCGACCCGGTGACCCGGATCGCCACGAGAAGTGTACGGGACCGGTTGAGTGCCGGGTGACGCCGATGTCCACAACCGTCCGGTCGTCCACAGATCCGGTCCATGATCCCCGCGGACCGGCCCGCCGGGACATCGTTGCGGTCATGAGCCGTACATCCACAACGCCCGTACCCGGCTGCCGCGATACCGCCGCACCGAAGACCGTGCGGTTACCGCCGGCCCGCAGCGGCCGGCCCGCCCGCCGGCTCCGCCTGCCCTGCTGGGGCTGCTGGGGCTGCTGGGGCTGCTGGGGCTGCTGACCGCCCTGTTTGTCGTGCTGCCCGCACCGCTCGCGGCCAGCGCCGCTGATCCCTTGCCGGTGCCGGACGGCGGCCGGATGTGGCCGCTGGAAGGCCCGCCGCCGGTCGTACGAGGGTGGGAGCCGCCCGAGAGCACGTACGGGCGGGGGCACCGCGGCGTCGATCTCGCGGCGGAGCCGGCACCCGGTGCGGGCGGCAGCCTCCGGCCGGGTCTCGTTCGCGGGGCAGGTGGCGGGGCGCGGGGTGCTTTCGATCGAGGTGGCCGGGAGCGGGAAGCCGCCGCTGCGCACAACGTACGAGCCGGTGCGGGCGCGGGTCGCCGAGGGCGACGAGGTCGTCGCCGGTCAGGTGGTGGCGGTGCTGGGATCCGGGCCGTTCCACTGCGCTGCGGGCTGTCTGCACTGGGGACTGCGCCGTGGTGACAGCTATCTCGACCCGTTGTCGCTGCTCCCGCCCTCGCTGCTGCGACGGGGCCCTTCCGGCTGCTGCCGGTGTTCGGCGTACCGGAGCCTGCCCCGGAACGCCGGCTGGAGCCGGTAACACACCGTCCGGCACGGCATGGACTGCCGGGTACGGGGCCCGGCGCCGGCTCCCACGTTCGCCGTGATGACGGTGTGGCGCGGGCAGGGCGGGCGGTATGCCCGGGGTGTCAGCCCGTACACCGCGCAGGATCATCGCGACGGCAGTGTCCGCGACCACGCCGGGCTCCTCCGCGGCTCCCATCTCGATCCGGCGCACCGCCGCGTCCACCGAGCCCTGCAGCAGCATCGCGGCCAGCCGAGGCTGTGGGTTGCCGAGGTCGCCCAGCGCTTCGACGATCATGGAAATCAGCCCGCCGTGCGCGGCACGGATCTTCTCGCGCGCCCCGCGTCCAGCTCGCTCGCGGAGATCGCGACAACAGCCCGGTGGCGCCGGTCCCCACGAGATCCAGCTGCCTGCGGACGTAGGCCTCGATCTTCTCCTCGGGGTCCCGGACCGCTCCATCGCGTCCTCGACCTCGGCAGCCCAGACGGGGAAGTCCACGGCGCAGAGCTCTTCGACGACTGCCGCACGGGAGCGGAAGTACTCGTAGACGGAGGACCTGGCAAGGCCTGTGCGCTCGGCGAGCGCCGGGAAGGTCAGCGCCTCCGTACCCCCTCGGACAGCAGGGAGCGCGCGGCGTCCAGGAGGGCGCCGCGCTGCATGGTCCGGTGCTCGGCCACGGAGGCCGCTCGAATCCTGGGCACGGATCCACTCTACGGCGGCAGGTGCCGTAGAGGGTGCGCGCGTCATTTCGGGTGGCCGAACCCACCCCACCAGATCACTCGTTCATCACTGGCTCCGGTGGGCTCAGCGCCCGGCATCGGCCAGTTTGGCGCGGAGCTGCAGCACCGACTTGGTGTGGATCTGACTGACACGGCTCTCGGTGACCCCGAGGACGTTGCCGATCTCGGCCAGGGTGAGGCCCTCGTAGTAGTAGAGGGTGACCACGGTCTTCTCGCGATCCGGGAGCGTGTTGATGGCGCGGGCGAGCATCCGTCTGAGCTCGCGGTCCTCGGCGACCTCGACCGGATTGTCCGCTGCGGTGTCCTCCAGCGTGTCCATCAGGCTCAGCCGGTCACCGCCCTCGCCGCCGACATGCAGCAGATCCTCCAGGGCCACCACATTCGCCAGCGACAACTGGCTGAAAACCGCATGGAGTTCCTCCAGCGCGATGCCCATCTCCGCGGCGACCTCACTCTCCGAAGGGTACGCCGCAACTGAGCCTCCAGCGTGGCGTAGGCCCGCTCCACATTGCGCGCCTTCTGCCGCACCGAGCGCGGAATCCAGTCCAGCGCCCTGAGCTCATCGATCATCGCGCCACGGATCCGGGTGATCGCGTACGTCTCGAACTTGATCGCGCGCTCGATGTCGAACTTCTCGATGGCATCGATCAGTCCGAAGACACCGGAGGAGACAAAGTCCGCCTGCTCCACGTTGGACGGCAGCCCCACGCTCACCCGGCCCGCGACGTACTTCACGAGAGGCGAGTAGTGCAGGATCAGCTGCTCCCGCAGCCGCTCGTCGCCCGTGGTCTTGTACGAGCGCCACAACTCGTCGAGCGAGGAGGGGCAGGGGCGCACAGTGCCACGTGCAGCCGGTGGTACTGCCGCACGGTCAGACCCGGAGGTGTGCTGGGGCATGTGGTGCCTTGAGCCGTTCTGCTGTGAAGTAATAAGGGACTTATGTCTGGGCTGCAATCCTGTGAGCGTAGCGTGACTGAAGTGTCGCTGTGTGCGCAGGACGAGTGTTCACCGATGCGCGATCCCGTTTCCCTGGCTCACCCCGCCGGACAGGACCGGCCTCCGGGCCGCCGCGGGTGCGACGGTCCCGGAGGCGTCACCGGGGAACTGCCAAGGTCATCGGCATCACCTTTTCACCCGAATGCTCCGGGTCAAGTACCGCCTCGCCGCATGTCCCCATCGCATCTCGTTCCCGACGTCAACTCCCATCCGTCGCCTTTACGTTCGACGAACCCCAGTGAGTGCAGTTCGTACAGCCGGCCGAGCGCTTCATCAGCGGTGGTTCCGGCGATTCGGGCCACGTCACGAAGGCCCACGGCCCCCGGTACGGCAGGGCGTCCATGACCCTCGCGGATACGGCGTCCAGCAGATCTCTCGGCAGCACCGGGCCCCGCCGGTCGGAGCCAGATCACCGATATTCCCCACCAGTTCGACCACTTCCGACGCATCGGTGACCAGCACACCCTCACCGCGCAGCAGTTCGTGGACCCCGGCAGACAATCCGCTGGTCACGGAGCCCGGCACCCCATCGTGTAGCGGCCGAGCCGCTGCGCACCGCGGGCGGTGACCAGCGAGCCGCTGCGGTATTCGGCCTCGACAACGACCGTCCCCGGGTGAGTGCGGCGATCACCCGGTTGCGCAGGATGAATCTGCTGCGGGTCGGATGCTCGGACGGAGCCAACTCACCTATGACCAACCCCTGTTCCAGCATGCGGCCGATCAGCTCGGTGTGTCCGCGGGGATAAGCGACGTCCACCCCGCAGGCCAGCACCGCCATCGTCGCCCCGCCCGCGGACAGAGCACCTCGATGAGCCGCCCCGTCCACCCCGAACGCGGCGCCCGAGACCACCACCCAGCCGCGCTCGGCCAGCCCCGCACCTAGGCTCGCGGCCATATGGGCTCCGTACGGTGTGCAGGCCCTGGCGCCGACCACCGCGACCGAACGCAGAGCCCACAGACGCAGGTCGGGCCCTCCTCGCACCCAGAGCCCGATCGGCCTGGCGTCCCCAGGTCGTCGAGCTGGCTCGGCCACTCCTGGTCGCCGGGGCAGACGAAACGGCCACCGAGCGCGGCCACCGCCGCCAGGTCCTGCTCCGGCTCGGCCACCGCGGCCCGTAACCGGTAGCCACCCAGCCGAGTCGTGGTCATCCCTTTCAGTGCCTCGGCGGAGCCATCGGCAGCAGTGAGCCGCCGTATCAGCTCCACTGGGCCCACCTCCCGGAGCCAGCACCCGCCGCGTTCGTCGCCCGGCTCGAAGATGCGCGTCAACGCGGCCCGCGCAAGGCGTTCCGCGTCTCCGTCCGCATCTGCGCCCACGTCTCCGCCCGGGTCTCCGCCCGGTGACCGCTCCGGGCCCGCGTCCCCGCTCGCTCGCCAACTGCTGCCGCCACGGCCGGCCACGGTGCGCCCTCCCTGTCCACCAGCGGATTCACGATGCACCGGCCTCCATCGGGACTCCCCGCTGGATGCCCGTGCGCAGCTCCAGGGCGACCGCGATATCGGAAGCATCCGGCCGGTCCGCGGCCCTCAGGTCTGCCACCGTCCAGGCCACCCGCAGGACCCTGTCCAGCCCCGGGCCGTGAGAATGCCCGCTCCATGTCCCGCTCGGCCGCCATCAGCGCTCCGGGCGCCGTGACCAGTCTGGTCCGCAGCTCATGGCCGGGTACTTCACTGTTGGTCGTCCAGGGTGTGCCGGAGAGCCTGTCCGCGGCCCGCGCCCTGGCCTCCCGCACCCGGGCAGCGACTTCGGCCGAGGACTCGCCCCGGCCGCCCCGGCCCATCAGGTCCGCCCGGTTGACCGGCTCCACCTCGACCCGCAGATCCACCCGGTCGAGCAGCGGCCCGGAGAGCCTGGCCTGGTAACGGCGGACCGCCGAGGGCGGGCATTCGCAGCCGGCACCGCTGAGCGTGTGCCTGCCGCACGGACAGGGGTTGGCGGCCAGCACCATCAGGAATCTGGCGGGCAATCGCACCACCCCGGCCGCACGCGCGACCACCACGTGTCCGGACTCCAGGGGCTGACGCAGCGCATCGAGCGCGCGCACGGAGAATTCGGGCGCCTCGTCCAGAAAGAGCACGCCCCGGTGGGCCAGCGAAACGGCCCCGGCCTCGGCAGTCCGTTGCCGCCACCGACCAGTGACTGCATGGTGGCCGAGTGATGTGGTGCGCAGTACGGCGCACCGGTCACCAGCGGTTCACCCGGTGGGAGGATCCCCGCCACCGAGTGCACCGCCGTCACTTCGAGGGATTCCTGTCGGGTCAGCGGCGGCAGGATCGCGGTGAGGCGCTCTGCCAGCATGGTCTTTCCGGCACCCGGCGGCCCCAGGAGCAACAGATGGTGCCCACCTGCTGCGGCCACCTCCAGAGCCTTGCGCGGCCTGGCCTGACCCGCGACCTCCGCCAGATCGACCGGGTGCCCGGCACCGTGCGCGGACGGCGGGCCAAGGCCCGTACCGATACCCGCGCCCGGCAACATCAGCCCGGCCAGCATGGTGTCGGGGCGCCCTGCTCGGCTGCCGGCTCCTCGGGGACCGGTTCGTCGGCGAGCACGGCGATCAGCTGACGCAGACTCCGCACCCGAGGACCGAGATGCCCGGCACCAGAGCGGCTTCCCCGGCAGTCTGCTCGGGGACGACCACCTGCCGGTAACCCGCCTCGGCCGCGGCGAGCACCGCCGGCAGCACTCCGCGCACCGGACGGACCCTGCCGTCCAGGCCCAGCTCCCCGATCATCACCACGTCCGCGATGGCTGCCGGGTCGATGCGCTCGGCCGCGCCGAGTACCGCACACGCCACAGCTAGGTCGAAACCCGAGCCGCCCTTCGGTACGGACGCCGGCGAGAGCCCCACCGTGAGCTTCTTCTGCGGCCATTCCGCGCCCGAATTGACGACCGCCGCCCTGACCCGGTCCCGGCTCTCCACCAGACTCTTGTCCGGCAGGCCGACCAGCGTGAAGGCGGCCACGCCCGGTTCCAGATCGGCCTGGACCTCCACCACCACGCCCTCGACTCCCACCAGCGCCACCGAACACGCCCTCGCGAACCCCATCAGGCCACCCCGCACATGCTCGGCGGCCGGGGCCCTCGTCCGGGAAGGATCACACCGACCAGGTCGATCCGGACTCCGCCGGGCGGCGGGCCTCCGTGCCCGGCGAGCCAGATTCCGGCAAGCCGGCGCAACCGGTCCGCCTTGACCTGGGTGACCGCCGCCATCGGATGCTCGAAGGATCCGGCCCTGCGGGTCTTCACCTCGCAGATGACCAGGGCGTCGCCGTCTCTGGCAACGATGTCGATCTCTCCGGCGCGACAGCGCCAGTTGCGCTCCAGTACAGCCATGCCGGCGTCGGTCAGCAGCCGCGCCGCCAGATCCTCGCCGTACCGCCCGAGTGCCCCCGTGCGTTCATATCGGCACCACCTCCGGCACCGACTCTGCCGTGTCCGACCCGATCTATTGGATCTTTGTGGACAACTCAGAGATTGTGGATAATCCGGCCACCCGGACGTGTGATCCAGGCCGCAGGCGGCAGCCGGCAGGGCGGCACGGGAAGCCAGGAAAACGCGTGAAGGGCAGAAACAGAATCAGCCGCCCGGAAGCTCGAGATCGCTCTTATTGAGCTCCTCGATGTTCACATCCTTGAAGGTCAGCACACGGACCTGCTTGACGAACCTGGCGGGCCGGTACATGTCCCACACCCAGGCATCCGCCATGGAAACCTCAAAAGACCTCACCCTGGACCGAGTGCACCTGCATCTCGTAGTCGTTGGTGAGGTAGAAGCGCCGTTCGGTCTCGATCACGTATTTGAACAGACCGACGACATCGCGGTACTCCCGGTAGAGCTTCAGCTCCATCTCGGTCTCGTACTTCTCGAGGTCCTCGGCACTCATGGCATGTTCCCCTTCAGCCGTGCGTCCCCATTGTGCGCCAGCCTTCCGCACCCCTGGACGATTAGGCGATTTCGGGGCGAGAACCAGCGGAACACGTGGAGGACCCTCGGCGAGCAGCGTGCGCAGCAGCTCGCCGAGCCTGGTCGGGTACACCGTCTCACGCGTCGCGGAGAGTTCGGCGGAAGTCCACCACCTCAGACCGGCAACGCTTCGCTGCTCCAGTTCGGTAAGTCCGCGCAGGTCCGTTTCGGTCCGGTCCGTACGGGCCAGGAAGTACCACTCGTCCTGGTCCCAGCGGCGCCCGTCGAACGGGAAGGAGCAGGTGCGCTTCCACAGCACCGGGCCCAGCGCCATGTCCGTGATCCCGGTTTCCTCGGTGACCTCGCGTCGCGCCGCCTCTTCCGGGACTCCTGGCCCTCCAGGCCACCGCCCGGCGTGAACCACCAGGCCCGCGCGGGGTCGTCGGGCTCGAATCCATGCATCAGCAGAATGCGGTCGTCGGGGTCCAGGAGCACCACCCGTGCGACCCTGCGCAGCTCAGCGTCCACCGGCGGAAACCTTCGCGCGCTTGTTCCTGCGTGCGGAGCGGGCCACCAGCGGCCCGTGGGCGGACCCGCCCAGGATGAGCACCAGGCCGAGCACGAGGGCTCCGGCCTGCAGCGGCAGCGGGCCGTTGGACGACACCCGCCGGGCAGGGCGGCGAACGCCTCGGGCCGCTCGATCATGCCTCCCATCGGCCAGGCGATCGCGTCCACCCGGGCCTCCACGGCACTGCGCGGCACCGACCCTGCCCCGGGTCCTCCAGGTGGACCCGGGAGTCCAGCGAAGCCATGCGCTCATCCCCGAGGAGGAAGAGCTGCCCTTGGGTACCACGGCCGTGAAGTCGTTGGCCGAAGCGGGGTTCCCACCGTCGGTCGACTGTGACGGCCCCGTCCGCAGATACGGTTCCTCAATGGGCTCGCCGTTGACGGACATCCGGCCGCTCCCATCGCAGCAGACGATCTTGTCGCCGCCGACGCCGACGACTCGCTTCACCATCGGCACATCGCCCCACGCCGTATCGGTGAAGACGACCACATCACCGCGCCGCACATCCGCGCCGTCTATTCGCTCGGCGAGCACCCGGTCCCCGGCGTTCACCGTGGGGTCATCGAATCGGTCGGCACGGTGTACGGCTTGTACACCACCGCTCCCCAGGCGAACCCGCCGAGGAAGAGCACACAGCCGACGGCCACGGCCAGGTTCGACAACACATTGCCGAGCCGGCCGTGGCCATCACCCGTACGTCCTGTTCCGCTCATCCCAGCGCCACCCCATCGGAGATCGTCAATCGCTGATCCGAGTCGGCACCCTACCCGTCGGTACTCACGCTGGTCAGCCTCCGGCGCCGCCAGAACACGAGGGCAGCGCTCCGGCTACGCCCAGTACTCCCGGCGCGGCCGACGCAGCCGCAGCCGCCGCGTTCAGCCCCGGCTGGTCGAAGGTGCCGGGACGGGCAGGGTCGCCCAGCGGTTGATCGGCCAGGCGACGACGATGGCGCGGCCGACGACCTCGTCCGTGGAGACCGTGCCATGGCCGGGCAGCTCCTGGTGGTACCGGGAATCCAGCGAGTTCTGCCGATGGTCACCCATCACCCAGATCCGGCCCTCGGGCACATTGATCGGCCCGAACGGCTCGTCGTCGCACGCCGAGTTGCCCGGGAAGATGAACGACTTGTCGTCCAGGGCCTTCCCATTGACCGTCACCGGCCCGTTCTTCTTGCACTCGACCGTGTCCCCGCCGATCGCGATGACCCGCTTGATCAGGTCCTTCTCCTCGGCGGACGGCATCAGCCCGATGAAGCTCAGGAACTTCTGCACCGCGTTGGGCTCGGGCGTCGCGGCATCCTCCAGCCAGCCGCCCGGGTCGTGGAAGACCACGATCTCGCCGCGCTCCGGCTCGGATCCGAACCAGGGTGTCAGTTTGTCGACAAGCACCCGGTCGCCCCGCTGCAGCGTGTCCTGCATCGAGTCGGAGGGGATCGAGAAGGCCTGCAGCAGGAACGTCTTGATCAGCAGCGCGAGAATCAGCGCGATGCCGATGAGGAGAGGAAGCTCCTTCCAGAAGGAGCGGGGCTTCTTCCGGGCGGTGCTGCCGCTGTCGTGGGAGCCGTCGTCACTTTCCGGCCCGTCCGTTTCGGTCCCCTCCACCCATTTCGCCTCGTTCGAGGGCCTGTCCTCGGGTTCCTCGTGTCCCGACCGTGCGCCGACCGCCAAATCCCCACATCCACTCCTCAGTCCGTGCCACCGCCCGCGCCGTAGTCGGAGCAGGCCCACCACTCCCATAACGAGCGGGAGTTCCGCAGGGTCGGGAGCAGGACCATTCCGTATCGATCCTGGGTGGACACACTATTCGACGGGCCGGGCGCCGCGGTCGCCGCGGCACGCCCATCGGGCACCGCCGTGTACGTCCCCGGCTCCTCCAGCTTGCTCCAGTGAGCGAACGGCCAGGCGATCACCACAGCCCGCCCCACGACCTCGTCCTCGGAAACCGTGCCCTTGTCCGGCTCGTCGAGATGGAATCGTGAGTCCGCGGAATTGGACCGGTGGTCACCCATCACGTATATGCGGCCGGACGGAACCTTTACCTTGAATTTGAGAGTCGATGGCTCATCGCCGGGGTGGAGATAGGGCTCATCGAGCGGTACGCCGTTGACGGTGACCTTGCCGTCGGTGCCGCAGCACTCCACGGTGTCACCCCGACGGCCACCACCCGCTTGATCAGATCCTGCTCGTCGTCGGACGGCAGCAGCCCGATGAAGGTCAGCAACCCTTCACCTGCTTCACACCGATGGGCGGGTCCTCCTTGTCGGTGCTCTCCTCGTGCAGCCAGCCTCCCGGGTCCTTGAAGACGACGACATCGCCGCGTTCCGGCCTGGACCCGAACCATGGGCTCAGCTTGTCGACCAGCACCCGGTCGCCGATCTTGATGGTCTGTTCCATCGACCCCGACGGGATGACGAAGGCCTGCACCAGAAAGGTCTTGAGCACCAGCGCGATCAGCAGCGCCACAAAACGAGGAGGGGATCTCCTTCAGTGCGGACCTGCGCCGCCGTCGCTTCACCTTGCGGGCCAGTTTGCGGCGCTCCGCCCTGGTGGGCAGCGAGCGTGCGGCCGTCGGCCCGGTCCCGGTCGGCAGCGGTACGCCGGCATCCTCGACGCCCTGCCGGCGGCCCCGGTTACCCACGGGTTCCGCCCTGCGGCCGTACGGCGTCGAAGGCATCGGTCCCCGCACGGAGCCGAGCCGCCCGAACGGCCAGCCGAGCCAGTCGGCCCGGCCGATCACGGTGTCGACGGGGACCATGCCGCCGCCGGGCTGTCCCAGGTGGTCCCGGGAGTCTCGCGAATTGCTGCGGTGATCGCCCATCACCCAGAGCGCGCCATCGGGCACCACGATGTCGAACGCGACCTCGGACGGCCTGTCCCCGGGTGGAGGTACTCCTCATCGACCGGCAGGCCGTTCACTTCGAGCCTCCCCGCTCGTCGCAGCAGACCACCCGATCGCCCCCACGCCCACCACCCGCTTCACGAAGTCCGTCTCGGCGGGCCCGGCCAGCCCCAGGGACGCGGCCGCCCCGTGCAGCAGGGATACGAGGGGTTGTCCCGGGACGTCTCCTGTACGAAGGAGCCGGTGCCGTCGAAGACCACCACATCGCCGCGCTGTGGTTCGGAGCCGAAACGGTACGCCAGTTTGTTGACGAGTACACGGTCCCCGACCCGCAACGTGGGCTCCATCGAGCCACTGGGGATGAGGAAGGGCTGCACCACGAACGCGCTGAACAGCAGCACGGCAATGGTGGAGACGAGCCCGAGGTACACGGCCCGTCCCCAGGACATCGAAGTCGCCGACGGGTCCGGGACGCACGAGCGCGACCCTCCTCCGGCCCGTCTACGGGTTCGAAGGAGCGGTCGCGCTCCGTGTGCTGTGCTTCCGTGTCCATCGGGGCCGAATCCTATCCGGACCGGCTGTGGACGCCGGAGTTGGTTCAGCGGTCGCGCTTCTCCTGATCTTCGCGGCCTTGCCGCGCAGCTCACGGAGGAAGTACAGCTTGGCGCGACGGACGTCACCGCGGCTGACGAGCTCGATCTTCTCGAAGATCGGGCTGTGCACCGGAAGGTGCGCTCGACGCCGACGCTGAAGGAGACCTTGCGGACCGTGAAGGTCTCGCTGACGCCAGAGCCCTGGCGGCGGATGACAATGCCCTTGAACTGCTGGATACGGGAGCGGCTGCCCTCGATCACTCGCACGTGGACGTTGACCGTGTCACCCGGGCGGAACGCCGGAAGGTCGGTACGGACGGAGGCGGCGTTGACGCCATCGAGCAGGGAAGTCATGTTGTCTGCTTTCTTCGCCGATGCCACAGGTCATCGACGGAAGTGAGGGAGAAGTTCGGGTGCTGATCTCATCGGACGGGCGTCTTTCCCCTGTGGCAGGGGCGCACACCGGACGTACAGCAGGGTTATTCTTCCACGGCCCGGGGCCTACGCCAAAATCGGCCGTCGGGATCCGGGGACCAGCCGAGGATGGAGAGGGTCTCGCGGTCCTTCTTGTCGAAGCCGGACGCCTCGCAACGCTCAATGAGATCCGGCCGGTGGAGCGCGGTACGCCGGAAGGCCTCGTCCCGCCGCCAGCGCGCGATCCTGCCGTGGTGCCCGCTGAGCAGGACATCCGGGATTCCGCGGCCGCGCCACTCGGGCGGCTTCGTGTAGACGGGGCCCTCCAGCAGACTGGCCATGGCGCCGGGGGCGAAGGAGTCGTCCCGGTGCGATTCGGCGTTGCCGAGCACCCGGGAAGCAGCCTGGCCACGGCCTCCGTGATCACCAGCACGGCGGCTTCCCCGCCGGCCAGGACGTAATCCCCGATGGACACCTCGATGACCGGCATCCGGGTGGCGTACTCCTCCGCCACCCGGCGGTCGATGCCCTCGTACCTGGCGGGGTGAAGATCAGCCACGGCCGCTCGGAGAGCTCGACCGCGAGCTCCTGGGTGAAGGGACGCCCACTGGGAGTGGGCACCACGAGCACCGGGAGTGCGCGCCCGACTCGTAGCCGTCGGCCAGCGCCTCGTCCAGCGCCTCGCCCCATGGCCCGGTCTTCATGACCATGCCGGGACCGCCCCGTACGGGGTGTCGTCCACGGTGTTGTGCCGGTCATGCGTCCAGTCCCGCAGGTCATGGACGTGTACGTCGAGGCGGCCGCGGGCGCGGGCCTTCCCGACGAGCGAGACGTTCAGCGGCTCCAGGTACTCCGGGAAGATCGTGACGACGTCGAGCCGCATTACACGCCGTCCCTCTTCGCCTCGCCGCTGCCGTCCACCGCTTCGGCCTCCTCCTCGCGCGCCGACGCCACCACGGCCTGGGCCTCGTCGATCAGGCCGGGCGGCGGGGAGATGACCGCACGCTGCTCCTCCAGATCGATCGAGGTGACGATCTCCTCGACGAACGGGATCATCACCTCGCTGCCGTCCGGGCGCTCCACGATGAACAGATCCTGTGACGGCAGATGGGTGATCTCGGTGATCCGCCCGACCTCGGTGCCGTCCGCGAGGACCACGTCGAGGTCCATCAGCTGGTGGTCGTAGTACTCCTCCGGGTCCTCGGGAGCTCCTCCGGGTCCACCTCGGCGATCAGCAGGGTGTTACGGAGGGCTTCGGCGCCCGTACGGTCACGGACGCCCTCGAAGCGCAGCAGCAGCTTTCCGCTGTGCACCCGGCCGGTCTCGATCGTCAGGGGCCCCGTCGCAGCCGGTTCGGTGGCCAGAACGGCACCGGGCCCGAGCCTCAGTTCGGGCTCGTCCGTACGTACTTCTACGGTGACCTCGCCCTTGATGCCGTGGGCGCGGCCGATCCGCGCAACTACCAACTGCACGCTGCTTCTCCTGGTAATCGTTATACGGACGACAAAGGCCGGGGACGGCTCGAAAGCCCTCCCCGGCCCTGGCCGGTGCTCAACTCTTTCAGCGAACCTGATCCACATCGACGAGGTCGACGCGAATACCACGGCCACCGATAGCTCCCACGACGGTACGCAGGGCGCGAGCGGTGCGGCCATTACGGCCGATCACCTTGCCGAGGTCATCGGGATGGACCCGAACCTCCAGCACGCGACCACGGCGCAGATCACGCGAGGCGACCTGCACTTCGTCAGGGTTGTCAACGATGCCCTTCACGAGGTGCTCGAGAGCCTCCTCGAGCATGATCAGGCCTCGGTCGACTCGGTGGACGCAGCGGCCTCAGCCGAGTCGTCCGCCTTCTTGTCGGCCTTCTTGGCCTTCTGAGTGATTGCCTCACCCTTGGCCTCGTCGCCACCGTCCGAGGTCAGAGCCTCGAACAGGGCGCGCTTGTCGGGCTTGGGCTCCGGCTGCAGCAGCGGCGCGGGGCCGGGAGGCCCTTGTGGGCCTGCCAGTCACCGGTGAGCTTGAGGATCGCGAGGACCGGCTCGGTCGGCTGGGCGCCGACGGACAGCCAGTACTGCGCGCGCTCTGCGTTGACCTCGATGCGCGAGGGTTCTGCACCGGGTGGTACAGGCCGATCTCCTCGATGGCCCGGCCATCACGGCGGACACGGGAGTCGGCGACGATGATGCGGTAGTGCGGCGAACGGATCTTGCCCAGACGCTTCAGCTTGATCTTGACTGCCACGGAAGTGGTCTCTCCTGGTCTTGACGTGGTTGGGCACAACAAGATGCCACGTGGGGTTGCGGTACTCGGAGTGCCCGATGGACGCGTCAGTCGGAGGAGAGGGGTCCTATGCGACTGTCGAGTACAGCTAGCCATTGTGCCACACCGCATCGGGTCACCCCACCGCGACCGCCGCTTCCGGAATACGGAACGGCTTGCCGCAGCCACCGCAGACGATGGGCGCCTGGGCGAGGACCGAGGGACGACGCGGACGTTGCGTCCGCAGTCGCACACGGCCTTGACCCGCACGCCGCCTCCCGAGGAGCCGTGCCGGGCGGCAGGGCCACGGAAGGAACGCTTGGTGTCGGCGGCGGTTGCCACCGTGTGCGCCTTGAGGGCGCGCTGCAGCCGTTCGATGGTGGGGCGGTACCTACGTCGGGCCTCGGGATTCAGCGTAACCAGCGAGAATCCGCTGCTGGGGTGGGGTTCCTCGGCATGATCGAGGCCCAGCTCCTCGGCGATCGCGAGGAAGCGTCGGTTGTGGTAACGGCCGGCGCGAGAGTGTCCCGGACACCTCTCGCCGCGGCGATGCCGTGGACTGCCTCGTGAAGCAGTCGTTCGAAGGAGAGCTCGGCGCCACAGGCGGACGAGGACTCTCCGATCAGGGACTCGGGTGCGGCGAGATCTGGCAGCTCGGGGTGGTACCGCTGAATGTCGGCCCACGCCTGCGCCAGCTCTGCGGCAAGTACAGGTGGTGTCGTGCTCACGTCGTGAACAACGAGCCGGAGTGCCCAGGTGTTCCTATTCCGGGCCATCCCAAATAATTTGCACGTACCAGTCAGTTGCCAATTGATGCGTCCGGACGAGGGCGGGTACGCAGATCTGCGGAGAAGGCTCACAGCTCACACCAAGGTGGTACGTAACAGCTCCTGCGCCCGGCGGCTGGACGGCCCGCGGGCGTGGGCTTCCGACCGACATTACCCGGCGGTCCTGCCTCCCCGGCACCGGCTCGTCCGCGGCGACGGAGCCCCTGGAAGCGGGGAGGGCGGGCCCTCGACGTGCCTCCCTTCCCGTGTCGGGTGAGACTGGGGCAGGAAGAGCGGAAGCAGTCCTTGTTGCGCGCCCTGCCGCACGCCCCGTCCACAGGGCGCACGACCGGAGCACGCAAGCATTCCCATCCAACCTCTCCAACCCCTGGACGAGACCGCAGATGCGGAGTTCTCTGACGTACGGGGACTGCGGGCGCACGCACATGGGGGCCGTCCACTCGGGCACGACCGACCTCTCGGCGGATTGGGGCGCATTCCATGACACCAACGCTCGTCCGGCACCACAGGTATGCGGACTCGCCGTCCGCCCCGGTGGGTGCCGGAACCCGTGCCCGTGACTGGGCCGAGATCCAGGAGCGCATGCTGACACCGCTGTACGAGGCGGTGTACGAGCGGCTGGAAGTCGGAGCCGCCACCCGGATGCTCTCCATCGGCTGCGGTTCCGGGCTCGCGCTGCTGATCGCGGCTGCCCGCGGGGCACGCGTCACCGGAGTCGACACAGACCGCGAGCGGCTCGCGCTGGCCCGCGAGCGTCTGCTCACCGATCCGGGGATCCGCGAGATCCCGAAGGCCCCGGTGATTCACGGCAGCGGGCCGCCAGACTGGTCGACGGCTCCCCGTCGGCGGCAGTGCCGGACGGCGACGGGCCGTACAACCTGCTCACGGCGTTCAATCCGATCGGCTGCACGGCCGGTGACTCCGAAGGCCTCCCGCCCGCGCTCGCCTCCGCCGTGCCGCTGGCCGCCCGCGGCGCGATCGTGGTCCTGACCGGCTGGGGCCCGCCCGAGCGGTGCGCCACCGCCCGGTGCTGCGGGTGGCCGCCCGGCTGGCCGAGGCCGCCCGCACATCACGCGCCGGCGGGGCTGGCGGCCGGCCCTCCGGGACGATCTCGAGGAGGTAGCCGCGCGGGCCGGGCTGAAACCGGACGGCTCGGGCCGGGTCTCCTGCCCGTTCGGCTACGCGGACATGGACAGCGCCGTGCGGGGCTGCTGTCCACCGGTCTGTTCGACGCGGCGATACGGGTGACCGACCGCTCCCAGGTGGAGAAGGAGGTCGGCGAGGCGCTGCATCCGCATCTGCGCTCCGACGGCACGGTCTGGATGCCGAATGTGTTCCGCTACCTGGTGTGCGTGTCCTAGGTGTTCTGTCCATGGAGGCTGGTGACGGATCCCACGGCTGGGGATCTTGAACGAGTGAGGGCCTTCCGGGTTCGGTGTGGATTGCGACATCTACACGGAACGATCAGAAGGCCCTCATGCCCCACCGTAATGCACCCTGACCGAGACCGGCCGTCTGCGTCCGGCCCACTGCGTCGTCAAGGACGGCTGGCCTCTGCGCCGGGCCGCCGAGCGCTTCCAGGTCTCGCCCACCACGGCTCAGCGGTGGGCCGGGCGCTACCGCGAGTGGGGCGAGGCCGGGATGACCGACCGCTCCTCCCGGCCCCACTACAGCCCGCGCCGGACACCGACCCGTACCGAGCGGCGGATCATCAAGGTCCGTGTCCTGCGGCGCTGGGGACCGGCCCGCATCGCCTATCTGCTCGGGCTGAACCCGGCGACCGTGCACCGCGTCCTGACTCGCTACAAACTCGCCCGCCTGGCCCATCTGGACCGAGCGACCGGCCGGGTGATCCGGCGCTATGAGCATGCCGCCCCGGCGACCTCGTCCACGTCGACATCAAAAGCTCGGCAACATTCCCGACGGCGGCGGCCACAAGGCCCTCGGCTGGCAAGCAGGCCACAAGAACCGGGCGGGCGCCGGAATGAGTTTCCTGCACAACGCAGTCGACGACCATTCCCGCCTCGCCTACAGCGAGATCCTCACCGACGAGAAGAAGGAAACCGCCGTCGGATTCTGGCGGCGCGCCCACGCCTACTTCGCCGCCGCCGGGATCACCGTCCAGCGGGTCCTGACCGACAACGGTTCCTGCTACAAGTCGCACCTCTGGCGCAACTCACTTGTGGCACAGGGCATTTCACACAAGCGCACCCGTCCCTACCGGCCCCAGACAAACGGGAAGGTCGAGCGGTTCAACCGGACCCTGCTGGACGAGTGGGCCTACGCCAAGGCATACCGGACCGAGACCGAACGGCGTGACGCCTACCCGCGATGGCTCCACACCTACAATCACCACCGCGGACACACCGCGCTCAAGGGCCAACCACCCGCCAGCCGCGTCCCTAACCTCACGGGTCAGTACACCTAGTACGCCTCTCCGGAGCCGGCACACCGCACGACGCACAGGTAGGGGCGCTCTCCTGCGAGGAGAGCGCCCTACCTGCTTGCCGTCCGGATCAGCCCATGAACTTCTTGAACTCGTCCGGCAGCTCGAAGTTCTTGTCCTCCTGGGCCGGCAGACCGAATGCCCGCCCTGCGCCGCCGCTTCCTCACGACGGGCCGTGGCGGCCTGCTCCTCGGCCTTGCGCTTCATCGGGTTGCCGCTCTTGCGCTTGCCCTTGGCCTGCTTGATCTGCTTCTTCTGACGACCGGCGCCGCCGCCCGTACCGGGAACGCCCGGCATCCCGGGCATGCCGCCGCCCTGGGCCATCTTCGACATCATCTTGCGGGCCTCGAAGAACCGCTCGACCAGGCCCTTCACGGCGGACACCTCGACGCCTGAGCCCTTGGCGATACGGGCCCGGCGCGAGCCGTTGATCGCGGTCGGCTCCGCGCGCTCGTACGGCGTCATCGACTTGATGATGGCGGCCGCACGGTCGACGTCGCGCTCGTCGATGTTGTTGATCTGGTCCTTGATCTGCCCCATGCCGGGCAGCATTCCGAGCAGCTTGGAGATGGAGCCCATCTTCCGGACCTGCTCCATCTGCGCCAGGAAGTCGTCGAGCGTGAAGTCCTTACCCTTGCTCGACGACAGCTTGGAGGCCATTTTGGCGGCCTCTTCCTGGCTGAAGGTCTTCTCCGCCTGCTCGATCAGGGTGAGCAGGTCACCCATGTCGAGAATGCGGGACGCCATGCGGTCCGGGTGGAAGGCGTCGAAGTCCTCGAGCTTCTCGCCGTTCGACGCGAACATGATCTGCTTGCCGGTGACCTGGGCGATCGACAGGGCCGCACCACCGCGGGCGTCACCGTCGAGCTTGGAGAGCACCACACCGTCGAAGCCGACGCCGTCGCGGAAGGCCTCGGCGGTGTTGACCGCGTCCTGGCCGATCATCGCGTCGACGACGAAGAGGATCTCGTCGGGGTTGACGGCATCGCGGATGTCCGCGGCCTGCCGCATCAGCTCCTCGTCGATACCGAGGCGGCCCGCGGTGTCGACGATGACGATGTCGTGGACCTTGGTCTTGGCGAACTCGATGGAGTCCTTGGCGACCTTGACCGGGTCGCCCACACCGTTGCCCGGCTCCGGCGCGTACACGGCGACACCGGCGCGTTCGGCGACGACGCTCAGCTGGTTCACGGCGTTGGGGCGCTGGAGGTCGCAGGCGACGAGCAGCGGGAGTGGCCCTGGCCCTTGAGCCAGACGCCGAGCTTTCCGGCGAGTGTGGTCTTACCGGCACCCTGCAGACCCGCGAGCATGATCACGGTGGGCGCGGTCTTGGCGAACCGCAGACGCCGGGTCTCGCCGCCGAGAATGGCGACGAGCTCCTCGTTGACGATCTTGATCATCTGCTGCGCAGGGTTCAGCGCCTGGGAGACCTCGACGCCGCGCGCCCGCTCCTTCACCTTGGCGATGAAGGACCGGACGACCGGCAGTGCCACATCGGCCTCGAGCAGGGCGATACGGATCTCGCGAGCCGTGGCGTCGATGTCCGCCTCGGACAAGCGGCCCTTGCCCCTGAGGTTCTTGAAAGTCGCGCTAAGGCGGTCGGAGAGAGTATCGAACACGGCGCTCGTCGGTCCTCAGGGTCGGGGCGGGGCAGGTCAGTCGCACTCCAGAGTATCCGGACGCCGGAGAACGCAAAGCCCGCGCCCGTTTCCGGTGACGGACGAGAGCTCATCGGCGTGCTGGAGAGGTCCGGCCGAGGGCCTTCTCGACCTCCTGGGCCACCTCCGCCGCGCGCGCCTCGGGAGCGGATCCCCGGCCGGCCCGGTGACGTAGAAGGCGTCCACCGCGTTCGCTCCGAGTGTGGAGACATGGGCGCTCCGCACCCGTACCCCGCTCCGCTCCAGCGCGCTGCCGATCCGGTGCAGCAGCCCGGGCGTCCTGGCGCGCACCTCGATCACCGTGGCCAGCCGCGACCCCGCCGCCGCGACGGTCACCAGGGGCGGCGGCGCCTTCACCCGCGCCGCCGCGGGTAGGCCGCTTCGCGCTCGGCGAGGCGGGCGCTGATGTCCAGGGTTGCGTCCAGGGCGCGTACGAGGTCGGCGCGGAGCCTGACGGCCTGCGGGAGGGGCCCGTACTCGGCCGCCACCCGCCAGCTGAGCAGCAGCAGGTCCGCGGGGTCGCCCAGCTCGGTGGGGAGCTCCACGGCGCGCAGATCGGCGGCGCGGACGGTGAGGCGGTGCAGGGCGAGGACTCCGGCCACCGCGGGCAGGACGCCGGGCCGGTCCGGCAGCGCGATGAGGAGTTCGGCGCCGACGGGTTCCGGTTCACCGCCCTCGGATCCCGGTCCGGGCTGGGTGTGCAGGGACAGGACCGGTTCGCCGGTGCGCAGGGCCTCGATCGCGAGGCGTTCCTGTTCGGCGCTGGGCGCGAGCGGCTCGGGCTCCTGCGGGGCCTCGCCCGCCAGGACGGCGGTGGCCCGCCGGACGAGGTCGGTGACGAGGGAGGCGCGCCAGGAGCTCCAGGCCGCGGGGCCGGTGGCCAGCGCGTCGGCCTCGGTCAGCGCGTGCAGCAGTTCCAGGGTCGAGGCGGTGCCCACCGCGGTGGCGACGGAGTTGACGGTGGCCGGGTCGTCGAGGTCGCGGCGGGTGGCGGTCTCGATGAGCAGCAGGTGATGGCGTACGAGGGTGGCGATGACGCCCACGTCGTGTTTGTCGAAGCCGATGCGGGCTGCCATGTCCCTGGCGATGACCTCACCCGCCACGGAGTGGTCGCCGGGCCAGCCCTTGCCGATGTCGTGGAGCAGCGCGGCGACGAGGAGGAGGTCGGGGCGGCCCACGTGGCGGGTGAGGTAGGAGGCGCGGACGGCGGTCTCGATGAGGTGGCGGTCGACGGTCCAGGTGTGGACGGGGTTGCGCTGCGGGCGGCAGTGGACCCTCTCCCAGTCGGGCAGGAGCCGGGTGATGATCCCTTCCGCTTCGAGGGCTTCCCAGACGCCGACGGTGGATTCACCGGCTCCCAGGAGGGTGACGAGCTCTCGCGGGCTTCGGCCGGCCACGGTACGGGCAGCGGCCGGGCGGCCGTGCGCAGGTGGCGTACGAGGTGGCGGGAGAGGGCAGCCCGGACTCGGCTGCCGCCGCCGCCGCCCGCAGGGTCAGCACGGGGTCGCGTTCGGGGCGGGCGGTGCGGGCGAGGACGACTTCGCCGTCCGCCTCCACGACGCCCTCGGCGAGCGGGGTGCGTTCGGGGCTGTCTTGGCGCCGCCGCCCAGCAGGGCGCGCAGCCGGGGCCGCACCGAGCGGGCGCGCAGGACGCGGTTGACCTCGCGCCAGGTGACGTCGGTGGCGTAGGAGATGGTGCGGGCCGCTTCGTACACCTGGCGCAGCAGCGCGTCGGCGTCCAGGAGGCCGACGGCGCTCGCCACCTGGTCCTGTTCCTGGAGAGCGAGGCGGTCGGTGGCGCGGCCGGTGGTGAGGTGGAGGGCGTCGCGGACGTCCAGGAGGGTGCGGCGGGCTTCGGCGAGGCCTTCGCGGGGGCATCCGCGACCCAGGAGGCGGCGACGGCGCGCAGCGCGGTGGCATCGCGGAGGCCGCCGCGCGCCTCCTGAGGTCGGGTTCCAGGAGGAACTGGAGCTCGCCCATCCGTTCGGCCCGTTCCCGGCAGAGTTCATCGAGGGCGGGGAGGCGTTTGGGCGCGAGATTGCGCCAGTCGGCGAGGATCGCGGTGCGCAGTCCGGCGACGAGGCCGATGTCTCCGGCGACGGCCCTGGCGTCGAGCAGCCCGAGCTGGACCTTCAGGTCCTCTCCGGCGGTCCTGCGGGCTTCGCCGGGGTGCGTACGGAGTGGTCGAGGGCCAGTCCGAGGTCCCAGACCGGGTACCAGATGCGGTCGGCGAGGGTGGCGATGGCCTTGGCGTCGGCATTGCCGTCGTGCAGGAGCAGGAGGTCGAGGTCGCTGCGCGGGGAGAGCTCGCCCCGTCCGTAGCCGCCGACGGCGACGAGGGCCGCACCGCGCACTCCCGACTCCTGGACGGCCGTGGTGAACAGTGCGTTCAGCCAGTCGTCGGTGAGCCCGGCCAGCGCCGCACGGCGCGGCGGCCTGGGCTGCGCGTCCTCCTGGAGGAGGCGCAGCCGGGCCGCCGCGTAGCCGCTGGGTCCCGAGTCCTCGGATTCGGTGGTCACTTCGGTACTCGTCACCCAGCTGCCTTCCTTTGTGCGAAACCGCCGGTCAGAGTGCGTCCGGGCCGCGCTCACCGGTCCGGACCCGGATCGCGGTCTCGACCGGCACACTCCAGACCTTGCCGTCACCGATCTTGCCGGTCCGGGCGGCCTTCACGACGACGTCGATGAGCTGTTCGGAGTCCTCGTCCTCGACGAGGACCTCGATACGGATCTTGGGGACGAGGTCGACGGTGTACTCGGCTCCCCGGTAGACCTCGGTGTGTCCGCGCTGCCGCCCGTAGCCGCTGGCTTCGGTGACCGTGAGGCCCTGGACGCCGAAGGCCTGGAGGGCCTCCTTGATCTCGTCGAGCCGGTGCGGCTTCACCACTGCGGTGATGAGCTTCATGCGTCCACCTTCTTCGTCTTCGCTGCTGCCGTCGTGTCCTGGGCCGGACCGGAGGCCGTGGTGCGCGGGGCCGCGCCGCCGCCCGCGCCGCTGAAGTCGTACGCCGTCTCGGCGTGCTCGACCTGGTCGATTCCGGAGACCTCGTCGTCCTCGGGGACCCGCATCCCGATCGTCTTGTCGAGCAGGAAGGCGAGGACCGCGGAGACGACGAGAGAGTACGCCAGGACCGCGAAGACGCCGACGGCCTGCTTGCCGAGCTGTTCGAGGCCACCGCCGTAGAAGAGGCCCTTGGCGTCGGACTGGACGCCGCCGGTGGCGAAGAAGCCGACCAGCAGGGAGCCTGCGATTCCGCCGACGAGGTGGACGCCGACGACGTCCAGGGAGTCGTCGTATCCGAACCTGTACTTGAGGCCGACGGCCATGGCACAGAGCACACCGGCGATGGCGCCGACCGCGATGGCACCGAGCGGGCTGACCGAGCCGCCGGCCGGGGTGATGGCGACGAGACCGGCGACCGCGCCGGAAGCGGCGCCCAGGGTGGTGAAGGAGCCGTGGCGGAGCTTCTCGTAACCGAGCCAGGCGAGCATGGCCGCGGCGGTGGCGACCTGGGTGTTGACGAACATGACCGCGCCGACACCGTCGTCGTTGCCGAGCCAGGATCCGGCGTTGAAGCCGAACCAGCCGAACCACAGCAGGCCGGCGCCGAGCATGACGAGCGGCAGGCTGTGCGGCCGCATCGGGTCCCTCTTGAAGCCGATGCGCTTGCCGATGACCAGGATCACGCCGAGGGCCGCGGCACCCGCGTTGATGTGGACCGCCGTACCACCGGCGAAGTCGATGACGCCCATCTCGAAGAGCCAGCCGCCCGCGCCCCAGACCCAGTGGGCGACCGGGAAGTAGACCACGGTGACCCACAGGGTGATGAAGACGGCCCAGGAGGTGAATTTGACCCGGTCGGCGAGGGCGCCGCTGATCAGGGCCGGGGTGAGGACGGCGAACATCAGCTGGAAGGCGGCGAAGACGTACACCGGGATGGTGTAGCCGTCCCAGAGCTCGGTGACGCCGATCCCGCTGAGGCCGACGAAGTCGGAACTCCAGCCGATGACCGATCCGGAGTCGGTGCCGAAGGCGAGGCTGAATCCGTAGAGCACCCACAGGATCGTGACGATCCCGAGGCTGATGAAGCTCATCATCAGCATGTTGAGACTGCTCTTGACGCGGACCATGCCTCCGTAGAAGAAGGCGAGGCCGGGAGTCATGAGCATCACCAAGGCCGAGCAGATGAGCATGAACCCGGTGTTGGCGGCAGACAGCTCTGGGGCGTCTGCGGCAAGCGTCGTGATGCCTGGGGGCATCGGCGTCTCCTCGTCGTCGGTGCGGCCGCGTGCGGGAAGAAGTGCGGGACCACTGTGGAAAAGATGCGGGCCGGTTATGCGCCATGAGATTGGCGCAGCGCCGTTTCCACGAATGCCGCACGATGTTTCGCCGCAGTGACGAAGAGGGGTCGTGTGTTACGTCGGAATGAACCCGGGTGGCGCGGCCGGTGCCCTGGCTACCATGCTGCCTGCGCCGCATACGGTGCCCGCCGACCGTCGGGCAGACGTGCCGGGGAACCCGAACCGGCCACGGCAGCCATCCGCTGACCTGGCAACGGGGAGCCGAGTCGGGCTGTACGGAACGGCTGTCGTGGCCGGTGCCGGTGGGTGCCGGGTCAGACCGCTTCGGCGGTCTCCGGCAGTTGCTCGGTGAGCAGGTCGGTGAGCCTGGCGACATCGGGAATGTCACCGAAGTCCCTGGCCGCGGTGTCTACGGTCTTGCGGAGCCGGGTGTTGACGCGCTCGGAGCGGACCTTCTTGGCGATCTTCAGGGCCTGGGTGGCCAGCACGGTCGACTCCTCGGGTTCACGCTGGAGGAGGTGGACCGTGGCCATACCGATGAGATTGAGCGCGTAGGACCTCTGGTGTTCGTCGTCGTCGTGGAAGAGCTCGACCGCGCGGGCCATCACGGGTTCCGCCAGGGATGCGTACGTGGGGCTGCGGCCTGCGACATAGGCGAGGTCACGGAAGAGTGGGCGTTCTCGCCGTGCAGTTCGGCGTCGGAGAAGAAGCGGATCCAGTCGGGCTCGGGCCCGCCGTCGATGTCGGCGTCGTCGAAGGTGTCCTCGGCCATCCGCACGGCCCGTTTGCACTTGCTGGGCTGGCCCATGTTGGCGTAGGCGCGGGCCTCCATCGCATACAGCATGGCCTGGGTGCGCGAGGTGGCACAGTCACGGCTGCCGTACTGGGCGAGATGGATGAGTTCGAGTGCGTCGTCGGGACGTCCGAGGTGGATCATCTGACGGCTCATGCTGGACAGGATGTACGAGCCGAGCGGCTTGTCGCCGGCTTCCTTGGAGGCGTGCAGGGCGAGGACGAAGTACTTCTGGGCGGTGGGCTGCAGGCCTACGTCGTAGCTCATCCAGCCGGCCAGCTCGGCGAGCTCGGCCGCGCACCGGAAGAGACGCCTGGAGGTCTCAGCGGGCTGTGGCTCCTGCAACAGATCGGTTACCTCGTGGAGTTGGCCGACGACGGCCTTGCGGCGCAGTCCGCCACCGCACTGGGCGTCCCACTGGCGGAACATCGCGGTGGTGGACTCCAGCAGGTCCAGCTCCGGCCCGGAGAGCCGGGAGGGGCGGCGGAACGCGGCCGCCTGCTCCGGCTCCGCGGGGCCGGACGGGGGCGACGGCACCAGCCAGCGCTGCATGGGTTCGATGAGGGTGGGGCCCGCCGCCAGCGCGAGCGAGGTGCCGAGGAAGCCGCGCCGGGCGAGCATCAGGTCGCTGCGGGAGAACTCGCTGAGCAGGGCAACCGTCTGCGGGCCCGCCCAGGGCAGATCGATTCCCGACACCGACGGTGACTGGTGCGCGGGACGCAGACCGAGGTCCTCGACGGCGATGACGGTGCCGAAGCGTTCGGAGAAGAGCTCGGAGAGGATGCGCGGGATCGGCTCACGGGGCTGTTCGCCGTCGAGCCAGCGCCGCACCCGTGAGGTGTCGGTGCTGATGTGATGGGCGCCCAGCTGACGTGCCCGCCGGTTCACTTGCCGTGCCAGCTCGCCCTTGGACCAGCCGCTGCGCACGAACCATGATCCTAATTGCCCGTTGGGGCGCTTCCCGGCATTCGTCTCGCCCGCGCCACTGCCACCCACTGGAACGCCCCCATCCCGCTGAAACTGTCGCGCGAACCTTTATCAGACTGCCGCGCATCAGCGCTGTCTGTACGGAGGCCGCACACCGTCGAACAGAAAACCGGGTTGCCTACGGCATACCCATGAGCGCACATGCTCGCAGGGTTTCGAGTACCGACGGTAATCCCATCGTCACCGCTTCGGCGAGGGAGGTCGCAGAAACGCCACCATTCGCCACCCCTTCGGGTGAAGGCGCCCGGCCCCGGACCCGATTGACTTGACAGAACGCGAGCAACGGCAGGCGGAGTGAAGCATTCAGGGGCGTGCGGACCTTGTCACATCGCCCCGAACGCCACCTCGCGCGCCGTCCGGTCGGCGGCTGCGACGGAGGAGCATCAGCCCTCCGGGTCGTAACCACCGGTGAGTCGGACCCGTTGGAGGGGCATGGGCTTCACGATCGGCGGCATCCGAGACATGCGCACCAGCACGCGGCGCCGCGGCCGTGCGGCCGAGGGCGTCACCGCGGCCGAGTACGCAGGACTCTGGGGCTGGGCGGTGGTTCCGGGCGCTCGCGCCACGGCAGGCACCTGCTCGTGCGGCGAAAGGGCGTGCGCCGCCCCGGCGCGCATCCGCTGGACCTCGCCCCGAGGTGCCCGCCGGCGCCACGCTCGACATCGCGGCGAGCGCCTGGGCCGAGGTGCCGGGCGCCTCGATGCTGCTTCCGGTCGGCCGCACCTTCGACATTCTCGACGTCGCCGAGCAGCCGGGGCGCTGCGCGCTGGTGCGGATGGAGCGGATGGGGCTGCCGCTGGGACCGGTGGCGGTGACACCGGCCGGCCGGGCTCAGTTCTTCGTCGCCCCGGCGCGGCGGCCGGACTGCCCGGACTGCTCTACCGGATGGGCTGGGACGACGCGGATCTGGATCTGCGGGCGCTGGGCACCGGCTCGCACATCACCGCCCCGCCGTCCGACCTCGGCGGTCTCGGGCCGGTGCGCTGGCTGCGCCCGCCGACGCTGGACACTGCTGGCACTCCCCGCAGGCACGGCTGCTGCTGGGCACGCTGGCGTACATATGCCACCGCCTGTAGGACGGACGAAGGGCGGTGGCCCCTCGGGTCCACCGCCCTTCCGTCGTACGGGCCTTCACAGCGGGAAGCTCAGTCGCCGATCAGGGCGTCCACGAAGGCGCCCGGCTCGAACGGGGCCAGATCGTCCGGCCCCTCGCCCAGGCCGATCAGCTTCACGGGTACGCCCAGCTCGCGCTGGACGGCGATGACGATGCCGCCCTTGGCGGTGCCGTCCAGCTTGGTCAGGACGATGCCGGTGATGTCGACGACCTCGGCGAAGACCGGGCCTGAACCAGGCCGTTCTGCCCGGTCGTGGCATCCAGGACGAGCAGGATCTCGTCGAGCGGCCCGTGCTTCTCGACCACTCGTTTGACCTTGCCGAGCTCGTCCATGAGTCCGGTCTTGGTGTGCAGACGGCCCGCGGTGTCGATGAGTACGACGTCCGCACCCTCGGCGATGCCCTCCTTCACCGCGTCGAAGGCGATCGACGCGGGTCGCCGCCCTCGGGCCCACGGACCGTACGGGCGCCGACGCGCTCGCCCCAGGTCTGGAGCTGGTCCGCGGCGGCGGCGCGGAAGGTGTCGGCGGCGCCGAGCACGACGCTGCGACCGTCGGCGACCAGGACCCGGGCCAGCTTGCCGGTGGTGGTGGTCTTACCGGTGCCGTTGACACCGACGACCATCACGATGCCGGGGTCTCCGCCCGCCCTCCGTCTTGACCACACGGTCGAGGTCGGGGCCGAGCAGAGCGATGAGCTCTTCGCGAAGCAGTGTGCGCAGCCCGTCCGGGGTGCGGGTGCCGAGATACGGACCCGCTCACGGAGCCGCTCCACCAGCTCCTGGGTGGGAGCGACGCCGACATCGGCGGTGAGGAGCGTGTCCTCGATCTCCTCCCAGGTGTCCTCGTCGAGATTGTCGCGGGACAGGGCGTGAGCAGCCCCTGCCCAGCGAGTTCTGGGAACGGGCAAGCCGGGCACGCAGCCGCACCAGGCGGCCTGCGGTGGGCTCGGGGACTTCGAGCGCGGGGGCTCCGGCTCGACGACCACCGGGGCTTCCCCGGGGCCTCGGCGCCGGGGAGACCGGCCTCCTCGATGGTGCGCCGCGCTTCGTCGCGCGGCGCCTCGGCTTCCTCGCCGACATGGGGTTCGGCGGGAGCAGTGATGGTCGGCGTGCTCGACGGCGCCGAGGGCGGCAGCTGCTTCTTCTTGCGGCTGCTGACCACGAGCCCGCTGATCAGGCCGACCGCGACCAGGGCGATGACTACAGCAAGGATGACGATTTCCATAACTGCTCCAGTATCGGCCACAGCCGCGGCCGAGGCACGGTTCCACAGGACCCCGGACACCCTTGGGGCGTTATGCACCTTTGGCCGTAAAGCCGCACTGTCGCCACGGAATCCCGAGACCCGGATCCCGACACCGAAGGCACCGGCCGCTCCGCACTCAGCCGCCACACCCGCCGGCCCGGCGGACGGCAGGCCCTACCTTTCTGACGCTACGTCAGCTAACGTGCCGCTCCGCCAGCCGACCGCCTCGGGCAAAGGGGACATGCTCATGGCTTTCACAGTGGTCCGGTTCAACCTCGTCGATCCCGACGCCACGCCCGCGACCCTCTCGGCGCGCTACCGCACAGCGCTGGAGATGGCTGCCTACGCCGACGAACACGGCATCGACACCGTGCAGACCGAGGAGCACCACGGGGCAGCCAACTCCTGGCTGCCCTCCCCTTCGTCTTCGCCGGTGCGGTCTTCGGCGCCACCCGCGGATCGCGGTGACGGTCTCGGCGATCATCGGCCCGCTGTACGACCCGCTGCGGCTGGCCGAGGACATCGCGGTCCTGGACCTGCTGAGCGCGGGAAGACTGGTCACCGTCGCGGGCATCGGCTACCGGCCCGAGGAGTACGAGCGGGCCGGCGTCGAGTGGGGCAGGCGCGGCCGGCTCCAGGACGAACTGCTGGAGACGCTGCTGCAGGCCTGGTCGGGTGAGCCGTTCCCGTACCGGGGCCGCACCGTCCGCGTCACTCCCCGCCCGTACACCAGCCCGCATCCACTGCTGCTGGTCGGCGGCAGCTCACGGCCGCCGCACGGCGGCTGCCCGGCTGGGGCTGCCGCTCTTTCCCAGTGCGCATCTGCCGGAGCTGGAGGCGTACTACCACCAGCAGCGGGCGGAGCACGGGACGGAGGGCTTCTGCATGATGCCCGCCGCCGAGACGCCGCTGCTGCATGTCTCCGAGGACCCGGACCGGACCTGGGCGCAGTACGGCGAGCACTTCCTGCACGAGGCGCGCACGTACTCCTCCTGGCAGTCCAAGGACATCCGCTCGGCCGTGCGCTCGGCGGCGACCACGGTGACGGAGCTGCGTGCCGAAGGCGTCTACCGGGTCATCACGCCGGAGCAGTGCGCGGCACTGGAGACGGACAGCCTCGTGCTGCATCCGCTGTGCGGCGGGATGCCGGTGGAGGAGGGTGGCGCAGCCTGCGGCTGTTCTGCGCGGCGGTCGCCGGGTAGCAGCCGCCGCCCGGGAGCGGCGGTCGCCCGGGAGCGGCGGTCGCCGGGGAACGGCCCACCCTCAGCCCATCTCCTCCAGCGTCTTGCCCTTTGTCTCCTTGACGAACAGGAGCACGAAGGGGATGGAGAGCACGGCGAAGGCGGTGTAGATGATGTAGGTACCCGAGAGGTTCCAGTCGGCCAGGCTCGGGAAGCTCGCGGTGATCGCCCAGTTGGCGATCCACTGCGCGGACGCGGCGACGCCGAGTGCGGCGGCGCGGATCCGGTTCGGGAACATCTCACCGAGGAAGACCCAGACCACGACACCCCAGGACAGGGCGAAGAAGAGTACGAACACATGGGCCGCGATCAGGGCGACCACGCCCTGGGTGCTGGGCAGCTTGCCGTCGACCAGGTCCGCGGAGAAGGCCCAGGCCTCGAAGGCCAGCGCGATCGCCATACCGGCGGAGCCGACGAGCGCGAGCGGCCTGCGCCCCACCCGGTCCACCAGGATCATCGCGACCACGGTGCCGATGATGTTGATGATCGACGTGGTGAACGAGTAGAAGAACGAGTCGGTCGGGTCGATGCCGACGGACTGCCACAGCGTCGCCGAGTAGTAGAACGCCACGTTGATACCGACGAGCTGCTGGAAGACCGACAGGCCGATACCGACCCAGACGATCGGCAGGAAGCCGAAGCGGCTCCCGAGCAGGTCACTGAACTTGGACTTGTGCTCACGGCGCATGGCCGTCTCGATCTCCAGCACCCGGGCGTCGAGGTCGTTCTTCGTACCCTCGACCTCTCCGAGGATCTTCCGCGCCCGTTCCTTCTTGCCGACGGAGATCAGGAAGCGCGGCGACTCGGGGATCGCGAACGACAGCAGCCCGTACAGGATCGCGGGCACGACCATCACGCCGAGCATCCACTGCCATGCCTCGAAGCCGAGGATCTCACCGCGCTGGTCGCCGTCGGCGATCTGCAGGATGCCGTAGTTGACCAGCTGCGAGATGGCGATACCGATGACGATGGCGGCCTGCTGGAAGGACCCGAGGCGGCCCCGGTAGGCGGGCGGCGAGACCTCGGCGATGTACGCCGGGCCGATCACCGACGCCATACCGATCGCGAAGCCGCCGATGACCCGCCACATGGCCAGGTCCCACAGCGCGAACGGCAGCGCGGAACCGACGGCGCTGATCGTGAACAGTACGGAGGAGATCTGCATACAGCGGATGCGGCCGATCCGGTCGGCGATGCGTCCCGCCGTGGCGGCGCCGATCGCACAGCCGATGAGGGCGATGGCGATCACCTGGGCGAGCGTCCCGGGCCGATGTCGTACCGGTGACGGATCGCCTCGACGGCACCGTTGATCACGGAGCTGTCGTAGCCGAAGAGGAAGCCGCCCATGGCCGCGGCCGCCGTGATGAAGATGACATGGCCGAGGTGATCCGGGTGGGTCTCCCGGCCCCGGACGTCGGTCCGTGCGCTTCGCTGGTCACATGAACTCCTGGTACCTGGCCGCAACGTCAGGTGCGGGGATGAGCCCTCCTAGTGGCGCATACCTTCCCGCCAGCCACCACTTGAAGATAAAACAACATCGCCGAGAGCATGCCTTCAAGTAGCGAAGTCAACAGGTGAGGCAACTCCGGCGAAATAACCCACAGACCAGGATCCGAAGAGAAGTTCCATTGAATTTTTGAAGTTTTTGTAAGGGGTCGTTGTTGGCTCTTCAGCCTGCTCGCCCGCGGTCACCGCAGTCGCTGGCTGATCACCTTGGATACCCCGTCGCCCTGCATCGAGACGCCGTACAGCGCGTCGGCGACCTCCATCGTCCGCTTCTGATGCGTGATCACGATGAGCTGCGAGCTCTCCTGGAGCTCCTCCATGAGCCCGATCAGGCGCTGCAGATTGGTGTCGTCCAGTGCCGCCTCGACCTCGTCCATCACATAGAACGGACTCGGCCTGGCCTTGAAGATGGCGACCAGCAGCGCAACTGCCGTCAGGGATCTCTCACCGCCCGACAGCAGCGACAGCCGCTTCACCTTCTTGCCCGGCGGCCGTGCCTCGACGTCCAGACCGGTCGTCAGCATGTTGTCCGGATCAGTGAGAACGAGACGGCCCTCACCGCCGGGGAAGAGCCGCGAGAAAACGCCCTCGAACTCACGTGCGGTGTCCCGGAACGCCTCGGTGAACACCTGCTCCACCCGCTCATCGACCTCCTTGATCACCTGCATCAGATCGGCGCGGGTCTTCTTCAGGTCTTCGAGCTGCTCGGAGAGGAACTTGTGCCGCTCCTCCAGCGCCGAGAACTCCTCAAGAGCGAGCGGATTCACCTTCCCGAGTTGCTGATACGCCCGTTCGGCGGCCTTCAGCCGCTTCTCCTGCTCCGCCCTGACGAACGGCTGCGCCTGGTTGCGGGGTGCTCCGGGTCCTGCGGCAGCTCTCGCCGTCCGCCGCCGGCGACGGCGGCACCAGCTGATCGGGGCCGTACTCGGCCGCCAGCCCGGCCGGCTCCACACCGAGCTCCTCCAGAGCCCTGGTCTCCAGTTGCTCTATCCGCAGCCGCTTCTCCGCCCCGAGCACCTCGCCCCGGTGCACCGAGTCGGTCAGCTTGTCCAGCTCGCTCTTGAGTTCACGGCCCTGGTTGCGTCCGGCCGTCAGCTCACGCTCCCGTTCGGCCTTGGCCGCCTCCGCCAGGGCCCGCTCCTGCTCGGCGCGTACGACCGACACCTCTACGTGCGCCAGCAGCTGACGGGCACCGGAGGCGACCGCGGACGCCACCGCGGCCTCGTGGCGCAGCCGGGCGCGGCGCTGCTCGGCACGGGTCCGCGCCTCGCGTTCGCCGCGGGCAGCCCGGTCCAGGGTGTCCGCGCGGCCGGCGAGCGACTTGACGCGCTCCTCATGGGTACGGACCTGGAGGCGGGCCTCCATCTCGGTCTGGCGGGCGTTGGCCCCGTCGGCGGCGAGCCGGTCCCGTACGCAATGGTCGGGCTCGTCGTCGACGGGCATCTCCTCCGCGACGAGCAGCCGTTCGGCCAGCTCCTCGGCCTCCTCGGCAGCCCGCTCCAGAGCTTCCTGGGCACGGGCGGCGGACGCCGTCATCCGCTCGGCCTCGCCGGCTGCGCCCGGGCCTGCCCGGCCAGCCGTCCGAGCTGCTGGGACACGCCGGACTTCTCCCGCTCGGCCCCCTGCGCCGCTCCCCAGCTCCTCCACACGTACGGCGGCGGCGCTTCGCCGTACGGTCGCCAGGCCCTGGGCATCGGCGAGCTGCTGGCAGCGCACGGCCAGCTCCGCCAGCTCGGCCGCTGCCTCGTCCACGGAGGCCTGCACCTCCAGGAGGCTGGGCGCCCCGGCGGAGCCTCCGTGCGCGAAGTGCGGCCCGAGCACATCGCCCTCAGCGGTGACCGCCGTCAGCCCGGGACGGGCGGCGACCAGGTCCTCGGCGTCCTCCAGAGTTCCGACCACGACCATGCCGTCCACCAGCGTGCGTACGGCGGCCAGCAGTCCGGCGGGCCCCGCACCAGATCCGCGACGGCGGGCGCGGCGCCGGACCGGCGAGGGCCAGTGCGACGGGCGCGGCGCCGACGGGACCGGTCGCGTACCCCGTGGCGCGCTCTGTATCCCGGTCCGCGCCCTGTCCCGGGTCCGCTTCGGTGCTGCCGCGGCCGGCCGGTGCTGCGCACCGCCGATGCCGGGCTGCGCCCCTGGCCGGGCACGTGCCCGGCGGGCCGACCGGGTTCATGCCCGGCCGCCTGCCCCGGTACGCTGCCGGCCTCGCCCGTGGCAGCCTGACCGGGCACCTGACCGGCGGCCCTGTCCGCGGTACCGGCCGCGGCACCCAGCAGCAGCGCCGCGCGCCCGCATCCTGCTTGCGCAGCAGGCGGATCGCCTCCGCCGCCGTCGCCGGGTCCGTTACGGCGATGGCATCGGCAGCCGCGCCCAGGGCCGCCGCCACCGCGATCTCGTACCCGGGAACCACCGTGATCAGCTCGGCCGCCGGGCCGACCACCCTGGCAGCCGGTCACCGGCCGCCAGCAGTGCTCCGGTGCCGTCCTTGCGGCGCAGACCGAGGGCAAGCGTCTCGTGGCGGGCAGCGACCGCCGCGCGCTTGCGTTCTGCCGCGGTGGCCGCCTCGCGGGCCTCGCCGAGCGCGGCCTCCGCCGCCGCCAGCTCGCCCTTGGCCGCCTCGTGCTGTCCGGTCAGCTCCGCGTCCCCGCGTCCAGCCCCTCGACCTCCGCCCTGAGCTGCTCGTACTCCTCCTGCGCGGCGACCGCCCGGTCCTGCGCCGCATCGCGCGAGGCGGCGAGCCGGTCGATCTCCGCCTGAGCCGAACCGGCCCGGCTGCGGGCCGCGTTGACCTGTCCATTGAGCCGGGCAAGGCCCTCGCGCCGGTCGGCGATGGCGCGGGCCGCGTCCTGAGCCTGCGCTCCCGGCCGCCAACTCCCGCTCCAGATCGGAGCGGTGGGATGCGGTGTCCTCCAGTGCGTGCTCCGCGGCCTCCAGCGCGGCCGCCAGCTCCGCCTCCTGCTCGCGGATCCGGGCGGCCTCGCGCTCCATGTCCTGCGGGTCCCGTCCGCGCCGCTCCTCCTCGGGGCCTGGGTGGCGCTCTTCACCCGGGCGTCGGCGAGCAGGATCGTGCCCCGCACCCGCTCGGCCAGCTGGGAGAGCTCGTACCAGGTCTGCTGCGCGCGCCGCAGCCGCGGCGCCAGCCGCCCCACCTCGTCCTCGAGTTCCGCTTCCCTGGCCAGGGCGGCCTTGAGCTCGCTCTCGGCCGCCTCCCTGCGCTGCTTGAGCGCCGCTTCGTCGGCGATCTCGCCGCGCAGCGCATCACGCAGCCGCACCAGGTCATCGGCGAGGAGCCGCAGCCTGGAGTCGCGCAGATCGGCCTGGATGACCGCGGCCCTGCGGGCGACGGCCGCTTGCCTGCCCAGCGGCTTCAGCTGCCGCCTCAGTTCGTCGTTGAGGTCCTGGACGCGGGCCAGATTGGCACCCATGGCGTCCAGCTTCCGTAGCGCCTTCTCTTTCCGCTTTCGGTGCTTCAGCACTCCCGCGGCTTCCTCGATGAACGCACGGCGCCCCATCGGATCGGCGTGCAGGACCGAGTCCAGCTGCCCCTGGCCGACGATGACATGCATCTCGCGGCCGATACCGGAGTCCGACAGGGCTCCTGAATGTCCAGCAGTCTGCAGGTCTCACCATTGATCTGGTATTCGCTGCCGCCGTTGCGGAACATGATCCGGGTGATCGTCACTTCGGCGTACTCGATGGGGAGTGCGCCGTCGGAATTGTCGATGGTCAGCGAGACCTCCGCCCGGCCGAGCGGCGGCCGCCCAGTGGTACCGGCGAAGATCACGTCTTCCATCTTGCCGCCGCGCAGCGACTTCGCCCCCTGTTCACCCATCACCCAGGAAAGCGCGTCCACCACATTGGATTTGCCCGAGCCATTGGGTCCGACGACACAGGTGATCCCTGGTTCGAACCGCAGGGTGGTGGCAGAGGCGAACGACTTGAATCCACGCAGGGTCAGGGCCTTGAGGTGCACGCCGCCGGACTCTACCTTTCACTCTCGGTTTCACTGATGAAGGTGCAGGGCACATCAGACGGTAAGGCACCGGCGACCGGGGAAAGAAAGAAGGGACGCCGAAGCGTCCCTTGTGAATCTTGCATAGTCCCGCGTGACGGATCGCGAATGGACCGGATCACGAGAAATCTCGTTGTTCCAGGACGACGATCCGTGACGAAGACATTCCAGAGGTGAACTCAGGCGGCTGCCGCGAGCAGCCCGACCGGCCCAGCAGGGCCATTGGTCAGGTCAGCGCGGGCTCCGCCTGCGGTACGTCGATGTCGATGCTGTCGAGCAACGACTCTTGGTGCTGGGCGGCGGCGTTGAGCGAGGCGTTCTCGTCCTGGATCCGTACGAGCTCGGATTCCAGGTCCTGGACGCGCTGCTGAAGCCGTCGCATCTCGGCGAGGAGTCGCGGGTCGGAACCGCCGACGTAACCGAGAAGCGCCTTTGCCATGATGGATGGTCCTCCACAATGAGTGACCGACCGATGCGGTTGGGTCGTGAGGGATTCGCACCCGCGGTGCTCGGCAGTGCTCTGTCATTCCTGCGGGTTCTGCTGCTACCAGCTCTGCCAAACAGCTAAGGTGCGCGGGGTTTTCAGCGTCTCACCAAAAGTTTGACGGTCAACACGATCACGCCCCGTTGAGGCGGGTGTCCCGGGGTGCGCGGCCGGACGATCATGCGGCGCGACTCTCCTGCGGGGCCCAGGGGCGTGGAGATCTTCGTTACATCGGCAGCCTCGCACGACATCCCGTTCTTGGCAACCATGGACCGTTGCGCGGCTATTCCGCAGGTCATTTCGGGTGCGGGCATCCGCTGCCCCTCTCGATCACGCCGTGCCGTGCACCGGATACACAGCGGATCCGAAGACCGGCAGCCGGCCCGGTCAGCGAATCCGGAATCCCTCATATCCACCGCGCGGCGTGTCCCAGATCTCAGTGACGCCGTCCACACGGCCGGGTGTGTCGGCGGAGCCGAGCCAGTCCAACAGCCGGTGGCAATTCTCACGCGCACCTTCCGCCACAACCTGCACTCTGCCGTCGTCGAGATTGAGGGCAAAGCCGGAGAGGCCACCGATCTCCAAAGCATTTGCCCTGGTGAACCAGCGAAACCCTACTTGCTGTACTCGGCCGCGTACCCATACGACGAGCCGTGCGTCTTCGTTCATGCCTGAACGCTAACGGGCCAATTGCACGAGGCACGCTTCGCCCCCAAACGTCATGGCGTACAGTCCCTCGCAATAGCCTCACCCGAATGGGTGAGAGCAAGGTAAACAGTGACGTCGCAGGGACGTCGCCGAGCACGAGGAAGGCACAGCGCATGGGACGCCATCGACGCTCGGATGCAGCCCCGGTCGCTGAGGATCGCGAGGCGGCCCAGGACAACGGCGCACGCCGCAGGAAGCGGGCCTCGATGCCCATACGCACCGGCCTGCTCGGCGTGTCCGCGGCCGTTGCCGTCGGCGCGGTCGCGGTCGCATCGGGTCTCATACCCGGCGACAGCTACAACATCGGCGGTGGCTCCGCCGCGGACCAGGTGCGCTCCGGCGGCGCCCCGACCTGCTGACCCAGGGCGGCACCAGCGCCGAGCCCACCGACCGCGCGTCCGCATCCGGCAAGGCCGGCCGAGACAGCGAGCGCCCTGCGGCACCTTCGAAGTCCGCCTCCGCCACCCGCCGAAGAAGCCTGCGACGACCGCCTCGAAGCAGTCGAAGCAGGCTCAGAAGACGCAGCAGGCCGAGCAGAGCAAGGCCCCGAGCGGACCACCAAGGCCCCGGCCCCAAGGCCAAGAAGAGTTCGAGCCCGGCGGCCAAGGCCCCGGCCGCCCCAAGACCTCCTCCCCGCTCCGAGCAGCCCGTCCGCCACCCCTCCCCGTCGGCCGACACCACCGCGCAGGCCGCGGTGCTCGCCCTGGTCAATCAGGAGCGCTCGAAGGCCGGCTGCAGCCCGGTCAAGGCCAGCGGCTCACTGAACGCGCTCGCCCAGAACTTCAGCGAGGACATGGCCGAACGTGCCTTCTTCGACCACACCGACCCCGACGGGGACACCCCTGGGACCGCGCGGCACAGGCGGGCGTGCAGGGACTCGGCGGCGAGAACATCGCCCGCGGCCAGGCCGACGCAGAGGCCGTGATGGAAGCCTGGATGAACAGCGACGGCCACCGGGCGAACATTCTCAACTGCGACTACACGACGCTCGGCGTTGGTGTGCACTTCGGTTCCGGCGGCCCCTGGTGGACACAGGACTTCGGCCTCTGACCGCTGCGGCAGGTCAGACCGTGCGCGGTGGGCGCTGGCAGCGCGGACAGAAGTAGCTGGAGCGGTTCATCCACGGCCGGCGGCGCATCGGCGTTCCACAGCGGTGACACGGCTCGCCCTCACGTCCGTACGCGTCGAGCGACCGGTCGAAGTAACCGGACTCGCCGTTCACATTGACGTAGAGACTGTCGAAACTGGTGCCGCCCTGGTCGAGCGCGGCGTTCATCACGTCGCGGACGTGGCCGAGCAGCTCCGCCGACCTGGGGCGGGTCAGTGCCGCAGACGGCCGGTCGTAATGGAGTCTGCTGCGCCAGAGCGCCTCGTCCGCGTAGATGTTGCCGACGCCGCTGATCAGGGACTGGTCGAGCAGCGCCCGCTTGATCGTCGTACGGCGCAGGCGCAGAGCGGTGTGGAACGCCGCGTCGTCGAAAGCCGGATCGAGCGGATCGCGGGCGATGTGCGCGATGGCATCGGGGAGCCCTCGGGGTGTTCTCGTGGATCGAGAGTCCGCCGAAGGTCCGCTGGTCCACGAAGCGCAGCTCGGTGCCGAGCGAGTCGTCGAAGCGGATCCTGATCCGCAGGTGCTTCTCGTCGGGGGCTTCCTGCGGCTGTACGAGCAGCTGGCCGCTCATCCCGAGGTGGCCCAGGAGCGAGCACGATGCCTCGTCCAGCGGCACCCACAGGTATTTTCCGCGGCGTATCGCCGCGGCGAACCGCAGTCCGTGCAGCCTGGCCGCGAAGTCCACCCGCCCCGAGGTGCCTGCGGACCGCGCGCGGATGCAGGACCTCGACGTCGCCGACGGTGCGACCGGTGACCCAGCGCTCCAGACCTCGCCGTACGACTTCGACCTCGGGCAGCTCGGGCACGGCGTCACTCCTGGGGGCGGCGGGAGAACCGGGCAGCGAGCCCCGGTGCACCAGGCACCGGGGGCTCTCGGCGTTCATTCCGGAGCGACGTCCGTGTTCGGCGGCGGGTCGGCAGGGGTATCGGCGGCCCCTCCGGCGGCAGCGGTCCCGGCCGCTGCCTCCCGTGCTTCTGCGGCGGCGCTGATCTCACGCCAGGCGGATTCTGCCGCCTGTTGCTCCGCTTCCTTCTTGCTACGGCCGGTGCCGGTGCCGTACGAGACACCACCGACGCGAGCAGCAGCAGTGAAGGTCTTCTCGTGATCCGGGCCGGTCTCCGTGACGAGATACTCGGGGACTCCGAGGCTCTCGCTGGCGGTGAGCTCCTGGAGACTGGTCTTCCAGTCCAGGCCGGCACCGAGGTTGGAGGACCTGTCGATCAGCGGGTCGAAGAGCCGGTGAACCAGCTCCGAGGCCACGCCCAGGCCCTGGTCGAGATAGACGGCGCCGATCACCGCTTCAAGGGTGTCGGCGAGGATGGAAGCCTTGTCCCGGCCACCCGTACCCTCTTCACCACGGCCGAGCCGGATGAAGGAGCCGAGTTCGAGGCCGCGACCCACTTCCGCGAGTGCACGCGAGTTGACTACCGCGGCCCGCAATTTGGCCAGCTGGCCTTCAGGCAGGTCGGGGTGAGTGCGGTACAGCGTGTCCGTGACCACCAGGCCGAGCACCGAATCCCCAAGGAATTCGAGCCGCTCGTTGGTGGGCAGACCGCCGTTCTCGTATGCGTACGAGCGGTGGGTCAGCGCACGCACCAGAAGGGCGGACTCGAGGTGGTACCCGAGCCGCCCTTCCAGAAGCGTGTGGGACGAGGCTGTGTTGACGTTGTCTGCCTGCTTCTTGGCGCTGGACAACTCAGACATCGGGCCTCTCACCAGCCGCTCAGACCTCGAGGACCTGGCGCTTGTTGTACGTGCCGCAGCTCGGGCACGCAATGTGCTGAAGCTTCGGCTCCTGGCAGCGCTCGCACGAAACCAGGGTGGGGACCGCAGCCTTCCACTGCGACCGGCGGTGGCGCGTGTTGCTGCGCGACATCTTCCGCTTCGGAACAGCCACGGCTACTTCTCCTGCTTCTCGTCGACGCCCGGTTCGGCGCCGCCCATGTTGTCCTTCTCGCCGTCCTGAACGGTCTCGGCGAGTCCTTGCAGTGCCGCCCAACGGATGTCGACGGCATCATGGTGGTGGCCAGGATTCTCGTCCAGCCTGATTCCGCATTCGGAACACAGACCGGCACAGGTCTCCTTGCACACCGGCTGCATCGGCAGTGCAAGCACTACCGCGTCACGCAGCACCGACTCGAGGTCGAACAAGCCGTCCTCGAGGAAGTACCTGTCCTCGTCGTCCTCGGCGTCGTCGACCGGCTCCGCAGTCCTGCTGCGGCCCCGGTCATCGGCGTCAGGGTACGAGAACATCTCCTGGAAATCCGCTGCGACCTCAAGGTCCACCGGCTCCAGACACCTTACGCACTCCCCTTGGCCGTCGCACGGGCGGTGCCTGTGACGAGCACCCTTCCATGACCGACTCGAGGCGGAGGTCCAGCACCACGGGTGCGCCTTCCGGCACACCGATGACCCCGTCGATACCGAGGTCCTTGGGAGCTTCCACCGAGCGGGACAGCCGCTTGAGGGTACCGGGACGCCGACCCAGCTCGCGCGTATCGAACACGAGGGGTTGCGGTGGTCGAGGTGACCGTTCAGGGCTTTCCTGCTTTCGAAAATCATGTACGACGTGCGCTTCGGGAGGGGCCGCCCGTCCCGGGAGGAAAGCGGGCAGCCGAGATCGCAGACATACTCACGACCGGGGATCCAGGATACTGGACGCACCGCCCAGCGCCCAATCCGGTCCATTCGCCCTCCAGGAGGGGCCCGGTCAGCGCCCCTGCTCGTACCGGCGCAGCTGCTCCAGGTCGATCATGCTGGTATCGAACAGGCTGGTCTCGTCCAGCGCGCTCCCGGCCTGCTGCGCCGGGGCTGGAGGGCTCCTGCGGCCAGCCGTAATCCTGCTGGGCCTGGGGCTGGGCCTGGGCCTGCGGCTGGTTCGGGTCGTAGCCCTGCTGCTGGTAGGCGGCGTACGGATCGGGCTGCTGCTGGTATGCCGCGTACGGATCGGGCTGCTGCTGGAGCGGCTGGTCCTGGTAGGCGTACGTCTGCGCGTACTGCGGCTCCGGCTGCCCCTGTGCCGCGTACTCGGGCACCGCCCCGCGGAGGCGTAGTCCGGCTGGTCCGGGTAGTGCGGCTGCTGCGGGACGGGCTGCCGTGCCGGGGCGGCGGGCTCGGCCAGACCCGCCCAGTGGTCCTCGTCGCTGGTCTGCCCCTGGCTGCCCGCCGCGTCCTGGGCGGCGATGTGCGCGCCAGGTCGTCGCTCGCGACCCTGCCGTGCAGCTTCTGCCGGCCGCGGCCGACGGCTTCCAGAGTCTTGGCGAGTACGGCCTCGAAGGCCCCGAACTTGGCGTCGACGTAGTCGTCCGCCCGACGCCTGAGCGTCTCCGGGTCCGCGCTGCGCTCGGGCGCCTCGGCGAAGTCCGGGTCCTGGTAGCCCTGCTCGTCGAGCCCCTCGCTGCGGCCCAGGAGCTTCTCCCGGCCGCGGTCGACGGATCCGATGGTCTTGGTGAGGACGACCTCGAAGTTGGCGAGCTTGCTGTCGACGTACTCGTCGGCGTCGGCACGCACCTCGGCGGCTTCCCGGCGGGCCTCGGAGAGAATCCGGTCGGCCTCGTCCTGGGAGCGCCGTGCGATCTCGGTGTCGGAGACCAGTGAGCCCCGCTGGGCGTGGGCGGACTCGATGATCCGCTCCGCCTCCTGACGGGCCTGCTCGACGACCTGCTCACGGCCGCCGATGAGCTCTTCGGCGTGGGCCAGCGAGCCGGGCAGGGCCTCCCGCACCTCTTCGAGCCGCTCCAGCAGCTCCGTGCGGTTGACCACGCAGGATGCCGACATGGGCATGGAGCGGGCGTTCCCGACCGCTGCGACGATCTCGTCGAGCTTCTTCTGCACGTCCACCGTGTGCTCGCCACTCTCTGCTGCTGTTGGAGACGGACGGGACGACTGTAAGGCCAGTCGCCCGCCGTCCGACACCTGGTGACGGACGGTCAGGCGCTCAGCTCTGGCCGAGACGTTCCGTGAGGGCTTCGTGGACGAGCGGCGGCAGCAGGTGCGAGACATCGCCGCCCCACGTCGCGACCTCTTTGACCAGCGAGGACGACAGGAAGCTGTAGGTCGGGTTGGTCGGCACGAAGAGCGTCTCGACACCGGAGAGGCCGTTGTTCATCTGGGCCATCTGCAGCTCGTAGTCGAAGTCGCTGACGGCCCTCAGGCCCTTAACGATCGCCGGGATGTCCCGCTGCTTGCAGAAGTCGACCAGGAGTCCGTGGAAGGACTCGACCTCGACATTGCCGAAGTCCGCGGTGACCTGACGGATCAGATCGATCCGCTCCTCCACCGTGAACAGCCCTTTCTTGGACTGGTTGATCATCACCGCGACGTGTACGACGTCGTAGAGCTTGGAGGCTCGGCCAATGATGTCGAGGTGCCCGTTGGTGATGGGGTCGAACGACCCCGGACAGACGGCGCGGCGCAATGTGATTCCCTCGCTCTCCGGTGCGGTCATCGTGCGTCTTCGCACGTAGAAGCGGCGCGACCGTACCAAAGCGTTCCCTCACCGTAGCGACGGGCCCGCAGTGGCTCGAATCCTTGCGGCCAGTGGAATTCTCCGCCTCTGGTGCTCCGCTCCACCGTGACGAGCGCATCGCCGGTGAGCCACCCCTGAGCACGGAGTGTGAGCAGTATCTCGCCAAGATCGTCATCGGTGACGGCGTACGGAGGGTCCAGGAACACCACGTCGAACGGATCGGCGGGCGCCGGTCCTGTCACGATCTGTTCGGCTTTTCCGGTACGGACTTCGGCGCCGGGCAGCCCGAGCGTGCGGACGTTGTCACGGACAGTGCGCACGGCTCGTGCGTCGGCCTCGACGAGCAGTGCGTGAACCGCACCGCGGAGAGCGCTTCGAGCCCGACGGCGCCGGAGCCCGCGTACAGATCGGCGATACGGATGCCGTCGATGGTGCCCAGGAGTGCTTCCCAGGTGGAGAACAGGCCCTCGCGCGCCCGGTCGGACGTGGGGCGGGTGCCGGTGCCGGGCGGTACGGCCAGGCGGCGTCCGCCGGCCGAGCCGGCGATCACGCGGGTCATGGGTGTCTGGTCCTCGGGTCGCCGGAGGCACACAGGGCAGTACATGTGCCGTGCCACCCACGATATGGCGTCGGGCCCGATCGGGCCGTGGCAGCCCTGTCCCGGGCTCTCCAGCGCTGCCCCGGCCCTTGCCCCAGCCCCTGTCCCAGCCCTTGCCTCAGCCCTTGTCGAGGTACTCCTCCCTGTCCTTGTCCAGCAGTGCGTCCAGCGCGATGCGCAGCTCCGGCAGGTGTTCCAGCTCCGGGTCGGCGGCGACGACCGCGACGGCCTCCTGGCGGGCAGCGGCGATGACCTCCTCGTCGTCGATGACGCTGAGCACCCGCAGGGAGGAGCGGACACCGGACTGGGCCTGGCCGAGGACATCGCCCTCGCGGCGCTGTTCGAGGTCGATACGGGAGAGCTCGAAGCCGTCGAGGGTGGCGGCCACCGCGGCGAGCCTGGCCCGTGCGGGGCTCGCCTCGTGGGCCTCGCTGACCAGCAGACAGAGCCCGGGGCCGAACCGCGGCCGACGCGGCCGCGCAGCTGGTGCAGCTGGGAGACTCCGAAGCGGTCCGCGTCCATGATCACCATCGCGGTGGCGTTGGGGACGTTCACCCCGACCTCGATGACCGTCGTGGCGACCAGGACGTCGATGCGGCCGGCGGCGAACCGGCGCATCACGTCGTCCTTGTCGTCCGGATGCATCCTGCCGTGCAGCACCTCGATCCGCAGACCTGCGAGCGCCCCCGGCCAGCTGCTCGGCGATCTCCAGTACGGCCAGTGGCGGCCGCTTCTCGGCGTCCTGCTCCGGGCGGCCTTCTTGCCCTTCTTCTTGTCGGCGGCCTCGTCCGCATCGTCACCGATGCGGGGCACACGACGTACGCCTGGTGCCCGTTCTCCGCTTCCTCGCGGACCCGCTCCCAGGCACGGCCGAGGAAATGGGGCTTGTCCTTGGCGGGGACGACATGGCTGGCGATCGGCGAGCGGCCGGCCGGAAGCTGGTCCAGCACGGAGGTCTCCAGGTCACCGAAGACGGTCATGGCGACCGTACGGGGATGGGGTGGCGGTCATCACCAGCAGATGTGGCGGCTGTTTTCCCTTCGAGCGCAGGGCGTCGCGCTGTTCCACGCCGAAGCGGTGCTGTTCGTCGACGACGACCAGACCGAGGTCGTGGAACTGCACCTTGTCCTCGATCAGCGCATGGGTGCCGATCACGATCCCGGCCTCGCCCGTGACCAGGTCGAGCAGCGCCCGGCGGCGGGCCGGCACACCCATGGAACCGGTGAGCAGGACGACTTTGGTGCCCAGGTCCGAACCGCCGAGCATGCCGCCCTCGGCCAGCTCCCCATCATCTCGGTGATGGAGCGGTGGTGCTGCTGGGCCAGCACCTCGGTGGGCGCGAGCATCGCGGCCTGGCCGCCCGCGTCGACGACGGTGAGCATGGCGCGCAGGGCGACCATCGTCTTGCCGGAGCCCACCTCGCCCTGGAGCAGCCGGTGCATCGGGTGCTCGGTGGCCAGGTCGTCGAAGATCTCCCCGGTGACCTTCAGCTGGCCGTCGGTGAGGGTGAAGGGCAGCTGGCGTCGAAGGCGTCGAGCAGCCGGCCGGGGACGGGCTTGCGGGCCACGGCCGGGAGCTGGGTGTCGGCGTAGCGCCTGCGGGCGAGTGCGACCTGGAGGACGAAGGCCTCGTCCCACTTCAGCCGGTCCCGCGCGGCCGCGATGTCCGCCCTGGTCCGCGGCCGGTGGATCTTCAGCAGCGCCTCGGGCAGCGGGTGAAGCCGCGCCCCTCCCGCAGTGCGTCGGGCAGCGGGTCGACGGCGTCCTGTGCGCTGGGCAGGACGGTGTCCACGGCCTGGCGATCCGCCAGGAGTCGAGCTGCTTGCAGGCCGGGTAGATCGGCAGCAGCTGCCCGGCGAAGGCGTCCACCGCCTCCGTGGCCTCGTCGGCGTCGTCCGCGTCCAGGAGCTGGTAGGTGGGGTGGGCGAGCTGCATCTTCCGGTTGAAGACGGAGACCTTGCCCGCGAACATCGCGCGCCGGCCGGGCAGCAGCTCCTTGTGCGGCTTGTGGACTCCGTGGCCGAAGAAGACCAGCTGAAGCCGGCCGCTGCCGTCGGTGAGGGTCACTTCGAGGCGCTTGCCCCGGCCTCCGTTGAACATCGCGATCCGGGCGTCGGCGACCTGCGCGACGACCGTCACATGCTCGTCCAGGGCAGCTCGGTGAGCGCCGTGAGCCGGCCGCGCTCCTCGTACCGCCGCGGGTAGTGGTGCAGCAGATCACCGACCGTGTTCAGGTCGAGGTGTTCGGCCATCACCTTCGCGGTGGGTCCGCCGAGCAGCTTCTTGAGGGGTTCATCGAACGCAGACACGCGCTCCATTGCACACCACACCACTGACAAATGTCGCCGGACGCCGCCCCGGACACGACCCCGGCCGCTACTCCACGCCGATCAGCAGCGGCGCGCCGGGTGGCCGCCCCGGTAGACGACGGTGTCCACGGCGAGGTAGCCCTCCCGGACATGCCCGGCCAGGGCATCGGCCAGGGCGTCGGGCACGTCCTCGCCCAGGATCAGGGTGACGAGCTCGCCGCCCGCGGACAGCATCCGGTCCAGCACGGTGCGGGCGGTGCCGGCCACGTCATCGCCGATGACCGCGACGTCCCCGTCGATCAGGCCGAGGACGTCGCCGGCCTGGCAGATGCCGGCCATGGTCCACGACTGCCGTTCGGCGACGGCCAGTTCCGCATACCGGGTGGCGCCCGCGGCTGCGGTCATCGCCACCACGTCCTCGTCGAAACCGCGGTCCGGTTCGTGGACGGCGAGCGCGGCGATGCCCTGGACGGCGGCGCGGGTGGGGATCAGGGCGACCCTGACCCCTTCGGTCCTGGCCTGTTCGGCAGCCGCGGCTGCCGTGTGGCGCAGCTGCGCGTCGTTGGGCAGCAGGACCACCTCACGCGCGTGTGCCCGCCTGATCGCGTCGACCAGTTCACCGCTGGCCGGCGGCTCTCCCGGCGCGCCAGCACGGTGGTTGCCCCGGCCTCCGCGCACAGACCGCTGAGTCCGTCGCCAGGGACCACGGCGACGACCGCCCGCCGGGCGGGTTCCGGATGGGTGCGGCCACGGTCGGCGGCGAAGTGAGCGATCCGGATCCGGTACGGCCGGCCGGCCTCGACCCCTGCCTCCACGGCCGCACCGGCATCGTCGACATGGACGTGCACGTTCCACAGGCCGTCGCCGCCGACCACGACGAGGGAGTCCCCAGCCCGTCCAGCCGGGTGCGGAGCCGGTCGACGGCCTCGTCGCGGGCCTCCAGCAGATAGATCACCTCGAAGGCGGGGCCGCTGTCGGGGCCGGCATCCGCACAGTCTCCCGTCAGGGGCAGGACGTCGGGGACCCTGCCGCCCGTACGGGCCGGAGCCCGGCCGGAGACCGCCTCCAGCAGCGCACCGAGCACGGCCAGCAGCCCTGTCCGCCCGCGTCCACGACGCCTGCCCGGCCGAGGACGGCGAGCTGGCCGGGGTGGCGTCGAGCGCGGTCCTCGCCCTTCGTACGCCGCGTCCACCACGGCTGTGAGGTCGGTGGTCCCGGCCGTGGCCGCCGCCGCTTCGGCCGCCGCGGTGGCGACACTCAGCACGGTGCCCTCGACGGGGTGGGCGACGGCCCGGCGGGCGGCCGCGGCGGCTTCGGTCAGGGCCCTGCGCAGATGGTCCGCGTCACCGCACTCGGCCAGCACCCCGGCCATGCCGCGCAGCAGCTGCGCCAGGATGGTGCCGGAGTTCCCGCGGGCGCCGATCAGCGCGCCGTGCGCCATGGCCCGTACGGCATCGGCAGGAGCGGGGACGGTGGATCCGGTCTCATGGGCGGCGAAGACCGCTTCGACGGCCGCCGTGGCGGATTCCACGGTGAGGTAGAGGTTGGTGCCGGTGTCCCCGTCCGCGACCGGATAGACGTTGATCGCGTCGATGGCCCGGCGCTCCCTGCCCAGGGCTTCCAGTGCCAGTGAGCACCAGGCGCGTACCGCGACGGCATCGAGATCGTCGGGGGCTGCGGCACCTGTTGGTTCTCCTTGAAGCGGCCGTGGGGCAGGGACTGCACCGCAGAGTAGCGCCGGTGCGGGGTCCGGCCGGGGCAGGTGCGGGCGGGCGGCCCGGGAAGCCATGGTAGTTTCGTATCTCCGGAGCAGGCGTTGTATGCTGCTTCGGTTGCCCGATGAAAGTCGGGCCATTCCTCCGGTACCGCCACTTCAGTCAAATGAATCCGGCGCGCCGGATTTCACTGTAAGTGCACCTGAAGTCTTTGGAGTGACCCGTGGCTGCCAACTGCGACGTTTGCGGCAAGGGGCCGAGCTTCGGCAACAGCATTTCGCACTCGCACCGCCGTACGTCCCGTCGCTGGAATCCCAACATCCAGCGCGTGCGTGCCGTGGTCGGTCGGACGCCGAAGCGGCTCAACGTCTGCACCTCGTGCATCAAGGCCGGCAAGGTCGCGCGCTGACGTTCCCGTCGTAGCGCAGCCTTCCGGTTGCCCAAAAGCTGGTCCACCTCGGTGGACCGGCTTTTGCTGTGCCCTGTGGTCAGCGGGCCCGGGTCAGCCAGCCGTGATCGACGGGGCCGATTCCGGCGCCGAGCGCGAAGCCGGCCTCGATCGCTCCGGTGACATACGCCTTCGCACCCCGTACGGCGGCCGGCACGTCCTGGCCCTTGGCGAGTCCGGAGGCGATCGCGGACGCCAGGGTGCAGCCGGTGCCGTGGGTGTGGCGGTTGTCGTGCCTGGGTGCCCGTAGCCAGTGTTCCTCGCTGCCGTCCGTCAGCAGGTCCACGGCCTCGCCCGGCAGATGTCCGCCCTTGATGACCACCCAACGGGGTCCGTACGCCAGCATCTCGGCGGCGGCCTGCCGCATGCCCGCCTCATCGGTGACGGTGACGCCGGTGAGCTGCGCCACTTCATCGAGGTTCGGGGTGGCCACGGTCGCTACGGGCAGCAGTTTCGTGCGTACGGAATCGAGGGCCTCAGCTGCCAGCAGCGCGTCCCCGTGCTTGGAGACGCCCACCGGGTCGACGACGACCGGTGCGCCGGTCCGGGCGAGCAGCTCGGCGACCACGTCGACCAGTGCGGCCGATGAAAGCATGCCGGTCTTCACGGCCTGCACGCCGATGTCGTCGACGACGCTGCGGTACTGGGCGCGTACGGCTTCCACCGGGAGCTCCCAGGCGCCCTGCACACCCAGTGAGTTCTGGGCGGTCACCGCGGTCAGCACGCTCATGCCGTGCACACCGAGGGCCAGCATCGTCTTGAGGTCGGCCTGGATGCCCGCACCGCCGCCGGAGTCGGATCCGGCGACGGTGAGCACACGCGGCGGTGCGGCGGTGGATATAGCCATGCCCGAAATCTACTGGGCGTCCTCGATAGACCCGAAGTGGTCCCAGCCGCCCTTGCTCGTCCAGGGCGCCCCGTCGACCGTCACCTGGGGCAGCGCCGAGGGGTTGAGTACCTCGCCGATCACCTTCCAGCGGGCCGGCAGCTTCACGTCCGGCGGGAAGGTGGCCACGATCGCGTGGTCCTCTCCCCGGTGAGCACCCACTGCAGCGGGTCGACCCCGACGGCCTGACCGATGTCGGACATCTGCGAGGGGATGTCGATGAGCCCCGAGCGCAGATCGATCCGGACCTTGCTGGCCTCGGCGATGTGCCCGAGATCCGCGACGAGTCCGTCGCTCACGTCGGTCATGGCCGTGGCACCGAGCCCGGCCGCCGCGGGTCCCGCGTGGTAGGGCGGTTCGGGGCGCCGGTGGGCCTCCACGAAGGCGCGCGGCGAACGGAATCCCCGGAGAGCACGGCGAATCCGGCGGCGGACCAGCCCAGCCAGCCGGTGACAGCCACGACGTCGCCGGGCCGGGCGCCGGAGCGGGTGACGGGTTCGTGGTTGCGCAGATCACCGAGTGCGGTGATCGCGACGGTGATCGTGTCACCGCCCACGACATCGCCGCCGACCACGGCCGCGCCCGCGACCTGGCATTCGTCGCGGAGGCCGTCCATCAGCTCGGCGGCCCAGGTGACCGGGAGGTCGGCGGGGACGACGAGGCCCAGGAGCAGCGCGGTGGGCACGGCTCCCATGGCCGCGATATCGGCGAGGTTCTGCGCGGCGGCCTTGCGTCCGACGTCGTACGCGGTCGACCAGTCGCGGCGGAAGTGCCGGCCTTCCAACAGGATGTCCGTACTGGCCACAACCCTGCGGTCGGGAGCGGCCACGACCGCGGCGTCGTCGCCGGGCCCCAGCCGTACCGCCGGAGTGGTGGTGAGCCGGGAAGTGAGCTCTCTGATGAGCCCGAACTCCCCAACTCGCCCACGGTTCCCTTCACCGAGTCTCACCTCTCATTTATCGCACCGGACATTCGTCCGGGCAGTTTCAGCGGCCGGGGTCCGGACCGCGCGACGGCCGCTGCCGGGGACGTCCGGCCCGGGACATACGGGCACGGCTGTCCCCTTCTGCGCGGGTGGGCTTGCGGTCGCGAGCCTTCACTGCTGTCGGTACCGTCAAGAGATACGTCAACTTCTGGTCTCTGTACGCCACGCTGGGGCATCAGCCGGCCCGCAGGTCTCCCCGCGGCCCACGGCAACGCGATAACGTGGCGTCCCTTTCCCCACATGATCCTCGTGGCCGCCCTGGAGGTTCCGTGGTACAGGCGTACATCCTTATTCAGACCGAGGTGGGCAAGGCGTCGACAGTCGCTGAGACCATCGCAAAGATTCCGGGAGTGATCCAGGCAGAGGACGTCACAGGCCCCTACGACGTGATCGTGCGCGCACAGGCCGATACGGTCGACGCTCTCGGCCGCATGGTGGTCGCCAAAGTCCAGCAGGTGGACGGCATCACTCGAACCCTTACCTGCCCAGTCGTCCACATCTGACCCCCGTCTACGCTGGGCCGGTGACGCAATCCGGCCGCCGGCCCTCCGCTCGCTGTTCCTCGGTCCGTCCGCTGCTCTGCTTGTCCTGGCCGCGGCGGGCTGCACTTCCAGCGACGCCCAGGCTTCGATCACGGTTCCCACTCCGCCGTCGGATGCCGCCGCGTACTGCGAAGCGCTGCACGAGGAGCTGCCGAAGACCATCATCGGTCTGGAACGGAGCGACCCCGGACCGGATTCGGAGCTGACCGCCGGCTGGGGGACGGGGCGATCGTACTGCGCTGCGGTGTCCCGCGGCCCGCGAAGATGGACGATGCCCAGTCGAAGGGTGGACGCGGACGGCGTCAACTGGCTGCTGGAGCAGCCGGATGACGCCGGTCCGCGGTTCACCACCACCTACCGCAAGGCGTATGTCGAGGTGACGCTCTCCAGCGACTACGCCCATGACATCACGCCGCTGTCGGCATTCGCCGCCCCGTGAAGAAGACGGTCCCCGACAGCCTCTAGGGCCTCTTTGAGCCATGCCGGGCTCGTGGAGTCCGGCACGCGCTCCCGAGGTCCGCCGCTCCGCGGCGGGCCACTGCCTGATCCGGCCCGGTCCGGACAAAGACCCTGGGCGCGACCGGTACGGGGCAGGGCTCAGCGCAGTCCGGTGGACCGGGTCAGTGCCGCCTGGATCAGCCGGTCCACCAGCTCCGGGTAACCGACGCCGCTCTCCTGCCACATCCGCGGGTACATCGAGATCGGGGTGAAACCGGGCATGGTGTTGATCTCGTTGATGACGAAGCCCCGTCCTCGGTGAGGAAGAAGTCCGCGCGCACCAGCCCCTCGCAGGAGGTGGCCTCGAAGGCAGCGACGGCGAGCCGCTGGACCTCGGCGGTCTGCTCCGGGGTGAGCGGTGCGGGTACGAGACCGGCCGCCGAGTCGATGTACTTGGCCTCGAAGTCGTAGAAGTCGTGTGTGGTGACGGGCGGGATCTCGGCGGGCACGCTGGCGCGCGGGCCGTCATCGAACTCCAGCACGCCGCACTCGATCTCACGGCCGCGCAGCAGCGACTCGACCAGGAACTTGGGGTCATGGCGGCGGGCTTCCTCGATCGCCTCGTCGAGACCGGAGAGGTCGTCGACCTTGGTGATGCCAACGGAGGAACCGCCACGGGCGGGCTTGATGAAGAGCGGCCAGCCGTGCTCCGCGGCGAACTCCACGATCCGCTTGCGGGCGGTGGGGCGCTCGTTGTCCCACTCGCGGGGGCGCACCACCTCGTACGGGCCGACAGGCAGCCCGAAGGAGGTGAACACCCGCTTCATGTACTCCTTGTCCTGGCCGACCGCTGAGGCCAGAACACCTGCGCCGACATAAGGCACTCCGGAGAGCTCCAGGGCCCTGGGCGTGCCGTCCTCGCCGTACGGGCCGTGCAGCACGGGAAAGACGACATCGACATCGCCGAGCGCTCTGGGGACCGAACCGGGTTCGCTGTAGACGACTTCACGGCTGCCGGGGTCGACGGAGAGCACCACGGAGCCCTGCACCGACTCGGCCAGCTGGACCACGTTCGGCACCTGGCGGTCCGTGATCGCCATCCGGCCGGGATCGTCGGCGGTGAGGGCCCAACGGCCGTCCGAGGTGATGCCGATCGGCAGCACTTCGTACTTGGTCCGGTCGATGGCATTCATGACGGCGCCGGCCGTGACGACCGAGATGCCGTGTTCGGAGCTCCGGCCGCCGAACACGACGGCAACCCGCGGCTTGCGGTGCCGCACAGGGCTCTCGGCGCTTTCCGGGCTCTGGGGAAGGTTCTCGCTGCTCATATCGCGATGAGCGTACCTGCTGGTAAGGCTTCGGTCAGCGTCGCTCGGACTTGGCGCTGCGCGACATGAGTTCCTTGAGCGCCACGACCGGCGGCTTGCCCTCGTGGACGATGCCGACGACTGTTTCGGTAATCGGCATGTCGACACCGTGCCTGCGTGCCAGATCGAGCACGGATTCACAGGACTTGACGCCCTCGGCGGTCTGCCGGGTGACGGCGACGGTCTCCTGCAGCGTCATGCCACGGCCGAGGTTGGTGCCGAAGGTGTGATTGCGTGAAAGGGGCGACGAGCAGGTGGCGACCAGGTCACCGAGGCCGGCCAGGCCGGCGAACGTGAGCGGGTCGGCACCCATGGCGAGGCCGAGACGGGTGGTCTCGGCAAGGCCGCGGGTGATGAGCGAGCCCTTGGCGTTGTCACCGAGGCCCATCCCGTCGGCGATTCCGACCGCGAGCCCGATGACGTTCTTGACGGCGCCGCCCAGCTCGCAGCCGACCACATCGGTGTTGGTGTACGGGCGGAAGTACGGGGTGTGGCAGGCGGCCTGGAGGCGCTGGGCCACCGACTCGTCCTGGCAGGCGACGACGGCCGCGGCGGGGCGGCGTTCGGCGATCTCCTTGGCGAGGTTGGGGCCGGTGATGACGGCGATACGGTCCGCGGTGACCCCGGTGACGTCCGCGATGACCTCGCTCATGCGCTTGGCGGTGCCGAGTTCGACACCCTTCATCATCGAGACGAGCACGGTGCCGGGTTCCAGGTGCGGAGCCCAGTCCGCGAGGTTGGCACGCAGGGTCTGCGAGGGTACGACGAGGACGGCGAAGTCGGCGCCCGCAGCGCCTCGGCGGGGTCGGTGGTGGCCCGGACCGAGGCGGGAGCTCAATTCCCGGCAGATAGCCGGGGTTGGTACGGGTCGTGTTGATGGCCTCGGCGACCTCGGCGCGGCGGCCCCACAGGGTTACCTCACAGCCGGCGTCGGCGAGGATCATGCCGAAGGCCGTACCCCATGAGCCGGTTCCGAAGACGGCTGCTTTTGCGGGGTGCGTCACGTGGTTCCCTTTCCTTCTGCCTCGTGCCGTTGGGCAGCACGGGCTCTGCGGTGATCGTAGGGCTCGGCGGGGGCCTTCTCGCCGCGTACGACCTCCAGCTGTGCGGTGACCGCGGCCATGATGGTCTCGGTCGCCCGGCGCAGCACCTCGGGTGTCGGCTCAAGACCGTAGAAGCGGGAGAGGTCGACGGGCGGTCCGGCCTGCACCTGCAGGGTCTTGCGGGGAACAGGCTGAGCTTGTTCTCCTTGGCGTACGGCGGCATCGCGAGGTTGGCGCCCCACTGTGCGACGGGGATGACCGGGGCCCTGGTCATCAGCGCGACGCGGGCAGCGCCCGTCTTGCCGCCCATCGGCCACATGTCGGGGTCGCGGGTGAGAGTGCCTTCCGGGTAGAAGGCGACGCATTCACCCGCTCGATGGCATCGACGGCGGCGCGGAATGCGTCAAGTGCGTTCGTCGTCTCGCGGTAGACGGGGATCTGTCCGGTGCCACGCAGCATCATCCCGACAAATGGCGTCCTGAACAGGCCCGCCTTCGCGAGGAGCCGCGGCACACGGCCGGTGTTGTACTGGAAGTGTCCGTACGAAAGCGGGTCCAGATACGAGTTGTGGTTGACCGCGGTGATGAATCCGCCGTCGGCCGGAATGTGTTCCATTCCCCGCCAGTCGCGCTTGAACAGAACCACCAGCGGTGGTTTTGCGATGACCGCCGCAAAGCGGTACCAGAAGCCGATTTTACGGCGGGACACTCGGAAGCCTTCCTCTAGGACCTGACCTACTGCGTGGCTACTGAGGGTCAAGTCTCGCCCCAGGCCCCAGCTCTGTCGAGAACACCGTACGCCCCGGCTTCGAGACCAGCCCCCGGGTTGTCGTACCGGCAGGTGAGAATAGACCGTGACGTGTACGCGGAGGGAGATCGCCACGAATACGGACCTGGCCGGCTGGTCCCTGGTTGTCCCGCTGAAGCCGCTCGCCCTGGCCAAGAGCCGGCTGAGGCCGACGGCGGGCGGGGAACTGCTGCCGCGACTGGCGCTGGCGTTCGCGCAGGACACGGTGGCCGCGGCGCTGTCGTGCGCCGCGGTACGGGATGTGGTGGTCGTCACGGACGATGCGCGGGCCGGCGCCGCACTGGCCGCGCTCGGGCGCGCATCGTGCCGGACACACCGGCCGCCGGACTCAACGCGGCGCTGGCGCACGGCGCCCGGCAGGCGCGTTCGCACCGGCCCGGGGTCCCGGTGGCCGCGCTCAACGCGGATCTACCGGCGTTGCGTCCCCAGGAATTGGCCCGCGTGCTCGATTTTTCGGCGGCATTCTCCCGTGTATTTGTCACGGATGCAGCGGGAATCGGTACGACATTCCTCTCGGCAACGGCCGGCGTGGAATTGTGTCCGGCTTTCGGCGGGCTTTCCAGGGCCCGGCACCTGGCATCGGGTGCGGTGGAAATGCCGCTGCCCGGCCTCGGATCGGTCCGCCAGGACGTGGACACCGGCGAGGATCTGCGGGCGGCGCTCACCCTCGGCGTGGGCCCGCACACCGCTTTTCTGAGCCCATCGATCCCCTTGCCGCGGACCGATAGGCTGCCGCTCATGCAGGCGACCGCGTACACGTACGACTCCGAGACCCGCACCGGCAGTGTGCTGCTCGACGACGGCACCCCGGTGGAATTCGACGCCCCGGCCTTCGACGCGGGCGGCCTGCGTCTGCTGCGCCCGGGTCAGCGGGTGCGGATCGAGACGGACGGCGGCGGACCGTCTGCGCGGATCACCCTGGTGACGCTGCAGACGTTCTGAAGGACTCCTGAAAGCCCGCGGGCCGGGCTCCCCGGAGGAGCCCGGCCCGGCGCGTGAGAAACAGGCTGCTGCCCGGTCTCACTTCTTGCGTGCAGTGGCCTTCTTGGCCGTGGTCGTGCGCGCTGTGGTCTTCTTGGCGGGCGCCTTCTTCGCCGTGGTCTTCTTGGCGGGCGCCGTCTTCTTCGCGATGGCCTTCTTGGCTGTGCCCGTGGCCTTCTTGGCCGGAGCAGCCTTCTTCGCCGTCGCCGTCGCCGTGGCCTTCTTCGCCGCCGCGCTCGTGACCTTCTTCGCGGGGCCGCCTTCTTGGCGGCCACCGTCGTCTTCTTCGCCGTGGTCTTCTTCGCCGCGGCGGCCGCGGTCTTCTTGGTTGCGGCCCTCTTGCCCGCGGACTTGGAGATGGTGGCGGTCGGGCCCGAAAGGCTGCCCTTGGGGCCTTCTTGACGGCCACCTCGCCGCCCTTGGGGAGCTTCTTGGAGCCGCTCACCAGGTCCTGAACCCCTGCCCCGCACGGAAGCGGGGCACGGAGGTCTTCTTGACCCGTACCCGCTCGCCCGTCTGCGGGTTGCGGGCGTAGCGGGCGGGACGGTCGACCTTTTCGAACGAGCCGAAGCCGGTGACCGAGACCCGGTCACCCGCGACGACCGCGCGGACGATCGCGTCGAGTACTACGTCGACGGCGTCCGCGGCCTGCTGACGGCCGCCGACCTTGTCTGCAATCGCTTCTACGAGCTGCGCCTTGTTCACGTCTTCCCCTTCGGAGACATAGCCAGAACGAAAGTGTTCAAGCTTTTCGCACGTTAGGTAGATATATACCGCAAATCAAACACGAAACGGGCTAATCACCCTAGTGCCGCACGAAGTCGACCGCTGCTGTGTTCCGCAGAGTCAGTCACCTTCTGGGAATCGGCCCTCATGGAGGTCCTTCATCAACCGGTCCAGACGCCTTGCTGCATCTGAGAGATCGTGCTTAGCCGCGGCCGTGACGACCAGCAGCTTCCGGGACAGCGCCATCCTTACGCTCTCCGGGACTTGCAGTGCGCGCACTATGGCGTGCGCTTCCTTCAACCGGTCGGCGACTTGGCCATAGAGCTCGAGTTGGCTGTCGCGTTCCATGCACCGATTGTGCCATCTGGGGCGAGTTGTCGCCCGAGGGTCTCAACAACCGACTGTGCCCCTACCGGGGTAGGGGCACAGTCCGGTAAAGCGCTGCTCAGGCGGCAATTGTACGCGGTTTATGGCCGGGCCTGGAGGCCTCATAAGCCGCGATGTCCGCTTCGTTCTGAAGGGTGAGGCTGATGTCGTCGAGCCCGTTCAGCAGACGCCAGCGGGCGTTCTCGTCAAGCTCGAAGTCAGCCAAGATTCCTTCGGCCAGAACCTGCCGCTTCTCCAAGTCGACGGTGATTTCGGCCGTTGGATCGGCCTCCGTCAGCTCCCACAGCGCGTCGACGACCTCCTGGCCGATGACGACGGTCAGCAGACCGTTCTTCAGCGAGTTGCCGCGGAAGATGTCGGCGAACCTGGAGGAGATTACGGTCCTGAAGCCGAAGTTCTGCAGGGCCCACACCGCGTGTTCACGGGAGGAACCCGTGCCGAAGTCGGGGCCGGCCACCAGAACCGATGCACCCTTGCGCTCCGGGAGGTTGAGGACGAAGTTCTCGTCCTTGCGCCAGGCCTCGAAGAGCCCGTCCTCGAAGCCGTCGCGGGTGACCTTCTTCAGCCAGTGCGCGGGAATGATCTGGTCGGTGTCGACGTTGCTGCGGCGCAGCGGGACGGCCCGGCCGGTGTGTGTGGTGAAAGCATCCATGGTTATCGGACTCCGGCGGGCGTACGGGCGTCGGACAGATCGGCGGGCGAGGCCAGGTGGCCCAGAACCGCGGTGGCGGCGGCGACCTGCGGGGAGACCAGGTGGGTACGGCCGCCCTTGCCCTGCCTGCCTTCGAAGTTGCGGTTCGAGGTGGAGGCCGAGCGCTCGCCGGGGGCCAGCTGGTCGGGGTTCATGCCCAGGCACATCGAACAGCCCGCATGCCGCCATTCGGCACCCGCGGCGGTGAAGACCTTGTCCAGGCCCTCGGCGACAGCCTGCAGAGCTACCCGGACGGAACCCGGTACCACCAGCATCCGTACGCCGTCCGCGACTTTGTGACCGTCCAGGACCGAGGCGGCGTTACGCAGGTCCTCGATGCGGCCGTTGGTGCAGGAACCTACGAAGACGGTGTCCACGTTGATGTCACGCAGGGCCTGTCCGGCGGTCAACCCCATGTACTCCAGGGCCCTTTCGGCGGCGTGCCGCTCCGAGGCGTCCTCGTACGAAGCCGGGTCGGGGACGCTGGCCGTCAGCGGCGCGCCCTGGCCGGGGTTGGTGCCCCAGGTGACGAACGGCGCCAGCTCGGTGGCGTCGATGACGACCTCGGCGTCGAATACGGCGTCGTCGTCGGTGCGCAGCGTCTCCCAGTACGCCACGGCGGCGTCCCAGTCCTCGCCCTGCGGGTCGTGGTCGCGGCCCTGCAGGTAGTCGAAGGTGATCCGGTCCGGGGCGATCATGCCCGCACGGGCACCGGCCTCGATCGACATGTTGCAGATGGTCATCCGGGCCTCCATCGACAGCTTGTCGATGGCGGAGCCGCGATATTCGAGGATGTAGCCCTGGCCGCCTCCGGTGCCGATCCGGGTGATGATGGCGAGGATCAGGTCCTTGGCGGTGACCGTGTCGGGCAGTTCGCCGTCGACCGTGATCGCCATGGTCTTCGGGCGGGCCAGCGGCAGTGTCTGGGTCGCCAGGACGTGCTCGACCTGGCTGGTGCCGATTCCGAAGGCCAGCGCCCCGAACGCGCCGTGCGTGGAGGTGTGGGAGTCGCCGCAGACCACCGTGGTGCCGGGCTGGGTCAGCCCCAGCTGCGGGCCGACCACATGGACGACGCCCTGCTCGACGTCGCCGAGCGGGTGCAGCCGGACGCCGAAGTCCGCGCAGTTCTTGCGCAGGGTCTCCAGCTGGGCACGCGAGACCGGGTCGGCGATCGGCTTGTCGATGTCGATGGTCGGGGTGTTGTGGTCCTCGGTGGCGATGGTGAGGTCGAGGCGCCGCACCGGTCGTCCGGCCTGGCGCAGACCGTCGAAGGCCTGCGGGCTGGTCACCTCGTGCAGCAGGTGCAGATCGATGAAGAGAAGGTCGGGCTCGCCCTCCGCGCGCCGGACAACATGGTCGTCCCAGACCTTCTCCGCGAGTGTCCTACCCATCGCTTTCCCTCCGGCCGGCATCATCGCCGGCCCAACTAGAGATTCGGTGCGCCACCGTCCGGACCCCGAGCGGGCCGATAGCCGCGAGCCGCTGTTTGGCCGCCCGTACAGGTTCGCAACTTCCACCGGAAATTGAACTTGCGTTTCACAGAGTGAGACGCGAGTATCGTCGTATGGACAACTCTAGCGGCGTCGGCGTTCTCGACAAGGCGGCTCTGGTATTGAGCGCCCTGGAGTCCGGTCCGGCCACCCTCGCCGGGCTGGTCGCGGCGACCGGGCTCGCACGACCCACGGCTCATCGACTGGCCGTGGCACTGGAACACCACCGCATGGTGGCGAGGGACATGCAGGGCCGCTTCATTCTCGGCCCCGGCTCTCGGAGCTCGCTGCGGCGGCCGGCGAGGACCGTCTGCTGGCGACGGCGGGCCCCGTACTGACACATCTGCGCGACCTCACCGGCGAGAGCGCTCAGCTCTACCGCCGGCAGGGGAGATGCGGATCTGTGTGGCGGCGTCGGAACGGCTTTCCGGGCTGCGCGACACGGTGCCGGTCGGCTCCACGCTCACCATGAAGGCCGGTTCCTCCGCCCAGATCCTGATGGCCTGGGAGGAGCCCGAGCGCCTGCACCGCGGTCTCCAGGGCGCCCGCTTCACGGCGACGGCGCTCTCCGGCGTACGGCGACGGGGCTGGGCCCAGTCCATCGGCGAGCGGGAGCCCGGCGTCGCCTCGGTCTCGGCGCCGGTGCGCGGCCCTTCGAACCGAGTGGTCGCGGCGGTCTCCGTCTCCGGCCCGATCGAGCGCCTCACCCGCCACCCGGGCCGGATGCACGCCCAGGCGGTCATCGACTCGGCCTCGCGGCTGAGTGAGGCCCTGCGCCGCACAGGCTGACGCGCCCGGCCAACCCCTTGAATCCCTCCGAGAAGCCGCCCCAGCGCCGTGGCGGCCCCTTCACCCTCTCCTGCGCCTCACCCCCGCACCTACTCCACGGACGAGCGGTGAGCGAACCGGTCCGCCGCCCGGTGACCGCGCTTCTCGATCGGCAGCACGCCGGTCGCCGCGGCCAGCCCGGAAGCCGGCATATCGGCGTAGATCGATTCGTAGGACCCTCCGGCACGATGTAGCTCTCGTGCCACAGCCCCACATGCTGCCGGGACTTCTTCCCCTTCCGGTTGAACATCGCCCACGCCTTGCGGTGGAACATGTCGGGAGCGGAGGCGTACGCGTACAGCTTCTCCTTCGACTCCCAGTACTGGACGACGTAGTAGGTCCGTGGTGAGCCGGAGAGCAGCGTGTAGCCGAGCAGCCCACGACTCCTGTCCCTGCCCAGCTCCCGGAGCATGCGTAGCATCGCCGCGAAGACCGGCAGCCAGTGATGCACGCCCCAGAAGTGGTTGATCCGCATCCCTATCAGCAGCACGACGACATCGCCCTGCGCCGCGGCCGTCGTCCGGCCCGGATTCGGCTTCGCGAACATGGTGCATCCCCTTCGAATCCGTTGGAGAGTTTCACTATCCAATGATTGGATAGTGCCACCACCCAAAGGGCAGCGCAAGGGAAGGCGCAGAGAATGCGACTGTCGGAGCTCAGCGAGCAGAGCGGCGTTTCGACCGCGACGATCAAGTACTACCTGCGCGAACGTCTGCTGCCTGCCGGGCAGCGCGTCAGCGCCACCCAGGCCGAGTACGACGAGAGCCATCTACGGCGGCTACGTCTGGTGCGGGCCCTGATCCAGGTCGGCCGCGTTCCGGTGGCGACGGCCCGCGAGGTGCTGGCCCATGTCGACGACGAGTCCCTGGGCCGCACGATCCGTCTGGGCGCCGCACTGTGGGCACTGCCACACGGACCCGAACCGGACGAGGACGCTCCCGAAACGGCCACCGCGCGCGCCGAGGTGACCCGGCTGCTCACCGACCTGGGCTGGACTACGGTGCTGGAGCTCGGCGAACTCTCCCCGTACACCGCTCCTTGGTGACGTCGGTGGCGACACTCCTGCGCCTCGGATACCCGTGCGACCTCGGCTATCTGACCCAACAGGCCCGCATGATGCGGCAGGTGGTCGTGCAGGACCTGGACTCGATAGAGGAGCACCCCTCCGCGACGGAGCAGGTGGAGGCGGCGGTCGCCTCGGCCGTGCTCTACGAGCCACTGCTGATGTCGCTGCGCCGACTGGCTCAGTCGGAGGAGACGGCCAAGCGGTACGGGCTGTGAGAGAACACCCGGAAGGGGACACGGAAAAGGCCCTCCACCGTGGTGAAGGGCCTTCCCGTATCGCCCTGTTGTACCCCCGACCGGATTCGAACCGGCGCTACTGCCGTGAGAGGGCAGCGTGCTAGGCCGCTACACAACGGGGCGTGTACTACTTTGTCTTGCGCTGGGCTACCAGGACTCGAACCTAGACTAAGGGAACCAGAAACCCTCGTGCTGCCAATTACACCATAGCCCATGGTGTTACAAGTACCCCGACCGGATTCGAACCGGCGCTACTGCCGTGAGAGGGCAGCGTGCTAGGCCGCTACACAACGGGGCCCTAGCGATCCTGCATCAAGAACGTGGGTGCGACCCAGATGTCCTCGCGGGAAGGATCTGTACCCCGACCGGATTCGAACCGGCGCTACTGCCGTGAGAGGGCAGCGTGCTAGGCCGCTACACAACGGGGGCGTGTACTACTTTGTCTTGCGCTGGGCTACCAGGACTCGAACCTAGAATGACGGTACCAGAAACCGTAGTGTTGCCAATTACACCATAGCCCACCAAAACACAACCCCGGATGGGGTTTGTTTGATTTGCGCTACCCGTCCGAATCTTTCGGTCCGCTCGGGCGACGCAAGAAGAACATTACCCGAAGGTGTCCGGCGCTCCAAAACGGGTATTGCCTGTCAGCAGCCCGGGAAGCTGCTCCAGCCCCGTGATCCGCACCAGATCCGACCGCCCGCCCCGCCCGCGCCGGTCGAGCCAGATACCGCTCAGCCCCGCGGCGACGGCTCCGGCAGCGTCGATATCGGGCTCGTCGCCCACATATGCCACCTCGCACGGATCCAGCGCCAGGGCCTCGCAGGCGGCGTGGAAGGCCCCGCCGCCGGCTTGGAGACGCCCAGCTCGACGGCGCACACCATGGCCTCGAACCGGTCCCGCACCCCGAGCGTGCGCAGCTTGCGGTCCTGGTTGTGGATGCTGGCGTTCGACAGGATCCCGTGCCGGAAGCTGCCCGCGAGCCGGTCCAGTGCGGGCACGGCATCGTCGAACAGCGACCAGGCGGCCTCGTAGTGAGCGGCGTGCCGGCCGAACCAGTCATCGGCCTCGGCGTCATCCATGGCCCGCGCGAGGAACTCCCGCACCCGGTCGCGGCGCTGCCCCTGGAAATCGGTCTCCCCGGCGGCGAACCGCGCCCAGTGCACGGGGTGATCGCCCGCCACACGTCGAGAGCGTGGTCCACGGAGGAGTACCCGGCGGGCAGCCCTCGTGTTCCAGATGCTTCCGCATACTGACGCGGTCGGCGCCCGAGTAGTCGAAGATCGTGTCGTCTATGTCCCACAGCACGGCGCGAATGACCATGAGACGGAATCTACCGTCCCGCGCGGCAGGGCACAGCACCGCGAACACCGGAGGCCGGGGCTCCCGCGGGAACCCCGGCCTCCGGTGTGCGTACGACGGTTACGCGGCCAGCTTCACCAGCGCGGCGTCGATGCGGGCGATCGTCTTCTCGCGGCCCAGGATCTCCAGGGACTCGAAGAGCGGCAGGCCGACCGTGCGGCCGGTGACTGCGACGCGGACCGGAGCCTGCGCCTTGCCCAGCTTCAGGCCGTGCTGCTCACCGGCGGCCAGGACGGCGGCCTTGAGCGCCTCGGCGTTCCACTCGGCGGCGATCAGCTCCGCGCGGGCCGTGACGAGGAGGGCGTCGGAGCCCTCCTTCATCGCCTTGGTCCAGGACGCCTCGTCCGTCACCGGCTCGTCCAGGAAGAGGAAGTCGACGTTGGCCGTGATGTCCGAGAGGACGGTGAGGCGGGTCTGGGCGTGCGGGCGATCGCCGCGAACTGCTCCGCGTCGAAGTCCTCGGGAGCCCAGTTCGCGAACGGGGCCTTCAGCCAGGGGCCGCAGGCATCCGTGAACGCCTGAACATCGAGCTTGCGCAAGTGCTCGGCGTTGATGTGCTCGCACTTCTTCAGGTCGAAGCGGGCCGGGTTGGCGTTGACGTCCTCGATGTCGAAGGCGGCGACCAGCTCGTCCATCGTGAAGATGTCGCGGTCCTCGGCGATGGACCAGCCCAGCAGCGAGAGGTAGTTGAGCAGGCCCTCGGGCAGGAAGCCGCGCTCGCGGTAGAGGTTGAGCGAGGCCTGCGGGTCACGCTTGGAGAGCTTCTTGTTGCCCTCCCCATGACGTACGGGAGGTGGCCGAAGGCGGGGTGTCCTTGGCGATGCCCAGCTCGGTCAGCGCCTTGTACAGCGCGATCTGGCGGGGGTGGAGGAGAGCAGGTCCTCGCCGCGCAGGACGTGGGTGATCTCCATCAGCGCGTCGTCGACCGGGTTGACCAGCGTGTAGAGGGGAGCACCGTTGGCCCGGACGATGCCGTAGTCCGGGACGTTCTCCGGCTGGACGGTGATCTCGCCACGGACGAGGTCGGTGAAGGTGATCGCCTCGTCGGGCATCCGGAAGCGGACGATCGAGGTCCGGCCCTCGGCCTCGTAGGCGGCCTTCTGCTCGGCGGTCAGCGTGCGGCAGGTGCCGTCGTAGCCGGACGGCTTGCCCGCGGCGCGGGCGGCGTCACGGCGGGCGTCGAGCTCCTCCGTGGTGCAGTAGCAGTGGTAGGCGTGGCCGGCGGCGAGGAGCTTGTCGGCGACGTCCTTGTAGAGGTCCATCCGCTGCGACTGGCGGTACGGGGCGTGCGGGCCACCGATCTCGGGGCCCTCGTCCCAGTCGAGACCGAGCCAGCGCATCGAGTCGAGCAGCTGGTCGTAGGACTCCTCGGAGTCCCGGGCCGCGTCCGTGTCCTCGATACGGAAGACGAGGGTGCCCTTGTGATGCCGGGCGAAGGCCCAGTTGAACAGGGCGGTGCGGACCAGACCCACATGGGGGTTGCCGGTCGGGGAGGGACAGAAACGTACGCGGACTGGTCCGTTAACCACGCTTGATCACCTTGTTGGTGAGAGTGCCGATGCCTTCGATGGTGACGGCGACTTCGTCGCCGACGTGCAGGGTCCGACCCTGCGGGGTTCCGGTGAGGATCACGTCTCCGGGAGCAGCGTCATGGCTTCCGTGATGTGGACGATCAGGTCCTCGATCGAGCGGACCATGTCGCTCGTACGGCCCAGCTGACGTTGCTCACCGTTGACCGTGGCCTGGATGGTGAGGTCGCTGGGGTCTATGTCGGTCTCCACCCAGGGGCCCAGTGGGCAGGACGTGTCGAAACCCTTGGCCCGCGCCCACTGCTTCTCGCGCTCCTGGGCATCGCGGGCGGTGACGTCGTTGGCGCAGGTGTAGCCGAAGATGACGTCCTTGACGCGCTCACGCGGAACTTCGCGGCACATACGGCCGATGACCACGGCCAGTTCGGCCTCGTGGTGCAGCTCGTTGGAGAAAGAGGGGTACTCGATGGCGTCACCGGAGCCGATCACCGAGGTGGTGGGCTTGAAGAAGGCGACGGGGACGTCAGGGACCTCGTTGCCGAGCTCCGCGGCGTGCTCCGCGTAGTTACGGCCGATGGCCACGACCTTGTTGGGGAGCACGGGCGGCAGCAGCCGGACCTTGCTCAGCGGGACCTTGGTCCCGGAGAGCTCGAAGTCGGCGTACGGGATGCCCTTGATGATGTCGAGAACGAGGCCGTCGGGGCCTTCGCCCTCGACGGCGCCGAAGGCGACATTGCCGTCGATGGAGAACCTGGCGATGCGCACGGGATGCTGTCGCCCCTCACTTGCTGGCTGGCTGAAGACTGACGCTCCAGGCTAACGCGGGTGAGGGCCGGCCGGTCGCCTCTACTGTGCCGCCGTGGCGGGTGCTTCCATCAGGATGGTGCGGCGGGGTTGGCTGTCTGGGTCGGCAGACCGACGGCGTGCTCCGGCCGCTCCGGCGTCTGCAGGGTTCCGGCGTCCTCGAGGTGCGCCAGCGTGGTGCGCCGGGGTTGGCAATGTTGCGGAACAGCATCGTCGTCTTCATCTGCCGTGTGGGTCCTTGTCGCTGTGGGCGCCGCCCGCGGGGTGCCGGTTGTCGGATTCGCTATCCCTGTAAAGCGCCAGGCTAAACATCCGATTCCCTCCCGGAGCCGGGATGAGACGGCGATCATCATGTGAGTTTGCTCACGAACTAGCGGACAAATAGCTCATTGCGGACAGTAGTCGACGTGGAGCAAAGGGGCAATACGTAGCCGAACGCATGATTCTGCTCCTGATCATGTCGTCCGGGACACCCCGCCCGTAAGAGACTCATCCCTAATCATCCGGTTTAACCGTGAACACTCTCCACGGTTCGTTACTCATCCATCACACCGCGTCATCCAGGTCACAGCCCGGTACGCGGCCCTTGTTGGAGATCCGTCACTGTGCTGGAATTCCACGCACCGCCGCAGGTTTCAGGCCCAGCGCGCAGGGGCGCAACGCAGCGCCGAGCGGCGGCGGAGGGGAAGTACGCCGGTCATTCATGACCACCATGGGGCGCGTCCAGTGCCCCACGACGCCGACACCGTCCCGCCCGCAAGCGGAGGGACGCCTGGTCCAGAGGTTGCGACGCTAGTGCAGGGACGTTTCAAGAGGGATGGCATGGGGTCTCCCCAGCCCCGCCAGGGCCGAGAGGGCGCTCCGGCGGAACAGGAGCCGCGCGGCGGGACCGACCGCGGATCCTCGCCCCAGCACGCCCAGAACCCGGGGCCGGCCTCAGCCGGCACTGGTGGCGATCGCGCTCAGCGCCCGGGAACGACGGCCGGCAGTGCTGAACCGGCCACGCCTCTCAAGTCCCGCGGACCGGTCAACACCGGCTCACGCATCGCACTGCGTAACTGGCGCATCAGTACCCGTCTGGTCTCCCTGCTCGCTCTTCCCGTGGTCGCGGCGACCACGCTGGGTGGACTCCGTATCAACGAGTCCATGAACGACATGGACCAGCTGGAGCACATGCAGCTGCTGAGCACGATGACCAAACAGGCCACGGCCCTGGCCAACGCGCTCCAGGACGAGCGCGACAGGTCGGCAGGCCCGCTGTCCACGGGTGTCAAGGCCACCGACTACAAGGTCACCGAGCCCCGCAAGCGGACCGACCGGGCCAGGACGCGTTCTTCGACGCCACGAACGCGATCGACGTCACCGCGAACGACGAAGCGCTCGAGAGCATCCAGTCGAGCGTCAGCCAGATCGCCTCGCAGCTCGGCCAGATCCGGGACATCCGCAAGGACGCGTACGCCGAGGGCGCCCCAGCCTCAACACCGTCGACCAGTACAGCCAGCTGATCACCTCGCTGCTGAGCCTTTCGCAGGAGATGGCGCAGGCGACCAGCAACCCTGAGATGATCCAGCGGACCCGTGCGCTCACGGCCTTCTCCTCCGCCAAGGAGTACGCCTCGATCCAGCGGGCCGTCATCGCGGCAGCCTGCCGGGCGGCAACAGCACGGAGTCCGACCTCAACCCCAACGACCGGCAGTTCGGCCGCAACGCTCTCACCAAGGAGACGCTGGCCCGCCGCTCGTTCGACAAGATCTACAAGACCACCGGAAGCAACGCCGAAGAGCTGACGGCCGCGCTGGACAACGGCAACCCGAGATCACCGCCGCGAACATGTACGCGAAGCAGGTGCTCGACAGTCCCGCGGGCATGGAGGGCCGCAAGGCCCGCACGTACATGGACTGGTACGACCAGAGTTCCAACAAGATCCAGGCCATGAAGATCATCGAGGAGACGCTCCTCAGCGACATGGAGGACAAGGCACGCGACCTGCGTGAGGAGTCCCGGACGGTCGCCATCCTCAACGGTGCGATCATTCTGCTCGTCCTCGGTGTCTCGCTGGTCGGCGCCTTCGTCGTGGCCCGGTCCATGATCCGCTCGCTGCGCCGGCTGCAGGACACCGCCACCCGGGTCGCCCAGGACCGGCTGCCCGAGCTCGTCAAGCAGCTCTCCGAGACCGACCCGCAGGACGTCGACACCTCCGTCGAGTCGGTCGGTGTGCACTCCAGGGACGAGATCGGCCAGGTGGCCGCGGCCTTCGACGACGTGCACCGCGAGGCCGTCCGGCTGGCTGCCGAGCAGGCGCTGCTGCGAGGCAACGTCAACGCGATGTTCACCAACCTCTCGCGCCGCAGCCAGGGCCTCATCCAGCGCCAGCTCTCGCTCATCTCCGAACTGGAGTCGCGCGAGGCCGACCCGGACCAGCTCTCCTCGCTGTTCAAGCTCGACCACCTCGCGACCCGTATGCGCCGTAACGGCGAAAACCTCCTCGTCCTCGCGGGCGAGGAGCCGAGCCGCAGGTGGACCCGTCCGGTGCCGCTGGTCGACGTGTTGCGTGCCGCCGCCTCCGAGGTGGAGCAGTACGAGCGCATCGAGCTGGCTGCCGTGCCCGCCACCGAGGTCGCCGGCCGAGTCGTCAACGACCTCGTGCACCTGCTCGCGGAGCTGCTGGAGAACGCCACCTCGTTCTCCTCGCCGCAGACCAAGGTCCGGGTCACCGGTCACGCGCTGCCCGACGGACGGGTACTGGTCGAGATCCACGACACCGGCATCGGCCTCTCACCCGAGGACCTCGCCGCGATCAACGAGCGGCTGGCCGCACCGCCCACGGTGGACGTTTCGGTCTCCCGTCGCATGGGCCTGTTCGTGGTCGGCCGGCTGTCCCTGCGCCACAGCATCCGGATCCAGCTGCGGCCCTCCGACTCCGGTGGTACGACCGCGCTGGTCATGCTGCCCATGGAGGTCGCGCACGGCGGCAAGCAGCCCCGTCCAAGCAGGGCCAGCAGCCGCCCGCTCCCGGCGGACTCCTCGCCGGCGGTTCCGGTACGGGCAACGCACCCGCCCCGGCCTCGGCAGCGCTCCGGCGGCTGCCGACAAGGGCCTCGGGGCCGGCCCGCAGCGCGGACAGGTCGGTGCCGGCTCGGCTCCCCGGGCCGCACTGCCCTCACGCGACAGCGGTCCGCGCCAGCCGCAGGCCCAGCAGCCGACCGGGCCCCAGGGCCCCGGCGCACCGAACAGCGGCATGCAGACCCCGGGCCAGCAGGGCGGCCGTCCGGAAGCCCCGCGTCCGAGCGGCGGTCTCTCCGGTGCCTTCGGCGGCGGTGCCCGGACGGGTGCCCGCGGCGGACAGCCGGAAGCTCCCGGCGCCATGGACTCGGGCCGGCCCAACCTGTTCGGCCACTCGGGGCCGGCTCAGCCCGGCCAGCAGAGCCAGTTCGGGCAGCAGAGCCCGTCCGGACCGCAGGACCGCCAGAGCGGACTGCCCGCACGGCAGGCACCGCAGCAGCAGGGCCGGCCGGGACAGGGCGACCAGGGCGGCTTCCAGCAGCCCGGCAGGCAGCTGCCGCCGCGCGCGGACCGCGGGCCGAGCTGCCCGGGGCAACCCGCAGCCGCAGCGTCAGCCGGGCACCGGCTGGGGCGTCGAGGAGCCGGGCGCCCGCGCCGTACTCCGCTCGACGCGCCGCGCGGTCACGAGGAGCCCGAATCCGGCGGCCAGTTCAACCGGCCGGGCAGCCCCGACCTGAACCAGCCGTTCAACGCACCGCAGCAGTGGACGCCGATGAACGAGCGCCAGGGCCCCGGCGCCACGGCCGAGTTCGCCCGCCCGGACTTCTCGGGCCCGCCGCCCCAGGCGCCGGACCCGGCGAGCACCGCCCAGTTCGCGCGGCCCGACTTCAACGCCCCGCAGCCAATGCCGCCGGCGCCGCGCCTTCCCGACAGCGGCGACTTCGGTGCACCGCGTCCGGCGGTTCCGCCCGTCGGCGAGGCCCCGCGTCGTCCGGCACTGCCCCAGCAGCCCCAGCAGCCGCAACAGCCCCATCAGGCCGAGGCGCTTCCGCCGGCCGGTCCGGGCGACGGCCGTACCCGCTGTACGACACTCTGGAGACGAACTGGTTCCACGGCCCGCAGCCGGGCGGCCAGCAGCCGCCCGCCGCCGAGCCGCAGGCACCGGCCGCTCCGGAGTCCACAGGCACCCCGGTCCCGCCCATGCCACAGCGTGGTGCGGCCGACACCGGCGCCACCAGTACCTGGCGCGCTTCACCCAACGACGAACTCGTACGCCAGGCCGAGCGGGTCAGAAGCCCGCTGCCGGCGGGATCACAACTTCCGGGCTGCCGCGCCGGGTTCCGCGTGCCAATTTGGTGCCGGGCACCGCTCAGCAGCAGAATCACCAGTCCGGACCTCAGGTTTCGCGTGCGCCCGATGACGTGCGCGGGCGACTGACCAATCTCCGCCGGGGCATCCAGCAGGGACGACAGGCCAACAACGGCTCGTCTACCGGCAGTTTCCAACTCGGCCCCACTCACCAGCAGGAGCGCTAGTTGAGCCCCATGAGTCAGGCCGCACAGAATCTGAACTGGCTGATCACCAACTTCGTGGACAACACCCTGGGGTGTCCCACACGGTGGTGGTCTCCGCGGATGGCCTGCTGCTGGCGATGTCCGAGGGTTTCCCGCGCGATCGCGCCGATCAGCTGGCGGCTGTCGCCTCCGGCCTGACGTCGCTGACCGCGGGTGCCTCACGGATCTTCGAAGGCGGCGCCGTCAGCCAGACAGTCGTGGAGATGGAGCGTGGGTTCCTTTTCCTCATGTCCGTCTCCGACGGTTCCTCGCTGGCCGTTCTCGCCCACCCGGACGCCGACATCGGGCTGGTCGGGTACGAGATGGCGCTGCTCGTGGACCGCGCGGGCACGGTCCTCACCCGGACCTCCGCGCCGAACTACAAGGAAGTCTGCTCCACTAGACGGCCATGCAGCAGACCTCAGACACGATCCCCCAGGTACTACTCAAAACCCTCACCCGTCCGGCCGACACAGACCCCCACCGGCCCTTCTCGACGGCAAGCCGAGACCCTGCTGTCACGCCCGGAGGATTCATGACCCCGCCACCCGCCTCACCCGATCCGTACGGCGCGCTGCATCACGCGTCGTACGACAGTGAAGGCGACCAGCCGCTGGTCCGTCCCTATGCCATGACCGGCGGCCGGACCCGGCCGCGTTACCAGCTTGCGATAGAGGCGCTGGTCAGCACGACGGCAGACCCTGCTCACCTCGGGACGCTGCTTCCCGAGCACCAGCGGATCTGCCACCTCTGCCGCGAGGTCAAGTCGGTGGCCGAGGTTTCGGCCCTGCTGTCCATGCCGCTCGGCGTGGCCAGGATCCTCGTGGCGGACCTGGCGGAAGCCGGCATGGTGGCCATCCACCAGCCGGGCAATGGAGAGGCCGGCGGCGCGCCGGATGTGACACTGCTCGAAAGGGTGCTCAGTGGACTTCGCAAGCTCTAGCGGCGAGACGGCCCGCTCAACTACCTCGGCGAAGATCGTGGTAGCAGGGGCTTCGGCGTGGGTAAAACCACGTTTGTCGGTGCCGTTTCGGAGATCAACCCGCTGCGCACCGAAGCCGTGATGACGTCCGCGTCCGCGGGCATCGACGACCTGACACACACCGGGGACAAGACCACCACCACGGTGGCCATGGACTTCGGCCGCATCACCCTGGACCAGGACCTGATCCTGTACCTCTTCGGTACACCCGGCCAGGACCGCTTCTGGTTCATGTGGGACGACCTGGTCCGCGGCGCCATCGGCGCCGTCGTCCTCGTCGACACCCGCCGCCTCGCCGACTGCTTCCCCGCCGTCGACTACTTCGAAAACAGCGGCCTCCCCTTCGTCATCGCCCTCAACGGCTTCGACGGACACCAGCCCTACACCCCCGACGAAGTACGCGAAGCACTCCAGATCGGCCCCGATGCTCCGATCATCACCACGGACGCCCGCCATCGCGCGGACGCCAAGAGCGGTCTGATCACGCTGGTGGAACACGCATTGATGGCTCGGCTCAAGTAGCCGTAAGCCAGTTTTGATCTACGGAAGTTGTTGAGTCACGCGGGGCGGCCTGTGTCCTTTGACACGATCCGCCCCCGTGTTCGTAACATTTCGACAGGGAATTGGACGTCTACCAACACCCCTTGCATCCGACTGGTACCACTGCGCTCATGTGAGCCCCGCCTTTGACGGGGCTCGTTCTTTATGCCCGTTTTATCTGAGGCGTGAGCCACTCGGAAAGACTTGTTCGGACTGTTTGGAACGCGGCCGGTCCGCGTGCTGCAATGCGTCGAACTACCGAGTAGTACGGCCCTGAACGAATGAACCGGCACAACGTTGGTGCCGACGCCGAGAGGTTGTTGGTCGAGTGAGGCGAAGCAACGAGGGCTCCGCGGCGCAGCCGGGCGGGCAACTTCACCCCGCCGCCACGCGCTGCGGTATCGCCTGCGGAAACGCCGCCCGCGGCGGAACCCGCTGGTGGCGGGGTCCCCAGCCGGATGTCCCCGAGCAACTGGCGGGTGCCCACGAAGCTGAACGCGATCCTCCTCATACCCGTGCTGGTCGGCCTGGTCATGGGTGGCTTCCAGGTGAAGGCGTCGATCGACACCTGGAACGAGGCCCAGGACGCCGAGAAGACCGCACTGGTGGTACGCGCGGCCGCCGAGTACGGGCAGGCACTGCTCAATGAGCGCGATCTCACCGCCCAGCCCCTGCTGTCGAACAAGCGCACCGCCGATGTGGTCGGCCAGGCCCGCACCACCACCGACGCTGCGGCTGCGAAGTTCGACGACGCGGTCGGGTCCATGCCGCAGAAGCAGGGCCTGGACCGCCGTCTCAAGCTGTTCAAGGTGGAGGAGCCGCTCCTCCCCGACCTGCGCAAGGCCGCCTACGCCGAGGCGATGGACCCGGTGAAGACGGAAGAGGGCTACACCAAGGTCCAGCACTCGCTGATGGAGTTCTCCAACGAGCTCGGCCTGGGTACCGGCAACATCACCAGTTACGGCCGGACCGTGTACGCGATCGAGCTGGCCAAGGCTGCAGAATCGCTTCAGCGCTCGATCGGCATGCACCTCCTGGTACGGCCCAGCCAGGAGGAGGCCAACTTCGACGCCCAGGTCAAGGCCTTCGGCTCGTACAACTATCTGGAGCAGATCGCGCTCGGCGAGTTCGTCTCCGGTGGTACGGCGGCCGACGCGGCCCGGCTCAAGGAAGTCATGGCCGGCAAGGCCGCCGAGGGAGCCCAGGACCTGAAGGCCGCCAAGGAGCGGGCCGAGGCCACCGGCGAACCGTTCGTGACGCCCCGAGCATCGACGGTTCGGTCTTCGACGGCATGGCCAAGCAGATCGGTCAGGGCCAGTCGGCCGCCGACCTGCGGAAGAAGGGATCACCCCGAGACCTGGATGGCCGCCGCCACCGCAAAGTTCGACGGCTACACCACGGTCGAGGACGAGCTGGTCGACAAGGCGGTGATCGAGGCCGCCGAGATCTCGTCCGGCGCCAGGACGGACGCGATCGTCAACGCGGCGATCGTGATCATCGCGCTGCTGGCCGCCTTCCTGCTGGCCGGGCTCATGGCCCGCCAGATGAGCCGCTCGATGCGCCAGCTGCGTACTGCCGCGTTCGGCATCGCCGAGCAGCGGCTGCCGATGCTCGTCGACCAGCTGTCGCGGACCGAGCCCGGACGGGTGGACACCCGCGTCCAGCCCATTCCGATCAACACCCGGGACGAGATCGGCGAGGTCGCCCGCGCCTTCGACCAGGTGCACCGCGAGGCCGTACGGCTCGCCGCCGAGCAGGCCATGCTGCGGGGCAACGTCAACGCGATCTTCACCAACCTCTCGCGCCGCAACCAGTCGCTCATCGAGGGCCAGCTGACCCTCATCACCGACCTGGAGACCCACGAGGCGGACCCGGACCAGCTGGAGAGCCTCTTCAAGCTGGACCACCTGGCCACCCGTATGCGCCGCAACGGCGAGAACCTGCTCGTCCTGGCGGGCGAGGAGCCCGGCCGCCGCTGGAACCAGCCGGTACCGCTGGTCGACGTGTTGCGGGCCGCCTCCTCCGAGGTGGAGTCCTACGAGCGGATCGAGCTCACCGGCGTACCGGAGAGCGAGATCCACGGCCAGGCCGTCACCGACCTCGTGCACCTGCTGGCCGAGCTGCTGGAGAACGCCACCACGTTCTCCTCGCCGCAGACCAAGGTGCGCGTCACCGCGACACGGCTGCCCGACGGCCGTGTGATGGTCGAGATCCACGACAAGGGAATCGGCCTCACCGCCGAGGACTTCGCCGACATCAACCACAAGCTGGCCAACCCGCCGACCGTGGACGCCACGGTGTCCCAGCGCATGGGCCTGTTCGTGGTCGGCCGGCTGGCGGACCGGCACAGCATCCGGGTCCAGCTGCGCCCCTCCGGCGAGCAGGCCGGAACGACTTCGCTGGTCATGCTGCCGGACGCCATCACGCACGGTGGCGGCGGCGAATCGCTTCCGCAGGACGGCTTCACGGTCTCCCAGATCATCCCCGAGCAGCAGCAGATCCAGGCGTTCGACCCGATGCCGCAGCAGGTTCCGATGCGTACGGCCGCGGAGCTCGGCTTCGACGACTCGCGGTACGAGACACCCGCGGCGGACTCGTCGCAGCTGGACCCGGTCGGCCGCTCGCTGATGCGCGACGAGCGACGGGCCGCGCTGGAGGCACAGGCCGGCGGCGAGCGTTCGATGTTCCAGGACGAGTCGCAGGTCCAGCAGTACGGGCAGAACCAGTACGGCCAGGACCCGCAGCAGTCCGTGCAGCACGAGCAGCAGGGGTACCAGCAGCCCCAGCAGGACGGTTACCCGGGCGCCTACGGCACCGAAGCGGGCTACCAGCAGCCCCAGCAGGACGGTTACACGAGCTATCCGGAAGGCGCGTATGCCGCTCCCGAGGCCCAACAGGAGCCGTATCCGAACCAGTACGCCCTTCGGTCCAACCAGTCCCACCAGGATGACTGGCCGGATCAGGGCGGCTACCAGGGTGCGTACGAGACCGCCCAGCCGACCGAAGCGGAATCTGCGCACAGCACTCCCGCCGAGCCGGAGGAGCACGTAGGCTTCGAGCGCTCGGGCCCGGCTCCGAGCACCGGCCACGAGCTGACCGGCGCCGGGCTGCCGCGCCGGGACTCCGGTCAGCAGCACTGGCAGCCCACCGGCCGCGGAAACGAACAGCCCGCCGCGGCGGAACAGCAGCAGCCACAGCAGGAACAGCCGCTGCCGCAGGACACGCCTGCCGATGCGGAGATCCCCGACGAGTGGCGCTCGACCAACGACGAGCGCTGGGAGCGGGCCGAGCAGCTCCGCGAGCCGAAGGCGGGCGGAGTCACCCGTCCGGCCTCCCCAGGCGGGTGCCCAAGGCCAATCTGGTCGAGGGTACGGCGGAGCAGACCCAGCAGGGCGGCCCACAGATCTCCCGTGCTCCGGAGGACATCCGCGGCAGGCTGAGCAATCTGCGGCGCGGCGTCCAGCGGGGACGCACCGCCGGGTCGGACCCAAGTGATACCTACAACCAGGAGCGTTAGTGTGAGCCCGATGAGCCAGGCGGCGCAGAATCTGAACTGGTTGATCACCAACTTCGTGGACAACACCCTGGGGTGTCCCACACAGTGGTGGTCTCCGCCGACGGACTCCTGCTGGCGATGTCCGAAGGTTTCCCGCGCGACCGCGCCGATCAGCTGGCGGCTGTCGCCTCCGGTCTGACGTCGCTGACGGCGGGTGCCTCACGGATCTTCGAGGGCGGCGCGGTCAATCAGACCGTTGTGGAGATGGAGCGTGGATTCCTCTTCATCATGTCCATCTCTGACGGATCTTCACTCGCCGTCCTCGCCCATCCCGACGCCGACATCGGTTTGGTTGGGTACGAAATGGCCCTTCTCGTGGACCGTGCGGGCGGCGTCCTCACCCCGGATCTCCGCGCCGAACTACAGGGAAGTCTTCTTAACTAATAGACGGACAGTGCGTTTCTCGCCACCGCACCATAAGGTGCGGTGGCGCCCCACTGGGATCGGCGACCGGAAGTCGGAGGAGGAATCGTGGCAGCATCCACAGGCGGGCACCCGTACGGCGGTGGCCGTCGGGTCCCCGGTGAGCACAGTGACAACCGTTTCGACGGCGCCTCCACGCCCGGTGGGCACGGATCGCAACAGCCGTTCCAGCCCTACCAGCCGCAGCAGCCGCAGCACACCCAGCAGTCCGGGTGGCCGCAGCAGCAGCCCGGCCCCGGGTGGCCGCGACAGCAGCCGCAGCAGCCCTACCAGCAGCAGCCGCCGCAGCTACGACGCCCCGCCCGCATCCAGCCCGTGCAGCCGGGACGGGCCGAGCCCGACGCGCCCGACGCGCCCGCGGCGCACAACCCGCTGGTCCGCCCGTATGCCATGACCGGCGGCCGGACGCGACCGCGGTACCAGCTCGCCATCGAGGCGCTGGTCAGCACCACGGCCGATCCGTCGCAGCTGCAAGGGCAGTTGCCCGAGCACCAGCGGATCTGCCGGCTCTGCATCGAGATCAAGTCGGTCGCCGAGGTTTCGGCGCTGCTCTCGATCCCTCTCGGCGTTGCCCGGATCCTAGTCGCCGACCTGGCGGAGGCCGGACTCGTCGCTATCCACCAGCCCGGCGGCGACGAGACCGCCGGGGCCAGCCAGATGTGACACTGCTCGAAAGGGTGCTCAGTGGACTTCGCAAGCTCTAGCGGCGGAGCGGCCCGCTCAACTACCTCGGCGAAGATCGTGGTGGCAGGGGCTTCGGCGTGGGTAAAACCACGTTTGTCGGTGCCGTTTCGGAGATCAACCCGCTGCGCACCGAAGCCGTGATGACGTCCGCGTCCGCGGGCATCGACGACCTGACACACACCGGGGACAAGACCACCACCACGGTGGCCATGGACTTCGGCCGCATCACCCTGGACCAGGACCTGATCCTGTACCTCTTCGGTACACCCGGCCAGGACCGCTTCTGGTTCATGTGGGACGACCTGGTCCGCGGCGCCATCGGCGCCGTCGTCCTCGTCGACACCCGCCGCCTCGCCGACTGCTTCCCCGCCGTCGACTACTTCGAAAACAGCGGCCTCCCCTTCGTCATCGCCCTCAACGGCTTCGACGGACACCAGGCCTACACCCCGACGAAGTACGCGAAGCACTCCAGATCGGCCCCGACACCCCCATCCTGACCACGGACGCCCGGCACCGCACGGACGCCAAGAGCGCGCTCATCACGCTGGTCGAGCACGCTCTGATGGCACGCCTGCGCTGACGGCTCCGGAACCCGCGGGTCCGCGGGTTCAGCTCCGGCATACGGAATGCCCCGCACTCAGGAGTGCGGGCATTCCTCCGGCCGGCCCTGCCGGCCCCGTAAGGGCTCGCAGGGCCCTCTCAGCCCTGCCAGCTGTGCGGGGCACGGAAACCGGGAGTGCGCTCCAGTCGGCGCCATCCGGCGGTGTCACGGCCTCGGTGGGCGGGCGCGTCGGGCTGGGACGCCGCACGGGCGAGCAGGACCGCGGTGATGGCCGCGAGCTCCTCGGGGCCGGCGTGGCCCTTCTCGACGCGCAGCACTGAATCGGCGGGGTGACGCTCATGGTGTCTCCGTCTTCTGGGCATTCTGGGCAGGTGATCGCGCGCGTTCGCGGGTTCGCCGCTGCGGCTGCGACTACTGCGGAGGGTTGCCGTGCTTGCGGGACGGCAGGTCGGCGTGCTTGTTGCGGAGCATCGCGAGGGAGGAGATCAGTACCTCTCGCGTCTCGGCCGGGTCGATGACGTCGTCGACCAGACCGCGCTCCGCGGCGTAGTAGGGTGCATCAGTTCGGCCTTGTACTCCTTGACCATGCGGGCCCGCATGGCTTCCGGGTCCTCGGCGTCCGCGATCTGCCGACGGAAGATGACGTTGGCGGCACCTTCGGCGCCCATCACCGCGATCTCGTTGGTGGGCCAGGCGTAGGTGAGGTCGGCGCCGATGGACTGGCTGTCCATGACGATGTAGGCGCCGCCGTAGGCCTGCGCAGGATCAGCGAGATCCTCGGCACAGTGGCGTTGCAGTACGCGTACAACAGCTTGGCCCCGTGCCGGATGATCCCACCGTGCTCCTGATCGACGCCGGGCAGGAAGCCGGGTACGTCCAACAGAGTGACGATGGGAATGTTGAAGGCGTCACACATCTGGACGAACCGGGCGGCTTTTCGGACGCCTCGATGTCCAGCACACCCGCCAGGGACTGCGGCTGGTTGGCGACGATGCCGACCACTCGGCCGTCGAGCCGGGCCAGGGCGCAGATGATGTTGCGGGCCCAGCGCTCGTGGATCTCCAGGTAGTCGCCGTCGTCGACTAGCTCCTCGATCACCTTGGTCATGTCGTACGGACGGTTGCCGTCGGCCGGCACCAGGTCCAGCAGGACGTCGCCGCGCCGGTCGGCGGGGTCGTCGCTCTGCACGACCGGCGGGTTCTCCCGGTTGTTGGACGGCAGCATCCCGATCAGGTAGCGGACCTCCGCGATGCAGGTCTCCTCGTCGTCGTACGCGAAATGCGCGACGCCCGAGGTCTCGGCGTGCACATCCGCGCCGCCCAGCCCGTTCTGGGAGATCTCCTCGCCGGTGACCGCCTTGACGACGTCCGGCCCCGTGATGAACATCTGCGAGGTCTCACGGACCATGAAGACGAAGTCGGTAAGAGCGGGCTGTAGGCCGCGCCGCCCGCACACGGGCCGAGCATCACACTGATCTGCGGGATGACACCGGAGGCGCGGGTGTTGCGCTGGAAGATCCCGCCGTAACCGGCGAGCGCGCTCACGCCCTCCTGGATGCGGGCGCCCGCGCCGTCGTTCAGCGAGACCAGCGGGGCACCGGCGGAGATGGCCATGTCCATGATCTTGTGGATCTTGGTGGCGTGGGCCTCGCCCAGCGCGCCGCCGAAGATCCGGAAGTCGTGCGCGTAGACGAATACCGTGCGGCCCTCGACCGTCCCCAGCCGGTGACCACACCGTCGGTGTACGGCTTCTTGGCCTCCAGGCCGAATCCCGTCGCCCGGTGCCGGCGCAGCTGTTCGACCTCTTTGAACGAACCCGCGTCCAGCAGCAGCTCGATGCGCTCGTGGGCGGTCAGCTTGCCCTTGGCGTGCTGTGCCTCGGTCGCCCGCTCGCTCGGCCCGCGCCTTGCCTGCTCGCGCAGGGCCAGCAGCTCCGCCACCCGGCCACGCGTATCGCTCGACTCACCCGGAGTTTCGTCCACAACGCTCATGTACTGACCCTACGAACCCGACCGCGAATCCCTGCCGTCGATTCCGAACAGTCTCCTGCCCCGTTTCCTGGTGGCACTGAACAGAACCGGCGCACCATCCACTCCATGTGCCAGCTCAGAGGCCTGCCGCGTTGTAGGGCTCCCACAAACGGGCCACTATGGCGTGAGTCACATCACGGCTCCTGCGACGCGCCGCGAATCCACCGTCCTAGCGCACCCCGCCGCACCACCCAGGGTATGCGCGCCAGGGCGGGGCCTCGGACGGCCCGCCCCTGGTCATTCAGGCGCCCCGGCAGTGAGCCAGTGCCGTGACCGGCAATGTTTGCCCGTCAAGGAGCGTCGTCCGGTGCGTGCGATCCCAAGGCGGCCGGAAGTCCTTGTAGCGGAGCTACCAGGGCTTTGGCCAACGCGGCGTGCGTGCTGGCGGCGCGGCAGGGCAAAGCCTGCCGGGAGGGCACTAGCCGCACTCGGCCCGCTCCCGCGGGTGCCGGGCCGAGGTCGGTCACGGTGAAACCGTCCAGGACGAAGTCGGCGCCCTCGGGGCGTCGGCCCGCTTGCGCAGCCCGGTCCAGGTGTCGCCGCAGCCCGCCGTGACGGTCTCGCTGAAGCGACCGTCCGTGTGCTGCTTCCCGATGGCCGTGGCCCGCGTCTCGGTCGAGGCGGCGGTGCCGTCGGTGACCCGGTCGTAGCCGTCGACCCATTCGTAGGCTCCGGCATGGCTGGACTGGTAGTCGTACTCGACCTGGTACCGGTGGCCGTCGGTCATCGGGACGGTCCAGGGTGCGGTCCGGTAGACGAGCCCGGTGTTCTCCTCATGGGCCTTGAGCGACTCCTTTCCGCCGAGCACGTCGTCGACGAGCTTTCCGTTCCAGCCGGCCTGGGTGTACGGGCCGTGCAGCTGGGAGATGCTGGTTCGGGGTCGGTGGAGCCGCCCGCGTCGCCCTTGAGGAAGGGGCCCCAGCCCTGGTCGACGTTCTCGAAGTCCTCGTACACGACGGTGTTCTTCTTGGTGACCGGGGCGTTGGCAGGATCCGTACGTCATCGGCCCGTACGGTCACCGGGCTGCCGCCGGCCGCTTCGATCCGCAGCGTGGCGCGGCCGTCGGCCGGGCGGTGAAGTTGACCTTGGCCCGCTGGAAGTACGTCCCGTGCCAGTCGGACGCGGCGAGGTAGTCCTTGGCGGTGGAACGGTCCACAGCGACGGACTTCCCGGCGGCCGAGAGCGTGGTGTGCCTGCTCCTGCCGGGCTCGACCTCGATGAGCGCGGAGGCGGTGTAGGCGCGCCGGGCTTCAGACCGGTGATGCGCTGGGAGAGCGCGGCCGTGCCGGTGCCGGAGAGTTCGGCGCTGTTGCGTCCCTGGTCATCGGTGTCACGGGTGACGGTGCCGGTCTTCGACCAGTCGTCGAGCCCGCTGTCGTTGAAGCCGGGGTCGTCGACGGGGTGTCCTGGCCCCACTGGGCGGCGGCTGCCTTCGGGGCCTTGTCCGGGTAGAGGACGTACGGCTGCCCGGCGGTGGCCTTCAGCGTGATCTTCCCTCCACGGGCGCACGGTGCCGGTCTTCTCCCGGCCGTTGTCGGTGAGCTTGTAGACGGTGTACGCGCCCGTGCCGGGGACCTCCCAGCTGCTGCTGCCACCGGCCTTGCTGTAGTGGTACAGCTTCTTGCCGCCGTCCCACGGCAGCAGGTAGTCGCTGCCGCTGAGGACCTTGCGGCCGTGGTCGTAGTAGGTCCGCTCGCCGTCCTCGACCGTGCCCCGCACCTCGCCGGTGAGCGCGATGTCGTTGCCGTCCCAGCGGGTGATCTGCTGCTGCTGGAGGTACTTGGCGGGCAGGTTCCGCTGCCAGATGTTGTCGTAGAAGGCGTTCCAGTCCGTCTCGCCGGTCCAGCCCTCGAAGTCCTCGAGCACGCTCTGTCCCAGGACCGGATCGTTGTTCCAGACGTCCTTCTCATCGTTGCGGATGAAGCGGATGATCTGGGAGTTGAGGCCCTTGTTGGTGGCCCCGCCGTAGTCGAGGTCATTGGCCCAGTGCGACCAGAGCGAGCCCCGCTCGAACTTGTCCGCCCACTCGGTGCCGACGTTCCAGCCCTGCCGCTGCACGGCCTGGAGGGTCTTGTCGGCGATCCAGCCGTGCGAGTAGTAGACGTCGATGTAGAGGAAGCTGAGGTTGCTGTCCGTCTCGTCGCGCAGCTGCTGGAAGCGCCCTGCCAGGTCTCCGCTGTTGATGTCGCGGCGCTGGTCGATGTAGTAGCTCTGGTTGAGCCAGTTCCAGCCCGGCTTCGTCTTGTCGACGAGCTTTTCGTCGAAGGCGTTGGCCTCGGGTAGGCCTCGGTGGCGTTGACGTGGGCCCCGAAGGTGGCGCCCCACTTCTTGCCGTCCTTGAGCAGCGCGTTGAGGTCCTTCAGGCCGCCCGCGCGCTTGTTGTAGTTGCCGCCGTAGTCGGGGTGGGCGGAGTCGTGGCCCTCGGAGCCGTAGCCCTTGAGCAGTGCGAGCTGTCCCAGGCCGTCCGTCGAGAGCGAGATGCGTTTGACGTCGTCCAGGGTGCGCAGGAAGGGGTGCGTGGCCTGGCTGGCGAAGTTGAACGGAATGTGGGTGATGACCCTGTTCGCGGTGTCTTCGCTGCCGGGCGCCTTGATTCCGATGCTCCGGAAGGCGACGGCGCCGTCCTGCCAGTCGACGGCCTTGTCGCCGTTGGCGTCGGGAGTGACGACGACCTTCGCCCAGGGCAGGTCCGCCCGCTCTCCGGCTTCGGCGCGCCCTCGCCGCGGTAGGTCCACTGTCCGGACCACACCCCGACCCGGACGCTGCCGTCGTCGGCCTTGCGGGCCTGGTGCCAGAAGCGGGCGTCGTCGCCGCCGGTGGCGCCGGAGGGCTTGTCGTAGCTGGAGTTGGACTCGACGGCGGCGGCCAGGGAGCCGGTGTTGACGATCGCGTAGGAGGCGCCGACCGGCGCACTGTCGGCGGCCGTCTCCCCGGTGACCTCCGCGAAGACATCGGCACTCTTCGTGGAGTCCGGGTCGAGCCGGGTGAAGGCGGTGGCCGCGCCGGTGTCGGCGGAGCCGACGGATACCAGGTCGTGGCCGGGTATGTCGATGGTGGCGACGCGGAACTTCGCGGTGTCGCGGACGCCGGTCACCTTGAAGGTGGTGGCGCGCCCCGACACGGAGAGCGAGGCGTCGATCTCGACGCCGGCCAGGCCGTCGAAGACGAGGGTGTAGCGGGCCGTGCCGGCGGTGATTCCGGGCGCGCCCTTGAGCTGCACGGGGTACGCGGTGCCGTTGAGCGTGACGGCGGTGACCGGGCTCGTACTGCCGGACAGCTGCTCACCACTGGCACGGTCGGTGTACGTCAGTACGCGCGGGAAGTCGTCCGCGACGGCGACCTCCAGCTGTTCGGATCCGATGACGGCCGGGCCGGTGGGGTCGGCCGCCTCGGCTGCGGCGGGGAGCGGGTCGGCTGCTACGGCGGGGAGTGCGGCCCCACGAGCGCCAGGACGGCGGCTGAGGCGGCGGCGACAGTGCCTGCGGTAGTAAGTCTTCGCGACATGAGGAATGAGTAGTCGCCGCGTCCGGACACCGTCAACGGCCTTCGGCTCCCGGGGCGTTACCAGTCCAACAACCACCGCACGTTAGTCCAAGTGGAACGGAAGCGGAACGGGGCGGCCGGCGCGTTCGACTTCTGTTCACCACCCGCATGCATGCGTACACCCGCGCTCGCCAACTACTGCCCGAAGCCGTCGAGTTGTGAAGAAACACCTTTCCTGAGAGCGCTCTCAGTCGTAACTCTTGACGCTCACCCGGGCGTGGCAAGAGTGGTGCGCACCGCAGACGCCCCCACCGCACACCTCCCCGCACGAACCCCCATCACTCCGTCTGCGGCCCCACACCTCGGGAGTCCCTCGTGATTTCACGCAGACTGTTCCTGACGGGCGCTGCCGCCTCCGCGACCGCGCTCACCTACCCTTCTGGGGCGACGCCCTGAGCCCACGCGCGTCGGCCGCGCCGGCCACCTGCGAGCTGGCCCTGGAGAACCGTTCGCTGCCCGGCACGGTGAACGCCTACGTCACCGGCCATGAACAGGGCACCGACCGCTGGGTGCTGCTGAAGGCCGACGGCAGCGTCTACCGCCCCGATTCCCCGGGCGCACCGCAGACCCCGCTGCCGGTGGACTGCGCAATTCCGCTGAACGCCGCGGGCGCGGGACCGGTGGTTCTCACACTCCCCAGATGTACGGCGCCCGGGTCTACTTCGTACGCGACGACAAGCTGGACTTCTACCTCAACCGGGACCCTCGCTGGTGGAGCCGGCCTTCGCGACGTCCACCGACCCGAACTACGGGCGGACCTGGTCGTTCTGCGAGTTCACGTTCAACCCGCAGCAGATCTACGCCAACATCAGCTACGTCGACCTGGTGACCGCGCTTCCGATCGGTCTGAATCTGGTGGGTGACGGCACACACCGTCGCACCGCTCCCGGACGGCGCGGTGCAGCGGATCGCCGACGACCTCACCGCTCAGGCCGCCTCCGACGGGCAGCCCTGGGACAAGCTGGTCACCCGGGGTTCGGACGGAGAGGTCCTGCGGGTCATCTCGCCGCAGAACCTGATGGCCCCGTTCTTCGACCGCCCCGACGAGATGCCGTTCCGGGACCTGTTCACCGCGCAGATCGACGAGGTCTGGGAGAAGTACCGCTCGACCGATCTGCGGATCGACCTCCAGGGCGGGCGGGGCACCCTCGCGGGCCGGGTCAGCGGCGACACGATGACCTTCGAGGGCGGCCACACCTTCACCAAGCCGACCTCGAAGGACATCTTCACCTGCAACCACGGGCCCTTCACGAACAACCCGGCTGACTCCGACGACAAGAAGGCGCTGCTGGCGAGGATCGCGGCGGGCTTCAACCGCTCGATCATGCTCAGCCACCCGCAGCAGCCGAACGGCACGACGGTGGCGGACTACTACCAGGGCGCGGTGACCAACCACTGGTCGCGCGTCGTCCACGCGAACTCGCCGATCGGGTACGCGTTCCCGTACGACGACGTGCGCCCCGACGGCGAGCCGGACGTCTCCGGCGCCGCACACGACGGCAACCCGAGGCGCTTCACGGTGAGCGTCGGCTCCTGACACTCAGCCCCTCAGCGACACTCGGGCCGCCCACCGCCACGCACGACGGCGGGCGGCCCGGAACCCGTCCGGCGCAGTCCCGCTTGCGTCGCCCGGATTCCGTCGGATGGTTGGCAGATGACCTCTATCGACGAGATGAGCCCGGCCGGCTCCCGCGCCCGGGTCCTGCTCCGTCACGCACGGCTGATCGATGGCAGCGGGCGCCCCCGGTAGCGGATGCCGCACTCCTGATCGAAGGAGCGGTCCTGCGGTGGGCCGGTCCGGCAGCCTCGCTCCCGGCGGAAGCCGACGGGCCCGCACGGTGGATCTCGGCGGGCGGACAGTGTGTCCGGGTTTCATCGACACCCATGTGCACTTCGCTCTGCCGGGCCAGGACGGCAGCCTCATGGCAGGAATCGACGAGCTGCCCAGCTACCGGACGCTGAAGGTCCTGAGCAGGCTGCGCACCACCTGGAGAACGGGGTCACCACCGCCCGCGACCTCATGGGTCTGGACGCCGGCTTCCGCCGGGCCGTGGCGGAGCGGAAGATTCCCGGGCCGAGGCTGCTCGTCTCGGTCGCCATGCTCAGCCAGCGTGCCGGTCATGCGGATTTCACCCTGGCCGGCGGCATCGACGGGATGGCTGCCGCCGTCGCTTTCCCGGGCAGCCCCGGCAGCCTGGTCAACTCCGTCGATGACATGCGGGCCCGGGTACGGGACCTGGTCGCGATGGGCGCCGACTGCATCAAGCTTGCCACCAGCGGCGGCGTCACCTCCCGCACGACCAGCCCGAATGGCTGGGCCTGCGGCCCGAGATGATCCGGGCGGCCGTCGAGGAGGCCCAGGCCTACGGCGGGCTTCCGGTGGCCGCGCACGCCATCGGGCGGCCCGGCATCGAAGCGGCCGTCCGCTGCGGCGTCACCAGCATCGAGCACGGCTACGCGCTGGACGACGAGTTGCGGGCCGAGATGGCCGACCGGGGCCAGTTCCTCGTACCCACGCTGCTGGAAACGACCCACGACCTCGATCCTGCGCGTACGTCACCCGTGGCGTACGAAAGGGGTGCGCTGGCACCGGATCGCGCAGGAGTCGGTGGCCCGCTCGGTCGCCGCCGGCATCAGGATCGCCATGGGCACCGACAGCGGCCTGACCTCCGGACACGGCAGAAACCTCAGGAGCTGGGCCTGCTCGTCGAGCTCGGCGGCCTGACCCCATGGCGGCGATCGTGGCCGCCACCGGCAGCGCCGCCGAACTGTGCGGCATCGACGACGTCACCGGAACCCTGGAGACCGGCAAGGCTGCCGACCTGGTGATCACTGACATCGACCCGCTGACCGATATCGCGGCCCTGGGCGACCCCTGCCACATTCAGGCGGTGGTGAAGGAAGGCCGGATCGCCATCGACCGGGCCGGTCTCTTCGGCAACGGTGCCCTGCCCGCGCTCTGCCCCTGAGCCCGGTGGTGACGCTCACGCGAGGTGCCCCGTCCCGCCGGACGGGGCACCTGCCGTGTGCGGCGTGTAGGCGTGCGGGTCAGCAGCCGCCGCAGTTGTGGAACGTGACGTCCCAGTGGTTGCCCTCGTCCGCGTAGATGTTGCCCGAGCCGGACTGCCACTGGGGTGCGCCGTCACCGCGGACGCCGATGTAGGTGAAGGTGCCCTTGATGTAGTTCGTGACACAGGTGCTCTTGCCGAAGTCGAGCTTGTACCCGTTCCAGTGCGAGTACGTGCCGCCGGCGTGCCCGGTCTCGGTGCCTCCGGTGATGTTGAGCGCGCAGCCCGTGGCGCTCTTGAGCGTCTGGGCTCCCTGGGCGGTGGGCAGGTTGAGCTGGTCGAAGGACGTACAGGTCGGCACATTCCGGTTGGAACAGCCGCCCGAGGACGACCAGGTGATCCCGGACGAGCTGAACCGGGCGGTGGCCTGGGAGTGGCTGAGCTTGGTCACGGCGTGGGCTTCGCTCACGCCACTGCCGAGGATGCCGACGCCGGGCGCGACGACAACTCCGAGGACGAGGGTGAGCGCGGTCAGGGCCGAGCGGATTCCGGTACGGGACACCATGGGGAACTCCTCCTGCTCATGACAATCTAGGGGCAGGAAGATAGTGCCCGAGTTCCACGCGCGTCCACCAGGGGCCGTAAGTCCCGACTGTTGAACTTTGAACAAGATGGGGCTACAGTGAATCTCGTTGAAGGTTAAACAACCTTTCTCGTTCACTCGACCACGTCCCCGAGGAGGAGCCATGGCTCTGTTCAACCGCAAGAATGACGCCGCGTCCACCACTGCCACCCCGCGGTGGACCCCGCGCTGGCCGCGCTGACCGGTGAGTACACGATCGACCCGGCCCACAGCAGCATCGGCTTCACGGTGCGCCACGCGATGGTCACGAACGTCCGCGGCTCCTTCACCGAGCACGAGGGCACGCTGAAGCTGGACGGCGCCGACCCGGCCAACTCCGCCGCCTCGATCGACATCAAGATCGCCAGTGTCGACACCGGCATCGCCGACCGCGACGGCCACCTGCTCGCCGGTGACTTCTTCGACGTCGAGACGTTCCCCTCATGACCTTCCGCTCCACCGCCGCCGAGCAGGTCGGGGCGACAAGTACCGCGTCACGGGCGACCTCACCATCAAGGACGTCACGCGTCCGCTCGCCATCGACCTGGAGTTCAACGGCTCCGCCACCGACGTCTACGGCAACGAGCGCGTCGGCTTCGAGGGCGGCACCGACATCCTGCGCTCCGACTGGGGCCTGACCTGGAACGCGGCGCTGGAGACCGGCGGCGTGATGGTCAGCGACAAGGTCAAGCTGAACTTCGACATCTCCGCGATCAAGGCCGCCGCCCCTCAGGCCTGACCTGCGCAGCACGGCCGAACCGAGCGCGCCCGCCGTCCAGCCCCTTCCGGGGTGGGCGGCGGGCGCTCGGCATGCGGGGCGCCCGCCGTGGATCAGCGGTGCTCGACGGCGCTGCCGTCCACCACCGCGCCCGTTCCCGCCGTGCGGCCCTGCGCCACGGGCCGCAGCATCCGCTCGGTGAGCAGCACCGCGAACGCCGCGACGGTGAGCAGCCCGCCCACCAGGAACGTGCCCCGCACCTCCAGGGCGGACAGGCTCAGACCGCCGATCAGTGCGCCCGCCGCGACCCCGCGTTGTAAGCACCGGAGTTGGCCGCCAGCGCGATCTCCGTACGGCCGGGGCCAGGCGCAGCATCTGGTTCTGCGCGGCCATGAACACCGGTCCCAGTGACCCTCCCAGCAGCGCCAGACACGCCACCGCTCCGGCCTGGGAGGTGCCGACCGCATACAGGCCGAGCATCCCGATCGCCTGGGTGGCCACCGGGACGGCCAGCGTGCCGCGCGGGAAGCGGTCCAGCAGTGGCCCCGCGATCGCCACACCGCTCACGCCCGCGATGCCGGAGACCATCAGCAGGCCACTGACCGAGGTCTCGGTGAAGCCGCTCACCTCGCCGAGGAACGTCACGATGTACGTATAGCCCGCGAACGCGCCCGTGACCGACAGGGCGGTGGTCATCAGCACGATCCCGAACCGGCGCCTGTCGGGAGCCGAGCCGTAGGCGGCGTGCCCGTCCTCCGGGCGGGACGTCGGCAGCAGGACGGCGATCGTCACGAGCGAGACGAGACCGAGTCCGGCCATCACGGCGAGAGGTACCTGCCACGAGCTCCGCTGGCCCAGCCAGGTGCCGACGGGGACACCGAGCACGAGGGCCAGCGAACCGGCCACCGACAGCACTCCGATCACCCGCCCCGCACCTGCGGCGGGAACAGGCCGACAGCCACCGGCCCCATCACCGCCCAGAACAGCGCCTGGGCGAGCGCGGTCACCAGCCGGGCGGCCAGGAGCAGCCAGTAGGAAGAGCCCAGTGCCGACAGCAGGCTGGACAGGACCAGTGCGGCCAGGAGCACGGTGAGCACATGGCGGCGCGGCATGGACCGAGTGGCGTGGGCGACCGGCAACGAGGCCACCGCGACGGTCAGTCCGTAGCCGGTGACCAGAAGGCCCACCGCCGCGAGCGACACCCGGAGGTCGGCCGACATCAGCTCGAGCAGCCCGATCGGCAGGTTCTCCGTGGTGTTGAACGTGAACGCGGCCAGCATCAGGGCGGCGAGCAGGGCCAGTCTGCGCCATCGGGCCGGCTGTGCGGTTACCAATGGGCTTCTCCCGCTCACTATCGGCCGTCTGGAACCCGGTTACGGAAACACACTTCCCGGACCTGTGTCTCCGTAAGCGGGCCCGCGTCTACCGCATCACACCTTGCGACGGATCTTCAACGCGTTATCGGTACGGGTGGTGGGCTGTCCGTCCGGGCCGTTCTGGATGCGCTCGTGCTCGTCGCTGAGCAGCACCTCCCACTCCCCGTCGTTCAGTTCGAGGGACGCGAGCACCTCGTCCGGGGTGGGGAAGTGTGTCTCCGGGTGGTGGTTGTGCTCCCACGAGGGGAAGCCCGCGTGCCCGACGACCAGAAGTACGCCGCCGGGTGCCACCGCCCCGGCCGCCTGCCGCAGGATCTGCTCGCGCGGCATGTCACCCATGGAGTGCAGGAACTGGGCGGAGACCAGGTCGTACTCCCCTCGGGGAAGGTGGCCCCAGGTCGTGCCACTGCCAGTCGATCCGGTCGGCCACATCCGCGTCGGCCGCGTGCCCGGCAGCGCGGTCCAGAGCGACGCGTGAGATATCGGTGGCCGTGACCTGCCAGCCCGACCGGGCGAGCCAGATCGCGTCGGCTCCTTCGCCGCACCCGAGGTCGAGCGCGCGCCCCGGCTTCAGGCCCTCCACTTCCCGGACGAACACGGTGTTGGGGTTTCCGCTCCAGATCCGGTCGCTCTCGCTGTACCGGTCGTCCCAGAGTTCCGCGTCGGATGCTGAGGTGCTGTCGTTGGTCATCTGGTCTCCTACAGTCCGTTACGGCGGCTTGCGTTGCGCTCGGCCCGGGCCGAGAAGGGTGCGGCGCGGCGGGCCTCGACCGCGCGGCGGGTGTCGTCGGTCATGAGGTCCGCGTTGACGGCCACCGCCGCCTTGAGTCCCGCACTGGCGGCGCCGACGACCTGCTCCATCAGATTGGCGACGTTACCGGCCACCCAGACGCCGGGCACCTCGGTCGCACCGGCCGGATCGGCCGCGAAGTACGAGCCGATGACTTGGCCGCCCATCTCCAGCTCGGTAGGCCGAAGGCCGAGGCTCTCCAGCACCGCGGAACGCGCGGTGAAGAGCGGCTGGACCACGACCGCCTCGCGCGGGATCACCCGGCCGCCGGCCAGCCGCACCCGGTGAGCCGGTCGTCGGTCACCTCCAGCCCGGTCACTTCCCCGTCCACGACCGAGATGCCACGGGCGGCCAGCTGCTCGTACTCCTCGTCGCCCGGGTCGGGTGCGGTGTGGCGGAACAGCGTCACGTCCTGGCTCCACTGCCGCCACAGGAGCGCCTGGTGTACGGCCATCGGGCCCATGGCCAGGATCCCGATCGGCCGGTCCCTGACCTCCCAGCCGTGGCAGTACGGGCAGTGCAGCACCTCGTTGCCCCAGCGCTCGGCCAGGCCGGGGACCGGCGGCAGCTCATCGACGATGCCGGTGGTGACGAGGAGGCGCCGCGCCTCGACGGAGGTCCCGTCCTCCCGTACGACACGGAAGCCATCGGCCAGCTTCTCGGCCGCCACCACCTTGCCCTCGACGATCTCGGCGCCGTAACCACTCGCCTCTTCCCGGCCGATGGCCAGCAGCTCGGCGGGCGGGGTTCCCTCGCGGCCCAGGTAGTTGTGCACGTGGGACGCGGGTGCGTTGCGCGGGCTGCCCGCGTCGATCACCAGCACCGAGCGCCGGGCCTGGACAGGGCCAGGGCCCCGCTCAGCCCGGCGGCCCCGCCGCCCACCACTACTACGTCGTACCTCTGGTTCATATCGCTCATGCGAGCCACCTCCATCTACGGAAGATGGTGCGCTCCTGAACCGGATTCGACAAACATGCTTGCCGAAGCAGCAAACTCACACCAGACGACCTTGCCGGGATTCCGCTCCCCACGCCCCAGGCATCGGCGAGCGCCCCGACCAGCAGCAGCCCACGCCCGCCCTCGACGTCGGGAGTGACCCTCCCCACGAGGACCTCTCCCCGCCGCTGTCATGGACCTCGATCCGGAGGATGCCGCCGGCCCCTCCCAGTAGAGGTGGATACGGAACCCACGCCCCGGCGGGACACCGTGCACCAGTACCGGTAGGCCACTGGCGAGGTTTCCGCTGTGCGGGTCCTTCTCCAGTGGCCTCCGGCCCGAACCCGCCGTGCACCCTTTCGGTGCAGCGGGCTCTCCAGTGATTACTGCGTGTTCGTCACCCGGGTCACGCATGGACGCCTCCGTGACAAGGCGGGCAGACCACAAGCGTTCTGCGCCGCTTCTTGAGCATCAGTAGCGCCCAGGCGGGCTGTTCTCCCGGGCCGCGTAACTCCGCCAGGGAGCGAACTTGGTGTACTTGCACCTCAGTTCGCCTCTCGCAGAGTTCACACCGTCCGCGTTGGAGCCGATCGATGAGCTGGCTGCCGCGCGGGCGGCTGCGCGGGTGAACATGGTGGACGGAAGGTCGTCGAGGACGGCCGTCCGTTTCCGGGTGAGGGAATGCCACCGAACCGTGCGACCAGTGGTTTCCTGCCCTCTCGTTCGACTCTGGCTTCGAAGCACCTGCGCGGTCCCTGGGGTGTCTTGATGGTCGTCTTGTAGCGGTTGGCCATCGCGGTCACCCTTGACCGGTGCTTGGCGGCCAGGGTCTTGAGCAGGGAGGTCAGCATGACCCCTTGAGCCGGTCGAGCTTCCAGACGTCGCCGGCCAGCAGGTAGTACTGGACGATGCCCCGGTACTGGGCTCCGTAGAGGCTGATGATGTCGAAGGGTGTGCATCCAGTCAGCGGGTCCAGGTGCGCGGGTTTGCCGCGCTTGAGGAACGGGGCGCATTTGGCCTTGATCACGTCCTTGGGCACGCGGAGCGAGACCTTCCCGTTAATGGAGCGCAGGCCGCGGTTGACGCGGCCGCCCGGAGACCTTGGCGTCGGCGTGCTGGACGGTGATGTCGTAGCCGAGGAAACGGGCCGCTTGGGTGCGGCCGTGGGTGATCAGCGTCTTGCCCTGGTTGAGCTCCAGCTTGAGGTCGTCACGCAGGAACGTGGCCAGGCGTTGTTTGATCGTCTCGGCTTCGGCCTTGGGTCCGGTGAACCCGAGGAGGTGATCGTCCGCGTAGCGGATGTAGCGCAGCCGCCGGTAGCCGGGATCATGCGGATCCCCGACGGGATGACGGCGTAACTGCTTGCGCCACTGGCGGACTTGAGCGGACTCGGTGTGCTCCTTTCTCTTGGCGAGCCGCTGCCGGGTGTTCCAGATCGCGTTTTCCAGCTTCTGGTACTCCGGGTTCTTCTTTCGGGTACTTCCTCGGGTGTATTCCGGGATGAGTACTGTTTCGACGAAGGTGTCCAGCCGGTCCATATAGATGTTGGACAGGAGTGGAGAGGACGCCTCCTGCGGGGAACCCGACAGGGTGGCGTGCCATTTCCAGTCCTCCATGTATCCCGCCTTGAGCATCTGTTGGATGAGGCGAAGGAACCGGTTGTCGCGGATCTTCTCCGACAGGATGGCCAGCAGGACCTCGTGGTCGAGCGAGCCGAAGCAGTCGGAGATGTCTCCCTCGATGAACCAGGTTGTCCCGGTCCATTTGTGTGCCACCTCGGACAATGCCGTGTGGCATCCTCGACCGGGACGGAAACCGTGGGAGCGACCGGAAAACCGCGGCTCGTAATATGCCTCCAGCAGGAGACGCATTACCTCACCGACAAGTTTGTCCGACCAGGACGGCAGGCCAAGGGGACGCGTCTTTCCGTTGGATTTTGAATGTGGACGCGCCGTACCGGGCGGAAGCGGTAGCGCTCGTGGCGCATGGCTTCGGTGATGTGCCCGATCTTGGCTTCGGACATGCCGTCTGCGGTTTCCCCGCAGGCCCCAGGGGTCATCGCGCCATGGTTGGCGTAGATGCGCCCATAGGCCAGCAGATACAGGTTCGGGTTGAACAGCTGTCGATACAGCTCATCGCACGGCAGGCCGCGCCTGCCGCGTTCACGCAGGACATCAAGTACCGCTTCGGCGCTCTGCATTACGCATACCTCCCAGCATCGTGATGTCCGGATCACCTGACCCCTTCGCCCTGTGGACGGCTTTCCCGTCCTCCTTGGCAGGTCGTTACTCCTGCGACTACTACGGGGCCTCCGTCACCTTGGGACTCGCATCCTTTAGGTGATCCCATGTTCGTCTCTGTTGTACGTATCTAGCGCGACTTAGGCGCCCCACTCATCTCCTTGAATTCCCTCATTGGGAATCATCCCGCTATCCGAAGGGTGCGGTGGATACGCATTCACTCCACCGCAGGATGCGGCGCCGGTGGCAAGTGCAGATTTCCGGCGGATGCAACACATTTCATCCTTTGGAGATTGGGGTTCAGGCAATCCAGCTTTCGCCATATCGCACGGGCCCCTCAGCGCATCGCTTCCACACTTGAACACGATCGCTGATTTCCTGACATGCTGCGGTCCCCTTCCCTTTCGAGTCCAGGTAAGTCATCAGGCCCAAGAACCTCCCTTCAGTTCCTCCCGGCTGAACCGGGGATACAACAGAGCGCCTCATGGCGCACGCGCGTTGGTCGCGAGCTCGCTCACGCAGAGCAGTACGTCGTCGTTGCGCACTCCGCACGCCCAGTCGATCAGGGCCTCGCGGGCGAACTGCCGTACGAGCGGGATCGACCTGCGTTCGCGGCGGTAGAACGCCTCGCGGAATGACGGGAGTTGAGTTGTCTCATTCACGGGACGACTGTCACAGACCGTTACTAGGATCACTCACCGCGTCACGCCGTACAACGTCTTCGTACGGGCCGTGACGGGTCAGGTGCGGGTCGGTACGGGAAGAGGCAGCTCATGCACTCGGCAAATAAGAGGAACAAGCGGACCACCTCGTGGCACGTGATCGGCGCGCAGGTCGCCACGTTCCGCAAGGCGGCCCGGATGACGCAGGTGTCACTGGCCGACCAGTTCTGCGTGGGCGAGGACACGATCGCCTCGATCGAGCAGGGCCGCCGGCCGTTGCAGGCGGACTTCGCGAGGCAGCTGGACGAACTACTGGACACCAAGGGCGTGTTGCAGGTCGCGGTGGCGAAGGTGCCGCAGAAGGAGCGGTTCCCGGCGTTCGTCCAGGACTTCGTGGAGTACGAGCAGGAGGCGGTGACGCTGCTGTGGTACGAGAATCAGGTGGTGCCTGGACTGCTCCAGACCGAGGAGTACGCCCGGTTCCTCTTCTCCTGTCTGTACCCACCACTCGAAGAAGACCAGCGGGAGGAATGGGTCACCGCACGGCTCGACCGACAGAGGCTCCTCGAACGCAGGCCGCGTCCGATGCTGCACTTCCTGCTGGAGGAGAGCATTCTGCGCAGCGAGATCGGAGACCCCGCATGCGACGGGAGCAGATCCGCCACCTGCGCCAGTGCATGGAACTCCCTTTCCTGGGGCTCCAGATCATGCCGATGAAACTCCCCAAGCACGCGGGCCTGGCTGGCCCGATGGTGCTCCTGGAGACCCCGATCACGACCATCTCGCCTACGTCGAGGGCCAGCTGACCAGCGTGCTGCACGATGATCCGGACGACGTCAGCGTGCTCTCACAGAAATATGGGATGCTGCGTTCGCAGGCGCTTTCCATCGAGAGAAGCGCGCGCCTACTGGACCACCTGCAGGGAGAGTCATGACTCGCGCAGCACACGACACAGGCCTGAACTGGTTCAAGTCGAGTTACAGCAGCGACCAGGGCGGCGCCTGCCTCGAAGTGGCCTACGACTGGCACAAGTCCAGCTACAGCAGCGACCAGGGCGGCAACTGCGTCGAGGTCTCCGCCCACCCCGCCGCCGTGCACATCCGCGACTCCAAGGTCACCGACGGCCCGGTCCTCACCGTCCCCGCGCGCCTGGACGGCGTTCGTCAGCACTGCGGCCTAGAGGTACTGGCCCGCTGGCTGTCGTTGCCGATACCCGTGTGAGCAACCGCATCAGCGCCCGATCCCGGCCTTGGGTACCTGTACTCATGTGCCCGCCCTGCTCCCCGGCCAGGATGACGGGCATGGACCTTCCCAGCGCGCCCACGGCGTTCGACGATTCCGTACGGCCCCGCGCCGGCCGTGGCGCCGACGTGGGGCTGCTGTGGGGCTGCTGCTCCTCGAAGTGCTCGCCCTGCTGGTGGTCTGCGGCATCTGGCTGGTGACCGGAATGAGTCTCCACCCGGCCAGGAGGGTGAGCCCCGACCCACTGTGGGGCTATCTCGTCGCTGCCGGCACGGTCGGGGCCCTGGCCGTGGTGGCGGCCGCGATCGCGTCCCGGTCCCGTGCCGTGGTGACCGTGTGGACCCAGTGCTTCATGGCCGTCGTGGTGGTGGCAGGGATTACCGGCGGGTGGCGCTCCAGCGGCCCGAGGACCGGACCGAGCACCCGCTCCCGCGCCCGCGTTCACCGGCGAGGTCGGGTGCCGCAGCGGCGGCGACAACCACGAATGCGCGGGCACCGGCGGCTGAACCAAGGCCGGAAGCCGGCCGACGAAAGTCCCGGTCCAGCATCCTGCGGGACACGTCGCCTCGTACGCTGGGTCCGAATCCGGCCACGCGGATACGTGGCACGGCGCCCACACGGATGGAGAATGCGGCGATGGCAGAACCGGTGAAGGGGCCCGCGAGCTACTTCCCCTCGATCGAGCAGAAGTACGGTCGACCGATCGAGGAGTGGCAAGTACTCATCCGCGCCTCCCCGTTGGCCAAGCACTCGGAGCTGGTCAGCTGGCTCAAGACCGAGCACGGACTCGGCCACGGCCACGCGAACGCCCTGGTCGCCCACACCCTCACCGAGGACCGCGACAAGGCTTAGACCTGCTCGTGGTTCAGTGCTCCACAAAGCGTCTTACGAGGCAATCTCGACGGCGTCACCACACCGGCACGCTCACAACTCGTGCTCGCCCGTTCGACGCCGGGGCCCGGGCCGTAGAGTCGAAGCAGCGGCCGAAGCCAGTTGCGTTGGCTTCGGCCGCCTCTTCGCTCCGCGGGCCCGTCAGTTCAGGCGGCGGCGCAGCCACCAGGCGCAGAAGCCGGTCAGCAGTCCGGCGAGGGCGAGGAAGATCGCCGTTTCGATCCACTGGAAAGTCCAGTAGCGGTCTGCCGTGTGGTAGGTCACCTTCACATGGAGGTCGGACTCGGCGAAGCAGGCCAGCGGGTCGGTATCGATGTCTGCGCAGCCTTCACTGCCGCCGACCGCCTTGCCTGCCGGATTGAGTACCGGACTGATGCCGGACACCACCCAGGCACCGGGCTTGGCCAGACTCACCTCCACATGGGCGTCGGCGCCGTCGCCCGTCAGCAGGATGTTGTTCGCGTTCCACTCGGGTTCTGCGGCGCGGGGTTCGCCGTCGGCACTGGCTGAATCCCTGCCCACCGAGTCCATGCCCACCGAGTTGAGGGCGACGTCCATGCGGTCCGGCGTCATAAGGTGCGGGCGGACCACGTAAGGCATGAGGACTTGGACCGCGATGAAGAGGGCCAGTGTGGCCGCCATCGCGGGGACCGTTCTGCGGATCAGCAGTCCGGCGCAGGCTCCGACCGTGAACGCGAAGGCCGCATAGCCGAGCGGCACGATGCCGCGGCCGTCGAACAGCAGGGGTGTGAAGCGGTCCGTGTTGACCCGGTCGATCGGCTCGGCCCACCAGGTCACCAGCAGACTGAGCAGTCCGGTGAGAGCCACGGCCGCCAGGCCGACGACCGCGAGCTTGACCGCGAGCCAGCGGGTGCGGGTGATGCTCTGGTTCCAGATCAGCCGGTGGGTGCCGGTCTCCAGCTCCCGGGCGATCAGCGGCGCGCCCCAGAAGATCCCGATGATGCCGGGCACCGCGATCTGAAGCCCGGTGCCGAAGTAGGCCAGGGAGCTGTACTGGTTAATGAACGCGTTCTCGGCCGCGCCACAGTCGTTCCCGCAGCCGGCGACGTTGCTGTCGTAGTAGCTCCGGAGCTGGAAGCCGGTGATCAGGAGGGCCACCGTGACCGCGGCCAGAGCCGCGAGGGCCACCAGTGTCTGGACGCGGTATTGGCGCCAGGTCAGCCAGATCATCGCTGAGCCTCCAGCGTGGGCCGGCGGGCCGGACCGGCTTTGCCCTCGGCCATGTAGGTGAGCACCAGGTCCTCCAGGTCGAGCGGCTCCAGGGCCCAGGCGGGGTCCGGGATCGCGGTGGCGGCCTGCACTATGAAGGTGCTCTGCCGTTCGGTGTGTGTGGCCCGCAGGATCCGCATCTCCTTGGGCAGGCTGTCGGCCTCCCGGCGTGCCGTGATGAGCCGGAAGTGGGTGGCCAGCAGGTCGTCCACGTCTCCGGCGATCTGGACCCGTGAGGCGACCAGCGAGATCAGGTGGTCGCAGACCCGCTCCAGGTCGGAGACCAGGTGCGAGGAGAGGATGACCGTTGTGCCGTGCTCGGCGACGTACTCCATCAGCCCCTGCAGGAACTCACGCCGCGCCAGGGGTCCAGGGCGGCGACCGGTTCGTCGAGGATCAGCAGCTCGGGCCGCTTCGCCACGGCGAGGGTCAGGGCCACCTGGGCGCGCTGGCCGCCGGAGAGCTTGCCGACCCGCTGGGCGGGTCCAGGTCGAGGTCCCGGATCCGGCCGTCCGCCAGCTGTGCGTCCCAGGCCGGGTTGAGCCTGGCCCCAGGCGCAGGTGGTCGGCGATGGACAGTGCGGCGTAGGTGGGAGTGTCCTGGGCGACGAAACCGACCTTGGCCAGCTGCGCGGTGCCGGACGCGGGGCGTCCGCCGAGGACTTCGATGGTGCCCGAAGTCGGGCTGATCAGGCCGCAGGCAAGCTGCAGTAGGTCGACTTGCCGGCCCCGTTGGGGCCGACCAGGCCGACCACCCGCCCGGCCGGGACGCTCAGCGTGCAGTCCGAGAGAGCCTGGCGGCGGCCGTACCGCTTGCCCAGGCCTCTGGCTTCCAGAATTGCTGTCATTGCTCCTCTTCGGTGGGAGTGCGGAAGGTGCTCAGGAACAGGGCCTCGATGCTCTCCTCGTCCAGTCCCGCGGTCCGAGCCCGTGCCAGCCAACCGCGCAACTCCTGCCGCAGCGGCTCATGTTCGGACAGCGACGCGTCGCTGAGGGTGCTGGAAACGAACGTGCCGACACCGGGTTTCTTGGTGACCAGGCCCTCGTATTCGAGCTCCCGGTAAGCCTTGAGCACGGTGTTGGGATTGATCGCCACCTTGGCCGCGACGTCCTTGACCGTGGGCAGCCGGTCCCCTCGAACAGCAGGCCCAGGCGCATGGCCTGGCGTACCTGGTGGACCAGCTGCATGTACGGCGCGACGCCGGACCGGGCATCGAGGTGAAACTCGATCAACGTCTCCTCTATTCATCTAGGTTCCTAGCACTATATGACTCTAGCGGTGCCGGTATGTCAATGGCCAACTTCCCGATTTGGAAGCGTGATGGCGGCCTTGTCGCTTCCCGTGGTCGCTTTCCCGGTCCTCGGGAAGAGGTGTCGGAAGCCTGTCGGTGGTTTGTCGGCTGAGGTTGCGACCTTGATCGGGTTGGTGTTCCCAAGAGCACGCCGCCCCGACCGCAAGGAGCCTGTCGTCGTGTCTTCCACATCCCGGAGCCGGCCGTGGGACGTTCACCGGCTGCCGTCTGCCGAGGGCAGGATCTTCCTGGTCACCGGGGAACGCCGGGATCGGCTACTTCGCCGCGGAACAGCTTGCCGCCACCGGCGCCGTCGTCGTGCTCGGCAGCCGGGACGCCGCGAAGGCCGACGCCGCCATGGCCTCGATCCGCTCGCGAGTCTCCGGCGCAGACGTACGGAAGCTTCAGCTGGACCTCGCCGACCTGCCGTCCCTGAAGGCCGCCGTGGACAGGCTGGACCTCGGACATCTCGACGCCGTGGCCTACAAACGCAGGGGTCGCGCTCGACGACCCGCCGCGTCGGGAGACCGGGGCGGCCACGAGCTGATGTTCGGCACCAACCACCTCGGTCACTTCGCGCTCACCCAGCGGCCGGCTCCCCTGCTGTCCGCGGCGCCGGCCGGCCGCATCGTGACCGTGGGAAGTTTCGCGGCGCGGTCGGAGCGACTGGACCTGGACGATCTGCAGTCGGCCCAGGACTACCGGCCCAAGCGCACCTACGGCCGGTCGAAGCTGGCGCAGATGTGCTTCGGCTTCGAACTCGACCGCCGGCTGCGCGCCGTCGGCAGCACGGTGCTCAGCGTGGTAACCCACCCCGGCGGCGCACTGGACTCCTCACCCCGTCCCGCCGGCCGGTACGCGTGACGCCCCCGGCGAGCGGCTGCGCGCCTTGCCCGCCGGGATGCTGGTGCAGGAAAGGACGCCGGAGCGTGGCCCGTCGTCCGTGCTGTCCTCGACCCGGAGGTGCGGGGCGGGCAACTGTGGGGCCGAGGGTCTTCGGCCTGCGCGGCATGCCACGGCGCGAGCCCGTCCCTCCCATATGGCCGATCCAGCTGCCGCTGCCCGCCTGTGGGCTGCCAGTGCCGAGCTGGCCGGCACCGACACTCATCTCGGTCTCCGGTAGGCGGCCGCCGGGCGGCGGACCCGCCCCAACGACGCTTCTCCGGAGCCGGGTTCTCGTATTCCCGCAGACCCGTGGCCTCGCGGACACCGACGGTGGCTCGGCTGCCGCTGTCCCCACCGGCGCTGCGAGCGCAGAGCTGACCGCTAAGGACCTTGGCCAGGAAGGCCTTGATGCGGTCGTTGTCGTTGGCCGCCGAGAAGAACTCCTCGGGCGGCAGGTCCGCGGCGATCCGGCCGCCTTCGATGAAGACGACCCGGTCAGCGACCTTCCGGGCGAATCCCATCTCGTGGGTGACCACGACCATCGTCATGCCGTCCTTGGCCAGACCGCTCATGACCTCCAGGACGTCGTGGACCACCTCGGGATCCAGCGCGGACGTGGGTTCGTCGAAGAGCATCAGCTGCGGGTCCATGGCCACGGCCCGTGCGATGGCGACGCGCTGCTTCTGGCCTCCCGAGAGCCGGTTGGGGAAGATCTCCGCCCGGTCGCTCAAGCCAACCCGTGCGAGCAACGCGCGGCCGCGCTCCGGCCTCTTCGCGGCTGCGCCCGAGCACGTTCATCTGCGGCAGCACGACGTTGCGCAGCGCGGTCATGTGGGGAACAGGTTGAACTGCTGAAAGACCATCCCCATCCGGGCACGCAGCTGGTTGAGGTTGGACTGCGTCGCGCTGAGCTCCTCGCCTGCGAAGACGACATGGCCCGTGGTCGGCGTCTCAAGCAGGTTCAGACAGCGCAGGAAGGTTGACTTGCCGCCTCCGCTGGGCCCGATGATGGCGACGACCTGGCCCGGTTCGACGGTGAAGTCGATGCCGCGCAGCACCTCGTGGTCGCCATACGCCTTGGTGATGCCGTGCGTTTCCAGGAGTGCCATCAGACATACACCGCCATCTTCTTCTCGATCGCCTGGGTGGCGGATCCGATGAGGTTGGTCAGGACGTAGTAGAGGAAGCCGATGAACAGGTAGACGGTCAGCGCGTCGAACGTGCGGGAGATGATCGTCTGACCGACGAGGAAGAGTTCACCGATGGTGACGAAGGAGACCAGCGCGGAGTTCTTGGTCAGCGACACGAACTCGTTGCCCAGCGGGGCAGCATGCGCAGGAACGCCTGGGGCACCACGACATGTCGCATCGCCGCACCGTGCGACATACCGCAGGAGCGGGCGGCCTCGATCTGGCCGCGGTCCACCGCCTGTACGGCGCCCCGGAAGATTTCGGTGACGTAGGAGCCGCTGTACAGGCCGAGGGCGAGCACCCCGGCGACCATGGGCGACAGCTGCAGTCCGAGCTGGGGCAGGCCGAAGTAGATGAAGAACAGCTGGACGACGAACGGGGTGCCGCGGATCACGGAGACGTAGGCGTTGCCCAGCCAGCGCACCGGGAGGATCCTGCTGAGCTTGGCGAAGCCGCCGAGCATGCCGAGGAGCAGGCTGAGGCAGAGCGACAGCAGGATGACCATGATGCTGACCAGCAGGCCGTGCCAGATCTGATCCCAGGAGTCCGCGATCGTCGCGGGTTGAGAAGGGGCGGTCCTTCTCGGCCTTGACGGTGTCGTTGGCGGCGAACCACTTGTCGGTCAGCTTCGCGTACGAGCCGTCGGCCTTCATGTTCTTGAGTTCGGAATCGAACGCGGCGGTCACCGCGGAATCCGACTTCGGGAACGCGTATCCGTAGTTCTCGCCGGTCAACCGCTTGCCGACCTGTTTCAGGCCACCGTGCTGGGCGATGAAGTACCGGCCGCCCGGCGCTCCGGTGACGACGGCGTCGGCCTGGCCGAGCATGACCGAGGAGAACATCTGCTCGTTGGTCTGCACGGTCACGCGTTGGGCGCGGGCTGGTGCTCCTGGAGCCACTCCACGGACTTGGTGCCAACCTGCACCGCGACCTTCTTACCGGCCAGGTCCTTCAGCGTATGTACCGAGTCGTCGTCGTCGGGGACGAACATCGCAAGCCCGCCGGGGTAGTAGACGTCTGTGAAGTCCACCGCTTCGGCCCGCGCGTCACTGATGTAGATCGCCGAGGCTCCGACGTCGATCTGGTGGGCCTGCAGCGCCGGAACGATGTTCCCGAACGGCATCTGCGTGAACTCGACCTTCGTGATGCCCACGCGCTCGGCAAGTGCCCGGACCAGCTCGACGTCGAAACCGATCTTGCCGCCCTTGGCATCGGTGAACTCGAAGGGCGGGAACGTCGCGTCGGTACCCACTCGCAGTGTCGCCTGGCCCGAGCGAAGCCGGTCGAGCTTCTGGGCACCCTCCTTCTGAGTTCCCTTGTCAGCCTGATCGGCGGCGGCGGGTGAGCCGCCCGCCAGCAGGATGACCGCCGAGAGAGCCCGGCCAGGACGGCCGCGGCCCTTCGTCCTATGGGTGCTTTCACCATGTTCAACTCCATTCGGGCCTTATGTGGTGCGGATCTACGGGTGCTGCGGCGCTTCCGGTCTGCCGTCGGCCGGGCGGCCGGTGGGCGCGGTGGCACGGCTGCGGGCGCGGTGGCGGCCGACCGTGAGGGTGGACGAGCCGGGCTGCGAGCCCGGCGGTGCGGTGGTCGATGTCGTAGGCCGGGTTCAGCTCGACGATGTCCGCCAGCGCGAGTTTCGGGTCGGCGGCGATCGCCTTGCAGATTTCGACGATGACGGTCGTTGGCACGCCGACTGCGGCGGGCGCACTGACGCCGGGGCGGACGCGGCGGGCAGCACGTCGAGGTCGATGCTCAGGTGCAGCACGTCGACGGATTCGACGAAACGCGCCACGAAGGCGAGCACCTCGGGAAGATGGCGCTCCTGGCAGGCTTCGTCTGTCAGGTATTCGACGTTCAGGGCGTTCGCGGTGTCGAAGAGGGCGGCGGTGTTGCTCGGCTCGCTGATGCCCACGACCGCGTATGTGAATTGCGCGCCGCGGTCGGCCTCGAGGTCGGCGATCTGCCGGAAGGGGTGCCGGAGGTGGCGCGCGATGCCTCGCGCAGATCGAAGTGCGCATCGAGGTTGAGGATCCCGAGCCGCTGCCCGTCCAGGGCGCCACTGGCGGCGAGCCCCGGTAGGAGCCGTACGCGGTCTCGTGACCGCCGCCGAGCACCAGGGGAGGTGACCGGCGCCGACCATCGAGGAGACGGCGGCAGCGAGCCGGTCGTGGCCGTCCTCCAGCCGTCTCCCAGCACCGTGACGTCACCCACGTCGTGGACGACGATGCCGGCGTCCAGGGCCTTGGAGGCGAGGGCCCGGCGGATCTCATCCGGGCCGTCGGCGGCGCCCTGGCGCCCGCCGTTGCGACGCACCCCTCGTCGCTGCGGAAGCCGATCACGGCCGCACCCGGGTGGTGGGTTCGTCCGCGTTGACCGCGGAATGCCAGCGTCTGTGCGCCGGGCCGGGACCGTCGATACGGCCGGCCCAAACGGGGCGGTCGTTCACGTCGGGGTTGCGACCGCTGCTGACACGTTGCCGGAAGCCGCCCGTACGGCGAATCCACTGGCAGCGGTGGCGGTACTGGGGTGCGTGTTCATGGTGTGCAGTCCGAATTCATGGCAGTGATGTGGTGCCGGGCGGGGCGCTGGATGGCGTCGGCCGGTGGCATGCGGTGCACCGGCGCGGAGCGCGGGCGCGGACAGGTCGGAGCGTCATGACAGTTCGTCGAAGCGACTGATGTCCTGAGCCGCAGCGTGGGTAAGGGTGAGCAGGGCCTGATGGCTGTGACGCACCCGGAATTCGGGCACCATGGTGCTGACGGTTCCGTTCACCTGGCCGAGCCGGTCGAAGACGGGCACGCTGACGCCCACACGCCCTCGTCGACGGCTCCGGTACTCACGGCGTACCCGCGGTCGCGGACACGTCTCAGTTCCAGGTGGAGCGCCGCGAGACGTTCGGCGGTGAGCTGGTGGGCCTCGCTGACCGCGGCGACGCGCTCAGCGGGAAGGTGGGCGAGTATCGCCTGCGCGCTGGCTCCGAAGGTCAGCGGCTTGGTCAGGCCCGGAGAGAAGCTGCACTTGATCACCCGCGCCCCTCGGCAGCCTCGACGCACAGCACGTGGTGACCGCTGGGAATCAGGAAGGCAGCCAGCTCCTGGGTGTCGGCGGTCAGCCGTGTCAGCCGACGCTTCACCTCGCCACCGCTGAGCATCTCGCGACGGTAGTTCTCAGCCATCTGCACAGCGAGCGAACCGGCGCAGTAGCGGCCGCGGGTGCGGGTGGGGCTGGCGAGACCGAGCTGCACGAGATCGTTCAGGTGCCGGTAGACCGCGCTGATGGGAATCTCGGTACGCCGGGACAGATCCTGGGCGGTCACAGTCGTCTGTTCGGCGAGTGCGGCCAGGATCACGCCGGTGCGGTGCCCCGGCCCCTGCGCAGTCCTTCTCGATGTCACCCGGTGGACAGTAGGGGTTATTTTCAGCCATGTGAGAGCCGTCCACCCACTGGATGGGAATTTCCCTATCGATCAGTGGGAAGTACCCACGCCCAGTACAGGACGTGCCCCGTTTCATCTGTATTTGCGGCTGGTGCCGGGCCTCGAAGCACGCAGCCTCGGCGACGGCACGGGCTCCCCGCCGGCTCCACCGGGAGCGCTCATCGTCAGGGCCCGCACGACACGGGTCTCCAGTCGGCACGCACGGCGGAAGGGCCGGCTCCGCGAACGGAGATCCGGCCCCTTCCTTTACGTCATCCGGGCATCCCGGCGGTTCAGCCCGCCAGCAGGTGTTCCCGGCCGAACATGACCGCGGCCGCCCGTGGGCTCGGCGTACCCGCGTCGAGGTCGGCACCCGCCTCGCAGAGCACGGCCACCACGTCGTCCGCGCCCTTGAACAGGGCGCCGGCGATGGGAGCCTGGTCGCGTGCGTTGCGCAGGTCCGGATCGGCGCCGCGGGCCAGCAGGGCACGCACCGTCTCGGCGTGGCCGTGGTAGGCCGCGAGCATCAGCAGCGTGTTCGCGTCGGGGTCGGTCACATCGACCGGGAGTCCGTGGTCGACGAATTCCGCCAGCTCCTCGGTGCTGCCTTCGCGGGCCAGGTCCATCGCGATGCCCACGACTCGCTCGGTCTGCTCAGGAGTGAGTCCGCCCTCGCTCATGAGTCCTCCTCCTGATCATGTCGGCGGGTGCCGTCCGTACCCGGTGCGAGGCGCATGAGCGCGCTTCGCACCGGGTGGTATTCGCGGGACGGCACCCTGGAATGCGCCGGTGGCCTGGGATCAGAGCTGGCCGGCAGCCAGCGCCTCGATCGCCTTGCGGACGCCGTCACCGTAGGCGGCATCCGCCTGGGTGCAGTTGGCGATGTGCCGCTCGACGGTCTGCTGCGAAGCGCCGTCGATCGCCCGTGCGGTGTTCTCGAAGAGCACCTGCTGCTGCTCGGTGCTCATGTTCCGGAACAGGTTGCCGGGCTGCTCGAAGTAGTTGTCGTCGTCCTCGCGGAAGTTGAACCGGTCGGCGATGGCACCCACGGCCTGGTTCGGGTCCCGGTAGGCGGGCTGCTCGGGCCAGCGGCCGTACGAGTTCGGCTCGATGCCCGGGTCGCGCCCTGGTTGCCGTCCACGCGCATGCCGCCGTCGCGGTGGTAGGAGTTCACCGGGTTCTTCGGCGCGTTGACCGGGATCTGGTGGTGGTTGACACCCAGGCGGTACCGCTGGGCGTCACCGTAGGAGAACAGCCGGCCCTGCAGCATCTTGTCGGGCGAGTAGCTGATGCCCGGGACCACGTTGGCCGGGGTGAAGGCGACCTGCTCCACGTCGGCGAAGTAGTTGTCGGGGTTGCGGTTCAGCTCCCACTCGCCGACCTCGATCAGCGGGTAGTCCTTCTTCGACCAGACCTTGGTGAGGTCGAAGGGGTGGAAGCGGTAGTTCTCCGCGTCGGCCTCCGGCATGACCTGGATGAAGAGCTTCCACTTCGGGAAGTCGCCGTCCTCGATCGAGTCGAAGAGGTCGCGCTGGTGCGACTCGCGGTCCTGGCCCACCAGCGCCTCGGCCTCGGCGTCGGTGAGGTTCTTGATGCCCTGCTGGGTGCGGTGGTGGAACTTCACCCAGAACCGCTCGCCCTCGGCGTTGATCAGGCTGTAGGTGTGCGAGCCGAAGCCGTGCATGTTGCGGTAGGACGCGGGGATGCCGCGGTCCGACATCACGATCGTGACCTGGTGCAGGGCCTCGGGGAGGTTGGTCCAGAAGTCCCAGTTGTTCTCCGGGCTGCGCAGGTTGGTGCGCGGGTCCCGCTTCACGGCGTGGTTGAGGTCGGGGAACTTCAGCGGGTCGCGGAAGAAGAACACCGGGTGTTGTTCCCTACGAGGTCCCAGTTGCCTTCGTCCGTGTAGAACTTCAGCGCGAAGCCGCGGATGTCGCGCTCGGCGTCGGCCGCACCGCGCTCGCCCGCGACCGTCGAGAAACGCGCGAACATCTCGGTCTTCTTGCCGATCTCGGAGAAGACCTTGGCGTTGGTGTAGCGGGTGATGTCGTGCGTCACCTTGAGGGTGCCGAACGCGCCCGACCCTTCGCGTGCATCCGGCGCTCCGGGATGACCTCGCGGTCGAAGTGCGCGAGCTTCTCCAGGAACCACACGTCCTGCAGGAGCATCGGGCCCCGCGGACCGGCGGTCAGGGAGTTCTGGTTGTCGGGAACCGGTGCGCCGGCAACCGTGGTCAACGGCTTCTGGTTGTTCTCGGGCAAGGCTCGCTCCTCGGTGAGTTGTTCGTAGCGTGCGTCGAGGTCGGTGCCCTACCGGCCGCAGATGCGGCCGACCGGGTGGTTTTCGCCCGCCCACACGGTGCGCTGTCCCTTGGCGTGTAACGCCACCGATCCTACGATGGACTTCATCCAAGTCAAGTGAACATCCAAAGAGATACTCATTCAGAACTTGTTCCCACCACTGTTAGGCTGCTCCGTATGAGCGACCTGTTGGAACGACTTCGCGGACGCGGCTGGCGCATGACGGCACAGCGCCGTGTCGTGGCCGAGGTCCTCGACGGCGACCATGTACATCTGACCGCCGACGAGGTGCACGCTCGCGCGGTGGAGAAGCTGCCCGAGATCTCCCGGGCGACCGTCTACAACGCACTGGGTGAGCTGGTCAGCCTCGGCGAGGTGCTCGAGGTCTCCACCGACCGCCGCGCCAAGCGGTACGACCCGAACGCCCACCGCCCGCACCACCACCTGGTCTGTGCCCAGTGCGGCGCGATCCGCGACGTGCACCCGGTGGGCAACCCGCTGGCGGACCTGCCGGACACGGAGCGCTTCGGCTTCACCGTGTCCGGTGTGGAGATGACCTACCGGGGCACCTGCCCCAACTGCGCCGCCGGTTAATCCGTCCGGGTAGATTTCCGGGGCAGGCGGGACGTCACGGACACGGCTCAGAACCCGCCGCCGTCGAACCCTCCACCGCCGCCGAAGCCGCCACCGTCGCCGAAGCCGCCGCCACCGAAGCCCGACGCGTCGAAGTCGGATCCGGATACGTCGCCGCCGCCCCAGTCGCCGCCGCCTGCGCCGAAGTCACCACCGCCGTACTCGGCCGCGTACGCCGGAGTCGACAGCATCGAGCCGAGCATCGTCCCCACCAGCAGGCCGGGCAGCAGGCCGCCGCCGAAATAGCCGCCCGCCCAGGGGCCGTAGGCCGGGCCCGCCTCCCAGTACGGGCGGCGGTTGCCGCCGCCCACGTCGACCGTGCGGCTCATCGGGTCCACACCCTCGCGCAGCCGGACCTCGTCCGCGCCACAGACCGGGACCTCGCGGGCCGCCGCCGGGCGGCGTCCACCGGACGTCGGCGACGGAGGGGCCGTGGCGCGGGTCGAAGAAACAGGGCGGGCGGCGGGCCGGGAGCTCGCGGCCCTGCGGCGGGCCTCCAGTACGGCCAGGGAGTAGCGGCCGTCCTGGAGGGACTGGGTGACTCCGCGTACGTCGGAGGGGTGCTTGGCGTTACCCATGCGGGATTTGGCGTCCTCGTAGGAGTCGAGCGCCCGCTCGTAGTCGGCACGCATCGCGTCGTCCGCGCCCGCCTCGGCGGGGTGGAAATCGAGCCGGTCCAGCGTTTCGCCGTAGGCGGTGATGTCCTCGTCCACGACGACCCGCAGCTTCTCCAGGGACTCCCGCTCCTCGGCTTCCTGGCGCTTCTTGTTGCGGCGCACGACCGAGTACGCGCCCGCGCCGCCGATCACCGCGACCCCGCCGAGCACGATCAGCCCGGTCGCGCCGGCACCTGCGCCGTCGCCGCCTCCGGTGTCGGTACCTGTGCCACCGGACCAGGAGTCGGGGCATGGCCCTTGGCTTCGTCGACGGCGCGGTCGACGAAGGCGTTGAGCTGGGTCGCGGCGTTCGTGTCCGTGCCGGGTGCCTTGACCGCCGTGGTGAGGTTCTGGACCGCCCGTACCGGCATCACCTGCGGGTCGGCGCCCGCGTTGAAGCCGTCACCGAGGCGGACCGCGTACACGCCGGTGATCCCGGTGTCGGTGCGCAGGTTCTGGAGGAGGTTCTCCTCGGGAATTCGGCGCTGTTCGGCAGTACGGCCACGAACACCGGTTTGTCGGCATCCTTGATCTTCTTCTCCAGGGCGTCCTCCTGGGACGCGGAGAGCTGATCGGCCGCCGCCGGATCGACGTAGACAGGGCCCTGGCGCAGAGCCTGGGCAGCGTCCTCGATCGCGGTGGGGGCAGCCGGTGCAGCGGGGACATCGCCAGTACGGCCGCCGAGAGGATCAGCAGCAGTCCGGCCCACAGGGTCGCGAACAGCCTCTTCCGCATACTTACGAAAGTAACCAGTGGGCAGCAAACGCCCCGCCCACTTCGGCATTGTTTGCGCTTTACGCACTGCGGGGCAGGCTGCCGCCGTTCAGCCGTCGAGCGCCTTGCGGGTGAGGCGGATCGTGTCGCGGTACCACTTGGCGCTGTCCTTGAGAGTCCGCGCCTGGGTGTCGTAGTCGACCCGGACGATCCCGAACCGCTTGTCGTAGCCGTAGGCCCACTCGAAGTTGTCCATCAGCGACCAGGCGAAGTAGCCCCTGACGTCGGCGCCCCGGCTGCGGGCCTCCGACACGGCGGCGATGTGGTCCGCGAGGTAGGCGGTGCGGTCGGCGTCGGGGACGGAGCCGTCGGGGGCGACCGTGTCGTCGAAGGCCGCGCCGTTCTCGGTGATGACGGTCGGCAGGGCGTAGTCGCGCTGGAGCCGCAGCAGCAGATCGGTGAGCTCGGACGGAGTGATCTCCCAGTCCATCGCGGTACGGGGCAGATCACGCTCCACACCACGGGTGACGGGCAGGCCGTCGGCATCGGTCGACGCCCCGTCCTCGGTGACTCCGGAGAACAGGGCGCCACGGTAGAAGTTAACCCCGAGGACGTCCAGCGGGGTCGCGATGACAGCCAGGTCACCATCCCGCACGGGCAGCTCGATGCCCTGCGCCGCCAGGTCGTCGACGATGTCGCCCGGGTAGCTGCCCCGGACCACCGGATCGAGGTAGAGACGGGTGCCGAGGCCGTCGGCGCGGCGGCAGGCCTCCCGGTCGGCCTCGCTGTCGGTCTCCGGGGTGACGGTGCCGAGGTTGAGGGTGATGCCGAGTTCCAGCGGCTTGTCACCGGCCGCTTCGCGCATCCGCCGGGCGGCCAGACCGTGGCCCAGGAGCAGGTGGTGCACGGCGTGCATGGCGTCGCCCATGTCGCTGCGGCCCGGGGCGTGCGCACCGTATGCGTACCCGAGCATCGCCGAGCACCAGGGCTCGTTCAGCGTGGTCCAGTGCTCGACCCGGTCACCGAGCGCCTCGTGGGCGAGCATCGCGTAGTCGGCGAACCGGAGGGCGGTGTCGCGGGCCGGCCAGCCGCCCGCGTCTTCGAGCCCTGGGGCAGGTCCCAGTGGTAGAGAGTGATCCAGGGCGTGACGCCCCTGTCCTGGAGCTCGTCGACGAGCCGCTTGTAGAAGTCGAGGCCCTTGGCGTTGGCGGGCCCCGGCCGCCGGGCTGGATGCGGGGCCAGGCGAGCGAGAAGCGGTACGTGTCGACGCCGAGGCCCGCGATCAGCTCCACGTCCTGGGGCATCCGGTGGTAGTGGTCGCAGGCCACATCACCGTGCTCCGCCTGGTGCACCGCGCCGGGCACCCGGCAGAAGGTGTCCCAGATGGACGGCGTGCGGCCGTCCTCGGCTGTGGCCCCTCGATCTGGTACGAGGAGGTGGCGACGCCCCAGCGGAAGCCGGCGGGAAGCCCCTGGACTGCGGAGGGCTGCAGGATGCGCCGGTGCGTGGCGAGGTTCATGGGACTCCGTAACTCCGTATGTCCGGTGGGGACGCTCTTGTGGATGTCAGACGGGTGGATGTCAGACGGGTGGATGTCAGACGGGCTGGTTGTGCAGCCAGCAGGCGACCGCACGCTCCTGTGCGGGGTCCGGTCGCGTCAAGACCGGGATCCGCTCGGCGCAGGGTTCGAACGCCTTGCCGCAGCGGGGTGGAAGGCGCAGCCGGTGGGCATGGCCGACAGGTGCGGGGTGTGCCGGGGATGCCGGTGAGCTCGCGGCGGGGCCGTGCAGCGCGGGGAAGGAGTGCAGCAGGCCGTCGCTGTAGGGGTGGCGGGGTCCCGGTAGATCTCGGCCGCGCCGGCCTCTTCCACGATCCTCCGCCGTACATGATCGCGATCCGGTCGGAGAACTCGATCAGCAGGGAGATGTCGTGGGTGATGAACACGACCGAGAAGCTGAGCCGCTCCCTCAACTGGATTAGCCGGCGCAGGATCTGACGCTGCATCACGACGTCCAGTGCGGTGGTCGGCTCGTCCATGATGACGATCTCGGGTTCCAGCGCGAGCGCCATGGCGATCATCACGCGCTGGCGCATTCCGCCGGAGAGCTGGTGCGGATAACTGGCGAGCCGGTCCGCGGAGATGCCGACCATGGCCAGCAACTCCTTCGCCCGTGCGGTCCGTTCGGCGGACCGCAGCTCCGGACGGTGTGCCTTGAGTACGTCGGTGAGCTGGCTGTGCACGGTGTGCACCGGGTTGAGCGAGTTCATCGCGCCCTGGAAGACGATCGACAGTTCCTGCCAGCGGAAGGCCCGCAGCCCGGCCGGGTCCAGGGAGAGGATGTCGACCACGTCGCCGCCCGGCCGGTGGTAGCGGACGTCCCCGCCGGTGATCACCCGGGCGGGGAGAGCAGCCGGGTGACGGCGTAGGCGAGCGTGGACTTGCCGGAGCCGGACTCACCGGCGAGGCCGAGGACTTCGCCGCGGTGCAGGGTGAGGTCGATGTCCCGCAGGGCGTGGACGGCGCCCGCGTCGGTGCCGTAGTCGACGTTCAGTCCGCTGATGCTGAGGATCGGCTCGGCGGTCATTTGCTCTGCTCCTTGCTGGGCGTGTCCGTACGGGCCACGGGGTGAAGCCGACCCGCATCCTGACCTTGCGCGAGGAGCCGGTCGCGGTGCGCAGCCGCGGGTTGACGAACTCGTCGATGCCGAAGTTGATCAGGGTGAGGGCGGTGCCCAGGAGGGCGATGCACAGGCCGGCGGGGACGAACCACCACCAGGCGCCCTGGGACAGGGCCTGGTTGGACTGGGCCCAGAAGAGCACGGTGCCCCAGTTCCAGTGGGAGATGTCGGCGATACCGATGAAGGCGAGGGTGATCTCCGAGAGGATCGCGAAGATGACCGTGCCGACGAAGCCGGACGCGATGACGGCGGTGAGGTTCGGCATGACCTCGAAGAAGATGAGCCGCCAGGTGGATTCGCCGGTGGCCCGGGCGGCCTCCACGTAGTCGCGACGCCTGAGCGACAGGGTCTGGGCGCGCAGGACGCGTGCGCCCCATGCCCAGGAGGTGAGGGCGATCACGGCGGCGATCAGCAGGTCTCCGGTGTCCTCGACGAAGCTCGCGATGATGATGATCAGCGGCAGCCCGGGATGACCAGGAAGATGTTGGAGAGCATCGAGAGGACCTCGTCGGCTGCTCCGCCGAGGAATCCGGCGGTGACCCCGATCAGTACGGACAGGAAGGTCGCGAGGAATCCGGCCAGGAAGCCGACGACGAGGACGCCGCGGGTGCCGACGAGGATCTGCGAGAGGACGTCCTGGCCGGTGTGGGTGGTGCCGAACCAGTGCTCCGCGGAGGGCGCCCGAAGGATGGCGTCGCTCATCGCGTCGGGGTCGTACGGGCGAGCCACGGCCCCGCGACGGCGAGGATCACGAAGAACGCGAGGATGAACAGCCCGGTACGGGTCTTGCCGCCGCGCAGGAAACGGAACCTGGCCCGGCCGGGCGCGGCCGGGCGGGGACGTCGTCCAGTACGGCCACGTCGGTGGCGGTTACGGCCATGGTCCTCAGGCCTCCTTACGGGTACGGGGGTCGAGGAGCGCGTAGACCATGTCGGCCAACAGGTTCGCGGCCAGTACGGAGAGCGTGATGATCAGGAAGACGCCCTGCATCAGCGGGTAGTCCTTGGCTCCGACGGCCTGGAGGAGCTGGAAGCCGATGCCGGGATAGTTGAAGACCATCTCGACCAGCAGCGTGCCGCTGACGATGAAGCCCAGGGAGAGCGCGAAGCCCGAGATGTTGGGCAGGATCGCGTTGCGGGCGGCGTAGCTGAACATCACGCGCCGCTCGGAGAGCCTTGGCCTGCGCCACCATGACGTAGTCCTCGGAGGAGACGGTCACCATCATGTTGCGCATGCCGAGAATCCAGCCGGCGATGGCGCTGAGCACGATCGTCACCCGGGCAGTACCGCGTGGTAGAGGGCGCTGGAGATGAACGGCCAGTCGAAGGCCGGGACGAGGGAGTTGTCGTAGCCCCTCCGAAGGGGAAGAGCGGCCACTTCACGGCGAACAGGGAGATGCCGATCAGGCCCAGCCAGAAGTACGGGATGGAGGAGATGAAAGCGGTGACGGGCAGCAGCCCGTCCAGCCAGGAGCCGCGCCGCCAGCCGCTGTAGATGCCGATCCCGGTGCCGAGCAGGAAGCTGATCGTGGTGGTGACACCGACGAGGATCAGCGTCCACAGCAGGGACTGCGAGATCACCTCACTGACCGGGGTCGGGAAGAAGGTGAAGGACATGCCGAGGTCGCCGTCGAGCAGATGCGACCAGTAGTCGGTGTACTGCTGCCAGAGCGACTGCTTCTCGTCGAGGCCGAAGAGTGCCTTCAGGGAGGCGATGGCGCTGGTGTCGAGCTGGCCCTGGTAGCGGCTCATCAGTGACTCGACGGGGTCGCCCGGCATCAGGCGCGGGATCATGAAGTTGATGGTGATCGCGGCCCACGCGGTGACGGCGTAGAAGACGATCCGCTGCAGTACGTACTTCACTTGGCGGCCTCCTGCCCGGTGGCGCCCTGGGCGGCGGCTTCCGGTCCGGACGCGCCCTGTCCGTCCGCACTGTCGTACAGCCAGCAGGCGGCCCACTGGCCGTCGGCCAGGTCGAAGCGCGGCGGCAGTTCGGTGCGGCAGCGCTCCATGGCCCTGGGACAGCGGGGTGGAAGCGGCAGCCGTCCGGCGGGGCGATCAGCGAGGGCGGTTCGCCGCTCCCGCTCTCTTCCTGTGCCGCCTCGTCGGCGATCCGGTCCGGGTCCGGCGCGGAGGCGATCAGGAGCTGGGTGTAGGGTGTGCGGGGCGCTGGGTGACGGTCTCGCTGTCACCGCCCTCGACGATCCGGCCCGCGTACATCACCAGGGTCGTGTCCGCGAAGTAGCGGGCCGAGGCGATGTCGTGGGTGATGTAGAGGATCGCGAGGTGCAGCCGTTCCTTGAGATCGCGGAGCAGGTTGAGCACGCCGAGCCGGATCGACACGTCGAGCATCGACACCGGCTCGTCGGCCAGCAGGACCTGCGGGTCGGCGCCGAGCGCGCGCGCGATCGCGACGCGCTGGCGCTGTCCGCCCGACAGTTCGTGCGGGAACTTGTCCAGGAACTGGTGCGCGGGGGTCAGCTGGACCCGTTCCAGCAGGGCGGTCAGATTCTCCTCCAGCTCCGCCTCCCCGTGCCCCGCCCGGCCGTGGATCTTCAGCGCCCGGGTGAGGTGGTAGCGCACGGTGTGCACCGGGTTCAGTGAGGCGAAGGGGTCCTGGAAGATCAGCTGGACCTGTTTCACGTATCTGCGGAAGGACCGGCCACGTCCGGCCTTCACCGCCTTGCCGCCCAGCTGTATCTCGCCCGCGGTGAGCGGGTAGAGCTGGGCCAGCAGCCGGGCGACGGTGGATTTCCGGAGCCCGACTCCCCACCAGCGCCGTGACGGTGCCGCGCCGGAGCTGCAGCGAGACGTCGTCGACGGCGTGGACGCTGCGGCGGCTGCGCGCCGCCAGGTCACGGCCGGTGCGCCGGACGGGGAAGTGCTTGGTGACTCCGCGTGCTTCGAGCACGACGTCCGCGCCGGTGTGCAGCACGTTCTCGGACTGATCGTTGGTCATGGCCGGTTCTTCCCCGTACTACTTGGCGGGCTTGAGGTTCAGCACGATTTCCAGCGCGGAGGGCTGGGTGTGCTGCGGCTCGGCGTAGGGAGAGGTCTCCGTGGGCCAGCCGATCCAGTTCTTCGTGGAGTACTCGGCGCCGATGGGCGCCGCCGCCGTCGGGATCACCGGTGCTTCCTCGACCATGATCTTCTGGATGGCGTTCATGGCCTCGGTGCGGGTGGCGTCGTCCGTGGCGTTCGCGTACTCCTTGAGCGACTCGGTTGCCTGGGGGCTCTTGAAGCGGCCGAAGTTGCCGAGCTGGGAGCTCTTGCCGATGGGCTGGAGGATCGCGCCGTCCATGATGTTCTGGTACATGTCGTACGGCGTGGCCCCGCTGTTGGTCCAGTGCAGCGTGGCGTCGAAGTTGCCGACGGCGACATCGTTGGTCCAGGCCTCGGCGGTCTGCGTCTTGACCTTGGACTCGATGCCGAGCTGCTTGATGCTGTCCTTGATGATCGCGAGCCCGGTGATGTAGTCGTTCCAGCCGGACGGGTCGGTGAGGGTCAGCTCCACCGGCTCGCCGCCCGGGTCCTTCAGGACACCGCCGCTGAGCTTGAATCCGGCCTCGTCCAGGACCTTCTTGGCGCCGGCCACATCGGGCTCGGTGGTGGCGTCCTTGTACTCGGGCGCCAGGAAGGACTCACCGGTGGGCAGCGGGATGCCGGTCGGGTTGGTGATCTCCGGGTACAGGGTCGCCTGGGCCTGGATGTGGATCGCCTTGCGGTCGACGACCATGGCCATCGCCTTGCGCAGCGCCGGGTTGTCGAACGGCTTGCGGGCCGTGTTGAACCAGAGCCCGTGGATGCCGAGCCCGGAGGGGAACCACAGCTTGTGGTGCTCCGGGTCCTGGCGATGTACAGCTGCTTGTAGTCCGGCATGAAGACGAACGACCACTCCATCTTGCCGTTCGCGAGCGCCGTGGTCGCCGCGCTGTTGTCGTTGTACGCGGTGTAGCGCAGCTCCCTGACCTTCGTCTCGCCCTTCCAGTAGGTGGGCGTGGCGGTCAGGGTGGTGGTCTGCGGGTGAAGGTCTTCAACTTGTACGGGCCGGAGCCGACCGGGGTGCGGTTGGGCCAGGTCTCCGGTTCTCGACCTTCTCCCAGATGTGCTTGGGCACGACGTAGGTCTGGGTGATCTTGTTCTGGTTGACGAACTGGGAGTCCTTGAAGGTCAGGACGACCGTCTTGCCTTCGACGGCGACCCCGTCGTACGGGATGCCGTTGCCGTTGAGCGCCGGGTGCTTCTTGAGCAGCCCGAAGGTGTACGCGACGTCCGCGGCGGTCAGCGGCTTGCCGTCGGCCCACTTTGCGCGGTCGTCCAGGGTGAAGGTGACCTTGGTGAAGTTGGACTCCCACTTCCAGTCGGTCGCCAGCCAGGGGTCGGCCTTGTCGGTGGGGCGGACCTGGTTCGTCATCGCCAGCGGCTCGTAGATCATGTGCCGATAGCCGAGGGTGGCGCTCGCCGAAGTGGCCAGGAACGGGTTGCTGTTGTTCGTCTGCGGCCCGTCCGGCTTGCCGATGGTCAGTACGCCGGAGGTGCCGGCGCCACCTCCCTTGTTGGCACCCGAGTTGGCGGACGAACAACCGGCGGCGAGTGCGACCACGGCGGTGGCGGCGGCGACCGCTCTGAGTGTGGTGTGACGGCGTGCGGACATGGCGGCTCCAGGAAGGACTGCGGGGTCTGGGAGGAGAGGGACAGGCGGCCGGGGCCGGGCCTGTTACGGCGCCGAGTGGCGCACGACCAGTTCGGTGGGCAGCACGACCGGTCCGTCCGGTACGGCGGTGCCGCCGAGGTGGGAGAGCAGTAGCCGCGCGGCCGTCTCGCCCATCTGCCGGGTGGGCTGGTGCACGGTGGTCAGCGGTGGTTCGGTGTGTTCGGCCATCGGGATGTTGTCGAAGCCGACCACCGCGATGTCGTCGGGCACACGGCGCCCGGCAGCGCGCAGGGCCCGCAGGACGCCTGCCGCACTGATGTCGTTGTGCGCGAAGACCGAGTCGAACTCCGTACCTGTCGCGAGGAGTTGTTCCACGGCGAGCCGGCCGCAGCGTTCAGTGAAGTCGCCGTGCACGATGAGTTCGGTGGGCAGGACCGAGCGGAATCCCCGCAGCCTGTCGCGTACGCAGCCGAAGTGCTGGGGCCCGGTGAGGACCAGCGGTCCGGTGCGTCCGGCGGCCCGCAGGTGGGCGGCCGCCGATGCGCCTCCCTCGTGGTTCGTGGTCACCACGGAGGGGAACTCCGGGTGGTGGCCGCGATCGTCGATGAGCACGATCGGCAGTCCTGCCCGGTGCAGTGCGGTGAGGTGGTCGAGGGTGTTCTCCGGTTCGACCACGACGAGTCCGTCGAAGGCGCGCGCCGACACCTGGCTGGTGAAGCGCTGTACGGATTCGGCGCCGCGGTTGCAGGTGAAGAGCAGCAGCCCGTAGTCGGCGGCCTCGACCGTGTCGACGACTCCCTGGAGCACTTCGCCCATCCACGGCCAGGTGAGCGAGGGCACCAGCATCCCGACCGTGCGGCTGCTGCCGCGGGCCAGTCCGACGGCACCCGAGCTGGGCACATAGCCGAGATCTGCGATCACTTCACGAACACGGGCGGCGGTGGAGCCGTCCACCTCGCCCTTGGTGTTGATGACCCGGGACACGGTCGTCTTGCTGACGCCGGCCTCGCGGGCGACATCGGCGATGGTGACACGCAACGGGCCTCCTGGGACAAGGCAGGACAGGGGAACACAGGGCAGGGCAGAGCAGTTCAGGACGACGGATCACGGCCTGGGCACCAGCAGTAGGTACTGGTTCCGCAACCGGTTCCGGTACCGGTACCGGCGTTGCGGCTGGAGTTAACCCCGCCGAATAGGTGCCGTCAATACTTCACACCGAGATTGGTCCGTACCCATTCACTCACCAAGCCGGACCCGTCATGCGTTCAATTCTTGAACGTAAAGCCCTCTTGACGTGGACACGCAGGAGCAGTTCACTCACCGCTCAGTGACGGCACACATCCCCACGCCCCCGCATGCCATGCCGAGAAGGGCAGCAGTCCATGATTCGAACAAGCAGAGCGGCGAGGGTTGTTCTCGCCACCGCGCTCGCGACCGCAGGTCTGGCAGGGCTCTCCTCCGGTACCGCGCAGGCGGCCGGCGAGAGCGTGAGCATCGCGCTGACCACCACCGACGACTCGGGCGGCCGGCATGTCACCCGCGGCCTCCAGGACCAGACACCGATCGCCTTCGGCGTCGGCAACGGCGGCCCGGGTACCGAGATCACGGTCGACGAGAACACCACGTACCAGACCTTCACCGGCGGCGGCGCCTCGTTCACCGACACCGCGGCCTGGCTGATGAAGGGCAGCGGAGCGCTCAGCCAGTCGACCCGCGACGACACGATGAAGAAGCTCTTCTCCCCACGGAGGGCATCGGGCTCTCGTTCATACGCAATCCGATGGGCGGATCCGACCTGGCGCGGTTCGGGTACACCTACGACGACATGCCGGCCGGGCAGACCGACCCGAATCTCGACAACTTCTCGATCGCACACGATCTGCAGGACGTCCTGCCGCTCACCGGACAGGCCAAGCAGCTCAACCCGGCGCTGACGACCGTCGCCTCGCCATGGACCGCTCCGGCCTGGATGAAGGACAACGGCCAGCTGAACGGCGGCTGGCTGAAGGCGGAGAACTACGGCACCTACGCGGACTACTTCGTGAAGTACATCCAGGCCTACAAGGACCAGGGCATCGCGGTCGACTACGTCACCGCGCAGAACGAGCCCACCTGTTGTGCCGGCTACCCGTCGATGAGCTGGAACGGCTCGGGGCTGGCCTACTTCACCAAGAACGAACTGCTGCCGAAGCTCCAGTCCGCGGGCCTGGCGACCAAGGTCATGGCACACGACTGGAACTGGGACACCTACGACGCCTACGCCGCGGCCACCGTGGACGACGCGGCCGTGCGCAGCCATCCGAACTTCGGCGGGATCGCCTGGCACGGCTACGGCGGCGACATCGCCGAGCAGACGGCCGTGCACGACCAGTACCCGGAGCTGGACGCCTTCCAGACCGAGCACTCGGGCGGCACCTGGATCGCCGACCAGCAGCGCGAGGACATGCTCAACATCATCGACTACACCCGCAACTGGGCGAAGTCGGTGACCAAGTGGTCGCTGGCGGTGGACCAGAACCGCGGCCCGCACAACGGCGGCTGCGGCACCTGCGACGGGCTGATCACCGTGCACAACGGGGACGGCAGGCACGGCCAGGTCGACTACGGGGTCGAGTACTACACGATGGGCCACCTGACGAAGTTCGTCCGGCCCGGCGCCTCACGCATCTTCTCCACCGCTCGCTCCACCGTACCCAACGTGGCCTGGCGCAATCCGGACGGCTCCAAGGCGCTGATCGCCTACAACGGCTCCTCCTCCGCTCAGGAGGTCACCGTCGACTGGGGCGGTCAGACGTTCACCTACTCGCTTGCGGGCCGTACTTCGGCGACCTTCACCTGGTCGGGCACCCAGTCCGGCTCCGGGAGCGAACCGGAGCTGCCCACCGCCGCCGGCCACTCCCTGCGACGGTGCCGTCCGGGCGTTCGGCGCCTGCCCGGACGTGACATCGCCGCTCCGCAGCCAGTGGAGCAAAGGTCTCGCTGTACATCTGCAACGGGTCGGTGCACGACCGGCTCCAGGCCGCACCGCACCGGAGCCGCCGGCCGAAGCGGCGGCTCCGGCAGTCCGGACCGATCAGTCCAACGGCTCGACCCCGGCCCGCAGCAGGCCGTAGGTGTACGCGTCCTCCAGCGCCTGCCAGGACGCGGCGATGATGTTCTCGGCCACCCCACCGTCGCCCAGTCACCGGCTCCGTCACCCGTGGTGATCAGCACCCTGGTGGTGGAGTCGGTGCCGGTCGTGCCCTCCAGGATGCGGACCTTGTAGTCGACCAGTTCGAGCTTGGCCAACTGCGGGTAGATCCGCTCCAGGCCGACACGCAGCGCCCGGTCCAGGGCGTTGACCGGGCCGTTGCCCTCCGCGGTGGCGACGATCCGCTCGCCCTTGGCCCACAGCTTCACGGTCGCCTCGTTGGCGTGCGTGCCGTCGGGCGGTCCTCGGTGATGACGCGCCAGGACTCCGTACGGAAGTAACGGCGGGCCCGGCCGTCGACCTCGCTGCGCAGCAGCAGTTCGAAGGAGGCGTCGGCCGCCTCGTAGGTGTAGCCCTTGAGCTCCCGCTCCTTGACGCGCTCGACCACCCGTCCGACCAGCGCGCGGTCATCGCCCAGGTCGATGCCGAGTTCCTTGCCCTTGAGCTCGATGGAGGCGCGGCCGGCCATGTCGGATACGAGCATCCGCATGGTGTTGCCGACCAGCTCGGGGTCGATGTGCTGATACAGGTCCGGGTCGACCTTGATCGCGGAGGCGTGCAGCCCGGCCTTGTGGGCGAAGGCGGAGACACCGACGTAGGGCTGGTGGGTGGAGGGCGTGAGGTTGACCACCTCGGCGATGGCGTGCGAGACCCGGGTCATGTCGGCCAGTGCGCCCTCGGGCAGGACGGTCTTGCCGTACTTGAGCTCCAGGGCGGCGACGACGGGGAAGAGGTTGGCGTTGCCGACCCGTTCGCCGTAGCCGTTGGCCGTGCACTGGACGTGGGTGGCGCCCGCGTCCACGGCGGCCAGGGTGTTGGCGACGGCGCAGCCGGTGTCGTCCTGGGCATGGATGCCGAGCCGGGCACCGGTGTCGGCGAGGACGGTGGAGACGACGGCCTGCACCTGGGCGGGAGGTGACCGCCGTTGGTGTCGCAGAGGATGACGACATCCGCCCCGGACTCGGACGCGGCACGTACGACGGCCTTGGCGTACTCGGGATTGGCGCGGTAGCCGTCGAAGAAGTGCTCGCAGTCGACGAATACTCTGCGGCCCTGTTCGCGGAGGTGGGAGACGGTGTCGCGGACCATCTCCAGGTTCTCCTCCAGGGTGGTGCGCAGCGCCAGTTCCACATGGCGGTCGTGGGACTTGGCGACCAGGGTGATCACCGGGGCGCCCGACTCCAGGAGCGCCTGGACCTGGGGTCGTCGGCCGCCTTGCCGCCCGCCCTGCGGGTGGCGCCGAAGGCGACGAGCTGGGCGTGCTCGAAGTCGATCTCCTGCTGGGCACGGGCGAAGAACTCGGTGTCGCGGGGTTGGCACCGGGCCAGCCGCCCTCGATGAAGCCGACGCCGAAGTGGTCCAGATGCCGGGCAATGGTCAGCTTGTCCGCGACCGTCAGGTTGATGCCTTCACGCTGTGCACCGTCGCGCAGTGTGGTGTCGAAGACATGGAAGCTGTCGTCGGAGGCCGTTGCCTTGGTGGTCATGCTGATCTGACTCCTGTCGGGTGAGCGGATCCGGACGAATCGGCTCCACTTGCCCCCATCATCCCGCGTGCCTCGTCCCGGCCGTGGTGGGGCCGGAAAACGAAAACCCTCGCGGGTGCGAGAGGTCTGCGCGCGGGTCTGGGGCACGATGTCCGTTCCATACATGGTGGTACGGGACGGTCAGTGCGGACCGGCGCGCCTGCTGCCGATAATCATGGCGGACGAGGACACGCAGGCAGTCTGGCACAGCGACCCCTCCGGAGTCCGGCCCGTCTCAGGATGCGGGCGTGATGTCCGCCGCACCGGAATCCGGACCATGAACCCGGACCGTGAACCCGGACTGTGAACCCGGACTGTGAACCCGCTTCCGCAGCGCACAGCAGAGGCCGCGCCCTGCGGAGCGGGCGCGGCCTCTGCCGAAGGAGGTACGGGCTAGGCGTGTGTCGAAAGTCCGCCTGCCCGGCGACGCCTGGCACGCACGCTCGCCGCGTTGTCGGGGTCCCCCGATACACCCAGTATCGGGGCGCCCCTCCGCCTTGCGATCGCACGCACCAGACGCCTCCGGGCGGACGACGCTACTTTCGAAACACTCCTAGCCGAGCCGGTGCATCCAGCCGTGGGTGTCCTCGACCACACCGCGCTGGATGTCCAGCAGGCGCTCACGCAGCTTCGCGGTGACCTCACCGGGCGTGCCGTCGCCCTGCGTCCACTCGCCGTCCGCGCACTTCACCGTACCGACAGGGGTGATGACGGCAGCCGTGCCGCAGGCGAAGACCTCGGTGAGGGTGCCCTTCTCCGTGTCGGCCTTCCACTGGTCGATGGAGACGCGGCCCTCCTGCGACGTGTAGCCGAGGTCGCCGGCGACCTTGAGCAACGAGTCACGGGTGACGCCTGCGAGCAGCGAGCCGGTCAGGGCCGGAGTGACGATGCGCTTGCTGCCGTCCTCCTCCTCGTACACGAAGCAGAGGTTCATGCCGCCGAGCTCCTCGACCCACTTGTGCTCGACGGCGTCGAGGTAGGCGACCTGGTCGCAGCCCTTGGCTGCGGCCTCTGCCTGGGCAAGGAGGGACGCGGCGTAGTTGCCGCCGGTCTTGGCGTCGCCCACACCGCCCGGGACCGCGCGCACACGGTCCTGGGAGAGCCAGATCGAGACCGGCTTCAGGCCGCCGGGGAAGTAGGCCCCGGCGGGAGAGGCGATGACGAGGAAGAGGTACTCGTTGGCGGGCTTCACACCCAGACCGACCTCGGCCGCGATCATGAACGGGCGCAGGTAGAGGACTCCTCGCCGCCGTGCGCCGGGACCCACACCTTGTCCTGCTTGACCAGGGCGTCACAGGCCTCGATGAAGGTCTCGACCGGCAGCTCGGGCATCGCGAGCCGGGAGGCCGAACGCTGGAAGCGTGCGGCGTTGGCATCGGGGCGGAAGGTGGCGACCGTTCCGTCGGGCTGCCGGTAGGCCTTGAGACCCTCGAAGATCTCCTGCGCGTAGTGCAGGGTCATGTTGGCGGGTCGATCGACAGCGGTCCGTACGGGACGAGCTGGGCGTCGTGCCAGCCGCGGCCTTCGGTCCACCTGATGGTCACCATGTGATCGGTGAAGTAGCGGCCGAATCCGGGGCTGACCAGGATCGTCTCGCGCTCCGCGTCGGACAGCGGGCTTGAGGAGGGCTTGAGCTCGATCGTGGGCGTCGTCATGAATGCGTGTCCTTCACCGGTCTTGTGTGTGATGGACCGCGCTCACGCCCGCGCCTGCCCGACGCGTGTCGGGCAGGTCCCAGGTCGTCGAGCTCCACCGCGAGCAGCGGCCCGCGTTCGATTATCGCTCGCGAGTGCCCGGTGCACGAAATGGCGTGATTGCGGTCCAGGGTTCGATGGTGGCACCCGGGGACCGCAGAGGAGAAGCCGCCGGGTGCGGATGCGACCCGGCGGCTTCGAGATCAGTCGTCGGGTCAGCTCGCTACTCGTACCGCGAGTGCGTCGCCGATCTCGTCGGTGGTACGCGTGGCGCTTCCGCCGCGCCCCGCCAGGTCGGCGGAGACGGCGTCCTCGATGCGCAGGGCCTCGGTCTCGTAGCCGAGGTGGCGCAGCAGGAGGGCGACGGAGAGAATCGCGGCGGTCGGGTCGGCCTTGCCCTGGCCCGCGATGTCCGGGGCCGAGCCGTGGACCGGCTCGAACATCGACGGGAAGGAGCCCGTCGGGTTGACATTGCCGGAGGCGGCCAGACCGATGCCGCCGGTCACGGCTGCGGCGAGGTCGGTGAGGATGTCGCCGAAGAGGTTGTCGGTGACGATGACGTCGAACCGCTCGGGCTGAGTGACGAAGAAGATCGTCGCCGCGTCGACGTGCAGGTAATCGGTGGTGACCTCGGGGTACTCGGCCGCGACCTTGTCGAAGATGTTCTTCCACATGTGGCCCGCGTAGACGAGGACGTTGTTCTTGTGGACCAGCGTCAGCTTCTTGCGCGGACGGGCCTTGGCCCGCTCGAAGGCGTCGCGGACGACCCGCTCCACGCCGTACGCGGTGTTGATGCTGACCTCGGTGGCGACCTCGTGCTCCGTGCCGGTGCGCAGCGAACCGCCGTTGCCCGTGTACGGGCCTTCGGTGCCCTCGCGTACGACGACGAAGTCGATGTCGGGCGGCCGGCCAGCGGCGTCGCCGTGTTCGGGAAGAGCTTCGAGGGGCGCAGGTTGATGAAGTGGTCGAAGGCGAACCGCAGCTTCAGCAGCAGCCCCGCTCCAGCACGCCGGACGGGACGGACGGGTCGCCGATCGCGCCGAGCAGGATGGCGTCGTGGCTCTTGAGAGCCTCCAGCTCCGCGTCCGGGAGGGTTTCACCGGTGCGGTGCCAGCGCCGGGCGCCGAGGTCGTACTCCTTGGTCTCCAGCTTCACGTCCTGCGGGAGCACGGCGTTGAGGACCTTGAGGCCCTGAGCCACGACTTCCTGGCCGATACCGTCACCGGGGATCACTGCGAGATCGATGCTGCGAGACATGCGAGCACCCTAACGCGCGTCCCACCCCATGACATCAGCGGTCCACAATACGGACAACCGGGTGACGGGCCGCTGTCGGGCGGGACCGACCGTCAGTGGCCGGTGGAGCCGCCGTTGTCCCTGCGGTCCAGGGCGCGCTGCAGAGCGGCAGCGGCGTTCTTGCGCTCAGCCTCGGCCGGACGGGAGGCGTGACGGACGCGGCGAACAGTGGTCTGGGCCATGATGGATCGACTCCTTGAGATCGCGAGGATTTCGAGATCGAACATCGCGAAGATGATTTCGAGATCGGGATTTCGAGGCGCCGGAAGGGGCGGAGAACGCGGTGCCGCAGGGGTTGCCTGCTTCGGGGCACACGGTCACTACCGCCGGTCGCTGGATCATGCGAATCGTTCGGCTTCTACAACGCTAGGACAGTGCGGCCCGTCTGTCTCTACGAATACTCGGACTTCCTACTATCTGAGACGGGGCGCTCTGCCCCGGCCCGCTCAACAGCCCGCTGGAAGGGCCGGCCGGTCGGCAGGGGCATCGCATCTCGCCACCTGGGCCCACGGAGAGCGCCGGACGGACCCCGGTACCCGGTACGGGCGGGCGGCCCGCCCGGTACCCGGTACGGGCGGGCGGCCCCGGAATGAAACCGCCTCCCGGCAGGCGGGGAGCCGGCCGGGAGGCGGAGTGCTGGGCGGGCGCCGTGCTACGACGCCCCGGGGTCAGCCCTGGTGGGGTAGGTGTAGTCGGTCGGCGGGACCAGCGTCTCCTTGATGGCGCGGGTCAGCGTCCAGCGCTGCAGGTTCTGCGGGCGCCCGCCTTGTCGTTGGTGCCCGAGGCACGGCCGCCGCCGAAGGGCTGCTGGCCGACGACGGCGCCGGTCGACTTGTCGTTGATGTAGAAGTTGCCCGCGGCGTAGCGGAGCTTGTCCATCGTGTACGCGGCCGCCGCACGGTCGTTGGAGATGACCGCGCCGGTCAGCGCGTAGTCGGAGACCGACTCCATCTGCTCCAGCATCGCGTCGTACTTCTCGTCCTCGTAGACGTGGACGGCGAGGATCGGGCCGAAGTACTCGGTGGTGAAGACCTCGTTGGCCGGGTCGTCGCAGGCGATGACCGTGGGGCGGACGAAGTAGCCGACGGAGTCGTCGTACGTACCGCCCGCGATGATCGTGCAGGACGGGTCGGCCTTCGCGCGGTCGATCGCGGCCTTGTTCTTCGCGAACGAACGCTCGTCGATGACGGCCCCGATGAAGTGCGACAGGTCGGTGACGTCACCCTGGGTGATGGAGTCGACCTCGGCCGCGAACTCCTCCTGAAACCGGAGTTCCAGATGGAGGCGGGCACGTACGCACGGGAGGACGCCGAGCACTTCTGGCCCTGGTACTCGAAGGAGCCACGGGTCAGCGCGGTCTTGAGGACGGCGTGGTCGGCGCTGGGGTGCGCGACCACGAAGTCCTTGCCGCCGGTCTCGCCGACGAGGCGCGGGTAGGTGCGGTAGTTGGCGATGTTGTTGCCGACCGTCTTCCACAGGTGCTGGAAGGTCGGGGTCGAGCCGGTGAAGTGGATACCGGCCAGGTCGCGGTGGTTCAGCGCCACCTCGGATACGGCCTTGCCGTCGCCCGTCACCAGGTTGATGACGCCCTTGGGCAGTCCGGCCTCCTCCAGCAGCTGCATCAGCAGCACTGCGGCGTGGGTCTGCGTCGGGGACGGCTTCCACACCACGACGTTGCCCATGAGGGCGGGCGCGGTGGGCAGGTTGCCCGCGATGGCCGAGAAGTTGAACGGCGTGATCGCGTAGACGAAGCCCTCCAGCGGGCGGTGGTCCATGCGGTTCCACACACCGGTGGAGTTGGCCGGGGCTGCTCGGCGAGGATCTGGCGCGCGTAGTGCACGTTGAAGCGCCAGAAGTCGATGAGCTCACAGGGGCAGTCGATCTCGGCCTGCTGGGCGGTCTTGGACTGGCCGAGCATCGTGGATGCGGCCAGCGTCTCGCGCCAGGGGCCTGACAGCAGCTCGGCGGCGCGCAGGATGATCGCCGCGCGGTCGTCGAAGGCCATCGCACGCCACGCCGGGCGGCGGCGAGCGCCGCGTCGACCGCGTCCTGCGCGTCGGCCTGCGTCGCGGCGGCCGACGTACCGATGACGGCCTTGTGGTTGTGCGGCTGTACGACGTCGAAGCGCTCGCCGCCACCCATCCGCTTCTCGCCGCCGATGGTCATCGGCAGGTCGACCGGGTTCTCGGCGAGCTCCTTGAGCTTCGCCTCCAGGCGCGCGCGCTCCGGGTGCCGGGGCGTAGGAGTGGACCGGCTCGTTGACCGGCGCGGGGACCTGGGTCACAGCGTCCATGAGTGCCTTGTCTCCTTGGTTCGGGGGCGGCCGGGCGGGGTCAGCCCTTTGGTTCAGCCCTTTGGTTCAGGTCTTGGTTCAGCTCTTGGTTCAGCTCTTGGTGAGGATCGAGCGGGCGAAGAACAGCAGGTTGGCCGGCTTTTCGGCGAGGCGGCGCATGAAGTAGCCGTACCAGTCGGTGCCGTACGCCGTGTACACGCGCATCCGGTGGCCCTCGGCCGCGAGCCGGATGTGCTCGTCGCTGCGAATGCCGTAGAGCATCTGGAACTCGTACTCATCCAGCTTGCGCCCGCACCGCGGGCGAGCTCCTGGCCGATGGAAATGAGGCGCGGGTCGTGGGACCCGATCATCGGGTAGCCCGCGCCCTCCATCAGGGTCCGGCAGATGCGGACGTACGCCTTGTCCGTCTCCGGCTTGCTCTGGTACGCGACGGAGGCGGGCTCTTGTAGGCGCCCTTCACGATGCGGACGCGGCTGCCGGCGTCGGCCAGACGACGGGCGTCGGCCTCGGTGCGGAACAGGTACGCCTGGATCACACAGCCGGTCTGCGGAAAGTCCTTCCGCAGCTCCTCGTGGATGGCGAACATCGAGTCGAGGGTCGTGTGGTCCTCGGCGTCCAGCGTGACCGTGGTGCCGATCGCGGCGGCGGCCTCGACCACGGGCGGACGTTGGCGAGCGCCAGCTCGTGGCCGCCGTCCAGCGCTTGGCCGAACATCGAGAGCTTGACGGACATCTCGGCCTTGGTGCCGAGGCCGAGGTCCTTGAGGCGGTCGATCAGCTCCAGATAGGCGTCGCGTGCCGCTGCGGCCTCCTCGGGGTGGTGATGTCCTCACCCACGACATCCAGAGTGACTTCCAGGCCCTTGTCGGCCGAGTCCTGGACGACCTCGACGACCTGCTCGACCGTCTCACCGGCGATGAACCGGCCGACGACCTGTTTGGTGCCCGGGCGGCCGATACGAAACGACGCATCTTGTCGCTGCGTGATGCGGCGAGAATCACGGGACCCAGCACGGGGCACCTCCACGGAAAGTACGAACGAGGGCCGTAAGAGGCTGTATGTGAACAGTCCCGTACGGCACGGAGAACCACCGTGAAATCTAAGGATCCCTCCGATCCTGTGCCATCGACACCTGTCACGCATCTGTGGACACCTCTTCAGACATATGTCTGAAGAGGTGCGAGAATGGCCGGGTGAAGGGCGATTACCAGGAGCTGGTCGATGAGATCTCCGCACTGCTCGGTGCCCCGGCGACCCTGGAGAACCGTGATTTCGGCCTGGTCGCCTTCGGCGCACACAACAGCGACGACGACACGGAGATGGACCCGGTCCGCACCCGCTCGATCCTGACCAGGCGCTCCACCCCGCGGTCCGTGCCTGGTTCGAGGGCTTCGGCATCACCCGGGCGACCGGCCCGGTGCGGGTTCCGGCCGCCCCGGAGGCCGGGGTGTTCCGGGCCGGATCTGTCTGCCGGTACGCCATCGGGGGTTGTCCTCGGATACGTATGGCTGCTGGACGCCGACCCCGGCCCGACCGGTGAGCAGCTGACTTCGGCGATGGGTGTGGCGTCCCGGATCGGGACACTGCTCTCGGAGGAGGCCCGGGCGGGCACCGACCTGTCCAGGGAGTTCGGCGCGGTGCTCACCGCCGGGCGGGCTGGCAGCACGACATCGCGCTGGCCGCGCTGCACGAGGCACTCGGCCCTGACGCCGACGGGCTGCACACGGTGGTCTGCCTGACCCCGTGGCCGGACGAGACCCCACCGGTGCGCACGGTGGCGTCGGCAGCGGCCCTGGCCACGGTCCCGTCCCCGGGCAGCAGCACTTCGGATGCGGCGCCGGGCGGCACGGCGCCGGGCAGCACGGCATCGGCCGGCACCCGCACGCTGTCGCTGGCCGCGCTGGTCCGGCTGCGCTCCCCGACGTGCTGGACCCGGCGACGACGGCCGCGGACCGGCTGCGGGCCACCACGGACCCGGCCACCACCGGCGGGATCGCGGTTCCCCGTCGGGGCCTGGCGGAGCTGGCCGTCTCCTGGCACGAGGCATCGGCCGCGGCCCGCGCGGCTGCGGCCGAGCCCGCCTCGGCCGGTGGCCCACTGGCCGGCCATCGGCCCGTACCGGCTGCTGACCGCACTCCCCGACACCGCGGGCACCGGGCCCGACCACGCTGTCCGCACCCTGCTGACCCCGCTGCACACCGAGCTGGCCCACACCGCCGAGGTGTTCCTGGACTGCGCGGGCCAGGCCGGCCGGACGGCCGCCGCACTGGGCGTCCACCGTCAGACGCTCTACTACCGGCTCTCCCGCGTACAGCAGCTCACCGGTCTCGACCTGAACGACGGCGAGCACAGACTGCTGCTGCACATGGCGCTGAAGCGGGCCCGGCTGTGAGTCCGACGTCAGCGGGATGCCACCCAGCCGTCCTCTCGTAGCCCGTTGACGTGACCCGCCGTACGCTGTCGCGCCCGCCCGCCGTACGTCGTCGTGCCCTGTTGATGCCAAAGGCTGTTTCCCGAGCTGGTACCGCCGCGGAGAGACCGTGAGGCTTCATCCGTGTGCGGGCGGTCCGACCCACCGGGGCAGCCCGGTCGGGTGCTTCGCCACCGTGAGGGAGTGCTCGTCCCACGAGCCGGTGCGCCCATCGGCGTCCACGAAGTGCCCGGATGTGCACATCGTCCGGTCGTTGCGGGAGGTGACCGGGATCCATCCGGGGTCCCGGGCGCGTCCCCATTTGTCCATGAAGAGGGCGCGGTCGAGGGGCACGGCGTACATGTCGTGGATCTGCTGCACCCGTCCAGACCGATGAAGGCATGGCCGTCCATGGAAACGAGAACAGGCAGACGCCCCGCTGCCGCACCCAGCAACGGCCGTGGCGGTGGCGGTGGCGGTGGCGGTGGCGGCCAGTACAACACTGCGGCGACGCGAGCTGGTTGGAGTTACCGGGCCGGTGATGTCCAGGACGGTTCGCCGGCACCCTGCCGCACAGCCTGACGCCGCCGGGCGAGCCGCACGGCCTGCCGCACCGCGCCCTCGCTCACCCCTCGCGGCCGGCCAGGATCGCCTTGAGGCCGTCGGTGAGGTCCTGCGCCGAAGGGGCCGAATCGCGGTCCATCAGCCACTGGACCATCACACCCGCGAGCAACGCCTGGCAGAACAGCCCGGCCACGCGTGCCTTCTCCGGCTCGGCCTCGGGGTCGATGCCCAGCATGTTCTCGGCAAGTCCGTCGCGGCCCTCACGCTGCGGGGCGGCCAGGGCCTTCTGGAGCTCGGGGTCGGAGTCGATCCGAGAGATGACCTCCATCTGGAGCTGCCAGACGGAGCGTGTCCGGTCGAACGAGCCGATGACCTGCTCCCAGGCGCTGCGGAACTGGTCGAGCGGGTCGCCCGGAGCTCCGGCAGAGCGTTCCGTGTCGCCGGACGGCTCGCTGATGACGTCGCCCCAGTCCTCCGTCACCTTGATGAAAGCCTGGTTGAGCAGGGCTTCCTTGGAGCCGTAGTGGTAGCCGATGGAGGCGAGGTTGGTGCCCGAGGCGGTCACGATGTCGCGTGCGGTGGTCCGGGCGTACCCTTCTCCAGCAGACAGCGCTTGGCGCCTTCGAGCAGATCCTCACGATGTCCCATAACAGCAGCGTACCCGGCACGCAGACGTCTGTGTAAGACGAACGTCTACCCGCCGGGTACGGCTGTGCGCTGCCGCGAAGGTGTGGATCAGTCGGTGAGGTTCACCGAACGGGCCGAGGCCGCACCGATCTCCTCGGCGATCTCGGTCAGGACCGACTGCGGGATGTTGTCGTCGACGGTGAGCACGACCAGCGCCTCGCCGCCCACGTCCGCACGCGAGACCTGCATGCCCGCGATGTTGAGCCCGGCCTCGCCGAGGATCTTGCCGACCGCTCCGACGACGCCGGGGCGGTCGTCGTAACGGAGCACGACCATGTGGTCGGCGAGCGCCAGATCCACGTCGTGCTCACCGATGGCGACGATCTTCTGGAGGTGCTTGGGCCCGGCCAGCGTGCCGGAGACCGAGACCTCCTCGCCACTGGACAGGGTGCCGCGGACGGTCACCACATTACGGTGGTCGGGCGACTCGGAGCTGGTGGTGAGGCGGACCTCCACACCGCGCTCCTGCGCGAAGAGCGGGCGTTGACATAGGACACCGTCTCGTCGACGACATCCTCGAAGACGCCCTTGAGCGCGGAGAGTTCGAGCACCTTCACATCGTGCTGGGTGATTTCGCCGTACACCTCGACGTCGAGGCGGGCCGCGACCTCGCCCGCGAGCGCGGTGAAGATACGGCCGAGCTCTCGGCCAGCGGCAGACCGGGACGCACGTCCTCGGCGATGACGCCGCCCTGGACGTTGACCGCGTCCGGGACGAGCTCGCCGGCCAGCGCGAGGCGCACCGACTTGGCGACCGCGATGCCCGCCTTCTCCTGCGCCTCATCGGTGGAGGCGCCGAGGTGCGGGTGCAGACGACCTGGTCGAACTCGAACAGCGGGGAGTCCGTGCAGGGCTCCTTCGTGTACACGTCCAGACCCGCTCCGGCGACGCGGCCCTCCTTGAGGGCGGAGGCGAGCGCCTCCTCGTCGACGATGCCACCGCGCGCGGCGTTGACGATCCGCACCGAGGGCTTCACCTTGTGCAGCGCCTCGTCACCGATCAGGCCGAGCGTCTCGGGGTCTTGGGAGGTGCACGGTGATGAAGTCGGAGACCTCGAGCAGCTCGTCCAGGGTGAGAGCTTGACGCCCATCTGCGCGGCCCGCGCGGGCTGGACGTAGGGGTCGAACGCGACGATCTTCATGCCGAACGCCGACATGCGCTGCGCGACGAGCACACCGATGCGGCCGAGGCCGACGACGCCGAGGGTCTTCTCACTGAGCTCGACGCCCGTGTACTTGGAGCGCTTCCACTCGCCGTTCTTCAGGGCGGTGTTGGCCTGCAGGATGTTCCGCGCGGTGGCGACGAGCAGCCCGCAGGCGAGCTCGGCGGCGGTGACGATGTTGGACGTCGGCGCGTTGACGACCATCACGCCGGCCTTGGTGGCCGAGGAGACGTCGACATTGTCCAGACCGACGCCTGCGCGCGCGACGACCCTCAGCTTCTTCGCGGCGGCGATGGCCTCCGCGTCGACCTTGGTGGCTGAGCGCACCAGGATGGCATCGGCATCGGCGATCGCGGGAAGCAGCTCGGCGCGGTCAGCGCCGTTGCAGTGCCGGATCTCGAAATCGGGACCCAGTGCGTCGACCGTGGCGGGCGACAGCTCTTCGGCGATGAGTACGACAGGTTTCGAGCTCACGTGTGTCCTCACAAGTCCAGTGCGGACGGCCGTCCCGACGGCCGCAGGCGGTGGAGGGGCTAGCCGCGTGGAAGACGCACGACACTGTGGGCCCTGACGCGAATATGTGTTTTCGAAGTGTAGTCATGCAGCCGGACGCATTCTGCGCCCCGGTGGAAGGATCACTCGCACGAGTGTGTAGCAACGTCCTCCACCGCCTCTCCCCGCAGTGACACAGAGTGTGAGGCCGGCCTTGTGCCGTGGGGCGGGTCCGGGGACCCGCCCACGGCAGGAAATCAGGCGTCCTCGTTGTCGACCCAGCTCATGAGCCGACGGAGCTCCTTGCCGGTGGTCTCCAGCAGGGACTCGCTGTCTGCCTTCTTGTACTCGTTGTACTTGGGCAGACCGTTGTGGTACTCGGCCATCCAGGCCTTGGCGAACGTGCCGTCCTGGATCTCGCCGAGGATCTTCTTCATCTCGGCCTTGGTCGCGTCCGTGATGATCCGCGGGCCGGTGACGTAGTCGCCCCACTCAGCGGTCTCCGAGATGGACCAGCGCATCTTGTCCAGGCCGCCCTCGTACATGAGGTCGACGATGAGCTTCAGCTCGTGCAGGCACTCGAAGTACGCGATCTCCGGCTGGTAGCCGGCCTCGGTCAGCGTCTCGAAACCGGCCTTGACGAGGGCGGCCGTACCGCCACAGAGAACGGCCTGCTCACCGAACAGGTCGGTCTCGGTCTCCTCGGTGAAGGTCGTCTTGATGACGCCGGCGCGGGTGCCGCCGATGCCCTTCGCGTAGCTGAGGGCGAGCGCCAGACCCTTGCCGGTGGCGTCCTGCTCGACGGCCACGATGCACGGAACGCCGCGGCCCTCCTCGTACTGACGGCGGACCAGGTGGCCGGGGCCCTTGGGCGCGACCATGCAGACGTCGACGTTGGCCGGCGGCTTGATGAAGTCGAAGCGGATGTTCAGGCCGTGGCCGAAGAACAGCGCGTCGCCGTCCTTGAGGTTGTCCTTGATGGACTCCTCGTAGACCTGGGCCTGGATCGGGTCCGGGACGAGGATCATGATGACGTCGGCCTCGGCGGAAGCCTCGGCCGGGGTCACCACTCGCAGGCCCTGCTCCTCGGCCTTGGCCTTGGACTTGGAGCCCTCGTGCAGACCGACACGGACGTCGACACCCGAGTCGCGAAGCGACAGCGCGTGGGCGTGGCCCTGGCTGCCGTATCCGATGACCGCGACCTTGCGGCCCTGGATGATGGACAGGTCGGCATCGTCGTCGTAGAACAGCTCGGCCACTGGGTCTTCTCCTTGGTGTGCAGGTGTTGCTTCCCACCGTACGGCGGGGTGCGTCATATACGTTGTCGGGTCTCGCCATGCGAGCGGTGGGCGGCTGACAGCGCCGCCCGGACTCACGCCGTGCGGTCCAGTGCGCGCAGCGAACGGTCGGTGATCGAACGCGCGCCGCGCCCTATGGCGATGGTGCCGGACTGGACGAGCTCCTTGATGCCGAATTGTTCCAGCATCTTGAGCATGGCCTCCAGCTTGTCAGCGCCTCCGGTCGCCTCGATCGTGACGGCCTCCGGAGAGACGTCGACGGTCTTGGCGCGGAACAGCTGGACGATCTCGACGATCTGGGACCGGGTCTCGTTGTCTGCGCGGACCTTCACCAGGACGAGCTCGCGCTGGATCGCAGCGGAGGGCTCGAGTTCGACGATCTTCAAGACGTTGATCAGCTTATTGAGCTGCTTCGTCACCTGCTCCAGGGGCAGGCCCTCGCCGTTCACAACAATAGTGATACGGGAGATGTCAGGGTGCTCGGTGGTACCGACCGCGAGCGAGTCGATGTTGAATCCGCGCCGGGAGAACAGGGCCGTGATCCGGGCGAGGACGCCGGGCTTGTTCTCGACCAGGACGGAGAGCGTGTGCTTGGTTGACATGGAGTCTGTCTCTCTCTGTCTCTCAGTCGTCTTCGTTGTCGCCGAAGTCGGGGCGGACGCCGCGGGCGGCCATGACCTCGTCGTTGGAGGTGCCTGCGGCGACCATCGGCCACACCATGGCATCCTCGTGGACGATGAAGTCGATGACGACCGGGCGATCGTTGATCGCGTTGGCCTCGGCGATGACCTTGTCCAGGTCGGCCGGGTCCTCGCAGCGGATCGCGTAGCAGCCCATGGCCTCGGACAGCTTGACGAAGTCCGGCACACGGGTGCCCTTCGCCGGGGTGCCGTCCGTGTCCGGGCCGGAGTGCAGCACGGTGTTGGAGTACCGCTGGTTGTAGAACAGGGTCTGCCACTGGCGGACCATCCCGAGCGCACCGTTGTTGATGATCGCGACCTTGATCGGGATGTTGTTGAGCGCGCAGGTGGTGAGTTCCTGGTTGGTCATCTGGAAGCAGCCGTCGCCGTCGATGGCCCAGACCGTGCGGTCCGGCATGCCTGCCTTGGCGCCCATCGCGGCCGGGACCGCGTATCCCATCGTCCCGGCGCCGCCTGAGTTCAGCCAGGTGGAGGGCTGCTCGTAGTTGATGAAGTGCGAGGCCCACATCTGGTGCTGGCCGACGCCCGCCGTGAAGATCGTGCCCTCGGGGCCAGTTCACCGATGCGCTGGATGACCTGCTGCGGCGAGAGGCTGCCGTCCGCCGGCAGGTCGTAGCCGACCGGGTAGGTGTCGCGCCAGCGGTTGAGGTCCTTCCACCAGGCGGTGTAGTCGCCGGTGTTGCCCTCGGTGTACTCGGCCTGGACCGCCTGGACCAGATCGGCGACGACCTCGCGGGCGTCACCGACGATCGGCACGTCGGCGGCGCGGTTCTTGCCGATCTCGGCCGGGTCGATGTCGGCGTGGACGATCTTGGCGTACGGGGCGAAGCTGTCCAGCTTGCCGGTGACACGGTCGTCGAACCTGGCCCCGAGCGCGACGATCAGGTCGGCCTTCTGCAGCGCGGTGACGGCGGTGACCGCACCGTGCATGCCGGGCATCCCCACGTGCAGCGGGTGGCTGTCGGGGAAGGAGCCGAGCGCCATCAGCGTGGTGGTGACGGGCGCTCCGGTGAGCTCTGCCAGGACCTTCAGCTCGGCGGTCGCGCCGGCCTTCATGACGCCGCCGCCGACGTACAGCACCGGCCGCTTGGCCTGGGTGATGAGCTTGGCGGCCTCGCGGATCTGCTTGGCGTGCGGCTTGGTCACCGGCCGGTAGCCCGGCAGGTCCAGCGCAGGCGGCCAGCTGAAGGTCGTCTTCGCCTGCAACGCGTCTTTGGCGATGTCGACCAGGACCGGTCCCGGGCGGCCGGTGGAGGCGATGTGGAAGGCCTCGGCGATCGTGTGCGCGATGTCCTCGGCGCGGGTGACCAGGAAGTTGTGCTTGGTGATCGGCATGGTGATGCCGCAGATGTCGGCTTCCTGGAAGGCGTCGGTGCCGATGGACTTGGAGGTCACCTGGCCGGTGATCGCGACCAGCGGCACCGAGTCCATGTGCGCGTCACCGATCGGGGTGACGAGGTTGGTGGCACCCGGCCCCGAGGTGGCCATGCAGACGCCGACCTTGCCGGTGGCCTGGGCGTAGCCGGTGGCCGCATGGCCGGCCCCTGCTCGTGACGGACCAGGATGTGCCGGACGCGGGTGGAGTCCATCATCGGGTCGTAGGCCGGAAGGATGCAGCCGCCGGGGATGCCGAATACGGTGTCGGCCCCGACTTCCTCGAGAGAGCGAATGAGGGACTGGGCACCCGTGAGGTGCTCGACGGAGGCGGACGACTGTCCGTCCTTACGTGCCCGAGGCTGCGGGTGATGGGCCCCGGTGGCCTGCTCGGTCATCGGCATTCTCTTCTCGAAGCTAAGGGTTTTGCGGGGTTTTACGGTGTTCCTGATGGTGCCGGTGCAACAAAACCCCTCGTGCCGTGAGGCAGGCGAGGGAGCGCGTCGGTGCGGTCTGCAGGTTTCCATGAGGGACGCTGCTTCAGCCGACGCGCTTTCCAAGTACGAGAATTCGGGTGCGCATGGCATTGACCCTCTCCGGCACGCAGGTGGTGTCAAGTGGGTGGGACGGGCATCTCAGCATGTGAGCTGCACTGGAGCGGGATCGAGCCACCGGCGAGGACCGTCTGAGCTGCGGAGCTGCCCGGTACCGGGAACTCCCCACGGACCAGAGCGCGGCGCAACCGGTACTCCTCCAGCGGTCCCGAGAATGCCATCCCCTGACCGTGTGTGCAGCCCATGGCGCGCAGCGCGAGCACCTGCTCCGGTACGTCCACTCCGTCGGCCACGGACTGCATGCCGAGATCACTGGCGATCCGCAGCAGCCCGCTTGTGATCTTGTGCAGCCTGGCGGACTCCACCACACCCTCGACCAGCCCCCGGTCCAGCTTCAGTACGTCGATGGGGAGCCTGCGCAGGGCGTTGATCGCGGCGTAACCGCTGCCGAAGCCGTCGAGGGCGATGCGCACCCTAGCCGGCGCAGTGCGACCAGGCGCTGTTCCAGCTCATCGAAGGAGACACGCGGGTCGCTGTCGGCGACTTCGATCATCAGCGCACCGGAGGGCAGTCCATGCCGGGTGAGGAGGCCCTCGACGGAGCTGAACGGCATGTTCCTGTCGAGGAGCCGGCCCGCCGACACCCGCACGGAGACCGCGACCGGATGCCCTGCCCTGGCCCGGTCGGCGGCCTGCGCCACCGCCTCTTCGAACAGCCAGCTCCCGAGCTCGGCGGTGCGGTCGCTGTCCTCGGCGACACGGAGGAACTCGGCGGGGTGAAGAGAATCCCCTGGGCGGAACGCCAGCGCGCCTGCGCCGCGACGGCCGCGACGGTCCCGCTGGCCAGATGGACGACGGGCTGGTGCAGCAGGGCGAACTGACCGTCACGCAGGGCTGTGCGCAGCCGTGAGGCCAGCTCGGAGCGGCGTACGACGTCTGCCTGCATCTGCGGGGCGTAGAGCTCGACCCGGTCCTTGCCGCCCGCCTTGGCGCGATACATGGCGAGATCCGCGTTGCGCATGAGGTCGCTGGGGTGATGGCGGGCTCGGCGAAGGCGACGCCGATGGAGGCGGCCACCCGGACCTCACTCGGGCCGATGAGGTAGGGCTCGGAGAGCGTGAGGCGCAGCCGGTCGGCGATTTCGTGAACCTGGTACTCCCTGGCGGCCTGGTCGCGGGTGCCGTCGCCGATGATGAGGGCGGCGAATTCATCGCCGCCCAGGCGTGCGGCGGTGTCCGAGGTACGGACGGACTCCTGGAGCCTGCGGGCGGCCTGGATGAGCAGCTCGTCACCGGCCAGATGGCCGATCGTGTCGTTGACCGCTTTGAAGCCGTCGAGGTCGATGAAGAGCACGGCGGTGCCCGGTCTCCGGCGCGCCGGCCGCCCAGCGCCTGTCGCACCCGGTCGGTGAACAGCGCACGGTTGGGCAGATCCGTGAGCGGGTCGTGCTCCGCGTTGTGCTGCAGCTGGGCCTGGAGTCTCACCCGTTCGGTCACGTCGCGGCTGTTGAGGAGGAGGCCGCCCTGGTGCCGGTTGACGGTGGACTCGACGTTGAGCCAGTCGCCGGCGCCGGATCTGAAACGGCACTCGATCCTGGTGGTGGGTTCGTCGAGCGGCGGAGCGGTGAGGAACCGGCGCACCTCGTGGACGAATCGGCCGAGGTCCTCGGGGTGGATGATCGAGGCCAGCTCGGCGCCGACGAGATCCTCGGCGTCGCGCCCGTACACCCCGGCGGCCGCGGGCTGACGTAGCGGAGCACCCGGTGGGCGCCGCGATCATGATGACGTCGCTGGAGCCCTGCACCAGGGAGCGGAAGTGGTTCTCCTTCTGCGCGAGCTCCTGGGTGAGGGAGACGTTGTCGAGGAGCATGATGCCCTGTCTGACGACCAGGGCGAGCACGACCGCGCAGCCGGTGAAGACGATGACCCGGTCCACCCGCCGGCCCTCGACCACGTTGTAGAGAATCCCCAGGGTGCAGACAGCGGCGGCCAGGTACGGCGTCAGGGCGGCCAGCGATCCGGCGATGGGGCGGCTGGGCGTGAACGTCTCGCCGTCGGCTTCGGCAGCGGCGTCCGCGGCGCTGCGGGCACCCCAGGGGCGTAGGCGAGGAGCAGGGACCCGGCGAACCATCCCGCGTCGAGCAACTGGCCGGACTGGTACGTCGAGCGGAACAGCGGCGAGGTGAAGACCGCGTCGCACAGGACGGTCAGGGCGAGCGCGGCGATGGCGGTGTTCACCGCGGAGCGGTTGACGTTGGCCCGGCGGAAGTGAAGGGCCAGCACCATGGAGACCAGCACGATGTCGAGCAGCGGATAGGCCAGCGAGAGCGCCGCCGGGACACGCTCTCGCCCTCGACGTTGGCCACCTCGGTCGTGTGGGCGAGCGCGAGGCTCCAGGCGAGCGTCAGCAGCGAACCGCCGATCAGCCAGGTGTCCAGCGCCAGGCAGACCCAGCCCGCCCGGGTGACCGGCCGCTTGGCGAGGACCAGCAGCCCCACGATGGCCGGCGGCGCGAAGCAGAGAAAGCAGAAGTCCGCGAGGGACGGGCTCGGCACCTGGCGCCCCAGCACCACCTCGTACCAGCCCCAGATCGCGTTACCACCGGCGGCCATCGCGGAGGAGAACGAGAACAGCAGCCAGGCGGGCCGGAACCCGCTGCCGCTCGTGCTCGCGTAGCGGAAGCAGGAGACTGCCGCGATCAGAGCGGCGGCGCTGAGGCCGAAGTCGCCCATGACGAGGGCCAGCTGGGGCGATCCCCAGCCCATGGTCGCCCCACGGCGTATCCGGCGCAGACGAGAGCCAGGAGCGCCCGGGACACCAGCCCCCGCCGCTGCCGGAGACCGGCTGCCGAGAGATCGGAGCCCCGAACACGCTCACCGGAGAGCCCCGGGCCCTGCGCTCCTGGCACCGATGACCGCCGTCGCCCGTCCTGCCGCGTCGGCCCAGCTCTCCACTGCCCGCACATCGCCCGTCGCCCCTCGCGTTCGGCTTCCCCTGCACCGTCATTCCACGGCACAGTCCCGTTCTGGACGATACACCAGACTCGTCACTCAGGGACATAGTTCCTCTACTCTCCGTAACTGCCTGTGGAGTTGCAGGAACTCTGTGCAGCCGAACCGTTTCGCAGGGTGCTCAGCCGGTCGTCAGCACAACGTTGCGCACCGGCTCTCCGGCGGCGAAACGGGTGAGCTGATCGACCACCAGCCGCTTGGCACGGGGCAGGAAGGCCGACGTGCTGCCGCCTACGTGAGGCGTGATGAGGACGTTCGGAGCATGCCAGAGTGGATGCCCGCGGGCAGCGGTTCCGGGTCGGTGACATCGAGGGCGGCACGCAGCCGCCCGGACTCGAGTTCGGACAGCAGGGCCTTCGTGTCGACCACGGGGCCTCTGGCGACATTGACGAGCAGCGCCCGTCCCGCATCGCGGCGAGAAATTCCGCGTCCACCAGCCCTTGTGTGGAGGGTTCAGCGGAGTGGACAGAATGACGATGTCCGCTTCGGGCAGAAGTGCGGGCAGGTCATCGAGCGCGTGTACGGGACCGCGCGCGGTTGTCCGCGCAGAGCGTGCGACGCGCGCCACCCGCGCGCACTCGAAGGGCCCGAGCCGGTCCTCGATGGCCGAACCGATCGATCCATGGCCCACGATGAGCACCGACTTGTCGGCGAGCGCGGGTAGAAGCCGGACCGCCACTCCTCGTTGTCCTGGCCGTGCACGAAGCCGGGGATGCCGCGCAGCGAGGCAAGGATCAGGGCAAGCGTGAGCTCTGCCGTCGATGCCTCGTGGACGCCCTTGGCGTTGCACAGCCGCGCTCCGGCGGGGAGCAGGCCGAGCCCCGGTTCCACATGGTCGATGCCCGCGGAGAGCGTCTGCACGACCCGGACGGCGCTCATGCCGTCGAGCGGCCGGACCGCGACCTGTGATCCCTTCATATAGGGAACGACGTAGAAGGCGCAGTTCGCGGGATCGGCCGGGTAGTCCCGGCCGCCGTCCCAGAAGCGGTGGTTGAGACCCTCGGGGAACCCGTTGATCTCATCGGCCGCGAACGGCAGCCATACATCGGTGGCATCGGTGGCAGTCGTGGAAGTCGTGGAAGTCATGGTCAGGAGGCTATGCGAACCGAACACGGCGACAGAGGTTACTTTGGGACGCGGTGCGGTCCGTGACGGCGGGGCCGAGGAAGGGTTCGGGAGTTGGAGCGCAGGACTATCGGTGCGGCGGCGCTCGCCGTGGGCGCTATCGGGCTCGGCTGCATGCCGATGAGCTGGGCGTACAGCACCTCGCAGCAGCGCGGTGACCGTTCGTTGCGGACTGTGCACGCCGCGTTGGACGCGGGCGTCCAACTGCTCGACACGGCGGACATATACGGCCCCTTCACCAATGAACTGCTGCTGGGGCGTGCCCTCAAGGGCCGCCGGGGCGATGCCTTCCTCTCCACCAAGTGCGGGCTGCTGGTGGGCGATCAGCACATCGTCGCCAACGGGCGCCCGGGCTATGTGCGGCGCGCCTGCGATGCGTCGCTGCGGCGCCTGCAGACCGATGTGATCGATCTGTACCAACTGCACCGGGCCGACCCCGAGGTGCCGGTGGAGGAGACCTGGGGAGCGATGGCCGATCTGGTGACCGCGGGCAAGGTGCGGGCGCTCGGGCTGTGCGCCGTCGGGGCGCGCGCCTCACGCAGGCCGGGAGCGCGGATGCATGACACAACGATCCGCCAGCTGGAGCGGGTGCAGCAGGTCTTCCCGGTCAGCGCGGTCCAGGCGGAGCTGTCCGTCTGGTCGCCCGAGGCGACGGAGGAGCTGCTGCCGTGGTGTGTGGCGCGGGGCGTGGGGTTGCTGGCCGCGATGCCGCTGGGCAACGGCTATCTGACGGGCACCCTGACGCCGGGGCAGGGATTCGAACCGGACGATCCGAGAGCGAGGCATGCCCGGTTCACCGCGGAGATGATGGCGGCGAACCAGCCGGTGGTGGCCGGACTGCGGCGGATAGCCGAGCGGCACGGAGCGACCCCGGCCCAGGTGGCCCTGGCGTGGGTGCTGCGGCAGGGACAGCATGTGGTGCCCGTGCCCGGCACGAAGCGGGAGCACTGGGCGGTGGAGAACGCGGGGCGGCGGCGCTGGATCTCGACGACCTGGATCTGGCGGAGATCGCCGGGCTGCCGGGGCCCGTGGGTCGTGGGACTGAGTCCGTGGCGAGCGAATTGACCGGCATCGAGAACCCTTGACGGTGCCGCGGTGTATGAACGGTATTCAGGTGGCCGTCGAAAGGATCGGTGCTGTGTCCGGATCTGTTCAAACTCCTGTGGTGCGCAAGGCGGTAGTGGCCTCGCTGGCGACTGCTTCCCTGCTGCTGTCCGCCGCATGCTCGGGCGGTTCGGCCGGGGGCGAAGGGACTCCTCCCCACCGCCGCGTGCCTCGTCCTCTCCCCGGCATCGTCGAGTCCCGGCCCGGCGGCCGATCTGCCGCCCGCCAAGGGCTCGGTGGACGTGGTGTCCACTCTCACCGAGGGCTCAAGTCGCCCTGGGGGCTGGCCGCGCTGCCCGGCGGTGATCTGCTGGTCTCCTCGCGCGACGAGGCTACGGTCAGCCGGATCGACGGGAAGAGCGGGAAGAAGACGCTGCTGGGCTCCGTACCCGGGGTGGCGCCGGCCGGTGAGGGCGGTCTGCTGGGCCTGGCCGTCTCCCAGACCTACGGCGCGGACCACCTGGTGTACGCGTACTTCACCACCGAGTCGGACAACCGCATCGCCCGCATGCAGTACGACGAGCAGAAACCGGCCGGCGGGCAGCTGGGCGCGCCGGACACGATTCTGCGGGGCATTCCGAAGGGCGCCATCCACAACGGCGGCCGGATCGCCTTCGGCCCCGACCGCATGCTGTACGCGGGCACCGGCGAGACGGGGACACCGGGTTCGCCCAGGACAAGTCCTCCCTGGCCGGCAAGATCCTGCGGATGACCCCGACGGCGAGCCGGTGCACGGCAACCCGGAAGCCGGCTCGGTGGTGTATTCGTACGGGCACCGCAATGTGCAGGGGCTGGCCTGGGACGGGCACAAGCAGCTCTGGGCGGCCGAGTTCGGCCAGGACACCTGGGACGAGCTGAACCGGATCGAGCCGGCGAAGAACTACGGCTGGCCCGACGTCGAGGGCAAGGAGGCAGAAGAGGGGTTCGCCGACCCGGTGGCGCAGTGGAAGACCTCGCAGGCATCCCCGAGCGGGATCGCCTACGCGCAGGGCTCGGTCTGGATGGCGGGGCTGCGGGGCGAACAGCTCTGGCGCATCCCGCTCTCCGGCAAGGCGGGCAAGGAACCTCTGGCCGCGCCCCAGTCGTTCCTGAGTGGAGAGTACGGTCGGTTGCGTACGGTGCTGGCCGCGGGCGGCGACAAGCTGTGGCTGGTCACCAGCAACACGGACGGACGATCGGCTCCGAAGCCGGGAGACGACCGGATCCTGCTGTTGAAGGTGCGTTAGCCAGAGGGAGCCGAAGGGAGCGCGGCCGGTGTTCAACTTCTTCGAGGACTCTTCGCCCCGGGCCGGAAGCACACGGCCGACGAGCAGAAGCGGCTGGAGCTGAGCCGCGTCGACCTGAACACCGGGGATCCGGGCCGCGGTCCGATAGATCTCACCTCCGGCCAGGTGACCGTCCGCCGCCCGGCCCTGGTCCGTCCGGCCGCCGGCTCTACCGCACGGGATAGAGCCGGAACCGATGGGCGAGCGGCGGCCTCGCCACGGCTGGAGACGCTCAGCTTGGCGAGGATGTTGGAGACGTGCACACTCGCGGTCTTGGGTGAGATGTACAGCTCCTGCGCGATCCTGCGGTTGGTGTATCCGGCCGCGACGAGCCGGTGCACGTCCTGTTCGCGCGGGGTCAGTCCGAAGGACTCGATCGCGGCTGCCGCCGGGTCCGCTCCCTGGGCGGAGTCCGTCCCCGGCTCTCCCCTGCGTCGCCGTCCGGGCCCTGTACCAGTACCGCCGGGTGGATCTCGCCCCGGGGCCGGAGCATCGAGTGCGATACGGGCCCGGCCCGCCAGCAGCTCGATGCTCTCCGCGAGGGCCGTGCACCGAGTCGCTGCGCCACCGCGTGTGCACTGCGGATGAGGGCCGTTGCCGTGCTGCGGTCCCCGGCGGCGGTGAGGATCGCCTCGGCCCAGCGGTGGTGGATCTGGGCCAGCTCGTAGGGCCGTTGGAGCGGGGCGAAGGCAGCGGCGGCGCGGGACCAGTGGACGGGGCCGTCGGCTCCCTCCGCACGGGCCAGTTCCGCCGCGATCAGCTCGCCGTGGGCGGCCCACACGGGGACCAGCGTCGGCAGCTGCTTGAGGTGGGCGCGGATACGGTCCAGGACCGCAGGCCGGCCTGGCTCGGTGGCGGGCAGGCCGCGGGCGTCGGCCTCCATCGAAGCGGCGGCATGGAGCAGGGGCAGGGCATAGCGTTGGGTGCCCGGCGGGAAGCCCAGCTCGGACTGCGCTTCGAACGCGGCACGCGCCTCGGGAGCCGGCCCTGCTGTGCGGCAAGGATCATGGCATGGCGCACCGGGGTGATCAGGAACTGCGGTTGCGGATCGTGGAGTCCGACATAGCGGCGGGCCAGGGCCAGTTGCTCTTCCGCCTCGACGAGGTCGCCGCGGGCGGTGGCCAGGTCGGTGAGGCGCGTCGCTACCAGACCACGGCTCTTGCGGGACTGGACGGTCAGGGCCGCCGCATCGGCCGCCGCCCGGCTCTCGTCCCAGTACCCCATCGAGAAGTAGGACTCCGCCTGGTTGCACCGGACCCAGGCCTCGGAATCGGCGAGGCCGTGGCTGTGGCAGATCTCTATGCCGTGGTCGGCCGCCGCCACCGCTTCCAGGGAGCGGCCCATGGACTCCAGCGTGGAGGAAGGCTGACGCTGGCGAGGCTCATGACGCCCACCAGGTGCAGCGCCTCGCCCCGGTCCCGTGCCGCGTACATCTCGGCGAGCCCCTCGTCGATGCTGCCCGCGTCGCTGCTGAGCCAGCCACGGGTGAGCCGCGCGCGCAGCTCGATGTACTCGTCGCCGACCAGCTGTGCGAACTCCACCGCCCGGTCCGCCGCGGTGAGGGCCTCGGGGCCGGGCCGGTGCAGGGCGCCCCAGGTGGCGACGTTGGCCAGGACTTCGGCGTGCACCGCCGACGGGGACAGACCACGCACCAGGTCCTGAGCTGTGGCCAGTTCCTGCCATCCGTCACCGCGGGTGAGTGCCTGCATCAGCCGGGAGCGCTGTACCCAGAACCAGGCTGCGCGCAACGGGTCAAACTCGCCGCTCTCCAGGACGCGCAGGGCCTTCTTGGCGATGGCCAGGGCCCGTTCGCGCTCGCCTCCGAAGTCGGCCGCTACGGTGGCTTCGGCCATCAGGTCGAGATAGCGCAGCGGGTGTTTGCGGGGTCCGTGCCACAGGCCGGGTAGACCTCCGCGTAGTCGAGGGGCGCAGCCTGCTGCGTACGTCTTCCGGGACGTCGTCCCACAGCTCCATCGCCCTTTCCAGCAGCCGCAGCTGCTCGGAATAGGCGTAGCGGCGGCGGGCCTGGACTGATGCCTCCAGTACGGCGGGCAGGGCTCGTGCCGCGTCGTGTGCGGCGTACCAGTAGCTGGCCAGCCGGGTGGCGCGTTCGTGCTCGCGCACGAGGGAGGGTCTGTCTCCAGCGCCTCGGCGTAGCGGCGGTTGACGCGGGAGCGTTCGCCCGGCAGCAGGTCGTCGCTGACGGCCTCGCGGACGAGCGAGTGGCGGAAGCGGTATCCGTCGGCGTCCGGGGTGGGGAGCAGCAGGTTGGCGCCGACTGCGGCTCGCAGGGCCGCGATGAGGTCGTCCTCGGCGAGCCCGGCGACGACGGCGAGCAGCCGGTACTCCACCGTCGAGCCGCCCTCGGCGACGATCCGGGCGATGTTCTGCGCGTCGTCGGGCAGCGCTTCGACGCGGACCAGGAGGAGGTCGCGGAGCGAGTCGGAGAGCTCGGTGCAGTCCCCGCAGCCCTCCAGGCTGCCGGCGAGTTCCTCGACGAAGAAGGCGTTGCCGTCGGAGCGGTCGAAGATCTCGTCGACCAGACGGGGTTCGGGGGTGACGGCAAGGATTCCGGTGAGCTGGCGGCGTACCTCGGCGTGGTTGAACCGGGCGAGTTCGATACGGCGGACGCTGCGGAGCCGGTCCAGCTCAGCGAGGAGCGGGCGCAGCGGGTGGCGGCGGTGGATGTCGTCGGCGCGGTAGGTCCCGATGACCACGAGACGGCCACTGCGCAGGGTTCGGAAGAGGTAGGCGAGGAGGTGGCGGGTGGAGGCGTCCGCCCAGTGCAGGTCCTCCAGGACGAGGACGACCGTACGGTCGGCGGAGATACGCTCCAGCAGGCGGGCGGCGAGCTCGAAGAGGCGGGCGGTGCCGTGCTCGTCGTTGGCCTCGCGGTCGGCTTCGCCGAGTTCGGGCAGCAGCCGGGCGAGTTCGCCCTCCTGCCCGGCGATGGCCGCGGCCAGCTCCTCGGGCAGAGTGCGGCGCAGGGCGCGCAGCGCTGTGGAGAACGGGCGAACGGGAGCCCGTCGGCGCCGATCTCCACGCAGCCGCCGACGGCGACGACGGCGTCGCGACGACAGGCGGCCGCGAGGAACTCCTCGACCATCCTGGTCTTGCCGACGCCGGCCTCACCGCCGATCAGCAGCGCTTGCGGCTCTCCGTGCCGGCGCGGGACAGCGCGTCGGTGAGCGAGGCGAGTTCACCGGCCCGGCCGACGAACACGGGGCTTGCCGAGTTGGTCTCCACGTCGCCGAGCATCGCACATGCGTCCGATGGCCTGGCGGCCGGAAGGCGGACGGACATCGCTACGCAGCGCGTCCGAACAGGTTCCGGTCCGCGGTCACCGGCCCCCGGTGTCGTCCCGCCTGGATCGCCACGCCGCCCGGCGGGCGAGCACCACCTGCCTGACGGTGCGGTACTCCTCGGCACGGCGCCTCAGCTCAGCGGCGTTGATCTTGTGGAGTTCGTAGTGGTTGATCATGGTCTTCTCCCTGGTTGCGACGGCCTGTTGGAGCCTGCGGCCGACCGGACGACGCCCGGTTGCTGCCGTGCCCCAACTGTCGTCGACCAGGTAGTACCGCCACATCGGGCGACTGCCGCATCTCCGCGGGACGAGGTGCCTTAGACGCGGGCGCCGGGTGCCTTAGGACCTAGTACTGCAACGGTCTTTGGTGTGACTGGTGGCCAGGTTGGTCGTTGGGCTGGTTATGGGTGGGGATCTCGGTGATGTGAAGCGGTGGGCGGCGGGTCTGGGCGAGTTGCACGAGAGGTTCGTGCACCGGTTTGCCCGGTCGGAGCCGCGTGAGTCAGCACTGGCCTATATGCAGGGCTGATCGCCCCGTTGGAGCGGAAAAACGGTTGGACGCTGGCGGAGGAGGCCGGCCACGCGGCTCCCGACCGCATGCACCGGCTGTTGAACCGATGCGACTGGGAACCTGACGAAGTCCTCGGCGACGTGCGTGATTACGTCGTCGAACACCTCGGTGACCCGAAGGCAGTGCTGATCGTGGACGACACGGGCTTCCTGAAGAAGGGGATCCGCTCGGCCGGGGTCCAACGGCAGTACTCCGGGACGGCGGGGCGGACGGAGAACTGCCAGGTCGGCGTCTTCCTCGCCTATGCCGGCGAACGTGGCCGCACGCTGATCGACCGGCGTCTGTATCTGCCCACGTCATGGACCGATGACCGGGAACGATGCCGAGCCGCAGGCATCGACGACATAGTCGCCTTCGAGACGAAAGTGGTCACCGCCAAAGCGATGGTCCGCCGGGCGATCGCCGACAGGATCCCGTTCCGGTGGGTGACCGCGGACGCCGCCTACGGCTTCTCCAAAGGCTGGCGGACCGAGCTCGAGCGGGCCGATGTCTTCCACGTCATGGCCACTACCCGCCACGACACCGTCGTCACCCGGTGGGCCATGGACCACCGGGTCCACGAGCTCTTTCCCGGCCTGCCGCGGCAGAAATGGAAGCGCCGTTCCTGCGGCAACGGAGCCCACGGTCCGCGCGTCTACGACTGGGCGAGGGTCGAGGTCCGGCCCTGGCACCGCGAAGACCGCCGACACTGGGTGATCGCCCGCCGCAGCGTCAGCCGACCCCAGGAGATCTCCTACTACATCGCCTACTGCCCCGCCGAGACCACACTCGACGAACTGATCCGCGTCGCCGGCAGCCGATGGGCCGTCGAGGAATGCTTCCAGACCGCCAAGCAGGAATGCGGCCTGGACGACTACCAGGTCCGCCGCTACCCCGGCTGGCACCGCCACATCACCCTCGCCATGGCCGCCCACGCCTGCCTGACCGTCCTGCGGGCCCGCGCGCTCGACACGGAGAAAGCAGAAACGGATCCTCCCAGCTCATCGCCCTGACCCTCCCCGAAATCCGGCGACTGACCACCCGCCTGACCCGGCCCCGCACCAACCTCATCGACCATGTCCTGCACTGGTCACACTGGCGCCGCCGACGACAATTCCAAGCCCGTATCAGCCACTACAAACGACGCGGCCACACACCACCAGAAACTGCCCACACATCAGAACAAAGACCGTTGCAATAGGGCGTGTTTCGAAAGTCCGCCTGCCCGGCGACGCCTGGCACGCACGCTCGCCGCGTTGTCGGGATCGCCCCGATACACCCAGTATCGGGGCGACCCTCCGCCTGCGATCGCACGCACCAGACGCCGCCGGGCCGCCCTTCGGGCGGACGGCGCTACTTCGAAACACGCCCTAGAGTCCGCTCACACAAAGGCCCCTACGGCCTCTGTCGCTGTCGCGGGTGAGGTCGTAAGGGCCAGGAGCCCAGCCGCGCTGTCGCAGCCGGGGATTGCGAAAGGGCCTAACCGGCGGTCGGCGCTGCGGGCGCGGTGGGCAGGGCCACGAACAGGTCGAAGTACATGCCGACAGAGGTCAGTACGCCGATCACACCGAGTGCGACACCGGCCATGGCGACGGCACGGACCCAGCCGGGCTGCGGGCGGGCCGCGGGCGGGCCGAAGGCGGGCGTACCAGGACGAAGGCGCCGACCAGCAGGGCGAGCACTGCGAACAGCCCGCCGACCAGGGCGGTGGTGTGCCAGCCGTCACCGTAGATCTCGGCGATCTGCTGAGCCGGGCTGCCGCCGGAGGCGGTGTTCAGCTGCCCGATCAGGGTCTCGCGCTCGGCGGCGACCCGGCCGGTCCAGGCCCCGTGAGCGAGACGATGCCGAGCGCGGCGGAGACGATGGCCGTGGCGCCCGCTCCGACACCGGCGGACGCAGCGGCTTCCGCCTCGTCGTAGGGGTCGGGCTCCAGGTCCGTGTCGTCGTCCTCGGCGTCCGTGACGGCGTCCGTCACAGCGTCCGCGGAGGCGTCGTCCGTGGTCGTCGCTGCCGGTGCAGCGGTCTCGTCCGTGGCCGTCTTCTCCTCGCGGTCGTCGCCTGCGGAGGAGGAGGTCTTGGTGGGGAGGTCTTCATTGGACGCACGCTAGGGGTCCCGGATGAGAACCTTCTTAACGCTGGGGCCAGGTGCCTCTCACCCGCGCCGGGCCCGCCATTCCGGGGCCAGCACGGACCAGATCTCCGAATCGTGACGCACCCCTCGGTACGGGTAGCTCTCGCGCAGCACAGCCTCGCGTGTCATGCCGAGCCGTTCGGCCACCGCGACGCTGCGGGTGTTGGAGGACGAGGCGATCCACTCGACCCGGTGCATGCCCCGCGCGTCGACCGCCCAGTCGATCAGCTCGGCCACCGCCCTGGTCACCAGGCCGCGCCCCTGCCCGGACGGCTCCAGCCAGCAGCCGACCTCGCAGTTGCCGGCCTCGGCGTCGAAGATCCGGAAGAGGACGCCGCCGACCAGCGTGCCGTCCAGCCAGATCCCGTACAGCCGGCCGATGTCCGCCGCCTGCTTGTCCGCGTACCGCTGGAGCAGGGCCCGCGCGGAGCCGGGTCGAGTCGCCTGCGCGGCGAACGGGATCCAGGGGTCGACGAGATCGCGGGCCCGGTCGATGTGGGCGAGGAACTCCGGTGCCTGCCATGGCTCCAGCGGGCGCAGCTGCGCCCCGTCCTCCCCAGGGATATCGCGAACATGAGAGCTCCTCCTCGAACGATCCGGATCAGTGGACGCGCTGCGCGACGGGCTCGTCCTCGTCGCCCGTACGCACCCGGGATCTTCCCATGGGCCGCGCCCCGGTCCGGCGGCTCGATGCTGATGCGCGGCAGCAGCCGGTCCAGCCAGCCCGGCAGCCACCAGTTCGCGCCGCCCAGCATGTGCATCAGGGCGGGCACCAGCAGGGTGCGCAGGACGAAGGCGTCCAGTGCCACCGCGGCGGCCAGCGCGATGCCGAACATCGCGATGACCCGGTCGCCGCTGAGCACGAAGGCGAGGAAGACGGAGATCATGATCACCGCGGCGGAGTTGATCACCCGGCCGGTCTCGGCCAGACCGACCCGGACGGACCGCTTGTTGTCCCCGGTCTCCAGCCACTCCTCGTACATCCGCCCGACCAGGAAGACCTGGTAGTCCATCGAGAGCCCGAAGAGCACCGAGACCATGATCACCGGAAGGAAGGGTTCGATCGGGCCCGCGCTGCCCAGTCCCAGCAGCTCGCTCCCCACCCCACTGGAAGACCGCGACGACGACCCCGAACGAGGAGGCCACGGCGGCCACGTTCATCACGGCGGCCTTCAGCGGAATGCCGATGGAGCGGAAGGCCAGCAGCAGGAGCAGGCAGCCGAGCCCGATGACCACGCCGACGAAGAGCGGCAGCTTGTCGACGATCACCTCGGCAAAGTCGTCGTAGCTCGCCGTCAACCCGCCCACATGGGTCTGGAGCGAGGTGTTGTCCTGAGCCCGGGCAGCACGTCCTCGCGCAGCCGGTCGACGAGTTCGCTGGTGCGCTGCGACTGCGGCGCGGAATCCGGGACGACGGTGACCAATGCCGTGTCACCACTGCTGTTGTACGTCACCGGGGTCACCGAAGCGACGCCCTCGGTGTCCCGCAGCGTGACGGGCAGCCCGTCCAGGGCCAGCCGGTCGTCGGCGCCGTCGAGGCGTGCGGCGATCGTGAGGGCCCGTTGGCGCCGGGGCCGAATCCGTCGGCCACCAGGTCGTACGCCTGCCGGGTGGTCGCCGCTGCCGGATTGTTGCCCTGGTCCGAGGTGCCCAGATGCAGCCCGAAGGCGGGCAGCGCGAGCACCACCATCACCACGGCCGCGATCCCGCCCAGCAGCTTGGGATGCCGCTCGACGAACGCGGACCAGCGGGCGGCGAAGCCGGTGGGCGGCTCGGGCTGTGGTCCGTGCTCGGCGAGGCTTCTGCGTTCGCGCCTGCTCAGCGCCCGCATGCCGATGAAGGAGAGCAGCGCGGGCAGCAGCGTCACGGAGGCCGCCACGGTCGTGACGACGGTGAGCGAGGCAGCGATCGCCACGCCGTTGAGGAAGTCGAGCCGCAGGATCAGCATGCCGAGCAGCGCGATACAGACGGTGGCCCCGGCGAAGACTACGGCGCGCCCGTCGTCGCCACGGCATGCTGCGCCGCATCCGCGACGGACATGCCGCGCCGCAGCCCTCTGCGGTGCCGGGTGACGATGAACAGCGCGTAGTCGATGCCGACGCCGAGCCCTATCAGCATGCCGAGCATCGGCGCGAAGTCGGCGACGGTCATCACATGTCCGAGCAGCACGATGCCCGCGTAGGCGGTGCCGACGGAGACGAGCGCGGTGACGATGGGCAGCAGGCTGGCGGCCGGCGAGCCGAAGGCGAGGAAGAGTACGACCGCGGCGACGGCCACCCCGATGGCCTCGCTGAGATGGGGGCAGGCGATTCGGTGAGGGCGGCGACGTTGCCGCCGACCTCGACCCGGAGGCTGTCGTTCTCGGCCTCCTTCGCGGTGTCGACGAGAGCCTGCGCGCGCTCCGGCGGGATCTCGTCGGCCCAGTGGTCGAAGGTGACCGTCGCGTAGGCGGTGTGCCCGTCCGCACTGATCCGGCCCGCGCCTGACGGCTCGTAGGGCCGGAGACCTCGCCCACCCGGGCAGCTGCCCGATCGCGTGCAGCGTCCGGGTCATCGTGCTCCGGACGTCGGTGGCACGGACGGTGGAGCCGGTGGTGTGCCAGACGACGGTGTCGGTTTCTCCACCGAGGTCCGTGAACCCGCCTGGAGGAGCTCGGCGGCCCGGCCGGACTCCGTCCCCGGCACCTCGTAGTCGTTGGAGTACGCGGAACCCGCGAGGACCGCCGCGGTGGCCGCACCCCGAGGGCGAGGAGCCAGATGAGAACGGCGGCGAGGCGGTGCGCGAGGCACCAGCGTGCGATGGCGGCCAACGGACGTGCTCCCTGGGGCTTCGCGGACCTCGGCGGGAAACAAGGGAAACATCCCGTAAAAGTCACATGACCTGAGAACGCCACTCTGACAGCCAAACGTGATTAATTGCCCTATTCGTGGCCATGGTCACAGGGCCTGATGGCCCACCCTCGCGTTCCGCCTGCTGTCCCGCCCGTCCCCGTCGCCGCTCCTCACCGCCTGCCCCGCCTGCCCCGCCTCCTGTTCAGCCGGAGACGCTCGCCCTGCCGTTCTCGATATGCCCCATCAGCCGGCGGCGGAAGGTGCCAGGCCCGTCGGCGGTCACGGCGAGGTCGTACCACCCGTGGGCATCGGCCGCCGAGTGCACCACCGTGCGGCTGCGCCCGGCTTGACCTTCACCGTGCGGGTCCAGTCCCGCAGATCGTCCTCGTCGACGTAACCCAGCGGCCGGACGGTGAAGGTCAGCGTCTGCCTGCCGGTGTTCCGCAGGGTGAGGTGGAGGTCCGCTCTCGCGCGTCGATCCGCGAGGTGAGCCCGGCGGGGCATCGGCGGCTTCCTCGAATTCGCGGCGGAAGCCGTTCGGCCCGGTGACGGTGAACCGGTATTCCGCCCCGCTGAGCGGCACCACCCACTCCCGGTCCGGATGACATCGCGGTGCTGCGGAGCGGAGAACTCCTCCGCGTACGGGTAAAGCGCGAAGTGTGCGCAGGACCGGCCGGTGTTGCTGAGGCTGACCCGCAGCTCTCCGTCCACCCGCTCCGCCTGCGCATCGGGCTGGTACGGCAGCGGCCTGGCCGGACGGACGCCGGCCTCCTGGACGGGCATGTGCTGGTCGAGCGGCGGCCGCGGCTGCCAGCGCCCGCCGAACGGCGGGATGGCGCCGGTGCTCCGCCCCGGCTGCCGCCGTGCGCGGCTGAAGTCGAAGGCAGAAGTGAGGTCGCCGGTGACCGTACGCCGCCAGTCACTGATGTTCGGTTCGCGCACCCCGGTCCAGCGCTCCAGGAAGCGGATCACGGAGGTGTGGTCGAAGACCTCGGAGCAGACGTACCCACCGACCGTCCACGGTGAGACCACCAGAAGCGGCACCCGCACGCCGAGACCGGTGGGCTGGTCCTCCCACTGCTCCTCGGTCACCTCCGGGAGCGACCGGCGGCGGCACATGGTCGAAGAAGCCGTCGTTCTCGTCGTAGTTGATGACGACAGCGGTGTGCCGCCACACATCGGGTGCTTGCCCAGTGCGTCGAGGACCTTGTAGACGATCGTCGCGCTGTGGACCGGGGAGGAGACGCTCGGATGCTCGGAGTCCACCGCCGACGGCACCAGATAGGAGACCTCCGGCAGGGTGCCTGCCGCCACGTCCCTGGCGAACTCGTCGGCCAGGGTGCCCGTTTCCACCCGGCGCAGGCCGCGCTCGAACAGGCTGCGCTCGGCGCGGCTCAGCGTGGCGACGCCCTCTTCCAGGAGTCCGAGCAGCCTGTCCCGCTCCGCCTCGTCGTCCGCTTCCCGCACGGCCGCGTAGAACGACTCCATGTACGTATGCCCGTCGGTGCTCACCAGCGCCTTGCGGGCCACCGCCTTGAAGGTCCGGAAGAACTCGATCTGGTTGTCGGTGAAGTTCTCCCACTCGGTGTACGTGCGCCAGCTGTGCCCGGCCTTCTCCAGCCGCTCCGCGTACGTGCCCCAGTCGTATCCCGGATGCGTGCCCTCGTCGTACGCGTCGTTGCCGACCGCACGCTCGCCGTTGGCCTCGAAGCCCGTCCTCCCGCTCCACAGATGGTTGCGGTTGGGGCTGGTCGAGCTGTGGATGGAGGAGTGGTAGGCGTCGCAGACCGTGAACGTATCGGCGAGCTCGTAGTGCAGCGGTATGTCACGGCGGTCGTAGTACGCCATGGTGGCGGCCGTCTTGGCGGAGATCCAGCCGTTCATCCACCCGCCGGCCCAGGCCTTGCCGCCGCCGCTCCAGGAGTGGTCGAGTGCGCCGATGTACTGGAGGTCCTTCTTCTGCGCGGCAGCCGCGTCCCGTACCGGGAACGGCAGCACGGTGCCCAGCGGCCCCGGCTGTTCGAAGACCGGCTTCCCGGACGGCAGCTCGATCGCGTTGCGGTCACCGAAGCCCCGTACGCCCCGCAGCATGCCGAAGTAGTGATCGAAGGAACGGTTCTCCTGCATGAGGATCACCACATGCCTGATGTCGTCGAGCCCGCCGCCCGGTCCCGCCGCCTGCTGCGGCTGCGCGGCCATCGCGGCCTGGAGCGACGGTGGCAGCAGCGAGCCCGCCGCCACGGCCCCGATAGCGCCGCCGCCGAGCGCGAAGAGCCGTCGCCGTGAAATGTCCGTAGCCAAGTGAGCCTCCCGAATCTGCCTGTACGACCTGAAAGCTAATCAAGTCAGGTGGCGACGGGAAGGCCTGCGCACAGCTCCGCGGTGAACGTCCCCGGGAGATGCGACGAAGGGCGGTGCGCCCGGGTTCCCGGTGCACCGCCCGTCGTCCACGGCTCGCGCTCGCAGTTCCGCGGGGAGGGACTCGGCCGCGGAGAGGGACTCAGCCCTCGACGCCGAGCTTCTCCAGGATCAGCTCACGCACACGGGCCGCGTCCGCCTGGCCGCGAGTGGCCTTCATGACCGCGCCGACGAGTGCGCCCGCCGCCGCGACCTTGCCACCGCGGATCTTGTCCGCGACGGCCGCGTTGGCCGCGATGGCCTCGTCCACGGCCGTGCCCAGCGCGCCCTCGTCCGAGACGACCTTCAGGCCGCGCTTCTCCACGACGGTGTCCGGGTCTCCCTCGCCGGCGAGGACGCCTTCGAGTACCTGGCGCGCCAGCTTGTCGTTGAGATCGCCGGAAGCGACGAGCTCGGCGACCCTGGCGACCTGCACCGGGGTGACCCCAGCTCGTCCAGGGCGCGGCCGGTCTCGTTGGCGTTACGGGCCAGCTCGCCCATCCACCACTTGCGGGCCTGGTCCGCGGGAGCTCCCGCGTCCGCCGTGGCGACGATCAGATCGACCGCGCCCGCGTTGAGGATGGACTGCATGTCGTGCTCGGAGACGCCCCAGTCCTCCTTCAGCCGCTTGCGGCGCAGCCGCGGCAGCTCGGGCAGCCCGCCCGCAGCTCCTCGACCCACGCACGGGCGGGGCGACGGGCACCAGGTCGGGCTCCGGGAAGTAGCGGTAGTCCTCGGCGTTGTCCTTGATGCGGCCGGCCGTGGTGGAGCCGTCCTCCTCGTGGAAGTGCCGGGTCTCCTGCACGATGGTCCCGCCGGAGTTCAGCACGGCCGCGTGGCGCTGGATCTCGAAGCGGGCGGCACGCTCGACGGAACGCAGCGAGTTCACGTTCTTCGTCTCGGAGCGCGTGCCGAACATCTCCCGGCCGTGGGGGCGCAGCGACAGGTTCACGTCGCAGCGCATCTGGCCCATCTCCATCCGGGCCTCCGAGACACCGAGCGCCTTGATGAGCTCGCGGAGCTCGGCGACGTATGCCTTGGCGACCTCGGGGCACGTGCGCCCGCACCCTCGATCGGCTTGGTGACGATCTCGATGAGCGGAATGCCCGCGCGGTTGTAGTCGAGCAGGGAGTGGGACGCGCCGTGGATACGGCCGGTGGCACCGCCGACGTGCGTCGACTTACCGGTGTCCTCCTCCATGTGGGCGCGCTCGATCTGCACCCGGAAGATCTCGCCGTCCTCCAGCTGGACGTCCAGATAGCCGTCGAAGGCGATCGGCTCGTCGTACTGGGAGGTCTGGAAGTTCTTCGGCATGTCCGGATAGAAGTAGTTCTTCCGGGCGAAGCGGCACCACTCGGCGATCTCGCAGTTCAGCGCGAGACCGATCTTGATGGCCGACTCGATGCCGATCTCGTTGACGACCGGCAGTGCGCCGGGCAGGCCGAGACAGACCGGGCACGTCTGCGAGTTGGCGTCCTGCTTGAGCTCGGTGGAGCAGCCGCAGAACATCTTGGTCTTGGTGCCGAGCTCGACATGGACTTCGAGGCCCATGACGGGGTCGTACGTCGCGAGGGCGTCCTCGTACGACTCCAGATCAATGACAGTCACGGTGAAACTTTCCCTCTCAGCCCAGCAGGACGTCGTCGTCGCCGAGACGCTTGAGTTCGCGGTAGAGGATCGCAAGACCGGTCACGATCGCCGCCGCCGATACCGCGGCGTCGATCAGCCGGAGCGTGTCGTTGTCCTGGCGGGCGAGCTTGGCCTGCTTGACGACGCTGAGAGCACCGAAGGCGGTGCTTCCCAAAGCCATGTACACGCCGGACTTGGACTTCTTGAAGTTCTTGGCCTTCTTTGCCATTGCACTCACAGTGACGGAGCCTCCTCAAGCAGCGGGTGTCCCCACTTTTCCACGAAGGCGGCCTCTACGGCGGCACCGACCTTGTACAGCCGGTCGTCCTTCATGGCGGGGCGATGATCTGCAGCCCGACCGGCAGGCCGTCCTCCGGAGCCAGGCCGCAGGGCAGCGACATGGCGGAGTTGCCGGCGAGGTTGGACGGGATGGTGCACAGGTCCGCGAGATACATCGCCATCGGGTCGTCGGCGCGCTCGCCGATCGGGAAGGCGGTGGTGGGTGTCGTCGGCGAGACGATCACGTCCACCTGCTCGAACGCCTTCTCGAAATCCTGGGTGATGAGGGTGCGGACCTTCTGCGCCGAGCCGTAGTACGCGTCGTAGTAGCCGGAGCTGAGCGCGTACGTACCGAGGATGATGCGGCGCTTGACCTCGTCGCCGAAGCCGGCCTCGCGGGTGAGCGCGGTGACGTCCTCGGCGGACCTCGTGCCGTCGTCGCCGACCCGCAGGCCGTAGCGCATGGCGTCGAAGCGGGCCAGGTTGGAGGAGCACTCGGACGGCGCGATCAGGTAGTACGCCGACAGGGCAAGGTCGAAGGAGGGCAGTCCAGCTCGACGATCGTGGCGCCGAGCGACTTCAGCAGCTCGACCGACTCGTTGAAGCGCTGGACGACACCGGCCTGGTAGCCCTCGCCCGCGAACTGCTTGACGACACCGACGCGCATGCCCTGTACGGAGCCGTTGCGCGCGGCCTCGACGACCGGCGGGACCGGGGCGTCGATGGATGTCGAGTCGAGCGGATCGTGGCCGGCGATGGCCTCGTGCAGGAGGGCCGCGTCCAGGACCGTGCGGGCGCAGGGGCCGCCCTGGTCGAGGGAGGAGGAGAAGGCGACCATGCCGTAGCGGGAGACACCGCCGTAGGTGGGCTTGACGCCGACGGTGCCGGTGACGGCGGCGGGCTGGCGGATGGAACCGCCGGTGTCCGTGCCGATGGCGAGCGGGGCCTCGAACGAGGCGAGCGCGGCCGAGGAGCCGCCGCCGGAGCCGCCCGGGATACGGGTGAGGTCCCACGGGTTGCCGGTCGGGCCGTAGGCGCTGTTCTCGGTGGAGGACCCCATGGCGAACTCGTCCATGTTGGTCTTGCCGAGGATGACGATGTCGGCGGCCTTCAGCCGCTTCGTGACGGTCGCGTCGTACGGCGGGACCCAGCCCTCGAGGATCTTCGAGCCGACGGTGGTCGGCATGTCCTGCGTGGTGAAGATGTCCTTGAGCGCGAGCGGGACGCCGGCCAGCGGGCCGAGCTTCTCGCCCGCTTCCCGCTTGGCGTCAACAGCGCGGGCCTGCGCGAGCGCGCCCTCACGGTCGATGTGCAGGAAGGCGTGGACCTTCTCGTCGATGGCGTCGATCCGGGCCAGATGGGCCTCGGTGACCTCGACGGCCGTCAGCTCGCCGGAGGCGATCTTCGCGGCGGTCCGGGCCGCTGTGAGCTTGATGATGGTGCTGATGTCCGTCATGACTTTTAGTCCTCCCCAGGATCTGCGGCACCTTGAAACGCTGCTGCTCCTGGGCCGGGGCGCCGGAGAGCGCCTGCGCGGGGTGAGCGACGGACGGACCTCGTCCGCCCGCATGACGTTGGTCAGCGGCAGCGGATGGGAGGTCGGGGTACGTCTTGGTCGGCGACCTCGGAGACGCGGGCGACCGCGCCGATGATGTCGTCGAGCTGACCGGCGAAGTGTTCTAGCTCTTCGCCCTTCAGCTCCAGACGCGCCAGCCGGGCGAGGTGGGCGACCTCCTCGCGCGTGATGCCAGGCATGCAGCGATCCTCAGGGGTTGGTGTGTGGTTTTGGCCCAATCCTATGGGGTCGCCGGACACGTCGGCGGCGCCCGTTTCCAGCCCGTCCGGCGTTTAAGGACAAAACGGCCATCGGTGTGTCACCGGCACGTCCCCGTTCGCCCGCCGGCCACCGCCCGGCCGCCCGCTCAGGCGGTCGCCGGGCCTGAATTCAGCGCACGCCCCGCCGGCCGGTGCTCCAGCTCGGGAGCTGCGGTCGCCGCTGCCGCGGCCGCCGCAGCGGCCGCCAGCTCGGCGGGCCGGCGCCAGCCGTGTTCGCCGCGCGCCCGCAGCCAGGCCGTTGTCTCCTGCGGCGGCATGGCGGCCGCGACCAGCCACCCTGCACCGCGTCGCATTGCAGATCCCGCAGCCGCTCCCAGGTCTCGTCGTCCTCGACGCCCTCGGCGACGACCAGCAGGCCCAGCGAGTGGGCCAGGTCGATGGTGCAGCGGACGATCTCCGCGTCCTCGTTGTCGATGGCCAGCCTGGCGACGAAGGACCGGTCGATCTTGAGCTCACTGACGGGCAGCTTGCGCAGGTGGACCAGTGAGGAGTAGCCGGTGCCGAAGTCGTCCAGGGACATCTTCACGCCGTGCCCGGTGAGCCCTGCGAGGGTGTCGGCGGCCCGCTGCGGGTCCTCCAGCAGCACGTGCTCCGTTATCTCCAGCTGCAGGGCACCTGCCGGGACACCGTGCCTGGCCAGCCGGGCCGCGACACTGCCGGCGAAGCCCGGGGTGTGGACGTCGCGCGGGGAGACGTTGACCGCGACCGGGACGAACAGCCCCTGCGCCCGCCATCGCGCCACCTGCGCCAGAGCCGTCTCCAGTACGTACTCGGTGAGGTGCGGCATCAGGCCGGAGGACTCCGCGATGGCGATGAACTCGTCCGGGGGACCCTTCCGCGCTCCGGGTGCACCCAACGCACCAGCGCCTCCAGCCCCGCCACCTGCCCATCGAAGCGGACCTTCGGCTGGTAGTGGAGCTCCACCTCGCTCGCGTCCAGCGCGCGCCGCAGATCGCCCAGCAGCCCGAGCCTGTCGGGGTGTTGCTGTCCCGCTTCGACTCGTACACCTCCACAGCCGTACGGTCCCGCTTGGCCTGGTACATGGCCACATCCGCCCGCCTGAGCAGCCCTTCGGCATCCAGGGCGTGGTCGGGTAGACGGCCACCCCGGCGCTCGCCTCCAGCACGAGGGTGAGGCCGTCGAGGTCGAGGGGCGATGAGAGGGCGGCGACCAGGTGGCGGGCCACCCGCTGGGCGCTGGTGGTGGAGTCCGCGGCCGGCAGCAGCACGGCGAACTCGTCGCCGCCCAGCCGCGCGGCCTCCGCCCCGCGCGGCAGCGCCAGTTGCAGCCGTTCCGCTATCTGGAGCAGCAGCCGGTCCCCGGCCAGATGGCCAAGGGTGTCGTTGACCGCGCGGAAACGGTCGAGGTCGATCAGGACCAGCGCCGACCTGGTGCCGAGAGTCTCGGCCTCCTCCAGCGCGGTCCAGGTCCTCTCCAGCAGCCACTGGCGGTTGGGCAGCCCGGTCAGCGGGTCCCTCAGCTGTTCCTCGGCCCGCGCGCGGGCGATCCAGAGCGTGGAGTCGAGGGCGATCAGCGGGACGGCGAAGAGCGGCAGCAGCACGGGCAGAGCCATCTCGACGACGCAGATCAGCGGGGCGATGCCGAGCAGGGCGACCGCGACGAGCCCCGGGCGCAGCAGGGCGGTGCGGGCGATGGTCGGCAGCCCGCTGCCCTGGGGCCCCGGCGTACCACAGCAGGACCCGGGTGACCAGGAGATAGGTGGAGGCGGCGAGCAGCACCGCCGGGATGGCGTCGATGCCCCAGTCGAGTGGCCGCCAGGGCGATTCAACGGTCGGCACCTTGCCGAAGGCCGCCAGGACGAGCGCCGCGGCTCCTATGCCCAGGATGTCCACGGCCCCGTGCAGCAGTCCCTGCCACCAGCGGTGCCACCGGGCCACCCGACCAGCACCACGACGACCAGGCTGACCAGGCCGGCGGGCACCCAGCCGTAGAGCAGCAGCACCGCCAGTGTGAGGGCGGCGCCGGATCCGGTGCCGCCCCACCAGCGGTCGCGCCCGAGAGCCACCAGATGACCGACGATGATTCCGGTGAGCACGGCAAGCGCCCAGCCGGCCGCACCGTCCGGGAAGAGTGCGTGACCACCGCTCACGGCCCGGTAGAAGCCGATCGCGAGCTGGACGGTGGCCACCGCCACGACAATGGCGCCCACCAATGGCGTGGGGCCCACGAAACCTGTAGCCGCGACACCGGTGCGGCGCTCTCGGTCGGTTTCATTCCGTCCCTCTCACAGCCGGCGGTGCCCGTCACACGATGGCTCCGGCTCCCGTGCCACCACGACCCAATTCCCACCACGCAGCGGTGTGCGGCAGGCGCACGTTCAACAGTAGGCCGACAAGGGCTCGCACGGGCAGCGCTCCACCGCTCTTGACCGAATGCGGACCGCCCGTCCTCACCTTCTGATAGAGCCGAACGGGTGCCGCCCGTCGGCCGGATGGGTTACCCGGCGCCCGCGGTCTTCGTTCTTCCCCGCCCGTGCACGGCCACTCCTCCCCAGCGTCTCGATCACGCCTCGATCGCACCGGACCCGGTCGGCTGCACCTCTGCCGGCACAGCCGCCTCACGCGCCGCGTCCGGTCCCTCTTCCAGCAGCACCGCGAAACCGTCCTCGTCGAGCACGGGCACCTTCAGCTGCATCGCCTTGTCGTACTTCGATCCCGGGCTGTCCCCACCACCACGAAGGCGGTCTTCTTGGAAACCGAACCGGTGACCTTCGCCCCCAGGCTCTGAAGCGCATCCTTCGCGCCATCCCTGGTGTGGGTGGCCAGAGTGCCGGTGACGACGACAGTGAGGCCTTCCAGCGGCCGCGGTCCTCGTCCCCGCCCGGGGCCTCGTCCTCCATCCGGACCCCGGCCTCCCGCCACTTGCGCAGGATCTCGCGGTGCCAGTCCTCGGCGAACCACTGCTTGACCGAGGCCGCGATGATGGACCCGACCCCGTCGGCAGCGGCCAGCTCCTCCTCGGACGCCTCGTCGATCCGGTCGATGGACCGGAACTGCCGGGCCAGCTCCGCGGCCGCGACCGGTCCCACATGACGGATCGAGAGCCCCGTGAGAATCCGGGCCAGGGTGCCTGCCGGGCAGCCGCGATCCCTCCAGCATCGCCAGGGCGTTCTTCTTCGGCTCGCCCTGCTGGTTGGCGAAGACCGTCACGACCTTCTCCTCGCCGGTCTTCGGGTCGCGCTTGGGCAGTCCGCTGTCCTGGTCCAGGACATGGGCCCGGATCGGCAGCAGCCGGTCCACGGTCAGGCCGAAGAGGTCTCCCTCGTCCAGCAGGGGCGGCTCGGCCGGTTCCAGCGGATGGGTCAGGGCTGCCGCCGCGACATAGCCGAAGTGGTCGATGTCCAGGCACTTGCGGCCCGCGAGATAGGCGACTCGCTCCCTCAGCTGCGCCGGGCAGGAGCGGGCGTTGGGGCAGCGGAGGTCGATGTCGCCCTCCTTCATGGGGCGCAGCGCCGTCCCGCACTCCGGGCACCGGTCCGGCATCACGAACTCCCGCTCGCTGCCGTCCCGGAGGTCGACGACCGGGCCGAGGATCTCGGGGATGACATCGCCCGCCTTGCGGAGCACCACCGTGTCGCCGATGAGGACGCCTTTCGCCTTCACCACGTTCTGGTTGTGCAGGGTGGCGAACTCGACCTCGGACCCCGCCACCTCGACGGGCTCGACCTGGGCGTACGGCGTGACTCTGCCGGTACGTCCGACGCCCACCCGGATGTTCACCAGCCTGGTGTTGACCTCCTGCGGCGCGTACTTCCAGGCGATCGCCCAGCGCGGGCGCGCGAGGTGGAGCCCAGCCTGCCCTGGAGCGGGATCTCGTCGAGCTTGACGACGACGCCGTCGATCTCGTGCGCCACGGAGTGCCGGTTCGCACCGAAGTACGCGATGAACTCCCGTACGCCTGCTACGGAGTCGACGACCTTGTTGTGCTGGGCTGTCGGCAGACTCCATTCCCGCAGGCGGTCGTAGGCCTGTGAGAGGAGGGCGATGTCGAAGCCCTCGCGCGCGCCGATGCCGTGCACCACCATGTGCAGCGGGCGGGTGGCGGTGACCTTCGGGTCCTTCTGTCGCAGCGAACCGGCCGCCGCGTTGCGCGGGTTGGCGAAGGGCTTGTCGCCGGCCTCCACCAACCGGGCGTTGAGCCCTTCGAAGGCTTCCATCGGGAAGAAGACCTCGCCGCGGATCTCGACGAGTGCGGGGATCCTGTCCCCTTCAGCCGGTGCGGGATCTCGGCGATCGTACGGACGTTGGGCGTGATGTCCTCGCCGGTGCGGCCGTCGCCGCGGGTCGCGGCACGGGTCAGCTTCCCGTGTTCATACGTGAGGTTGACCGCCAGGCCGTCCACCTTCAGCTCGCACAGGAAGTGGTAGCCGGGCGTGCCCACGTCCTTCGCGATCCGCTCCGCCCAGGCGGCGAGCTCTCGTCGTCGAAGGCGTTGTCCAGGGACAGCATGCGCTCGCGGTGCTCGACGGAGGTGAACTCCGTCCTGTAGGGCCGGCGACCTTCTGGGTCGGCGAATCGGGCGTACGCAGCTGCGGATGCTGTTCCTCGATGGCTTCCAGCGCCCGCATCAGCCGGTCGAACTCGGCGTCGCTGACGACCGGCTGGTCCTTCACGTAGTACCGGAAGCGGTGCTCCTCGATCTGCTCGGCAATGAGCGCGTGCTGCTCCCGCGCATCCGCCGGCACACCGGTCAGCTGTTGCGGCTGCTGTTCGCCGGCCATCGTCCCGTCCTCCCGTTCGACCCGTTTGACCCGTTGACCCACTGCCCCGTTACTCAGGGTTGTCTGCGAGCGACCTCGCGGCCCGGACACAGTGGGCGAGCGCGGCGCGCGCGTACGCGGGCGAAGCCCCGCCAGCCCGCAGGACGGGGTGATCACGACGGACTGGGTGAGAGTCCCCGGATTCAGCCCCAGCCTGCTCCACAGCGTCCTGACATCCATGACGCTACCGCCAGGGTCCGACAATGGGGCCGCGGCCGCTTCGACACCGGGCACCACGCCGAGGAAGAGCTGGGTGCCGCCCTCGACGGCTTCCCCGATCGCCTCCTCCTCACGCTCGGTGAGCAGCGAGAAGTCGAAGGAGATCCCGTCCGCCCCGGCCCTGCGCAGCAGCGCGAACGGCACCTCGGGCGCGCAGGAATGGACGATGGCCGGACCGTCGCCGTTCACCGCGAGGAGCTCACGCAGGGTTGCCTCGACGACCTGCCGGTCCACGGCCCGGTAGGTGCGGTAGCCGCTCGCCGACCTGACCCGCCCCAGCAGTACGGCACCCAGGGACGGTTCGTCGAGCTGGAGCACCACCTCGGCACCCGGCACCCGGCGCCGGACCTCCGCGAGGTGTCCGCGCAGCCCCTCCGCCAGCGATCCGGCCAGGTCACGGGCGGCGCCCGGATCCCCGACCATGGCCTCGCCGCCCCTGAGCTCCAGGCCCGCGGCCAGCGTCCAGGGTCCGACGGCCTGGACCTTGAGCAGCCCCTGGTAGCCCTGGGTGAACTCCTCCAGAGCGTCGAGGTCCTCGCCGAGCCAGGAGCGGGCACGCCGGGTGTCACGGCCGGGCCGGTCGCTGATCCGCCAGCCGCTGGGCTCGACGTGCCCGTACATCTCGACGAGCAGTCCGATGGTCCGCCCGGTCATGTCCGCGCCGGGCCCGCGGGCCGGCAGCTCCGGCAGGTACGCCATGCCCTGGCCGTCGGCGAACGAGCCGACAGCCGTCTTGGCCGCTTCCCGTGCGTCGCCGCCGGGCATGGATCCGATCCCGGTGGCAGGGCATCCGCTGAACTTGCTCTTCTCGCTCACGCCGAAAGCGTACGGGCCCGCGGCCCCGGGGTCTCAGCGGCCGGGGCGGACCGTCAGGTCGTTGATCTCGGCGTCCCGCGGCAGGTCGAGGGCGAGCAGCATCGTGGTGGCCACCGACTCCGGGTCCATCCAGCGCGCGGCGTCGTACTCCTTGCCCTCCTGCTGGTGGACCTTGGCCTGCATGGGGCCGGCGGTGCGCCCGGGAAGACGGAGGTCACCCGGACTCCGTTGCCGTGCTCCTCGTGGCGCAGGGAGTCGGCGAGCGCCTTCAGACCGTGCTTGCTCGCGGCGTACGCGGCCCACTCGGCGTGTGCCGCGAGCCCGGCCCGGAGTTCACGAAGACGACGTGCCCCTGGGCGACGCGCAGCTGCGGCAGCAGCAGGCGGGTCAGCTCCGCGGGTGCGATCAGATTGGTGTTGAGCTGGAAGTGCCAGGCCTTGGGGTGAGCTCGCCGACCTGGCCGAGCTCCACGACTCCGGCGATATGCAGCAGCGAGTCCAGCCGCTCGGGCATCGGCTGCTGGCCGAACGCCCAGGAGAGCCGGTCCGGATTGCCGAGGTCGCCGACGACGGTGCTCGCCCCGGGTGGAGGGCGGCCAGCTCCTGGCCCGGCCCGCGTCACGGGCCAGCAGCACGAGCTCGTCACCGCGCTCCAGGAGTCGGCGGGCCACGGCTGCTCCGATGCCGGAACCGGCACCGGTGATGAGATGAGTAGGCATGCCCTCATGCTCGCATCACCGCAGGCCCCTGGACTCCTCCAGGTAGGCGAGCGCGCCGACGGCGTCCTTGGCGAAGAAGACCAGGTCGGTGAGGGGCACGGGCAGGAAGCCCTCGTCCTCCATGCGCTGGAACTGCTGGCGCAGACCGTCGTAGAAGCCGGCCGTGTTCAGCAGGACGACGGGCTTCGCGTGCTTTCCGTGCTTCTTGAGCTCCAGGATCTCCGTGGCCTCGTCGAGCGTCCCGGTACCCCGACCATGATCACGATCGCGTCCGCCTTGGCCAGGAGCAGCGCCTTGCGCTCGGCCAGATCCCGGGCGATCACCATCTCGTCGGCGTTGGTGCGCGCCTTGGCCGCCAGGAAATCCACCGACACTCCGACGAGCCGCCCTCCCGACTCCTGCACTCCGTCGGCGACGACCTTCATCAGCCCGCTCTCGGAGCCGCCCCAGACCAGGGTGTGCCCACCGCGGCCGAGCAGCTCGGCGAATTCCCGGGCGGGCACGGTGTAGCGGTCGTCGAGATCGGCGGCGGAGAGGAAGACGCAGATGTTCATGGGCCCACCGTACGGGTGCCTCAGGCACCGATCCAGGACGGGAAGAAACCGGCCCGCCGGACGGCTGAACCAGACATGACTTCCACTCCAGGACACCGCATCACCGTCGAGCCCGGCGCCGTGCACGTGCGCGCGGTACGCGACGGGCAGCTGCTCGCGGAGAGCCACCGCCCGCTCGTTCTGCGCGAGACGGGCTTCCCGCCCGCTACTACCTGCCGCCGGACGATGTCCGTACCGGGCTGCTGACTCCCTCGGACACCCGCACCCACTGCCCGTTCAAGGGAGACGCGTCCTACTGGTCGCTGCCGGACGCCGCAGACCTTGCCTGGGCCTATCCGGAGCCCAGGGACGAAGTGGCCGCGATCAAGGACCACTTCTGCTTCTACGACACCGAGGTCGTCACCGGGTGAGCGTCAGGATCCCTACCCACCAGGGGAATTGAACTCCCTCAAAACTTTTCCCGGCCACTGCGATGAGTTTTCCTCGGCCCGGCAGTCCACCCCACATGGACAAGATTCTCTCCCGCGACGGCACGTCCATCGCGTACCGCCGCCAGGGCGACGGACCACCGGTGGTCCTGGTGGGCGGGGCGTTGAGCACCGCGGCTACGGAAGCACCGCTGGCCGCTCTGCTGGCGCCGCACTTCACGGTCGTGACGTACGACCGCAGGGGCCGTGGCGCCAGCGGCGACGGCGCCAGGTACGCGGTCCGGCTCGAGATCGAGGATCTGGCCGCCGTCGTCGGCCTGGCGGGCGATCACGTGTCGGTGTTCGGGATGCTGTCCGGCGGGGCACTGGCCCTGAGTGCGCAGGCCGCCGGGCTGCCCGTCGGTCTGCTGGCGGTCTACGAGCCGCCCTACACCCGGGCGGGCCCGGTCTGCTGTTCAAGTCCCGCTGCACGGCCCGGCTGCACCAGCTGCTGTCCGCCGGCGACCGGGGCGGCGCGGTGGAGCTGTATCTCTCCAGCACCGGCGTCCAGGAAGCGACGATCGCCCGGATGCGGCGGGCCCCGCTGTGGTCCGGCCTCGAAGCGATGGCGCACACCCTCGCGTACGACGACGCGCTGCTGGGCAATGGTGCGGTCCCCACCGAGCGGCTCGCCTCCGTCACGGCACGCACCCTGGCCATCTGCGGGGCTTCAGCCCCACCCGGTCCGCGATGTCACCCGCACCCTCGCCGAATCCGTACCGCACGCCCGGCACCGCACGCTGACGGGTCAGACCCGTGAGCTGGCGCCGCAGGTGATCGCCCCAGTCCTGGCGGACTTCTTCATGAGGGATGTGTATATCCGCCAGGCGTCCTGAGACCACCCGCGCAGCCACGCCCGTACAGGGTCGGGCGTGACCGCGCGGGCGCATCCGCTGTGCCTGCTCGTGGGCCGACGTGTTCATGGAGTCCGAACCGCGGCACCTTGCGGCCACCCGATGAGACTCGTCGCATGATTCCGACAGAGGGACGTGGCTGAAATGCGGCCGCGCTGTCATATGCGATTACTGACGGACCGGCGAAGCCACGGGGATTGTCGGTTTGCATGCTACGGCGTAGTGGCAGGCTCCACGGGGCGACCGGAGTGTCAGCCGCCTGCGTTCCTTTGATCGACGCACTCATGACGGGTACTGAGATACGGCCGACGCCGGGGAGGCGCGGCCCGAGGAGTCAGGAGAAACATCATGACGCCGAGCCGGGTCAAAATTGTGGCGGTTGACAAGGGTGCGGCTTTCTGGGACGACCGGTCGGCTCTCCTGACCGGTCTACGGGAGAATCCACCTCGGGTTCCCGCTCACTTCGGGTACGACGCGCTCGGCTCGGACTTATTCGAGTTGATCACCGAGTTACCCGACTACTACCTCACCCGGGTCGAGTACGGACTGCTGAAACGTCACGCCGGGGAGATGGCCGACCTGCTCGGGTGCGGGCTGATCGCGGAGCTGGGCAGCGGGAGTGCGAAGAAGACCCGTCTGCTGTTGGCGGCTTGTGCCGACCGTCGTTCGACCTCCTATCTGCCGATTGATGTCAGCCGCGAGATGCTTGAGGCCAGTGGGCGCGATCTGACCGCCGAGCTGCCCGGTCTGCGGGTACAGGGGCTGTGGGGCCGGTACGAGGCGGGGCTGGCCTGGCTGAGGGACAGCAAGCCCGAGCCGGTGACGGTTTCGTTCCTCGGGAGCAATCTCGGCAATATGCCGCTCGATGAGCGCGACAGGCTGCTCTCCGAAATCGTCGGCACGCTTCGGCCCGGTGACGGTTTCCTGGTCTCGGTCGATCTCCTGAAGCCGGCCCAGGTACTCGAATCCGCTTACAACGATCCGGTCGGCCGATCGGCCTTCACACGTTTCCGGCTCAATCATCTGGACCATCTCAATCGGCGTTTCGGCGGCAATTTCGACTCGCGGAATTTCTCCGCGCGGGCACACTTGGATTCCGATTCCTCGACCGTCGATGCACGTGTTTACGCGACCGAGGATCATTCCGTCGTGCTTCGCGATTTGGATCTTGAGCTGAGCCTGCGGCGCGGTGACTCGCTCAACGTCGGCTTGTCCCACAAGTTCCGGCGTGAGCAGTTCGTGGCCGACGTCATCGCACGCGGTCTTGAACTGCGCGCAGAGTGGACCGACGAGAAGTGGCAGTACGGCATCTTCCTCTTCACCTGCGCAGATGACCGTAGCGAGGCAGCCGATGAGCTCTGAGTGGGTGGTTTCCCTTGATTCACGGATCGCGCCATGTGGTTGCTGAGACCCCGGGGTGTACCGGCCCCAGATGGATACGTGGTTGCTGATCCAGGCACTGCGTGATGCCGGAATCCCTTCCGGTGCACGAGTCCTGGACATGTGCACCGGTACCGGCGCGTTGGCCATCGCCGCGGCGGGCGCGGGGCGGGGCACGTCACGGCGGTGGACGTCTCGCGCCGTGCCACGCTGGCGACCCGGTTCAACGCCCGGATACGCGGGCTCCCGGTCCGGGTCGAACACCGGGACGCGATGACTTTTCACGCCGCCCGGCAGTTCGACGTGATACTCGCCAACCCACCGTACGTACCGTCCCCGCGAAGGGATCTTCCCGGAGCGGATCGAACAGGGCATGGGACGCCGCGCGTGACGGACGGGCCCTGCTCGATCCGCTGTGCGTCAACGCCTTCGGGATGCTTTCCGGCGGCGGCATGCTGTTGATCGTCCACTCCTCCGTGTGCGGAGTGGAGATCACCGTGGACCTGCTGCACAAGGGAGGGCTGAAGGCCGCCGTGGTGGCCGGCGGACCGTGCCGTTCGGCCCGGTCATGAACCGCCGGATCCCGTTTCTGGAAGAGCAGGGAATCATCAAGGCGGGGCAACGTCACGAGGAACTGGTGGTGATCCGTGGAGACCGGCGCGACGACCAGCCGTAGTACGGCACCGGGCGCGGCTGCCGGCCCGCGCGACCGGGACCGGAGGCGGGTCACCCTCGTTCCCGGTGGACCGCTCCTCGTCGAAGGCCCCGTCGAGGTGGTGACCAGTGACGGTCAGATCGTCGTCTCGGACCGCTTCGTGGTCGCCCTGTGCGTATGCCGGCGCAGCAGGCGGCCCCGTTCTGTGACACCAGCCACCGTCAGCGTGTCCGCGAGGATCCCGGCAACCGGACCCCGGAATCAGACTCCGGCTGACCGCTCCGGCAGCGCCCGGCGCAGCGACGTCGTACCGCTGCGCCAGGCGGTGAGCAGGTGCGCGGCCAGTCTGCCCTCCAGCAGCTCGGTGGCCTCGATCCCGAACACCACGTCCCCGGCGAGGCGGGGTTCCCGCCGGAGCAGGTCACCGATGACATCGTGGCGCAACACCTGTTCATGCACGGCGTCGGCTTCGATGTGCTCGGTGAAGAAAAGCGTGCACTCCGCCCCGCACCCAGCCGTTCCAGCGCCTGGGCGATCCGCTGTGCGCTCGGCGCGGTGGTGATCTCGGCCGCCGCGAAGTGACCGACCAGAGCGCCGCGCAGCCTGCGGTGCAGCCCGAACATCGACATCAGGTTCACGATCGCGATCGCGGGTGCGGGTACATCGTCCACGTAGTGCAGGTACGCGGAAGAGAGCCCGGCACCGACCAGGAGGTCGGCGAACAGCTGGGAGTGCGCCCTCTCGGCACGGCCCCGCCGAACTCATCGAACTCGACCGCCACCAAGGACGCCTTGGCCTGTCCCTGAAGACGGGGAATCACCCAGGCGTGCGGGTCGGCCTCCTTCAGGTGATACACGGACCGATGCGAGAAGTACTCACGCATCTGTTCCCAGTCCGCGCAATCCCGGAGATAGTGCGAGACCCCGTCACCGGGCACCGACTCGACCAGCAACCCATCCAGTACGGCGGCGACATCGTCACCACCGCCGGTGTCCGAGCGCAGCGCCGTCAGGAAGACGCACTCCATCGCCGCCCGCAAACGAAGCAGTTCCGGATCCCACTCCCACAGCGGATCGACACCGTCAAAGCTCCGGTAATGCAGCTCATAACAGGTATGCAGAGCCAGCGTCAGATCCTCACCGTACGGATCGATCCGATCCACGACATGCAGCGGGAACGGCTCCGAGTCCGGACGCCGCGCCAGCGCGCTGACCACGGTCTCGGACAGCGGTCCCCTGGGAACCGGTAACGCTGGGGCGAGAGGCTGCGAATCTCTGTCAGTAGCGATGGCGGTCATCGACTCTCCCACTCGATCGGACGCGTGGATGCCATGCTCACGGGCGATGAAGGCATTTTCGCTCACCGAGGACCATCGCCGCCAGACGCCCTCCACACCGCCACCTACCGGGCGTTGGCGCTGATCCCGTACGACGCGAGTGCCGAAGGAGCGTCAACCGGCAGTCGCCCTGAGATCCCCGGCGCTGCCACGCCCGTACAGGGGCCGGGTGTGACCGCGCCGGGCGCATCCACCGCGTAGCTCGTGGCGCGGGTATTACCGGACCGCTCCACGCCACAGTTGGGCCTCCGCTTCGGCGAAGAGTCAACACGTCTTTGCTGCTGCCGCTGCGCTTGCCCCGAACGCCTGGAAGTGGAGCCGCAGCCACAGGTCGAACGACGGGTGCGAGAAGCAGACCTCGGTGCCGTCCTCGGCCGCACTCTTCAGAGCCGCAGGAATGTCGTGGTGCTGGTCACGGTCGAACAGGGCCCATGCCTCGTCCTCCTTGGTCTCCGCCTGGACAGTGGCAACCACCCGGGCCGGTGCCAGCCCGTTCTTGGCATACACCGGCTGGATACGGAACCGTCGCCCACCAGTGACGCTGCCGTCCCCGAACCGTTCATTGAGGTAGTTGAGACAGTCCGGCTCGGCCACCGGGGCTGTGCCAGCCCCGGCCCCATCGTTCAGTTGGAGACCGGCGCCGTCTCGCGGCGCACCGTCGTGGCGATGGTGGCGGAGCCGACGACCCGGTGCCGTCGTACAGCACGACGGCCTGGCCGGGGCCACGCCGCGTACTGGCTCGGTGAAGGAGACGGACAGGGTGTCGTCCACCAGCTCCGCCGTCACCTCACTCTCGCCGCCGTGGGCGCGGAGCTGGGCGGTGTACGTACCGGGGCCGTCGGGGGCGTGCCGCACCAGCGGGGCCTGATGGCGGTGAGGCCGGTCACGTCGAGGGCCTCGGCCGGTCCCACCGTCACCGTGTTGTTCACCGGGGAGATGTCCAGGACGTAGCGCGGCTTGCCGTCGGCGGCGGGTGGCCGATGCGCAGGCCCTTGCGCTGGCCGATGGTGAAGCCGAAGGCGCCCTCGTGGGTGCCCACCTTCGAACCCGACTCGTCGAGGATGTCGCCCTCCGCCTTGCCGCCGAGGCGGCCGGCCAGGAAACCCTGGGTGTCTCCGTCGGCGATGAAGCAGATGTCGTGGCTGTCGGGCTTCTTGGCTACGGCGAGCCCGCGGCGCTCGGCCTCGGCGCGGATCTCGTCCTTGGTGGTGAGGGTGTCGCCGAGCGGGAACATGGCGTGCGCGAGCTGCCTCTCGTCCAGGACGCCCAGGACGTAGCTCTGGTCCTTGGCCATGTCCGAGGCGCGGTGCAGCTCGCGGCTGCCGTCCCCGGCGAGCTCGACGGTGGCGTAGTGGCCGGTGCAGACCGCGTCGAAGCCTAGCGCCAGGGCCTTGTCGAGCAGTGCGGCGAACTTGATCTTCTCGTTGCAGCGCAGGCAGGGATTGGGGTGCGGCCCGCCTCGTACTCCGCGACGAAGTCGTCCACGACGTCCTCGCGGAAGCGTTCCGCCAGGTCCCAGACGTAGAACGGGATACCGATGACGTCCGCCGCCCGGCGGGCGTCGTGGAGTCCTCGATGGTGCAACAGCCGCGTGCCCCGGTACGGAAGGACTGGGGTTCGCGGAGAGGGCGAGGTGTACGCCGGTCACGTCGTGGCCGGCCTCGGCGGCGCGGGCCGCCGCCACGGCGGAGTCGACACCGCCGGACATCGCGGCGAGCACACGCAGGGGCGCTGGGAAGTCTGAGTCATAGCCTGTCCAGAGTACGGGGCCCCGGGAACCGAATGCGCGCGGATAAGCGTTGAAAGTCGCATGGACACCAATGGGAAGGCTGGAGGGTCCGACAGCGGATCACGAGGCGTGAGCAGACGCACGCTGCTGATCGGCGGCGGTGCGGCAGCCGTGGGCACCGCCGCGCTGGCCGCGGGGAGATCCGTCGTGTCTGGTGGCGGGTGCCGGGAGTGGAGAAGCCGCGCAATTCGGGTGAGCTGGACTTCGAGGGTGCCAGCTGGGTGGCGGCCGCTGCGGCGAACTGGCGGCCGGCCGACCGCCCCGACGACTACCGCGTGGACCGGGTGATCGTCCATGTCACCCAGGGCAGCTTCGACAGCGCGGTCAACGTCTTCCAGAATCCGGCGCACCAGGCGGCGGCGCACTACATCGTCGGCCAGGACGGCAGGGTGACCCAGATGATCCGCGAGCTGGACGTGGCGTACCACGCCGGCAACCGCTCGTACAACGAACGCAGTGTCGGCATCGAGCACGAGGGCTTCGTGGACCGCCCGCAGGACTTCACGACGGAGATGTACGAGTCGTCGGCACGGCTGACGGCCGCGATATGCGCGCGGTACAAGATGCCCGTGGACCGCGAGCACATCATCGGACACATCGAGGTGCCGGGCGCGGACCACACCGATCCCGGACCGCACTGGGACTGGGACCGCTACATCAAGCTGGTCCGGGCGGCGTCGAAGGCGGCGAAACCGACGAAGGCGCCGAAGCGGACGACGGCTAGCTGAGCCCGGCCGTCCTGGCCCTGTCGACCGCGGGGCCGATCGCGGCGGCGACCGCCGCGACGTCCTGCTCGGTGGAGGTGTGCCCGAGCGAGAAGCGCAGGGTGCCGCGCGCCAGGTCGGGGTCGGTGCCGGTGGCCAGCAGCACATGGCTGGGCTGGGCGATTCCGGCGGTGCACGCGGAGCCGGTGGAGCATTCGATGCCCTGGGCGTCCAGCAGCAGGAGGAGGAATCGCCCTCGCAGCCGGGGAAGGTGAAGTGGGCATTGGCGGGCAGCCGGCCGCCCGGGCCGGGTCGCCGCCCAGCATGGCGTCCGGTACGGCCTGCTGAACAGCAGCGGCCAGCTCATCGCGGAGCGCGCCGATCCGGTGGGAGAAATCCTCGCGCCCTTCGGCGGCCAGCCGTCCGGCGACGGCGAAGGACGCGACGGCGGGCACGTCGAGGGTGCCGGAGCGCACATGCCGCTCCTGGCCCCGCCGTGCAGCACGGGTACGGGCTTGTACTCACGGCCGAGCAGCAGCGCGCCGATCCCGAACGGGCCGCCGATCTTGTGCGCGCTCACCGTCATCGCGGCCAGCCCGGACCGCGCGAAGTCCACCTCCAGCTGACCGAAGGCCTGCACCGCGTCCGCATGCATCGGCACGTCGAACTCGCGGGCGACTGCCGCCAGTTCACGCACGGGCATGACGGTGCCGATCTCGTTGTTGGCCCACATCACGGTGATCATCGCGACGTCGTCGGGGTTACGGAGGATCGCCTCGCGCAGCGCATCCGGATGCACCCGTCCGTACCGGTCGACGGGGAGGTATTCGACGCTCGCACCCTCGTGTTCGGCGAGCCAGTCGACGGCGTCCAGCACGGCGTGGTGTTCAACGGGGCTGGCTAGGACCCTGGTGCGCAGCGGGTCGGCGTCGCGGCGGGCCCAGTACAGGCCTTTCACCGCGAGGTTGTCGGCCTCGGTACCGCCGGAGGTGAGGACCACCTCGCTGGGTCGTGCGCCGAGGGCGGCGGCGAGGTCTCTCTGGACTCCTCGACGGTACGGCGGGCCCGGCGCCCGGCGGCGTGAAGGGAAGACGCGTTGCCGGTAGCGGCGAGCTGGGCGGTCATCGCCGAGATCGCCTCCGGAAGCATCGGAGTGGTCGCGGCGTGGTCGAGGTAGGCCATGGTGGGACCGAGTCTACGAGCCGCCGGGGCACACGCCGGGCGCATGGCGTCAGGGCGGGCGCGGGCCCACCCCGTCAGCCGCCGAGGCTCCAGGAGACGGTGCCGTTCACGGTGACCAGAACGGCGAGAACGACCAGGTCGGCGATCCCGAGGGCGAGGCCGAACAGGGCCCGGCCACGGCGGGCGGTGGAGCGGGCCAGGGCGATGAGCGCCATCACGATGGCGACGGGGCCGAGCAGGATGTTCATCACGAGCAGGCCGGTCAGCCCGAGCACGAACGAGGCGACGGCCAGCCCGTCGGCCTCCCGGTTCCCCGGTGTGCGGCTGTCTCGCGGGACATGCCGTTCGGCGGCCTGCTGAGCAGCCTGCCCGGCGGTCTCGTTCCTGGCGCTGCGGGCGGATGCGGTGGCAGTGGCAGTGGCAGTAGTCATGGTGCGGGCTCCTTCGGATCCGGTGGTGGGAGGCGAAAGCGGATGCCGGGCGGCGACGCCCGGCTCAGTGGGTCCGCCGGGCGAGGCGCTCGCGGACCGCGAAGAGCAGCAGCCAGCCACCGATCACCGCGGCGGCGGCCAGGGACAGGGACAGCGGGAGGTGCGCGACCGCTCCCAGCAGGACCCCAGCAGGAGCAGGGCGGCGACGAGGACGAACATGCCGGATTCCCTTCTGCGATCCATCGCGGGTCTGCGATCCACCGCGACTTTGAGAGTACGAGTGTTCACTGACTTGTCAGTCTAGGCCCGTACCCACTTCCAAGGCCCGGAGAACGGTTGTTTACTGAATGGCATGAGTCACACCGTCGGCATCCGCCAGGCCAGAAGCTGAAAACGCGCCAGGCGCTGCTGGATGCCGCACTGCGGCTGCTCGAGCACCAGAGCCTGAGCAGCCTGGGCCTGCGCGAGGTCACCCGGGCCGTCGGCATGGCCCCGACCGCCTTCTACCGCCACTTCGAGGACACCGCGGCACTCGGCGTGGCACTCGTCGACGAGACGCTGGGGAGCCTGCACGGCATGATCGGCGCGGTCCTCGCCGAGACCGGTGACAGCGAGGAGCGGCTGGATCGCAGCGTGGCGCTGATAGCCCGCCATGTCGCCGCCCAGCCCGCCCACTTCCGGTTCATCGCCCGCGAGCAGCACGGCGGGGTCGGACCGGTCCGCGACGCCATCTCCACCCAGCTCGACCGGTTCGCCCAGGACGTGGCGGCGGCGATCGCCACGGAGCCGGAGTCGGCCGGCTGGAGCGAGGAGGATCTGCTGATGCTGGGCGGCCTCTACGTCGACCACATGGTGCTCACCGCCTCGGCCCTGCTCGACGCACGCCCCGGCCGCGAAGCGGAGGTCACCCGGTGGCCCGCCGCCGGCTGCGGCTGGTCACGCTCGGCAGGGCGCACTGGCTGGATGCCACCAGCCCCTGAGGGCTGAGACCCGACCCCTAGGCTCGGCTCCATGAGCGAATGGACTCTGGACCGGACCTTCACCAGCTCCTCGGGCGAGGTGCGCTGGGCCGCGCTCGGCCCCGCGCAGGCGCCGCCGGTCGTCCTGGTGCACGGCACGCCCTTCTCCTCGTACGTCTGGCGCGGTACCGCCAGGGCGCTGGCGCAGGACCATCGCGTATACGTCTGGGACCTGCCCGGCTACGGCGCCTCCGCCCAGTACCCGGACCAGGACGTGTCGCTGCGCGCCCAGGCCTGGGTACTGACCGAGCTGCTCGGTCACTGGGGCTCACCGAACCGTCGGTGGTCGCCCACGACTTCGGCGGCTGCGTCGCCCTGCGCGCCCGGCTGCTGCACGGCGCCCGCTACCGGCGCCTCGCACTCGTCGACCCGGTCGCCCTCGCGCCCTGGGGATCGGCCACCTACCGGCTGTTCGGCGCGCATCCCGAGGTCTTCGAGCAGCTGCCGCCCGACCTGCACCGGGCGCTGGTGACCCAGTACGTGAGCTCCGCCAGCCATCCGGGGCTGCACCCGGCCGTGCTCGACCGGCTCGTCGCACCCTGGTGCACGGAGGCCGGACAGAGCGCCTTCTACCGCCAGATCGCCCAGAACGACCAGCGGTTCACCGACGAGATCCAGCACCGGTACGGGGAGCTGGAGCTGCCCGTACTCATCTGCTGGGGCAGCGAGGACACCTGGATCCCGGCCGCCCGCGGCCATGAGCTGGCCGGGCTGATCCCGGGGCCACGCTGCAACTGATCGCCGGAGCCGGGCATCTCGTCCAGGAGGACGCCCCGGCCGAGCTGACCGCCGCGCTCACCCGCTTCCTGCGTACAGCTCCGTGACCGCCGCCGCGGCGGCGAGCAGACGGCGCGCCTCGGGTGGCGAGAGCACTTCCAGGTTCGGGCCGAAGGAGAGCAGGGACCGCGCCCAGGCCACTTCCGGCACGGCCAGCTCGGCCAGCAGCCACTCCCCGGCGCCGCCGGATCGGGTGCGGGCTCCCCGTCAGTACCCCGCGTTCAGCCGTACGAAGAGGTCGAGCCGCGAGTGGTGCACACGCACCCGCAGCCGCACATCACCCGGCCGCTCCTCGACCTGTCGGCGCAGCACCTCCCAGACATCGGTCAGCTCCACACCGCTCCTGCGCACCACCGGCTCCTCGGTGAGGGAGGCCCGGCCCACCCGTTCGGCCCGGAAGAGCCGGGGCGAACCGTCGAGGTCGGCGACCAGGTACCAGACGCCCGCCTTCACCACGAGACCGTAAGGATCGACGGTGTAGGAGCGTGGGGCGCCGGCACCGCTGTGCCGGTAGTCCAGCAGCAGCCGGCGGTCGGCGAAGACCGCGTCGTGCAGCTCGCCGACGTCGACGGCGGCCTGCGGGCCGCTCATCCAGCGCACCGGGTCCACCAGGATCCGGCGGCTCGTCTGTTCGGCGGCGGGCCGGTGCGGTGCGGAAGCGCGGCCATCACCTTGCGCAGCGCCGATCCGAGTGCGGCATCGAGGCCGAGCGCGGTGTGGGCACCCTGTGCGGCGAGCACGAAGAGCGCCCGTGCCTCATCGGTGGTCAGACCGGTGACATCGGTACGGAAACCGGGCAGGAGCGCGATCCCGCCGTTGCGGCCTCGCTCGGCGTAGACCGGTACACCGGAGGCGGACAGCGCTTCGACGTCCCGGTAGATGGTGCGTACGGAGACTTCCAGGCGTTCGGCGAGCTCCGTGGCGGGGACCAGACCGCGGGTCTGGAGCAGCAGGAGGACGGAGAGCAGCCGGTCGGATTTCACGCGCCCATCATGGCGCGGGGCCGCCCGGCCGCTGGTGCCCGCTCAGCTCCGCGGTGCGCGGGCCAGCTGGCGGGACTGGGCCACCAGGCGGTCCGCGCTGTCCCAGACCTCCGCGTCCTCCTCCAGGAAGCCGCCCGCGAGGTTACGGGTGGTGATGGAGACCCGCAGTGGACCCGGCGCCGGGCGGCAGCGGATGTGGGTGGTGAGCTCGATCGTGGGCGTCCAGCCCTTCAGCCCCAGCTCGAACGAGGTCGGCGGCAGCGCGTCCACGGTGAGCAGCAGCGAGAGCGGGTCCGCGTCGCGGCCGTCCGCCAGGCCGAACCAGCCGCGCATCTCGCCCTTCCGGACGGCGCTCCGACGGCCCAGCCGATCGTCGCAGGGTCGAGCTTGATGTCGAGCCGCTCGGTGATGGCGGAGCTGCCCGGTATCGGGGCCGGGCCGTCGCTCGGGCCGAGGCAGTGCTCCCACGGCGGGATGGCGGGCGGCTCGGCGGCCGTACGGATGTCGTCGCTCAGGCCGTCCAGGTCGCCGTAGGTGGCCAGCACCCGGATGCGCTCGACCTCGCTGCCGTCCTCGGCGTACTGGAAGAGCGAGGCCTCACCGGTGGAGAGCGTGCGGCCGCTGCGGACGACCTGGGTACGGATCACCGCGGGGCCGGGGACGGATGCGGTGAGGTAGTGCGCGGAGACCGAGAAGGGTCGCTGTGCGGCAGCGCCTCGCCGAGTGCCCGGCCGAGCATGGCCAGGAGGTAGCCGCCGTTGACCGCGTGGATGATCGTCCAGCCCGCGGAGAGTTCCGCGTCGTAGACACCCTCTTCGCGGAGTGTGACGGCGGTGTCGCGGTCGAACTCGCTGTCCCCGATGGTTGCCTGTGCTGTCCGCGCCGCTTGCGCTGCTGCCTGTGCCATGGCATGCACGGTACACCGATGCATTACTGAGCGGTAGCTTTCATAATTCGGGAGGCCGGGCAGCGGGCCGGTCAGCTCTCCTCCGCGGTGGCCGAGCGCCGGTTGTACGCGCGCGGCGCCCGCCAGTGGAAGCGCAGCGCGAGCAGCCGCAGGATGAACGCGATGAGTGCCGCGACTGCGCTGGTCAGCGCGTTGAGGGCATCGAAGCGGATGCACAGCACGACGATCGCGGCTCCGACGATGGCCGGCACGGCGTACAGGTCCCGGTCCCAGCGCAGCAGCGACGGCACCTCGTTGGCCAGTACGTCACGCAGCACACCGCCACCGACCGCGGTGGCCAGCCCCAGGGCGGCCGAGGCGGTGAGGCCGAGGCCGTAGTCGTACGCCTTGACCGTGCCCGCCACACAGAAGAGCCCGAGCCCGGCCGCGTCGAAGACGTTGACGCCGACCTGGATCCGTTCGACGTGGGGATGGAGGAAGAAGACCAGCACGGCGGCGAACAGCGGGTGACGAAGTAGCCCAGATCCGTGAAGGCGGCCGGCGGGATCGCCCCGATGATCACGTCACGGAAGATCCCCGCCCAGCGCTGTCACCTCGGCCATCACCGCGATGCCGAAGACATCGAAGTTCTTGCGTACGGCGAGCAGTGCGCCCGAGATCGCGAAGACGAAGATTCCGACGATGTCGAGCGCATGCTGGACGGAGGGCGTGAAGAGTTCGTTGAGCACCGGGCAATTGTGCCGGTACTTACTCCTTCGGGTTGTCCCCGCACTCTCGGACGGCGTGCTCCCGGACGGCGCCGGGCGCCGTCACCGCCGTCCGCCGCCGCCTCGGGCTCAGCGGACTCAGCGGACTCGACCGGCTCGGCGGTCTCGACCGGCTCGGCGGTCTCGACCGGCTCGGCGGTCTTGGCCGGCTCGGCCGACCTGACCGTGATGGTCTGCGCCACCAGCGGCGCATCGCCCGGGCCTGGTCCTCACCGTTCTCCGGGTGGTGGCACGCCACCTGGTGACCGGTCTTCAGCTGGAGCAGCGGCGGCTCCGTCGTCCTGCAGACCTGCGTGGCCTTCCAGCACCGGGTGTGGAACCGGCAGCCCGAGGGCGGCGAGATCGGCGACGGTACGTCGCCCTTGAGCAGGATGCGCTCGCTCTTGGCACCGCGCCGCCGCGGGTCCGGCACCGGCACCGCGGACATCAGCGCCGTCGTGTACGGGTGCATGGGCGCCTCGTACAGGGACTTGCGGTCCGCCAGCTCGACGATCTTGCCGAGGTACATGACCGCGATCCGGTCCGAGACATGGCGGATGACCGAGAGGTCGTGCGCGATGATCATGTACGTGAGCCCGAGCTCGCTCTGGAGGTCGTCGAGCAGGTTGACCACCTGGGCCTGGATCGACACATCCAGCGCGGACACCGGCTCGTCCGCGACGACGAGCTTCGGCTTGAGTGCCAGGGCGCGGGCGATACCGATGCGCTGGCGCTGGCCGCCGGAGAATTCGTGCGGATAGCGGTTGTAGTGCTCGGGGTTGAGCCCGACCATTTCCAGCAGCCGCTGGACCTCCTGCTTCAGGCCGCCCTCGGGCTGGACGCCCTGGAGCCTGAACGGCGTTCCGATGATCCCGCCGACCGTGTGGCGCGGGTTCAGCGAGCCGTACGGGTCCTGGAAGATCATCTGGATGTCGCGGCGTATCGGGCGCAGCTGCCCCATGGACTTGTGCGTGATGTCGTTGCCCTGGAACTCGACCTTGCCACCGGTCGGTTCCAGCAGCCGGGTCACCAGCCGGCCCATGGTCGACTTGCCGCAGCCCGACTCGCCCACGACGCCCAGGGTCTCCCCTGGCGCACGTCGAAGGTGAGCCCGTCGACGGCCTGGACCGCGCCGACCTTGCGCTTGAGCACACCCTTGGTGATCGGGAAGTGCTTGGCCAGGTCGGTGACCTTGAGGATGGGCTCGGACCCGGACCTGTCCGGCCCGCCGCGGCGGTCTCCTTGTTCAGATCAGTCACAGCTTCGGCGCAATCTCTTCGGTCCAGATCTGTTCCGCTGCTCGCGCGACATATGGCACGCGGAGAAGTGCCCGTCGCTGATCAGCTGCAGCTCAGGACGCTCGGTGCGGGTGATGTTGTCCGCCGGTACGTCGGCGTACGGGCAGCGCGGGTGGAAGGCACAGCCCGAGGGGACGTTGATCAGGCTGGGCGGCGAGCCCTTGACCGGAATGAGGCGTTCGGTCTGCTCCCGGTCGATGCGCGGCATCGAGCCCAGCAGACCCCAGGTGTAGGGTGCTGCGGCTCGTAGAACACCTTCTCGGCGCTGCCGCGCTCAATGCAGCGACCCGCGTACATCACGAGGATCTCGTCCGCGATCTCGGCAACGACGCCGAGGTCGTGGGTGATCATGACGACCGCCGAGCCGAACTCCTTCTGCAGATCGCGGATGAGGTCGAGGATCTGCGCCTGGACGGTGACGTCCAGGGCGGTCGTCGGCTCATCGGCTATCAGCAGCTCGGGGTTGTTGACCAGCGCCATCGCGATCATCGCGCGCTGGCGCATACCGCCGGAGAACTGGTGCGGGTAGTCGTCGTAGCGGCGGTTCGGCTCGGGGATCCCGACGCGGTCGAGCATCTCGATCGCGCGCTTCTTCGCGATCTTCTTGCTGACGCGGTTGTGGACCCGGTAGGCCTCCACGATCTGCGCGCCGATGCTGTAGTACGGGTGCAGGGCCGACAGCGGATCCTGGAAGATCATCGCCATCTTGTGCCCGCGCAGCTGCCGTACGCGCTCCTGGCCCGCCCCGATGAGCTCCTCGCCGTCGAGCCAGATCTCACCGGAGATCCGGGCCCGGTCCGGGTTGTGGAGCCCCATGACCCCAGTGAGGTCACGGACTTCCCTGAGCCCGACTCACCGACGATGCCGAGCGTCTGACCGGCCTTCAGGTCGAAGCTCACGCCGTCGACGGACTTCACGAGACCGTCGTCGGTGGGGAAGTGGATGGTGAGGTCTCGAACGGAAAGGAATTCCTTGCCGTCGGCGCCTGCCGGGCCGGTCTTGGCGGCGGCACCTTCCGGGCCGGCCTCGGCAACGGCGTCGGGCACCGGGGAGTCCTTCTTGCTTACGTCGCTCATGAGAGCCTCACCCGGGGTCGATCGCGGCGTACACGAGGTCCACCAGCAGATTGCAGATAACGATGAAGAACGCGGCGACCAGCGTCACGCCCATGACGACGGGCAGGTCGGCGCGGGTCACACCCAGGATGGCGAAGGCGCCCATGCCCTGGAGGAGAAGACCCGCTCGGTGATGACCGCACCGCCGAGAAGCAGCGCGAAGTCCATGCCGAAGATGGTGACGAGCGGGGTCAGCGCGGCGCGCAGGCCGTGCTTGACGACCACCTTGCGCTCCTTGAGCCCCTTGGCCCGTGCGGTCCTGATGTAGTCCTCGCCCATGGTCTCCAGCATTCCGGCCCGGGTGAGCCGGGCATAGAGCGCCGAGTAGAGGAAGGCGAGCGTGCACCAGGGCAGAATCAGGTTCGTCGCCCAGCCCACCGGATCCTCGGTGATCGGTACGTATTCGACCTGTGAGCCGAACACCGCGAGCGACACCAGACCGGTGAAGAACATCGGCAGGGAGACACCGGCGAGAGCGATGGTCATCGCGAGGCGGTCGAAGACCGACCCACGCTTGAGCGCCGAGAGAACACCGGTGGCCACACCGGACACGACCCACAGGACAGCTGCGCCGATGGCCAGTGACAGGGTCACCGGTATGCGCTCCACGATCTGGGGCCAGATCTCGCTGTGGGTCTTGAAGGAGTAGCCGAAGCAGGGCGCGTTGCAGACGGCCGGGTCCGGACCGAACTGGTACTCGGCGCCGACAACGATGCCCTTGATGAAGTCCCAGTACTGGATGTAGAGGGGCTGGTCGAGCCCCAGGTTCTTCTTGACCGCAGCGATGACGTCGGGGTCGGGGCTCTTCCCGACGTACTGGGCGGCCATCGAGTCGAGGTCTGCCCGCCGAGGCGGGGACCAGGAAGAAGATCGCGAACGTGACTGCGCTGACCACCAGCAGCAGCAACACCGCGGCGAATACGCGTCGGATGATATACGCAGCCACAGCCGTGCGGCGCCGGGTGGGCGGACGGTTACGCCCGCCGACCCGGCGCCTTCACCTGCCTTTCAAGGGATGCTGTTGATGAACAGGTGTTACTTGGTCGAGGTCAGCTGCACGTAGTCGTACATGCCGAGGTAGGCATCGGTGACCGAGACGTTCGCCGCGGACTCCGGGCGGTAGAGCAGGTTCTTGCGGTAGAAGAGCGGAACGACCGAGGCGTTCTCCATGACCTTCTGGTCGACCTGGCCCCACGTGGCGTTGCGCTCCGTGGTGTCCACCGTGCCGATGCCCTTGACGAGGGCCTCGTTGATGGCCTTGTCGTCGAGCTCCATCAGGTTCGTGCCACCGGAGGGCTTGATGGCCGAGCCGTTGACGATCTGGTCCAGGAAGCCGAAGCCGGTGGGCCAGTCAGCACCCACGCCATCATCATCATGCCGACCTTGTTCTTGTGGACCCATTCCGGGACACCGGCAAAGTCCGTGAAGTACTTGTCGGCCGGGAACTGCTTGATCTCGGCGGTGATGCCGATCTTCTCAAGGCTGTTCTGCAGCTGGGTGGCCGCGGTGATCTCGTCGGGGCGGTCGGACCGCGCCGTCAGCGTGGTCTTGAAGCCACCCGGCTTGCCGCACGTCTTCAGGTGGTCCTTCGCCTTGGCGACGTCACCCTTGTTGCCGTCCGTCGGGTACAGGTCGAACTTCTTGTATCCGGCCACGGACGGCGGGATGACAGTGGTGGCCGGGTCGCCCTTGACCGAGCCGCCGATGGAGTCGATCATGCTCTGCTTGTCGACGGCGTACTGAACGGCCTTGCGGCACTCGACGTTGTTGAACGGCGCCACGTTGACGTTCAGCGCCAGGTACTGCAGGGCGCCGGCGTACGGGTTGTCAGTCTTCGCCTTCTCGGCGGCCTTGACCAGAACCTTCGGCTGGGTCTTGGCCTGCAGACCCGTGCCCTCGATGCCCGCGGTGATCGCGTCGTTCAGCAGGTGATCATCGATCGTGGTGGCGTTGATGTTGAACTTGAGGTCGACCTTGTCCGGCAGCGCCTTGCGGATCGGGTCCGTCTTCGCGTCCCACTCGGGGTTGCGGACCAGCGTCGCACCCTTGCTCTCGCTGTACGCGGAGAACTTGTACGGGCCGGAGGAGACGATCTTCTGGACGTAACTGGCGCCCTTGTCGGACTTCTGCGGGACCGGAGCGGTCTGCGAGAAGGCGGCGAGGTAGTCCATGTCCGCGAACGGCTTGTTGAGCTTGAAGACGATCGTGTGGTCGTCCGGGGTCTCGATGGACTTCAGGCCCTCGGCCGACTTGTCCTTGTACGGACCCTTGTACTTGTCGCCGCCCTCGAGGTACGCCTTGAAGTACGTGGGGCCGTTGGACAGAGCCTCCGGCGCGAAGTTGGAGCGCTCGACGGCGTACTTGACGTCCTTCGAGGTGACCTCGGTGCCGTCCTCGTACTTCACACCCTTGCGCAGGGTGTACGTCCAGGTCTTGGCATCCGGGCTGGCCTTGCCCAGACTCGTCGCCAGGTCGGGAACGAGCTCCAGGCTCTCCTTGCCGGAGGCCGGCTGAAGGTCACCAGCGAACGGCCGTAGAGGCGCGAAGTTCTGCACCCAGCCGTAGTAGGTGTTGCCCGGGTCGAGGAGTCGGGACCACTGGCGTGCTCGTAAGTGACCGTCCCCCTTCTTGTCGGTCTTGTTGACGACGCCGGTGAGACCCGCGTCGGCCTTGGCGTCGCCGCCGCCGGCACCGCTGCCGCCCGAGTCACTGCTGCTACAGGCCGAAGCGCCGAGTGACACCGCTACGGCCACCGCTATGGCTGCCGCTGTCTTTCTGTTCTGCATGCTGAGGAAAGCCCCTCGTTTGTCCGGTGCGGCACGGCCGCGATTACTACCACGAGGGTCGAGTGCGTCACGCAGCCCGTCCCCAACAGGTTGAAGGCCAGCACGGTGATGAAGATCGCCATACCGGGAATGACCATGAACATCGGGTCGACCTCGTAGAGATCGACCGCCTGGGTCAGCATTCCGCCCCATGAGGCCTGCGGCGGCGAGATGCCGACGCCGAGGAAGCTGAGGGATGCTTCGAAAAGAATGTTCGTGGGGATGAGTAGCGTCGAGTACACGAGGATCGGCGCGATCAGGTTGGGCAGCAGCTCCCGGAACAGGATGAAGGGACCGCGTGCGCCCATGGACCTGGAGGCCTCGACGAACTCCCGCTCGCGCAGCGACATGGTCTGTGCGCGGACGATCCGGCCGATGTAGGGCCAGCTGAAGAAGCCGATCACGAAGATGAGTACCGCGATCCGCAGCGTGAGCCCTTCCATCCCGAACGCGTTGCCCTGGAGCGAGGCGGAGATGGAGATCGCGAAGAGAAGCAGTGGGAACGCCAGGAAGGTGTCCATCAGCCGGCTGATGAAGCTGTCCACCCAGCCGCCGTAGAAGCCCGCGACGACGCCCATCACGACGCCGATGACGACGGACAGGGCGTGGATCCGGCGGCGACCACCAGGAGACCCAGGAGCCTTCGATGATCCGCGCCAGGATGTCGCGCCCTGTCTGCGGCTCGACGCCGAGGGGTGGTCCCAGCTGATTCCGCCGAAGGCGCCCTGGGCGCCAGCAGGTGGGATCGACCAGGTCCTGGTTGAAGGTGTTGGGGTCGAGACCGGAGCGCCTGAAGCGGCTGGACAGGAGGGCCGTGAGAATCAGCAGCACGACAACGATGCCGCCGACCATCGCGACCTTGTCCCGCTTGAAGCGGGTCCACGCGATCCGGCCGAGCGAGCGGCCTTCGATCTGCTTCTGCCCGGCGCCTTCCAACACCGCTTCGGGCGACACATCCGCCCCGGTGGTCTCGATAGGTGCCGTCATTGCGCTGGAGACCCCTCTCGGCCGACGGTGGCCGGCCCATGACCGCCGCTGTAGCGGCTCGTACAAATACGTGGTGCAAGTGGTCTCGCTGTGACGGAGTTCGGTTCCGCCGATGTCCGTTCAGAGCTGTGCCCAAACAGACAGGGACCACCTGCTTGAGGGAGTCTTCAGGCATTTTGCGATCACCCGCCAGACCTGACGGTGAATGTTTGCTCAAACGTGATGCACTCAGAGGGAATCCGTTATACGGACAGCACGATCTCCTGAGCGGACGACTTGGTCGCTAATCTGCCATAACGGTCACGTCGCGCAAATCACCACATAGGCCCGTCATTTGGGGCGCCCGTGAAGGTCCAGCAGTTCGTTGAGCACCGGACAGTTCTACAACGTCCGGTGTTCCCGATACAGCCCGGGGCCGTCAGACGGTGCCGGGCTTGCCCACTGCTTCGCCGGGCTGCGCGGACCCCGTCCCGGACTCGGTCTCCGGGTCCGCTTCCGCGAAACCCTCGGCAACCGGCTCCACGGGGAATCGGCTCCGGCCTCCTGGCCGGCGCCTCGGCCTTTCCGGCGCCTCGACGAGCGGAAGCTTCGCCGAACCCACGACCGCCTCGGTGCCGATCTGCCTGTTCAGTCCGATCGTGCCGGCTTCGATCTCGGCGGCAAAGTGGCAGGCCACCTTGTGACCGCCGCCCGCGTCCGTCAGTACCGGCCGCTCCGTGGCGCACAGTGTGTCCTGCGCCCACGGGCAGCGTGTGTGGAAGCGGCAGCCCGCAGGCGGATCGGCGGGCGAGGGCAGGTCCCCTGGAGCAGGATCCGCTCCCGTCGGTCCTCGACCTCGGGGTCGGGCACCGGCACCGCGGACATCAGCGCCTTGGTGTAGGGGTGCTTCGGTTCGGCGTACAGTGCGTCGCTCGGCGCCTCCTCCACCAGCGCCCCCAGGTACATGACTCCGATCACATCCGAAATGTGACGGACCACAGCGAGGTCATGGGCGATGACGAGGTACGTGAGCCCCAGTGACTCCTGGAGTTCCTCCAGGAGGTTGATGACCTGAGCCTGGATCGACACGTCGAGCGCCGAGACCGGCTCGTCACAGATGATCACATCCGGTTCGAGCACGAGGGCCCTGGCGATACCGATGCGCTGACGCTGTCCGCCGGAGAACTCATGCGGATAGCGGGACAGCGAGTTGGCGGGCAGGCCGACCCTGGCGAGGATCGCCTTGATCTTCTCCCGTCGGTCCGCCCGGTCCGTGCCGATCCCGTGGGCCGCCATGCCCTCGGAGAGGATCGACTCGATGTTCTGGCGCGGGTTGAGGCTGCCGAGCGGATCCTGGAAGACCATCTGGAGCCTGCGGCGGTATCGCCGCATCTCCTCGTCCGGAAGCCTGGCCAGGTCGATGCCGTCGAAGACGACCCCGCCCGCGGTGATGTCCACCAGCCGCAGCACCGCTCGGCCCAGCGTCGTCTTGCCACAGCCCGACTCACCCACGAGCCCGTACGTCTGTCCCGCCTCGACACTCAACGAGATGCCGTCCACGGCGTAGACGTGTCCGACCGTACGGTCGAAGACGAGGCCCTTCTTGACGGGGAAGTGAACCTTGACATCGTCGAGTTCAAGCAGGCTCATGCTGAGACCTCCGCCTTGGGCAGGACCGGGTTGGCGCAGCGCACCTGGTGTCCGGCCGTGCGTGGTTCGGTCAGTTCTGGGGGCCGGTCAGGCACTCCATCGTGTAGTGATCACAGCGGGGCGCGAAGGCACAGCCGTCGGCCCAGGCGATCTTGTCGTTGATCGATCCCCGGATCGGACGGAGCGGCTCGCCGCGCGGTGCGTCCAGACGCGGGATGGAACCGAGCAGCCCGTGGGCGTACGGGTGGGTGGGTGCGGAAAACAGCTCACGCCGGTTCGCGGACTCCACCACCCTGCCCGCGTACAGCACATTGACCTCGTCGCAGATTCCGGCCACGACACCGAGGTCATGAGTGATCATCAGCAGGGCGGTGCCCGACTGGTCGACCAGCTCCTTGAGGAGTTCCAGAATCTGCGCCTGAATGGTCACATCGAGCGCGGTGGTCGGCTCGTCGGCGATGAGCAGCCGCGGTGCGCAGGCCACAGCCATGGCGATCAGCGCACGCTGGCGCATACCGCCGGACAGCTGGTGCGGATACTCCTTCAGCCGCCGGTGCGGGTCGGGGATACCGACCCGGTCCAGCAGACCGGCGGCCTCCTTACGGGCGGCCTCCCCTTCAGTCCGCGATGGCGCTGAAGGATCTCGGTCACCTGGATGCCGATAGGGATCACCGGGTTCAGCGAGGACAACGGGTCCTGGAAAATCATCGCCAGCCGGCTGCCGCGCATGCCGCGCAGCTTGCGCGGGCTCATGGTCAACAGGTTCTCCCCGTCGAACTTCACGCGCCCACCGACCTTCACGCCCTTGTCGGGCAGCAGGCCCATCAGAGCGAGCGAGGTCACGGACTTACCGCAGCCCGACTCTCCCACCAGGCCGACAACCTGTCCCTGGTCCACGGTGAAGGAGACGCCGTCGACCGCGACGGAGTCCTGCCGGCCACGTCCGCCGAAAGTGACGCTGAGGTCTTCAACATCGAGCAGTGCCATGGGAGATCAGCCTCGCAGCTTCGGGTCGAGGGCTTCGCGCATGGCCTCGCCGAGCAGGGTGAAGCCCAGCGCGGTGATGATGATCCCGACAGCCGGATAGGCGGCCATCATGGGTTCGTTGTCGAAGAACCGCTGCGCCTGGGAGAGCATGACGCCCCATTCCGGGATCGCCGGATCGGGGTTGCCGAGGCCGAGGTAGGACAGCGCCGCGGCCTCGATGATCGCGGTGGCGAGGCTGAGGGTCGCCTGGACGATCACCGGGCTCAGCGAGTTCGGCAGGATCTGCGTGAGGACGATCCGCTTCTTCCGAATGCCCAGCGCCTTCGCCGCCAGTACGTAGTCCGCACCGCCCTGGGCGAGCATCGAGCCGCGCAGCAGACGCGCGAAGACGGGGATCTGGACGACACCGACGGCGATCATCACCGTGGTCAGGGACTGGCCCATCACCGCGGCGATGGAGACGGCCAGGAGCAGCGACGGCAGCGACAGCATCAGGTCGGTGAAGCGCATGATCACGGTGTCGAACCGCTGCCCGGTCCTGCCGCCGAGGGTCGCGGCCGCACCGGACAGCACACCGCCGACCGCGCCGATGACCAGGCCGATCAGCATCGAGACCACACCCACGAGAAGGGTCTGGCGCGCGCCGACGAGTATGCGTGAGAACAGGTCGCGGCCCAGGTGGTCGAGGCCGAACCAGTTCTCGCCCCGCATACCGACGAACTTGCCCTGGTTGGCGAACACTTCTCCACGCCAGGTCTGGGCTGTGGGACTGTACGGAGCGACCCACGGTCCGACGATCGCCATGATCACGAACGCACCGATGACGACCGCGCCGATGATGGCCATCTTGCTGCTCCGCAGCCGCCGCAGCGCCTCGCGCCACAGGCTCGCGCCGGCGGTCGCCTCGGTCTGCTGGGTCAGCTCGGCCAGCCGGTCGATCCTGTCGGCCTTCTTGGTCAACGTCGTCACGTCAGTGCACCCGCACTCGGGTCGATGATGCTGTACGCGAGGTCAACCAGCAGGTTGATGAGGACGTACACCATCGCGATGAAGAGGATGAACCCGACGAGGACCGGATAGTCACGGGCATCGATCGAGGTGCGGATGAAGGAGCCGATGCCTCCGAAGGAGAACACCGACTCGGTCAGAACCGCGCCCGACAGGAGGCTTCCGGTCAGCAGGCCGACCGCGGTGACCACCGGCAGCAAGGCGTTGCGCAGCACGTGACGGCCGCGCACGACCCGCTTGTCGAGGCCCTTGGACTCGGCGGTACGGATGTAGTCCTCGCCGAGGACTTCCAGGACGCTGGCCCGCGTCATCCGCACGATCACGGCGAGCGGAATGGACGCGAGGGCGACCGCGGGCAGCACCAGGTGCATGATCGCGTCCCAGCTGGCGTCGAACTCACCGGTCAGCAGGCCGTCCAGGACGGCGAATCCGGTGACATCGGTGGCGTTGAGGCTGGTGGAGAGCCGTCCATAGCTCGGGAACAGTCCCAGTTCGACGGCGAAGATGCCTTTGAGAAGCAGTGCGAGGAAGAACACGGGAATGCAGATGCCGATCAGCGATCCGGAGACCGAGGCGACATCGAGCCAGCCACCGCGGTGCCTGGCCGCCAGGTAACCGAGCGGGATCCCGATCACGACGGCGAGGAGCATGGCCACGACACCGAGCTCCACGGTGGCCGGGAAACGCAGGACGAACTCGTCCCACACCGGCTGCCCGGTCTGGGTGGATGTGCCGAGGTCCAGTTCGAAGATGCGCTTGAGGAAGCGCCAGTACTGGACGTAGACGGGTTCGTCGAGCCCCAGCGCCCGGTTGATGCGCGCCACTTCGGCTTCGGTCGCCCGCTCGCCCAGGATCGCTGAGGCCGGTCCGCCGGGCAGTCGGTTCAGCCACAGAAAGAGCAGAACCGACAGGCCCAGCAGGGTGGGCATGAGCTGTAGCAGTCTTCGTACGACGAGTCGCAGCACCCCGCGTGCCCCTTCCTTGGTATCGAAGTGGGTTCGCCCGGCCACCTGGAAGCTGTGACCGGGCGAACCCACTGATGTCCGGTTACTTGAAGGAGACCTCGGCGAATTTCTCCTGCGTCAGCGGGGAGACACTCGGCGGGTTGACGTTCTTGGCGAACGCGATGGCAGGCGGCGAGGACGAGACCGGGAGACCCGGCAGGTACTCCATGATCGTCTCGTTGGCCTTCTTGTACGCCTCGGCGCGGGCGGCCGGGTCGGGCTCCTTCGAAGCGGCGTTCACCGAGTCGAAGACCTTGGCTTCGTTGAAGCCCCACTGCTTGTCGGGGCCGGCGAACCAGGTACCGATGAAGTTGAAGCCCTCGTTGAAGTCACCGGTCCACCCCAGCATGTGCAGCGCACAGGAGCCGGCCTCGGTGGCGTCCAGGTAGTCCGGGGCCCACTTCATGGCCTTCGGGACGACCGTGATGCCGGCCTTCTCGAGGTCCGCCTTCATCAGCTCGAACATGTCCTGCGGGGCGGGCATGTACGGGCGGGTGACCTCGGTCGGGTAACAGAACTCGAGCGAGAGTTTGCTCTCGCCGGCTGCCGCGAGGAGCTGCTTCGACTTGTTCGTGTCGAAGGGGTACTGCTTCACCTTGTCCGAGAAACCGGCGACCGTGTCGGGCATGAACTGCGTGGCGACCTTGCCGCCCTCGGGCAGCTGGGTGCTGACGATGTTCTCGCGGTCGATGGCGTGCGCGATGGCCTGCCGGACCTCGGGCTTCTGCAGCGCCTTGTTCTTCGTCTGGGTCATGCCCAGGTAGTAGATGTTGAAGACGTCACGGGTCGGGACCTCGTAGCCCTCGTTCTTCAGCGTCTTGATGTCCGCCGGCGCGACCAGGTCGTATCCGTCGATGTCACCGGCCTGCAGCGCCTGGCGGCGGCCCTCTTCGGTGTCGATCGTGCGGAAGACCAGGTTCTTCACCTTGCCCTTGGCGCGCCAGTAGTCGTCGAAGCTCTCGAGACTGACTTCCTTGTTGCTCTTGTTCCACTTGGTGATCCGGTACGGGCCGGTGCCGGCAGCCGTGCCGGCCTCCTGGCTGTACTTGGGATACGTGATCGCGTCGCCCTTGGCGGTCGCGTCCTGCTTCGTACTCCTTGATGACCTTCGGCGAGTGGATCGCCAGGGCCTGGAGGGAGAAACCACCGGGCAGGTTGGCCGAGGCCTCGTTGACCTCGATGACGGCGGTACTGGCGTCCTTCGCCGTGCAGGACTTGTAGTTCGCCTTCGGCGCCTCCGCGTCCTCGTTCTTCGCGAAGCCGCCCATGACGGACTGCCAGTAGTACGAGACCGCACTGGACTGGTAGGTGCCCTTCCAGTTGAACCAGTGGTCGTAGTTCGCGCAGACCGCGGCGGCGTCGAACGCCTCGCCGTCGTGGAACTTCACGTCCTTACGGAGGTTGAACGTCCACACCGTGCCGGCGGGGTTGCTGTCCCATGTCTCGGCCAGTCCGCCGACGAGCTTGCTGCCGCCGGACTCGTGATCGAGGAGTGCTTCGAAGGCCTGTCGCGTGACCCGGAAGGTCTCACCGTCACTCGCGAGCGCGGGGTCCAGGGAACCCGGGTCTCCGGCACCGGCGAAGACGAAGGTGTCCTTGTCCCCGCCCTTGGCATCGCCGGTCCGCTCGCTGGAGCAACCCGTCGCAATCAGGCCGACGGCCAAGGCCGCTGTGACCCCGAAGAGCTCGGGACGTGTGAATTCGCATGTGGGCCCACCCCGGTCAGCAGTGTGTAGAGGAGCTAGCGATCACCCGGAACACTACCTACGCGAGGCCGCGTGGAGAACAGTCCGGATCGCGGTGATACCCACCCGAGACCCGTACGCTCAACGAACCGGACAGACAGCCCACATCATGCTTACCAACGCCAACCCAATTGAAACCAGGGCGGGTTCAACGCATCGCGGAGGGCGGGTAGCCGTAACCCGGCGCGGCCGGAGACGGGCCGCCCGCCGGCACGTGTGCCTCGCGGTCGTAGAACGGCCGGGTGTTGGCACGCAGCCACATCGCGACCGGGTCGTACTCGTCGGACATCGAGACGGTGGAGACGGGCAGCCCGTCGGGGATCGCACCGATCGACTGCCGCATCATCACGCGCACCGCGTCGACGGACGGCCTGCCCGTGTCGTAGAGATCGAGACCGATCGCGAGGTACGGAACGCCGAGCGCGGGCTGCACCCAGGCGCGGCGCAGCGAGCGGACCGCGGGGTGCGGTGGGCGTTCTGCGTGAGCTGTGCGTAGAACTGGGGATCTCGATGGCCGGTTCGGAGAGCCGCAGCGGCCCGGCCGGCATCCGGTCGAGGCCGGTGGCGATCCTGCGCAGGTCCAGCCACGGAATGCCGATGCCGCCGCCCGGTGCGTGCGGGTTGAGCCAGATACCCCAGCGGTCGGGGAAGAGCGCGCGGGCGATCTCGCGGCCCGTGATCAGCTCGTGGGCCCTGTTCCACCCGCTGGCGGAGAGCTCCTGGGCGGAGGTCACGCACGGGCGTAGCCCAGGCCGTCGATCTCCATGTTCCCGTACTGGGCGTCCGGTGAGCCCGCGGTGCCGTGCCAGAGAAGCATCCAGATCCGGCCATCGGCCAGGGCCTGCAGCAGCGCCTCGTACGCGTCGAAACGTCCGGGCGTCACTTGGCGCAGCATGTGCTCGACCTGTCCGGCCGCCGCGGTGCCTGACGCACTCACCCTTGGTTCCGCCCTCTTCGATGCTCCGCTGTGTCGCTGCGCCGCTGTGCACTCCGGTCGCTTCCGGGCACACGCGCGCGACCCGTTGTCATCAAACCAGCTTAGGCGCCGCTTATGACACCGGCTCGACGCCACGGAAGGCGGGTCAGTATCCTGCGCGCCGGTAGAACGGCCGTACCTTTTCCAGCATCCAGTCACCGACCGGGTCCTGCGCCACATCGAGCAGGACGAGATTGACCGGCCACGGCACCTGGACCCGGCCCAGCGCGCGGCTCAGGGCCTCCATCGGGGCGCTCTGTCCCGCTCCGTCCCAGGTGGCGAACTCGACGCCGACGAAGAGGACCGGGTCGCCGCCCTCGATACTGGCCAGCGTCCGGCGTGCGGTGCTCACCACTGCGCCGTCCTGGAACTCACCGGCCACCGCGGACAGGAAGTCGACGGGGTCCTCCTTCCAGTCCGGCTCGTACAGCCGCACCCGCCCGCCGCTGGTGGGCCCGTCCAGCGGGGAACGCCCGGCCCGGCAGAGCTCGGCCACCGCGGGCGGCGGCAGCGGGAGGCCGACCGCACCGCCGGGGTTGACCGCTATGCCGAGCTGTGGGGCAGCCCGCGGGCGAAGGCACGGGCCGGCGCCACGGTGAAGGAGAGATGGCTGCCGACGCAGCTGCGGAACTGCTCCTCGGAGCTGAAAACGGGAACGTACACGCCGCCTTCGATCTCGATCGTCGGCAGGTCGAGGTCGGTGCTGTCCGGACCGCCGCCGTTGGGCAGCGGCACCCAGAGCGGGCTGCGGCCCAGCACTTCGATGAGCCTGCCGCCTGCCTCGGGCAGCCCGAGCGAGGCGCTGAGCACTTCTTCGAGCTCATTGGCCGGCCATCCGTACTGCGGCGGATACGTCTGATCCGGTGCCGGAATGTCCACTGCTTCTGTGTCCCCTTCTCGCCATGCGTTGCGGCAGAAACCATAGCGCCGCGGGAACGGGCGCCCGGCCGCGGGCCGGGCCCCGGGAGAGTCCAGCTGGTGGACAGCCTGTCCGCGGGCCACGGCCTACGCGTCTGCGAACTTCACCGCGGCCCATTACACCTCTGTGGGCTGTGCCCCGGTGAACGAAATCCGGCTGATGACGCCGGCGGCCTCCCGGTCCAGCAGCACCGCCGACGCGCACCCGGCGGCAGCAGTCCGCTCTCCGCGTCCCGGAGCAGCCGTCCCACCGCGCGGCGGTGCCGGGCGAAGGCGTACCCGGAGACCCCGCGCCCGCGCTCCCGCTGCCCTTCCCTGGCCACTTCGGGCGTGACGTCGAGCAGGACGAGGTGCAGGACGCGGCCCCGGCGCCGGGCTTCCGCGGCCAGCCGCCGCCGCACCCAGGCCTGCGTACCGCAGTCGTGGACGACGACGGTTGCGCCGGAGCGCAGCATCCGCCACAGCCCGGCGTAGTGGGCCGCGCGGACCAGCGGGCGGTAGAGGGCGTACGGGACTAAGCGGGCAGCGCCCGCGCCCAGCGGTCCCTGGTGTCCTGGGAGTCGATGGCGCGGCCCTCGGCCGCTCGCCGGATCAGGGTCGACTTCCCGCTGCCGGGCAGTCCGGAGACCACCACGACGTCGCCCTCGATGAAGCCCAGGCCGTGCGGGCTGCGCCCGGCTCTGCCCGCAGATCACGCACCACCGGAGCATGCGCGCCCAGCAGCTCCCGGGCGGGTGCGCCCGGCTGCGCGGGCATCGCGCCCGCGCGGCCCCGCGGTCGTCGCGTACCGCTGCAACGTCATCGCCCTCCCCTGTCGGGTCACCCACATCTGCCCAAGAAGTGTAAAGAAAGGTAATGCGGCACAACCGGCCTGACGGCCGTGTCGCCATGGGACCGGACGCACACTCTCCCGCAATGCGTGCGATGATGACCCCGCCAACTGCATACCGGCCGTTTGAATCCGCGCGGGAGAGTCCCGGTCACCGAGTGCACCGGGCGCCGAAGGAGCAAGTTCCTCCCTTGAATCTCTCAGGCCCCGTACCGCGTGGATGAGGCAGATCTGAAAAGCGAGTCGCTCCGCGGCTCCACCCAAGGTGCAAGCCGGCCCCGGCGAGGGCGACCCTTCAGGGTCTTTCGGCGAACCTCTCAGGTTCCGATGACAGATGGGGAGGGATCGTCCTCTGCCGTCATGCCCTGGAGCCGTATCCATGAGCGATGTTCCCCGTCCGACCGCCCTCCCGTCGCCCGCCACCGCCCTGCCTGAAGGCGCTGCGCGGGAAAGCCCTCTTCAAGCGCTGCACCGATCCCTGGGCGCGACCATGACCGACTTCGCGGGCTGGGACATGCCGCTGCGATACGCCAGTGAGCGCGACGAGCACAATGCCGTACGCACCCGGGCCGGCCTCTTCGATCTGTCCCACATGGGCGAGATCGCCGTCACCGGCCCCCAGGCCGCGGCGTTCCTGAGCTACGCGCTGGTCGGCAACATCGCGACCGTCGGCCTGGGCCGCGCCCGCTACACCATGATCGTCGCCGCGGACGGCGGGATCCTGGACGACCTGATCGTCTACCGGCTGGGCGAGAGCGAGTACATGGTCGTCGCCAACGCCGGCAACGCCCAGACCGTCCTCGACGAGCTCACCGGCCGCGTCGGTGGCTTCGACGCGGAAGTACGCGACGACCGCGACGCGTACGCGCTGCTCGCCGTCCAGGGCCCCGAGTCCGCCGCCGTGCTGAAGTCCGTCACCGACGCGGACCTGGACGGCCTGAAGTACTACGCGGGTCTGCCCGGCACGGTCGCCGGAGTCCCCGCGCTGATCGCCCGTACCGGCTACACCGGCGAGGACGGCTTCGAGCTCTTCGTGGCCCCGTCCCACGCGGAGCTGCTGTGGAAGGCGCTCACCGAGGCGGGCGTCCCGCACGGCCTGATCCCCTGCGGCCTCTCCTGCCGCGACACGCTGCGCCTGGAGGCGGGCATGCCGCTGTACGGGCACGAGCTGACCACGGCGCTGACCCCGTTCGACGCGGGCCTGGGCCGGGTCGTGAAGTTCGAGAAGGAGGGCGACTTCGTCGGGCGCGAGGCCCTGCTGGCCGCCGCCGAGCGTGCCGAGAGTGCCCCGCCCCGCAAGCTCGTCGGTCTGATCGCCGGGGCCGCCGGGTGCCGCGTGCCGGTTACCCGTTGTCGCCTTGGGCGGGCCCGCCGCCAAGGTCATCGGCGAGGTCACCTCCGGAGCCCCGTCGCCCACACTGGGCAGGCCGATCGCCATGGCGTACGTGGACGCGGAGCACGCCGCGCCCGGCACCGAGGGCGTCGCGGTGGACATCCGTGGTACGCACGAGCCGTACGAGGTCGTGGCGCTGCCGTTCTACAAGCGCCAGAAGTGACACGGGGCGCTGCCCACGTGACGCATTCGCGTCTCACACCGTAAGACCATCGTTCATCAGCACTCCCCGCGTACAGGAGAATTCAGGTCATGAGCAACCCCCAGCAGCTGCGGTACAGCAAGGAGCACGAGTGGCTGTCGGCCCTCGATGACGGCGTGGCCACGATCGGCATCACCGAGTTCGCGGCCAACGCGCTCGGTGACGTCGTCTTCGCCCAGCTCCCGGAGGTCGGTGACACGGTGACCGCGGGCGAGACCTGCGGTGAGCTGGAGTCGACGAAGTCGGTCAGCGACCTCTACTCGCCGGTGACCGGCGAGGTCACCGCGGCCAACCAGGACGTCGTGGACGATCCGTCGCTGGTCAACTCCGCCCCTTCGAGGGCGGCTGGCTGTTCAAGGTACGCGTCGCCGAGGAGCCGAAGGACCTGCTCTCCGCCGACGAGTACACCGAGTTCTCCGGCAACTGAGACCCAAGGGACCACCTGATGTCGCTTCTCAACTCCTCCCTCCACGAGCTGGACCCGGACGTCGCCGCCGCCGTCGACGCCGAGCTCCACCGTCAGCAGTCCACCCTCGAAATGATCGCCTCGGAGAACTTCGCTCCGGTCGCGGTCATGGAGGCGCAGGGCACCGTCCTCACCAACAAGTACGCCGAGGGCTACCCGGGCCGCCGCTACTACGGCGGCTGCGAGCACGTCGATGTGATCGAGCAGATCGCCATCGACCGCGTCAAGGCGCTCTTCGGTGCCGAGGCCGCGAACGTCCAGCCCCACTCGGGTGCGCAGGCCAACGCGGCCGCGATGTTCGCGCTGCTGAAGCCTGGCGACACGATCATGGGCCTGAACCTGGCCCACGGCGGTCACCTGACCCACGGCATGAAGATCAACTTCTCCGGCAAGCTCTACAACGTGGTCCCGTACCACGTCGATGACACCGGTGTCGTGGACATGGCCGAGGTCGAGCGCCTCGCCAAGGAGTCCAAGCCGAAGCTGATCGTGGCCGGCTGGTCCGCCTACCCCGTCAGCTCGACTTCGCCGCCTTCCGCCGTATCGCGGACGAGGTCGGCGCGTACCTGATGGTCGACATGGCGCACTTCGCGGGCCTGGTCGCCGCGGGTCTGCACCCCAACCCGGTGCCGCACGCCCACGTCGTCACGACCACCACGCACAAGACCCTCGGCGGTCCGCGCGGTGGCGTCATCCTTTCGACGCAGGAGCTCGCCAAGAAGATCAACTCCGCGGTCTTCCCCGGTCAGCAGGGTGGCCCGCTCGAGCACGTGATCGCGGCCAAGGCGGTCTCGTTCAAGGTCGCGGCGACCGATGAGTTCAAGGAGCGCCAGCAGCGCACCTGGACGGCGCCCGCATCCTGGCCGAGCGCCTGGTGCAGCCGGACGTCACCGAGGTGGGCGTCTCCGTCCTGACCGGTGGCACCGAGGTTCACCTGGTCCTGGTCGACCTGCGCAACTCCGAGCTGGACGGCCAGCAGGCCGAGGACCGGCTCCACGAGGTCGGCATCACGGTCAACCGGAACGCCATCCCGAACGACCCGCGCCCCCGATGGTCACCTCGGGCCTGCGGATCGGCACGCCGGCACTGGCCACCCGCGGCTTCCTGGCCGAGGACTTCACCGAGGTCGCGGAGATCATCGCGTCCGCCCTGAAGCCGTCCTACGACGCGGACGACCTCAAGGCCCGCGTGATCGCGCTCGCCGAGAAGTTCCCGCTGTACCCCGGCCTCAAGTAGGCCATCCGCAGTTGCACGTCGGGTGGGGCACCGCGCACACTGAACAGTGAGCACGGTGCCCCCACCCTTGTCCCCGCGCTCTTCGGGCCCACCGGCCCGTCCCGCAGCACCCGGCAGACAACGGCGTCTACCAACCCCTTAGGAGTCACCCGTGGCCATCTCGGTCTTCGACCTTTTCTCGGTCGGCATCGGCCCGTCCAGCTCCCACACGGTCGGCCCGATGCGCGCGGCCCGTATGTTCGCCCGTCGCCTCAAGAACGAGGGCCTGCTGGCCCACACCGCGTCGATACGGGCGGAGCTGTACGGCTCGCTCGGCGCGACCGGCCACGGCCACGGCACCCCAAGGCCGTCCTGCTGGGCCTGGAGGGCGAGTCGCCCCGCACCGTGGACGTCGAAGGCGCCGACGCCCGCGTCGAGGAGATCCGGTCGACCGGCCGGCTGAACCTGCTGGGCATGCACGAGGTCCCCTTCGACGCCGACGAGCAGCTGGTCCTGCACCGCCGCAAGGCGCTGCCGTACCACGCCAACGGGATGACGGTCTTCGCGTACGACCACGAGGGCGCCCGCTGCTGGAGAAGACGTACTACTCGGTCGGCGGCGGCTTCGTCGTCGACGAGGACGCGGTGGCCGGTGAGAACCCGATCGTCCCGGAAGACACCGTCCTCAAGCACCCTTCCGCACCGGCGACGAGCTCCTGCGCCTGGCGAGCGACACGGGCCTGTCCATCTCCTCCCTGATGCTGGAGAACGAGAAGGCCTGGCGCACCGAGGACGAGATCCGCTCCGGCCTCCTGGACATCTGGCGCGTCATGCAGGCCTGCGTAGCGCGCGGCATGGCCACCGAAGGCATCCTGCCCGGCGGCCTGAAGGTCCGCCGCCGCGCCGCGAACTCGGCCCGCCAGCTGCGCGCCGAGGGCGACCAGCAGGCCCACGCGATGGAGTGGATCACCCTCTACGCGATGGCAGTCAACGAGGAGAACGCCGCGGGCGGCCGTGTCGTGACCGCGCCCACCAACGGCGCCGCCGGCATCATCCCCGCCGTCCTGCACTACTACATGAACTTCGCGGCCGGCGGCGCCACCGGGACGGAGAAGGAGGACAGCGTCGTCCGCTTCCTGCTGGCGGCCGGAGCCATCGGCATGCTCTTCAAGGAGAACGCCTCCATCTCCGGCGCCGAGGTCGGCTGCCAGGGCGAGGTCGGCTCCGCCTGCTCGATGGCCGCGGGCGCCCTTGCCGAGGTCCTGGGCGCCTCCGCCGAACAGGTGGAGAACGCGGCCGAGATCGGCATGGAGCACAACCTGGGCCTGACCTGTGACCCGGTCGGCGGCCTCGTCCAGATCCCGTGCATCGAACGTAACGGCATGGCGGCGGTCAAGGCCGTCACCGCGGCCAAGATGGCGCTGCGCGGCGACGGCAGCCACAAGGTCTCTGGACAAGGTCATCAAGACCATGAAGGAGACCGGCGCGGACATGAGTGTGAAGTACAAGGAAACGGCGCGCGGCGGGCTCGCCGTGAACATCATCGAGTGCTGAGGCATCCTCGACACCGAGAAGTACGGCGTCTCCGTCCTCAACTGACAATGGACACAGGAGCACGGGCCCCGAAGATGATGCCCGGGGCCCCGGCTGACAGAACCCGAAGGGGCACCAGTGAATGACTTCACGACCGGGCCATGGGCATGGGCCGGGGATCCGCGTGCCGTTATGTGGTGCGTGACCATCACCCACGGCATCACTCCGTCAGAGGTGCTCGCCCGCTACGGGGCCGACGCCGGCACCGCCCGGCTTCTCACCCGGCAGCAGGCCGCCCAACTGGCCGGTGGCGATCTGCCGGAGGGGTCCGTACTGGGGGCAGGGCAGCTGGGTGACTGGTCGTTCCGCTTCGAGGACGACGGGGTCATGGGGTGCATGCCCGGCCCCTGTCCGCGCTGTCCCGCGGCACGGAGACCTTCAGCGTCCTGCGGGGCGGGGACGGCATGAACGGCTTCGCGTACTGGCGGGACGGACAGTGCGCCGAGCGGTTCGAGCCTGGCGCCCCAGCACCGAACCGCACCCCCGCACCCCTGGTGGGATGCGGTACAGGAGCGGCTCGACGCATCGAGCGAGGAGTACCCCGGCCTGGTCCCGGTACTGCAAGCCACAGCGCACTACACCGGGGCCGTACTCGACACGGACACCCTCGACGACCTACTGCTCACCCTGCGGCTCAAGGACAGCAACCAGACCCCTGACCCCCTGCCACTCGAGCACCCCAGTCTCCAGACGGCTGGCGAGGCGTCCGTGTCCCCGCCCGACCTGAACCACCCCGGCCACCCACCATGGGGCAAGCCGTCAACGCCCCCACCACCCGGCGCACCCACGGTGTCAGAGCCGAGGAGTAGAGAAGCAGGCCCGTAGCCACAGCCCCTCACCGACACTGTGCGGGTGCTGGGCGAGAACAATCCAGTGACGGTGCGGCTCGAGCAGCATCCATCCTGCCCCCGAAGCCAATCTGCACCGGCTGAGGCCCGGCCGACTCCGGCTACGGGACTGGAGCGCCCTCACGGCCCCCGTCAGTTGCCTCGGCCCGCCGAACGTCATCAGGCAGACCGCGACTACCGGGAGCCATCCTGGTAGTCGCTCACGGGTAGTCGACATAGCCGTCGGCCTCTCCGGCGTAGTACGTGTCGGGGTCGCCGCTCGCCAGATCGCGATTCATGGCGAACCGGGTGACGAGGTCGGGGTTGGCGATGAAGTGGGTAGCGAACGACACCGCGTCGGCGGCCCCAGCCTCGATGACTCCGTTCCCGGACTCGCGATCGAAACCGTGGTTCGCGATCAGGGGCCGTCGAACCGTCGCCGGTAGCGCGCGAAGGCTTCGAAGTCGGGGTGTCGCCGGGCGCGGCCTGGGCCGGCCCACGGAGGTGCAGATACGCCACGGGGCGGTGACTCAGCTCCGTCACGAGTTCGTCGTAGTCGGCGAGCGTCTCGTCGTCGGTGGTGAAGAACTCACCGGTCCAGTAGGGCGACAGGCGGACACCGACGCACCGCCCGTCCCAGGCAGCCGCGGCCGCATCGACGATCTCGAGCAGCAGACGCCGTCGGCCGGCGCGGTCCTTGCCGTAGGAGTCGGAGCGGTGGTTCAGCTGCGGGTTGAGGAACTGCGGGATCAGGAACGCGCCGATGGCATGCACCTCGACCCCGTCGAAGCCGGCCCGCCGTGCGTTCGCCGAAGCGGCCTCGAAGTCCGCGATGGTGTTCTCGATGTCCGCGGTGGTCATCTCCCGCGGGGTGACGGTCTTCTTGAACCCGCTCGGGGTGAAGGACATTTCATGGGGGTTGATCGCCGACGGCCGGCGGGCAGTTCCCTCCGAGATGATCGGGGTGCGAGGCTGAGCCCGTGTGCCAGAGCTGCAGCACGATGCGGCCGCCGAGACTGTGCACAAGGTCGGTGACCTGCCTCCATCCGGCGACCTGCTCCTGGCTGTAGATGCCGGGAACGTTGATGAATCCGATCGCCTGCTCGCTTACCCAGGTCCCCTCGGTGATGATCAGTCCGGCGCTCGCCCGCTGGCCGTAGTAGGCAGCGTGCATCTCCGTCGGCACCAGACCGTCGTTGGCGGCGCGGGCCCGCGTGGTCGGGGCCATCACCACCCGGTTGGGCAACTGAAAGTCTCCTAAGTCCGCTCGCCGCAGCAGCGGCTGGTCCACAACCGTCGACAGGGTGGTGCTCATCGTGCGCTGCTCCTCGTCATCGGGGCCGACGGGCGCCGAGAAGGTGCCCTGAAGAAGCTTCGACAGGACACTCGTCGGCGCTCACGCAACTCTTTCCCTGTCTCTTCGACTGCCCATCGGTGCATCATGAAATAGAACGAGCAGGACGAAGAAAGGTAACTGCTGCAAGATCGGCGGGAGCAGCGGGAGCGGCAGGGCACAGATGTCCCGCCCCGCCCGGCTCAGCGGATATGCGGGTGCCCTACGACTCCCGTCATTGACGTCACGGCGTCCTCCGGGCGCGCGCGACGCTGGACCGCACCGCCGCAGCGACCCGTTCCGCGGTCAGCCCGTGTCGGCGGTAGAGGCTCTGATACGGGGCTGAGCCACCGAACTGTTCGAGGCCGATGGCCCTTCCCGCCTCGCCGACGATGGCCCACCAGCCCAGAGCGGTACCGGCCTCCACCGAGACGCGCGCCCGCACGTCCGGGGCAGAACAGTGTCGCGGTAGTCGCGGCTCTGCTCCTTGAACCACTCGAGGCAGGGCATGGACACGACGCGCGCCGCGTAGCCCTCGCGCTGGAGGATCCGGCGGGCATCCAGCGCGACGTGCACCTCGCTGCCGGTGGCGATCAGGACGGCTTCGGGCTCGGTGCGCTCGGCCTCGGCGAGGATGTAGCCGCCCCGTGCGACCCCGTCGGCCGAGGCGAGGCCGCTGTGCGCAGAGCGGTCGAGGACAGGAAGGGCCTGCCGGGACAGGCAGAGCCCCGCAGGCCGGGCACTCCGCTCGAGGATCGAACGCCACGCGGCCACCGTCTCGTTGGCGTCCGCGGGACGTACGACGTCCAGGCCGGGGATGCTTCGCAGGGACCAGAGGTGTTCCACCGGCTGATACGTGGGGCCGTCCTCGCCCAGCCCTATCGAGTCGTGGGTCCAGACGTAGATGACGGGCAGGCCCATCATGGCCGCGAGGCGTACCGAGGGCGCATGTAGTCGGAGAACACCAGGAACGTCGCACCGTAGGGCCGGGTGCCACCGTGCAGGGCGATGCCATTGAGGATCGCGCCCATCGCGTGCTCGCGAACGCCGAAGTGCAGCGTGCGGCCGTAGCGGTGGCCGAGGTGCTCCTCGGTGGCGAGCTCCTCCGGAACGAGAGAAGGTTCGCCGCGCGTAGTCGTGCCGGTGGACCCCGCCAGGTCTGCGGAGCCGCCCCACAGCTCGGGCAGCACCCGGCCGACGGCGGAAAGGACCTCGCCGGACGCCTTGCCGGTGGCCAAGTGCTGTCCGGGCGCGAACTCGGGCAGGCTGTCCTCCCAACCTGCGGGAAGGGTCCGGGCGCACAGCCTGTCGAGCAGACCGGCCCGGAGGGAAGGCGGCCCGCCATTCCTGGTAGCGCTTGTCCCAGTCGACGCGCTGTTCGCGGGCGCGCTCGATGATCTGCCGGGTATGCGCGAGCACGTCCTCGGGCACCTGGAACGAGCCCTCGAAATCCAGTCCCGTCGCGGACTCCGCCGCCGCGGCATCCACGGCTCCAGGCACACCACCATCGCCGTCGATGCCACCGGTGTTCCACCTGTTGGGCGCCGGCCGGCCAATGATCGTGCGCAGGGCGACGAAGGAGGGCCGATCACCAGCAGCACGCGCCGCGACGAGCACGGTGTGCAGCGCAGTCAGATCCTCCTCATAGTGGCCGGTCACCGTCCAGTCGACCTGGTGAACGTCCCAGCCATAGGCGCGGAAGCGGGCCCTGACGTCGCCGGTCCCGGCCATGGTGCGGTCGCCCTCGCCGCAGGGAGCGTTGTCGTCCCACAGCACCACGAGACTGCCCAGCTTCTGGCGCCCGGCCAGAGCACACGCCTCGTGACTGAAGCCCTGGTCCAGGTCACCGTCGGATACCAGCGCCCAGATGGTGTGGTCGAAAGGCGACTCGCCGAGCGGTGCCTCCGGGTGGAAAAGGCCGCGTTCGCGGCGGGCGGCCATCGCCATGCCGACGGCATTGCCAAGACCTTGACCGAGCGGTCCCGTGGTCGCCTCCACCCCGGCGTGCGCCCGTACTCCGGATAGGCAGGAGTACGGCTGCCCTCGGTGCTGAACGCCTTCAGATCGTCGAGCGAGAGGGGTAGCCAGCCAGATACAGCTGAATGTACAGTGTCAGCCCGGACTGACCGCAGGACAGGATGAAGCGGTCCCGCCCCAGCCAGCCCGGGTCCCCGGGTCATGCCGGAGCAACCGCTGGAAGAGAACGTACACGGCCGGCGCCAGACTCATGTCCTTACCCGCATGACCATGGCCCGCTGTCTCGACCGCGTCCACTGCCAGGGCGCGAGCGACGTCCACCGCACGTCGGTCAATCGCGCCCCAAAGCGGTGAAGTCTCGTCCTGGGCCTGCTGTTTCCCGTACTCGGTCATGCCGGGCTCGCGCCTCCTCGTCGTGGTGCGGTGCAGGGGCTGCTACTGCGGCTCCTGCCCATGGCGGACGAGGCAACCCTGCTCATCCTTCTGGGGCCCTCCGCCTGCCGATCGGTCGGTCGACGGCGGAACCCCGGGTGCCGCCGTCGACAGGGGTGAAGGATTCGACGGTCCCGCAGGCGGACTGCACCCCACATCACGCGGGCCCCGGCCGGAATGAACGATCCACTCAGCTGGGGCCCGCCCGGACTACAACGACACAATCAGGCCAGCACTGGTGAAGTACTGCTCTGGATGACGAAGCCGTCGTAGTCGGCGTCGGCCACCTCGCGCAACTTCTGGCGGTACGCCAGCAGCCCTCCGAAGTAGAACAGGACCCTCTTCTTCTTACCAGGGATGTTGGAGCCGAAGATCCAGGAGTCAACCTTCGAGAAGAGTGTGTAGTCGGCGAGCTCCTGGCAGGTGTCGGTCCAGGCGTCCTCGGCTTTTCCGGTGGCCTCTATGGTGGACTTTCCGCCATCCTCCACCACCTTGATCAGTTCCGTGATCCATTCGACATGGGTCTCGATCCCTGGCGGCAGGTTACTGAAGGCGCTGTTCGGTCCCAGCACCATGAAGAGGTTGGGGAATCCGGAGACGGCGACGCCCAGATAGCTGGTGGGCCCGTCCTCCCAGTGCTGCTGGAAGGTCTCGCCGGCGCGACCGCGGATGTCGATCTGGTTGTAGCTTCCCTCCACGGCCTCGAACCCGGTCGCGAAGACCAGGACATCGAGCTCGTGCTCGACACCGTCCTCGGTGATCACACCGGTCGGTGTGATCTCTCTGATCGGGTTCTCCTTCACGCTGACCAGGGCGACATTGTCGCGGTTGAAGGCTTCGTAGTAGCCCTCGTTGCAGATCGGGCGCTTGGCGTAGTAGTCGGTCGGCGAGAGCTTCCGCGCGGTCTCCGGGTCCTTCACGATTTCCCTGATCTTCGACCTGATGAACTCGGCCGCGGCATCGTTGGCGGCCGGATCGACGCCGATGTCGGAGAAGGTGCCGAACATGAAGCGGAAGCCGTTGCCGAGGTCCCAGCTCTCCTGGAACACGCGCCGGCGCTCCTCCTCGGAGACGCTCATCGCGGGACTTCGCTCTCCTCGAACCCGCAGCCGACGCGGGAGTTGCGCACCTGGTCCCAGATCTCCTGGTACCTGGCCTTGATCCCGGCCACGTACTCGTCGCTGAGTGGGCTGTTGCCGGAGGGGACAACGTACTGCGGCGACCGCTGGAAGACCGTCAGATGTCCCGCCGTCTTCGACGCCTCGGCGATGAACTGGGTACCCGTCGAACCGGTGCCGACGACACCGACCCGCTTGCCCTCCAGCGTCAGGCCCTCGGGCCATGCACCGGTGTGGACCAGGCTTCCCACGAAGCTGTCGCGGCCCTTGATGTCAGGGAGGTTGGTCTTCGACAACGGCCCCAGCGCGGTGACGACATAGCGCGCGGTGAAGGTCTCGCCGTTGCCGGTGGTCACGGTCCAGACCTCGCGGACGTCGTCGAAGACCGCCGACTCGACGCTTGTGCTGAGCTGGATGTCCTTGCCGAGGTCGTGCTTCTCAACGACCGCTTCCAGGTAGGCCAGGATATCGGCCTGAGGGGTGTAGCGGGTATTCCACTTCCACTCCTGCAGCATCTCCTTGTCGAACGAATACCGGTAGACGGATGTCTCCACGTCCGACATGGCGCCCGGATAGCGGTTCCAGTACCAGGTGCCGCCGACCCCCGGCCTTCTCGAAGGCCCGGGCGGTGAGGCCGAGCTCGTCGCGGAGCTTGTGGAGCATGTAGATGCCGGCGAACCCCGTGCCGACGACAATCGCGTCGAAGTCGGTTTCTATCTTCTCAGTCACGAGTCAACTCCATTGTCTGCCTCTTCGATAGGGGCACAGGTTGTGCTGAACGGATCTCTGGCGCACCGTCATGGCTGCAATCTGACGGTGCGCCAGCCCGTTGAGGTCTTGTTCTTGTCGTAGCGCAGGCGCCGATGCAGCCTGTCTGCGGCGGCGGACCAGAATTCAACGGTGGCCGGCTCCAGGCGGAAGCCGGTGAAACGCTCCGGTCGCGGCAGCGGGAGCCCCTGCCGACAGCCGGTCCGCCTCTTCCTGCAGCAGAGCGATGTCCTCGATGGGTTCGCTCTGCCGGGAGGCGGTTGTCATGGCGTGCAGCGGCGTCGGCCGGGCGGCCCACAGCCGATCCGACTCCGCCTCGCTCAGGATGGCCACCGGGCCCGAGACAGCCACTTGCTGCCCGGTCTCCCGCCAGTACAGAAGCCCCGAGGCCCAGCCGGTCTCGACGATCTCCCGGCTCTTCCGGCTGGTGCTGTGGCTGGTGAAGACCATGCCCCGGCGGACAGATCGTTGATGAAGACCATCCGGCTGGAGGTGTGGCCGCGGCTGTCCGCAGTGGCCAGCGCGAGGGCCAGTGGCTCACGTACGCCCGCCTCGACCGCCGATGACACCCACCGCCGCACCAGGTCCATCGGTTCCGCCGGTGGCATGTCGTACTCCGGGAAGGCCGCGTCGACCACCCCGGTCAGGCTCTCGAATCTGCTGCTCACGCATGCCTCCGAAACTGTGTCGCTGATACGCGGACCGGCACTCGACGCTCCTCAGACGTAGATCGTTCCGCGGGCGACAGTGACGCCCGCCCCTTGACCCGCACCGATGTGATGCGGTCGCCGGCACTGTCCGCCCAGGCGCGCATCAGTGCGTGACGACCCATCTCGACGCCCTGGTGGATGTCGATCCATTGCCCGAACCCGACGCACCCGTGTCGGGCGAGGTGGATGGCGAGCGGGCCCGCCGCCGAGCCCGTCGCCGCGTCCTCGGTCACTCCGTAGGCGGGCGAGAACATGCGGTTGCGCCACGTCGTGCCGGAACCGGCGAAACAGTTGATTGCCATGTCCGGGAAAGTGGCGAGGGAACGGTGGTCGGGGTTGACGCGGGACAGCGCATCGATGCTCTCCAGCCCCACGAAGACGTGCCGCGGACCGTTGGTGTAGATCTCCACAGGAAGCTCCGAGGTCTTGACCCCGAGTGCGGCGAGCAGCTCATCGGCGCGGTCGAGCTCTGCCCACGTCGGCACCGGCTGCCCCATCAGGGCGGCGACGGCCCTCCCGTCGACGCGTTCGAGCTCGAAGTCGATGACTCCCATCGCTGTCTCCAGGCGGAGGGAGTCCCCTGGAACGACTCGCCGAGCGCGATGGCCGTCCCGAGGAGCGGATGGCCCGCGAAGGGAAGCTCGTTGACCGGGGTGAAGATACGGATGTGCGCGTCGCCCCCTGCTTCGGCGGAAGGACGAAGGTGACCTCCGAGAGGTTCATCTCCCGTGCGATGCTCTGCATTCCGTCGGCGGAGATGTCCTGCGCGCCGAAGAAGACGGCTACCGGGTTTCCCCGCAGCGGCGTGTCGGCGAACGCATCGATGACCACGTACTGGTGCGTCACCTTCGGTACGGCCGGGGCGCGAGCCGGCACCTGAACTGCCGTCACCGTCCCGGCCCTCCTGTCGCGGCCCGAGCTGTCGTGGCTGTCCGCTCCGTTGTCCCGGCCTGGTAGGTCGTCATTGGCCCAGCGTCCTTTCGATGAGGGAGCCGAGAATGCGCGGCCCGTTCTGCGTGAGCACCGACTCGGCGTGGAACTGAATGGAGGAGAACCGCGAGCCGCGCAGTCCGTGGACCTCACCCGTCGCCGGATCGCGACAGATCTCCACCGCGCCGACACCTTCGATTCGGGTCCTGTCCTCCTCCGACCGGGCCGCGAAGGTGTTGTAGAACCCGACCCGTTGGCTGTCGCCGAACAGGTCGATCTCCTTCTGCACACCCTGGTTGGGCACGGCACGGCGTTGGAGGTCGAACCCGAGTCGCGTGCTGAGGACCTGATGGCTCAGGCAGACGGCCAGGAACGGACGGTGCTCCGCCAGGAGGGTGTCCGCGGCCGACCGTAGATGCGCGATCTTGGGATGCCCGGAATCACGGGGATCACCGGGTCCGGCCCCAGCACGACGAAGTCGTAGTCGTCGAACGAGGGGATCTCGTCGTAGCGGCGCACTGTCACCGACATGTCCATGGTGCGCAACTGGTGGTCAAGCATCGAGGTGAAGGTGTCCTCGGCGTCGACGATCAGCGTTCTGCACCCGCCAGCCGCGGAAACTTCGGCGTCCGCTCATCGCCCGTGCCCAGCCAGAAGCCCGCCATGGTCGCGTTGCGCTGTTCCAGCGCGTCACGTACATCGGGTGCGCACCCAGCAGGGCCGGGCCTTCGGTCTTCAGTGCCGCGAGCAGACCGGCGGCCTTGGCATGGGTTTCGGCGACTTCCGACAGCGGATCGGAGTGGCGCACGACCGTCGCGCCGACACCGATGCGAGCCCTGCCTGCGCTGTCGATGTCGGCCGTGCGGATGAGTATCGACGAGTCGAGGGTCCTGCCGCCGGCGGCGTCCCGGCCGATGAGGGCCACGACGCCGCTGTAGTATCCGCGGCCCTGCGGCTCGTGCCGGCTGATGACCCGGCAGGCGCTCTCCAGCGGGCTGCCGGTGACGGTGGGGGCGAACATCGTCTGGTGGAGGATGTCGCGGACGTCCCAGCCGCAGTCACCCTCGATGAAGTACTCGGTGTGCGCGAGTCGCGCCATCTCCCTGAGCTGCGGCCCCACCACCCGCACACCGGGCTCGCAGATGCGTGTCATCATCTTGAGCTCTTCGTCCAGGACCATGTAGAGCTCGTCCGACTCCTTGCGGTCGGCGAGGAAGTCCATGACCTCCGGCAGCGTGGGGCCCGAGGGCGGGTACCGGTAGGTGCCGCTGATCGGGTTCATCGTGGCGACACCGTCGTACAGGGTGATGTGCCGTTCCGGTGTCGCACCCACGAACGTCCGCGTCCCGGTGTGGACGATGAAGGTCCAGTAGGCACCCGACTCGAGTTCGAGCAGCCGGCGGAAGAAGGCGAGGGCGCTGTGCGTCGTGTAGTCGCTGATGTCCGCGACGAAGGACCGCTTGATGACGAAGTTCGCACCCTCGCCCTCGCCGATCGCTTCCTTGATCACTCTGCGAACGGTGTCGGCGTAGTCCTCATCGGAAACGTCGAAGTGCACATCGGATACGGCGGTGGCCAGGTTGGGGATACGGCTGAGCGCCTCGGTGACCGGTACCGTCCCCTGCCCGGTAACGGTCATCGTGATCAGCGGGGCACCGTCGTCGGCGCAGTCGTAGCCGCGTTCACGGATCTGCCGATACGGAATGATCGCCAGCACGTCGTGGCGGACGCCGCCCGTGGCCTCCGGCTCCTGGGCGGAGCCGGGCTCGGCAAGCGGAATATCCGCCAGCTCGGCCACCTGCGCGACCTCTCCCACCAGGACGTCCAACAGCCCGGCACCGTTCGCCTCGGGACGGTGGAGCAGCGCGAAGGCGGGCGGCCGGGGCCCGCGGACCACGTCGAGCAAATCACCTGCGCCCGGGCCCGGTTGTGCGGTGGTGGCCGGCGCTGTCACGAGAACACCTCCTTCGCGGCGACGACGACCGCGCAGCGCTCGGCCGCGTACTCGAGGGCCTTGCGGTGGTAGTCGGCGTTGAAGTCGGCGACGGCGTCGCCGACGAGGAAGGTCTCCAGATCATTGGTGAAGGCGTCGACCGCGGTCATCAGCACCCGACATGTGCGTAGACCCGCACACGATCAACTGGTCGCGTCCGCTCTCCCGGATGCTCTCCAGCAGGCCTGACCGGAAGAACGCGCTGTACCGCAGCTTGTTGAACGTCCAGTCCTCGGGTGCCGGAGCCAGTTCGTCGACCACCTTCCGGTCGTCGGCGGTTCTGCGCATGCCCGGTCCCCAGAAGTCCTTGAGGAGGCCTCGTTCCTCGTCGCTCATGTCCCCGGGCTGGGCCGTGTAGCCCACCGGAACGCCGAGCGCGGCGCAACGGCCGCGCAGCAGAGCGACGTTCCGGACGAGCTCACCCGTACGGAGTCGGGGAAGGGCTTGAGGAAGTAGCGCTGCATGTCGTGGATCAGGAGGACGGCACGAGCGGGGTCGGGCGTCCACTGGGCGATGCTGCGGGCAGGTCGCCTGCCACAGGGAGCGGGTAGGGCTCAATAGGAGGTATGCCGGGCATGATCGTCCCTTCTGATCGGATCGTCCGCGTCATTTGCCCCAGGCCGAAATCACCGCGGCAGCCTGCCAAACGGTGAGCCGGGGATCGCAGAAGGTTGTGTACCGGTCTCCCACTCCGCTGAGGTCGCCGCCGGCGGTGACGCACTCGGTGACGTCGTCCGGGGTGGTCTCCAGGTGCAGACCGCCGGCCACACCGCCTGCGGCCTCCACCGCGCCCACGAAGCCGCGGACCTCCCGCTTGAGCGTCTCGACCAGGCGGGTCTTGTGCCCGTCCGGGGTGACGACCGTGTTGCCATGCATGGGATCGCACAGCCAGATGACCGGATGCCCTGCGGCGCGGACGGTCTCGACGAGCGGCGGGAGCTTCTGGGTGACGGCGTCGGCACCCATCCTGGCGATCAGGGTCAGCCGACCGGGTTCGCGCACGGGGTCGAGGCGCTCGCAGAGGGCCAGCAGGTCGTCCTTGGACATCCCCGGACCCACCTTGCAGGCCACCGGGTTGGCTACCTCGGCGAGCAGGGCGACGTGCGAGCCGTCCACCTGCCGGGTGCGTTCGCCGATCCAGGGCCAGTGAGTGGAGCCGAGGATCAGCGTCCCGGCCGCGTCCTGCGGAGCATGGGTATCTCGTAGTCGAGAAGCAACGCCTCGTGACTGGTCCACACAGGCGAGTCGCTCGCGGGACGGCCGGACGAACCGCGCCACCCGAGGTGCTCCATGATGTCGCTCGCCGCCATGAATCCTGTGAGGATCCGAAGCGAGTCCGACCGCCTGCTCTCGGGCGTCGGCTCCGGGCCGTTCACCATGTGGCCCCGGAATACCGGAAGGGTCAGATCGTTGACCTGTTCCGTGGAGTTGGAACGCGGCTTGGCGAACTGGCCGGCGATACGCCCCACTCGGAGCACCGGCTTATGCGTGGCCATTTTGAGAGTTCCGGCCAGTACATCCAGTACGGCGGCCTTACGGCTGACGTGCTCCGATGTGCATTCCTCCGGGTTCTCGGCGCAGTCCCCGGTCTGTACGACCAGGGATTTCCCTCCGCCACCTCGGCGAGAAGAGAACGCAGGGTGCGCACATCTCCGGCCCTGACGAGCGAGGGCGGGATGCTAATGCCTCTCCCACGCGCCCAACCTGTGAGACGTCGTTCCACTCAGGCTGCTGCAACGCAACACTCGTCCTGATATCAGGCATGACGTTGTCCACGATTCTCCATCGATTGAAGGCGCCGTGTAGCCGGCATCGGCACTATTCGACCGAGCGACTTCGAACAAACGTCACCCGGTCAGGTGGGGATCCCCTCACGCTTGACCTCGGGGACAGGAATTCCCAGCGCACGCAGCTGCTCGAAGGGATTCATGAACTCCCGCTGCTGCTTTATCTTTCCGTTCTCGAACTGGAATGAGTGCAGGAAGTGGTTCTCGTAGCGGCCGTCGGGGTAACCCGGGAAGCGAATCTCTCCCACACCGTCGCACTCGACCCAGAAGAAGTTCGGGTCCTGGGTCTCGAAGACCTGGATGTTGATCCAGGCCCAGTCGGGAAAGCACTTCAGGGACCAGACCGCGTGCTCCCCGAGGCGGTCGCGGCCACGAATGACGATCGGCTGCCCGGTGTCATTGGTCCACAAACCGCCGACGCCGTCCTCGGTGAAGAGCAGGTGCCGCTGAAGGCGGTCCTGCCCCTGGTGTTCATGTACTTTTCGACCGTCGCGCGGTTGTTTTCCGGAGTTCGGCTTCCTCGTCGTTTCCCGGGAAGCGCGTGCTGTCCGACATGGTGAGCCTCCGACGACTTATCGCTTTGATGGATGATATTCATCGTTCAAGGGAATGGAAAGAGCGTTCGCATCGACTGCTCGAATTGAACGGCCGGGCGTGCACGAGTGGAGCGTTGCCGGCCCTCCGGTCCATTTCGGAACCGGACGCGCGAACCGAATCCGAGCCGCATACGGGACGCCATCGCGGGGACACCACGGCCCGAAACGGTCCACAGACCATTCCCGCAAGGACAGAAGATTTACCAGGAACAGCCGGACATGACCACCCACGAAGAAGAGTGGATCGGCGCTGAGAAATAGGCGACAGGAACGGGTCGACTACGCATGCCGACGCACAATACAGTGGCCAGACCCTGGAGTGAATCACTAACGCAAAGACGCCGCCCCAGGCTTTTCAGGCATGATCGTTTTCCCGTTGAATCAGTAAACTCCCGCAATGCGCTTACCGATCAGCCATACTCGCAACCCATGTGCAGAGGTGTCAAGATAACCGCGCTCGCACCTGAACACGGCGGGGCACTCAAACGTATTGCGACATCAACACAGCAGCTACGGCTGCACAGAATTCGAGTGCGCGATTCCGGAAATGGAGAACATTACGTACGCATTAAAGTTTCCGCAATCAAAGATTCAGGTAGATTTCTCGGACTCCTGCGGCACCATGTTTGCCAGTTTTTCCAGTCCTCGCAGCGCTTGAGCACCACCGCACGGACGAGCGGCACACAGTGAGCGGGGATCGCCTCAGCGATCTCCTCCCACTGGGGCTGGGCCATCTCGGTAGCCAGAAGCATGCGCAGCAGCCACCGCCGGACTCCGTCGCCCGCAGGGACGGGTCCCGGCGAGCTTGCACGGCGGTCACCGGGTCGAACCCGGCGATCCGCGCCTCGGCCCGAACCGCCTCGCCCTGGGGACGGCCGGCCTCGGCCTGCGACGCGCCGTCGCCGACCCGCCCACGTGCCGGCGCAGTCGCGGTGTGCGAAGCAGCAACCACAACGGGCCTCTCATGTTCACCGCGCAGCCGCTCCGGGACCGGGTCCTCGCCTCGGTTGAGGCGCTCGCGGACGTCCCGGACGGTCCCGACCGAGAGGCCGGCCCTCCTCGACAGTTCACGCAGTGAGAGCTCCGGTGGGCCGCCAGCAGGGCCGCCGCGCTGCGACGCCCTTCAATAGTGCTGATGGGCCTGACTCTTCCGTCGTTCCCGAGGCGGTTGCCCGGGTCCGGCGCCTCCCCACCGTTCCGCCTGACCTTGCCGACGGTCTTCGCGCTCAACCCGTACGCTGCGCGACGACACGATCCGACCAGTGCGGATGGGAACCGATGATGCGCCGGGCGGCGGCCTTGCGCTCGTCCAGTGTCAGCGGCAGTCCATGCCTGACGTTGAGCTGGACCGAGAGGACGAACGCCTCCGCCTCACTTCCGTCGAAAAACTGGACCATGACCTCGGTGCGGCCCCTCATCAACGCGGCGCTTAATCGGTGTGCGCCATCGATGACACGCATGGTGGGACGGTGCACGAGGATCGGGTCGGAACTACCGTCCGTCTCCGCGAGGAGGCGAACGTGCGCCGGATCCTCGCGCGTCTCACGGGGCGCCAGCGAGGGCATCAACCGCCCGGCAGGCACGACCTCCCGCGGCAGCTCACGGAGCAGATCAGGTGCCTCCAGAAAGGATTCTTGTCAGCATCGACTGCGGCATGCAGTGCCACGGCGGCCTCCCCTAGGTGAGTCCTTCTGAACTGCTCAGGTCTCTACTCGGCACGATCGTAATCGACTGCCTGTTCCACGTAGGGGATACCGAGCGCTCACCCTTAGCCAACCACCGGGCGGTGCAGGTCGGTTCGACCGGACACCGTCCCACCCTGGACGTCAACGCTAGTGAAGGACCTCAGTGGTCACAATCCCTATCGGGAAGCGCCGCCATGCGCCACCGAGGCAGGCGCATACGTCAGATCCGGGGCGAGTGGTCACTCATACGGCCATGTACTGACGGACCGTCGGGTGCCGCATGTTTGGCGAGTTTCAACCCTCCCTTAGATAAGCCGTGAGCTATATCGTGCGTACGTGCACGCATTCGATGTCCTCGGTGACCCCGTCCGGCGGCGGATCCTTGAGCTGCTCGCCGACGACGAGCAGACGGCCGGCGCCGTCAGCCTGGTCATCCAGAGGGAGTTCGGCATCTCTCAACCCGCTGTCTCCCACCACCTCCGCGTGCTCCGGGAGGCCGGGTTCGCGACGGTGAGTGCGGAAGGAACCCGCCGCCTGTACGCGGTCGCGTCCGCTCCCCTGGAGGAGGTCGACGCCTGGCTGGAACACTTCCGCCGGTTCTGGAACCAGCGCCTGGACGCGCTCGGTACCGAACTCGCCCGGGGCAAGCGCGAGGAGCGCAACAAGATCGGGCCGGCGTCCTCGGGTGACAGCGAACCGGACACCATGAGATGGGAAGAGATTTGAGTAACGTCCTCGACCAGATCAACGCGGCCCACCGGGAGATCAGCACCTACCCGGTCGCCACAGGCGAGGGTCGCTCCCTGCTGCTCCGCCGCACCTACGACGCGTCGGCCGACGATGTCTGGAACGCGTGCACGGATCCGGCCCGAATCAGCCGCTGGCTGGCACCGGTCACCGGCGACCTCCGACTCGGTGGCGCCTTCCAGGTCGAAGGCCGCGCCAGCGGGAGGTCCTGCGCTGTGACAAGCCTCGTCTGCTCAAGGTCACGTGGGAGTACGGGCAGGGATCGGTGACCGAGGTCGAGGTCCGCCTCTCAAAGGACTCGAAGGGCGGCACCGTCTTCGAGCTGCGGCACGCCAGTCCCGCCGAAATCGTCGACGAACTCGTGCGCACTCAGGGACCGGCCGGGGCCGTCACGAACGGGCGGCTTGGGATTTGGTGCTGCTCGGCCTCGACGGCTTCCTTCGCGGCGACAACCTCGACACAGCGAGGTGGAAGGACGCACCGCAGCTGAAGGAGTTCACCATCCGCAGCTACCACGCCTGGGGAGCGGCAAGCCAAGCTGCCTGGGGCATCAGCGCGGTCGACATCGCCACGGTCGTCGAGGACGTCCAGCATGTCGCGCCCGGCTCATCGTGGGGCAGCAACCGCTGACGGCCATGACGGCAGCCTGCCCAGCACGGCCGGAAACACTCGCCACACAGCCCCTCCCCTGGACCATGCGACCTCTCTGACGCTGTTCCGAGTGTGCAACTGCGCCTATTCCTCAGTTGCACACTCATACGGTTGTGTGGAGATCGCGCCATGCCCTCGGCACCCAGCTTCTTGCGGACACGCCGATATCGTCGCCGACGGCACTTGAGTACGTCACATCCACTGTGAGCCCTTGCTCCGGTCGCATTGACACTTTCGCACGTACTGCTGTCTCTCTCAACGTCCGGTGAAACGCACTGCGTTGAACGCTCGCATTACTTGTTTCTCGACTGCTGCCTGATACCGTGGAACTCATGAGTGAGACCGTGATCCGCGTAGGCGATGAAGTAGTAACCCTGATCAACATCTTCGATGTCGAAGCATCGAAGCAGCAGGAATTGATCGGCCTCCTGAACGAAGGAACCGAGAAGGTGATGAAGAATCGTCCGGGCTTCATCTCGGTAAACCTGCTCGCCAGTGTCGACGGGACCCGAGTGGTGAACTACGCCCAGTGGCGCAGCCAGGACGACATCAAGGCGACCATGGCAGACCCCGAAGCGCAGGCGTACGGAAAGAAGACGGCCGCGCTGGCGAAGGCCGCACCGCTCGTCTATTCGGTGGTTTCCGTCCATCACGCATGATCTCTGATGCCTCGCTGTACTGCTTCCAAGAGCGTATGAGGATTCTGGGACACCCTGGATGCGCCCCGCTGATCCGGATCAGCGGGGCGCATTCATGTCACCATCCGTACCTCATCGGCAGCCGGCATGTCCGGGTCCCTTCCGGGTATTTCTCCCCGGGGCCACACAGTCGGGGCCCGGCCTTATTGACCGCACCACTCGGTGAAGAACACCATCCTCGGGGAACGCCAAGGAAGTCGGGCACCAGACGCGTAAGGAGCACAGCACTTACCATGACGACCGCCAATACCGCAGAGATACTGATCGCCGGCGCGGGGATCGGGGCTGGCCACGGCCCTGGCCCTGCACGCCAACGGGATCCACTCCACCGTGCTGGAGGCCGCCGACGAGATCCGCCCACTCGGGGTCGGGATCAACATTCAGCCAGCCGCCATAGCCGCATTGACCGCCACGCTCGGGCTGGGCGACGAACTGGCGGCGACCGCCATCGCCACCCGCGAGCACCTCTACGTCGACCACACGGGCACCAGGCTCTGGAACGAACCGCGGGGCTTGGCCGCAGGGCACCAGTACCCGCAGTACTCGATCCACCGCGGTGAGCTGCAGATGCTGCTGCTCGCGGCCGTCCGGGACCGGCTCGGCCCCGACGCGATCCGCACCGGAACCCGCCTGCACAGCTTCGAGCACACCCACAGCGGCATCCGCGCCCAGGCCCACGATCAAGCCGCCGGCACCACCATCGCCATCGAGGCCACCGCCCTGATCGGCGCCGACGGCCTGCACTCCGCGGTCCGGGCCCAACTCCACCCCGGCCGGACCCCACTGTCCTCGGGCGGGATGCGGATGTGGCGCGGCCTGGTGGAGCTGGACGGCTTCCTGGATGGCCGCACCATGATCGTGGCCTCGGACGACGAAGCCACCCGGATGATCGCCTACCCCATCTCGGCACGCCACGCAGCGCGGGGCAAGGCCCTGCTGAACTGGGTCTGCCTGGTGCCCGACTCCACCCGGAAACGTCAGGCGACAGCGGCCAGAACCATCCGGGCGACGTCAACGACGTACTGCCACACCTGGCCCACTGGAACTTCGACTGGCTCGACATCCGGGACATGCTCGCCCGCAGCAGGCAGATCCTGCGGTACCCCATGGTCGACCGCAATCCGCTGTCCGGTTGGGGGATGGCCGGGTCACCCTGCTCGGTGACGCAGCCCACCCGATGTACCCGATCGGTGCCAACGGGGCCTCGCAGGCCATCCTCGACGCCGACGCTCTCGCCACCGAACTGGCCGGCCATGCAGATGTGGCGACCGCGCTGGAGCGCTACGAAGACGCCCGGCGCCCGCCACCAACGCGATCGTCCAGGCCAACCGGGAGATGGACCGCGCCGAACGGGCAATGGCTGCCAGCCCGGACCAGGACAAGGCCGCCACCATCGCGGCAGTCACCAGCAGCTACCGCGCCAGCGTTGAACACCCGGCCCAAGGTTGAAAAGTCTCACTGCACACGCAGAATGCTCTTGGAAGTGACATCCCGTACGGCTGTAAGCATTCTTCGGGTGCCCGACGAGCGGTAGAAGCGTCGGGAATGGATCTCGTCATTCATGCGTTGGCCGAAACCCTTCTCTTCAGCGGCGGTTTTCCGTCACCTTCCGAGGACCGCTCAGTGGGTGATAGGTCACAACCCCTGCCGGTGACTGCCGTTGAGGTGTATGGGCATAATGGTGGGCGTGGCAATAATAACGGGATTAGGAACTGGGCCGACATCCCCGGCAGTCAACCGGCCGGACTGCAACCAGTGTCGGAACGCTTATCCAGCTGCGCTCCGATCCGCTGTTCTTCGTGGCTCTCTCCATGAGGTACCTCATCGTGTGATCGTTGACGGGTATCGACTGTGGGAACGAGCAGTCCGAGGTGACGAAGCTGTGCATGCGAGTCGTGCTCACCTTGATCATCGATTCGGTCCCACCCGGCAAGTGGATCACCGAATATGTGGAGCGGGTCATAAACGAGGGCACCGCTCTCACGGCCGGCCTCATCGCTCGGCCCGCCATCCCGATTGGCCTCTTGCCCACAACTTACGTGCAGCGGTAATCACCGATGCCCCGGATACGAGGGTAATCCGTGAACACGCTCTCCGCACGACGACGCCATTCGCCGGCAGCTACCGGGGCCGCACGCCGCATTCACGCCTGCGGTCAAGGCCAGGGCACCGGCCGACGAAACCGCCCGGTCCCGCGCCATCGACGAGGGAAAGAACCTCCAGGACCATCCGTTCGCGAACCCGGGGCCACCGGCCCACAGGCCGCGTATCCAGGGAATCGGCGAACGGGCTGCGAAGCGCTCCGAGCGCGAGTGGCCCCACGAGGGACTCGTGGCCTTCTCCAAGATCTGTACCCACGCCGGCCGGCCCATCAACCCGTACGAGCAGCGGACGCATCACGTGCTCTGCCCGTGCCACCAACCCACCTTCGACCTCTCCGACGGCGCCCGCATCATCTTCGGCCCGGCCCGTCACCCCTTCCGCAGCTGCGGATCGCTGTCAACAAGGACGGTCATCTCGAAGCGCTCGGCGACTTCGAAGAGCCCGTCGGTCCAACCTTCCGGGAGCGCGGATGAGCACTACGACAACAGAGCCACCCAAGGTCGAAGCTCCAGCCGGTGAGCGGGTAGCCGACTGGGCGGACGGCCGGCTGGGCATCTACGGCATAGCCAAGGCCAACATGCGCAAGATCTTCCCGGACCACTGGTCCTTCATGTTGGGTGAGATCTGCCTCTACAGCTTCATCGTCATCATCCTCACGGGTGTGTATCTGACGCTGTTCTTCCACCCGAGCATGAACGAGGTCGTGTACCACGGCTCGTACGAGCCGATGCAGGGCCTCCGGATGTCCGAGGCCTACGCCTCGACCCTGAACATCAGCTTCGACGTCCGCGGTGGCCTGCTCGTCCGGCAGATCCACCACTGGGCGGCGTTGATCTTCCTGGCGGGCATGCTCGTGCACATGATGCGAGTCTTCTTCACCGGTGCGTTCCGAAAGCCGCGTGAGGTCAACTGGCTGTTCGGCTTCCTGCTGTTCATCCTCGGCATGTTCACCGGATTCACCGGCTACTCGCTCCCCGACGATCTGCTTTCGGGCACCGGTGTCCGGTTCATGCAGGGCGACCCTGGCCGTGCCGGTGGTGGGCACGTATCTGTCGATGTTCATCTTCGGCGGGGAGTTCCCCGGTCACGACATGGTGTCCCGGTTCTACTCGGTCCACATCCTGCTGCTGCCCGGCATCATGCTCGGGCTGGTGGTGGCGCATCTGATCCTGGTCTTCTACCACAAGCACACCCAGTTCTCGGGCCCCGGCCGCACCAACAAGAACGTCGTCGGCCTGCCTCTGATGCCGGTGTACATGGCCAAGGCCGGCGGTTTCTTCTTCCTGGTCTTCGGCTTCATCGCGATGACCGCGGCGATCGCGACGATCAACCCGGTGTGGGCCATCGGTCCCTACCGTCCCGACCAGGTGTCCAACGGCTCCCAGCCGGACTGGTACATGGGCTTCACCGAAGGTGCCATCCGCGTCATGCCGGCCTACGAGGTGGTCATCGCGGGCGGCTACACCATCAACTTCGGTGTGCTGGTCCCGCTGCTGCTGCTCGTGGTGGTGCCGGGAGTGCTGGCCCTGTACCCGTTCTTCGAGTCCTGGGTCACCAGGGACAAACGCGAGCACCACATCCTGGACCGCCCGCGCAACGTGCCGACCCGTACGGCCTTCGGTGTGGCCTGGCTCAGCTGGTACTTCGTGCTGATGGTCGCCGGCGGCAATGACATTCTGGCCGCCGAATTCCATCTCTCCATCAACGTCATCACCTGGTTCGTACGTGTCGGGTTCTTCGTGGTACCACCGGTGGTCTTCATCATCACCAGGCGCGTCTGTCTGGGGCTCCAGCGCCGAGATCGCGACAAGGTGCTGCACGGACGCGAGTCCGGCATCATCAAGCGCCTGCCGCACGGTGAGTTCGTCGAGCTCCACGAGCCGCTCAACCAGACACAGCTGCACAAGCTCACGGCGCACGAGCAGTACAAGCCGATCGAGATCGGCCCGGCGGTCAACCAGAACGGCGTCGAGCGCAAACTGCCGCGCATGGAGAGGCTGCGGACCAAGCTCAGCAAGGGCTACTACGGCGAGGGGAATCAGATTCCCAAACCGACGTCCGAGGAGTACAAGGAGCTCACCAGCGGCCACGGTCATCACTAGGGCGTGTTTCGAAAGTCCCGCCTGCCCGGCGACGCCCGGCACGCACGCTCGCCGCGTTGTCGGGATCGCCCCGATACACCCAGTATCGGGGCGACCCTCCGCCTTGCGATCGCACGCACCAGACGCCGCCGGGCCGCCCTGCGGGCGGACGGCGCTACTTTCGAAACACACCCTAGGTCCGTCTGACAGCACAGCAGGTTCGAGGATCCCGGCGCTCCCCTGAGGGAAGATTGAGGCCAGAGCGCCGGGCCTCCTTGGGCGAGCCGGCCGTCGCCGGGCAGCCGAGCCCACCGGGCGACGGCCATGACCGCCGAAGCCATGTCCGCCCCGACAACCCGGCCGGGAATCCAGGCCCACCAGGCCGCCACGTCCCTCGCACCCGGCGATCACCGTCCTGTCCGCCGAACCCGCGGCCCGCAGCCCGAGTCCGGCGGCATCGACCACCCGCGACCGCCCTGCCATCGGCAGGGTCCGGTATCCGTCCTCTCACCACCTCTCGTACAAGCCGTGGCAGCCGTACGACCACGTCCGCAACGCTCCCAGGAGGGCGAGAAGATGAGCCTGGACCTACTAGGCCCCGCCGATGGTGACGGCCACGCTGTCGTGATCGGGTCAAGTCTCGCCGGTCTCACCGCGGCGCAGGCACTCGTGGACCATGTGGACCGGGTCACCGTCATCGAGCGCGACCGGTTGCCCCTCGCCCTCGCTGGCGCCGCGGTGTGGCACAGTCCCGGCACGCGCACACGCTGATGGCCGCGGGACACCAGGAACTCGAGCGGCTCTTTCCTGGCATCACCCAGGGCTGCTCGGCGCGGGCATGGTGTCCGTGCGTATGCCGGAGGACATCCTTCTGCTCGGGCCCGGCGGCTGGATGCCCCGGTTCGAGACCGGTCTCACGATGATGACCGGTTCCCGCGACATCCTCGACGCGGTTGTACGAAACCGACTGCGGGCCGACCCGAAGATAACGTTTCTCCAGGAGCACGAGGCCGTCGGACTGCAGGGGCCGCAACGACACCGTCACCGGAGTCTGGGTGCGTGGCCGCGACAGCAGCACCCCGACAAGTGGGGAGAACGGCGGCTGTTACCCGCACATTTCGTGGTGGACGCCTCCGGGCGGACGTCTCGTGCCCGCAGTGGCTTCGCGAACTGGGTTACGACGCACCCGAGGAGTCCGTGGTCGATGCCGGGACCGCCTGTGCCACCGCGGTGTTCGCGCCGCCCGTCGGCCATGTCGCCGACTGGAAGAGCCTGTTGCTCACAGCCTCACCCGACGAGCCGCGTCAGGGGTGCTGAACCCCATCGCGGGCGGCAAGTGGATGGTGTCGCTCTTCGAGAGCGGCGGAGTGCAGCCTCCCACCGACCACGAAGCATTTCTCCGCGCAGCCGGCGCCTTGCGCCACCCGATACTGCGGCAGGTCATCGAGAGGGCCACTCCGCTCGGGCCCGTCTACACCTCCAGGCATACCGAGAACCGCCGTCGCCACTACGAGAAGCTGCGCCGCTGGCCGGATCAGTTCCTTGTCATCGGCGATGCGCTGGTCACCCTCAACCCGTCATACGGCCACGGCATGTCGGTGGCCGTGCAGTCCGCGCTACTGCTCGATTCGATGCTTCGCAGCCACGGCACCACGGTCGGCATCAGCTACCGGCTGCGCCACGCCCTGGCCGGGCAGGTCGAGGCGGCCTGGCGGATCGCCACCGCCTCCGACCTGAAACACCCATGCGCAAGGGGACGTTCGCGCCCGGCCCGGCCGCCCGGATCGGCCGGCGGTACATCGACCGGGTCGCGGCGATCGCTCCGGCAAACCGGGCGGCGGCCACCGTCACCCTCGAACTCGGCCAGCTGCTCGTCACCCCGACGGCGGCCTTACGGCCCCGAGTGCTCGCGGCGGCGTTGTTCAGCAGACGCCGCCCCGTACCGGCCGATCCGCCCAGTACGACCCACGGCGACGTTGACAGACGCAGGCGCCGGCCGGTATTGCCCGCGCCGGTGGTCGGGGCCTCCAACACCAGCGTGGTCGGCGTACGATCCGCCGGCTCCTCAGCGCAATGGGCTGCTGCCGCCGTCGAGGCCCCTGCCCCGGCCGAGAACCGCCCGGTCAGGGGAACGTGAGGAGGATCCGATGACCCCCACTGTGCACAACGGCCCTCCCGCAGCTTCGACAACCGTTGAGAGGAAACCAGTGATCGTCAACCCCGGCTCTCCGTGCTCTATGTCAGTGACCAGAGCAGGACGCTGGAGTTCCTCACCGGGACTCTCGGCTTCGAGTTGACTGCCGACGTTCCCTACGGTGACGACGGACGCTGGGTCGAGGTCCGCCCGCCGGGCGCGCAGACCTGCGTGGCGCTCGCCGCCGTCCCGTCGGCCGTCGTGGAGACGCTCCGCGCCCGGGCCGGACGGATGACGCACGGCTGGTTCGACTGTGACGATCTCGACGCCACGTGCGCGGACCTGCGAAAGCGCGGTGTCGAGATCATCGTGGAGCCGCAGGTGACGCCCTGGCGGGAGGGCAGCCGGTGGGCACAGATCGTCGGCCACGACGGCAACCTCTACGGGCTGACCGAACGCTGCTGACGGCCGGACACACCGATGAACCGGCGGCTCAACTTCACTCTGTGCACGCCATGTTGCTGGTCTGGCTCCTCGCGCGCGCATAGGCTGACCTCATGATGGTCCCGGTCGCCCTGCTGGCGCTCGGCGCCCTGGCCGCCGTCCTGGGCCCACGGCTGCTGGCCCGCGCCCAGTGGCCTGATCGCGAACCCGTCGTCGCCCTGTGGGTGTGGCAGTGCGTGGTGACGGCAGTGCTCCTGTGCTGCACCCTGTCCATGACACTGAGCGCCGCCGCCGCCTGGCAGGTGGTGCGCGGCCAGCTGTTCGCACCCGCGCCCTACGGCGTAATGGAGGCATACGCGCTCGGGCCCGCCGGCCCCTGGGCCGCGGCGACTACTATCGCTCTGGCCCTCGGCGGGCATGGACTGCGACGATGCTCACCCTCGAGATCGTCCGGGCACGCGCCCACCGGCGGCAGCGCCGTACCTGGCTGCGCCTGCGCGCCCGCTGCTGCCCGGTGAACTCACAGCCGGTGAACAGATCATCGTGCTGGAGGGGCCCCGGTGCATGGTGGCTGCCCGGCCCGGCTCCCCAACTCGTGGTCAACACAGCCGTTTTGCGCCGACTGAAGGGCCACCGGCTCGACGCGTTGCTCGCTCACGAGCAGGGCCATGCGCGGGCGCGTCACGACTGGCTGCTCCACTGTTCGGCGGCCTTGGGAAACGGCTTCCCACAGGTGCGCGTCTTCGCCGCGTTCCGTGAGGAGATACACCGACTGGTCGAACTCGCCGCGGACGACGTCGCCTCGCGTCGCTTCGGCCGGCTGACCTTCGCCCTCGCCCTCATCGAACTGAACGAGCACCGCGGGTTTTCGGACCGTGCCCGACACCACAGGCGCAGGTACCGCAGCGCGTCGACCGGCTGCTGACTCCCATGCCCAGGCTCACCACCGGACGCCGGCGGCGGCTGGCGGCAGCTGCCGTGCTGATGCCCGCACTGCCACTGCTGGTGACGTTCGTGCCGGGGCTCAGCGCGCTGGCCTGACACCTGAGGTGCCGGCCGGCCCATCCCCTGCGTAAGGCCGCGGCTTCCCGCACCGGGAGGCCAGGGGCCCAGCGGGCAGACCGGGCCCGTCAGACCTGTACGGAGAACTGCGACCAGGCCGCATCGCGCGTACTCAGGTGGTGTAGTCGGCGTTGATCCGCACATACCCTTCGGTCAGGTCGCAGCCGTAGACGGTGAACTCCCCTCGGCGATGCCGAGATGGATGCCGATGAGCACTTCGTCCCCTTGAGGTACTGCGCGGCCTGCTCCAGCAGCTCGTCGCCGGGCTCCTCGGGGTGCATGGGCAGATCTCCGAAACGGATACGCACTCGCGCCGGTTCGATGTCCGTCTCGTCGTCGAGCTTGCCGATGGCCATCGCGACCCGGCCCCAGTTCGGGTCGGCGCCGTGGACCGCGGCCTTCACCAGGGGCGAGTTGACGACGCTCTTGCCCACACGCTTGGCCTGCGCCGCATCACGCGCCCCGTGACCCGCACCTCGATGAGCTTCGTGGCACCCTCCCCGTCGGAGGCGATGTCACGTACGAGGTGCAGCGCAACCTCGTACAGGGCGTCCTCGAAGGCCCCATGTCGACCGGGCCGGCCAGGCCGTTGGCGAAGACTGCCGCGGTGTCGCTGGTCGAGGTGTCGGTATCGATGCTCAGCGCGTTGAAGGTCTTGTCCATGACGCGACGGAAGACCTTGTCGAGGTCCTCGGCGGGGACGTCGGCGTCGGTGAAGAAGAACGTCAGCAGCGTCGCCATATTGGGTTCGATCATGCCGACGCCCTTGGCGATGCCGGTGAGTACGGCTTCGCCGACCCGCACGCTCACACACTTGGGCCGAGTGTCCGTCGTCATGATCGCGCGAGCGGCCGCTTCGCAGTCCACTTCAGGCAAGGGCCAGGTCAGCGAGGAGAGACCGGCTCTGATGCTCTCCATGGGATAGGGCCGGCCGATCACTCCCGTGGACCCGATGATCAGCTCCTCGGGAGAGACGCCGACGATCTCGGCGACCCTGCGGCGCACCTCGGCGGCGTGCTCGACTCCGGCCGGGCCGGTGGCCACGTTCGCGTTGCGCGAGAGCACGACCATGCCGCGACTGCTCCGGGCCGACGCACTGTCACGGCTGAGGACGACGCTCGGTCCGGCGAACCTCGACCTCGTGAACACCGCCGCCGAGCGAGCGGGCACCTCCGACACGACGACCGCGAAGTCGTCGCCGACGTCCTTGAGCCCCATGTTCCTGGTTGTGCTGCGAAAGCCGCGCGGCGCCAGTGGCTGCATGGTCGGTACACCTCCGTGAATGACCGGGTAAGTCCGTTTGGCACACCACCCGACGCAACTGAATGAAGATGCGTTATACCGTACACATCTACCAGATGCCACGGAGCAGCCCCACCCAACATCCGCAAAATCAGCCAGTATTTATACCATCGAACCCCGGGTCGATACACATCATGCCAGCAGACTGCATACATATGCACACCCTGACCTCTCTGGCGCACACTGAGGGCTCATCGGACCGCAAGGTTCGCGAAGGACGCCCACCCGGACCGGCCAACCGGACCGGCAGGCCGCGGGTGCGTGCACCCGACTCATCCGGCTCGCATCGCGCAGCCCCTACGCCGGCACCGCACCCTCAAGGCCTACCGCGGCGCTCGGGTCTCGCCGAGGCCCGTCAGGGGCGGGCACCCTCATCACCCGCACCCTGGCCGAAACCGGGTCCGGACCGGTCCGGCCGCTGCGCACCCTCGCTGAACGAGTGGATGCACCGGGCGCAGACCGACGGACTCGGCGGCCGGCAGATTCAAGCCCTCTTCGAGCCATCCTTCGCGGCCGTCTGTCCACCCGGGGCCGCGGAGAGCCGATCCGGGCCCGGCTGTCCGTCTCTTGGCATACAGCCGGCCGCGCGGACCCACCAAGTGCTCAGAGGCGCTCAGGAGTTCCGGGCGATCACACACTTTCGGTCACAAGTAGCTTCCCTCGACCGCCCACAAAGGGTTCACTAGGCGTGACGCATGGTGACGCGGGCACCCACACAGCTCACTGATCCCGCGTCGACACCCAGCCCCGGCGCAGGAGAGAGGATCGCGATGGCCCCTCACCTCACATTGTGACGCTTTGGCCAGGGGTGATGGGTGCAGAGCACCGGCCCGCCGACGAGCCGGTACCGATGCGTGACTTCGGTCATTCCAGTTGTCATCGTCCATTCGCATCGTCTCGACGAGGGGCACCAAATGAGCCAGATCACATTACCGGTGTTTCATATGCCGTTCCAGAGCGCAGGGTGCAATCCAGGTATGGAGGAAACCAGAAAGGCCGCCTGGGAGTGGGCAGAGAAGAATGATCTCCTACTCTCCCCGGTGGCCCGGAACAAGATGATCCGGACCCGGCCCGAGCTCTGGATCTCGCTTATGTTTCCCAGTGCTTCACAGAAGCATCTCGACCTCTTCTGCCAGTGGCTCTTCTGGGCCTTCCTGGTGGACGACGAGTTCGACGACGGGCCTGCCGGGCGCGACCCGCGGATGTGCGAGGACGCGATCACCCGGCTGGTGGACGTGCTCGACGGCGCGGCACCACGCGGCCCCATGGAACACGCGCTGGAAAGCCTGCGGGAGCGGACCTGCCGGGCCCGGTCACCCGTCTGGATCCGGCAGTTCCGCAGGGATACCGTCGGCTGGCTCTGGACGTACTACGCGGAGACCGTCGAGCGGGCCGCCGGACAGGTGCCGAGCCGGGCCGACTTCGCGAAGCACCGCCGGGATTCGGTGGCCATGCAGCCGTTCCTCGACCTGCATGAAATCACCGCCGGAATCGATCTTCCGGAATCGGCCCGAAGTCTTCCTGCCTATATCGCACTGCGTAACGCGGTAACCGATCACTCGGGGCTCTGCAACGACATCTGCTCCTTCGAGAAGGAACAGATGCTCGGTTACGAGCACAACGCCGTCCGGCTCATTCAGCGTGACCGCGGCTCCACACTCCAGGAAGCCGTGGACGAGGCCGGAGTCCAACTCGCCCGTATCATCGAGCGGGTACAGCGCGCCGAGAAGGAGCTGGCCGAGGAAATAGACGCAGCGGGCATCGACGGGCGGACCCGGGCGGCACTGGAGCGCTGTTCCCATGACTACCGGAGCCTGGTCAGGGGCGACTTCGACTTCCACGCCATCGCGGAGCGCTATACCCGCCGGACCTGATGGAGATCGACGAGCGGGACTCGCTGTCCCCGTACTTCGAGGCCTGAAGGCACGCCGATCCGCACTGGCTCAGCGGGTGCTGAGCCAGTGCGGATCGGGTACGACGGTCAGCACGGCCGACACCAGCACCACCAGGCCGAGCACGGCCTGTTCACCGCGGGCGGTACGCAACGCGGCGCCCGGGTCCGTGTCCTGGTCCAGCCGTCGCCTCGCGGCCACCGCCAGCACGCTCACAACCGCCACCAGCACCAGCTTGACCAACAGGGTCCGTCCGTACGCCGAGGTGAACACCACGTCCGGCGGCAGCCGGCGCAACGCGCTGCACGTGCCGGTGACCCCGAGTGCCACGTACAGCCAGATCGCGAGCCGGGCATAGCGGCCGAGCAGTGCTCCGGCGGCCGTCGGGGTCTGCCGCCAGAGCCACATGGTGCGCAGGACATACAGCAGCCCGCCGGTCCACAGCGAAGCGGCCGTCAGATGCACGACGGTCAGCGCGGTACCGATCCCGGGCTGTACGTCTCGGGTGGGCCCGCAGCGCCTCGGCGCCGATGACGAGGGCGAGCGGGGCGACGGCCCGCAGGGGCCGTGTGCTCCCCGCACACAGGGCTGCGATGACGAGTCCGTTGGCGGTGAGGAGGAGCAGCCCTCCCTCACGGGTGCCGTAGGTCTCCGTGATGCCGAGATCGCTGACCGCTGCGAGCCGTACGATCTGCCCGGCCGCGGCTGCCGCCCCCACGAACGAGGCCCGGACGGCCCAGCCGCGCACGGTGGCCCCGGGCCGGCCAGGGACTCCCGGGCCAGGACCGTGGCGGCGGCCTCACCGATGTGCACGGCGAGTGCGGCGAACAGGACGGCGCGCAGCAGGGTGGCGGTCCCCGCGCCGGGTATCCGCAGCTCGCCCGTGCCGTGCGCGGCGGCCGGGGCGCCCAGCAGAGCGGCCAGGACGACCGCCGGTACGCCGACCGCCAGGACGACCCGGAGCGCGGCCACCGGTATCCGACGGCGAGCGTGCCGGCCCGGGCCGCCGGTGGATCCGGCACGCGGCCCCGAGAACATCACCGACCGGCCCCTCCAGTGAACGAACACGACGGACACGAAGACGAACACTCTGCGGAAGTCAGCGCCCCGGCCTCCTCCGGCCGGAAGTCCGAGGGCTCCCCGGCGGTCAGCCCTTGTTCTGGACGGCCCAGAACTCCTCGAAGGTGAGCTGTCCGTCACCGTTCGTGTCATGCGAGTTGATGACGGCCTGCGCCACCGTCTCGGTGACGTACGGGTCACCGAGCTGCGCCATCGCGCTCTTGTACTCGGACGCCGTGATCCGGCCGTCGCCGTCCTGGTCGAACCGCTCGAATGCCTTGCGCGCCGAATCCATGTCCGCCACTGTTCCGCCCCTTCGTAAAGCGCTGTTGACGAAGGTCAGATTATCGGGCGCTTCGGGTAGCCGGTGCGGCGGCCGGTCACCGATCATGGAACCGGCCTCCGCCGCCCGGCGCACGGCCGGGAGCCGAGGAGTCGCATCACCTTGTCCGGGGCACTTGCACAGATTCTGAGAGCGGCGGCGCGCGGGCATTCCCCGGCGGACGGCGCCACCACCGTCGTCGGACAGCCGAGCGTGCGCGACGCGGGCGTGCTGGCGCTCACCGCACACTCGGTGGTGTTCACCGACGAGGACCCCCGATGGGTACGGTCCACGCTGGCCGCCACCCTTCCGACGCGCTGGGCGCCACGATGAACCCGCACTTCCTGTGCGCGCTGCTGACTCGGACCGGACGCCGGATGAACACGGTCGACCTGGTGACGGTCGCGGACGCGCTGCCGGGAATCCCGGACCTGACACTTCGGGAGATCCGGGACCCGGACCACCCACGGGTGGCGCGGGCGATGAAGTACCGCGACGAGGTGCGTGTCTGGGCCGCGGACGGTGGTGTGGTGATCCTGGGGCGCGGGGTCGCGGGACGCTGGGAGACCGCGATCGAGGTGGACGAGGCGGCACGCGGCCGGCGGCTCGGTGAGCGGCTGGCGCGGGCGGCCCGGCAGCTGGTGCCGGACGAGGTGGTGTGGGCCCAGCAGTCGCCGGGCAATGCCCGCAGCGTACGGACGTTCCAGGCGGCGGGATTCCGGCCGGTCGGATCGGAGGCACTGCTGATCCCCGGTTAGCTAGTAGGGCTTGGTCAGGTTGGTGTGCGTGTGGGTATGTCGCGGTGGCAGGTGGGGCATGCACCGGCCCAGGTGGCGAGGAGTGATTGCAGCTCGCGGACGATCTGGTAGAGGCTCAGGCCGGTGCCGTGTCTTTGGGCGTGGGCCAGCCTCCGCAGGGTGCAGAAGGCATGGGCGAGGGAGGCGAGGGTGACGTGGTGGTGCCAGCCGTTGAAGGTGCGGCCTTCGAAGTGGGCAAGTCCCAGGGCCTGTTTCATCTCGCGGTAGTCGTGCTCGATGCGCCAGCGGAGCTTGGCCAGGCGGACCAGGGTGGTCAGCGGGGTGTCGGCGGGCAGGTCGGAGAGCCAGAACTGGATCGGCTCGGCCTCTTTGGCGGGCCACTCGGCCAGTAGCCAGCACTCGGCCAGTTCAACGCCTTCGGTGGCGTCACGGATCTCGCGTCCTGCCGGGCGGATCCGCAGGGCCACGAAGCGCGAGTACATACGCTTCAAGCCGGTGCGGCCTTGCCCGGGCGTGAGCCCTCACGCCATGAGACCGGCTTAGCCGAACCACGACCCGCCTCGATGACCAGCGACTTCACGCTGCGGGCCGGGTCCGGATACCTGGGCACCGGCCGCCGTCCGATGCCGCTGTAGGGCGGGGTGAACGGACTGGTGGCGGCCGGGTGGGCGGTGGGCGTGGTGGAGATGCCGACCACGTAGTGCAGACCGCGCTGGTTCAAACCCAGACGGAAGGCCGCCGCGTCGCCGTAGCCGGCGTCTGCCAGCACCAGCGGGACATCGATGTCCCAGGACCGGGTCTCGTCAATCATGTCCAGCGCGAGTTGCCACTTCTCCACGTGGCCCAGGTCGGCGGGAATGCCGCACCGCTCGCGGCGGGCCACCTTGAGCGGGACGGCCTGCGGTGAAGCCGGGTCCCAGGACTTGGGCAGGAACAACCGCCAGTTCACCGGCGTCGAGGCGTGGTCGCGGGCCAGGTGCACCGAGACCCCGACCTGGCAGTTGGTGACCTTCCTGCGGTGCCGGTGTACTGCCGCGACACACACGCCGAAGCGTCGCCATCCTTCAAGAACCCGGTGTCGTCGACGATCAACGCCGTCGGGGCGATTGCCTCGTGCATCCGCCAAGCCAGCCGGGCCCGCACCTGGGCCCAACTCCACGGACTGGAGGTGACGAAATGCGCCAGCGCTTGCCGGTTGCCATCCTCGCCCAGCCGAGCGGCCATCGGTTCCACCGATTTGCGCCGTCCGTCCAGCAGCAGTCCACGCACATACGCCTGCCCCCACCGATACTGGTCCGCGCGCGTGAACGCATCGAACATCTCCGCCGTGAACGTCTCCAGGTCCTCCCGGACCTGATCCATCTCCTCAGGTGTCACACACCATCAACGCGCCCACAGACACCAAGACACGCCACCAGTGCGTACATCTGACCAAGCCCTACTAGTGCCGGGACCGGCAATGTTTGCCCGGAAGGAGCGTCGTCCAGTGCGTGCGATCGCAAGGCGGCCGGGAGTCCTTGTAGCGGAGCTACCAGGGCTTTGGCCAACGCGGCGAGCGTGCGTGCTGGACGACGCGACGGGCAAGCTTGCCGGTCCCGGCACTAGCGCCGGCTGGCGGTGATGCGGCGCGGAAGCGTCAGGTCAGCAGTTCCGTGACGGTCACCGCGCGCAGTCGGCGCCGGTGGATTTCGGTGAGCAGGACGGGCAGTGCGGCGGCGGTGTCCCGGTAGCCGAAGTGCAGGCTGACAACGGAGCCGTTGCGGAGCTCTCCGGCGACCTTGCGGGTCACGGCGGCGACGCCCGGCGAGGTGAAGTCCAGCGAGTCCACGTCGTAGGAAAGGACATGGGGATAGCCGGCCCGGCGGGCGAGACGTTGGACGAGCGGGGTGGCGTGCTGTGTGCGCGAGGGCCTGAACCAGGTACCGATGGAGCCGGTGAGCCGGCGCAGCCGCTCGGCGCAGGCGGTGATCTCCGCGTACGCCTCGCTCTCGCCCATCGTGGAGATGTCCAGGTGGCGTTGGGTGTGGTTGCCCAGATCGTGTCCGCCGTCCAGGATCCGCCGGGCCATACCGGGGTGCTCGTCGAGCCAGCTGCCGACGGCCAGCACCGTGAGGCGGGCACCGGCCCGTTCGGCTTCGGCCAGGACCGCACCGGCCAGGGCGGGTCGCCCTGGCCGTGGAAGGTGAGGGCGACCGGGCCCGGTCGCGCGGGCCGTGCTCGATCTGGACCGGCCGGCCGGGAAGTGGTGCGGGCCCGGCGCCGGACGTGCGGCGCCGGGCGCCTTCCGCGGATCGGGCGGCGGGTCGCGAGGGGAGCGTGAGCGGCGCCGCGGGTCTCAGTACAGCCTGCGGTGACGGCGGCCGCCAGGAGCGCACCGGCTCCCGCGTACAGAGCGCGGCGGCGGTGTACCGGTGTCTCGCGACCGCTCATGGCCGTCCACCTCGCGGGATCGGTTCGACGGAGCCCGCGTCCGGTGGCGTTCCCCGGGTCACAGTAGAGGCGAAATGGCCGGAATGGTGGAATTGACCGCCCTGTCGACTTCCGTGGACCAGCGAGGGCCGTCGGCGCCTCAGCGGTCGGAGATCCTCATCTCGAACCAGGTGGTCTTGCCGCGCGGCAGCAGATCCACACCCACCGGTCGGAGAGCTTGTCGACGAGGAAGAGCCCACGTCCGCTGACGTCCGTCACCCGGACGGGCATCAGACAGGGCAGCCCGCGCGAGGGTCGCGCACCTCGATCCGGATCCAGCCGCGACGGCGCATCATGCGCAGACCGAAGACCCGGGCACCCGTGTGCCGCACGGCGTTGCCGACGAGTTCGGAGACGAGCAGGACCGCGTACTCGGCGGTCTGCGGAGACAGCGCCCACTGACGGAGCACCACACACGAGGTGAGCCGGCGGGCGGTCGCCGCGGACTCCGGCAGTGAGGGCAGCCGGACTTCGCCCTCCGTCGGATTTCCGAACAACTCCAGCGCTTTGAACGCCTGTTCGTCTTCAACGGCTGACATCCAGCGTGCCGCGGTTGCGCCACTGCGCGGTCGCGGCTGCTCCACACCTTCCAGACCCGCCATGCTCACCATCATGGCTGCACAGAACGCCCTCCGGGGCCGTTCCGGGGAATCAATCCCCGGAATCGACCATTCCGCAGGGGCGACTTGGCATATGCCAAGGGCAGAACATTGTCAGTCAAAGCCGCTGTGAGCTGCGACGATGCACCGCTGACAGGCAATTACACAGTGGGCGAAAGTCCGTTTTCTTAAGGTTGACTTAAGGTTCTTCCAATCCGCCCGCACGGATGACCGCGCCTGCCGATGCCTCTGATTGACGTCCGGTCAGAGGAACTTCGCCTTACCCGGCCCTCTTCCACGAAGCTGCGCATGCCGCTCTCCCGGTCCTCGGTGGCGAACAGCCCGGCGAACCAGTTCCGCTCGATCGTGAGCCCGGTGTCGATGTCCGTCTCCAGACCGGCGTCCACGGCCTCCTTGGCGGCACGCAGCGCCAGCGCGGGCCCTTCGCCAGCCGGGCGGCCCAGGCGTGCGCCTGCTCGTACACCTCGGCCGCGGGCACCACCCGGTCCACCAGACCCATCGTCAGAGCCTCTGCCGCCTTGACGTGACGGCCGGTGAAGATCAGGTCCTTGGCCTTGGACGGGCCGACCAGCCGGGCGAGCCGCTGCGTCCCGCCGGCTCCCGGGATCAGGCCGAGCATGATCTCGGGCTGGCCCAGCTTGGCGTTGTCCGCGGCGATCCGGAAGTCGGCGCAGAGCGCCAGCTCGCAGCCGCCGCCGAGCGCGTAGCCGGTGACGGCGGCAACCACGGGCTTGGGGATGCGCGCCACCGCGGTGAAGGAGTCCTGCAGGGCCTTGGAGCGCACGATCATCGCCGGATGGTCCATCGCCTGCATCTCCTTGATGTCCGCGCCGGCGGCGAACACCTTCTCCCCGCCGTAGAGGATGACGGCCCGCACGTCGTCCCGTCGGCCCGCCTCCTCGGCGAGCTCGCGCAGCCGGTCCTGGACGGCGATGTCCAGGGCATTCATCGGCGGCCGGTCCAGCCGGATCGTGCCGATGCCTTCGCTTACTTCCAGGGTTACGGTCATGGGAGGCAGGTTAACCGGGGCTAACAGCGGCGGGCCCGGTGCTGTTGGTCACAGCTTGGGTTCCAGTGGTCGTTGCAACACCGCCTGGTTTAGGTGGTGAGTAGATCACGTAGACGCTCGGCTGGGGTATCCCAGTCGAGCGTCTTGCGTGGCGGCCGTTGAGTTCCTGGGCGACGTGTTCGAGGTCTTCTGGGCCGTGGAGGCTCAGGTCTGTGCCTTTGGGGAAGTACTGGCGGAGCAGGCCGTTGGTGTTTTCGTTGGAGCCGCGTTGCCAGGGTGAGGCGGGGTCGCAGAAGTAGACGGGCATGCCGGTGGCCAGAGTGAACTGCTGGTGGCGTGCCATCTCGCTGCCCTGGTCCCAGGTGAGGGAGCCGCGCAGGTGCGTGGGCAGGGTCTGGATGGTTCGGACGAGGCCGTCGCGGACGGTTTCGGCGTCGTGAGCTCCGCCGGGCAGGTGGACCAGCATGGTGTAGCGGGTGCTCCGCTCGACCAGAGTGGCGATCGCAGAGCGGCTGTTCGCGCCGATGATCAGGTCGCCTTCCCAGTGTCCGGGCACCGCCCGGTCCTCGATGGCGGCGGGCGGTCACTGATCATCACCATCGGGTCGGTGAACCGTGGGGTGCGCCGGTCCGGGTCGCGGCGTGCTTTGCGGCGGGTGCGACCGGAGCGGATTGCTGCCTGCACTTCCCGCTTCAGGCCGCCACGGGCCTGGAAATACAGTGCCTGATAGATCGTTTCCACGCTCACCCGCATGCTCTGGTCGTCGGGATGCCCCTTGAGCAGAGCGTGGCAGATCTGCTCGGGTGACCACCGCTTGCGCAGTCCGTCCTGGACGAAGTAGCGCAACCGGCCTTGGCGCAGCAGCTTGCGGTCTTTGGGCCGGGGCCTGCGCGCCGCCGCTGCCCGGTGGGCCGCATATGGCTGGTAGTCCTCGGTGCCCGAATTGGCGTCGATCTCTCGCTTGACCGTGCTGGCGGGCCGGCCCAGGGTGCGTCCGATCGCCCGCAGCGACTGCCCCAGAGTGTGGAGGTCCCGGATCCGTTCGCGCTCGGTCAGCGTCAGGAACCTCGGATGGAGCTGCTTGTCCAGGGCCGTCAGGCCCACTGGTGCTGTGGTCACACCGTTCATCGTGACGGTCCCCGCCGTGTAGTCGACACGGCGGCCATCGGCATAGGTGCGCGTCATGGCACTCTTCCTGACGCCCTGATCCCAGTCCCTGGCCGTGCGCTCGTTCACCCCGACGCTCCTGGCCGCCATGGCCTGTGCGACACCCTTGGCCCTCAACCGCTCGTACTCGTCCCGCCGCGGATGCCGCCGCGGCAAGCGCACCGACCCACGGCCGGCCCTCCGAGCCCAACCGAACGCCGTATTCGGGTTCACATCCAGCTCACGCGCCGCCACCGTCACGTTCCCCACGACATCCAGCCGTGCAAGGAAACGCTCCTCAACCCCGCAAGATCAACCCGCTCAACGCCCACGGTCCTCGCAACTCCCACAGATCGCGGGTGTTGCGAGGACCGTTAGAACCAAGCAGCACCGGGCCCGCCGGGTCGTACGGACTACTCGGTCCACTCCGCCCAGTCCATGTTCCAGCCGTTGAGGCCGTTGTCCGGCTGGATCACCTTGTCGTGGGAGTTCTTCACGATCACCACATCGCCGACGAGGGAGTTGTCGAAGAACCAGGCCGCCGGGGTCTTGCCGTCCCAGCCGCCGCGTACGTCGCGCAGACCGACACAGCCGTGGCTGGTGTTGGTCGAGCCGAAGATGCTCGACGCACCCCAGTAGTTGCCGTGCAGGAAGGTGCCCGATGTGGACAGACGCATCGCGTGCGGCACGTCCTTGATGTCGTACTCACCGCCGAAGCCGACCGTGTCACCGTTCATCCGGGTCACCTTGAGCTTCTCGCTGATGACCATCTGACCGTTGTACGTGGTCGTCGAGGGGCGCCCGCGGAGATCGGGATGTTCTTGATCTGCTTGCCGTCCTTGACCACCTTCATCCGGTGGGAGGAGGCGTCGACGGTGGAGACCTGGCTGCGACCGATGGTGAACTTCACCGTCTTGGTCTGCTTGCCGTAGACCCGGGCCGCCCTCGACACCGTCGAGGTCGAGCCGGACCGTCACCTCGGTACCGGCCGCCCAGTACTTCTCGGGCCGGAAGTCGAGGCGGTCGTTGCCGAACCAGTGGCCCTCGACCGGCACGGCCGGTTCCGCCGTCACACTGACCGCCTGCTCCACGGCTTCCGGGTCGGTGATACCTCGGGTGAAGTTGATCGAAACCGGCATGCCGACGCCCACGGTCGAGCCGTTCTCCGGCGTGTACTGCCCGAGGAAGGTGTTCTTCGGCACCAGTGTGGTGAACGTGGTGTCCTTCGCGGACTGACGGCCCTTCGCGTCCTTGGCGACCGCGTGTACCGAGTACTTGGTCGCGGCGGCCAGATGCCGCTCCGGCGCCCAGCTCGCACCGTCAGCGGCAATCTTGCCCACGACCTCTTCGCCCTCGGGGTCGGCGACCTTCACCGTCGTCAGCTTGCCCTGCGCCGCCGTGACCTTCAGCGCTCCGCTGGTCGCCACCGAGTCCGTGCCGTTCTTCGGCGCGATGGTCACCACCGCCTGCGAGGCGCTGGTGTCGTCGATCTCCGCGCTGCCCTTCCCGCCTTCGCTCCCCGTCGGAGCCATTGCCTCCGCACGCTGTCACCAGCAACAGCAGCGCACCCAGTACCAGTGCGAGAAGTCCGGGGCCCCACGCCCGCGCCGTCCTCTGCTCGCCCCGGCCGATGCCCCGATATCGGCTGCCCGTTCAATGTGGTCGTCTCCCTCGCACGGCCCGGCCCCGCCCGGCCTGCACCCCGCACGCTGCACATGCGCGCTCGGCGCAAGATAATCACACCGATGACAGGGTGAACTCCCCATGAGTGTCACCGTTCAGTCCCAAGTTCTCCGGGACAATGCGCAGGTCGAGAGATGTCTGGACCGAGGGGCCGGCCGTGGTGATCAGCGCAGTGCGGAGCCCGCCTTCCAACGCTTCCAGTCGAGGTTCCAGCCACTGAGCCCGTTGTCCGGGGCGACGGTCCTGTCCGGGGAGTTGACCACCTCGACCACGTCCCCGACGAGCGTCCGCTCGAAGAACCAGCCCGCCGGGGTCGACTCGCTGCCGCCCTTCACATCGCGCAGGCCGACACAGCCGTGGCTGGTGTTGGTGGAGCCGAAGATGTCGTCGGAAGCCCAGTAGTTGCCGTGCAGGAAGGTCCCCGACTGGGTGAGCCGGATGGCGTGCGGAACGTCCTTGATGTCGTACTCGCCGCCGAAGCCGACTGTCCGGCCGTCCATCCGGGTCACCTCGTGCAGCTCGGAGACCACCATCTTCCCGTTGTACGTGGTCGTCTTCTCGGCGCCGGCCGTGATCGGCACCGTACTGACGAGCTCACCGTCCCGGCGTACCTCCATGGTGTGGTCCCGGGCGTCCACCACGGACATCTGTGAACGGCCCACCTTGAAGGCGATCTTCTTCTGCTGGCCGCCGTACACCCCGCGCGCACCCTCCACATCGCGCAGGCCCACGTCCACGGCGACCTCGGTGCCCGGCTTCCAGTACCGGGCGGGGCGGAAGTCGAGCCGGCTCTTGCCGAACCAGTGGCCGGCCACCTCGACCGCGGGTTTCGTGGTGATCCCAATGGCCTTCTCCACTGCTGCCCGGTTCTCGATCGGACGGTTGAAGTTGAAGGAGACGATCATTCCGGTGCCCACCGTGGACCGGTTCTCCGGCTTGAAGTAGCCGATGAAGCGGTGCTTGGGGACCAGAGTGGTGAAGGTGGTGTTGCGGGCCGAGCGGTGTCCTTCGCCGTCCACGGCAACCGCGTCGACGCTGTACTTGGCGGCGAGCCTGAGCCGGTCCTTCTCACGCCTCGGGGCCCAGGAGCGGCCGTCCTCGGCGATCACGCCCTCGACCTCCTCCTGCTGAGCGGCCTCGATCCGGGTCACCTTGACGCGTTCCAGCCGCCCGTCGGGAATCTTCACTTCGATCCGGCCGGCCGGCCCGACATCCTCGGCCCCGTCCTTCGGAGAGATCCGGATCGTGTCCCCGGGCGAGCGGGGCTCCCCGCCGAAGCCCGGTCTTCCGTCGGTGCAGCCGGTCAGTACGGCCAGCCCGGTGATCAGTCCTGCCCATGTCAGCACGGCGGCCGAAAGCGCCCGTGCTCTCTTCGCTACGTGGTTCACGTCCCCAACGACACGGGCCGGTCGGGAAACGTGAGTGCGGGGCCCGCCGTGGGCAGAACAGAGGGAGGACACCACCGGTAAGGCCGCGGCCGGGACGCCGCGCGACCCTTCATCGGTGCCGGTCCGCATGAGCCGCGGGAGGCTGAGAGGTGTCGAGCGCAGCCGAGCAGAAGGCAGTGCAGCAGGCCGTACAGCAGGCGATCGGGAAGGTGGCGAAGAGCGGAGACCCGTCGGCGGCGACCGGACACGGAGCGCGGGCCGGTGCCGTGCGCCCCGATCGGGCGGCCGGCTGCGACGAGCCCGCCGAACCACCCGTTTGGCCGGGGTCACCGATGCCGCTCGGGGCCCGTTTCAGGGTCGGACCCGACGGTGTCGCGGGCACCAATTTCGCTCTCTGGGCCGGCGGGGCGGAGGCCGTCGAGCTCTGTCTCTTCGACGCGCGGGGCACCGAGACACGGCTCCCCGTGACCGAGCTGACCCATGAGATCTGGCACGGCTTCGTACCCGGCGTACAGCCCGGACAGCGCTACGGCTACCGGGTGCACGGCCGCTGGGATCCCTGGACCGGCGCCCGCTGGAACGCGGCGAAGCTGCTCCTCGACCCGTACGCCCGCGCGGTGGACGGCTCGTTCACCCTGCCGCCCGAGGTCTACGGCCATGTGCGGGACTGGCCTCAGCAACAGGTCGCCGACACGGTGCGCGACGACCGTGACTCGGCCCCTTCGTGCCCAAGGGCGTCGTCGTCCACGACGACGAGGACTGGGTGGAGGACCACAGGCCCAAAACCCCGTGGGCCGACTCCGTCATCTACGAGCTGCACGTACGCGGCTTCACCAAGCTGCACCCGGACATCCCTGAGGAACTGCGCGGCACCTACGCCGGGCTCGCCCACCCGCCGCCGTCGGACACCTCCAGCGCCTGGGTGTGACGGCCGTCGAGCTGCTTCCGGTGCACCAGTTCGCGCACGAGGACCATCTGCTGCGGCGCGGACTGCACAACTACTGGGGCTACAACTCCATCGGCTACTTCGCCCCGCACGCCGGCTACGCGGCGAGCGGCACCGCCGGCCGGCAGGTCAGCGAGTTCAAGAAGATGGTGCGTGCCCTGCACGACGCCGGGATCGAGGTGATCCTCGACGTGGTCTACAACCACACGGCGGAGGCGGGCGAGCTCGGCCCGATGCTGTCCCTGCGCGGCATCGACAACCGCGGCTACTACCGCCTCCGGCAGGACCCCGCCGCTACGCCGACTACACGGGCTGCGGCAACACCCTGCACGTGGTGCAGCCACAGGTCCTGCGGCTGATCACCGACTCCCTGCGGTACTGGGTAACGGAGATGGGGTCGACGGCTTCCGCTTCGACCTCGCCGCAGCGCTGGCCCGCTCGATGCACGACGTCGACATGCTCTCCCCTTCCTCGCGGTGATCGCCCAGGACCCGGTGCTGCGCCGGGTCAAACTGATCGCCGAGCCGTGGGACGTCGGCAGCGGCGGCTACCAGGTGGGCGCGTTCCCCGCTGTGGACCGAGTGGAACGACCGCTACCGGGACGCCGTACGGGACTTCTGGCGCGGCGCACTGCCCGACGTGCGGGACCTCGGCTACCGGCTCACCGGGTCGAGCGACCTGTACGCGTGGGGCGGCAGACGCCCGTACGCCTCGGTCAACTTCATCACCGCGCACGACGGCTTCAGCCTGCGCGACCTGGTCAGCTACGAGGAGAAGCACAACGAGGCCAACGGCGAGGGCAATCGCGACGGCACGAACGACAACCGCGCCTGGAACAGCGGCGCCGAGGGAGAGACCGACGACCCGGACATCAACGCGCTGCGCCGCCGCAGACTGCGCTCTCTGCTCACCACACTGCTCCTGTCGACCGGTGTGCCGATGCTCGTGGCGGGCGACGAGATGGGCCGCACCCAGGGCGGCAACAACAACGCCTACTGCCAGGACAACGAGGTCAGCTGGCTGGACTGGTCACTGCTCGAACACCCCGAGTGGCGGGAGCTGACGGAGCTGACGGCCCGGGTGCTCGCCCTGCGCCACACCCATCCGGTGCTGCGCCGCCGCGCCTTCTTCTCCGGGCGGGCGCAGGCCGGACGGACTGCGGGACCTTGCGTGGTTCACCCGCCAGGGCGCGGAGATGACGGAGGGCGACTGGTACGCACCGGCCGCGACGCTCGGGCTCTATCTCTCCGGGCGCGACATCCCGGGCCGGGACGCCAGGGGCGAGCAGATCACCGACGACAGCTTCCTGGCGATCCTGCACGCCGACCACCGCCCGTGTGGCTTCCAGCTGCCCGGCTCGCCCTGGGCAAAGACGTACGAACTGGTGCTGGACACCTCGCGGGAGGACCAGTCGGCGGGCCCCGGCACGGTCCACCGGGGCGGCGGGACACTGACGGTTCCGGCCAGGACGGTGCTGCTGCTGCGGGTGACCCAGTGAGGTGCGGCTCAGCCGAGAATGCCGCGCTCGTAGGCGACCGCGACGGCCGCGGCGCGGTCCTGGCGCCCAGCTTGGCGAAGATATGGGTGAGGTGGGTCTTCACCGTCGCCTCGCTGATGAACAGCACGGCCGCGATCTCCCGGTTGGACGTCCCCTGGCGACCAGGCCGAGCACCTCGCGCTCGCGCGCCGACAGCGACTCGGCGCCGGGGCGGCCGGTGTGCGTACCCGGGAGATGAGCCGGGAGGCGACGGCCGGTGACAGGACAGTGCGCCCGTCGGCGGCGGCGCGGACCGCGGTGAAGAGCTCGTCCCGGGTGCGTCCTGAGGAGGTAGCCCGTCGCACCCGCCTCGATCGCGGGCAGGGTGTCGGAGTCGGTGTCGTAGGTGGTGAGGACGAGCACCTTGGACCGGGCGCCGAGTCTGCTCAGCTCGGCGATGGCGGCGACTCCCCGCCGCCCGGCATCCGCAGGTCCATCAGCACGACATCGGGGTCCAGGCGAGTGGTGAGCTCGACGGCCGCGACGCCGTCGGCCGCCTCGCCGAGCACCTCGAAGCCGGGGCCGAAGCGAACATGCCGCGCAGACCGTCCCGTACGACGGGGTGGTCGTCGACGACGAGGAGCGTGATGGAGTGTGCGGTTTCCTGGCTCATGGCAGGCCAACCGTACTGTCTCGTCAGCTGCGGCGGACCAGGGGCACCGGGCGCAGACCGCGGTGCCCGCTCCCGGTTCCGTCTCCACCTCGACCGTGCCCGCGATGCGTTCCGCGCGGGCACTCATTCCGCGGAGCCCGAATCCGCCGGAGCCGCTGTGCGGGGGCAGGACGGCCGGGTCGAAGCCGCAGCCGTCGTCGCGTACGTCCAGGGTGATCTCGTCGTCCATGTAGGACAGGGTGACTCCGGCCCTCGCGGCCCCGGCGTGCCGGGCGGCGTTGGACAGTGCCTCCTCGGCGATACGGAGCAGGGTGGCGCCGACCTCGTCATGGAGGAGCTCCACCATGCCGGTGACCGTGAAGTCGGCGCGTACGCCGGTCCGTTCCGCCCAGTCGGTGACCGTCTTCCCGATCGCACCCGGAAGGTCGTCGTGCTCCAGGGCCGCGGGGACCAGGTTGTGCACGGAACGCCGGGCCTCGCCCAGACTGTGGCGGGCGAGGCCGGCGGCGCGGGCGAGGTGTTCCCGGGCCAGTGCGGGGTCGGAATCGGCGGTGGATGTCACGACCTGGAGCTGGGCGATGATGCCGGTCAGGCCCTGCGCGAGGGTGTCGTGGATCTCGGCGGCGAGGCGCCTTCGCTCGTCGGCGACGCCCGCTTCCCTGGCCTGGAGGAGGAGCTGGGCGTGCAGGCCCGCGTTCTCTGCCAGGGCCTGTTCGAGGCGGGTGTTGGTGCGTTCGAGCTCGGCGATGGTCTCGGTCTGTGTCTGTGTCCTCTCGGCCTCGCGTGCGCTGAGGTGGCCGAAGACGAGAGAGCGAGGAGTGCAGGAGGAAGAGCGCGCCGAAGGCGGCCAGTTGGTGAGGGAGACCGGTGGCATTCCGCTGCCGCTCTGCGAGCCCGCCATGGTGACAGCGGTGCAGAGCAGTCCGGCGCGTACGAGACGTTTCGGCAGCAGGGCGCCCACGTCGAAGTAGCCGAGGATGGCGTAGATGGAGAAGAACGGGTTGAAACAGCAGAGCGTGAAGGCGAGCACGGTCCGTACCGCGTAGTAGGCCCGGCCGGTGCCCGAGTGCATGGGACGGCCGGGCCGGGTCCGGCCCACCACAGCTCAGGGCGACCGCCACCGCGGCCAGCGCCCGGCGGCGTACATGTCCGCGCGGGACATGCCGACGAGGTCGGCGCTCAGGGCGAACATGAGGGTGGCGATACCGAGCAGGATGTACGGGCCGTAGCGGAAGAACTGCTCCCAGCGCTGCTCGACGGTGGTGGGTCCCCGGGATCCGGCCGTGACCACCGCCGGGTTCACCCGGCCCGGTTTCCTCCACCACGGCTGCTCCAGCCGCTTGCGTATCGTGTCCGCAGTCCCCATGGGGCGAGTCTCCCCGCCCGTCACTCCCACCGGAACACACGGGTGGCCGCCGCACCAGCAGCGCGGTCCACAGGACCATCACGCCGAGATGCACCCAGCCCGGCCAGTCGCCCCGGACCGCCTGGTCCAGCGCCTGGGACGCCGCGCCGAACGGGTGACCTGGACGATCCGGCGCAGGGTGTCCGGCATGGTCTGCACCGGCACCCAGACCCCGGCGGTGAACATCATCACGAGGTTGGCCACCGAGCCGGTCGCCGCCGCGGCCCTGGTCGTACGGGACAGGGCGCAGATCGTGGCGCCGAGGGCGAGGACGCAGGCGATCGCCAGGAGCAGGGCCAGCAGATAGCCGATGAGCTGTCCGGGCAGCCGTACGCCGAAGGCGATCCGGCCGACGGCCATGACCAGCACCGCGGAGCCGAAGGACGCGGCACCGTGCAGCGCGATCTGCGCGGTGAGCAGGGCGGACGGGCGGACCGGGGTGGTCGACATCCGGCGCAGGATGCCGCGTTCGCGGTAGCCGGTGAGGACCGGTGGCATGGCCTGCAGACCGGCCATGATCATGCCGAGCAGGATGGCGACCGGAACGTAGAGGTCGATGACCCGCCGGCCGCCGAGGGTTTCGTCGGCCTCCCTGAAGGTGGGAATCAGACCGAGGATCGTCAGCAGCACGGACGGGAAGGCCAGGATCCAGAACAGGCTGCCGGGCTCGCGCAGGAAGAGCCGGGTCTCAGACCTGAGGACGGCGGCGAGCGGGCCGGGGCGGCAGCGGGCGCACTGCGGTCGTTTCGGCGGTCATATCAGGCGGTCTGTTCCGTGAGGTCGAGGAAGGCGTCGTCCAAGGTGGCATCGGAGACACGTAGTTGACGGGCGGTGATGCGGTTCCTGGCCAGCAGCGAGATCACGGCGTTGACGGTGTCGTCGGTGCCGTTGATGACGACCCGTCCGTCGTGCTCATCGACCGAGACCGCTCCAGGCAGCCCGGCGAGCTCGGTGCCGGCCAGGGGCTCGGACGGGGTGAAGGAGATGACGGTGGATCCCGCGGCCTTGCCGATGAGTCCGGCCGGGGTGTCGAGGGCGGCGATCCTCCCCTTGTCGATCACCGCGATCCGGTCGCAGAGGCGTTGGGCCTCCTCCATGAAGTGGGTGACCAGGAGCACGGTCACGCCGCTGTCCCGTACTTCCTCGATGAGCTGCCAGGTGTCCCGGCGGGCCCGGGGTCGAGTCCGGTGGTCAGTTCGTCTAGCACGACGATCCGGGGACTGCCGATCAGGGCGAGCGCGATGAACAGCCGCTGCTTCTGGCCGCCGGACAGCTTGGCGAACCGGGTGCCGAGCTTGGTGTGCAGTCCGAGCCGTTCGGCGAGCACCTTCCAGTCGGCGGGGCGCGGATAGCAGGCGCTGTACAGCTCCAGGGCCTCACGGACGGTGAGCTTGGCCTGCAGCTCGCTCTCCTGGAGCTGAGCACCGAGCAGGAGCGTCACCCGGTCGTGGTCGGCGACCGGGTCGAGCCCGGCGACTCGGACCGTGCCCGCGTCGGGGATCCGCAGCCCCTCGACGCATTCGACGGTGGTGGTTTTGCCTGCGCCGTTGGGGCCGAGAATCCCGAAGATCTCCCCTCGTCGACGGTGAAGCTCACGCCGTCCACCGCGGGCGCCCGCGTAGGCCTTGCGCACCCCGTTCACTTCGATGATTGCCATGCCATGAAGCATTCCTGCGGGCGGGCGGGCGAGGTATCCGCCGTACCGCTCGAACCGGCATCGGCCGATCGGTTGATGCCGCGCTACGACCGGGCGCGGTGGCCGGAAAAGCACATGAGGGATGTCAGTGGTGAAACGTAGGCTCGCCCCTGATGCCCGAAACAAATGCAGAGCACACGGACCGGTCCGCCGTGCGCTCACTCCTGCGCCTGTGGCCCTACGTCCGGCCGGTACGAACCCGTCTATTCACCGCGGCCCTTGTGGCGATTCTGGCTTCCTGCCTGGGCCTGGTGATCCCCTCGTACTGAAGTGGATGGTCGACGGCCCGGTCGCGGACCGCGACCGGGCGGGGTGTGGCTCGGTGCGTTCTACCTGCTGCTGCTGGGCATCGTCGAAGCCGTGCTCTTCGGCCTCCGGCGGTGGCTGGTGGCACGTCCGCTGGCGGGGTCGAGGCATCGCTGCGTGCCGGTCTCTACCGGCATCTGCAGCGGCTCCCGGTGGCCTTCCACGACCGCTGGCCATCGGGGCAGCTGCTCTCGCGCGGCACCACGGATCTGATGCTGCTGCGGATGTTTCTGGCGTTCCCGCTGACCTTTCTGCTGGTCAACACCACGACGATCCTGGTCGGTTTCCTCATTCTCTTCGCCCAGGACTGGTCACTGGGGCTGGTGCTCCTGGCGCCCGCGGTGCCCTGATGATCCTTTGCTCGCTCTTCGAGACGAAGTACTCGGTGGTGGCGCGCAGGGCCCAGGACCAGGTCGGGGATCTGACGACGGTCGTCGAGGAGAGCGTGCTCGGGATCCGTATCGTCAAGGGCTTCGGCCGGCACCGCAGCCAGGCGCTGGCCTTCCGCGAGCTCGCGCAGCGCTGCGCGGCACGGAGCTGGGCAAGGCCCGGCTGCTGGCCGGGATCTGGGCGCTCATCACGACCATCCCGGAGCTGGCGATCGGGGCCGCGCTGGTGCTCGGCACGGTGGAGGTGGCCGACGGCGGGCTGTCGGCGGGCACGCTCGTCGCCTTCCTGTCGACGGCGCTGGCGTTGCGCTGGCCGGTCGAGTCGATCGGCTTCCTGCTGGCGATGAGCCAGGAGTCGGCGACCGCGACCGAGCGGTACTTCGAGGTCATGGATGTGGCCGAGGAGCAGGACCCGGCGCCGCCGCGGTGACTGCCCGGACGGAGACCCGGGCGGGCCCGCCGGTCCGGGCATGGTCTTCGACGGGGTCGAGTTCCGCTACCCGACGCCGAGCCCGGCTCGGTGCCCGTACTGAGCCGGATCGATCTGCGGATCCGCCCAGGCGAGACGATGGCCCTGGTCGGCGCCACCGGGTCCGGGAAGACGACGCTCACCGCACTCGTCCCGCGGCTGCACGAGGTCACCGGGGGCGGATCCTGCTGGACGGCGAGGACATCACGACGATGGACAGGCCCCGGCTGCGTGAGCTGGTTTCGGTGGCGTTCGAGGAGCCGACGCTCTTCTCGGCGACCGTCGGGGAGAACGTGCTGATGGGCGCCGAGGGCGCGGGCGAGGAGGAGTTGCGGCGTGCGCTCGGCGTCGCCCAGGCCGATTTCGTGTACGACCTGCCGCACGGCATCGACACCAGGTCGGCGAGCAGGGCCTCAGCCTCTCCGGCGGCCAGCGCCAGCGTCTCGCGCTGGCCCGTGCCGTGGTGGGACGGCCCCGTTTCCTGGTGCTCGACGATCCGCTGTCCGCCCTGGATGTGCATACGGAGGCGCTGGTGGAGGCGGCGCTGCGGCGTGTGCTGCAGCAGACGACCGCCGTGGTCGTGGCCCACCGGCCGTCCACCGTGATGCTCGCCGACCGGGTGGCGCTGCTGTCCGAGGGCCGGATCAGTGCGGTCGGCACCCATCAGGAACTACTGCGCACCAACGCCGAGTACGCCTGGCTGATGGCGGGCGCCGAGGACACGCCCGCCCTCGCGGACACCCTGCCGAGGAGGGCAGCACCCGATGACCAATGCGACCGCCGACGGCCCCTCTCGCCGACGACGACCTGCCGGGGAAGGAGCCGGGGTCCGGGAAGGAGCCGGGGTCCGGGAAGAAGCCGGGGCCCGGGAAGAAGCCGGGGCCGGGAAGAAGCCGGGGCCGGGAAGAAGCCGGGGCCGTGGCCGCCGCCGGCCTGCCGGGCGACACCGGGGACTCGTTCGACCATGACGCCCTGCCCGTACCGCGCGGTGCGACCTGGGCGCTGCTGACGTCACTGCTCGCCCCGATGCGCGGCCGCGTCGGCGTGGCCGCGCTCTTCCTGCTGATCCAGCAGGTGGCGGTGCAGGCGGGACCGCTGCTGGTCGCGTACGCCATCGACAGCGGTGTGCCCGCGTTCCGTGACCACGACTACGGGCCGCTGATCGCCGTGGGCGTCGGGTACGCGGTGTGCTCGGCCGCTGCGGGCATCATGCAGTACGCGTTCATCCGGGGCGCCGCCAGGATCAACCAGGATGTCCTGCTCGATCTGCGCGGCCGGATCTTCCGCCACGCGCAGGCGCTGAGCGTCGACTTCCACGAGCGCTACACCTCGGGCCGGCTGATCTCACGCTCCACCACGGATGTGGAGTCGCTGCGCGAGCTGCTGAGCGAGGGCCTGCAGGAGCTGATCGGGGTGGTGCTGTCGTTCGTCTCCATCTCCTTGATGCTGCTCTGGCTGGACCTCGGTATCGGCGCGATCGCGGTGCTCTCCTTCGTACCGCTCTATCTGCTCGTGCGGCTCTACCGGCGGCGCGCGGCCAGGGTCTATGCGGCGCGGTCCACGGCGATCGCCGCCGTGATCGTGAAGTTCGCCGAGACGATGAACGGGATCCGTCCCGTCCAGGCCTTCCGCCGGGAGCCCGTAAACGACGCGGACTTCGCCGTGCTCAACCGCCGTCACGAGCGGGTGAACGGCGACGCACTCCTGGAGATGGCCCGCTATGTCGTCGGCTCCCGGCTGATCGCCAATACAGCGGTGGCGGGGATGGTCCTGTGGGGTGCCTACCGGGTGGCGTCGGGAACGCTCGCGCTCGGGGTGCTCGCCGCGGCGGTGCTGTATCTGCGCCGCCTGTACGACCCGATCGACCGGCTGGGGATGTTCCTCAACTCCTACCAGTCGGCCGCCGCCTCGCTGGAGAAGATCGCCGGGCTGCTGGCGCAGACGCCCACGGTCCCGGAGCCGGCCGCCCCGAAGCAGCTCGCCCCACTGACAGGGGAACACCCGGGCCGCGAGGCGGTGTTCGACGGGTGCGCTTCGCGTACCGCACCGGCGGCGAGGTGTTGCCCGCTTCGACCTGACCGTCCCGGCCGGGCAGACCGTGGCCGTGGTCGGCTCGACCGGCGCGGGAAAGTCGACGCTCGCAAAGCTGCTGGCCCGGTTCTACGATCCGACCGAGGGCCGGGTCCTGCTGGACGGCACGGATCTGCGGGACCTGGGCACGGCCGAGCTGCGGCGGGGCGTGGTGATGGTGACCCAGGAGGCGTTCCTGTTCTCCGGGACGATCGCCGAGAACATCGCGATCGGCCGCCCCGACGCCACCCCGGAGAGATCGAGAGCGCGGCCAAGGCCATCGGGGCGCACGACTTCATCAGCAGCCTCCCGATGGATACGACACGGACGTACGTAAACGGGGCGGCCGAATCTCCGCAGGCCAGCGCCAACTGGTCGCGTTCGCACGTGCGTTGCTCGCCGACCCGGCGGTGCTGATCCTGGACGAGGCGACGAGCTCGCTCGATGTGCCGGGCGAGCGGGCGGTACAGCAGGCCATGGACACCGTGCTGCACGGCCGCACCGCGATGGTGATCGCACACCGTCTGTCGACCGTGGAGATCGCGGACCGGGTGCTGGTGATGGAACACGGCCGGATCGTGGAGGACGGCACCCGGGCGAGCTCATCGGCGCCGCCGGCCGGTTCGCCGGGCTGCACCGCGCCTGGCGGGAGAGTCTGGCCTGACGCGACCGCGATGTAGGTTCCGCGTTTTGATGGACAACAGACTGTCGAAAGGGGCAATGGCTGAGCAATTTCACAGTTCCGTGGTCACTGACCGCTCTCAGTAACTACGGCCCCCGCATGACGATCAAGGGTTCAGTCCCTTCAAGCAGCAAGCACGTCTTGGCCATGACATCGATCCGGTACGACGACAGGTCGGTGCGCGAAGTCCCCTCCGCGTTGGCGAACTTCGCTTGATCGGTGCCGTGGCGGAGTTTTCACTCCGTCCACGGCCAGACGCATCACTCGGGACGTGATGCATCAGCAACGACGGCCGGGCCCGTGGTCTATGAGAGTCGGCTGGAGCTTGCCCGGCTGCTTTCACCCGACATGGATCCTGCGGTACGCGGAATCTACGCTCAGCCATGCCGTCTGACTGCCCGCGTCGGCGAACGTGTGCGTCGGCACGTGCCGGACTTCCTGCTGGTCATGCTTGTGACACACGGACCCGGGGTTCAGGACCCGCGGCATGTAGTGGATCTGCGTTGTTCGCTTTCCTGGACGACCACAGCCGAGTGATGGTCGGGCACTGCTGGGGCTTTATGGAGGACTCTGTCCGTCAGTCCCGCACCCTACTTATTACTAGGCGTCGCGGCTCAGCGCCGCCCTGAGCCTCCGGGCCTGCTTAATCAGCTGTGATGAGCCCTTGCGCGCCGCCAGGTCGTCGATCTCCGGTATCGCGCCACGGGACCCGGACCGCTCCGCACAGTCGGCCGCGAGCGTGAGCAGAGCGCCGCCGGCGGGTGCCAGTTCTCCCGCCAGGAACCCGGGAGGGCGCCCGAGAACACTGCCCACACCGTGGCGTAAGCACCGGTGCGCGCCGCTTCCTGCAGCGCCGCCACGACCCGCTTCAGCTTGAGGCGGCGCAGGCCGGTCAGCTCGGCGATGTCCCGGCCGAGCCCTTCCGCGTCGAGCTGTCCCCGAGCGGCCAGCACGAGCATCGCGTCCACCGCGAAGAGTTGTTCCTCGAAGCGCCGTGCCCCGAGTCCGTACGCCACCAGCAGATGGGTCGCGGCCCCGGCCGGGCCGCCCGACTCGGCCAGCGCGGGCAGCACGGGCACCCGTGACCGAGGTGGTCGGAGTCGGCCAGGGCCGAGAAGGCCGACAGCATCCGTGCCGCGATGATCTCCCGATGCTGGGGCAGGAGGGCCAGGGCCTGCGGGTGCACTGCCCGCCGCCCCGCACTTGCACGGATCGCTGATGGGGTCATGCGCGCCGAGCAGGGAGCGGAACGGCTCGGGATAGTCCTCATGCCCGGAAGGGCCTCGGTGCGCACGAGCACACCGGGGCGGGGGTCCTGAGCCTCAGCCGCTCGGTTTCCCGGGAGAGGGCGGGATCGGGCAGGCCGCCCGAGGCGAGCCAGGCGGCCAGCCGCCGCCCGCCGGGGAGGTGAGCCGGTCCGCCGCGGCCCGCGCTTCGAGCGGCACCTCCCGGTCCAGCCGCAGCAGGGCCTGGTCGAGGTCCGCCGGACCGGGCTCGGTGCCCGAGTCCTCATACGCGGCGAGCCGGGCCGCCAGCTCCGACGGGTCGATGGTCCCCGTCGTCCAGGTGGGCGTGGCCAGCAGGAACGGCAAGGGTCCCCGAGTTCCAGCCGCGCCCCGATCTCGGCCACCCGGCTGAGGCAGACGGACCAGATCGCCGTGTGCGGGCACTGGTACTCCTGGAACCGGAAACGGAGGGCGCCCAGGCCGGACTGGATGCGGAGGGTGCGGGTCTTCTCCTCCGCATCCTTGCCCATGACGAACATGACGACAGCTTCGAGCGCTTGTGCGAAGACGTTGTCGCTCAGCCATGAGGCAGGCTGCCGGTGCGCTGCGACGACCGGTTCCAGGGCCGTGCGGAGCCCCGCCAGGTCGGCGTGGGCGTGGACCACGAGGTTGTTCAGCGCCCGCTCCTCCTGCGTCGGGTGCCCTTGCCGCGCAGCAGCGCGACGACCTCCTCGGCGAGTTCGGCAGGGGCGAGCGGTGCGGGATCCAGACGCTCGGGGTACGGCACGGGCGGCAGGACGTCGCCCTCTGCGGCGGGCGGATCGGCCTCCTCGTCGGCCACGGCGCCGCCGAACGCCTCGACCGCGCGTTCACGCAGGTCGGAGGAGCAGCTCGGCACTCGCCGCCAGTTCGGCGAGGATGGCGTCGCCCGCGTGCTTGCGGTGGCGGACGACCAGGGCGAGGGCTTTGTCCTGGAGGCTGTGGTCCTCGTGGCCGAAGGCCTCGGCGGTCACCGGCAGCAGCTCGTCCGTGAGGGACCGGTCGTGCTTGATCGCCTTGTCGAGCATGGCCAGTTGGGCGCGCACGATCTTCTTCTCGGGCCGGAACAGGGCGGCCCTGGATGCCTCGACCAGGTGCTCGGTCTCCAGACGGCCCGCCTCGTCGAGTTCGGCCAGCTTCTCCTGGGCGCGGGCGGCCGCCAGCGAGTGCCCGCCGGAGAGCATCCGTACCCAGGTAGGGTGTGCGCCGCCCGCTCGTTTGCGGTCAGGTCCAGGGCGGTCAGCAGGGCGAGGAAGCCCTTCACGATGCCGAGCCGGCCACCGCGCAGCAGCCGCGACAGACAGCCCTCGACCAGCATCTCGCGGCTGAGCAGTCCTTCCCGGGCGAGTGCGGCGAGCGCGTCGGGCCATCCGGGGTCGGTGTCCCGGGAGTACTGGAATTCCGAGCCGGCCTCGTCCACCTCGAAGAGCCGGGGACGGCCGCTTTAAGGAACGGATCGTCCCGCAGCCTTTCCTCGACCGTCTTACCCCGCTCCGGGATGTCCCCTCCCAGCAGAGGATGAAGCTGTCCGTCATGGGCGGCTCGCAGCCGGCGATCAGCGACAGCCGCTTGATCAGCCCGTACTCCCACCCGCCGACGGTGCGGCGCTCCGCCAGCCGGCGCACCACCTCGGCCAGCCACTCGGGGCACGGTCGCCCATCACGCCGACGACCGCCTGGTGATCCACGGGCGGCCCGAGCCACCACAGATCGCGGCTCGTGAGCCACTGGACCGCGGCCGCCGCGCCGGTGCAGCACCCGCCCCGGCGAGCATCAGGCCCCGCCACACCAGCAGATCGTCCTTGCCCTGAGGGGATGCGAGGTGTCCTTGCGCCACTGCTTGAGCACCGGCAGCCCTTCCGCCGCTCCGCGTCGGTCAGGGCGCCGACCAGCTCCGGATGTCCTCGACGCGGCCCTCGCGCACCGCTTCCAGCAGGGCGCGGATGCCTTCCGCGGTCCCGTCGGAGATCCGGTAGTCGGGGAAGTCGTGGGTGAAGGTCATCGGGTGTCTCCGGTGGGGTGTCGGCCTTGTCCTGGGCGGTGGCGGTCGTACGGGCGCGGCCGCGCGGCGGGCGATGCGGACGGCGAGGGCGTGCTTGCACGGGCCGCGTCCGCCGCGGTATTCGGCCCACCAGCGGCAGGTGCAGGTCAGCCGCCCTTCGGCGGACCTCACGCGGTGGCTGTGGTCCTCGACGGTGACGGTGGCCGTCTCACCGTCGAGGCGCACCGCGCCCGCGTCGACGAGGGCGCGGGCGGCGCGCAGCCGGGGTTGTCCCGCTCGGCCCGTCCGGTGTCGTATGGCAGCTCCCGGTGGAAGTACGCCGCCTCCGCCGTGTCGTAGCCGATGCGCCCGGCCGTTGCGAGGCGGGTGAGCGCGGCCCGTACCCGCTGCGGGGTCAGCCCGGACTGCGCGGCGAGATCGGCGATGTCGACGGCGGGGTCCCAGGCGAGCAGCACGGACACCAGGTCGGCGTCCTCGGCCGACTCGTCCGTAGCCAGGGCGTCGAGGACGCCGCCCTCGCCGGAGAATCCCCGTGCCGTGTCCGGGGACAGGGTGAGGGTCAGCCGCATCCCGGGAGTCCGATCTCCCACGCGCTCGCCACCGGGCCACTGCCCGCCGTGACGGCCGGGCCGTGGATCCGCAGCCCCGTCGCATGGCGCAGCACCGGGTCAGCGCGGTCAGCCGCTCGGGCCCGGCAGGCAGACCGCGCCGGGGACCGGCCGGGTGGTGGCGCGCAGCGAGCGGCCCGCCGGGACGACCCAGCGCGCTCCCTGGAGGCGCCGCGGATGGTGCTGGGGCGTGGCAGCGCGCGGAGAAACGCACGGCCTCGGCCGCGGGGAGTTCGGCCCGCAGGTCGAAGCCGGAGGTGATCACCTGGGTCTCGGCGAAACCGCGCAGCCAGCGCTCGGGCAGCGGCACCTTCTTCTCCACCACCGGCCCGTCGAAGGTGGTGACGGTCATCTCGTCGGGCCCGACCTCCAGACGCAGCGGATCGCTCGCACCCACCCGGGTCAGGGCGTCCCGCAGCGGGATGTTCACGTCGACGTTGGTCGTGCCGTGCCCGATATCACCATCGAGGGCGTCGCCCAGCATGTCGAGCCGCGCGTACACCCCGCAGCAAGCGGAGAACGCCTCGAACCTCAGCCGGTCCCCGTTCCCGGTGACGACCGGGTCGCGCCAGTAGTCGAGCTGCAGCTGGTAGTAGCGGGCGGCGGCGATATCCGCGACGCACAGCAGTCCGGCGGCAGTGGCCTGGGGTGGGTCAGAAAGCCGCTGAAGAAGCGCGGATGGGCTTCCTGTCCGGCCGGGTGGCGCCGCCGGAGGTCTCCAAACCGATGCTCCGCCCTCTGCCGTGCCCCGCACGGCAGAGGGCGGAGATAGGCGTACGTCTGTGCCGTTCTCGTCATGGCCGAGATGCTATGGGCCACCACTGACACTTCGCTGGGGTGCGGGCCAGGTCGGACATCAGCATGTCGAAGACCTCGATCGCCTCGTCCGCGGCCCGGTTCCGCATCGCGGTGGCGAACGCCACCAAGTGGTCATCCGCCGGGGTTCGGCGAGGTCGGCGACCGAGGACTGGAGCCGGCGTTATGGCCGCGCGACCCGGCTGTGGAAGAACCCTCCCGGCGCAGGGAGTGCAGCGACTCGCCCTTGTTGAGCTGCCGGGCGATCTCTTGCGGCGGTAGGTCTCGTCCGCCAGGTAGCGAGTGGCGTAGACGGTGCGCCGCAGCGCCCCGTACTCCTTGAGCGCGGCGGCCAGGGTGTTCTGCCGCGAGGACGCGGAGAGCTTGCCGACGATTAGCGAGGCGGTGGCGTGCCCGAACTTGATCGATGCGGCCAGACGTAGCAGATCGTCCCAGTTCTCCTCGATCAAGATGACCCGCAGCACGTCCGGGGTGAACTGCCGCAAGGCGTATGTGCACCACTGGACGATCTCGCCAAGCGACTTGGGACGGAGTGGTCATGACACAACTGACACCGAGGCGTCCCCGCAGTAGCTGGCAGATCCCGAACCCAAGGAGCACTTACTCTCCGTGAGAACCCTGAGCAACACGACAGAGAGATTGCCCATCAGCCATCACCCCGGCTGCTGCTCACCGAGTCCGGATTCCGGCGTTTCCACAGGAGCCAGTGCACACCGAATGCGCAATTCCAAGGATCTGCGCGCACTGACTCCGCACGGTGACTGGCCTGTCGCAGAAGATGGTGCAGTCGGGGCTGTCGGCTTCAAGGTCGCCTGCACGGATTTTCACGACCGGCTGCAGGCCTGTCCGGGCGCGGCGAGACGTGCGCCGAGGAACAAGCTATGCACCGTCGTTGCCATCGCGCAGGGAATGAATCATGCTCCGCAGGATCCGGAACGCGCCTGACTGCTCGGTCTCGGTCATGCCGGCCAGCATTCCGACCTCGACGGACCGGACCGCTACGGTCGCCTTCTCCAGGCTCTGTCGGCCGCGAGGCGTGAGCCGCGCGGGAAGAACCTTCCCGACGGGCGCCTCCGCAGGCCTGGTCACGTAGCCCCTCGCTCCAGGGCCTTGAGCAGCACGTTCATCGACTGCCGTGTCACGAACGCGCCACGCGCGAGCTCGGAGTTCGACAAGCCCGGCCGTTGAGCCAGCAGCTCGAGGCAGGAGTAGTGCGTCACGCTCATCCCGAGTGGCCGCAGCACCTCCTCCATGGCTGCGCGCAGGGCACTCGAAGCCTCTTTCAGCAGGTAGCCCAGCGATTTGTCCAGGTCGACGCCGACACCGTTTTGACTCATGTCAGAATTCTGACATACATTGCTTGTGTCAGGAATCTGACACGAAAGAAGGAGCATCATCATGCCCGCCACCGGCCCCGACTTCATCTCGCTCCAGGCCCGCGACCTCGACGCCTCGCAGGCGTTCTACGAGCAGTACCTCGGCCTCGTCCGCTCGCAGGCCGGACCTCCGCACGCCGTCGTCTTCGAGACGAAGCCGATCGCGTTCGCACTCCGCGACGTCGTTCCCGGCACCGATCTCGCATCCGTTGCTCAGCCCGGCATCGGTGCCGCGATCTGGCTCCACGCCACAGACGTCCAGGCCATCCACGATGCTCTCGTCGCCGACGGTCACACCATCGTCTCCGCACCGATTGACGGCCCCTTCGGCCGGACATTCACCTTCGCCGACCCCGACGGCTACCAGGTCACGCTCCACGACCGCGCCTGATACGCCCAACGCCAACGGACGATCACCGGTCCCCGAAGACCGCGGTTGCGCCCGAGGCGCGAGAATCCGGCGACATCCATTGGGCCCCTGTCCAGCACGCAGGCAGGAGCGCAGTTCCTCGCCGAAGCGCAACGGATCATCGACCTCCTCAAAGCAGAATCGTCCACCCCAAGTCGATTTTCGGCGGTCTCGACACCATGACTTGCCAATGGCGGTGACGGCCACTCAGGACCCGACGGAGATTCCGTCCATGAACATACGAGCCAGGACCGTCGCGTAACGCAATGTGCCCACCGGGCCGATTCGGCACGAGGGGCTCGGTACTCGAAGTTCCCACCGCTCAAGTGTGGTTGGCGGGTATCGCCTCGACCATGTATTGGACTACTGAGTCGCCGCGTCCTCGGCTCCTTGTGGCTGGTCCGGCGCCGCAGGGTCGGCCGGTGGGGCCGACGGAAGCCCGGCACGAACACGCGCAGCGTCGTTTCGCGCGTGGATCAGAAGCGCGACGGCTCTGATGACGGCAGCGGCACTCATGCCGACGGCAGAGGCCAACGCACCGATGGCCGTAACGACCTGGGCGGTCTCCGAGGGTTGAAGGCGCTGTGCGCGGGGCGTGAAGGACCGGCTGTCCCGTGAGGTACGCAAGGGCATACCCGAGCACGGCGGCCAGGGCCGGGGCCAACACACGATGCCACGGTGCGGTGGCGAGAAGGCTCCGCATGCTCCACAGCATGTACCCAGGATCCCGAGCGCCGTTATGCACACGCCTCCCGCGACGGCGGTGGCCGGTGTCGCTTGAACGGAGTCGTCAATCCGGTTCCCGATCAACAGGCCACCCGAGACCGCTGCCGCAGCCCAGATCCACCAGCGCCGCCGCCATCGATGTCGAGCATGTCCGGCCTCCAGATAGGCGCGTTCCTCCATGCTCAGTTCGCTGCTGCGCTCGCTCAGCCACCCCGGACCGTCGCCGGCGTATCGGGGCCGGCTGCAGGCCAGGTACACGGCCCGAACGCGTCCAGCGCTCCACGTCCCGCCGAAGGGACTCCCGCCAGGCGAGAAAGGCGTGGTCCTCCGCTAGCCACGCGGCCAGCCTGGGCCAGCCGGTGATCAGTGCTGTGTGAGCAATTTCCACGGTCTCGGTGTAATCGTCGTCGAGACCGACGACCAGCAGTCTCGCGCCCGCGAGCTGAAGGGCGAGGTACCACTCGTCCTCCCCAGTTCAGAGCGCTCCACGGTGCGTCGAGTAGTGGAGCCTGTGCCCCATGGCACGCGGACCAGCCGGGTGAACAGCCGTCGGGCTGCCCCACGGCCTCCGGCCGAACGCAACGTTCCCAGACTCCTTCGGCGTGGTAGCTCAGAACTCCTGTGATGCCGCCGAGTTCGTCATACGCCTGGTGCGTAAGCAAACTGCGCCGACGCCGCTGCCACAGCAGCTCGAGGAAGAGGCCGAGTGCTGGCAACACGCCCGGCTCCGTTCTTGCGTCGGCCAGGATGCGATCCACTAGACCGGGCTCGTAGCTCAGCCCAGGAAGGAGTCGACGGGAGCCGCCACGACTTCGTAGAGCTGTTCGATATCCATCCGCCCGAGCATGTACACCTGCTGCCTGGTGAGGGCGCGTCCGAGACGCGGATGGGCCAGGACCGCGTCGAGGGCGTCGCTGCGCAGGGTGGTGAGCACGCGGAACGTCTCGGGAGACCGTCGTCGAACAAGACCCGGGCCAGTTCGGCTACCTCAGCGCCGGACGTTTCGGGCGCGAGGAGTTCGTCGAACTGGTCGACCACGATCAGAAGGCGCCCGCTTCCCGTCAGCTCCAAGAGGGCAGTCGTGACCGGGGCCAGCCCTGGCGGGCCAGCAGTTCGACCAACTCGGCATTATGGTCGATCCGTTCTGCCTCGGCGAGGTCAGGCTTAACCAGCGGCAGCAGCACTGCAGCGAGCGCCCGCAGGTTGTGGCCCGGGCAGGACGTACTACAACCACTGCGGTGCCGGATTCCCGCACCCGCGGCACGACCCCGCCAGAGCCAGTGACGACTTGCCTGACCCGGATGGGCCGACAACAGCGGTCCACTGATTGTGGGCCACCATGCTCACGAGCGCCGCGCACTCGGCGCTTCGGCCGTGGAACAACGTCACGTCGGCTTCCCCGAACGGCTCCAGTCCCCGAAATGGGCACACATCAGGCAAGACAGGTGCCAGTTCTCGCGCACCGGGCACTCTCCCGGTCTCGTCCCGTGTCACATCGCCTCCACGCAGCGCGGCCAGCAGATCAACCCACTCCGGGTCATTCTTGGTTGAGCGCCGCACACCATGCAGGACATTCGGCCGTCCCCATCCAGGCGGTCTGGCCGGCACGCAAGTGTTTCGTGTCTCTATCAGAGCATTTTCCCTGTATGGGCGCGTGACGCGTTCGCCAGGGTCGATCCCGCGGCGCTGACCGCGGCCGGCTTCGCCCACCCGGACCGCTCTGGCCACCGCACCCTTCTGAGCTGCGGGCGCAAGAGTTCATGCTCGGTCTCCTGTCGGACCTGCCGCGCAAAGTCGGCCAAGGCAATACACCACTGGACCGGTGCCGGCGACGCCACCGCAGGGACCGATGCATACGAGACCGCGGAACCTGCACGCGACCGGGCTCCGGGTCTGGCCGGAGCCCGGTGGAGACGATGTCGCCCGGGACGCTTCGGCGTCCCGGGCAACGGGTGAGCGCCAGCGCCGGGCCTCAGTGCAGGGCCTGCCGCATGGTCTCGTCGGTGCTGACGGGTCGCGGGTGCGGCCCGCCGTCGAACTTCCGGGCCGCCCACCGGCGGGAGAGCGAACAGCGGGCGACCCGCCCGGTCGCGGTCAGGAGCGAGCACGACCGTCTTGCCGGCCAGCCGCCCGGCGCCGGCGTCCTCATGCACGGCGGCCAGCTCGGCCGCCGGGCGGTGCGCGGCGACGTGGACCCGGAGCTTGCCCGCATCCACCTTGGCGACCAGCTCGGCCAGCTGGGCTCCGTCGCTGCGGACCCACAGGCTCGCGCTGCGCACCCCGGGCGGGTCTTCGGGAACCGGGCCGGCCGTGCTGGCAGCGACCCGCCGTCGGCGACGTAGTCCGTCAGCTGCGCGAGCTCCGCCGGGGAGACGCGCACATGGTTCACCACAACCTGGAACGGACCACCCACAGCGGCCGGTCCCGCGGCGAGGTCGAGGGGCCGACGACCCGGTCCGCGCCGTAGCCGCGAAGGCGGTCGGCGTGCTGCGGCGCGTCCACCGCGGTCACATGCGCTCCCGCGTCGACGGCGAGTTGCACCACGAGGCTGCCCACCGCACCCCCGCCCCGTTGATCAGGACGCTCTGACCGGGCTTCAGCTCGGCGAGTTCGAACGTCGTCTGCCAGGCCGCCAGGCCGGTCAGCGGCAGCGCGGCGGCAGCGGCCAGCTCGACTGTCCGGGGAGCCGGGGCCAGCGACTCGGCCGCGGCGAGCACGTACTCGGCGGCGCCTCCGGCGGAGTCGAGGGCAGCATCGCCACGACCCGGTCGCCGGCCTCCAGGCCGGTCACGCCGGCGCCGAGTTCGGCGACGGTGCCCGCCAGGTCGATTCCCGGCACGTACGGGAGAGTGATCGGGAGCATCTCGGCCATGACACCGGCGCGGATGTGGTCGTCGACCGGGTTGAACGAGGTGGCCGCCACCCGCACCAGCACCTGGCCGGTGCCGGGTGCCGGACGGTCGACGTCCTCGTAGCGCAGGACGTCGCTGCTGCCGAACTTGTGGAAACGAATTGCCTTCATGGTGCTTTCCTCCGGGGTGTATCGATGTCGTCGCCAACGGATGAGGCGATCAGACGGACAGGTGAAGCACGTCGGGGCGCTCAGGTCAGCTGCACCGACCGGGTGGAGTTGCCCATCACCATGCGGTCGATGGCGCTCACGGCGCTGCCGGGGTCATCGGCGGCGCCGACGGTGAGCAGCAGCGGGACGAAGTGGTCGGCCGTCGGATGGGCGACCGCGGCGCCGGGTGCCTTGCTGCGGTAGTCGGTGAGGGCGTCGACGTCGCCCCGGGCGAGGGCGTCGACGGTCCATTGATCGAAGGCCGTGGTGTCGGCGGCGAGCTCCGGCTGTCGGAATACGGCGAAGCTGTGAGTCATGAAGCCCGAGCCGAGAACGAGGATGCCCTCTTCGCGCAGGGGCCGCAGGCGTGTCCCGAGCTCGAGCAGAGCGCTGGGGTCGAGGCTGGGCATCGACAGCTGTACGACCGGGACGTCGGCCGCGGGATACATGGCCATGAGCGGGATGAAGGCGCCGTGGTCGAGTCCGCGGTCGGCGAACTCGTGCACCGGCGTCCGGCCCAGCAGGCCAGTGAGTCGCCGAGCCAGGTCGGTGGCGTCCGGGGTCGCATAGGGAAGGGTCTTGTAGCGGGGTGGAAGCCGCTGAAGTCGTAGTAGAGCGGGGTACCTGCCGCAGCTCCGGATATCGCGACCGGTGCCCGCTCCCAGTGGGCCGAGATGACGACGACGGCCCGGGGTTTGGGCATCGACCCGGCCCAGTCGAAGAGGTCGCCGAGCCACTGCGGATCATCGAGGGTGAACGGGGCTCCGTGGCTGACGAAGAGGCTGGGCAGGGGCCCGTCGGAGGGTTCCACACCCGCTGTTGGAGCGCCTGCGGCAGGACCCGGGCAAGGAGATCGTCGTATGCCGCGGCTGGTGTGCGCGACGAGAAGGAGGCAGCCAGGCTGCTCGTGGCGGTCAACGAAATCAACTCCTTTACTTGCCCAGGCAAGTGTTTTCACTGCCTGGGCAAGTCGTAAGGTAGCCAATGAGAGTTGCCCAGGCAAGTGATACGAGTTGCCTGGGCAAGTATGATGAAGCTCATGGATAATCAGTCGCCCTGGCTCGACGCCGACCAGCAGGACCTGTGGCAGGCGCTCCTCACGGTCGTCATCGCCCTCCCGGCGGCCCTCGACCGCCAGCTGCAGCGAGACGCAGGCATCTCCAACTTCGAGTACGGGGTCCTGGCCCAGCTGTCCATGGCCGACGAGGCCACGATGCGGCTCAGCGACCTGGCCCGGGTCTGCGACAGCACCCAGCCCCGGCTGTCGAAGGTGATGGACCGCTTCGAAGCCCGCGACTGGGTCGCCCGCCGGCCCGACCCCAGCGACGGCCGGTACACCCTCGCCGCCCTGACCGACGCCGGCCGGCAGAAGCTCGTCGAGAGCGCACCGGGACACGTCGCACAGGTGAAGCGGCTCGTGTTCGATCCGCTCAGCGCCGCTCAGCGCCGTCACGTCGAGGCCGCCCTCACCCGCATCGCCACTACCGTGCGCCAGGAGCTCGAAGGAGGCTGAGCGCCGCCCTCAGGTGGGGGCTTCCGGGTTATCGCGGTCAGCTTCACCTGCAGGGGCACGGCACCTCCGGGCCGTTCGGTGGAGTTCGAGAAATACACCCTGGACGTGCCGCCCGGCTGCCGGCCGGGGCGGCGGGAGACCCGCGGCGGGGACTGCGGGGAACTGGCCACACTTCCGCGCCGTCCCAGCCCGTGGCCACCGGCCGTTCCCCTTCACCGTTCGAACACCGCCCATTCGAACGAAATCTCAACGCACCCTGCGAGTTCAGGCCCCGGAGCCATCCCGCGCCCCTCTGTCGCACCCGGATGACATCCGGCGAAACGTCCGCTTAACGAACAGCCCTCTTCCGGCAACGGACGAATTCTGGCCAATGTATTGACGCGGTCCTGACATACACACCCTTCTGCTGGCACTCTTCCTCCGTTCCACGCACCGCCCGCTCTGCCCGGACGGCTCACCCAGGCCGGCCCGTTTCCCTCGCAGAAGGAGTCCGCGTGAGATCCACGCCCAGCCGCCGCGCCACCGCGACCGGCGCTCTGATAGCCGCAGCAGCCCTCATCGCCGTCGGCGTCCAGTCAGGTACCGCGACCGCCGACACCGCCACCAACGCCCCGGCCGCCGCCAAGGCTGACGCCGGTGCGCTTCCCGCGAAGCTCTCCCCGCCCAGCGCGCCGAGCTCCTCCGTGAGGCCAACTCCACCAGGACGGCCACTGCCGGTGAACTCGGGCTCGGCGCCAAGGAGAAGCTCGTCGTCCGCGATGTCGTGATGGATGTCGACGGCACCACACACACCCGCTACGAGCGCACACTCGACGGACTCCCCTGCTCGGGGCGACTTGGTTGTCAAGGAGTCGAAGGCGGGGAAGACCGAGGGCGTCACCAAGGCGTCCAGGGCCACCACCGCACAGCTGAAGTCGATGTCCACCGCGGCGGACATCGCACCGGCCGCCGCCGAGAAGCAGGCGCTGAGCGCGGCACGGGCCGACGGATCGCAGAAGACGGAGCCGAGCAAGGCACCGCGCAAGGTGGTCTGGATGGCGAGCGGCACACCGCAGCTCGCCTACGAGACCGTCGTCGGCGGACTCCAGCACGACGGCACCCCGAACGAGCTGCACGTCGTCACCGACGCCACCTCCGGCGCCAAGCTCTACGAGTGGCAGGCCATCGAGAACGGCACCGGTAACACCCAGTACAGCGGCCAGGTCACGCTGGGCACCTCCGGCTCGTACAACCTGACCGACACCGCGCGCGGCAACCACAAGACGTACAACCTGAACGGCGGCTCCTCCGGCACCGGCACGCTCTTCTCCGGCCCCGACGACATCTGGGGCAACGGCAGCCCGTCGAACGCCGAGACAGCCGCGGCCGACGCCCATTACGGCGCGGCGGAGACCTGGGACTTCTACAAGAACGTGATGGGCCGCACCGGCATCAGGGGCGACGGCGTCGGCGCGTACTCGCGGGTCCACTACGGCAACAACTACGTCAACGCCTTCTGGTCCGACAGCTGCTTCTGCATGACCTACGGCGACGGCAGCGGCAACGCCGCGCCCCTGACCTCCCTGGACGTCGCCGCGCACGAGATGACGCACGGCGTCACCTCCAACACCGCCGGCCTGAACTACAGCGGCGAGTCCGGCGGCCTCAACGAGGCCACGTCCGACATCTTCGCCGCGGGTGTGGAGTTCTACTCCGACACCGCCGAGGACCCGGGCGACTACATGGTCGGCGAGAAGATCGACATCAACGGCGACGGCACCCGCTGCGCTACATGGACAAGCCGAGCAAGGACGGCCCGTCCAAGGACTACTGGTACTCCGGCCTCGGCTCGGTCGACGTCCACTACTCCTCCGGCCCGGCGAACCACTGGTTCTACCTGCTCTCCGAGGGCAGTGGCGCCAAGACCGTCAACGGTGTCGCGTACGACTCCCCGACCTCCGACGGCCTGCCGGTGACCGGAATCGGCCGCGACAAGGCCCTGCAGATCTGGTTCAAGGCGCTCACCACGAAGTTCACCTCCACCACCAACTACGCCGCCGCCCGCACCGGCACCCTCGCCGTGGCCGGTGAGCTGTACGGCACCACCAGCGCCGAGTACAAGGCGGTGGCCGACGCCTGGGCCGGCATCGCGGTCGGCTCGCGCCCCGGTGGCGGCGAGAGCCCGGCGGTACGGTCTTCGAGAACTCCACCCGCCTCGCCATCCCGGACAACGGAGCGGCCGTCACCAGCTCGGTCCCCGTCACCGGTGTGACAGGCAAGGCGCCCAGCGACCTCAAGGTCGCCGTGGACATCAGCCACACCTGGCGCGGTGACCTGGTCATCGACCTCGTCGCTCCCGACGGCTCCTCGTACCGGCTGAAGAACAGCTCGTCGGGCGACTCGGCGGACAACGTCGTGGCGACCTACACGGTCAACGCCTCCTCCGAGGTGGCGAACGGCACCTGGAAGCTGAAGGTCCAGGACGTCGCCCGGAGCGACACCGGCGCCGTCAACAGCGTCAAGCTGACCTTCTGACGCGGAGCACCGCATAAGACGACGGCCCGGGAGTTCGCTCCCGGGCCGTAGCCATATGTGGTGCTGGGGCGTGGGTCAGGGTCTCCCGGGCCACGAAGAGATTGCTGGACGCGGCGGGCCGCTGCCGCTCGGTCACCACCCACCGATGAAGCCGGCCGTCAGCGCAGCAGCACGCCGCCTTCCTCCCCGTGGCCTCGGTCGGCAGCGCGACCAGGCCGAGCTCCGCGCCCGAGGCGAGCAGCGGATGTGCGGGCAGGACTCGCACGGTGTACCCGTAGGGGCCCGTACGGTCGAGAGCGAGCGGGCCCTCGTACAGCCAGCGGTCCTCCAGATCCTGCCCTCCGGCCGGCTTCAGCGGGAACGTCTGGGCATCCCCGATCGCATCGCCGGAGTCGACCCGACCTGCCACGACCTGGACTTCCACATCGTCCGGTTCGAGGCCGCCCAGCGCGACCCTGACCCGGAGCGCCAGGGTCGATCCCAGCTCGGCGGAGCCGCCGACGACGGTGTCGGCCACCGCCTCCACATGGTCGACGGCCACCTGTGGCCAGGCCGTACGGACCCTGGCCTTCCAGGCCGCCAGCTCGCGGGCTACGGCGGGCCGCAGACTCCGCTGTGCCAGTGCGGCGGGGGCGTAGAGCCGCTCCACGTACTCGCGCACCATGCGTCCCGCGAGGACCTTGGGCCCCAGGGTGATCAGGGTGCGGCGGACCATCTCGATCCAGCGCTCGGGCAGCCCTCGGCGTCCCGGTCGTAGAACCGGGGCGCGACCCGCTCCTCGATCAGTGTGTAGAGGGCGTTCGCCTCCAGCTCGTCGCGCCGGTCCTCGTCGGTGGCCGATCCGTCCGCGGTCGGGATGGCCCAGCCGAAGTCCGGCTCGAACCACTCGTCCCACCAGCCGTCGCGCACGGAGAGGTTGAGACAGCCGTTGAGCGCCGCCTTCATCCCACTGGTGCCGCACGCCTCCAGCGGGCGCAGCGGGTTGTTGAGCCAGACGTCGCAGCCCGGGTAGAGCTTCTGCGCCATGCCCATGCCGTAGTCGGGCAGGAAGACGATGCGATGGCGCACCCGCGGGTCGTCGGCGAACCGCACCAGCTCCTGGACCAGCCGTTTCCCGCCGTCGTCGGCCGGGTGGGCCTTGCCCGCGACGACGATCTGGATCGGGTGCGTCGGGTGCAGGAGGAGCGCCCGCAGCCGGTCCCGGTCGCGCAGCATCAGCGTGAGCCGCTTGTAGGACGGAACCCGGCGGGCGAAGCCGATGGTCAGCACGTCCGGGTCCAGTACGTCGTCGATCCAGCCCAGTTCGGCGGTGCCCGCGCCACGCCTGCGCCAGGAGGCGTAGAGCCGCCTTCGTACCTCGCCCACCAGCTGTTCGCGCAGCACCCGGCGCAGATCCCAGATGTCCCGGTCCGGGACTGCGGTCACCGCGTCCCAGCGCCTGGGGTGCCCGCGACGCTGCCGGTGTCCAGTTCGCCGCCGGCCAGGGCGTTCTCGGCGCGGTCGGAGCCGAACTTGCGTGAGCCGAGCCGCAGGACTTCGGGCGCCACCCAGGTCGGTGCGTGCACCCCGTTGGTCACGGAGGTGATCGGCACCTCTGCGGGTCGAAGCCCGGCCACAGCCCGGAGAACATCTCCCGGCTGACGGCCCCGTGCAGGGTGGAGACGCCGTTGGCCCGCTGGGCGAGCCGCAGTCCCATCACCGCCATGTTGAACAGGCCGGGTTCGCCGCCGGGGTAGGTCTCCATGCCGAGCCGGAGGATCCGTTCGACGCCGACGCCCCGCAGTTCACCGTCGTCGCCGAAGTGGCGGGCGACGAGCTGGCGGTCGAACCGGTCTATCCCGGCGGGCACCGGGGTGTGGGTGGTGAAGACCGTGCCGGCCCGTACGACCTCCAGTGCGGAGTCGAAGTCCAGGTCCTTCTCGGAGAGCTCCGGATCCGTTCCAGGCCGAGGAATCCGGCGTGCCCTCGTTGGTGTGGAACACCTCCGGGTCGGCGTGCCCGGTCAGCCCGCAGTAGGTCCGCACCGCGCGCACCCCGCCGATGCCGAGCAGCATCTCCTGCAGCAGCCGGTGGTCGCTGCCGCCGCCGTACAGCCGGTCGGTGACATCGCGTTCGCCCGGTGCGTTCTCCTCGACGTCGGAGTCGAGCAGCAGCAGCGGTACGCGGCCGACCCGGGCCTGCCAGATGCAGGCGTGCAGCGAACGCCCGCCGGGCAGGGCGAGCACCACCCGGCTGGGGCGCCGTCCGCGTCCCGTACCAGGGTGAGCGGCAGTTCGTTGGGGTCGAGGACGGGATAGTGCTCCTGCTGCCAGCCGTCGCGGGACAGCGACTGGCGGAAGTAACCGTGCCGGTAGAGCAGTCCGACGCCGATGAGCGGGACCCCGAGGTCGCTGGCGGCCTTCAGATGGTCCCCGCCAGGATGCCGAGTCCGCCGGAGTACTGGGGCAGGGCGGCGGTCACCCCGAACTCGGGTGAGAAATAGGCAACGGCCGCGGGAGCTCCGCGCCCTGGGAGAGCTGGTTCTGATACCACCTCGGGCCGCTCAGGTACTCCTGGAGGCCCTGGGAGACCTTGCTGAGCCGACGCAGGAAGTGCTGGTCCCCGGCCAGCTCGGCAAGGCGTCCGGCCGATACGGCGCCGAGCAGCCGTACGGGGTCGGAGTCCGCGGGCCGCCAGCCCTCCGGGTCGACGGCCTGGAAGAGCTCTTGGGTCTCGGTGTGCCAGGACCAGCGCAGGTTGCGGGCGAGGTCGCTGAGCGGTTGCAGGGGTTCGGGCAGGACGGGACGCACGGTGAATCGACGAATGGCCTTCACGTATTCCACCTTTACAGGGGACGTACGAATCCGAGTGGACGCACCACGGTGTGCACCCTCTCCGTCACCCTCGAAGGTAGCGGCGTGGCGCCGCGCTCAGCCACGGCGCGCGACCGGCTCAGTGGGTCCGGCGCCGTGCGGCACACCCGCCTCCGGCCCTGCCGTTGCACCGTTCACGCCCTCCACCGCGGTCTCACCGGTCACCTGGGCAACGGGTGTCACCGCCGCTTCGGGAACACCGTCGGCCCCTTGGGCCAGATGCGTACTCATACGGCGCAGGCGATATGGCCGATTACACCCCTCGCGCGGGCTTGTGGCGCTTCGCACCACGCGGAAGGCTTCGGTGGGGCGCCCACGACGGCCGGGGACCAGCGCGCGCGCGCCGAGCGCGCGACCCAGGAGTTAACACCGCTGCCGGATTGACCGGCCGAGAACACTGGGAAGGCTTCTGCGGTACTCAGCCCACCAACGGCCCGCGCACATTCCGATGCACCCGATCCGGGCGGAGAAGTCCCGCGCAAGCCCCGCGCACCCGCCATTCGAGTGCCATTCGAGTGAACGCGGACAGGAGCGGCCATGCCCACAGCCCGCCAGCCGACAACTGAGCAGCTACAAAGGACGCAACCCCACCATCGCGGCACACGCGGTCGGTCCTCACGCCCACGCCGCACCCCGTTCATCCCGAGCTCCAGCCCCCAGGTGATTCCATGATCGGTCGAATTCCCGTCCTGGACGTCCGCCCTCTCGTCGACTGCGGCAAACGGCCCGCGAAAGCCGTTGCCGGCGAGACCTTCCAGGTCAGCGCCACCGTCTTCCGCGAGGGCCATGACGCGGTGGCGGCCAACGCCGTCCTGCGCGATCCGAACGGACGCACAGGTCCGTGGACACCGATGCGTGAGCTCGCCCCGGCACCGACCGCTGGGGCGCCGACGTGACACCCACCGCCGAGGGCCGCTGGACGTACACCGTCGAGGCCTGGAGCGATCCGCTCACCACCTGGCGCCGGCACGCGCAGATCAAGATCCCCGCCGGCATCGACACCGACCTGGTCCTGGCGGAGGGCGCCGGCCTGTACGAGCGTGCCGCCGCCGGCGTACCGAAGAAGGACGGGCGCGAGGCGGTGCTGGCGGCGGCCGACGCGCTGCGCGACACAGCACGCCCGGCCGCCGCCAGGCTCGCCGCCGCGCTCACGACGGAGGCCGACGACGCGCTCAGCCGCCACCCGCTGCGGGAGCTGGTCACCCGTGCCCGCCCGCTGCCGCTGGTCGTCGAGCGGCAGCGGGCCCTGTACGGGGCCTGGTACGAGCTCTTCCCGCGCTCCGAGGGCGCCAGGACGGAGCCGGTGGCGGGGCCCGCCGGAAAGCGCGGCAGGGCCAGGGGCAAGGCCGCCGGAAAGCCCGGAGCCCGCGCCCCGGGTCGTCAGCGGCACCTTCCGTACGGCGGCCGAGCGGCTTGTGGCCGTCGCGGCAATGGGCTTCGACGTCGTCTATCTCCCGCCGGTCCATCCCATCGGCACGACCCATCGCAAGGGTGCGGACAACAGCCTGTCCCCGGCCGCGGACGATCCGGGGTGCCCTGGGCGATCGGTTCGGCCGACGGCGGCCACGACGCCGTCCACCCCGAGCTCGGCACGCTCGACGACTTCGACCGCTTCGTCGACAGGGCCCGCACGCTGCGGATGGAGGTCGCGCTGGACTTCGCGCTCCAGTGCTCCCCGACCATCCCTGGGTGACGGAGCATCCGGAGTGGTTCCACCACCGCCCCGACGGCTCCATCGCCTACGCGGAGAACCCGCCCAAGAAGTACCAGGACATCTATCCGATCGCCTTCGACAAGGACCTGCACGGGCTCGTCGCGGAGACCGCCCGCGTCCTGCGGTTCTGGATGGACCACGGCGTACGGATCTTCCGCGTCGACAATCCGCACACCAAGCCGGTGGTCTTCTGGGAGAAGGTGATCGCCGACATCAACGGCACCGATCCCGATGTGATCTTCCTGGCCGAGGCATTCACCCGCCCGGCGATGATGCGCACGCTGGCCTCGGTCGGCTTCCAGCAGTCGTACACGTACTTCACCTGGCGTAACACCAAGCAGGAAATCACCGAGTACGTGAGCGAGCTCTCGGGTGAGAGCGCCTCGTACATGCGGCCCAACTTCTTCGTGAACACCCCGACATTCTTCCCGGTTACCTCCAGGACGGCGGCCGTCCGGCCTTCGAGGCGCGCGCCGTGCTCGCCGCGACGCTGTCTCCCTCCTGGGGCGTGTACGCGGGGTTCGAGCTGTGCGAGAACACCCCGGTGGGTCCCGGGAGCGAGGAGTACCTGCATTCGGAGAAGTACCAACTGAAGCCGAGGGACTGGGAGTCGGCGGAACGTGAGGGCCGCTCACTGGCACCCTGATCACCTCGCTCAACCGGATCAGACGTCGCCATCCGGCGCTCCAGCAGCTGCGTGACGTCCATTTCCACTCCGTCGACAACGAGGCGCTGATCGCATACAGCAAGCGCTCCGGTTCGAACATCGTTCTGGTCGTCGTCAATCTCGACCCTCACCACACCCAGGAGGCCACGGTCTCGTTGGACATGCCGCATCTCGGCCTCGAAGGGCACGGATGCGTGCCGGTGCGCGATGAGCTCACCGGCGACACCTATCACTGGGGCAGGACTTTCTATGTGCGTCTGGAGCCGGGTGTGACGCCCGCGCACATCGTCGTTCTGCGACCGTCCCCGCCGACCGGAGGGTCACCCACACCATGATCGTCAACGAGCCCGTCCACGACCTGTTCGAGGACACTCCCGCCAAGGACCGCGATCCCGACTGGTTCAAGCGTGCCGTCTTCTACGAGGTCCTCGTCCGGTCCTTCCAGGACTCCAACGGCGACGGCATCGGCGACCTCAAGGGCATCACCGCCAAGCTGGACTACCTCCAGTGGCTCGGTGTCGACTGCCTCTGGCTGCCGCCGTTCTTCAAGTCGCCACTGCGCGACGGTGGTTACGACGTATCCGACTACACCGCAGTGCTCCCGGAGTTCGGCGACCTCGCCGACTTCGTGGAGTTCGTCGATGCTTCCCACCAACGCGGGATGCGCGTGATCATCGACTTCGTCATGAACCACACGAGCGATCAGCACGACTGGTTCCAGCAGTCCCGCACCGACCCCGACGGGCCCTACGGCGACTACTACGTCTGGGCCGACGACGACAAGCAGTTCCCGGACGCCCGGATCATCTTCGTCGACACCGAGACGTCCAACTGGACCTTCGACCCGGTGCGCAAGCAGTACTACTGGCACCGGTTCTTCTCGCACCAGCCCGATCTCAACTACGAGAACCCGGCCGTCCAGGAAGAGATCATCTCGGCCCTGCGCTTCTGGCTGGACCTGGGCATCGACGGCTTCCGGGTCGACGCCGTGCCCTACCTCTACCAGCGCGAGGGCACCAACTGCGAGAACCTCCCGAGACCCACAACTTCCTCAAGCGGGTCCGCAAGGAGATCGACGCCAACTACCCGGACACCGTGCTGCTGGCCGAGGCCAACCAGTGGCCCGAGGACGTCGTCGACTACTTCGGCGACTTCCCGGCCGGTGGCGACGAGTGCCACATGGCGTTCCACTTCCCGGTGATGCCACGGATCTTCATGGCCGTACGGCGCGAGAGCCGCTACCCGGTCTCGGAAATCCTGGCGAAGACCCCGGCCATCCCGTCCGGCTGCCAGTGGGGCATCTTCCTGCGCAACCACGACGAGCTGACGCTCGAAATGGTCACCGACGAAGAACGCGACTACATGTACGCGGAGTACGCCAGGATCCGCGGATGCGGGCCAACATCGGCATCCGCCGCCGCCTCGCGCCCCTGCTGGACAACGACCGCAACCAGATCGAGCTGTTCACGGCGCTGCTGCTGTCCCTGCCCGGCTCCCCGATCCTCTACTACGGGGACGAGATCGGAATGGGCGACAACATCTGGCTGGGCGACCGCGACGCCGTACGCACCCCGATGCAGTGGACACCGGACCGCAACGCCGGCTTCTCCTCCAGCGATCCGGGGCGGCTCTACCTCCCCACGATCATGGACCCGGTCTACGGCTACCAGGTCACCAATGTCGAGGCGGCGATGGCCTCGCCGTCCTCACTGCTGCACTGGACGCGGCGGATGATCGAGATCCGTAAGCAGAATCCGGCGTTCGGCCTCGGTGCGTACAACGAACTGCCCTCGTCGAACCCGGCGGTCATCGCGTTCACCCGCGAGTACAAGGACGATCTCGTGCTGTGCGTCCACAACTTCTCGCGGTTCGCACAGCCCACCGAGCTCGATCTGCAGGCCTTCAACGGGCGTCATCCGGTGGAGCTGATCGGCGGGGTCCGCTTTCCCGCCGTGGGTCAGTGGCCCTACCTGCTGACTCTGGCGGGGCACGGTTTCTACTGGTTCCGGCTTCGCAAAGAAGTGCCGGCCGGCTGACGAGAGGTGACGGCGCCGTACTCTCCGGCGCCACCCGCGGGCGGTTTTGGCCGCCCCGCATGGGGCACTCTCCCCACATCGAGCTCTTCCGGGCTCCTCCGGGCTCTTTCGGGCCCATCAGGTCGAGTCCGTACGGACCATCCTCACCCGACACGTCCCGCACAGCCGGACAGCCATTGCCGCAATCCGGGACACTCTTCGCATCCTGTGGTGTGCCCGGGGAAAGGACGCGATGCCATGTCGGAGGCTGCATCCACTCGAGTCGCCCTGGCGAAGAGCACTTCGAGAAGCACGACAAGAGGTACGACGCACAGCACGAGGACGAGCACGTCGACCCTGCTCCCGTCGCTCGCCCCGCTGCTCCATGAGTGGCTGCCGGGACAGCGGTGGTTCGCCGGCAAGGGCAGCCGGTCACCGGCTTCTCCCTCGTCTCGGCGACCGAAATACTGCCGGTGGGCAACGCGGGTACCGGTCCCGGGCTGCTGCATCTGCTCATCCGGGTGCACCAGCCGGACCAGCCCGCACGGTCGGCCGGCGACTGCTACCAACTGCTGCTCGGCGTACGGTCCACCCTGCCGCCGCGGCTGGCCCCGCCCTCATCGGCCGGGTCGCGGACGGTCCGCTGGCCGGCCGCACCCTGTACGAGGGACTGCACGATCCCCGCCTGACCGGCCTTCTGCTGGAACGATTCCGCCACCCAGGGTCAATGGGAACCCTACGCTTCGAATGCGCGGGGCCGATCCCTCGGGCCTGGCCCCGGGTGCTCGAAACCGAACAGTCCAACTCCTCGCTCGTCTACGGCGACGCCTACATCCTGAAGATCTTCCGCAGGGTCTTCCCCGGCACCAATCCCGACCTCGAACTGCCGCTCGCCCTCGCCCGCGAGGGCTGCGGACGGGTGCCGGCCCCGGTCGCGTGGTTCGAGGCGACCGCTCCGGAACCGCTCACGCTCGGCGTGCTGCAGCCCTTCCTGCGCGGTGCGCAGGACGGCTGGCAGCTCGCGCTCGCGGCGCTGAAGGCGGGCCACGACTTCGTACCCGAGGCGCGGGGCTCGGCCGGGCCACGGCCGAGGTGCACACCGCACTCGCCGCGGCGCTGCCCACGCCCGCCCTGCTCCACTCGCACACCCGGCATCTCGTGGCCGGGATGACGGAGCGCCTGGAGGCCGCGGCGGCGGCCGTCCCCGCACTGCTGCCGTACGTGCCGGGGCTGCGTACCGCCTTCGACGCCGTCACCGCGCTGGGGCACAGGGGCGGGCTGGCCGCGCAGCGTGTCCACGGCGATCTGCATCTGGGCCAGACACTGCGTGCGGAGAACGGTTTCTGGACGCTGATCGACTTCGAGGGGAGCCTGCCCGGCCGCTGCCCGAGCGCCGTCACCCGCAGCAGCCGGTGCGCGACGTCGCGGGAATGCTCCGGTCCTTCGACTACGCGGCCCGCTCGCACCGCCCATGGAGCCCCGAGTGGGCCGCCCGCTGCCGCGCCGCGTACTGCGAGGGATACGCCGAGGCCGCGGGCGCCGATCCGCGCGGCGAACCTGAGCTGCTGCGCGCCCATGAGACCGACAAGGCGGTGTACGAGGTGCTGTACGAGGCCCGGCACCGCCCCGACTGGCTGCCGGTCCCGATGGCGGCAATCCACCGGCTGGCCACGACCACGGCCTGAGCCGCCCCCGTCCCCTCACCGCCCCGTCCCCTCATCGCCCCCGTCCCTCATCACTCCCCGTCCCCCATCACTCCCCGTCCCCCTCATCACCCTCATCCCCGAGGAGGCAGTCCCTGTGACCGCCCGCAAGCCGTCCCGCAAATCACCCGGACCCATCGAGGTCCCGCCCGCCCCGCAGCCGGTGACCACCGAGGTCACCACCACCGCCGCACCGGCCGCGCCCACCCCATCGACGACCACCGCCACCACCACCGCCCCGGCCCCCGAACCGCACCCGGGCCGGGCAGAGCACGGCGGTCACGCCCCACCCCGGCGCGGCGAAGAAGCCGAGGACGCCCGGCCGGTCACGGCCCTGGACGACGGGGACCGCTACCGGCTGCTCGCCGGTGAGCACTACGCCCCGCACGATCTGCTGGGGCGCACCCGACCGCGGACGGAGTGGTGTTCCGTGCGCTGCGCCCGTTCGCACGCTCGGTGACCGTGCTGGCCGACGGGGTGCGGGCGGAGCTGCAGAGCGACGGCGACGGCATCTTCTCCGCCGTCCTGCCAGTGTCCGCGGTACCCGAGTACCGGCTCCTGGTCGCCTACGAGGACACCGAGATCGAGGCCGAGGACCCGTACCGGTTCCTGCCCGCACTGGGCGATCTCGACCTCCATCTGATCGGCGAGGGCCGGCACGAGGAGTTGTGGACCGCGCTCGGCGCGCAGCCGATGCGGCACCAGGACGTCACGGGAACCCGCTTCACCCTCTGGGCGCCCAATGCCCGCGGGGTCCGCATCAGCGGCGACTTCAACTTCTGGGACGGCACCGGATTCCCGATGCGTTCGCTCGGCTCCACGGGCGTCTGGGAGCTGTTCGTACCGGCGGTCGGCGAGGGTGCGCTGTACAAGTTCGACATCTGCCGCCCCGATGGTTCGCACACCGTGCGGGCCGACCCGATGGCCCGCCACGCGGAGGTTCCGCCGGCCACCGCGTCGGTGGTGGCGGCCGCGCACCACGAGTGGCAGGACGCCGACTGGATGGCGCACCGGGCGACCGCCCGGTGCACGAGGCACCCTTCTCCGCCTACGAGGTCCATCTCCATTCCTGGCGACCAGGCCTGACGTATCGTCAACTAGCATCACAGTTGCCCGCCTACGTACGCGAACTCGGCTTCACCCACGTCGAGCTGATGCCAGTCTCCGAGCACCCTTCGGCGGCTCCTGGGGCTACCAGGTCACCGGCTTCTACGCCCCGACCTCCCGGATGGGAACCCCGGACGACTTCCGCTTCCTCGTCGACGCTCTGCACGCGGCGGGCATCGGCGTCCTCATGGACTGGGTGCCGGCGCACTTCCCGCGCGACGACTGGGCACTGGCCGAGTTCGACGGCCGGCCGCTCTACGAGCACTCCGACCCGTCCCGGGCCGCGCACCCCGACTGGGGCACCCTGGAGTTCGACTACGGCCGCAAGGAGGTCCGTAACTTCCTGGTCTCCAACGCCACTTACTGGTGCGAGGAGTTCCACATCGACGGCCTGCGGGTCGACGCGGTGGCCTCGATGCTCTACCTCGACTACTCGCGCGAGGACGGGAGTGGTCTCCCAACGAGTTCGGCGGCCGGGAGAACCTGGACGCGGTCGCCTTCCTGCAGGAGATGAACGCAACGGTCTACCGGCGCAATTCGGGCGTTGTGACGATCGCCGAGGAATCGACGGCCTGGGACGGCGTCACCCGCGCCACGGACCAGGGCGGCCTGGGGTTCGGCCTGAAGTGGAACATGGGCTGGATGCACGACTCGCTGGTGTACGTCTCGAAGGAGCCGGTGCACCGCAAGTACCACCACGACGAGATGACGTTCTCGATGGTGTACGCCTACAGCGAGAACTACGTCCTGCCGATCTCGCACGACGAGGTGGTGCACGGGAAGCAGGCGCTGGTCAGCAAGATGCCCGGCGACTGGTGGCAGCAGCGTGCTAACCACCGGGCCTACCTCGGCTACATGTGGGCCCACCCGGGCAAGCAACTGCTCTTCATGGGACAGGAGTTCGCCCAGGGGCCGAGTGGTCCGAGGGCCACGGCCCCGACTGGTGGCTGCTCGACCCGGCGTACGAGGCATCGGGCGACCACCTCGGGTACGCAGCCTGGTCACGGACCTGAACGCGGTGTACGGGCGCTGCCCGCGCTCTGGCAGCGCGACACGGACCCGGGCGGGTTCGCCTGGGTCGACGGCGGCGCGGCCGAGGACAACGTGTTCGCGTTCCTGCGCTACGACGCGGACGGCTCGCCGCTGCTGGCGGTCTCCCACTTCTCCCCGGTGGTACGGCACGACTACCGCCTCGGCGTACCGGACGGCCCGGAGGCCTGGGTGGAGATCCTGAACACCGACGCGGCCCGCTACGGCGGCAGCGACGTACGCAACGAGGACCCGCTGAAGCCGGAGGCGGTGCCGGCGCACGGCAGGCAGGCCAGCGTGACGATGACACTGCCGCCACTGGCGACGGTGTGGTTCCGGCCCGCCTGACGTACGGCAGTACGGGGCCCGCGCCGCATAGGTGCGGGCCCGCGGCGGCCACCGTGATCGCCTGAGCCACGACAGCGGCCACTCCGTCCCCGTACAGGATCGGCTCGCACCTGTCCGGGGCGGGATGAGCCCCGAGCGTCGATGTTCACATACCCGGTAGATCAGCAGGAGTGCGACTCCGCCGACCGCGCGCGGACACGGCGGGCTTGGCGGAGGCGTCCCAGGGCATGGCGGATCCATGCGCGGCAAAGGGCGAGTTCGGTGGCCCGGGGCACTTGACGGTGAGGGTTCCCATCATGAAGGGGTGGATCGTGCAGTCGTACGGGCAGTCGTCGGCCATCAGTCTCGAAGCAGCAGTACCCAACTCCCCTGCTCGGTCCCGCAGTACGAACAGATCCGCAATACCCAGCCGCCTCCAGGCGCTCAAAAGCTGGGTGTTGCTGGTGCGATGTAGTGTTCTCAGCCGGTGATCCGCAGGCGTGAACGGGGCGACGCATGGCGTGGGACGAGTGGGAACAGATCAAAGCCGATGTGACCGATCGGCAGTCCGTAGCGATGCGGCTCAACCACGTTCCGGTTGAGCCCAGCTCCGGGCCCAGCGCCCTGACAGGCGGCCTGAAGTCCAACAAGAAGGCTTGGGCCACGGCGGGCGAAGGGTGGGCTCCTTCGCCAGAGCATCAGCACCGGGCTGACCAAACTGGAGGATGGCCAGGCCGGGCTCGGCGCAACCACGGGCTGTCTGAGCGCCGCCGCGCAGAAAGACGTGTACGACTCCTGGAAGAAGTACGCCGAGAGCGTCAGCAAGCGGTGCGGCTCGCTCCAGGGAATTTTGCAACAGGTTGGCCGCGACCTGTTGACGACCGATGATGCGGTCAAGGCCGAGATGGACAAGCTGAAGCTCAAGTACGCGGACACGGACGCCGTCGGCGGCCAGGCGAAGGGCCGGTGACAGCGGATGGACTACGCCGCCTTCAAGGCCTTCAAGCCCTCTGAGTTCGAGGACGCCGGCGACGGATACCACGCCATGGGAAACATGGCCCAGGCAGCCAAGGAGCACGTCGAGAACAGCGTCGCGGCAGGTATGCGTAAGACGTTGGAGGGTGAGGCGGCGGAAGCGTCACAGAAGCAACTTCAGGCCCTGGCGAAGAACTTCCACTACATCCACATCGAATGCGGCGTGACCAGCACGGCCCTCAACGGGTTCGCCTACGACATGGCAGCCGCCCAGCGGAAGCTGAACGCGGCTATCGGGGACGCCCAGGCGGACGGCTGCACGGTGAACGCGGACGGCTCGGTCGCGTTTCCGCGGGCGGAAGCCGGGCGACGAGAAGGACGCTGTTGGCGGCACGGTGACGGGGAGTGCCGGAGGCAGCCCGACTTCCGATGCCCTGGAGCGCCAGGCGGCGAACATCAGCCCGAACCCGAACTACGGCAAGGCGATGCGGTACGCGAACCGGATCGCCGACGCGCTCAAAGAAGCCACGGACGCGGACACGAAGTGGGCGCCGAAGATTCAGGCCCTCAAGGCCGATGACGACCTGACCGTATCGGTCCGGGACTGGGCGGACGTCACTTCGGACACGGGGTGTGCGCGAGGCGGCCGATGCCTACCTCGACACGATCAAGCCACCGCCCACGAACGATTCGCCCCAGGACAACGCCAAGTGGTGGAAGGGCTCTCCGAGGAGCAGCGCGGAGCCTACGTCTCAATGCACCCCGCGAGCATCGGAGCGCTCGACGGCCTTCCTCCGCGGTACGCGACGACGCGAACCGGATGGTGCTCGCCGAGGCCCGAGGCACCGCGCAGGTCGAATACGACACGTGGCTCAAGAAGCATCCGGAGCCCACGCGGTACACGGACTACATCAACCCCATGACCGGCACCATCATGAAGGGCGTCAAGGTCGACAGCGTGGCGTGGAAGGAATGGGAAGAAACACGCAAGAGCTCCCACAAGTCCATCGACGGCATGGACGTGATCCAGAACCGCTTCGACCAGACCGGCAAGAAGGGACTGCCCGAGGCGTATCTTCTGGGCTTCAGTACCGAGGGCGACGGCCGCGCGATCCTCGCCAACGGAAACCCGGACACCGCGGATCACCAGGCGGTCTACGTGCCGGGTACGACAGCGGAGCTCGGAAAGGTCGAGGGCGACATCAACCGCTCGGTCAATGTGTGGAAATCGGCCGACGCCAACGCCGACGGAAAGTCCGTCTCCACCATCACCTGGCTCGGATATGACGCGCCTGATTCCGTCGTCAAGGACGCCCCGTTCGAGAATTACGCGTACGACGGCGCACCGGCGCTCAACCAGTTCCTGGACGGCCTGGAAACGTCACACACCGGCGATACCGCACCGCACCGTACGGTGATCAGCCACTCGTACGGGACGACCCTGGTCGGCGCGGCGGCCCAGACAGGGGACCTCAACGCCGATGACGTCGTCTTCGCGGGCAGCCCCGGTGTCAAGGTGTCGGGTGCCGATGAGATGGATGTCCCCAAGGGCATGTGTGGAACGAGGAAGCCAAGGGGACGTGGTCCCGGACCTCGGCCGTTATGGACACGGCGGGGACGGATTCAGAATTCCCAGCGATGAACAATTCGGCGCCAACCAGATGACCACGGACACTGAAGGCCACAGCGGTTACTGGGATGAGAAGTCGCAAAGTCTGGAGAATCAGGCCCTGGTGGTGGTGGGGAAGGGAGATTCAGCGGAATTGAAGCCGCCGCCCAACCCATTGACGAGTGAAGAAGTAATGCGTTCGAAGTAGGAGAGCTCAGACGTGAAGACCGAAACGCGCGCCTCCGTGCTCGCCGTACCCCTTGTACTCACCGTCCTGACAGGATGTGGCATGACTGACGAAAAGAGCGACGACGTCCCTTTCGCAGGCACGAGCACCTCGAGTGATGCCGCCGACACCATGGAAAAGGTCTCCAGCGGTATCTACGACATGCTGGGCGTGAAGGGAAAAGCGTCAGAAAGCCTGCCCGGAGTGACGGACTGCTCAGGCAAGGACACAAAGACACACTTCCGCATCTTCCATCCATGGTCCTTCACCCCGCTTCGGCGAGCGACCTCGACAAGGCGATGGAGCAACTCAAGGAAGAACTACCCAAACACGGATGGAAGATCGTCAAATACGGACCGAATACCAGCAAGAACAAAGACCTCACCCTGACCGCCGACAACGACAAGAAGAAGGTCAGTGTCAAGGTCACCCATATGGCGAAGTTCGACCCGGCGACGCTGAGCCTGGACCTGGTGTCCGGTTGCTACAAGGTGCCGGACGGCGAAGAGGTCGAACGCTTCTGAGAACCCAGCCGCCAGGCCTCCCCGAGCGGATCGCGAAGATCTTGAGGGCGCACCAAGTGATCGAAAAGCGGCTCCATTTCGTCAGGGACACCGCCTTCCGTGAGGACGCCTCCAAGATCCGCACCGGCCACAGCCCCGACAACCGGGCCATCCTGTGCAGCTTCGCCATCGGGGTACGCCGGTCCGCCGCGTACCCGCACCCCGACTGGGCGCCGTTCTGCCCTACTTGAGCTTGTACGAGCAGGGCTTGCCCGTCTCGCCACCGTCGTTCTTGATGACCGTCTTACCGTCGACGGTGATCGAACATCCTGCCGCGACCAGCTTGCCGTCGGCCGCGGTCATGGTGCCGGGCCCGACGAGCACCAGTCGGCCGACCTCGTTCTCCGCACCCGCGGGCAATGGTGGCCGTCTTCGTCCACGGCAGGTCCACCTCCGCGTAGTCCGAGTCGTCGAGGGTGTACATGACCTGGCTCCTACCCTCCCTCGACCTTGATCGTCACCTCGTGCGAGGCCCCTTCCCTCACGGAACCTCCGCCGGTCTCCTTCGGCTTCGCGGACTCCTGGGCGGCGGGCTGCTCCCTTGCTCGCCTCGGCCGGCTTCTCCTCGCCACCACCGCAGCCCGTCAGCAGAGCGGCCGTCAGAACGCAGGCCGTCGCGGTAAGTGTCTTGCGCATGGCTCCCCATGATCGGTGTCCCCGGCGCGCTCGACACGCCCCGGGTCCCGGAGGAGCCTAACCAGGCGCACCGACAGCCCTCCCGACGGGCCCTGCCTGCACCGACGTCCGGAAGGCTTCCGCCCAGGCGATTTCAGGGTGCCCGCATCAAGTTGCGGATGCTGCCCACCAGCGCGTGGACGTCGCGCCCGCCGGGCAGTTGGGCCGCCGGATCCCCTGCCCCGCGGACCCCGCCTGGACAGCGACGCGGCAGGGGCGGCAGAGGCCGTCCGGGAGCGCGTCGGCCGGGCCGGGACGGCCGCATTCCGCGCACTCCACGAGGAGCGGGTGCAGGACCGGCGCGGCCGGCCCCGGGTGGGGCGGCGGGCACCCTGGGCGGGAGCTTGTCGATGAGACGGCGGCGTACGAAGCCGACGGGCGAGCCGATCTGAGCGGGGAGGCCCGAGATCAGGGCCTGAGTGAGGTAGTCGGCGTCCATGCCACGGATGAACCACTCCGCAGCGAGTCGCTCCAGCACTGCACAATCCCCGTCCGACAAGGCCAGCCTGGGTTCGAGACGGCCGATCCGGGCCAGGACGAGATACGCGGGCGAGGGAGCGGCATCCTGGGCCGGGTCGGCTGTCGTCGACCGCTGCTGCGGTACGGCGGGGACGCAAGCCGCTTCCTGAGGAGCCGGCGGCTCAGCGGGCGTCCCTGGCGACGGAGACACCGGCCCTTCCTGAACGGGCAAGCCATCTCCCCGGTCGACTCCCCGCGAGGTGGGTGGCCCACCACTCGTTGTCGCGGGCGGAACGTGACCAGTAGGTACGCGTCACCCAGCGGCTCTGGCCGAGCGATTCGACGCGGCAGCGTACGTGGCGGAGGTGCCCGGCGACGGCGAGGGTGCGCAGCGCGGTGCCGATGGCCATCTGGCCGTACAGCGGGAGGTCCTTCGCCAGCGACTTGATGTCCATCGCGGCCCCATCGGGGAGGTGGTCGACATACCCGGCGACGTAGCGCTCACGCTCGGGAAGAAGTGCGAAGTCGGATGTCTGGGCCGAGGATTGACCGGAGATGGAGCGCTTGCCGTAGCCGGTGCGGGCCTGGCGGTACGGGCGCGAGGGTGCGGGGCGCACGGGGCGGAGCTAAGGTGCTGGATAGCCACGAGATCGTCTTTCTATGGTTGCGATCTTGGGTGAGACCTCGGCCGGTGCTTTCAACACCGTGCCGGGGTCGTTTCGTTGAGGGCACCGTAAACACTCGCAACTCTGCGCCGCAACTCGGTCACGATTAGTCATACTTGCTGGCCGTAACGGGTAGGGAGGGTAGGTCGGTTTCCCAAACCCCTGGTTTTCCCGCCGGATGAACAACATCGCTCGAATCCCGGCACCCGGGTCCCGACCGCCGAATCCCGAAGCTCAAGCGCCGGGCTCGAAGCCTCGCACGTACCCCGAAGGAATGACCCGGCCGCATCCGGCGCTCGAACTCCGGCCCCAAGATCCGAGTTTCGAGACTTGAGATTCGGGTTTGCGTCTGGACCGGACACGCGGCCGACGGCACGCGAGCTATGGCCTTCCTCCCCGCGCAGCGATGAGAGCACCAGCCTCCCGTATCGCGTCGCGAGAGCACCGGCGGTCACGACCACGGAAAGCCCGAGCGCAACGAGTAGGTGGCTGAGTGAGTCGTCGCCGAGGACCTGAAGCACACCGAGCGCGGTCCCGAGCGGCAGACCCAGGATCGTGAGCGCCCCAGCGCGCCGCTGATCTGCTGGCTCTCCTGCGTCTGCACCAAACGGCTGTAGTCTGCGGCCTCCGCAAGGATCTCGCCGAAACGGTCGGGCAGCCGGTGCTGGTTCTGGAAGGCGAGAAGCAGTTCGTTGGCCGGACCGTGTGCGGTCAGGTGCTGGCGCCAGTAGGTACTTCGGAAAGCCGCGATATTGCGCTCCAGCGTGGCGACTCTCCGCGCCAGTCGCCTGGTGTCGAAGACGTCCGAGAGTTCCTCGGTGAGCTCGTCGATATGGTCACGTTGCAGCGACCCGAGCAGCAGCGCATCCAGGTACACCGTGCGCGAGTGCAAGGCGCCGAACGCGTAGAAGTCCCCGTCCCCGTGTCGGCGCGATGACCGAGGAAGGCAGCGCCCTGCCGCAGTACCAGGGCACTCCAGTCCGCCGAGATACGCACGGCCTTACTGAGCTCCACGGCGGCGGTCTCCGGGGCGAGCGGGAAGTCGGCCGGGTCGACCGTGACGCCAACTGCCAGAGCCAGCGGTCGGCCGTGTCCGGCAGTTCTCCTTCATAGCCCGCACGGAGGGCAGGATCGTGACTGGCCTCGGGGTGAAGAAAGCGACGGTGTAGGGACGGGCGATAGAGAACGTTCCGGTCCCGCTGGTGACTTCAGCCAGGCCGGCGAGGAGTGCCTCAGGATTCAGCGGCCCGGTGAGCGTCGCGGCATCGCCGTGGGCGGTCGGCCGTCCGGCTACGGCACGCACCACGGGCAAAGAGGTCTGGCCACCGTTAAGTGCATTACGGCGAGCGCGTGTTCGGGATGGCGGGCGGTAGCGGTGCGGAGAAGTTCCATGCCGATGAGGTGCAGGCCGTCATGCATGACCGATGTCGGGCGGTACCAACGGCGGGTCTGCCGGGTGCGCCATACAGGACGCGGGCTGAGGCGGGGCGAAGTATGTTGCCCTCGTCTCGGCGCCAGTGCGACGGTTACCCAGCTCGAACGGAAACGGCCCCTGATCCCAGTCCGGAATTCGCAGCAGTCGCACGGGCACAACAACCGTCAGTTCCTGGCGAGCACCAGTGAGCGTTTCGAGCGGGAGTGGCGCGGTCATCCGTAGTACTCGGACGGGTCGGGCTGGTCGAGACGGATGACGAACTCCGCTCGGTCGGGGCTGACGCCCGAGACATGGAAGCGGACACGTTCACCTGTACGGATGGTCCGGAATCCCTCGGTCACGATCTGCCGGTAATCGAAGCCGTAGTACCGCTGGTCCTCGTCGTCCCGAACGATGTAGGACCCAAGGGTGCCGTTCGCTCCCCGCCGCTCGACCGCCGGTCGAAAATCGTTCCGTGGCGAGGCTCGCCGCTCATACAGTCGTCTCCTCGGTGTCCGTGACGTCTTCCACGCATCGAAAGCCCACCGCGTTGCTCCCACCGCGCTTCCGGTAGCTCCCTTGCTACTCGCCTGCACTGCGCGCATCGGGTTGTCGTAGCTGCCACCGCAGATCACGGCCTCACCGGGGTCGCCAAGACTGGTGGACGTCCATTCCCAGCAGTTGCCCACCATGTCCGCAATGCCGAACGGAGAGCGGTTGCCCTGTCGTTCGGCCGCCGGTGTCACCCATGCCCTGCGTACGGCGTCACCCGCGAAGTCCTCGTACCACGCCTGGTACGTGACAACGGGGTGACCGACCCACGAGTCCGCACAATTGACCAGGTTTGCATCCGGGTCGTCGCCCCACGGGAACAACCGTCCGTCCGTTCCGCGCGCCGCGGCTTCCCACTCAAGGACGTGGGCAGCCTCTTGCCCTCGAACGCAGCGAAGGCGTAAGCACTCCACCAGTTGACGCAGACAGCCGGGTACGCATCGAATCGCGCGTCCGCGTAGTAGTCGGCCTCGCGCAATCGGTCGGTCCACGGGTGGTGTGTGACATTGGCCGGCTGGTCGGGATGGTCCCAGGGGAGGCTCCGTCGCTGTCGAGCGCTTCGAGGAAATGCCTGTAGCGCGCCACTGTCACTGCGTCACGGTCGAAGCGTACGGGCGCGGGACTCGGCGCAAAAGCAGACGTTCCGCTGGGCCGACCAGGTATGTCCCGGCCGGCAACATGCAGTCCTCGGTCACCGGCGCGACGGCAAGGCCCGCGAGGAACGCCCTCACCTGCTCTGTGAGGAAGGCGCCGCCCGGTAGGTCCGCTGCCGTACCCCGGTGCTCGCCCTCGGCCAGGTACCGCGCGGCCAGCAGCTCCTGGTATGCGGTGTGCACGAAAGCGACATGGTCGGGCCCGACCTTGCGCAGCAAGGGAGAGAGCACACAGGCGTCGAGGTCGAGCCGTCCGTCAGTGAACACGCCGGCCCCCAGCGACCGGTGCAGGTCGAGGAGGGAGAACACGGTCCGGTCAGAGAGGAAGGCATGCCCGAAGGAGTCGAGCAGGCGCTCGTCGATAGCTGTTTGGCCATGCACCGTCAGAGTACGGGTGATATGTGTGCCAAGAATGTCGGCGAGGGGCGCCCGGAAGGGAGCTCCAACGAAGCGGTGAGCCGCTTCTCCAACGGTGTCGCGTCAGGTTCGGCAAGGCGTACGAGGTGGAAGTGCGGGACCTTCGCCGGGTCGACTCCGTTGGCGTACATCTGCTCTACGAGCTGCTCGGAACGGCCTGCGCCGCTGTCCAGCAACTGGCGGACCTGTGGCGAGTCGGCGAGAAAGGACACACGTGAACTCATGACCACCGCGGACTCGGCCGAGAGCACGGCCGCGAGATCCACGAAGAGTCTCAGAAATCCGGCAGGGCTCGATTCTTCGACGCCCTCATCTACGGCGTCGAGCACGCAGAGTGCGGTGCCTGACCGGATCAGGTAGAGAAAGAGGTCGTAGGCGCGGGAGCGGTCCGACGCCATGGCCGGTGCCAGGAGTCGCGCGGCGTACTCCGAAACGGCTCGCCCTTGGGCTTGAGCCCGAGGTCGAAGTAGAAGCGGAACCGGCGGGTGCTGGAGTTGACCGCGAGGGAGCGCAGGAGCATGCTCTTCCCGCTTCCGGGGCGGCCGGTGACGAGCACGTTGGCACTGCCCTGTGCAAGACGGATGAGCAGCTCCGACGCGTCCTCGGATTCCGTCATCCGGGATTCGCCGGTGTGCGGATCGGTCGACAGCACGGCCGCGCTGATCAAGCTCCGGGGTTCGGCGGGCCCGGCCGCAGAGGAGACGACACCGAGGTGTGTATCCAGGTCGACGAGTGTGTCGACGAAACCGTCGTAGCGAACGATCCGGAAGTCCAGCCCGAGCAGATCACGGAGTGCACCGGATGCCGCACTGCCGCTGTCCGCCTCCAGGACGACGAACCTGGTGAGCTTGGGCAGCCTGGTACGCAACAACTCGCCGCCGGTGGTGGAGAGGACTGTGCTCAGATCGTCCGCGTCCCGGGAGAGCATGAGTTCCACGTACTCCAACCGCATGCCCGATTCACGGCAGAACAGCTGGTAGACGGTGTCGGGGCTGAGAACGAAGCGCTTGGCCTGCCGATAGCCCAGAGTGACATAGAGACCCGCCAGGAACTCACAGCGGCGGGCCACCTCGGGGCCACGTCCGGTTCACCACCGAGGAGAGCGGCACTTCCCGTGTTCGTGAACCAGACCAGCACGTCGACGAGACGGCGCACGGCCAGCAGCCCGTCCTCGTCACTGATGTCGTATCCATCGTGCGTGGAGCGGTTGCGCAGGCGTCGGATGTCGTCGAGTGCATCCATCACGGTGCTGCTGCGAATGTGCGGACGGCAGCGCTTGACCAGGTCGTTCAGCGCCTTGGTCGTAGGGTCACCCTCGATGTTGTGGTGTCGCCATAGCTCTTTGAGAAGCTTCTCGGTCAGTTTGCCGACGAGCGCGACGGCGTTTTCGGGGTAACCATCGTTCAGGGAACGTAAAGGCCGTTCCAGGTCGAGCCCGAGGTGGTCCGCAATACGCGAATGGTCGTCGAGTTCCCCGAAGCCGACGCAGCCGTTCATCCACCACAGTGCTCACTCGCCCTCACCTCGCTGGGCTCCCGATTCCCTTGGACGAAGGCGAACCGGTCGGGAATCGTGAGGACGGGTTCGGGGTGGGCGGCTCTCATCTCTTCGATGCCCGCCTCGATCTCAGCGTCGCTGAACGTGGAGAGCAGGGACATGTAGCGGGCGCGCACCATGTCGAAGTACCTGTTCCGGTCGATGCGGAGCTCGTGCTCGACGTGCGTCAGCCCGGCCTCCATGCCGGCGGTCGTCAGATGCTCCACGATGTCGGCCGGGTCCGGCTGGAGCTCTCGAAACGGGTGAGTGCTGCCTTGAACAGCGGGTACCGGATCGTGGCCGGGAGCATGACCACCAACAGTCGCCCACCGGGCGCCAGCTGCCCGGCCAGACCACTCAATGTCCGCGCAGGATCCGCGAGGTGGTGGACCGATTCCTTCAGCCACATCGCATCGATCTGGCCAAAAGGCAGGTCCATGTCGCCTTCCGCGATGTCCTCCGCCGAAGCCACAACCGGCGTCAGGTCGGGTGGGGCGGCACACCGATCTGACGCAGCATCGCTTCCGACGGGTCGGCACACAGGACCGGCTGGCTGGGCCGGATCCGTTTCGCTACTTCCCGCGCAAACAATCCAGTGCCACAACCGATGTCGGCCATACGGTCACCAGCCGTGAGCCGCAACGCTTCGGCGATTCGGGCCGCCATCCAGGGGATGTAGTCCGGCCCATACACCCAGTGTTCGTCGTACTCGACAGCAAGCTGTTCGTAGTGGCCCTGCACATCGCGCTGTTCCACGATCCCCTCGCGCGTCACCGGTCCTGGTTCGGTGGACAGCGAGAGGCTATCGCGGAGTGCGGGGCGACAACAGCGCGTAATGCGCCGTTGTCCCTCGCCTGTCCATCGGTGCCTCCTCCGTCAATCGTGGGCGAGACGCCCCGCCCGAGGCCACAGGCGAGGACTACTCGCGCATCGCCACGCCGAGAACGTCTCGGAGCGCCGCGTGAAGCACCGGGACGAACGCCGCAAGCTCGACTTCGGACGCCGTTCCGTCGCTCAGCACGTGACCTACAAGCTCTTCAACCACCGCACCGGTTTCCAGCGCGTACCGATCGGCGATCTCCTGAAGCTTCCGCCGGGTGCCGTGCTGGCAAGTGAGGCGTGATCACAGGTCTCGTGTACCACTCGCAGCTCTTCGACAGGAGCAGGCGCAGGCGCAGGACCCCTGCACCTTCCCAACGGGCGCGCATTCTGTGCACACGCTCGCCGGCGTCCGACTCACAGGTCGGGCCCGGGGCTCCGCACGTAAGCTCTGCCATGTCGCTGACTCCATCCAGCCGGTGACTGCGCCCGGGACCGTTCCAGCGGTTGCCGGGGCTTCCCGTCAGCCACATTACGCGTAAGCGCGATACCGCACTAGCGCGTTACCGCGATAGCACATTCTCGCGAATACGCCCACGCTGGAGGTATGGACCTTGACCGCTCCGTCCCCGTGTGGCCCCAGGTAGCCGATGAATTGCGCAGACGGCTGGATGCCGGCCGCTACGACCCTGGATCCCGCTTCCCCGGCACCGTGGCACTTGCGGCAGAGTTCGACGTCAGCCAGTCGACTGCCCAGAAGGCCGTGGTCGCACTCCGGCAGGAAGGACGCCTGTACACCGTGCTGGGGCAGGGATCGTTCGTGTCGGGCTGAGCTGCGCACAATCGGGGGCCTGGCACAGATCCTTGGGAGCGGTCGCGGAGTGTTACCTCGATGTTCGATTGCGAGGGGACTGTTCGCGTGAGACCACGTACGCCTTGTCTTCCGTAAGCCGACACTGACGCTCCACCAGGTTCCTGCCGGCCAATGCTGCGGTCGGCTGTGGACGGCGATGGTGCTGGTCATGCTGACCGATGCACCGTTCTGGGACGCGCTGATGTTCGACGGGATCGACGATGTGAATGTCGAGGCGGTGACGGCCGTGTTCGGCACGGTCGAGGTCGTGGCGAAGGCCGGGCGCGGGCGGAGTGTCCGGACTGCGGCCGCTTCTCGCGCCGACCACTGCGACTATCTGCGCAAACCGGCCTTCGCGCTCCAGCCCTTTCGACCCGGCAGGCCGCCGATGGCCTGCCGCGTCAGCAAGATCTCACGCACGCCGCTTTCACTGGCTAAATCGGAATAACCTCGACGTTGGCCAGTTCCTCTCAGGCTGAGCTGAGGCATTCCGATTTCTGGGTAGTCAAGAATTATGGGAGAGCAATCCCCGTTCAATCGCCTGCTTACGAAGGGTGGCAGCGGCGATCCCCTCTGTCGACCGCCGCCTCGCGGCACCGCGCCGCGGCGACGGTAGGGGACACCGTCTACATTCCCGGCGGCACGGCCGCCGGCGGGTCGCCGTGAATGGCGCTTCCCGGCCGCCCTGCACTGACCGGCCGCCTCCCGCAGAGTTCCGGGGGCCAGGGCGGGCGCCGTTCGCACCCGCAGCGGCGCCGGAGCCCTCAGGAGTGCTGCGGGTCGCCGGTGCTGCGGCCGTATCGGGCAAGCATCGTCGTGACCGCCTCGTCGAGGGCGTGGCCGACGTCGGCAGGTGCGGGGCTCCAGTCGGCGAGCAGCATCCGCGGCCACAGGACGTAGTTGGCGATCATGCCGAGGAACTGGTTGGTGGCGCTCTCCGCGTCAGGTACCACCGCAGTACCCGCGGCGTGCTGGGCCTCCAGGTAGTGCTGGACGGAGATGAAGTAGGGCAGCTTGCCCAGCTCGAACTGAGCCCGTCCCAGTTCCGGGAAGCGCGGCAGTTCGGCTATGACGATACGGAAGAGAGCCGCCATCGCGGGCCGGCCGATCAGGTCGGCGTACTGGCGGCCGATCGCGCTCAGGCCGACGCGCAGGTCACCGGGCTGCGTCGCGGGCGCCGCCGGGTCCGGCCCGCCCTTCCAGTACTCGGTGACGATGGCCTCGAAGAGCGCCGCCTTGGTGGGGAACTGCTTGAACAGCGTGGACTTCGAGACGACCGCTTCCTGCGCGATCTTCGCCAGCGAGGTCCTGTCATAGCCCGCTCCAGGAACAGCTTCGTGGCCGCAGCGGTGATCGCCTCGCGCTTGCGCTGAGCGAGTCGTTGATGGTGCGCGGAGAGTCCTGCGGTCATGGGCCCAGTATGCCCCATCACGAGGCGAGTCACTTGACTCGCCACTGTGCGGGTGTTTACGTGGACAAGGATGCGAGTCGATCGACTCGCATCCGGTCGGCGGGAGCACTCCCGGTCGGCGTCGTTCCGTTTCCCGAAGGAGAAGCACCCATGGAGTCAGGCAAGATCGCATTGGTGACCGGCGGTAATCGCGGGCTGGGCCGGGCCACGGCCAAGCGCTGGCCCGGCACGGGCTGCGCGTCATCGTCACCTACCGCGGCGACGCGCAGGAGGCCGAGGAGACGGTCAGGAACGTTCAGGAAACCGGTGCCACCGCTGCCGCGCTACGGCTGGACATCAGTGACGTGGCCTCCTTTCCCGCCTTCGTCTCCCACCTGGCCGCGCAGCTGGAGCGCTGGGACGCGTCCCGGCTGGATGTCCTGGTCAACAATGCCGGGATCGGGCTGTTCGGACCGTTGGAAGCGGTCACGGTCGACGACTTCGACGCGGTAATGGACACCAACGTGCGTGGCACGTTCTTCCTCATCCAGGCGCTTGCGCCCGTGCTGGCCGACGGGGGCGGATCATCAACGTCTCCTCCTCCCTCAGCCGCCACACCAGTGCCGGTACCTCGGTGTACTCGGCCTCCAAGGCGGCGGTCGAGGTCCTCAGCCGGACCTTGGCCGTGGAGCTGGGGGCGCGCAAGATCCGCGTCAACGCCATCGCGCCGGGGCCGACCGCCACCGACTTCAACGGCGGCGCCATGCGGGACGACTCGCAGATGCGCGAGGGCCTGGGCGCGCAGACCGCGCTCGGCCGCGTCGGCGAACCGCAGGAGATCGGCGACGCCATCGCCGCGCTCGCCTCCGATGACCTGCGCTGGGTCACCGCCCAGCGGCTCGAAGTGTCCGGCGGCGCCCTGCTGTAGGGACCCCGCCCACACCGCGTGCCCCGCCCTCACCTGGCAGAACCGGGAGATGTAGCAGTGAACCGTGCAGATCTGAGCGGGACCGTCGTGTTCCCGGGCTCGCAGGACATGAAGGAACTTGCCGCGTTCTGGGGCGAGCCGCGCCGCACGGTGTGGATGATGTTCAGCCCGCCGGGGCGGCCCTCGGTCAAGGCTGCTCAGCCCTCGGTCTTCCCCGAATGGGGCGGCTCGATGGTGCGAGCGGTTGGCTGCAGCAGGGGCACCTGGGAGAAGGCGAACACCGAGTTGGCCGTGATCGGCACGCAGGTGGCTCAGCCGGAGCTCCCGGATACCTGCACATAGGCAAGCATCCAGGCAGGGCCCTCCCGCGATGGGCGCGGGAGGGTCCTGTCGCCGCACGGAACCAGAGGCAGCCATCGCGCCTGAGGCCGGTGTCAGCGCTCGGTGTCCGGTGCCCGGTACTCAGCACGGCGGCGGGCGGGGCCGTGGCCGCAGGAGCAGCAGATACAGGGTGGCGACCACCGTGACCGCCTGGGCCACGACAGCGGCCACCTTCTCCCCGTACCAGATCGGCTCGTACATGCTCGGGAACGGGCCCCAAGCGCCGATGTCCACGTACCGGTAGATCAGCAACAGTGCGAGCCCGCCGGCCGCGACCGACCAGGCGAGGAGGTCGGACGGCCACCGCCGCCATGCCAGGACGAGGCGCGGCCAGCGCGGCGATGCCCGCCTCGATCCGGAACAGCGTGCCCTGGCTGATGTCGGCTGCGACGGCGTCGTACTGCTCGGCCAAATGGGCGTGGATATAAGCGTCCACGGCGAGGCCGGCCGCGGCGAGTACCCGCGCCGCGACGCGCAGAAGGCGGCCGGCACCGCCTCCGCGCGCGGGCACGGCGGGCGTGGCGGAGGTGTGTGAGGACATGGCGGTCCATTCGCGGCGAAGGCCGGGTTCGGTGGCCGGGGCTCACTTGACGGTGAGGGTGCCTGTCATGAAGGGATGGATCGTGCAGTTGTACGGGTAGCCGCCGGCCTTCGACGGAGCGGTAAAGGTGGCCGACTTGCCCACAGCGATATCGCCGGTGTCGAAGGCCTTGCCCTTGGTTGCCGTGAGCGTGTGCGTGGTCGAGTTGTTGTTGGTCACAGTGACCTTCGTTCGCGGCGCGACGGTCGCATCGGCGGGCTGGAACGTGAAGTTCTTGACCCCGACCTTCAACCCACGGCCGGCCGGCTGCTGGGAGGGTGACTCCGACGAGGAGGCGGGGGTGACGAGCTACTGCCGCCCCGCCACCACCGTCCGAACAGGCGGCGAGGGCCGTCAGGCACAGGGAGAAGGCGGCAGCTGCCACGGCGGACCGCGCCCGCCGCGAGGGAACGGGTACGGCATGACGTCTCCGAGGGCTCGTGAGGCGGATCGGCCGGGAATCAGTAGCCGTTTCCGGTGTCGTTCGTCGGTTTGCTGGTGATCTGCTTGCCCTCGGGACTGATGACATACCACTTGGCCCCGAAGGCGTCGACGGCCTGCCCGTTGGTATCGCCGGCCTTCTGATCCTCGTCGAACCGGTACAGCGGGTGGCCGTTGTAGGTCACCTGCTTCTTGCCGTCGCCGCGGGTCGTCGTCTTCAGGAGATCCGACTTGACCCCGCTGCCCGCGACCGGTGCCTTCGTGTCGAGCAGCGGCGGCCATGCCTTGGCACAGGCACCGGTGCAGTTGGACTTGGCCTTGGTGTCCTTGTCGAACACGTAGAGGGTCATGCTCTTGTCGTCCACGAGTGTCTTTCCGTACGTACCGTCCTTGACGGAGACAGTCGCGGCGGGGACTTGGACGCGGCGGCGGGCACCTCGGCCTGACGGCCGCTGCTCTGGCCGCCCGTGTCCGTACCACTGGCGCTGTCGGATCCGCTGTCGGAACATCCGGTCGCCGCCGCCGCCGTCAGCAGTGCGGAGACCAGCACCGCGGTGGTCCGGGTGTGGCGTTTCACCAGAGACTCCTCGATCATTCGGCCGCCCGTGCGGGCAGGTTGCGACCATCCGAGCGGCCGTCGGCTCCAGTCGACAGCAGGGCCAGGGAGCCGGCTACCTGGACGGAGCCATTCGGTGCGCCGTTCCCCGCCACGGGGTCTGGCCTGACCGGCCGAAATCGGGAGGCGGTCGAGCCGTCATCGGCGAGGGACCGATCGCCTTGGGTGGGGATTCCAGCGTGATTCCATGCCCCGGTCCTGAGCGAACGTTTCCACGGCGGGCCATGGAGCAAGCCGCAGGAAGGAAGTGCGAGGAAGCACTCCCAAGTCCACCTCCGAGGCGGCATCGACCCGCCGAAGATCGTTGCGGAACCGACTTGGGAGTGCTTCCTTGCGTTTCGGCCCGCCCAGCGCTTTGGGCCGGTGTGTGCTGTCCCGCACTCAGCTCTCGGGGTGGCGGGGCGCAACTACTGCCGATTGGTGGGGTTTTCAGTGTGGTGAGGTAGTCGTCCACGGCGTCGCGCGTGCAGTCGCTGCGGTTGTAGACGCTGTGTCCATCACCCTCGTACGGCACCAGGACCGTCGTGTCGCGGGTCTGCCGGTGCACGTTGGCCGCCGAGGTGTACTCGTTCGCCGGGTCGTGCAGTGAATTCAGCATGAGGATCTTCGGCGCCTCGGTGATGCGCAGCCGGTGCTGCGGGTTGTTCACCTCGTCCGGCCAGCCGATGCAGCCGGCCAGCGCGGCGTGGACGCGTGGCGAACCGCGCATGTGCGGTGCGGCCCGCAGCTCTGCCTGAGTCAGCCGGGCGTAGTCCCGGTAGTCCTTCGCCCGGAACCCCAGTCCTGGCAGAAGACCGCGTGGAACGGTTCCGCGTCCGTCTGCTCCTGCGCATCCGTCTGCTCCTGCGCATCCGTCTGCTCCTGCGCGTCCGTCTGCTCCTGCGTTCCCTGCGCTCCCGGCCGGCTTTCCTTCGCCGTCTGTGCGTCGAGCCCCGCCAGATACGTGGCCAGCTCGTCCCGGTCCGGGCCGTAGAAGGCCATGAAGGCGAACATCGTGATGTCGTTCGCGGTAAGCACTTCGTCCGGCCTCTCGGGGTCGCGCAACTCCCCGGTCCGCCCGGTCGAGCAGACCGTCCCAGACGGCGGTGACATCCCGGCCGTGCAGTGCGCAGGAGTCGGTGCGGTCGCACCACTTCACGAACTGGTGGAACGAGTCCTCGGCGGTGGCCGCCGAGGAGACCATGAACTCCCGGGTTCCGAGGCTGTGATCGATGTTCGAGGTGAGGGCCATGGCCCGAATCCGGTCGCCGTACTCTTCCGCATACTGCTGGCCCATCAGCGTGCCGTAGGAGTGACCGAAGTAGTTGATCTTCTTCTCGCCCAGCGACGCACGGATCGCGTCCATGTCCCGGACGACACTCAAGGTATCGGCGTGGTCGAAGACAGGTCCGCTGCGCTGTCGGCAGTCCTGGCGTAACTCACGGTTGAAGTCGGCCAGTTGATCGAACTCCTGCTGATCGCGGGGTACGCGGAGGGCCGCTGGGCCAGCAGCTCCTGCGAGCACACCACCGGTTGGCTGCCTGCGACACCCCGCGGGTCGAACCCGACGATGTCGAACCTCTCCTGAACGTCCGCACTGAAGTGGGCCTTGGCGCGCCGTACGGCGAAGTCCACCCCGAATCGCCCGGACCACCTGGATTGACCAGCAGTACGCCGACCCTGCGATCCGGATCGGTCGCCTTGCGACGGGCCACCGCGAGATCGAACTTCTCACCCGAAGGGTGTGCCCAGTCGACGGGCAGGCTCAGCGTCCCGCATTCCGCTGTGTCGTCCAGGGCGCAGGGTTTCCAGTCGATGACACGTTGAACCGGCCGGCTTTCGCCCGGAGAGCCGGCGTCTGCCGCCATCACGCCCGGCGCCGACGCTCCAGCGAGCACTCCGGCGGCGAGTGCTCCGGCGAGCGCTCTGAAGAGCAGCTGCATGAGATCCCTTCCAAGGGCCTTACGAAGTGAGTAACGGAAGTTTTCCGCTTCGACAGAACCTGGCAGTGCGCCGGCCCGGCACACAACCGCGTCGGACGGAGACCGGGGAAGTCCCCGGGCGCGACCGGGTTGCTCTCGGGTGGCCCTCGGGGTTGCCACCGGAACGCCGGGTCCTGCCCGGACTGGCTCGATGTCCGCTCGCCTGCCGGCCGGCTCCTGCCCGGCCGTACGGACCGGTCGCTGACCGGGCCGCGCACGCGGAGGACCACGCGAGCCCGGCCCGAACCGAACGAAAGGCCCTGGCCCCTGCCTACGTTGTCCGCCCGGTAGCCGTCCAGCACGCGGAAGGAGAGAGGCTCATCCGGGAGGAGCACCGGAGCGGCCTATGGCGGATACCCGCCCATGGCGCCGCACGAGATGTGTACATATACCTGACGTGCGGATAGGTTCCTGGTTGCTCCGGCACCACAGAAGACTCGTAGGAACCCTCCTCCACCCCACAGGAGAAGCCCCGTGCGCAGATCTCCCCGGCTGTTGACGGCCGCCACCGCCCTCGCGGCCTCCGCAGCCCTCGTCCTGACCGCCTCACCGGCGGGTGCGGAAGCCGCCTGGACGCAGACCGACAGCGAAGTTCAACACCATCTACGCGCTCCAGCGCTCCCAGGGCGCCGCCACCGACGGCACCGACTGGTACTTCTCCTCGCGCACTGGCCTGTCCAGGGTGAGCATGGACTACGAGGAGACCTACGACACCGACAACAGCGCGATCCCCGCCGCCGTCGCCGACGAGGGCGGCAACCACATCGGCGACATTGCCCAGCACGCCGGGAAGCTCTACGCACCGATCGAGGACAAGGACTACGCCCACCCCTGGGTGTGCGAGTACGACGCGGCCACCCTCGACCACACGGGCATCTGCCACGCACTGCCCGTCAACCCCTCGGGTGACACGCACGCCTCCTGGATCGCCCTCGACCCCGCCAAGGGCCTCGCCTACACCACCGACTTCGACGGTGTGAACACCCTGCGAGTGCTGCGCCTCTCCGACTTCAGCCTGGTGCGGACCGTTCCGCTCAGCACCACGCTCGACGCCGTCCAGGGCGGCGACCTGCACGAGGGGCAGCTCTACCTCGCCTCCAACGACGGCGACAGGTCCGTCAACCGCGTCGACCCCGACAGCGGCCAGGTCACCCGCGAATTCGACCAGGACCTGGACGCCGTCTCCGAGGCCGAGGGAGTCGTCGTACTGCCGCGCCCGGACGGCTCGTTCCTGCACACCCTCGACGTCTCATGGAACCTCTGGGTCAACTTCCGCAGCTACAAGCACGGTTGAGCCGACGCCGGACGGACGGCGTCCCACCTGCCCGGTTCGGATCGCAGGTGCGAACACGTCCTCCAACTCCTGGAGCAGCCTGCGCCTGGGCCGGGCCCCACCATGGACTTCACCGGCTCGCCCGCACGGAACACCATCAGCGTCGGCATCGACAGCACCGCGTAGCGGCTGGCGATGCCCGGGTTGGTGTCCACATCCAGCTGGACGACCTTGAGACGGCCGCTCTCCTGCGCCGCGATCGCGCTGAGCACCGGGGCGAGCTGGCGGCAGGGGCCGCACCAGTCGGCGGTGAACTCCACCAGGACGGGGAGGCCGGCTCCCAGGACCTCTTCGTCGAATGTCGTGTCGGTGACCTCTGCGACACCCTCTGCATGGATCATCTGTCATCCTCCCAGTCCGCAACGTGGTTCGGGGCCGCCGGGTACCTCGGCCGACGCCTCCAGCTCGGCACGTGCCAACTGGGTGCCCACTTGCCTACGTACGCTCTGCAACTGCCCGATGAGCGCGTCGAGCTCGCCGAGCTTGCGCCGGTAGACGGCCAGCGAGGCGGGGCAGGAATCGCCCGCCGGGTGGCCCGCGCGCAGGCAGTCGACGAAGGGCGCGTCTCCTCCAGCTCGAACCCGAAGTCCTGCAGGGTCCGGATCTGCTGGATCAGGCGCAGATCGCTGTCGTCGTACGTGCGGTAGCCGTTCTCCGCGCGACATGCGTGCAGCAGGCCGCGCGACTCGTAGTAACGCAGTGTCCGTGTCGTCGTCCCGGCGCGTTCGGCCAGCTCCCCGATTCGCATACGACGACCGTAATCCTGACGCCGACGTCAAGGCAAGGGCGGATCCGGACAACAACGCGGCCGGTACGGGAGTTCGGTCCCGTACCGGCCGCGTCGCGTCGATCAACAGCGGGTGGCGCTACACCTTCGTCAGCGAGGGCCTGTCCCCGTCGTCGGTCTGACCGGGCACACTCGCCGCGGCCGGGGCGTCGTCCTCACCCGGCTCGGCGGCAGGCGCCCCGCCATGGATGTCGTCCTCCATCAGCGACTCGTCGAACGGCAGCCGGCCGGCGAGGACCTCGTCGACCCTGGCCTTGTCGATCTCCTTGGTCCAGGTGCCGACCAGGACCGTGGCGACCGCGTTGCCCGCGAAGTTCGTCAAGGCGCGGGCCTCGCTCATGAAGCGGTCGATGCCGACGATCAGGCCGACGCCGTCGACCAGGTCGGGGCGGTGGGACTGCAGGCCGCCCGCCAGGGTGGCCAGGCCGGCGCCAGTGACGCCCGCAGCACCCTTCGACGCGATCACCATGAAGACCAGGAGCGAGATCTGCTCACCCACGGTCAGCGGGTCGCCCATCGCGTTGGCGATGAAGAGCGAGGACATCGTGAGGTAGATCGCGGTGCCGTCGAGGTTGAAGGAGTAACCGGTCGGCACCGTGATGCCGACGACCGGCTTACTGATTCCCAGGTGCTCCATCTTCGCGATGAGCCTCGGCAGCGCCGACTCGGAGGAGGACGTGGAGAAGATCAACAGGAACTCACGGGCGAGGTACTTCAGCAGGGCGAACACGCTGACACCGGCGACCAGGCGCAGGATCGTACCGAGCACGACGAAGACGAAGAGGGCGCAGGTGATGTAGAAGCCGACCATGATGATCGCGAGCGACTTCAGCGCGTCCACGCCGGTCTCGCCCACCACTGCTGCCATCGCGCCGAAGGCGTCGACCGGAGCCAGCCACATGATCATGGCGAGGACGCGGAAGACGAGGCGCTGGATGTGGCCGATGCCGCGCAGGACCGGCTCTCCGGTGGAGCCCATGGCCTGGAGCGCGAAGCCCACGAGCAGCGCGATGAGCAGGGTCTGGAGGACCTCGCCCTCGGTGAAGGCGGACACCATCGTCTTGGGGATGATGCCGAGCAGGAAGTCCACCGTGGACTCGCTGGCGCCGGCTGCCTGCTCCTCACCGGCGGCGCGTGCCTCGTCAGTGATGTGGAGGCTGGAGCCGGGCTCCAGAATGTTGCCGACGACCAGGCCGATGGCCAGGGCAACGGTCGACATGACCATGAAGTAGCCGAGGGCGAGCCCTCCGACCGCACCGACCTTGGCCGCCTTGCGGACCGAGCCGACCCCAGCACGATGGTGCAGAAGATGATCGGGGAGATCATCATCTTGATGAGGTTGACGAATCCGGCACCGATGGGCTTGAGCTCCACGGCGACCCCGGGGCGGTGAACCCACGAGAATGCCCAGCGCCACAGCGATGATCACGGCGATATACAGATAATGGGTACGGTCCCGCCTTGCGGCTGCCTTCGCCACGGGGCCTCCTCGGCAATGTTGCGGTCTTCCCCGTCCCTGGGGTCCCGGCGACTATGCACCTCGCTGTGACGACGGTCACCCTTGCGTTCATATCGTTCATAGATGGTTCTCGGCCACCTTGGGCCGGTGCTCGGCGACAGGCAGACTGGGAGCCATGCGCTTCCCCGTACCCGCCCCGGAGCCTGGCCGGCCAGCTCTTCGCGATGCAGGTCGTGCTCGTGGCCCTGGTGGTGGCCGGATGTGCGTTCTTCGCGTACTCCTCCGGCAGCGCGCAGGCCCAGCAGACCGCGGCCCAGCAGGTGCGGGCGGCGGCTCTGGCGGTGGCCGGTTCACCTTCGGTACGGGAGGCGATCCGTACCCGGACCCGTCCGCCGTACTCCAGCCCTACGCGGAACAGGTCCGGAAGGACACCGGGATCGCCTTCGTCACGATCATGGACACGGACCGGGTGCGCTGGACGCACCCGGATTCCTCCGAGATCGGCCAGCCGTTCATCGGGCACACCGACAGGGCTCTGCTCGGCGAGACGTTCACGGAGACGTACACCGGCACGCTGGGGCCCTCGATACGGGTGGTGACGCCGATCCGCGACGACGGCAGGATCACCGGCCTGGTGAGTGCGGGCATCACCGTCGAGCGGGTCTCCACAGAGGTACGTCAACAGCTCGACGCGCTGGCCTGGGCGGCGGGCGGGGCGCTGGCGCTCGGCGGACTCGGTACGTTCGTGATCAACGCCCGGCTGCGACGGCACACACACGGTATGAACGCCGGTGAGCTGAGCCGGATGCACGACTATCACCAGGCCACGCTGCACGCGGTGCGCGAGGGGCTGCTGATGCTGGACGGGCGGCGCCGGATCGCGCTGATCAACGATGCGGGCCGGGAGCTGCTGGGCCTGGGCCCGGAAGCGGTCGGGCGGACGGTCGACGAGCTCGCCCTGCCCGCCCCGCTGACCGAGGCGCTGCTCGCATCCGGGCCGCGGGTCGACGAGGTCCATCTGACGGCGGACCGGGTGATCGTGGTCAATATCCAGCCAGTGGTGGGCGGCGAACGGCGCGGCACAGTGGTGACCCTGCGCGACCACACCGAGCTGCAGGCGCTGTCCGGCGAGCTGGATTCGGGCGTGGTTTCACCCAGGCGCTGCGTTCGCAGGCGCACGAGGCGGCGAACCGGCTGCACACGGTGGTGTCGCTGATCGAGCTGGGCCGGGTGGAGGAGGCGGTCGACTTCGCGACCGCGGAGCTGGAGCTGGCCCAGGTCCTCACCGACCGGGTCGTGGGCGCCGTCGCCGAGCCGGTGCTGGCCGCGCTGCTGCTCGGCAAGGCGGCCCAGGCCAACGAGCGGGGCGTGGAGCTGGTGCTCGCGCAGGACAGTCTGATCGACGACGGGGCACTGCCGCGGACGCTGCCGCAGCGTGATCTGGTGACGATCCTCGGGAATCTGATCGACAACGCGGTGGACGCGGCATCGGAGTCGGCGACCGCGGGCACCGCGCCCATCCCTCGCAGCGCACCGGATCCTCGCGGGCCCGGGTCACCGTGACCGCGCTCGCCGATGACGGTGAGCTGCTGCTGCGGGTCGCCGACACCGGGGCGGGGATCGGGCCGGACGATGCCGACGAGGTGTTCCTGCGCGGCTGGTCGACGCACGGTGCCGGGCGCGGGCTCGGCCTTGCCCTCGTCCAGCAGGCCGTGCACCGCAACGGCGGGACGGTCGTGCTCGGGCCCGGCAGGCAGGACGGCGGGGCGCGGGACGGCAGCGGTGCGGAGTTCACCGTACGGCTGCCGCTCACCGACCGTACGGCGCGCGGGGCCAGAGCATGATCCGGGTGCTGATCGTCGAGGACGATCCGGTGGCAGCCGCTGCGCACGAGCTGTACGTGGGGCGGGTGACGGGTTTCGAGGTGGCCGCCGTCACCGGCTCACGGGCCGAGGCCGTGCGGGCACTGGACCGGATGCCGGTGGATCTGCTGCTGCTTGACCTCTATCTGCCCGACGGGCACGGTCTGCAGCTGCTGCGGCCCTGCGGGCGGCCGGTCACTGCGCCGATGTCATCGCGGTGACCTCCGCGCGCGATCTGGCGGTGGTGCGGGAAGGCGTGTCGCTCGGCGTCGTCCAGTACGTCCTGAAGCCGTTCACATACCCCACGCTCCGGGACCGGCTCATGCGATACGCCGAGTTCCGGGCGGCGGCCGGTGAGGCGAGCGGCCAGGAGGAGGTGGACCGGGCGCTCGGCGCACTGCGGGTCACCCACCCTGCCGTGCTGCCCAAGGGGCTGAGCGGTCCGACTCTGGAGTCGGTGAGCCGGGCCCTGCGGGACTCCCGGACGGCGTGACGGCGTCGGCTGCCGGGGAGGAGCTGGGGATGTCCCGGATCACCGCACGCCGCTATCTGGAGCACCTCGTGACGGTCGGCCGTGCGGTGCGCCGGCCGAGCTACGGACAGGTCGGGCGCCCCGAGCTGCATTACCGGTGGGTGGCCGAGACACACTGACGGCCGGCGCGCGCTGCGCTGTTCACGCGGGCAACAAGCGCTCCCTGCACGGGCATTGACCTGTTCGACGGAGCGGATCTACGGTCACGTCAGCCCCCGTGGCTATGAGCAGGCCGTGCCCGTGGCGGCGTGGATGGACGGGGCATCCATGATGCAGACCCTGATCCGGGTGGTGCTGCCGCTGATGGGGCCCGGCGTGGGCGTCGTGACGATCTACACCTTCATCATGCTGTGGGGAACTTCTTCGTCCCCTTCATGCTGCTGCTCTCCCCGAGCAGTTGCCGGCGTCCGTGTCGATCTTCACCTTCTTCGGGAACAGCCCCGTATCTCTGGATGGAGGAGTCGGGGCGCTGGCGCGGCAACGAGCGGCAGTCCGCGGCACTCTGCGAGGCGCTGGAGCTGTCCGCCGCGCAGTTCCTCACGGCGACCGGCCGCGACGACGAGCTGGCGGAGCTGCTGACCAAGGCGGTGACCACGCGCTGGCAGGCGTACGTACGCCCGGTCGCCAAGCTCGTACCGCTGGACCGGATCCTGATCCAGGACGTGCTGGAACAGGCGCACTCCGACTACCAGGCGCTGACGGTGTCGACGCTGAGCTGGAGCAGCACCGGCCGGGAGCAGTCCGGGGCGACGGGTGAGGCGGGGCGGGAGTATCTGGCGCGGGTCGTGGAGCGGTTCTGGCGGACCGCGGGGTCTGAGGCCGAGGTCTGAGGCCGGGAGGGCCCCGGCCCTCCCGGCTCCCGGCTCCCGGGTCCGGCGGGTCAGAAGACCGACTCGGCCTCGTACATCCGGTCGCTGGGCACCGTCTTGAGCCGGGTGACGGCGTCGGCGAGCGGGACCATCGCGATCTCGTTGCCCAGCAGGGCCGTCATCCGGCCGAAATCTCCGCGGTGCACGGCCTCCACTGCGTTCCAGCCGAAGCGGGTCGCGAGCACCCGGTCGTACGCGGTCGGGGTGCCGCCACGCTGCACATGGCCGAGAATGACCGGTCGGGCCTCCTTGCCGAGCCGCTTTTCCAGCTCGACGGCGAGACGGTTGCCGATGCCCTGGAAGCGCTCGTGGCCGAACTGGTCGATCGCGCCCTTGGCGTACGGCATGGAGCCCTCGGCGGGTGGGCGCCCTCGGCGACACAGATCACCGCGAACTTCTTGCCGCGAGCGAAGCGCTCCTCGACCATCTTGACGAGATCGTCGACCTGGAAGGGCCGCTCGGGCAGACAGATGCCGTGCGCCCCGCCGGCCATGCCGGACTCCAGCGCGATCCATCCCGCGTGGCGGCCCATCACCTCGACGACCATCACCCGCTGGTGCGATTCGGCGGTGGTCTTGAGGCGGTCTATGGCCTCGGTGGCGACGCCCACCGCGGTGTCGAAGCCGAAGGTCCTGTCGGTGGCCGAGATGTCGTTGTCGATGGTCTTGGGGACGCCGACGACCGGCATCCCGCGTCCGCGAGCATCCGGGCGGCTGTCAGTGTGCCCTCGCCGCCGATCGGGATGAGGGCGTCGATGCCGTAACGGCGCGACAGCTCCTCACAGTTCTCCGCGGCCTCGCGCAGCCGGTCGCGCTCCAGCCTGGCGGAGCCGAGGATCGTGCCGCCGCGGGCCAGGATGCCGCTGACGGCATTGAGGTCGAGTGGCCGGAAATGACCGTCGAGCAGGCCCTTGAAGCCGTCCTCGAATCCGATGACTTCATCGCCGTGACCCACCACGGCACGATGCACGACCGACCTGATAACCGCGTTCAGGCCTGGGCAGTCGCCGCCTGCGGTGAGAATTCCGATGCGCATCGTGCTGTGTCTCCTGCTCGCTGATTTGCCATGCATTCCCAGGGACGCTCAGGAAACCCCGTACCGTGAGCCAACACGATTGTCCCATGCCACGTCCGCACCCGCGCTTTCGGCTGCTCAGGCAGCTCGGCCGCCGCCGGCAGGGCGTGGAAAGCGGGTGCGGGACCGGGTGGGCGGGCCCGTCCGGCGGGCGGTTCAAGGGTTCCCGCAGGTATCGTCAAGAGGGCAATGCCAGCCATAACAGGATGGGAGAGCACGCGTGGCGCGCAGCGTGTACGTGACCGGAACCGACCGGGGAGACGGCCGACAGGTCGTCGATCTGGGAGTCATGGAACTTCTGACGCGTCAGGTGGACCGGGTGGGTGTTTTCCGGCCCCTCGTCCATGACGGCCCCGACCGGCTCTTCGAGCTGCTGCGGGCACGCTACCGGCTCTCCCAGAGCCCGGCGTCCGTCTACGGCCTCGACTATTACGAGGCCTCCGCGGTCCAGGCGGAGAAGGGTACCGACGAACTGGTCTCCCGGCTCGTGGAGCGCTTCCATCAGGTGGCCCGGGACTACGAGGTGGTGCTCGTGCTCGGCACCGACTTCGCCGCCACCCAGCTCCCCGACGAGCTGGCGCTCAATGCCCGGCTCGCCAACGAGTTCGGGGCCTCGGTGATCGCGGTGGTCGGCGGCAGGACCAGCCGGCCCAGTCCGTACGGGCCGAGACACGCAACGCCTACCGCGCCTATGCCGGCCTCGGCTGCGACGTTCTGGCGATGGTGGTGAACCGGGTGTCCTCCGAGGACCGTGACGCGATCGCCGAGCGGCTCTCGGCCACGCTGCCGGTGCCCTGCTCCGTCCTGCCCGACGACCCGGCGCTCTCCGCGCCCACCGTCGCCCAGATCACCACGGCGCTGGGCGGCACGGTGCTGCTCGGCGACGAATCGGGGCTGGCCAGGGATGCGCTGGACTTCGTGTTCGGCGGGGCGATGCTGCCGAATCTGCTGAAGGCGCTGACCCGGGCTGCCTGGTCGTCACCCCGGGGACCGGGCGGACCTGGTCGTCGGCTCGCTGGCCGCGCACAGCGCCGGCACCCGCCCATCGCGGGGCTGCTGCTGACCCTGGACGAGCGTCCCGGCGAGGAGATACTCAGGCTGGCCACCCGGCTCGCACCGGGCACCCCGGTCGTGGCCGTGGCCGGCGGGTCCTTCCCACGGCGGGGAACTCTTCGCACTGGAGGGCAAGTTGAACGCGGCCACGCCCCGCAAGGCGGAGACCGCGCTGGGACTGTTCGAGCGCCATGTGGACACCGCCGCCCTGCTGGACCGGATCTCGGTGGCCCGCAGCAGCCGGGTCACCCCGATGATGTTCGAGCACGAGCTGCTGGAGCAGGCCCGCGCCGGCCGGCGCCGGGTGGTGCTGCCCGAGGGCACCGAGGAGCGGGTGCTTCAGGCCGCCGATGTGCTGATGCGCCGCGACGTCTGCGATCTGACGCTGCTCGGCGACGAGGACGTGATCCGCAAGAAGGCCGCCGACCTGGGCATCGACCTCGCCGGGACCCAGCTGATCGACCCGCAGACCTCCGAGCTGCGCCAGTCCTTCGCGGAGAAGTACGCGATGCTCAGGGCGCACCGCGGGTGACCGTGGAGCTGGCGTACGACGTCGTCGCCGACGTCAACTACTTCGGCACCCTGATGGTCCAGGAGGGGCTGGCCGACGGGATGGTCTCCGGCTCGGTGCACTCCACCGCGGCGACGATCCGGCCGGCCTTCGAGATCATCAAGACGAGGCCTGGGGCACCTCCCAGGGCGAAGCCTCTGGGGAGCCTCGATCGTCTCGTCCGTCTTCTTCATGTGCCTGGCCGACAAGGTCCTGGTGTACGGCGACTGCGCGGTCAACCCGGATCCGAACGCGGAGCAGCTCGCGGACATCGCCGTGCAGTCGGCGGTCACCGCCGCCCGGTTCGGGGTGGATCCGCGGATCGCGATGCTGTCGTACTCGACGGGCACCTCGGGCACCGGCGCCGATGTCGACAAGGTGCGCGAGGCCACCGAGCTGGTCCGGGCGGGCCACCCCGAGCTGCGGATCGAGGGGCCGATCCAGTACGACGCCGCGGTCGAGCCGTCCGTCGCCGCGACCAAGATGCCGTCGTCCCAGGTGGCGGGGAGGGCGAGCGTGCTGATCTTCCCCGACCTCAACACCGGAAACAACACGTACAAGGCGGTGCAGCGCTCGGCGGGCGCCGTCGCCATCGGCCCGGTGCTCCAGGGGCTGCGCAAGCCGGTCAACGACCTGTCGCGCGGCGCGCTCGTCCAGGACATCGTCAACACGGTGGCCATCACGGCGATCCAGGCGCAGGACGAGCAGTGAGCCCGATGACCACCTCCCCATTAGCGAAGGTTCGACCTCCATGGATCCCCACCTCGTACTGGTCCTCAATTCCGGCTCCTCCTCGGTGAAGTACCAGCTCCTGGACATGCGTGAGAACACCCGGCTCGCCGGCGGCCTGGTCGAGCGGATCGGCGAGGAGACATCCCGGCTGGTCCACACCCCGCTGAGGGACGGCGGCGAACCGCGCGAGCGCAACGGCCGGATCGCCGACCACGACGAGGCACTGAAGGCGGCGGCCGAGGAGCTGGCCGCCGACGGGCTCGGCCTGGACTCCCCGAGCTGGCGGCGATCGGCCACCGGGTGGTGCACGGCGGGCTGAAGTTCACCGAGCCCACCGTGATCACGGACGAGGTGCTGACGGAGATCGAGCGGCTGGTCCCCGTTGCCCCGCTGCACAATCCGGCGAACATCACGGGGATCCGTACGGCGCAGGCGCTGCGCCCGGATCTGCCGCAGGTCGCGGTCTTCGACACGGCGTTCCACACGACGATGCCGGAGCACGCCTCGCGGTACGCGATCGACATCGAGACCGCCGACGCGCACCGGATCCGCCGCTACGGCTTCCACGGCACCTCGCACGCGTATGTCTCGCGCCGGACGGCAAGCTGCTGAACCGGCCGGTGGCGGACGTCAATGTGATCGTGCTGCACCTGGGCAACGGCGCGTCGGCCTCCGCGGTGGCGGGCGGCCGGTGCGTGGAGACGTCCATGGGACTGACCCCTTGGAGGGGCTGGTGATGGGTACGCGTTCCGGGGACATCGATCCGGCCGTCACGTTCCACCTCAAGCGGGTGGCGGGGATGTCCGCGGACGAGATCGATGTCCTGCTCAACCAGAAGAGCGGTCTGGTCGGCCTCTGCGGCGACAACGACATGCGCGAGATCCGGCGCCGGGTGGATGAGGGCGACGAGCGGGCGGCGCTCGCGTTCGATATCTACGTCCACCGCCTGAAGAAGTACATCGGCGCCTATTCGGCGGTCCTCGGGCGGGTGGATGCCGTGGTGTTCACGGCGGGGATCGGGGAGAACTCGGCGCCGGTGCGGGAGGCTGCGATCGCGGGGCTGGAGGAGTTCGGCCTGGCCGTGGACAGCGGTCTGAACGCCGCACGGTCCCGCGAACCGCGGCTGATCTCGCCGGAATACGCACGGGTCGCGGTCGCGGTCGTCCCCACGGACGAGGAGCTGGAGATCGCCGGCCAGACCTTCGCACTGGTCCACAACTGAGCGGACCTCCGCCCCTTTGTATCTTCCACCAGACGGAATATTCCGTAGTGAAACAAACCGATAGGATCCGCCTCATGCGCCGTTCCAAAATTGTCTGCACCCTCGGTCCCGCCGTCGACTCCCACGAGCAGCTCGTCGCTCTGATCGAGGCCGGCATGAGCGTGGCCCGATTCAATTTCAGCCATGGCAGCCATGCGGAGCACCAGGGTCGCTACGACCGGGTCCGCAAGGCCGCCGCCGACACCGGCCGGGCGGTCGGCGTACTCGCCGACCTCCAGGGACCGAAGATCCGCCTGGCGAAGTTCGCCGAGGGCCCGGTCGAGCTGGTCCGCGGGGACGAGTTCACCATCACCTCCGAGGACGTCGCCGGAGACAAGTCGATCTGTGGCACCACCTACAAGGGTCTGCCCACCGACGTGTCCAAGGGCGACCCGATCCTGATCAACGACGGCAACGTCGAGCTGAAGGTCGTCGCGGTCGAGGGCCCCAACGTGCGGACCATCGTCATCGAGGGCGGTGTCATCTCCGACCACAAGGGCATCAACCTGCCCGGCGCGGCGGTGAACGTCCCCGCCCTGTCCGAGAAGGACGTGGACGACCTCCGCTTCGCCCTGCGGATGGGCTGCGACCTGGTCGCGCTGTCCTTCGTACGGGACGCCGAGGACGTCAAGGACGTCCACAAGGTGATGGACGAGGAGGGCCGCCGGGTCCCCGTCATCGCCAAGGTGGAGAAGCCGCAGGCCGTCGAGCACATGGAGGGCATCGTCGCCGCCTTCGACGGTGTGATGGTGGCCCGTGGTGACCTGGCCGTCGAGTACCCGCTCGAGAAGGTCCCGATGGTGCAGAAGCGCCTCATCGAGCTGTGCCGCCGCAACGCAAGCCGGTGATCGTGGCGACCCAGATGATGGAGTCGATGATCACCAACTCGCGGCCGACGCGCGCCGAGGCCTCCGACGTCGCCAACGCGATCCTGGACGGCGCGGACGCGGTCATGCTCTCCGCCGAGTCATCGGTGGGCGCGTACCCGATCGAGACGGTCAAGACGATGGCCAAGATCGTCGTCGCCGCCGAGGAGGAGCTGCTCTCCAGGGCCTGCAGCCCCTGGTCCCGGGCAAGAAGCCCCGCACCCAGGGCGGTTCGGTGGCCCGTGCCGCCGCCGAGATCGCGGACTTCCTCGACGGCAAGGCACTGGTCGCCTTCACCTCGTCCGGTGACACCGCCCGCCGCCTCTCCCGTTACCGCGCCGCCCAGCCGATCCTGGCCTTCACCACGGACGAGTCCACCCGCAACGAGCTCGCGCTGAGCTGGGGCGTGGAAGCGCATGTGGTGCCGCACGTGGACAACACGGACGCGATGGTCGCCCTGGTCGACGAGGATCCTCAAGCTGAACCGCTACAACACCGGCGACGTCATGGTCATGACCGCCGGCTCGCCCCGGCGTCGCCGGCACCACGAACATGGTCCGGGTCCACCACCTGGGCGGCGAGAAGCGCGACTGACGCGCCCGTTCCGGTCCCTGTGGCCCGCACCCCGATCGGCATGTGCCGGGGTGCGGGCCACGGCACGTACAGGAGGCCCGTCGATGAGCGCGTTCGTCATGTACGTACGGGTGATCAGCACGTCACTCCGGCCGGAAGAGATCGACGTCCGGCTCGGGGCGGCAGCGGACCTGTCGTACGCCATGGGCAGCCGCAAGCACCCTCAGTCGGTCCCGTTCCGGCACACGGGCTGGCAGCGGCACGCCGTACTGCCCGAACCGGGAGCCCGGCCGGAAGACCTCGAACAGGTCGTCCTGGGGTGGGCGATCCGTTCGCCCACGCCCTGGGCGCACTTGTCGCCGACGGCGAGGCGGAGGTCTCCCTGGTCATGGTCCAGCAGATCGAGGATCTCGACGACGGGATGGCGAAGGGGATCATCCTCGGCACAGAGCTCGTCGCCTGGCTCGCGGCCGCCCGCGCCTACGTGGACATCGACCAGTACATCTACCACGAGTGCGAGCCGCCGGTCGCGGAGTGAGACGACTGTGGCCCGCGCCCCTGACAACGGGGTGCGGGCCACAGTCGTGTGCGGCTCCCGGACGGGTTCGTGGTGCTAGGGCGTGTTTCGAAAGTCCCGCCTGCCCGGCGACGCCTGGCACGCACGCTCGCCGCGTTGCCAGGATCGCCCCGATACACCCAGTATCGGGGCGACCCTCCGCCTTGCGATCGCACGCACCAGACGCCGCCGGGCCGCCCTTCGGGCGGACGGCGCTACTCGAAACACGCCCTAGCTGTTGCCGCCGGTGAAGAAGTTCTGCAGTCCGGGCACCTTGAGCGAGCCGCCGAACTGGCCGGCCTGGGTCACCTTCACGTTGGTGAAGAAGGCGAACGGCACGTTCAGCGGCGGAGGCGTCTGCGGGCTGAAGGTGATCGGGATGAGGCCGAAGAGGTTGCCCTTCAGCTCCTCCGTGTACATCGTCACCGTGCCGTTGCGGATGGTGGACGTGGAGCCCTTGTCCGACTTGACGTGACCGGTGGTGCCGCCCGTCGGACCGACCGTCATCTGGTGCAGGTCCTTGATGTCGATGGAGCTCGCGGTGAACTTCAGCACCTTCTTGATGCTGCCGTCCGCCTTCTTCACCTCGACGATGCCGGCGTAGTCCAGCCCGTTGAGCGTGAGCAGCGACGACTCCAGGATCCACGGGTCGTTCGGGAGCAGCGGGATGCCCGGCTCCAGGTCGGCCGCGGCCAGCGCCTCGGGGTCGGCCACGGGCACGGGAAGCGCTCCTTGGCGCCGTCCGGGATGTCCTCGTCCTTCTTCGGGTCGAGTCCCTTGACGTCCTCGTCGAGCTCCTCGACGTCCTTGCCTGCCTTGCCGGCGGCGTCACGGATGGCGTCGGCGGTCTTGTCGACCTTGTCCTTCGCCCCTTCCGTGGCCTCGTCCTCGGCGTCCTCGGCATCTTCGGCCGGCTTGTCCTTGGTGGTCCCGGCCGGCTTCGGGGCCTCGGTGGTGGCGCTCGGGGACGGGCTTGCCGTCTCCTTGTCCGGTCCCTCGATGAGGTCCTTGAGCTTGTCGCCCCATCCCAGCGGGTCGAGCGGGTTCTTCGACTCGGTGGGTGTGGGTGTCGCACTGGGGACGCCTCGGCCTTGTTCTCCGATGCGCCCGCCTCCTCGGCGGCGCTCTCGGAGGCACTCGCACTCGCACTCGCGGAAGGCTTCGGATCCGTGCTCTCGTCCTTGTCCGACTCCTCGCCCTTGTCGGCGGCTTCGCCGGTGGACGTGGCGCTCGGGGACGGGTCGTCTCCGGTTCCTGCGACTCGCTCGGTTCGTCGGAGCGGGTGACGCAAGGGCCGGGGCGAAGGGTATGTCCTTGTTGTCGTCGGCCATCGCGAGCTTGGGGTGAGCCCCATCCCGACGAAGACCGCCGTGGGCATCGCGGCAAGCGCGAAGGCCTTCTTGCCCGCAGGCATGTGCAGCTTCGTCAGCAGCGACTTCCTGGGGCCGCATGGCGCGGCCCTCTTCGCTCCCGGACACCCTCATCCGTGAAAGCGTTCTTCTGCCCGTCGTCACCCCGCACGATGCCTCCTGCCGTCGACGTCGACTGTCGTCCCGTGCGGCGACGGCTGCTGAGGAGCGCTGCCGTGCCGTAGAGCTCCCGCCCGGCCTCCGACTCCTCCGGGCCGGCACCCTCGGGCGCCATCTCCTTCTCCTCGGGAGTCCCGGCGTCGGCCTTCGGTGCACCCGGGGCCCAGGAGATGGAGAGAGCTCCGCCCAGGAGGGAGAGGATGAAGCCGATCAGGAAGCCGCCGATATTGGCGACAGGTATGGATATAAGCGCCAGCAGAATCGCCGCGACACCGGCGAACACCCGCACGATGTGGTGGAACCACATCGTCAGGCCCAGCGTGACGAGCAGGACTCCGATGATCAGCGACCCTGCGCCGGCGGTGGTGGACATCGCCAGCGTCATGTTGCCGAGGTGCATGTTGGCGTACGGGAAGTAGGCGATGGGTACACCACCCACGATGGTGAACAGGCCCGCCCAGAACGGCCGGTTACCCCGCCAGGTGCGGAAGCTCCGCCAGTGGACGCGGAGGTAGTGCTCGTTCTGCCCTGTGGACTCGGGGCTCATGGAAAACAGCTCCCTGGAACCGGTACTGCTGTGAGAAGAGAGGGTGGGCGGCCGGAGGCCCTCAGGGAGCACTCCAGCCACCCGGGCGAGGCTAGAAGCACTCCTTGACGCCCTTGTGCAGCTTCAGGCTCAGGTTGCTGAGCTTGAAGGTGCCGGCCGTGGTGGCCCACGCCGTCTGCTCCACATCGGTCAGGGTGGCGACCCTGGCCCGCTGCGCGAAGCCGTTCGGGTTGACGCCCTTCTCGGTTCCGGGCTGGATGCCGGGCTTGCCCATCGAGCCGGCCGCGACGCCGATGTCGATGTCCTCGAAGTACGCGTCCGCGTCGAGCTGAGCGATGTCGAGGTACAGGTTCGACGCCTCGACAGGCTTCTTCGGGTCCGTACCGGCCGTCAGGTTCAGGCTGACACTGCCCAGACCGAAGGGCAGGTCAGGCGTGACCACCGACTGGCACATGTTGGTGATCGTGGCCTTGCTGAAGCCGGACACGGCCACCGGGTGCGCGGCCTTGTTGCCCTTCATGTCCGTGCCGACAGCGACGCTGCCGTACTGGACGAAGTCCTGACCAACGAGCTTGTCGGTGCTGACCTTGAAGCTCTGACCGGAGACGCTGAACGACGCGGCGAGCGCACCCTGCGCAAGCCCGACACCCACCGCGGCGGTCGCGACGACGCTCGGCACCATGACCAGAGCGAAACGCTTCCATCTGGTCCCACCGCGAACTTGGGAACTCATTAATTTCCTCCTTCTCGGACGTACATCTCCGGTACGGGCATCGTGCCCGTCCTGGGATGGGAGAAGTGCTACGTCCTCGGGAAGGAGAGCGCCCGGACCGGAGGCGTACCGCTTCCGAATCACCGACGATCACCCCGAGCGACAACCACTGGCCGCGCATCTGCGCAACCGGCTCGGACAGGCCCTGCCGCTCGGCAGGTACCCCCTGTCCGCGATCGGCGCAACTGCCGCCGACCACTCGGTGGGGACCCAACAGGCCACCGGCGCCGACTGGTGGCCGGGCTGGCGGTATTGGACCGAGCGTGGCCGATCGTGGTGCATTCCCGGCCGGGACACAAGGGGTCGTTACTCGCTAGTAACGCCCCGATAACCGAGCCGCGACCGGGCGGTACCACCCGGCCACACACGGTGGTGCCGACGGGGAGTGCGAATAGTGAGAAGGAGGCCCTTAATCGGACAGATCAAAGGGCACGGTTTACTGCGAGTAACAGCTCGCTGTTTTATCAAGATTTGGTAAAGCGCGGGCGTTGATTGTCGCCATATCGCGAAAACGACCGTGGCGCCACGAGGGGCACCACGGTCGTGTTGTCACATCAGAACAAGACACGCGCCAGAGCGGTCCGAGCGGCCCCGACCCGGGGTCGTCCGGGCCGATCACCTCGAACAGCTCCAGCAGCCGCACCCTCACCGCATCCCTGTCGTCGCCGAAATTACGGCGGACCGTCTCGACGAGACGGCCGAAGGCGTCCTCGATATGACCGCCGACCAGATCCAGGTCGGCGGCGGTCATCTGGGCCGCCGGATCGGCCGGGTTCTCCGCGGCGTCCTTGCGGACCTGCTGCGGGTCCAGCCCAGCGACCCGGCCCAGCAGATCGGCCTGCGCGAGACCGAGCTTGGCCTCGGTGTTCGCGGGTCGTCGCTCAGCACGCTCTTGTACGCCTCGACGGCGCCGTCGAAGTCATTGGCGTCCAGCGCCTGCGCGGCCGCCTCCAGAAGCGCGTCGTACGGCCCTGCGGGCACCTCCGCCTCCTCCTCCGCGTCGCCGGAGCCGGAGGCGGCATCGGCCTCCGGGTCGACGACGATCCCGGTGAGGCCGAACCGCTCTCGCCGACCTGGATCAGCTGATCCAGGGTCTGGCGGATCTGAGCTTCGGGGCCGCGCCCTGGAAGAGCGGGAGGGCCTGCCCGGCCACCACGGCGAAGACCGCCGGAATGCCCTGGATCCCGAACTGCTGCATCAGCATCTGGTTGGCGTCGACATCGACCTTGGCCAGCACGAAGCGGCCGTTGTACTCGGCTGTGAGGCGTTCGAGGAGCGGGCTCAGCTGCTTGCACGGCTCGCACCACTCGGCCCAGAAGTCGATGACGACAGGGACTTCGGCGGAACGCTGGAGGACCTCGGTCTCGAAGCCCGCCTCATCGACGTCGATCACCAGGGAGGCGGGGCGACGCCGCCTCCCTGCTGGGGCCGTCGGCACGGGCCTGCTCCGCCTTCGCTCGGGCCTCGCCGGCCGCCTTTACAGCGGCGAGGTCGACGACGCCGCTCATGGACATATTCCTAGGCTGCATACGTACATCCTCCCCTGGGCGCACTGTTCCGGAAAGCCATACATGAACCGGATCCGCCCAGGGCCCCGCCGGTGTGCGGTGCGCGTGGACGGACACGGTCCCGAGGCCCGCAAGAGCCCCGTACGCGGCTGCCGGATCCCCATCCGTCAGCTGCGGCTTCGGCGCCGGATCCCCACCCGGCGCCTGTGGCTGTCGATCGGTCGTGGCGTGGCGACGGGAGGCCGCCGTCCTTACGCTACGACTCGTAGCGTAACTGTCCAGCCCCTCCCGGACAGGTATGACCGGTGATCTGTCTCACGGGCACCGGAAGCGTCCGGCGGTAGCTACTGGCCGGTATGGTCGCCGCATGCTGAGCCACAGCCACCCCAAACCCTTGCGATCGGGACGTCCGCGCGACGCCTCGGCCGATGCCGCGATCCTGGAGGCGACCGGGCATCGCTGGTGGACCTCGGGTGGTCGAAGCTGACGATGGGCGATGTGGCGACGCGGGCCGGGGTCGCCAAGACGACCCTCTACCGGCGCTGGGCCGGGAAGAACGAGCTGGTCGTGGACGCCGTCGCGGTCCTCTTCGACGAGCTGGAGCTGGCCGACCTGGGCAGCCTTCCGGCCGATGTGGAGGGCGTGGTATTGCAGTTCGCGGCCCTGCTGGAGCGCCCGGAGGCGAAGACCGCGCTGATGGCGGTGGTCGCGGAGTCGACCCGCGACGACGCGCTGCGCGAGCGGATCAGGTCGACGATCGTCAACCGGCAGAAGCGGCTCGTCATCCTCGGACGGGAACGCGCACAGGCCCGCGGCGAGCTGCCGTACGAGGAGAACCCGAGACGGCCGCCCGCAACGCGGACCTGATCTTCGACGTGATCGCCGGCGCGGTCGTGCACCGGGCGCTGGTGAGCGCCGAGCCGGTGGACGCGGAGTGGGCGCGCAGCCTCACATCGCTGCTCCTGCTGGGCCTCGCAGGGTCCCAGCCCCGGTAGCCGCCGGCGCGGAACAGGCGCGTTTCCGCCACCGGCCACCACCACCACCGCCACCGCCACCACCGTCGCCCGCCGTCAGAAGCCGGGCGGCTCCGTGTAGGTGCCCCACTCGTCGCGCAGGACCCCGCAGATCTCACCCAGCGTCGCCTCGGCCCGTGCGGCCTCCAGCATCGGCGCGATCATGTTCGACCCGTCGCGTGCGGCGGCCAGCATCGCGTCGAGCGCGTTGCGGACCCTGGCGTCGTCGCGGCCGGCCTTGCGCCCGCCGAGCTCGCGCACCTGGTCGCGCTCGACCTCGTGGCTGACCCGGAGGATCTCCAGGTCACCGGTGACCGAGCCGTGCGCGACGTTGACGCCGACGACCCGCTTCTCGCCCTTCTCCAGCGACTGCTGGTACTGGAAGGCGGATTCGGCGATCTCGCCGGTGAACCAGCCGTCCTCTATGCCGCGCAGGATGCCGGAGGTCATCGGCCCGATCGGATGCTTGCCGTCCGGGTGGGCCCGGTGCCGCGCCCTTTATCTGGTCGAAGATCTTCTCGGCCTCGGCCTCGATACGGTCGGTGAGCTGCTCGACGTACCAGGAACCGCCCAGTGGGTCCGCAACATTGGCGACGCCGGTCTCCTCCATCAGCACCTGCTGGGTGCGCAGCGCGATCTCGGCCGCCTGCTCGGAGGGAGGGCCAGGGTCTCGTCCAGGGCGTTGGTGTGCAGCGAGTTGGTGCCGCCGAGCACGGCGGACAGGGCCTCGACCGCGGTCCGTACGACGTTGTTGTACGGCTGCTGGGCGGTGAGCGAGACTCCGGCGGTCTGGGTGTGGAAGCGGAGCCACTGCGCCTTGTCGGTCCTGGCTCCGTACGTCTCCTTCATCCAGCGGGCCCAGATGCGGCGGGCGGCGCGGAACTGGCGATCTCCTCGAAGAAGTCGAGGTGCGCGTCGAAGAAGAAGGAGAGCCCCGGGCGAAGGTGTCCACGTCGAGCCCGCGGGAGAGGCCGAGCTCCACGTAGCCGAAGCCGTCGGCCAGGGTGTAGGCGAGCTCCTGCGCGGCCGTCGCTCCGGCCTCGCGGATGTGGTAGCCGGAGACCGAGAGCGGCTTGTAGTCGGGGATGTCGCGGGCGCAGTGCTCCATCAGGTCGCCGATGAGGCGCAGATGGGGCTCGGGCTGGAAGAGCCACTCCTTCTGCGCGATGTACTCCTTGAAGATGTCGGTCTGGAGCGTGCCGTTGAGCAGCCCGGATCGACGCCCTGGCGCTCGGCTGCGACCAGGTACATGCAGAAGACCGGCACCGCGGGGCCGCTGATCGTCATCGATGTGGTGACGTCGCCGAGGGGATGCCCTTGAAGAGGGTCTCCATGTCGGCCGCGGAGTCGATGGCGACACCGCAGTGCCCGACCTCGCCGAGCGCGCGGGGTCGTCCGAGTCGCGGCCCATCAGGGTCGGCATGTCGAAGGCGACACTGAGTCCGCCGCCGCCCGCGGCCAGGATCATCTTGTAGCGCTCATTGGTCTGCTCGGCGTTACCGAAGCCGGCGAACTGGCGGATGGTCCAGGTACGGCCCCGGTATCCGGTGGGGTAGAGCCCTCGGGTGAAGGGGTACTCGCCGGGCCAGCCGATCCGTTCGAACCCCTCGTAGGTGTCGCCGGGGCGGGGCCCGTACGCGGGCTCCACCGGATCCCCGGAGAGCGTGGTGAAGTCCGCGTCGCGCTTGCGGGCCTTGTCGTAACGGGCCTGCCAGCGGTGGCGGCCTTCCTCGATCGCGTGAGCGTCCATGGCTCAAATTTACTAGGACGTCCTAGTAAATGTCGATGGCAAACCGCCCTGCGCTTTGCACGGGCGGCTCGGGTGGTGCTGGTGGTGCGGTCCAGTAGCGCTGATCAGGCCTGGACCGGCTGGGCGGCGACGCCCTTGACCAGCGGCTCGACCTCTCGGACGATCTTGCGCTCGACGAAGAACGCGGCCGTCGGGATGGTTCCGGAGATCAGCACCCAGACCAGCTTGCCGACCGGCCACTTCGCCTTGGAACCGAGGTCGAAGGCGAAGACCAGGTAGACGATGTAGAGGACCCCGTGCAGCTGGGAGACCACGAAGGTGAGGTCCTCGCCCATGCCGAAGCCGTACTTGAAGACCATGCAGGTGCACAGCACAAGCAACATAACGGCGGTGATATAGGCCATCACCCGGTAGCGGGTCAGCACACTGCGTTTCATGCCAACGAGCGTAGCCGGACGATCAGGGCGATCTTGCAGCACCCCGGCTCCGCCTACTCCTCGTCGAAGTCCCGGCTGGAGACCCGCAGCGGGCGCAGCATGGCGAAGATCTCCGCGCACTCCTCGGCGTCGTACACCCCGAGCCCGAAGTCCATCGCCATCAGGTCCTGCGTGGCCGCCTCGACGACCTCACGGCCCCTGGCCGTGATGGAGGCAAGGGTTCCGCGGCCGTCGTTCGGGTTCGGGCGCTTGTCGACCAGGCCCGACCTGACCAGCCGGTCGACGGTGTTGGTCACGGAGGTGGGGTGCACCATGAGGCGCTCGCCGATCTTGGACATCGGCAGCTCCCCGGCCTGGGAGAACGTGAGCAGGACGAGTGCCTCGTAGCGCGCGAAGGTCAGTCCGTAGGGTTTGACGACCGCGTCGACCTCGCCGAGCAGAATCTGCTGGGCCCGCATGATCGAGGTGATCGCCCCCATGGAGGGCACCGGCCCCAGCGCTGACTCCACAGTTCATCGGCACGGGCGATGGGATCGAAGGGAAGGCTGAGGGGCTTTGGCACGGCCATGACCTTACCCACTGGCCACAGGCCGTCCAGCCCGTCTCGCACTTCGGTACCGGCCCGCTGTCCGGGAGCCGTCTCCCGCCCGCCGCGTCCGGCGCCGGCTGGTGTGCCTCCGGCAACGCGACAGGCCCCGGCCGCGTGGAGGCGGCTCCGGGGCCTGGAGTGGACGTGCGGGTGTCAGCCCGCCAGGTGGCGTTCCACCGTGTCGACCTTGGACGTCAGGCCGTCGGTGACACCCGGCCGGATGTCGGCCTTCAGCACCAGCGAGACCCGTCCGGCGCGGGCCTCGACCGCGGCGACGGCTCGCTTGACGACGTCCATGACCTCGTCCCAGTCACCCTCGATGGATGTGAACATCGCGTCCGTGCGGTTGGGCAGCCCGGACTCACGGACGACCCGCACCGCGTCGGCGACGTACTCACCGACGTCCTCGCCGACACCCAGCGGGCTGACCGAGAAAGCGACGATCATGCGTTGACCGTGCCTTCCTGGCGGGCGCGGGCGGCGATGACGTCGTCGGACTCGTACTTCTTGAGGAGCTTGTCGCCGTACAGACCGCCGAACGGGAGCACGGCGAGGAGGAAGAAGAGCGCGACACGCTTCAGCGGCCACTTGGTCTTGGCCCAGACGTCGAGCAGCAGCACGGCGTAGATGACGAAGAGCGCGCCATGGAGGATGCCGAGCGGCATCATCAGGAAGTCGATGTCCGAGACCCGGCTGAGGACCGAGCCGAAGAGGATCAGGGCCGGGAAGGAGAGCGCCTCGGGAATCGAGATGAGGCGCAGCCGGTGCAGGGCGGTAGCGGTCTTGATGTCCACGGGGCACCTTCGGGATTCGGTGGGATTCGACGGAAGAGGGTGAGGCTTGTGAACGCACGCACAAACACGGCCATTGTGACACCGGTATCCGGGTGCCCCGGTCCCGGGCACGATAGCGGCCGTCCGGGTGTCGCGGAGCACGTATCGGCGCATATCAGCGTCGTTTCGTGGCCTGGATCGTTCTCCTGCCCTGTCCGCCGGGCACCTGGACGGTACCGTCGGACGGTGGCGATGTTCCGACTCCAAGGCAGCAGGACGCTCGCCGTCGATCTGACGGGCGACGCCGTCAAGGCTAAGAACGGCTCGATGGTCGCGTACGACGGCCGCATGTCGTTCAAGAAGATGACCGGCGGCGGTGACGGCATCCGCGGCATGGTGACCCGTCGGCTGACCGGCGAACAGATGGTCATGATGGAGGTGAAGGGCAGGGCACCTGCTATTTCGCCGACCGCGCGAGCGAGCTCAGCCTGGTCTCGCTGCACGGCGACAAGCTGTACGTGGAGGCGAGCAATCTGCTCGCCACCGATGCCGGGCTGCGCACGGGGACCAGCTTCACCGGGCTCCGGGGCGGGGCGAGCGGCAACGGGCTGTTCACCACGACCGTCGAGGGCACCGGCCAGGCGGCGATCATGTCGGACGGATCGGCCGTGGTGCTGCGGGTGACACCCCAGTACCCGCTGAACGTCGACCCGGCGCCTACATCGCCCACCAGGGCAGTCTGCGGCAGCACCTCCAGTCCGGGGTGAGCTTCCGTACGGTCATGGGCGAGGGTCCGGGGAGTCGTTCCAGATCCGCTTCGAGGGCGAGGGCCTGGTCTACGTTCAGCCGAGCGAGCGGAACACCGTCGGAGGCGATGTCTGATGCCGTTCCGTGAGATCAACTCGAAGATGGTCGAGGCCACGGTGGCTCCCGGCCAGAAGATGTACAGCCAGCGCGGCGCGATGCTCGCCTACCGCGGCGATGTGTCCTTCACCCCGAACATCCAGGGCGGCCAGGGCGGCCTGGCGTCGATGATCGGCCGCCGGGTGGCCAATGAGGCGACCCCGCTGATGACGGTCGAGGGCGACGGCACCGTGATGTTCGGCCACGGCGGCCACCACATCCAGCTGATCGGCCTGACCGGCGACACCCTCTGTGTGGAGGCGGACCGGCTGCTCGCCTTCGACGGGACACTCCAGCAGGGCACGATGTTCATGGGCTCGCAGGGCGGCGTGATGGGCATGGTGCGCGGCCAGGTGACCGGCCAGGGCCTGTTCACCACGACACTCAGGGGCCACGGAGCGGTCGCCGTGATGGCGCACGGCGGGGTGATCGAGCTGCCGATCGTGCCGGGCCGTCCGGTGCACGTCGACCCGCAGGCGTACGTCGCGCACCACGGCGAGGTGACGAACAAGCTCTCCACCGCGCTCGGCTGGCGGGACATGGTGGGGCGGGGCTCCGGCGAGGCGTTCCAGCTGGAGCTCAGCGGCAATGGCGCGGTGTACGTCCAGGCGTCGGAGGAGAAGCTGTGAGCACCCGGTGATTTTGACCCGATGACGCTGCCGGCGGACGACAACGTCAACGCGTACACCTTCTGTGTGGAGCTCAAGGGGAGCCAGTGGTTCCTGCAGAAGGGCAAGATGATCGCCTATTACGGGCAGATCGACTTCAACGGCATCGGGCACGGCCGCTTCGAGCGGCTCATCCGTACGAGTTTCCACTCGCCGCTGCACGCGAGCGACTGGGTGGTGGCCGAGGGCAGCGGCAAGATGCTGCTGGCCGACCGGGCCTTCGATGTGAACTCCTTCGACCTGGCGGACGGCAATCTGACGATCCGGTCCGGGAATCTGCTGGCGTACCAGCCGACACTGGCACTGAAGCAGTCGATCGTGCCCGGCTTCCTGACCCTGATCGGCACCGGGAAGTTCGTGGCCGCCTCCAACGGTCCGGTGGTGTTCATGGAGCCGCCGCTGCGGGTGGATCCACAGGCGCTGGTGGGCTGGGCGGACTGCCCCTCGCCTTGCCATCACTACGACCACGCGTATATGACGGGGTGTTGGGCGGGCTGCGGTCGCTGACCGGGATCGGCGGCACCTCGGGCGAGGAGCACCAGTTCGAGTTCGTCGGGGCGGGGACGGTGCTTCTCCAGTCGAGCGAGGCGCTGATGGCCGAGCAGGCGACGGGTTTGACCCCGCAGCAGCAGGGGTGCCGGGAGGCGGGCAGCACTCCCACGGTGCGGGTCAACCCGGTGGTGCAGCCCGTACGCCTGGACAGCTGGGGACCTCCAGCGTCGCTTCGGATTGTGAACGGTAGTCTGCGGAGTGTGACGTCGGACAGTGCGTGCGAGGCGTCACACCTCCCGACTTCGTCCGGCTTTCAACTTCTTAGGTAGAATCCATATATGGAGACCGAGACGGCCACTCGTTGGCTGAGCGACACGGAGCAGTGCGCCTGGCGCACCACCTGGACGTCAGCAGGCTGCTGACACATCAGCTGGAGAAGGACCTCCAGCCGTTCGGGCTGACCATCAACGACTACGAAATTCTGGTCAACCTGTCGGAGTCGGACGAACAGCGCATGCGCATGAGCGACCTCGCCGCGGTCACGCTTCAGTCCAAGAGCAGGCTCTCGCACCAGATCACCCGCATGGAGAACGCCGGCCTGGTCCGGCGCGAGCACTGCGAGTCGGACCGGCGCGGTCTGTTCGCGGTACTCACCGAGTCCGGTGCGCAGACCATGCGCAGTGTCGCGCCGTACCACGTCGCCTCTGTGCGCAAGCACTTCATGGACCTGCTGTCGCCCGAGGCGCTGGCAGAGCTGCACGCGGCACTGACCCCGATCGCGGACCATCTGCGCGGACGGCGCGGCAAGCCGTAGCCCGGGCGGCTTCCGGGGCCGGTTACCCTTCCGCCCGGAAGCCGCAGCGCGAACAGCGCACCGCCCTCAGGCGCGGTGTCCACCGTGAGGGTGCCGCCATGGCGTACCGCGACGTCACGCGCGATGGCCAGGCCCAGACCCGCCCGCCGTCGTCGCGGCTGCGGGCATCGTCGAGCCGGACGAAGCGCTCGAAGATCCGGTCGCGCTCGCCGGCCGGGACACCGGCGCCGTCATCGGTGACCTCGACGACCACGCCATCACCCTCGGCCCGCACCGATACGGCGACCGAGCAGTCCGCATGGCGCTCGGCGTTGTCCAGCAGATTGCCGATCACCCGTGCCAGCCGGCCGCGCGAACCGGTGACTTCCAAGGACCCCGAGTCCGCCACGGACACCGCGACCCCAGCCGGTCGCCGGTGCGCTGGGAGACCTCCTCGCGGACCAGCGCGCCCAGATCGACCGCCGAACTCCCCGCCGCTCCCCGCGTCCAGCCGGGCCAGCAGCAGCAGATCGGCAGCCAGCACCTGCAGGCGTACGGTGTCGGCGACCGCGCCCGGCACATCCAGCAACTCCGGGTGCGCGGCGCCCACCTCCAGCTGGGTGCGCAGCGAGGCGATCGGGCTGCGCAGCTCGTGCGAGGCGTCCGCGACGAAGCGCCGCTGCCGGTCCACGGAGGCCTCCAGCACGGTCAGGGTCTCGTTGGTGGTGCGGGCCAGCCCGGCCACCTCGTCGCGCGAGCCCGGCTCCGGTACCCGGCGGCTGAGGTCCTCGGACGCGGTGATCGCGGCCATCTCCGCCCGGATGCCCTCGACCGGGCGCAGCGCGCGGCGGGTCACCAGCCAGGTCACTCCGGCGACGACGAGCAGCACGGCGGGCAGCCCGGTCAGCATGGCGTCGCGTACGGAGTTCACCGCCTCCCGCTCGGTGGCCAGCGGGGCGCCCGCGTGGACCGTCAGGGTCACCCCTGTCGATGTGGTCCCCTCGACGGCGGCGAACCGGTAATCGGCCTTCGCGCCGTCGACAGTGGCCGAGCCGTTGGTGAAGTCCGGGTCACTGTAGGAGACTTCGCCGCGGGCGGGGTCGGCGGCACCGTCGTCGTCATCATCGTCGTCATCGTCGTCATCGCCACTGCCGGGGCTCTCGGCCGGGGCGGAGGACTCAGGGTGACCCGCCCCGTACCGGTCCCGGAGATCGACTCCAGGTCCTCGGAGGCGGCCACCACCCGGCCGTCCTCGTCGGTCACCTGGACCGGGTGGGTCTCCTCGTCGCCCAGGTCGAGCTCGTCGTACGGCACGTCGAGGGCAAGCTGCCCGGCCACCTCGCGGGCTGCCACCTCCGCCTCCAGCCCTGCCCGGTCGGTCAGGTTGGCGCGCAGGACCAGCAGTACGGCGAGACCGGTGCCGATCAGGGCGACGGCGACGACCAGGGTGGCGCCGAGGCGGCTCTGGCCCGTACGGATCTCACAGCGCCTCCAGGCGGTAGCCGGCGCCTCGCACCGTACGGATGAACGCGGCCCCGAGCTTGCGGCGCAGGGTGCTGATGTAGACCTCGACGATGTTCGGGTCGCCGTCGTAGGCGAAGTCCCAGACGTGCTCGAGGATGTCCGCCTTGCTCACCACCGCGCCGGCACGCAGGACCAGCTGTTCCAGTACGGCGAACTCCTTGGCGGTCAGCGTGATCTCCTCCTCGCCCGGTGCACCCGCCGGGCGGCGGTGTCCATCCGCAGCGAGCCGACGGCCAGCACCGGCGCTGCGCTGCCACCGCGGCGGCGGCGCAGCAGCGCCGGACCCGGGCGACCAGCACCACATAGCTGAAGGGCTTGGTCAGGTAGTCGTCGGCGCCGGTGTCGAGACCCTCGGCCTCGTCGTACTCCCCGTCCTTGGCCGTCAGCATCAGGATCGGCACCTCGTGGCCGGCCGCCCGCAGGGCGGCGCAGACCCGGTAGCCGTTCATGCCGGGCAGCATGATGTCCAGGACGACGAGGTCGTACACCCCTCACCGGCCCGATGCAGCCCTTCGAGGCCGTCGTGCACGACATCCACGGCGAAGCCCTCGGCGGTGAGCCCGCGGCCAGGGCCGTCGCCAGACGCTTCTCGTCCTCCACGATCAACAGACGCATACGCACAGAGTCGCAAACCGAACCTGAAGACGCCTTCAGGTGGCTTCAGGCTGCGTTCAGCATCGCCCCGGCAGTGTGGATCCCGTCGAACAGCGAGCACACCATCGGGGAGGAACCCTCATGAAGCGCAACATCGCCATCGCAGCCGTCACCGCAGCCGTTCTCATCGGCGGCGGAGCCGTCGCGACCGCGGCCTTCGCGGACGACGACGGCGACAACAGCACCAGCAGCGGTACGAACCGGGCGCAGGGCAGCAAGGACGGTGGCAGCAACAGCACCGCCTTCGGCGGCCGGGTCACCGTGGACGACGCGATCGCCGCCGCGCTGAAGGCGGTCCCCGGCACGGTCACCGAGGCCGAACTGGACGACGATGACGACGACCGCGACGTCTGGGAGCTGGATGTGTACGGCTCCGACAAGGTCTGGCACGACGTGACGGTCGACGCGCGCAACGGCAAGGTGCTCGGCCACCACGAGGACGACGACAACGACGACCGCGACCAGCACGCGCCCCGGTCGGCGCCCGTCTCGCTGAACGCGGCGGTGGACGCCGCGCTGGCCTCCGCCCCGGCACGGTGACCTCCGTCGACCTGGACGACGATGACGACGACCGCGGGCGCGGTGCGCTGCGCTGGGACGTCGACGTCGAGGGCAAGGACGGCCGGGGCCACGAGCTGCACATCGACGCGAAGACCGGCAAGGTCACCGTGGAGCAGGACGACGACCGGGACGACCGCGGGGACGACCGGAACGACCGCGACGACGACGGGGACGACAGCTGATCCGTCGGCGACCGCCCGCCCGCCCGCCGTGTTCCGCCCTCCGCGCCGGGGCTCGGAGGGCGGAACGGACCGGCCGAAAGGTATTGCACCCTCCGGTGGTTGACGAGCCGTCGAGCAGCGGCGAGGGTCCGGGCGGCCCGCACGCCGCCCGGGACCCTTCAGTGGTCGCCGGTGAGCCCTGCCACCAGTTCGTCGGCCGCCGCGTACGGGTCGAGGCGGCCTGCCACGATGCGTTCGGCGAGCGAGTCCAGGCGGCGGTCGCCGTGCAGGTCGGCGATCCGCTCGCGCAGGGCGGTGACGGTGATCGTCTCCACCTCGCGGGCCGCACGCGCCGTGCGCCGCTCGGCCAGGACGCCGCGCTCCTCCATCCACGCCCGGTGCTTCTCCAGCGCCTCGACGACCTCGTCGATGCCCTCGCCCGGGCGGCGACCGTCTTCACGATCGGCGGCCGCCAGTCACCGGGGCCACGGGCTTCCCCGAGTCCCAGCATGTGGTTGAGCTCGCGGGCAGTGGCGTCCGCGCCGTCCCGGTCGGCCTTGTTGACGACGTACACATCGCCGATCTCCAGGATCCCGGCCTTCGCCGCCTGGATGCCGTCGCCCATACCCGGGGCGAGCAGCACGACGGAGGTGTCGGCCTGGGAGGCGATCTCCACCTCGGACTGGCCGACCCCACCGTCTCGACGATGATCACTTCGCAGCCCGCCGCGTCCAGCACCCGGATCGCCTGCGGCGCGGACCAGGCGAGGCCGCCCAGATGGCCGCGGGTGGCCATGGAGCGGATGTAGACGCCCGGGTCGGAGGCGTGCTCCGACATCCGGACCCGGTCGCCGAGCAGCGCGCCGCCGGAGAACGGCGAGGACGGGTCGACGGCCAGCACTCCGACCCGTTTGCCGGCCCGCCGGTAGGCGGCGACCAGCGCCGAGGTCGAGGTGGATTTGCCGACGCCGGGCGATCCGGTGATGCCGACCACGTACGCCTGGCCCGCGAGCGGTGCCAGGGCGGCCATCACCTCGCGCAGCTGAGGCGACGCCCCTCCACAAGGGAGATCAGCCGGGCCACCGCCCGCGGCCTGCCCAGGCGCGCCTGCTCGACCAGGGTGGGGACGTCCGCCATCACCGCTCCGTTCGCTCTGTTCTCGTGGTTACGGAAACTACTTGCCGGGGACGCGGATGATCAGCGCATCGCCCTGACCGCCGCCGCCGCACAGCGCCGCCGCTCCGGTGCCGCCGCCGCGCCGCTTCAGCTCCAGTGCCAGGTGCAGGACCACCCGGGCACCGGACATGCCGATCGGGTGGCCCAGAGCGATGGCGCCACCGTTGACGTTGACCTTGTCCGAGGTGACCCCGAGGTCCTTCATGGACTGGACCGCGACGGCCGCGAAGGCCTCGTTGATCTCGATGAGGTCGAGGTCCCCGACGCCCAGTCCCTCCTTCTTCAGCGCATGCCGGATGGCGTTGGAAGGCTGCGACTGGAGGAGTTGTCGGGACCCGCCACGTTGCCGTGGGCGCCGATCTCGGCGATCCAGTCCAGCCCCAGCTCCTCGGCCCTGGCCTTGCTCATGACCACGACCGCCGCCGCACCGTCGGAGATCTGCGAAGAGGTGCCCGCGGTGATCGTGCCGTCCTGGCGAACGCGGGGCGCAGCTTGCCGAGCGACTCTGCGGTCGTCTCGGGGCGGATTCCCTCGTCCTTGGAGAAGAGGACCGGGTCGCCCTTGCGCTGCGGGATCTCGACCGGGGTGATCTCGGCCTCGAAGATGCCGTTCTTCTGGGCGGCGGCGGCGCTGGTGGGACAGCGCACCGATCTCGTCCTGGTCCGCGCGCTTCAGGCCGAGCCGGGTGTTGTGCGTCTCGGTCGACTCACCCATGGGGATGTTCTCGTAGGCGTCGGTCAGACCGTCGTGGGCCATCGAGTCGAGCATCTCGATCGCACCGTACTTGTGGCCCTCACGGGACTTGGGGAGCAGATGCGGGGCGTTCGTCATGGACTCCTGGCCGCCTGCCACCACGATGTCGAACTCTCCGGCGCGGATCAGCTGGTCGGCGAGCGCGATGGCGTCGAGCCCGGACAGACACACCTTGTTGACGGTGAGCGCGGGGACGTTCATGGGGATGCCCGCCTTGACGGCGGCCTGGCGGGCCGGGATCTGCCCTGCTCCGGCCTGGAGCACCTGGCCCATGATCACGTAGTCGACCTGGTCGCCGCCGATGCCGGCCCGGTCGAGCGCGGCCTTGATGGCGAAGCCGCCGAGGTCGGCTCCGGAGAAGGTCTTCAGCGAGCCGAGGAGACGGCCCATGGGCGTACGGGCACCCGCGACGATCACGGAGGTGGTGGTACCGGTCGTTCCTGACATGAGGCGCGGCCCCTTGGATTGGAAGTGAACGAGGGTTTACTTGAATGTACTGAGCGGTAAGGCGCCCGTCATCCGGCAGCGGGTGTGATCGCGCGCACGTTGCGTAACCACCGGCGGGGCGCTGCACTGGTCCCATGCTGACGCGAATCGACCACATCGGAATCGCCTGTTTCGACCTCGATAAGACAGTGGAGTTCTACCGCGCGACCTACGGGTTCGAGGTCTACCACTGCGAGGTCAACGAGGAGCAGGGCGTACGGGAGGCCATGCTCAAGATCAACGAGACCTCGGACGGCGGCGCTTCCTATCTGCAACTGCTGGAACCGACCCGGGAGGACTCGGCCGTGGGCAAGTGGCTGGCGAAGAACGGCGAAGGGTCCACCACATCGCGTTCGGGACCGCGAACGTCGACGAGGACGCCGCGGACATCCGCGACAAGGGCGTCCGGGTGCTCTACGACGAGCCCAGGACAGGCTCGATGGGGTCCCGGATCACCTTCCTGCACCCCAAGGACTGCCATGGTGTGCTGACGGAACTGGTCACGTCCGCAACAGAGCACTGACCTGACCGATACCCGGCCCGGTAGAGTGGGCAGTTCCGGGCCGGGGCCGGGCCGGGCCGCGCTGCGTCCTCGCCTTTGATCTGTCACCATTCCCCGGGGACCGTTCGCCCGGCGAGCGGTACTCGTATGGAGAATCGCGACCAGGGGACGGATGGGACCGCGCAGTGCGGGGCTACGAAAGCCAGCAGAGCCACCGAGCTGACGACGACCATCTCTCACGGTTCGAAGCCGAGATGGACCGGCTGAAGACCGACCGGGAGAAGGCCGTCCAGCACGCCGAAGACCTCGGCTACCAGGTCGAGGTCTTGCGCGCCAAGCTGCATGAGGCCCGGCGCAATCTCGCGACCCGTCCCGCACACGACAGCGCGGACATCGGCTACCAGGCCGAACAGCTGCTCCGTAACGCCCAGATCCAGGCCGACCAGCTGCGCACCGACGCCGAGCGCGAGCTGCGCGACGCCCGTGCGCAGACCCAGCGGATCCTCCAGGAGCACGCGGAACACCAGGCCCGCCTGCAGGCCGAGTTGCACACCGAGGCCGTGCAGCGGCGCCAGCGGCTCGACCAGGAGCTGGCCGAGCGCCGCCAGACCGTCGAGTCCCACGTCAACGAGAACGTCGCCTGGCCGAGCAGTTGCGCGCCCGTACGGAGTCCCAGGCACGCCGGCTGCTGGAGGAGTCCCGCGCCGAGGCGGAGCAGTCCCTGGCGGCCACCCGCGCCGAGGCGGCCAGGCTCGCCGAGGAGACCCGCCAGCGCCTGGGCGCCGAGTCCGAGACCGCTCGCGCGGACGCCGAGGCCACCCTGCTAAGGGCCCGCCGGGATGCCGAGCGGCTGCTGAACGCCGCCTCCACCCAGGCGCAGGAAGCCACCAGTCACGCGGAACAGCTGCGGTCCACGGCCACTGCCGAGACCGATCAGACCAGGCAGCAGACCACCGAGCTGAACCGCACCGCCGAGCAGCGCACGCAGGAGGCCGAGACCCGGCTGCGCGAGGCCCGCATCGAGGCCGAGAAGCTCCTGTCCGAGGCGAGGGACACGGCTGCCAAGCAGCTGGCCGGCGCGGAGTCGCAGAACGAGCAGCGCACCCGTACCGCCAAGTCGGAGATCGCCCGGCTGGTGGGCGAGGCCACCAAGAGCGCCGAGACGCTGAAGGAAGAGGCCGAGCAGGCGCTCGCCGACGCCCGCGCCGAGGCCGAGCGGCTGGTCGCCGAAGCCGGCGAGAAGGCCCGCACGGTGGCCGCCGAGGACGCCGCGGCCGAGCTGGCCAAGGCGGCCCGTGCCGCTGAGGAGGTGCTGACGAAGGCGTCCCAGGACGCCAAGTCCACCACCAAGGCGGCGGGTGAGGAGGCCGACCGGATCCGCCGCGAGGCGGAGGCCGAGGCGGACCGGCTGCGCGGCGAGGCCACGGCCCAGGCCGACCAGCTCAAGGGCGCGGCCAAGGACGACACCAAGGAGTACCGGGCCAAGACGGTCGAGCTGCAGGAGGAGGCGCGCAGGCTGCGCGGCGAGGCCGAGCAGCTGCGGTCCGAAGCGGTCGCCGAGGGCGAGCGGATCCGCGGCGAGGCCCGCCGCGAGGCCGTCCAGCAGCTGGAGGAGGTGCCCGCACCGCCGAGGAGCTGCTCACCAAGGCGAAGGCGGACGCCGACAAGCTGCGGAGCTCCGCGAGCACCGAGAGCGACCGGCTGCGGACCGAGGCGGCCGAGCGTGCCGCGACGCTGCGCAAGCAGGCCGAGGAGACCCTGGAGCGCAGCCGCGCCGAGGCCGAGAAGCTGCACGCCGAGGCCGAGGAGCAGGCCGCCGCCCTGACCACGGCGGCCGAGCAGGCCGCGCAGGAGCTCCGGGACGAGACCGAGCGCACCGTCGCCGCCCGCAAGGCCGAGGCCGCCGACGAGCTGACCCGGCTGCATTCGGCTGCCGAGACCCGGGTCACGGCAGCCGAGGAGGCGCTGGGCGAGGCCCGTACGGAGGCCGAGCGGATCCGCCGCGAGACGGGCGAGGAGTCCGAGCGGCTGCGTGCCGAGGCCGCCGAGCGGCTGCGAGCGCTGCAGGAGCAGGCCGAGACCGAGGCGGAACGGCTGCGCGACGAGGCCGCCGCCGACGCCGCGCAGTCCCGCGCGGAGGGCGAGACCGTCGCCGTACGGCTGCGCAGCGAGGCCACCACCGAGGCGGAGCGGCTGCGGACCGAGGCTCAGGAGAGCGCGGACCGGATCCGGTCCGAGGCCGCCGCGGCCGCCGAGCGGGTCGGTACGGAGGCCGCCGAGGCCCTTGCCGCAGCCCAGGAAGAGGCCAACCGGCGCCGCCGCGCCGAGGAGACCCTCGACTCCGCGCGCACCGAGGCCGACCAGGAGCGCGAGCGGGCCAGGGAACAGAGCGAGGAGCCTCGCCTCCGCCCGTAAGCGGGTGGAGGAGGCACAGGCCGAGGCACAGCGTCTGGTCGAGGAAGCGGACGGCCGGGCCACCGAGATGGTCTCCGCCGCCGAACAGACCGCCCAGCAGGTACGCGACTCCGTCGCCGGTCTCCAGGAGCAGGCGGATCAGGACGTCGCCGGGCTGCGGTCCGCGGCCGAGCACTCCGCGGAGCGTACGAGGACGGAGGCGCAGCAGGAGGCGGACCGGGTCCGCTCCGACGCCTACGAGAGCGCGAGCGGGCCACCGAGGACGCCAACCGGGTCCGCCGGGTCGCGAATGAGGAGTCCGAGGCCGCCAAGGCGCTGGCCGAGCGGACCATGTCCGAGGCGATCGCCGAGTCGGAGAAGCTGCGCTCGGACACCTCGGAGTACAGCCAGCGCGTCCGTACCGAGGCGTCGAACGCGCTCGCTTCGGCGGAGCAGGACGCTTCCCGTGCCCGTGCGGAGGCCCGCGACGACGCCAACCGGATCCGCGGCGACGCGGCGTCCCAGGCCGATCTGCTCATCGGTGAGGCGACCAGCGAGAGCGAACGCATCCGTACCGAGGCCACCGAGCAGTCGGAGCGGTACGTCGGCGAGGCCTCGGCCGAGGCGGAGCGGCTGCGTACCGAAACGGCCGAGCAGACCAGCCGGCTCCTCGGTGAGGCGGCCGGCGAGGCCGAGCGGATGCGCGCGGAGGCGACGGAGACCGCCGGTTCGGCGCAGGAGCACGCGGCCCGCACCCGCGAGGAGTCGGCGAGGCTGCGCGCCGATGCGGAGTCGGCGGCCGAGCAGATGCGTTCCGAGGCCCGCCAGGAGGCGGACCGGATGCTGGACGAGGCGCGCGAGGCCGCGGCCAAGCGCCGTACCGACGCCGCCGGGCAGGCCGACCAGCTCATCGACAAGGCCCGCCAGGAGGCACTGCGGGCCGCCACCGAGGCCGAGGAGCAGGCGGACAGGATGGTCGGCATGGCCCGTACCGAGGCGGTTCGGATCACCTCGGAGGCCACGGTCGAGGGCAACTCCCTGGTGGAGCGTGCCCGTACGGACGCGGACGAACTGCTTGTCGGTGCCCGCAGGGACGCCACCATCACCCGGGAGCGGGCCGAGGAGCTCAGGACCAGGCTCGAAGGTGAGATAGAGGAACTGCACGAGCGGGCCCGCCGGGAGACGTCCGAGCAGATGAAGACGGCCGGCGAGCGCGTCGACAAGCTCATGAAGGCGGCTACCGAGCAGCGCTCGGAGGCCGAGGCGCAGGCCAAGGAACTGCTGGCGGACGCCAATTCCGAGGCGAGCAAGGTCCGCATCGCCGCCGTGAAGCGTGCCGAGCAGCTGCTGAAGGAGGCCGAGCTCAAGAAGGCCGGGCTGGCTCGTGAGGCCGAGAAGCTGCGCGCCGACGCCGAGGCGGAGGCGGCGGCTGTCGTCGACGAAGGCCGTCGGGAGCTGGATCTTCTCGTGCGCAGGCGCGAGGACATCAATACGGAGATTTCCCGTGTCCAGGACGTGCTCGAGGCGTTGGAGTCCTTCGAGGCTCCGGCCGTGGGCCCGAAGACAGCCAACGGCGGGTCCCGGGAAGCGTCAAAGCAGCCGCAGCCGCTGGTACCCGTTCGGGTGGCAAGTCGTCGGATGGGTAGTTGATTCACTGTGTGCCGTGCTTCGGCACGAACAGCCAGACCCCGCGCGTGGCAAGCGCTCCGGGGACCAGCCACTCAAAAGGGTGTCATTCTCCAGATCAAAGTGACATCTGCACGTTGACACGCCGTCCAGGCCCCTAGGATTCCCTCTAACACCTCACCGGTCTCATTCGACAGGAACCCCATGAGCGACCCTTCCTCCCCATTCGGCTTCGAGCTCGTGCGACGTGGATACGACCGCGGTCAGGTGGACGACCGCATTACCAAACTCGTCGCCGACCGTGACAGTGCTCTCGCCCGCATCACCGCTCTGGAGAAGCGCATCGAGGAACTCCACCTCGAAACGCAGAACGCCCAGGCCCAGGTCAGCGACGCCGAGCCGTCGTACGCCGGGCTCGGCGCGCGTGTAGAAGATCCTCCGCCTCGCCGAGGAGGAGGCGAAGGACCTGCGAGAAGAGGCCCGTCGCGCGGCCGAGCAGCACCGTGAGCTGGCCGAGTCGGCAGCCCAGCAGGTGCGCAACGACGCGGAGTCCTTCTCCACCGAGCGCAAGGCGAAGGCCGAGGACGAGGGCGTTCGCATCGTCGAGAAGGCCAAGGGCGAGGCGACCACGCTGCGCACCGAGGCTCAGAAGGATGCCCAGCAAAAGCGCGAGGAGGCCGACGCCCTCTTCGAGGAGACCCGTGCCAAGGCCGCCCAGGCCGCCGCGGACTTCGAGACGAACCTGGCCAAGCGGCGCGACCAGTCGGAGCGCGACCTGGCGTCCCGCCAGGCGAAGGCCGAGAAGCGTCTGGCCGAGATCGAGCACCGCGCCGAGCAGCTCCGCCTGGAGGCCGAGAGCTCCGCACGGACGCCGAGCGCCGTGCCCGCCAGACGGTGGAGACCGCGCAGCGCCAGTCCGAGGACATCGTGGCCGACGCCAACGCCAAGGCCGACCGGATCCGCAGCGAGTCGGAGCGCGAGCTGGCGGCGCTCACCAACCGCCGCGACTCGATCAACGCCCAGCTGACCAACGTCCGCGAGATGCTGGCGACGCTGACGGGTGCCGCGGTGGCAGCCGCCGGTTCCCCGGAGGAAGAGCCCGCCCCGCGGGTTCCGGCCCAGCAGACCCGCTGACACCTTCCAGGGGCCTCGCTTTACCCCATGCGCGCCCGGTTCCGCCTTTGTGGTGGCGCCGGGCGCGCGGCCGTTCTAGCGTGAACGCATGATCGAGCTCGACGGCCTCACCAAGCATTTCGGCAACAAGGTTGCCGTCGACCATTTGTCATGCCAAGTCAGGCCAGGAATAGTGACCGGCTTCCTGGGGCCGAACGGCGCGGGCAAGTCCACCACGATGCGGATGATGCTCGATCTCGACAACCCGACCAGCGGTTCCGTGCGCATCGACGGCAAGCACTACCGCGAGCTGGAAGAACCGCTGAAGTGCATCGGGGCGCTGCTCGACGCCAAGTCGATGAACGGCGGACGCAGCGCGTACAACAATCTGCTGTGTCTCGCACAGAGCAATCGCATCCCGACGAGCCGGGTCGCACAGGTGCTCGACACGGTCGGCCTCAGCGCGGTGGCGCGGAAAAGTCGAAGGGTTTCTCCCTCGGTATGGGCCAGCGGCTGGGAATCGCATCGGCCCTGCTGGGTGACCCCGCATCCTGATGTTCGACGAACCCGTCAATGGTCTGGACCCGGAGGGAATCCACTGGATCAGAAATCTGATGAAGACGCTCGCCTCCGAAGGCCGGACGATCTTCGTTTCCTCCCATCTGATGAGCGAAATGGCGCTGACCGCCGAGCACTTGATCGTGATCGGGCAGGGCAGGCTGCTCGCCGACATGTCGATGGCGGACTTCATCCGCGAGAACTCCCGCAGCTACGTACGGCTGCGCTCCCCAGCAGGAGCGGCTGCGCGACGTCCTGCACGCGGAGGGCTATGTGACCGTCGAGTCGGGCAACGGCACCCTGGAGATCGACGACGCCCCCACCGAGGCGATCGGTGAGCTCGCCGCCAGGCACCAGCTGGTGCTGCACGAGCTGAGCTCCCAGCGGGCCTCGCTGGAGGATGCCTTCATGCAGATGACGGCGGGATCCGTGGAATACCACGCACACTCCGAGCATGAGGGGCCCGTGCCCGCGCCGGGACCCCAATGGGGCGAGCAGTGGAACCGGCCCGCCGGCGGCAGCGCGTCCGACGACGGCAAGGAGGTGTGACGACGATGGCATCGCTGCCCGCAGTTCTGAACTCGGAGTGGACCAAGATCCGTACGGTCTCCTCGACCACCTGGACCCTGATCTCGGCGTTCGTCGTCACGGTCGCGATGGGCGCGGCGCTCAGCGCACTGATCAGCTCCCAGTTCGACGACCTCTCCGAGCCGGAGCGGGTCACCTTCGACCCGACATTCATCAGCTTTTCCGGAATGATCCTCGGTCAGCTGGCGATGGTCGTCTTCGGTGTGCTGGTGGTCGGTACGGAGTACAGCTCCGGCATGATCCGTACGTCACTGGCGGCCGTGCCGCAGCGCGGCTCGTTCCTCTTCTGCAAGATCGCGGTCGCGGGCGGGCTGGCCCTGGCGGTCGGTCTCGCCACCAGCTTCGCGGCCTTCTTCCTCGGCCAGGCCCTGCTGGGCGATCACCGCACGGACATCGGCGCGGAGAACGTGCTGCGCGCCGTCTTCGGCGGCGGCATCTACATGGGCCTGATCGCAATCTTCTCGATGGGCGTGGCCGCGATGCTGCGCAGCTCGATGCTCTCGCTCGGCATCCTGATGCCGTTCTTCTTCCTCGTCTCACAGATCCTCACGGCTGTCCCCGGCGCCAAGAGCGTGGCCCGCTACTTCCCCGACCAGGCCGGATCCAAGATCATGCAGGTGGTCCCCGACGCCATGAACAGCGATCCGGCGCCGTACGGACCGTGGGGCGGCCTCGGCATCCTCGCGCTCTGGGTGGTGGCGGCGCTGGCCGGCGGCTACCTCGTACTCAAGAAGCGCGACGCCTGAGCCCCGTGTCGGAGGCAAGGCCCCTGCCCGGCGTTTTGACCGGAACCGTCAAGGGCTGGTTATCCTCCTATCACGTACGGGGGCGTGCGGCCGGGTGCCTGGGCCCTGACGAAGCTGAGTAAGTCGATGGGGCTGGAGAATGATCGAGGCAGTCGGCCTGACCAAGCGCTACGGCGCGAAGACAGCCGTGTACAACCTTTCCTTCCAGGTCCGGCCGGGGTCGTCACAGGGTTTCTCGGCCCCAATGGATCGGGCAAGTCCACCACCATGCGCATGATGCTCGGCCTGGACCGGCCGACCTCGGGCCATGCGACGATCGGCGGCCACCCTTCCGCAGCCTGCCCAACGCACCTCGCCAGGTGGGCGCGCTGCTCGACGCCAAGGCCGTCCACGGCGGGCGCAGCGCCCGTAACCATCTGCTGTCGCTGGCCCAGCTGGCCGGTATCCCCGCCGCCCGGGTCGACGAGGTCCTCGGTGTCGTCGGTCTCCAGGACGTCGCGAAGCGACGGTCCAACGGCTTCTCGCTGGGCATGGGACAACGGCTCGGGATCGCGGCGGCGCTGCTCGGCGACCCGCAGGTGCTGCTGTTCGACGAGCCGGTCAACGGTCTCGACCCCGAGGGAATCCTCTGGGTGCGCAACCTGATGAAGATGCTGGCCGCCGAGGGGCGCACGGTATTCGTCTCCAGCCACCTGATGAGCGAGATGGCACTCACCGCCGATCATCTGATCGTGATCGGGCGCGGGCAGCTGCTCGCCGACATGAGCATCACGGACTTCATCTCCGCCAACTCCGCCGACTTCGCCCGCGTCCGGGTCTCCGACGGCCCGGCCGATCAGCGCGAGAAGCTGACCTCCTCGCTCACCGAGGCGGGGGCCAGGTCATGCCGGAGCCTGACGGAGCCCTGCGGGTCACCGGGCTGCGACTGCCGCTGATCAGCGATGTGGCGCATGCGTCGGACGTTCGGCTGTGGGAGCTCTCCCGCACCAGGCCTCGCTGGAGGAGGCGTACATGCGGATGACGCAGGGCGCGGTGGACTACCGCTCGACGGCGGACGCGAAGGAGGGTCTCCAGCCGCCCCCGGCCCCTTACGCGGGCTACGGGCAGCCGCCGGTGGCCGAGGTGCCGCAGCAGGGCTGGTACGCCCGCCGCCGGGACAGAACCCGTACGCGGCAGCGCCGGAAGCCGTACCCGCACCAGCCGTCGCACCCGCAGACCCGACCGCGCGCGAGACCAGCGAGGACTCCCGATGACTACGCCGGCCATGCCGCCGCCCCGCAGGCACAGGCTCCCGACCAGCAGCAGGCACCGGCTCCACAGGGCCGGCAGGGTGCCCGGAGCGGTGGCCTGTACACCTCGCCGATTCCGGTACGCCGTGCCAGCCTCGGCGGCGCGATCGCCTCCGAGTGGACGAAGATCCGCTCGGTGCGCTCGACCGTGTGGACGCTCGGCGTGATGGTCGTGCTGCTGCTCGGCATCGGAATGCTGACCATCGTCGCGCTCAGCGCCTCGGACGCCGATCTCGATGACACTCCCGTGCTCAGTTACGGATTCTTCGGGGTGCTGCTCGGCTCGATCTGCGTGATCACGCTCGGAGTGCTGACCATCACTTCCGAGTACGGCACCGGGATGATCCGTTCGACGCTCACCGCCTGCCCGAGCCGTGCCCGGGTCCTCACGGCGAAGTCGATCGTCTTCTTCCTCGTCTCCTTCGTCATCACCACGGTCACGACCGGTGTCGTGGGCGTGATGCAGACGGCCGTGCTGGGCGGTGCGGCCCCACCGGCGGCGACTGGCTGCGCTCCACAGTGGGCGTGGGGCTCTACATCGCGATGCTCGGACTGCTGTCGCTGGCCCTGGGCACTCTCATCCGGCACTCGGCGGGCGCGATCACGATCATGATCGCCGTGGTGCTGCTGCCGCTCGTACTCGCGATGTTCATGTTCTCCGACACGCTGCGCGATCTCCAGCAGGCGCTCTTCGAGTACTCGATCCCCAACCAGCTCGGTGTGTTCTACCAGAATTCGGTCACCACGACCGGACCGTCCGGCTGGGAGCCACTGTGGATCATCATCGGCGTGACCGCCGTGGCCATGGCCGGCGCGTATGCCTCGCTGGACCGGCGCGACGTCTGATCCATCTGCCGCCCGCCGGCCGCCGGCCGCGCCGTCAGTAGCGCGGTGCGTTCCTGGACCGCTGCACCCGCGTGGTGCGGCGGTCCTTCGCGTTCCAGCAGGCCTTGTGCCAGTGCCTGCGGTCGTCGATGCCGCCGAACTCCGGCCAGGCGACGAGATGGGGCACTCCGGAAGGGATCTCCTGGTCGCAGCCGGGGCAGCGGTACCGCTTGCCCATCGCGCTCGCGCCGCTGACGGGGCGCACGTACCACTCCTCGCCCTGCCAGCTCTGTGTGCCTGCGCCCCGCCGTACCGCTCCCCACGACGGGTGCGCTGTCGGGAGGACTCTCGCCGCCTCGGGGCGGTTGCGGCGCGGAGACACGTGACACCTCACGGGGCGGGGCGAAGGGCAGATTCCGTCCAGCCTAGAGCCATCGGCCGGGGCCGGGTGTCCACTGTGCCGAGTGAGCGCCGACGCAACGCGGCGAGTTACCGGAAAATCGCAACAACTTCGCCCTGGACCGTGCCTTTGGCACGTGTCAGACGTTAATGCCAAGAGGGAGAGCCGCGTCGGCCGCAAGGAGGCAATAGGCGATGCGCGTAGGAACATTCGTACTGGCAGCACAGTTTCCGGGCCAGGGACAGGGTGAAGCCCTGCACCGGGCGGTCCGGTCGGCCGAGGTCGCGGAGGAATCCGGGCTCGATACGGTCTGGCTTGCCGAACATCATTTCGTGCCGTACGGGGTATGTCCGTCCGCCGTCACGCTGGCCGCGCTGCTGCTCGGCCGCACCCGCAGAATCCGCGTCGGCACGGCGGTCAGCGTGCTCCCGGCCCAGCACCCGGTGGCGCTCGGCGAGCAGGCTGCGCTGCTGCACCTCACCAGCGGCGGGCGGTTCACACTCGGAGTCGGACGGGGCGGGCCCTGGGTGGATCTGGAGGTGTTCGGCGGCGGCCTCGATGCCTACGAGAACGGCTTCCCGGAGTCGCTGGAGCTGCTGCTCGACTGGCTGCGCAAGCCACGGGTGGCGGGCAGCGGCGGGCGCTACGACTTCCGCGAGGTGGCCGTCGTGCCCCGTGCGGACGAGCTCATCGGCGACGGTCCCGCGGGCCCCGAGGTGATCGTTGCGTGCACCTCGCCAAAAGCGTGAAACTCGCCGGTGAAAGGGTTTGCCGATGCTCCTCGGGATGCATTGCGGCGATGAGGAGAAGGCAGCCATGGTCACTCTGTGGCGCTCGGCCGCCCGGGAGGCCGGCCTGCCGGCGGACGTGGTGGAGCGGGCCGGCCATGTGTCCGCAGGGTGGCCCAGATCGCGGACAGCCCGCCGAGGGCCTGGAGACGCTCGTGAAGGCGATGCCCGGATGGCTTCGGCAGGGCCTGGACGCCCATGTGACGGTCGACGGCAGGCACCGGGTGATGCGCGATCCCGTCGCGTACACGGAGTCCCTGTGCGGCATGCATCCGGTGGGCACGCCACAGCTCGCGGCGGACCGGCTGGCGGCGACCGCGGAGCGCACCGGCATCACGCGCTTCGCCCTCCTGGTGGAGGGTTCGGGGATCTCGCCGCGACGGAACAGAACGTGCAGCGGCTCGGCACCGAGGTGCTGCCGATGCTGAAGTGACGTGCTCATACGGGTGTTCCTGCGTGGTGCGGTGGTACGGGAGCTGCCGCCCGGGCCAGTTGCACCTCCCGCGGCCCGGGCGGCAACAGAAGCGTTCAGCAATCCCGCAGTTCGGACGACTGGTTGAGCAATTGGCCCTCACCGAGGTGAAGCGGGCCAGCCGGTCGTCGACCGAGGCGTCCAGCGGAAACACCGCGACGCGGTGACAGTTCTGGAATGCCAGACGCACTCCGAAGTGCCGCTGCAACGCGCCGCGTATCGCATCACTCGCGAGCGCACGCAGCAACTGACCACGTGCCTGCTCGTCCGGCGGGGGCGTCTGGTTGTCGGCGAACTGTCCGCCGTCGACCTTCAGCTGGGCCACCAGAGAACTGATCATCTCCCATGCGTAGGGCAGGGAGGTCCGGACGCAGTCGACGAAGTCGGCTTCGTCGACCTCGCCTCGCTCGGCCTGATCCAACAGCGCCGGTGAGACGTCGAGCGACATGGGTTCTCCTCTCGCGACCCCGACCGTGCGCCGGGGCCTTACGGGCAGGGAAGGAGGGCGGCGACGCTGTGTACACAGACGACGACCTCCTGCATCCACGGTAAGGGTGCAGTCCGGGCCGCACCAGGAGATTGGGAACACAACCGGCCAATAACGAACGGTCGCAAACGGGGCAAGCCTGATTCGCCGGTGTCAAGAGCAGTGCCGGACGAAGGGAAGAAGAATCGCGTGGAGCACCTGTCGTCGAGTAGCGTTGCCGACCATGCGTCTCGTCATCGCCCGTTGCTCCGTGGACTACGCGGGCCGGCTCACTGCCCACCTGCCCTCCGCCCCCGTCTGATCCTGGTGAAGGCGGACGGCAGCGTCTCGATCCACGCCGACGACCGGGCGTACAAACCTCTCAACTGGATGTCCCCGCCCTGCACCCTGAAAGAGGGCGCGGACGGAAACGAAGGCATCTGGACGGTGATCAACAAAGCGGGCGAGAAACTGATCATCACCATGGAGGAGATCCTCCACGACTCGTCCCATGAGCTGGGTGTCGATCCAGGGCTCATCAAGGACGGTGTGGAAGCACACCTCCAGGAGCTCCTCGCCGACCGGATCGAGACGCTCGGCGACGGCTACACCCTGATCCGTCGTGAATACCCCACTGCCATCGGCCCGGTCGACATCCTGTGCCGGGACTCCGACGGGAAGACCGTGGCCGTGGAGCTCAAGCGGCGCGGTGACATCGACGGCGTGGAGCAGCTGACCCGCTATCTGGAGCTGCTCAACCGCGATCCCCATCTGGCGCCGGTACGGGGCGTGTTCGCGGCTCAGGAGATCAAGCCGCAGGCCGGGTGCTGGCCACGGACCGCGGCATCGGGTGTGTCGTCCTCGACTACAACGCGATGCGCGGCATCGAGGACGACAAGCTGCGTCTGTTCTGACCGGCGCCCGGGGCCCGAAGGCCCCGGCAGGCTCAGACCGCCGTCGCGGTGGCGCCGGACGCGGCCGACGAGCCCGGACCGGCGCTCGTCGCCGACGCGCCCGCGGCCGAGGCACCTGTCGGACCCGCGCTCGCCGACTCCGCGGGACCGCTCGCCGAGTTCGAACTGTTTGGCGCGGACGGGCCGGGCTCCGTGGGATCGGTGGGATCCGTCGTGGGCGGGTCTGTGGGCTCCGTCGGCGGATCCGTGGGGTCCGTCGTCGGCGGATCGGTGGGCGGCTTCGTCGGCGGCTTGGTCGGCTTCGTCGGCTTGTCCGTCGGTGACGGGTCCCCGGAAGTCGGTTCGTCACTGGGGCTGTTGCTCGTCGGGCCGTCCGTCGTCGGGCCGGTATCGGTGGCCGACGGGTCCGGGGACGGCGTCCCCGGAGTGGTGGCCCGGCCGGAGGGGCCGGGTGGTCGCCGTACCGTCCGACGGGCCGTCCGGGTCCGGATCGCCCGACGGTCCGTCCGCGGGGAGCCCGCTCTCGCTTTCGTCCCCGGCGGCCGACTGCTCGGTCGTGACGTTCTGCCCGTCCGGCTCCTCGGTATCCGATGTCACGCCCAGCGTCACCACGGTGCCCAGTACGGCCACCAGCAGGGCTCCCGCGCCCACCGCGACGAGATTACGGCGCGCGCCGAGCAGGAATGCCGGACGGCCGCCCGGCGCGCCCTTGGCAGGCCCCGGACCGGCTCCCGGGAGATCACCGTGGCGGCCTCCCGGAGGAGTACCCGGGGAACTGCGGCATCGCGGCCGGTACGCCGCCGGGCGGCGACACCGGCTCCTCGTAGCGTGCGGCAGCAGGCATCTCGTCGCCCGCTGCGCTCCGGCTGGGGAACGGTCCGCCGGAGCGGTCCGCGACCAGGGCGAGCGCCCGGCGTCCGGCCACCGCTCCCGGCTTGTCGGCGAGCGCCCCGCGCATGCCGATGGATGTCTCCAGCTCCGCCCTGGCCCGGTCCGGATGACCGGTGCAGAGGGCCAGGACGCCCAGCTCATGGTGGAAGTAGGCCTCTTCGGCGACCTCGCCGGCGATCCTCGCGGCCTCCTGGCCGGTTCGCAGAGCCCTTCCCAGGCTCCCCAGTGCAGCCCGGCGGCGAAGGCGGGCGCGGCGCTGCGGGCCAGCAGGACGGCCGCACTGGCCTGCCCGGCTTCGCCGCCCGGGACCAGGCCGGCCATCGAGGCGAGCACGGCGTCGGCCTCGGCGACGACCCGCTCGGGAGTGACGGAGGGATGTCCGGCCCACCAGGCGTAGTGCTGGGCCGCGGTCCGGGCACGGGTGGCCGCGTCCTCGCCGTAACCACTGGCCTCCAGCTGGGTGAGGACACCGGCGGCCAGCCGGTAGCGGGAGCCGGCCGGGGAGAGCAGACCGCAGCCGGCCAGCTCGCCCAGTGCCGCGTCGGCGTGGGTGTCCCCACCAGGGCCGGCAGATGGGCCTGGTGGGGCACCTCGCCGCCGAGCGCGACCGCGAAGTGCAGGGTGTCGCGCGCGGCCCCGGTGAGCCGGGAGGCGAGCAGTGCGGCGGGTGCGGCGCCCTGGCCGAGGCCGGGCAGCGGTACGGCCCGGATTCCCCGTCGGCGGAAGGCGTATCGGCGAAGGGCACTTCGGCGGGCTGCCCTCGGCGTATCCGAACCCGCCGTACGCCTCCGGGGCGATGCGCAGGTCGTCGCGCTGACGCAGCAGGGCGCCCGCCTGGACGAAACGCAGCGGCAGTCCCTCGGACTCGAACCAGAGGTCGCCCGACCAGTTCGCCTCTTCGTCCGTGAGCGGCCGCTCGACGACCTTCTCCAGCAGCTCCATCGAGGCGTTGCGGCCGAGGCCGGCGAGGAAGACCTCTTCGAGGTGGGATTCGGCGGTGGGTGCGGCCACGTCCGGGGTCGTGCCCAGCAGGAACGCGCACTCCGGCGTCGCGTCGAGGAGATCGTCCAGCGCGGCGCCGCCGAACTCCAGATCGTCCACGACGACTACGGCTCCGATGCCGTGGACCAGCGCCAGGAGTCCTTCACGGTCGGGGCGGTGCATGGGCGCGTGATAGACGGCTTCGAAGAGCCCGTACAGCAGGTCGGTGGTGGTGCGCTTGTATCCGGAGAGCCGCACGACTCCGTCGGGCGCCAGATCCGCGCAGTCACCCGCGACGGCGTCGAGCAGCGCCGTGCGGCCGGATCCCGACGGCCCGGTGAGCCGTACCGAACGGCCGCGCGCCAGCAGGCGTACCAGCCGCTCGCGCTCCTCCTGCCGCTCCAGGAGCGGCAGCTGCGGGCCCGGCAGGCCAGGCGGTACCGGCGGTGCGGTGACGCGCTCGCGGCTCGCACGCTCGACGGCGGTGTGCCGTACGGGTGTGGCGGGCTGCGCGCCCGGTGGGCAGGCCTCGATCTCGCTGCCGTCCACCGGGTTGACCGTGAGCAGCAGGTCGCCCGATACGAGCTGGACCGTGCGGGACTGCTGTGGTGTCTGGTGTCCGAATTCGGGCACCAGCTCGCGGGCGGCCGGCGCCGGCCGGTGTCGTCGCCGAAGCCTTCGATGTCCTGACCGTGTTCTTCCGGCCCCGGTTGTTCGGGTCCATCGTCAAAGTCCCCAGATACGTAGCGCGCGGTTGCCCTCCCGGCCTCGCACGCCCCGCTGTCGCTTCTGGTCCGGTGTCCGCCGTGTGGGTCCGGCAATCGGCAGACGGCCGAACCTTAGACCTTCGCACAGTATCTACGAACACCTGGGGTGCCGCGCGGCCCGGGACATCACGGTCTCGTGAGGATTGTGCGTCCCGGCTTCCCCGCGTACGGCTATACGCGCGGCAGGGATTCCGCGGCGATTCCACCCTCGATGGCCAGAATGCGGTGCAGTCTCGTCGCCACCAGCAGGCGCTGCATCTGCGGGGTACGCCGCGCAGCACCAGGCGCCGTCCGGCCCGGCCCGCTCTTCGGTGCGCGCCCATGATGACGCCCAGTCCGGTGGCGTCCCATGAGTCGAGCTCGGTCAGGTCGAGCACCAGATCGCCGGCTCCGTCGTCGACGGCCGAGTGCAGGACCGTACGGGCGTCCGCCGCGCTTCGGACGTCGAGGCGGCCCCGACGACCAGCTCGGCGTGGTCGCCCCTGATGTGCATATGCGCTCCCCGGAAATGCTCCGTAGCTGAATTCCGTCTGTCTTGATCTCATCTGTCTCTGCCACAAGTGACTGCCGCAGCGACGTGGAAGTTGCCGTCTGTAAGCGAACCGATACCGAATTCACCCCTTGGAGTGATGCAGGTCCGCCGGTTCCGCGGGATCCGGCAGTGCCGGCCCCTGGCCCCGGGCCTGATCGTCAGCAGATCAGGCGGCAGGAGCCGGGAAATGATCAGTAGGTGTAGAAGCCCTGCCCGCTCTTGCGCCCGATGTCACCTGCGTCGACCATCCGGCGCATCAGCTCCGGGGCCGCGAACTTCTCGTCCTGCGACTCGGTGTAGATGTTGCCGGTGGCGTGCAGCAGGATGTCCACGCCGGTCAGATCGGCCGTGGCGAGGGGACCCATGGCGTGGCCGAAGCCCAGCTTGCAGGCGGTGTCGATGTCCTCGGCCGAGGCGACGCCCGACTCGTACAGCTTGGCGGCCTCGACGACCAGCGCCGAGATCAGCCGGGTGGTGACGAAGCCCGCGACGTCACGGTTGACGACAATGCAGGTCTTGCCCACGGATTCGGCGAACTCCCGCGCGGTGGCGAGGGTTTCGTCGCTCGTCTTGTAGCCGCGCACCAGCTCGCAGAGCTGCATCATCGGGACCGGCGAGAAGAAGTGCACCCCGACGACGCGCTCCGGACGCTCCGTCACAGCCGCGATCTTGGTGATCGGGATGGCGGAGGTGTTGGAGGCGAGGACGGTGTCGTCCCGGACGATCCTGTCGAGCGTCCGGAAGATCTCGTGCTTGACCTCGAGCTTCTCGAAGACGGCCTCGACGACGACATCGGCGTCCGCGACGGCGTCGAAGTCGGTGGTCGTGGTGATGCGGGCGAGCGCGGCGTCGGCGTCGGCCGCCGCCAGCTTGCCCTTGGCGACGAACTTGGCGTAGCTGGCCTCGATACCGTCGCGACCGCGGTTCAGGGCCGCATCGGTGACATCACGCAGCACGACGTCCCAGCCCGCCTGGGCGGAGACCTGCGCGATACCGGACCCCATGAGTCCGGCCCCGATGACTGCGAGCTTCCTGGCCACGTTCGCACCCCTATGCATTCAGCGTTATTCGACTTGCTCTCCGGCGGAGGTTAGTACCCGTGAGGGGCCCTGTGGCCGCTAAGAGATGCGCGTCACGTCTCACATGACGGACATCACATCCGTCGGCGTCATTCAGCGGCGCGTCGGGCGTAGTTGAGCACCTTCTCGCCCAGGAGATCCTCGATGTCGTCGAGCAGGACGAGTGCTTCCCTGGACACCACGGCGACCTTGCGGCCGGCGACCATCCCACGGCCGATGTGAGCCATGAGCGTGCTGTGCACCCAGGACAACTGCCCGGCCACCAGGGCCGGTGTCAGGTCGTCCGGCCCGGCTCCGGACTCCTCCTGGAGTGTCGCCTCCAGATGGAACAGGGCCTCCTGCTGTACGTGCCAGAGGCGGGCCTTGAGACCATCGGCGCCCTCGATGACCCGCATGAAACGTTCGTACCCATCTATCAGGCCGACGACGGGCGAGACGCCCTCCACCTGGATGCGCAGTTCACGCAGGACCGCGTCGGCGGCGGACTCCCCTTGTCGCGGCCCCGGACGTATCGGGAGAGGCGGTCGACGACGTCGCGGCCCCGGTCCAGGAAGAGGTCCTCCTTGGCCGGGAAGTAGTTGTACACGGTGTTGACCGAGACGTCGGCCGCCCTGGCGATCTCGGCGATCGTGACCGCGTCGAAGCCACGCTCCAGAAACAGCCCCGTGGCCACGTCCGAGATGTACTGCCTGGTCTGGCGCTTCTTGCGTTCCCTGAGTCCCTCAGCCATGCGCCCATCGTATGACTCCATGGAGTTCCTGAATATTTGGAGTCATTGCAATTTTCCAGTGACTCTGTTTTGTAGTCACTATGCCAATCATCAGCACGGCCGGGCTCGCCCGGACCTTCGACAGCAGAACCGGCCCGGTGGAGGCCGTACGTTCCATCGACCTGACCGTCATGCGCGGCGAGATCCTCGGCCTCCTCGGCCCCAACGGGCGGGCAAGACCACCACCCTGCGCATGCTCACCACGCTGCTCTCCCCACCGGCGGAGCGGCCACCGTCGCCGGCTGCGACCTGATCCGCGACCCGGCGGGCGTCCGCGAGAAGTGCGGTTACGTCGCCCAGTCCGGCGGCGTCGATCCGAACATCTCGGTGCGCGAGGAGCTGATCACCCAGGGCAGGCTGTACCGGCTGAGCAAGGCCGACGCCGTCCTGCGGGCCGGACAGCTGGCGGCTGAGCTCGGCCTCGACGGACTGCTGGACCGCAGGACAGCCGCGCTCTCCGGCGGCCAGCGGCGGCGGCTCGACATCGCCATGGGCCTCACCCACCGCCCGGCCGTCCTCTTCCTCGACGAACCGACGACCGGGCTCGACCGGGCAGCCGCACCGATCTGTGGAACCTGGTGCGCCGGCTGCGGGACGACTACGGCACGACCGTCGTGCTCACCACCCACTACCTGGACGAGGCGGACGAACTCGCGGACCGGCTGGTCGTGATCGACGGTGGCCTGGTGGCGGCCGAGGGCACACCCGCGGCTCTGAAGGACACGTACGCGGGCTCTCCCGAAGCCTCGCTCCAGGACGCCTTCCTCGCGATCACCGGGCGCACGCCCGCCCGGCCGACGCCACTCCCGTAGCCGTCTGACGCCCTCTACCGCTCAGGAACCCTGATGCTTATTCACGACACCGCACTGATCTTCGGGCGCTACGCACGGCAGACCCTGCGGTCCAAGTTCCAGATCCTCTTCGGCATCCTCATGCCGCTGCTGTACCTGCTCTTCTTCGGCCCGCTCCTGACCAGTCTGCCGCTCGGCCCGGCCGGTGACTCCTGGCAGATCCTCGTCCCCGGACTGCTGCTCCAGCTCGGCCTCTTCGGTGCCTCCTTCGCCGGGTTCGCCATCATCCTGGACAAGTCGACAGGGGTCGTGGAGCGGATGCGGGTGACCCCGGTCAGCCGGCTCGCCATGCTGCTGGGCCGGGTCCTGCGCGACGCCCTGCTGTTCATGTTCCAGGCCGTGCTGCTGGTACTCGCCGCCCTGGTCATGGGCTGCGCGCACCGGTGGCGGGAGTGCTGATCGGCTTCGTCTTCGTCGGCCTGCTGTCGATCTCACTGGCCTCGCTGTCGTATGCACTGGCCATGAAGGTCAGTACACCGCAGGGATTCGGACCGGTGATCAACTCGCTCACCATGCCGGCCATGCTGCTCTCCGGTCTGATGCTGCCGATGACGCTCGGCCCGGCCTGGCTGGACGTGCTGTCGCACCTCACGCCCTTCCGGTACCTGGTGGACGCCGTACGGGACGCCTATCTCGGCTCGTACGCCACGGCGCACATGCTGTACGGGGTGCTGGTGTCACTGGGCTTCGCGGTGCTCGCAGTGACAGTGGGCACACATGTCTTCCGCCGGGCCGGGGCCTGAGGGCCGGGCAGGCTAACTAGGCTGGCCACATGGTCAATCTGACGCGCATCTACACCCGTACCGGCGACCAGGGCACCACCGCCCTCGGCGACATGAGCCGGACCGCCAAGACCGATCTGCGGATCTCGGCGTATGCCGACGCCAACGAAGCCAACGCCGCCATCGGTACGGCGATCGCGCTCGGCAGCCTCCCCGAGGAGGTCGTCAAGGTCCTCGTCCGCGTACAGAACGACCTGTTCGATGTGGGCGCCGACCTGTGCACCCCGGTCGTCGAGAATCCCGAGTACCCGCCGCTGCGGGTCGAGCAGTCCTACATCGACAAGCTCGAAGGGGACTGCGACACGTTCCTGGAGGAGCTGGAGAAGCTGCGCAGTTTCATCCTCCCCGGCGGCACGCCGGGGCTGCGCTGCTGCATCAGGCCTGCACCGTCGTGCGGCGGGCGGAGCGGTCCACCTGGTCGGCCCTGGAGGTGCACGGGGACGTGATGAACGCGCTGGCCGCCACCTACCTCAACCGCCTCTCCGACCTCCTGTTCATCCTGGCGAGGACCGCGAACAAGGAGGTCGGGGACGTGCTTTGGGTTCCCGGCGGTGAGCGCTGAGAAAGGTCTCAGCGACCGGCCCGCGTCCGCTCGGCCGGCTCCGTCCGCTCGGCCGGCTCCGCGGACCCCTGCTTCGGGAACAGCGTGTAGCTCCCGGCGATGACCAGGTTGATACCGATCACCCAGAGCATCTTCTGCTGCCACATCCGCAGCGTGCCGACATCCCCGTCCCCGCCGACGAACCAGATCGCCGCCTGCAGCAGCGCCATCGCGGTCAGGGCGGCGGCCGTCCAGCGGGCGGCGGTGCGCCACTCGTGGGCGGCCCGCGCCATCCCGTACTTCGGGGCCTCACCGGCGGCGGGCCGCCCGCGAAGCGGTGCGCCACCCGTGCGTCGATCCACTTGATGGTGGAGTGGCCCAGCCCCACGGTGAAACCGATGTAGACGGCGGCGAGGCCGTGCTTCCAGTCGGGCTCGGAGCCGTTCTTCAGGTCGATGGCCGTCACCACCAGCAGGACGACCTCCAGCAGCGGCTCGCACAGCAGTACGGCCACGCCCGCCCTGGGCATCTTCGCCAGGTACCGCAGCGCGAGTCCCGCGGCGAGCAGCACCCAGAAGGCCACCTCACAGAGCACGATCAGTACGACGATCACGGCACATCCCCTTCCGGTCCCTTCCAGGCTCCCGTCCACGGAGCCAGGAATCGTCGCCGGCGGTGAGGAATCGCCACTGCATCGTTCGATGTAGCCGCGCCTCACTCCCCGTGCGGACGTCGGGCGGGTACCAGCCGTGTTGGATGGGAGGGTGTTCACTCCTGTACGCCCGCACCGCCACGACGTGCTGATCGCGGCCACCGGGCTGTTCGGCGGCCTCCTGATGTGGCTGATCGGTCTGCACACCCAGGGCGGCCGGCCCTTCGCGGCACCGGGGATCGCTCTCCTGCCGCTCACGGTGATGGCCTGCTGCGAGCTGCTGCGCAGAAGCGCCCCGCAGGCGGGTCTGGTCATCGGTACGCTCGCGCTGGTCGCGGATCAGCTCACGACGGGCAATCTCGCGACGGTGCTGATGTTCACGGACGTCATGTACGCGGCCGTGCTCTACGGGACCCCGGCTGCCGCCCGCCGTATCCCGGTGACCACCTTCCTCATCACGGTCGGGTCGACCATCGGATTCCTCGCCTGGTTCCGCAGCGCGGACGCGCTGGTGATCGGCGTCGCCACGGGTCTCATCTCATTCGCGCCGGCCATCACCGGCGTCAGTGTGCGCAACCACCGCGACGCCGCCGAGACCGCCAGGCTGCGTGCCGACCAGACCGCGCTGCTCGCCGAGATGGACCGGGCCCAGGCAGTGACCGCCGAGCGGTCCCGGATGGCCCGTGAACTGCATGACATGGTCGCCAACCATCTCTCCGCGATCGCCATCCACTCCACCGCCGCGCTCTCCATCGACGACCGGGCACCTCCCGCGACGCCCTCGGGGTGATCCGGCAGAACAGTGTCGACGGGCTGGCCGAGATGCGCCGGCTGATCGGGCTGCTGCGCGACAGCGGCGCAGACACCGGGCTCACCACCGCGCCGACGCTCGCGTCCCTGGACGCCCTGGTCGAGCAGGCCGGCACCAATGCCGCATCCAGCGGGCTCGCCTGCGCGCTGGAGGACACCCGCAAGGAGCGGGGACGCTGCCGGCACCGGTCGAGATGGCCGCGTACCGCATCGTCCAGGAGTCCCTGACCAATGCGCTGAAGCACGCCGCGCCAGGTCCGGTGACGGTCCGGCTGGGACAGTCGGGGACCTGCTGACGGTGGAGGTCCTCAGTGTTTTCGGCGACCGGCCGGGGCCCCGCGCGCCCGGTTCGGGTGCCGGTCTCGTCGGGATGCGCGAGCGGGTGGCACTGCTCGACGGGACGATCGAGGCGGGGCCGGTACCCGACGGGGACGGCACGAAGATCTGGCAGGTGCGGGCCGAACTGCCCGTCGAGGAAGGGGCTGTGAAGCGATGACGATCCGGGTACTGGTGGCCGAGGACCAGTCGGCCGTACGCGCCGGACTGGTCCTGATCCTGGGCAGCGTGCCGGACATCGAGGTCGTCGGCGAGGCGGCCGACGGCGAGGCCGCTGTGCGCCTCGCCCGTGAGCTGCGGCCCGATCTGGTGCTGATGGATGTGCAGATGCCCCGGCTGGACGGGGTGTCGGCCACGAAGCAGGTGGTGGCGGAGCAGCTCGCCGATGTGCTGGTGCTGACGACGTTCGATCTGGACGAGTACGTCTTCGGGGCGCTGCGTGCGGGCGCGGCGGGCTTCCTGCTGAAGAACACCGAAGCGCGCGACCTGCTGGAAGCGGTACGCACGGTGGCGCGGGCGAGGCCTGATCGCCCCGGCGGTCACCCGCCGGCTGATCGCCGAGTTCGCCGGCACCGTCCCCGCCCGCCGGGACGACGCCCCGACCCGCGGTGCTCGACACACTGACCAGACGGGAGCGCGAGGTGCTGGGCTGCCTCGGCCAGGGCAGGCGAACGCGGAGATCGCGGTCCGGCTCTCGATGGCGGAAGCAACGGTGAAGACGCACGTCAGCAGATTGCTGGGGAAGCTGGGGCTGCGCAGCCGGGTTCAAGCAGCGGTTCTCGCCCAGGAGTTGGGTCTCTGAGGTTTAGCCACGGATTACCCACTCTCTTTGGTCTGGACCTCTTGACGATTGGTCCAGACCTTCCTAATCTCACCGAGCACACACGCTGCGGTGAGTACGCCACGACAAGGCGGGCTCAGGGCGACGCAGGGTTTGCAGTCCACGGACCACCCCGTTTGCCGACCTCACCCGAGGAGCACCGTTGAGCACTGACACTCCCCTACGCCGACTGAGACTCAGATGGAGACTCGGAACCGGCCGAGCCACCAGATCCAAGGCGGTCGCGGGCTTCACCGCCCTGCTGCTGCCGCTCGCCGCGATGGTGGGCCTCGCCTCCCCGCCGAGGCCGCCACATCCGCGACCGCCACCTACCTCAAGAAGTCCGACTGGGGCAGCGGCTTCGAAGGCCAGTGGACGGTGAAGAACACCGGTACCACCGCGCTCTCCTCCTGGACGATCGAGTGGGACTTCCCTCGGGCACCGCGGCCGGCTCCGCCTGGGACGCCACCGTGACCAGCTCCGCAAACCACTGGACCGCCAAGAACCTCGGCTGGAACGGCAGCGTCGCCCGGGCGCCAGCATCAGCTTCGGCTTCAACGGCACCGGCTCGGGCTCCCCAACCGGCTGCAAGCTGAACGGCGGGTCCTGTGACGGCGGCAGCGTCCCCGGCGACAACGCACCCTCCGCGCCCGGCACCCCCACCGCCTCCGCCATCACCGACACTTCGGCGAAGCTCAGCTGGAGCGCCGCCACCGACGACAACGGCATCAAGAACTACGACGTCCTGCGCGACGGTGCCAAGGTCGCCACGGTCACCGGGACCACGTACACCAACACCGGTCTCACCGCCGGCACGGACTACTCGTACACCGTGCAGGCCCGTGACACCGCCGACCAGACCGGACCGGTCAGCGCTTCGGTGGCGGTCCGCACCACCGGGGCGGCACCGACCCGGCCCCGGCCCCGGTGAGAATGTCAATCTCGGTTACTTCACCAACTGGGGCGTCTACCAGCGCAACTACCACGTCAAGAACCTCGTGACGTCCGGGTCCGCCAGAAGATCACGCACATCAACTACGCCTTCGGCAACGTCCAGGGCGGCAAGTGCACCATCGGTGACGCCTACGCCGACTACGACAAGGCCTACACGGCCGACCAGTCCGTCGACGGCGTCGCCGACACCTGGGACCAGCCGCTGCGAGGCAACTTCAACCAGCTGCGCAAGCTCAAGGCGAAGTACCCGCACATCAAGGTCCTCTGGTCCTTCGGTGGCTGGACCTGGTCCGGTGGCTTCGGCGCCGCCGCCCAGAACCCGGCCGCGTTCGCCCAGTCCTGCTACGACATGGTGGAGGACCCCGCTGGGCCGATGTCTTCGACGGCATCGACATCGACTGGGAGTACCCCAACGCCTGTGGTCTGACCTGCGACACCAGCGGCCCGGCCGCGCTGAAGAACCTCTCCTCGGCACTGCGCACCAAGTTCGGCCCGGACAACCTCGTCACCGCCGCCATCACCGCGGACGGCTCACAGGGCGGCAAGATCGACGCCGCGGACTACGCGGGCGCCGCGGCATCCTTCGACTGGTACAACGTGATGACGTACGACTTCTTCGGTGCCTGGGCGGACAAGGGCCCGACGGCCCCGCACTCCCCGCTGACGTCCTACGCCGGCATCCCGACGGACGGATTCAACTCCGCCGCGGCCATCGCCAAGCTGAAGGCCAGGGCGTCCCCGCCTCGAAGCTGCTGCTCGGCATCGGCTTCTACGGCCGCGGCTGGACCGGCGTCACCCAGGCGGCACCCGGCGGCACGGCGACCGGAGCGGCTCAGGGGACGTACGAGGCGGGCTTCGAGGACTACAAGGTCCTCAAGAACACCTGCCCGGCCACCGGCACGGTTGCCGGAACCGCGTACGCCCACTGCGGCACCAACTGGTGGAGCTACGAGACCCCGGCCACCATCCAGTCCAAGATGGACTGGGCGAACGGGCAGGGCCTGGGTGGAGCGTTCTTCTGGGAGTTCAGTGGTGACACCACCAACGGCGAGCTCGTGAGCGCGATGAACAGCGGACTCAACTAGGGCGTGTTTCGAAAGTCCCGCCTGCCCGGCGACGCCTGGCACGCACGCTCGCCGCGTTGTAGACGCACTCCCGCAAAGCGCCGGGGAGACAGGTCCGCCCCTGTCTCCCCGGTTTTGCTGTGCAGGGCCGCGTCCGCCCCGCCCCTGCTCTAAGCCGTCCGGAGGGACCCCCACCCAGCGAGACCCCTGCTCTAAGCCACATTGACTCTCCCCAGACTTCGTCCGGGGGACCCCACCAGCGAGACCCCTGCTCTAAGCCACATTGACTCTCCCCAGACTCCGTCCGGGGACCCCACCCAGCGAGACCCCTGCTCTAAGCCACATTGACTCGCTGGCCAGGGGCGCTGCTTCCAGCCAGGCGAGGAAGCCGGTCAGGGCGTCCTCGCTCATCGCCAGCTCCAGGCGGATCCCCGGTGGAGGCAGCCGAGCACGACGGAGTCGGACAGGAGCGCGAGCTCCTCCTCGCCCTCGGGCAGTCGGCGGGCGACCACCTCGATCGCGGAACGTTCGAGGCCGCGCCGGGCCGGGGCGAGTAGGAGAAGACGCGGAACCAGTTGAGACGGTCGCCGCTGTAGCGGGCCACTCCGTACACCCAGCCCTTGCCGGACGGATCAGGTTCCTCGGACACGTCCCAGCGCAGGCTGCAGTCGAACGTACCGCCGGAGCGCTGGATCAGCCGTCGGCGCAGGCCGAAGACGAAAAGACCCACCGCGATCAGTACGACGACCAGACCGCCCACCCACAAAGCGAGGACCATCTCCACCGACCTCCTCGCATCGTCGAGTAACGGATACCGAACCGAGCCGAACCGAACCGCACCTGCATCGCCTCAGCCGCGGCACGGTCTGGAGAATTCCAGCTCGGCCGCGGCTGAGTCAAAAATGTCGTGGGACGCGCTAGGGCGCCGCCACCGCACGCAGTCGCACATCGGCGCGCCGCTCAGCAGCGGCGTCCGTGTCCGACTTCGCGCGCTCCAGCGCACGCTCGGCGCGCTGGACATCGATCTCGTCCGCCAACTCGGCGATCTCCGCCAGCAGCGAGAGCTTGTTGTCCGCGAACGAGATGAAACCGCCGTGCACAGCGGCGACGACAGTGCCGCCCTCGCTCGTACGGATGGTCACCGGGCCCGATTCCAGCACACCGAGAAGCGGCTGGTGACCGGGCATGACGCCGATGTCGCCGGAGGTGGTACGCGCGACGACGAGGGTGGCCTCGCCGGACCAGACACTGCGGTCCGCGGCGACCAGCTCGACATGCAGCTCAGCAGCCAAGGGTGGCTCCTCGGGTCACCACCCGGCAGTCATGCCGGGTGTTGGGTCAATTCTACGGGGCGTGGTGAGGGGACGGAACTCGGCCCGCCCCTCGGTGAGCCGAAGCTCAGGAGACGCCGAGCTCCTTGGCGTTGGCCTTGAGGTCCTCAATGCCACCGCACATGAAGAACGCCTGCTCCGGGAAGTGGTCGTACTCACCGTCGCAGATCGAGTTGAACGCGGCGATCGACTCGTCGAGCGGCACGTCCGAACCGTCCAGGCCGGTGAACTGCTTGGCGGCGTGGGTGTTCTGCGACAGGAAGCGCTCGACGCGACGGGCACGGTGGACAACGAGCTTGTCCTCCTCGCCCAGCTCGTCGATACCGAGGATCGCGATGATGTCCTGGAGGTCCTTGTACTTCTGCAGGATCCCCTTGACACGGCTGGCCGTGTCGTAGTGGTCCTGCGCGATGTAGCGCGGGTCCAGGATGCGGGACGTGGAGTCCAGCGGGTCCACGGCCGGGTAGATGCCCTTCTCGGAGATCGGACGGGAAAGAACCGTCGTCGCGTCGAGGTGGGCGAACGTGGTGGCCGGGGCCGGGTCGGTCAGGTCGTCCGCGGGGACGTAGATCGCCTGCATCGAGGTGATCGAGTGACCACGCGTCGAGGTGATGCGCTCCTGGAGCACACCCATCTCGTCGGCCAGGGTCGGCTGGTAACCCACTGCGGACGGCATACGGCCGAGCAGCGTGGAGACCTCGGAGCCGGCCTGTGTGAAGCGGAAGATGTTGTCGATGAAGAGCAGCACGTCCTGCTTCTGCACATCGCGGAAGTACTCCGCCATGGTCAGGGCGGACAGCGCGACCCGCAGACGGGTGCCCGGCGGCTCGTCCATCTGGCCGAAGACCAGTGCGGTCTTCTCCAGGACGCCCGACTCGGTCATCTCGTCGATGAGGTCGTTGCCCTCACGGGTGCGCTCGCCGACTCCGGCGAACACCGACACACCGTCGTGCAGCTTCGCCACACGCATGATCATTTCCTGGATGAGGACCGTCTTGCCGACGCCCGCACCACCGAACAGACCGATCTTGCCGCCCTTGACGTACGGGGTCAGCAGGTCGACGACCTTCAGGCCGGTCTCGAACATCTCGGTCTTGGACTCGAGCTGGTCGAAGGCCGGGGCCTTGCGGTGGATCGGCCAGCGCTCGGTGATCTGAGCCTCGCCGTCCGGGTCGTTCAGGATCTGGCCAAGGGTGTTGAAGACCTTGCCCTTGGTGACGTCACCGACCGGCACCATGATGCCTTCGCCGGTGTTGACCACCGGGGCCTGGCGGACCAGACCGTCGGTGGGCTGCATCGAGATCGCACGGACCACGCCGTCACCCAGGTGCTGGGCGACTTCGAGGGTCAGCGTCTTGCGGGCGCCGTCCTCGGCCGGGTCCGCCACCTCGACGTGCAGGGCGTTGTAGATCTCAGGCATGGCGTCGACGGGGAACTCCACGTCGACGACCGGGCCGATGACCCGGCGACGCGGCCCGTGGCAGCGGCCGTCTCAACTGTCGTCGTCATTACTTGTCACTCCCGCGGACGCGTCGGACAGAGCACCTGCACCGCCGACGATCTCGCTGATTTCCTGGGTGATTTCGGCCTGGCGGGCCGCGTTGGCAAGCCGGGAAAGGCTCTTGATGAGATCCCCGGCGTTGTCGGTCGCCGACTTCATCGCGCGGCGGCGGGCAGCGTGCTCGGAAGCGGCGGCCTGCAGCAGTGCGTTGTAGATACGGCTCTCGACGTATCGCGGCAGGAGGGCGTCCAGGACGTCCTCAGCCGACGGCTCGAAGTCGAACAGCGGAAGGACCTCGCCCTTCGTGCTGCCCGCCGCCGAGGTCTCGGTCTCCGCGACCTGGTCGAGCGAGAGCGGCAGCATCCGGTTGTCGACCGCGTTCTGCGTCATCATCGAGACGAACTCGGTGAAGACGATGTGCAGCTCGTCGACGCCACCCTCGGCCGTGTCCTTCTGGATGGCCTCGATCAGCGGTGCGGCGACCCTCTTGGCGTCCGAGTACTGCGGGCTGTCGGTGAAGCCGGTCCACGACTCCGCGACCTTGCGCTCGCGGAAGCCGTAGTAGGCGACACCCTTACGGCCGACGATGTACGCGTCGACCTCCTTGCCCTCGGCCGCGAGCCGCTCCCGGAGCCGCTCCGCCGCCTTGATGGCGTTGGAGGAGTAGCCGCCGGCCAGACCGCGGTCGCTCGTGATGAGCAGGACCGCGGCCCTGGACGGGGACTCGGCCTCGGTGGTGAGCGGGTGCTTGGTGGTGGAGCCGGTCGCGACCGCGGTCACCGCACGGTTGAGCTCGGTCGCGTACGGCATCGACGCCGACACCTTGCGCTGCGCCTTGACGATGCGCGAGGCGGCGATCATCTCCATCGCCTTGGTGATCTTCTTGGTCGCGGTGACGGCTTGGATGCGGCGCTTGTAAACGCGAAGCTGAGCGCCCATCGATCAGCCCTCGCCCAGAAGCTTGCCATCCGAGGTCTCGAACTGCTGCTTGAAGGCGGCGATCGCGTCGTCGATCGACTGCAGCGTGTCCTGGACATCTTGGCGCCCTCGGCGATGCTGGTGAGGAGGTCCTTGCGCTCGCGGCGCAGGTACTCCAGCAGCTCACCCTCGAAGCGGCGGATGTCCTCGACCGGGACGTCGTCCATCTTGCCGGTGGTGCCGCCGTAGACGGAGACGACCTGCTCCTCGACCGGGAACGGCGCGTACTGCGGCTGCTTCAGCAGCTCGACCATGCGCTTACCGCGCTCCAGCGAAGCCTTGGAGGCCGCGTCCAGGTCGGAACCGAAGGCGGCGAACGCCTCCAGCTCGCGGTACTGGGCGAGGTCCACCCGGAGGCGGCCGGACACCTGGCGCATGGCCTTGTGCTGGGCGGAGCCACCGACTCGGGAGACCGAGATACCGACGTTGAGCGCCGGACGCTGACCCGCGTTGAACAGGTCGGACTCCAGGAAGCACTGGCCGTCGGTGATGGAGATGACGTTGGTCGGGATGAACGCCGACACGTCGTTCGCCTTGGTCTCGACGATCGGCAGACCGGTCATCGAACCGGCACCCATGGCGTCGGAGAGCTTGGCGCAGCGCTCCAGCAGACGCGAGTGCAGGTAGAAGACGTCGCCCGGGTAGGCCTCGCGGCCCGGCGGACGGCGCAGCAGAAGCGAGACGGCGCGGTAGGCGTCGGCCTGCTTCGAAAGGTCATCGAAGATGATGAGGACGTGCTTGCCCTGGTACATCCAGTGCTGGCCGATGGCCGAACCGGTGTACGGGGCCAGGTACTTGAAGCCGGCCGGGTCGGACGCCGGGGCGGCGACGATGGTCGTGTACTCCAGCGCACCGGCCTCTTCGAGCGCACCGCGCACGGAGGCGATGGTGGAGCCCTTCTGACCGATGGCGACGTAGATGCAGCGCACCTGCTTGTTCACGTCGCCGGAGCGCCAGTTGTCGCGCTGGTTGATGATCGTGTCGACAGCCAGCGCGGTCTTACCCGTCTGACGGTCGCCGATGATCAGCTGACGCTGGCCGCGGCCGATCGGCACCATCGCGTCGACGGCCTTGTAGCCGGTCTGCATCGGCTCGTGCACCGACTTGCGGACCATGACGCCAGGGGCCTGCAGCTCGAGGGCGCGCCGGCTGTCGGTCGCGATCTCGCCGAGACCGTCGATCGGGGCGCCGAGCGGGTCGACGACGCGGCCGAGGTAACCCTCGCCGACGCCGACGGAGAGCACCTCACCGGTGCGCTGCACCGGCTGGCCCTCCTCGATTCCGCTGAACTCGCCGAGAACGATCGCACCGATCTCGCGCTCCTCGAGGTTGAGGGCGAGACCGAGGGTCCCGTCCTCGAACTTCAGCAGCTCGTTCGCCATGGCGGAGGGCAGACCCTCCACCTTCGCGATGCCGTCGCCGGCAACGCTGACCGTACCGACCTCCTCGCGCGAGGCCGCGTCCGGCTGGTACGACTGGACAAAGTTCTCCAGTGCGTCCCGGATCTCCTCCGGCCGGATCGTGAGCTCCGCCATCTGGGTTCCCTGCTCTCCTTGTTGGGCCCGAAGTTTCTTAAGGGGTCTGGGGCGACCCCAGGAATCTTCTGCAATTTCTGCACGGCCCAACCGGGCCGCTGTTCTTGCTCGTTCAGTTGGTACGGCTGGTGGCACCGGGCGCTGTCAGCCGGCCATGCGTCGGGTCGCCTCGTCGAGACGGTCCGCGATCGTTCCGTTGATGACCTCGTCACCGACGCGCACCGAGATTCCGCCGAGGACCGCGGGGTCCACGTCCAGATTCAGGTGCATCTGCCGGCCGTAGATCTTCTCCAGTGCGTCGCCGAGGCGCTGCTTCTGCCGGTCGGACAGCGGCACCGCGGAGGTGACGACGGCGACCGTGCGGCTGCGGCGCTCCGCGGCGAGCCTGGACAGGAGTCGAGTCCCGCCTCCAGGCTACGTCCTCGGGGCTGAGTCACCAGGCGCACGATGAGCCGCTCGGTGACGGGCTGTGCCTTGCCGCCGAGCAGGCTGCGCAGCAGCTCGCCCTTGGCCGCGGGGTCGCCGACCGGTCGGTGAGTGCGGAACGCAGGTCCTTGGCGGAGCCGACGATCCGGCTGAACCGGAACAGCTCGTCCTCGACGTCGTCGAGCGCACCGCTGCTCTGCGCCGCGGTGAGGTCTGCGGTGATCGCCAGTTCCTCGACCGAGTCGACCAGGTCACGCGACTGCGACCAGCGGGACCGGACCATGCCGGAGACCAGGTCCACGGCTTCGCCGCCCACCTGACCGCTCAGCAGTCGTCCGGCCAGCTCGGCCTTGGACTCGCCGCTCTGCCCCGGGTCGGTGAGGACCCGGCGCAGCGAAACCTCGCGGTGGAGCAGCGATGTGACAGCGGCCAGCTCCTCGGCGAGCTTCGCCGCGTCGACCGACGCGGAGTCGGTCAGTGCGTCGAGACGCTCACGCGCGGCAGCCAGTGCCTCGCGGCTCGCGCTGTTCATCGGACTGCCTCGGCCTTCGCCTCGAGCTCATCGAGGAAACGGTCGACGGTGCCGCTCTGCCGGGCGTGGTCCTCGAGGGACTCGCCGACGAGCTTGCCGGCCAGGGCGGTGGCGAGTGAGCCCACGTCCTGACGCAGCGCCGAGGAAGCGGCCTTGCGGTCGGCTTCGATCTGGGTGTGGCCTGCGGCGATGATCTCTTCGCGCTGCCGCTGACCTTCCGCCCTCATCTCCTGGATGATGACGGCACCCTGCTCCTGCGCCTCCTGGCGCAGACGAGCGGCTTCGTGGCGGGCCTCCGCGAGCTGAGCCTTGTACTGCTCAAGGACGCTCTGCGCCTCGGTCTGAGCCGCATCGGCCTTTTCGATGCCGCCTTCGATGGCCTCGCGGCGCTCTTCCAGAACCTTGTTGATGTTCGGGAGGAGCTTCTTGTAGAAGACGAAGAAGACGATGCCGAAGCAGATCAGGCCGATGACGACCTCGGGCCAGACCGGGAGCAGAGGATTCTGCGGTTCCTCAGCTGCCAGGTACATCATGTTGGACCTTTCCGTCGAATCAGGCTGTAGCCGTGAACGATCAGAGGATGAACGGAACGACGAAGCCGATCAGGGCCAGGGCCTCGACGACCGCGAAGCCGAGCAGCATGTTCTGGCGGATGAGGCCGGCAGCCTCGGGCTGGCGGGCGATGGCCTGCACGCCGTTACCGAAGATGATGCCGACGCCGATACCGGGGCCGATCGCGGCGAGGCCGTAACCGATGGTGCCGATGTTGCCGTCGATGGCCGCAAGGGTCTCAAGAGCAGCAGACATGTCCTTGGTTCCTTCTCTAAATGGGCCGGTGGGGGTTTCTCCACCGGACGTCTATATGAGCCGGGGTGGCTCCGGTCTCTCAGTGCGCCTCTTCGAGCGCCTGCGAGAGGTACGTGGCGGTCAGTACGGCGAACACGTACGCCTGGAGCGCCTGGATGAACAGTTCGAAGACCGTCAGCACCAGAGTCAGGACGAGCGACGCCGAGGCGTAGACCGTGCCGAGCACGGTACCGAGCATGTACCAGCTGGCGATCGTGAAGATCAGGATCAGAATGTGGCCCGCGAACATGTTCGCGAAGAGCCGGACCGCCAGGGTGAAGGGTCGCACGAAGATGTTCGAGACGAACTCGATCGGCGTCAGAATGATGTAGATCGGCTTCGGCAGACCACTGGGCACACAAAGGTTGCGGAGGCCGCCGACGAAACCGTTCGTCCGGAAGGTCACGGTCATGTACACGACCCAGACGACCAACGCCAGACCCGCCGGGTACGCGATGATCGCGCTCACCGGGACCTGCCCCAGCGGAATCACCGCCCAGAGGTTCAGCATCCAGACGAAGAAGAACAGGGAGACCAGGAAGGGGACGAACGGCTCGCCCTTCTTGCCCATCACCTCACGGGCGATGCCGCGGTGCACGAAATCGTAGAGGGCCTCGGCGACCATCTGCAGCTTGCCCGGGACGACCTTCGGCTTGGAGAAGGCGACCCAGAAGAGGCCGAGGATGGCGATGGTCCCGATGACCGCAAGCAGCATCGGCTTGTTGATCTCGAACCCACCGATTTCGGCGATGGGTTCGAAGATGAATGACCACGCACTGGGAGCCGGGAAGCCGCACCCTTGAAAAGGTGGCAATCGGTCTCGAAGGCGAGCAACTGGTCAGCACTCACCGCGAGCTCCTTCGATATGACGCATAGCTACGGCTTCCTCGATGTGTCGGCGTGGCACAGGACCACGTAGCGGCACTGGACTGGATATCGCGGGAGGACGGAACGGCCGACGCAACGCCAGGGCCGTCCGCAGAAAGGTGGTGAACCCGCAGCGCTGTCCCGCACAGCACTCGGTGCTTCACACGATGCGCTCTCGAAGTCGGACGATAGCAGTCCTCGGACCGGGGCTTTATCCGGCCCCTACCCGGGACGGGGTACATCCAGAACTCACGAGCGACGCTCCGGTCCGGTCGAAGACTCGTCGGAATCGGGCACGACATAGGGGTCTTGGCCCGCACGTTCGACCATGCCTGGCCGGCGATCCAGACGAGCACACAGCCGAGCATCGTGATTCCGAACACCCGGGTGTCCATGAACGTCATATCGCGGAAGACCCGCAGCAGAAGCAGCAGCACCAGAATCTGGGTGGTGTATACGAGCAGACCCGCGCCGAGGAACAGCTCGGGCCACCGTCTTCCCACAACACTCATCCCGTACAGCCCGGCGCCGAAGAAGGCCAGGACCAGGAGGGTGCCGATACCTGCACCGATGGCGCCGGACGAACCCACCGTGACCGCACCCACCAGGACACCGATCAGACCGGCGCATGCTGTGGGAATCGCGGCGCCTCGGAGAATTCGGGCGTCGTTCGACTGCATGAAGGCTGCTCCAGCAAGGGGACGAAAGGCTTGGGGCGATCAATGACGAGCGTATCCGGAGGTGCCATGCGCACTGGTGTGTGGTCCGCCGTACCGCGGACCACCGACTCTCAGTTGGGCTCTCGTGAACGCTATCACAAACTATTTGATGAGGTCTTTACTCAAAAGTGTGGTTGCCGTCACACTTACGGGCTAATTGGCGCTGTCCGCGTTGAAGTGTGCACTCCACGTCCGCTAGGGCGTGTTTCGAATAGCGCCGTCCGCCCGAAGGGCGGGCAGGCGGGACTTTCGAACACGCCCAGGGTCGCTGGCGCACCCGCCGACAGGCCCTGGCCGCCGCCCGGCATCAGCGGGGCGACCCGCCTGCGCCGGTCCAGGTGGCGCGAACGCGCACCGATCGCGGTGGCCCCGTTGGCGCCGGATACGCCTCCGGCCGCCGGGCCCTGACCGCCGCCCTCGGCCTCCGGCCCCATCTGCCCGTCTCCGGGCTCCTGTTGGGCTTCGTCGGCCTCCTGGAGGGCCGCTGGGTGCCGTGACGACCGCCGCCTGTAGCGCGGCGGTACGAAGCTTCCGCCCACCGCGGGGCGCGCGGAGTGAAGCGCGGCATCAGCAGCAGCACCAGGCCCACCGCGCTGAGTCCCACGATCACCAGCACGATCCACAACGACGCGGAGTGCACGGAGTACCCGACGGCACCGAACGCGATCAGCGCGGACCAGAAGTACATGATCAGCACGGACCTGCTGTGCGAGTGGCCGATCTCCAGCAGCCGGTGGTGCAGGTGTCCACGGTCGGCCGCGAACGGTGACTTCCCGTTCCAGGTACGCCGCACGATCGCCAGCACCAGGTCGGCGGCCGGGATCGCGATGATCGTCAGCGGCAGCAGCAGCGGGATGAAGACCGGCAGCATCGCGTGGGTCGCCTGCCGCTCGCTGCCCGCGAAGAGCTTCATCGTGTCCGGGTCGACCTGTCCGGTGACGGAGATCGCGCCCGCGGCCAGCACGAGGCCGATGAGCATCGACCCCGAGTCGCCCATGAAGATCCGGGCGGGTGCATGTTGTGCGGCAGGAAGCCGAGGCACATGCCCATCAGGATCGCGGCGAACAGGGTCGCCGGGGCCGCCGCCTCGATTCCGTACCCGTACCAGAGCCGGTAGGTATAGAGGAAGAACGCCGCCGAGGCGATGCACACCATGCCGGCCGCGAGCCCGTCCAGACCGTCGACGAAGTTGACCGCGTTGATGGTGATGACGACCAGGGCCACGGTGAGCAGCGTGCCCTGCCACTGGGTGAGGGCGACCGTACCGACACCCGGGATGGGCAGGAACAGGATCGTCAGACCCTGCATGACCATGACGGCGGCGGCGATCATCTGTCCGCCGAGCTTGATCAGCGCGTCGATCTCGAACTTGTCGTCCAGGACACCGATCAGCCAGATCAGGGCGGCGCCGGAGATCAACGCCCTCGGTTCATTGGAACGTTCGAAGACACCGGTCAGATTGAACAGGTGGTCCGAGACGATCAGCCCCGCACACAGTCCGCCGAACATGGCGATGCCACCGAGCCGCGGTGTCGGTTCTCGGTGTACGTCACGCGCGCGGATCGCGGGCATAGCCCCGACCGCGATGGCGAACTTCCGCACCGGCCCGGTCAGCAGATAGGTAACTGCTGCCGTGACACAGAGCGTCAGCAGGTAATCACGCACGGGCTGCCCCACAGAAATCGCCGGCCATCTCAGCCCCACACCCTAGTCTCATGGGGAAGGACTCCAAGTTACGTGTGATGGTTGCACACGCATCGCCTACCCGGATACGGCGGATTGCGCTCTGCCAGTTCACGCACCTCGGCCCGCAGCTCCGCGGGTCGCCCTCTTCCCGTACGACCGCACCGAAAGGGCTGCGATCCGCTCCATGTCCGCCCCGCCCATGCCCTGGGTGGTGACGGCCGCGGTGCCGAGCCGGATCCCGCGGGCCTCACCGTAGGGAAGGGCGCAGGTGTCGAGCACCATGCCGGCCGCGGCCAGCCGCTCACGGGCGGTACGGCCGTCGACACCAGCGGGGCCGGGTCCGCGACCACGATATGGGTGTCCGTACCGCCCGTCGTGATCTCGAAGCCCTCGTCCTCCAGCCCCGCAGCGAGGGCGCGGGCATGGGCGACGACCTGGTGGGCGTAGAGCGCGAAGGCCGGGGTCGCCGCCTCACCGTAGGCGACGGCCTTGGCCGCGACCGTGTGCATCTGCGCACCGCCCTGGGTGAACGGGAACACCGCGCGGTCGATCCGCTCCGCCAGCTCCGAACCGCACAGGATCATGCCTCCGCGCGGACCGCGCAGCACCTTGTGCGTCGTCGCGCACACCACGTCGGCGTACGGGACGGGGCTTGGCGCCGCTCCCCGGCGATCAGGCCCATCGGGTGGGCCGCGTCGGCGATCAGATAGGCGCCCACCTCGTCGGCGATGTCGCGGAACAGCTCGTAGTCGGGGTGGCGGGGTAGGAGATGGAGCCGCAGACGATCGCCTTGGGGCCGCGGGCCCGCGCCAGTGCGCGCACCTGGGTGTAGTCGATCAGCCCGCTGTCGGGGTCGACGCCGTAGCCGGCGAAGTCGAACCAGCGGCCGGAGAAGTTGCCGGGGGCGCCGTGGGTGAGGTGGCCGCCGTACGGGAGTCCCATGGCGAGCACCGTGTCGCCGGGGCGCAGCAGGGCGGCGTAGGCGGCGAGGACGGCGGAGGAGCCGGAGTGCGGCTGGACATTGGCGTGCTCGGCACCGAAGAGGAGATGGCCCGCTGGACGGCGATGCGTTCGGCGGCGTCGGCCTGCTCGCAGCCGCCGTGGTGGCGGGCTCCGGGATAGCCCTCGGCGTACTTGTTGGCGAGCGGGGAGCCGAGGGCGGCGAGCACCGCGGGTGAGGTGAAGTTCTCCGCGGCGATGAGCTGCAGGGTGCTCGACTGACGGCGGGCCTCCCCAGCAGTACGTCGGCGATCTCCGGATCCTGGCGCAGCAGGGCACCGAAATCCTGCGGCACTGTGGTGCGCGAGGGGACACAGCGGCGGATGAGGCTGGAGTGGTGACCGACATCTGACAGCTCCGGGCCTGGCGGGGTGGGTGCGGGCTGGCTCGGATCCAATGTAGGCCCGCACCGGGCCGTGTGCGCTGCCGTGCGGTCCCCGTACGCCGGTCGGCGCACGGGGACCGTCAGCCTGACGCGTGCACGCCCGTCAGCGCCGTGACCACGGGTTCGAGTGCCTGGTTGATCTCGTCGCCGACGGAGCGGAAGAACGTGATCGGGGCGCCGTAGGGGTCGTAGACCTCGTCCGCCTCGGCGGTCGGGGCAGCAGCCAGCCGCGCAGGGCCGCGGCGGCGCGTACCAGCGCACGGGCCCGCTCGACGACACCCTCCTCGCCTGCGTCGGGCAGCGTCGCGGGGTCTATGGCCCGGACCAGCCTGGTGAATTCCTTGAGTGTGAAGGTGCGCAGGCCCGCCGAGTGGCCCATGGAGATCACCTGGGCGCGGTGGTCGCGGGTGGCGGTGAGTACGAGGTCGGCGCGGATCACATGCTCGTCGAGCAGCTCGCGGCCGACGAAGCCGCTGGCGTCGGCGCCGAAGTCGGCGAGGACGACCTCGGCGTTGGCCTCCATGGGGGCGCCCTCGTGGCCCCAGGTCCCCGCGCTCTCCACGATCAGTCCGCCGCTGAGCGGATCGCCCAGGCGGCCCACCAGGGCATGGCGGGTCAGCCGCTCGGTGATGGGCGAGCGGCAGACGTTGCCGGTGCTGACGTGGAGGATGCGGAAAGTGTCGTGCTGCCCGCTATGCCACGCCCCTCAGGGGCGGTCAATTGGCCACCTCAAGGTCAGGTACTACCTTGCGCAGTTCCTCGGCGGAGATTGCCCCGGCCCGGAGCAGCACCGGGATCTTGCCGGTGACGTCGACGATGGAGGACGGGACGATGCCCGGGTGGGACCGCCGTCGAGGTAGACGGAGACGGCGTCGCCGAGCATCTCCTGGGCCGCGTCGCAGTCCTCCGGCGAGGGGTGTCCGGTGAGGTTGGCACTGGAGACGGCCATCGGGCCGACCTCCGTGAGCAGCTCGATGGCGACCGGGTGCAGCGGCATCCGGATGGCGACGGTGCCCCGGGTGTCACCGAGGTCCCACTGCAGCGACGGCTGGTGCTTGGCGACGAGGGTGAGTGCGCCGGGCCAGAACGCGTCCACGAGCTCCCAGGCCTGCTCGGAGAAGTCGGTGACCAGACCGTGCAGGGTGTTCGGGGAGCCGATCAGGACAGGCGTCGGCATGTTACGGCCGCGGCCCTTGGCGTCCAGCAGGTCGGCGACGCCTTCGGAGCTGAAGGCGTCCGCACCGATCCCGTACACGGTGTCGGTGGGCAGCACGACCAGTTCGCCGCGGCGGACGGCGGACGCGGCCTCACGCAGGCCGGTCGTACGGTCGGTCGCGTCGTTGCAGTCGTATCGCCGTGCCATCAGCCGGCCTCCTCGGACATGTACAAGTCTGGCGGGTAGGGGTAAGGGTCGTGCGGGCACACATACGGGTGCGGGGCCCTGGTCACGGCATGGCCTTGCGGGCCGTCGCGAACCGGGGGCGCCTGTTCAGGTCGGGGTGGTCGGCCGCGTCCGCCCAGCCGCGTTCCTCGGTGAAGATCCACGGCACCTGGCCGCCCTGGGTATCGGCGTGCTCGATGACGACGAGGCCGCCGGGACGCAGCAGACGGTGCGCGGTGCGTTCGATGCCGCGGATGGTGTCGAGGCCGTCCTCGCCGGAGAAGAGCGCCATCTGCGGATCGTGGTCGCGGGCCTCGGGAGCCACGTACTCCCACTCGGTGAGCGGGATGTAGGGCGGGTTGGAGATCACCAGGTCGACCTGGCCGTCGAGCTCGGGAAGGGCCGTCGTGGCGTCTCCGCGGTGCACGGTGACCCTGGATCCCTCGGCGTTCTTCCTGGTCCAGGTCAGCGCGTCCTCGGAGAGCTCGACCGCGTGCACGCGCGAGCGCGGCACCTCCTGTGCCATGGCCAGCGCGATGGCGCCCGATCCCGTACAGAGGTCGACGATCAGGGGTTCGACGACGTCCATCGCGCGGACCGCGTCTATCGCCCAGCCGACCACGGATTCGGTCTCCGGGCGCGGCACGAAGACACCGGGGCCGACCTGGAGCTCCAGGTAGCGGAAGAAGGCTCGGCCGGTGATGTGCTGGAGTGGTTCGCGGGCCTCGCGGCGGGCGATGGTCTCCCAGTAGCGGGCGTCGAAGTCCGTGTCCGGCACATGGTGCAGCTCGCCCCGCTTGACGCCGTGCACGAACGCGGCGAGTTCCTCGGCATCGAATCGCGGTGAGGGACACCGGCGTCGGCCAGCCGCTGGGTGGCCTGGGCCACCTCGGCGAGCAGCAGGTTCATCGCGGTTCTCCGTACAGGTTCACGGGCGGGGCTGGGCGATGCAGCTTATGCGGCTGCGAGCTTGGCGGCGGAGTCGGCGTCGACGCAGGCCTGGATGACGGCCATGAGGTCGCCGTCGAGCACCTGGTCCAAGTTGTACGCCTTGAAGCCGACGCGGTGGTCGGAGATGCGGTTTTCCGGGAAGTTGTAGGTGCGGATCTTCTCGGAGCGGTCGACGGTACGGACCTGGCTGCGGCGCACGTCGGAGGCTTCCTGCTCGGCCGCTTCCTGCGCCGCGGCGAGGAGTCGGGAGCGCAGGATGCGCATGGCCTGCTCCTTGTTCTGGAGCTGGCTCTTCTCGTTCTGGCAGGAGGCGACGACACCGGTCGGCAGGTGCGTGATACGGACCGCGGAGTCGGTCGTGTTGACGGACTGGCCGCCGGGCCCCGAGGAACGGTAGACGTCGATGCGCAGGTCGTTGGCGAGGATCTCGACTTCGACCTCCTCCGCCTCGGGCGTGACGAGCACGCCGGCCGCGGAGGTGTGGATGCGGCCCTGGGACTCGGTGGAGGGCACGCGCTGCACACGGTGCACACCGCCCTCGTACTTCATCCGGGCCCAGACGCCCTGACCGGGCTCGGTGGCGCCGTTGCCGCCCTTGGTCTTCACCGCGACCTGGACGTCCTTGTAACCGCCGAGCTCGGACTCGGTGGAGTCGATGATCTCGGTCTTCCAGCCGACGCGCTCGGCGTAGCGCAGGTACATGCGCAGCAGATCGCCGGCGAACAGAGCGGACTCGTCGCCGCCCGCGCCCGCCTTGATCTCCAGGAGCACGTCCTTGTCGTCGCTGGGGTCGCGCGGGACGAGCAGGAGACGGAGCTTCTCGGTGAGTTCTTCGCGCTGCTTCTCCAGCACCTTGACCTCGGCCGCGAAGTCGGGGTCGTCGGCGGCGAACTCACGAGCGGTGTCGATGTCCTCGCCGGTCCGCTTCCAGGACCGGTACGTGGAGACGATCGGGGTCAGCTCCGCGTAGCGCTTGTTGAGCTTGCGCGCGTTGGCCTGATCCGCGTGGACCGACGGGTCGGCGAGCTTCTTCTCGAGATCGGCGTGTTCGCCGATCAGTTCCTCGACCGCCTCGAACATCTTCGGGCTCCTGCTCCTGGTTTCCGTACGTCTGCGGGCCTGCTGGACGGCGTGCTGCCGGTGGCGCGTCCCGGGGACATCTCCGGACGGCACAGCCGGAAAACGCCGGCCCCGACGCCCGGAAGAGGGCGCCGGGAGCCGGCGCTGTGGCTCGCTACTTGCTGGCGGAAGCGGCAGCCTTGCCGAAGCGGGCCTCGAAGCGGCCACGCGGCCGCCGGTGTCGAGGATCTTCTGCTTGCCCGTGTAGAACGGGTGGCACTCGGAGCAGACATCGGCGCGGATCGCGCCGGCGTTGAGGGTGCTCCGGGTGGTGAACGACGCACCACAGGTGCAGCTGACCTGGGTCTCGACGTACTCGGGGTGAATCTCGCGCTTCAAGGGTGTCTCCTAGTTTCTGGAGGGCTCCGGGTCGTACGCGCGGATTGCGCATCCGTGAACCGGGGCCGACGTACCAGTCTGCCAGGACCGGCCGTATCTCCCAAAACGAGGGACGGTCCCGTCGTATTCCCACGACGGCCGGGCACCCCGTGTGAGCGCCAGGTCACTGGACGACTTCGCCGGCCTCGCCCTTGTCGCCCGCCGACTGTTCGGTGGCCGACCCGGGGATCGGCTTGTCGTGCTTGAGAGCCGCCCACACCTGCCCGCCGGCCTTCTCCAGCGGCAGGACGCGGTTCGGATCGGCAGGGTCGTACTCGACCGGCAGCGTGACCATGTGGACGTCCTGGAACCGAGGCCCTTGATTCCGTTGGCGAAGCCTGTGAGCTTCTTGACCGAGCCCAGCTCCGAGTCGGTGGTGATGGTCCTGGTCGCCGTGTCGGCCAGGCCGAACATCTTCTTGGGGCTGGAGAACACCCCGACGCTCTTCGCCTGGTCCATCAGCGCCTTGACGAAGGCCTGCTGCAGCTGAATGCGGCCCAGGTCGCTGCCGTCGCCGACGCTCTTGCGGGTACGCACGAGGCCGAGCGACTCCTCGCCGCTCAGGGTGTGGGTACCCGGCGTCAGATCCAGATGGCTCTTGGAGTCACTGATCGCCTGCTTCGTGGTGATCTCGACCCCGCCGAGCCCGTCGATGAGGTCCTTGAAGCCGGTGAAATCGACCTCGACGTAGTGATCCATGCGGATGCCCGACATCGACTCGACGGTCTTCACCGCGCATACGGGCCCGCCGACTTCGTACGCAGTGTTGAACATCGCCTGCTGCTCGCCGTCGACCGGATCGCCGCTCTCGTCACCCGTACAGGCCGGGCGGTCCACGAGTGTGTCGCGCGGGATGGAGACGACGCTCGCCGACTTGTGGCCCTTGTCGATGTGGAGGACCATCGCGGTGTCCGAGCGGGCCGCGCCCTCGTCGGCGCCGTACTCGGAGTTGTCACCGGAGCGGGAGTCGGACCCCAGCACCAGGATGTCCTGCGAGCCGTTGTCCACGTTGTCGGGGCGTTCCGCGCCGAGGGCGGCGTTGATGTCGACGGCCTTGAGATTGCCGTCCAGCTTGAAGTACGCGTAACCGAGCCCGGAGCCGCCCGCTACGACCACGGCGGCCACGGCCCACGCGGTGACGGTCTTCGCCCGGCTGCGGCGGGAGAGCTTCCTCCGGCGGCTGCCGGTGCCACGTATTCGGCCGGTGCTCCTGCTCTGCTCGCTCATGCGTCGTCTCCCTTGTTCCCGTCCTCGCTGCTCCCTGCCGTGGTGTGCGGGCACGGTCTGGCGTCTTTCGGTACGACGCCGAAGCACGCAGAAGCGTTGCACAGCCAGCTGTGGCCCCGTCCGGGGCGGGGCCACAGGAGGTGCGGGCAGGATTCCGGCTACCGGGCGCTCACCTGGCGTTTCGTGCCAGGTACAGCTGTCTCACGGGCCAGTGGGCGGCCACTGCGGATGTGGCCAAGGTCTCGGATCAGCCGAAGAGGTCGAACCCGTTCCAGCCCTTGCCGGCCTTGAGCCGCGCGCTGAACGGCGCGGTCGCCGAGCCCCGGCTCGGGTAGATCCACAGATCCCCGGCCTTGTCACGGGCGACGAGATCCGCGAGGCCGTCACCGGTGTTGTCGCCCGTGCCGACGTAGGCGGTGAAGTTCCACCCTTGCCGACCTGGACCCTCGGCGAGTACGGCGAGCTGACAGCGCCCCGGCCCTCGTAGAGCCACAGACGGCCCTCGCTGTCACGGGTCAGCAGGTCGGGCTTGCCGTCGCCGCTGTAGTCGCCCTTGCCGAACACGGTCACCTTGCCCCAGCCACCGCCACCGCCGACACGAGCGCCGAAGGAGCCGTCGCCGCGGCCGGGTACGTCCAGATCCTGCCGTCCTTGTCGATGCCGACCAGGTCCGGAATTCCGTCACGGGTGACGTCGCCGGGGAAGAGGATGTTCTTCCACGTGGACCATCCCTTACCGATCTCCGTCTCGACCCACTGGCTTTCGCCGTCGAAACGCTGCCAGTACAGGTCGCCGTTGCCGACGCGGTAGGCCAGCAACTCGGCCTGCGAGGCAGTGACATGCTTCTGGACGCTCTGCTTCCCGGAAGCGGGGCGTATCGGCGGCCTGCGCTGGAACGGCGGACAGCGCCGCGGCTCCCAGTGCGAGCGCGGCCACCGCCGCGGGAAGGTGATAAAGCCCTTCCGTCTGCCAGATGTCAACTCAACAATCCCTTCGACTGAACACGGCGCAACGCGACTACGGCGTCGGGTAGTTGCCCTCGAAGGAGAGAGAAAATCGCACTGGAACTCAACACAGTGGGCGTATAGAAAATGCGCTCCCCACGTACGGCCCGCTGACAGTACAACGCAGAACTGCCCTCGTCACCGAGGTGACGAGGGCAGTTACAGGTGGCTCCTGATGAGACGTCAGTCGTTGCCGTTGCCTGGCGTCGTCTTCTGGATCTGGAGCAGGAACTCGGCGTTGGACTGCGTCTTCTTCATGCGGTCCAGCAGGAGCTCGATGGCCTGCTGCTGGTCGAGTGCGTGGAGCACCCGGCGCAGCTTCCAGACCACAGCCAACTCGTCACTGCCGAGCAGGATTTCTTCCTTACGGGTGCTGGACGCGTCGACGTCCACCGCCGGGAAGATGCGCTTGTCCGAGAGCTTCCGGTCGAGCCTGAGCTCCATGTTGCCGGTGCCCTTGAACTCCTCGAAGATCACCTCGTCCATGCGCGAGCCGGTCTCGACGAGCGCGGTGGCCAGGATGGTCAGCGAGCCGCCGTCCTCGATGTTGCGCGCCGCACCGAAGAAGCGCTTCGGCGGGTAGAGCGCGGTCGAGTCGACACCACCGGACAGGATGCGTCCGGAGGCAGGCGCCGCGAGGTTGTACGCACGGCCCAGGCGGGTGATGGAGTCCAGCAGGACGACCACGTCGTGGCCGAGCTCGACGAGACGCTTGGCGCGCTCGATGGCCAGCTCCGCGACCGTGGTGTGGTCCTCGGCGGGACGGTCGAAGGTCGAGGAGATGACCTCGCCCTTCACCGACCGCTGCATGTCGGTGACCTCTTCCGGACGCTCGTCGACCAGGACGACCATCAGGTGGCACTCGGGGCTGTTGACCGTGATCGCATTGGCGATGGCCTGCAGGATCATGGTCTTGCCGGTCTTCGGCGGGGCCACGATCAGACCGCGCTGGCCCTTGCCGATCGGTGCGACCAGGTCGATGATCCTGGTGGTCAGCACATTGGAGTCGGTCTCCAGACGGAGCCGGTCCTGCGGATACAGCGGGGTCAGCTTCTGGAACTCGGGACGGCCGCGGCCGGTCTCGGGCGCCATGCCGTTCACCGAGTCCAGGCGGACCAGCGCGTTGAACTTCGCGGCGCTCGCCGTCCTTGGGCTGGCGCACCGCGCCGGTGACGTGGTCACCCTTGCGCAGGCCGTTCTTGCGGACCTGAGCGAGCGAGACGTACACGTCGTTCGGGCCCGGCAGGTAGCCGGAGGTCCGGATGAACGCGTAGTTGTCGAGGATGTCCAGGATGCCCGCGACGGGGATCAGGACGTCGTCGTCGGCCACCTGCACGTCGGTCGCGAAGTCCTCGCGGCCACGACGGCCCCGGCGGTCGCGGTAACGGCCCCGGCGGCCACGGCGGCCGCCCTCGTCGTCGTAACCGTCGTCGTGCTGGCCGCCGCCCTGCTGGCCCTGACTCTGGCCCTGGCTCTGACCGGCCTGGCTCTGACCGCCCTGACCCTGGCTCTGACCGCCCTGGCCCTGGCCGCCCTGGCTCTGGCCCTGACGGCGCTGGCCGCCCTGCTGGCCCTGGTCGTCGCCCTTGCCACGCCGGTCGCGCTGGCGGTCACGGCGTTCACCGCGTTCACCGCGGTCGCCACGTCCACCGCGGTCCTGGCGGTCGCCGCGGCGACCCTCGTTGGTGTCGGCGGCGGGCTCGCCCTTCGCCTCGCCCTTCGCCTCGCCACGGTCCTCGCCACGGTCGTTACGCGGCTCGGCCTTGGCCTCGGCCTGCGGCTCGGCCTTGGCCTCGGTCCTGTTGTCGGTCTTGGTCTCGGGGCTGCCCGCCTGCGCAGTCGCACGGCGCCGACGGCGCTCGCCCGCGGGCGGCTCCTCGCTGGCCGGCTGACCGGGGATGTCGATCTGCTGCTGGGCCGCGGCCTTGTCGGCCGGTGCGGCGGCGGGCTCGTCCCCGGTGCGCGCCTTGGATGTGGCACGCCTCTTCGGCTTGCTCTCGGCATCCGTACCGGCGGGGCTGCGGCGGTCTTGGAAGCAGCCTTGGGTGCGGAGGAGCTCCCTGCCTGCGCCTCCTTGATGACCTCGACCAGCTGGCTCTTGCGCATCCGCGCAGTTCCTCTGATGCCGAGGCCGGACGCGACCTGCTGCAGCTCGGCCAGGACCATGCCATCGAGGCCGGTGCCGGAGCGGCGGCGCCGTGCGGTGGTGCCAGTGGCAGCACCTTCGGCGGGCGCAGGACTGTCGACGTTCTTGTCGGCAGTCACGCCCATCAGATCGGTGGTGTCGCTCACGAAGGGTCCTTCCCTGGAGCGGACGTCGGCCTTCTGGCTCGGCGACCGGTTGTGCTGTCCGACTGCGGTCTGTGATCTTTCGATCGCGGACCTCGCCGGGCGGTGGTCCGCCGGGTGCGGCGGAGAGATGAATGTGCGGGGTCCGGCGCGAGATCCCCTGCTCGTCCCACTCCCGGACAAGCGAGGGGTGTCGTGCCGGTTCCGGAGCGTGCTCGAAACTGCTCAGGCAGGCTGCTCAGGCAGTTGGGGAGGCTCCCGGAAGAATGGTGGTCCCGAAAGGGACACGAAGCAACGCGCCACAAAGACGTCGATTGCAGTCTTGAGGTTAACACTACCGGCTCCAACAAACATTCCCCTCTCACGCACCGGCAATCACGTTCGATTACGCGGCGAGCGGCAGCACGCCGGCGCCGGTGGCATCGAGAGCCAGCCGGTTCGCGGCCCAGCCCTCACCCGCCAGCCGGGCGACCTTGTCGGCCGCCCCTCCTCCGTCAGTGCGAGCACGGTCGGCCCCGCACCGGAGATGACAGCAGCGACGCCGTCGGCGCGCAGCCGGTTCACAAGGTCCACGCTCTGCGGCATCGCGGACCCCGGTATTCCTGGTGGATCCGGTCCTCGGTGGCGGCGAGCAGCAGCTCGGGCCGCCTGGTCAGGGCCTCTACGAGCAGGGCCGCACGACCGGCGTTGGCCGCGGCGTCCACATGGGGACGGTGCGCGGCAGCAGACCGCGGGCGGTCTCGGTGAGTACGGGTGTGCCCGGCACGAAACCACCGGAACCACGGATTTCGCGGGATCCATTCTGATCGCCCTGGCCGCTCCGCCGTCCATCCAGGCGAGCGTGAACCCGCCGAGCAGGCAGGCCGCGACGTTGTCCGGGTGGCCCTCGATCTCGGTGGCCAGCTCCAGCAGTGCCGCGTCGTCCAGGCGGGCTTCACCGCCCGTCGTCACGGCGCGGGCGGCGACGATTCCGGCGCAGATGGCGGCGGAGGACGAGCCGAGGCCGCGGCCGTGCGGGATTCGGTTGGCGCAGACGATCTCCAGCCCGCGGGGCTGCCCGCCGAGCAGGTCGAAGGCCGTGCGCAGGGAGCGTACGAGCAGGTGGTTCTCGTCGCGGGGCAGCGTCTCGGCGCCCTCACCCGCGATGTCGACGTGCAGCCCGGGTCGGCGACCCGGACCACTACGTCGTCGTAGAGCCCCAGGGACAGGCCGAGGGCGTCGAAACCAGGGCCCAGATTGGCGCTGGTTGCGGGGACGCGCACCCGGACGGCGGCGGCTCGGAACGCGGGACCGGCCATCGGTTGGACGACTCTTCCTGTACGGCGGCGGGGTGTAATGCGTGTACTTCGACATGCGTGGGAATTTCGATGGGCGCGGGGATGGGGTAACCCGTCAGCCGCTGCGGCAACTGCACCGCGGCACATGCGGCGGTGCGGGTTGAGTACAGCTTATCGAAGGAAGGTTCTGTCGCGACATAGGGCGCACAGGAGGCGCACGATGCGTGTCGCCCGCCTCCTATGCGCTCTCCGCCCCGGAATGGGACGGTTGAGCCGCCTTCGGCCCGGCTACGGTCTTCCGTTCGGATCAGGCCGGATCAGGCCGGATCAGCCCAGCGTGATCCGAACGAGAGCCACTAGACGAGGCCGAGCTTCTCGGCGGCGGCGACCGCGTCGACCGGGACGGTGACGGGCTGCGGTGCCCCGCGACGGCCCAGTCGGGGTCCTGAGGCCGTTACCGGTGACCGTGCACACGATCCGCTGGCCGGGATCGACCTTGCCCTCCGCCACGGCCTTGAGCAGGCCGGCGACGGACGCCGCCGAGGCGGGCTCGACGAATACGCCTTCCTGGGAGGCCAACAGGCGGTACGCGGACAGGATCTGCCGGTCTGTCACCTCGTCGATGAAACCACCCGATTCGTCCCTGGCGTCCAGCGCGTACTGCCAGGACGCCGGGTTGCCGATCCGGATGGCGGTGGCGATGGTCGCCGGGTCCTTGACGATCTCGCCGCGGACGATGGGCGCCGAACCGGACGCCTGGAAGCCCCACATGCGCGGGGTGCGCGTGGCCGGACCGTCGCCCGCGTACTCCTTGTAGCCCTTCCAGTAGGCCGTGATGTTGCCCGCGTTGCCGACCGGCAGGACATGGATGTCGGGGCGTCACCGAGCGCGTCGACGATCTCGAACGCGGCGGTCTTCTGACCCTCGATACGGACCGGGTTGACCGAATTGACCAGCGCCACCGGGTAGTTGTCCGAGAGGCTGCGGGCCAGGGTCAGGCAGTCGTCGAAGTTGCCGTCGACCTGGAGGATCTTGGCGCCGTGGACGAGCGCCTGGCCCATCTTGCCGAGCGCGATCTTGCCCTGCGGTACGAGGACGGCGCAGACCATGCCGGCGCGCACCGCGTAGGCGGCGGCGGATGCGGAGGTGTTGCCGGTGGAGGCGCAGATGACTGCCTTCGCGCCCTCCTCCTTGGCCCGGGTGATCGCCATCGTCATCCCGCGGTCCTTGAACGACCCGGTGGGGTTGGCGCCCTCGACCTTGAGGTGTACCTCGCAGCCCGTGCGCTCGGAGAGGACCTGCGCCGGAACGAGCGGCGTGCCACCCTCACGGAGCGTGACGACCTGGGTCGTACTCGTGACCGGAAGGCGGTCCCGGTACTCCTCGATGATGCCGCGCCACTGGTGGGTGCCCTTGCTGGTCATGGGTCCTTACTCCCCTTCAACACGCATGATGCTGGCGACACCGCGCACGGTGTCCAGCTTGCGCAGCGCTTCGACGGTCCCGGAGAGGGCGGCGTCGGGCGCGCGGTGGGTGACGACGACGAGGATGCCTCGCCGTCCGGGTCCTGTCGGCTCTGCTGACGGACCGTGTCGATGGATACGCCCTGCTCGGCGAAGACCGTCGCCACCTGGGCGAGTACGCCAGGCTTGTCGGCCACGTCGAGGCTGATGTGGTAACGCGTGACGACTTCGCCCATGGGGCTGGCCGGCAGACGAGTGTACGCCGACTCGCCGGGACCGGTGGTCTCGGCGATCTTGTTGCGGCAGACGGCGACGAGGTCACCGAGGACCGCGGAAGCGGTCGGGCGCCGCCCGCGCCGGGACCGTAGAACATCAGCTGCCCGGCCGCCTCGGCCTCGACGAAGACCGCGTTGTACGCCTCGCGTACGGAGGCCAGCGGGTGGCTGAGCGGGATCATCGCGGGTGCACGCGGGCGGTGACGGAATTGCCGTCGACGGCGCGCTCACAGATGGCGAGGAGCTTCACGGTGCAGCCCATGCGCCGGGCGGAGGCGATGTCGGCCGCGGTGACCTCGGTGATGCCCTCCCGGTGCACCTCGCCGATCTTCACCCGGGTGTGGAAGGCGATGCCCGCGAGGATGGCGGCCTTCGCCGCGGCGTCGAAGCCCTCGACATCGGCGGTCGGGTCGGCCTCCGCGTAACCGAGGGCGGTGGCCTCGTCGAGCGCCTCGGAGTAACCGGCTCCGCTCGTGTCCATCCTGTCGAGGATGAAGTTGGTCGTGCCGTTGACGATGCCGAGCACCCGGTTCACCTTGTCGCCCACGAGGGACTCGCGCAGTGGCCGTACGAGCGGAATCGCGCCGGCCACGGCCGCCTCGTAGTAGAGGTCCCTGCCGTACTTCTCGGCGGCGCCGTGGAGCGCGGAGCCGTCCTCGGCGAGCAGCGCCTTGTTCGCGGAGACGACGCTCGCCCCGTGTTCGAAGGCGGTGGTGATGAGCGTTCGGGCGGGCTCGATGCCGCCGATGACCTCGATGACGACGTCGATGTCGCCCCGTTCGACCAGGGCGGTGGCATCGGTGGTGATCAGTGCGGGTCGATGCCCTCCCGCACCTTGGAGGGCCGGCGGACGGCGACACCCGCGAGCTCCACCGGCGCACCGATGCGCGCGGCGAGGTCCTCGGCGTGCGTCGTCATGATGCGCGCCACCTCAGAGCCGACCACTCCACAGCCCAGTAGCGCCACCTTCAGCGGACGCGTACGCATCATCCGACCTCGTTTCTCATACTTCTGATGTGGACCAGTCTCACTCACCGGACGGGAGTTTCTACCACCCGTCCGGATCCTGAGACCCTATTTCATTAACCGACATCGAGACGCAGGAGATCTTCCTCGGTCTCACGCCGGACGATCACTCGCGCCTGTCCGTCCCGCACCGCGACGACGGGCGGGCGCGGAGAGTGGTTGTAGTTGCTCGCCATGGACCGGCAGTACGCGCCGGTTGCCGGCACTGCGATCAGATCGCCCGGAGCCAGGTCGGCGGGCAGGAACGCGTCCTGACCACGATGTCACCGCTCTCGCAGTGCTTGCCGACGACACGGACGAGCATCGGCTCGGCATCCGAGCTGCGGGAGACGAGGGCGACGCTGTACTCGGCGTCGTACAGCGCGGTACGGATGTTGTCCGACATCCCGCCGTCGACACTCACATACGTACGCAGGCCCTCCAGCGGCTTGATGGTGCCGACCTCGTACAGCGTGAACGCGGTGGGCCCGACGATCGCCCGGCCCGGCTCGACCGAGATCCGCGGGTACGCAGCCCGGCCGACTCGCACTCGCGGTTCACGATGACGCCGAGCGCCTTGGCGATCTCGTGCGGCTCGCGGGGTCGTCCTCGGAGGTGTACGCGATACCGAGGCCGCCGCCCAGGTCGATCTCGGGGAGCTCGATGCCGTGCTCGTCGCGGATTTCGGCGAGCAGCTGCACCACGCGCCGCGCGGAGACCTCGAAGCCGGCCATGTCGAAGATCTGCGAGCCGATGTGCGAGTGGATGCCGATGAGTTCGAGACCGTCGAGGGTGAGCGCCCTGCGGACCGCCTCGGCCGCCTGTCCGTCGGCCAGCGCGATGCCGAACTTCTGGTCCTCGTGCGCGGTGGCGATGAACTCGTGGGTGTGCGCCTCGACGCCGACGGTGACCCGGATCTGTACGGGCTGGCGCTTGCCGAGTCCCTGCGCGATGTGCGAAACCCGGACGATCTCCTGGAAGGAGTCGAGCACGATCCGCCCGACGCCGGCCGAGATGGCCCGCTCGATCTCTTCGACGGTCTTGTTGTTGCCGTGGAAGGCGATGCGCCCGGCGGGCATCCCGGCGTCCAGCGCGGTCGTCAGCTCGCCCCGGAGCACACGTCCAGGTTCAGCCCTCCTCCTGGAGCCAGCGCACGACCGCGCGCGACAGGAAGGCCTTGCCGGCGTAGAACACATCGGCGTCCGGCCCGAAGGCATCGGACCAGGCACGGCACCGGGCCCGGAAGTCGCTCTCATCCAGGAAGTACGCGGGCGTGCCGAACTCCTCGGCAAGCCGGGCGACTTCGATCCCGCCGACGGTGAGCGCCCGTCGGTGTCGCGGGTGACGGTACGGGACCAGACCTTCTCGTCCAGCACGTTCAGGTCGGTCGCCGGGGCGGTGTAGTGGCCCTCGGTCATGACATCGGCGTGCCTGGGCCCGGCGGGGTGTGCGGATCGGCTCATCGTTCTGTTCTCTCAGTCTCAGAGGTGTTCGGGCGCACTGATGCCGAGCAGGGACAGGCCGCCTGCGAGCACCGTTCCGGCGGCCTCGGCGAGGCCAGCCGGGAGCGGTGGGCGGCCGAGGGTTTCTCGTCGCCGACGGGGAGCGGGGCCGCGGAGTCATGGAGGCCGAAGAAGGCGTCCGCCACCGCTTCGAGGTGCCGGGCCAGCCGGTCCGGCGCGCGATGGCGGGCAGCGGAGGCCAGCACGCCGGGGTGGTCGGCGAGCAAGGCATGCAGCGCGGGCGCCTCGACTTCCTCCTCGTATGCGCCGGTGAACCCGAGGAGCGCGGCGCCACGGGTGAGTGCGCGGGCGCGGGAGTGGGCGTAGCGCACGAGAAACAGCGCGTTGCCCTCCCCTGCACGGGAGCTCATCGCCGAGCGAGGCGCGATCGTGCCCGGCCGGCCGCAGCAGCCCCAGCGGGCGGCGTCGCTGCCCAGCCGGTCCAGCAGCTCGCGCGCTCGGCCCCGGCGGGTACGGGACGGATCCCGATGCCGGCGCCCGCGGCCGGCCCGTGGACGGTGACGCCCAGAGCCGGCCAGTCGGCATCGGGGCTTCGTCGCAGCCGGTACCCACGGCCGCACCCTGGGAAGCCGTGATCGCGCGCAGCGCGTCGGCGACGACTGCAGCCCGCACCTCGCGAGCGTGCCGCAAGTGCAGCGCCTCTCCGGCGAGGGAGTCACCGTGCCCGTACCGATGGCCCCGCTCCAGCACCTCGTGTACGAGCGCGGCGCGAACGGCCGCGTCGGCGGCCGTGTCCAGCGTGAAGTTCAGAAAGCCTGGCCCGGTGATCTCGACCCGCCCGATCCCGGCCGCACCGGCGACCCGGTCGCACAGAATCTCCGCCACATCGCGCGCGGGCAGCTCGGCAGGCCCCGCCAGCTGAAGAGCGACGGCGCAGGCGTAATCCCCACTTCCGCCGGGCCGTGTCCGCTCGACCCGTACCCGCGCGGGTACGGGCCCGCACAGGACGTCCTCGTCGATCGCGCGGCGCACAGCGTGCAACACGGTTCGGGAGAGATCTGCGGGGGTCACGGGACAAGCGTATGGGAGGGAGGGGCACTCCGCGACCCGGTTTCGCGATGCGGTCAGCCGGCCTGGCTCCCGGCCCTCCCGGCACCGTGCCTGCCGTCCAGCGACGGCGGCTCCTCCCGCCCCACCAGCCGGCGCACGATCCTCACCAGCTCACTCGGCTCGAACGGCTTCGCCAGAAAGGCATCGGCCCCGGCGGCCACCCCGAGTCCACCTCGAACGGCGAGCAGCCGCTGACGACAGCGACCGGCAGGCTCCGGGTCCGCGGATCGGCTCGCAGCCGGGTCACGGTCTGGATCCCGTCGAGCCTGGGCATCACCACATCGAGCGTGATCACATCCGGACAGAATGTGTGCACCAGATCCAGACACTCGACACCATCGGCCGCGGTCACGACCTCGAAGCCCTCAAGCTCGAGATTGACCCTGATCAGATGCCGGATGACCTTGTTGTCGTCGACAACAAGCACGCGGCCGTACGCCCCTGACACCCCTTGAGAGTAGGTCGACCGGAAGGGCTGCGTCCGGGTTTTGCCCACTTCCGCCCCGGACGGGTGGCCACGGCCCGCGCACACCGCTCGGGCCACCGGTTTCCCGGCTTCCACGACGGGCCTCCGGCCGCCCTCCGACGCGGAAATACTGTTCCCGGCCACACCATGGGAGCTGGTAGGGTTTCACTCGTCGCCGCCAAGCGCAGCGATATCGCCCCGTAGCTCAGGGGATAGAGCATCGGCCTCCGGAGCCGGGAGCGCAGGTTCGAATCCTGCCGGGGCACTTCGCAGGAAGTGCCGAAAGACCTCTCAGCAGTGGAAACACTGCACAGGGGTCTTTTATGCCTCCCGGAGCGCGAGGACCCGAGTGGGCGGCCTTCGCAAGCCTTGTTTCGCACGGCGCGGTCCCGCGCGACATCACCGAAGCCGCCAAGGCCCGCAGCGGCCCCTCCGGCTTGTCCGCCTACGTGGCGGCTGCTGTCGCCCGCCAGATCGAGCGCGACAACCTCAACGAGCTCATCAAGGTCGGCGAGGCGGAACACGGCCCCATCACCGAAGGTGAGATTCAGGCACTCCGCGACCAGCTCCACCAAGCACGGCGGCAGCAGGCCCACAGCGAGGCGGACGTGACCCACCCTCGCGTTAACCGCCCCGCCCTGGAGTGGGCCCTCTCCCGCCTCGTCATCGAGCCGGTCACCGAATCGATCGCGCGGCACGCCTCGACCCTGCTCGCCGACGCGGGCCTGCACGGCCACAATTACGCGATCGACGCCATGCTCGGCGCGACCGCCCTCGCCTCACCCGGCCCCTGCACAGTGCTCACCTCCGACCCGGAAGACCTCATCGCACTGTGCGGCAGCCGAATCATCGCCATCAAGGTCTGACACTTCATGGGTGAGGGCACCCAACGCGTTGACCCCAGAGTCTCAAGCCGCGCGCTGGAGGTCAGGCCCGCATGATGTGTACATCCTGCTGGGGATCCAGGCGCTCCGGGTGACCAGGACCATCTCTTCGGCCTGCGCCTGCGCGACGAATATCCGGTCGAAGGGGTCGGTGTGCAGTATCGGCAGCCGCACTGCCCGCACCCATGAGCGGCAGTGATCGGCAGACCGATGAAGGGCAGTTCACACACCTCACACCTGCTCGGCCAGGTTGCCCGGCCCCTCGAACTCGCCGAGGAACTGCTTGATGGTGATCTCCACGGGGACACCGCACTGACATGTACAGCGGGTCCGGTTCGATCACGTCCTTGATGCGGTCCGGCAGTTGCACGTCGCAGACTTCAGTCCGCCGGTGTTCGCAGCGTTGTAACCAGCCCTGCGCCGCTTCGAGATCATGGGACACCTGCGGGAAACCGCCCCTGTCCTGCACTGCCGGATCAGGGCAGCCACACCCCGCACGGACTTGTGACCCGTGGCGCCTGACGATCGCGGCATTCACGAGACACCTCGCCCCTTTCCAACCGGAGGCCAATCGCCAGCCGAAAGACCACTCTTCCCGCAGGTCCGAAGACGCGGGACCAGGTCGGGACGGAAAACCGGAATTCGTTGGCGAGTGGGAACCGGAACAAGATCACCAATTCACCCCTAGAGTTCTGCTGTTCAACGGTCAATTGCCGGGCACATAACGGTTATTCGCAGCGCATACCGTGTTCCACTAGTCTTTCCTGCCACGCCCGGAATCGGTTACCCGCTCCCGGACGGGAGAACGATCTATAGGGTGCCCGTGCATGAAGAACTGGGATTCGAGAAGCTGCTCGGTGAGGAGGATTCTTCGCGTGCCTGTTTGGGCGTTCACCGTCGGGCAGCGGCCGAGAGCCTCTGTACGGCCCGGACCTTCCGGTGGTGCTGCTCACGGGCGGCCCGGGCATGGGCAAAGGACGGCTACTGCGCGCGGTGCGGGACCGGTTCGCCACCAAGGTGCCGGTGATCTACCTGGACTGCGGCGCACCGAAATACACCGAGCAGCCGGAGCCCGAGCCAGGCGCCCGGTCGGCCGCGACGGAGGCCCTGGCCGACATCGCCGAACGCCTGTGGGAGTGGAAAGGGACAGGCGGCCCGTTCGCCTTCCCCGACTCTTCGCCGGCCTGGCGGTCATCGCGACCGGCGCTGCGGACGGCACCCCGAGGCAGTCATGACGGAGGCAGAACGGTACGAAGCTGGCCCAGAAGCGGCGTCTCCGCGGCCTGAGGGCAGGTGACTTCTGGAAGGGGATGATGCGCGGAACCGTCCGGAATCTACTGACGACCTTGTCCGGGGAGATGCTCGACCCGTACTCCGCCGCAATGAGCAATGCAGTGCTGGACGCCCTCTTCGAGCGCCTGGCACCCCGGGGCAAGGCGGGACTGGAGCGTGTCTACGGCGCGTACCCCGGCGCGGCCGGCCAGCCCCACCACGGGCTGGGTATCCTCGCCGCCGATTTCCGGGCCGGCGGCGAAGCGCGGGAGCTGGCAGAAGGCTTCCTCTTCCGGGCACTTCGGGAGGACCTTGAGGCGGCGTACGCCTCGACGTCCGGCTGGCTGCGCCGGGTCGGCCGCCCGGGCTGCTGCTGGACCACGCGGAGTCGCCTCTCGGAGAGCTGCTGCTGCGCGCCGTGCTCGCCGACCGTCGGAGTGGGCAGCGGGACCGCGTAGTGATCGTCGGCACCGCGCGCCGGGCGGACGGGGTGCTTTCTTGCACAGTGGCCTGCTGCCGGAGGAAGGGTTCCCACCGCGGAGTACCGGCTCTCCGACGGTGGCCGGCCCCGTGGTCCCGTAACCCTGACGAGGAGGCGGACCGGGCGCCGTTGGCTGATGGGTGCTGCTGCTGCGGATGCCTTATCTCACCGGGGACCAGTTGCGCCGGGAGACCGAGCGCAGACAGGCGCGTACATCGCCGGAGGACGGCGCGAACCGGCGCCGCAGCGCCGCAGCGGTGGCGCGGCTGAGCGGTGGACGACCTCATACGGTGATCCGGCTGGCCGCCGCTGCCGCTGCCTTTCGGATGCCGGCGGACGCCAATGACCGGGATCTACTGGCTGCCCCGCTGCGACGCCCCGATGACGGCGCCCCGAACAGCCGGTGGCGGAAGTGCTGCTCCAGGAGTTGATCCGCGACCAGTTGCCGGTAGGGCTGCCGAGCGAGCACCGGGACCAGTGGCTTGATCTGCTCACCCATCTGTCAGTGGCGCACGACGAGGAGTGTGCAAACGTTCTGCTGCGTCACCATCAGTACGGACGTGTGAGCCATCTGACTGCGCACCACGTGTCACAGCTGCTCACCGACACAGGCTGGAACAGCTGTGAACGGCATTTCATCGGAGACTTCGGACTGCGTCAGATGCTGGTGCACCGGCTGTACAAGCTGCGTCCGGGCGGCGCCGCCTGGCTCGCCGACCACCACCTGCTGCGGGACCACTACGCGGGACGCGCGGCGAGCGAGGAGGCACCGGGCAAGGCGTTCCGTTCGGTCACGGCGCACCGAATGAATCACCATCTGGTTTCCGGCGGTGCGGACGACGTGGCCAGCTATCTGGCCGACACGTTGCCCGGACGCCCTCAGGAGTGGTGCGCGGATCTGCTGGAGATCGCCCAGGCCCCGTATCCGGGCGGTGCGGACGCCCGCCGGGAACGCGCCCAGGGCCTCGTGACAGCGGACGGACCAGCGCTGCGCCGCACTGTCGATCAACTGCTGCACGCGGTATGGCTGTGCGAGGAACGGACCAGACCGACCGGGCAGGAGACGGCTCGCACTCTGGCCAAGCTGCTGGAGCTTCTCTCGATCATGGAATTCGACGGCGCAGGACAGCTCAGCAGGACAGCGACTCGTTGGAGCGGCCTGGTGACGAACGAGCAACCGCTACTGCGCTGCACCTGCTCGGAACAGCTGGGACGAAGGAGGTAGCAGGATGCCCAAATGGAAGAAGGCCCTCTACGCACTGCTGACTGTGGGAGCGGTCGCGGTGTGCGCCTTGCTGGCTCTGTACTTCATCCAGAAGCCGGACACCTGCATCGACGGAATCGAGAAGATCGACGACGAGTGCATCGGTGTCAACGGCCGGGGATACGACTTCAAAACGGACGAGATCACCGCTGTATCCAAGGCCATTGCGAAAGAGAATAAGAAAATCATCGAGGAAGGAGAGCCTTACGTCACGGTAGCGATGATGCTGCCGCTCCAGTCGAACCAAGCCTCGCTACGTCGGCAGATGCACAGTGACGTACTGGGCGCGTACCTGGGACAGCGGAAAGCCAACGCGAAAAATGGGGTACTGCCCAAGATCCGGCTGGTACTGGCCAACCCCGGGCGGGACTACGGGCGGCAGAAGGAAGTCGTCGACACCCTTTGCAGATGTCCAAAGAACCGAAGGGTCCGCTGCGCGCCGTGACGGGCTTCAACTACAGCCTCACCACCACGAAAGAAGCCATCAAACGGCTGACGAAGGAACATGTTCCGGTACTCGGTTCTCGAATCAGCGGGGACAATATCGCGAATAAGAGAGAGGGGACAGGGATTTCCCGGGCTTGGCTCGGATCATACCCACCAACCACGAAGCAGCCCAGGCACTGGCTACCTTTCAGAACACAAAGGCCCGAAAGGACGAGCAGACCGTACTGCTCTACGACGAACGCGCCGATGAGTACAGCAAATCACTGAAGAAGGCTTTCAGTGAGATCGAGGAGGAGGGCTCACCCGGACCCGACGATATGACCTTCAAATCCCCAAGCGTCGGCAAGGCAGGCTCTACCGGGAACCAGTTCGATGACCTGATCGACAATATCTGCGACTCCGAAGCCGACACCGTCTACTTCGCGGGCCGCATGCTGCACCTGCAGATCTTCGCGCTCAAACTCGCCGAGCACAGCTGCAACGACGGGAACTTCACCGTCATCAGCGGCCCCGACGCCGCATCGCTGCGGGAGAGCATGAGCGAGAAGGACTGGGAGACGCTGCGGGGCAAGGACGGCAAGCCGAAGGTGAAGGTGCAGTACGCCGCCCCGGGCATCCCGACGCCTGGAAGGAAACGCTGGAGGATTGGAAGGAGGAATGGGCCAAGAACCACCAGAACAAGGCGCCCGAGGAGAAGGACTTCCCCAGTATCTCACCGAGCCCAATGAAGCGATGGAGTCTTTGCGGGCTCAGATCGTCGAAACGTACAAAGAGCAAAAGGGTACGGCCAAAGAAGATCGCGTACTGAGCAGACCCGACCCGAACTTGATGACTCCAGGACGATGCTCGTGTACGACGGCATCCTCACTATCAGCAAGGCGCTGCACGAGACTCAGCCACGTGAGGGCAGGGGCACCGCCACCGTCCCCACCCTCGATGACGTCCGCAGTCATTGGAAAGTGCTGCAGGCCCGGCACCGGGTGAGGGAACGAGTGGCCTGATCTGCTTGACCAGGATGGGGAATCCGCATAACAAGCCGATCGCTGTGGTCGAGCTGGACCCAGGCATGAAGGGCACCGGCACCCTGAAATTCATCGGCGTGGGCTGGCCCACTGGCAAGGTGCAGTCAAAGAACTGTGTGAGCCTCGGCGACGACACTTCCTGACGGCAGCATTTCGGTTTGGGGTGCTGGGCCTCACCGATCATCGGCCGACGGCGCCCCGTCGACCCGCGCTGAGGGCCTCGCCGACATCTCGGAGCCGGGGCCGCAGCGGCGCGCTGCTGCGGCCCCCACCCTTCGGCCGGGTCCCGGCTGCCGTACTCTTCGCTCAGCTCTGCCGCGCGGCGTCGCGCAGGCCCTGTTCGATCTCCCCAGCGAGCGCCCCTTGGTCGCCGGGCCCGATGTCCGGTTCTCGAAGGCGCTGGCCGTACTCAAGGTGGCGCTGTCCGACAGCCGGGCCGAGGTGCTGGTGCGCGAGGCCGAGATCATGGGACGGCTGCGCCCCGACTCCCGCATCATTCGCCTCGTCGAGCCTGAACCTCAGCGCATCGCCAACCGCAGGGTCCTGGTCATGGAGTACGTCGGCGACGAGCGCGCCGCCGACCCCGACACCACGGCCCCGGGTTCGACCCGGACCAGGCGCCGCGAGGAGACCGTGGCCCGTCAGCTGCGCGACTCCGGCCGTCTGTCGGTGGACCAGCTGGAGGCGTACGGGGACTACCGGTTCGGGGCGGTGGACTTCCTCGAGGGCGAGGGCGTCTGGCATCGCGACATCAAGCCGGACAACATCGCGATCCGGATCCGCCCGAACCGCACCCGGACTGTTGTACTACGCGCAGCAGCGCGGTCGCTCCTCCGAGCGAGAGTGTCGAGTGGGACGAACGCCGCCTGGCGGTGGTCGCCGCGGCGGCGTCCATCAACGCGGGGCGACACCCGGCTTGAGATCTACCCGCGCAATCTACCGCTGGTACGGGCCCTGCGTCTGACCCAGGCGGGGCTGATCCGCTGGATTCCGGGCGTGCCGGACACGGACCAGCCGGGCCTTCCCCGCCGAGATGCACGAGCGGGTCCGGGCCCGCTTCCCGGAGCTGCTCAACGAAGGAGCGGTTCGTCTCGTACGCCACGGGCCCAATCTCCGGCACCCCGAACTGTTCGGCTGGATGGGCTGGGACCACCGGGAGCAGGCCCAGGCGCTGACGACGTACTTCACCAATGAGCAGGGGTTGTCCACGGAGGAGATGACGCCGCTCCTCGCGGGCGTGCTGGAGCTCCAGCCCTGGCTCGACCAGTGGCACAACGAGTTCGACCCGCTGTACGGCAGTACTCCCGCCGCGTTCTTCGCCGGTTACCGCGCCACCCAGCAGGGCGAGCACGGCCTGACCGACGAGGATCTGCGCGCCTGGCGACCCGCTCCGGCAACGCGTCGCGGGAGGCGTCCGGCGGGCGGCTGATGCCCCAGCCCCAAGGTGCGACGTACAGGTCAGGCCCGCATGGTCTGTACGTCGTACTGCGGGATCCAGGCGTTCCGGGTGACCAGGACCATCTCTTCGGCTTGCGCCTGCGCGACGAGTATCCGGTCGAAGGGGTCGGTGTGCAGTAACGGCAGCCGGCCTGCCCGCACCCCATGGGCGGCAGTGACCGGCACACTGGTGAAGGGCAGTTCACACACCTGCTCGGCCAGGTTGCCCGGCCCTCGAACTCGCCGAGGAACTGCTTGATGGTGATCTCCCACGGGGACACCGCACTGACATGCACGGCGGGCTTGGTGTCGATCAGTTCTTTGATCCAGCCGTGCAGTTGCGCTGCGTCGGCCATCCACCACATGACGACGCGGGTATCGAGCAGAAGTTTCATCAGCGCATCCCGAAAGCTTCGGCGATGCTGGGGCGCGGGTCATCGAAGGTGGCAGGGATCCGGATCTGCCCCGAAGCGAGCCACGGCCCTGTCTGCACACCAACGCCCGTGCGGGCAGCGCCTTCGGTACTGGTTCGCCTGCCTTGCTGATCACGACGAGTTGGCCGCCGATCACCTGCTTCAACGTACCGGCGAACCGAGGCCCGGCACTTGCCACGTGGCGCCGACGCTGACGGAACCTCTTCCACAGCCACCTCACGACGTGCTCACCGGGCCCGCCATGGGCTGGGCCTGATTCGCGATGGCGCGGGGTGCGCCTGCTGCGTTCACTCCCCGGTCCGCACCGTCACCGCTTCTCCGGCTTGCAGCCGCAGAGTGGGGCCCTCATCCAGGCCGACGATGACGAAGAGCCCTCCCGAGGTGTACCGCTCACTCCGCACGCTGCGGACCGTTCTCCAGGCTCCTGCGACTCGTACGCTCTGGCCGACCCGAACGGTCACCGCCGCAACGTCCGCTTCTCCGGTCACGGGGACGATGCCCGGAGCCAACAGCTCAGCCCAGACCGTCTTCCCGATGCCGGCCCGCCGCTCGTCCACACCCCAGCGGTGAGTCAGAGCCTCCACGAGCAGCAACCCACGTCCTGCCGTGTCCAGCGCACCGGGCCGTTGCACCACCGGTCGCCCCTCCCTGCGTCACTCACCTCCAGCCGCAGCAGCCCTCCTCGCTCTCGGCATTCGATACGCACGCCGACCATCCGGTCACCGGGCACCTGGACCCTCAGCGCGTTGGTGATCAACTCGGAGAGCACCAACTCGCCGGATTCGGCGACCGTTTGTCCTGTCCGCCACTCGCCGAGCTTGGCGCGCAGCACAGCTCGCGCTCTCGAAACGCTGCTGCGGCAGCGCACCAGCTTGAAGTTCACTTCGCACGGTTCACTCACGACTACTCCCACCCGCTCCGAAGGCAAGGCCCAGTACTACAACTGGCACTTGCTCTTGCATCAGGTCGCACATGCTCGCTACAACCCAGCGAACGAAACCACCCACAGCATTCAGCTGATAGCGGTGCGTCACGGAAGCTAAAATGGCGTCATTGCTCAGCGCGGTCAAGTCACCTGCCTGTCAATTGACACGACCGAGGGACGACTGGTCATTTTCGACCGATGACGATCACCATTGATCGATTCGTCTCACTGACTCGAGAAGGAGCATCCGTGTCCACCACCCTGTTGATGTCACGCGTTACATTCGGCCGGGCTCTCCGGCGCCTCCGCGTCGAGGCCAATCACTTCACCCTCGCGGATGTCGCCACTGCACTCGCCTGCGATGTATCTCTGATCAGCCGCATTGAAAACGGCAAGCGAGTCTGCTCTCAACACCACTTCGCAAGGCTTATGGACCTCTACGAGGTATCGGCCGCCCAGCGGGAGGAGCTCGCCGAGCTTCACGTCGGCACCAGGGAACAGCGCCCACCCTGGTGGGCGCCGTACAGCGACGTCATCAGTGCGCACTACGAGCGCTTCCTCGGATTCGAAGCTGCTGCATCAGCTGTCTACGAGTACCAAGTGGGCATCCTGCCCGGCCTGGTACAGACAGAGGCATACGCACAGGCAGTCACTGGCGTGGGTTTCACCTCGCTCGGGCCCGACCAGATCGATGCGCTCGTCGAAGTGCGCGGGCTACGACAACGGCACTGCCTGCTGGATGCGTCGAGCCCGCTGGCGTGCCACTACGTCATCACCCAGGCAGCTCTCGACTTTCAGGTGGGAGGCAAGAGCACACATCAGGAGCAGTTGGACTATCTCCTGGAGATCTCGACGCACGAGTCCGTCGATCTCAGAGTCGTTCCGTACTCGAAGGGTGAAGAGGCGGCCCAGATCGCGGCGTTCAGGATTCTCCGATTCTCAGACGAAGACGTACCCGACGTGGCCTTCGGCGAATCGGTCGCTGGTAGTTTGACAATGGACAACCCCGGGACTTGCGGCGCCTGCACCGCCTCTTCCGTAGCCTCGTGGATGCGGCTCTCTCCCAGAAGAGAGCCGCGACATCATCGCTCGCACCAGACACAAGGAAGACTGACTGATGGAGAAGGCAGACCTCTACTCGATCAACGCCTCCACGCTGTCCTGGCAAAGAGCAGCTTCACAGCCAACAACGGCGAGTGCTTCGAGCTGGCGCCGCTCCCCGACGGGGGCGTAGCAGTCCGCGACTCAAAGAACCCGTCCGGCCCGCACCTCTGCTTCACCGCAGGCGAGTGGCGAGCCTTCAAGTCGGGTATGGGCGCAGGGGATTTCGAGAACCTGTAGCTGCCGGCCCTCCCGAAGGAAGCACCATGCCCGAAGAGCACCACAACATGCTGGGGCCGCCGAAGGCGAGGTGGTGCACCAGCACCTACAGCGGGGTCAAGGTGAATGCGTCGAGGTCGCCCCAACCTCCCCACCTCGTTCCCGTCCGCGACAGCAAGCGTCCCGCCGGCTCCGTCATCACCTTCGGCCACGATGCCTGGCACACATTTGTCAGCGAGCTGGTCTGACCTCGGACAGTCGTTGCGCGGATGGGCCCGGACGCCTCCGGGGCCACCCGTAGCTTCACCGAATTGCGTTGCGGCTCGGCTGATCACGTTGCAACCTCGTTGTGAGAGTGGAACGTTGACATCCATCAGGGTCGGGGACTCATGACGTTCGACGACGAGTGGGCAGAACTCAAGGCTGATGCGCAGGACCGGCGGTCCGCACAGATGAGCCTCAATACGGCCGGGCCCCAGTCCGGCAGCGCAGCGCCAGGACCAGTGCTGACCTCGTGGTTCATCAGGACGACCTGGGCGCGGTCGGCAACGAGGCTTTCTGGGTCCACGGCGAGCTACGGAAGCGCGCCGACCTCGCAGGCGCCGGGGCCGACAAGGCCGGCGCGGGGACGACTGCCCGGGCCGCAGCCGAGTTGCAGGCCCGGAACTTCAGCGCGGGCGGTGAGTTGTTCACCACCCTCGAAGTCTGGAGTTCGCAGGTGAAGACGGTCCTGCAGATGTGCGCGCACATCTCCAACCACCTGGACTACTCGAAGAAGTCACACGCCAACGACGAGGTGGAAATCGCCGCCGCTCTCGCGGGAAGAGACGGTTCGCCCGTGCCGGTGTCGGAGCTACTGAAGTATGTGAAGTGAGCGGGGAGCGGGAAATCATGGGGGCGTTCTCGTACACGGATCTCATCGAAGTGGACCTGGGCAAGCTGAATGCGGCGGCCGATGACTGGACGTCGACAGCGACCGGCCTGGAGAAGCTGAGAACCGAGGTCTACAGCGGTCTCCTGCAACTGTCCGACGGGCCGAATGGGCCGGTCTGAACGCCGCTGTCACCAAGGACTTCGTCCGCAAGACGGCCAAGGAGATCGCGGATCTCCATCTGGAGGCCCAGAGCATCGTGGCTGTCCTCAAGGATGCCCATGGCGAACTGACGCACATCCAGAAACGAGCCAGGGATCTGTCCAGGGTGTGACCATCGGCCTCCCTGGGGCAGCGACATGAGCATTCCTGACGGCCAGATGGCCCGCCTCCACACCACGGGCATCGCCCAGGAGTTCGATATGGCGGGCAGCAGCTCCGTCAAGCACTACGATCTGGGCGGATCCGCCCCGAATCAGGATCCCCTCCCGCGCCGGACGAGCCCGGGCGCGAGGGTGACCGCACCGACCCGGGCCGTGAGCAGCAGGAAGCGCGATAGAGGTCATCGATGGACAGCTCCAGTGAGACTGTTCCCGGCGGGCAGCCCGTGCGTCGCCGTCGCATGCCGGTCGCAGTCATCGTCGTGTCGGTGCTCCTCGCCTGCGTGGCCGCCACGATCGGTGTGGTCTCCTGCGCCGCCGACGACGTGTCGTCGGACCTGACGGACCAGGAAATGACCTGTTGCTGGGAGGAAGGCGCCACGCCTGCCTGGATGAGCGTCCAGCTCGGCATTCGCGTTCCGGAGGCGGCATCGGACCGTCGTGCAGGGTACAAGGTCGGGCTGCGCTACGACTCCGGTCTGCTGTCGTTCGTCCTCCCGAGCGAGGAAGCGGAGACGTACACCAGCCGGCTCATCCAGAAGGACACGGTGATGATCGAGAACTCCCACCCCGAGGAGAAGGGTTACCGGCCTGCGGCTGCCTTCGGCCACCTCGGACTGCCCGAACCGGAAACGTTCGTCCAGGGCCTGCGGAAGACCAGCCTGTGCCCGGACGACCTCGCGACCCCGGAGGGCCAGTACCTCCAGCGCTGCGTCGACCTCTTCGCCCACGAGTTCAAAGCCGGCACCACGCGGATCTACGTCCGGTCGACCATCGAACCGTCCGTGACGGTCCCGCCTGCGAGCAAAGCTCCGTAGATCGCTGAGGGAGATGTCCCGATCTCCGGCCTACGGCCTGGCGTAGCTCTTCGCCCGGAATGCTCATCCTTGCCCGCGCGTACGGCCTCCTCGCCGCCGGCGCGTGTAACGCTGCTCGGCCAAGGGAATCGCTTCCCGGTGCCACTCATTCCACCGGCCGGCCTTATCTCCCGCAACCAGCAGAATGCTGCAGCGCCAAGGGTCGAAGGCGAACAGGATCCGCACAGTGCCAGGCCGTAACTCCTTCAGGTTCGCCAGCGACGAGCCATGGATGGTGTCCACCAGCGGGCGTCCCAGCCCTGGGCCTCGCTGGGACCGCTGGACTCCGGTGGCGGGTGGTGGGTGGCGGGCCGGCTTCACGAAGAATGGCACGGAACTTTTCCTGGCCAACGGGAAGGCAGTTCGATTCCAGAGCGTCTCGGACGCCGGCCGCGCGCAGGCCCAGTTCGATCTCCTCCAGCGAGCGTCCCTCGGTTGAGCCTGGGCAGTGGCAGTCGGCACGGCCATCGCCGCACCGCAGTGGATCACCCGCAGCTTCGCGGACTCGCTGCGCCGACCCACCGGCAGGACGACGGGCGCGGGCCCGCGGTGATCGGGTCAGGCCGGCCGCACGAGGTCGGCGACCGGGTACGACACCGTGTCCCGGGCGGGACGGGACAGATGGAGGGCAGTGTGGAAGTGGCCGTCCGTCTCCTTCCCCGAGGGTCCTCGCCGGCCGCGGTCACCGCATCGACGGCGAACTGCCGCTCCTGCGGGCCGGTGAAGCGGCGCTGGACGAAAGTACGGGAGCCGGCCTTCTCGGTGACCAGTCCGAAGGAGTCCAGGCACTCCGCGATGGGCCGGTAGGAGCCGGTACGCAGCACCAGTGCGGCGACCCACACCGGGACGTCGGCCGATTCGAGAAGTGGCCGGAAGGTGCGCGACGACAGGAAGCTGGCGCCGCCGGTGACGGTGATCAGGCGGATACGCCGCGCGGCGCGCAGGAGAGCGGCGGACGGCGGCGCGGCCTCCAGGTTCTCACCGAAGCCCTCGTCCAGCAGGCCCACCTCGCATGCGTAGGCGATGGCGTTCGGCGCCGCGTCGAGCCCGAACGCGGGGACCGCGTCGGGGCGGCGTCGGTCTCTGTAGAACTCACGGTCCCAGGCGGCCAGTTCGCTGGTGGTCATCGCTGACGCGGTGGGCGAGGTGTAGTGGTCGTACAGGTCCTCCAGCGTCAGGTCGTGATTGAGCAGGGCCGCGTTGATGCCGTAGGAGCAACAGATGTCCAGTACCGCTCCGGCCCCGGTCGCGCACACACCGGTCGCGATCAGCCGGCGGTGGATTGTCTGGGCGTGGTGCGGCGTCCGGTAGTCCAGCGGCCGGAAGGCACGGAAGAAGGCCCGGGGTCGGGCCGGTCGTAGATGTCGTCGAAGGGCGTCATCAGCTCCTGCGCCTCGGCCGCCGCACCTCCCGGCCCGGCGCCCGCCCGCTGCTCGTGATCGTTGCCCGCTTCGCCCGATGCCTGAACCATGGCCCGCACTCCCCTGCTCGACCTGCCCCGCCCGTCGTCGTCCCGGTCAGCATCGGTCCGAAGCCGGAGCAGCGGAACAGGGCACGGGCGGAAACCGGCCAGCCGTTGGACTGCCGAAACGCGTCGGAACGTGGCGAAGCCCGGAGTCGTATCCAGCTCCCGGGCCTCTGGGTGCCACCAATTGCGCTTGCCAGCGCCGTTTAAGAGTGCGGATCAGTCGTCAGACCGTCGCGTTCTGCCATTGAACTACCGCGCCACGAGAGAGGCGCAGGCCGGATTCGAACCAGCAGTCAACGGTGTTCGTCCGCACTCGGTCGATCTGGCAATCGGTGGCGAATACTGAAGCTGGAGCGAGAGTCTGAGTGTGATCGCGGCTGCCTCTGCCATGTTGGGCTACCCCGGCGTGTGGTGCCGGGGAAGGACTCGAACCTTCACCGTGACCGCGTCTTCAGGCTGAACGTCAGTTTCAGCTTGCGCTCATCGCGCGAACCGACTCAAGTCGGCTCACGCGAGTTGCGCACCCACGGCATGCGTGGGGGCGTTGGGGATGCTACCTGCGTCCGTGTCAGCCGAACAGGTAGCCGAACACCGCGTCGCCGACCCGCTGGTCGGTGACCTCGGCACCATTGGCCTCCTCACGGGCGAACTTCACCGCGTGCTGCAGCTTCTCGACCCGATCGAGCAGCTCGTTCACCCGCTTCGCCGGGAGCGTGCCGGAGAACTTCACGGTCGTCCAGTACCCGATCGGTACGTCCTCGTAGTACACATCGACCTGCGCCGGATGCTTCTCGGTCGCTTCGGCCTTGACGTGGTTGCGGGGACCTTCTTCGTCCGGATCGTGCGTACCGGATCCGTCTTCCACCAGTCCGTCGACGGGTCGAGCGACCAGGACTCGGAAGCGTCGAGCACGGGGAGCTTCTTCACGAAGGTGTGCAGGTCGGTGAGCTGCTTCTCCAGGAAGAGGAGGTAGCTGACCGGCACCTCGCGGACGACTGTCCTTCCGTCTACGGTGACGTCCGCGCGGGCGGAGCAGTTGGCCCAGTCCTTGGTGGCGGTCACGTCGAAGAGCCGGGTCAGCGAGGCGGACATCTCACGCAGCACGTCCTCGGCCTTGACCTGCACGCGCGCGGACTCGGGCGGCAGTTGTTCGCCTTCCTCGTCCTTGGGCTGGTACGTACGCGATATACCGGCCAGCAGCACGGGCTTCTGCACCTTGTGATGAGCCGCGGTGATGTCCTGGAGCGCTTTGCCCTTGACACCCTTTTCGACAGCGATGATCTGGTTGAGCTTCGCCACTTCGCCCCTTCGAATGACAGGAACCTACCTCATCCGATGGTGATCGTCCCGGTGGTTTCCCGCCGCCACCCGCCCTGCCCGCCACTCGCGGTCAGCGGGTTCTGCGCGCGGTGCGGGAGTGGTCCCCGGCGGGTTCGATCCGGTGGGACCGGACGTGCTCGTAGGCCATGGTGGTCTGTACGTCCGCCACTTCGCGTCGCTCGGTGAGACGGTCGATGACGAAGGCGTACACCCGTTCACGTCCGGGACCGCGATGTGGATGAGGAAGTCGTGCGCGCCGGAGGTGACGAACAGGCCGATGGTTTCGGGCAGCCCGGCCGCCCACTCGCGGAACCCTTCGATGACCGGGCGGGCCGGTGGCCGGATGCGGACCGAGATGAGGGCCTGGACGGGGCGTCCGGCCGCTTCGAGGTCCAGGGCCGCGTGATAGCCGGTGATGATGCCGCGCTCGCGCAGCAGCTTCACACGGCTGCCTGCTGCTGGTGGGGTCTGGCCGCGGTGTCCCTGCCGCGTTCCCGGCAGGGTCCCGCCGGGCTGCCGCCGGGCCTTGCGCCTCGCACCCCGAACCCGCCTCGGCAACGAGCCACGGGGTGCCGGGCGCGGGATGCCGGGCCCGGGGAGCGGAAGGCGCGTGCGACCTGATGCCGGGGCCGGCCGGTCAGAAGGGCGGGCGCCCGTGGGTGCGCTTGAATCTCCGGTACCAGGGATACCGGATGGCTCCCACGGTGAACAGGAACGCGCCGCACCCGCTCACGATGACGAGGAGCAGCAGGGCTATCACGTCGCCCCGCTGCCCAGCAGATCGCTGACAGTGCTCTGCCTGCCGCTCCGTCCTCCGGTCAGGCCGCTGACCAGACCGCCAACTCCCAGGGCCAGCGCCAGCGTTCCGCAGATGAGCGAGTCCAGCGGCTTGCGCAGGGCCCTGAACCGGGAGAGCCGCCCCGGCCGCTGCCGAACCAAGCCAGCGGCTCGGGCGGCTCGGGGCGGGCGCTCGGCCATCGGGACTTTCCATACGTGCAGCGTAGAGCGCACACACCGGCCCACGTCGAGCCGGCCGCCGACCCGGTCCTACCGGTGGTTACGCAGGTGAGCGCGCAGCAGGTTGGGGTCGGTGGCAGTGGTGTAGGCGGCGCTGAGCACGTACACCTCGTTGCCGCGCAGTGCGACGGAAGTGGGTTCTGCAGCCCGTCGGCGGCGTCCAGCACCGTGGTGCTGCTGCCGTCGGGGCGGATACGCACGACCGTGTTGGGGCCGTTGAGTGCGGCGAGGACGTCGCCGCGCCCGGTGAAGGTGAAGTCGTCGATGCCGACCAGGCCCTCCGCCTTGACCTGCGGCGTTCCCGCACGGTTTCCGGGGCGGACCGGGATCCGCAGGAGGGTGCCCCGGTCGAGGTTGGTCACCCACAGCGCGCCGTCGTGCAGCTTCGCGCCGTTGGCTCCCAGGAAGCCCGTCGAGGAGAGTTCGGGAGCGGTGGACCATGCGGTGGGTGTGCCGCCGGCGGTGGGGACGGTCCACACGGTGCCGAGCGCCGAGTCCGTGATGTAGAGCTGCTTGCTGCGCCTGTCCAGCGCCAGCCCGTTGGGCAGGCTGTCGGCGGGCAGTGCGGCGATACGCTCCGGGTCCGCCCGGGCGCAGCCGCCACAGCCCCGTCAGGTCGGCTGTACCGGTCGCGTACAGCACGTACACCGTGCCGTCCCCGCCGTGGGCGATGCCGGTGGCCAGGGGAAGCCGAGGGCCGGGGTGTTGACTCCGCCGTCCGCGGGTGCGGGCAGCGTCGCCAGGACGCGGGTGTCGCCCCGGCGGGTGATCTGGGCCACCTGGCGGCTGGCGGCGAAGGTGACAGCTGCCGTGCCGTCGGGCAGCAGGGCGATGTTCTCCGGCATCTGGCCGGCGGACAGGTCGAAGTGGGTAGCGACCCGCACGTGCGTCAGAGGCCCGCCGTCGGACCCACTGCCGGGCTTCGCGTTGGCCGGAGCGGTCACGGTGAGGGCGCTCGCGGCCACCAGAACGGCGGACAGGAGGATCTTGATGCTTCGCTTGGACATGGTTCCTTCACTGTTTTCGGGCATGCGGCAGCCACGGTGCGGCGCCGTGCGTGGGTCGAGTACTGAAGGGGCGGGCTCGGATCAGGTGGTGCTGGTCCGGGGTTCGGCATCCTCGCGCCGCCGGTCCGCTTGCTGCGGTGCGGTGACGTGGGCGAGTAGCGTCAGAGCTGACGCGGAGGGGAGCCCGGTTCGGCCGTGGCCACCACCAGGGCCGGACCGTTGCCTTGCGGGCTCTGCAGCGTCTGCTGGGTGACTGTCACTGTCCCCACCAGCGGGTGGCACATTTCGTAGTCGGCGACATCGCAGGCCACGATCCGGTGGTCGGCCCACATCGTGACGAACTCCGGGCTGTGCATGGCTAGTTCGCCGATCAGGCCGGCCAGCGCCGGATCGTCCGGGTGACGCCCGGCCGTCAGACGCAGGTTGCCCACCACCGCCCTGGCCTTGGCGGGCCAGTCGGTGTACATGGCGCGGGTATGCGCGTCGAGAAACACCATCCTGGCCATGTTCGGCCGCCGGCCCGGGTCGTTGGCGGCTTCCGGGTCCAGATGACCGGCGAACAGCGCGTGGCCCTGCGGGTTCCAGGCCAGGACGTCGCTGCGGCGGCCGATGACGATGGCGGGAGTGTCCCCGATCGCCGCCAGCAGAGCGCTGGTTGCCGGAGTGACGCGTTCGGCACGCGGCCGGGCAGCGGGCCTGCCGCGCCTCGGTACACCGGCCAGGGAGTGCAGATGGGCACGCTCGGAGTCGTCCAGTCGCAGGGCGCCCGCTATGGCGTCGAGCACCTCTCGCGAGGCGTTGCGTGACTGGCCCTGCTCCAGGCGGCTGTAGTAGGGCGCGCTGATGCCTGCGAGCATCGCGAGCTCCTCCCGCCGCAGCCCGGGCACCCGGCGCCGCTCACCGTAGGTCTTCAACCCGACGTCGGCGGGCCGCAGCTGGCTCCGGCGTGCCTGGAGGAAGTCGGCGAGGTCCCCGTGCTTGTTCATGGGACCGAGTATGCGTACCGCCGGCGATCCGTGCCTCACCCCGCTGGGGTAGGGATCCGCAGGACCGGCTCACGTCCGCCCGAGGTGATCAAATCCTCCTCGCCCTGGTCATTTCGGGCGTCGGCGCACCCGCCATGTGACGGTGACCTTCGCAGGCTGACAGGATGCCAAGCCCGAGAAGGATCGTCCGGTCGGCGAAGCTGCCGCGCTGTGACCGCGTCCTCTCAAAGCGACCCCACCGCTTGCACAGGAGACCAGACATGACTGACAAGGACGTTGAGCAGCCCGCCGAGCAGCCCGCGCAGCAGCAGGAGGGCACAGGCCCCTGGTGGGCGTGGCTCGGACCGCTGGGAGCTGTTGGGCTGATCGTCTTCGGGGTTCTCCTGGGAGCCTGGGTGTTCCTCCGGCCGACCGGCACCTCGGACACCCAGGCAATCGGCTACTACCAGGCCGCCAAAGCCATCGCCGTCGGCCTGGTCATCGCAGGCAGCGCCCTGCTGAGCCGTATTCGCTCCCAGGGCGCAGCCGCCGAGGAGAACCAGGATCAGAAGGAAGCCGTCCGGTAGGCCGGGCGGCGCCGGCCGGACAGCGCACAAGCCGCGCCTCGGCCGGCCAGCGACACCGTCAGTCCGGCTGCAACGGCTGGGACGCCGATTCCGGACAGCTTCCGCAACTTCATCACCGGCCCCTGCCACCCCTCGGCGCGCTTGTTTCCGTCGTCGGCCTGTCCCGGCCGGCTACTGGCCCCGGGCCGGCTGGTTGGCGATCAGCAGCGTCGTGCCGGCCGGCCGGAAGCCCAGGCGGGCGTAGATTCGGGCGACCGCCTCCTGCGCGTAGGCGAGGAAGACGGTCTGCACCCGTGGTCGCGGGCATGGGTGGCCAGGGCCACCATGACGGCAGCGCCGAGTCCCTGGCGGCGTGCGGTGGGAAGGGTACCGATGCCACCGATCTCGGTGGTGCCGTCCGCCGGATGGTAGTGGCCCGCGGCAAGTGGCGTCCCGTCCGGGGCGAAGGCGGCGACGAGTGCTTTGTGGCCGGAGCGGAGCGAGGGCGGATGGTCGCCACCGTGCCGTCGTCCACCAGCCTTTCGGCCACCGCCGCCAGCTCCACGCGTCCCGCCGGACCCACCGCTGTGCCCTCCGCCGCGAAGGCAAGTACGGGGAGCGCGAGTACGGCGGGCAGGGCCGGGTCGTCGGCGTCCAGGGCCCTGAACGTGACGCCGTCGGGGCGTGACTGAGCAGGCAGCGGGAGGTGCGGGTCGAGAATCATCAACGGGCGTTCGGCTACCGGAAGTCCGGCCGCCTCTATGTGGTCGTGCAGGGACGGCGTCACTTCACGCAGCCACTCGAAGGACTCCGGCACGCCCAGCTCACGCTGCCGGGCACGCACCAGGTCGACGTCGGCGGCGGTGACGACAGCTGCCGGGTCCGCCGAAGCGGGCCGGGCGTGGAGGACCGCCGTAGTACGGGGCGCCTGCCGCCTTGCGTACGAAGAGACGCAGGGCGCCGATCTCCTCGGCCTCCGCGAACAGCAGCGGCACAGTGGCGTAGTACCGCTCTATACGGTCACGCAGATGCTTCTCACTCATGTGGGCATCCCACCACGGGCAGCACGGCGCCCCTCCTCCAGCACGCACAGTCACGGTTTCCGCGGCATGCAGCCGCAGGGCCGGGCCGTCGTCCAGGCCCACGATGACGAAGAGCCCGCCCGAGGCGTACCGCTCGCTCCGCACACTGCGCACCGTTCGCCAGTCGCCCCGGGCCCGTACGATCTGGCCCGGCTGGACCGTCACCACTGCGATGCCGATCTCTACGGGCGCAGGAACGACGCCCGGGGCCAACAGCTCAGCCCACACCGTCTTACCGATGCCGGCCCGCCGAACTGTCCTTGGCCGCCAGCTCGGTGATGAGCTGCGCCGGTTGCGGGAGACCGCAGGGCTGACCACCACACAGGCAGCCGACGCTCTCGACTGCACGAAGGGCAAGATCAGCCGTATCGAGAATGGCCGCGTTGCGGTCCGCCTCCCCGACCTCACGGCGATGCTGCACGCCTACGAGGTCTCGGCCGACGAAGTCCGCGACCGCCTGACCGCGCTTGCACGCAAGGCCAACCGCAGGCGCCGGGAGGGTGGTGGAACCAGTACGGTGACGTACTCGCCGACACGTACCGCGACTACATCGCGCTGGAGGCCATGGCGGGGTCGATCCGGACCTTCCAGGCTCAGCTCGTGCCCGGTCTGCTCCAGACCCCGGAGTACATCCGAGCAGTGACGGTGGCTTCACGTCAGTGGCAGTCAGCGGACGAGATCGAGAAGTTCGTACAGGTACGCCTGGCCCGGCAGGAGCGCCTCGCCTCCGACACCCCATTGCAACTGTGGGCCGTAGTGTCGGAGGCCGTACTTCTCCAGCAGGTTGGCGGCGCTGATGTGATGAACGCCCAGTTGACACACCTGTTGGCCAGTTCCGAACACCCCAATGTCACTGTTCAGGTGCTGCCGTTCGCCCGGGGCGCCCATGCGAGCATGTTCGGCCCGTACGTAGTGTTGGGATTCCCCGAAGAGGGTTCGCTCGACGTGGTGCTGGCAGACAACCCATCCGGTTCGATCTGGCTGGAACGGGAGGCGGATGTGTCCCGATACCGAGACCTGTTCGACGCCGCGCGCACATCAGCCCTCTCCCCGATTGAATCCCGCGCCGTCATCCATCGCCGGGCCAAGGAGCATCAAGCATGAACAGCGCACACCTCAGCAAGCCGGATCTGTCGGCGCGAGGTGGCGCACCAGCACGTACAGCGGTGGCAACAACGAGTGCGTCGAGGTCGCCGGCAACGTCCCCACCTCATCCCCGTCCGCGACAGCAAGCACCCCGCCGGGCCCTTCATAGCCTTTGGCCCCGACGCCTGGCAAGCGTTCGTGAGCGACCTGCTCTGACTCCGGGGAGCCAGGGCACACGGGCCTCTCACGCGCACTACTGAGCGGACAGAGCCACCTCCCATCAGGTCGGCGAGTCCGGGCAGGCCGGCGGCGGCGGCGGCGGCGAGCAGACGGTCGGTGACTGCTCGTCGGTCAGGTCCGACGGATATTGCTCCCCGTACCACTCACGTCCGGTTCAACGACCACCTGCACCCTGCGGCACGGCGCCGGTCCGGTATCCCCGGTGGACCGGGAGACGTGAGTGGGCTGCGTGGCTGAAGTGCGTGTCCGCGCCTGCGACCTCTGCGACGGCCGGGCAACCGCGCACGTCGGCTGAACCGCCCGGCCGCACGTCACGCCCGGCGTCCCCTCAGAAATCCGCGGCCATGTACGGCGGAGGACGCCGGTGGCGGCCCTCGGGCTCAGGTGTGAGGGCGATGCTGACACGGGGAACGCGCCGTGCGACCAGCGACACCGACATCGCGCGGAACACCGTCATCACCAGGATGATCGCCGCGACGACCAACGTCACCGCCGCCCCGCCCAACGCGATCGCCGGCCGGGGCCCCACGTCTGCGCCACCCAGCTCGCGCCCAGCGTGCCGAGGAACCAGCCCGCGCGGTAGATGAGTTGGAAGATCGCCATCACCCTGCCGCGGAACTCCGGCTGCGTCTGGAGCTGCGCCAGGCTGAGCAGACCTGCCCGCAGGACGAGGGATACGGCTCCGACCGGCAGCAGCACCAAGGCGAGGGTCAGCAGGGAAGGCATGGCCGCGGTCGCGAGTTCGAGGATCCCGAGCAGGAGGCTGCTCACCAGCACCGTGCCCAGCAGGACGTTGGTGCGCCAGGTCACCCAGCCCCGATGAGGGAGCCGACGGAGATAACGGCGAGCAGGATGCCGTACGCCCCGGCCTGCTACGTGAGTTCACTGGCCGTCAGCAGGAGCAGCAGCGAGGGAGACTCGTACCGCAGAGGCCGACGGTGCCTATGACGAGCAGCAGGAGCGTGAGGCCGGGGTTGTGCCGCACGTACTCCCAGGCGCCGCGCACCCGGGGCGCACGCCCGGCCGTCGGGGACGGACGTGGAGTTGCGCCGGGCGGATGAGGAGGAGCGCGGTGAGCATCGCCAGGTAGGAGAGCCCGTTCAGCAGGACCACCCCGCCCAGGCCCAACGCCCCAGGAGAGGTCCCGCCAAGGAGGAGCCGACGACCAGCGACAGGTTGAGGATGAGGTTGTTGAGCGTGACCGCCCGCCTCAGCAGGGCATCGCCCGCGACTTCCGAGACGAAGACCTGCTCCGTCGGCAGACCGATCGCGTTGATACTGCCGACGCAGAGCGCGCTGGCCACGAGGTGCCACACCGCGAGCGAGCCGCTGTACGACAACAGGCCGAGCAGCAGGGCCAGCAGAGCGAGCAGGGAGTGGGTGCACAGCAGCACCCGGCGCGGTGGGAAGCGGTCGGCGGCCAGGCCGCCCAGCTGGCTGAACAGCAGCATGGTGAAGATCGGTGCCGCGGTGACGACGCCGAGGACGAGTGCGTTGTGACTGAGTTGGTAGGTGTACCAGCCCAGTGCCACGAGCTGTGTGTTGGTGCCGACCTGGGAGACGATCAACCCGGCGTAGTAGAGCCGCGAATTGCGGGACGCGAGAGCCCCGGCGCGCGTACGCCCGGCGTCGCATCGCCCGTCCCGTCCGGCGCCCCGCCCTCTGTCCCGTCCGGCGCCCCGCCCTTTGTCCCGTCCGTCATCCGGCGATCTGTGCGTACAGATCGGACACGCCCTCCATGAAGGCGTCGGCCGACAGCCGTTCCTCCGCCAGTGCCCGCACCTCCCGCCGGTCGCTGCCCAGTGCCTCGCGGATGTCCGTCATGACGAGGGACGGATCGCGGTCGCTGACGGCGCCGGTGAGGTTGTACCGCATGAGGGAGGCGATGTTGTCCGCCGTGATGGGGCCGGCGTAGTGGTGGCCCGCGCAGAGGTCGGAATACCCGTCGCCATGGCCTCCATCGCACCGCGCCCGAGCGAGATGACCACGTCCATCTCCCCGAGCAGGTTGGGTATCGACTGGCACGGAACGTGGTTGATGAGGATGATCTCGCTGCCGAAGCGGTCGCTCACGTCCCAGAATCCCGGGCCGTCGCCCGCCACGTACACGAGGAACTCCTCGCGGTCGATGTTCTCGATGATCCGGCCGAGGAGGGCCTCCCGCCCGAGTCCAGCCGACAGTAGATCAGGACCCGCGGCCGCGGCCCGCCGCTCTTGGCGAGGACTGCGGGGAAGCGCTCCAGGTCGACGCCCTGGTGGACGAGGACTGCCCGGTCGGGGAAGGTATCTCCGCTGCAGTGACAGCGCGTTCTCCGTCATGCACAGGAAGCGCTCGCAGCGCGAGACGAGGTAGTCGGACGAGCGGCGACCCGCGTGGTGGACGATCCTGAACGCCGGTATGTGCTCGTCGAAGGGCATCAGCATCTCGTCGGGCACCTCGTCGACCAGGATCAGGTCGGTCTTGCCCGACGGGTCGATCCCTCCGCCACGGTGACGGAGTCCATGCCGCGGAACGTCGACGTCAGGGCGAAGCTGGCGGGGTGTCGATGATGAGCCGCACGGTGTGGCCCGCTCTGCTCATGGTCCTGATCAGGTCGAGGACGAAGCTCTGCTGGCCGTAGGTGTGGTAGCGCCCACTCTGGCTATACTTGCCGTCGTAGATCGCGTTGCTGCCGGTGGCGAGCAGGTAGGTGATGTGCACGCTTCTCATCGATTCGCTGTGTGGGGGCGTGGACGGTGCCCTGGGGTGGACACGCCCTGGGGCGGCGGCTCCGCACTGAAGCCGCCGCCCGTTCACGGGAGGTGGTGGCGGATGTCCTGTGGAGGGATCAGGCGCCGGCCGCGGTGTGTGTGGGGAGGGGAGGGAGCGGTCAGGCACCCTTCGGGTACTGCTCGAAGCCGAAGCGCCGGTCGAACTCGGCCTGGCGGTCCTTGTCGAAGAAGCGCACCATCTTGACCATCGGTCCCCAGCGCTCGTCCAGGCTCATGCCCTCGATGCTGAATCCGTGCTTGAGCTGGAAGATCATCGCGGTGCGGTTGCTCGGGTGGTGCTCGGACGTCACACGCTCGTATCCGACCGCCTGCAGGTACTCCATCAGCTTGACGTAGCAGAGGGCTGCGACACGCTGCGCGCGGTATTCGGGCAGCATTCCGCTTGTGCCCAGGTAGAAGGTGTCGGGGTCCGCCATCCGGCCCTTCAGCCACCCCATCAGCTTTCCGTCGCCGTCCTCGATGAGGATGCGCTCCTGGTGGAGCGTCCGGTATTCCGCGACCAGTTCTGCCGACTTGGGGCGGTACGGGTAGGCGTCCCGATCGGGAAAGACGGACGCGTAGATCTGCCCGACCGCCTCCCGGAATGTCGCTTCGTCGACGCACCGTCCGACTCCGCTGCCCGCGCCCGCGAGCCGCACGGGAAAGAAGCGGCTACGTATTTCGTCGATGGTTTCGAGGGTGTCGGAAGATGGCATGGAGTTCACCTGTATTTGTTCTCGTTCATGGGGAGGGCAGCACTGTGGCCGCGACGGGCAGCACGGGACTGCGTGGCGCGGACCCGCACGGTGGGAAGACGGCGCTGAGGCATCCCCGATCCCCGGCGGAGGACACGAGGCTGCGGCGCCGGAGTACCGGCGCAGGAGAGACAGTTGCCCTGGTGCGTATGCCCAGCAGGCCACCTGTAGGAATGCCGGAGGCCGGGCGCCGAAAACCGGGATTGCCGGGTTCTCTACAGCAAAGACGGCAGCCAGGTAGCGATGGTTCCAATGGTCAGCCGGTCAGTTGATCAGCGGCCCGGGAGGACATGCTCCACCGGCTCCCCGCCAGGTACGCCTGGATGTTCTCGACGGCCTGGCCGTAGTACGTCTCGTAGTTGGCCCGCGACACATAGCCCAGGTGCGGGGTCGCCAGCAACCGCGGTGCGGTGCGCATCGGGTGGTCCGCGGGGAGGGGCTCGATGTCGTACACGTCGACTCCGGCGCCTGCGATCGTCCCGTTGTGCAGGGCGGCCAGGAGGGCGTCCTGGTCCACGATGGCGGCCCGGGATGTGTTGATCAGGTAGGCGGTGGGACGCATCAGGGCGAGCTCCGCCGGGCCGATCAGGGCTCGGGTGCGGTCGCTCAGGGCCAGGTGTACGGAGACGAAGTCGCTGGTCTCCAGGAGCTCCTGGCTGGACCCGCACAGGCCGGTGCCGATCTCTTCGGTGCGCTCCTTGGTGAGGTTCTGGCTCCAGGCCACGACGTCCATACCGAAGGCCCGGCCGACCTGGGCGACCCGGCTGCCGATCCGGCCCAGGCCGAGCAGTCCGAGGCGCCGCCCGTGCAGGTCGGCGCCGAGGGTGGACTGCCAGGGGCCGCCGGTGCGCAGGGCCGTGGTCTCGGGCACGATCCCGCGCGCCAGGCCGAGCAGCAGGGCCCAGGTGAGCTCGACGGGTGGGGTGGACGTGCTTGCGGTGCCGCAGACGGTGACGCCTTGCTGTTCGGCGGCGGCGTAGTCGATGACGGAGTTACGCATGCCGGATGCGATGAGCAACTTCAGCCGGGGCAGCCTGGCGAGCAGCGTCGCCGGGAAGGGGACGCGTTCGCGGAGGGTGACGACCAGGTCGAAGTCGGCCAGTGCGGCGGCCAGTTCGTCCTCCGTACCGAAGTGCTCGGAGAAGGCGACGACTTCGACCTGGCCGGCCAGGGTGACCAGTCCGCGACGGTGGTCGCCACGGACTGGAAGTCGTCGAGCACGGCACAGCGGAGTTTCATGGTGGCGTCTTCCTCGGCGAAGGCGGTGACGGCAGTGACGGCGGTACAGGCGGTACAGGCGGTACGGGAAACCTACCGACGCCACTGCCGCTTCACGCGTCCAGCCAGGCCTCCTGGTTCCGGGCGACGTCGTAGACCCGTTCGACCTGGGTGGCGGTGAGCACGCCCGTCAGCGGGGCCAGGGCCGATACCTGGCGTTCCCGGTAGACACGTACGCCGGGCGGTGTGGCGAGTACGTCCAGAGCCGTGACACCCACGAACACCAGCACGGACTGAGCCGGGACGGCGAAGGTGCAGCGCGCCTCCAGCATCCGCTGCGCGCGCAAGGTCTCGGAGCGGCCCTGAAGTACGTACGGCTGTGGGGTGGCGTCGTCGAGTTGCAGGGTGCCGTCCCCGACCCGTACCGAAGCTCCGGGGTGGTGCTCGGTGGCTACGGTGAACACCCACCGGGCCCGATCAGCAGATGGCCGATGTCCGCGCCGTCCGGCAGGGGTACTGAGTGCAGGACCCGCCAGCCGTGCCGGGTCAGGCGCTTCAGCTCGGCCCCGACCCGCCGCTCACCGGTCAGCGCGGCACGGCGGGGTCCGCTTCCTGCGGCGCCGCAAGGAAGCGGTGGCTGCCCGTACCCGCTCACCGGGCCCGGCTCCGGCGAGCTCGGCCCGCAGGGCGGTGCCGGGGCGCCGGGACGCGAGGTCGTTCTCGGGTGTGAGCGCGGGCAGCACGGAGCGGGCGGGGCGCTGCGGGGTGGTCCGGGCGCTCCGGCACCTGGGCCGGGCGGTGCTCCGACTGCGGGCCGGGCGCTCCCATTGCGGGGCCGGACGCTCCGGCTGCCGGGCGGGTCGGCCCCTTGTGCCTGGGCGGGCACCTTGGCCCGGGTCGGGTGCGGCACCGGCACCGGTGTCTGCGGCGCCTCGGCCTGCGACGGTACGGCGACCGGTTCCCGCTGCCGGGCCGGAGTCACCGTGCTGCCGTTCTTCCGCATCCGCCGGAGCGGCGGGATCGGCGGCGGCGCCGGGGGCCGGAAGGCGCCGTCTCGACGAGTTCGGGCAGATCCGGTACCTGGCGGGCGAGCGCGTCCGTGACGGCGTCGCGGTAGCTGGGGTGCAGCACCGTGATCGTGCCGCTCGCCCGGTCCGCCCATCCGATCGCGGTGCCGTCCGGCAGGTTCACATAGAGCCGGTCATGCCCGAAGAGCTGCCATGACGTGACGTGAAGTTCCTGCATCGTGCCCCTCAAGTTCGCTCTTCCGACCCCCGACTGCCCCAGCGTGTGCGGCAGTTCGACCGCGGGACAGGGCGCAGAGCGGGCGCGCGGAGTCGTGGCGTGGCGTTCCGCGCCCGCCGGACGGCTCCGCGTGCCCCGACTGCTCCGGCTCTGTCAGACCGGTGGAAGGCCGGGCGCCGGATAGGCATCCATCATGGTCTTCACCTCGGCGCGGATCCTGGCGACGGCGGACTCGTCACCCTTACGGGCCGCTTCGATCACCAGGTCGATCCACTCGGCGACGGCGCCCATCTCGGCGGCGGGGATGCCCCGCGAGGTCAGGGACGGGGTACCGATACGGATGCCGGACGGGTCGAACGGCTTACGCGGGTCGTACGGGACGGTGTTGTAGTTGACGACGATCCCGGCCCGGTCCAGGGCCTTGGCCGCGGTCTTGCCGGGGACGTCCTTGCCGGTGAGGTCGATCAGCAGCAGATGGTTGTCCGTGCCGCCGGAGACCAGGTCGAAGCCGCGGGCGGCCAGCTCCTCGCCCAGCGCACGGGCGTTGGCGACGACCTGATGGGCGTACCCGCTGAACTCCGCACCGGCCGCCTCCTTCAGCGCGACCGCGATGGCCGCGGTGGTCTGGTTGTGCGGGCCGCCCTGGAGACCGGGGAAGACGGCACGGTCGATGGCGCGCGCGTGCTCCGCCCTGCTCAGCAGCATCGCTCCGCGCGGCCCGCGCAGGGTCTTGTGCGTGGTGGTGGAGACGACGTCCGCGTACGGGGCGGGAGAGGGTGCGCGCCCCGCGACGAGTCCGGCGATATGGGCGATATCGGCCACGAGTACCGCGCCGACCTCCTGGGCGATCCCGGCGAAGGCCGCGAAGTCGATCACCCGGGCACCGCGGTGCCGCCACAGAAGATCATCTTGGGCCGTTCGGCCCGCGCCAGCGCCCGTACCTCGTCCATATCGATACGTCCGGTGTCGCGCCGCACCCCGTACTGCACGCCCGGAACCACCTGCCGGTCGCCGACACACCCCAGCCGTGCGTGAGGTGCCCGCCCATCGGCAGTGCCATCCCGAGCACGGTGTCCCCGGGCTCCAGGAACGCCAGGTACGCGGCGAGGTTGGCGGGCGAACCGGAGTACGGCTGCACATTGGCGTGGTCCATCCGGAACAGCGCCTTGGCCCGCTCCACCGCGAGCGTCTCGACCTGGTCGATGACCTGCTGGCCCTCGTAGTAGCGCTTGCCCGGGTAGCCCTCGGAGTACTTGTTCTGCAGGACCGTGCCGGAGGCTTCGAGTACGGCGGCGGACGCGTAGTTCTCGCTGGGGATCAGCCGCAGGGTGTCCGCCTGGAGCTGCTCCTCGGCGGCCACCAGAGCGGCCAGCTCGGGATCGGCGGCGGTCAGCGCGGGACGGTGGGCGCGGGCTGCGGCTGCGGTCTCGGATGCGGTCACTGTCACGGTCTCGGGTCCTCCGGGTCGGCCGCGGCACTGCTGCGGCATGGACCCGGATGCCCAGGCGGACGGCTCTCCGGTGACGACGCCCGGGACTGCCCGGGTGGGTGCCGCTCCCTCGTGGTCGTTTCCACGCAGCGCCCTGCCGGGGCGCGCGCCAGTCGCGGCACTTCGCACTGTACTGCGCGGGCTGCCGGGCGCCCTGAAGACCGGCCAGGCGGGTGCGGCGTGCAGCGGCCGATCCCCGGGAACCATGCGGCCCCGGCGCGCATCATTGCGGGCAGCACCGCCACGCACGACAGCAACAAGGCACGAGCCGCAGGACGTGATCCGCACGTCCTGCGTCGCACCGAGGAGGACAAGCGATGGACAGAAGGACGCTGTTAAGAACCGTGGCCGCCGGTGCGGTGGCCGCTCCGGCTGCCGGTCTGTGGACCGCCGGGCCGGCCGCCGCCGCGCCCGCCGCGTTCGATGTGCTGGTGGGAGACGTCAGCTCCGACCGGATCATGCAGTTCGACCGCAACAAGGACTTCGGGGACGCCAACATCAAGTGGTCCCTGTCGCCCGGCTGGGGACACCCGCTGGAGCACCGCCTACGGGACACCGACGGCGACGGCCAGATCCTGCTCGTGGCCGCGGGTTCGCCCGGCGACGCCAGGGTGGGCATCTTCCGCCACAGCGACAAGAAGCTGCTCTGGTCGTATCCGGTGAAGGACTACCCGCACAGCATCGAACGGGCCCGGGGCACCGGCGTGGTCGTGGTGGCGTCGAGCCATGACAAGGGTGTGGACACGGGCGGCAGCCTGCACCTGTTCAAGCCGGGCAACAAGTACAGCAGTTCGCTGGAGTACGCCCGGTCCTACGATTTCCATCAGGCCCACGGCGTGCTCTGGGATCCCGCTCTGGAGATCCTCTGGGCGATCGGCGGCGCATGGCTGAAGGCCTATCGCATCGTCGCCACGTCCACCTCGGTCTCTCTCACGGAGATCACCGAGCGCCGGGTCAGCCTGAAGGACACCGCCGGCAAGCACAACGGGCACGATCTGCAGCCGGATTACAGTACGCCCGGCCGCCTCCTCATCACCGACAGCAACGGTGTCTATGCCGTCGACAAGTCGACGATGGACAAGACCGAGCTGCACGCACGCGACCTCGTCAAGTCGTACGTGCGCCACGCGTCCGGTGAGCAGATGTGGACGGGGCCGTGCCGGACGGCAACGTCTTCGGCACGAAGTACGTGCACTTCAACCTGGCCACCACACGGAGCAGGACCGGCGCCGTCTTCTACAAGGCGCGGATCGCTTCGGCGCTCTACCAGTAGGCCGGCACCTGCCTACTGGCAGGAGCCTGGAGGTCGGCTCCGGCGGATGCCGGGACCTCTCAGGCGGAGGTGCGTTTCCTGGGCGCCGGGGCCGACTTCTTCGACGTGCCCCGGCCGCTCGATGCCGTCTTCTTCGACGTGGGCTTCGCGGTCGAGGACTTCGCGGACGAGGACTTCGCGGCCGGCTTCTCCGCGGCCTTGGCCTTCGTCTCCGGTGTCTTCTTCTCCGGTGTCCTCTTCGACGTCGCCGTGGACTTCTTCGCGCCGGTCTGCTTCGGTGTCGACTTCCCGGCCGTGGCGCTCCCCGACCGCGTCACCGTCTTGCCGGTCGGTGTCCGGCGCGTCGTCTTCCGCGCCCGTCCGCCGGAGTCACCGCGGGACTTGATGGGGTGGACGTCCGCCACTTCCTCCCCGTCCTCCCCGCCCTCCCCGTCCTCCCCATGGGCCTCCTTGGCCGCACGGACACTGCTCTCCAGGGCCGCCATCAGGTCGATGACCTTGCCGCCGTCCGAGTCCTCGGGCTCCTGCGGCTCCGGCGCCTCACCGGCGGCCTTCTGGGCGACGAGCTCCTCGACGGCCTCGCGGTAGTCGTCGTGGAGCGTGTCCAGGTCGGCCTCGCCGAGGGTGTTCATCAGGGCGTCCGCCAGGTCCAGCTCGGCGTCGCGGACCCTGACTCCGGACTCGGGTGCGACGCCCTCGGGCGCGCGGATCTCGTCCGGCCACAGCAGGCCGTGCATCGCGATGACGTCATCGGCCGCCCGCAGCATTCCGAGCCGTTCGCGACCGCGAAGCGCGTACTTCGCGACGGCGACCTTCTCGCTGCGTCTGAGGGCCTCGCGCAGCAGAACGTACGGCTTGGCGGCCGGGACCCCGTTGGCGGAGAGGTAGTACGCCGCGTCCAGCTGGAGCGGGTCGATCGCGGTGGCGGGCACGAATCCGACGATCTCGATCGTCTTGGCGGTGTTGAGCGGAAGCGAGGCGAGATCCTCGTCGGTAATCGGGATCACCGTGCCGTCGGCGTCCTCGTACGCCTTGACGGTCTCGGCGGTCGTCACTTCCTGCTCGTCGAGTTCGCAGACCTTGCGGTACCGGATCCGGCCACCGTCCTCGAGATGGATCTGCCGGAAGGAGATCGAGTGGTTCTCGGTGGCGCTGATCAGTTTGACCGGGATGCTGACCAGCCCGAAGGAGATGGCACCGTTCCAGATGGACCTCACCGTTCACCCTTTCGGACAGAAACGCCACGCATGCACCGTTTCATGTGATTCTTATCGTATGACGCCCATCACAGAGGTGGAGGGCGGCGCCTGGCGCTCAGCAACCTCGACAAGGTGCTGTACCCGGAGACCGGGACCACCAAGGGCGAGGTGCTGCACTACTACGCGGCCACGGCGGCAGAGGTGCTCCTCCCGCATCTGCGCAACCGGCCCGTGTCCTTCCTGCGCTATCCGGACGGGCCGCAGGGGCTGCGCTTCTTCACCAGAATCCGCCGCCCGGTGCACCCGACTGGGTACGCACCGCCCCGGTTCCGCGCTCGGAGGACCCGGGGCCCGGCAGGTGCTCGTACAGGATCTGCCGACCCTGATGTGGGCGGCGAATCTGGTGGTGGAGTTCCATACTCCGCAGTGGCGGGCGGACACCCCAGCGATCGCCGACCGGCTGGTGTTCGACCTGGATCCCGGCGTGCCCGCGAGCATCGTGGAGTGCTGTGCGGTGGCTCTCTGGCTGCGCGAGCGCCTGGCGCGGGACGGGCTCGTGGCGTACGGGAAGACCTCGGGGTCGAAGGGCTGCATCTCCTCGTCCCGCTGGACCCGGCCCCTCCGATGCCGTGTCGGCGTACGCGAAGGGGCTGGCCGTCGAGGCGGAGCGGGCGCTGCCGGAGCTGGTCGTGTACCGGATGAAGCGGGCGCTGCGTCCCGGCAAGGTCCTCGTGGATTTCAGCCAGAACGCGGCGGCGAAGACGACCGCCACCCGTACACCCTGCGCGCGAAGGCGGAGCCGACCGTCTCCGCGCCCGTCACCTGGGAAGAGATCGAGGCCTGCCAGGCACCCGGTGAGCTGGTGTTCCTCGCCGGAGACATGGCCGCGCGGCTGGAACGGCACGGGGATCTGCTCGGCCCGCTGTTCCAGCCGGACCTGGCACGGCCGCTGCCCGGCGCGTAAGCCAGGCAGCACTGTCCGGCGTATCAGCCGGCGGCAGGCGCACATCGCGCCGACAGTCAGAGCACAGTTCGCAGGATCACGCCACCAGGAAAGGCCACAACTGGAGGGTGGATTGGCCGGGCAGTGGTGCACACTCTGCGCAGGCACTGCATGTGCGCGCGGGGTCCGCCGCGCTCGGGGTGCTGGAAATGGCACGGGGAGGCAATGGCGTGTTCGCGGGGATCGACGAGGTCGAATGGGCCTCGATGGAGCATGCCTACGGGCCGGCCGACGATGTGCCGGGGCTGCTGAAGGGACTCGCTTCCGCCGACCCGGCGGAGCGCGAGAGCGCGCTGGACGGGATGTACGGCGCGGTTCATCACCAGGGCGACGTGTACGCGTGCACGCTGGCCTGCATTCCGTTCCTCTTCGAGCTGGCGGTGGATCCCGGATCGGCGACCGAGGCTCCATCGTCGAGCTGCTCACCAGCATCGGCGGTATCGATCTGGACGAGGACGACGAGGACGAGCTGGACGAGGACGAGATCGAGGGCGCCGCGAACTACGCGATGGCCGCTGCCGCGGTCACAGCGGGCGCGGGTGTGTTCTTCGAGCTCATCTCCGACGAGGACCCGGGGTGCGGCTGGCCGCGCCGCTGGCGCTCGCCACGCTGCACAGCCACCCGGTCAGGGTGCTCGCCCTGCTGCGGGAGCGGCTGCCGGTGGAGGCGGACGACGAGGTGCGGCTCGCGCTGGTCGAGGCGGCGGGCCGGGTCGCTCTGCGGCACCGCCCGCTGGCCGGGCAGGTGGCGGACTGGCTGAGCCGGCTCGCGGCCGAGGCCTACGCCCCGGGCTGCGGCTGGCAGCACTGGCCCAGCTGGCGCGGTGCGCCCGGATGCGCTGCCCGGCGATGTCGTACGAGTGGTGTCGGGGCTGCTGCGGCAGCTGCGGGCCGGGCCCCGGGCCGGCAGCGCACTCCGCGGAACCGGGCACCGGAACCGATGGGCCCGCGCCCGCCGGCGCACCGACTCTGGTGGGGCAGTTGCGCGAGCTGTCCGCCGAGGAGTCCGCAGGCCGCAGCGCCCCTGGGCCGCCGATCTGCTGCGGACACTGCACGTGGGCCTGGACGACCGGGTCGATGACCGTACGGCGCTGCTGACCGACCAGCTGCTCAGCCCCGACCGCTGGCAGCGCATCGACGCGGTGCGGATGAGCAGTGGCCTGATACGGGCCTGGCGCGGCTCGTACGAGGAGCTGGTCCGGCTGGTCGGCGAACAGCTCGCCGATCCCGAGCCACGGCTGGCCGAGGCCGCCTCACATGTGCTGGAGGAGCTTTCGGCCTGGCCTGCCCGCTGCCGACGCCCTGGCGGCGCGGGTGGCAGCGGACCGGGAGGCGTGGGTGAAGGAGTGGCCGAGCGGGCCGCCGGGGCTGGGTTCGGCGGTGAAGGCGCTGGCCCGGCTCGGCGACGTACGGGTGCTGCCCGCGCTTGCCGCCGCGCTGGAGCGGCCCGAGGTTCCGCACGATGTCGGGTTCGCGATCGGGAATCTGGGAAGCGCGGCCACGCCGCTCGCGGCGGCTCTGCGGCGCAGGCTCGGCGACGTCGGCCTGGACGAGGGCGCGTACGACCGGGCCAGTCCGCTGCTCGGCGGGCTGACCGCACTGAGGGCGGGCGAGGCCGCGCCGGAGGTGCTGCGGGTACTGCGGGGGCACCCGAGTACCGGGGCGAGTGGCTGCGTACGGCGGCGCTGCGGGCGCTCGGCTCGTTCGGGCCCGCGGCACAGCTGGCCGTACCGGAGCTGCGGGCGCTGATCCGGCGTCCGGGCACGGCGTCGGCCACGGAGGCGGCCGAGACCCTCTGGGCGGTTGCCGGGGACGCCGACGCGGTGCTGCCGGTGTTGCTGGAGGGGCTGCAGGCGGAGCATGTGCACGACCGGCGAGCGGCGGCCGGCGCACTGGGCGGGCTGGGCCGGCATGCGGCCACCGCCGCGCCCGGCTGCGTGCGCTGCTCGGACACGACGAGCTGTGGCTGCGGGTGGATGCCGCGATCGCACTGTGGGAGGTGTCGGGGAGTACCGCGGATTCGGTGCCTGTGCTTCTTGCCGCATGGGAGAAGAATCGTCACGTCAGAGTCCGGGTCGCGGAATGTCTGGCGCGGATGGGTACTGCTGGGGCAGGGTCGGACGCGGCACAGGTGCTGCGTGCCGAGCTGCTGTCCGTACGCCGTCACAACGCGATGGACGGCGGGTACGGCAGCCATGACACTTATGAGGACGAGAAGCTGCTGGCGCTCTGCCGGCGGGCACTTCTGGACAACACGGGGAAGGAACCACAGCATGATCATTTTCGGTACGCGAGGCTATCTCTACCAGCTGGCCATCCTGACGATGGTGTGCGGCTGGTGCAGCAACCCGCCGCGCACACCCTGCGCAAGCGGGTCACCAAGTTCACGCTGTTCTTCATACCCCTCTTCCCGTTCTCGACGAAGTTCGCGACGCAGTGCACCTTCTGCGGCGGCGAGCAGCAGATACCGAAGGAGCAGGCCGAGCAGCTGCTCGCGCAGCACAACGCGGGCCAGGACGGCAGTCCGTCCGGCCCGAACCAGCCGCAGCAGCCGGGGTACGCGCCGGGCGGGCAGGGGCAGAACCCGTACCAGCGCTGACCGGTCTCCAGCGGCGTTGCGGGATGACATAAGGGAAATAACGCCTCCCTCTTGCTACGTTGCGTGGCATGACCGCACCGACGGCGGACGCTCCCCGCCCGAGCTACGCCTGCCCAAGCGGCGCGGGGTCGAGCTCTCGCTCCTCATCGGGGCCGTCCTCATCTCGGTCTACGGCTATGCGGCCGTCGGCCTCGCGAGGAACGGCGCCGTACCTCCCGATGTCGCCGGATACGGGCGGGCCTCGGGCTGCTCGCCCTGCTCGCGCACCTCGCCGTCCGCTTCCGCGCCCCGTACGCCGATCCACTGCTGCTGCCCATCGCCGTCCTGCTCAACGGGCTCGGCCTGGTCCTGATCTACCGGCTCGATCTGGAGACCCCAAGGACCAGGCCGCGACCACCCAGCTGATCTGGTCCACACTCGGGGTCGCGTTCTTCATCGCCGTCGTCGTGCTGCTCCGCGATCACCGGGTGCTCCAGCGCTACGCCTATCTCTCGGTCGCCACCGCCCTGCTGCTGATGATCGTGCCGATCTTCTTCCCGGCGGTGAACGGGGCGAAGATCTGGATCCGGATCGGCGGATTCTCCTTCCAGCCGGGCGAGTTCGCCAAGATCCTGCTCGCGGTGTTCTTCGCCGCGTATCTCGCCGCGAACCGCCACGCGCTCTCCTACACCGGCCGCAAGATCTGGAAGCTCCAGCTCCCCACCGGACGCGTCCTCGGCCCGATCGTGGCGATCTGGCTGATCAGCGTCGGCGTACTGGTCCTCGAACGGGACCTGGGGACCTCGCTCCTCTTCTTCGGCCTCTTCGTGATCATGCTGTACGTGGCCACCGGCCGTACCGGCTGGATCGCCGTCGGGCTGCTGCTCGCCGCCGTCGGCGCCTTCGTCGTCGGCTCGTTCGAGCCTCATGTGCACAGCCGCGTCGAGGACTGGCTCGATCCGTTCGCCTCGATCAACGCCGGGCAGGGCCGAGCCAGCTCGCCCAGTCACTGTTCGCGTTCGCCGCGGGCGGCATGCTCGGTACCGGACTCGGCCTCGGGCACTCCATCCTCATCGGCTTCGCCGCGAAGTCCGACTTCATCCTGGCGACGGCGGGCGAGAGCTCGGCCTGGCCGGACTCACCGCGGTCTTCCTGCTGTACGCACTGCTGGTGGCCCGCGGCTACCGGGCGGGGCTCGCCCTGCGTGACCCGTTCGGACGGCTGTTGTCGATCGGCCTCGCCTCGATCCTGGCCCTCCAGGTCTTCGTGATCGCGGGCGGCGTGATGGGGCTGATCCCGCTGACCGGAATGGCCATGCCCTTCCTCGCGCAGGAGGTTCCTCCGTCGTCACCAACTGGATCATCATCGCGCTGCTGATCCGCGTCAGTGATGTGGCCCGCACCCGCGCCCGGGACAGGCCGAGACCGGAGTCATCGCACCGATCGTCGAGGACGAGTGGTGAACCCGCCGCCCCGCACCCCGAATCCCCGCTCCCCATGGAGACGAAACGTTGATCCGCTATATCCGGCGGGCCGCCGCCTTCTGTCTGCTACTGCTCGTCGCCCTGCTGGCCAACGCCGCCCGCATCCAGCTCTTCGAGGCCGACGAGCTCGACGGAAACTCCGCCAACCGCCGTGGCACGATCGTCCGTTACGACCAGCCTCGCGGCAACATCCTGGTCGGCAAGGAGCCGGTCACCGGCTCCGAGAACACCGGCGAGCAGCTCGCGTACGAGCGCACCTACACCACGGTCCGCTCTACGCGCCGGTGACGGGCTACGCCTCGCAGACCTACGGCACCACGCTCCTGGAGAACGCCGAGGACGGCATCCTGTCCGGCACCGCGTCGATCCTCGCCCGCTCCCCTGTGGGGCGACGTCACCCGCAGCCGGCAGCCCGCCGGCAATGTCGTGACCACCATCAAGGGCTCGATGCAGCGCGCCGCCTACGACGGACTCGACGGACGCCGGGGCGCGGTCGCCGCACTCGATCCGTCGACCGGCAAGATCCTGGCGCTGGTCTCCTCGCCCTCCTACGATCCCCAGCGGCTGTCCGGCACGGGCTCCGCCGTCACCGACGCCTGGGCGCAGCTGAACAGCGCCAATAGCAAGCCGATGCTCAACAGGGCGATCCGGCAGACCTATCCGCCGGGCTCCGCCTTCAAGATCGTGACGGCTGCGGCTGCCCTGGACTCCCGCGTGGTGACCGACCCGGACGCGGACACGGACACCCCGTCGCCGTACATCCTGCCGGGCACCTCGACCACTCTGCCCAACGAAGCGAGTGGCTGCGAGAAGGCATCACTCGCCGAGGCGATCCGGGTCTCCTGCAACACCGTGATGGCGCACCTGGGGGTGGAGGTGGGACTGGACGGAATGCTGGACACTGCCGAGAAGTTCGGCTTCAACGACGACGGCCTGAAGATCCCTCCGGGGTCGCGACGAGCAACTGGACACCGACATGAGCGACGACCAGCTGGCACTGTCCTCGATCGGGCAGTTCGACACGACGGCGACCCGCTCCAGATGGCGATGGTCGCATCGGCGGTGGCCAACGGCGGCGACCTGAAATACCCTACCTGGTGGACCGGACGACCGACCACGACGGCGCCACGGTCCAGCAGGAGAGCTCGCGCTCCACAACCGGGCGATGGACCCGGCGACGGCCGCGCAGCTCCAGCAGATGATGGCCGACGTCGTGGAGAACGGCACCGGCACGAACGCCGCGATCGACGGGGTGACCGTCGGCGGCAAGACCGGCACCGCCCAGCACGGCGTCGACAACACCGGTACGCCGTACGCCTGGTTCATCTCCTGGGCGCAGGAACCCGACTCCGGGCGCCCGCCGTGGCCGTGGCCGTCGTGGTCGAGGACGCCTCGGCGAACCGGGCCGACATCAGCGGCGGCGGCAGCGCGGCCCCGATCGCCAAGTCGGTGATGGAGGCGGCGCTGGAGGACCGAGACTGAACCCATGAGTTCCTCCGTACGAGCGGCGCTGGAGCGGATCGACCGGCTGGATGCCGGACTGTGCGCCTTCACGGAGGTCTGGCACGAGGATGCGCTGTCGCGCGCGGAGAGTGCCGCGCTTCTCCCTCGCCGGGCTCCCGTTCGCGGTGAAGGGCCGCAACGGCATCCGCTCGTACGCCGCCCGGCGCCTGATCGCGGCCGGCGGCGTCCCGGTCGGCGCGACCTCCGTGCCGGCCCCGGCAGGTACTGGCAGACCTGGGGACAGGGTGCGCACGGCCGTACGGTCAACCCGTGGCGCGCGGACCGGACTCCCGGCGGCTCGTCGGCGGGCTCGGCGGTGGCGGTCGCGGCGGGCATGGTGGAGCTGGCGACCGGGAGCGACGGGGCCGGCTCGGTACGCATCCCGGCGGCCTGGTGCGGCGTCTTCGGCCTGAAGACGACGAACGGCCTGCTCCCGTCCCCGACCGCACCGGGCTCGCATCCGCCGGCGTACTCGCGTCCTCGGCTGCGCGGGCCGAGACATACTTGCGCCATGTCCTGGACGGATACGAGCCGTTGACGGTACGGCTGCCGATACCGGCCGCCTACAGCCCGGCCTCGGCTTCGCCGCCGTGGACCCGCGGGTGGCAGCCGTCGTGCGGACCGCGGTGGAGCGGCTGGTGGCTGCGGGGTGGTGCGGCTCGTCCAGGGCGGCTGCGATCTGCTGGACCCGGCGCAGGCATGGACGGCGGTACGCGGCGGAGCCCCGACGCCTGCCACCGAGGCGCTCCGCGCCGCCAACAACCGCACCCTCGACGCCTTCTTCGCCCGTACGCCGTTGCTGCTCACCCCGGTCACACCCAACCCGCCGCACGGCCACCAGGGGCCGGGAGATACCTACTCCACGGCACTGACCTGGGCGTTCAACCTCAGCGGCCACCCGGCGGCGAGTGTGCCCGCCGGGTTCACACCGGACGGCTGCCCGGCCGGCCTGCAGCTGGTGGCCCAGCGCGGGGCGGATGCGCGACTGCTCGCGGCGGCCCGAGCCGTGCAGGACGTGCTGCCCCGCTCCGGTAACGATCAGCCGATCGGCTTGCGCAGTTCGGCACGGACCTTGGCGGTCTCCTGCGCGGCCTTCTCCAGGTCGATGGCCTTAGGTTGCTTCACGACGTCCAGGGGCCTGATCACGGCGACCATGGCTGCCGTGTTGTCGTCGCCCACGCGCACATCGGCATGCTGGTCGTGAGCCCGCCCTCGGTCGACTGCACGACCTGGCACTCGATGGTGATGTCGTAACCGTCGGGGTGAACTCCTTGGCCGGCACGACGACCTTCGCGCCCTCCGCGTCCGCGGCGCCGCCCATGATCTCGCCCCGCATGAAGCCGGGGCTCGCGAGCCTCCCGTACATACCGGAGAGCACGATGCCGCCCCGTCGCCCGAGGAGTACTGCGCGACGGCGGCCTGCGCGTCCCGGATGCTCGCGTCGGGCGTGTCCTCGATCTCCTTGCCCTGGGTGTCCGACATGTCCTGGTCCAGGGTGAACTCGTCGTCCAGCAGCTTCTTCGGCACGATGAGCCGGTACTTCGCCTCGGGGTACACGGCTTCCGCACCCTTGTCGACGAGCTGCATCACGCCGAAGGCTATGCCGCCCGCGGCGACCAGGGCACCGACGACGATTGAGACGATGAGCCCGGTGCGCTTCTTCCGCTGCGGCGCGGGCGGCTGCGGCGGCCAGCCGGACATGCCCGGCTGCATGCCCGGCTGCTGCTGCGGATAACCGTAGGGCGGCGGCTGGGGTAGGGGCCACTCGGCGGCGGCGGGTAGGGGCTACCCTGCTGCGGCTGCTGCGCGTACGGGTTCTGCTGGGCTCAGGCGGCCCGTACGGGCTCTGCGGCGTGGTCATACGCTCAAATTACGTCACGGGTACGACAAGGCTTTCCTCGTATCGCATATCGGTACCAAGTCGAAAGAATCCGTACTCGGCCCCGCAGTTCATCCGCCGTCCGCGATGGCCTCCGCGACCTCCGCCACCCGCGCCTGCTCCTCCACCGCGAAGCGGTCCCTGTCCAGCTGTTCGGCCACCTCCTCGTCCTGGGCCATGAGCAGGTCGAGACTGGAGTCGCCGAGCTCGAGGACACCCATGTCGACGTATGCCTTCTGGAGCCGCTCGCCCCACAGGCCGATGTCCTTGACGCACGGGACGATCCGGCTGAACAGCAGCTTCCGGAAGAGCTGCAGATACTCCGAGTGCTCGGAGAGGTCCCTGGCCTCCTGCTTGCCGATGCCGAAGTTCTCCAGCACCTCGACACCGCTCAGCCGGTCCCGCATCAGGTAGCAGCCCTCGATGACGAACTCCTCGCGCTCACGCCGTTCGGCATCGCTGAGCTGCTTGTAGTAGTCACGCAGGGCCATCCGGCCGAAGGCGACGTGCCGGGCCTCGTCCTGCATGATGTACGCGAGGATCTGCTTGGGCAGTGGCATTGTCGTCGTGTCCCGGATCATGCCGAACGCGGCGAGCGCGAGGCCCTCTATGAGGACCTGCATGCCGAGGTAGGGCATGTCCCAGCGGGAGTCGCGCAGGGTGTCACCGAGCAGGCCCTGGAGACTGTCGTTGATCGGGTAGAGCATCCCGATCTTCTCGTGCAGGAAGCGGCCGTATATCTCCGCGTGCCTGGCCTCGTCCATCGTCTGGGTCGCCGAGTAGAACTTGGCGTCCAGGTCCGGTACGCACTCCACGATCCGGGCCGCGCAGACCATCGCGCCCTGTTCGCCGTGCAGGAACTGGCTGAACTGCCAGGAGGTGTAGTGCTTGCGCAGCTCGCCCCGGTCCCGGTCGGTCATCTTCGCCCAGTGCGCGGTGCCGTGGAGCGGGAGCGCCTCGTCCGGGGTGCCGAGCGGATCGGCGGGGTCGACCTCCAGGCTCCAGTCGATGCGCTTGTTGCCGTCCCACTGCTTGTCCTTGCCCTTCTGGTAGAGGGCGAGCAGGCGGTCACGGCCGTCGTCGTAGTCCCAGCTGAACCGGGCCGCCCCGAGGCGGGAACCTGCCACAGCGATTCTTCGGGGCGGTGGTGTAGAGGTCGTGTGTCGACACGGACAGCTCCTTCGCCGGGCAGGAATCATAAGTTGCGTGGTATTGCCGTCAGTTGGCAGGTTCACACGTTGGTAGACGCCGGGTCAACAAGTCGTGCGCAAGGGATTGACTGGCTTACTGACAAGCAGTCTTATAAGACGTGACCGTTGGTAACCCACGCTGCGAGGTGCCCTGAGCCATGACGACAGTGACCGAAAGCGATGTGCAGGTGCTCCGTGACGCGCTCGGTCCCCTCCGGGACCGCGAGCAGGTCGCCCAGCGCCTGCTGGAGTCCTCGGCCAAGCACTCCTTCGACCCGGACACCGAGCTCGACTGGGACTCCGGCGTCGAGGACGGCAAGTGGTTCTGGCCGCCCGAGCTGGTCTCCTCTACGACACCCGCTGTGGCGGAAGATGTCGGAGGAACAGCGGATGGACCTGTCCAGGCACGAGGCGGCATCACTGGCCTCGCTAGGCATCTGGTTCGAGATCATCCTCATGCAGCTGCTGGTCCGGCACATCTACGACAAGCCGGTGACCAGCAACCACGTCCGCTACGCACTCACCGAGATAGCCGACGAGTGCCGGCACTCGATGATGTTCGCGCGCATGATCCAGTGGGGCCAGGGCCCCAGCTATCCGGTGCCGCCGCGCTACCACAACCTGGCGCGGGTACTGAAGACCATCTCCACCACCCCGGTTCGTTCGCCGCCACCCTGCTCGGCGAGGAGATCCTCGACTGGATGCAGCGGCTGACCTTCCCGGACGAGCGCGTCCAGACGCTGGTACGCGGAGTGACCCGCATCCACGTCGTCGAGGAGGCCAGGCACGTCCGGTACGCCCGCGAGGAACTGCGCCGCCAGATGGTCACCGCACCCGCTGGGAGCGGGAGTTCACCCGGGTCAGCTGCGGAGAGGCGGCACGCGTCTTCTCCGTCTGCTTCGTCAACCCGCAGGTGTACGAGAACGTCGGCCTGGACCGCCGCGAAGCCGTCGCCCAGGTCAAGGCCAGCGGCCACCGGGCCGAGGTCATGCAGTCGGGCGCCAAGCGGCTCACGGACTTCTTCGACGACATCGGTGTGCTGAACGGTGTCGGACGCAGGCTGTGGAAGAGCTCGGGCCTGCTTGCCTGAGCCGGCTCCCCGGGCCGGCGGAGCGCCTGGGCCGTGTCGTCACACTGCCGTCTGCCGCGCGACGTCTGGCACGCACTCTCGCCGCGTTGTCGGACTCGTCCGAGTACGTCCAGTACGAGGACGATCCTCCGCCTTGCGACAGTACGCACCAGACGCCGCGCGGCCCGGCCTTCGGCCGGACGACGGCAGTTCGACGACACGGCCTAGTACTGCAACGGTCTTTGGTGTGACTGGTGGCCAGGTTGGTCGTTGGGCTGGTTATGGGTGGGGATCTCGGTGATGTGAAGCGGTGGGCGGCGGGTCTGGGCGAGTTGCACGAGAGGTTCGTGCACCGGTTTGCCCGGTCGGAGCCGCGTGAGTCAGCACTGGCCTATATGCAGGGGCTGATCGCCCCGTTGGAGCGGAAAAACGGTTGGACGCTGGCGGAGGAGGCCGGCCACGCGGCTCCCGACCGCATGCACCGGCTGTTGAACCGATGCGACTGGGAACCTGACGAAGTCCTCGGCGACGTGCGTGATTACGTCGTCGAACACCTCGGTGACCCGAAGGCAGTGCTGATCGTGGACGACACGGGCTTCCTGAAGAAGGGGATCCGCTCGGCCGGGGTCCAACGGCAGTACTCCGGGACGGCGGGGCGGACGGAGAACTGCCAGGTCGGCGTCTTCCTCGCCTATGCCGGCGAACGTGGCCGCACGCTGATCGACCGGCGTCTGTATCTGCCCACGTCATGGACCGATGACCGGGAACGATGCCGAGCCGCAGGCATCGACGACATAGTCGCCTTCGAGACGAAAGTGGTCACCGCCAAAGCGATGGTCCGCCGGGCGATCGCCGACAGGATCCCGTTCCGGTGGGTGACCGCGGACGCCGCCTACGGCTTCTCCAAAGGCTGGCGGACCGAGCTCGAGCGGGCCGATGTCTTCCACGTCATGGCCACTACCCGCCACGACACCGTCGTCACCCGGTGGGCCATGGACCACCGGGTCCACGAGCTCTTTCCCGGCCTGCCGCGGCAGAAATGGAAGCGCCGTTCCTGCGGCAACGGAGCCCACGGTCCGCGCGTCTACGACTGGGCGAGGGTCGAGGTCCGGCCCTGGCACCGCGAAGACCGCCGACACTGGGTGATCGCCCGCCGCAGCGTCAGCCGACCCCAGGAGATCTCCTACTACATCGCCTACTGCCCGCCGAGACCACACTCGACGAACTGATCCGCGTCGCCGGCAGCCGATGGGCCGTCGAGGAATGCTTCCAGACCGCCAAGCAGGAATGCGGCCTGGACGACTACCAGGTCCGCCGCTACCCCGGCTGGCACCGCCACATCACCCTCGCCATGGCCGCCCACGCCTGCCTGACCGTCCTGCGGGCCCGCGCGCTCGACACGGAGAAAGCAGAAACGGATCCTCCCAGCTCATCGCCCTGACCCTCCCCGAAATCCGGCGACTGACCACCCGCCTGACCCGGCCCCGCACCAACCTCATCGACCATGTCCTGCACTGGTCACACTGGCGCCGCCGACGACAATTCCAAGCCCGTATCAGCCACTACAAACGACGCGGCCACACACCACCAGAAACTGCCCACACATCAGAACAAAGACCGTTGCAATACTAGGCTTCGGCGCATGACCTCCACCGCCCCGCCGGCCCGTGCGTACCGAAGGCTCAGCGTCGAGAGCGCCGCAGCCAGCTCCTGGGCGCGGCCCTCAGCCTGTTCGCCCACCGGGCCCCGGACGAGGTCTCGCTGGATGAGGTGGCGTCGGTCGCGGGGTCTCGCGGCCGCTGGTCTACCGCTACTTCCCCGGTGGACGGCAGCAGTTGTACGAGGCCGCGCTCCGGTCCGCCGCCGACACCCTGACGCTGTGCTTCGCCGAGCCGCGGCCGGCCCGCCCACCGAGCGGGTGGGCCGGGTACTCGACCGCTACCTCGGCTTCGTCGATGAACACGACACCGGGTTCAGCGCGCTGCTGCGCGGCGGCAGCGTCGCCGCCACCTCCCGTACGACCACGATCGTCGACGGCGTACGCAGGGCCGCGGCCGAACAGATCCTGCTGCACCTGGGCAGGGGCACCGGCCCCGGTCAGCAGCCCGCCGGGCCCCGGCTGCGGATGATGGTGCGCACCTGGATCGCGGCCGTCGAGGCCGCGTCCCTGATCTGGCTGGACGAGGAGAAGGAGCCCCGTCCGGCGAGCTGCGCGGCTGGCTGACCGACCACTTGATCGCGCTGCTCGCCGCGACGGCGGCCACCGACCCGGAGACCGCGTCCGTGGTGAGCGACCTGCTGAAGCTGGAGACGGCTCAGGGCCCGGCCGGCCGGCTGGCAGCGCTGGTGATCCCGGCGGTCAGCGAGGCCGCGCACCTCCTGGACCCCGGCTGAGGCGGCCGATGGGCCGCTTCGCCCCGGTAAACAGGGACGCCCCGCTCCTCTGGGCCAGACTGGCAGCGTGAAAGCGAGAACACCCCTTCACCGGTGGCCCCTGGACGGCCGGGTTCTGCCCGTACTGCTCGGGCCGACCGGCCATCCCCAAGTGGTACGAGGTTCCGGTGCCCGACGCCGACGGCGGCGCCAAAACCCTGTACGCCTACCGGCGCGTACCCGCCGGATACACCAAGCGGCTGGGACTGCAGCGTGGCTGGGTGTACGAGTACGCTCCCGAGGGCCGCGAGCGCCCGACCCTCAAGTGGCCCTGGACGAAGCCCGGCAGCGGAGCGTGAGGTGTGCCTCGCCCGGGTGCGGCACGGGCGACCCTCTAAGATCGACGGTCAGTGCCGAGTGCCGGTCACAAGGGGTGCGCCATGGAGGCGCTGCGTCAGGACGATCCACGCCACTTCGGCCCGTACACCGTGCTGGCACGCTTCCGTGAGACCGCGAGTGCGGTGCAGTATCTGGCCAGAGCCACGGCCGCCGACGACCTCGCCGTGGTCACCGCGGCCCACCCGCGCTCGCCGCGGTGCCCGCTTTCCGACGCCGTTTCCAGTCGGAGGCACGCACCGCCGAACGGCTGGCCGGCGGCTGGGTGCAGCCGCAGCTCACCGCGCCCGGTGAGGATACGCAGGACGGCCTGTGGACGGCCGGCCCTTACGTCCCCGCGCTGACACTGGCCGAGGCGATCGACCTCACCGGCCCGCTGCCCGAGCGTGCCGTGCGGATACTGGGCGCGGGCCTTGCCGAGACCCTCTCGCGGGTGCACGCCACCGGGGCGGTGCTCCAGGGCCTGGCGCCCGGGACGGTGCTGCTGGCCCAGGACGGGCCGCGGCTCACCGCGTTCGGCCCGCTGGGTGCGGCTGCCGCAGCCGAGGCCCGGCCGGGCGGGCAGCTCTCCGTACGGCTGGGCTACCTCACTCCGGAACAGGTCGATGGCAAGGACGCGGGGACCGCATCCGATCTCTTCGTGCTGGGGCTGCTGCTCGCATACGCGGCCACCGGGACGACCCGCTCGCGGACGGCCCTGCCGACGAGGCCGCCGAACGCATCGCGCATGGCTCCGCCGAACTCGGCTGCGTACCCGATGAGTTGCGTTCACTGATCGCCGGCTGCCTGGCGAAGGACCCCGACGACCGGCCGAGCGCGGGTGCGGTCGCAGCCGAGCTGGCACTGGAGGGTGCGGCGGGCCTGGCCAAGGGCGGCTGGCTCCCGGGCCACTGTCGGCGGCGGTGACGGACCAGGCAGCGCGGGCACAGGCGTTGGAAGCGCCGGTCGTCGCGGAAGACGGGCGCCGGTCATCGCCAACCCGGCCGATGCGGCGCCGGACCGCGCGGACACACCCGCGGACACACCGCGGCCATCCCCGCCGCGGCTCCGGACGGGCACCACGGGCCGTCGGCGAGGACAGCCGGACCACCCGGTTCCTGGGCACCGGAGCGCGGGGCCGCAGGCCGACCGGGCCACGACCCAGCTCGCACTCCCCGCAGCCCGCCGCCATGCCCGCTCCCGCCCCGCGCCCCTTACGCCTACCCGGCCGCCGCCGCCGCGCAGTTCGGCGCCCCGGCGCAGCCGCTGCCCCTGCCGGTCCCGGCCCCGCGCCGGGGCCGCCCGCCCGCCACCGGCCGCCGGGCGCTGCTCACCGCCGTTGCCGCCGGAGCCGGCGGCCTGATCGTCGGCGGGGCCGGGTGTTCGTGTTCGGCTCCGACGACTCCGCCTCGGCCGCCGAGGACGGCAAGCCCGTGCCGCGCCCCGCCGTACGCTGCCCGGCCTGCCGCCCGAGCCGCACTGGGTGTACACGCACCCGGCGGCCGAGCCCGCCCGCTCACCTCCGGGATCTGGCGGGACAAGCTGCTGGTGCTGTCCGGCACGGCGGGGCGACAGGCGTCGATCTGCGGACCGGGCGGAAGGTCTGGCAGGTCAAGGACGCGGCCGGAGCCCAGGCGGTACTGACGGCCGGTGAGGACCTCTGCTTCCTCGCGAGCCCGACCGAGTTCCTCTGGCTCTCGCCGGGCGACGGCAAGATCAAGCACCGGGTCCGGTACGCGGACCAGTTCACCGGCGTACCGGACATGAAGGTGGCCCCGCTCACCGGCCAGTCCGGGTCCGTCATCTGGTTCACCGGTTCCCACACCGTCACCGTCAAGGCCCCGAAGCCGAAGAAGGGCAAGAAGGCGGGCAAGGACAAGCAGGTCGTCAAGGCCTACCTCTTCGCGTACGACGCCGTGGCCCGCAAGGAGCTGTGGCGCACCGCCGTACCCGCGGGCCGCGCCCGGGGCACCCGCCTATCGGCTGACCGCGGTCCGGGACGCCGACATCGTCGTACGCCAGAGCACCGAGACGCTCACCGCGGCCGACGTCAAGGCCGCGAAGGGCAAGGCCTCCTTCCGCTGCTTCGACCGGAAGACCGGAAAGCTGCTGTGGGACAAGCAGTTCGGCACGCTCGCGGCCGACGGCGCAGCGCTGGGCACCGAGGACGGGCGGCTGTACGGGGCCGTCGGCGACGATCTGCAGGCCTTCGAGACGGCCGACGGAAAGCCCGCATGGACGCTGAACGGAACCGAGGCGTCCGTGTTCGGTACGCCCGTGGTGGCCGGAAGCTGCTCCACACCACCAACCGCAACCAGGAGGTCGGCGCCGTCGACAGGGCGTCGGGACGGCTGCTCTGGCGGCGCTCGACGGAGGTTCCGCTCGGCGGGAACGCCCCTGCGATCACGCTCAGCGGCGGTGGAGGACGCTGCTCGCGGCGGACGCCTCCCAGGTCACCGCGTTCGCGGCGGCGGACGGGCGGCGGTTGTGGAAGTTCCAGGACATCGGGGTGCAGGATCCGAAGGGCGCCACGGTCAGCGGGCCCTACCGGGCTCTTGCCGCCGGGAAGACCACCGTCGTCCAGCGGGACAGGGTCTTCTACGCGTTCCCGGCACAGTAGGGGCGGACCCGCCTGCGCCGTCCGGGGTTACGCCGTCCGCCACGCCGCGCGGTCCTTGCGTTGCCCGGCACCGAGTGACCGGATTGTTGAGATCCGATTACTTGTGGGGTTGTACGACTTACCTATGTCGTCTCCCGCGCCCACCGGAGGTGATGTCGTGCCAGACAGAGTCGTGCGCTCCGTATGCACAGCGGCGCTGGCCGTGGTCATCGCCGCCTCGCCCGCCGTCGCCGACCCGGCCCCGCCGGTCCGGGTGCCGCCCCGGAGCGTCGCCGGACTGCTGAAGCAGCTGCAGACGCTCCACCAGCAGGCCGAGGAGGCCGGCGAGCTCTACAACTCCACCGCGCAGGAGCTGAAGAAGCGGACCGCGCAGGCCAAAGCTCGGCACCGGACTGGCCGGTGCCCGGGTCGCACTCGACCGCAGCCGCCAGGAGGCCGGGCGGCTCGCCCGGAGCAGTACCAGGGCGCTCCGACTTCTCCGCGTACATGCGGCTGCTGCTGTCCCCGGACCCCCAGCACGCCCTGGAACAGACCCATGTGATCGAGCGGGTCGCCGCAGGGCGGGCCGCCACCGTGGACCGGCTCACCGGGTCCGAGGAGCGGGCCGACGAGCTGGCGGCCAAGTCGCGAAAGGTGCTCGACCGGCAGCAGGTGCTGGCCGCACAGCACAAGGAGCAGCGCGACACCGTACGGGCCAGGCTGGCGGACGTGGAGGCACTGCTGGCCTCGCTCACCCCCAGCAGCTCGCCGAGGTGTCCCGGCTGGAACAGTCGAACGTGGACGAGGCCCAGGAGAAACTGGTCACCTCGGGTGCCCTCGGCTCCACCCGGACGCCGTCCGAGCAGGGCGGGGAGGCCGTGCGGTACGCGATCGAGCAGATCGGCAAACCGTATGTGTGGGGGCCGAGGGCCCGGAGTCCTTCGACTGCTCCGGACTCACCTCACAGGCCTGGTCGGACGCGGGCCTGACAATTCCGCGGACGTCGCAGGAACAGTGGCGGGAGCTGTCGAGGGTCCCGGTCGAGTCGCTGCGCCCGGGGATCTGGTGATCTACTTCCCGAAGGCGACCCATGTGGCCCTGTACATCGGCAACGGGCTGGTGGTGCAGGCACCCAGGCCCGGTGCCTCGGTGAAGGTCTCACCCGTGGCGTCGAACCCGCTGCTGGGTGCGGTCCGCCCGACCCGGAGGGCGAGCCGCTGAGCTCATACACCCTGCCGGAGCTTCCGGAGGGCGCCTCGGCCGGATCGGATACGGGGTACGAGGCCGAGTCGGCGCCCGGCGCGTAGGGACTGCCGAGCCGGGCCGCCGTAACCCACCCGGCGGCCCGGCCGTCGTACGCGCGAAGGTCAGCCGGCCTGTGCGGCGCCCGAGACCTCGGCGAGGTACGCGTTCGTCCTGTCGGGCTCGAAGAAGAAGTTGTCGAGGTCCGCCGGGTTGTTGAACGCGTTGGCGAACCGGTCGGCGACCGGCTGGAGCTGACCGGCCGCACCGATCAGGTTCAGCACGTGCTCCGGGGCGGGGCGAGCATGGCGTTGGTCCACTTCACGACGTGCTGCGTGGTCTCCCAGTGCCGGTCGAACGTGGCCTGCATCCACTGCGCGTCGAACTCGCCGTCGCCGTGCTCGATGATCGAGTCCAGGTAGGAGTTCGCACATTTGGAAGCCGTGTTGGAACCCTGGCCGGTGATCGGGTCGTTGGCGACGACCACATCCCCACACCGAGGACCAGGCCGCCGCCCGGCAGCCGGCCGATCGGCTTGCGTACCGTGGGGCATAACGGCCCGCCAGGGTGCCGTTGGCGTCGGTCAGTTCGACCTTGGTCGAGCGCGCGTACTCCCACGGGGTGAACTTCTCCATGAGCTCCAGCGTCTTGGCGAGGTGCTCGGAGGGTCCTTGATGCCCTGGAAGGCATCGAGCGGCCCGCCGGGACGCCCTCCCAGAACAGGATGTCCGCGCGGCCCGAGGTGGTCAGGGTCGGCATCACGAAGAGCTCGCCGACGCCCGGGACCAGGTTGCAGCGGACCGCGTCGAAGTCGGGGTGTTCCGGGCGCGGGCCCATGCCGTGCACATACGCGACGGCCAGCGCGCGCTGCGGGGCGTCGTACGGGGAACGGGAGACGTCCCGGCCGAACATGGAGACCAGCTCGCCCTTGCCGGCCGAGACCATCACCAGGTCGTAGGTGCGGGAGAAGTAGTCCAGGTCGGAGACCGCGGCACCGTGGATGACGAGCTGCCCGCCACGCTGCGCGAACGTGTCCATCCAGCCGGCCATCTTCACGCGCTGGTCGACGGACTGGGCGAAGCCGTCCAGCTTGCCGACCCAGTCGACGGCCCGGGAGGAGTCGGGTGCCGCGACCGAGACACCGAGACCCTCGATGCGCGGGGCCTGGGACTCCCAGAAGTTGAGCTGGTAGTCCCGCTCGTACTCCAGCGCCGTGTGGAACATGCACTGGGTCGACATGACCCGGCCGGACCGGATCTCGTCGGCCGTGCGGTTGGACATCAGGGTGACTTCGTACCCTCTGGACTGCAGTCCGAGGGCGAGCTGGAGACCGGACTGACCGGCTCCGATTATGAGTATCTTCCGCATCACGGTTCTCCGTTACGTGTACGTGCGCATTTCGGTTCTACGCAGGGCTGGTGTCCAGAGCGTGGCCCACCACGGTGAGCAACGCCTCGACGACCTTGACCCTGTTGCGCGCGTCCATGATCACAACCGGCACGTGCGGGGCTACGGTCAGGGCCTCCCTGACGTCCTCCACCTCGTAACCGGGCGTTCCCTCGAAGTGGTTGACGGCCACGATGTAGGAAGCTCGCAGCTCTCGAAGTAGTCGAGCGCCGGGAAGCAGTCCTCCAGCCGCCGGGTGTCCGCCATCACGATCGCACCGATCGCACCGCGCACCAGGTCGTCCCACATGAACCAGAAGCGCTGCTGGCCCGGCGTGCCGAAGACGTACAGCACGAGGTCGTCGTCGAGCGTGAGCCGGCCGAAGTCCATCGCGACGGTCGTGGTGACCTTGTCCGGCGTCGCGGTGAGATCGTCCATCTCCTCGCTGGCCTGCGTCATCATCGCTTCGGTCTTCAGCGGGCTGATCTCGGAGACCGAACCCACGAAGGTCGTCTTGCCCACCCCGAATCCGCCGGCGACCACGATCTTCGTGGCCACGGGAGCACGGGTGTGGTCGAGCTGCCAGGCCTGGAGAGACTCATCGGCTCAGGACTGCGGCCCCGGCTGACGCGGGGCGAAGAGCGGCGCCTCAGAGACGACGGAGTCCATCGAGAACCCTTTCGAGCAGTGCGCGGTCGGGCTGACCGGTCCCGTGTCCGGTCCCGTATACGCGGATCTTTCCCTGGTCGGCCAGGTCGCTGAGCAGTACCCGGACCACTCCCAGCGGCATCTTCAGCAGGGCCGAGACCTCCGCGACCGTACGCATCCGGCGGCAGAGCTCGACGATGGCGCGGAGCTCCGGCATGACGCGCGAGGCGAGATTGCCGTTGGGGAGCTCACGGCGCTCCTGGGGGCCTCCAGCGCGGCGACGAACGTCTCCACCAGCAGGACGTGGCCGAAGCGGGTACGGCCGCCGGTGAGCGAGTACGGGCGGACCCGGGCGGGCCTGCGTTCGGACCTCTCACCGGGAGCTTGCCTACGGGTTCAGCGGCAGAGGTCACTGGTCGCTCTCCATCGATTTGCGCAGTTCACTGCGGAGTTCGGGGTGAGTACGTGTCCGGCCCGGCCGACGAAGAGCGCCATGTGGTACGCGACGACACTCATGTCGCAGTCCGGGGTGGCGTGCACTCCGAGCAGCGAGCCGTCGCTGATCGACATGATGAAGACGCTGGCGTCGTCCATGGCGACCATCGTCTGCTTGACGCGACCGCCGTCCATCAGGCTCGCGGCGCCGACGGTGAGGGAGCCGACACCCGAGACGATGGTGGCCAGGTCCGCGCTGGATCCTTTGGGACCGTCCTGCCGTACCGCGGCCGGAACGGCGAGATGGCCGGGGTCGGAGGAGAGCAGCATCAGTCCGTCCGACGAGACGACGGTGACCGAGCGGACCCCTGGCACCTCCTCCACCAGATTGCTCAGCAACCAGTGAAGATTACGGGCTTCGGAACTCAGCCCGAATGTGCTGGGCGCAGTCAACTACGTGCCTCCTCGACTGTGTCCCCGTCTCATCGACTCGGCCTTCGGACCGGTCGCTCAACTCGCTGTTGCTGGTCTTCGGGCCGGGCCCGGCGGCACCTGTGGTGCCCGAGCTGTCGGCGATCTCGGCCTCGACATCGCGCCGACCGTTGTTCGCGCCCTGCTGGAACCCGCCCAGCCTGCGGCGCAGCGCGTCCCTGTCCACACCGCCCTTGCGTTCGGCGGCCGGGGCTGCGACGGACTCGGCGATCCTGGGGTGCGCTTGGGCAGCCCCTTGTCCGTGACGCGCCGTGCCTGCGGCTGCCGGGGCCCGGGACGGTCTCGGCTGCGGGGCCCGGACGGTCTCGGCTGCGGGGCAGGGGCAGGGACCATGGGGCTCGTGTCGGGGCGCGCTCGTGGCGGTCGGGACCGATCGCGTACGGACCCGGGTCGTCCTGCGCCGCGGGGAGCCGGACCTGCATCGTGGTCTCGGACTCCGACTCGGTCCAGAGCTCGGGCTCGGCTCCTGCTCGGGCTCCGGCTGCGGCTCCGGCTGCGACGCGGGCACGGCCTGCTCGGGCACCGGATCCGTCCCGGAATCCCGCAGCGTCTGCTCGGCCGCCGCGATCAGCGGGTCCTCGCCGGGCCGGACCACGGACGAACGGCCCGGCAGTGCATTGGAATTGGCCTCGGCGACCGACCCCGGCAGGTTGAGTGCGGGCGCCTCCCCGCCACCACGGGCGGCGGCGACGACGCCGGCGGCGCCTTGGGCAGCAGGGCCTGCGGCAGGACGACGACCGCTGTCACTCCGCTTCCCTTCTGCTCGCGCAGCTGTACCCGTACGTCATGGCGCGCGGCAAGCAGCGAGGTCACCTGAAGTCCCAGCCCGGCCCCGTCCGCGGCCCGCTCCCTCCTCGAAGGATGCCGGGTCGGCCAGCCTCGCATTCAGCTCGCTCATCCGGACCGTCGACATGCCGATGCCCGCGTCCTGCACGGAGAGCATCACCTCGCCGCTCTCCAGCAGCCAGCCGGAGAGCTCCACATGGGAGTCGGGCGGCGAGAAGGACGTCGCGTTCTCCAGGAGTTCGGCGACGAGGTGGCTGAGGTCGTCGGCGGCGAAGCCCGCGATCTGGGCGTGCGGCGGCAGCGACTGGATGGTGACCCGCTCGTACCGCTCGATCTCACTGACGGCCGCGCGCAGGACATCGACCAGCGCGATCGGCCCCGCGTGCCCCTGGCCGTGCTCGGCGCCCGCCAGGACCAGCATGTTCTCGCTGTGGCGGCGCATGACGGTGGCCATGTGGTCGAGCTTGAAGAGCGTGCCGAGGCGCTCGGGTCCTGCTCGCGCTCCTCCAGGCTCTCGATGACGCCGAGCTGGCGCTCGACCAGGCCGAGGTTGCGCAGCGAGAGGTTGACGAAGGTGTGATGGACCGTGTTCTTCAGCTGCTCCAGCTGGGTGGTGAGCTCGGCCGCCCGGACCTGGAGTTCGGCCCGCTGGAGGGTGAGGGCCTCGTGGCCGGCGATCAGCTCGCCGCGCTCGCTCTGCAGGCCGTCGAAGCGGCCGTTGAAGTCCGATTGCAGCCCGTGAAGCTTGCCGTGCAGCGCGTTGATGGAGCGTACGACCTGCGCGAACTCGTCGTTGCGGCCGGTGTAGCGGACCGGTTCGGCCGTCTCGGGGTCCGCGGCGATCCGCGCCGCGCCGATCCGCAGGACGGCCAGCGGCTGGGTGAGGGTGCGGGCAACGGCGGTGGAGACGCCGACAGCGATCAGGAAGCAAGCGCCGAGCAGCGCGATCCGCAGTTCGAGCGCGGTCACGTCGTCGTCGCGCAGCTGCTCGAGACTCTTGACCTGGGAGGTGCCGAGCGCCGACTCCACCCCACGCATCCGGTCGATGCGGGCGGAGAGCGCCGCCTCAAGCTCCTTGCGGCTGCTCCTGCGGTCGGCGTCGGACAGCTCGGGGCGGTCGGTGAGCCGGGTGAGGTACTTCTCCGCGCTGTTGACCTCGGGTCCGGTGACCGTGGAGGCGAGCCGGTCGCGTGCGTCGGGCCCGGCGGCCTGGTCGAACCCGGCGAGCGCGGCCAGTTCGCCGACCCGGGCCTGCTGGGCGGCGGCGCTCAGCGCGTCACGGTTGCGGTCGTCCTCGCTGTCGCCCTCGTCCTGGGTCTGGACGGGCAGCCCGGTGAACGGGTCGATCTGCTCCTCGGCGGGCTTCGTGCCGGGTACGGAGAGCGCGGCCAGAAGCAGCCCGCGGGTGGCGGACGCCTGCTCGGCCGCACCCCAGCGTCAGCGAGGCCCGGGGAACCCGGGCGCGCGGCGGGTCTTCTCCGCGAGCTCGTCGGCGAGGGCGTGCAGCTTGGTGATGACCTCGGTGTACGCCTGGTGGGCCTGCAGGGCGGAGCCCTTGCCCGTGAGGGCGGTACGGCGCAGCGAGGGGATGGTGGAGAGGTCGTGGCGCAGTCCGGCGGAGGCGGCCGGGCCGATCTCGTCCACCTGCTGGTCCACGCGTGCGCTGTGGCCCGACCCTTGTCCGCTTCGCCCCCGGACTGCTCACGGCCTGCCGCGATCCGGGCGGTCACCTCGTCGCGCTCGTCCGCGAGGGAGTGCGCGAGCGTGATGGCCTGCTGGTTCAGCTCGGCGAGGGTGACCAGGCTCTGGGACTCGTTGAGGTCGGAGGAGGCCCCGAGGGCAGCGGGGCACCTGCCGCTATGACCGTGATCCCCACGACTGCGACTCCGGCGACCAGCCGGCTGCGTACACGTACGGTGCGCCTACCGGGGTCCGCCGCAGGCACCGCCCCGGAGGTCTCGTTCGTGCTGCCCTTGCTCCGCGGCCACTTCTTCTGCACCGGTGCTCGCAATCTCGACTCGTCCACCCTTGAAGCAGAGGTGACGCGCGGTCATGTGTGAAGAGACCCCCACCTCTGGTACGGCTTCTGACCATTCCAGTGCTTTTGGGAGGGGCGCGCATAAACCGCTCCGCCACTCGAAGGAGTGAACATCACTGTGGAGTTGACGAACAAGTCTGCCCCGGGCGCCGCAGACCATGCATCGGCTGCGGGTGGAACTTCGGCCCGGCCTTTGGCAGGATGCCCGCCCGCATATGCGCGGAGCCCATCGCTCCATCCCGGTAGACCCCGCTGACCTGCCGGTACGATCCAGCGCCCGGTTCGCACGGAGCTCGTGAAGACATCGTGGAGACTGGCTGAATGCGCATCGAACTCGCCACTGTGCCCGGAAGCCCCGAACGCCCCAACGAGGACTGGGTGGCAACCGCTCTGCCCGCAGCGGGCCAGGGTGGGGCACTGGTCGTGCTCGACGGTGTCACGCCGCCGCATGGTGACGTCGGTTGTGTGCACCCGGTGCCGTGGTTCACCGCACGACTGGGCGGCGCACTGGTCGAACTGTCGGGTTCACGCCCGGATATGACACTGACCGAGATCCTCGCCGAGTCCATCCGGCGCACCGCGGAAACCCACCGTTTCCAGTGTGACCTTTCTCACCCGCGTACGCCTCAGGCGACGGTGGTCCTGGCGCGTTGGAGCGAACACACGCTCGAGCACCTGGTGCTGTCCGATTCGGCCCTGCTCATCGAGTCGCCCGACGGGGTGGTCCGGCCCGTCCTCGACGACCGGCTGGACCGGCTCCCGCCGGGCTCTCGCATCGGAGGCGGTCGCCGACGCCCTGGCGCGGAACAAGGAGGGCGGCTTCTTCACGGCCGCCGCCGACCCCGAGGTGGCCGCACGTGCGGTGACCGGCGAGACTCCGCTCGCGGAGGTCCGGGCGCTGGCGGCGCTGACCGACGGGCGGGCCGCTGGACGGAGACGTTCCGTGAGGGCGACTGGACCGCCGCCCTGGGACTCCTGCGCAAGGCGGGGCCCCAGGGGCTGATCGACCGGGTCAGGAGCTGGAGAGGGCGGATACGGACCGCACGTATCTGCGCCACGGCAAGTCGCACGACGACGCGACGGCGCTGTTCGCCGAGTTGCGGTAGCCCGGTGGCGCCACAGCGCCCTCAGCCCTCGGCGCGGGCGTTCAGGTGGTGCAGCAGCCTGGCAAGCTCCGCCACCTCCGCCCGGTCCCAGTCATCGAGCTTTCGGACGTAACGCCCGCGGCGCGTCGCGGACACTGCGGAAGCGGGCGAGGCCCTCCTCGGTGGGGTGGACCAGCCAGGCGCGGCCGTCCGCCGGGTCGGGCTCCCGTGCCACCAGTCCGAGGCCTTCCAGGGTCCGCAGTTGACGGCTTATGGTCGCCTTGCCGACACCGAAGTAGCCGGCGAGATCCGTGGCGCGCTGCGGACCCGCCGACTCCAGCCGGACCAGCAGGCCGTAGGCGGCGGGCTCCAGATCCGGGTGGACCTCGCGGGCCATCTCCCCGAGTTGGCTCTCGCGCGGCGCAGGAAGACGGCCAACTCGCGTTCCAGCGCAAGGAATTCGTGGTCCACACCACTCCCGGCGGCTGGGCCGGGTTCACTTCCGCTCTGGCTCCCGTGCACGTCAGCACCCTTCATACGCTTTCCTGCCGATGAAAGTTTCTTTCACCGCGGGCCATTTCCGCAGCTGGGCCAGTATTTCGCAGGCGTAGACCATCGGCAGCGGCCGGGCCCTCTTCCATCACACGGTTCTACGTGCGTAGATTCATAGCCCCGGGGTGACATGCCCACACCATCCCCACCTCGCGGCAGCACTGCAGGAGTGTCCCGCACCGCTCCTGGGCCAGCAGTTCCCCACCGAGACCTCGGAGGCACGAAGATGCCCGAGCACAGATCCGGATCAGGAACGACCCTCCGCTCACGCTTCGCCGCAGCGGGAACCCTTCTCGCGGCCCTCTCACTCCTGCTCACGCTGCCCGGCACGGCCACCGCCGCCGACACCCCCGAACGCGGCACGGCCAGGATGGGCCAGGGCGTCATCGAGCACGACGGGCAGGGCGGACTCCCCGCGACTCCCGCGCCGTCCAGACCGAGGGCGTGGACGTCAGCGGCCATCAGGACAGCGTCGCCTGGCAGACCTTGTGGAACAGCGGCGTGAAGTGGGCCTACGTCAAGGCCACCGAGGGGACGTACTACAAGAACGAAGACTTCGCCCAGCAGTACAACGGCTCCTACAACGTGGGAATGATCCGCGGCGCCTACCACTTCGCCACCCCGAACACCACGAGCGGCGCCGTCCAGGCCAACTACTTCGTGGACAACGGCGGCGGCTGGTCCAGGACGGCAGGACGCTGCCCGGCGTCCTGGACATCGAGTGGAATCCGTACGGTGCAGCGTGCTTCGGGAAGACCCAGGCCGACATGGTGTCCTGGATCCGCGACTTCGTGAACACGTACAAGGCCCGCACCGGACGGGACGCGGTGATCTACACCGCGACCAGCTGGTGGAAGGACTGCACCGGCAACAGTGCCGCCTTCGGCGCCACCAACCCGCTCTGGGTGGCGCGGTACAACTCCACAGTCGGTGAACTCCCGGCCGGCTGGGGCTTCTACACGATGTGGCAGTACACCTCGACCGGCCCCACGGTCGGCGACCACAACCGCTTCAACGGCGCCCTCGACCGCGTGCAGGCGCTCGCGAACGGCTGATCCCGGCGATACGGACAACGGGCCCCGGTGACGACCCAGGTCGCCGGGGACTCTGCCGCGCCCGGCCTCCTCACCCAACCACTCCACCGTCGCTGACCTGCGCTTTCCCAATGAAAGACCTCTGCCGCACCCCGCTATACACCGAGCGTATACACGCTATGTATAGTCCACGGCGTGCCGCACGGCCCGTGCAGCCGAGCCACAGAGGAGTGACCTGCCTTGTCCAGAAAGATGACGTCGTTGGGTACGGGGTTGGCCGCCGCCCTTGTGACTGCGCTCACTCTGAGCGGCTGCTCGATGCAGACCACGGCCCCGGCTCCGCACGCGACGAAGCCGCCTCCGACGCCAAGGGGTCGTTCGGCACGGTGGACTGCCGCGAGGCCAAGTGCATCGCCCTGACCTTCGACGCGGGCCCGGGCAAGGACACCCGCGCCTCCTGGACATACTCAAGAAGAAGAAGGTGCCCGCCACGTTCTTCCTGCTGGGCAGGGACCACGTCCTGAAGCACCCCGACACCGTGCGCCGCATCCAGGCCGAGGGCCACGAGGTGGCCAACCACACCTGGTCGCACGAGATCCTGACCGACAAGAAGCCCGACGAGATACGCACCGAGCTGGAGAGGACCCAGCTCGCGATCGAGAAGGTCACGGAGAGAAGCCGCGGCTGATGCGTCCGCCGCAGGGCCGCACCGACGACACCGTCTCCGAGATCAGCAAGGACCTGGGGCTCTCCCAGATCCTGTGGAGCACGACCGCCAAGGACTTCTCGACGAACGACTCCGCGCTGATCAGGAAGCGGACGGTCGAACAGGCGGACAGGGACGGCGTCATCCTGCTGCACGACATCTACCGGGGCACGGTGCCCGCGGTGCCCGGAATCATCGACACACTGCACGAGCAGGGGTACACCTTCGTGACCGTCCCCAGCTGATGGCCCCGCGGAGCCGGAGCCGGGCACGGTCTACCGCCCTGACCCGCTCCCCACGCGAAACGGCCCGCTCTTCCCATTTCGCGGGAAGAACGGGCCGTCCGTACCGGCCGTGTCCGTAGTGCTACGCCCGTCACTGCGTGGCAGCTACGCCGCGGCCGGGATCCTCCTCGAACCTCGCCGAAGCCGGGGCGAGGGCGATCTCGAGCACCTGTCGGACATCGGTGACCGGGTGGACCTCCAGCGTGTCGAGGACCTCGGCCGGGACATCGTCCAGATCCGCCTCGTTCCGCTTGGGGATCACCACGGTGGTGATGCCGGCCCGGTGCGCGGCCAGCAGCTTCTGCTTCAGACCGCCGATCGGCAGCACCCGGCCGGTCAGCGAGACCTCACCGGTCATCGCCACATCCGTACGGACAAGGCGCCCGGAGAGCAGCGAGGCCAGCGCCGTCGTCATGGTGATGCCGGCACTCGGACCGTCCTGGGGACCGCACCCGCCGGGAAGTGGATGTGCGCGCCGCGGTCCTTCAGGTCCGCGACCGGCAGTTCCAGCTCCGCGCCGTGCGACCGCAGGAAGCTCAGCGCGATCTGTGCGGACTCCTTCATCACATCACCGAGCTGACCGGTGAGGGTCAGTCCGGACGCCCCGTCTCCGGGTCGGCCAGCGAAGCCTCCACGAACAGCACGTCACCACCGGCTCCGGTGACCGCGAGCCCGGTGGCCACACCGGCACCGCGGTACGGCGCTCGGCCGGGTCCTGGGCGGATTCCGGGACGTGGTGCGGCCGTCCGATCAGCGCGCGCAGGTCGGCTTCGGTCACGGTGAACGGAAGCTCGCGGTCACCGAGTTCGTGCTGGGCAGCGACCTTGCGGAGCAGCCGGGCGACGGCCCGCTCCAGGTTCCGTACGCCGGCTTCCCGGGTGTACTCCCCGGCCAGCTTGCGCAGCGCGGACTCGTCGAGGCTCACCTCTTCCTTATCCAGACCGGCCCGCTCCAGCTGACGCGGCAGCAGGTGGTCGCGGGCGATGAGGACCTTCTCGTCCTCGGTGTAGCCGTCCAGCCTGACCAGCTCCATCCGGTCCAGCAGCGCCTCGGGGATGGCTTCGATCACATTGGCCGTGGCCAGGAACACCACGTCACTGAGGTCGAGTTCGACCTCCAGGTAGTGGTCGCGGAAGGTGTGGTTCTGCGCCGGGTCGAGGACTTCGAGCAGGGCGGCGGCCGGGTCGCCCGGAAGTCGGATCCGACCTTGTCGATCTCGTCGAGCAGGACGACCGGGTTCATCGAACCGGCCTCCTTGATGGCGCGGACGATACGTCCGGGGAGCGCGCCGACGTACGTACGACGGTGGCCGCGGATCTCCGCCTCGTCCCGGACACCGCCGAGCGCGACGCGGACGAACTTCCGCCCCATGGCGTGCGCGATGGACTCACCCATCGAGGTCTTTCCGACCCCGGCGGCCCGACGAGCGCCAGCACGGCGCCTCCGCGGCGCCCGCCGACCACACCCATCCCACGGTCGGCACGCCGCTTGCGTACTGCGAGGTACTCGGTGATCCGCTCCTTCACGTCCTGCAGGCCGGCGTGTTCCGCGTCGAGGATCCGCTGGGCGCCCTGGATGTCGTAGGCGTCCTCGGTCCGCTCGGTCCAGGGCAGCTCCAGGACGGTGTCCAGCCAGGTCCGGATCCAGGACCCCTCGGGGCTCTGGTCGGAGGCGCGCTCCAGCTTCTCGACCTCCTTGAGTGCGGCCTCGCGGACGTTGCCGGGGAGATCGGCGGCCTCGACGCGCGCCCGGTAGTCGTCGGACTCGCCCTCGGGGTCGTCGTTGAGCTCGGAGAGCTCCTTGCGTACGGCATCGAGCTGGCGCCGAAGGAGGAATTCGCGCTGCTGCTTGTCGACACCCTCCTGGACGTCCTTGGCGATGGACTCGGCGACATCCTGTTCTGCGAGGTGTTCACCCAGCCACTGGATGGCGAGCTTCAGCCGGGCAACCGCGTCCGCGGTCTCCAGCAGCTGCACCTTCTGAGCGGTGGTCAGGAAGGGCGAGTACCCGGAGTTGTCGGCGAGCGCGGAAATATCGTCGATCTGCTGCACCCGGTCCACGACCTGCCAGGCGCCCGCTTCCTCAGCCAGCTGGTGGCGAGTGCCTTGTACTCCTTGGCGAGTTCGGTGACGGAGCCGGGCAGGGGTCGGGCACGGATACGTCGATCCGGGTGCCCTCCACCCACAGCGCGCTGCCGGGACCGCTGGTCCCGGCGCCGATCCGCACCCGGTCCCGGCCCGGATGAGCGCGCCCGGTCCCCGTCCGAGAGGCGCCCGACCTGCTCGACGGTCCCCAGGACGCCGGTCCCGGTGTAGTTCCCGTCGATACGCGGCACGAGCAGCACCTCGGGCTTGCCCCGTCGCCCGTGCGGCGGCCTGGGCAGCCTCGACGGCTGCCCGTACCTCCGTATCCGACAGATCCAGCGGCACCACCATTCCGGGCAGCACCACCTCGTCGTCGAGCGGCAGCACAGGCAGGTCGATCGGTGTGAACGTCTTGGACTCGGCAGTCATGATCTCCCCTTCGGCAGGCAAGTTGAGCTATGTCGACTCAATGCTCCTGAGCCACCGAATGTTCCCCAACTGCTGTTCGCTCTCAGCGATCGCCCGCTGCGCGCACCCGCCTGCGACGATCGCAGGATGCGCGAAGCAATGCGGGACAAGGGGCTGGCGGCCGACGGGACGATCGAACGTGAGGGCTCCCTGGACCGGGTACCGGTGGCGTTCGCCCGGTGGTCGGGGCGGCCCGGTCGAGGATCGCCGATGCGTTCGACGCCTCGCGGCTGCACAGCGCCTACCTCTACGGCAGCGTTCCGCGCGGCTCGGCCATTCCCGGCGTATCCGACCTTGATCTGCTGCTCGCCCTGCGCGACGAACCGACCGACACGGACCGGGCGGTGGCCGAGGAGACCGGAGCCGCCCTGGACGCCGCCTTCGGCACGATCGACGGCGCGGGCGTGCTCTCTTCGCCGCCGGCACGCTCCTCAGTGACCTGGAACGCAATGACCTCGGCTTCTTCGTCGCCTGCCTCTGCACCCCGCTGCTGGGTGAGGATCTCGCCGTACACCTGCCCGCTACCGCCCCACCCGCTGCTCGCCCGCGAGACGAACGGGGATCTGCCGCTCGCGCTCCCGCGCTGGCGGGTACGTGCCGCCGGGGCCGCTACGGACGCCGAGCGGCTGAGCCTGTGCCGAGGCGTCGCCCGTCGGCTCGTGCGCTCCGCGTTCACCCTGGTGATGCCTCAGTGGGGCGGTTGGACCAGTGATCTGCGGCAGTCCGCCGAGCTGTTCGCCCGCTATTACCCCGGCGCCCCACAGCGGGCGGCGCAGGTACTGGTGGCTGCCGCCACGGCCCGTACGCCGTCGTCGGACCCGCGGTGCTCGCGATGCTGATCGAGGACCTGGCCCCTGGCTGGCGGCCGAATACACCGCCGCGCACGGCGAGAAGGCACCCGCTCCTGACTCCGCACCCGCCCGCACTCGCACATTCCGGCATGGATCCGGCATACCGCTGGTCCAGGCCGCTCCGACGGGCCAGGATGGCGGCACTGTCGCCCGACACCAGCCGGAGAGCACCATGCCCGCCACCGATATCCACAGACCCGTCACCCTCGACCGGCGCGAAGGACCGTACGGTGAGGTCGTCCTGCGCGCACGCGCGGACGACTTCGAGATCATCGCCAACGGGTGCTTCCTGATGGACACTTCCGACGGGCGCTCCGAGCGGCTGCTGATCGACGCCGCGCTCGCCGCGCTGCCCGCGGACCGGCCCGATCCGGCTGTGCTCATCGGTGGGCTCGGCGTGGGGTTCTCCCTCGTCCGCGCAGCCGGCCAGGAGCGCTGGGGCGCATCACGGTCGTCGAGCGCGAGCAGGCGATCGTCGACTGGCACCGGGATGGACCACTGGACCGGATCTCGGCCGAGGCACTGGCCGACCCGCGGACCGGGATCATCCGCGCGGACCTCGTCGGGCACCTGCGTACGACCACGGAGCGTTATGACGCGCTCTGCCTGGACATCGACAACGGGCCCGACTGGACCGTCACCGACGACAACGGAAGCCTGTATTCCGCCTCCGGTCTGGCGAGCTGCCGGGAGCGGCTGACCTCGGGCGGAGTTCTCGCCGTCTGGTCCGCCCAGCCGTCCGCGGCATTCGAACAAGCGATGCGGAATGCCGGATTCACCGCGGTACGTACGGAAGAAGTCGCCGTTGCCCGAGGTGTGCCCGACGTGGTCCATCTCGCACTCCGGGGCGCCTGAACCCCCGCCGGTATACACATCCCCACTATCCCGGGGCAACCGTCACAAGGCCGACGATCCACCACTCAGGCCGGCGGATCCGGCCCGGGCACTACAACACCCTGCGTAGCCGGGAGCCGTCCTCTGCCTTTACGCTGCTGACCGGCACAAGGGATCACCCACGAAATCCACAAGCGATAACCGTGCCTCCGGGGAATGGCCTCCGCGAGAACGGGCAGGGGCGGGGCGATGGAACAGACACACACCACCCATACCGGCGTCGCGGCCACCCCGGGGCTCAGCGCCGGGTGCTGGTGGTCGAAGACGACGCCACGATCGTCGACGCCATCTCCGCCCGGCTGCGGGCCGAGGGCTTTCTGGTGCAGACCGCACTGGACGGGCCCGCGGCTGTCGACGCGGCCGAGGCCTGGCAGCCCGACCTGATGGTCCTGGACATCATGCTTCCCGGCTTCGACGGCCTGGAGGTCTGCCGACGTGTGCAGGCCCAGCGCCCCGTGCCGGTGCTGATGCTCACGGCGCGCGACGACGAGACCGACATGCTGGTCGGGCTCGGGGTCGGCGCCGACGACTACATGACCAAGCCGTTCTCCATGCGTGAGCTGGCGGCCCGGGTGCATGTCCTGCTGCGCCGGGTCGAGCGGGCCGCGCTGGCCGCGGTGACTCCGCGCAGCGGCATCCTGCGTCTGGGCGAGCTGGAGATCGACCACGCGCAGCGCCGGGTCCGGTGCGCGCCGACGACGTCCATCTCACCCCACCGAGTTCGACCTGCTGGTCTGCCTGGCGAACACTCCGCGTGCGGTGCTCTCCCGGAGCAGCTGCTGGCGGAGGTCTGGGACTGGGCGGACGCCTCGGGCACCCGTACCGTCGACAGTCACATCAAGGCCCTGCGCCGGAAGATCGGCGCCGAGCGGATCCGTACCGTGCACGGCGTCGGCTACGCCCTGGAGACTCCCGCGCCATGACGGGGCCGGCCCAGGACTGCGGCCCTTCTCGATCAAGGCCAAGCTGGGCGCGCTCGTCGTGATCTCGGTGTTCATCACCACCGGGCTGCTGATCGTGGCCCTGCGGACCAGGACCGAATTCCGGTTCATCACGGTGTTCTCGGTGATCGCGACCCTGCTGATCACCCAGTTCGTGGCACATGGTCTGACCGCACCGCTGGACGAGATGAGAGCCGTGGCCCGGTCCATCTCGCACGGCGACTACACGCGGCGGGTCAGCGGGGCCGGGCGGCGGGACGAGCTCGGCGATCTGGCGCAGACGATCAACCGCATGGCGGACGATCTGGAGGCGGTGGACCGGCACCGCAAGGAGCTGGTGGCCAATGTCTCCCATGAGCTGCGCACCCCATCGCGGCGCTCAGAGCCGTACTGGAGAACGTGGTCGACGGAGTGTCTGCCGCCGATCCCGAAACCATGCGCACGGCCCTGAAACAGACCGAACGCCTGGGCAGACTGGTGGAGACCCTGCTGGATCTGTCCCGGCTGGACAACGGTGTGGTGACGCTGAAGGCGCGCCGCTTCGAGGTGTGGCCGTATCTGTCGGGGGTGCTGAAGGAGGCGAATCTCGCCGCTTCGCACCGCAGGCTCTCCTCGGGCTCCGGCAACCACTCACGTACGGATGTCCATCTGCACCTGGACGTGTCGCCGCCCGAGCTGACGGCGCACGCGGACGCCGAGCGGCTGCACCAGGTGGTGGCCAACCTCATCGACAACGCCGTCAAGCACAGCCCGCCGCACGGCCGGGTCACGGTGCTGGCGCGGCGCGGGAGTATCCGGAGTCGCTGGTGCTCGAAGTCATCGACGAGGGGCCGGCATCCCGGAGCCGGAGCGGCACCGGGTCTTCGAGCGCTTCAACCGTGGCCGGGCACCGGCCCCGCACGGTCCGGGCAGCGACGGGGTACGGGGCTGGGCCTCGCGATCGCCCACTGGGCGGTCGATCTGCACGGCGGTTACATCGGGGTGGCCGAATCGACTCGCGGCTGCCGGATCCAGGTCACCCTTCCGGGGAAAATTCGCCAGCGCGGTTGACGAACGGCGGGCACCGGAAGGGCAGGTTCTACGTCCTGCCCCCGAACGGGATACGGTCCAGGTGGTCGTACCTACGGCCTCGCGTACCCGAAGTGCAGCGGAACCCCGCTTGTTTCCCGCCATTTCCTGCGCCGAAACCCGGCTTTCGATGTGATGTGCACGACGAAGACCGGCCCGGCCTGCAAGTAACGGCTCGGGAGGCGTAGCCTTGATTTCCGCTGTCCATCACCTTGTGAAGCGGAAGAGGGCGGTTGCCGCCGTGTCGTCTCAGTCCCCAGTAACTCAAGCATCTCGACCGATCAAAAGCCCGGCCCAGGATCGAACCCTGCGGCCGCTTTCGGCCCCAATGAGTGGCTTGTCGACGAGATCTACCAGCAGTACCTCCAGGATCCCAGCTCGGTCGACCGTGCCTGGTGGGACTTCTTCGCCGACTACAAGCCGGGTACGACCGGCACGGCGGACAAGCCCGGCACCGCAGCCGCGGGTGCTGCGGAGGCACCGGCCGTCACCGCGCCGGCCGTCACCACCGCCAACAACAACACCACTCCGGCTCCGGCCGCGGCGCCCGTTCCCGCCGCTGCCGAGCCCGCAGCCGTCGCTCCGGCGCCGACGAAGGCCGCACCCGCCGCTCCGGCGGCTGCACCGGCCGCCCCGCGAAGGCCGCTCCGGCCCCGCGAAGGCGGCCGAGGCCACCGAGGCACCGGCCGGCCCGGAGTATGTGACGCTGCGCGGCCCGTCGGCCGCCGTCGCGAAGAACATGAACGCCTCGCTGGAGCTGCCGACGGCCACATCCGTCCGTGCCGTCCCGGTGAAGCTGCTCTTCGACAACCGCATCGTCATCAACAACCACCTCAAGCGCGCCCGGGGCGGAAGATCTCCTTCACGCACCTCATCGGGTACGCGATGGTTCAGGCCCTCAAGGCCATGCCGGCGATGAACTACTCCTTCGCGGTGAAGGACGGCAAGCCGACCCTGGTCAAGCCGGACCACATCAACCTCGGCCTGGCCATCGACCTGGTGAAGCCGAACGGCGACCGCCAGCTGGTCGTCGCGGCCATCAAGAAGGCCGAGACGCTCAACTTCTTCGAGTTCTGGCAGGCGTACGAGGACATCGTCCGCCGCGCCCGCACCGGCAAGCTCGGCATGGACGACTTCTCCGGGGTCACCGCCTCGCTGACCAACCCGGCGGAATCGGCACCGTTCACTCGGTGCCCCGCCTGATGCCCGGACAGGGCCTCATCATGGGCGTCGGCGCGATGGACTACCCGGCGGAGTTCCAGGGAACCTCGCAGGACACCCTGAACAAGCTGGGCATCTCGAAGGTCATGACGCTGACCTCGACGTACGACCACCGGGTCATCCAGGGCGCCGCCTCCGGCGAGTTCCTGAGGGTCCTGAGCCAGCTCCTGCTCGGCGAGAACGACTTCTACGACGAGATCTTCAAGGCGCTGCGCGTCCCCTACGAGCCGGTCCGCTGGCTCAAGGACATCGACGCCTCGCACGACGACGACGTCACCAAGGCCGCACGGGTCTTCGAGCTGATCCACTCCTACCGGGTCCGCGGCCACGTCATGGCCGACACCGACCCGCTGGAGTACCGCCAGCGCAAGCACCCCGACCTGGACATCACCGAACACGGCCTCACCCTGTGGGACCTGGAGCGGGACTTCGCGGTCGGCGGTTTCGCCGGGCAGACGCTGATGAAGCTCCGGGACATTCTCGGTGTGCTGCGTGAGTCGTACTGCCGCACCACCGGCATCGAGTTCATGCACATCCAGGACCCGAAGGAGCGCAAGTGGCTCCAGGACCGGGTGGAGCGTCCGCGCCCCGCACCGGAGCGCGAGGAGCAGCTGCGGATCCTGCGCCGGCTCAACGCCGCGGAGGCGTTCGAGACGTTCCTGCAGACCAAGTACGTCGGCCAGAAGCGGTTCTCGCTGGAGGGCGGGAGTCCGTCATCCCGCTGCTCGACGCGGTCATCGACTCCGCGGCCGAGGCACGTCTGGACGAGGTGGTCATCGGCATGGCCCACCGCGGCCGGCTGAACGTCCTGGCGAACATCGTCGGCAAGTCGTACGCGCAGATCTTCCGTGAGTTCGAGGGCAATCTCGACCCGCGGTCGATGCACGGCTCCGGCGACGTGAAGTACCACCTGGGCGCCGAGGGCACGTTCACCGGTCTGGACGGCGAGCAGATCAAGGTCTCGCTGGCCGCCAACCCTCGCACCTGGAGGCCGTCGACCCGGTCCTGGAGGGCATCGCCCGCGCCAAGCAGGACATCATCAACAAGGCCGGCACGGACTTCACGGTCCTGCCCGTCGCGCTCCACGGCGACGCGGCCTTCGCGGGCCAGGGTGTCGTGGCCGAGACGCTCAACATGTCGCAGCTGCGCGGCTACCGCACCGGCGGCACCGTGCACGTCGTCATCAACAACCAGGTCGGCTTCACCGCCGCCCCGGAGGCGTCGCGCTCCTCGATGTACGCCACTGACGTCGCGCGCATGATCGAGGCGCCGATCATCCACGTCAACGGTGACGACCCGGAGGCCGTGGTCCGCGTCGCGCGCCTCGCCTTCGAGTACCGGCAGACGTTCAACAAGGACGTCGTCATCGACCTCATCTGCTACCGCCGCCGCGGTCACAACGAGGGCGACAACCCGGAGTTCACCAACCCGCAGATGTACACCCTGATCGACAAGAAGCGCTCGGTGCGCAAGCTCTACACCGAGTCCCTCATCGGTCGCGGCGACATCACGCTGGAGGAGGCCGAGCAGGCGCTCCAGGACTTCCAGGGCCAGCTGGAGAAGGTCTTCGCAGAGGTCCGCGAAGCCACCTCCGCGCCGTCCCAGCCGCATGTCCCGGACGTCCAGGCCGAATTCCCGGTGGCTGTGACCACCGCGGTGTCCTCGGAGGTCGTGAAGCTGATCGCCGAGTCGCAGGTCAACATCCCCGACCGGATCACCGTCCACCCGCGCCTGATGCCGCAGATGCAGCGTCGGACGGCCTCGGTGGACAACGGCACGATCGACTGGGGCATGGGCGAGACCCTGGCCATCGGATCGCTGCTGATGGAGGGCACCCCGGTCCGGCTCGCCGGCCAGGACACCCGCCGCGGCACGTTCGGCCAGCGTCACGCGGTCCTCGTCGACCAGAAGACCGGCGAGGACTACACCCCGCTGCTCTACCTGACCGAGGACCAGGCCAGGTACAACGTCTACGACTCGCTGCTCAGCGAGTACGCGGCGATGGGCTTCGAGTACGGCTACTCGCTGGCCCGCCCGGAGTCGCTGGTCATCTGGGAGGCCCAGTTCGGTGACTTCGTCAACGGCGCGCAGACCGTCGTGGACGAGTTCATCTCCTCGGCCGAGCAGAAGTGGGGCCAGACGTCCGGCGTCACCCTGCTGCTCCCGCACGGCTACGAGGGCCAGGGCCCGGACCACTCGTCCGCACGCCCGGAGCGCTTCCTCCAGATGTGCGCCCAGGACAACATGACGGTCGCCATGCCGACCCTGCCGTCGAACTACTTCCACCTGCTGCGGTGGCAGGTGCACAACCCGCACCACAAGCCGCTGATCGTCTTCACACCGAAGTCGATGCTGCGTCTGAAGGCGGCGGCCTCCACCGTGGAGGAGTTCACCACCGGCGGCTTCCGTCCGGTGATCGGCGACGAGTCGGTCAAGGCCGAAGAGGTCCGCAAGGTCGTCTTCTGCACCGGCAAGGTCTACTACGACCTCGACGCCGAGCGCGAAGCGCGGTGACAAGGAGACGGCGATCATCCGGCTGGAGCGTCTGTACCCGCTGCCGGGTGCCGAGATCCAGGCCGAGATCGCCAAGTACCCGAACGCGGCGAAGTACCTGTGGGCCCAGGAGGAGCCGGCCAACCAGGGTGCGTGGCCGTTCATCGCGCTCAACCTGATCGACCACCTGGACCTGGCCGTCGGCGCCGACGTCCCGCACGGTGAGCGCCTGCGCCGCATCTCGCGGCCGCGCGGCTCCTCCCCGCGGTGGGCTCGGCCAAGCGTCACCAGGCCGAGCAGGCACAGCTGCTCGACGAGGTCTTCGAGGCCTGATCAGCTGATGCAGGTAACCGAGGGCCCGGCCCGCGAGCAGATCGCGGGGCCGGGCCCTCGGGCCGTGGAGCCTAGTTATTCTGGTCGCATGTACTTCACGGACCGTGGCATCGAGGAACTTCAGAAGCGGCGTGGCGAGGAGGAGGTCACCTTCGAGTGGCTCGCCGAGCAGCTGCGTACTTTCGTCGATCTCAACCCCGACTTCGAGGTTCCCGTCGAGCGCCTCGCCACCTGGCTGGCCCGGCTGGACGACGAGGACGACGAGGACGCATAGTCACCGGCCCGGTCCCCGCCTTCCGCTTCGGCCCTGCACCGGTTGTACGCGAGCCCCAGCACACCCTGCGCCAGCAGGGCCAGGCCTGCCACCAGCCAGCCCCGCTCCGGCGGCGTGCGCCCCACAGGGCCAGTGGTGCCCCCGCAGCGACCTGCGCCGCTGCCATCGCGCGGGCCCTGGGGCCGAGCAGCCAGGGGCCGAAGCTGCTGCTCTCGACGACATCGAGCTCGGCCCGTACGGCATCGCGCCAGCCGGCCCACTCGATGTGTTCCGCTTCCGGGTGGATGCCGGCTACGGCGCGCAGCCGGTCGGCGGGTTCGCCGGGACTGAGCCCCGGCATCAGGTCCAGCCCGGTGCGGGTGAGCACGGCGAGCAGTCCGCGCAGCCTGGCATCGGCGTCCGCCTCCGGATCGGGTTGGGTCAGCGCCCCCAGGGCCTGGACGTCCAGGACGGGGTCCAGGCCGAGCCGGGTGGCGAACGTGACCATGGCCTCGTCCTCGCCGACGGGGTGCCGTCGGCCAGCCAGACGTAGCCGACCGGGCGGCGGAAGCCGGACACGAGGGTGTATCCGGCCCGGTCGCCGTCCCACCACAGGGCGAGCACCGGCCAGGCCGAGCCGACCGCGAGCGCGGTGGCCCAGCCGCCGAGCACCCGGTCGACGGGTTCCACGCCGTCGTCGTGCGGCGCCCCGTTCCAGGGCTTGCCCTCGGGGACGAGCACGCTCCAGCCGTCCCCGGCCGGGGTGAGCAGCATCCGCTCACGCAGGAGATGGGCCATGGGCCGTACGGTCTCGGGGTCCGCCCGGCACAACAGGAGCGCCCCCACGGGTGTCGCGGTCATGCCCCACACGCTAGGTCAATTTGTCCTGGTATGACACACCGTGAGCCCACCGCGCACCCGACTTCACCGCTTGACTTCCCCAATCCGCGATATATCGTGTTCCTCAAGAGACGCGATATGTTGCGTCACGTCACGCCTCCGGAGGTCGGATAAATGCCTGAGTCGACGTGGGCCGTCACCGAGCCGCAGAAGCTCACCTTCGACGCCCCGGTAACGGCGCTCAATGTGCGCATCGTCAACGGCGCGGTCAATATCGTCGGCACCGATGAGCCGACCGCCCGGCTGGAGATCTCCGGGATCGAGGGCCCGCCGCTCATCGTGACCCAGCACGACGGCACCCTCACGGTCGCCTATGAGGACCTGCCCTGGAAGGGCCTCCTCGAATGGCTCGACCCCAGGGCCGCAACCGCCGGGCCGTCGTCTCCCTCGCAGTGCCGGCCGACGCCGAGGTGGCAGTCGGCGTGATCGGCGCCGGGGCGGTCGTCTCCGGGATCCGGGGCGCACCGAGGTGCGCGGCATCACGGGTGACACCACGCTGGTACGACTCTCCGGGGCAGTCCGGGGCGAGAGCGTCTCCGGCAGCCTGGAGGCCCAGGCGGTCACCGGCGACCTGCGCTTCAAGTCCGTATCGGGCGATCTGACGGTCGTCGACGGCACCGCCACGTCCGTACGGGCCGAATCGGTCAGCGGCGACATGGTGCTCGACCTCGACCCGTCCTCGTCCGCGCAGAAGCCCACGGACATCCGGCTGACCTCGGTCTCCGGCGAGATCGCGATCCGGTTGCCGCAGCCCGCGGACGCGAAGGTCGAGGCGAACACCGCCAGCGGCGCCGTCTCCAACGCCTTCGACGACCTGCGGGTCAGCGGCCAGTGGGGAGCGAAGAAGATCACGGGCAAGCTCGGTGCGGGCACGGGGACACTGAGGGCGACGACCGTCTCCGGCTCCATCGCACTGCTGCGCCGCCCACCGGCCGAGGAAGACCAGTACGACGCCGAGCCGACCGGAAAGGTGCTCTGACATGGCCCCTGTATTCGCCCATGGCCGCCTGCGCCTCTACCTGCTGAAGCTGCTGGACGAGGCACCGCGCCACGGCTACGAGGTGATCCGGCTCCTGGAGGAGCGCTTCCAGGGGCTGTACGCACCCTCGGCGGGCACCGTCTATCCGCGGCTGGCCAAGCTGGAGGCCGAGGGCCTGGTCACCCATGCCACCGAGGGCGGCCGCAAGGTCTACTCCATCACCGACGCCGGCCGGGCCGAGCTGGCGGGCCGCAGCGGTGAGCTGGCCGACCTGGAGCTGGAGATCCGCGAATCGGTCTCCGAGCTGGCCGCCGAGATCCGGGACGACGTACGCGGCGCGGCGGGCAAGCTGCGCAACGACATGCGGGCGGCGGCTTCCGAGTCCCGGCACGGCTCGGGTGAGCGCAAGAGCGGCTGGGAGTCCGCCGTCGGCGACTTCGGCGGGCTCGGTGACAACGAGGCGTGGCGGACGGCGAAGGAAGAGCTGCGCAAGGCCAAGCACGAGTGGAAGGAGCAGGCGCGCCGGGCGAAGGACGAGTCCCGCCGCGCCCGCGAGGACGCCGAGAAGGCCCGTCTCCAGGCCAAGGAGGCCCAGGAGAAGGCGCGCGAGCAGATGCAGAACGCCGCCCGCCAGGTGCAGGAGCACTTCGCACGGGGCGACTGGCCCGCAGGTGTACGGGAAGGCCTGGCCGAGATCACCGGCCAGCTCGGCAACTTCACCAGGACGGGCACCTGGACCTCGGCCTCGCCCACCGAACCGGACCCCGCCGACGCCGAAGCCGGGGCGGGCGCGGACTCCGACTGGGGCAAGGACACCGTGGGCACGGGCGACCCGGCCCGCGACCTGGACCGCCTGCTGGACCGCTTCCGCGACGACATCCGGGATGCGGCAAGGGACCGCGGCGTCACACCGGACCAGCTGACGGAGGCCCGCCGCCACCTGGCCACGGCGGCGGCGCACATCGGCACACTGCTGCGCGCGGACGACGGCGACCCGGCGGGCACGGGCAAGAAGCTCTGAGACAGGAAGCGCCCAGGCGGCCGCGCACCGCGTGATCCATGAGCCGACCCTGACCCCACGCCCGGCCGGGCGTGGGTCAGGATCGCTCCGGCCCGATCCAAACGGGAAGGACACCAGGGTCAGCTCGCCCTGGCCCGGCCCTCCCCGTCGTGGCCGTACAGTGCCCGCTCCACCGTCGCGTACGTCGCCCCGTGGTCGGCGAGGACATCGGCGGCCACTCCCGGGCGCGCCACCAGCGCCAGCAGAAGGTGTTCCTCGCCGACGAAACGGTCACCGCGGCCGAGCGCGACCCGCAGCGCTCCTCCAGCACGCCCTTCGCGCCGGATGTGAACGCGCGATGGCCCGACCACCACCGCAGGCTCCTCGGACTGCCCGCCGGCGCGCCCTCCCCGTGGGCACCCGCGGGACGCCTTCCCGGACGACGGCCCAGGCATAGCCGGTACCGACAGCCCGCTCCCGGTTCCGGTCCGCGATCCACTCCACGGCCTCGGCCGGCGTCGTGACGGGACCCCGGACTGGCGCGACATCTCTTGCGGGCGAAGGCATCGAGCAGCGCCCGGACGTCGTGCGACTGCCAGGGGCGCAGCAACAGCCCTTCGGGGTGGTCAGTCCGGCGGCGGGAATCACTGGACCGTGAGCACGATCTTCCCGAAGTGGTTTCCCGACTCGAGCCGCTCGAACCCCTCGCGGGCACGGTCGAGCGGGAGGACCTCGTCGATGACGGGCCGTACACCGGTGGCCGCGCAGAAGGACAGCAGGTCCTCCAGCTCGTCCTTGGTTCCCATCGTGGAACCGACGACCTTCAGCTCCAGGAAGAAGATCCGGGTCAGCTCCGCGTGCGAGGGACTGTCCCCACTGGTGGCGCCGGAGATGACCAGGGTGCCGCCGGGGCGCAGCGACTTCACCGAGTGGGACCAGGTCGCGGCGCCGACCGTCTCGATGACGGCGTCCACCCGCTGCGGCAGCCGGGCGCCCGGCTCGTACGCTTCGACGGCGCCGAGCTCGACGGCCCGCTTCCGCTTGGCCTCGTCCCGGCTGGTGGCGTACACCTTGAGCCCGGCGGCCCGGCCGAGCACGATCGCGGCGGTGGCGACGCCGCCGCCCGCGCCCTGGACCAGGACGCAGTCGCCGGGGCGCACGCCCGCGTTGGTGAACAGCATCCGGTACGCGGTGAGCCAGGCGGTGGGCAGACAGGCGGCCTGCTCGAAGGTGAGCTCCTTCGGCTTGGGCAGCACGTTCCAGCTGGGCACGGTGACCTGCTCGGCGAAGGTGCCCTGGTAGCGCTCGGTCAGGATCGAGCGGGGCTCCTTCGGGCCGACGCCGTGTCCGCTCTGGCCGATCACCGAGTGCAGGACGACCTCGTTGCCGTCCTCGTCGATGCCCGCGGCGTCGCAGCCGAGGATCATCGGCAGCTTGTCCTCGGCGAGGCCCACGCCGCGCAGGGACCAGAGGTCGTGGTGGTTGAGGGAGGCGGCCCTGACCTGGACGGTGCTCCAGCCGGGCGGGCCCCGGGCGCCGGGCGTTCACCCAGCTCAAGGCCGTTGAGGGGCTGGTCTCGGTCGATGCGGGCGGCATAGGCGGCGAACATGGCCACGACGATAGGCCGTAGCGCACGGTGACGTAACCTCCCGGCAGTGTGACGCACGCCGCTGCACACCGGGACCCGGTCCGGGCGGAGCCGGGATACGGGAGGGAGCGGGCAGTGCAACAGGCCCGCCGCCGGCGCACCCCACCCCACCCGCCCCATCTCACCGCATCAGCGGCGTGCGACGCCCTCGGCCCTGGCAGCTGCGGCCACCGCGGCCTTGACGGCAGGAGCGACCCGCTCGTCGAACGGCGACGGAATCACGTAGTCCGCCGCCAGCTCGTCACCGACGACGTCCGCCAGCGCGTTCGCGGCCGCGATCTTCATGCCCTCGGTGATCCGGGAGGCCCGGACCTGGAGCGCGCCCGCGAAGATGCCGGGGAACGCCAGCACGTTGTTGATCTGGTTCGGGTAGTCCGAGCGCCCGGTCGCCACCACGGCCGCGTACTTGTGCGCGACGTCGGGGTGGACCTCGGGGTTCGGGTTGGCCATGGCGAAGACGAACGCACCGGGCGCCATCGAGGCGACGGCCGGCTCGGGGACCGTACCGCCGGAGACGCCGATGAAGACGTCGGCGCCGACCAGCGCCGCCTCCAGCGGGCCGGAGATGCCCGCCCTGTTCGTGAGCTCGGCAAGCTCGCGCTTGACCTCTGTGAGGTCGCCCCTGTCCCGGCTGACGATGCCCTTGCGGTCGGCGACTGCGATGTCACCGATGCCAGCCTCCAGCAGGAACTTCGCGATGGCCACCCGGCCGCGCCGGCGCCGGAGATGACGCCGCGCAGATCGCCGAGGCTCCGCCCGGAGAGCCTCGCGGCATTGCGCAGGGCCGCGAGCGTCACGACGGCGGTGCCGTGCTGGTCGTCGTGGAAGACCGGGATATCGAGGCGCTCCTGGAGCTTGCGCTCGATCTCGAAGCACCGCGGCGCCGAGATGTCCTCCAGATTGACGCCACCGAAGGACGGTGCGAGCCGCACGACCGTCTCGACGATCTCGTCCGCATCGGTGGTGGCCAGCGCGATCGGCACCGCGTCGACGCCGCCGAACTGCTTGAACAGGATCGCCTTGCCCTCCATGACCGGGAGAGAGGCCTCGGGGCCGATATCTCCGAGCCCGAGCACCGCGGTGCCATCGGTCACGACCGCCACCACCTGCGACTTCCAGGTGTAGTCGTGGACGAGCTCGGGATTCTCCGCGATGGCGCTGCACACCTTGGCGACGCCAGGGTGTAGGCGAGGGACAGGTCGTCCTTGTCAAGGATGGGGACGGTGGCCTGCACGGCCATCTTCCCGCCGCGGTGAAGGGCGAAAACCGGATCGAAGGGCTCGTCCGGGGCGCTGCCGGTGCTCCCCGCGCCGGCATTGCCCGCAACGATGCCCGAACCGCTGATGTCATCCGCACCGGCCGCACCGTGCGTCTTGCTGTCGCTGCGAGGATTGACGATCTCCGCTGCCATTGTGTTGACCCCTTAAGTCTTCATCGTTTGAGGGTGGCCACTCCTGGTCGAGGAGGGGTGGGTGGGCACCGCGTACGTTCCTGGCACTGAACGGTTGGCCCGCTCCGGCAGGGTGATACATACACGCGGGCGCGCCGCACACGCGCCCTGAGCCCCGGATGAGGGTGTAACCGTCTTTCTTACCGGACGGAGCATGCCCCGGACGAGTCCTTATCGACGCGGTGACATGACTCATAGTCGAATATCTGGACAAGTCCGCTAAGCACCATAAAAGCCGTCCACGGGTCGAGACGCACCGAAGATTCTCCGGCCTGAAGAAGCAATTCCAGCAGATGGTCCGGCCTTGCCGTACCGGCCTGTTGGGGTCCGAGGGTCTCCCGTTACCCGATTTTGACATGCCCGGACCCCTGGATGGGCTAGTCCGAATGGCAAGATGCCGTAATCACACAAGGTGGCGACACTCAATGGTGCGTGTGCACTCACCTGGTGCCAGCTGCCCCTCACCTGCCGGAGGATTCCGACCATGATCGCAAGCACCACTTGCCGTAAGACTGCGAAGTCCCGTATTGCGGCGGTCTGCGCTATCGCGGTCGCCGGCACCATGCTGCTGACCGCCTGCGGCGACCAGACCGACAGCGGCGCCAAGAAGGGCGCCGACAGCACCACCGCCAAGAGCGCCCCTCGCCGACCTCCTCCCGCAGGCGGTCAAGGACAAGGGCGTCATCAAGGTCGGTTCGGACATCGCGTACCCGCCGGTCGAGTTCAAGGACAAGTCCGGCAAGACCGTCGGCATCGACCCCGACATCGGCGTCGCGCTCGGCAAGCAGCTCGGCGTGGACTTCACCTTCGAGAACGGCACCTTCGACACGCTGCTCACAGGCCTGCGCTCGAAGCGCTACGACCTGGCGATGTCCGCGATGACCGACACCAAGGAACGCCAGGAAGGCGTCGACTCCGAGACCAAGAAGAAGGTCGGCCAGGGTGTCGACTTCGTCGACTACTTCACCGCCGGTGTCTCGATCTACACCAAGAAGGGGACGACAAGGGCATCACCACCTGGTCGGACCTCTGCGGCAAGAAGATGGTCGTCCAGCGGGGCACGGTCTCCCACGACCTCGCCAAGGCCGAGAGCGCCAAGTGCGGCAGCAAGGGCAAGATCGGCATCGAGGCGTTCGACAACGACCTCGAGGCGCAGACCCGCCTGCGCGGCGGCGGCGCCGATGCCGGCTCCTCCGACTTCCCGGTCGCCGCGTACGCGGTGAAGACCTCGGGCGGCGGCAAGGACTTCCAGCTGGTCGGTGAGCAGGTCGAGGCGGCCCCGTACGGCATCGCCGTAGCCAAGGGCAACGACGAGCTCACCAAGGCCATCAAGGCCGCACTGGACGCCATCATCAAGAACGGCGAGTACGACAAGATTATCGCCAAGTGGGGTGTCGAGGCCGGAGCGGTCACCGAGGCCAAGCTCAACGGCGGGTCCTGACCGGATACCGGCGCTGAAAGGCATCACGTGACTGACATCAGGAAGAGCGGCCCGGCGGACACCCCGCCAGCCCCGGCGTCGGCGGAGGCGGCGATCAAGGCCATTCCGGTCCGCCACCACGGGCGGTACATATCGGCGTTCGTCGCCCTCGCCCTACTGGCCTCGCTCGTCTACGCGTTCGCCCAGGGCGACATCAACTGGAACGCGATCCCGGACTACTTCTTCGACGACCAGATCCTCAAGGGCGTCAAGAACACCGTCATCATCACCGTTCTGGCGATGATCATCGGTGTCGTCCTCGGCATCGTGCTCGCAGTGATGCGGCTCTCCAGAACCCGGTGACAGCCACCATCGCGTGGGCTACATCTGGTTCTTCCGCGGCACGCCGGTCTACGTACAGCTGCTGGTCTGGTTCAACCTCGGCATCGTCTTCGAGTACATCAACCTCGGGCCGATCTACAAGGACGAGTGGTCGTCCTTCATGACCCCGTTCCTCTGCGCGCTGCTGGGCCTCGGGCTCAACGAGGCCGCGTACATGGCGGAGATCTGCCGGGCAGGCCTCCAGTCCGTCGACGAGGGCAGACCGAGGCGGCGCACGCGCTGGGAATGAGCCACGCCAAGACGCTGCGCCGCATCGTCGTCCCACAGGCGATGCGCGTGATCGTGCCGCCGACGGGCAACGAGGTCATCAACATGCTGAAGACCTCGTCACTGGCGGTCGCCGTCCAGTACACCGAACTGCTGCGTTCCACCCAGAACGTCTCGCAGACCTCGGGGCCACCGTGGAGATGCTGTTCCTGGCAGCGGCCTGGTACATGATCCTCACTTCGCTGCTCAGCATCGGCCAGTACTACCTGGAACGCCGCTACGCCCGGGGCAGCCTGCGGAGCCTGCCGCTCACCCCTGCAGCGGATCAAGGCCGGCCTCGCCTCCTTCAGCAACCGGACCCATTCTTCGAGGGCCTCATGAACGCAATGGTGAAGGCCGAGGACGTACACAAGTCCTTCGGCCCCGCGCACGTCCTCAAGGGCATCGACCTGGAGGTCGCCCCGCGTGAGGTCTTCTGTCTGATCGGCCCGTCCGGTTCCGGCAAGTCGACTTTCCTCCGGTGCATCAACCACCTGGAGAAGGTCAACGCCGGCCGTCTCTACGTCGATGGCGAGCTGGTGGGATACCGCCAGAAGGGCGACAAGCTCTACGAGCTCAAGGACAGCGAGGTCGCCCTCAAGCGCCGGGACATCGGCATGGTCTTCCAGCGCTTCAACCTGTTCCCGCACATGACGGCCATGGAGAACGTCATGGAGGCGCCGATCCAGGTCAAGGGGAGTCCAAGGCCGTGGCCAGGGCCCGCGCGGAGCGGCTGCTGGACCGGGTCGGCCTGTCCGACAAGGCGGCCAGCTACCCTCCCAGCTCTCCGGCGGACAGCAGCAGCGGGTGGCCATCGCCCGGGCGCTGGCCATGGAGCCGAAGCTGATGCTCTTCGACGAGCCGACGTCGGCGCTCGACCCGGAGCTGGTCGGCGATGTGCTCGACGTCATGCGCGGTCTGGCCGAGGACGGCATGACGATGATCGTCGTCACCCATGAGATGGGCTTCGCCCGCGAGGTCGGCGATGCGCTGGTCTTCATGGACGACGGCATGGTGGTCGAGTCGGGCCACCCGCGCGATGTACTGACCAACCCGCAGCACGACCGGACGAAGTCGTTCCTGTCGAAGGTGCTGTAAGCGGTACGGGCATGGCGAAGGGGCGGTACGGACCGGGAGTCCGTACCGCCCTTCGCCGTGCCGCTACTTCACCGCGAGCACCAGGCTGTCCGAGGGCGAGGCCCAGACGGTGCGCGCCTCGGCGAAGCCCGCCTCGCGGAGCGTGCGAGCGTGCCACCGGGGACGGCATGTCGCCGTCCGCGTGCTCGCCGTAGATCCGGTAACGCTCGGCGGTTGGCTCCGCGAGGACGGGATCCTGGCGGCGAGGGCCCACCAGTCGGCCCAGTCGAGCGCGCCCCGGCCTTGGCGCGGTCCATGGCGGCGTGCCGGTGGGCGCGCTCGGCGGCGTTGATACGGGGGTCTCGGTATCGATCATGTGGTCGGCGTTCATGAACAGTCCGCCGTCACGGACCAGCCGGCCGATCTGCCCGTAGAGGACGGCGAGCGGCTCGCTGTGCAGCCAGTGCAGGGCGGTGGCGGTCAGCACGGCGTCGTACGAGCCGTGCGGGAGCCGCTCGGCCCAGGCGGGGTCCTTGAGGTCGGCGGTGACGAAGGTGACACGGTCGTCCCCGTCGAAGGTGCCGCGGGCGATGGCGAGCAGCGCGGGGTCCAGGTCGACACCGGTACTGGTGGCCTTTGGGAACCGCGTGAGGAGCCGGTCGGTGATACTGCCCGTACCGCATGCGAGGTCGAGCACTCTCGGCTCCGGCCCCACCAGGGCCTCGACCATGTCCAGCATCACCCGGAACCGCTCCTCACGGTCGGGCATGTACCACTCCTGCTGCCGGTCCCAGCTCTGCTGCCAGGACTGCCAGCCGGCGCTCGTCCCCGTCTCCGTCACCTGAACCTCCACGTCGTACCCGTAATACCCAATTACCGTAACCAACCATTACACTGGTCGGCACAACGACCATAGACCCACGCCGTAAGGACTACAAGTGGAACTGGCCTATTACTCGGATTACGCCGTGCGTCTGGTCAACACCGAGGAGCCGGCCCGCAACAAGGACTCCTCACCACGGTCGACGCCGTACGCGAACTGTTCACCGCCAACGCGCAGGCCGCACGCCGCGCGACCGACGCGGACGTGACCCGCTTCCGGTCGGTACGGGCACGGCTGCGCGCGGTCTTCGAAGCGGCCGACGGCGACGACGAGACCCTCGCGGTGGATCTGCTCAACTCGCTGCTGCTGGAGTTCCCGGTGAGCCCGCAGGTCTCCGGCCACGACACCCGGGACCAGGACGGCAAGCCGGACTGGCACATGCACCTGGCCGACCATCCGTCGAACGCGACGGCAGGATTCGCCGCCATCGCCGCGATGGGCCTCGCCTTCCATCTCACCTCGCACGGCGTGGACCGGCTGGGCCTGTGCGAGGCGGCGCCCTGCCGTAACGCCTACCTCGACACCTCCACCAACCGCTCGCGCCGCTACTGCTCCGACCGCTGCGCCACCAGGGCCAACGTGGCCGCCTACCGGGCCCGCAAGCGCCTGGAGGCGGAACGGTCGCAGGAGACGGGCCGCAGCGCGGACACCGCCCAGCCCAGCACCGTGAGCAGCGAGCGCTGATCCTTCTTCAGCGGCCGGTAGCGGGCCCGCACCCGGGCCAGCACGAGCTCTCGGGCACCGCACCGTAATCCGTGCTGTCCCCGCCCGCGTACGCGTTGTCGCCCAGCACCCACCAGCCGCTGCCCCGGCGCTCGGCGGCGCGCTTCACCACCAGCAGGTCCTGCTGGAAGGGATGACGCAGAATCACCACGTCCCCGGCCGCACCGGCGCCCCGTACTGCACGAGCAGCCAGTCCCCGTGATAAAGGGTGGGCACCATCGAGGGCCCCGTCACCTCCACCACCTTCAACCGCCGCATCCGTGTCATCCTCCCGCTCTCCGGCTCCTGCGTCAGCTCCGGCATTTCCGGCACCTCCCGGTCCGTACTCCAGTACACCGCCGTGCGCACCGCTCCGTACATTCGGCCACCGGCCCCATCCTCACCCCAGACTTTTGACCTAAGCCCATGGGGCACCCGCAAAACCGGCCTCCCACGGAGTAATGTCCCACCTGAGAAGACGATCACGAGGAAGGACAGCTCCATGCTTTCCCGCCTGTTTGCCCCAAGGTGAAGGTCAGCGCACCTGCGACCTGCCCTGCGGCGTGTACGACCCGGCCCAGGCCCGCATCGAGGCGGAGTCCGTCAAGGCCGTCCAGGAGAAGTACCAGGCCAATGAGGACGCGGACTTCCGCACGCGCGCCGTTCTGATCAAGGAACAGCGCGCCGAGCTCGCGAAGCACCATGTCTCGGTGCTCTGGAGCGACTACTTCAAGCCCCGCACTTCGAGAAGCACCCGGAGCTGCACCAGCTGGTCAACGACACCCTCAAGGCGCTCTCCGCCGCCAAGGGTTCGAACGACCCGGCGACGGGCCAGAAGGCTCTCGACCTGATCGCCCAGATCGACAAGATCTTCTGGGAGACCAAGAAGGCCTGATCCGCGGTCTCCTTTCCGCAGACAGACTTTGACCGCACCCGGTCCGCCGGGCCCCTCGGGGTCCACCGCGGACCGGGTGCGGCTTCGTTGGGCGCCCCGGCCGTCTCAGACGTCGTCGGCGGCCGGGAACTGCCCGGTGCGGTCAGCCGACCAGGGCCTGCCAGGTCACCAGGCCCGCCTCGCCGTCGGCAACCAGGCGGTTGACGCTCTGGTAGCTGCGCACGGCGGTCGTGGTGACCGCGCCGAAGCTGCTGTCGACCGCGAGGCCCGCGCTGCGCTTGTTCAGTGCGGCCTGCAGGGCGCCAACATGGGAGCCGCTGCTGCCCTGACGGAGGGTGTAGACCAGTTTCGGCCACGTCGCCGGTCCGACCTGGCCGTCGGCCACCAGGCCCTTGGCCTTCTGGAAGCTCTTGACCGCGTTCGACGACACCGTGCCGTACTGCCCGTCGGCGACCAGCTTGTAGCCGCGCTGCGTCATCAGGCGCTGGATCACGACGACTGTCGCGCCGCCCGCGCCGGGGTCGATCCTCGGCCAGCCACCGCCCAGGTCCACACCGCGGGCGGTCATGAAGGTGACCGGGTTGGTGATGGCGCCGAGCCCTCCCGAGTGCGTCTCGAAGTGCAGGTGCGGTCCCGTCACATTGCCGGTCGCGCCCATGTCGGCGATGCGCTGGCCGGCGCCGACCTTGGCGTTGAGTGCGACGCGGTAGGCGCTGAGATGGCCGTAGTAGGTGTACTGGTTGCTGCCGTGCGAGATGACCAGGGCGTTGCCGGTCCGGCCGCCCAGGCCTCCTCCCCAGGCTCGGCGGATCACCGTGCCGGCGGCTGCCGCGTACACGCCGGTGCCTGTCGAGTTCGTGACGTCCTGGCCGGCGTGCGCGGCGCCGCCTCTGGGGCTCCGTAGTGGCCGCCGTTGGGGAAATGGCCGAGTGCCGGGTTGGCCCAGCGGCCGTTCTTCGCCGTCGCCGCCGACGCCGTCGATGCCCCCGCTGTGAGGCCCACGGCGGAGAGGCCGAGGCCGAGGCCCAGCCCGGCGAGCAGGCCTCGGCGGGACAGTCCGGTGCGCGGTCCCGCCTCATCCGCCGCCATCGCCTCGACTGTCATCGCCTCGGCCGCCATTGCGCAGGAATCGCACATCTTCGCTCCCTCAGAGCTGAATCGGGCATGCTGAATTGAGCATGATGCCTGAACCAGGCATGACAATATCTACCCGCATAGACACTAGGGATGATGGCCGGATCCGGCCAGGGGTGAGCAGCGTGGACAGCAACTGCCGACCGGGCATTCGACGCTGGAGCCCGCAGCGTCAGGGTGCGGTCGCGAGCGGGCTGCGGTGGCGCAGCAGCCACTGGTGATAGCCGGCCGCGCGCCGGGCGGCATCCCAGTAGGCCGCCTCCAGTTCCCCGTACACCCGTCGATATCGGCCCCGGCCGCGAGACCAGCAGCAGACGTACGGCCAGCGGATCGTCGCGCAGCGGGCGGATCGCCATGTCCTCGCGCGGGCCCGAGGTGGGCTGGCAGGGGCCACCGCCTCACCGAGCACGACCAGCGACGCGGCCGTGAGGTAGTCGCCGTGCAGGATGGGCGGGTCCAGGCCGGCGGCGCCGAGCACCCTGCGTACACCGTCCCATTCACCGTCCACCGTGGGGTCGACCATCCAGCGGTCGGTGGCCAGATCCTCCAGGTCCACCACCGGACGGGCGGCTGCGGGTGGTCGCGGGACAGGGAGATGAACTGCGGTTCACGCTCCAGGAGTACGCGCTGCTCCAGCCCGGCCGGCACGGAGAGCGGGCAGCCCTCGACTTCGTGGACGAAGGCGACGTCCAGCCGGCCGGCCGCCACCGTACGCAGCAGTGCGTCGGCCGAGACATCGACCCGCAGCGAGATGTCGGTGCCGGGCAGCCGCACCCTCAGCCGGCGCAGCCAGCCGCCGATGACCCGGCTCGCGGTGGACCCGATCCTCAGCCGGGGCCGCCGGTCCTGACTGTCTCCGCCTCCGCCATCGCTGCGCCGACCAGGGCGGTCATGCCGTCGAGCAGGGGACGGGCCCGGCTGAGGACGGAGCGCCCGAACGGGGTCGGCCGGCAGCCGGTCCGTTCGCGGCGGAACAGCTCCGCGCCCAGGGAATTCTCGATCCGCTGCAGTTGGGTGGTCAGCGAGGGCTGGCTGACACCGAGCCGCCGGGCCGCCTGGTGCAGGCTTCCCGCTTCGGCGATGGCGCAGAGCGCCCTGAGGTGCCTCACCTCCAGCTCCATACTGCCGAGCGTATGGCGGCCCGCACCCCGCACCAGACGTCGCAACCCGGTTAAACAGCGGCATTTCAGGGGTGTTGGGGCGACTGACATGTGCTGGTGCTGTGCCGTTGCTGTGTGGGTGATAGGGCGGGGCTATCGCTGGTTGACATCATCCGCTGCGGCCCCTGTACCCCGACACTCTCTCCGTACCGCACCCGTACCCGTCCGCTCACCGGACGGGTTCATCGGACAGGTAGGAGACACCCCCATGAGACACCCCAGGACAGCCATCATGTCGGCCGTAGCCGGTCTCGGCTTCGGTCTTGCCGCCGCGCTGGGCACCGCGCCCGCGATGGCCGCGCCGGCCCCTGCCGCACCCACGGGCGCGGTGGCCGACTCGTCGGCCACCGCTTCCACCGTCCGCCGGCTACGCCGCGTACGCCGGATCGGGCGAGAACACCTCGGCGAACGAGGCGTTCTTCGAGGCCGTCATGAAGTCGGTCGCCGAGAAGCGGGCCGCGAACCCGGGCGCCCAGGCCGTCACCGTCGTCTACAGCGCGGCCAACGCGCCCAGTTTCCGCACCCAGATAGCGAACAGCACGCAGATCTGGAACGGGTCGGTCGCCAACGTCAAGCTGCAGGAAGGCTCCAACGCGGACTTCACCTACCGCGAGGGCAACGACCCGCGGGGCTCGTACGCGAGCACCGACGGGCACGGCAGCGGCTACATCTTCCTGGACTACGCCCAGAACCAGCAGTACGACTCGACCCGCGTCACCACCCATGAGACCGGGCACGTGCTCGGCCTGCCGGACAACTACTCAGGTCCGTGCACCGAGCTGATGTCGGGTGGCGGGCCCGGCACGTCCTGCACCAACGCCTACCCGGACTCGAACGAACGCTCCCGGGTGAACTCCCTCTGGCAGAACGGCCTCAAGGCCGCGCTCGCCGAGGCACGCTCCTGATGACAGCACCGTCCGTCCGCTGACGGACCTCCTCATGGCGCCGGGACCGCTCCGCAGGACGGAGCGGCCCCGGCGTGCTCATGCCTCCAGCTCGGTACGGACCAGGGTCAGCAGCTCGCCCTCCGTCATGCCCAGCTCCCTGGCGCTCGCGACCACTTCGCGCACTCGTTCCTGCAGGCGGGCGCGGTGCGGCGAGGCCGCGCCGGTGACGACCGCACCGCGGCCTCTGCGAAGTTCGATCAGCCCTTCCTCACGCAGCTTCTGATAGCCGCGAAGGACCGTATGGACATTGACTCCGAGGGAGTCCCCGAGCGCACGCGCGGACGGCAGCCGCTCGCCGGGGTCACCGCACCGTCGGCGACGGCACGGCGGACCGAGGCGGCGATCTGGTCGCCGAGCGGCATGGTGGAGGAGGGTCGACCCGGAAGAGCACGGTCAGCCCTCCGCTCGGTGCCGGTCGATGAGGGTGTTGAGCAGTGCGGCCCCGGTGGCCGAGTCATCGACGGTGACCGCGAAGTCGCGGCCGTTGGACAGCCTGGCCACGATGGCCTCGCCCGAGCGGACGATGACCCCGGAGCGCTCGGGACGGACCCGGTAGCCCCACCCGCCGTACTCCGCGAAGGCTTGGACGTCCCGGCTGGTGGCCATCTCAATCCGGTCCAGCGGTACGTGGATGCGGGCCGGGGCAGAAGTCCGGAGACGGTGATGCCCCGGCGGTCCACCATGACGTTCGACCGGGCGAAGGTCAGCAGGAGCAGGCCGATGACCAGCAGCGGGAGTGCGGTCGGCCAGTCGGCCGTGGCCAGGACCACGACCGCACCGGCGGGCAGTACGAGCATGCACAGCGCCAGCCACCAGGAACCGGTACCGCGCGCCCAGCCGGCGACCTCGCCTTCCGCCAGCGCGATCCGTGCGCCGTGCGGGCCCCGGTGGGCACTGCCGGGTCCTGCGGTGCGGGCACCAGCCGGGCGCCGAACAGCCCCAGCGCGGCGGCGAGCACGGCGGCGCCGATTGCCGCCAACAGCTGCCACATGGGGAAGTCCGCACCCGGGCCGCCCTCGGTCACGTCCACGTTGGCGAGCAGCGTGGCTGCCATCACGTAGCCGAAGAAGGCCGCGGCCGCGTACCCGCCCGCGACGAACCAGTCGTACGCCCTGCCGTAGAACTTCCCCTGACCGCCATGAAGGACCAGATCGCACCGAGGAGGACGGGCAGCAGGGAGATGAGAAGGACGAACGTGGACCGGTCCGTGTAGCCGTTGGCCTCGCCACCCGCCGCGAAGTGAGTGGCCGGCCGGGCGGGCAGCCGGTCCGTGAACGAAGCGACAAGGACGAGATCGACGACGAGTGCGAGAAGGAACGGCAGGACGACGAGCGTCACACGGGCAAGGTTCTTGCGGTTCATGAATACCTCCATTGTTCGCATGTTAGTAGAACAATGCGAACACAGCAACGCGGTATCGACGTTGGACACGGAGAAGCCCCGCACCGGACAGTTGGCTGGTTCTACTGATCCCCGCAACACCCTGGAGTTCAGGGAGTTGCGGGGTCGTGGATTTTGAGGTGCTGAAGGCCAGGTTCTTCGAGGCGCTGGACCGGGAGGACGGCAGCATCACCGATGCCGCTCGCGCAGTCGGAGTGAACCGCAATACGGCGTTCGCCTGGGCCCGTAAGGCCGGTGTCCGCGGTCGCGGCAAGCCCGGCAGGTCTGGTCATCAGGGTCGGGCGAAGTACGAGCGGCTGCGTGCGGCCGGAGTTCGACGCCGCGATGCCGCCGCGCAGGCCGGCGTCCACGAGCGCACCGCCCAGGACTGGGATCAGGGCATCCGGCAGATCGGCCATTCGCGACTGCGGGCTGACGGCCGCTTGATCGTCTATAAGACCGGTGTGACCATCATCAAGCCGTCCCTCGCGGCGGTCGACGCGCGGCTGCACCCTCGGTTCCTGAACGTGACCGAGCGGGAGACGATCGCTGACATGCAACGGGCCGGCCACTCGCTGCGGGCGATCGGACGGGCTCTGGGGCGGTCGGCGTCCACGGTCAAGCGGGAGATCGACGCCCGAGCGGTCGACGGCGTCTACCGGCCGCACCGGGCCCAGCGGGCCTGGGCCGAGAGCCGGTCACGGCCCAGGCCTCAAGCTCGCCGCAGACGGTCCGCTGCGTCGATACGTTGAGAACAAGCTGCGCGAACGCTGGTCCCCGGAGCAGATCAGTCACGCTGTGGTCATCGAGTTCCCCGACGACGAGAGCATGCGGGTGAGTCCGGAGACGATCTACCAGGCCATCTACGTCCAGGCCCGAGGCGGCCTGCGCCGCCAGGTCGCGGACGCGTTGCGCACCGGACGCACCCGCCGCAAGCCCCACCGCAGCCCGGACCAGCGCACCCGCCGCTTCGTCGACGAGATGGTGATGATCTCCGAGCGGCCGCCGGAGGTCGAGGACCGGGCTGTTCCTGGCCACTGGGAAGGCGATCTGATCGTGGGTCCCCGCAGCGAGAGCGCGATCGTGACCCTGGTCGAGCGCTCCACCCGCTACGTCCTGCTCGGCCATTTGCCCGGCGGACACACGGCCGAGGAAGTCCGCGATGTGCTGGTGCCGCTGATCCAGACCCTGCCCGAGCACCTGCGTGGCTCCCTGACCTGGGACCAGGGTTGTGAGATGGCCGCGCACAAGCAGTTCACCGTTGCCACCGGCGTGCCGGTCTACTTCTGCGACCCCACTCGCCCTGGCAGCGCGGATCGAACGAGAACACCAACGGCCTGCTGCGGCAGTACTTCCCCAAGAGCACCGACCTGTCCGCGCACAGTCCCGCAGACCTCGAACACGTTGCCCAGCAACTCAACGGCCGGCCACGCAAAACGCTCGGCTGGAGAACCCCAGCCGAGCGCCTGCGTGATCTACTGACGACCGCATAAGCCATCAGGTGTTGCGAGGACCCCGAGAATCCGCCAGTTCCGGTACGGGGCGAAGGCGGTCGGTGGGGCGGGCAGCCGGTGGGCGGGCAGTAGTGATCAGGCGTGCTCCAGCGGGAACGCACCCCGGTGGCCCGTACCCGCACCTTCCACCGGACGGGGCTCGAACTCCGGGCAGCTCCATACCTCCTGGACGAAGCCGGTCCGCCGGTCCCACAGGTCCAGGACATCGCTCCCGCCGGCCGCGTCGCGGTAGGCATCCTTCGCACCGCGGAAGCAGGCCAGCCTGCCGTTGAAGCCGCGGACCGGTGCCGGGAAGTAGTCGGAGAAGGCACAGGCTATGCAGCTCTGCATATGGGTACCCGGCGGAAGGATGCGCTGGATCGTGGCCAGCGCTGCAGCGAAGTCCGCCTCGGCGCGTGCCGATTCGTACACCGCCCCGTCCAGATGGAGCGCCAGCGAGAGATCCGGGTCGGCACGGCGCAGCGACAGCAGGCAGCTGAGCGTGGCCTGCTGGGGCGGCCGGCGGCTATGACGGGAAGCGGGAGGTCCCACTCCAGCACGCAGTCGCTGAGCACACCGTCCGCCAGGTCGAACTCGGCGCCGCCGGACGGTATGCCGGCCGTGGGCCCGAGACTGTCGAAGCTCTCGCCCTCGAAATCCACACCCCGGATCCGAATGCGGAGTTGCTGTCCGTCCGTGGTGAGAATGACCGCTTCGGAACCATAACCGTCCCGGTACCAGCCTGCCCACGACTCATCTGTCATGACCAGGGACTGTAGTCCGTGTCCGGCGCGGCCCCGTGGCGCCCTCCGCTTCCGCCTCCGGCCGGGATTCAGCCGGTGCGCGGCTCGCGCCACATGGGCCACATGGAGGGGCCGTCCGGGAGATCGACGGTCCGGCCCATGAGGGTGAAGCCCAGCCGCTCGTAGAGTCCACGGCTGCGCAGGCTGCTCGCCTCCAGGTAGGCGGGGACGCGGTCGCGGTCGCAGCTCTCCAGAACGCCGGATATCAGGTCGGCCCCGATCCCTGACCCTGGCGCTCCGGGAGACGCCGATCATGAGCAGATACTCGTGCGCGCGGTCGTGCGGGTGGACCGCGCCTGTCATCCTCCCCACCAGCTCGGCCCGTTCATTGCCGGGGTCCGCCGTCTCCCGCATCAGCGCAGGCGTGTTGTCCTCCTCATCGGCCGCGCCCGCCGGAACCGAAAGCCACAGTGCGACCGCCGTGCCGTCCTCCAGCAGATCGATCCTGCCCCGGCCAGTGCGACATCGGCGAAGACACCGAGGAACTTTCCGTGCACCGCGCGACGGTGCTCTCGTCCGGGAAGATCCAGCTGCTCACCGGGTCGTCGTGGAAGGACTCCTCCAGGATCCGTACGACCCGGTCCCTGTCCCGCTCGTCCGCCTGCCGTATTCGTACGCCCATGAACCGGATCCCGCCTCTCTTCTGCGCCCCTCAACTGACTTACAGGATCCTAGAGTCAGCCCGTCAGTGCGTCCTGCGGGTGACGAATTCCGCCAGGGCCAGCAGATCACCGGCCGCGGCAAGGTCGGGTACCGCCCGGGACAGGTGATGGACCGCACGGGCCATCCGGTCCGCCGCACAGACCTGGGCCCAGTCCCTGCCCCCGGCCTGCTCGACGGCGAGAGCGGCACGGCTCACCTCGCCGGGTGTGTTCATGGCGCCCCGGTAGAGGGCGGCGAGCTCGCCGGCGGCGGGAGTGCCGGAGGTGAGCGCGGCCACCACGGGCAGGGATTTCTTGTGGGCGGCCAGATCCGCACCGACCGGCTTCCCGGTCCGGCCCGTGTCCCCAGATACCGATCAGATCATCGATGAGCTGGAATGCGAGGCCGGCCTCCCTGCCGAATCCGTCCATGGAGACGACCGCCCGCTCCCCGGCTCCGGCGCTCAGCGCGCCGAGGGCGCAGGCGCAGCCGAGCAGGGCGCCGGTCTTGGCCATGGCCATGGTGAGGCACTCGTCCAGCGAGACCTCGTCCGGAGCGCATTCCTCGAACGCGCAGTCGGCCTGCTGCCCCGCGCACAGCTCGATGACGCAGGTGGAGAGCCGGGCCGAGGCCCGCGCGGAAGCCGGGTTCGGGTCGTCGGCCAGCATCCGCAGCGCGAGGGCGAGCATGGCGTCGCCGGTGATGATGGCGTCGGACACACCGAAGACCGCCCAGGCCGTGGGCCGGTGCCTGCGCGTGGCGTCCTCGTCGATGACGTCGTCGTGGAGCAGGGTGAAGTTGTGGGCCATCTCCACGGCTACTGCTGCCCGTACGGCCTGGGTGGGATCGCCGCCCAGCGCCCGTGCGGCGGCCAGGACGAGCGCGGGCCTGATGGCCTTGCCCGCCTGACCCGACGCCGGCGTACCGTCGGCGTTCTCCCATCCGAAGTGGTACATCGCGACCCGTCGTATCGCACCGGGCAACGACTCCACGGCTGATCTCAGGTGCGGGTCGACGATGCTGCGAGTGCGCTCCAGGAGCGCGGCGGCCTCGTGCCCTTCCCGCGCCGCGTCCGTACTCGTCATGGTCACGGTCACTCCTTCCGGGCGCCCCGAAGGCACCCTCTGTCGCGGCCTTGCCGGGTGGGGAGCCCGGCGGCGGTACCCGGCTCCCCGGCTGAAGGAGGTCAGCGCCAGCGACTCACCTCGACGTTCTCAAGAACACCGAGCGCGTCCGGCACCAGGATCGCGGCGGAGTAGTAGGCGGTCACCAGGTACGAGATGATCGCCTGCTCGTCGATGCCCATGAAGCGGACCGACAGGCTCGGCTCGATCTCGTCCGGGATGCCGCTCTGCTGGAGCCCTACGACGCCCTGCTCGGCCTCACCGGTCCTCATGCAGATGATCGATGTGGTGCTGGCGTCGGTGACGGGGATCTTGTTGGACGGGAAGATCGGCACCCGCGCCAGGCGGGCACATGATGTCCGCCGACGTCCACGCTCTCCGGCACGAGCCCGCGCCTGTTGCACTCACGGCCGAACGCCGCGATGGCTCGTGGGTGGGCGAGGAACAGCTTCGATCCGCGCCGGCGCGACAGCAGCTCGTCCATGTCGTCGGGGTGGGCGCCCGTCGTGCGGCTGGAGCCGCTGCCCGTAGTCGCAGTTGTTGAGCAGGCCGAACTCGCGGTTGTTGATGAGCTCGTGCTCCTGGCGCTCGCGCAGCGCTCGACCGTGAGCCGCAGCTGCTGCTCGGTCTGGTTCATCGGCTGGTTGTAGAGATCGGCGACCCGGCTGTGGACCTTCAGCACGGTCTGCGCGACGCTCAGCTCGTACTCACGCGGCGCCGACTCGTAGTCGACGAAGGTGTGCGGGACGACGCTCTCCCACATGGCCGGCGGAGAGCTCGATCTCCGCCTCGCCGTACTTGTTGGTGCGCTGGTGCGGGATGGAGAGCAGTGCGGCGAGATGGTCGCGGAGCGACTCGGCACGCGCCGCGAGGTTGAGCACATCCGAACGGCGCAGTGACAGCAGTGTGCAGGCGGTGACGGCGCGGGCCGTGAAGTCCCAGGCGGCATCATCGTCGATCAGCGTCTGGTCGCCGAAGTACGCGCCGTCCGCGAGGACTCCGAGCACCGTCTCGTCCCCGTACGGCCCGGCGCCGATCTTCTCCACCTTGCCGTGCGCCAGCAGATAGACCCGGTCCGCGGCGTCTCCCGATGCCGCGAGCACCTCACCGGCCTCGACTTCGCGCTGTTCACACCTGCGCGCCAGCTCGGCGAGCACCTCCTCGTCGCCGAAGCCCGCAGGGCGGGAGTTCACCGAGCTCGGCGGGGATGACCGCGACCTGGTCACCGGTCTGCACAAATGTCACCCTGCCGTCGCCGACCGAGTAACTCAGCCGTCGGTTCACCCGGTAGGTCCCGCCCTGCACCTGCACCCACGGCAGCATGCGCAGCAGCCACCGGGAGGTGATCTCCTGCATCTGCGGCGCGGACTTGGTGGTCGTAGCGAGGTTCCGCGCAGCCGCCGTACCAAGACTCTGCTGCGGCGGAACCTGCGTGTCGCGAACCTCTTCGCCAACGGACATCCGACATCCTCTCGATCACGGGCTGACCTGCGAGCAAGAGACTTCCAGCCCAATGACGCAACGCGCCATTACACAAAAGAGTGTGACTATTTCAGGCTTCAGCGGGGCATGTTGCCCAGCGTCGCCCGGCGGCTGTCATAAGTTGCATTTAATATGCAACTTATCTACTCTGACCCCATGCGGCTGACCAGATTCACCGACGTGGCACTCCGGGTACTCATGCGCCTGGCCGCCACGGAGGAGCAGGATCCGCCGACCACCCGGGAGGTGGCGGCCACCATGCTGGTGCCTTACACCCACGCGGCCAAGGTCGTCGCCAGGCTCCAGCACCTGGGCCTGGTCGACGCACGCCGCGGCCGGGGCGGCGGCCTGACCCTCACCGCCGCCGGACGGTCGGCCTCCATCGGCCGGCTTGTGCGGGAGCTGGAGGGGCCGGGCGAAGTGGTCGAGTGCGAGGGAGCACCCCTGCCCACTGCGCTCCGCCTGCCGGCTGCGCTCCGCGCTGCGCCGGGCGGAGGAGGCCTTCTACACCTCGCTCGACCCGATCACGGTCACCGATCTCATCTCCTCCCCACCGGGCCACTGCTGATCAGCCTCAGCAGCGGGCGCCCCGCACCCGGCTGATCCGGGCCACACGAAGGGCGCGCCCTCCCACCGGTCCGCCCCCGGCTCTAAAATATGCACCTGATATACCAATTCAAATGCCCGAGCCACCCGCCCGGCCCGTACCCACCGCACCTCTCCACACCTGAGGAGTCAACCGATGCTCTCCGAGACGTCGACCGCCACCGTCCGTGCCACCCTCCCCGCCGTCGGCGCGGCCATCGGAGACATCGCGGACCTCTTCTACCAGAAGCTGTTCACCGCCCACCCCGAGCTGCTGCGCGACTTCTTCAACCGTGGCAACCAGGCGTCCGGCACCCAGCGCAGCGCCCTCGCGGGCTCCATCGCCACCTTCGCCACCCAGCTGGTCGGACACCCGGACACCCGCCCCGACGTGATGCTCAGCCGGATCGCCCACAAGCACGCGTCACTCGGTGTCACCCGCCCGCAGTACGATGTCGTGCACACCCATCTCCTCGCCGCGATCGCCGAGGTGCTCGGCGACGCGGTGACGCCCGAGGTCGCCGCCGCCTGGGACGAGGTCTACTGGCTGATGGCCAACGCCCTCCTCACCATCGAGGACCGGCTGTACGCGGAGCGGGGTCATCGCGGGTGATGTCTGGCGCGAGTGGGAGGTGACCTCGCGCATAGAGGAGACCGCGGACGTCGCCACCTTCCAGCTCCACCCGCCGACCGCGCTCCCGCCCCCGCCTTCCGGCCGGGCCAGTACGTTCCGTACAGGTGGAACTCGCCGACGGCGCCCGCCAGATACGCCAGTACAGCCTCTCCAGCGCCCCGGGTCGCCGCTCCGCTCGATCACCGTGAAGCGTGTACGCGGCACCGGCTCCCCTGCCGACCCTCCGCCACCACCCCCGACGGCGAGGTCTCGCTGCACCTGTACGAGCACACCCGCGCCGGTGACCGGCTGCGCGTCTCCGCCCCGTACGGGGACCTGGTGCTCGACGCCGGTGACACCCGCTGCTGCTCGCCTCCGCGGGCATCGGCTGCACCCGATGCTCGCGATGCTGGAGCACCTCGCGGCAGTCGGCCACCGCTCCCCGTCACCGTCGTGCACGCGGACCGCTCGCCCGCCGACCACGCCATGCGTGCCGACCACGCGCTCCTCACCGGCAAGCTCCACGACGCGGCCGCGCACTTCTGGTACGAGAACCCGAGCCCGGCCACCCGCGGACCGCACCGGCCTGGCGGACCTGACCGGCATCCCGGTCCCTCCGGCACCCGCGCCTACCTCTGCGGCCCGCTGCCCTTCATGCGTACCGCCCGGACCCAGCTGCTCGCCAAGGGCGTCCCCGCCGCCGACATCCACTACGAGGTGTTCGGCCCGGACCTGTGGCTCGCCCAGAGCTGACCGGCCCCGGCCCCGCTCGCCGGATTGTCCGGATCGAGTCGCACATGGCCCGAACAGGTAGCCCGGAGGCCCGCGTTCCGGTACAAGCGCTGGACGGACACACTCCCCACGTACCAAAGGAGTCGGCCATGTCCTCACCCATGTCCGCCAGCAGCTTCCTCAAGGCCCTGAAGGACGAAGGACTCACCGTCGTCCAAGTGGGCGACTGGCGTACGCACAACCGCAATCCCCAGGGCCCTGGGGTCTGTGCACGGCGTGATGATCCATCACACCGTCACCAAGGGCACCGCCCGCACCGTCGACACCTGCCGTGACGGCTATGCGGGCCTGCCGGGCCCGCTCTGCCACGGTGTGATCACCAAGGACGGCCGGGTCCATCTGGTCGGCTACGGCCGCGCCAACCACGCCGGGCTCGGCGATGACGACGTACTGCGCGCCGTCATCGCCGAGAAGGGCCTGCCGTCGGACAACGAGGCCAACACCGACGGAAACAGGCACTTCTACGGATTCGAGTGCGAGAACCTCGGCGACGGAAAGGACCCTGGCCCGGCGTCCAGCTCGAAGCAATCGAAAAGGCGGCCGCCGCGGTCTGCCGCCACCACGACTGGAACGCCCCTCGGTCATCGGACACCTGGAGTGGCAGCCCGGAAAGGTGGACCCCGGGGCTTCACCATGGCCTCCATGCGCGCCCGGATCCACGACCGTCTCAAGTAGCCGCCGGCGGCTGGCATGCCGCATCGCGTTCGGCGACAATGAACACATGCACCACGAAGCGCTCGATCTCTCCCGGCTGCAACCGGCTCTCCCTCACCGCTGCAGCCGGCCGAGGACGAGCGCTTCGCCCGTCACGGCGTACGGCTGCTGCTCAAGCGCGACGACCTGATCCACCCCGGCCTGCCGGGCAACAAATGGCGCAAGCTCTCCCCAATCTGGCGGCCGCCGCCGGCCGCACCGTGCTCACCTTCGGCGGGGCCTACTCCAACCACCTGCGCGCCACCGCCGCTGCCGGGCGGCTGCTCGGATTCGGCACGGTCGGGGTGGTCCGGGCGAGGAGCTGGCCGGCCGCCCGCTGAACCCTCCCTCGCCCAGTGCGCGGCCGACGGCATGCGTCTGCACTTTGTGGACCGCTCGACGTACCGCTCGAAGACCGATCCTGACGTCCTGGCGGGGCTGCTGAGGCTCTTCGGGGAGTGCAGCGTCATCCCGGAAGGCGGCAGTAACGCCCTGGCCGTACAGGGCTGCACAGCCCTGGGCCGGGAGCTGCGCGGCCCGGCCGGTACGGTCGCCGTGGCCTGCGGTACCGGCGGCACCCTGGCCGGCCTCGCCGCCGGTCTCGGACCGGGGCAGCGCGCCCTCGGCATCCCGGTTCTGCGCGGCGGCTTCCTGGGCGATGCGGTACGGGCCCTGCAGCTCGGGGCGTTCGGCGCCCCGGCCGGGCACTGGTCCCTGGACGAACGCTTCCACTTCGGCGGCTACGCCCGTACGACCCGCAACTGCAAGCCTTCGCCGACGACTTCGAGGACCGGCACTCACTGGCCGTCGAGCGGCTCTATGTCGCCAAGCTGCTGTACGCACTGACCGAGCTGGCCGGGGAGGGCGTTCGCCCGGATCCACGGTGACCGCCGTGATCACCGGACGCCCGGACCTGGCAGCGCCGCACGGGCGCCCAGGGCGTGTTTCGAAGTAGCGCCGTCCGCCCGAAGGGCGGCCCGGCGGCGTCTGGTGCGTGCGATCGCAAGGCGGAGGGTCGCCCCGATACTGGGTGTATCGGGGCGATCCCGACAACGCGGCGAGCGTGCGTGCCAGGCGTCGCCGGGCAGGCGGACTTTCGAAACACGCCTAACTGTCGTCCGACTCCCGGTAGGCCGCCGCCTCCTCCAGGTCCAGCCGGCGCAGCAGACTGCGCAGCATCTCGTCGTCGATCCGCCGCTCGTCCCTGAGCCGCACGAAGACCTCGCGCTCGGCCTCGATCATCTCCCTGGCCAGCCGTCTGTAGGTGTCGTCAGCCGACTCCCCGTCAACGGGTTCGGGGCGCCGAGCCGCTCCCACACCGCGTTGCGCCGGCGCTCCATCACGGTGCGCAGCCGATCGGCGAGCGGGCCGGGCAGGCGGTTGCGCCGGTCGGCCAGCAGCTCCTCCAGCCGCGCGTCCGCTGCCGCCGACGCCTCGCTCTGCGCCTGCGCCTCGGCGAGCGTCTCCGCCCGCAGGTCACGCCCCGGCAGCTTCAGTACGCGCACCAGGAGAGGAGCGTGAGTCCCTGGATGACCAGCGTCCCGATGACGGTCGTGAAGGTCAGGAAGAGCACAAGATTGCGTGCCGGGAAGCCCTGTCCGTCATGCGTGACCATCGGAATGGAGAAGGCGATGGCGAGCGAGACGACGCCCGCATCCCGGCCCAGCCGACGATCAGCGGCGAGGTCCACGGGGTGTCGGGTTCCCGTTCCCTCACGCGCCTGGAGAGCCGCGGCAGGTAGGTCGCCGGGTAGACCCAGACGAAGCGCACCACGACGACGGCGACGAAGACCACGACCGCGTACTGGAGGGCCTCGGTGACCGCGTACGCACCGAGCCCCTCAGCACGAAGGGCAGTTGCAGCCCGATGAGTGCGAAGACCGCGGACTCCAGGACGAACGCGACCATCTTCCACACCGCCGCCTCCTGGAGCCGCGTCGCGAAGTCGACCTGCCAGGAGCGGTGTCCCAGGTAGAGCGCGACGACGACCACGGCCAGTACTCCGGAGGCGTGCACCCGTTCCGCCGCGGCGTACGCGACGAAGGGGATCAGCAGGGACAGCGTGTTCTGCAGCAGCGCCTCCTTCAGGTGCGTGCGGAGCCAGTGCAGGGGCACCATCAGCGCCAGGCCGACGCCGACACCGCCGACGGCGGCCAGCAGGAACTCCCCGACGCCCTCCCCAGCTCATGCCCTCGCCCACCGCCGCGGCCAGCGCCACCTTGTAGGCGGTGATCGCGGTGGCGTCGTTCACCAGGGACTCGCCCTGGAGGATCGTGGTGACCGGGCGGGCAGCCCGACCCTCCGGGCGATCGCGGCGGCGGTGACGGCGTCCGGCGGGGCGATCACCGCACCGAGCACCAGGGCCGCGGTCAGGGGCAGGTCGGGCACGAGCAGATAGGCCAGCCATCCGACGGCGAAGGTCGCGAAGAGCACGTACCCACCGAGAGCAGCCCGATCGGCCTCAGATTGGCCCGCAGGTCGAGGTAGGAGCTGTCGACGGCTGCCGTGTACAGGAGCGGCGGCAGCAGCAGCGGCAGCACGACGTGCGCGTCCAGGGTGTACGTCGGTACACCGGGCAGATAAGCGGCCAGCAGGCCACGGCAACCAGCAGCAGTGGGGCGGGGACCGGGATCCTGCGTGCGGCCCCGCGACCGCGGCGCTGGCCGCGACCAGCGCCACCAGCGGCAATGCGTCCATCCCACGGCCCTCGCATCCGTCGTAATCTGGCCATCATGAGTGAGTGCTCGCATGTTCACGAACTGCCGCGCCCGAGCCCGCCCGCTCGGCGCCACGTGTCCGGAGTGTCTGGCGGTGGGCAGCCATCCCGTGCAGTTGCGGCTCTGCCTCGTCTGCGGGCACGTCGGCTGCTGCGACTCGTCGCCGCTGAGACACGCCACGGCACACTTCGAGCGCACCGGTCACGCCGTGATGCGGAGCTTCGAACCGGGCGAGAGCTGGCGTTGGTGCTTCGAGGACGGTTCGATCGTCTGACGTCTGGGTACGTCAAACCGGCGCCGGTTCTTCTCAATTGACTGCCACAGACCCTAGCCACTGTCCGCACTCATGTGCCTACCATGAGTGACGGCTATGGGCTGGGGCCTGGCGACACGGCATCATGGATCGCGATAGCGTCGCCGAACCAAGAACCGTCGACGGACCGCATGGCTCCGGGCATTCGTCCCGGAGCCTCGAATGAGTTTGTGCCACCTTGGAGGTGAGGGTGTCCCAGATCGCAGGCGAGCCCGGGAATCAGGACTTCGTAGAGGTCCGGCTGCCCGCTGCGGGTGCCTACCTGTCGGTGCTGCGTACGGCCACGGCCGGCCTCGCAGCGCGTTTGGACTTCACTCTCGACGAGATCGAGGATCTTCGCATCGCGGTCGACGAGGCCTGCGCGATCCTGCTCCAGCAGGCCGTGCCGGGCTCGGTCCTCAGCTGCGTATTCCGCCTCATCGACGATTCCCTCGAGGTTACGGTGTCGGCCCCGACCACCGACGGCCGCGCACCCGAGCGCGACACGTTCGCGTGGACGGTGCTTTCGGCTCTGGCCGGAAAGGTCGACTCGACGGTCGCCGAGGACCGTACGGTCAGCATCAGCCTCCACAAACAGCGCGGCGCGGGACCCGGGCCGGCGTGAGCAACGGGAACGGGGACGGTCCTGTGCGGGACGAGACGATCCGATCCGGGGTGGTGCACCCAGCAGGCATCCGGAACAGCAGGCCCGTCCGCACCCGGTGGACGGTGCGGACGGGACGCAAGGCCGTACGGTCGCGGCGGAGCAGTCGCAGGCAGGGCGGGCGGGCCAGATGAGCGAGCACGGGCACCATGATCCACACGACCGCAGCGGGGCACGGGCTCTCTTCATCGAGCTGAGAGAGCTGGCCGACGGCTCGGCCGAGAAGGCGGAGCTGCGCAACCGGCTGGTGCGGATGCACCTCCCGCTCGTGGAACATCTGGCCCGCCGCTTCCGTAACCGCGGCGAGCCGCTGGACGATCTGACCCAGGTCGCGACCATCGGCCTGATCAAGTCGGTGGACCGGTTCGACCCGGACCGGGGCGTCGAATTCTCGACGTACGCGACCCCGACGGTCGTCGGCGAGATCAAGCGCCACTTCCGCGACAAGGGCTGGGCGGTGCGGGTGCCGCGCCGCCTGCAGGAGCTGCGGCTGTCGCTGACCACGGCGACCGCGGAGCTCTCCCAGCAGCATGGCCGCTCCCCACGGTTCATGAGCTGGCCGAGCGCCTGGGTATCTCCGAGGAGGAGGTCCTGGAGGGTTGGAATCAGCCAACGCCTACAGCACCCTGTCGCTGGACGTCCCGGACACGGACGACGATTCCCCGGCTGTCGCGGACACCCTGGGGTCCGAGGACGAGGCGCTGGAGGGGTCGAGTACCGGGAGTCGCTCAAACCGCTGCTGGAGGACCTCCCCGCGCGAAGCGCATCCTGCTGCTGCGTTTCTTCGGCAATATGACGCAGTCGCAGATCGCGCAGGAGGTCGGCATCTCACAGATGCACGTCTCGCGCCTGCTGGCCCGCACGCTCGCACAGCTGCGCGAGCGACTGCTGGTCGAGGAGTAGACCGAGCAGCAGGTACGGAAGGCTCAGGCCTCGGGGGCGTACCCGGCCCCGGACGCCCAGCACTCGGGTGGTCTCCGGGTTGAGCAGCAGAACCAGAGCCGTCACCGCAACGGCGGCGAGGGCGATCCCGGCCGGGATCAGAGCACCCTGCGCCCGCAGCAGCGTCCAGGCGACCGGCAGCGCCATGAGCTGGGTGATGAGCGCGGGCCCACGGCTCCAGCTGCGCCGCAGCAGCAGCCCCGGGCCGCGAACAGCGGGATCAGACCGAGCGCGATCAGGGTGAGGCCGCCCATTTCCGCCTGCTGCGGGCTGTCGGGCCGCCCGAGCAGCCCCATGACCAGCATGTAGACCCCGCCGATGGCGAGCGCTGCCCTTCGAGGGCGTTGAGTCCGGCCAGGACGGTGATCCGGCCCGGCTTCTCCGGTCCGGCCGAAGGCGACGAAGAGGGTGTGCTCTGCGGAGTACTCACCCTTTCAGACTGGCATCCTGACCCGCCGGAAGCGAAGCCGGGGTCGAGGCCTGGCCGGAACGCGACCCCGGAACACGGCCCCGGAGCGAGGAACCCAGGCGCCGGACCGGAGCCCGAGGCGGTCACACTCGGTTACCGTCACCGGACCCAGAGATCCACGACTACAAGCCGGTACCGCCCGGTAGGTAGGCTGGCAGGCATGCGCGCACTCCTCGTGGTCAATCCAGCTGCCACCACTACCAGTGCGCGGACCCGTGACGTGCTCATTCATGCGCTGGCGAGCGAGATGAAGATCGAAGCCGTGACCACGGAGTACCGGGGCACGCCCGGGACCTGGGGCGACGGGCAGCCGATTCCGACGACATCGACCTGGTGGTCGCCCTGGGTGGCGACGGCACCGTCAACGAAGTCGTCAACGGCCTCCTCCACAAAGGCCCCGATGTGGACAGCCTGCCGAGCCTCGCCGTGGTTCCCGGCGGCTCAACCAATGTCTTCGCACGCGCCCTCGGGCTGCCCAACGACGCCGTGGAGGCTACCGGCGCGATCCTGGACGCCCTCGCGACACGCAGCGAGCGCACGGTAGGCCTCGGGCTGGCCGCGGGCACACCGGGCACGGAGGACGAATCCGTTCCGCAACGCTGGTTCACTTTCTGTGCCGGGCTCGGATTCGACGCGGGCGTCATCGGCAGGGTCGAACAGAAGCGCGAGCGCGGTAAGCGTTCGACGCATGCGCTGTATGTGCGCCAAGTTGTCCGGCAGTTCCTGGAGGAGCCCCACCGCCGGCAGGGGCTGATCACGCTGGATGTGCCCGGCCAGGACCCGGTCACGGACCTGGCGCTGTCCATAATCTGCAACACCGCCCCTGGACCTACCTGGGCAATCGCCCGATGTACGCCTCCCCGAAGGCCTCTTTCGACACCGCCCTGGACATCCTCGGGCTGAAGCGCCTCTCCACCCCGCGGTCGCCCGCTACGGCACCCAGCTGCTCACTTCCAGCCCCGAGAAGGGGCCGCACGGCAAGCACGCCGTTTCACTCCATGACCTCACCGACTTCACCTTGCATTCAAAGGCTCCACTACCCTTCCAGATGGACGGCGACCACCTGGGACTGCGTACGAGCGTGACGTTCACAGGCGTACGCCGTGCACTGCGTGTGATTGTGTGAGCGGAAGCGGCGAAAGTCCTTTAACTCGAACGTTTGGGCTGGCCCCCACCCCTTAGAAGTACGGCTGTGACCTAGTCGACACCGAGGAATCAAAAACTTTCCAGAAGGGTTGTATCCGCCGCCGAGGTTTGCGAATCTCTATATGGCGATCGGGACGGCGCGCAACACCAGCCTCCACTGAGAGCCAGAACCCTCCTCAACGAAACAGGGCCACAACCAGTTCTTCTGGGAGTCCGGCCTTCAACCGCGGGGATTCGTGAAAGCGTTCACATTCACAAGCCACAGTACGTAATACCAAGGAGAGGTAGCAGCCATGGACTGGCGTCACAACGCCGTTTGTCGTGAGGAAGACCCGGAGCTGTTCTTCCCCATCGGCAACACCGGTCCTGCGCTGCTGCAGATCGAGGAAGCCAAGGCCGTCTGCCGTCGCTGCCCCGTCATGGAGCAGTGCCTGCAGTGGGCGCTCGAGTCCGGTCAGGACTCCGGCGTCTGGGGTGGCCTCAGCGAGGACGAGCGCCGCGCAATGAAGCGCCGTGCCGCTCGCAATCGGGCGCGTAACGCAAGCGCCTGACCGACGCCCCCGCTAGACAGCCTCAGCCCGGCGGCGCGTACAGAGCGTACGCACAGCCCCGCCTTCGAGTCGCAGCGCGCAGTACCCCCGTAGCGCATCGCAACACGTGAGTAACAGTGCAGTGGGCCGGACCGTAACCACGGTCCGGGCCCACTGCTTGTATCCGGCGGATTCCGGCTCCGCGCTTCGGGCCCCGGTCCTACTTTTCGTTCGTGACAGGAATGTCCAGCACGACCTGAGTGCCACGTTCGGGGCCGGGACCATGCCGAAGGTGCCGCTCAGCTCACCCTCCACAAGGGTCCGAACAATCTGGAGCCCCAGATTGCCGGCCCGCTGCGGGTCGAACCCTCGGGCAGTCCACGCCCGTCGTCCTGAACGGTGATCAGCAGCCGCCCTCGGTAGGCGATCCGCCGCGTACCGCGGATACCTCGACGGTGCCGCGCTCGGCCACTGTGAACGCGTGCTCCAACGCGTTCTGCAGGACCTCGGTGAGCACCATGGCCAGCGGTGTGGCCACCTCCGCGTCGAGAATGCCGAAGCGGCCGGTGCGGCGGCAGTCGACCTTGCCCGGGGAGATTTCGGCGACCATCGCGATGACCCGGTCCGCGATCTCGTCGAACTCGACCCGCTCGTCCAGATTCTGGGACAGCGTCTCATGCACGATCGCGATCGAACCGACGCGCCGTACCGCCTCATTGAGCGCCTCGCGGCCCTGCTCCGAGTCCATCCGGCGGGCCTGCAGACGCAACAGGGCAGCCACCGTCTGGAGGTTGTTCTTCACCCGGTGGTGGATCTCCCGGATGGTGGCGTCCTTGGTGATCAGCTCCCGTTCGCGGCGCCGCAGTTCGGTGACGTCGCGCAGGAGCACCAGGGACCCGATGCGAACACCCTTGGGCTTGAGCGGGATCGCCCGCAGCTGGATCACCCGCCGGCGCACTCGACCTCGAACTCACGTGGCGCATATCCGCTCGCCAGTTTGACCAGAGCCTCGTCCACCGGACCGCGGGAGGGTGCGAGCTCGGCGGTGGTCGTGCCCAGGTGGTGGCCCACCAGGTCGGAGGCCAGACCGAGACGGTGGTACGCGGAGAGCCCGTTGGGGCTGGCGTACTGCACGACCCCGTCGGCGTCCAGCCTGATCAGCCCGTCACCGACACGCGGCGATGCGTCCATGTCGACCTGCTGGCCGGGGAACGGGAAGGATCCGGCGGCGATCATCTGGGCCAGGTCGGAGGCGGACTGCAGGTAGGTGAGCTCCAGCCGGGAAGGCGTGCGCACGGTGAGCAGGTTGGTGTTGCGCGCGATGACACCGAGGACCCGTCCCTCACGCCGTACGGGGATGGACTCGACCCGCACCGGCACCTCCTCGCGCCACTCCGGGTCGCCCTCCCGCACGATCCTGCCCTCGTCCAGGGCGGCGTCCAGCAGCGGACGGCGGCCACGCGGCACCAGATGACCGACCATGTCGTCCTGGTAGGACGTGGGGCCGGTGTTCGGCCGCATCTGCGCAACGGACACGTAGCGGGTGCCGTCGCGGGTGGGAACCCACAGGACCAGGTCGGCGAAAGAAAGGTCGGAGAGCAACTGCCACTCCGAGACCAGCAGATGCAGCCACTCGAGGTCGGATTCACTCAGGGCTGTCTGCCGGCGGACGAGGTCGTTCATGGAGGGCACGATTGCGAGCGTACCTGTGGATACGGACAGGTTCCGAACCGATGGGCCCGGCGGCCCGTGACACCGAGGGGCACGGACGGGGCGCGGACGGGGCACGCACGGGGCACGGACGGTGCGCGGACGGGGCGCGGACGGGGCGCGGACGCCGACTGCGAATTTCCGGTGCCGGACGGATAGACACGGGCGATTGGTCTAGTCCACAATGCAGGAGACAGACCTCCGCTCTCCCCGCACAGGGGAGCGGACAGAGACACCGGGCGCTCTCTGCCCTGACTGCACCGGTGTCTCCCAGTGGCCGGAGGCACCGCACACCGCCGGCCAGGCAGCTCCGGGCTGCGGTGCCGGGACGGGCCGAGGGTCCCGTCCCGGCGCCGCGGCCCGCGGGCGTTCCACGGCAAGGGTGATCGCTCCGGCGCTCCGGGCCGCCCGCATGGATGCGACCAGATCGGGCGACCCGCCCGACTGGCTGACAGTGATCACCAGAACGTCCGTCAGGTCCGGCTTCGCGCCGTAGGCCGTCGTGGTGGACATCGAGGCCAGTCCGCAGGGCAGCCCGAGCCTGGCCTCCAGGAGGTACTTCGCGTAGAGCGGCGCCGTTGCCCGACGAGCCGCGGGCGGCCAGCAGGACGAACCGGGGCTCCTTCGCGACGATCCTGGCGACCACCTCGCCGATCCTGGCGACCACCTCGCCGATCCTGGCGGCCACCTCGCCGATCCCGGCGGCGCCGCGCTGGAGGATACGCCGCAGCACCGTCGGCTGCCCGGCCATCTCGGCCGCCATGATCCGGCCCGGCCCTCGGACATGGAGTCCCTCCTACCGCTGTCGACCCAGCCAAGTCGACCGCGACATACCGGACATCCGCCACATGGGCAGTACGGACCGCCCGGAGTACGGGCGGTTCACCTCGGGGCCGTCCGGTTCTGCTAGATTGGCCCTTCAATTGGTCTATACCACATGAGTCCACTCTTGAGATCGGCAGGCACAGCGTGGAAGTTGTCATCGTTCCGGACGCCACGGCAGGCGGCGAGCTCATCGCGGAGGCCATCGGCTCCCTGCTGAGCCGCAAGCCCGACGCGCTGCTCGGCGTTGCCACCGGCTCGACCCGCTGCCCATCTACCGGGCCCTGGCGGCCAAGGTCCGCTCCGGCGCGGTGAACGCCTCACGCGTCCGCATCTGCCAGCTCGACGAGTACGTCGGACTGCCGGGCGGCCACCCGAGTCCTACCGCTCGGTGGTGCTGCGCGAGGTCGTCGAACCGCTCGGGCTGTCCGAGGCCTCCTTCATGGGCCCCGACGGTTCGGCCGAGGACGTCCAGGCCGCCTGCGAGGCGTACGACAAGGCACTGGCCGAGGCGGGCGGGGTCGACCTCCAGCTGCTCGGCATCGGTACGGACGGGCACATCGGCTTCAACGAGCCGTGCTCCTCGCTCGCCTCCCGCACCAGGATCAAGACGCTCACCGAACAGACCCGCATCGACAACGCGCGTTCTTCGGCGACGACATCGAGCAGGTGCCCCACCACGTGATCACACAGGGCATCGGGACCATCCTGGATTCCCGTCACCCGATCCTGCTCGCCACCGGCGAGGCAAGGCCGATGCTGTGGCCCAGACGGTCGAGGGCCCGATCGCCTCGATCGTGCCCGCGTCCGCCCTGCAACTGCATCCGCATGCCACGGTCGTGGTCGACGAGGCGGCTGCGTCGAAGCTGAAGCTGGCCGGCTACTTCCGGGCCACGTTCGCGGCGAAGCCGCGGTGGCAGGGCTCTAGACCGACCGCACGTGGAGCGGGCCTCGCCCTGCGTCGTGCCGGGCAGCTTGACGATGCGCCCCGCCAAGCCCTCGGTTCAGGGGTACGGCGGGGCCTTCGCCGTTCCGGGCTGCCTGTAGCCCGTACGTGACAGGCCGGGCACCCGTGGGTGCCCGGCCTGTCACGTACGTGGCGCTGTCCTGCGATCAGGACCGCCCTGTGATCACTTCCGCCGCCGCGATCCCGCACACACGGGCCGCGCCATGCGTGGCGATGTGCAGGGCGCCCTGGGCTCCGCCTCCGGCAGGCCCATCTCGACCACGATCGTGTCGGGACGCACCGCCAGCAGCCCGTCGAGCACCTCGCTCATCCACGGGTGCCGGTGCACGTCGCGGACCACCGCGACGATGCGCCGCTCCCCGCCGCCCGCAGCACGCCGTCCACCGGCGCGGCCGACGCCCTGCCGTAGGTGCCGGTCACGGTACCCGGCAGTATCCGGCCCAGCTCGGCGGCGATGCCCCAGGAGTCTCGCCACCGACCGCGATATTGGCGACCGGTGTGAGCGCGGCGACATAGGCCGGCTCACTCAGCGGCTCGGCGGTTCCGGTCACCTTCACGGCACGGCGGGCCGCGGCGAGTCCGATGTCGGAGCCGGCTCCGGTGCCGGGCGCGGTCCCCTCCTGCGCTGCCGCACCCGGCTCCGAGACAGCCCCTGGCCCGCAGCGTCCAGGACGCGAGGGCCCGTACCGTGCGGCGGCGTCCGCCAGCCGCTCCTCGGGCAGTTCGCCCGCCCGCACCGCGGCGACCAGGGCGTCGCGCAGCCGCAGCACGGTGGCGTCGTCCTCCAGCCCGCCTCCGACGCACAGAGCGTCGGCGCCCGCCGCTATCGCGAGGACGGAGCCGTGCTCGATGCCGTAGGTCGACGCGATGGCCTGCATCTCCACGGCGTCGGTGACGATCAGCCCGTCGTAACCGAGCTCCTCGCGCAGCAGACCGGTGAGAATCTGCGGGCTCAGCGTCGCGGGACGGGTCGGATCGAGTGCGGGAAGCAGGATATGGGCACTCATCACGGATTTGGAACCCGCTGCGATGGCTGCTCTGAAGGGCACCAGCTCACGGGCGTGCAGTGTGTCCAGGTCCACATCGATGCGCGGCAGCGCGTGATGCGAGTCGACCGCCGTGTCGCCGTGTCCCGGAAGTGCTTGGTGCAGGCGGCGACACCGGCGGCCTGCAGGCCCTCGACGTACGCGGCGGTGTGCCGGGCGACGAGCTCCGGGACGGCACCGAAGGACCGTACGCCGATGACCGGGTTGCCCGGATTGGAGTTGACGTCCGCGGACGGCGCCCAGTTGAGGTTGACCCCGCACTCGGCGAGGCGCCGGCCCAGCTCCTGGGCGACGGCCCTGGTCAGGGCCATGTCGTCGACGCTGCCGAGCGCGAAGTTGCCGGGGAAGGAGGACCCGTGCCGCACCTCGAGCCGGGTGACGTCGCCGCCCTCCTCGTCGATCGCGACGAGAACGTCATCACGTTCGGCCCGCAGCTGGGCGGTGAGCGCCGCCAGCTGCGCGGGCGATTGGACGTTGCGGCCGAACAGTCCGACGGAGGCAAGGCCTTCGCCGACTCTGCGCAGCAGCCAGTCGGGAGCGGTGGTGCCGGTGAATCCGGGCTGCAGGACGGCGAGAGCGTCGCGCGTCACGGTGTCCGTGGTGGAAACGAGGGTGGTCATAGAAGCCGCACTATCCCTTCACGGCGCCGGAAGTCAGGCCAGTGGCCATCTTCTTCTGGATGATCATGAAGAACACGACCACCGGCAGGGCGATCATGGTCGAGGCCGCCATCAGTGCGCCGTAGTCCGTACCGCGTTCGGTCGTGAACGTCATCAGCCACACGTTGAGCGTGTACTTGGAGTTGTCGTTGATCAGGATGTACGCGAAAAGGTACTCGTTCCACGCGTTGACGAGCGCGAAGATCGACGCGGCAGCCAGACCGGGTGCCAGCAGCGGGAAGATCACGCGGCGGAAGGCGCCGAAGCGGGTGCAGCCGTCCACCATCGCGGACTCTTCGAGCTCCACCGGAATGTTCACCACGAAGCCACGGATCATGATCGTGGCGAACGGCAGCGTGGAGACCAGGTAGACGACGATCAGGCCCCAGTACTCGTCGATCCCGCCCATCGCGTTGAGCTGCGCGTAGATCGGGATGAGCATCGCCGTCGGCGGCAGCATCTGGACCAGGATCAGGATGAGGACCAGCGACTTGCGCCCGAAGAAGCGGAAGCGGCCGATGGCCAGCGCCGCGAGCGTCGCGATGATCATGCCGCCGACCACGGCGGTGATCGAGACGATCAGGCTGGACTGGATCGCGGTGCCGAAGTTCGGCTGCTCCGCGGCCCGTACGAAGTTGTCGAAGGTGATCGACGAGGGCCACAGGGTCTGGTCGTACGAACGGATCTCGCGGTTGGGCCGCAGAGAGCTGATGACCAGCCAGTAGACCGGGAAGACCATGACCAGGGCGATGCCCAGACCGAGGATGTCGTAGCGCAGCCGGCCCGTCTTCCGGTCCGGGCGCAGCGCCTGTGTTTCGGTCGTGCTGCTCATTCGACCTCTCCCGTCTTCATGAGCTGGCGCAGGTAGTACACGGCCACGCCGGACAGCAGCAGAACCGTGATCAGGGCGATCGCGGTGCCCTGGCTGAAGGAAGTGGACTCGAACGCCTTGGAGTAGGAGTAGAGGCCGAGGGTCTCGTATTCGGGCTCGGGCTTGTTGCCGCGCAGCAGCCAGATCTGGCCGAACACGTTGAAGTCCCAGATCACCGACAGCGTGGCCACCATGGTGAAGACCGGCTTGATGACCGGCCAGGTGACGTACTTGTAGACGCCGTAGCCGGTGGCACCGTCGAGCGAGGCGGCCTCCTCCAGCTCCTGCGGGACCTGGGTGAGGGCGGCGTACAGCGTGACGACGACGAAGGGATCGCGCCCCAGACGACCAGGAGGGTGATGATGCCGAAGCCCTGCAACGGGTTCAGGTACCAGTTGTGACCGAGCCAGTCCTCGCCGACGACCTTGGCGATCAGGGTGTTGATCAGGCCGTAGTCGGAGTCCGCCATGAAGCGGAAGATCGAGGCGGCGACCATCAGCGGCATCGACCAGGCCGCGATGAGGCAGAAGGTCAGGACGAGCCGCACCCAGGTGGACAGGCGGCGCATCAGGAGTGCCACCAGCAGGCCGATACCCATGGTCAGCGACACACAGATGACCATGAAGACGACTGTACGGAAGGTGACCCACCAGAATTCGGAGTCACCGAGGATGTTGGTGAACTGCTCCAGTCCGACCCACGGGCAGGGTCACCGGTCCACAGCTCACGCCGGCCCATGTCCTGGAAGGACATGACGACGGTCTTGCCGAGCGGGTAGAGGTAGACGGCGGCGATGCCACAATCGCCGGGAGAATCAGGAGATAGGGAGCAGCTCCCCTTCTTGCGCTTCCTCTTCAGGACACGGGGCGCACCGTCGTCCGCGGACGACGGATTCCCCTTCGGTCCGGAATCGGGTGGTACGGGGACCGGTGGCCCGGCAGCCTTGGTATCAGCGGCAGTCACGTGGCTGACCTTCCATCGCGGGTCCGAGGCAGTCCCCGGAATGCACGGCGTTCACTTGCTGAAGGAGCGGGGCCCGGCATTTCTGCCGGGCCCCGCCTGGCGTTCGGAAGGTCAGGCCTTCTTGTTGATCAGAGCGTTGATCTCGCCGTCGGCCTTCTTGGCAGCGTCGGCGACGGACTTGCCCTGAGGATCTCCAGGAGCAGGTTCTCCAGGATCTCCTCCTTCTCGATCGAGGCCCAGCCCGGCGCGATCGGCGTGAACCAGGCGTCCGGCACCGCGTTGGCGATGGCGGCCGTCTCGGGCTTGGCCTTCAGCGGCTCAAGCTGCTTCTCGTTGTTGGGGAGGATGTTCTTCGAGGCGAGGACGTCCATGGACTTCGCGTTGGTGAAGAGCGAGATCCAGTCCTCGCCGAGGTCCTGGACCTTGGACTTGGAGATGGTCGCCAGGTCGGAACCGCCGATGAACGAAGGCAGCGCCTTGCCCTCCGGGCCGGGCATACCGGCCGTGGCGATCTTGCCCTCGAGCTTCGGGTTGCCGTTCTCGCCCGTGGTGACGCTGCCGGCCTCCCACGCCTGGCCGTAGATGACCGCGGCCTTCTCGTTGGCCATGACGTTGGCGTGGTCCTGCTCGTCCTTCGTCTGGTCGGCCTTGTTGTACTTCTTGACCAGGTCGACGAAGTGGCTGATGCCCTTCTGTGCCTCGGGCGAGGACAGGCTCGCCTTCCACTCCTTGGAGCCCTCGTCGTACTCGGCGATCTGGCCACCGTAGGCCGCGACGTAGGACATGGCCGCGTACCAGTAGCGACCCGGGAAGTAGAGGGACGAGGCGCGCTTGTCCTTCTTGGCGAGCTCGGCGGAGACCTTGTCCATCGCCTTGGTGAACTCGGCCTCGGTCTGCGGAAGCGCGTCGCTGCCGGTGCCGGCCTTCAGCATGTCCTGGTTGTAGACGGCCAGACGGGCACTGGCGTAGTACGGGACGCAGTAGGTCTTGCCCTCGAAGGAGCAGGTGTCCTTCAGACCCTTGATCCAGGTGTCCGAGTTCTCGTACTTCGTGGTGTCGATCTCGCCGAGCGCACCGTTGAGGATGTACTGCATGGTCTCGGTGTTGCCGAGTTCGACAACGTCCGGGAACTTGTCGCCGCCGAGGGAGGTGTCAAGCTTCTTCACCTTGTCCGCCCACTGCTGGTACTGGACCTTGACAGTGACGTTGGGGTATTTCTTGTTGAACTCGGCGTTGACGTCCTTGACGAGTTCCGGCCAGGTCGACTGGGCCTCGCCCATGAGCCAGACGGTCAGGTTCTCCTTGCGGTCCTTCGGGGCCTTCGACGACGTCTTGTCGTCGGATCCACCACATGCCGCAACCGAAACCAACATGCCCGCGACGCCGATCGCCGCGATGAGCTTGCGCTTCACGTCAAACCCTCCTCAGGTTGCTGCAACCCCGGCCCACCGCGAAGAAATCCGCCGAGCAGTACTGCTGGGGCTGGGACCTGGTCTTTAATGGTTTAGACCAGTACCGGGAGCTTGGCCTAGACCTTTAGGGGTGTCAAGGGTGTATAAGAAGTGCACTCGCGTCCGTTATAGGACCGACACCTAAGGGAGGGCGACGACCCGTGACCGGACCGTGCCACCATGTGAGCCGCGACAGACGGAGGAGCCGGTGACGGCAGCAACACAGCAGTCGGGGAGGCGGACCATGGGTGCCGACGGGGCAGTTCTTCGAGCGAGGCCGGGGCCGGTACGCGTACGGCACGCGTCCCGAAGTACTACCGGCTCAAGCGCCATCTCCTCGACATGACCGACACCTTGCCGCCCGGCACACCCGTACCCCGAGCGCACCCTGGCCGCCGAGTTCGACACCTCGCGCACCACGGTGCGCCAGGCGCTCCAGGAGCTGGTCGTCGAGGGCCGGCTGGAACGCATCCAGGGCAAGGGCACCTTCGTCGCCAAGCCGAAGGTCTCCCAGGCCCTGCAACTCACCTCGTACACCGAGGACATGCGTGCCCAGGGCCTGGAACCGACGTCTCAGCTTCTGGACATCGGATATGTCACCGCGGACGACTCGCTCGCCGGGCTGCTCGACATCACGACGGGCGGACGGGTGCTGCGCATCGAGCGGCTCCGGCTCGCCAGCGGTGAGCCCATGGCGATCGAGACCACTCACCTTTCGGCCAAACGCTTCCCCGCGCTGCGCCGTTCACTGGTGAAGTACACCTCGCTCTACACAGCGCTCGCCGAGGTGTACGACGTCCGCCTCGCCGAGGCCGAGGAGACCATCGAGACCTCGCTGGCCACCCCGCGCGAGGCCGGACTTCTCGGTACGGACGTCGGCCTGCCGATGCTCATGCTGTCCCGGCACTCGATCGACGGGCACGGCGAACCGGTGGAATGGGTGCGCTCGGTGTACCGGGGCGACCGGTACAAGTTCGTGGCCCGTCTGAAGCGGCCCATCGACTGAGACCCGCAGTCACTCATACGACTGATCCCCTGCCGACGCAGGGGATCAGTCGTTACCGGGCGGCTCCGGACCGTTGCAGGACCGCAATGCGGACAGGGGTGACGGTCGCCGGAACCCTCGCTTAGATTTCGTGCGCGTTTACATCAGGTGATCAGCGAGGGACGGAGCCGCCACATGCAAGAAGATACCGACGCGAAACCACCAACAGTGACACCCATGAGGGTGGTCATCGCGCTCTGTCTCATAGCTCCGTTCGTGGCGATGCTCTGGGTGAGCTCGTACGCGAAGGTCGAACCGACCTTCATCGGCATCCCGTTCTTCTACTGGTACCAGATGCTCTGGGTCCTCATCTCGACCGCCCTGACGATGATCGCGTACAAGCTGTGGCAGCGTGACCAGCGCGCCCGCAAGGGGTGCGTCAGCATGAAGGACGGCGTGAACGGCGTAGCACTCGCCGTCTTCATCTTCTTCTTCGTGGCCGTCACGGTCGTCGGCTTCATGGCCGCGCGCTGGCGCAAGGCCGAGAACGAGGCCAGCCTCGACGAATGGGGCCTGGGCGGCCGGTCGTTCGGCACCTGGGTCACCTGGTTCCTGCTCGGCGGCGACCTCTACACGGCGTACACCTTCGTCGCGGTCCCCGCCGCGATCTACGCGGCGGGTGCGGCCGGCTTCTTCGCCGTCCCCTACACGATCCTCGTCTACCCGCTGATCTTCACCTTCCTGCCGCGCCTGTGGTCGGTATCGCACAAGCACGGATACGTCACCACCTCGGACTTCGTCCGCGGCCGCTTCGGCTCGAAGGGCCTCTCGCTGGCGGTCGCCGTCACCGGCATCCTCGCCACGATGCCGTACATCGCGCTCCAGCTCGTCGGTATCCAGGCCGTGCTGGACGTCATGGGCGTCGGCGGCGGTACGGACACGCACTGGTTCATCAAGGACCTGCCGCTGCTGATCGCGTTCGCGGTGCTCGCCGCGTACACCTACTCCTCGGGCCTGCGCGCACCCGCGCTGATCGCGTTCGTCAAGGACGGTCTGATCTACCTGGTCATCGTGGTCGCCATCATCTACATCCCGATCAAGCTCGGCGGCTTCGACGACATCTTCGCCAAGGCGAGCGCGGCGTTCGCGGAGAAGAACGAGGCCACGGGCCAGCCGCGCGGCTCACTCGTGCCGGGCGAGATGGGCCAGTGGGGTTACGCCACCCTGGCCCTGGGTTCGGCGCTGGCACTCTTCATGTATCCGCACTCGATCACCGCGACGCTCTCCAGCCGCAGCCGTGAAGTGATCCGCCGCAACACCACGATCCTGCCGCTGTACTCGCTGATGCTGGGCCTGCTGGCGCTGCTCGGCTTCATGGCGATCGCCGCCGGGATCAAGGTCGACAACGGGCAGTTGGCGATCCCGCAGCTGTTCGAGAACATGTTCCCCGACTGGTTCGCCGGGGTGGCCTTCGCCGCGATCGGTATCGGTGCGCTGGTGCCCGCGGCGATCATGTCCATCGCCGCGGCCAACCTCTTCACCCGCAACATCTACAAGGACTTCCTCAAACCCGACGCGACCCGGCGCAGGAGACCAAGGTCTCCAAGCTGGTCTCGCTCCTGGTGAAGGTGGGCGCACTCGCCTTCGTCCTCACCATGGACAAGACGGTCGCGATCAACTTCCAGCTGCTCGGCGGCATCTGGATCCTCCAGACGATGCCGGCCCTGGTGGGGGCCTGTTCACGCGGTGGTTCCACCGCTGGGCCCTGATCGCCGGCTGGGCGGTCGGCATGCTGTACGGGACGATCGCCGCGTACGGCGTCGCCAGCCCGACCCAGAAGCACTTCGGCGGCTCGTCGAAGGAGATCCCGGGCATCGGCGAGATCGGCTACATCGGTCTCACCGCGTTCGTGCTGAACCTGGTCATCGTGGTCGTACTGACCTTCGTCCTGAACGCGGTGAAGGCCCCCAACGGGATCGACGAGACCTCCCCGTCCGACTACACGGCGGACTCCGGCGACCGGGCGTCAAGACGGTGCTCCCGCCGGCCACGGCGGGCGCTCCGGCGGCCACTGACCGTCTCGCACCGGTCTCAGCGGGCAGCGGGCCGCCGAGCTCCCTCCACGGGCTGGCGGCCCGCTGCCCGTTGAGACCGGTGGCCTTTCCCGTCTGCGTAATGGGCCCGGCCGCGCCTGCCCGGTACGGCAGACTGCCCTGCATGGACATATCCATCAGGCAGGCCGTACCCGCCGAGTACGAGGCACTGGGTGAGATCACCGCCGAGGCGTACCTCGGTGACGGGCTGCTCGACTTCGGCGCCGACGATCCGTACCTGGTCCAGCTGCGCGCGGTGGCCCGACGGGCCGCCGGAGCCGAGGTGCTGGTCGCGGTCGGCGGGGACGGCCTGCTGCTGGGTGGCGTGACGTACGCCGCGCCCGGCAGCCCGTGGGCCGATATCGCCGCGGCGGACGAGGCCGAGTTCCGGACGCTGGCGGTCTGCCGCGAGGCCCGTGGACGTGGAGCGGGCGAGGCGCTCGTACGGGCCTGTATCGACCGGGCCCGGGCCACGGAAGGGGTCTCGGGCTGGTCCTTTCCACCCAGCAGTCCATGCTGAGCGCCCACCGGATCTACCGGCGACTGGGCTTCGTACGGACTCCCGAGCGGGACTGGGCGCCCATCGCCACCGTCTCGCTCATGACTTTTCGCCTGGGCTTCTGACCTGTCGCGACACAACATATGGGGCTGCCTCATCGGGCTGCCCCACATGTATGCTCGAGCTCGCTGTCGTCGCAGGGGAATCCGGTGCGAATCCGGAACTGTCCCGCAACGGTGTGATCAGTGTGCCTTTGCACACCGACGAAGTCCGAAGACCTCCTCGGCAGCGCGTCCGGCTCGACCGAACCGGACACCGAGACGTCCGGGCCCGCGGAGGGCCGGTGGACGCCGTGGCCCAGTGCTGCCCTTTCGCGGGCACCGCGGGCGCGGCAGCCTCCGTTCCCCGCCGGCCCCGAGCCGAGCGAGGGATAGCCCCAGTGACCATCGCGCCAGCCGATCCGGTTTCAGCGACCGAGTCAACGCAAGCCACGAACGACGGACCAGGGACCGCGCTGCTGCGCACCCTGACCGAACTCACCGTCGATCTGCCCGACACCGAACCCGGACGGGTCGCTGCCTCCGCCCTGCGCGGCCGCAACTCCCGGTCGGACGAGGCCGAGCTGCGTTCGCTGGCCACCGAGGCCGCCGCGGGCCTGATCTCCGAGGACCCCGCCTACTCCCGGCTCGCCGCCCGCCTCCTCACCCGCTCCGTCGCGGACGAGGCGGCCGGCCAGGCGCGCTCTCCTTCTCCGCCTCGGTCGCCCTCGGACACCGTGAGGGCCTGATCGCGGACCGCACGGCCGAGTTCGTCACGCTGCACGCCGCACGGCTCGACGCGCTGGTCCAGGACGCGCTCGACGAAGGCGCCGACGACCGGTTCGGATACTTCGGGCTGCGGACCCTGCACAGCCGCTACCTGCTGCGCCACCCGCTTACCCGCCAGGTCATCGAGACCCGCAGCACTTCATGCTGCGCGTCGCCGCCGGGCTCGCCGACGACACCTCCGAACGCGCCCTGGAGGAGGTCGCCGCGCTGTACGGCCTGATGAACCGGCTCGACTACCTGCCCTCGTCGCCGACGCTCTTCAACTCCGGTACCCGGCACCCGCAGATGTCCTCCTGCTATCTGCTGGACTCCCCGCTGGACGAGCTCGACTCGATCTACGACCGCTACCACCAGGTGGCCCGCCTGTCCAAGCACGCGGGCGGCATCGGCCTCTCGTACTCCCGTATCCGCGCCCGCGGTTCGCTGATCCGCGGCACCAACGGGCACTCCAACGGCATCGTGCCGTTCCTGAAGACGCTCGACGCCTCGGTCGCCGCGGTCAACCAGGGGCCGCCGCAGGGCGCCGCCGCCGTCTACCTGGAGACCTGGCACGCCGACATCGAGGAGTTCCTGGAGCTGCGCGACAACACGGGTGAGGACCAGCGGCGTACGCACAACCTCAACCTGGCGCACTGGATCCCGGACGAGTTCATGCGCCGGGTCGACGCGGACACCGAGTGGTCGCTGTTCTCGCCCGCCGACGTGCCCGGCCTGGTGGATCTGTGGGGCGCCGAGTTCGACACGGCCTACCACGCGGCGGAGGCGCAGGGTCTGGCCCGCAGGACGATCCCGGCCCGTGAGCTGTACGGCCGGATGATGCGGACGCTCGCCCAGACCGGCCAGGGCTGGATGACGTTCAAGGACGCCTCCAACCGGACCGCGAACCAGACGGCCGAACCCGGCCGCGTCGTGCACTCATCGAACCTGTGCACGGAGATCCTCGAAGTCACCGACGACGGCGAGACCGCCGTCTGCAACCTGGGTTCGGTCAACCTCGGCGCGTTCGTCGCCGACGGGACCATGGACTGGGAGCGGCTGGACGCCACCGTGCGTACCGCCGTGACCTTCCTCGACCGGGTCGTCGACATCAACTTCTACCCGACCGAGCAGGCCGGCCGGTCCAACGCCCGCTGGCGCCCGGTGGGCCTGGGCGCGATGGGTCTGCAGGACGTCTTCTTCCAGCTGCGGCTGCCGTTCGACTCCCCGGGGCCCGCGCGCTGTCCACGAAGATCTCCGAGCGGATCATGCTCGCCGCCTACGAGGCGTCCTGCGATCTCGCCGAGCGGTCGGGCCCGCTGCCCGCCTGGTCCGAGACCCGGACCGCCCGCGGGTGCTGCACCCGGACCACTACGACACCGAGCTGCACTGGCCCCAGCGCTGGGAGCGCTGCGCGCCCGGATCGCGAAGAGCGGGATGCGCAACTCGCTGCTGCTCGCGATCGCGCCCACGGCGACGATCGCCTCCATCGCCGGTGTGTACGAGTGCATCGAGCCGCAGGTCTCCAACCTCTTCAAGCGCGAGACGCTCAGCGGTGAGTTCCTCCAGGTCAACGCCTACCTGGTGGACGAGCTGAAGAAGCTCGGCGTGTGGGACGCGCGGACCCGTGAGGCGCTGCGCGAGGCGAGCGGCTCCGTGCAGGGCTTCGGCTGGATCCCCGAGGAGGTGCGGGCGCTGTACCGCACGGCGTGGGAGATCCCGCAGCGCGGCCTGATCGACATGGCCGCGGCCCGTACGCCGTTCCTCGACCAGAGCCAGTCGCTGAACCTGTTCCTGGAGACGCCGACGATCGGCAAGCTCTCCTCGATGTACGCGTACGCCTGGAAGCAGGGGCTGAAGACGACGTACTACCTGCGCTCGCGCCCGGCGACCCGGATCGCCCGTGCGGCATCCGGCCAGGCCGCGGCCGCCACCGTCCCCGTACAGCAGGCCTCTGCTCCCGACGCGGACGCGATCGCCTGCTCCCTGGAAAACCCCGAGTCCTGCGAGGCCTGCCAGTAATGAGCTCCAACGCCAACAAGAACCTGCTCGACCCCGGCTTCGAGCTGACGCTGCGCCCATGCGCTACCCGGACTTCTACGAGCGCTACCGGGACGCGATCAAGAACACCTGGTCGGTGGAGGAGGTCGACCTCCACTCCGACGTCGCCGATCTCAACAAGCTGTCCCCGGCGAGCAGCACATGATCGGCCGGCTCGTCGCGTTCTTCGCCACCGGTGACTCGATCGTCTCGAACAACCTCGTGCTGACGCTGTACAAGCACATCAACTCCCCGGAGGCGCGGCTGTATCTCTCGCGCCAGCTCTTCGAGGAGGCCGTGCACGTCCAGTTCTATCTGACGCTGCTCGACACGTACCTGCCGAACCCGGACGACCGTGCGGCGGCCTTCGACGCGGTCGAGGAGATCCCCTCGATCCGCGAGAAGGCACAGTTCTGCTTCCGGTGGATGGACTCCGTCGAGAAGATCGACCGGCTGGAGACGAAGGCGGACCGCCGCCGCTTCCTGCTGAACCTGATCTGCTTCGCCGCCTGCATCGAGGGACTGTTCTTCTACGGCGCCTTCGCGTACGTCTACTGGTTCCGCTCGCGCGGTCTGCTGCACGGTCTCGCCACGGGGACGAACTGGGTCTTCCGTGACGAGACGATGCACATGAACTTCGCGTTCGAGGTCGTGGACACCGTCCGCAGGAGGAGCCCGAGCTCTTCGACGACTCCTCCAGCAGCAGGTCACCGACATGCTGAAGGAGGCCGTCGAGGCGGAGCTGCAGTTCGGCCGCGATCTGTGCGGTGACGGTCTGCCCGGTATGAACACCGAGTCGATGCGCCAGTACCTGGAGTGCGTCGCCGACCAGCGGCTCACCCGGCTCGGCTTTCCGCCGCTCTACGGTTCCCAGAACCCGTTCTCGTTCATGGAGCTGCAGGGGTCCAGGAGCTGACGAACTTCTTCGAGCGCCGGCCGTCCGCCTACCAGGTGGCGGTCGAGGGCTCGGTCGGCTTCGACGACGATTTCTAGTGCCGGGACCGGCAATGTTTGCCCGGAAGGAGCGTCGTCCAGTGCGTGCGATCGCAAGGCGGCCGGGAGTCCTTGTAGCGGAGCTACCAGGGCTTTGGCCAACGCGGCGAGCGTGCGTGCTGGACGACGCGACGGGCAAGCTGCCGGTCACGGCACTAGTAGGCTTGGTCAGGTTGGTGTGCGTGTGGGTATGTCGCGGTGGCAGGTGGGGCATGCACCGGCCCAGGTGGCGAGGAGTGATTGCAGCTCGCGGACGATCTGGTAGAGGCTCAGGCCGGTGCCGTGTCTTTGGGGCGTGGGCCAGCCTCCGCAGGGTGCAGAAGGCATGGGCGAGGGAGGCGAGGGTGACGTGGTGGTGCCAGCCGTTGAAGGTGCGGCCTTCGAAGTGGGCAAGTCCCAGGGCCTGTTTCATCTCGCGGTAGTCGTGCTCGATGCGCCAGCGGAGCTTGGCCAGGCGGACCAGGGTGGTCAGCGGGGTGTCGGCGGGCAGGTCGGAGAGCCAGAACTGGATCGGCTCGGCCTCTTTGGCGGGCCACTCGGCCAGTAGCCAGCACTCGGCCAGTTCAACGCCTTCGGTGGCGTCACGGATCTCGCGTCCTGCCGGGCGGATCCGCAGGGCCACGAAGCGCGAGTACATACGCTTCAAGCCGGTGCGGCCTTGCCCGGGCGTGAGCCCTCACGCCATGAGACCGGCTTAGCCGAACCACGACCCGCCTCGATGACCAGCGACTTCACGCTGCGGGCCGGGTCCGGATACCTGGGCACCGGCCGCCGTCCGATGCCGCTGTAGGGCGGGGTGAACGGACTGGTGGCGGCCGGGTGGGCGGTGGGCGTGGTGGAGATGCCGACCACGTAGTGCAGACCGCGCTGGTTCAAACCCAGACGGAAGGCCGCCGCGTCGCCGTAGCCGGCGTCTGCCAGCACCAGCGGGACATCGATGTCCCAGGACCGGGTCTCGTCAATCATGTCCAGCGCGAGTTGCCACTTCTCCACGTGGCCCAGGTCGGCGGGAATGCCGCACCGCTCGCGGCGGGCCACCTTGAGCGGGACGGCCTGCGGTGAAGCCGGGTCCCAGGACTTGGGCAGGAACAACCGCCAGTTCACCGGCGTCGAGGCGTGGTCGCGGGCCAGGTGCACCGAGACCCCGACCTGGCAGTTGGTGACCTTCCTGCGGTGCCGGTGTACTGCCGCGACACACACGCCGAAGCGTCGCCATCCTTCAAGAACCCGGTGTCGTCGACGATCAACGCCGTCGGGGCGATTGCCTCGTGCATCCGCCAAGCCAGCCGGGCCCGCACCTGGGCCCAACTCCACGGACTGGAGGTGACGAAATGCGCCAGCGCTTGCCGGTTGCCATCCTCGCCCAGCCGAGCGGCCATCGGTTCCACCGATTTGCGCCGTCCGTCCAGCAGCAGTCCACGCACATACGCCTGCCCCCACCGATACTGGTCCGCGCGCGTGAACGCATCGAACATCTCCGCCGTGAACGTCTCCAGGTCCTCCCGGACCTGATCCATCTCCTCAGGTGTCACACACCATCAACGCGCCCACAGACACCAAGACACGCCACCAGTGCGTACATCTGACCAAGCCCTACTAGATCCTCGCCCAGGTCGTGAGGTGGGGCGCCGCGCGGCCGTGACCGGTTGCGCGGCGCCTGTCGTTTCCGGCGGCTGTACCGACCGCCGCCGTTCCGCGGCCCGCAGCTCGCGGTCGATCCGGCGCTCCCGTGCGAAACCCATCAGGGCGGGCAGCAGGACGAGGGCGATAAGCGCGGTTATGGACAGGTAGCTCAGGAATGTGTTCATGGCTCTACTGTCGTCCGCGCGGGCAGATCCAGACAGTGGCAGGACTGTCGCCAAGCATCGAATTACTGCCACACTGCTGTCATGCTGAACAACGTTGCCGTCCTGTTGCTCGACGAAGTGCACCCTTCGAACTCGGCGTGCTGTGCGAGGTGTTCGGGCTCGACCGCTCCGACGCGGGCCTACCGGTCCATGATTTCGCGGTGGTCTCCGCGGAGGGCCCTGTCCTGCGCACCCACGCCGGCTTCACCATCAGCACGCCCTACGGCCTGGACCGGCTGGAGGAGGCCGACCTCATCGCCGTACCCGCGGGCAGCAACTACATGGCGCGGGAGTATCCCGAGGAGGTCCTCGACGCCCTGCGCCGGGCCGTGGACCGGGTGCGCGGGTACTGAGTGTCTGCTCCGGCGCGTACGTCCTTGGCGCGGCGGGCCTGCTGGACGGCCGCCGCTGCACCACCCACTGGCGGCATGCCGCCGAACTGGCCAGCGCTTCCCGAAGGCGGTCGTGGAGCCGGATGTGCTCTATGTGGACGACGGCGCCATCATCACGTCGGCGGGCACCGCCGCCGGGATCGACGCCTGCCTGCATCTGGTCCGCCAGGCGCACGGCCCCGACGTCGCCAACGCCATCGCCCGCCGCATGGTGGTGCCGCCGCACCGGGACGGCGGGCAGGCGCAGTACATAGAGCGCCCGCTGCCCCGCGACCGGTGCGACACGGTCGGCGCCACGCTCGCCTGGATGGACCGCCACCTCGACCAGGAGATGACCGTCGAACAGCTGGCCTCCCAGGCCCATATGTCGCCGCGCACCTTCGCCCGCCGTTTCCAGCAGGAGACGGGCACCACCTACCGCTGGCTGCTCAGGCAACGGGTACTGCTTGCACAGCACTTGCTGGAGACCGGCGACGAGACCATGGACACGATCGCCGGGCAGACCGGCTTCGGCAACGCCGCGGCGCTCCGCCACCAGTTCGTGCGGTCGCTCGGCACGACTCCGAACGCCTACCGCCGCACCTTCCGCGGCCCGGCCGCGGTGCACGAAGCCGCCTGATCCGTAGATGATCCGGCGTCCCGCCGATTGTCCAAGCACTGCCCGCACCCGTCCATGGACTGTTGCTCACGCGGCGCACGAAGGTCTGGCGCATGGACATACGCAAGGCAAGACGAAAGACCGCCGGTGCGGTGGTGGTCGCGCTCGCCGCCGCACTGCTGCCCTGGCAGAGCGCGGTGGCCCAGCAGAGCCGGCCGCCGCCTCCCGCCCGAGGTGCTGCCCACGCTGCGCGACTGGCAGGGCGGCGAGGGGAGTTCGCCCTCACCGACCGGGCCCGGATCGTGCTGGAGGGCAAGCGCGACGCGCGCACGGCCGCCGACGCCCGCCGCTTCGCCGGTGAGCTGACGGCCAGGACGCCGGTGTCCACCGGCGGTGCGGACCGCCGCGGCGACATCGTGCTCCGCCAGGACCCTCCCTGAAGGGTGAGTTGGGCGCGGAGGGCTACCGGCTGGTGGTGGGCGACCGGGTCACCGTCACGGGCGCGACCTCGACCGGTGTGTTCTACGGGACCCGGACCGTCCTCCAGCTGCTCAACGACGACGGCCGCGCCGCCCGTGGCTCGACGACCGACGTTCCGGCCTACCGGGAGCGCGGGGTCGGTGTCTGCGCCTGCTACATCAACATCTCCATCCCGTGGTTCGAGCGGCTGATGAAGGACATGGCGTCGCAGAAGCTCAACCAGCTCTGGATCGAGGCCAAGGTCAGGAGCGACGTCGACCCGAGTCGGCGTTCTGGGGCTACTACACCAAGGACCAGGTCCGCACCCTGGCCGCGATGGCGAAGAAGTACCACATCGAGCTGATCCCGGAGATCAACTCCCCGGCCACATGGACACATACCTGGAGAACCACCCGGAACTCCAGCTCAAGGACAAGTCCGGTGCCGCATCCCCGCCCGGCTCGACATCTCCCGGCCCGAGGCACTGGAGTACTACACCTCGCTGGTCGACGAGGCGCTGGAGGTGTGGGGCGGCGACGTCTGGCACATGGGCGCGGACGAGTACATGATCGGCTCCTCCTATCCCGACTATCCGCAGCTCCAGTCGGCGGCGATCGCGAAGTTCGGTGAGTCCGCCACCCCGACGACCTGTTCGTCGACTTCATCAACCAGGTCAACGCGCATGTGAAGACCGACGGCCGGTCCCTGCGCATCTGGAACGACGGGCTGCTCGGCAAGAACACCATCGTCCCGCTGGACCGCGACATCACCGTCGAGCACTGGCTCGGCGGCGGCGCCATCCAGCAGCCGTCCGCCCTGCTCGCCGAGGGCCGCCCGGTCATGAACTCGGCCTACGCGCTCTACCTGGTGCGCGGCGGGTACACGATGCAGACCCAGAAGCTGTACGAGAGCGACTGGACGCCGCTGCGCTTCGAGGGTCAGACGCTGCCCGCCACCGCCGACAACCTCACCGGCGCGAAGATCAGCCTGTGGCCGGACACCGCGTCCGCCGAGACGGAGAACGAGGTCGAGGAGAAGACCTTCATGCCGTTGCGCTTCATCGCCCAGGCCACCTGGGGCGGCCCGAAGCCCAGCGAGACGTACGCCGGTTTCGAAGCCCTGGCACGGAAGGCGGGCCACGCCCCGGCTGGTCGAACACCGACCGCACCCGCTCCAGGACGGTACGTACCGGCTGACCGCGGGCTCGAAGTCGCTGGCCCCGGCGGCGGACGCCGGAGTCGCTCTGGCCGGTGGCAGCGTCGCCGCCTGGACGCTGACCGCGACCGCCGACGGGTACTACACGGTCCGCTCATCGGCGAACGGCCAGTGCCTGGACGCCACACGCGGCAAGAAGTACCTGGGTGCGCCGCTGGAGGTGGGGCCGAGCCTCGCTCGGGACCTGCTCGGCGACCGCGCGCACGCAGCGCTGGCAGCTGGACTCCGCGGCGGGGTCGCTGACACTCCGTAACGCCATCTCGCAGCTGAAGCTGACGGAGCGGGCGTCCGACGGCGCCGCGGTCCAGACGACGCGAGGGACCGTGCTGCGGGCCCGCACCGCCTGACACCCCGCTTCCCTGTCACAGCGGAGCCCCGTCCGGACTCGTGTCCCGGACGGGGCTATCGTGCGGGTCGTGCGGGCTCAGATACCGCAGCCCGATGCCGACCAGTAGTGGCTGGGGCCCTGGTTGACGTGGATGTGGTCGCTGTGGCCGGGGTAGCCCGGGCCGAGGATCCCGTTGAACCCGTGGTTGCGGGCCTGCTTGGCGATGGTGCACAGCGAGTGCGGCCCGGATCCGAGGTCGACGGCGTCTCCGTACATGTGCCGGCTGTTGGACGCCCCGCCGACCGCCGAGTTGCAGGACACGGAACGGAAGCCGCTGGTGACACGGATGGACTGGTCACCCAGTGCGTGCCGCAGCGCCTCCAGCTTCCACATGGAGCTCAGGGCGTTGGCCTTGGCCGTGCCCGCTGCCACCTTGCCGCCGGCCCAGGTGCTGTTGCACTTGTTGAGCTCCGGGTAGGTGAAGTGGATCGGGGTGCAGTCGTCGTCCTGGAGCGCGTACAGCTTGGACTGGGTGGCCGGACCGGCGACACCGTCCGCGGCGAGGCCGTAGGCGGCCTGGAACCGCTTGACGGCTGCGGTGGTTGCGGGGCCGTAGGAGCCGTCGATGGCCAGGACGGAGTTGTAGCCGGGTATCCGGCCACCCGGATCTGGAGCTGGGTGACGTCGGCACCGGTGGCGCCCGACTGCAAGGTCCGGGTCCAGGTGTAACAGCCGTCGGCCTGCGCGGTGCCCGAGGTGACCAGGGCTCCACCCACGGCAAAAGCCATGGTCATGACAATGCCGAGGATGATATGTGCGGTACGTCTGAGCATGGGGATCTCCTGCACGGTGAGGTGTTGGGGCAGAGCTTGGCGGACGAGTCGACGCGCGTCAACCATGTCTTGGCCAGGGACAACGCAAAGGGCCCCGCACCGGGAAAACCGGCAGGCGGGGCCCTGGAAGGACGGATCAGTCGTTCGCGACGACCTCGTAGCGCGGGGTCCCCTCAGCCATCTGCCGCAGCGCGTCCTTGCGGTCCCGCTTGGAGAGCCGGTCGATGTAGAGGTAGCCGTAGAGATGGTCCGTCTCGTGCTGGAGGCAGCGCGCGAAGTAGCCGTTGCCCCGGACCTTCACCGGGTTGCCCTTGGCGTCCTGCCCGCGCACCACCGCGTAGTCGGGGCGGGCCAGGTCCGCGTACGCCGTCGGGACGGAGAGGCAGCCCTCCCCGGCTTCGTCGAGCATGCGCTCCTCGGGCGGCAGCTCTTCCAGTACCGGGTTGCAGATCGCGCCGACGTGCCGCGCCCCGTCGTCGTCCATGCAGTCGTAGACGAAGACCTTGAGGTCCACCCCGATCTGGTTGGCGGCCAGCCCACGCCCTGCGCCGTCCGCTGGCTGGCGAACATGTCGTCGATCAGCCTGCCCAGCTCTTCGCCGAACTCCGTGACGTCCCTGCACTCCTTGTGCAGCACCGGATTACCCACGACCGTGATCGGACGGGATGTGCCGCGCTCGCGGTACGCCGCCTCGCGCGCCTCGCAGTCCTCGGTGTCCACGAGGAAGCCCTCGTCGTCCACGCTGATCTGCTCGTCCGTCTCCTGCTGCGACATGTCCGCCGTACGCCTTCCTGCAAAACCCGAAACCCGTGAGAACCGCACCGGAATCGGTGCCCGTACAGCCTACGGGCACCGGTCAGCAGACTTCTTCCAGATCCCGCCACTCACGACTGTCCGGACTGTCCGCGACCCAGCCGTCCAGCAGCCCGCGCACCAGCCCCGGCGGGCCGCTATGCCGCACTCGCGCTCCGGCGCCCACAGGTCACCCGCGGTCCGGTGGCCCAGCGGTCCCGGGTGGCCGGGCTCGCTGTGGTCGTGCGGGTCCAGGTGCTCGCCCTCGCCGTCGTCGCTCTCCATCCGGCTCTCCGAGCAGGCCCGGCAGAGCAGCCGCACGGAGGAGGACCAGTCCTCGGCGGCGAACCCGGCGTCCGACGCCAGCTGCTCCAGTGCGTCCCGGTCGGCCTCCGTGGCGGCTTCCAGCAACACCACCCAGGTGGGTACGGGAGAGGGCGCCCACAGCTCGATCTCGTCGAACACGGGGTAGGAGGGCCCTTCGGCGGTGATCCGCTCCCCGTTGGGCACCCGTCGTGCAGGACGACCTCGCCCCAGCGCCGCCCGGACGAGGGCAGCGGGATCGAGAGCACTTCCAGCCGCGCCGGGTCCAGCCTGCGGCCCCAGACCACCTCGGCCTCGCCCTCGGGCGAGAGCCGTACCGCCGCGCTGCCCAGCGCCATACCGGCCGGCTCGCTGTTCGCCGCCGCGTTGTACTGGCCGCTGCCGGGCACCTTGAGCCCGTACGCCTGCCAGGCCCGGCGCGCCAGGGGCCAGTCCTGCAGGGCGGTGGCCGCGATCCCTACGTTCCACCAGTCGGGGCCCCGACTCCCGGTCGAGCAGCGCGACGGCCCGCAGGCCCGCGGCCCTCGCCTGCTCCCAGTCGTGCCTGAACTTGTGCAGCAGCGCCAGATTGAACCAGGACTCCGAGAGCCAGGGCTCCAGGTCCGCCGCGCGCGTCAGCAGCGCACCCGCGTCCTCGTACCGGCCGTCGCCGATCAGCGTGAACGCGCGGTCCGTGGCCTGCCGCCAAGAGGCGGATGGCCGATGGCGTACCTTCCCGAAGATCCTCACGATTCCCGCCTGTCCCGACTGGACACCCTCGTTTTCCGCTCTCCTTCGCATCCAACCATGCCCGGCCGGACGCTCGCTCATTACCCATGGGTTACCCAGGCGGGACGGGGCAGACCACCGCGCGCCAGGACTCTGGCCAGCGCTTCGACGACCTGGGGCTGGTAGTCGCGGCCCGTGCCGATCCTGAGCTGCTCCAGAGCGCCCAGGGACCCACCGGCGCTTTCCCCGCACAGGTCGTCGTATGCGTTGACCGCCCGGACGATTCGTGCGGTCAGCGGCTGCTCCCGGTACGGATCGGCCTGCTGCTCCACTACCACGGCGACCTCGGCATCCACCCCGGTCTGACGCACCACCGCGCCGCCGAGCAGCGCGATCCGGCGCTGCTCGGCCGCCGGAAGCAGGGCGGTCGCGCCGTCGGACACCGGGTCGAGCAGGAGAGCTGCCCGATGTCGTGCATCAGTGCCGCGTACTCCAGGACGGTCAGGTCCGGCCCGGCCAGGCCAGCTCCCGCCCGACGGCGGTGGACAGCTCGGCCACCCTGCGGGCGTGCCCTGCGGGGTGTAGCCGGCGATCTCCGTGCAGCGGGCCAGCGAGGTGATCGTCTGCCGGTAGGTCGTACGGACCGCGGCGTACCTGCGGAAGGAGACCTGGGTGAGCAGCAGCGGTACGCACAGGACGGGCAGCGCCCACAGCCCGGCGACAGCGACCCCGAGAGCCATCACCGCCCCGGTCGCGCAGACCGCGGAGCCGATGCCGCTGAGGGCACGGAGCTCGTCGCGGAGCAGGGGCCGTACGGGTAGCGGGTGTGGGAGTGCAGCAGCAGGGCCGCCAGTACGGCGTCGCACAGGGCGGTGAGCAGGAGCAGCAGCAGCAGGAAGAGCGCGAAGTACGGTCCCTCGCCGAACCAGCGCACCGACTGGCCCGAGTTGAAGAGCGGCTGGAAACAGACGGCGGCGAACGCGACGGCCAGGACCCGGCGGGCCACCCGGTCGGGGCCCGGCCGCTGCCGCGCGCCACCTGGGGCACGGTGGCGACGAGCTGAGCCGCGACGACGACCGTGATCACCTGCAGGACCCCGTGTGTGGTGTGCTCCCCGGCGCTGAGTCCGAGCAGGGCGTAGGCGAGTGCTCCGGCGGCCCCGAGGGCGCGGGCTCCCGTTCGCCGGGCAGGGCACCCCAGCGGGCCAGCTCGCCGATGGTGACGAGGACGCCGAAGGCGAGGGCGTGTCCCGGCTGGACCACGCCGTTCCACAGGGTGTGCCCGAGCGCCAGGACGGCGAGCGTGAGGGCTGCGATGCGGACGGCCAGAACGGACGGGGGCAGCGGCCTGCTGCGTGAGGTACACCGGGTCCCGGTCACCGGGGCCGCCCGGGACGCTCCGCCGGGGCCACGCGTCGGCCGCCGGTGCAGGCGGCTCTTCGCCGGGGCGCTGGGCCATGACTGCGGGGCGCGCGCCGCCGTGGTCCCGGGACCGCTCTTGCACCCCGGTCCGCGGCCCGGCTCCATCGGCGCCGCCACGTCCGCGGTGACCGCGCCGACCGCCAGGGACCAGCCGTGCCGGTTCAGCGCCCGCGCCAGCGCCCGTACCATCTGCGGGTCGAACTGACTGCCCGCGCACCGCTCCAGCTCCGCCAGCGCCGCGGCGACGGGCCGCCCGCGCCGGTAGGAGCGGGTCGAGGTCATCGCGTCGAAGGCGTCGGCGACTGCGACAACCCGTGCGAACTCGGGGATCTGCTCCCCGGTGAGGCCATAGGGGTATCCGCTTCCGTCGAGCCGTTCGTGGTGGTGCAGGATCGCGCCGCGCGCCTCGTCCAGGAATCCGATGCCCCGGACGATCTCGTGCCCGTACTCCGGGTGCAGTTCGATGACCCGGCGTTCCTCGGGGTCAGCGGACCGTCCTTGCGCAGGACCCGGGTCGGGACGCCGAGCTTGCCCACGTCGTGCAGGATTCCGGCGAAGCGGAGGGCCTCCAGCCGGCTCTCCGCCATTCCGATCTCGCGGGCGATCATCTCGGAGGCCGTGCCCACCCGTTCGCTGTGCCCGCGGGTGTACTTGTCCTTGATGTCGACGGCCTGCACCAGTGCCCTGATGGTGGCGAGGTGCGCGGCGTGCTCGCGGTGGTACTGGGCGAAGACCCAGCAGGAGATGTACATCGGCAGCAGGACGACGAGCGCGGACACCGGGCCGTACGAGCTGCGCCACAGGACCGCCATCATCAGCCCGGCGAGCGCGTGCACCAGATGCGGCCCCACCGAGCGGGCGAGCAGCCCGCGCCAGGCGCGCCGCAGGGTACGCGCTCGGCCGCGGCCAGGATGCCACCGTCCAGGGCGGCCAGGACGAGGCTGAACACGAGCGCGGCGGCGCAGGCGGGGAGCAGGGCGTACGGGAGGACGGGGCGTGCCGCCGCCCCGCCGGCCAGCGTGGCGGGGCCGCCGAGCGCCCCGTGTACGGACGAGGCGGCGAAGACCGTGAGGGCGAGCTGCGCGGCCCGCCAGATCCGGCGGGCGGTGGCGGGCGGCTGCTCGGCCCGCCCGGCGAACGAGCCCGGACGGCGACGAGGGCGGCGGCGGCCGGTGGCAGCAGGGAGGCGGCGGCGAGCAGCAGCGGAAAGAACGATCCGGCACCGGCCGGCACCGAGCTGCCGAAGAAGGGACAGCGGCCGGGAAGCTCGCAGGCGAGGTACAGCGCGGCGAGGAGGGCGAGAGTGCCCCAGGGTGCCGGCTCCCGGGCGAGCGCGGGAAGGACACAGAACAGGGCACACACCACGGCGCCCAGGATGTATGCGCGCGCCGCCCCGATGTGCCCGTCACCCGTACCGCCCGCCCCAGCCTGGTCCGAAGGCGCCAGGCTAGCGAGTGGTGCGTGCCGTCGAGCCCCGATGGGTTCGATTAGCACAATCGGGTGATTTTGCCGCCGTTACTCCGTCGCGGCGGCGGGCCGGTCGGCTCCGCCCAGCGCCACGTCCTGCTCCGGGACTGCCTGTCCCGAACGGATCAGGTCGATGCGCCCCATCACCTTCGAACGCAGATCGGACGGAACGTCGTCCTGACCGCAGCAGCGCTTCACCAGCTTCTTCACCGCCTGCTCCAGGCCGTACTTCTCCAGGCACGGGGAGCACTCCTCGAAGTGCACCTCGAACTTGGTGCAGTCGCCCTCGGGCATCTCACGGTCGAGGAACTCGTAGAGATGGTCGAGAACCTCTGAGCAATCCGTCTCGTGCGGCTCTCCGCAGCTCATGAGGCTGAGCCTTTCGTATCGTTCGACTCACCGGCACCGGCCGGAACGAGGCCACGCTCACGCGCGTAGTCCTCCAGCATGCCGCGCAGCTGACGGCGTCCCCGGTGCAGCCGGGACATCACCGTACCGATGGGTGTCCCCATGATGTCCGCGATCTCCTTGTAGGCAAAGCCCTCCACATCGGCGAGATACACGGCGATGCGGAACTCTTCGGGGATCGACTGGAGCGCGGACTTCACATCGGAGTCCGGCAGGTGATCGAGCGCCTGGGACTCCGCCGAACGCAGACCTGTCGACATGTGCGACTCGGCACGCGCCAGCTGCCAGTCCTCGATCTCCTCGGCGCCACTGCGCTGAGGCTCACGCTGCTTCTTGCGGTACGAGTTGATGAAGGTGTTGGTGAGAATGCGGTACATCCACGCCTTGAGGTTCGTGCCCTCACGGAACTGGTGGAAGGACCCGTACGCCTTGGCATACGTCTCCTGGACCAGGTCCTCGGCATCGGCGGGGTTGCGCGTCATGCGCAGCGCCGCGGAATACATCTGGTCGAGGAAACCCAGCGCGTCCCGCTCGAAACGCGCGTTGCGCTCGGCGGTCGTCTCCTGCGCGCGGCCGTCGTCGGTCCCTGTGTCGGTCCCAGTGACCGGACCCACCTCCTCCAACGATGTGGCGGATCCGAAACCGGACCCGCTCGCATCGGAGAATAGTCGACCTTGCTTCGAGGCGGGCTGCCGATCGGGTCCGCTCGGTGCCCGCTCGGCAGTGGTCCTGGCCGCACGCAGGACCGTCCACTCCAGATCAGCGGCGTTCGAGCGACGCGGGCAGATGGTCGAACCCATGCGACGGACTCCCTCTCGACGTACGACGTAGTTGTACCGATGTCCCGAACAACAGTGGCCCCGACGCAACATTCCGGGGCACGCGGGCCACCGGAGGGGTGAGCGGGGCACGTAGGACATTTGCGAGCGAAGGCACGCCGGACGGGCAGGAGCGGGGACGCAGCGGCCGGCACCGACTGCGCTACAGGAGCCTGTCCAGCCATTCGGTCACCGCGCCGGTGAGCACGTCCATTGCCTGATCCCCGGTCAGAGGCGCCCGCTTGGGCACAGCGAAGCCGTGGTCCCCGTACGGCACCTCGGCGATCTCGTACTCCCCGGCGGGAATTCGGCGGGCCGCCCGAACGGGTCGTTGCCGCCCTGCACCACGAGGGCGGGTACGCCGGCCCCAGCAGCTCGTCCCCGCGCGACTTCTCCGGCTTCCCGGCGGGTGCAGCGGGAAACTCAGCGCGAGCACCGCGTGCGCGCCGAGCTCACCGGCCGTGCGGCAGGCCGCCCGGCTCCGGCGCTGCGCCCTGCGGCGACGACCGGCAGCCCGGGCCGCCAGCGCGGGCCACAGCCCGCGCCACCCGGTGTCCAGGGTCCTGGGCGCGGGCGCCAGTTTCTTGCCCGCCACCCTCCAGGGCTGCTCGACCAGGGCGACACTCACCCGGCGCCCCGGCAGCACCGCGGCCAGCGCCCGCAGGTCGCGGGCCTCGATCCGCCGCCGGCGCCATGGCCGAGGGCGAGCAACAACCGGGCGCCCTCGGCGGGCAGCCAGGTGATGCGGGCCTGTCCCGCGTCCGTTTCGACCGTTTCGGTGTTCTGCGCTGTCTCTGTACGGCTCACGGACCCATCCTGTCGGGTCAGAACAGCGTGCTCACCTCGGGCGCGGCCAGTTCCTCCAGCAGTTCCGCGCCGTTGTTACGGACGTTGCTGACCGCGGTGGCCACGGGATAGGCCCGCATCAGCCCGCCCGGCGGCGGCTCGGCAAGCGACTTCAGCTCCCCGATGTCGGTGCGCGACGGGTCGAGCCAGTCGTCCCAGCGCTCCGGGGTCAGCATCAGCGGCATCCGGGGTGGATGTCGGCCAGCGAAGCCGGCCCCTCGGCGGGGCGACGGCCAGCAGCGATGTCTCCGCCTCGGTCGTGATCACGGAACAGGTCACCCACCAGGCCCGGGATGGTCGTCCGGCAGCGTCCGGTCCCGCCAGAACTCGTACAGCCCCGCCATCGCGAAGACCGAACCGTCGGCGGGCGTCACGAAGTACGGCTGCTTGCGGGCCGCTTCTTCCTCCCCGCTCCTCCAGCTGCCGCTCGTCGGCTCCGGTGACCCACTCGTAGTAGCCGTCGGCGGGCAGGATGCAGCGCCGTGAGGCGAAGGGGCGGCGGAAGGACGGCTTCTCGTGGACGGTCTCCACGCGGGCGTTGATCATGCGGGCACCGCCCTCCGGCGATTTGGACCAGGACGGCACGAGGCCCCACTTCAGAACCCGCAGCTGGCGAACCGGACGTTGGTCATCCGCGTCCTTCACAGGACGCTCCAGAACCGCGTAGACCTCTTTCGTCGGAGCCACGTTCCAGTCGGGCTCCACCGCCTGGGCCGGGTCCCACTTCTCCACCCCGAAGAGTCCGGCCAGATCCTCGGGCCGCCGACTCGCTGCATACCGTCCGCACATAAGTGCCAGACTGCCACGACCCTCGTGACGAGCGGACGCCACTTCCCCACTACCGCAAGGAGCCGCCCCCACCATGGACAGCACCGATCTGGGCGATCTGTGGGATCGCGTCTTCGGCACCCAGCCCGCGCCCGAGCAGTGGCTGGTGGTCGTGACGGCGACAGCCGCTCTCATCGCCATCGTGCCGAATCTCATATGGCGGCTTTCCCGCAACGCGATCACCATCGCCCACGAGGGCGGCCACGGGCTGGTCGCCCTGCTCACCGGACGGCAGCTGTCCGGTATCCGGCTGCACTCGGACACCAGCGGGCTGACCGTGAGCCGCGGCAAGCCGACCGGCATCGGCATGATCCTCACCGCGGCGGCCGGCTACACAGCCCCTCGTTGCTCGGCCTCGGCGGCGCCTGGCTGCTGGCCGACGGCCGGATCACCCTGCTGCTGTGGCTGGCGACCGCACTGCTCGCCGTGATGCTCGTGATGATCCGCAATGTGTACGGAGCACTGACGGTCATCCTCACGGGTGCGGCCTTCCTGCTGATCTCCTGGCTGACCTCGGCCGAGGTCCAGTCGGCGTTCGCGTACACCGTGGTCTGGTTCCTGCTGCTCGGCGGCGTACGCCCGGCGTTCGAACTGCAGTCCAAGCGCAGGCACGGCGGTGCGCCCGACTCCGACGCCGACCAGCTGGCCAGGCTGACGCACGCACCGGCCGCTGTCTGGCTGTTCCTCTTCCATGCGGTGTCGCTCAGCTCACTGATCGGCGGCGGGCGCTGGCTGCTGGGTCTGTGACCCGTAGCGAAGGCACAGGGCGTCCCGCGGTATGTACCACCCTTGCATTACGCCCTGATTTCGACCATTTCGATCAAGATCCGGGTTTGCGCCGAGCCATTAAAGTGAGGGCCATGACCGAAAGCTCCGTGCACCCGCCCTCTGGCCCGCCCCTCTTGCGAGCGGAGCCGTCGATGCGACCGTCACCGTGCCCGGATCCAAATCGGTCACCAACCGTGCTCTCGTCCTCGCCGCACTGTCCGCCGAGCCGGGCTGGCTTCGCCGCCCGCTGCGCTCCCGCGACACCCTGCTGATGGCTCAGGCGCTGCGCGCCATGGGCGTGGGCATCGAGGAGGGTGTCGGCCCGGACGGCTCCGGCGAGGCCTGGAGGGTCATTCCGGCCGGGCTGCACGGCCCGGCCACGGTCGACGTCGGCAACGCGGGAACGGTCATGCGCTTCCTGCCGCCGGTGGCCACCCTGGCGAACGGCCCGGTCCAGTTCGACGGTGACCCCGTTCGTACGAGCGCCCGCTGAACGAAGTGATCGACGCGCTGCGCGCGCTCGGTGCCCGGATCGACGACGCCGGTCGCGGGCACTGCCGCTGACCGTGCACGGCGCGGGTGCACTCGACGGCGGCCCGGTGGCGATCGATGCCTCCTCGTCCTCCCAGTTCGTCTCCTCGCTGCTGCTGTCGGCGCCCCGCTTCAACCAGGGCGTGGAAGTGCGCCACACCGGCTCGGCCCTTCCTTCCATGCCGCACATCCGCATGACCGTCGACATGCTGCGCGCGGTCGGCGCCCAGGTCGACGAACCGGAGACCGGTGGCGAGCCCAATGTCTGGCGGGTCTCCCTCCGCACTGCTCGGCCGCGATCTGACCGTCGAGCCCGACCTCTCCAACGCCCAGCCGTTCCTCGCCGCCGCACTGCTCACCGGCGGCCGGGTCACCATCCCCGACTGGCCGCTGCGCACCACCCAGCCGGGTGATGCGCTGCGCGAGATCTTCACCGCGATGGGCGGCGCCTGCGAGCTGACCGAGCAGGGCTCACCTTCAACGGCACGGGCGCTGTCCACGGCATCGACGTCGACCTCGGCGACGTCGGCGAACTGACCCGGGCATCGCCGCCGTGGCCGCACTCGCCGATTCGCCGTCGACCCTGCGTGGCGTCGCCCATCTGCGCCTGCACGAGACGGACCGGCTGGCCGCACTCACCCAGGAGATCAACGGGCTCGGCGGCGATGTCACCGAGACCGCCGACGGGCTGCACATCAGGCCACGCGCGCTGCACGGCGGCACCTTCCATACCTACGACGACCACCGGATGGCGACGGCAGGGGCGATCATCGGCCTCACCGTCCCCGGAGTGGAGATCGAGAACGTCGGCACGACCGCCAAGACCCTGCCGGACTTCCCGGAGATGTGGACCGGCATGCTCGGTGCCTCCCCGGAGCACTCGGGGCCTCCCCGGCCGGCGCGGAGCCTGAGACATGCGCCGCTACGGTAAGAACCCCGACGAGGACGACATCCGCGTCCGCCCCAACCCCAAGGGCAACCGCCCCGCACCCACACCCGTCCCAAGCACGAGGACGCACAGGACGGCATGGTCCTCACGGTCGACCGGGGCAGGCTCACCTGCCTCGTCGACGGTCGCACCGTGATGGCCATGAAGTCCCGCGAGCTGGGCCGCAAGGCCGCCGTGGTGGGCGACAAGGTCTCCATCGTCGGCGATCTCTCCGGCGACAAGGACACACTGGCCCGCATCGTCCGTATCGGTGCCCGCCGTTCCGTGCTGCGCAGGACCGCCGACGACGACGATCCCTTCGAGCGGGTGGTCGTCGCCAACGCGGACCAGCTGGCGATCGTCACCGCGCTCGCCGATCCGGAACCGCGCCCACGCATGATCGACCGCTGCCTGGTGGCGGCGTACGACGGCGGCCTCACCCTCCTCGTCCTCACCAAGTCCGATCTGGCGTCTCCGGACAAGCTCCTGGAGGCATACACCCCGCTCGGGGTCCCTACATCGTGACCAACCGCGAGGAGCTGGAGAACGGTGACGCCGCGGCCCGGGTCCGCGAGCACCTGAACGACCGGATCACCGCCTTCGTCGGACACTCCGGGGTCGGAAAGACCACGCTGGTCAACGCCCTGGTACCGAAGGACCGAAGGCGTACGACGGGTGTGGTCAACGCGGTCACCGGACGCGGCAGGCACACCACCACATCCGCGCTGGCACTGCCGTTGCCCGACGGCCGCGGCTGGATGGTCGACACCCCGGCGTGCGTTCGTTCGGGCTGCACCACGTCGATCCTTCCCGGGTGATCAACGCCTTCCCCGATCTGCAGCCCGGCACCGAGGACTGCCCCGCGGCTGTACCCACGACAGCCAGCAACCGGAATGCGCCCTGGACGCCTGGGTCGCTGCGGGCCATGCCGATCCGGCACGGCTCGACTCGCTGCGGCGGCTGCTCTCGACCCGGAGCGCCGCGAGGGCGACTGATGTCCGCCAAGTCCGCACGACTCGCGCACGTTTGCGAGCTGCCGCGACTGGTAAGGGCATAATCGCGTCGAGCGAGACCAACCAGTCACCTATGCGGGAGGCACCTGACGATGGCGTGGTTGCTGGTCGTGGTCGCAGGCCTGCTGGAGACCGGCTTCGCCGTGTGTCTGAAGCTGTCGCACGGCTTCAGCCGGCTCTGGCCGACGATCGCGTTCTGCGCGTTCGCGCTCGGCAGCTTCGGCCTGCTGACGCTGGCCCTCAAGAAGCTCGACGTGGGCCCCGCCTACGCGGTGTGGACCGGTATCGGCGCGGCGGGGACAGCGATCTACGGGATGGTCTTCCTCGACGACGTGGTCTCCACGCTCAAGCTGGTCTCGATCTCCCTGGTGATCGTCGGCGTGATCGGTCTGCAGCTGTCCGGCTCCTCGCACTGAGCAGGGGCCGTAGGGACCCGGCTTCAGCGGCCGCGGTGCCGTGCGAGCGCCGCCCGCACGAGCGGCGCCGGATCCGCCTCGGCTCCGTCCGGCGAAGACCGTGCGGGCCCGCGGCACGACCGCGTACGGAGTGCGAGCCGCAGCGCGATCTCGCAGGTCAGGGCCAGCTCAGCGGTCTCCTTCGGTGAGCGCCCGCTCCCCAGTGCGGTCACGGTGCGCTCCCGTACGAGAGTGAGCAGCTCCGAAGGCGTCGGCAGCGCGGTGTCGGCCCTGCGCCGGCCAGGGGCGGACGGTGCGCCGGAGCCGGTGGGCCGCGGCAGCCATTCCCCAGTAGCCGGTGAGCAGCGCCCTGACCAGGGCGTTCGCGCGGGCTGCCCGCACCGTCCAGAGAGCCACGGCAACCGGCCCGTCCCCGTGGTGCCATACGCACCCAGCGCCCGGTCGACCCCGGCCAGATACCCGTCGGCCGCACGCCGGGCCAGCGCACGGCCCAGGCCGTCCTTGCCGCCGAACTCGTTGTAGAGACTCTGCCGGGAGACACCCGCCACCGCGGCCACGTCGACCATGCGCACCGCCGTCCAGGGCAGTACGGTCAGCGCCGTGAGCGCGGCGTCCAGCAGAGCTTCTCGCTGTGGGCATCGTCGCCTCCCACCCCGGGAATGCGATTCAGAGTTGACGCGTCGGCGCGCACTGTCAAGAGTCTGCGCGCCGCCCCGTGGGGCCATGTAGCCCGCACGGGTGCCGGTGGATACTGTGACCGACATGCCCGACTACCACGATGATCTGCGCCTTGCCCATGTGCTGGCGGACGCCGCCGACGCAGCGACGATGGACCGGTTCAAGGCCCTGGACCTCAAGGTCGAGACCAAACCGGACATGACGCCGGTGAGCGAGGCCGACAAGAACACCGAGGAACTGATCCGCGGACATCTGCACCGGGCCCGTCCACGCGATGCGATTCTGGGCGAGGAGTACGGGATCGAGGGCACCGGCCCGCGGCGCTGGGTCATCGACCCGATCGACGGCACCAAGAACTACGTGCGCGGCGTGCCCGTCTGGGCGACGCTCATTTCGCTGATGGAAGCGGGCGAGAACGGCTTCCAGCCGGTGGTCGGCGTGGTGTCCGCCCCGGCGCTGAGCCGCCGCTGGTGGGCGGCGAAGGGGCGGGCGCCTTCTCCGGCCGCAGCCTCACCTCCGCGACCCGGCTGCATGTGTCGAAGGTCGAGCGGATCGCGGACTCCTCGTTCGCGTACGCCTCCATGACCGGCTGGGAGGAGCAGGGCCGGCTGGACGGCTTCATGGATCTGACCCGCGCCTGCTGGCGGACGCGGGGATACGGGGACTTCTGGCCGTACATGATGGTCGCCGAGGGCTCGGTGGACATCTGCGCGGAGCCCGAGCTCTCACTGTGGGACATGGCCGCGAACGCGATCATCGTCCAGGAGGCGGGTGGGCAGTTCACCAGCCTGGACGGTGTCTCCGGTCCGGGCGGCGGGAACGCGGCGGCTTCCAACGGCCTGCTCCACCACGAGCTGCTGGGCTACCTCAACGAGCGCTACTGAGGGCGCGCCCCGCCCCTTGTCGACTTCGCGCAAGGGTGCAACTCTGGGAGTCCCCCACTTGTGAACTTGTGAATCGACTCACGGAGTCGGCCCCAAGGGTCACTGCTCGAAGGAGGTGGCTCTTTCATGCTCGTACGTGACGCCATGAGCACGGTGGTCCTCACCATCGGCCCCACCCATACGCTCCGCCAGGCGGCCCGGCTGATGTCGGCACGCCGTATCGGAGCAGCCGTCGTCCATGACCCGGACACCTGCGGACTCGGAATCATCACCGAGCGCGACATCCTCAACTCGGTCGGCTCGGGGCAGGATCCCGACGTCGAGACCGCCTGCGCCCACACCACCACGGACGTGGTCTTCGCCGCCCGTCCTGGACCCTCGAGGAGGCGGCGGAGGCCATGGCCCATGGTGGTTTCCGGCATCTGATCGTGCTGGACGACAATGGTCCGGTGGGCATCGTCTCGGTGCGCGACATCATCCGCTGCTGGGCTCCGGCCAGGCATCACCCGGTCGAGCTGGCGAGCTGAGCCCCAGGCCCAGCGCTCCAGCCACACCGCCCGGCGTCCGCCACGAGGCGCCGAGGGCCGCCCGGACGCTCCTCAGCCGCGCAGGGCCGGACCTCGGCTTCCAGCCGCTTGCCGAAGTCACCGTCGGCCCGGCGGAAGTTGTCGATCGCGCGTTCGGCGATGTCGTCGCGCGAGACCTTCGAGATGAACCCGGCGAGGTTGTCGATCAGCCGCGCCTTCTCGTCCTCGGAGTAGAGCCGGTAGAGACTGCCCGCCTGGACGAAGTCGTTGTCCTCGGCATGGCTGGGAGCCTCGTGGCTGCCCGTCTCGCCGCTGACCGGGGTCGGCTGCCACATCGGCCGGTCCGTCTGGGACGGGCCGCCGAAGCTGTTCGGCTCGTAGTTCTTCGCACCCTTGTGGCGGCCGTCGTACAGAGAACCGTCACGGCCGTGGGTGCGTGCCTCAGTGGCGTGCGGACGGTTCACCGGCAGCTGGCCGGAGTTGATGCCGACGCGATAGCGGTGGGCATCGCCGTACGCGAAGAGACGGCCCTGGAGCATCTTGTCCGGGGACGGGCCGATGCCCGGCACGAAGTGCGCGGGGCTGAAGACCGACTGCTCGACCTCGGCGAAGATGTTCTCCGGGTTGCGGTTGAGCTCCAGCTTCCCGATCTCGACCGGCGGGTAGTCGGCGTGCGGCCACACCTTGGTGAGGTCGAACGGATTGAAGCGGTACGTGGCGGCCTCGGCCGCCGGCATGATCTGGACCTGCACCGTCCAGGACGGGAACTCACCGCGCTCTATCGACTCGCGCAGATCGCGCTGGTGGCTGTCCGGGTCCGCGCCGGCGAGCAGGCCGGCCTCTTGCGAGGTGAGGTTCTTGATGCCCTGGTCGGTCTTGAAGTGGTACTTGACCCAGAAGACCTCGCCGGCCTCGTTGTTCCACTGGTACGTGTGCGAGCCGTACCCGTTCATGTGGCGCAGCGTCGCCGGAATGCCCCGGTCACCGAAGAGCCAGGTCACCTGGTGGGTGGACTCGGGAGACAGACCCCAGAAGTCCCAGACGTTGTCCGCCTCCTGCGAGCCGGTGTACGGGTCACGCTTCTGGGTGTGGATGAAGTCGGGGAACTTGATGGCGTCCTTGATGAAGAACACCGGGTGTTGTTGCCGACGAGGTCGTAATTTCCCTCTTCGGTATAGAACTTGAGCGCGAAGCCGCGAGGGTCGCGCACCGCGTCGGCGGAGCCGAGATTGCCCGCGACAGTGGAGAAGCGCAGGAACGTCTCGGTCCGCTTGCCGACCTCGGAGAGGAACTTGGCCCGCGTCCACTGCGAGACGTCCCGGGTCAGCGTGAACGTGCCGTAGGCGCCCGCGCCCGGGCGTGCACTACGCGCTCCGGGATGCGCTCACGGTTGAAGTGCGCGAGCTTCTCCAGCAGCGCCTGGTCCTGGACGAGAACCGGACCGCCGATGCCGGCGGTCTCGCTGTTCTGGTTGTCGGCCAGCGGCGCGCCGGCCTCTGTGGTGAGCGGTCCCTGCGTCACGTGCGCCTCCTGCGTCGTTTCCTGCGCAGTCGTCATCCCCTGCGCAGAGTGTCCCTGTCTGCCTTCAGTGTCGATCCTACATTGGACTTCATCCAACTTAGCCAGGGGTCTAAAGTCACACTCATTCGGGACTTGGTTCGTGCGCTGCTAGAATCGACGTATGAGTGACCTCCTGGAACGACTTCGCGGGCGCGGCTGGCGCATGACGGCGCAACGGCGTGTCGTGGCCGAGGTTCTCGACGGGGACCATGTGCATCTGACAGCCGACGAGGTCCACGCGAGGGCCTCCGGCAGGCTGCCCGAAATATCCCGGGCCACCGTCTACAACACCCTCGGCGAGATGGTGTCGCTCGGTGAGGTGATCGAGGTCTCCACCGACCGCCGGGCCAAGAGGTACGACCCGAACGCGCACCGCCCCCACCACCACCTGGTGTGCGCGCGGTGCGGCGCCATCCGCGACGTGCATCCCGCGGGCGACCCGCTCGCCGACCTGCCTGCCGCCGAGCGGTTCGGCTTCACCGTCTCCGGCGTCGAAGTGACGTACCGGGGCGTCTGCCCGAACTGCGCCCCGACGGCCTGATCGCCCCCACCCGGCCCGAAACGCGGGAACGGGCCGGGCCTCGGCATACGACAGAGGCCCGGATCCTCTGAAAGGATCCGGGCCTCTGTCTTTAGTAGCGGGGACAGGATTTGAACCTGCGACCTCTGGGTTATGAGCCCAGCGAGCTACCGAGCTGCTCCACCCCGCGCCGTTGTGATTGCAACTCTACGGGGCGCCGCCCACCAGCGCAAATCCATTCCGCGGGCACCCGCAGGTCCCCGCACCCGCCCTGCGGCGAGCTCCGGTGCGGCACTATGCGGTGAGCTCCTGGTGCAGGGCTTCCAGCAGTCGCGCGGCGCGCTCGGCCACCTCCGCCGGCCCCAGCTCGACCGCCCTGGCACACCAGCGCTTTCCTCGGTGAGCTCCCCGCGGCGGGCGGCGAGCAGGGCCAGGCGCAGCGCGGCACGGCCGTGCCCGTCGTTGGCAGCACGGCTCCACCACAGGGCGGCCTCGCGCTCGCTGCCCTCACGCGCGAGCAGCAGGCCGAGGTTGAAGGCCCCGTTGCGGCTGCCCGACTCGGCGGCCTCGCGGTACCAGTGCGCGGCGCTCTCCACGTCCCCACGGGCCGCCGCGAGCATCCCCACCCGGACCTGTGCGCGGCGGTGCCCCTGCTCGGCGGCACGCTCGTACCACTCCTCGCACTCGGTCTTCTCCGGCATGGGCTCGCCGAGCGCCGGCGGTCCTGGCGGCGGCTGGCGCGAGTCGAGCACCCGGCCAGCCGGAAGGCGGCCTCGGCGCTGCCGCCACCCGCGGCGCAGCGCAGATGGCGCTCGGCCTCCTGCTGCTCGCCGTCGCGCAGCAGGGCCATGCCGACCTGCAGCGCGGCGTCGGTGTGCCCGGCCGCCGCGGCCTGCTCGTACCAGCCGAGTGCCGTACGGTCCTCGTCGCGTCCCGCGAACAGGATGCCGAGGTTGAAGGCAGCGTCCACGCTGCCCGCTTCGGCGGCCTGGAGAACCACGGTTCGGCCCCGGTCGCGTCCCCGGCCTGCAGCAGCAGCACCGCCAGGGCGTTGGCCGCCTCGCGGTGCCCCGCGTAGGCGGCACGGCGGTACCACTGCTCCGCCTGCGGTGTGCGGTCCTGGGCCGCGCAGAGCAGTCCGAGGTTGTAGGCGCCGTTGACGTCACCGGCGTCCATGGCCGCGCGGTACCAGCGCTCAGCGGTCTGCTGCTCGCCCGGGCGGCATGCAGCGCCCCAGGGCGTTGGCGGCGTTGCCGTCGCCGTCCTGGGCGGCACGCAGCCACCACACGGCGGCACTCTCCTCGTCGCCCGCGTCACGCAGCAGGAAGCCGAGGGCGCAGGCCGCACGGGGCTCGCCGTCCTTGGCGGAGGTGAGGTACCAGCGGCCCGCCTCCTTCAGCTCACCGCGCTGCTCCAGGATGGCGCCGAGATGCAGCGCGGCACGCCGGTGACCGCGGGCTGCGGCCTGGTGGTACCACTGTTCGGCCTCGCCGCCGCGGCGGGCCGCCGGACCGGCCACGGGACCGCCGCCCGCCGCGCGGCAACTTCGCCTGCCGTGTCCGGCCCGCTCTGCACGCTCCGGGCGCGCAGTGCTCTCAGGGCTCCGCCGTCGGCGCCCGCCCCAGCCCGAAGACATCGTGCGGGTCGTCGACAGCGTTGCGCTCCAGGGTCCGCGCCAGTCGGTACGCCGCCTCCCGGTGCCCCTGCTCGGCGGCAGCCCGCAGCCAGCGCTCACCGCCGTCTTCGCCGCGGTGTTCCAGCAGGTCGGCCAAGGCGTACGCGCCCAGCGCGTGGCCCTGCTCGGCGGACTGGCGCAGCCAGTACTCGGCACCCGGCTCGTCACCGCGCTCGCGGAAGTGGCGGCCCAGGGCGTGAGCGGCCGCGGCGGAGCCCGCGACGGCGGCGATACGCCACCAGCCGGCCGCCTCTTCGGGGTATCCGCGCTGGTGCAGGAGCACACCAGGTTGTTGGCGGCGGCCCGGTCGCCCTCGGCCGTTGCCGCGCGCAGGTAGGACTCGGCGCCACCCAGGTCACCGCGGCGCAGCAGCAGCGCGCCCAGAACGCTCATCGCCGCCGCGTCCCCGCGTCGGCGGCGCGGCGGTACCGTGCCTCTGTCCCGGCGTTGTCCGTCACATCTGCGGCGTAGGCGATGTCGGCGGTGTCCACGGTTTCGGCAAAGCCTGCGGTTTCGGCAGGGCCGGCGGCGAAGCTCGCTTCCTTCGTACCGGTGCCATCGGTGGTGCCGGCCTCAGCGATGGCAGCAACATATGGCGCATCCGCCACGTTTTCCGTCTTCTGGACGTGCCGCTGCACAAACCGCCCTGTCTCCAACAGAGTTGCCCTGTCCCCATAAATACCATCGTCGCACCACCTGTTACCCGCGTACACCTGGTATACCGCGGCCAGTGAGGTCACTTCAGCGTTTTGTCGACTTGACCACAGAGAGACAAGTCAAACACGTCTGAATCCAACTCATGCCCCTCGAACCGCGCTTCATACCGACATCCTGAGAATGTCACCGGCCGCACGACGAAGGCCCGGATCCTGTAGGATCCGGGCCTTCATCTTTCAGTAGCGGGGACAGGATTTGAACCTGCGACCTCTGGGTTATGAGCCCAGCGAGCTACCGAGCTGCTCCACCCCGCGCCGTTGTGTTCAAACCGTACCACGGCGCGGGGTGTCTTTCTCAGCTGCCCTGGTCGTCGGGCTTCTCATCGGCCTTGTCGGCCGAACCCGCCTTGTCGGCAGCGCTGCCGGGCTTGGCTGCGCCGCGGCCGCCCTCTCCAGAGCGTCCTGCAGCTGCTGCTGGGCCTTGCCGTAGGCGGTCCAGTCGTTCTCCTTCATGGCCGCCTCACCAGCCGTGTACGCCTTCTGGGCATCCGCGATGGCCTGTTTCAGAGCGGCTTCACCGGTGGCCGGAGGTGTGGTGGTGTCACCTGGCGGCTCGGTGGGCTCCTTCGGAGGATCTGTCTCGTCCGACTCCTCGACCCCGAAGACCGCGTTGAGCGCCTCCCCGAGGCTGTTCTCGAAAACGACCTTCGACCCGTACGAGGCGGCGACCTTGCGCAGCAGCGGATAGTTCTGCGTGCCACCGCGCGTGTACACCGGTTCGATGTAGAGGAAACCTCCGTCGAGCGGCACGGTCAGCAGATTGCCGTACTCGATGTCGGAATCAGTCCCCTTGAGGTTTCTCACGAACTCGGCGACATCGTCGTTGCCGTTGAGCTCACTCTGAACCTGGCCGGGGCCCTTCACCGTGTCGGTCACTCTCAGCAGTCTGATCGTGCCGTAGTCCTTGCTGGCCGCGTCCGCGTCCACCGCCATGAAGGCCCCGAGGTTGGGACGCCCCTCGGGGTGAACGTCGTGGTCAGCGAGAACTTCTGCGCGTCCTGATCGGGCATCTTCATGCTCAGGTAGTACGGCGGAACGGACCCGGGTTCCTTGTTGGTGGGGTCGTCCGGCACCTGCCAGGCGTCGCTCCCGCTGTAGAACTGCGCGGGGTCCTCGACGTGATAGCGCGTGAGCAGCTCCCGCTGGACCTTGAACAGGTCCTGCGGATAGCGCAGATGGTCCATCAGTTCCTGCGGGATGTCCGCCCTGGACTTCACGGTCCCGGGAACGCCTTGCGCCAGGTCTTGAGCACCGGGTCCTGGTGTCCCACTCGTAGAGCTTGACCTTGCCGTCGTACGCGTCGACGGTGGCCTTCACCGAGTTCCGGATGTAGTTGACCTGGTTCTCCTGGGCGACGACCGCACGCTGGTTGGTGGTCAGCGAGTCGGCCGTGGTGTCACCGAGCGTCGTACGCGACGCGTACGGATAACCGTTGGTCGTGGTGTACGCGTCGACGACCCACTGGATACGCCCGTCCACCACCGCCGGGTAGGCGTCGCCGTCGATGGTCAGCCAGGGGCGACCGCCTCGACCCGCTCCTTGGGCGTGCGGTTGTACAGAATCCGCGAGCCCTCGCCGATGGCTCCCGAATACAGTATTTGCGGCTCACCGAAGGAGACCGCGTAGGCGGCGCGGTTGAACGCGTTGGAGAGACCGACCCCGCTGTTGCCCTTGTAACTGGTGGTCTTCTCGCCGTCCTCCTCGTAGTCGAGCTCCTTCTGGGGCCCGCCGACGATGGAGTACTGCTCGGTCTTCTCGCCGTAGTAGATCCGCTGCTCGTACTTGCCCAGCTCGCCCTTGGTCGGCAGCCCCGACTCCGTGAAGTCCGGGAGCCCGGCGGGTTGGTGCCGGTCGTGGTGCCCCGGGCCGCGATGGCGCCGAATCCGTGGGTGTACGTGAAGTGGTCGTTGATCCAGTTCCGCTTGGGGATGCCCTGGAGGTTGAGCTCACGCAGGCCGATGACGGTGTCCTGCTCCTTACCGTCCTCGCCCTTGTAACGGTCGACGTCCAGCGTCTCGGGAACTGGTAGTAGTTCCTCTTCTGCTGGAGCTGCTGGAAGGCCGGCGAGACGACGTTCGGATCCATCACGCGGTAACTGGCCGCCGCGTCCGCGGTGTCACGGAGTTTGGCCGCTTCGGTCGTCGCGCCCTTGCCCGAGTAGTCGTCGACCTGTGCGTCATCGATGTCGTACGCGTCGCGCGTCGCATCGATGTTCTTCTGGATGAACGGTGCTTCCTTGGCCTGCTCGTTCGGCTGGACCTGGAACTTCTGCACGATCGCCGGGTAGAGCCCGCCGATCAGGATGGCCGAGAGCACCATCAGGCCGAATCCGATCACCGGCAGCTGCCAGGTGCGGCGCCACAGCGTCGCGAAGAACAGCACGGCGCAGATCGCGGCGATGCAGAACAGGATGGTCTTCGCCGGGAGATAGGCGTTGGCGTCGACGTACCGAAGGCCGGTCCAGTTGTCCGTGGCCTTGAAGTCACTGGACTTCACGGCCAGACCGTACCGGTCCAGCCAGTAGGCCACGGCCTTCAGCGAGACGAAGACGCCGAGCAGTACCGACAGATGGCCGGTGGCCGCGCCGGTGGCCCGCGCTCCGGGCTGGTGATCCGCAGCCCGCCGTACAGGTAGTGGGTCAGCGCGGCGGCGATGAGCGAGAGCACGGTCGCGGCGAAGCCGAAGCCGAGCATGAAGCGGTACCACGGCAGGTCGAAGGCGTAGAAGGACACGTCCAGCTTGAACTGGGGTCCTTCTGCCCGAACGACACGCCGTTGATGTACATCAGCCAGGTGCGCCATTGTCCGGACGCGGACGCTCCGGCGATCAGCCCGACGAGCGCGGTGATCGCGAGCAGCACCCATTTCTTGTACGGGGCGACGCTCATCCGGTAGCGGTCCAGGCTCTGCTGCTCCAGCGACATCGCGCTCAGCGGCGGCCGGAGCCGGTGCGCGAGCCAGATGTTCACGCCGACGGCGACAGCCATCAGCAGTCCGAAGACGAGGAACAGGCCGATCTTGGTCCACAGGGTGGTGGTGAAGACGGAGGAATACGCGACCGACCTGTACCAGAGCCAGTCCGTCCAGAACCCGGCGAACATGACGAACGCCATGGCGAGAACCGCCAGGACACCCAGTGTCATGAGCAGGGTACGGACGCGCCGGGACGGGCGGCCGACTCTGATCCGTGGCCCGGTCGGGCCTCCGCCGCGGTCCGGCATCTGGAAAGCCAACGTGCGCACCTCGAAGTTTGCGGTCGTGTTTAGCAGGCCCAGCGATCGTAGAGCCCACCTATGCAACTTACTGAGGCTTTACCTAGTTCCCGTTCCGGGGGCGGAAGGAGGCAGGATATTGACCATGCCCAACGTTTCCCCTCAGGCCCTCCGATGGCCGCGAGTCCTCTCACCGTCGCCGTCCTCGAAATCGACGCCTATACCTCCGGCCTCGGCTGGGACCAGCCCGCGCGGCTGTTCGCCCTCGTCGACACCGCCCGGCTGCGCGTCCAGGAGCCGGGCCTCGCCGCCCAGCTCGGTCTCGACGACACCGCGTCGACGACTGCCACACTCACCCTATCGAGCAGGAGGAACTCCCCGCCGGCACCGCGCTGGACGAATTCCTGGCCACGATCGCCTGGCCCGACTCGGTGGCCGGCTGTGCACTGACCGTGGAGCGGCTGATGCTCCCGCCGTCCGCCGAGACCTCCGTACCGGAAGGGCTGAACGACGCGCAGCTGACCGAATGGGTCGCCAAGCACCCGGACCGGCAGGAGGTGCGGATGACCGTCGCCGTCCTGCGTGACGGTGCACGGGACTCGGCTGTGCGGCTCCGGGAGAAGGACTCCCCGACCGAGGTCCTGACCGGTTCCGGCCTGGTCCCGGGCTGGCCGAGGCGCTCGCCGCCACCTTCGAGTCCTGATCCTCCGGTCCCGCGGGGCCCTCGGTCAGCTCGCCGAGCAGCTCGGCAGCTTGTCCGGGTCCCCGCGCGGATCTTCTCCAGCGACTTCTTGGCGTCGTCGAGGGTCTTCACCCTCACCAGGGTGAGCCCGTTCGGGGTGTCGGATGCCGCGGCCGCGCAGTTGTCGTCCGGGGTCAGGAAGTAACGGGCGCCCGCCTCGCGCGCACCGACCAGCTTCATGTTGATGCCGCCGATCGGTCCGACCTTGCCCGCGTCGTCGATGGTGCCGGTACCCGCGATGAACGAGCCGCCGGTCAGGTTGCCCGGCGTCAGCTTGTCGATGATGCCCAGGGAGAACATCAGACCGGCGCTCGGGCCGCCCACATCGGCGAGCTTGATGTCGATCTCGAACGGGAACGTATGGTCCGTCCCGGCCTGGATGCCGACGATCGCACGGTCCTCCCCGGTGCCTTCTCGGTGGCGATGGTGATCTTCTCGGAGCCCTGGGGTTCCTTGCCCGCCTTCTCCGCGGCAGCCGCTTCCTTGGCCGGCACGACCGTGAAGACGACGTCCTCGCCGGCCTTGCGCTTGGTGACGATCTCGGCCACGTCCCGGGCTGCTTCACCTTCGTGCCGTCGACCGCCTGGATCACATCACCCGCGTGCAGCTTGCCCTGGGAAGGACTGCCCTTGAGTACGGTCGCGACCACGACTCGGGTCGACACGGGGATGTCCAGCTCCTTCAGGGCGGCGACCTTCGAGCTCTCCTGGGACTGGCTGAACTCCTCGGCGTTCTCCTGCGTCGACTGTTCCTCGGTCTTGCCGTCCGGGTAGAGGGTGTCGTGCGGCACGACCACCGCGTCGTGGGCCAGCCAGCCGTACACGGCCTCGACGATGTTCATGCTGTAGTCGGCGCCCGTGACCCGGACCGTCGTCATGTTGAGGTGACCGGACGTGGGGTAGGTCTTGCGATCCACGATCTGCAGTACGGGCTCGCCGTTGGCGTCGCCCAGCGTGTTCACGGTCGGCCCCGGGGACATTTCCGAGTACGGCACTTTGATCAGCACGCCTGCGCAGAGCAGCGCGATGAGGATGAGGGTGGAGGCGAGCATCGTCGCGGTGCGGCGTGGCATGGAACGACAGTACGGGAAGGGCCTGTCAGTGCACTGTCGGGGCCGGTCCGTACGGGGCGGACGGCGGGCCGCGGTGAGGTCCCGGGTGCCGGGAGGTCCGCTCGCTGCGCGAGACGTGCGCGCGTAAGGGAGCGGGGCGAATGTGGCGCGGGATTGGCAACTGCGTACATCCGCTGCTGCCTCAGACTGCGTCGGAACCGGAGTGCGACTTCTCCATCGCGGTACGGAACCTCGCGTACCCGGCGAGTTCGGAAACATCGCCGGTCGTGCGGTTGCGGGCGGCCCAGCCTCCCCATATCGCCGCGCCGAGTGCAGCGAAAAGTGGAATCAACAGCCAAGCGAGTGCTGCCATTACGACCTCCCTTCCCCATGAGCGACCGCAACTGATGATCAGAAGATTAACGGCCTGTAGGACCAACGCTCGCGGCAGGGTGAGGTTACGCAAATCGGGGCTGATGCACCCGGATACGGTTTGCGCTCAGCAGGCGCCCACCCACTCCTGCGTACCGTCCGAGAAGTGCTGGTGCTTCCAGATCGGAACCTCGTGCTTGAGGTCGTCGATCAGCTTGCGGCAGGCCTCGAAGGCCTCCCGCGATGGGCGCAGGAGACAGCGACGACGACCGCCAGATCGCCCACCTCCAGTTCACCCACTCGGTGGACAGCGGCCAGTGCCCGGACGGGGAACTCCGCGACCACCTTGTCGGCCACCCGGCGCATCTCGTCCTGCGCCGACGGATGGCAGGAGTAGCCGAGGGCGCCGACGTCCTGCCCGCCGTCGTGATTGCGCACGGTGCCGACGAAGAGCGCCATTCCGCCCGCGGCATCGTCACCGACGGCCCGGAAGATCTCATCGACCGAGAGCGGACTGTCGCGGATCTCCAGGAGCCGGATGGGGGCCTGAGCTGTCTGCTCGCCCGGGTGGTCGTGCGTGGATGCCATGCGGTCCATCGTGCCGCACCGCACCGACATCGCGGAACAGCGTTTTCGACCGGTGCGCCGCCGGCCGCCTTGAGTCTCCTGCAGAGGCGCGGCGGCCGGCTCGCCGTGCCTAGAAGCGGCGGCGCGCCTTGCGGGCACGGCGGACCAGGGCTGCCGTACCGAGCAGGGCCACGGTCGCCCCGGCGGCACCTGCGGCGGTGGCGTCCTTGCGGCCGAGACGGCGGCCGGCGAGCGTGTGGCGCCCTTCCACCTCCTCCAGCAGCGCGCCGAGGACCTCCTCGTTGGTCCATCGGGGCCGCCATCCCGCATCGTGCAGCCGGCTCACGCTGACCACCCAGGGATGCATCGTGTAGGCGAGATCGCCCGCCGGGGACGGGGTCAGCCCGATCCGGTGCAGCCGGGCCGCCGCGCCGAGAGCGATCGCGGACGGGAGTTCCATCCGGCGTACTCCGGAGAGCTCCTCGACCTCCTCCTGCTCCAGCCAGCCGTCACAGCCGACCGCGAACTCTCCGTCGATCTTCTCCAGCGCGGCGTACTCCAGGGCGCTCACCAGGTCCTCGACATGGCAGAACTGCCATGTGGGACGCGATCCGGCGACAACCAGCAGTCGGGGCGACTCGAAGTAGCGGGTCAGCGCGGTGTCCGTACCGCCGACCAGGACGGTGGGCCGCACCACCGTGACGTTGAGTCCGGGTGGGCCCGAGGTGCACGGCGGCCGAGCCGTTCGATCTCCAGCAGGTCACCCACACCGGTGGCCTCGGCCGTGGCGCGCAGTTCGGCGTCCTCGGAGAGCGGGACGTCGTTGTCGGGAAGAGCTCCGTAGACCATCGCCGACGTGCAGAGCACGACTCGGTGCACCCGACGGCAGCTGCGGCCGTCAGTACGGTCTGGGTACCGCGCACGTTGTACGCCGTACGGGCGGCAGCGTCGGTCTCCAGGTCGAGATCGAGTGCCAGATGCACGACGACGTCCGCGCCGCGCAGCTTTCCGCGATGGCGGGGTCGCGCACGTCCAGGATGTGCCAGGTCGCCTCGGAGACCTCTCCAGGGCGTTCATCGATGGCGATGACCTGCTTGATCTCTTCGGATGCGGCAAGGTGGGCAGTGAGCAGCTCGCCCACGCCGGTCGCGGCGCCTGTTACCGCGACGACAGGGCCCCTGTTCTTCGATCGATTCTTCGTGGGCTTGCCTTCGGACGAGGGTCGGCCAGGTTTCGCGCTGCGCGAACCTGCGGATCTGGGGAACTCACCGGGCGTCTCCAGCGGTTGTCTTCAGTACGTACCCGAATGACGCGTACGTACCAGGTGGCGTCCATCCTGCCGCAGGCCGGGAGCCGGCGGAGCACTGAGGCCCTGAGCGGCGTTTGGTGTCTACGCTGGATGGTGATGTCGGGCAGTCGCCGTCGGTTCGAGCCGGCGGCCCTACGAGCCGAGGAAACCCGTGAGTGACACCCCATTCGGATTCGGCGTCCCGCCGGAGGAGCCGGAAAACGGCGACGAGGGCGGTAGAAGGACCCCACCGGAGGTGGCAGGGCCCGGCGGGCCGGGGAACCCTCGGCTTCGGGCCCGGCGCGGGCGGGGACAACCCGTTCGCGGCGATGTTCGGCTCCATGAACCCGAACGACATGGGAGCCGCCTTCCAGCAGCTCGGCCAGATGCTGAGCTACGAGGGCGGTCCCGTGAACTGGGACATGGCCAAGCAGATCGCCCGCCAGACGGTCTCACAGGGCACACCGGACGGCACCAAGGACGCGAGCATCGGCCCTTCGGACCGGACCGCCGTCGACGAGGCGCTGCGCCTGGCCGATCTCTGGCTGGACGGCGTGACCTCGCTGCCCTCCGGTTCCGTGTCCACCGTGGCCTGGAGCCGTGCGGAGTGGGTCGAGGCCTGCCTGCCCGCGTGGCAGCAGCTGGTCGACCCGGTGGCCGAGCGCGTCGGCCTGGCGATGGGCGATGTCCTGCCCGAGGAGATGCAGGCCATGGCGGGCCCGCTGATCGGCATGATGCGGTCGATGGGCGGCGCCATGTTCGGCCAGCAGATCGGACAGGCCGTGGGCGTGCTCGCGGGTGAGGTGGTCGGCTCGACGGACATCGGGCTGCCGCTCGGCCCGGCGGGCAAGGCCGCGCTGCTGCCGCTCAACATCGAGCGGTTCGGCAAGGACCTGAGCGTGCCGCAGGACGAGGTACGGCTGTATCTCGCTCTGCGCGAGGCCGCCCACCAGCGGCTCTTCGCCCACGTGCCGTGGCTGCGCTCGCATCTGTTCGGTGCGGTCGAGGCCTACGCACGGGGAATCAAGGTCGACACCAGCAAGCTCGAGGACATCGTCGGCCAGTTCGACCCTTCGCAGCCCGAGCAGTTGCAGGAGGCGCTTCAGCAGGGCATGTTCCAGCCCGAGGACACACCGGAGCAGAAGACTTCGCTGGCCCGGCTGGAGACCGCGCTGGCGCTGGTCGAGGGCTGGGTCGACGCCGTGGTCCACGAGGCCGCGAAGTCCCGCCTGACCTCTGCGGACGCGCTGCGCGAGACACTGCGCAGGCGCCGTGCGTCCGGCGGCCCGGCCGAGCAGACCTTCGCCACGCTCATCGGGCTCCAGCTGCGTCCGCGCCGGCTGCGGGACGCCTCACGGCTGTGGGCATCGCTCACCGACGCCCGGGGCGTCGACGGCCGAGACGGTCTGTGGGAACACCCGGACATGCTGCCGACGGCCCGGGACCTGGACGACCCGGACGGCTTCGTACATCACGAGCAGCTCGACTTCTCCGAGCTGGACAAGATGCTGGGCGAGGCGGCGAAGGGCCGCAGAAGCCGGCCACCGAGGACGACGGGAACGCCAAGGGCGACGGAACGCCAAGGGCGACGGGGACGCCGATGGCGACGGCAAGGGCGAGTCCGGCCGGTGAGCCTGCACGACGACGCCGTTCTCGTACTCAAGGGCCACGGCGGACACCAGGACGATCCGGGCCAGGAGGACTTGTGTCAGGCCTACCTGGACCACTTGGCACAGCACCCGGACGGCATGTGGAAAGCCTGCGGGGCCGGCCATCTGACGGCCAGCGCGCTGGTGATCGATCCCGAGCGGGGCCGAGTGCTGCTCACCCTGCACCGGAAGCTGCGGATGTGGCTGCAGATGGGAGGCCACTGCGAGCCACAGGACACCTCCGTCGCCGCCGCGGCGCTGCGTGAGGCAACGGAGGAGTCCGGGATCACCGGACTCACCCTGCTTCCCGGCGGACCGGTGCGGCTGGACCGGCATCCGATCCCGGCGCCGTGCCACTGGCACCTCGATGTGCAGTACGCGGCGCTGGCCCCGCCGGTGCCTCGGAGCGGATCAGCGACGAGTCGCTGGATCTGCGCTGGTTCGCGTACGACGAGGTGGCCGGGGTGGCCGACGACTCCGTCGTACGGCTGGTGGAGCGCACCCGCGCCGCGCTGGAGCGGACCCGCTAACGGTCGGGACATGCGTGAGGGCGGTCTCCGGGAGACCGCCCTCACGCATGTCCCGACCGCCAGTGGCTCAGTTCCAGGAGTTGTTCTGGTTCTGGGCGTGGGAGCCCTGCTGGCCCACGCCGAACTGTGCCGCCGCGCCCCACCGATCTGGGCGCTCTGCGGAGGCATGACCTCACTCGGCTGGACGAGGGCGAAACCCTGGCCCAGGAAGCTGAGCTCCCAGCCCTCGCCGGTGTTGCCGCGACGCCGCGCGACACCAGAAGAATGCGTCTGGGCCTGCATCTGCACCCGCAGCCCGCTCGACCAGGCGACGATCGCGTCGGCGTCGGCGTTGACGTACTTCTCGGGGTGACCTGCATCATCAGCGGCTGGCCGGAGGTCATGAGCGCGACCTTGCCCGAGCCGGTGATGTTGAGCTGGTACTTGCCGGTGCCGGAAATCCCGTACTGGCTGTCCACGGCGATGACCTCGGTGTGCAGCGAGGAGTCGAGCGCCAGGACGTAGGCGCTGTCCACCGTCATGCCCTCATGGTCGACGTCGACCACGTGGATGTACTGGGCGAGGTTGGCCAGATAGACCGTTCCCTGACCCGAGCACCGCATCAGGTCCAGGCCCTCACCCGTGCTCGCGCGGGCGCGGCGCTGCCCGTGCGACTGGTACTCGCCGTCGAATTCCATCAGCCCCTGGTAGGCGACCATGGCGCCCTTGCGGGCGAGGACGTCGTCGTGGCCGGTCAACGAGACCCGCAGGAGCTGCGGATTCTGGATCGTGTAGCGATCCTGCGACTGCTGTTCGGTGAAGCTGAAAAGCGGACTCTGCATGATGGGTTCTCCCTCCCGCTCAGTTCCGGATCCGCAAGCGGTCGGTACTGTCCTCGCTCGGCTGGACGACGACGATGCCCTGGCCCGAGAGGCCATCTGGTACGCCTCGCCGCTGCCCCGCCCGATCAGGGAGGCGGCCTTGAAACTCCGCTTGCCCTTCACCTTGAGGTTCGGGGACCACGCCACCAGAGCGTCCGGGTCGACGTATGTCTCGTCCTCGCCCCGGCCGCAGTCGACCACGATCGGCGTGCCGCGCGAGGTGATGGCGACCCAGCCCGTGCCCTGGATCCCGACGTTCCACAGGCCCTGGCCGGCGAATTTGGCCAGTCCCTTGACCCGCTCCACACCCCAGCTGAGGTGCCCGTCGAAGGCGAGGAGGTTGGTGCCGTTGACCGAGAGCGAGTCGTTGTTGAGATTGATGACGACCACATCGGCGCCGTAGTCGGCGAGATAGAGCAGCCCGTCGCCGGCGCACTTCATCAGAGGAGCGCCTTCCCCGGTGATCCACTGGGAGGCGATCTGACGGACGGCGGGCGGGTTGGGCTCGTACTGGATGAAGCCCTCGTAGGCCACCATCGAGCCGGTACGTGCGTAGAGGTCCTGGCCGGTGGCCATGGCGACCTTGAGCATCGTGCGGCCGTGGTTCTCCATCCGGGCCGTGACTGGGGTCGGGGCGAAGCCCGCGAGTTGCTGATTCATGACGGGCTCCCTCAGACCTCGTAGGGCTGGACGACGATGAAGTTCCCGGGGCTCCCCGGAACTGGAGGTTCACGGTCTCCCCGCTGTGCCCCGGGTACGCGTTGCGGCGCAGCCGGACCTGGCTGGAGATGATCACCTGGGACGCTGCCGACCAGGCCACGACGGCATTACAGTCGGCGAACGTGGTCGGCGTGACCGGCAGGACGACCGGGACGCCGTGGGTCTTGACGACCACGGTGCCGGTGCCCTGGAACTGCATGGTGAACAGGGCGCCGCCCGGGATGCCGTGCCCTCGATCCTGCGGACCTCGTACTGCAGGGACTCGTCGAAGGCGAGGACACTCTCCGCGGAGACGCAGATGCCGTCACCCTGCAGCTCGATGGAGTGCAGATGCGCCCCTTCCTCGGCGAGGAACACCTGGCCCCGGCCGGAACAGCGCATCAGCTGCATCTCCTGGCCGGTGGCGTTGCCGACCATGCGGCCCGCGAAACCGGCGCCCTTGTAACCGAAGTCGACCTTGCCCTGGTACATCACCATGCTGCCCTGACGGGCTAGCACGGGCGTACCGCCCATGGTCAGGTCTACCCGCATGAGCTGCTGGTTCTGCGGAGTCCAGCGCTGGCCGGTGGCCGTCTCCTTGAACGGCTGGAGCGCGGCCTGCAGACCAGCGCCGGCCTGCGGGACGCCCTGGGGCACACCCTGCGGCATGCCCATCGGCGGCTGCTGACCGTAGGGAGCCGGGGCCTGCTGCCCGAACGGTGCGGCAGGGGCCTGCTGGCCGTAGGGGCGGCGGGCGGTGCGCCCTGGCCGGGGACCTGCCCGAACTGCGGCTGCTGGGGAGGCTGCCCGAACTGCGGCTGCGGTGCCTGCGGTGCCATCGGAGCGGCAATGGTCGGCGCAGAGTGCATCGGCGTTTGCGGTGCGGGCGCCGGAGCCCCGAAGGACGGGGCGGGCTGCTGCCCTGGGGCTGTTGTGGCATCTGGGGTGCGGCCGGAGCGCCGAACGCCGGAGGAGCGGCGGCCTGCGGGGCGGGGCGAACGCCGGGGGCAGTCTGCGGCTGCGGTGCGGCGGGGCCTCCTCGGCGACCTCGCCGCCGAAGTTCTTCAACAGCGCGTCGAGCCCGCCGTCGAAGCCCTGGCCGACCGCGGCGAACCGCCAGACGTCCTTGAGGTAGAAGTCACCCAGCATCACCGCACGCTCGGTGGTGAACTCCGAACCGGTGAAGGCGTACTTCACCACTTCCTGGCCCCGCGACGATCCGGATGTATCCGGGACCGACCTGCGACAGCTGCCCCGCACCGTCAAGAGTCGCGGTGAACGACAGCCGGTGGATGTTCGCCGGAATGCGGTCGAGTGTGACGCGGAACGACTCGGTGTCGCCGGACTGGGCACCGAGCAGCTGAATGGACTCCTCGGGCGATTTCGGCTGATTGAAGAAGATGAAATACCGGTCGTCCGAGAGCTGTTCATTGGCGTCGAGGCCGAAACAGCTGATGTCGAACGTCAGGCCGGGACCGGCGATCTGCACACCTACGTACAGATCCGTCCCTGGCGTGAGATCACTGATCTTGGCCTTGTGGCCGCGTTGGAATTCCCTGGCCATGCGTAACGACCGTCCCCATCCCGAAGGTAAATGCGTCGCGTCAGGCTATCCGCAAACCACGACATCGAGCTAAGTCGGTACACACCCGGTACAGAATCACCGAACGTCACTCTTCGCGTGCGGCGGGCAGATGCGGGAGCCGGTCGGCCGCCACGACCCCTTCGAGATAGCCACGCGCCCGCTCGGTACGCGGATACGACTCAGGAGGAGCCAGAAGCGCGGCCCGTGCCCGGGAACCAGCAGATGGGCCAGCTCGTGGACGAGCACGTAGTCGATGACGTACTCCGGCATGCCCTGCAGCCGGTGCGACAGCCGGATGCTGCCCTCGGCAGGCGTACAGGAACCCCACCGGGTGTTCTGATTGGTCACCCACCGCACCGAGGCAGGTCTCGCCCGACCCTCGAAATACTGGGCGGACAACCGCTCGGCACGCTCGGAGAGCTCGCTGTCGCCAATGACGCGCTTGCTCTCCTGCGCGGCCAGCTTGTCAAGCATCACATTCACCCAGCGCCGCTCCTCCGCCTCCGACATCCGGTCAGGAATCAGCACGATGGTGCGATCGCCTTCCCGGTACGCGGAGACCGTTCTGCTGCGCCGGGTGCTCCTGCGGACCTCGACCGCGCTCGTCGCCGAAGCGCGGGGCTGCTGGACTGCCGCGCTGCACTGATGACTTCCGGCGCGGCGCGCGGGTCCCCGGCGAGGCCGGGTGACGGATCGGCGGGCACGCCACGACGTTACCCGTTGCCAGTGCGGGAAGTCCCGTCTCCGGGACGGATCGGCGTTGATCCGCTCCGCGGCATGCACCATTTGAACGACTAACGCCCCTGGCTGTGGATAACTTTCCGCCCGCTTCGCGCTTTCGTTGCATTCTGGCAACGGATCTCGACACCGACGGTGGGAGAAAGTCATGCATCCGATGCTGAAGCCTGCGCTGCGCCGTGCCTGGCGCGGAAGGAACACTGTGCAATTCGGGGTGACGCCGGCGCACGCGGTGACGCTGGGCCCAATGGATATCGCGACAGGCACCTTCCTGGAACTGCTCGACGGGACGCGCGGACTGCCACTGCTGCGCGAAGAGGCCCGCGCACTGGACCTGTCGGACCGTCATGTGGACCTTCTCGTTGCCCGGCTGACGGATGCCGGGCTGCTCGACGATCCCCGGGCGGGCGGCCCGCAGGCCGACGTCTTACGGGACCGGGCCGAAGCCCTGGAGCGGCAGCGGCCCGACGCCGCGTCACTCTCCGTCGTCCATCGGGAACCAGGCAGCGGCCTGCGGCGGCTCGCGGCCCGGCGGGCCATGCACGTCCAGGTGCGAGGTGCCGGCCGGGTCGGCGCGGCAATCGCCGCGGTGCTGTCCGGATCCGGTGTGGGCCGGGTAGATGTGCTCGACGGCGGCCGCACGGAACCATGGGACGTCGCGCCCGGAGGCCTTCCCGCGGCGGCGGTCGGTGAGCGCCGGGACACCGCGGCCCGCCAGCTGGTCCGCCGGTCCGCGGTCGGCGGACCGCTCCGGCGGCCGAGCCGGGTGCGACACCGGCCGGCGTCGAGCCCGGTCTCGCTGATTGTGGTGGCCCCGGGACGGCCTCGGCGTGTACGCACCCGATCCCGAGATCGCCGGACCATGGATCGCCTCGGGTACTCCCCACCTCTATGCGGGGGTGATCGAGGCCACAGGAGTGGTCGGTCCGCTCGTACTGCCCGGGGCACGGGCTGTGCCGGCTGCCTCGCACTGGAGCGTATGGAACGGGACACACAGTGGCCGCGGATGCTGGCGCAGTGGAGGTCGGGCGGCGCAACGCCGTACCGGCGTGCGATCTGGGGCTGGCCACGGCGGTGGCCGGGCTCGCGGCGGCGCATGCCCTGTCTTTTCTGGACGGGGAACTACCTGCGAGCACCGGTGCCCGGTGGGAGGCCGCACTGCCCCTGCTTGACTGGCGCACGGAGCGGTTGAGGCCGCACGCCGGCTGTTCCTGCGGTGCGTCCGGGCACACTGAGGGGAGCTCACGCCCAAGACCGGTGCGGCACAGGACACAATGGCAGGGTGACCGCCGCCGTCGACGGGCGATTTTCCGAGGACTCACGCGGCACGGCAGTCTGGGAACTGGAGGGGCACATGTCTGATCTTCCCCGGAAAGCGGTCACCCGTACCGCCAAGCTGGCCGCGCTTCCACTGGGCTTCGCAGGCCGTGCCACATGGGGTCTGGGCAAGCGGATCGGCGGAAAATCCGCAGAGATCGTCAGCCGTGAGGTGCAGCAGCGGACCGCGGACCAGCTCTTCAAAGTACTCGGAGAGCTGAAGGGCGGTGCGATGAAGCTAGGGCAGGCGCTGTCCGTCTTCGAGTCGGCGCTGCCCGAAGAAGTGGCGGGTCCCTACCGGGCAGCACTGACGAAGCTTCAGGAAGCGGCACCGCCCATGCCGACCCGCACCGTCCACGGGGTGCTTGCGGAACGGCTCGGTGAGCACTGGCGGGAGCTGTTCCTCGAATTCGAGGACAAGCCCTCGGCCGCCGCGTCGATCGGACAGGTGCACCACGCCGTGTGGCACGACGGACGCGACGTCGCTGTGAAGGTGCAGTATCCGGGTGCCGGTGAGGCACTGCTGTCGGATCTCGCACAGCTCAGCCGCTTCGCCCGGCTGCTCGGCCCGCTGATACCGGGAATGGACATCAAGCCGCTCATCAAGGAGATGCGCGACCGGGTGTCGGAGGAACTCGACTACGAGCTGGAGGCGCAGTCCCAGCAGGAGCACGCCGCGGAGTTCGAGGACGACCCGGATGTTGTTGTCCCCGGTGTGGTCCATCAGTCGGACCAGGTGCTGGTGACCGAGTGGATCGAGGGAATACCGCTGTCCGAGGTGATCACTGACGGCACTCAGGAACAGCGCGACCGCGCGGGCCAGCTGCTGGCCCGCTTCCTCTTCGGGGCCGGCACGTACCGGCCTGCTGCACGCCGACCCGCATCCCGGCAACTTCCGGCTGCTCCCCGCTGCTGACACCGGCGACGGCGAGGCGGGCGAGGAAGCCGGGGAGGACAGTGGCCGGGGACTGTGGCGGCTCGGTGTACTGGACTTCGGCACGGTGGACCGACTGCCGGGCGGGCTGCCGCAGACCATCGGTGACTCGCTGCGGATGACGCTGGAGGGCGATGCGGAGGCGGTGTACGAGTTGCTCCGCGAGGAGGGTTTCGTCAAGGACTCCATCGATCTCGCCCCGGATGCGGTGCTCGGTTATCTGCTGCCCATCATCGAGCCGGCCCAGGCCGATGAGTTCACCTTCACCCGTGCCTGGATGCGTAACCAGGCGGCCCGGATAGCGGATCCGCGCTCCCCGCCCATCAACTGGGCAAGCAGCTGAACCTTCCGCCCTCCTACCTGCTGATACACCGGGTCACGCTGAGCACGATCGGAGTGCTCTGCCAGCTGGGTGCGACGGTGCGGCTGCGGGACGAACTCGAGTCCTGGCTACCGGGGTTCCTCGCGCAGGAGGAACGGGAGCGGGAACAGGAACAGGAACATCGGGACGAGGACGAAGTGGTCGAGGCCTAGGGTTTCGTTTGGATCGGGCCGGATCAGGGGTGGGGTCCGACTCGAGACGGCTCTCGATGGCCCTGATGTGGGTTCGGGCGCAGGCCTCGCAGGAGTACTGGCGGCTGCCGTTCTCCACGGAACACATCCAGGTCGACGGTGCCGTCCCGCCCCGGCCGCGGTGCCGCACCGGGCACACTCCACATGCCCGGCGCCCGGCTGTACAGGGCCTTGAGTCTCCTCGTCCACGTCGTGACGACAGCCCGCCGATGCCGCGTGGCGCGGCACAGCACCGCGGGCCGGCCCTGTTCGGGCGGCCCCGCGGAAGGGTGGGTGGCTGCGCACCGGGCAGAGCGGTTGCCCTGCACAGCCGGGTCCTGCCTGAAGAGCTTGCCTACTGCATGACCGCCATGGCCAGCGCACGGCGGGCACGCATCGAGGCGCGCTCCGCACGGCGCTGCATCCGCCGGGCGGACATCAGGCGCACGGCCCGGCGGTCCACCTCGGCTTCCCTCAGGCGGTCGTGCATATGCGCACGTGCCAGGGCTTCTGGGATGAGTTGCATCTCGCGGGTCCTGTTCTGGCGCGAGTCGTTCGCGCCGATGATGGTGACGTCGGGGTCGCGGAGCCGACGGGCTCCCTCGTGGGGTGATCATTGGTGCCTGATTCCGGGGTCACGGGTCTGGGGACGGTCGATGGTTCCGATGCGCTTCACACGTGTGGGGCCATGACCCCAGGTCGGCGGTCATGCCGCGACCGGGTTCTTGCGGGGCGGCCACGGGGCGCTTGCGGGCGACGACGACGCCCTGGACGAAGAGCTCGCCACCCCAGACACCCCACGGCTCGCGCCGCTCCTTGGCACCGGCGAGGCAGGCCTCGACGAGCGGGCAGGTCCGGCAGAGGGACTTGGCGTACTCGACATCGGCCGGCGACTCGGCGAAGAAGACCTCCGGGTCGTAGGAACGGCAGGGGACGGGCACGCCGAGGTTCTCGATGGCGTCGTCGAGCGCGGTGAGCGCGGTGAGGGGATCAAGGTGGGGTCCTCCGTGAGACCGGGCGGGGAGATCGTGTCGGAAGGCGGTACGGACGGGGCGTGCGTTTCGAGTTGCACGGTGGTGTTGTCCTCGTCTGGTCGTGCCGGCCTGTTGGCCGGTTGGCGGCTGGTACCAGGTCCTGCTGTCCCGAGGCTCCTTCGTGGCGTCTCATCCGTTCGGACAAAACAAAGGGCCGCGGATCCCGAGTGGGTTCCGCGGCCCTGAAGGCGCCGGCCTGATTCTCGATCAGGCTGGATCACTCCAGGGTTCAGGCCCACGGAAGGCCCACATCGTGTGGTGCTGTGTCGTCTGCTTCTTGGCTCCGGCGCCGGCTGCCTCAAAGGCATAGGCCAGGGCCTGTCCCTTCGCTACTGCTGCTGCCGGCGCCTCGATCGGTCGCTCATTACGGCGCTCACGCACGGGCAGGCTCGCCAGGAACAGCGGGCTGACTGCGGAGATACCGGTGCCATGAAGCACGGACGCCGGAGAGCAGGTGGCGCCGAGCGAGCAGGCGGAGGCGACTGAGCGATCGGTCATTTTGATGGTGTTGATGATGCTGATCACAGGAATCGCCTCCTCTCGGCGTCTCGGGGACCGGCCGGAGCCGGTCTCCTACGTATTCGGATAAGTACAGCACGGGGACAGGGCTTCGGAGAAGCGCTGTTCCCGTGGTTAAGAACCTATGGTGATGACTGGGGCGTGCGCAAACTATTTTTCGACAAGTTTCTCTCACGTCCCCGCGTCCTGCACCGTTTCCTCGCCTACGTCCTGACCTGCGCAGATAGCCAGGACGTCGGCGCCGAAACGAGTCAGCTTCCGGTTTCCGACCCCGGCGATGACGACGAGCTCGCCGTCGCTGCCCGGCACCGCCTCGGCGATCGCCATCAGCGTCTTGTCCGTGAACACGCAGTAGGCGGGCTGACCGATCTCCTTCGCCCGGTCCGCGCGCCAGCCGCGCAGCCTCTCGTACAGCGCCTCGTCCACGTCGGACGGGCAGTCCTCACAGCGCATCAGCTTCAGCTCACCGGCTTCGGTGAGCGTCTTGCCGCAAACCCGGCAGAGCACGGGCCCTCGACGCTTGCGCCGCGTCACCGCGCCGGGACCACCACCGGCCACCCCGCTCCCGTCCGGAGCCCCGGTCGATGCCGCCGGCCCCTCCCGCTCCTCCTCTGACGCCCGACGCCACAGAACCGGGCCGCAGCCCGTTCAGGAAGCGGGTCGGCCTGCGGCCACCGCGGCCGCCGGGCGAGCGGGACAGCGCCCAGGACAGCGAGAGGTGGAAACGGGCCCGGGTGACACCGACGTACAGGAGCCTGCGCTCCTCCTCGACCTGCTCGTCGGTCTTGGCGTACGCGATCGGCATCATGCCCTCGGTCAGCCCGACCAGGAACGCCGCATCCCATTCCAGCCCCTTCGCCGAGTGCAGCGAGGCCAGCGTGACGCCCTGGACCATGGGAGCGTGCTGGGCGGCGGCGCGCTCGTCGAGCTCGGCCACCAGATCGGAGAGGGTGACTCCCGGCTTCGCCCGTTCGAAGTCCTCGGCCAGCCGGACCAGCGCGGCCAGCGACTCCCAGCGGTCCCGCACCGCGCCGGATCCCGCGGGCGGCTGGGAGGTCCAGCCCTTCGTCGAGAGCACCGCCCGCACCTCGGAGGGCAGGCCCTCGGCATCGTCGAGCAGGGAGTCGTTGCCCCCGCGCGGGCCGCGCCGCGCAGTGCGACACCCGCCTCCCGTACCTCCGCACGGTCGAAGAAGCGCTCGGCGCCACGCAGCTGGTAGGGCACCCCGCGTCGGCGAGGGCCTGCTCGTAGACCGCGGACTGGGAGTTGACGCGGTAGAGCACCGCGATCTCGCCGGCCGGGACCCCGGCCGCGATCAGGTCACGGATACGACGGGCGGTTCCTCGGCCTCCGCGGGCTCGTCCGCGTACTCCGTAAAGGCAGGTTCGGGGCCCTTGTCCCGCTGGAGATCAGCTCCAGCCGGTGTTCGGCCGCCCTGCCCCTGGCCTGGCTCAGCAGCCCGTTGGCCAGGTGGACGACCTGCGGCGTGGAGCGGTAGTCCCGGACCAGCTTGACCATCGTCGCGTTCGGGTGGCGGGTGCGGAAGTTCAGCAGATGGTCGGGGTGGCTCCGGTGAAGGAGTAGATCGTCTGGCTGGCGTCGCCGACGACACACAGATTGTCCCGGCCGCCGAGCCAGAGGTCGAGCAGCCGCTGCTGGAGCGGGCTGACGTCCTGGTACTCGTCGACCACGAAGTGCTGGTACTGGCTGCGGACGTGTTCGGCGATGTCGTGCCGGTCCTGGAGGATAGCGACGGTGAGAAGCAGCACATCCTCGAAGTCGATCACCGACCTGTCGCGCTTCAGCTGCTCGTACATCGCGTAGATCTGGGAGAGCTCCGCCGGATCGCGCGGGGCGTCCCGTTGCGTCTTGGCAACCGCGGCCGGGTAGTCGGCGGGCACGGTCTGGGTGACCTTGGCCCACTCGATCTCGCTCGTGGCGTCCCGGAGCTCGTTGCGGTCGAGCCGGATCCCACAACGGGCGGCAGCCTCGGCGACCAGCTGGACCTTGCGCTCCACCAGCCGGGGCAGCTCGCCACCGACTGCTTTCGGCCAGAAGTACTGGAGCTGGCGCAGGGCAGCGGAGTGGAAGGTCCGTGCCTGCACCCCGGTGGCACCGAGCTGCCGGAGCCGGCCGCGCATCTCGCCCGCCGCACGGTTGGTGAACGTGACAGCGAGCACCGTCGTCGGCTGGATCATCCCCGCCCGCACCCCGTAGGCAATGCGATGCGTGATCGCTCGCGTCTTGCCCGTACCGGCCCCGGCCAGCACGCATACGGGTCCGCTCAGGGCCATGGCGACCTCGCGCTGCTCGGGGTCGAGACCTTCGAGCACGGCGTCCGCGGAGTCGGGGACCTGAGGGAAGAGGGTGGAATGCGTTGCTGATGTCACCCTGCCATGCTGCCAGGTCGCAAGGGGCCGGTGCGGAAGTTGTCCACAGGCGGTGGCGTCTGTCGTACTAATACGGTGCGGCTGTACGCGTGCGGCGTCCGGATGTGGACAGGGCGGCGGGAATGGTCGTCGGCCCACACACGTTCAACTGCGTGGCGGGATCTACTTCCCGGCTTCTGGCAAGACGGACGAGACAGAGGAGCGCGAGCGACATGCCGGGCACTGTGACGATGTACAGCACCACCTGGTGCGGCTACTGCCGCCGGCTCAAGGGCCAGATGGACCGCGAAGGCATCGCGTACACCGAGGTCAACATCGAGCACGACGCCGACTCGGCGGCGTTCGTCGAGAAGGCGAATGGCGGAAATCAGACGGTTCCGACCCTGCTCTTCCCCGACGGCTCGACGCTCACGAACCCTTCGCTGGCCCAGATCAAGCAGAAGGTCGGCGTCTGATCCGACGCAGCACCCGGCCGCTCCTGCCACGCGCAGCTAAAGCCCCGCCGAGGCGGGGCTTTGCGCGGCCGGCTCTCAGGCCGCGCTGCCCGGCCTCGGGAGGGGCTTGCCGTACCAGAGCTCGATCAGACGCGCCGCAATGGAGATGCCGAACGGCGGCAGGACCTCACCGGACTCGAACGCTGCCGTCAGGTCCTCCGGGAGAACCAGCGGGCCTCCTCGATCTCCTCGCCGTCCACATTGATCTCGAACGAGGTGGCCCGCGCCATGAAGCCGAGCATCAGGCTCGACGGGAACGGCCAGGGCTGGCTGGCGATGTACTCGACCTCGCCGACAGTGACCCCGGCCTCCTCGAACACCTCACGGGCCACGGACTGCTCGATCGCCTCCCGGGCTCGACAAAGCCGGCCAGCGTCGAGAAGCGGCCCTCCGGCCAGTGCACCTGGCGTCCCAGCAGGGCACGGTCCTGGTCGTCCGTGACCAGCATGATCACGGCCGGGTCGGTGCGCGGATAGTGCTCGGCGCCACACGCCTGACAGCGGCGGATATGACCGGCAGCCGCGATCACGGTGCGATCGCCACAGCGTGAGCAGAAGCGGTGAAGCCGCTGCCAGTTCTCCAGGGCGACCGCGTGCACCATGAGCCCGGCGTCACGGGCACTGAGGAGCAGCCCGCCTCGCGCAGGCCGGCGGGCCGCGCGGACTGGTCCATGCGGCCCGGCAGGGAGTCCTTCTGGAGTGCGAAGTAGCGGGTCCCGTTCTCATCGGTACCGAGGTAGTAGCGGTGGGTCTCGGTGACCGGGGCCTCGAAGGCCTGGGTCATGACGAGCTCGGTGCCGCCGTCGGCCGAATCATCGATCAGCACCTGCCCGCCGGAGACGACGAAGACCCTGGTCGTCGGGTGGCTCCAGGCCGCGGCAAGCCAGGCCTCATCGAGCCGGTGGTGTGCGGAACGGTCGATGCCGCTGGGCGCGGTGAGAGCGATCGGTCGGTCTGCGGTGGCGTTGTCGAAGGTGCTCACAGGTGCTTCCTACTCCCCTGGGACGGATCGGATGTTCAGAGGATTCAGCGGAGTGCCGCGGCCAGCTCGCCCCACAGATGGGCGGTGGTCTCCACGCCCTTGAGCAGAAGGTCGAGTTCGACCTTCTCGTTGGGCGCGTGCCAGCCGTCGGACGGTACGGAGATGCCGAGGAAGAGGACGGGTGCGCCGAGCACGTCCCGCAGATCGGCGGCGGGGCCCGAGCCTCCTTCACGGGTGAAGAGGATCTTCTTCCCGAAGGCCCGTCCCATGGCGCGGGCCACCGCCTGGAGGGCGGGTGCTCCAGCGGGGTCAGGCACGGGCGGGTGGCGGGGGCGAAGACGATCCGGTGGCGGATACCGGGCGGAATCTGCGCCTCGGCCCATTTACGGACCGCCCGCTCGATGCGGTCCGGTTCCTGGCCCGCGACCAGCCGGAAGCTCAGCTTCACCAGTGCGGACGAGGGGATGACCGTCTTGCTGCCCGCGCCCTGGTAACCGCCGCCGATTCCGTTGACCTCGGCGGTGGGCCGGGCCCAGATGCGCTCCAGCGTCGAGTAGCCGGTCTCGCCCGCCGTGGCCTGTGATGCGGCGGTGCGCAGCCAGGTGGCCTCGTCGAACGGGAGCTCGGCGAAAGGGCCCGCTCGGCGTCGGTGAGTTCCGCCACGCCGTCGTAGAAGCCTGGGACCGTGATCCGGCCGTCGGCATCGTGCAGCGCTGCGACGAGACGGGCGAGCGCGGTCGCCGGGTTGGGACGGCCCCGCCGAACGATCCGGAATGGATGTCCTGCGCGGGCCCGTACAGCTCGATCTCGCACTCGGCGAGGCCACGCATCCCGGTGCACACGGTCGGGGTCGTCTCGTCCCACATACCGGTGTCGGAGACGATCACGGCGTCGGCGGCCAGCCGGCCGGCCTGCTGCTCGACCAGAGCGCGGAAGTGCGGGGATCCGGACTCCTCCTCGCCCTCGACGAGAAGCTTGAGGTGGACGGCGGGGTGGTGCGGCCGGTTACGGCGAGGTGGGCCCGGACACCGAGGGTGTGGAAGAACACCTGGCCCTTGTCGTCGGCCGCGCCTCGCCCGTACATCCTGCCGTCACGGATCACTGGTTCGAACGGGTCGGTGTTCCAGCCGTCCTCGCGGGCGGCGGGCTGCACATCGTGGTGGCCGTAGACGAGGACCGTGGGCGCCTCGGGGTCGTCACAGGGCCACTCGGCGAAGACCGCCGGGGCACCGGGCGTCTCCCAGACCTCGGTGACCGGGAACCCGGTCTCCGCGAGCTTGGCGGACAGCCATTCGGCACTGCGCCGTACGTCTCCTTCGTGCTCCGGCTGAGCGGATACGGAAGGGATGCGCAGCCACTCAGCGAGGTCGTCGAGAAAGGCTGCGCGGTGCTGTTCGGTGTACGTACGGACGGCGCTGTCCGGGGTGTCGCTCATGCTCCTGAGCCTAACGGCCCGAGTGGGTGGCTCATCCAGCAGGAGCTTCTCCAGCTCGGTCCGGCCGGGGAGGCGGGCGGGCGGACGGTCTCCGCGCTACGTACGTAGAGGAAGGTGGCGGTGACCGCGTCGAGCGGCAGATCGTGCAGCTCGGCCCAGGCCAGGCGGTAGACGGCGAGCTGGAGGGGTCGGCCGTGCGGTGCCGGCTGGTCTTCCAGTCGACGATCTCGTAGCTGTCACCCGTGCGGTAGACGGCGTCGATCCGGCCCCGGATCACCCGGCCCGCGAGGGTGATCTGGAACGGGTCTCCACGCGGTACGGAGTGCGCCGGGCGTACTCCGTACGTTCGAAGGCTTCCTTCAGCTCGGCGAGGTCCGCTTCGTCGGCGATCTCCGTGTCGCTCGCGTCGGCCCCGGGAGCTCGTCGGGACCGAGCATGGGAAGGGCAGCTCCTCGAACCGCGATTCCACCCAGGCGTGGAAGCGGGTGCCACGCCGCGCTGCGGACTGCGGCGCCCGTGGCATGGGCGGGCCAGCTCCTGGGCGAAGCCGTCAGGGTCCTCGGCGAGATGCAGCAACTGGGTGGCGGAGAGCGAGGCGGGGACCAGGACGTCACGCACGGTCGCGCGGGCCCGGCGCAGCTCGCCCGCGAGGGCGTCCAGGTCGCGGTCCCAGGAGGTGAGGGTGCGGGATTCCTCCGGGGTGAGATCCGCGTCCGGAGGGGTGTCCGGGGATATGGGGAGGGTGTGCGGGCCGCGGGGACGTGCGGGGCGGGAGGGTGCTGTCGGGACGGCGGGGAGTCCCGGACCGTCGCTTCGTCCGGACCGGGCTCCCGTCGGGGAACGGGTCGTCGTACGGTGCCTCGGCCTCCACATGCGGCACCGTCTCCTCGTACAGCACCGTCTCCTCGTACACATCCGGTACGGGAGTGGCGGCCAGCGCTTCCAGGTGGGCCAGCACCGTGTCCCTGGCCGCGGCGGCGGGCCATCGCCGTGTCGTCCAGTGGGAGCGGCCAGGCCTGGTCGGCGTCCTCCTCCAGGAGCGCGGGTTCTCCTCGTCCTCGGCCGGCTCGTCGGCCCAGACCTCGATCTCGCCGTATCCGGCCGCACAGTGCTCATACAGCGCGTGCAGGAAGGCGGACGGGCCGCGTGACTTCTTCTGGGACGGCCCCACCAGTGGCCGGATCCGAGCAGCAGGGTGCGCGGGCGGGTGAAGGTGACGTAGCCGAGGCGCAGCTCCTCGGTGTGCTGGTGTTCCTTCATCTCCTCCTTGAACGCCTTGAGCCCCTGGCGTCCCAGGAGCGGACGACCGGGAGGGTGGCCGCGTCGCCGCGCAGGGCGTGGGGCAGCACCTGGGACTGCGAGGTCCAGGCATCCCTGGCCCGGCCGCTGGGGAACTGTCCGGTGACCAGCCCCGGTACGGCGACGACGTCCCACTCCAGGCCCTTGGACTTGTGCGCGGTGAGGACCTTGACGGTGTTCTCGCCCCGGGCAGGGCGTTGTCCAGGCCCTTCTCGTACTGTGCGGCGGTGCGCAGGAAGCCGAGGAAGGCGAGTAGCGAGGCCTCGGAGTCGACCGCGGCGAATCCGGCTGCCACGTCCAGGAAGTTGGCGAGGGTTTCGCGGCGGCGTGCGGCCAGGGCCTGCGGTGACGCGGAGAGCTCGACTTCGAGGCCGGTGGTGGACAGGACCCGGTGCAGCACGTCCATGAGCGGGTCGGCCAGCGAGCGGCGCAGGTCGCGCAGCTCGGCGGCGAGGCGGGCGAAGCGGATGCGTGCCTCGGCGGAGAACGGCAGTCCGTCGTCCTGGGCCCCGCCCGACTCCAGGAAGGTGTCCAGCGCGTCGGCGAGCGAGATCACCTCGGCGGGGTCGATGCCCTCGACGGCTTCGGCGAGACGGCGGTCCGGGTCGAAGTCCTCGTCATCCGCGTGGGAGGCACGGTGGACCAGGAGACGGGCCCGGCGGCCGAGCAGGGCGAGGTCCCGGGGCCGATGCGCCAGCGCGGACCGGTGAGCAGCCGGACCAGGCAGGCGTTGGCTCCCGGGTCCTGGAGGACTTCGCAGACCGCTACGAGGTCGGCGACCTCGGGAGGTGCAGCAGCCCGGACAGGCCCACGACCTCGACCGGGATGTCGCGGGCGACGAGCGCCGCCTGGATCCGGGGAAGTCCCCGGCGGTGCGGCACAGGACGGCCATCTCACCGGGGCCTTGCCGGTCCGCACGAGATGGGCGAGCGAATCGGCGAGCCAGTCGATCTCTTCGCTGTGGGTACGCAGCAGGGCGCAGCGGACGATGCCGTCGCGCTCCGCGCCGGGGCCGGCCGCAGCGCGTCGACGCCTTCGTGCATGGCGCGCAGCGGGCGGCGAGGTCGTTGGCGAGGTGGAGGAGACGGCCACCGCTGCGGCGGTTCTCGCTGAGGGAGTAGCGGGTGGCGGGGTGCCGTCGGCATGGGGAAGTGCAGGGGAAGTCGTCGAGGTTGGCGACGGATGCGCCGCGCCAGCCGTAGATCGCCTGGCAGGGGTCGCCGACCGCGGTGACGGGTGGCCTGTCCTGCCCTCGCCGGCGCCGCCGAAGAGCGAGGCGAGCAGGCGGCGCTGGGCGACGGAGGTGTCCTGGTACTCGTCGAGCAGGACGACCCGGAACTCCTCGCGCAGGATGGTGCCGACCTCGGGCCGGGTGAGGGCGAGCTCCGCGGAGAGTGCGATCTGGTCGCCGAAGTCGAGGAGGTCCCGGCTGCGCTTGGCGGCCCGGTAGCGCCGGGTCAGTCCGAGCAGCTCGCGCCGGGCCTCGGCGGCTTCGGGGATCTTGCGCAGCTCGGCGTTGGTGAGCTTGACCGAATCGAGCGTACGGAGCAGGTCGGTGTCGTATTCGGCGAGCCTCTCGGGCTCTACGAGGTGTTCGGCGAGCTCGGCGTCGAGCGCCAGCAGATCACTGACCAGAGTGGGGAACGACCTGGTCAGGGCGGGTAGGGCCGGGGCCTCGCGCAGCACCCGGGCGGCGAGCTGATAGCGGGTGGCGTCGGCGAGCAGGCGGGTGGTTGGTTCGAGCCCGATGCGCAGGCCGTGCTCGGTCAGGAGCCGTCCCGCGAAGGCGTGGTACGTCGAGATGGTGGGTTCGCCCGGGGGTTGTCCGGGTCGATGGTGTCCGGATCGGTGACTCCGGCCGCGACGAGTGCCTTGCGGACCCGCTCGGCGAGCTCGCCCGCGGCCTTGTTCGTGAAGGTCAGGCCGAGGACCTGTTCGGGGCGACCTGGCCGGTCCCGACCAGCCACACCACGCGCGCCGCCATCACCGTGGTCTTCCCGACCCGGCTCCGGCCACGATCACCTGCGGGGCGGGCGGCGCTGTGATGCAGGCCGTCTGCTCCGGGTGAAGGGATCCCCAGCAGCTCCTTGAGCTGCTCGGGGTCGGTGATGGGTGAGGACACCCAAGAACGGTAACCGGGCGCACCGACAACCGGCCGCCGACGGCTCACTCCATGATCTGACGGCCCTCCGGCTGCGCACTGCACGAGGCCCGGAACGTGCAGTGGGTGCAGTGCTGGCCGGTCGTGGGTGTGAACCGTTCGTCCAGGACACGGCCTGCGGCTGTCGCCAGCAGTCCGGAGACCCACTCCCGGACAGGGGCTCCTGCGCCTGCACCCTGGGAAGGGCGTCACCGCCCTCCTTCTGGGTGCGGGCTGGCGCAGCTGTACGAGTTCGGCGCCGCCCGGGTCGGGGCGGCGGCCGTCGAAGACGTCGTCGACGGCGCCTTCCCTGACGGCCAGCTGGTACACGGCGAGCTGGGGTGGGCGGCCACCTCGTCCTTGGTCGGGGACTGCTTGCCGGTCTTGAAGTCGACGACGTAGGCCCGGCCGTCGGCGTCCTGCTCGACCCTGTCCATGGAGCCACGGATGCGTACCGCGTACTCCCCGCATCGAGCGTCACGTCGAAGTCGTGCTCGCTGGCGGCGGTGGTGCGGCCGGTGCGGTCCATGACGTGCCAGCGCAGGAAGCGTTCCAGGGCGACGCGTGCCTGTGCCTTCTCCTGATGGGACTTCCACGGGCGTCGAAGACGAGTCCGTCCCAGACCGAGTCGAGGCGTTCCATGAGGACGGCCAGATCGGCCGGCGTACGGCCGGAGGCCACTTCGTCGGCCAGTACGTGGACCACGTTGCCGAACCCTGCGCGGCCGTCGCAGGGCGTCGGCCTTCACCTCGCGGCCCAGGAACCACTGGAGGGCGCAGGTGTTGGCGAGCTGGTCCAGTGCGCTGCCGGAGAGCGCGACGGATGGTCCCGGTCGCGCAGCGGGACGGCCGAGCGGGTCGGCTCGTACAGGCCCCACCAGCGGTACGGGTGTGCTGCGGGTACGAGCGGCTGGCCCTCCTCGTCGGTGAGCGCGGCGAGCCTGGCGAGCCGGTGCGCGGCCGCGTCGCGCAGCGCGGCGGAGGCGGCGGGTCGACCGTGGTCGCGCGGAGCTCGGCGACCAGCGCGGCGACCGCCAGCGGGCGGCGGGGCGGCCGGTGATGTCGCGGGGTTCGACACCGAGTTCGGCGAGGAAGCGCGACGGCTGGTCGCCGTCGTCGGCGGAGCCTTGACCGCGGTGACGACGAGGCGTTCGCGGGCTCGGGTTGCCGCGACGTAGAAGAGGCGGCGTTCCTCGGCGAGGAGTGCGCCCGGGTGAAGGTTCGGCGAGGCCGTCGCGGCCGATCCGGTCCGCTTCCAGGAGCGAACCGCGGCGGCGCAGGTCGGGCCAGAGCCCTCCTGCACCCCGGCGACCACCACCAGCCGCCACTGAAGGCCCTTGGATCGGTGCGCGGTCATCAGACGTACGGCGTCGGGCGCACGGCGCGCCTGGAGAGCGTGTCGGCGGCGATGTCCTGGGCGTCGACCTCTTCCAGGAAGTTGAGCGCCCGCGCCCGCCGGTGCGTTCCTCGGCGCGGGCGGCGGTCTCGAAGAGTGCGCAGACCGCGTCGAGGTCACGGTCCGCGTTGCGGCCGCCCGCACCGGCGCGCAGGGCCGCCCGTTCGAGCCTGCCGGGCCACGGGTGCCGTCCCACAGTGTCCACAGGGCCTCCTCGGCGGTCCCGCCGCCTTCGAGGAGCTCACCTGCCTTGCGCAGGAGCGTGCCCAGACGCTGGCCCCGCGGGCGTACGCGGGGTCGTGCGTGACGAGGCGCTCGGGCTCGGCGAGCGCTCGGGCCAGCAGCTCGCCGGAGGGCGGCGGTACGCGGTTCCCGCCGGCCCGCTCCTCGTCGCGCAGGGCCCTGCCCAGGCGGCGCAGGTCGGTGGCGTCCATGGCGCCGAGGGGAGGTGAGAAGGGCGAGGGCGGTCTCGGTGTCGGGCCGGGACGGCGGTCCGGCGGCGTCCGCGCCGGCATCCGTATCCGTATCCGTATCCGTATCCGTGTCCGCGCCGGCATCCGTGTCCGTGTCCGCGCCGGCATCCGCATCCGCATCCGCCGAAGGGGATGTGTGCCGGAGCCGGCGCGGCTCAGGCCGCTTCCGCCACGGTGCGCAGTGCCGTCAGAAGGGGTGCGACCGCAGGCTCGTGGCGTAGCGGCAGGTCGTCGCCGTCCACCTCCAGGGGCACACCCGCGGAGGTGAGGGCCCGGCGCACGGCGGGTACCGAGCGGCCGCCGGCGCGCACGAGGACCGCCATGTCCTTCCACGGCACCCCGTCCTCCAGATGCGCGCGCCGCAGCAGGTCGGCGATGTTCTCCAGCTCGGTGGAGGCCGTCGGATAGGTGTACGTCTCGACCCGGCCGTCTTCCCGGACCGCGGCGAGCTCCCGGTGGGCACGGACCTTGGCCGAGGGCAGGCGGGTGAGCGGCATCCGCCGGGTGAGCAGCCGGGTGGCAGCGAGCAGCCGGGCCCCTGAGCGGCGCGAGGTGGTGAGTACTCCGACCGGGGCGGGCGCACCGTCCGCACGCCGGAAGCGGTCGGGGAATTCGAGGATGCCGTTCACATCGGCGCCGCGGAAGGCGTAGATCGACTGGTCCGGGTCGCCGAAGGCGATCAGGGTCCGGCCGCCGCCGGCCCCGGGGCGCCTGCCAGGTTGCCTGCCAGTGCGTGCAGCAGCCGTACCTGGGCCGGGTCCGTGTCCTGGTACTCGTCGACGAACACCGCGTCGTAGCTCCGGGCCAGCAGCGCCGACACCTCGGAGCGCTCCGCGAGCAGTACGGCCCGGTGGACCAGTTCCGCGTAGTCCAGGACACCCTGCGCGTCGAGCACGTCCAGGTACTCGGCGAGGAAATCCGCCGCGGCGCTCCAGTCCGGGCGGCCGGTGCGGCGGGCGAAGTCGGCCAGGGCGTCCGGCCGAGTCCCAGTTCACGGCTGCGGGCCAGCACCGCACGCACCTCGTCGGCGAAGCCGCGGGTGGTCAGGCAGGCACGCAGCTCATCCGGCCAGCGCACATGGGCGAGACCGGCCCGCTCCAGACCGAGCTGGCCGGCCAGCAGCTCGCGGACGGTGACGTCCTGTTCCGGGCCGGACAGCAGCCGCAGCGGATCGGCGAACAGGTCGGCGTCCTGGTGTGCCCGGACCAGGGCGTAGCAGTACGAGTGGAAGGTGGTGGCCTGCGGGCCACGGGTGCCGCCGAGCCGGGACGCCATCCGGTCGCGCAGCTCCACCGCCGCCTTGCGGCTGAAGGTGAGGACCAGGATGCGGGCCGGGTCGGTCCCCGCGGCGACCCTGGCCGCGACCGATTCCACGAGCGTCGTGGTCTTGCCGGTACCGGGTCCGGCCAGCACCAGGAGCGGGCCGCCCGGATGGTCAACCACCGCGCGTTGTGCTGCGTCCAGGAGAGGAGGGTCCACCGAACCCGGCGGGTGCGCACCAGCCGGTACGCGCCGGGGTCCGCCGCCGTGTCTGACGGTGCGGACTGTGCCGGGTGAAGGAGGAGGAGCTCACGTGGATCGCCGGTCCTGGTGGGTGTGCTGGGAATGGCTGGACTGAGGGAGCGGAGCATGCCGCGCGTGACCGACGCTACGCCAGCGATGGTGTGGAACGCAGTGAGTCCATTGCGTCCCCGTCACCTCCCGGGCTCCCTGCCGCGGCATCCTCCCGCTACCGGCCCGGCGGGGCGCGCAGGAGCCCGGATGGCCGAGGCTCTCAGATGTGAGCTTCCTCGCCCCGGTCGGGGCCACGGTCCCGGCCTCCGTCCGCCCCGTCCGCCCCGATGACGCCGTCCCACCGGGCGCGCCTCATATCGAGGCGCGGAAGGTGCCCGTCCGCACTGCGCGGCGCCTCACGCAGTGGGGTGCCCTCCGCGCGGTAGTGGCCGAGCGCCCGCAGCTCATGACCGGGCAGCAGCGCCCCGTCGGCCCGCACCACCCGCCACCAGGGCACCGCGGAGCCGTACAGCGCCATGACCCGGCCGACCTGTCTCGGCCCGCCGTCGCCGAGCCACTCGGCGACGTCGCCGTACGTCATGACACGGCCGGGCGGGATCAGGTCTGCGACGTCGAGCACACGCTCCGCGTACGGGGCAGTTCGGGGACGGCAGCGGCTGGGCCGCCGGTCCGGTCTTCGCTCATCCGGCACATCCTGCCGTACGCCACCGACAGCCGCAGAGGTTGCGTGCCGCTGCGGTCACAGCGCGTGCGCACGGCCGTGAAGCAGCGTATGTTGCGCTTCGCGCGCCCGTGCGAAGCACCCTGATGCCCGCCTCCGTCCGCAGGCCGTGCCACCATCGTGCGAGCAGTGACAGGTGATACGGGAACACGAAGACCCATCAGAGGCGACGAAGGAGCAGGGCGTGCAGCCACCGAAGGCGGCGGACGCGCCTGATGCCGAGCCGCGCCCGGAAGCGTCGGATGCCACCGGCGCACGCCCGCGGCCCCGGAGAGCTCCGCCCGCGAAGAGGCCGGGGAGCCCTCCCGGAGCAGCCGGCGGGTCGACCCTCGCGACGGCCGACGCGCCCATGGCCGACCGGGTCTCGGGGACGAGCCGCTGCTCCCCGCCCGGGTGCACCGCCCTTCCGACCTGTTGCGGCTCCTCATCGGCGTCCTCGCGATCGTCGTCCTCTTCTCCATCGCGGCGTTCGCCCAGGGCACCACCACCGGCCTCGAGGACGACATCTCCAAGGGCACCGACCAGGCGCCCGATCTGCTGATCAAGCTCGCCGGTCTGGTGTCCAGCATCGCCGTGCTGCTCGTGCCGGTCGCCTTCGCCATCGAACGCCTCGTCAAACGTGACGGGCTGCGTATCGCTGACGGCGTGCTCGCCGCCGTGCTGGCCCACGGCGTGACGCTCGCCACCGATCTCTGGGTCGCCAGATCCGCGCCCGGCACCATCCGGGACGCGCTGACCCAGCCCACGGTCGGTGATGCGCTCACCGATCCCGTACACGGCTATCTCGCGCCCGTCATCGCCTACATGACGGCGGTGGGGATGGCACGCCGGCCACGCTGGCGGGTCGTGCTCTGGGTGGTGCTGCTCCTGGACGCCTTCGCGATGCTGGTCGGCGGGTACACCACGCCGTTCTCGATCATTCTCACGGTGCTGATCGGCTGGACCGTGGCGTACGGCACGCTGTACGCGGTCGGCTCGCCGAACGTACGGCCCACCGGACAGCACCTGATGGCCGGTCTGCGGCATGTCGGCTTCCACCCCGTCGCCGCCATGCGCACCGAGGACTCCGCCGACAACGCGGACCAGAACGACCGGGGCGCCGCTATCTGGTCACCCTGGAGGACGGTCCACCACTCGATGTCACGGTGGTGGACCGTGAACAGCAGGCCCAGGGCTTCTTCTACCGGGTGTGGCGCAGGCTCACGCTGCGCGGCATCACCCAGCGCCGCTCCATCCAGTCGCTGCGCCAGGCGCTGGAACAGGAGGCGCTGCTCGCGTACGCGGCAATCGCCGCCGGGGCCAACGCGCCCAAGCTGATCGCCACCTCCGAGCTCGGTCCCGACGCCGTGATGCTCGTGTACGAGCACATCGGTGGCCGTTCGCTGGACGCGATGGAGGACGAGGAGATCACCGACGAACTGGTGCGCGGCGCCTGGCGTCAGGTGCAGGCCCTCCAGTCCCGGCGGATCGCGCACCGCAGGCTCACCGGGGACGCGATCTTGGTGGCTGACTCCGGCAAGGTGTTCATCACCGACCTGCGCGGCGGTGAGATCGCGGCCGGCGATCTGGTCCTGCGGATGGACATCGCCCAGCTACTCACCACCACAGGGCTGCGGGTGGGCGCCGAACGAGCTGTGGCAGGTGCGCTCGCCGTACTCGGACCGGACGTCGTCGCGGACTGTCTGCCACTGCTCCAGCCGATCGCGCTGAGCCGGTCGACCCGGGCGACCCTGCGCAGGATCGCCCGCGAGCGGTCCCAGCGCGAGCGGGACGCGGTACTCGACGCGTCGCAGGCTGCCAGGCATGTCAAGGCACAGGCACCGGACGCGGCAGGGCTCCGGGCGCCGGCCCCGGCGACCGCAAATCGGCCCGTAAGTCCCTGCGTGACGAGAAGCAGGCCGAGAAGCGGGCGATGGACGAGGCGCTGGACGAGGCGCGGGAGGAGGACCTGCTCGCGCAGATCCGCGGACAGGTGCTGCTCATCCGGCCACAGGCCCCCGTCGAACCCGTCCGCCTCGAACGCATCAAGCCGCGCACCCTGCTCAGCTTCATCGCGGGCTCGATCGCCGCGTACTTCCTCATCTCGCAGGTCACCGAGGCCGACTTCGGCACGGTCGTGGAGGAGGCGGAGTGGGGCTGGGTTGCGGCCGCGCTCGGTTTCTCGGCTGTGAGCTATGTCGCCGCCGCCATGAGCCTGCTGGGCTTCGTGCCGGAGCGGGTGCCGTTCGGCAAGACCGTGCTCGCGCAGGTCGCCGGGTCGTTCGTGAAGATCGTCGCCCCGGCTGCCGTCGGTGGCGTGGCGCTCAACACACGCTTCCTGCAGCGCGCCGGTGTGCGCCCGGGCTGGCCGTCGCGAGTGTCGGCGCCTCCCAGCTGTTCGGCCTCGGCTGCCACATCCTGCTGCTCGCCCTGTTCGGCTATCTGACCGGTACGGAGAAGACCCCGGACTCGCTCACCCCGTCCAGGACGGTGATCGCGGGACTGCTCACCGTCGCGGTGCTGGTGCTGGTGGTGACGGCGATCCCGTTCCTGCGGAAGTTCGTGGTGACACGGGTACGGTCGCTGTTCGCCGGCGTCGTACCGCGCATGCTCGACGTCGTACAGCGTCCTCAGAAGCTCGTCACAGGCATCGGCGGCATGCTGCTGCTGACCGGCCTGTTCGTGCTCTGCCTGGACGCGTCGATCCGGGCGTTCAGCGGCCCCGACACTCCACAGCTCAGCTACGCGAGCATCGCGGTGGTCTTCCTCGCCGGCAACGCGCTGGGCTCGGCCGCGCCGACCCCGGGCGGTATGGGTGCGGTCGAGGGCGCGCTGACCCTGGGGCTGATCGCGGTGGGGCTGCCGAAGGAGGTGGCGGCTCCGGCGGTGCTCCTGTACCGCGTGATGACACTGTGGCTGCCGGTGCTTCCCGGCTGGATCTGCTTCAACCAGCTGACCCGCAAGGGCGAACTCTGAGGGACCGGCACGGGCTCCCGGCCGGTCCTGCGCGCCACCCGCTTGGCCCGCGCCCCGTGCGTTGGTCCACACCCGCCGCACGATGGGTTCATGAGGACTCCCCGCTCTGCGTGCCGCTGCCCTCGCTGCCACGGTGCTCCTGCCGCTGGCCGCCTGTTCGGACAGTGGCGGGGCGAGGATCGGGCCCGCGAAGCCCTCGGTGGCGTCCACGGCATCCCCACGTCGACACCGCGGAAGCTGTCCTCCCAGAAGCTCGACTGGCAGCCCTGCACCGCCCCGAACGAGGCCCAGGGCGGCGGCGCGACCCTCCCGCTGCCCGGCGGCGCCGTGTGGGAGTGCTCCTTCATGGACGTACCGCTCGACTACGCCGAGCCGGACGGCAGAACGATCGAGCTGGCGCTCGTGCGGGGCAAGGCACGCGAGCAGGACAACCGGATCGGCTCCCTCATCTTCAACTTCGGCGGCCCCGGGGCCTCCGGTGTCGCCACCCTGCCGTCCTTCGGCACCGCGTACGACGCGCTCCGCACCCGCTACGACCTGGTGAGCTTCGACCCGCGCGGGGTCGGCCGCAGCGAGGGAGTCGAGTGCTCGCACGACAAGGAACTCGACGCGCGCTACGAGCAGGACGGCACTCCGGACAACACCTCCGAGGAGAAGGCCTTCGTCGAGGACCAGAAGTCCTACATCGCCGACTGCGAGAAGAACTCCGGCGCCGAGCTGCCCTTTGTCGGTACGACGAACGCCGCGCGTGACATGGATCTGCTGCGTGCCGTGCTCGGCGACGACAAGCTGTACTACTTCGGCATCTCCTACGGCACCGAACTGGGCGGCGTCTACGCCCATCTGTACCCGAAGAAGGTCGGCAGGGCAGTCCTGGACGCCGTCGTCGACCCCTCCCAGAACTCCGAACAGTCCTCCCTCGGCCAGGCCAGGGGTTCCAGCTCGCCCTGGACAACTTCACCGAGGACTGCGCGGAGCGCGAGGACTGCAAGCTTCCCGGCTCCAGCGGCAAGGAGGTCCAGGAGTGGATGGCCGAGCTCCTCGGCAAGCTGGAGAAGGAGCCCGTCCCGGGCCTGGGCGAGCGGGAGCTGACGCAGACACAGGCCACCACGGGCATCGCGTCCTCCCTCTACTCCAAGGAGACCTGGCCGCTGCTCGAACAGGGCCTCGACGAGGCGGACGGCGGCAACGGCGGGCTCCTGCTGGCCCTCGCCGACTCGCTCAACGGCCGTACCGAGGACGGTCGTTACGACAACTCCGGCGCCGCCAACACGGCCATCAACTGCGCCGACTCCAGGAGCGGTACACCCTGGCGCAGACCAAGGCGGCGCTTGCGGAGTTCCGCAAGGCCTCGCCGGTCTTCGGCGACTATCTGGGCTGGGGTCTCATGGCCTGCACCGGCTGGCCGGTCGCCGGCGCCTGGGACACCCGGACGTCCACGCTCCCGGTGCGGCGCCCATCCTCGTCATCGGCAACACGGGTGACCCCGCGACTCCGTACGCCGGCGCGAAGGCGATGGCACAGGAGCTGGGCAAGGGCGTCGGTATCGAACTCACCTACAAGGGTGAGGGACACGGTGCGTACAACGGGGCAGCGCCTGTGTGCAGAAGGCCGTGGACGGTTACCTGCTCAGGGGAAGGTGCCCGCCTCAGGCACGGTCTGTGAGTGATCACGACGCCCTGTCGGTGCCGGCGATTAGCATGACCGCACAGCTGTACAGGCCTGCACGCGCTATGCGTCCGGGCATGGGGAGGGACGCACGCATGCGCGTATACGGACGGTCCGGGCGGGCGGTGGCCCTGACCGCGGTGGCACTGCTGGTGACGGGGGTACTCGCGGGTGTGACACCGCCGCGCCCCGGAGCCCTCGGACAAGGCGGCCTCCGGCGGCCCGTCCACGCTGCCTGCCCGGATCACCTCCCAGAAGCCGGACTGGAAGCGCTGCGAGGCATCCGGGCAGGGCAGCGCCCGGGCCCGACTGGCGGTGCGCCACCGTCGATGTGCCCCTGGACTACGCACGGCCCACGGGCGACACCATCGGCATCGCGCTGGTCCGCAGGACGGCCCGGGACAAGGACGAGCGGCTCGGCTCGATGCTCCTCAACTTCGGTGGTCCCGGCGGTTCGGGCGTCGGCATACTACCCAGGGCCGCCGGTTCGTACGCGAAGCTCAACACCCGCTACGACCTGGTGGGGTTCGATCCGCGCGGGGTCGCCGGCAGCGCGGGGTGAGCTGCCGCACCGACAAGGAGCAGGAGACGGCCGGCCGGGCGGTCGACATGACACCGGACACCGCGGCGGAGGAGGCGGCCTTCATCCAGGACGGGCGGACTTCGGCGCGGGCTGCGAGCGCCGCTCCGGCAAGGTCCTCCCCATGTCGGCACGACGAACGCCGCCCGTGACATGGACGTCATCCGGCAGGTGCTCGGCGACAGGAAGCTCTCCTACCTCGGTTTCTCCTACGGTACGGAGCTCGGCGGGACGTACGCGCATCTCTTCCCGGAGCACGTGGGGCGGGCCGTCCTGGACGCGGTCGTCGACCCCACGGCGGACACCGTGGGGCACGCCCGCAATCAGGCGACGGGCTTCCAGCGCGCCCTGGAGAACTACCTGAAGGACCGTGGCCAGGACCCGCGGGCGGGCACACTGCGGATAGCGCGGCTGCTGCAGCGGATCGACAAGGACCCGCTGCCGACCGGCACCGGCCGTGAGCTCAACGAGTCACTCGCCATCACCGGCATCGTGGCACCGCTCTACTCCGAGAGCGGCTGGCCCTCTCTGGCCGAAGCGCTCGACGAGGCCGAGGAGAGCGGCACCGGCGACAGGCTGCTCCAGCTGTCCGACTCCTACACCGGCCGTGACGAGAGCGGTCGTTACGACACCCAGAGCCACTCGCAGCGGGCCATCTCCTGTGCCGACTCCTCGGCCCGGCCGACGGTGGCCGAGGCCAGGGCGCTGCTGCCCGAATTCCGCGAGCTGTCCCCGGTCTTCGGCCCGTTCCTGGCCTGGGACACGGCCGGATGGTGTGCGCAGTGGCCCGTCGAAGGGAGCACGAGACTCCGGAGACGAGCGCCCTGGCGCCGGTCCGATCGTTGTCGTCGGTACGACAGGTGACCCGGCGACGCCGTACGAGGGGCACAGAAGATGGCGGACGAGCTGGGCGAGGGGTCGGCATCATGCTCACCAACAAGGGCGAGGGGCACGGCGCGTACGGCGGGAGCGCATGCGTGACCTCGGTCGTCGACGCGTACTTCCTGGACGGGAAGGTCCCCGCCGACGGCAGGACCTGCTCGTAGGGCCCCGGCCAAGCTCCGACGGCGCTCCGCACGGCTGCTCCGCACGGCTGCTCTACGCGAAAAGCCGGCCCGCGTCGAATGCGGGCCGGCTCCTCCGTCACTTCGGCAGGTCTAGGGCGTGTTTCGAAAGTCCCGCCTGCCCGGCGACGCCTGGCACGCACGCTCGCCGCGTTGTCGGGATCGCCCCGATACACCCAGTATCGGGACGACCCTCCGCCTTGCGATCGCACGCACCAAACGCCGCCGGGCCGCCCTGCGGGCGGACGGCGCTACTTTCGAAACACGCCCTAGTAGACCGGCTTCTCTGGCTCGATCTGGTGGACCCAGCCGATCACGCCGCCGCCGACGTGCACCGCGTCGGCGAAGCCCGCCGACTTGAGGACCGCGAGGACCTCGGCGCTGCGGACACCGGTCTTGCAGTTCAGGACGATGCGCCTGTCCTGCGGAAGGTCCTGGAGGGCATTGCCCATCAGGAACTCGTTCTTCGGGATCAGCTTGGAGCCGGGGATCGAGACGATCTCGTACTCGTTCGGCTCGCGGACGTCGATGATCTGGATCTTCTCGTCACCGTCGATCCACTCCTTGAGCTGCTTGGGAGTGATCGTGGAGCCGGACGCGGCCTCCTGGGCCTCCTCGGACACGACGCCGCAGAAGGCCTCGTAGTCGATGAGCTCGGTGACCGTCGGATTCTCACCGCAGACCGCGCAGTCCGGGTCCTTACGGACCTTCACCTGGCGATACGTCATCTCCAGGGCGTCGTAGATCACCAGCCGGCCGACCAGCGGGTCACCGATACCGGCGAGCAGCTTGATGGCCTCGTTGACCTGGATGGAGCCGATGGACGCGCAGAGCACGCCCAGCACGCCGCCCTCGGCGCAGGAAGGAACCATGCCGGGGGCGGAGGCTCCGGGTAGAGGCAGCGGTAGCAGGGACCGTGCTCGGACCAGAAGACGGACGCCTGGCCGTCGAAGCGGTAGATCGAGCCCCAGACGTACGGCTTGTTCAGCAGCACCGCGGCATCGTTGACGAGATATCGGGTGGCGAAGTTGTCGGTGCCGTCCACGATCAGGTCGTACTGGGCGAAGATCTCCATCACGTTGTCGGCTTCGAGCCGCTCTTCGTGAAGGACCACATTCACCAGGGGTTGATGCCCAGCACGGTGTCCTTGGCCGACTGGGCCTTGGACCGGCCGATATCGGCCTGGCTGTGGATGACCTGGCGCTGCAGGTTCGACTCGTCGACCTCGTCGAACTCAACGATGCCGAGCGTGCCGACACCGGCCGCGGCCATGTACATCAGCGCCGGCGAGCCGAGGCCCCGGCGCCGACACAGAGCACCTTCGCGTTCTTCAGCCGCTTCTGCCCGTCCATCCCCACATCCGGGATGATCAGGTGGCGGGAGTACCTGCGGACCTCATCGACGGTGAGCTCAGCAGCTGGCTCGACCAAGGGTGGCAGCGACACAGGAACCTCAACAATGCAGGTGGTCGGTTTCTACGTACTTCGGCTACGTACGGTTGTTCTTGCGGTAACACTGCCACGCTCCTCTCATTCCGAGATACCCGGTCCGATCCGCGAGACGATTTCGTCCCAGTAACTGGGCGGCGCCGCGAATGGGTCGGTTTGTCCACGCAGCCCGTCCCGGTCCGTGAAGAAGATCGTCCCCGCGCCGTGCCAGCGCGCGATACGCATGGCCTCTTCGAGATGGGTGCGCGGGACACCGTGGACGAAGTGGGCGAACCGGCCGGGCGGATAGTCGGCGGTCCACTCGGCCACCTGTGACCAGCGGTAGTCCGTCCAAGATCCGCGGAAGGTGACCAGCTGGTCGGCCGCCTCCGCGTAGCCCGGATGTGGATGGGTGTCGTGCCCCAGCACCAGCCGCCCGCCCCGTCCTCGCTGTCCCGCTCCGCGAGGGCGCGGCGAGTGTGCTGGTGAGCCGTCGGACCGCGGGGAGGCCGGAGCGCTCGGACGGACAGCGGTCCAGATAGAACCCGCCGACCCGGTACCAGTCGAGGAAGGACCGGGCGTCCGCGATCAGCTCGCCGAACGGGCGGGCGCCGAAGGCCAGATCGAGGTGGCCGAGCAGCCTGCCGCCCGCGGCCCGCACCAGGTCGCCGGGCGCCTCTGCGCGCAGGGCGCGCTCCGGGCGTTACGGAACCGGCCCGCGGTCTCCAGACAGTGCGGGTCGGGGCGGGCACCGGCCCGTTGTCGATGTTGAGGACCGCCCAGTGCAGCGGCGTTCCCGGCCTGGCGAGCCCGGCCCATTCGGCGGGCGCGAGCAGGGTGCGCGTAGCCGGGGACACCGAAGCCGAGCTGTTCGGCCACGCCGGCCCGCAGGGTCGCGCACGGGCTGGTCAGATGCGGCACGCCGCCTCCATCCAGATGTCGGCGAGGGACTCCTCCAGATTGATCCGGGGCGCCAGCCGAGCCGGTCCCTGGCGGTGCGGACATCGGCCTGCTGCCAGGCGCCGCAGCCGTCCGGGTAGGGGACGGAGTCGCGGAGAGGTGCTCGACCACGGATTCCGTAGAGGCACGGGGGCGCCGATGGGCAGCCGGACCGGGGGCGTGTCGAGCTCGTGGAGCGCACCGCCGTAGCCGGCGACCCTGGCAAGGACGCCGGCCGCGTCGCGGAGCCGCACGGCCCTGCCGGTGCCGATGTTGACGACGCCCTGGGCGGCGGAGAGCGAGGCGGCGTGCACCGCCCGCGCCACATCCCGTACGTCGACGAAGTCGCGCTGTACGCCGAGTCCGCTGAGCTTGAGCTCGGTGTCACCGCACTGCATGGCGCGGCGCATGGCCTCGGCGAGCCTGCCGAGCGGGGAACCCGCCGGGGTGCCGGGACCGACCGGGAGAAGACCCGCAGCACGACGGCGTCCAGACCGGAGCCGAGGACGAGCTCGGTGGCGGCGAGTTTGCTGACGCCGTACGGGCCGCCCGGACGCGGGATGGCGTCCTCGGGCGTCGAGGAGCCGGGCTGCGAGGGCCCGTACTCGGATGCGCAGCCGACCTGGACGAGCCTGGCGCTGCAGCTGCTGCGGCGCATGGCCTCGCAGACCGTGGCGACGGCGACCGTGTTGTGGCGGGTCAGATCGCGGGCACCGCCGCGAGTGGCCCCGCACAGTTGACGACGACTCCGGGGTGGACGGCGTCCAGGAAGCGGGTGAGCGCTCCGGGCTGCCTCCCGCGAGGTCGAACCGTACGTCGGCGTCGTCACCGCGGCCGAGTGCCGTGAGGTGCACGGCGGGGTCGGCGAGCAGGCGGTCGGCGACGAAGCGGCCGAGGAATCCGTTGGCTCCGAGCAGCAGAACCCTCATCGCGCGCCCCTCGGTACCGACGGCGGGCGGCCGGTGCGGGGATTGGGGGTCATGTCGGGTGTCTCCTTGAGGAAGGTGTGTTCGGTACGGGGCAGGCCCGCGGCGTCGGCCCGCGGGAGTGGGAAGTGGTCCGGATCCGGGCGTGGTTACGCGGCGGCGTGGGCGGATGCCCGGGAAAGCGCGATGGCGGCGTGGAGCAGCAGCCGAGGGCGGCGGCCCGCAGGCGAGTGCGGCCACGCCGCCGGTTCCGGCGTGTGTGACGACGGCGTCCACGGGCCGGGCCAGGAGGTCGAGACCGGGCAGCCGCCCGGCGAGGATCAGGAACGGGGCAGCCATTTCGACGGCACAGGCGGCGGCGAGCCCGGTGGCGGCGGGCTCGGGGAATCCATGGACGGTCAGCAGCCGGGCCAGGAAGAGCAGGACACCGAGCGCGACCGCCCCGGCGGTGCCGCCGGCCCCGTATCCGAGTCCGGCCAGGAGCAGCAGCGGGACGAGCGCGCACAGGAAGAGGACGAGGACTCCGAGGAGCAGGGGCGCACTCCGGCACCGAACTCTTCCAGTGCGCGGCTGCCCGCGAGTTTGCGCCTGGCGTGCACGGAGAAGAGGTGCGCGCACCAGGCTGCCGGGGCGACGGCGAGGGCCAGTCCGAGCAGGGGTGCGGGTGCGGCGGTCCAGTTGCCGTCGGGGCCGCCGCTGAGGGTCTGGGAGAGCAGGTCCTCGCCGTACACGACGAATCCGAGGAGCCAGCAGCCGTACACACCGACCGCTCCGGCGCTGTCGGGGGCGCGCAGTGGACCACTGCGCAGACAGAGCCGGAGCCCGATCGTCACGAGCAGCGCTCCGGCAGCGGTCACCGCGAACCGCGCTCCCCGCCGAGCACGCCTTCGGTGACTGCGAGGGTCCCGGCGGTCGCGAGACAGGCTGCTCCGGGGAACAGCGCGAGCAGCGTCCACCCGGCGCGCCCTCGGTGTCCGGCCCCGGGTGCGGGAGGAGGCGGGTGCGTCCGGGGCTGTACGCCGGGCACCCGGGCGTACAGCTCCTCGGCAAGCGAGAAGACGTCGCGGTGCCGGTAGCGGGCCGCGGTGCGGTCGGTGAGCCCGTGAGCCTCCAGCCCGGCGGCGATCTCCAATGGGTCGACGGCCCGTTCGCACAGCTCCCGGTGCCGGTGCATGAGCGACTTCACCGGGTCCACGGGGCCTCGCCGTGCCACGCCGTGCTTGTGTCCGGCGGGTGGTAGGCGATCTCCGGCGCACGGACGGCTGTGCGCCCCGGCACCGACCCGTCCCCGCGTCCCCATGTCCGCCGCGTCCGCCGCGGTCCGTGCCGCGGGCCCGCTGCCGCCGGCGGGTTCGGCGTCCGGGGCGGGCTCTGTCGCCGCAGGCAGATCCGGCCGGGCCTGCCGGTCCCGCCGGGGCGACGGCAGGTCGGAGGGTTGCGAGGAGCCGGGAACAGCGCGTCGGAGCGCGCGTCCCAGCCGCCGATGCCGGGTGCAACCGGAGTGTCCAGGGCGTCAGCCGGTCGGCCCATCGGATTTCCTCCGTGCTCGTGGCCGGTCTGGTTGTCACGCATCGCAGTCCCCGCTCCGGCGGCCCAGCTCGGCACCCGGGCAGCCCGGCGGCCGCCGGCACACCCGTGACGGCGGACCGGGCGGGCGCCCGGTGGTCCAGCACATGGGCTTCCGGTGGCATCGCGAAGGGCGCGGTTCCCCGTCGGTGCGCTCCGTACAGGTCCCCGCCCACCGGGACGGGGACTGGGTCACCAGGTCCAGATAAATGCCGCGAAATGCCGCGAGGTTCTGTTCGACGGTGAAGAGTTCCAGCGCCCTGGCACGCGCCGCGGCTCCAGCCGTGCACGGCGCTCGGGGTCGCGCAGCAGCGCGATGCACGCATCGGCGAGCGCCCGCGGATTACGCGGGGCACCACGAGCCCCGTACCGCCGATGACTTCGACGACCGCACCCACATCGGTGGAGACCGTGGCCCGTCCGCAGAACATCGCCTCGACCAGACTGATGGGAAAGCCCTCGACGACGCTGGACAGAACGACGACGCCGCCTGCCGCGTACGCCTCCGCGAGGTCGGGCACCTCGGGGCGCCGATCTCCTCGAAGGAGACCGGGTTGTCGCCGACCGCATGCGCGTCCGTGGCCTCGTCGGGGAAGAGCTGAGCGGCCAGTGCCCTGCAGTGCGCGAGGTACGCGAGGTAGGTGTCGCCCTCACCGCCCTGCACCGGTGCGCCGAAGATCCTCAGCCTGGCGTCCGGTTCGGCTCGGCGCACCTCGGCGAAGGCGTGCAGCAGTGCGATCAGATCCTTGGCGGGCTCTATCCGGCCGACCCAGACAAGCGTGTCCGGGCCACCGCGGTCGACGCCCTCGCCCACGGCGCTGAAGCGCTCCGCCTCCATACCCGGATAGACGGTGCGCACCTTGGAGCGCTCCGCACCGCAGCGCTCCTGCCAGCGGCGTACGTGCGCGTTGCCGGGAGTGAGGACGGCGGCCTGCCGGTACACCTCGGCGGCGAGCTGTCCATGGAAGTTCGCGAGAGAGCGCGCACCGGCGCGCTGAACGGCGCGTCGGGCGCGGCCAGGTAGTGCGCCCGCAGCTGCACCCGTGCTCCGTGACCAGCAGCGGCACTCCGAAGTAGCGTTTGGCCAGCAGACCCGGCAGGGCGGCGGCGCCACCGGATGTCGCATGGCAGAGGTCGACCGCGCCGAGGCTCTCCTCGTCGTACCAGTCCAGCGAGAGGGGCGCAGGATGCGCTCGAGCTCGGCTGCGAAGGCGAGGTAGTCGGGGACGTTGGCGCTCTGGACGGTCCTGCCGGTGCCGGGGGCGCGACAGGCCGATTCGAGGATGCGCACGGTGATCTCGGAGCGCAGAGCCGTGTGCAGCCCACCGCGCTCCCGGGCCAGCTCGGCCAGGCCGTAGAGGGCTTCGGTGAAGAGCGTCTGCAGGGCAGTCACCGCTCCTGCCCCGCGCCCGCTCCTGCCCCGCGCCCGCGCCCGCTCCCGGCCCGCTCCCGCACCACCGTCGTCCGCCGTCGTGCACACCGCGGTGGCGAGCGCCGCCATGTGCGCCGTGAAGCGCCGTCGGTCGCCCCACCGGTAGGACCGTCCCGTGCCGGTGGCGAGCCGCGCCAGCACCCTTTCGGAGCCCCGGTCGACCGGGTGTCCTCGTCGACCGTCCACAGCGGCGCCGTGCGTACCGGGCCGACCTGGGACGGCAGCCTCACCCAGCCCTGTTCCTCCTGGTGGGCGGAGCGGCTGAGCGCGAAGATGTCGAACTCGTGCTGAGGAAGACCGCGCACCAGCCGGTCGCACCAGAGTCTGGACTCACCGGTCGCATACGGATAACCACCGTCCGTGAGGAGTCCGATCCGCACGAGCACACCCCGATCTCCCTTGTGAGCGGCCACCGTTGGAATGGCGACTCGCAGCGGGACGACCGTAAGCGGATACGCCGGTGGCGCGACGGACGGTTGTCCGCCACACCACCGAAAGGGTGAACCACCGTAACTTTCCCGCCCCGTAGCGTTGAGTTGCGATACGGGGACGTTCGGTTACGCAGGGTCAGGCTACGGCCAGCTCCTTGCGGGGCGCTCGGCGCACCGCCGCGACCGCCGGATCGAGCGCCGGGACGGCGGCAAGCAGCTGCTTCGTGTACGGGGCCCGTGGCGCCCCGTACACCTGGTCCACCGGCCCCTCCTGGACGATCCGGCCCTGCCGCATCACCGCCACCCGGTCGCTGACCTGCCGTACGACCGCGAGGTCGTGGGCGATGAAGGCCAGGCCGATACCCAGCTCCCGCTGGAGCTCCGCGGAGCGCGACGACCTGGGCCTGCGTCGTCACATCGAGCGCGGAGACCGGTTCGTCGCACACGATCAGCTTGGGCCGGGCAGCCAGCGCACGGGCGATCCCGACCCGCTGGCGCTGCCCGCCGCTGAACCCGTGCGGATAGCGCTCGTAACGGTCGGCGTCCAGGCCGACCCGTTCCAGCAGTTCCCGCACACGGGCCCGGATCCGGGTCTCGTCGCCCTCGCCCGCCGCACGGAGCGGATCGGCGACGGATTCCCCGATCGAGCGGCGCGGATTGAGTGCGGCGACCGGGTCCTGGAAGACCATCTGGAGCTCGCGCCGGTACGGCCGCAGCTCCTCTCCGACAGCGAGCCGATCTCCACACCCCGTAACGGAGCCGTCCCGCCGTCGGATCGAGCAGCCGCACGAGCATCCGCCCCAGGGTCGTCTTGCCGCTGCCGCTCTCGCCGACGATGCCGAGCGTCTCGCCCGGACGGACGGTGAGCGACACCCCGTCGACGGCGGCGATCCGGTCGCGGCCCCGGCCGAACTCACGCCGCAGGCAGGTGGCTTCGAGTAGCTGTCACTGCCACGCGGCGCGATATGACGGACGGTTGACGCATCGGAAGACGACCTCTCGGTGTGCTGCGGAACGGGAGTGGTGCGGAGAGCCCGTGCAGGCGACAGCGAGATGAAGCGGAATGCCCCGGCCCCGGAAAGGGCCTCGGATACCGAAATGCCGCGCCTGCGGACGTGATACGACCGGGCACGGCAGTCATGAAGGGCCGAACGCGAGCCAGGAAGGGCTCGGAAACAGGCCGACGCGCGCTCGGGCAGGCATCAGCGACAGAGAACGTCGGCTACGCAGTGTCCGGCCACACCGAGAAGCGCCAGCTCAATGGCGGCACGCCCGGACGGTTCGGGGCTGCGTGACATGCCGAGAAATACGAACGACCCCTCCGCCGACGTCAACGCGGAACAAGACGCACGTCTCACAGTACGGACAGGAGCCTCAGCGGCCCGGGAAAACCCACGCGTTGGGGCGGCACTTGATGCCTTCCAGCTCCAGGGTCTTGGTCTGCTGCTGCATCACCGGGGCCAGCGCGCCGGGAGTGCCACAGCTCACATGGTCGTACCCCAGCCGGTGGCCGACCTCATGGTTGATCAGCATCTGACGGTAGGGCAGGAGCCGCTCCGGGCCGAATGTGGTGGCACCCTGCGCCCAGCGGTAGGCATTGATCATGACGCGGTCGGTGGCGGCGGAATCGCAGGAGACGTTGTCCTCGGTGGTGTCCAGGCCCGACTTCTCGCACCAGACACCGGTGGTCCCGGGCTGGCCAGCGTGATGACGAAATCCGCTTCCCCGACGAGATCCGCTCGAACGTCATGGCGCCGTTGTGCGCCCAGCTCCGGTCGTCGTTCAGCGTCTTGTGTACGGCTTCGGCGAACAGGCCGCCGTCGAGACCGAGACCCTTCTCGATGTCGATCCGGTAGCGGTGCTTGTGCCCTTGCCCGGGGCCTTCGCCAGTCCGGGCACGGCCTCGAACTTCCCGGTGGCCGTGAGATCGGGCGCGAGCGGATAGGCCTTGGCCATCTTGTCCGCGTACGACAACGGCTTGACCTGTGCCTCCTGCGCCTGCGGCGTGGGCCGCTCATCGGAACGGGATGCGTCCCCAAGACCCTCCCGGTCCACACCCGCGGCCTTCGTCACGCCCGGCGCGCCGTCGGAGTCCTGGGCCACCTGCCCGGCCACCACGACCGCGAGCACCGTGGTCACGGCGGCGGCCGCGATCCCGGTGAAGGTACGGCCCTGCTCCCCGGCCGGCCGGGGAGGCGGACGCGTCGAGGCCGTCGGAATCCCCGGACCCGTCGAGCCCGTCCGATTCCTGCGGATACCCGGCCGGGCCGGTGTCCTCGACAGGGTCCGGACGCGTACCGCCGGGGCCGGCCGGGCCGAAGGGCCCGGCGGGCGATGCGGGCGATGCGGGGCCGCGGCGTCGAAGGCCTCGACGAACTCCTTGCGCGGCCCCGGCATCAGCGGACCGCCGCTCGCGGCAGGCCTGGCCGCCGGGCGCTGCCCGCTGGTCTGGCGGACGCCTGCCGCGCCACCTGGGCATAGGCCTGCGGCCCGGCGCCCCAGCCACCGCCCGGTTCACGCTGTTCGGGATGGCCGCCGCGCGCCTGCGGGATGTCGTGGAAAGGGCCGCGACCGTCCCCGGCCGGCTGTGCGGCGGCTGCCCGCCTGCGCCGGCCCATGCCGGAGCTGGGCGCGTCGTCCGTACCGGTGCCGGTTTCTGCCTCGGGCCCTTGGTCTGAGGGCCCTTTCGGCTGTGTCGTCCCACGCCCGGATCAGCTCCCGCCGCAATCGTCGAGCAGTTCCCGGAACGCCTGGGCGACCGTCTCCGGTACTCCATCATCGCCACATGCCCGGCGTCGGGCAGTGTCAGCAGCCGCGAATCGCGGAAGGCCGCGGACGCTCTGCGTGCCATCCGGTACGAGACCAGCTGGTCCCGCCCGCCGTACACCAGCAGGGTAGGTGCGAGCACCCTCTCGGCCTGGCGCCACAGCCCGTGCTGTCCGCCCAGTGTGTAGGCATCGACGATGCCCCGGGCCGACCGCGTCATGGCGTCCCAGAAGTACGGCAGTTCCAGTCGCCTCTCCATCTCGGCCACCGCATGGCGGAAGGCTTCGTCGGAGATTCGCCCCGGATCGCCATAACAGAGTGCCATGACCCCGCGCGTACGTTGCTCGGCGGTCCACTCCCGGGTGATCCGGGAGAACAGGGAAGCGACGCCAGGCAGTGCGAGCAGCCCGGTCGGCACGGCGGGCCACTGCACCCGGATCTCGGGCAGTGCGGGCGAGACGAGCGTCAGAGTGCGCACCAGATCAGGGCGGGCCGCCGCGACCCGGGTGGCAACCGAACCGCCCAGGGAATTACCGAAGAGGTGAACCGGACCGCGCTGCCCTGCGTCCAGCAGCCGGATCACCGCGCGGGCATGCCCGGTGACCGAGTAGTTGCCGTCGTCGGGCGGCGGGGAGTCCCCGAAGCCGGGCAGATCGACCGCCTCGCCATCGACCGTGCCGGCCAGCAGCGGCATCAGCGCCGACCAGTTCTGGGAGGAGCCCCCAGCCCGTGCACGAAGAACGCGGGAGCCAGCCCCTGCGCTCGCCCGGCCGGCAGCGGACGGTCAGGGTCAGGCCCGGCAGCGCGACGGAGCGCATCCGCTCGCCCTCCGCGACCCGGACGGCACTGGCCATGGGAGCCACCGCGGCAGCGGCGGCGCGAGTACCCGGCAGCTCGGTCGAAGACATGCGGCAATGTTACGAGACGATCACGCGCTGGTTCATGTGTTCGCCGTCACAGGCCGGATAGCGGCCCCGAAGGGTTGCTCCTAGGCTTCAGGGGAAGGAAGGGAGCCACCATGACGGTCGATCCGAGCGACCCGGAGACCTTCGAGGACATCCAGCCCGATGAACCGGACGAGGAAACCCCGAGGCCGACGCGGCGGAACAGCACGCCGATGTCCGTCAGACACGCGACGAACCGCTGACAGAGATCGACCGGGACGCGGCGGACGAGGCCGATGCCGCGGACCAGACCCGGGTTGTCCCACAAGATGAAGACGATTACCGGTAGTACGCCCCGCTTTGCGGCTGAGCTCGGCATATCTGCGGCTACCGCAGCCGCCCGGTCCGTGAAATTCTGCGTCCGCGCCGCGCATACCCGGGTTACCCGAAAGTACGATGGCTGTACGGCGCAGCGTGCACGGAACTGCTGTGCTCGATCACAACTTTGGGAGGCGGTGTGACAGCCATCGAGCAGACCGAGGCGGCGCGCCCGCGGGTACTCGCCTGCCCGCCGAGCCCGGCGCAATCAGCTCCTGGGCGCCGCGCAGGAAGTCTTTGTCGCGCAGGGTTACCACTCCGCCGCCATGGACGACATCGCGGAGCGGGCCGGTGTCAGCAAGCCGGTGCTCTACCAGCACTTCCCGGAAAGCTCGAGCTCTACCTGGCGCTGCTCGACCAGCACTGCGAGTCACTGCTCCAGGCGGTGCGTACGGCGCTGGCATCGACGACGGACAACAAGCTGCGCGTCGAGGCGACGATGGACGCCTACTTCGCGTACGTGGAGGACGAGGGCGGCGCCTTCCGGCTGGTCTTCGAGTCCGACCTGACCAATGAGCCCGCCGTACGTGAACGGGTCGACCGGGTCTCGCTGCAGTGCGCGGAGGCCATCTCCGACGTCATCGCGGGTGACACGGGTCTGTCCAAGGACGAGTCGATGCTGCTCGCGGTCGGCCTGGGCGGTGTCTCCCAGGTGGTGGCCCGCTACTGGCTCTCCAGCCGCTCCAGCATTCCGCGTGACACCGCGGTACAGCTGCTGACCTCGCTGGCCTGGCGGGGCATCGCCGGATTCCCGCTGTACGGCACCGATCAGCACTGACCCCGGGGCGCTCCGGTGTTCGCTGCGGGCGTTGCCGGTCGACCCGTGGTCGCCGCGCGCACCGGGCTACTGTGTGCTGCGTACGGCGCGGTTCCACCGCGCAGAGACGGACCGTCGGAGGGACATAGCCGTGGAGGTCAAGATCGGGGTACAGCACACGCCCCGCGAGATCGTGCTGGAGAGCGGACTTTCCGCCGAAGAGGTCGAGAGCGCGGTCGGTGAGGCGCTCAACGGCAAGGCACAGCTGCTCAGCCTCACGGATGACAAGGGCCGCAAGGTCCTGGTGCCGGCCGACCGGATCGCGTACGTGGAGATCGGCGAGCCCAGCACCCGGCGAGTGGGGTTCGGCGCGCTGTAGCGCGCGCACCGGACAGCGCATCGGTCAGAGGAAGCGGCCCGGCGGGCATCCCGCGTGGGCCGCTTCTCTTCGTTCCGCCTCGTTCCGCCTCGTTCCGTCCCCGGCTCTTCCGGCCTCCGGCTGTGCACGTTCCGTCCGGCCGCGTGAGGGTTGCGTCCTGCGGGCAGCGGGTAATACCGCCTACGACCGATGCCCACCCGACGAACACGCGAGGTGACTCTGTGATCTGGGAATCCGTCGGCTCCCTCGTGCTGGGACTCACCCTGGCCGGGGTGGCTCTCCGCCTTCTCCCGCACCGTCTGCCGTCCCACCGCACGGTGTTCATCACCGGCGCGCTCGGCGCCCTGTTCGGCGCCGCACTGACGTACTCGGCGCTCGGCTCCGGCAGCTTCCCGGCGATTCTGAGCGGCGCCGTACTGGTCGGGGCGGTGACCTTGTCCCTGCTGATCCGCCCCGCGGTCGCGGGCGTCAGGTCGGCGCCCGCCCAGTAGCAGAGCGGGCGGAGCGGAGTCAGGCGGCGAGCCCCAGGGCGGCCATCCGCTTGGTGTGCGCCTCGGTGATCCTGGAGAACATCCGGCCGACCTCGGCCAGGTCGAAGCCGCCCGCGACGCCGCCCACGAGCATCGTGGAGAGCGTCGCGGTCGGCCACCACTCGCTGTGCCTGGGAGAGCGCCTCGCCCATCAGCCGGCGGGCCCACAGTGCGAGCCGGCCACCGACCCGCGGCTCCGCCTCGATCGCGGCGCGCACCTTCTCGACCGCGAAGTTCCCGTGCCCTGTGTCGTCCAGCACAGCCAGCACCAGGGAGCGCGTGTCCGTGTCCAGCCGCGCCGCGACCTCTCGGTAGAAGTCGCTGGCGATCGAATCGCCGACGTATGCCTTGACCAGGCCTTCCAGCCAGTCCGACGGTGCGGTCTGGCGGTGGAAGTCGTCGAGCGCCTTGGCGAACGGCTCCATCGCGGCCGTCGGATTCTCGTCGATCGCGGTGAGCCGGTCCGTCAGCTGCTCGAAATGATTGAATTCGGCGGAGGCCATCTTCGCCAGTGCCGCCTTGTCACCGAGCGTCGGCGCGAGCTTGGCGTCCTCGGCGAGCCGCTCGAAGGCCGCCAGTTCGCCGTAGGCGAGTGCGCCCAGCAGATCCACCACCGCGGCGCGGTACTGCGGCTCGACCGAGGCCGTGGCCCAGTCCTGGGCGGCGATCCCGGTGCGGACGGGGGCTTCGGCGGTTGTTTCCTTGGCGTTGTCAGGCGTCTCCATGAGCCGCACAATATCCCCTCTCCGGAGCGGGGAAGGGCCTGGTCAGCCCGAGGCGTCACGCCGTTCCGATGAATTCGCCCAACACACATGCGCGAATCCGGGGTACAGTGGTATTGCGCTTACTGAGCATTTTCCATGTGCCAGGAGCGCGCCCTTGAATGAGGATGCCCGGTCGGTGGCCCGATCGGCTCCGACCCGACAGCCTCCACGCGGGGCGTACGACACGTACGACCGCAGATGAGGGCCCCTCAGCGGCACGAGCGCTCGAGCGACGGCAGTGGTCCCGCGCCACCCGGCCCATCCACGGCCGGATGACCAACCCCGGCACGGTACGACCCCCAGCGTTCGCCTCGGGCCGCGTCTCACAGAAGAGGCAGCACCCTGACTACGTTCCGCGACCTCGGAATTCTCCCGAGACAGCCGAAGCCCTTGAGGCAGTCGGCATCATGTCCCCGTTCCCCATCCAGGAGATGACGCTCCCCGTAGCGCTCTCCGGATCAGATGTCATCGGCCAGGCCAAGACCGGCACCGGCAAGACGCTCGGTTTCGGCCTGCCGCTCCTGGAGCGCGTCACCGTCCCCGCCGACGTCGAGGCAGGCCGGGCCGCGCCGAGAAGCTGACCGACGCCCCGCAGGCTCTGATCGTCGTTCCCACCCGCGAGCTGTGTCAGCAGGTCACCAACGACCTGCTCACCGCAGGCAAGGTCCGTAACGTCCGCGTTCTCGCGATCTACGGCGGCCGTGCGTACGAGCCGCAGGTAGAGGCCCTCAAGAAGGGCGTCGATGTGATTGTCGGCACCCCGGGCCGACTGCTCGACCTGGCGGGCCAGCGCAAGCTCGACCTCTCCCACATCCGTGTGCTCGTCCTCGACGAGGCCGACGAGATGCTCGACCTGGGCTTCCTGCCCGACGTCGAGCGCATCATCACGATGCTGCCGCCGAAGCGCCAGACCATGCTGTTCTCGGCCACCATGCCGGGCGCCGTCATCAGCCTCGCGCGTCGCTACATGTCGCAGCCCACCCACATCAACGCCACCTCGCCCGACGACGAGGGCACCACGGTCAAGAACACCGCGCAGCACGTCTACCGCGCGCACAACATGGACAAGCCCGAGCTGCTCTCCCGCATCCTGCAGGCCAACGGGCGCGGACTTGCCATGGTCTTCTGCCGTACGAAGCGCACGGCAGCCGATATCGCCGACCAGCTGGAGAAGCGCGGTTTCGCGTCCGGCGCGGTCCACGGCGACCTCGGCCAGGGCGCTCGTGAGCAGGCTGCGCGCCTTCCGCAACGGCAAGGTGGATGTCCTGGTCTGCACCGATGTCGCGGCTCGCGGTATCGATGTCGAGGGTGTGACTCATGTCATCAACTACCAGTCGCCGGAGGACGAGAAGACCTACCTCCACCGCATCGGCCGTACCGGCCGCGCGGGTGCCAAGGGGATCGCGGTCACGCTGGTCGACTGGGACGACATCCCGCGCTGGCAGCTGATCAACAAGGCGCTGGACCTGAAGTTCCCCAACCCGGCCGAGACGTACTCCACCTCGCCGCACCTGTACGAGGAGCTCGACATCCCGGCGGGCACCAAGGGTGTTCTGCCCGGACCGAGCGGACCCGCGCGGGTCTGCGGGCCGAGCAGGTCGAGGATCTCGGCGAGACGGGCGGCCGCGGCCGCAAGCCGGCCGCCGCGAGCGCTCCGGCGCCCGCCGTCCGTGAGGAGCGTCCGCCCGCACGCCGCGCCAGCGTCGTCGTACCGGGCAGGCGGTGCCGGCGAGGAAGGCAGCGCCGCCACGGTGCCCGCGCCTGCGGCCGAGGCCGCCGCGCAGGCAGTGGACGAGCCGGCGGAGCCGCGTACCCGCGTCGCCGTCGCCGGGCTCGCGCGGTCGCCCCGAGGGCGTCACCGAGGCAGCGGTGGCCGAGGCTCCGGCCGATCCCGTCACCGTCACCGTCGAGGTGGAGGTCCAGGCCGAGCCGAAGACGCGCCGCCGCCGCGCAGCCCGCTCCACGGCCGCGCAGCCGGTGGCCGAGACGGTGACCGGTGGCCGCGCCGCCGCACCCGTCGCCGGTTTCCAGGCAGCGGTCGGCTTCCAGACCGTGACTCCGGCCGAGCCGGTCGCGGAGACCAGGCCGCGCCGCCGGCCCCGTGTCATCAAGCCGGTGGCCGACGAGGTCGACTTCCAGATCGCCCCGGCATCCGAGCCGGTCCCGGATGCCAAGACGCGCCGTCGGCCCCGTGTCGCCGCCAAGCCGAAGACCGACGCGGTGGCCCCGGCCGCCCAGGACGGGCGGCCCCGGCGCCGCGCCGGCGTCGTTCGCGCGCCGTTGTCGCGAAGGCCGGCTCCTCCGAGGCCGTGTCCGCCGGAGCCGCTCCCGACGCCGAGGCTCCCGCGAAGCCGCGCCGCCGTCGGGCCCGCACCACGGCCGGGGCCGAATCGGCCACGACCGAAGGCTGACCGGACCGGCAGCAGTCCGGACCAGCGCTACAGCACCTACGGCCCCGGTTCCCGCGTCATGCGGGCACCGGGGCCGTAGTTCCTGCGCCGGGTGCCCGGCGATAGCCTCACCGTATGAGCCGGCCGCCCACCTTCACCCCGCCCCTGTGCCCGTGCCCGTGTACTGCGTACCGCACGCGGGGACTTCGCGGCACTGGACGCCGCACCGCCTGCCGGTGCGCACTCCACCGCCCTCCTGCTCCCCGGGTACACCGGAAGCAAGGAGGACTTCATCGCCCTGCTCGAACCGCTGGCCGACGCCGGATTCCGGGTCGTCTGCGTCGATGGCCGCGGTCAGTACGAGACCGAAGGGGCGGACGACCAGGAGGCTTACGCACAGGGCGAGTTGGCCCGTGACGTCCTGGCGCAGGCCGCCGCACTCGGCGCGGGCGACGGCGAGGACAGCGGTGGGCGTATCCATCTGCTGGGGCACTCGCTGGGCGGCCAGATCGCCCGCGCCGCCGTGCTCATCGATGCCACGCCGTTCTGTTCGCTGACCCTCATGTCATCCGGCCCGGCCGAGATCGTCCCCTCCCAGCAGGAGAAGACGCGCATGCTCAGCGAAGTGCTCACCCACTGGAGCATGGACGAGGTCTGGCAGGCCATGCGCGCGCTCGACCCGCCGCAGGAAGCGGACACCGGTGACGGCGAGGAGCTGCGCCGCCGCTGGCTGCGGCACAATCCCGCACAGCTGATCGCCACCGGCGCGCAGCTGTCCACCGAGCCGGACCGGGTGGCGGAGCTCGCCGCCCTGCCGCTGCCCTTCCATGTGATCTCCGGCGAGCGCGACGACGTCTGGCCCGTGCCGCTGCTCGACGCGATGGCCCGGCGCCTCGGCGCCCGCCGCACCACGATCACGGGCGCCGAGCACTCCCCAACACCGCCCGGCCCCTGGAGACCGCGGCAGCACTGATCTCCTTCTGGAACAGCGTCAGGCCCTGACGGCGGGCCGCGTCAGTACTGCGCCTGCAGGTGGTGCCAGAAGCCGTCGCGCAGCGCCCGTCGCAGATGCGCGTGGCCCCGCAGCGAGTGCTGGAGCAGCCGTTCGGCCTCGACCAGCAGGTCCTGGTCCACGGAGCCGGGCAGGTAGGGATGTCCGGGCAGCAGGTCGGCGAGGGAGTCGCGGCCGCGCGAGGCGAGCCAGCCGGCCGCGATCTGCGCGCCGACGAACCGGACGTCCTCGCGCGAGGGGCCGGGCTGTCGTCCTCGTACATGGTGACGGGGCGCCGGGTCACGTACGGGCGGCAGAAGTCGAGGTCGAAGGTGCGCTGGCTGTCGACCTCCCAGAGCAGCGGCTCGGCCTGGTTGCGCCCCTCCCCGGCCTCGATGCCCCAGAGGTGGACCCTTGCCCCGTATCCCTGCGCCGCCTCGACCGCCGACACCAGGTCCTCGTCGCCGCCGACGAGGGCGGCGTCGCTGATCGCCCGGTGCCTGGCAAGGGATTCGAGATCGGTGCGGATGAGCGAGTCGACACCCTTCTGCTGGTTGTTGGCGTTGAGGTTGCCGAGCCTGACCTTGACGTCGGGCAGCTCGGCGATGGACTGCTGCTCGACGGTGTGGATGCGGCGCCTGGCTCCGTCGTACCAGTAGACGCGCAGCAGCCGGCTGTCCGCGAAGATCGTGCGGGCCTTGTCGATGAAGGCCTCGATCATTCCTTCCGAGTCCAGGTCGAAGGAGCGGCGGTCCTCGGTGCCGGTGACGAGCAGCCCTGCCGCCGCGTAGACGTAGCCGGCGTCCACGAAGATCGCGTGGGTTGACGGGGTCTTCGACACCTCGGCGAGTACGCGCTGGAGCAGCTCGTTGGTGCGGTCTAGGCGCTCGTGGATGTCGGGGCGGTCGTCCGTCTGCGTGTCCGCCTCGTTCATGCGGACCTCATCGTCTGCGCATGCGCAGCTACTGGCGGGTACTTAGACATCCAAAAGTTTCCTTAGCGTAGGGAATGATTGTAGGAAGCCGGCCGTTATACATGACAAGGAAGCGCAGGACGTCCAAGCCCTGCGCTTCATCCTGCGGACGGGAAGTCCCGTCCACCCAGTAGTTCTCCAGCAGGAGGATCAGACGAAGGGAAGCCATATGCGCTTCGAGATCTTGCGACTCGACGATGTCGACGGTACCGCCGTGGACAGCACCGTCGTGGACGCCGCCTCCGTGAACCGGATCGTGCAGCAGGCCGCTTCAATAGGCCAGCGCATCTACATCCGCCCGGCCGAAGCCTCGGCTTTGTAACGCTTCTACTGCTTTGCGCTGATTGAAGACGAAGCGCCCCGCCCGGAAGATCCGTGCGGGGCGCTGTGGTGTCCGGCGGGCGGCACACGGCGGGTCAGGAGCTCTCGATGACCTGGGTGACACCGTTGATGATCTGCTGCACAGCGATGGCCGAGAGCATCATCCCGGCGAGCCGGGTCACCAGCACCACACCGCCGTCCCTGATCACACGGATGATCAGCAGCGAGTAGCGCATGGCCAGCCAGAGCACGACGTGCATGGCGACGATCGCCGACCAGACCGAGAGCTGCCCGGCCGCACCGTCCGCGTGCTGCACCGCCAGGATCACCGAGACGATGGCCCCGGGCCGGCGAGCAGCGGCATCCCCAGCGGTACGAGCGCCACATTGACGTCCTTGGTCTGGGTCGGCTCGTCCGTCTTGCCGGTGAGCAGGTCCAGCGCGATCAGCAGCAGGAGCAGCCCGCCCGCGATCATCAGCGCGGGCACCGAGACATGCAGGTAGTCGAGGATCTGCTGGCCGAGCAGGCCGAAGACGGCGATCACGCCGAAGGCGACCGCGACCGCCTGCAGCGCCATTCTGCGCTGCACCTGGCGGGCGGCCCGCGGTGAGGGCCAGAAAGATCGGTGTGATTCCGGGCGGATCCATGATGACGAAAAGGGTGAGAAAGAGGGAGCCGAAGACAGCGACGTCGAACACGGTGAGCCTTGCAGGAGGAGAGCGAGTCGTACGGGAACGGCGCGGCCCGCGGCCAGGACGGCAGCGGGCGGCACGGGAGGCGCCGGCCGGGCCGGGCGCGCGCAGGACAGGGCGAGGTGGTGTGGCGCGGGGCGTTACCCGCGGTGGGATCCGCCGGCGCCCGGCACCGGAAGGCTCCCGTGGCGCGCCGGGTGATCTCGCCGTAGATCTCGGGGTCGGTGGTGTACTCACCGAGCGCCACGGTCTTGCGGGAGCCGTGGTAGTCGCTGGAACCGGTGGGCAGCAGCCCCAGTTCACCGGCGAGTCCGCGCAGCCGGGCCCTGGCGGGCTCGTCGTGGTCCATGTGGTCGACCTCTATGCCGTCGAGCCCGGCCCCGGCCAGTCGCACGACGGTCGCCTCGGGCACCACTTCACCGCGTTTGACGGCGAGTGGGTGGGCGAAGACGGTGACCCCGCCCGCGGCCTTGACCAGCCTGATCGCGTCGAACGGATCCAGCTCGTGCTTCTCGGCGTAGGCGCGGCCGCCGTTGGCCAGCCATTCGGGGTGAACGCGTCGGAAACCGAGGCGACCACGCCGAGCTCGACGAGTGCGGTGGCGATGTGCGGGCGGCCGACCGAGCCGTCGCCCGCGATCCGCGCGACCTGCTCCCAGGTGACCGGAACCCCGAGCTGCTGGAGCTTGCGCACCATGGTCCGGGCACGCGGCACCCTGTCGTCCCGTACCAGCTCGCGTTCGCGCGCCAGTTCGGGTTCCTGGGGTCGAAGAGGTACGCCAGCATGTGCAGCCCCACACCGTCGATGCGGCAGGAGAGCTCGGCGCCGGTCACGAGTGAGCCCCTCGGGCAGCGCCGCGATGGCCTCCGCGTGACCGCGCACGGTGTCGTGGTCGGTGAGCGCCACCACATCGAGGCCGGCCACCGCCGCGGCGGCCACCAGTTCGGCGGGGGTGTCCGTGCCGTCGGACGCGGTGGAGTGGGCGTGCAGGTCGATGCGCACGACGCGTACTCCAGTGCTGGCGGCCGGACAGGGAACACTCAAGGATAACCGGCGTCCGACTGCCGGCCGGACGATGCCCGGCACACGCCCCGGACGGTCAGGGCCGGTCCAGCAACCGGGGCGTGAGCGCCCCGCACGGCACGAGATCCGCGTCGCCCCGGCATCGCGCAGATCGGTCAGCACCAGCTCGTCGTACATCAGGATCCCGCACTGTTCGGGCCAGACGATCGCCCAGAGCCAGAGGCCGAGCGCCTCGCCGGCGAAGACGGCCCGGTCGTCCGGGGCGTTCCTGACGTGCCAGAGCGGGTGGGCCGCCCGGCCGCCAGCACCTTGGCGTCCGGAGCTCCGTCGATCCGTATACCGGGTCCGGGGTCGGGACCCTCGATCCCGGCATAGCGCGCGCCGAGCCCGACGCCGAGCTCCTCGGCCACCAGCAACAGCTCCCCATACCCCGAGCGGCCCCGGGCCGAGCAGGCCACCGCCGTGGCGCGGCCGCCGCTGCGGTCGTCACCCGCGTAAGCGACGCCCGTGAACAGCCAGCCCACCGGCAGCGGCCAGGGCATCCACACCGGCACCTGCGCGCGGTGCACCACCACGCCGAGGGCTTCGACGCTGGGCGGGATCACCGGCTGCATCGGGTGCACCTGACCGTGCGCGGGGCACTGCCAGGCATCGGCAAACAGACCGGGCGCCCTGACCCGGCCACCGCATTTCGGGCAACTGGGTTCGCCCTCATAACGACCAAGGTCCTCCCCGGCCGTCGCCGCGTCAAGGACGATCACCCGTCCGCAGCGTGGTGGTCCCGGCCGGCAACACTAGGTGCATCTTGCACTCATTAGATGGCCTAACTTATTCTGTGTACGACACAGCGATCGATCCGAGAGTGGGAGAACCCATGCGGGAACAGGGAGCGGATCCATTCGAGGAGGGACCGGCAGCCTTCTTCGCCAGCCGAAAGCCGTGTGGGCCACGGCGGGAGCCTCCGTCGTCGCCTTCATGGGAATCGGCCTGGTCGACCCGATCCTGCCGTCCATCGCGAAAGGCCTCGACGCCACACCCAGCCAGGTGTCCCTGCTCTTCACCTCGTACTTCCTGATCACCGCGGTGGCCATGCTGGTCACCGGCTTCGTCTCCAGCCGCATCGGTGGCCGCAAGACGCTTCTGGCCGGCCTCGCACTCGTCGTCGTCTTCGCCGCGCTCTCCGGCACCTCCTCGTCGGTCGCCGAACTGGTCGGCTTCCGGGCCGGCTGGGGCTGGGCAACGCGCTCTTCGTGTCCACTGCGCTCGCGGTGATCGTCGGCGCGGCGGCCGGCGGCAGCTCGGCCGCGATCCTGCTGTACGAGTCGGCGCTCGGCCTCGGCATGGCGTGCGGGCCGCTGCTCGGAGCCCTGCTCGGCGACGCCAGCTGGCGCTACCCGTTCTTCGGCACGGCGGCGTTGATGGCGATCGGCTTCCTCTGCATCGCCGTCTTCCTCAGGGAACAGCCCAGGCCCGCGCGCAAGACGTCACTGCTCGACCCGCTGAAGGCACTCGGCCACCGCGGGCTGGCATCGGTGGCCGCCTCGGCGTTCTTCTACAACTACGCGTTCTTCACGATCCTGGCGTTCACCCCGTTCGTGCTGAACATGACTCCGTACAAGTCCGGCGCGGTGTTCTTCGCCTGGGGTCTGCTGCTCGCGGTGTTCTCGGTGCTCGTCGCCCCACGGCTGCAGCGGCGCTTCGGCTCGCTCAGGGTGCTGGGTGCCTCACTGGTCCTGCTCGCCGCCGACCTGGTGGTTCTCGGGTACGGCAGCCACACCACGGCCATCGTCTGCACGATCGCCTCGGGCGCCCTGATCGGGGTGAACAACACCGTCTACACGGAGCTGGCCCTCGGGTGTCGGACGCCCCGCGCCCGGTGGCCAGCGCCGGTTACAACTTCGTCCGCTGGTTCGCCGCGGCCGCCGCCCCGTTCCTCGCACCGAGGATCGAGGGTGGAGCAACATCCACATCCCGTTCGTGGTCGCCGCCGTCGCCGCGGCCCTCGGCGCGGGCGTCGTATTCGTACGCCGCACCTCCCTGACCCGTCAGGCTCAGGAGCTGGAGCCGCAGCACGCCGCCCAGGACGGCGTCACGGCCTTCGCCGACTGACCCGCCCGGCCGGACCCGTCAGTCCAGAGGTACGGAGGAGCGCAGCGGATCGCGCAGATCCGTGCCCTGCGACAGCCACCGCTCCTGGAGCTCCTGCGCTCCCTGACCCGTTTCCAGGCGGCCTCGTTGTGCGTCATCGGAAGCAGCGGCAGGAAGCGCACCGGCTCCATCGGCGCGTCCAGCTCCAGGTCCTCGACCAGACCGCCCGGTTCGGCCACCAGTACGGAGCTGAAGGGCGCCCGGGCCACAGCGGCTGCCCGATGTCCAGCGAGGCCCCGGGCGCGACGACCAGCCCCTCGACCTGCGGGGAGGCGGCCAGCACCGCCAGCGGGCGCAGCACCTGGTCGGTGTCGGCGAGCCCGGCCCGTACCGACAGGACCAGCTCGGCACGCGGGCCCTTCACCGGGTCGGCGAGCGGCGAGGTGGGGTCGGCCATCGGCTGGTCCGACATACCGAGCGTGGCGTACCGCACCACGTCCCCGTCGACGAAGCGGAGCACCTCGATACGGTCCGTCCCGAGGAACGTCACGCTGGCCCGTGCGTCCGGTTCACCCAGGGCGGTACGGAGCCGGGCCTCGACCAGAGCAAGAATTTCTCCCATCCGGCGAGCATAGAACGCCCCGGTGATGGGCAGGGAACTGGATTGACCTGAACCGGCTGATAGTCTGAGCCGTCGGTCGGGACAGCACGCAGAAGCGTTGCTCTCAGTCCTGACAACACGTGATCCCCTACGGGGACCGGCCGGAGGAGGTGGGGCTGCGGTGGATCCAAGTCGACCGTGCAGTACCAATCGCTCTTCCACACACCGCCTCCCTCTGTGATCTGAAGCCTTCCCGGCCCAGGCCCACGGCAGTTCGCGCGATGGAAGAGCCCCTCGTTTTGCCTGTCTGTAGCGAACGCCGTCATCGCGCCTGCGCGGTGCCGCCCGCTTTGCGGACGTTGAGCACACGTCCCCATTCCGGGCTGTTCCACGCCCCCGCCGACGGCCCTCCGTGAAGGAGCCAGCCATGTCGATGATCCGTGACCTGCGCGCCGCCGTGCGCCCGTCCCAGCGCAAGAACAACACCCCGTACAACAGCTACGACGCCACCCGCGACCCGTCCGCCTCCAGCGCGGTCGTCGACTGCGCGGTCTACCGCGACGGCCGGCGGCTGGAGACAGCCGCCTGCCAGACCCCGCACGAGGCGATGCTGCGGGTCCGGAGGACGGCGGCTTCGCCTGGATCGGTCTGCACGAGCCGACGGAGGATGAATTCGCCGGTATCGCCCGGGAGTTCGGCCTGCACCCGCTCGCCGTGGAGGATGCCGTCCACGCCCATCAGCGGCCCAAGCTGGAGCGCTACGACGACACGCTGTTCACGGTCTTCAAGACCATCCACTACGTCGAGCACGCGGAACTGACCGCCACCAGCGAGGTCGTCGAGACCGGCGAGGTGATGTGCTTCACCGGACAGGACTTCGTCATCACCGTCCGGCACGGCGGACAGGGCTCGCTGCGCGCCCTGCGCCACCGTCTCCAGGACGACCCGGAGCTGCTCACCAAAGGACCGTCGGCGGTGCTGCACTCCATCGCCGACCATGTCGTCGACGGCTACATCGCGGTGGCGGCCGCGGTGCAGGACGATATCGACGAGGTGGAGATCGATGTCTTCTCCACTCCGGCGAAGGGAAGCGCCAGTGGTTCGGACGCGGGCCGGATCTACCAGCTGAAGCGTGAGGTGCTCGAGTTCAAGCGGGCCGTCTCGCCACTGCTGCGGCCGATGCAGCTGCTGAGCGAGCGCCCCATGCGGCTGGTCGACCCCGACATCCAGAAGTACTTCCGCGATGTGGCCGACCACCTCGCGCGGGTGCACGAGGAAGTCATCGGCTTCGACGAGTTGCTGAACTCGATCCTCCAGGCCAATCTGGCGCAGGCGACCGTCACCCAGAACGAGGACATGCGCAAGATCACGTCCTGGGCGGCCATCATCGCCGTACCGACGATGATCTGCGGCGTGTACGGCATGAACTTCGACCACATGCCCGAGCTGGAGTGGACCTACGGCTATCCGATGGTGCTCGGGGTCATCGGAGTCGTCTGCTTCTCCATCCACCGCATGCTCAAGCGCAACGGCTGGCTCTGAGAGGCTGCGGAGTGCCCCTGAGCCGGGCGTCCCCGATTAGAGTTCGGGCATGACTGCTGCTGACTCGCTGCTCGGCCGGGCTCTCGTAGAAGAGGCCACGAAGAAGTCCGGTCTGATCTGGGTACGGGGCACCGGTCCGGCCCGGGGCTGTGGCACGTCTGGCACGAGGGTGCAGCGCTGCTGGTCGGGGACGGCCCGGGGAGCAGCCGCTCCCGGACGGGCTCGCGGACGGGTCCGTCGCCGAAGTGACCGTGCGCAGCAAGGACAAGGGCGGCCGGCTCGTGGTGTTCGACGCCGCCGTCACGGTCCTCGAGCCGCACGGCGAGGAGTGGGAGGCCGCGGTCGCCGAGCTCAGGGGCAAGCGGCTGAACGCGCCGGATGCCGCGCAGATGACGGAGCGCTGGGCGCGTGAGTGCCGGGTGGTGCGGCTGGTGCCCGGCCGGTCCCGTACGGATCATCCGGACACCTCGCTCGCCGCCGTGCCGCTGCCCACCGGGGCGACCACCCGGCAGCCGGCTCCTCCTGGGCTTCCCCGGCTGCTGCTGAAGCGCGGGAGGAAGAGCTGACGCACCGGTGGTTCGTCCCGTCCGGCGCGTATCGCCCGTACAGCTCTCGTACAGCCCGTTCAGCCCGATGACTTGGGGAGCTGGCCGCCGTAGTCGACGGTGTCGTCCTGGGGCGGCGGCCGCAGCGTGAAGGTCCTGCCCCAGTCGTCGAGAGTGATGGTGCCGCCCCGCCGCCCGCGCCACCCGTACCGGGTACGGCTTGCCCTCGAGCGAGACGTCGAGCGCGCCGCCCTCGCCCTCGCCGCCGAGGATCTGCAGGGTACGGATGCCGGCGATGGTGTTCCGGTCGCCCTTGTTGATCCGGCCGTGCAGCGTGAGCAGCCCGTCGAGCAGGATCTTCTTGTCCGTGAAGCCGCGCAGCTGCTTGTAGGTGGCGTCGTCCTCGGGGACCTTCACGTATTTGCCCTGAAGCTTGTCGGCGGCGGCCCGGTCGCCGTCCTGGCCGCTGTCGCCACCGGCCTTGCCGGTGTCCTCGCTGCCGTGATTCCAGAAGTCGGCGTCGGCCTTGAGGAACAGTTCGTCACCGATCCGCAGCAGTGCGAAAGTACTGTCCTTGGAGGTGACCGAGCCGGTGCCGCCCCTGGTGTTGAGCTGCATGTCCAGGGTGTACGTGCCACCCTTGCTGACGAGCTTTCCCGCCAGCCGCACCGCGTCCGAACTGTCGGCGGCGGCCCGCACCTTCGTGTTGATGTCCTTGGCCTCCAGCTTGCCGAGACCGTTGGTTCCCTTGTCCGGGTCCTCTCCACCGCAGGCCGCCAGGGCCGCGGTCAGCCCGCACAGAGCACCAGGGCGAGTGCGGTCCGGTGACGGGTCCGGGCAGCCGGGACGAAAGAGGTCACGAGCGCACTGCCTCTCATCTGCGTGTCGGGGTGGCAGACGGCAGCGTACCCGGGCCGACTGCGTCTCTTCGCAGTGAGCCTTACGGACGGCCTCACCCGTCGGCCGCAGCCCGCCGGCTACTCCCCTGCCGTACCCGGGACGCCTGTGACCGGGGTTACGGCTAGCCTGATCAACGCAGAGGAGGACATGCGGAACCGGACGTGAGGGACAGAGGAGGCGCGGGCCATGGCAGCAGGCGCCCCGGGTCTTCGTCTCGCACCTCTCCGGAGTGCCGGTCTTCGACCCCAGCGGCGATCAGGTCGGCCGGGTCCGTGACCTGGTGGCGATGTTGCGGGTGGGCGACCGTCCGCCACGGCTGCTCGGCATGGTCGTCGAAGTGGTCAGCCGGCGGCGGATCTTCCTGCCGATGACCCGGGTGACGGGCGTGGAGTCGGGCCAGGTCATCACCACCGGTGTGATCAACATGCGGCGCTTCGAACAGCGCCCGACCGAACGGCTGATCCTCGGCGAGTTCCTCGACCGGCGGGTGCGTCTGGTGGAGACCGACGAGGAGGTCACCGTCCTCGATGTGGCCATCCAGCAGCTTCCGGCCCGGCGCGACTGGGAGATCGACAAGTTCTTCGTACGCAAGGGGCGTGGCGGTGCGCTGCGCCGCAAGGGCGAGACTCTGACCGTGGACTGGTCGGCCGTCGGCGGCTTCTCGCTGGACGAGCACGGGCAGGGCGCCGAGAGCCTGGTCGCCACCTTCGAGCGGCTGCGCCCGACCGATGTGGCCAACGCCCTGCACCACCTGACGCCGAAGCGCCGTGCGGAGGTGGCCGCCGCGCTGGACGACGAACGGCTCGCGGACGTCCTGGAGGAGCTCCCGAGGACGACCAGGTGGAGATCATCGGCAAGCTCGGGGAGGGCCGCGCCGCGGACGTCCTGGAGGCGATGGACCCGGACGACGCGGCCGACCTGCTCTCGGAGCTGCCCGAGGAGGACAAGGAACGGCTGCTGGCACTGATGCGGCCGGACGACGCGGCCGACGTACGGCGCCTCATGTCGTACGAGGAACGCACCGCGGGCGGTCTGATGACGACCGAGCCGATCGTGCTGCGGCCGGACGCGACGGTCGCCGACGCGCTCGCCCGGTCAGGCGGTCGGATCTGTCGCCCGCGCTGGCGGCCCAGGTGTACGTGTGCCGTCCCCGGACGAGACGCCGACCGGGAAGTACCTCGGCACCGTGCACTTCCAGCGGCTGCTGCGCGATCCGCCGTTCACCCTGGTCAGCTCGATCGTGGACAGCGATCTCGTACCGCTGCCGCCGGACACCGCGCTGTCCGTCGTGACCAGCTACCTGGCCGCGTACAACATGGTCTCGGTGCCGGTCGTGGACGAGAGCGGGTCGCTGCTCGGCGCGGTCACGGTCGACGACGTGCTCGACCACCTGCTGCCCGAGGACTGGCGCGAGCGGGACCTGCACGGCGAGGAGGGATCGTCCGTGACCAGTGAGGACCGTGCGAAGGCGGTGTCGACGGGCTCGTCAGGCCTCGTGCGCCCCCGCGGCCCCGGCTCGACCAGCCGAGGGCGCCCGGGCGCAGGCTGCTGCCGGAGTACGACCCCGAGGCGTTCGGCCGCTACTCCGAGCGGATCGCCCGCTTCCTGGGCACGGGGCGGTTCATCGTCTGGATGACGCTGATCATCATCCTGTGGGTGGTGTGGAACATCTACGGGCCCGAGCCGCTGCGGTTCGACCAGTACCCCTTCATCTTCCTGACCCTGATGCTCTCCCTCCAGGCCTCGTACGCCGCACCGCTGATCCTGCTCGCGCAGAACCGGCAGGACGACCGGGACCGGGTCACGCACGAGCAGGACCGCAAGCAGAACGAGCGCTCCATCGCCGACACTGAGTACCTCTCCCGGGAGATCGCGGGCCTGCGGATGGGCCTCGGCGAGGTCGCCACCCGGGACTGGATCCGCTCCGAGCTCCAGGACATGGTCAGGGACATGGAGGAGCGGCAGATCCTGTCTCCGGCGGAGAGTGACGAAGCCGACCGCTGAGGGCTGGCCGCGCGTACGGGCTCGCGCCGTACCATCGTGGGTATGGCTACGGAAGACGCTGTGCGTGAAGCACTGTCGACAGTGAACGACCCGGAGATCCACCGACCCATCACCGAGCTGGGCATGGTGAAATCGGTCGAGATCGATCCTGACGGTGTAGTCGCTGTCACGGTGTATCTCACCGTCTCCGGCTGTCCGATGCGAGAGACCATCACCAACAATGTGACGGACGCCGTCGCGCAGGTCGAGGGCGTGTCCCGAGTCGAGGTCACGCTCGATGTGATGAGTGACGAACAGCGCAAGGAGCTCGCGTCCTCGCTGCGCGGCGGCACCGCCGAGCGCGAGGTGCCGTTCGCCCAGCCCGGCTCGCTGACCAGGGTCTACGCGGTCGCTTCCGGTAAGGGAGGCGTCGGCAAGTCCTCGGTGACGGTGAACCTCGCGGCGGCGATGGCGGCCGACGGGCTCAAGGTCGGTGTCGTCGACGCGGACATCTACGGGCACAGCGTGCCCAGGATGCTCGGCACGGATGCCAGGCCCACCCAGGTCGAGAACATGATCATGCCGCCGTCCGCGCACGGCGTGAAGGTCATCTCCATCGGCATGTTCACCCCGGGCAACGACCCGGTGGTCTGGCGCGGACCGATGCTGCACCGCGCGCTGCAGCAGTTCCTCGCCGATGTGTACTGGGGCGACTTGGACGTCCTGCTGCTCGACCTGCCGCCGGGCACCGGAGACATCGCGATCTCCGTGGCACAGCTCGTCCCGAACGCCGAGATCCTGGTCGTCACGACCCGCAGCAGGCCGCGGCCGAGGTGGCCGAGCGGGCCGGTTCCATCGCCGTGCAGACGCACCAGAAGATCGTCGGCGTCGTCGAGAACATGTCGGGCATGCCGTGCCCGCACTGCGACGAGATCGTCGACGTGTTCGGCTCGGGCGGCGGTCAGCGGGTCGCCGAGGGGCTGACGAGGACGATCGGCGCCGAAGTGCCCGTGCTCGGCTCCATCCCGATCGACGTACGGCTGCGCGAGGGCGGCGACAACGGCAAGCCCATCGTCCTGTCCGACCCCGACTCTCCGGCCGGCAGCGCGCTGCGGGGCATCGCGGACAAGCTGAGCGGCCGTCAGCGCGGCCTGTCCGGGATGTCGTTGAGCTCACGCCGCGCAACAAGTTCTGAGCGGCCCACGGGCAACGGGTGAGGGCAGCTGCCATACGGCGGCTGCCCTCACCCGTTGCGGATCACTCCTTGTACGAGGTGATGTCGCGGATCACAGCGAAAGCCAGCCCGTAGGCGCTCATCCCACGGCCGTACGCGCCGATGTGCACGCCGCCGTGCGCCGAGCCCGCCAGCACCCAGCCGAACTCGGACTCGCGGTAGTGGAACTCCACCGGCACGCCGTCCACCGGGAGCAGAGCGTGGACCAGGGCGCGCTGCTCAGGTCGTCCGCGAGCTCGAAGGCCGTCTCGGTCTGCTGGTCCAGCCAGTCATCCCGCAGGGAGTGGTCCATCTGTGCCGGCCAGGTGTACGCCAGCAGGCCGGAGCCCGCCAGCCAGGCGGCCGAGGACACCGTCGTGGCGTCCAGGACGCCCGTACCGTCACCGCTGTGCCGCACCGGGCTGCTGGCCACGGTCACGACAGCCGCGAAGCGCGCCTGGTCCGCACCCGCGTCGCTCCGCACCACGGGCTCGTCCCCGTGCCCCGTGGAACCGTGCTGGACCGTGCCGTCCGCCGCGGCGGCGACCTGCATCAGCCAGCGGGGGCCGGTGAAGGCCGCGTCCAGCCCGTACCAGGGGAACGGCGCCAGAAGATAGCCGTCGACCGTACGCCGGGCCGCCGCCGACACCCTTCTGCCGTGACTGTGCTGGGCGCACCATCCGCCCCTGCCCGACTCGTCGTCTCCATCTGCCCGGCCGCCTCCTCGATCTGTCAATGACCGGAGCGGCCCCGCCCTTCGGGCACGGGCAACCTCGCAACCGGACAGATGGAGAATAGCCATACCCTCCGGACGAGTCGGGATTGACCGGTCTCAGGTGGCGTCTGCGTCGAAGGGCGGCCGGTTGTCCTCGACGGGCTTTGCGGTCTTTTGAGCAGGTCGGGGTGGCCGCGGGGCGTCCTGGGCGGCGACGGCGGAACTCTCGCCCGCCCCTTCGCCGATCCGTTCGCCGCGCTGGTGGCAGAGCCCGACGGCGTGCTCTCCCGGCCGTTCACCGCGTCGGTGACCTCGGCCATCTCCTTGCGCAGGTCGAAGCTCTCGCGGATCTCCTTGAGCCCCAGGTCGTCGTCGCCGTCCATCAGCTGCTTACGGACGAACGTCTTCGGGTTGAGGTCCTCGAACTCGAAGTCCTTGAACTGCGGGCCGAGCTCGGAGCGGATGTCTTCCTTCGCGCTGTCCGAGAACTCACGGATCTTGCGAATGGTGCGTGTGACGTCCTGGATCACCTTCGGCAGCTTCTCCGGGCCGAATACCAGCACGGCGATGACCACGAGCGTCAGCAGCTCGAGTGCGCCTATGTCGTTGAACACCTTGCTGCTCCTCGTGTTCAGGGCCCGGACGGGCCCACGGTACCTGCCGAAGCTGTCCGGGCGGTACCTGCGGGCGGCCGTCAGCTACCGCTTGCCGAGCCGAGAGTCAAAGTAATGGACAGCTCTTTACCGTCGCGGGTCAGCCGGAGGTCGAGCCGGTCTCCCGGCCGGTGGGCCCGGATCTTGACGATCAGCTCCTCACCGCTGTGCACCCGCCGGTCCGCCGCCTCGGTGATCACATCGCCCGGTTCGATCCCTGCCTCGGCCCCTGGACCGTCCGCGGTGACCGCCGGTCCGCCGTCCGTGCCCTTGGCGCCGACCTTGGCTCCGTCTCCGGTGAACTTCATGTCGAGGGTGACGCCGATGACCGGGTGGGTGGCCTTGCCGGTGTTGATCAGCTCCTCGGCCACCCGCCTGCCCTGGTTGATCGGTATCGCGAAGCCGAGGCCGATGGAGCCGGACTGCGCGCCATCGAGCCCGGAGCCGCCGTCGGCGCCGCGGATGGCGCTGTTGATGCCGATGACGTGGGCATCGGTGTTGACGAGCGGCCCGCCCGAGTTGCCGGGGTTGATCGGGGCGTCGGTCTGCAGTGCGTCGACGTAACTGACGTCGGTGCCGTCACCCTTCTCACCGCCCGCTGTGATCGGCCGCTGCTTGGCGCTGATGATGCCGGAGGTGACCGTGTTGGAGAGGTCGAAGGGGCCCCGATGGCCACCACCGGGTCGCCCACCTGGACGTTGTCGGAGTTGCCCAGAGGCAGGGCCTGAGCCCGGAGACCCCGGAGACCTTGACCACGGCCAGGTCGTAGCCGCTGTCCTTGCCGACGATCTCGGCCGCCGCGGTCTCGCCGCCGCTGAAGGTGACGGTGATGTCGCCGGTGGAGCCGGCGGGGCGACGACATGGTTGTTGGTGAGGATGTGGCCCTTGTTGTCCAGCACGAAGCCGGTGCCCGTGCCGGACTCGGAGCTGCCGCTGACGTGGAGCGTGACCACGCTGGGCAGTGCGCTGGCGGCGATTCCCGCGACGCTGTCGGGGCACGGCCGCCGCTGTCCCGGCCGGTCTGCGGAAGCTCGACGCTGGTCAGGCCACCGTTGCGCTCGAAGTAGGCGCCGATGCCACCGCCGATCCCGCCGGCGACCAGGGCCAGGAGCAGTGCGCCCACCAGGACGGATCCGCGCCTGCCCGTCCGGCGCGCACTGTCCGGTCCCAGGGGCGGGCCGGGGTGGGTCAGCGGCTGGCGCGGGCGCCCCAGGGTCGTACTGCAGCCACTGGGAAGGCTGCGGATCCTGCTGGTGCCCGGGCTGGGGCTGAGTCGGCCGGGCGCAGGAGGCGCGGGCCTCGGTGCCTGCGCGTGGGGCGGGGCGGGGCGGCGGCGGCGGAGCGAACGGCTCGCCGTGGCCCTGGCTCGCCCCGGTGGCTGCCGTCTGACCGCCCGGCCCCGCGTACGGCGGAGGTATGGGGTCCCGTGGGCCGGGGTCGGTACGGGGCGCTGTACGGGCGGCGCGGGCGCCCACGGCCCCGGTCCGCCGTAGGGCGGGTGCTGTACTCGTCGGGTTCGTGCAGCGGCCGCATACGCGGTTCGGGCACGGGGAATCCCCGGCCGGGGAGGAGGCGGGTGGTGCGGGCGGCATCCGAGCCGCCGTGTGGGCCGTCGTGTCAGCTGTCGCGTCGGCCATCACGTAGTCCGCCGGCGGCATGGCCGCATCAGGGCTGCCCGTCTCTGCCGCGTTCTCGGCGGGCGGTGAATCCTCCGGTGTGGTGCGGCCGGTGCGGCCCACCGCGGGACGGCTCCACCACTTCGCCTTCGGCCCGCTGGGCTTCCGTCGTCCATGCTCTCCCCGCAACTGGCCTTTGCACGCCCCAAAGAGGCGTCCCTCCCGGAATTCAACCAGGTTTGCGATTCGTTGCGCAGGGTCCCGGTCAGCGCCGGGGAAAGCGGCAGGGCCTGATCGCTGAGCGACGGGAGGCGGAGGCCGTCGCGGACGGCTCGGCCCGGTTCGGCTGCGCCCGCCGCCCGTAGCGGCCGAGAGCAGAGGGCTGAGATCCACCGGGCGTATCAGAGACGGCGGACTCACGTTCAGGACGGGCAGCGCGAAGGCGTGCCCGGTGAGCTGCCCGGTGAGATTCGCGGTGGCCGGCAGAGAAGGGCAGTGGCCTCGGACAACGGACCGGCGGACGGCACGGCTGCCGACGGGGAGACGGCTGCGGCGGGGGCGAGGCCTCACCGCCCACGGCCAGTGCGCCACCGCCTGCGGCATGGCGGCTCGCCGCCGCGTTGCCGCTGCCGGACCGGGGTCGGCGTCGACCGGTGTCGCGCTGCTCCCACGCCCTCCGAGCTGAGGGCGATCTCGGGCCGGAATCGCGCGGCAGCGCTCCGCCCAGTGCGATGGCTGCCAGCGACACCGCGCTGGCAGCGGCGAACGCGAACCTGCGGCCACGCCAGGGCGAGCGGTCGGCGGCCTCACGGCCCACCTCATGGATGCGGAAGCCGGAGCGCGCGCCGGGGGCACGGCGGAGGAGCCGTGCACTGCGGGGAGGTAGCCGAAACGCTCCAGCGGCGAGCCCGCGGAGGGCCTGTCACCGGACCCGCCGGGGCTGCATCGCCGGGAAGAGTCTTTCCCGAAACGGCCTTCGGAGCCGAACGGTCCTCGCGGACCGCCGTCGTCGCCGCCAGGACCCCGGGAAGGCCCTGCAGACGGGCAAGGAAGCCCTCGGAGGGCGAGGGAGGGTGCGCTCGCGAAGGCGCTCTTCAGCCGCCGCTGGGCGTCGCACTCGAGCTTGCACTTGGGGCAGGTCGCCAGGTGGGCCAGGACCCGCTCACGGGCGTCGTGTTTCAGCTCACCGTCGACGAGCGCGGCGAGGCGGTCCCCAGATGCTGTTCCGCGGGGTCTGACGTGTGCCACTCACGCCGCTCCGCCCTCCCTGCCAAGACCGCGTCCGCCAGGGAGCGCTGCTCGGCGCGGGCCTCGGGCGAGCGGTGCTGCAGGGCCTTGCGCAGGTGCGAGCGGCCGCGGTGGATCCGGCTGCGCACGGTGCCGAGCTTCACGCCGAGGGTGGCGGCGATCTCCTCGTACGAGAGGCCTTCGATGTCGCAGAGCACGACGGCGGCACGGAACTCGGGCGCGAGGGTGTCCAGCGCCTGCTGCACATCCGCGTCGAAGTGCGTGTCGTTGAAAACCTGCTGCGGTGACGGCTCGCGGCTCGGGAGACGCTCGGCCGCGTCGTCGCCGAGGGAGTCGAAACGGATCCGCTGCTTGCGGCGGACCATGTCCAGGAAGAGATTCGTCGTGATCCGGTGCAGCCAGCCCTCGAAAGTGCCGGGCGTGTACGTCGACAACGACCGGAACACGCGGACGAAGACCTCCTGGGTGAGGTCCTCCGCATCGTGCTGGTTACCCGTCAGCCGGTAGGCAAGGCGGTACACGCGACCGCTGTGCGTGCTGACGATCTCTTCCCATGAGGGCGGGGTCCACGCCTGTGAATCCGCATCTGATGCGAAGGTCGCGGTCGGTGCGGAATCGTTGGAAGAACGGTCAGCGATTTTGGTCACGGATTTCGGCTCACCCGCCGACCTGAGAAGCGCCACAGCACTCCTCCCCGGTCCACAGGCGCAGCCGCACCTCCCCTGTCGGCTCTGGTGGTGTCCAGTGGAGCCCCTACCATAGCCACCTCGCCCGTTAGCTCCGGATAAGCCTTTTTCCTGCTGGAGCCCAGGTGAACCCGGGCTTCGGCGTACTTCCCGGCCCGGTCGGCGGGCCCGCTCCATGCGCTTCCCCTGCACTTCAACAACGCCCGGTCCCATCTGCGGGTTCCCGGGTCCAGCGGATACAGTCACCGTTGCGCCAACTACGGGGACAGGAGAGGGTCATTACCGCCAACCGGCAGACGAGCTGGGCTTTCGCCGACGCCTTTGTCGCCGAGGACGAAGCCCTGCGCTGGGCCAGGAACGGGCCCACGACTCAGGGCTGCGCTCGGTGTCCCCGGGCACAGGTGCCGCCCTGCGCCTGCTCGCTGCCACCGCGGATGCCAAAGCGGTGGCCGAGATCGGCACCGGAACGGGTGTGTCCGGCATCTACCTGCTGCACGGAATGCGGCCGGACGGCGTACTGACCACGGTCGATCCCGAACCCGAGCGCCAGCAGTTCGCCCGCGAGGCATTCCGGTCGGCCGGCTTCGCGGCGAACCGGTCCCGCTTCATCCGGGCGGGCCCTGGACGTGCTGCCGCGGCTCGCCGACGGCGGTTACGACCTCGTCTTCGTCGACGGCGACCGGCTGGAGAGCCTGGACTGCCTCGCTGAATCGTTGCGCCTGCTGCGGCCTGGCGGCCTGGTCTGTTTCGAGGGCGTCTTCGCCGACGGCCGTACGATCGACTCCGCCGCCCAGCCCGCCGAGGTGCTGCGTCTGCGGGAGCTGCTGCGGGCGGTGCGGGAGAGCCAGGAGCTGATGGCGACGCTGCTGCCGGTCGGCGACGGACTGCTGTGCGCGGTGCGGCGCGGCTGAGAGCGCCCGCCCGCCCCGGTCCGTGGAACATCCGCCGGGTGACGCGACCGGGCGCCGGGGAACACAGCCCATGACGCACCACTGCCCCGGCACGGATTCCGTGCCGGGGCAGTGGTGAAGTGGGTCCTCTGCGTCAGCCGACGACCTTCTTGAGAGCATCGCCGAGTGCATCGGCTTCGTCCGGGGTCAGCTCGACGACAAGCCGACCGCCGCCTTCGAGCGGAACGCGCATGACGATGCCCCGCCCTCCTTTGTCACCTCGAGCGGGCCGTCGCCCGTCCGCGGCTTCATGGCCGCCATGCTCGTTCCCCTTCCTGAAACCAGCTCATCGCAACCGGCGGCCCCATGACAGGCGCTGCCTCACCGGCGTCGAACACATTGCTTCCAGGGCATTATCCCGCATCGGAGACCCCGATGACCAACATCGGTCTGCATCGCTTGCGCAACGCGCTCTCCCATAACCACTCAATTCGGCGATCCGGCTGCGATACTGCGCCGCCGTCGGGCCCCAGCCGAGAGCGAATTGTTAGACGCAGGTCACATACGCGCCCGCCGGATCTCGGCCATGCTTGCCTGGACAGGCGCAATACCGGAGCCGAAGGGGACCTGAGGAATGGCCGACACCGTGGCTGACACCGTGCTCTACGAACTGAGCGACGGACTCGCGACGATCACGATCAACCGCCCCGACGCCATGAACGCCATGAACACCGCGGCCAAGGTCGCACTCCGTGACGCGCTCCATGACGCCGCGGCCGACACCGCCGTACGGGCAGTTCTGCTCACCGCCACCGGGCGCGCCTTCTGCGTGGGCCAGGACCTCAAGGAGCATGTCGCCAAGCTCACAGAGGCCCGTGAGGCGGGAGGCAATGCCCTGAGCACCGTGCAGGAGCACTACAACCCCATCGTGCGGGCCATCACCGAGATGGAGAAGCCGGTGGTCGCGGGGTCAACGGGGTCGCAGCCGGGGCCGGATTCGGCTTCGCGCTCGCGGCCGACTACCGGGTGGTCGCCGACACGGCCGCCTTCAACACCTCGTTCGCGGGTGTGGCCCTGACCGCCGACTCGGGGTCTCCTGGACACTGCCGCGGCTGATCGGCCGGAGCCGCGCCGCCGACCTGCTGCTCTTCCCGCGCTCGATCTCCGCGCAGGACGCGTACGAGCTGGGCATCGCGAACAAGGTGGTGCCCGCCGCCGATCTCGCCGCGGAGGCACTGGCGGCGGCCCGCACGCTGGCGGACGGGCCGACGGTGGCGTACGCGGCGCTGAAGGCGTCCATGGCGTACGGCGCGGCGCATACGCTCACCGATTCGCTGGAGAAGGAGGACGAACTCCAGACGAAGGCGGGCGCGTCGCAGGATCACGCGATCGCGGTCGAGGCGTTCCTGGCCAAGCGGAAGCCGAATTACCTCGGCAAGTAGCCCTTACTGCCTTACCCGTCGCCGCGCGCCACGCAGCCGGTCAGATGGTCGTTGACAAGCCCGCAGGCCTGCATCAGGGCGTAGGCGGTCGTGGGGCCGACGAAGCGGATGGAGCGCTTCTGAGCTCCTTGGCCAGCGCGGTGGATTCCCCGGTGACAGCGGGGACGTCGCCGAGGGTGCGCGGGGCGGGCGGGTGGCCGGATCGGGAGCGTACGACCAGATCAGCCGGTCCAGTTCGCCGTCCGCCCAGCCTGCCAGCACCTTGGCGTTGGCGAGGGTCGCGTCGATCTTGGCGCGGTTGCGGATGATGCCGGCGTCGGCCAGGAGCCGTTCCCTGTCGGCGTCGGTGAACCCGGCCACCTCCGGGATGCTGAACCCGGCGAACGCGCTGCGGAAGCCTTCCCGGCGGCGCAGGATCGTCAGCCAGGAGAGACCGGACTGGAACGCCTCTAGGCACAGCCGTTCGAAGAGGGCGTCGTCGCCGTGGACGGGGCGGCCCCATTCGGTGTCGTGGTAGGCGAGGTAGTCCTCGGTGGAAAGGCCCCAGGGGCAGCGCAGCGCGCCGTCCGCAGCCGGTTCGGCCCCGCCGCTCATCGCTGGGTCTCCTCGCCGTGCGGCCGGCCGGGCTCCTGGCCGGCGGCTCGCCGGGCCGCTTGAACAGCTCGGGGCCGTTCACCGCGGTCGCCTGGGCGCCCGCCAGTGCCGACTCCAGCTCCGCGATCCGGGCGTCCCGCTCGGCGAGCTCGGCACCGAGCCGGTTCAGCGCCTCGTCGACATCCGTCATCCGGTAGCCCCGGACCGACATCGGCAGCCGCATCGCCTCCACATCCGCGCGGCCCACCGGGCGCGTCGTGGGCAGCGGGTCGGTGAGCTGCTCGGGCGGCACGTCCCGCAGCACGGCGCTCCCGCCTCCGCCGACCACCGCGAGTGTGACGGCGGCCACCACCACGGCCATCGTGAGCAGCAAGAACCAGAACACGTGCATCTCCCCGGGGTGGAATCCTGTCCGGGTCAGATCGTGCCATGCACCACCGGCGGTTACGACCTGGTGCACGATAGGGAGCCGATCAGGTCGTCGGGTCGCAGACGGCCTACTGAGGAGGAAGAACGGGATGCGAAGCGGTGCGCTCAGGCTGGGGCGGCGGGAATTCGGACCGCACGAGCCGGTGATCATGGCGATCGTCAACCGGACCCCGACTCCTTCTACGACCAGGGCGCGACGTTCCGCGACGAGCCCGCGCTCACCCGGGTCGAGCAGGCGGTCGCAGAGGGCGCCGCGATCATCGACATCGGCGGGGTGAAGGCCGGTCCCGGCGAGGAGGTGAGCGCCGCCGAGGAGGCCCGCCGCACGGTCGGGTTCGTCGCGGAGGTGCGCCGCCGCCACCCGGACGTCGTGATCAGTGTGGACACCTGGCGCCATGATGTCGGCGAGGCCGTCTGCGAGGCCGGAGCGGACGTTCTGAACGACGCGTGGGGCGGAGTCGACCCGAAGCTCGCGGAGGTCGCCGCGCGGCACGGAGCGGGCTGGTGTGCACGCACGCGGGTGGTGCGGAACCGCGCACCCGGCCGCACCGGGTCGCCTACGACGATGTGATGGCCGACATCCTGCGGGTGACGGTGGGCCTGGCCGAGCGGGCCGTGCAGCTCGGGGTCCGGCCGGACGGGATCATGATCGACCCCGGACACGACTTCGGGAAGAACACCCGGCACTCGTTGGAGGCGACGCGCAGGCTGGACGAGATGACGGTCACGGGCTGGCCGGTGCTCGTCTCGCTGTCCAACAAGGACTTCGTGGGTGAGACCCTCGACAGACCGGTCAAGGAACGCGTGCTGGGCACCCTGGCGACGACCGCCGTGTCGGCATGGCTGGGGCACAGGTGTACCGGGTGCACGAGGTGGCGGAGACACGGCAGGTCCTGGACATGGTGGCGTCCATCGCGGGCCGCCGGGCCCCGGCGGTGGCCCGGCGGGGCCTGGCGTAGGGCGTCCCGTCCCCGGCCCCGTCCCCGGACTTCGCCGGGGCCGCCGGGGCCGCCGGGGCCGGCCGGGGCCCGGTTCCGCCCTGCGCCGTCGGGCCCGGCCCCGCTACCGCCCGACCTCCTTCGTCACCAGCATGACCGCCTCGTCCACGTCGTCCGTGACATGGAACAGCAGCAGATCCTTCTCGGACGCCTTCCCTGGGCCACCACCGTGTCCCGCAGCCAGTCGATCAGCCCGCCCCAGTACGCCGAGCCGAACAGCACGATGGGGAAGCGCGTCACCTTGCCCGTCTGGACCAGGGTCAGAGCCTCGAAGAGCTCGTCCAGTGTGCCGAGCCCGCCCGGCAGGACGACGAAGCCCTGCGCGTACTTGACGAACATCGTCTTGCGGACGAAGAAGTAGCGGAAGTTGACGCCGATGTCGACATGTGGATTCAGCCCGGACTCGAACGGCAGCTCGATGCCGAGCCCGACCGAGATCCCCTTCGCCTCGCGCGCGCCCTTGTTCGCCGCCTCCATGGCCCCGGACCGCCGCCCGTGATCACCGCGAAGCCCGCTTCCACCAGGGCCTTGCCGATCCGTACACCCGCCTCGTACTCCGGACCGTCGGCCGGTGTGCGGGCGGAGCCGAAGACGCTGATGGCGCTCGGCAGTTCAGCGAGAGCCCCGAAGCCCTCCACGAACTCCGACTGGATGCGCATCACCCGCCAGGGGTCGGTGTGCACCCACTCGGAGTCGCCCTCGGAGTCCAGCAGCCGCTGGTCCGTCGTACCCGGCTGCACCTGGTCCCTCCGGCGCAGCACCGGGCCCAGCCGCTGTTCCTCGGGCCTCACCGCGCCCTCAGGAACCTGCGCGCCCTCGGGGATCCGTGCGTCCTGCGGGTTGCCCATGACCTGCTCCCTCCGCCGACCTGCGTACGTGTGTCGGTTCAGCGTAGATCGGCGGAGGTTGCGCGCAGGGCAATGCCGTGAGTCAGCTGGTGAGCCAGGAGCGCAGTCGCTCCTCGCAGTGGGTGATCCGTTCGACCGCCACGTGCTCGTCCCTCTTGTGCGCGAAGATCGGGTCACCGGGGCCGTAGTTCACCGCGGGGACACCGAGGGACCCGAAGCGGGACACGTCCGTCCAGCCGAACTTGGGCCGGGCCGTGCCGCCGACCGCGGCCATGAACTCCTTGGCCGCCGGGTGGGAGAGACCGGGCATCGCCGCGCCGGAGTGGTCGTCGATGGTGAAGTCGACGACACCGCAGTCCGCGAAGACCTCGTGGACATGTGCCTCGGCCTCTTCGGCCGTGCGGTCGGGGCGTACCTGTAGTTGACCACCACGGTGCAGGCGTCGGGGATCACGTTGGTGGCGACGCCGCCCTCGATCCGTACCGCGTTGAGCCCCTCGTGGTATTCGAGGCCGTCGATGACCGGCCGGCGCGGTTCGTACGCGGCCAGCCTGGCCAGCACCGGCGCCGCGGCGTGGATGGCGTTGGACCCCATCCAGCTGCGCGCGGAGTGGGCCCGCTCGCCCTCCAGCCGCAGGTGGACCCGGATCGTGCCCTGGCAGCCGCCCTCCACCTCGGCGTCGGAGGCCTCCAGGAGGATGGCGAAATCCGCCTCCAGCCAGTCGGGGTGGGCGTCGGCCAGATGGCCGAGGCCGTTGAGATGGGCGGCGACCTCTTCGTTGTCGTAGAAGATGAAGGTGAGGTCGCGGTTGGGCTCGGGCACGGTCGCGGCGATGCGCAGCTGGACGGCGACACCCGACTTCATGTCGGTGGTTCCGCATCCCCAGAGCACACCGTCCGCGTCCAGCCGGGAGGGCACGTTGTCGGCGATGGGCACCGTGTCGATGTGCCCGGCGAGCACCACCCGCTCGGAGCGGCCGAGCCGCGTCCTGGCCACGACGTTGTTGCCGTACCGCTCGACGGTCAGATGCGGCAGCGGGCGAAGCGCCGCCTCGATCGCGTCGGCAAGCGGCTTCTCGTCCCCGCTGACCGACGGAAAGTCCACGAGCCAGGCAGTGAGCTCCGGGCCGCCCAGGGTGAGGTCAAGGGTGTGTTCGTCCATGGCCACGACCCTAAGCGACTTCCTTCCGGGCCCCGGCCCTACCCTCCAGTACGGTGGGCTCCGTGCCCAGGACCGCTTCCTCCACGCGCAGCCGCCTCTTCCGTTTCGCGGTCGGCTGCGCCGTGCTCGTGGCCCTGGCCGGCTATCTGGCTCTGCAGCACGCGGGGCAATCAGGGTTCACCGCGCTGCACCGTGCGCACCGCCGACGGGGCCGGGGCGAGGGCCATACCTACGATATGACCCACGGCCAGGCGGCCAACGCCGCGACGATCTCCGCGGTCGGCACGACACGCGGGATGCCGGAGCGGGCGGTGACCATCGCACTGGCGACCGCGTTGCAGGAGTCCACGCTGCGTAATCTCGATCACGGTGACCGGGACTCGCTCGGACTGTTCCAGCAGCGGCCCTCGCAGGGCTGGGGACGGCGGCCCAGATCATGGACCCGGTCTATGCCTCCGAGGAGTTCTACGAGCATCTCGCCGAGGTCCCCGGCTATTCCCGCCTGCCGCTGACCGTAGCCGCGCAGCAGGTACAGAGGAGCGGGTTCCCGCAGGCCTACGCCAAGCACGAGCCGGATGCCGCGCTGCTGGCCGCCGCGCTGACGGGGCGGGCACCCGCCACGCTGACCTGCTCCGCCGCGGCGGCGTCCGACGCGGATGTTCCGGGCGACTCGGCCGCCGTGCGGGCCGAGCTGGTGCGCACCTTCGGCAGGATGTGCTGCCCGCCGCCGCCTCTGCGGGGCCACGGCCGCGGGCACGGTCACGGTGCCCGTACGGACGGCCGCGGGCGCCGGGGAAGAGGCGGCGTCGCGGCGCGGCTGGGAGCTCGCGCACTGGTCGGTGGCGAAGGCCGGGGCGCTGCGGATGAGCGAGGTCTCGTACGCGGGCCGGGTCTGGACCGCCGATGACGGCTGGCGGACGGAACGCCTGGAGCGCAAGGAATCGGGCACCGCAGAGGTCAGAATGCGGCTCGCTCAGTAGTACGAACAGTCCCCGCAGGGCATCCGACCCTTCCTGGCACCCGCTCGCGCGACCCGTTCCACAAGCCCGCCCACACCCCGGATTCCTTGTGCCCCAAGGGAAGTGACGGTGCGTCCGGCGCTCGCGGAAAGCAGTATTTGCCCGGGTTGTTCTGCTGCGGATCATCTGACGCATTCGCAGTCTTTACCTCGGACCACCGCAACCTTCCCTCCCCGGGACTGTTATTCAGTGCGTCCGATCACCGGGCAGGCAGATCCCTCGTCTGCTGAGGCCCCGCTGAGATTCCGTCGAAGGAGCATCATGTCCCTCCCCTGACCCGCCGTATCGCCCGTGCCGCGCTGCTGATCGCCGCTGGTGCGGCACCCGTGGTCGGTGCGGCCGGTGCCGCGAGTGCCGCCGTGCTCCCGCAGACCCCGCGATCGGCGGCCTGACCGCCCTCGACGGTGCCGGCGTCGGCGACACCCTGGACTCCACCGCCAAGAAGGGCACCGCGACGGCGACCGAGACCGGCGGCAGGGTGGTCGGCACGACCCTTCCGGCCGCGGGCCAGACCCTGGGGAAGGCCGGCACCCTGACCAACGGCACACTGCCGACCGGCGGCCTGCCCACCAGCGGCCTGCCGATCGGCTGACCGGCCGGCACGCGGAGCGACACGACCGTGAGGGCCCTGGGAGTACGTACTCCCCAGGGCCCTCACGGTTCAGGACAGCCGCTTGGCCGCCGCCGCGATCCGCTCGTCCGTGGCCGTCAGCGCCACTCTGACGAAGCGGTCGCCGGCCGGCCCGTAGAAGTCGCCCGGCGCCACCAGGATGCCCAGCTCAGCCAGGTACGCCACGGTCTCCCAGCACGGCTCGTCGCGGGTGGCCCAGAGGTACAGGCTCGCCTCGCTGTGCTCGATCCGGAAGCCGTGGGCCTCCAGCGCCGCCCGCAGGACCGCGCGCCGGGCCGCGTACCGCTCGCGCTGCTCGGCGACGTGCGTGTCGTCGCCGAGCGCGGCCACCGTCGCCGCCTGGACCGGGGCCGGCGTCATCATCCCGCCGTGCTTGCGGATCAGCAGCAGCTCGCCGAGCACGGTCGCGTCGCCCGCGATGAAGGCCGCGCGGTATCCGGCGAGGTTGGAGCGCTTGGAGAGCGAATGGACGGCGACGATGCCCTCGTACGTACCGCCGCAGACGTCCGGGTGGAGCACGGAGACCGGTTCGGTCTCCCAGCCGAGCTCCAGGTAGCACTCGTCGCTGAAGACCAGCACCCCGTGCTCACGCGCCCAGGCGACGATCCGGGTCAGCTCGTCCTTCGGCAGGACGCGGCCGGTCGGGTTGGATGGCGAGTTCAGCCAGAGCAGCCTGAGGCCGGCCGGGTCGAGCTCGGTCGGATCGTCGTAGGCGAGGGCTCCGCGCCGCAGAGCCGGGCACCGACCTCGTACGTCGGGTAGGCGAGCCGGGGTACGCGACCCTGTCGCCCGCGCCGAGACCGAGCTGGGTCGGCAGCCAGGCCACCAGCTCCTTGGAGCCCACGACCGGCAGCACGTTCTCGTGTGTCACCGAAGTGGCGCCCAGGCGCCGCTCCACCCAGCCGGTCAGAGCGTCGCGCAGCGCCCCGGTTCCCCAGACCGTCGGATATCCGGGGCTGTCCGCGGCGGCGACGAGCGCCTGCCTGATCAGCTCGGGCACCGGGTCGACCGGCGTGCCGACGGAGAGGTCCACGATGCCGTCCGGGTGGGCAGCCGCCGTCGTCTTGCAGGGCGTGAGCCGGTCCCAGGGAAGGCCGGGAGGCGGGAGGAGAGGGAGCTGCTGCGGACACGGGTCTCTGCTTTCTCGTACGTGGAGTGCCGGCAAACGCCACGGTCCCGCACGGTGACGAGCCGTGCGGGACCGGGCGGCACTCATGCCGGCGCTGTTACTGGTTCTGCGGCGGCAGCGCTGCGATGAACGCGTGGTCCCGCTCGATGAGACCCAGCTTGGAGGCGCCGCCCGGCGAGCCAAGATCGTCGAAGAACTCGACGTTCGCCTTGTAGTAGTCCTTCCACTCCTCCGGGTGTCGTCCTCGTAGAAGATGGCCTCGACCGGGCAGACCGGCTCACAGGCTCCACAGTCGACACATTCGTCCGGGTGGATGTACAAGGACCGCTTGCCCTCGTAGATACAGTCGACGGGGCACTCTTCGATGCAGGCCTTGTCCTTCAAGTCGACACAAGGCTGCGCGATGACGTAGGTCACGCTGTCGTTCCTCCTCGGTAGGGCGTTGGCTCTCGCGCGGGAGCGCGGCGTCGTCGATGCCCGCACCTAGTATCTCCGTTCCCGGGCACGATCCGAACAGGAGGGGCGGACACAGCTGTGGAATTCGCCATCGGCGGACGACTCGAAGTCCGTATCACAACCGCTGACGTGGGCAAACGCGTATCCGTCCGCCGTCTGGCCGACGGAGCCGAAGAGGGACCGAGGTTCACCGACACGGTCGGGGTTCTCACATCGTGGAACATGGGTGTGCTGACCATCACACGCAAGAGCGGGGAATCGGTCCGCATCGCGGAATCATCCCTGGTGGCGGGCAAGGTGGTCCCCTCCGCCCCGGCCCGGCGGCGGGGCCCGCGGCCTCGTTCGACGAGCTCGCCCGGTCGCCGCGCGCGCCTGGCAGCCCGTGGAGAGCGAGCCGCTGGGCGACTGGCGGATGCGCGCCGCCGCCGGGTTCACCCGCCGCGCCAACTCCGTGCTGCCGCTGGGAGACCCGGGCCTTCCGCTCACCGAGGCGCTGGCGCGGGTACGGCGGTGGTACCAGGACCGGGGCCTGCCCGCGTACATCCAGACCGCGACCGGCGCCGAGGGCACGCAGGAGCGGCTCTGCGCGGAACTGGAGGAGCACGGATGGCAGCGCGAGGTGTCGGCCGGGATACGGATCGCGGCACTGGCAGCGGTCGGCGACCTGGATCCGGACGTCTCGGCGGTACGCCTCGCCCGCGAGACGGACGCGGCATGGCTCTCCCGGTACCAGCGCTTCGACAGCCCCGGATCCGCCCGGGTCCGCATGTGCTGAAAGTGCTGGGCAGCGGTCCCTCGGTGTGGTTCGCGTCCGTGCCGGGTGACTCGGAGAGCGGTGTACCCGCCGCGATCGGGCGCTGTGTGGTGGACGGGCGCTGGGCCGGTTTCATGGCCGTCGAGGTGGGCCCGGAGTACCGCCGCCGCGGTCTCGCGACCGCTGTGATGACGGCGCTGGCCCGCAAGGCCCTGGACGAGGGCGCGTCCGCGGCCTGGCTCCAGGTGGAGTCGGACAACGAGGGGCCCGCGCACTGTACGACGGCATGGGCTTCGCCACCCATCACCGCTACCACCACTTCCGGTCCGCGCAGTAGTCGAAGCAGCAGGGAATATGGCCATATGAGCCCCGAGGATTCGGACAAGGGCGAACGCCGGCAGCGGTTCGCCGATGAGGCACGGGCCGAGCGGCCGGACCTGGCTCTGCTCTGTCTGCTGCTCGGCGCGGAGGAGGCCGCCGGCGCTGCCGCGCCGCCGCCTCCCCGATCCGTACGGCATCGACGCGGCACAGATCGAGCTGGACCGGCTGGCCGGACTCCTTCCGTACGGGCCGCGCAGCTCCGTGCATGGGCGTCCGCACTCGCCGGGCTGCTGGGCGGGAGTTGCGGTTTCGCGGGGTCGCCGGGCGACTACCAGCGGCTGGAGTCCTCACTGCTCCAGCAGGTGCTGAAGCGCCGCCGGGGCTGCCGATCCTGCTGTCCGTGGTGTGGATCGAGGTCGCCCGCCGGGCAGGGACCCCGGTGTACGGGTGGCGCTGCCCGGCCACTTCGTGGTCGGTTTCGGCGATCCGCAGGAGCGGGTGCTGGCCGACCCGTTCGCCGGTGGGGCACCGCTGAGCGGCGAGGACGCGGAGCTGATGGTGGCGGGGCGACCGGCGCTCCGCTGTCGGCGTCGATGCTGGTGCCCGCGCGGCCGCTGGAGACAGTGCTGCGGATCCTGAACAACGTCAGGGCCTGGGCGGCCGCCCGCCCGGAGCGTACGGATGTGGCGCTGTGGGCGCTCGAACTCGCTGCTGCTTCCCTCCCACCCGGCCAGACTGCGCTTCGAGCGGGCCCAGCTCCTGGTGCAGCGCGGGGAGTTCCTGCAGGGTGCGGCGGAGATGGACGAGTACGCGGAGGTCGTCGACGGGATCGAGCCGGCGACGGCCCAGGCGATCCGCCGCCGCGCGCAGGCGGCCCGGTCCCTGCTGAACTGAGGACGGGTCAGCTGCCGGTACTCCTACAGCCAGCCCTTCTCGCGAGCCACCCGGACCGCCTCCGCGCGGTTGCGGGCCGCCAACTTCTGGATGGCGGTGGAGAGGTAGTTGCGTACCGTCCCCTGCGAGAGCCGCAGCGCATTGGCGATCTCCACATTCGTGGAGCCGTCCGACGCCGCGCGCAGCACATCGCATTCACGCTCGGTCAGCGGGCTCGCCCGTCGGCGAGCGCGGCCGCCGCCAGGTTCGGGTCGATGACCCGCTCGCCCGCGAGCACCTTGCGTACCGCCTCGGCGAGCTGGGCGGACGGTGCGTCCTGACCAGGAACGCGTCCGCGCCGGATTCCATGGCGCGGCGCAGATAGCCGGGCCGGCCGAAGGTCGTGACGACGACGATCCTGACGGCGGGGAGTTCGCGGTGGAGCGCGGCGGCGGCCTCGATGCCTGTCATGCCCGGCATCTCGATGTCCAGGAGGGCCACGTCGACGCGGTGCTCGCGCGCCGCCGCGACCACCTCGTCGCCACGGGCCACCTGCGCGACCACCTCGATGTCCGGCTCCAGGCCGAGGAGCGCCGCGAGGGCCTCCCGCACCATGGACTGGTCCTCGGCGAGGAGAAGTCTGATCATGATCATTTCGTGGATCCTAGGTCGTGGCCGACGACCGGGACGCGGAGAGTGAGGGTGAAGCCTCTGCGCACGGCCGCCCTGCCGCCGACCGGCGCCTCGGTGGTGAGCATGCCGCCGGCCTCGGCGAGGCGTTCGGCGAGCCCGGTGAGGCCGTTGCCCGCCTTCGTACCCGAAGCGCCACGGCCGTCGTCGGCGACGGTGAGCTCGAGTACGGGGCCCTGCGGGTCTGGCGCGGCCCGAGGGTGACGGTGCAGTGCCGGGCGCCGCTGTGGCGTACGACGTTGGTGACGGCCTCCCGCAGGCCCCAGGCGAGCACCTCCTCCGGCTCCTCCGGGAGGCCGTCGGGGCCTCGGCCGGGACGTCGGCGGTGATTCCCGCGGCGGCCAGTGCGGTACGGGCTCCGGCCAGCTCGCCGGGCAGGGTCGGGCGGCGGTAGCCGGTGACGGCGCTGCGTACATCCACCAGGGCCTGGCGGCTGACCCGTTCGATATCGGCCACCTGCTCCGCCGCCCGGCCCGGGTGATCGGGAAGCATCCGGCCCGCCAGCTCGCTCTTGAGCGTGATCAGCGACAGCGAGTGGCCCAGCAGGTCGTGCAGATCACGGGCGAGCCGCAGCCGCTCCTCGTTGGCGGCGAGCTGGGCGACGGTGGCGCGGGCCTCGCGCAGCTGAATGGTCGTCCGGACCAGCTGCCGTACGCCGGACATGGCGAAGCCGCCCAGGAGCGAGGGAAGGCCAGCGCCACGACGGTCGCCCCGGCCTCGTGGATGGCCAGTCCGATGCCCACCATCACCGCGGTGACCAGCCCGATGAGCCAACGCGAGATCCGGATCGGCAGCGTGGCCCCGGCGGAGACCGAGACGTACACGAACAGGACCAGCCACGGGACGCCGAGGGTCAGCGAGAGGGTGACCGCAAGAGCTCCGAGGAAGGCCGTGACGGCCAGGACACGGGAGCGGGCCAGGGCCTGGGACGTGTGGCGCAGGAGCAGCACGAGGTAGACCCCGACGAAGGCGGTCAGACCGAGGCCGCCCAGTGCGCGGGCCCATGAGCTGTGGCCGCCGACGGCGAGATCCTTCACCGGCGCGCTCATGAACGCGAGCCAGATACCGATCCACAGCAGCTTGATCAGGAACTGCCGGCGGTCCTCAGCGGGCGCTCGGCCACTTCGTACGCCTCGTCGTCGTCCATCACGCCTTCACGGTGCCCTTCCGGTGGTACCGGCCGCGCCGGCCCCCGTACATCCTCCCGGCGCGGCCGGTGTGCTGAGCATCCCCGGCGGACGCGGCCGGCAACAGTGTCAGCCGTCCTGCGGCGCGGGTGACAGATGTCATGCCTGCGAAGGCGTGCGCAGTCCTCGCCCCGGCCTTTCGGGCCGGGGCGAGGACGTGCACGAGTACCGCGAGGCGGTCAGCTGCCGCCGAGGTCGATCGTGGCGGTCCGCTCGGCGGGGTCCTGCCGAGCAGTGCCTTCTGCATGGCCTGGGCCACGTCCGACGCACTGACCTGGTGCTTCTTGCCGTCACCCTTGGTGGCCATGACACCGTCGAAGACGCCGTCCAGCAGGGTGTCGATCGCCTTCCTGTCGTAGACCTCCACCAGCCTGCCGTCGACCGGCTTCATGGAAAGGATCTGCGGCAGCGACTTCGCCGGGCCGAACTGGATCTGCTTGGGCCCGGCCTTGATGGTGATGAGGCCGGACATCGCAGGCTCGGCGAAGTCCTTCATCGCCCGGTCGAGTTCGGCCTGGCTGATGGTGGGCTCGCTGGTGGCGACGGGCAGCTCGACGACGCCCGGCCTACCCGTCTGGACCTGTGCGCGGTAGGCATCGCGTACGGAGATCAACGACTGGTTGACCTCCAGTGCCTTGCCCGCCTTGCCGGGGACGGCAACGGCCTTGTTCGGCTCGAACCTGATCGTGCCGTCGTTGGAGGAGCCGGCGACACCGGCCAGGTCGGTCAGCGCGACCCCGAGCTTCTCCTCGTCGACCGGGATCACCGGGTCGGCGGGGCGCTCCCGCCGAAGAGGGAACTGATCACCGAGACCGGGTTGTAGTCGCTGCCGGCCGCACCGCGGACGGTCTCCTGGCTGTCCAGGGAGAGGCCGGCCTTCTCCGGAAGGAGCTCCGCCTCCTTGCCGTCCACGGACAGCTGCAGCGGGGCTTCGGCGCGCTCGCCGAAGGAGGCTTCGAGCTTGGAGACCGCCTCCGCCTTCGTCCCGCCGCCGATGTCTGCACCCAGGACCGTGGTGCCCTTGGGGACCTCGGAGTGGTTCAGCAGCAGCCCTGCGCCGTAAGCGATACCGAACAGCACGAAGACGCCCACACCCAGGAGGACCGGCTTGAGCGGCCCTTCTTGGCCGGTGCGGCGGCCTTGGCGCCGGACGCGGCGAAGCTGCAGGTGCCGACTGCGCCGGGTCCGCCGGGCCGCCGCCCATCGGGCCGTCGGACGACAGGCCGTCGCCCGGTCCCATGGGGTGCCTGGACCACCGGGGAACGGTGTCCGGGACTCCGGCGGGATCACGGGGATGCCGCTGGTGAGCGTGTCACCGGAGACATGTCCGGGACCGGACTCCGGGGCCGGGCTCTGAGGCGTCAGGATCGCAGTGTCGTCGGACAGCCGCGGCGGTACGCCCCGGGGCCGCCCGTGCCGGGGCCACCGGGACCCGCTGGGCCGGGGCCACCCGGACCCGCGCCACGGGGCCGCCGGGACCGGATCCGCCGGGACCGCGCGGGCCGGCCGGACCGCCGGGGCCCATCGGACCGCCACCCATGCCGGGGATGCCGTCGAGGTTCGGGGTGAGGGACGAGCTGCCGGTCGCCGGACCCGTGGTGGGGCCCGCAGGACCCGGCGTGGGGGCGGCGGGTTCGGCGTGGACCGCGGGCCGCCGGGGCCCCGGGGTGTCGGCGTCGAAGGCGTCGAGAGCGCTGCGGCCGGGACGGGAGGCGTCCTGGCCGCCCGTGCGCGGCGGGCCGTCCGAGAAGTACGGCAGGTCTCCGCGCGGCGTGCTCGGTCCCGAACCGGCGCGGCCGGCGGCCGAGGCACCCGGACCGCCGGAAGGGCCGCCGTGCCCCGGGAGGGGACACCACGGGGTGCCGGCCGCGGGTGTGGGCGGCGGCGCTTTGCGCGGGCGAACCAGTCGCTCCCGCTCTTCTCCCTGGCCGGCCTGTCGGCGGATGCCTCGGCAGCCGGGGGCGGCCGGTGGCGGCCTGGCCGGATCCGTTACGGCCGGCGCCGCCATCGGGTGCGGAACGCGGCGACGGCGCGGACGCTCCGGGCGCGGGCCGCTGCCCGCGCCCGGGGCCGGACGGCCACCGGGGCCGGACGGCCGCCGGACGTGTCGGTGTCACTCATCGGCGTACGCATCACGACAGGCGGGATGGGGCGCGAACCGGGATGTTGATCCGGATACGCGTCGTCAGCGTCGTCTCTGTTCTCGGCTCCTCAGGACGGGGCGGGTCCGCAGAATCCACCGGGTCCGCAGGCTCCGGAGTCTCCTGCGACCCACCCTGTGACGGGTGTGGCGACGGATACTGGCGTGATCCGTACGGCGGCGTACCCGATGGATACGCGGCTCCGCCGCGGCCCTGGGGCCCGGAGGACGAACTGTCAGTTTCACGACTCAAAGCAGGTTCTCCCGATTGGCTCCGCCGCCCGTACTTCCCCATGCCGCAGGCCAGGGGACGGCTCGGCGCGCGCACCACCATACTGGCCGCCGCCGACAGACACTCCGCGCCGGGCGGAATCAAGCATGCACCCGCCACCGCGGATGGGGGCATTCCGGGACCGGACATAGCACATCACGTGCCGGGTCGACCGGTGTTGGTGGCCGGATACGGCAGCCGCGCCATGGTGGCGCAGATCACAGCGACAGCCATCCCGCCCAGCATGAAGAGCGTCAGGCCCAGCTCCTCGCCGAAGACATAGTCCCCTTCGGGACGGCCGCCGAGCAGGAAGAGCACCGCCATGAACCAGCCCACCGCCGGCACCATCGCACCGAGCTGCGTCCCGGTGAGCACCCGGCCGCCGTAGAAGAGCCCGCCCGACGCGAGAGCGCGAGCAGCAACCCGCCGGGGAACCAGGCCGCTTGGACGAGCGTGCCGGCGAGCGCCACGGCCGCGCCCAGCACCAGGAGGCAGAGGTAGATGCCGATCCGGGCGGGTTGAGGGCGCGGCGAGGCCGGCGGGCGCGGTGCTCCCCGACGGCGTGCCGGTGCGCGGCGGCTGCGATACGGCCCGCTGCCTCTGCCTGCTGCTCATGCCTCTGCTCCCGGTGCGCCCGCCATGTCCGGCACGCCTTCGAAGAGGTCGTGCTCCCGGGCATCATCGCCCGAACCGGAGCTTCCGTGCACCAGTTGGTAGTACTCGGTGGTGAAAACGGGCTGTCCCAAATCGTTCGAAAGAGCGAAGAACAGGCCGTCGACCGCGATCTGGGTGGCGTGCGCCCGCATGGCCGCGGTCTTCCTGGCGGCATACTCCGAGCCGTCGATCTCCGCGGTGATGTCCGCGTCGTCCACCACGCCCGGTACGTCCTGGACCGTGCCGATCCCCGGAAGGCCCGGACGGCTCGGCCCGCAGCCGGGCGAACGCCTCCTCGGCCACGGAGCGGGGCACCCGGTTCCAGTAGACCTTCGAGATGGCGTGCGGGGCGCCGAGGTCCTCTCGGTACGCCGGCCGGGCGGCCAGCTCCGCGGCGCGCGTGGCGACGCGGTGCGCCTGGATGTGGTCGGGGTGGCCGTAGCCGCCCTCGGGGTCGTACGTGATGAGGACCTGGGGACGCACCGAGCGGATCACCTCCACGAGGTACCCGGCCGCCTCGTCCGGGTCCGCGTCCCAGAAGGCGCCCGGCCGGTGGTTCTGCTCGGTGCCCATCATCCCGGAGTCGCGGAACCGGCCGGGTCCGCCCAGGAAGCGGTGGTCGGTGACCCCGAGCTCCTCCATGGCGGCGGCCAGTTCACCGATGCGGTGGGCGCCCAGGGTGCCCTCCCGGTCCGCGGCGAGGTGCGCGAGCCCCGACGGGATGACCTCGCCCTCCTCGCCGAGCGTGCACGTCACCAGGGCGACGTGGGCGCCCTCGGCGGCGTACTTGGCCATGGTGGAGCCGTTGTTGATCGACTCGTCGTCGGGGTGCGCGTGCACCAGGAGCAGACGGCGGGCGGGAAGGTCCTTCATGGGGACCACCCTACGAGCCGCCCGCCCGTCGGACCGAATGCCCCGCGGTCAGAACTTGATGCCCCGATCATGCCCGCCACGTTCGAAGTCACCTCCGAGATAGTCGGCGCGATCGACGAACTCGCGAGATAGAACCCGAGCAACATGCAGACCACCGCATGTCCGCCCTTCAGTCCGGATTTCCGGACCAGCAGGAAGACGACGATCGCCAGCAGCACTACCGCCGAAATCGAGAGTGCCACGGCGGTTCACCTCCATCAGTACGGTCGGGACGGGCAGCACACATGGAGCCAGCAGGTTCATACCCACCCAGCGCTACGGATCATAACTATCCGTGCCAACGCATTGTTCGGGGCACAGCAGCACGAGGGGCGCACGGACCGGTCCCCGCCGATAGGTTCGGTTCCATGACCTCGCAGAAGCTGTCCTTTCCCCGCCAGCACGCCCGGACCCAGCGATTCACTCTTGGCGCGCCCGCGCATTCACCGTCTCGCCGGACGGGACGCGGGTGATCTTTCTCAGGTCGGCTTCCGGAACCGACCGGACGAACCGGCTCTGGGTGCTCGATCCGCAGACCGGCCAGGAGCGGGTCACCGCCGATCCGGACGTGCTGCTCGGGGTTCGACGGGCGGCTGTCGCCGCAGGAGAGGCCCGGCGCGAGCGGGCCGGGAGGGTTCCGCGGGCATCGTGGGCTACGCGGTGGACGACGCCGCCGAGCTGGCCGCGTTCGCCCTGTCGGGGAAGGTGTACGTGTCCGAGCTGCGGGCCGGCACCGCTCGGCCCTGCCGGTGCCCGGTCCGGTGATCGACCCGCGGCCCTCCCCGACGGGCGGCACATCGCCTACGTCACGCGGGCGCGCTGCGGGTGGTGGGTTCGGACGGCGAAGGCGACCGCGCGGTGGCCGAGCCGGAGGACGCGCACGTCTCCTACGGCCTCGCCGAGTTCATCGCGGCCGAGGAGATGAGCCGTTCCCGCGGCTTCTGGTGGTCTCCGGACTCCGGCCGGCTGCTGGTCGCACGGGCCGACGACAGCCCCGTACAGCGCTGGTGGATCGCGGACCCCGCGCACCCGGACCGCAAGCCGGCCGAGGTGGCGTATCCGGCCGCGGGGACGTCCAACGCCGACGTGCGGCTCTTCGTGATGGGGCTGGACGGGACGCGTACCGAAATCGTCTGGGACCGGAAGCGCTATCCGTATCTGGCTCGTGTCCACTGGTCGTCCGCCGGTGCGCCTCTTCTCCTCGTGCAGGCCCGTGACCAGCGCAGCCAGCTGCACCTTGTGGTGGATACGGAGAGCGGCGAGACCCGCACGGTCCATGTCGACGAGGACGCGGTTTGGCTGGATCTTTTCCCCGGGTGCCCGCGTGGGCACCGGACGGACGGCTCGTGCGGATCGCCGACGAGGCCGGCGCACGAGTCCTGGCGGTCGGCGACCGGCCGCTGACCGGAGCACAGTTGCACATCCAGGCGGTGCTGGACATCGGGGATTCGGATGTCCTGGTGTCGGCGACGGCCGGCGAGGAGGCCGCGGATCCCGAGACGGGGCAGAGCCATGTCTACCGGGTCAACGAACTGGGCGTCGAGCGTGTCTCCGAAGGTGCGGGGTGCACTCCGCGGTCCGCTCCGGCGAGGTGACGGTGCTGGTCTCGGCGTCGCTGGACCGGCCGGGAGCCACCGCGCGGGTGCTCCGGGACGGCAAGCAGATCGCCACTATCGCCGGCCACGCCCAGGAGCCGGTACTGACGGCGCGGGTGCACCTCACCGAGGGGCGCACGGCGAATCCCGTGCGCCGTCCTGCTCCCTCCGGCTACCAGGAATCGGATGGCCTGCTTCCGGTGCTGATGGATCCGTACGGCGGTCCGCACGGCCGACGGGTCGTAGCCGCCCACAACGCGCATCTGACGTCCCAGTGGTTCGCCGATCAGGGCTTCGCGGTGGTCGTCGCGGACGGCCGGGGATCACCGGGGCGTTCGCCCGGCTGGGAGAAGGCGGTCAGGGACGACTTCACCCTCACGCTGGACGACCAGATCGAGGCCCTGCACGCGCTGGCCGGGCGCTTCCCGCTGGACCTCACGAAGGTGGCGATGCGCGGCTGGTCGTACGGCGGTTACCTCGCCGGCCTCGCGGCGCTGCGCCGCCCCGACGTCTTCCACGCGGCCGTCGTGGGCGCGCCGGTGACCGACATGCGGCTCTACGACACCCACTACACCGAGCGCTACCTGGGTGACCCGCGGCGCAGCCGAGGTGTACGCGTACAACTCCCTGGTCACGGACGAGGGGCTCTCGCAGCCGGCCGACCAGGTGCGGCCCATGATGATCGTCCACGGCCTGGCCGACGACAACGTGGTGGTGGCCCATGCGCTGCGGCTGTCGTCGGCGCTGCTGTCGGCCGGGCGTCCGCACGAGGTGCTGCCGCTGAGCGGGGTCACGCATATGACGCCGCAGGAGCAGGTCGCGGAGAATCTGCTGCTGCTCCAGGTGGACTTCCTCAAGCGGTCGCTGGGCCTGGTACGGCCCCAGGCGTAGGCCGCCCCGCCTCACCAGGCGGACGGCGGGGAGGAGGGCGGCGGTGGGCTGTAGCCGCCGCCCTGCGGGTATCCGTAACCGGGGGCGGGTCCCGGCCCTGGGACCTGCCCGGGCCCTGCCCGGGGCCTGGCCCGGCGGGTAGCCGTAACCGCCGCCCGGCGGGCCCGGCTGGTAGCCGTAACCCGCTCCGTACCCCTGGTTCCAGCCACCGGGCACGTCCTGGGTCCCCTGCGGGCCAGCACCGTCAAGGTGCCCGCCCCGGCGAGCGCCAGGAAGAACGAGGTCAGCACGCCGAGCTCGGCCTCGTGCCACAACGGGCCGAAGTCTTCGAACACTTCGCGGTGCACGGCCCGCGCGATCCCCATGCACCCCCAGCTCAGCAGGAACCCCGCGGCGATCATGCCCAGCGGCCGGACGTGGACGGCGCGGGCGAGCGCGGCGGACGCCACCACCAGGCACAGCAGCGCGAGTGCCACGCTGTTCCACCCGGCGGCGCGCCGGTCAGCTCCACCGGGACGACGTCCCCGCCGATGAACCAGTCGGGATAGGCCTGCGCGGGAAAGATGACGAACTGCCGGATCTCCCAGGCGATCATCACGGCGCCCGCCGTCCCCAGCAGCACGAAGGCCCCGCGGCCGCGCCCGGTCCGGCCCGGCGGGCCGCGCTTCGTGGCCGTCGGCCGGCCGGCGGCCCGCCGCCCCGGTGATGATCAGCGCGATGCCGGCCGCCAGGATCACGAAGGTGCCGATCAGCGCACGGGTACGGAGCTCGTCCGGGTAGCGCCCTGCGTCCAGGAAGTGCCGATGATCCAGAGGCCGGGCAGCCGGAAGACGAGGGTGACCACCCCGGTGGCGACGAGTGCGGATGCGGCCAACGGGGAGCGCAGAGCGGCGATCGCGGCGAGAACGTGGACGACGAGCAGCACGAGGTCGCCCTGCGAGGTGGCCGGCGCCACGTCCAGCCTCACCTCGACGAAACCGGCCCAGTACCGCAGCAGGTCCAGTGGTTCGCCGACGGCTCCGAGATCCCGCACGATCCAGCCCGCGACGATCAGCGCGAGCACGGCGCTCATTACCGCGCCGGTGATTCTGGCCCCCGGGTGAGTGTCACCCTGCGATACTCCACCGCGGTCGGCGGATGGACAAGGGGACCTGTGGGCAACGACGTGAACGGGTCACCGGCCGGGGCGACTCGAGAGGCGTCCCGGCCGGTGCACGGCACCCGCACGGCCGTACCCGGTCCATGGTGGGACGTTCGTATATCGGTGCGGCGACGGCCGAGTTGCCTCCGTGTTAACGAATGAGATGCCGCTATATCACTTCAAATCATTCTCGCCCGGACCGTCCTGGCAGCGGCGGCGCCTCCTGCGCGGGAGGCGCCGCCCGCAGGCCTCCGGCGGCACGACCTGCTTCTCCTCCGCGAAGTGGCACGCGGAATCGTGCGCGGCCGGACTGTCCGCGTCCCGGAAGACCGCCGGGACCGCCAGCAGCGGCACCTCCAGCTCGCACCGCTCCTGCGCCTTCCAGCAGCGGGTGCGGAAGCGGCAGCCCGACGGAATGTTCGCGGGCGACGGGACGTCACCGTGCAGGATGATCCGCTCGCGTTGCTCGCGCGCCGTCGGGTCCGGCACCGGTACGGCCGACAGCAGCGCCTGGGTGTACGGGTGCGTGGGGTGGTCGTAGATCTCCTCTTCGGTGCCGGTCTCCACGATCCGGCCGAGGTACATGACGCCGACCCGGTCCGAGATGTGCCGGACGATCGACAGGTCGTGCGCGATGAACACGAAGCTCAGATGGAATTCGGCCTGCAGCCGGTCGAGCAGGTTGACCACCTGGGCCTGGACCGACACGTCGAGCGCGGAGACCGGCTCGTCGGCGACGATGATCTCCGGGTTGAGCGCGAGCCCGCGGGCGATGCCGATGCGCTGGCGCTGGCCGCCGGAGAACTGGTGCGGATAGCGGTTGATGTACTCCGGGTTCAGCCCCACCACATCCAGCAGGTCCCGCACCTTGCGGCGCCGCTCCCCTTCGGAGCCACCTCAGGATGAATGTCGAACGGCTCCCCGATGATGTCGCCCACCGTCATCCGCGGATTGAGCGAGGTGTACGGGTCCTGGAACACCATCTGGATATTGCGCCGCACGGCCTTCAGCGCGCGGCCGGACAGCTTGGTGACGTCCTCGCCCTTGTAGCGGATCACACCGGCCGTCGGCTGCTCCAGGTGCACCAGCATCTTGGCGACGGTCGACTTGCCGCAGCCGGACTCCCCACGATGCCGAGCGTCTCGCCCGCCGCCAGGTCGAAGGAGACGCCGTCCACCGCCTTGACCGCACCGACGTGCTTGTGGAAGAGGATGCCCCGGGTCAGCGGGTAGTGCTTGACCAGGTCACGGACTTCCAGGATGGGTTCGCCGTCCGTGTACGGCCGCGTCCGCACCGTCCCCGGTGCCTCGTCAGTGCTCATCGAGCGTCTCCTTCCAGAAGTGGCAGGCGCTCCGGCGGTGCTCGTCCACCTCGTACAGCGGCGGCACGTCCGTACGGCACACGGCCTGGGCCATCGGGCAGCGCGGGTTGAAGGCGCAGCCCGGCGGGATGTGCAGCAGGTTGGGCGGCAGCCCCTGATCGCGTACAGCTCCTGGCCCTTCTGGTCCAGCCGTGGGATCGACCGCAGCAGGCCCTTGGTGTACGGGTGGGCGGGCGCCTTGTAGATGTCGTGGACGGGCGATGTCTCGACGATCCGGCCCGCGTACATCACCGCGATCTTGTCGGCGACGTCCGCCACCACGCCCAGGTCGTGGGTGATGAGGATGAGGCCCATGTGGAGCTCCTGCTGCAACTCCGCGAGCAGCTCCATCACCTGGGCCTGGACCGTCACGTCCAGGGCGGTGGTCGGCTCGTCGGCGATGATCAGCGAGGGGTCCAGCGCCATCGCCATGGCGATCATGATGCGCTGGCGCATCCCGCCGGAGAACTGGTGCGGAAAGTTGCCCACCCGCTCCTTGGCCGCGGGGATCCGCACCCGGTCCATCAGCTCGACGGCCTTGGCCTTTGCGTCCTTTCGGGACATCCCGCGGTGCACGACGAACATCTCGCCCAGCTGCTCCCCACGCTCAGCACCGGGTTCAGCGAGGACAGCGCGTCCTGGAAGATCATGGCCATCTCCTGGCCGCGGACCTTGCGCCGTTCCTCGCCCTTGAGCTTCAGCAGGTCCCGGTCCTTGAAGAGGATCTCGCCGCCGCTGATCCTTCCCGGCGGCATGTCGAGGATGCCCATGATCGCCTGGGCGGTGACCGACTTTCCCGACCCCGACTCGCCGAGGACCGCGAGTGTCTCGCCCTCGGCCACCGAGTAGTTGACCCCGTTGACGGCCTTGGCCACCCGTCCCGGGTGTGGAACTCCACATGCAGATCGCGCACTTCGAGCAACATGGCAACGGGCTCCTCAGCGCAGCTTGGGGTCGAGGGCGTCGCGCACCGCGTCGCCGAGCATGATGAACGCGAGCACGGTGACCGCCAGCGCTCCGGCGGGCCAGAGCAGCATGTGCGGGGCGTTGCGGATGTACGGGGAGGCGGCGGAGATGTCGATGCCCCAGGAGACGGCCGGTGGTTTCAGGCCGACGCCGAGGTAGGACAGGGTCGCCTCCAGCGAGATGTACGTCCCCAGGGCGATGGTCGCGACGACGATCACGGGCGCGATGGCGTTGGGCGTGATGTGGCGCAGCAGAATCCGTGAGTTGGAGGCGCCCAGTGCCCGCGCCGCCTGGACGTAGTCGTTCTGTTTGGCGGTGATGACGGATCCCCGGGCGATACGGGCGATCTGGGGCCAGCCCAGGAGCACGATGAAGCCGATCACCGGCCAGACGGTGGAGCTGGTGACCACGGAGAGGAAGACCAGGCCGCCGAGGACCACCGGGATTCCGAAGAAGACATCGGTGATGCGGGAGAGGACGGCATCCGGCTTGCCCCGAAGAAGCCGGCCAGCCCGCCGAACACGCTGCCGAGCAGGGAGACGCCGAGGGTGGCGCAGACGCCGACGGTGACCGAGGTCCTGGCTCCGTAGACGGTGCGGGTGTACACGTCGCAGCCCTGTCCGTCGAAGCCGAAGGGGTGGCCCGGCTGGGAGCCCTCCTGCGCCTTGCTCAGGTCGCAGTGGAGCGGATCGCCGTCCGTGATCAGCGACGGCCAGATCGAGATGATCACCAGGAACAGGATGATCAGGCCGGAGATGATGAACACCGGGTTGCGGCGCAGATCGCGCCAGGCATCCGACCACAGGCTGCGCGGCTTGCCGGACGGCCCTGTCCCCTCGGGCCCGCCCGGCGTCTTCTCCAGGGTCGCGCCCTCTTCCATCGCGAGGTCCATGGCGCCGCCGGCTCCGGCCGGCGAGATCGCGTCGTCCCATGGCTGCTGCTCAGGCATAGCGGATCCTCGGGTCGAGTACGGCGTAGAGGAGGTCGACGATCAGGTTGGCCGCAAGGAAGACGAGGACCAGCACCGTGACGAATCCGACGACGGTCTGGGAGTTCTGGCGCAGGATGCCCTGATAGAGCTGGTAGCCGACGCCGTGGATGTTGAAGATGCGCTCGGTGACGATCGCTCCGCCCATCAGGGCGCCCACATCCGTACCGATGAAGGTGACGACCGGGATGAGGGAGTTGCGCAGCAGATGCCTGACGACCACCCGCCGTCTGGGCAGGCCCTTGGCTACGGCCGTACGGACGTAGTCGGCGCGGGCGTTCTCGGCGATCGAGGTCCGGGTGAGCCGGGTGACGTAGGCCAGTGAGACGGAGGCGAGTACCAGCCCGGGGATCAGCAGCTCGTTGACCGGGGCCTCCGGGGATACGGATGGCTTGATCACGCCCCACTTCACTCCCAGCAACAGCTGGAGCAGCAGCCCGGTGACGAAGGTGGGCACCGAGATGACGATCAGCGTGAGGATCAGCCCGGTGGTGTCGATGGGCCGGCCGCGGCGCAGCCCGGTGACGACACCGAGGCTGATGCCGATGACGACCTCGAAGACGACCGCGATGATGGTCAGCCGGATCGTGATGGGGAAGGCGGTCCCCATCAGCTCCGTGACCTCCTGCCCGTTGAACGCGGTGCCGAAGTCGCCGGTGAAGACATTGCCCATGTAGGTGAGGTATTGCTGCCAGAGCGGCTTGTCGAGGCCGAACTCCGTGCGCAGCTGGGCGGCGGTCGACGGGTCGCACTGGCGGTCGCCGCAGAGGCCCGCGATGGGGTCGCCCATCACGTTCACCATGAGGAAGATCAACAGCGTGGTGCCGATGAAGACCGGGATCATCTGCAGCAGCCGCCGGATCACATAACGTCCCATGAGGAGCTCCGGGGGTCGCGGGGTCAGAGGCGCGGGGCTGTGGGGACGGGGGCGGTGGGGACGGGGAAGCCGGCCGGCGGGTGCATCCGCCGGCCGGCTTCACGGCGTCACTTGACCTTGATCTGCTCGTACACCGGGACGCTGAACTGGTTCAGCGAGACGTCGGTGACGTTCTGCGAGTAGCCGGCGCTGCCGTTCTGGTACCAGAGCGGGATGACGGGCATCTCCTCGGCGAGGACCTTCTCGGCGTCCTGGAACGTGGTGACGGCCGCTGCCTTGTCCGACTCGGCGTTGGCCTTGTCCACCAGGTCGTCGAACTTCTTGTTGCTCCACTTGCCGTCGTTGGACGGGGCGTCGGTGTAGTAGAGCGGCTGCAGGAAGTTCTGGATCAGCGGGTAGTCCATCTGCCAGCCGGCCCGCCACGCTCCGGTCAGCTTCTGCGTGGAGACCTGGCTGCGGAAGTCGGCGAACGTCCCGATGGGAGCACCCACGCAGGCCTTGTTGTTGCCCATGACGTCGTTGATGCTGTTGCACAGTGCGTCGACCCACTCCTTGTGGGAGCCGGTGTCCGCGTTGTACGAGACCTTCAGCTGGCCGCCCGGGATGCCGCCGCCCTCCTGGATCAGCTTCTGGCCTCCGCCTTGTCGTACTCGCACGGGAGCCGCACAGCCCTTCCTTGAAGCCGCCGTCCTTGCCGAGGACCGGGGAGGTCCAGTCGGACGCGGGCGTACGGGTCTTCTGGAAGATCTGGTTCGTGATCTGTTCGCGGTTGATCGCCATCGCCAGCCCGCGGCGGACCTTGACGGCGTTCTCGGTGTCCCATTCCTTGTCGTAGAACGGGAAGGCGAGGGTCTGGATGATGCCGGCCGGGGTGTTGATGTAGCGGTCGCCGAGGTCCGCCTTGACGTTCTTCAGCTGGGAGGCGGGCACATCGTCGACGAGGTCGAGGTTGCCGGCCGTCAGGTCGGTGTAGGCGGTGTTGTTGTCGGTGTAGACCTTGAGGTCGATGCCGCCGTTCTGCGCCTTGTCGTCGCCGGGGTAGTCGTCCCACTTGCGCAGGTTCATCGAGGAGCCCTTGGCGTACTTCTCGATGGCGTAGGGACCGTTGCCGACCGGCTTGGAGAGCCAGGCCTTGTGGTCCGTGAAGAAGGCCTTGGGCAGCGGCGCGAAGGCCGGGTAGCCGAGGGTGTCGGGGAACAGCGAGAACTTCTGGGACAGCTTGACCGTGAACGTCTTGTCATCGACCACCTTGAGGCCGGTGAGCTTCTCCCCACTGGCCTTTCCCGCATCCGGGTGGATCTCCTCGTAGCCGTCGATGTACCCGAGGAAGTAGGCGTTCTTCTGGTTGTTCTTCAGCGCCGCACCGTAGTTCCAGGCGTCCACGAACGAGGCGGAGGTGATCTTCTCACCGTTGCTGAAGGTCCAGCCGTCCTTCAGTGTGATGGTGAAGTTCTGCTGGTCGGTCGTCTCGATCTTCTCGGCCAGCATGTTCTTGGCCTCGCCGGTCTTCGGGTCGTACTTCTTGAGCCCGCGGAAGATCATGTCGAGGACCTTGCCGCCCTGCACCTCATTGGTGTTGGCGGGCTCCAGCGGGTTCTGCGGATCACCCCAGGAGGAGCTCACGATCCCATCGGCGCCACCGCCCCCGCTACCGCTGTCTCCGCCGCCGCAGGCAGTCGCCGCGAGGGCGACGGCCACCGCACATGCGGCCCACCTGGCCTGAGTGGCTCCGCGCATGAAGTGCCTCCTAGGGGTCCATTGACTAGCTCAATGCCTTATATCACCCCATTTGACACCCTGTCGCATGTTCACTGCCGCCGTCCGTGGCCGGGCGCTTCGGGCGCACCCAACCCTCGGCGGGTCATCAGCTGACACGAAAACGACCTTCGCCCGAACACGTGCTCGCAAACCACACGCACGTGTTCAGACGAAGGCCGTACCTCGGGCGACGGACCTACTTGTCGGCCGACTTCTTCTCCAGCTCGATGAGTGCGGGGTCCAGGACGATGTCCTCGCCCCTCTCGGTCGTCGGGTCCTCCGGGAAGTGGCACGCGGTCAGGTGCCCCTCACGGTCGCCGGAGAGCTGGACGAGCGGAGGCTCCTCGGTGGCGCACTTGTCCTGCGCCTTCCAGCAGCGGGTACGGAAGCGGCAGCCGGACGGCGGCATGATCGGCGAGGGCACGTCGCCGAAGAGGCGGATGCGTTCCGTCTTGTCCGCGTCGATGTCCGCGTTCGGCACGGCCGACAGCAGGGCGTGCGTGTACGGGTGACGCGGGGCGTTGTACAGGGACTCGCGGTCCGCGACCTCCACCACCTTGCCCAGGTACATCACGGCGACGCGCTGCGAGAAGTGGCGGACGATCGCGAGGTCGTGCGCGATGAAGACGAACGCGATGTTCAGCTCTCGCTGTAGCTCCTGGAGCAGGTTGATGACCTGCGCCTGGATGGACACGTCGAGGGCGGAGACCGGCTCGTCCGCGATGATCAGCTTCGGCTCGAGCGCGAGGGCGCGGGCCACTCCGATGCGCTGGCGCTGGCCCCGGAGAACTCGTGCGGGAACCGGTTGTAGTGCTCCGGATTGAGGCCGACCGTCTCCAGCAGCTCCCGCACCCTGGCCTCGCGGCCCTGGGGCGGGTTGATGCCGTTGATCTCCATCGGTCCGGCGATGATCGTGCCGACCGTCTGACGGGGTTCAGCGACGCGTACGGGTCCTGGAAGATCATCTGGATCTCGGACCGGATCGGTGCCATCTTCCTACGGTTGGCGTTGGTGATGTCCTGGCCGCTGTAGGTGATCGTGCCACTCGTCGGTTCCATCAGACGGGTGAGCAGGCGTCCGGTGGTCGACTTGCCGCAGCCCGACTCCCCGACCAGACCGAGGGCCTCGCCCGGATACACGTCCAGCGTCACGCCGTCGACGGCCTGGACCGCACCGACCTTCCGCTTGAAGGGAAATCCGCCGTAGATCGGAAAATGCTTGGTAAGGCCCTTCACACTGAGGAGCGGCTCGCCGGCGTTCGGCGCCGCGTCGGTGACGGCGGTGGTGGTTTCTTCTCACTCATGGTCATAGCCCCAGTTGCCGGTACATCAGCCCAGCCGGGGCTGAATCGTCTCGATGAAAACCTGCTGCTTCTGCTCGCCAGACAGGTGGCATGCCGAACCGCGCCCGTCGGGAAGCGGGGCCGCTCGTTCGCGCACCGCCCGCTCGGGTCGACGAGGTCGACGAAACCGCACCGCGGGTGGAACGCGCAGCCCGTGGGCGGGTTCAGCAGGCTGGGCGGCGCCCCGGGATGGGTGTCAGCGCCGAATCGACGTCGGAGGAGAGACGCGGCATAGAACCGAGCAGTCCCCAGGTGTACGGGTGCTGAGGGCTCTTGAGGACTTCCCGTACGGTGCCGCGCTCGACGGCCCGTCCCGCGTACATCACCAGCAGATCGTCGACGGTGTTGGCCACGACGCCCAGGTCGTGCGTGATCAGGATGATCGCCGAACCGAACTCCTGCTGAAGATCCATCAGCAGGTCGAGGATCTGGGCCTGGACGGTGACGTCCAGGGCCGTGGTCGGCTCGTCCGCGATCAGCAGTTCGGGATTGCAGACCAGTGACATGGCGATCATGGCCCGCTGGCGCATACCGCCGGAGAACTGGTGCGGGTAGTCGTCGACCCTGTTCCTGGGGTCCGGGATGCCGACCTTGCCCAGCATCTCGATGGCCCTGGCACGGGCTTCCTTCTTCGAGGCTCCCGTGTGCTTGATGAACGGCTCGGAGATCTGCCGGCCGACCGTGTAGTACGGCGAGAGGGCGGTCAGCGCGTCCTGGAAGATCATCGCCATCTTGTTGCCGCGGAGCGACTGGAGCTGCTTGTCCGTAGCTCCGGTGAGCTCCTGCCCGTCCAGCAGGATCTGGCCCGACACTTCGGTGTTCTGCGGGTTGTGCAGGCCCAGGACGCTCAGGTTGGTCACCGACTTCCCGGAGCCCGACTCGCCGACGATGCCGAGTGTCTTGCCGCGCTCCAGATCGAACGAGAGCCCGTCCACGGCCTTGACGATGCCGTCCTCGGTGGAGAACTGGACCCGCAGGTCCCGCACCGACAGGAAGGGTCCGGACGATTCCGGTGCCGACGCGGCCTCGGTCTTGGTGAGTGTGGTCACGGTCGTACTCCTAGGACAGACGCACGCGCGGGTCGATGAACGCGTACGCGGCGTCCACGATGACGTTGAACAACAGGATGAAGGCGGCGCTGATGATCATCACGCCCATGGTCAGCGGCAGGTCCTTGAGGACGACCGAGTCCCGGCGAGGCGCCCGATTCCGGCCAGCCCGAAGGTGATCTCGGTGACCATCGCACCGCCGAAGAGAGCGCCCATGTCCATACCGATGATGGTGACGATCGGAATGAGCGAACCGCGCCAGGCGTAGCGGAAGAAGACGGAGCGGCCGCTCATGCCCTTGGCGCGGGCGGCTCTGACGTGTTCCTCCTGCAGCTGCTCGATCATCGACGAGCGCGACATACGGGTGTACTGGGCCGTGAAGATGACGGACATGACGAGCCAGGGGATCAGCAGTCCCATGAACCAGCCGCTGAAACTCTCCGTCAGCGGGACGTACTTCGGCTTGTCCAGCCAGCCCGTGCTGTACACGAAGATCCCGAGAACAACCGGCCCAGGAAGTAGATCTGCAGCGAGCTCAGCACCAGCGACGCCGAGCTGACCGACTTGTCGACGGCCGTGCCCTTCTTCCAGGCAGCGATCATGCCGGCGCCCAGGCCGACCACGAGGAAGACCAGGAGTCCGCCGGCCGAGAGGGAGAGGGTCAGCGGCAGGCGGTCGATGATGGTGTCCCACACCGGCTGCTGGCTGTCGAAGGAGATACCGAAGCAAGGAGCCGCGCAGTCCCCATGGGGAAGTCGCGGCCGGCGAAGATGCCCACCATGTAGTGCCAGAACTGGACGGCGACCGGCTGGTCGAGACCCATGTTCTTGTGAATGATCTCCAGCGCGTCCGGGGTGCAGTTCTTGCCACATGCGAGCAGTGCGGGGTCCTGCGGGATCGCGAAGAACATGAAGTAAGTGAAGGCACTGATCAGGAAAAGTGTCAGAACTGCGCCGAGCGTCCGGCGAAGAAGGAATCGAAGCATGGCTGGTCGCTGCTCTCAGGACGGCGGCTGTGAGGGGACATCAGGAGAGGCCGGAGGACCGGGGTGCGCACTCCGCCGTGCGCACCCCGGACCGGCCTGTGCGGTTGTTACTTCTTCAGGTACAGACGCGTCACGTCGACGTAGCTGGCGTCGCTCGAGTACCGGATGCCACCGATGTTGGAGCCGAAGATCTGGAACACCTTGGTGAAGTAGAGCGGGCGGCCGGGTTGATGCGCTCCACGATGTCGTGGTGCAGCGCGGTCCAGGCCTTCTGGGCCTCGGCCGGGTCCTCGATCTTCATGATGCGGGCGATCTCGGCGTTGACCTTGGGGTCATTGATGTGCGAGTAGACGGAGGAACCGTCCTGCAGCTGCTTGCCGTCGAACGACGGCGGGATGACCGTGGAGGCGGAGGGCCAGTCCTGACCCCAACCGGTCATGTACATGTCCAGGCCGTTGTCGACCTTACCGACCTGCTCGTACCAGGTGGCGGAGTCGATCTCCTTCTTCACGACCTCGAGACCGATCGCCTCGAGGCGCTTCGCGATGACGACGGCCTGCTGCTGGCGGACCGGAGTGTTGCCGTAGGCGTAGATGAACTTCTTGCCCTCGGCGCCGGCCTCCTTGATCAGCTTCTTGGCCTTCTCGATGTCACCGTTCGGCTTCGTCAGCTTGCCGAACGGGTCGTAGCTCTTCTCGTAGCCGGGAACGGTCGGGGCCATCAGGCCCGTCGCGGTCTCGCCACCGTAGGCGCCACCGTCGAGCTTGTAGATCTGGGCGCTGGGCATCGCGTAGGTGATCGCGTCCCGGACCTTCTTGTCCTTCATCCGGTCCAGGTTGAAGTTCAGCTGCCAGACGTACGGCGCGTAGCCCTGGATGGTGCGCTTCATCGCCGCGGAGTCCGAGACGACCTTGCGCACCTGGTTGGTGGCGATCTGCCCCGTGAACATCACGGCGTTCTTGGCCTCGCCGCGGTCGGCCAGCAGGGTCTTGGTCTGGTCGTCGTCGTCGTGGTTGAAATCGATGTCGAAGCCGTCGACGTACTGGTGACGGACCGAGTCCGTCTTCGGGTCCCAGTTGGTGTTCTTGACGAGCTTCATCGACTTGCCCGGCTTGAACTCGCCGATCTTGTACGGGCCGGTCGCGACCGGGGCCGTGTCGTACTTCTCCTTGGTGTCCGTCTTCTCCGGCACCACGGAGTAGCCGGGCATCGCCAGCGCCTGCGAGAGGTCGGGCCGCGTGGTGTCGAAGTGGAAGACCACGGTCTTGGCGTCCGGGGTCTCCAGGACCGAGTCCGGCAGGTGCTTGCCCTTGTACGGGCCGTCCGGCAGCGCCTTGCGGTACGTGGTGCCCTCGCCGGACAGCCAGTTCTGGATGTAGATCGGGCCGTCGGTGATGAACGGGCGTACATGCGCTCGATCGTGTGCCGGATGTCGGCCGACGTGATCGGGTTGCCGTTCTGGTCCTTCAGGTTGTCCTTGAGCGTGTACGTCCAGGTCTTGCCGCCGTCGGTCGCCTTGCCGGAGTCGGTGGCGAGGTCACCGACCACGGTGAGCTGACCCTTGTCGTCCTCCTGGAACTGCGTCAGACCGCGCTGGAGCAGCCGGTCCAGCTGCTTGGCGTCGCTGACGTAGCTCTGGGCCGGGTCCAGGTGCGAGAAGTCGGTCTCCTGGTAGACCGACATGACTCCGCCGGGCTTGGCGCCGGGCACTTCGGCGGCCGGTCCGGTGGACGCCTTCGCGTCGCCCATGACCACGGCCGTCGACTGCTTGGCGGCGTCCTCCTGGCTCTTCGTCTTGCTGTCGCTCTTGCCATCGCTGTCGCTGCCGCTGCACGCGGTCAGCACCAGCGAACCGGCTGCCACCGCGACGACCGCGGCGCGTATCGGGCGCGTACCAAAGATGCTCATGACGATGAGTACCTATCTGTCAGTAGTGATCCAACTGGGCTGCCTGGCGCATCCGGTCCTGAACCGGCGTCCGGGTGACAGCTACCCGCCCGCGAAGGGGCGGAAGATTCAGCGTCCGGACTTGGGGTCGAACGCGTCTCGGACCGAGTCGCCGAGGAGGTTGAACGCCACGACGAAGACGACCATCGCGACACCCGGGAACAGCATGTAGACCGGGTCCTGCTCGTAGATGTCGGCACCGATGGCGAACATCCGGCCCCAGTCAGGGGTGGGTTCGACGAAGCCGACGCCCACGAAGGAAAGGAATGCCACAGAAAGGATCGTGGAGGGCAGCAGCAGCGTGGCCTGCACCATGACCGGCGTGATGATGTTGGGCAGCAGTTCCTTACGGATGATCCGCCCGGGCGATGCACCGGAGATCCTGGCCGCCTCGACGAATTCCCGCTCACGCAGGAAAGCGTGTCCGCCCGGATCAGTCGGGAAAGACCCATCCAGCCCAGGAACGACAGCACGACGATGATGGCGCCGGCCCGCAGGGCCGTCGGCGTCTCCTCGTCGGGGCGGACGAACGCCGCGACGACCACCGGCATGGCGGCGATGAAGAACAGCTGGGAGGGAAGCCCAGCAGGAAGTCCGTCAGCCGTCCGAGCCAGTAGTCGACCTTGCCGCCGAAGTAACCGCCCACCAGGCCTATGAACACGCCGATGGTCACCATCAGAACGGTGGCGGCCACGGCCGTGTAGATCGAGGTGCGCATGCCGTAGACCAGCTGCATGAACACGTCACGGCCCAGGTTGGGCTCGATGCCGAACCAGTGGTCGGGGACATGCCCCGGCGCCTCCGGTCGGCATGTTGAAATCATCGAGCAGCTCGAGATTGTCCTGCCCGTAGAGGGTGTACGCGTCCTTGCCGTACAGCATCGAGATCACTGGTGCGAGGATCGCCACCGCGAAGAAGAACAGGACGACGAACGCAGCGACGACCCCGACGCGGTCCCGCTTGAAGCGGCGCCACATCAGCTGACCGGGAGAGGCCTGCCGCTTCCTTGGCCGCCGGCTCCCCTGTCTTGGACACGGTCTCGGCGTCCGGGACGACTGACGTCTCGGAGCCCTCAGTCTGCACAGGACTTGTCACGGTCGGCCTACCCCGCGGGGTGGACGTCACGCACACGACCCAGTTGGTGCTTATGGCACCACGCATGGGTTCCTCCTCAAGAGTCCACTTATTCAATGCAAGAGGGGCACCGGAATCCTCGCCGTCATATCTGACGGCGGGTCAACCGGCGCACCCAGCGTGCTCGTGAGTCGGCGCCTGTCAGCGTGCTTCATCGACCCGAGCCCAATAGGGCAACTATTAAGTACGACGGGGCTGTAAACCACACTTAAAGGGTCTCGGTTTGACAACATCGGGAACCCGTGGTTGCCCGAAATCCGGACAAAGGGATCCAGACAGACACCCGCGAAACGGACCGTTAACACATGTTCCGGAGAGCGACGTCCGGAAAACGGACACCTGGCCGAGATAAATCGGTTGACGAAGGCCTGGACCCCACAGTGTCTGCGGGGTCCAGGCCTCATGTCAATGGCTCATACCGGCGGTTCGCCGGCCCGAGCCGGCGCTCCGGATCCGGAGTCAGCCGTTCTTCGCGCGCGAAGCCGTACGGCCGCGCTGCTTCTGGTCCAGGACGACCTTGCGGATACGGACCGTCTCCGGGGTCACCTCGATGCACTCGTCGTCGCGGCAGAACTCCAGCGACTGCTCCAGGAGAGCTTGCGCGCGGGCACCACGTTCTCCGTGGTGTCCGCGGAAGCCGCACGCATATTGGTGAGCTTCTTCTCCTTGGTGATGTTCACGTCCATGTCGTCGGCGCGCGAGTTCTCGCCGATGATCATGCCCTCGTAGACCTCGGTGGTCGCCTCCGTGAAGATGACACCGCGCTCCTGCAGGTTGACCATCGCGAACGGCGTCACGACGCCCGCACGGTCCGCGACCAGCGAGCCGTTGTGGCGGGTGCGCAGCTCGCCGAACCACGGCTCGTGGCCCTCGAAGAGGGAGTGCGCGATGCCGGTGCCGCGGGTCTGGGTCAGGAACTCCGTACGGAAGCCGATGAGCCCGCGGGACGGGACGATCCACTCCATGCGGACCCAGCCCGAACCGTGGTTCGTCATCGTCTCCATGCGGCCCTTACGGGTCGCCATCAGCTGTGTGATGGCGCCGAGGTGCTCCTCGGGCGAGTCGATCGTCATGCGCTCGATCGGCTCGTGCGTCTTGCCGTCGACCTGCTTGGTGACCACCTGCGGCTTGCCGACGGTGAGCTCGAAGCCCTCGCGGCGCATGGTCTCGATGAGGATGGCCAGAGCGAGCTCACCGCGGCCCTGGACCTCCCAGGCGTCGGGACGCTCGGTGTCCAGGACACGGAGCGAGACGTTACCGACCAGCTCCCGGTCCAGACGGTCCTTGATCTGCCGGGCAGTGACCTTGTGGCCCTTGCCGCCCTTGCCGACGAGCGGCGAGGTGTTGGCACCGATGGTCATCGAGATGGCCGGCTCGTCGACCGTGATCAGCGGCAGCGCGATCGGGTTCTCGGGGTCGGCCAGGGTCTCGCCGATCATGATGTCCGGGATACCGGCGATCGCGCAGATGTCACCCGGGCCCGCCTTCTCGGCCGGCTTACGGGTGAGCGCCTCGGTCATCATCAGCTCGGTGATGCGGACGTTGGACATCGTGCCGTCGCGCTTGATCCACGCGACGGTCTGGCCCTGCGCAGCTCGCCCTGCTCGACGCGGCACAGCGCGATACGGCCGAGGAAGTTGTCCGCGTCCAGGTTGGTGACGTGCGCCTGGAGGGGCGTCCTCGTCGTACTCCGGGGCCGGGACCGCGGAGAGGATCGTGCTGAAGAACGGCTCCAGGCTGTCGCTGTCCGGCGGGACGGTGCCGTCCTCGGGCTTGGTCAGCGAGGCGACGCCGTCACGGGCACAGGCGTAGACGATCGGGAACTCGATCTGGTCCTCGTCGGCGTCCAGGTCCAGGAAGAGGTCGTACGTCTCGTCGATGATCTCGGCGATCCGGGAGTCCGGCCGGTCCGTCTTGTTGACACAGAGGATGACCGGCAGCCTGGCCGTGAGCGCCTTGCGGAGCACGAAGCGGGTCTGCGGGAGCGGCCCCTCGGAGGCGTCCACGAGCAGTACGACCGCGTCCACCATCGACAGACCGCGCTCGACCTCACCGCCGAAGTCGGCGTGGCCGGGGTGTCGATGATGTTGATGGTGATGACGTCGCCGCCATCTTTCGGGTGGTACTTCACGGCCGTGTTCTTGGCCAGGATCGTGATGCCCTTCTCACGCTCCAGGTCGTTCGAGTCCATCATGCGTTCGTCGAGGTTCTCGGCGGCGTGCGCGGCGAAGGCGCCCGCCTGCCTGAGCATGGCGTCGACCAGCGTGGTCTTGCCGTGGTCGACGTGGGCGACAATGGCTACGTTACGGATGTCGTGGCGCGTGGGCATGGGTGGCTTGCGCTTCTCTCGGATCGTGGGATCAGGCGTCTCAGTCGGTCTCGAGTCCTCGTACGCCCCGCCGGGCGGACACGCCACGGCTAGTCCAATGGTACGGGCCCGATACGCTCCGGGCTTCCCGGCCCGATCCGTAAGAGGCGACTTCAGCCGATATTCAGCCTGTATTAAGGCATGCTCCGGCCCGGTTCCGAACGGGTGACGGGGCGTGGGAGGGCGGCACGGCCCGGGTCCGGCAGACGCTCGCGTGCCCGCCGGTGGATCCGGCGGGCACGCGAGCCAAGCTGTTCCTGATCTTCGAATCCGGCGTTGACCTGCTACTTTTCGCTCTTCGCCGGAGGACCTGCCGCTTGGTTCTTCCGGAATCCGATGTCCTCGTAACGGGCGCGGCGAAGCCGAAGGCACCCACGTTCACGAGTGCCTTGTCGACGGCGACCAGCTGGGGCCGCTGATAGAGCGGAATCGATCCCGCGGCGGCCCAGATTCGTGCGTCGGCCTGCTTCATCAGGTCCCGCGCGGCCTCTTCGTCGAGCTCCGAGACCGCCCGGTCGAAGAGCTGGTCGATGTGGTCCGTGCCGACCCGGGTGTAGTTCTGCTCGACGAGCAGCGATCCGTCGGATGCGGGCTCCGGCTTGGCGTAGATCGGCCGGCCGTCGGTCGCCGGGTAGGCGGTGGCGGGCCAGGAGTACAGCGCCAGGTCGTAGTCGCCGGAGGCGATGTGGTCCTTGAAGTAGCTCTCGTCGGAGACCTTGGTGATCTCCGTACCGATGCCGATCGAATCCAGCATCGCGGCGATCTTGTCGCCGACGCTCCGCAGCGTCTGTGAGCCGGGTCCTGACGGCAGGACGAAGCGCAGGGTCAGCGCCTTGCCGTCCTTGCCGAGCGGCGCGCGCACCGAGGCGGGGGCCGGGGCCGCTGTGCCCACGGGCGCATAGGCGCCCGCGGCGCCGCCCGGCTGCCTGTCCTGGGCGGCGACCCGGGCCTCGCTGCCGTCCTGTGCCGCACTGTCCACGAGTGCGCCCGCCTGACGCATCAGGGCCGCGCCCTGGGCCGCGGCGGCGGGGCGGTGGCAGGACGTGGAGGCGTTGCCCGGGCGGGCGGCCGCCCGGTTTGCCGTCCTCGCCGACGATGTACATCCCCTCGTCGCGAGAGGCCTGATCGTCCTTGCCGGCGTCGTCCTTGCCGGCGTCGTCCTTGCCGGCGTCATCGGTCCCGGCGTCGTCCTTGCCGGCGTCGTCCTTGGCGGCGTCGTCGGTCCCGGCGTCGTCCTTGCCGGCGTCGTCGGTCCCGGCCTTCTCCTTCTCGGCCTTCTTCTCCGCCTCCTTCCTGTCGGCGTCCTCCTTCTTCGCCTTCTTGTCGGCCTCGCTGCCCGCCTTGGTGTCCTTCGGCTTCTCGACGGCTCCGCCGTGCGTCCAGCCCGCATCGGCCAGCAGCGCCTGCGCCTCCTTGGCGTCCTGATCGCCCAGCGCGCCGCTGTTGTCCTTGTAACCGGGCTGCCCGGCCAGCGCCAGATGGCTGCCGAGCGGCTCAGCGGGCAGGCCGAGCGGCTTCAGGACCGTCTCGGCCAGCTCCTGCCGGTCCAGCGCGCGGGCCACCGCCCGTCGCACCCGGTCGTCCGAGGGGCCCGGACTCGCCGTTCAGCGCGAGCTGGGTGTAGGCGGGCTCCAGGGACTTGCGTACGGCGTAGCCGCGCAGCGCTTCTGCTCGGCCGCATACACCGCGACGGCCTGCTTGTTCTCGGCGCGGGCGGCCTGCGCGATCTCGGCCTCGTCCTCGTCCGAGCCGTGGGCCAGCGCCCAGGAACGCAGCGCCGCTGCGGGCGTGATGCCGGCGCCGGGGCCATGGGCGGGCGGCTGACCGCTCCCGCTCGTGTAGCGGGCCGCGCGGCGACGCTGTCCGCCGTCCCGGCGTCGACATCGGCGACGTCCACGGTGCCCTCGGTCAATGCCTTGGTACGGTCCGTGGGCTTGACCGTGCGGAAGACCAGCGATTCGAGCTTGGCCTCATCACCCCACCAGCGCGGGTCCCGGTCGAGTGTGAGCGTCCCCTTGTCCTTGCTCACGCTGCGCAGCCGAAACGGTCCTGCAGTGTTCTTGAGCGTGGTCCTCGCACCGTCGTTGAAGGTCGCCGGGGATCCGGTGACCTCCTTGGGGTACAGCGGCGAGAAGAGGGCGCGCCAGTCCGCGTACGGCTTGGCGAAGGTGACCCTGACCTGCAGGTCGTCGGATCCGCGCTCGATCTTCTCGATCCGGTCGTAGCCGGCGTTGCGGGCGGTCCAGTACGCCGAGTCCTTGCCGCTCAGCGCCCGCCACTGGGCGACGAAGTCGGGCGCCCCGATCTCGCGGCCGTCGCTCCACACCGCCTGCTGGTTGAGCTTGTAGAGCACGACCTGCCTGGGCTCCTGCTCGATGACCTTCGCCGACTCCAGATAGGCGGGGTTGAGCTTCGGCATCCCCTTCGCGTCCAGCGGGAAGAGCGAGGGCAGCAGGGCGCCGGTGACCCGTGTCGTCGCGGTGTCCGCGTCGGCCTGGTAGGCGTTGAGGGTGGCGGGCATCGCGTCGATCGCCCAGTTGAGCGTGGATCCTTCGGCGATACGGTCCCGGGCTGCCGGGGCGATGTCCTGCGGGCGGACACCGAGACATTGCCCTCGCTGTCCGAGCTGCAGCCGGCCAGCACCGGAATCGTGAGCACACCCGTCGTGAGGAGCGCGAGCGAGCGGCGCTTCGCGCCGTCCCGCGCGGGACGCCGACGTGGGACATGGCTGATACCTCCGGGGCCGGCCCGGCCCACCCTGTACTGGAATGAGCTGTACTGGAATGAGCCAGATTATGCGTTTTGGTGGCATTGGCAGTTGATCACACTGGTTCGCTGATCCACTGAACGCACCTCCACGCACGAGGCAGCGCAGACACGGCCCGGGCAGCCGAAAACATCACCCGCGCGGCCCCATCCCCGCGGCCGGGACAGGCATGAAGCAGCCCACCCGCCGCCCCACCGCCCTTCCGGCACCCGAAGAGGCCGCACCCGTATCCCCGCGGCCACGCCCCTCACGTACGAGCGAGACATTCCGCGATGACGCACATCCCGGTCCCGTTCCCCGAAGGCTTCCTGTGGGTGCCTCCACCGCCGCCCATCAGATCGAGGGCAACAACACCAACAGCGACCGGTGGGTCAAGGAGCACTCCACAGGCACCCACATCCAGGAACCCAGCCTCGACGCCTGCGACAGCCACCACCACCGGCGCGAGGACATGGGCATACCGGCCGGGCTGGGCTTCACCGACTACCGCGCCGCGTCGACTACCACGCCGGCGCGCCGAGCGCGGTCGCCTCCGCCCCGGACGGCGGCATCGGCGTCCGGGGTCACCTGGCCCGGAGCGCCCTGGACAACTACGAATGGGGCTCGTTCGCGCCGCCGTTCGGCCTGATCGCCGTCGACCGGGAGACCTTCGCCCGGACCGCGCGCCCTCGGCCGGGCGGCTGGGCTCGCTCGGCCGTACCCGCGAGCTGCCGCGCAACGCCGACTGGCGCCTGCCCTCGGACAGGGACCCGTTGCCGGGTCGCGAACGACAGGGGTGGACATAACCTCCCAAATGTGATGCCGCCCGCGAGCCGTACCCGGATCTCCATACCTGGCAGGGTCCTCGTCGCCGCGCTGATCGCGGTGTGCTGGATCGCCCTGCCCGCCGCGTCGAGCGTCCGCGCCGACGACCCCGTAGTCCTGTCCCGCGACGGGCAGATCACCGACAAGGTGGGTGCGCTCGGCGACCGCGAGGGCAGGTCGAAGCCGCACTCGACAGGCTGTTCGATCAGCATCGTCTTCAGCTCTTCGTCGTGTACGTAAAGGACTTCTCCGGCCGGCAGCCGCAGACCTGGGCCGACGAGACCGCCGACCGCAACGGCCTGGGCCAGGACGACATGCTGCTCGCCGTCGCCACCCACGACCGGCAGTTCGCCTACTCGGCCGACCAGGGCTCGCGGCTCACCGACCCCAGCTCCAGGAGGTCGCCGCCACCGCCGTCAAACCGGCCCTGCGACAGAACGACTGGGCAGGAGCGGCGATCGGCGCGGCCGACGGCTACGCCGCCGTACTGGCCGGACGGCCCGTGCCCACCCGGCCATCACACCGGGTGCCGACGACCCGGGCACCGGCGGCGAATCCGGCCGCACCGGCACCGGTGACCTGATCCTGCCGCTGGTCCTGGTCGTCATTGTGGGTGCGGTCGCCGCCTACGCCTACACCCGCCGCAAGAAGCGCACATCGAGCCGTACCACCCCGCGGCGGCAGGCTGGGGCGGCGCGGGCGCGGCAGGTTCGCCGGAGCCACCGACTCCGCTGCCCGAGCTCGACGCCAGGTCGAAGCAAGACCTGGTGGACACGGACGACGCTGTGCGCACCAGCGAGGAGGAGCTGGGTTTTGCCACCGCGCAGTTCGGGGAAGAGGCGGCGGCTCCGTTCTCGGCGGCTGTCGCCCATGCCAAGAGTGAACTGACGGCCGCGTTCCGGTTGCGGCAGCAGCTCGATGACGCATTCGAGGAGAACGATGCGGACCGGCGCCGGATGCTCGACGAGATCATCAGCCGCTGTGCGGACGCCAATGAGCGTCTGGACGCCGTGTCCGATGACTTCGACCGGCTCCGCGCCCTGGAACGCACCGCACCGCAGGCCCTGGCATCGGCGGATGCCGCGACCCGTGACCTCGCCGGACAGATCTCCACGGCCGAGGCCACCCTCGCGGCGATGAACGGCCGGTACACCGAATCGGCTGCCGCACCCGTCGCGGGCAATGCCGAAGAGGCCAGGGACCGGCTCCTCTTCGCGACATCCGGGCTCGACTCCGCCCGCCAGGCCGTCGAGAGCGAGGACAACGCCAGAGCCGCGGTCTACGTCCGGGCGGCAGAAGGCGCGGTACGGCAGGCCGCCACGCTCATCGAGGCGATCGACCGCCGCGCCACGGAGCTGGCCGAGGCAGCAGGGAAACTGCCGGCCGCGCTCACCGAGATGGAGACGGACCTGGCCGACGCCGGCGGGCTGCTGGCCGGCACCGCGCAGAGTGTGCCGACCGCGGACCTGCGGGGCCGGATCGCGCGCGCCCAGGCCGTACTCGAAGACGTCAGGGTGAGCTCCGGGCCGGCCCGTACGACCCCATCGACGCGCTGCGCCGGGTGGAGGAGGCGGACGCGGTCCTCGACGAGGCCCTCACCGGCGCCCGCGAGCAGGAGCACGGAAACCGACGCGCCCGCACCCTTCTCGAACAGGCGATGCTCACGGCTCGCTCCTCGATCGGCGCCGCCGCCGACTACATCACCACCAACCGGGGTGCGGTCGGCAGCCCGCCCGCACCCGGCTCGCGGAGGCCGAGCGGCGTTGGGAACGGGCCCGGGAGCTGACGGAGTCGGACGATCCGCAGGGAGCCCTGGCCGAGGCGCAGCAGGCGGACGCACTGGCCGCGCTGGCGCAGAGCCTGGCCGAACAGGACGTACGGAACTACCGCGACCAGCGCGGTCCTGGCGGTCCGGGCAGTGCGCAGGGAGGCGGCGGGATGGGCGGAGCGGTTCTGGGCGGAATCCTCCTCGGCGGGCTGCTCGGCGGGGGCGGCAGACGGGCGGCGGGTTCGGCGGTTCCGGCGGGTTCGGCGGTTCCGGTGGCTTCGGCGGTTCCGGCGGTTCCGGCGGGTTCGGCGGCCGGCCCGGCAGCTTCGGCGGTGGCGGGACCCGTGGCCGCAGGGGCGGTGGCGGCCGCTTCTGACCTGTACTGCCCGGCGTTTCCAGCTCTCGCCGCATCCGGACATCATCCAAGGAGAGGTGCCATGACCAAGCAGACCGTCCTCGGCCGCGTCACTCAGCTGGCGAGGGCCAACATCAACGCCCTTCTGGACCAGGCCGAGGACCCGGAGAAGATGCTGGACCAGCTGATCCGTGACTACACGAGCAACATCGCGGAAGCCGAGCAGGCGGTAGCCGCCACCATCGGCAATCTCCGGCTGACCGAACAGGATCACCGGGAGGATGTCGACGCGGCCCGCGAGTGGGTGAGAAAGCTGTCGCGGCCAGCAGAAAGGCGGACGAGCTGCGCGCCGCGGGTCGGCCGCCGACGCCGACAAGTTCGACAACCTGGCCAAGGTCGCGCTGGGCCGCCAGCTCCAGTCGGAGAACGAGGCGAAGACCGCGGAGCCGGCCATCGCCTCGCAGACGGTCGTCGTGGACAAGCTCAAGTCGGGTCTGGACCAGATGAAGACGAAGCTCACCGAGCTGAAGTCCAAGCGCGACGAGCTGGTGGCCCGTGCCAAGTCCGCCCAGGCGCAGAACCGGATGATGGACGCCGCCAGAGACGTCAACGTGCTCGACCCGACCAGCGAGCTCAGCCGCTTCGAGGACAAGGTGCGGCGCGAGGAGGCCAGGGCGATGGGCCGGCAGGAGCTCGTCGAATCGTCCCTGGACGCGCAGTTCGAGCAGCTGGACGGCCTGGGTGACAGTGCGGAGGTCGAGGCCCGGCTCGCCGCCCTGAAATCGGCCTCATAACGCGGCGTGCGCGGAACGGTCCGGACGATTCCGGGTCCGGGCCGGGCCGGGCCGGGCCGGTCAGTACATGCTCAGCAACTGCTCGGCCGAGAGCTCGGCGGCAGGCGCCCCGTCGGGCAGGGCCAGCTCGAACCAGACCGTCTTGCCGCGCGGTGTCCGCCGCGATCCCCAGGCCGCGCTCAGCAGACCGACCAGCTGCAGCCCGCGCCCACCCTCGTCGGTGTCGCGTGCTCGCCGTCGCCGTGGCTGGACGAGACCTGCGTCCCAGACCTCGCACACGAGCGTACGGTCGCGCAGCAGCCGGAGTCTGATCTCGCCCTCGCCGTACCGCAGGGCGTTGGTGACGAGCTCGCTGACCAGCAGTTCGGTGGTGTCGATCAGCTCTTCCAGGCCCCAGGCGGTCAGCTGGCCGCAGGCCAGCTCGCGGGCGCGGCCCACGGAGCGGAGCTCGCGCGGCAGCCGCCAGTCGCCGACGGCGTCCACCGGCAGTCCCTGGATACGGGCCATCAGCAGGGCGATGTCGTCCTCGCCGTGCCGGGTGTCGAGGCTGCTCAGCACGTGGTCACAGACCTCTTCCAGCGGATGGGCCGGTTCGGTGAGGGCCTCGCGGAAGGCCTGCAGCCCCTCGTCCAGCGGGTGGTCGCGCGACTCGACGAGGCCGTCGGTGTAAAGCGCGAGGAGCGCGCCCTCCTGAGCTCGACCTCGACCTCCTCGAAGGGTTCGCCGCCGACGCCGAGCGGCATCCCGGGCGGGACGTCGAGCAGCAGCGCCGGTTCGCCCGGTTCGACCACGACCGGCGGGAGGTGGCCCGCGTTGGCGAAGGTGCATCGCCGGGTCACCGGGTCGTAGACGGCGTAGACGCAGGTGGCGAGGTAGACCTCGGACAGGTCCGCCTCGCGGGACTTGTGGGCCGCCCGCGAGGGCCACTGTGCGCCGCCGCCCCGCTGCCCCGGCGAAGCCGTCGCTCCGGTCACCGCCACCGGGGTGCCGAGTCCGCGGGCGACCTCGTCCAGGGCGGAGAGCACTTCGGCGGGTTCCAGGTCGAGCAGGGCCAGGGTGCGTACGGCGGTGCGCAGTTCACCCATCGCGACGGCTGCGCGAAGGCCGCGCCCCATAACGTCCCCGACGACCAGCGCGGTGCGGTGGCCGGGGAGTTCGATCACGTCGAACCAGTCACCGCCGACCTCGGTGGCCGTGTTGCCCGGGAGGTAGCGGCATGCGATGTCCAGGCCTGCGGCCTCGGGGTCCCCGGTGGCAGCAGGCTGCGCTGGAGTATCAGTGCGCGTTCGTGCTCGCGGCGGTAGAGGCGGGCGTTGTCGATGCAGACGGCGGCTCGGGCGGCCAGCTCGGTGGCCAGCGCCCGGTCCCGCTCGCCGAAGGGCTCGCTGCCCTGGCCCGGGAGAACTGGACGAGGCCGACGACGGTGTCGTGCGCGACCATCGGCACCGCGAGCTTGGAGTGGACGAATCCGCGGTCGTCGCCGGGCACGCTCTCGACGCTGCCGGTGCGCAGGGCGACGGCGCAGGGCGAGCTGAACGGGAAGCGGTGTACCGCACCGAGGGCGGGCGGCCCGGGTCGCCTCCCGCTGCCGGTCCTGCCGGGCCTGCCGGGCCTGCCGCCGCTCCGGACGGAAAACCTATGCCGGGCGGCAGCACGTCGGGCAGGGCATCGGATACGGCGCTGGCCTGGGCGACACGGCGCAGCTCGGCGGAGCCGCTGCCGGGCTCCCGGTGGAGCGGCCCCAGCTGCCGGGCGGTGCCTCGTCGCCGGTGAGGAGGCCCTGGTAGAGGTCGACGGAGGCGAGGTCACAGAATCCGGGCACGGCGACGTCGAGGAGCTCGCGGGCGGTGGTCTCCAGGTCGAGGGAGTTTCCGATGCGCGCGCCTGCCTCGTTGAGCAGGGCGAGATTGCGGCGGGCGCTGGCGGCCTCGCGGGCGGCTATGTGCCCCGGGTGACGTCGGTGGCCAGTCCGGCGACGCCGATGGGCCGTCCGGAACCGCTGTGTACCCGGTAGAGGTTCATGGACCAGCGGCGCGGGTCGGTGACGCCCGGGCGTTGCCGGCGAGCTTGAGGTCGGTGACCGACTCCCCGGTCTCCAGGACACGCTTCAGGGTGGCGGAGAGCCGGTCGGCCTCGGGACCCGCGAGATAGTCGTCCACGGTGCGGCCGCGGTGGTCGTCGGCCTCGCCGCCGAAGACGGTGGCGAACCGCTGGTTGGCCCGTACGACCTTGAAATCGGTACCGAACAGCACAAACCCGAAGGGAGATTGGCCGAAAATAGCCTGCGAAGCGGCAAGATCCGTTTCGATGCGCCGCAGCGTCCGGACATCGACGACGATGCAGAGCGCGGCCCGCTCACCGCTCGCCGTCTCGCTCGGCATCACATAGATCTCGGCAAGGCCGTGCACACCGTCCTCGCCCGGCATCCGGAACGGGACCAGGCCCGTCCACTCCTTGCCGTCGAGGATCTCGCCGACGTTCCGATGGCCGTCCGAGCGCAGCTCAGCGGGCATGAACGCCTCAACCGGATCCCTGCCGACCACCTCGTGGGAGGCCATGCCGAAGAGACCGGCGGCACGCCGGCTCCACTGCTCGATCAGACCATCGGGCCCGATCGAGAAGGAGGCGACCCTGATGTAGTCATACATCGAGCCAGGCGGATTGCTCTGCCACACGACGTCGCCCGCTGTCCCAGGTATCTCGCTCACGCGACCGTCCCTCCAGCTCACACACCGGACCGGTCCTGCCCGCAGTATTCAGCACTACGGCCCCTACCGACACGGCGTTCACGATCACAGCAAGGTCTCGGTCCCTTTCAGCCAGGTTCTGCCCGACCTCCGCTGATCGTGTCCCTCCCTCTCCTAACCAGGGAGAGCCAGCTCGAACCACACGGTCTTGCCACTGTTTCCGCGGCGGATTCCCCAGCGGCGCGAAGAACAAGCCACCATCTGCAGTCCGCGCCCCCTTCGTCCTCGGGTCCGGCACTGCGTTCGGTGGGGCATCCGGAAGCGGATCGGAGACTTCCACGAGCAGCCCGTGACGCTCGCCGCCGACTGCGGCGGCGTGGTGCGCGTCATGCGCGCCATCCATACCGTGCGCCTGGTCGGACGGGCCGTCCGGATGCGGTCTGACGAGCCGCACCCCGATCGGCCCGGAGGCGTAACGGAGCGAATTGGTCACCAGCTCGCTCACGAGCAGCACGGTGACATCACCGACCGCCGCGTCGAGCCCCAGCAGCGCAGTGCGTCGCGGACCGCATGCCGGGCACTGCGCACGGAGCCGGGCATCGCCGGAAAGCTCCACTCCACGCAGTCACCCTCGGTATCGATCACGCCGATCACTTCCCAAGAGCAACGGAAAGTCCGCTTGCGGGACTACCCAGCCCCTACCCGATATTCACTGCGAACTACCACATAGATTGACGAATGGGCCGTACGGGTACATGAGCGACCGGGTATGCAGGTACGGACTGTGCACGTCGCGCCGCGCCGGCCACGGTTCAGACGAGCTTGCCCGATGCCCTGAGGTCATCGAAGAGCAGCTGGTCGACCGGAGGGACGAGAGGCCGGTCACCGTAGCTGAACCAGGCCATCTCCTCGATCTCGCTGCTCGCGGCCAGAGTGCCGCGGTAATCGCCGTAATAGCAGCTCATACGCACCATGACACCATCCGCATGGCCGTGCGCCTGCGCCTCGTAGGTACCCGCGTGGCTGACGGTCGCCGCGATGACGGCCACCGTCAGCTCCTCCTCGACCTCGCGCACCAGAGTCTGCAGGTCCGACTCCCCACCCTCCCGTTTACCACCGGGGATGTAGAAGACGTCCTTGCCTCTGGGCCGCGCGCAGAGAATCCTGCCGCCCTCCAACCGCACCCATGCCACCGTGTCGATCAGGACCGGCATCGCTCCGCCCTCGTTCCGCGTACACAACGTCACGCGGGACCCTACCGGCAGCGCGCAGTACTGCTTCGCGGGCCGGACGAGAAGTGCGGACACGGCTCAGAGTGTCAAGGGCGGGCACCCTGCCCCACGCGCTCCACCGAGTAGAGCTGCTTGTGTCTGCGGCCGTCCAGGCCGTCCACGATCCGCTGCGCCTCGTCCTGCGTCGCATAGCGGCCGACGCGGTACCGATTGCCGTTGTCGTCCTGCCGGATCACCAGCCAGGGAAGCACGGCGCCGCTGTCACTCATCGCACCACTCCCCAGGCATTGCGCCCCTCGTCCCACCGGCGTGCACGTCTCTATGGATCCCCAGGAAACCGCAGTACGCATATGCCCGAGCCTACGCCTGACCTTCACTCAACGGATGCATGTTTACACAAAGAGGTACGCATCCGGCCATGACTTCGGGGCTCACGCGCCCGCGTGCGCCCCGAAAACATTCCATCGAGCAGCAGGCCCCGGAGCCGGACAGAACAGTCCGGGGACGGTCCCTGACCGCTGCCGGTCCCCGGCCCGCCCGCCGGCCCGCCGAAGACCGCGCGAGCCGGGGCCGTCAGCTCCGCGCAGCAGCCGGTACGCCCGTCATCTGACCGGCAGGTGGTACGCGATCCGGTAGCGGTCCGCCGGCACGACCACGTCGGCCGTCTCGACGGCCCGCCCCGAGGCGTAGTACGTCCGTCCGATCACGATCACCGAGTGGCCCGGCACCCCACCGAGCGCCAGGAGCTCCTCAGCAAGCCCGGGCGCGCCCCGACCTCCTCCACCACGTTGTCCACGACGACATCGATCGCCGCCATCCGCTCGACCACACCGCAGCCACCGAGCGGACCCTCTTCCGGCAGCATCACCGGGGTGCGGCCCGTGACGGCGAGGGCTCCCAGGAGGTGGAGAGCATCATCGGCTCCCCGTGTCCCGGAAGACGTATCCGGTACGCATCACCCGGTCGCCCGGCTCGATCCCGAGGCGTTCCGCGATCTCCGGACTCGCATCCTCCTGCTCGCTGCGCGACTCCAGGTTCCGCGCACCCTTCCGCCGTCTGCTCCTGGCGGAACGGGCTGGCCCCGCGTCCGGCCGGTAGCCAGAGCGCGCGATCCGGCGCGGGACGGGCGCTCGCGCACATACGTACCGGACCCGGAGCGGCCTTCGACCAGCCCCTCGGCCATCAGCACCTTGCGCGCCTCCAGCGCGACGGTGTCGAGACTCCGTACTCCGCACGGATACGGGCCTGCGACGGCAGGCGGGCATGGGGCGGCAGCGCGCCGTTGACGATCTTCTCTCTGAGATCGCTCGCCACGCGCAGATAGGCGGGCCGCTCACCGAAAGCCACAGGCCACTCCCAACAGGTTGACAGTCTGCAACAGCCTGGCAACCGTAGGTTGTGATCCGCAAGCGTGGGCCAAGGCTTCACGCAAAGTGATGACTCTGCGTTGGCCTGTACATATCCAGGGAATACCGGCCCTCCGCCACGGGGTGACCGGCCCTCCCTCCCTCACGCCCCGCCGTCGCGCCCCCGGCGTCAACGGCTCGTCAAACTCTTGACCCCATTCGATCCAGGCCACTGCCTTCCTGCGCCGCACGGCTCCGCTGCTTCAACAGCCGGTGTGGGCGGCTGCCCGCGGCAGCCGCCCCACACCGTTCAGCGGATCAGACAGGAGCAGGCATCAGAACTGCAGCGCCCAGGAATTGATCCGGCCGCTGTCATACGTCGCGTTGTCGCTGACCCGGAGCTTCCAGGTGCCGTTGGCGACCTCCGACGACGCGTTCACCGAGTAGGTGGTGATCACGTTGTCGGCGCTGCCGCCCGTCCCGTACGCCTTCAGGTTGTAGAGCGAACCGTCCGGCGCGACCAGGTCGATCCGCAGGTCACCGGAGTAGGTGTGCGAGATGTTGACCGGAACGCTGAGCGAGGCGGGGGCGTTACCGCTGACCCCGGAGACGGTGACCGGCGACTCGACCGTGGAGTTGTCGGCAATCGTGAAGGCGGTCGCGTTCTCGAACTTGGTGCCGGTGGGCGGCGTGGTGCCCGTACCGACGTTGAGCAGCTTGTTCGGTGAGCCGGTGCCCGGACTCGTCACGACACCGCTGGTGGCTGCGGCGACCAGTCCCGCGGAGACCTGCGCCGGGGTCTGGCCCGGGTGGTCGGCGAGGTACAGGGCTGCGGCACCGGCCACGTGCGGGCTCGCCATCGATGTGCCGGAGATGGTGTTGGTGGCGGTGTCGCTGGTGTTCCACGACGAGGTGATCGAGGACCCGGGGCGAACAGGTCCACCACAGTTCCGTAGTTGGAGAAGCTGGAGCGGGCGTCGGTGCTGGTGGTGGAGCCGACGGTGATGGCCTCGGTGACACGCGCCGGGGACTTGGTGGAGGCGTTGGTCGACTCGTTGCCCGCGGCGACGGCGTAGGTGACGCCGGATGCGATGGAGTTGCGCACGGCGGCGTCGAGCACGGAGTCGGCTCCGCCGCCCAGGCTCATGTTGGCGACGGCGGGCTTGACGGCGTTGGCCGTCACCCAGTCGATGCCGGCGACGACCTGCGCGGTGGTGCCGGAGCCGCTGTTGTCCAGGACACGGACACCGACAATCTTCGCCTTCTTGGCGACGCCGTGCGCCGTTCCGGCGACGGTACCCGCGACATGGGTGCCGTGGCCGTGGCCGTCCTGCGCCGTGTTGTCGTCGTCAATGGCGTCGTACCCGTTCGACGCGCGACCCCGAAGTCGCTGTGGCTGATCCGCACACCGGTGTCGATGACGTAGGCGGTGACGCCCTCGCCCGCCTTGTCGGGGTAGCTGTAACTCTGGTTCAGCGGCAGGGAGGTCTGGTCGATCCGGTCCAGCCCCAGGACGGCGGTGAGGGCTGGGTGCCCGAGACCGTGAAGGTCCGGTTCTGCACGACGGACTCGACGGCCGGGTCCGCGGCGAACCGCTTCGCCCGGTCGGCCGGGAGCTCAACGGAGTAGCCGTTGAGGGCGGCGCGATAGGTCTTCTTGATCTTCGCGCCGTATTCCGCGGCGAGTGCCTTGCCGTCGGCGGAACCGGCCTGTGCGACCGATTCGTCGAGAGTGACGATGTAGCTGCCACTGATGGCGCCGGGTGAGCCCGCGTTCTCGATCAGACCCTCCGGTGCGCTCTCGGCCGCGGCGGCGGGGAACATCGCCGCGGTGGAGAGAGCGAGGGCGGCGCCGGCTATGACACTCACCGTGGTGAGTCTTCGGGCGTGTTGGGCATGACGCTTCGCTGACATGTGAGGGGTCCTCTCATCTGGCGGTTCCGGTGAGGGTGCGTGGGGTGCAGCCGTACTCGGGTGCGCCGGGGCCCGTGGAGGCACCCCGCGGGACAGCATGGGCATGACACATCACTGGACGGAACCGCACCCACGACCCGTCAGGTGAACGGCACTCCCTGCTGCCAGCGAAAGATTGACTCACGCATAGGAATCCCACAAGACGGTCTTGGCATGCGCAATACATCCGCCACACGCCCGACATGCTGACGATCATGGCCTCATACCTCTGCCCGCAGGACCGGACCCGAGCCGATCCGACCGCTCTGACCTGGTGCTGTCCGGTCTGCCGCGGCCCCTGGGACCTTGATTTCGACGCCCGCTCGCCGGCTTCCCCGACTCGCTCACCGGACGCGTCAATTCACTGTGGCGTTACGAAGAGGCGCTGCCTCTCTCCTCCCCGCGGTCTCCCTCGGGAGGGCCGGACCCGCTCGCGCCCCTCACCGAGTCCGTCTCGGCCAAGCTCGACTTCCTGATGCCGACCTCTCCTTCAGGACCGCGGCGCGGTCATGCCGGCCGAACTCGCCCGCGGCCTCTCCCCGGACGCGTCGTCGCGGACAGCAGTGGCAACGCGGGCACGGCGGTCGCCGTCTACTGCGCCCGCGCCTCGCTGCCCTGCACCGTGTACGTCCCCGAGGGAACCTCACCGAAGAAGACCGAACAGATCCGGGCCCACGGCGCCCGGCTGGAAATCGTCCCCGATGACCGCGAGGCGACCGCGCCGGCCGCCCGTACCGCCGCCGACGTACCCGGCGCCTTCTACGCCTCGCACGTGTTCAACCCGTACTTCCTGCACCGCACGAAAACCTATGTATACGAGCGGTGGGAGGACGTCGGCGGCAGCCTCCCGGACGCGATCGCCGTCCCGGTCGGCAACGGCACCCTGCTGCTGGGCGCGGCCCTCGCCACCGCCGAACCGCACGCGCACGGCCTGATCGACCGCCGGCCGGCCCTGGTCGCCGTACAGGCCGAAGCCGTCTCCCGCCGGCGGCGGCGTTCCGGCGGGCGCCGATGAGCTGCTCCCCGCCGCCGTCAGGGCATCGGGCGGCACCTTCCTCACGGTGACGGAGGAGCAGATCCGCACCGCACAACTGGACCTGGCCGCCCGCGGCTTCTACGTCGAGACGACCAAAGTCGCCTGCTGGGCGGCGGTCGGCGGCTGGACCGACCGCGGCGTCGTCGTACCGCCGTGCGGCGCCGGCCTGAAAACAGGCACCGCGCCGACCTCATGACGGGGCGTCAGTCGGTCCAGTGCGTGTCGTGCTTGATGAAGAAGGCAGCCCGCTCCTCCTCCGGCCACTCGGCGGCCTCCGCCACCTTCTCGAAGTACTCTCGCGGGCGCCCCGGGCGTGAACAGCAGCAGCATCGATGCGGGTTCGTCGGAGTCGTTGCGGAAGGCGTGCAGGCCTCCCTGCGGTACGTACAGGAAGTCGCCCTCGGTCGTGTCGACCCAGCGCTCGCCGTTGTAGATCCGTACCGTCCCGCTGAGGATGAAGAACGACTCCGAAATGGTCCGGTGGAAGTGCGTGGCCGGACCACCGGCCCTGGGCGCCATGTTCATCCGGTACAGCCCGAACTCGCCGTGCGTACTCTCCGTCGTCGCCAGGTAGTGCGTGCTGCCGCCCCGGCGTCTCAGCAGGTCCGGGCGGTGTCCGCCGGCCGGTACTGCGCACTGATCTCACCCTCGCCGTCCACATACGTCGCTTCCGGGTACGACATCGCGCTCTCCCTGTCTCGGCCGGCGTTGGACCGACCCCCGAACCGGCCCCCGAACCGGCCCCCGAACCGGCCCCCGAACCGGCCCTGGATCAGCTCCCGGACCGGCCCTGGATCAGCTCCCGATCTGCCCCGGATCAGCTGGTTTCACCCATCAGCCGTTCACCCGCGCGCCGGAGCCCGGCCCCGCCGCCTCCTTGCCTACCTTCGTACGGTGAGCCTCAAGCGCATCTCCTTTCACGTCCCTGGCCGCCGGCGCTGATCGCCCCTGCCGCCGCTCTCCTACGCCACCGCCGCGCCCGCCACCGCGCCCCTCCCTCCTCCTGCGGGCGGGCCGCAGGCACGGACGCCTCCTGGACACCGACGTCCACCGCCTTCGGTGCGGCCGCCGGCTACGACCCCTACGTCGGCAATGGCTACCTGGGCCACCGCGTGCCGCCGCCGGCGCCGGATACGCCGCAACGGGCGAGAAGACCGGCTGGCCGCTCTACACCCCGCTACGACGGCGCCTTCGTCTCCGGGCTGTACGCCCGCGACAAGGACCTCGCCGAGGGCCGTGAGGTGATCGCCGCGCTGCCGAGCTGGACGACCCTCGACGTGAGCGTCGGCGGGAGGCCTACGGCACCGGCACCCCGGCCGGCCGGATCTCGCGCTACCGCCAGACCGTCTTCCTGCGCTGCGGCGTCGTCGTCACCTCCCTGCGCTGGACCACCGCCGACGGCCGCGCCACCGACCTGACGTACGAGGTGCTCGCCGACCGGGCCGACGTGCATACCGGAGCGGTACGCCTGCGGATGACCCCGCACTGGAGCGGCACGGCCGAGGTGACGGGCCGGCTGGACGAACGCGGAGCGCGCCGGACCGAGGTCGCGGACGACGGCACCTTCCGCACGCTCGGCACGGGGACGAAGGGGCGATCGTCCAGACCATGCGGCCCGGCGGCCCGGACACCGGAGCCCGCACCACACAGGTCAGGGCGGGACACTCGTACACCTTCGAGAAGTACGTCGGCATCGACACCGCCCTCACCTCCAGGCCCGCTCGCCGCCGCCCGCGACGCCTCCCGGCGCGCGGCCCGGCGCGGCTGGTCCGGTGTCCTCGCCGCGAACGCCGCGGCCTGGCAGAAGGCCTGGGCGTCCGACGTCGCCGTACCGGGCAGCCCGCAGCTGCAGGCCTGGCTGCGCGCCACCCAGTACGGGCTGCTCGCCAACACCCGTGCCGGCTCCTCGGACAGCATCGCGCCGGCCGGTCTGACCAGCGACAACTACGCGGGCATGGTGTTCTGGGACGCCGAGACCTGGATGTATCCGGGCTGCTCGCCACCCGCCCCGAGCTGGCCCGCTCGGTCGTCGAGTACCGCTACCGCACCCGGGCGCGGCCCGTGCGAATGCCGAGAAGCTCGGCTACCGCGGCCTGTTCTACCCGTGGACGAGCGCGAGCAGGCCTGCTCGACTCCGAGTGCCAGAGCTGGGACCCGCCCCACTGCCTGACCCAGAACCACCTCCAGGGCGACGTCTCGCTCGCCGTCTGGCAGTACTACCTGGCCACCGGCGACCGGGACTGGCTCGCCACCCGCGGCTGGCCGCTGCTGAAGGGCATCGCCGACTTCTGGCAGTCGCGCGCCACCGCGAACAGCGACGGCAGCTACTCGGTGAAGAACGTGGCGGGCCCCGACGAGTACAGCAACGGCGTCGACGACGGGTGTTCACCAACGCCGTCGCCGCCACCGCACTGCGCAACGCCACCCGGGCGGCCCAGCTCCTCGGGCACCGGGCACCCGCCGGGTGGAAGGGGATCGCGGACGGTCTGCGCATCCCGTACGACCCGGACCGGGGCTCTTCCTCCAGTACGCCGGGTACAACGGCTCGACCATCAAGCAGGCCGACACCGTGCTGCTGATCTACCCGCTGGAGTGGCCGATGGAGGCGGGCGCAGCCGCCGCCACGCTCGATTTCTACGCCGCGCACACCGATCCGGACGGTCCCGCGATGACGGACTCGGTGCACGCGATCGACGCCGCGACGACCGGGGAGCCGGGCTGCGCCACGTACACCTACCTCCAGCGCGCCGTCCGCCCGTTCGTCCGCGGCCCGTACAGCCTGTTCTCCGAGGCGCGCGGCGAGAAGTCCGGTGCCCAGGATCCGCTCTCCGGCTTCCCCGCGGAGGACTTCCTCACCGGAAAGGGCGGCTTCCTCCAGGTCTTCACGCACGGGCTGACGGGCCTGCGGCTGCGGGAGGACGGGTGCGGCTCGATCCGATGCTGCCGCCGCAGCTGAGCGAGGGGTACGGCTGACGGGGCTGCGCTATCAGGGCCGTACGTACGACGTGGCCATCGGTGCCCGGTCGACGACGGTCCGGCTGACGGCCGGCGCCCCGTTCACGGTCCACACCCCGGCCGGCCCCCGCCTCCTGACCTCCGCCCTCACGCTCCCCACCCGGCGCCCCGACCTCACCCCGACGGCCGACGCGGCACGCTGCCGCCCGGCGACGGCCACCTCCGAGACCCCGGCCTGTACGCGGCAGCGGCGGTGGACGGCAGCCCGGCGACTGCCTGGTCCCCGGACGGTGCGACGGGCACACTGACGGTGGACCTGGGCCGCGCACTGCGGATCTCCTCGTTCACTCCCCGGTGGTCCGACGTGCCCCGCGTCCCACAGCCTGGAGACCTCGCCCGACGGCAGGAGCTGGCGGCCGTACCGCGCCGGCACCATCGCCAGGAAGGTGCGGGTGACGGTCCGTTCGCAGGACGCGGTCAAGCCCGCGGGCGTGACCGAGCTGACGGTCGGTACGCAGCGGTAGGCGCCCGGCCCGCGCTCCTCCTTCCGCCGGCTCGACGCGTGCGCGAGGCTGCGCCGGTCAGGCGTCGAAGCCGGCCCGGATGCCTCGATGTGCCCGACTCGCGCGCGGACGGCTCGAAGGAGCTGTGCGACGGGCGGGCTACTTCTTCTGCTCGATCTTCACCCAGTCGACCTCTGTCCGGATGGTGCCCTGGGCCGCCCGGTCGACCGTGGACTGGGGCAGGCCCCAGTACGGCTCGGTGACCTTGTTCCAGCCGGCCGGGTAGGCGCCGCCGAGGGCCAGGTTGAGAATCACGTACTGGTCGTGGCCGAAGACCCACTCACCGCGGGTCGACTCCAGTTTGCTGCGGCTCGTCTCCTGGACCACCCGGTCGTCGACGGTGAACCTCATCGACGTGGGCGTCCACTCCACGCCATAGGTGTGCCACTGGTCGACCGAGCCGCCGTCCGGGAAGATCTGGCGGGCGCCCTCGTTGCCCTCGGCCGAGTAGCCGGGACCGTGCAGGGCGCTGCTGGTCCAGTCGTTGTAGCCGACGTTCTCCATGATGTCGGTCTCGCCCGAGGCGGGCCAGCTCACCGCCGGGTCGTCGACATCGCTGCCCAGCATCCAGAACGCGGGCCAGCTGCCGTCCGCCACCGGCATCTTCATACGGGCGCTGACCTTGCCGTATGTGAAGTCGAACTTGGTGTTGGTGTCGATGCGTCCCGAGGTGAAGTCGTACGTTCCGCCGCCCGCCTGCGTGCAGCCCTTGCAGTGGTTGGCCTTGAGAACCAGATTTCCGTTCTCGGTACGGATCGTGTCGGGGAATCGACGTACGCCTGGGACTCTCCGTTGACCGAGTTCATCTCGGTGCCGGTCCTGACCACCCGCCACTTGGAGCGGTCGAGCTCCGTGCCGGTGAAGTCGTCGAAGAAGGCCGTCTCGTATGTGCCGCCCTGCTCGCCCGGCAGCTCCGGGTAACCGGCCTCGGCGGATCCGCCGGTGCCCCAGACCTCGAACTCGTAGAGCGAATAACCGAATTGGGCGGTCGAGGGCGCCGGGTTGTAGAAGGCGCGGCGCTCCTTGCCCAGCATGCGGACGTAGCGGCCGGTGACCGGTTCGGCCAGCTCGACCGTGTCGTGCCGGCCCACCGCTTCGGCCGGGGACTTCACATCGGCGCGCCGCTCGGCGACCTCCGCCTCCGAGGGGCGGTGGACGGTGCGGAAGTCCTTGTTGTCGTCCGAGACCTGGATCTCGTAGTCGACCGCGTAGGCCGCCTCCCAGAACAGCTCGACCGTGTCGATGGTGGAGGCGGCACCGAGATCGACGGTGACCCAGCGGTCGGCGTTCCAGTCGCTGGACCAGCGGGACTGGTCGGCCTTCAGGTCCGCGGGGCTGCCGCCGTCGGTCACGAAGGCGGGCGAATTGCCCGCGTGCTGGTAGCGGTTGGAGTACGCGGGGTGGTTGAGGGCGAGGTTGGCACGGGTGATGGATGCGGGTGCCGGCTCGCCGCCGAACACCTGGAAGGCGGCCAGGGCGTAGCCCCGTCCGCCGCGGAGCGCTCGACTCCGCGCACCCGGACGTAGCGGCCGGTGACTTCCTGGGGATAGGTGTGGGCGGTGACGGTCTCGTCCGCGCCCTCGGTCTCGGTGAAGTACGGCTTCCAGTCAGTGCCGTTGGCCGAGACCTCGATCTCGTACTTCCTGCCGTAGGCGCCGTCCCAGTCCAGGACGACTCGCTGGATGCGGATGCTGCTGCCGAGGTCGATGCCGATCCAGGCACCGTCGGCCGCGTCGCTCGTCCAGTGGGAGCCGGCGTCGCCGTCGAATGCGGCGGCAGGGCCGTTGGCATCGCCCTGGCTCCCGGAGGCGGTGGCGGCTGCCGGGTCGGCCGCGTACGCCGCTGCGGCACGATCGGTGTCCCAGGCTGCCGCCGCCGCGCCGGCCCGGGCCTTCATCGGGCTCGAAGGCGAGGGCGGGTACGGACAGCAGGGCGAGGGCGGAGGCGGTCGCCACTGCGGCTGTGAGGGTACGGCTGCGGGTGGTGCGCGGGCTGGAGCTCGTGCGGGAGGGCATGGGGCTCTCCTGCGGGGTGTGGCGGGGGCTGAGGAGATGGCCGAGGCCGCCCGGGGCGGGTGGGCGCGCCCACCCGCCCCGGCGAGGGGCTCGCAGGAGACAGGAGTGCCGGCCGTAGGAGCGTCAGGGGTAGGAGACGACTACGGACGGCACCGTGTCCGAACCGGATGTGGGGCTTCCGATCCCGTTGATGACGTGCTCGTACTGGCCCTTGCCGCCGAGGGAGACGACGAGGAGGTGGTGGAACTTGACTCCGGGCTTCTCGGGGCGGCGAAGCCGTGGCCCTGGATGATGGTGGGATCCACGTTGTAGAAGCAGTAGCTGCCCATGCCCCAGCCCTCGTGCTGGTTGACCGAGTCGTCGACCCGGTAGGCGGCGAAGCCCTTGATGTCACCGTTCTGGATGGCGGCCTGGTTGGGCGCGTCGTAGGCCTTCTCGTTCTGGAAGAAGATCGTTCGGCCGCGCTCTCCGTACCATTCGACGTCGTACTTGTTGAAGTGCTCGACGAACAGGCCGGTGGCCAGGACGTCGTCGCCGTTGACACGGACGCCGTAGTCGGCCCGGTTGGTCTCCCAGCCCCAGCCCTCGCCGTGGTCGGCGCGCCAGATCCAGGTGTGGTCGATGATTGTGTTGTTGCTGTTGACGACCAGGCTGGTGGTGGCCTTGCCGGGGCCCGCGCCGCCGATGCGGATGAACACGTCCTGGGCGGAGGTGGGGTTGGCCGCATGGCCGGCGGAGGCGCCCTCGGGACCGATCTCCAGCAGGGTCTTGGAGTTCTCCGGCCCTGCGTCGATGAGGAAGCCGGCGAGCTTGACGCCGTCCACGTCGGCGACCCGCAGCGCGGTGACACCGCCGTCGGGGATGAAGGTGGCGTATCCGAGGCCCAGGACCACCGTGTTCGCGCGGTTGACCTCGATGGTCTGGTCGAGGTGGTAAACGCCGGGAGTGATGAGGAGGTTGAGGCCCTGCGCGAGTGCGGCGTTGAGGGTCGCGGCAGTGTCGGTGGCCTTCGTGACGTAGAACTCGCTCAGCGGCAGGGACTCGCCCTTGGGGTGCCGCTGCCCAGGACGGGCCGCGGGCGTTGGTCCGCAGGGCGGGCACGAAGACCTTGTAGGCGTCGCCGTCCAGGTAGAGGAAGGGCTTCTCCCTGGAGAAGGGTGTGGTCTCCAGGGTGGTGTACGGGGGTCGGGGAAGGACTGGGCGGGGCGCCCTCGACGCCGGAGAACACCATGTTCCACACGGCGTTGAGCCAGCCGCCCACGCTGCTGTCACGGGTGTACCACTGCTGCTGGGAGTACGGGCCCACGCTGCCGTCGATGCGGCTGTCGGCGATGTAGCCGCCGCTGGCCCAGCCGTATCCGTCGGGGCCAGGTTCAGCCCGCCCCTGATGTGCATACGGCGGAACGGGGCCGCCTGCGAGACGGCCCAGCGGTTGGTGCCGTTGACCGGGGTGACGGCGAGGTTCTCGGTGGAGCGCCAGAAGTTCTGGGTGGCGTTGCCGTTGAACCAGCCCGCGTCGACGGTGATGTCACCATTGATCGACGTGTCGTCGGGTGACAGGCCGAGGCCCGAGATGGAGGTGTAGAAGCCGATCTGGGCGTTGAGGCCGCTGTAGGTTCCCGGCTGAACAGGAACTGGTACCGGCCGGTGGCGAACTGTGCCGACTCCTGCTGCTTGAACACCTCGTCCAGCTTGGCCTGGATGCCCGGCGTCGAGGGGTCGAAGACCACCACGTTGGGACCGAGGTCACCGCCGCCGGGGAGCGGGTCGGCGGCTGCCCGGGACGGGGCCGCCTTCGCCGGTGCGGCGCCGGCCGGACCGGCCAGCGCGAGCAGCCCGGTGGCGGGCACCGCGGCGGCCACCGCCGTCAGTACCTTCCTGCGGGACGGCAGTACGTGCGCCGAGCCTTCGGCGGGTACGGAGGCCGGTGTCGCGCCGGTGGGGGTACAGGCATGGGGACTCTCCTGGATCGTCGGCCCGCTGGGGGTGCGAACGGGCCGTGGGGGCATGGCGGGGCCATGAGGAGGACCGGAACGTGCGTTCAAGTACTGAACACTCATTGTTCGAGGGAGCGCTCTCTGATGCGTTGGATAGTTGTGGCTGAGTGAACTTCACGTCAAGGGGTGTGCGCGAAGTGGTCCCACGAGTTCTCACCAGATGCACCAATTCCCCTCCATACAGGGTTTTAGCTCGCATCTCTCACCAGCGGTCCACCACCGGAACCGGTGGGCGTTGACTTCAGAAGATGTCGAGAGGGTGTCAGCGGGCGCATGTCTTGACAGCACAGCAAGTGGCTCCTAGGTTCCGCGAATAGAGCGCTCTCTGACGGTTCACAGCACGCATGCGGCCCGCTCGGGCCCACTCGTCCGGCCCGATCACCTTCAAGCAAGGGAGAGACGTGCCCCCAGAACCCCTCAGCCCGGATCCGGCTGCCACCGCCGGCAGAAGATGGTGGACCTCCGCCGCGGCAGGCGTGGCGCTGTTCGTACTCGCCACAGCGGTCGTACAGACCGGCCGCGCGGACGGCGCACAGAGCGGTCCTCAGCCGTTGGCGACCCAACAGAGTTGGTCCCAGGTCGACTTGGGAGTTTCCGCCACGATCGATCGGGTGACCGTCGGCTGGGGCAGCGACTTCGCCGACGACTTCCAGCTCCAGACCTCCGCCGACGGCGAGAACTGGGTCACCGTCCGCCGGATCACCGGAGCGGACGGCTCGGACCGGACCATCGACGTCTCCGGGGTCGGCCGGCACGTACGCGTGCTCCCCACCCGGCCGGCCGAACGCGCGAGCACCGAGGTCGAGAGCCTCAAGGTGTACGGCGAACCGGGCAACGCCCGCACCCGCACCGGCCGCGGCCGGCGGCACCGGTGGCACCGCTGGCACCCCGGCACCGTCGGCGCCAAGGACGTCGTGCGGGTCGCCGAGTTCCTGGCGGAGTGCCCGTACAGCCACCGGGCACCCGACGACCCGATCGTCTTCCCCGGCCTCCCGGGCGCCTCCCACATGCACAGCTTCTTCGGCAACGACTCCACCCACGCGAGCTCCGACCTGGAGAGCCTGGAGCGGACCGGGACCACCTGCGACCCCGACACCGACCTGTCCTCGTACTGGACACCCACGCTCTATGACGGGGAGAAGGAGGCGGAGCCGACCGGCACCACCTTCTACTACCTGGGCGAGGGTGTACGCGACGATGTCATCGCCAACATCCAGCCACTCCCCGCGGACTGCGCATCGTCGCGGGCAACGCCAAGGCGACCGGGCCGACGGACAACACGATCTCCCGCTGGTCCTGCCTGCACCACGGCGAGGTGGGATCGAGTCCTGATTTCGTGGACTGCCCAGACGGCTCGATGCTGGAGTCCTACCTGGACTTCCCGCAGTGCTGGAACGGTACGGACCTCGACTCCGACAACCACAAGAGCCATATGTCCTACCCGGTGGCCGGCGAGTGCCCGGCGACGCACCCCGTGCCGGTGCCCAAGCTCCGGCAGGTGCTGAGGTACCCGGTGGACAGCGCCCCGGCGCAGATCAGGCTCGCCTCCGGACCGGGCTACACGATGCACGGCGACTTCTTCAACGTGTGGCCCCAGGAGGAGATGGAGCGGCGCGTACGCGACTGCATCAACCCCATCATCAAGTGCGGTGCCAACGGCACACCCTGACGTACTGTCAAACGGGAGCTCGGCCGCGAGGCCGATCCTCGGGCCGGACTCCCCATGATCCCGCACCTGCCGTACAGGCGCCCGGGACGCAATTCCCATCCGCTCCCGGGCGCCGCCCCTGCCGTTCAAGGACGCGCCCCATGAAAGCCCGCCCGCTCGCGGCATCGCTGCTCACGGCATGCCTTCTCCTGTCCGCCGCAGGCTGCACCGAGCCGGCCCGCCGCCCCGGGCGCCGGAGCCCACGACGAAGGGAACCGGCTCCCTGTCCACACACGGCTACAGCGCCACCGATGCCGGATGGATCCAGCTGGTGATCCCGATGACCGACCAGGCACTCGGCCTTCTGGACCTGGCACCGGCGAGGGCCCACAGCCCCGGGTCAAGGCCTGGGCCGCCACTCTCGCGACCACCCACCGCGCCGACCTCGAAAGCTGCTCCCCTGCGCGACCGCATGGGTCTGCCCACCACCAATGTGCACGAGGGCCACACCATGCCCGGCATGGTGATCCCCAGGACATCGCCCGCGCCCGCACCACGAAGGGCAGGCCTTCGACCGGCTCCTCCTGCGTGAGATCCGCGACCACCTCGCCCAATCCGCCCGGCTCAGCCGGTCCGAGGCCCTCAACGGCCAGGGAGCCGACGCCACCCGTACCGCCGCCGCCCTCGCCGGGACACGGACGAAGGCGATGGCCGAGGCGGACGGCCTCTAGAGACCGTGTCCCACTCCCTTCGCGGCAGCATCCGTGGCCGGATCTTCTCGGCCGAACTACTGTGAGGGGCGGTCGAGCCCACCAGCCCCGGTCGCGCGCCTCCATGTCGCCGTGTCAGCGGCACTGGGGTGAGGCGCCGCCCGACCAACGGCACGGTCTGCGCACCGTCGAAATCGAGGAGTGGTCAGTCCCAGCCACCCCACGGAACCGTGCAACCCTTCAACATCTACAGGAGTCTTGAGTACCGAAGGACTGTTCTCCTGGAGGACACCATCCGTTCCCCGCGCTCCACAGAGGTCTTCATGCTGATTTCCCCATATGCCCGTCGCAACTCCCGTAACGCTGTCGCCGCGCTGAGCGCCGCCGGCCTGATCGCGCTGGGAGCAGCGCCCGCCGCCTTCGCCGACGAAGCCGCATCCGACCTGGTGATCGGAAACATCGCCCCGATCGACGGCCTGAAGCCGGGCAGCAGTTTCGACCTGCCGGTCACCGTGGCGAACAAGGGCACCACGGCCGCCGACAAGGTCTGGATCGCCTACTCCGTCACCCGGGGACTCGGCTACGGCGCAGTTCCGTCCAACTGCACGATACAGACGGTCGGGTCCTACGACGAGCTTCCCGAGCAGTCGCACGTGGTGTGTGAGTTCGACCAGGCGGTGGAGCCCGGCGTCACCTACGCGCCCAAGACGCCTCTCGCGCTCAAGGCACTGGACCGCGCGCTCAAGGACGACCTGCGCGTGTACGTCTCGGACACCGCGCCGACGCCTGACGACGACAACGCCGCGGAGCCGGTGCCGGGACCGCACCGGCGGTGAAGCTGAGCAAGAGTGAGGCCGGCGGCGAGGCCACCGGCGACGACGTCAACGTGGTCGTCACCTCGGTCAACACGGCCGACTACCAGGTGACCGGCGCCGATGTGAAGGGCAGCGTCGGCGACACGGTGACCCTGAAGGCGAAGTTCGCCAACGCCGGGCCCGCATGGGTCCTGACCGATGAGGGGACCCGCTCCTCAAGGTCGTTTTCACTCCCCGCCGGCACCTCGTTCGTCAAGTCCGAGGGGTACTGCGACTCAAGGGCGAGACGCTCGTCTGCGGCACCAGCCAGAGGTGGGTCAATGAGGGCGGAGGAGAGGACTACACCCTCAAGCTGAAGATCAACAAAAGGTGGAGGGCGCCAAGGGCTCGGTGGCACTGAGCACCGAGGCACGGCCGTTCGACCCCGACAAGGCCAACGACAAGGCCGACATCACGCTGGACGTGACGGACGGCGGGCCGACCGGCGGCACCGGCGGCTCGGCTGACGGCTCTTCGTCGACCGGTGGTTCCGGCACCTCCTCGACCGGCGGCGACATGTCGCCCCAGACCGACGGCAACCTGGCCGCCACCGGCTCCTCCTCGACAACGCTGTCAATCGCGGGCGCGGCTGCCGCAGCGGTGGTCGTAGGTGCCGGCGCACTCTCGTCGTGCGCCGCCGCCAGACCCAGGGCTGACACTCCCGGTCCATCACCGCGTACCCATGAGGTCAAGCAGCCAGGTCGTCATCGACCTGGCTGTTCTCGTGCGTGCGGCACCGCAGCCGTACCGCGGTGCCGCACGCACAGCCACCTGGACGGCGTAGCGGTACGGGGTCCCCATGACCTGCGCGTATGCGGCGGCGCCCGAGGCACCAGCAGCCGCACGGAGTTCGCACGCGTCAGTACGATGCCTGACCGGCCTGCGGCTTCTTGCCGAAGCGGCCCTGCAGAGCCGCCTCCACCTCATCGAATTCCCGGTCGCGGGTCTCGGGCACATAGCGGCCGACGAACCACAGGGCGAACAGTACGACCGCGGCGAAGATCCAGAACGTCTCGCCCTGGCCGATCGCATCGGCGAGCGGCAGGAACAGAAGGCTGACCACGAAGTTCGACGCCCAGTTCACGGCAGTGGACGCACCCGAGCCGGCGGCGCGAGCAGAGGGCGGGAAGAGTTCGCCGACGAGCACCCAGAACACCGGACCGAGTCCTACGGCGAAGGAGGCGATGTAGACAACCATGAACAGCAGTGCCAGCTCGGAGCTCATGCCCATCACGTACGCGAATCCCAGCAGAACGAGCATCACCAGCATGCCCGTCAGCGAAATGAGCAGCAGTGGGCGGCGCCCCATTCGGTCGACCAGCCTGACGGCCACAACCGTCATGACCAGGTTGATGACCCCGATCGCGACCGAATAGAAGATTGAATTCGACGCCGAAAGACCGGTTTTCTGAATGAGCGTCGGTGCGTAGTAAATAATCGTGTTGATTCCACCGAACTGCTGCGCCGCCGCCAGCGTGAGACCCACGATCAGCGCCGGCCGGACACGGGGTGACAGCAGGACCCGCCAGTTCTTCTTCTGTGCCGTGCCCGGTTTCCCTTCCGGCGCGGCTGCTGGGCGCGTTCGACCAGCTGGGTTGCCCGTTCCTCGTCGCTGACCGATTCGATGACCTGCCGGGCCTTGTTCACCCGGCCCTTGAGGATCAGCCACTGCGGAGATTCGGGCAGCACCCACACTGCCCCCAGGACCATCAGCAGAGCCGGGATCGCACCCACGGCGAACATCGCGCGCCACTGACCACTGCTGGAGAAGGCAAGGTTGACGAGGTACGAGACCAGGATACCGACCGTGATCATGAACTGGTTGAGCGTAAGGAAGCGCCCGCGCAGCTCCGTCGGGGAGACCTCCGAGAGATAGACCGGTACGGTCGACGAGGCGCCACCGACCGCCAGGCCGAGGACGACACGGCCGATCAGGAGCACCACGTAGCCGGGCGCGAACACGAGAATCGCGGTCCCGCCGATGAACACCAGTCCCTCGATCGCCAGCGTCCTCCTACGGCCCAGCCGGTCTGCCAGCCGCCCCGCCCCACGGCTCCGAGCATGGCGCCGATGAGCAGCACACTGACGATGCTGCCCTGCTCGAACGAATTGAGGTGGAAGTCGCCCTTGATGTACAGCAGGGCCCCGGATACGACACCCGTGTCATATCCGAAAAGGAATCCGCCGAGCGCGATGAAGAGCCCAGCGGCGAGCCCTCCGCACACGATCCGGGGCGATCTCCGACAGCTGGTTATCGGCCCCGGTTCCCTGGAATACCCTGGGCCATTTCGAATCCCTGTCGGTTGTCTGCGCCCGGACGTACGAGCCCTCCTTCGACGAAGAAAATCACAGCCAGGAGCGCACGGCGCGCCTGGCGATCCGATCGGGGCAAGGCCGTTCACTCCCGGACAGCGAGGGAGCCGGGAAGCACAGCCTGTTCTCCGGCCGCCGCCACTACGAACAGGCCGCCGCCGCTCCCGCCAGGGCCGACCCGGGCCGGCTGGACCGTCTCATCACCCGCCGGGTACCGATGAGCGGCTTCGCCGACCCCTGCACAGGCGCAGCGACGACGTGAAGGTCGTCGCCGACCTCCAGGCCTGATCTCCGCCTGGGCAACCGCGCCCGCACGTGCGCCGCACCGCGTGGCGCCCAGCGGATCGCGGCCATCGAGGCGGGCGCCTGCCGAGACCGCGCGTACAGCGTCAGCCATCTCACGAGGACGCGCCGCCGGCCAGTGCGTACAGTCCGCCCCCGGCAGGAGCGGGACGGGGCCCGGAGGGCTGGAGGGCTGGAGATCGGCGAATGCCCCACCGGACAGCCTTAATGGAACTTGAATCACAGGCCCCAGGAACTAAGTCTCATAACCGCCCAGTTGCACCGGCTTCGCACCAGAGGGCCTGCCGGCTCGGACAACATCACGAAGGCGAATTCCGCAGCGCGATCACGAAGCGATAAACACCCGGGGAGTAGCACGTAAGACCAGTGCGCGAGCCGGTCGACATGTACGATCACCGGCGCTACGGGAAGCGTCACCGACCCCAACAGCACCATCGCGGCAAGGTGTTGCGCAGTGGCTACCAAGGGTTCGGTCCACTGGTACACCGACGGTCGGCCGATGTCACCAATCGATAGCCGGCTTTTCATCCAGAGAACGGCATCCCACGACGGGGCGCCCGGCAACGCTGTCCCCACAGACCGGAGAGATCGCGTATATCGCCCCGGTCAACTCCCCGGCCGCCCAGACCACATGGTGATCCAGGCCGCGATGGGTAACCGCCACGGCGAGCGGCCGCCTCGGGCACCTGCGTCACATACGCCACATCCTCCGGATCCGGCGTTCCGGCGAGCGGCTCGTCCGAGTGCCGGGCGAGCTCGCCGCCGACATCGGGATCGTCCACGTACCGGACCTGCCCCTCGAATCCGTCCGGTCCGTACGCCACTTCGCTGACCAGGACCCGAGCCCCGCGTCCGCCAGCAGCGCGCACAGCCGGGCAGCCGGGCAGCCGGGAATTCTGGGTCCAGCGGCAGCCACCCGCCCCGCCTTCCCCGACGTGCTCGGCCATGGCCGACGGGTTCGCCGCGGCGGCCCGGGGCATGAGCGGGCCGGGCGTGCCCGCCGGCGTCAGGGGAGCGACGGGTCGTCGGGACCCCGTCGCTCCGTGCCTGCTTACTCGCTCACTCCGGCCGCACCGGATCACTCTTCGCGCTCTCGGGCCCCGCCCTGCCATGTTCTCGGCAGTGACGGTGAAGGTGTACGGCTCCCCGCGGCGAGGCCCTTCACCTCTGCCTTCGTCGCCCCTCACCCACGCCGACCGGGACGAGCGGCTTCCCGTCCCGGTACGGCCTGACCAGGTAACCGGTCACTGGAGCACCGCCGTTGAACGCCGGAGCCTTCCACCGCACCGTGGCTCGCCCTCGCCGGCTGATGCCGAGACCGCTTCGGGGCTTCGGGTGCCGACGGCACGGCGTCCACCTCGAACTCCAGCAATCCGTTGTTGTAGCCGGTACCGCCCTCGGTCTGGAAGCGCACCCAGTCGAAGCTCTTCATGGCGAAGTTCACGGTCTTCGGCTCCTTGGCGGGGATGTCCTCGACCTTGACCTCGCTGCCGTCGGAGAAGGTCAGGAGGCCGCCGTTGGCATCGTCCTTCGTCGTACGGTCGGACAGCACGATCCGGTCCGCTTTGATCTTCTCCGGCCAGTTCAGCTGCACCCACGGGTCGAGCTCTCCGTCCGAGGCCCAGTCGGCCCCGGCGTGGCGCCGTCGGCGTCACAGCTGTCGTGGACGTTCTTCGCCGGGTAGTCGTCGCTGTACACGGACGACGCCGTGGCCTTGACGTCCGGCCGGCAGGCGGCGTTGCCGCGCAGCTTGGTCTTGTCCAGGCCGATGTCGACCAGCTTGGAACCGGTGGCCTTCCCGCTGTCGGCGGAGGCTGCGGTGACGCGCACCGGGCCGTCGCGGTGGTTGACGCTCAGGACGCCGTCGGAGTCGATGTCCGCCTTCTTCGTCGGCGAGCCGTCCGGCTCGGTCACCGACCAGACCACTTCCTTGAACGTGGCGTCATCGGGTGCGACCACGGCCTTGAAGCGGCTCTCGCTGTACGGCTCGTCGACTGTGCCCGAGCCGCTGACGGCGATGTCCTTCACGAACGTGGGCTTGCGCCCCTCGGACTTCGACTCCGACGGCGGCAGGTGCTTCGTCCCCAGTTCTTGTTGGGCTCGGCACCCATCCACAGCTCGAGCGTTCCGCCGTCGGCGAGCTGATCGTGCCGGAACCAGGCCTTGTCCAGCCGCTTGCCGTCCAGCTGGGCGCGCTGGATGTACATGTTCTCGGCCGAGTTGTCGTGCGTGACGATGCGGAACCGCTTGCCCTTGTTGTAGTGCGGATCGAGCTTGATGGTGATCTCGTCGAAGACCGGAGAGGTGATGTCGTAGACCGGCTTGTCCAGACTGCCGCCGGTGACCTCGAAGAGCCCCATGCCCATCAGAGCGCTGAGGGCACCCATCTGCCCCTGGTCCTCGTCGTAGTGACCGTAGCCGTCATCGGTCGCGGTCGAGCCGTAGGTCTTCTCCTTGACCTGCCGCACCCAGTACTGGCTCAGCCACGGCTTGCCAACGTAGTTGAACAGATGGGCCATTTCGAGGCCGGGCTGGTTCCCGTAGGAGACGTAGCCCTCCCGTACTCGCCGATGAAGTTGTCCTTCTCGGCCATCGTGAAGGCGTAGTTGAGCTTGTCCGCGTACGCCGTCTCACCACCCATCAGGTTGGCCAGGCCCATCACGTCCTGCGTGGTGAACCAGGTGGTCTGCCAGGCGTTCGCCTCGTCGAAGTCGTCCGGGGCGAGCGGGTCGAAGGGGTGCGCCAGCTGCCGTCGGCCTCGCGCGGGCGGATGAAACCGGAGTCCTCGTCGTAGAGGTTGCGCCAGTTGCGTGAGCGGTCCTCCAGGTACTGGTGGGTGTCGGTGTCGTCCCAGGCCTCGAACTCGTTCAGGCCGACGTTCTCGCCCTCGCCGCCCGTGGCGGTGAACTTGACCGAAGTGACGTTCCGCTTCTTGAACCGGACGGTCTTCTTGCCACCGTCGGCAGGGATGTCCTTCACCGCCACGCCGGAACCGTCACTGAACTCCAGCCGTCCGGAGCGGACGTTGCTGTCACTGTCCGCCCGGTCGCTGAGCACCACCTGCTGCAGCGCGCGCGGCTTGTCCCAGGTCAGCTCGATCCAGGGGCTCGACTCGCCCGCCGACGCCCACTCGACGTCGGTGGGCGCACGCAGCGGCCGGCCGTCGATCGCATGAGCGGCGCCGTGCTCCTTGTCCAGCTCGGACGAGGCCTTGGCCTTTGCGTACTGGGTGGCATTGATGCCCTGCTTGCCCAGTTGCTCGGCGAACTGCGCGAGGGAGTAGTCCTGGTTCGCGTACTCGAGGGTCTGGCCCGCGCCCTGGCCCGTCGTGCCGTCGGGGACGTAGCCGAGGTCGAGGTACTCGCGGTTTCCGCCGGTGTCCCAGCCCCGGTAGTCGAACCAGGCCTTGTCGAACAGCCCGCCGATCGACTGGGAGTCCAGCATCGCCTCGTACGCCAGGTCTGTGTCGAAGTCGCGGATGCCCTTGTTGTAGGCACCGGTGATGAAGGACGTCACGGGCGAGCCGCTCATCACCATCGAGTAGTTCCCGGCGACCGGCCCTCTGGGCAGCAGCCCGCCGTCCTTGTACATCTGCAGCTGCGACTTCACCAGGCTGCTGTAGATCTCCGGATACGCGAGGCCGAGGACGCTGTTGAGGTTCCACTGAGTCAGCCACAGCGCGTCGTAGTTGTACATCGCGAACTCCGGCTTGCCGTCGCGGCCGACCGCTGTGCGTCCGACACTGCCGCTGCCCCAGGTGTTGTCCAGGTAGGCGCCGTCGACGTCGCTGATCATGCTGCGCCCGCACAGGACGTGGAACAGGTCGGTGTAGAACTTCTCCTGCTGCCTGGCGGTGCCGCCGCTGACGTCGATGCGGCCGAGCATCTCGTTCCACTGCTTCTGGGCGTCGGCCTTGACCGCGTCGAAGTCCCAACCGGGGAGCTCGCTGCGCAGGTTGTTCTCGGCTCCCGAGGTGCCGGTCAGGGACAGGCCGACCTTCATCTGCACCTGTTCGCCCGCCTCGAGGTGGTCGTAGCGCACATAGGCGCCCGCCTTGTCCCCGAGACCTCATCCACGGGCTTTCCCTCGTCGAGGAGCTTGCCGCCGGCCCAGCCGTGCAGGGAGTCGAAGGGCTTGTCGAAGCGAATGTCGAAGTACAGCTTCACCTTGTGGTCGGCGTCGTCCTTGCCGAAGCTCTCGCCGCGCTGCAGGACGTAGCCCGCGATCTCACGGTCGTTGCTCTTGGTGACGTGGGCGTTTTCCATGATCGCCTCGCCCAGGTGGCCGCCGAGGTTGACCAGGATCTCGCTGGGGCCGGCCTTGTCGTACGTGTAGCGGTGCATGCCCACGCGGTCGGTGGACGTGAGCTCCGCGTCGATGCCATACCGGTCCAGGTGCAGCTTGTGGTAGCCGGGTTCGGCGACTTCACCGTTGTCGTGGTCGACGTGCGACTGCCAGCCCTCGTCGCCGTCGAGCTTGGGCACGCTCGCCGCTGGTGGGCATCACCTGCACGCCGGACAGGTTCCAGTCGTGCAGATGGCTGAAGCCCTTGACCTGGTTCTCGTCGCGCCGGTACCCGGTGCCCCGGGAGGAGTCGGTGCTGGTGTCCGGGCGCAGCTTGACCATGCCGAACGGCCTGCTGGCCGACTGGAAGAAGAAGTAGCGGCCGATGTCGGCCTCCACCCATGGGTTCACCTGGTCCACGTAGTTCCGTCCGGAACCCGCGGACGGCGCGGCCGCGGCTGCGGGGCGCTCGCGCCACCGTCCACCACGCCCAGGACCAGCAGGAGGGCGCTCAACAGTAAGGTCAGGCGGCGGACGAGCCGAGGTGCGGCGGCTCCGGCGGTCCGCCCGTCTCTGGGACGACCTGGCATGACAGTCTCCTTGCGTGAATAGTTAGCGTTAACGCGAGAATCCACGCCAGGAGCGTTCCCGTTTCGTGGAGCTGTGTCAATGAGGTCGACACGACCGGATTTCGCGGACTGGCAGGCCGCGAGACCGCGTTACAGACCAAAATCGCCGCTCGAAAAGGCGATCTGGGCACCGGCGCAGAATCGGCGGCCTGGCCCCGCGCATGTGATCCCGGCTTCCGCACATCCGTTGACGCCCTCGCGGCGCGCCGCTAACTTCCATGTGAACGTTAACCCGAGTCCGGAGGTCCTTCGTGTCCCAGGCAGCGATACCCGACGCGACGAGCGTAGGCAGGTCCACCAGGCGGATCTACTTCTTCGGCGCCCTCGGCGGCCTGCTCTTCGGCTACGACACCGGGGTCATCGCGGGCGCCCTGCTCTACATCCGGGACGAGCTGGGGCTGACCCCGCTGACAGAGGGTTTGTCGTCAGTTCCCTCCTGGTGGGGGCGATGGTCGGGGCGACCGCCGCGGGAGGCTCGCCGACACCCTCGGCCGGCGCCGCGTCGGCATGGCCGCGTCGGTCGCCTTCGGAGTGGGTGCGCTGGCCGCGGGCCTGGCGCCCAATACCGCGCTGCTCGTGGCCGCCCGTGTCCTGCTGGGCCTCGGCGTGGGAGCGGCCTCCGTGGTCGTGCCCCTCTATCTGTCGGAGATGGCCACCACGCGCAGCCGCGGCGCCGTGTCGTCCCTCAACCAGTTGATGATCACCGTGGGGATCTTCGTCGCCTACGTCACCAACGCGCTCCTGGCCCCGGCCGAGGCATGGCGCTGGATGCTCGGCCTTGCGATCGTGCCCTCGATGGTGATGCTGGCGGGCTTGATCGTGATGCCGGAGACGCCGCGCTGGCTGCTGCGTAACGGGCGGGAGAGGAAGCACGCGAGGTGCTCGCGCGAACCCGGGGCGCGAGCGAGGTCGAGGCCGAGCTCGCCGAGATCCGACAGGTGGAGGCCACTTCGCGGGACCGGGCGGGTCTGCGTGAGGTCTTCGCCCCTGGCTGCGTCCGGCGCTCGTGGTGGGCATCGGGCTCGCCGTGCTCAACCAGGTCGTCGGAATCAACACGATCATCTACTACGCACCCACGACGCTGACCAACGTCGGGTTCAGCGACTCCGCCGCGATCTACGCCAACACCGGGATCGGCGCGGTCAACATGGCGATGACACTGGTGGCGATCTGGCTCATCGACAAGGTGGGCAGGAAGCGGCTGCTACTGACCGGAGCGGTATGCATGTGCGTCAGCCTGGCCGTGCTCGCGGCGACTTCACTCCTGCTGCCGGAACCGACGGGCATGGGTGTGGTCGGCCTGGTCACACTGGCCTGTCTCGGCGCGTTCATCGTCAGCTTCTCCGCCACCTGGGGCGCCGTGTGCTGGGTGGTGATCAGCGAGGTGTTCCCCTGCACGTGCGGGCGCCGCGGTCGGCTTCTGCACGATGCTGCTGTGGGCGGCCAATTTCGTCGTCTCGCTCAGCTTCCCGGTCCTGCTCGATTCCGTGGGCATCGGCTGGCTGTTCCTCGGGTTCGCGGTGATCTGCGCCCTCGCCCATGTGTTTGCGGCACGGTTCGTCGTGGAGACCAAGGGCGCAGCCTCGAGGACATCGAGCTCGCCCTGCGCGCCCGGTCGGCCTGATCCTCGCGCCGATGAACGAAGGCGGGGAGGCCACGGGCGGGGCAACGACCGCGCTGCCCGCGTTCAGCCAGCCCTCGAACCGGTCCGCGAGCCGGGTCCGGGGCCGCGGCCGGTGGACAACCGATACCACCCGCGCCAGCGCCGGGCATGAGCCGGACCGCCGCACCGCCCCCATCCGCGTGCGCCCGTACCGCCTTGACTCGGTCCGCACCCGGCACATTAAAGTTAACGATAACATTCAGATTCGACCCCGGAGAGTGCCGTGACCCGCTCCTACCAGCACAATCCCCGCTACCCGGCTGTCGACGGAACGGTCGCACGCGGATGGGAGGCCGCTGTCCGGACCCTGCCCGCCGGACCCGCCGTACTGGCCCTCGACGGCCCGGCCTCGCTCGACTGGAGCGCCGTGCAGGTGCATCTGTCCCGCGCACTCGCCGCGCGCGGCATCCCCGTCACCGTCATGGACCTGCGCGAGTTCGAAGCCGACTGGGACACTGTCCTCGAGCGCACCGGCGACGGCCCGGACGCGGATCCGCACTACTTGCCCCTCGCACGCGCCTCCGTTGCCGGGGCATACGTCTCGCTGCCCCGGACCGGTGCTCCGGACGAGGGCTGCTGATCGTCCTCGGCCGGGCGCCGCGCTCGTCCGGCACGACCTGCTGTGGTACGCCGATTTGCCCAAGCGCTATGCCGAGGCAGCCATCACCGCCGCAGACCCGGTACTGGGAGTCAACCTCGGTCGGCACAGTGCGCCCGGTGACCTGCGCCGTCTGTTCTATGCGGACTGGCCCATGCTCGACGCCCACCGCGACGCCCACGCCGCCGGCATCGACCGCTGGCTGGACCTTCAGGACACTCGACGTCCGGCCTCGGTCGACGGCAGCACACTGCGCACCACTCTCGCGCATCTGGCCGGCGGCCCGGTCCGTACCCGCCCCTGGTTCAACTCCACCCCTGGGGCGGAGAGTGGGCCTCGACCGAACTGGACTTCACGCCGCGCAACGGCAACACCGCACTCGGCTACGAGCTGATCGCACCCGAGGCCGGCATCCTCGTGGGCGACGGGCCGGAGGCCGAGGTGGAGCTGCCTTTCCAACTGCTCTGCGTCCTGCACCCCGAGGACTTCCTCGGTACGGCGGTGCACGAGGAGTTCGGCACCTCCTTCCCCATCCGCTTCGACTACCTCGACACCGTCGGGGAGGCAATCTCTCCGTCCACGTGCACCCGCGCGAGGAGTACATGCGCGGGCACTTCGGCTGGTCCTACACCCAGCACGAGACCTACTACCTCACGGCCACGGGTGCGGCGGATGCCCGCGTCTACCTCGGGCTCCAGCAGGACGCCGACATCGAGCTGATGCGCAAGCAGGTGATCGCCGCCATCGAGGACGGTGAGGAGATGAACGTCGAGCGATTCGTCCAGAGCCATCCCGCCCAGGAAGGCCGCCTCTACCTGATTCCGGCGGGGACACCGCACTCCTCAGGCACCGGCAACCTCGTCCTGGAGATCAGCGCCACACCGTACTTGTACTCCCTGCGCTTCTACGACTGGCTCCGCAAGGGCGCGACCGGAGCACCCGCCCCTGCCCTACGCGCATGCGTTCGCCAACCTCGACACCACCCGTCGGGGCGAGGCGGTGAGCCGCGATCTCATGCAGGAACCACGCGTCCTGCGCGAGGGACCCGGCTGGCGTGAGGAGGTCCTCGGTGCGCTGCCGGAGATGTTCTACGAAGTACGCCGTGTGGTGCTCGAGCCGTCCTGCCGGAGCGCTGCGATGGACACCGCCGGCCGGTTCCACATCCTCAATGTCTCCTCCGGTGACGGCATCGTGATCGAGTGGGGCGACGGCCGTCTCCACGACCTCGCCTTCGCCGAGACGCTGACGGTCCCCGCCGCCGTCGGCTGCTACCGGTTGCGCCCACTGGGCGACAGGCCCGTGCACGTCGTCACCTCCCTGGTCAGGGAGCACCGCTGATGCAGCCGGTACTGGAGATCGGCGGCACGCATGTCACCGCCTCCATGGTGGACCTGTCGGCGGGAGCCGTCCGCGGAGAGCTCGCTCGGGAGCCCCTGTCGCCGCAGGGCTCCGCCGAGGAGGTTCTCGGCCGCATAGCCCTGACCGCCTCCCGCCTCGGGGCGCCGCGATCCGCCAACTGGGGCGTGGCCGTGCCGGGGCCCTTCGCGTACGAGGCCGGCGTAGCTCTGTTCGAAGGGGTCGGAAAGTTCGAGGCGTTGTACGGCATGGATGTCGGCGCCGCCTTGCGCGCACGCATTCGCCCGACACCCGCCACGCTCCGTTTCGTCAACGACGCCGACGCCTTCGGTCTGGGCGAATACACCTGTGGCGCCGCTGCCGGACACGCACGCGCAGTGTGTCTGACACTCGGCAGCGGTGTGGGCTCCGCCTTCCTGGCCGACGGTGTGCCGGTCAATGACGGACCGCTGGTACCACCGGAGGGCAGTGCCCATCGGCTCGTCTTCGACGGACGCCCGCTGGAGGACACGGTTTCACGCCGCGCGATCCGAGCCGCCTACGCGTCCGCTGCGCAAGGCAGCCCGGACGACGTGCCCGACGTACGGGCATCGCCTCCCGCGCACGTGCCTCGGACGCCCTTGCCGTCGCGGTGCTCGATCACGCCTTCCGCGCCCTGGGCGTCGCCATGGCTCCCTGGCTGACCCGCTTCCAAGCCACCGTGCTTGTCGTCGGCGGCTCCATCGCCGGGTCCTGGGACCTCGTCACGGCACCACTGCGCGAGGGCCTGGCGGATGGCGGAGCGCCGGGTCTTCGTGTCGCCCCGCCCGCCTGCCCGACACGGCCTCGCTCCTGGGCGCTGCGCGGTGGGCCGCGTCCCATGCACCGAACGGGAGGAGGCCCAAGGCGTCCGCCTATGATGGAGGATCCGCGCAGACGGTGAGCGGCTGCCGGTGCTTGAGGGAGCAGCAACGCAGTGCCCGGGTCCGAAACCGCCTCAGAGCCGCAGCGCCCCACCCCACCATGCGAGACGTCGCAGCACGCGCCGGAGTCAGCGCCATGACCGTCTCGCGGGTATTGAAGGGGAACGAGGGCGTCGGCGAAGCCACCCGTCGGCGCGTTCTCGAAGCCGTGACCGACCTGAGCTACCGCCGGAACGAGACGGCGCGCAATCTGCGTCTCGGCCGGCACAGCGGCCTTGTCGGACTCGTCGTCACCAACCTCGCCAACCCCTTCTACGCGCAACTCGCCCTCGGCGCCGAGGGTGGTGCAGGACTACGGCCTGCGGCTGGTGCTCGGCAATACCGCCGAACAACTCGCACGGGAGAGGGACCTTGTCCAGGACCTCGTCTCCCGGCGGGTGAACGGTCTGATCGTCGTCCCGGCCGGCTCCGACCAACGTCACCTGTCGCCCGAGACGCTGGAAGGCACCCGCTCGTCCTGGCCTCACGCCCGCCGGCCGGCATCGAGGCGGACACCGTGCTGGTCGATGACTTCGGTGGCGCACGGGCCGCCACCACACGGCTCGTGGAGGACGGCCACGAAAGGGTCGGATTCCTCGGCAACCCTCCCACCCTCTTCACCGGTGCCGAGCGCTTCCGCGGCTGGTGGTCCGCGCTGGAGGAATCCGGGCTCCGGCCACGGGAGGAGTGGGTGCGACGAGGCCCGTACGACGTCGTCACAGCCGAGGCGGCCGCGCGGGAACTACTCGACCGTGCGGGCGCACCCACCGCGTTGTTCTGTGCCAACAACCGCCTGACCCTGGGCGCCTGCCGTGCGGTGCGCGGCCTCGGCACCGCCGCCGCCCTCGCCGGCTTCGACGATGTGGAATCCGCCGACTTGCTGGGTGTCCCCTCACCCTGGCCTCCTACGACCCCGCCGAGATCGGCCGCCGCGCGGCCAGCTGCTCATGCACCGCTTGGAGGCCGGATCCGGGACACGGCCGACGGGCCCGCCGCGCAGGACGGTCATCCCGACCCTGCTGGCCACCTACGGCCGGTGAGACCGCACGGCAATCGGACGTGAGCCTCACCCCTCGGCTGACAAGGGCGCCCAGGTGTATCGGACGCGCACGCCCTGGTCGTGGAGCCAGGCGGCCTCGCGGTGCCGGAGTTCACTCGCGCACTCCGGGGCGATGGCACTGGGCCAGCGGACGAGTACCGCGGTGACGTGGCCCGTCTGTGCCAGCTGTCTCACCCGCTGCCACCCTCTGCGCCGGGCCGGGTCGGGCTCACCGTAGGTGTCCGTGATGACCTCGGCGATCGTCAGCCCGCGCTCCTGGGCGAACGCGTGGCCCTCTGTCTGCGCGCGCTGCGTGGCTGCACCAGGCGCGCCCGGGGCCCGGTCGGCGCATACGTACAGCACGACCGGAGAAGCAGATTCACCGTGGGGAGTCATGGGCGCCCTCAGTAGATGGATCGAGGAGGAAGGGTTCCGCCGCGCGAAGGGGACGCAGGCGGCCCTTGTCAGGGTGGGCCGTCAACTCCACCCAGACGACCTTTCCTTCGGCCCGCGTCGAGCGTGCGCAGCCCAGTTGTCCGCGAGTTGCTGAACGAGAGCAGCCCTCGCCCGCTCTCCTCGCAGGGGCCGGCGTGGTGCTCGGGCGGGCGGACCTGGGTGCTGTCCTCGTCGTGGAGCTCGATGCGCAGGCACCGCTCGTCGCCGCTCAGTGTGAGGCCGCACAGGACATGACCGCTGCCGGTGTGAAGCACGGCGTTCGTGGTCAGCTCGGAGACCAGCAGCACCGCGTCGCAGCACGTGTCGCCGGGCACCTTCCAGGCACGGAGCCGGTCACGCACGATGTCGCGGGCGGATCTCGCGCTGGTACGCAGGGCGGGCAGGCCGAACCAGTACTCCCGGCGCGGCACGGTCCCGGCCAGGGCGAGGTCCGAGGCCGGGGCTGAGGGCGTGGACAGAGTCACTGATGTCGCCTTCCAGCGCCTGCGGGGCGGGGCGCGGTGTGGGGGTGCGGGACTGCAGCTCGAGCGTGAGAGGCGTACGCCGAGGCAGCGCCCGGCGGCGGGCGCCGACGACGGCATCGGCATCACGCGCCTCCTCCGGGCCGGATCCTGCGTCATCGCTGTGACTTGACCACTCACACGTCCACTATGCGCGTGATGCAGCTCACGCTGCAACCGACTCCCTGATAATTTCAGCAGCGCGATTATCAACCTGGCGTCTACATCAAATCGCTGTAACAATGGCGTTGTTGACGGCTCCCCAGGAGGTTGGGCGTGAGCGAGGCCCGTTCCGGCGCCAGCGCGCCGACAGTCCTGCGCGTGATCCTCGGACGTCGGCTGCAGGAAATGCGGCTCGGCGCCGGTGCCTCGCTGGAGAACGCGGCAAAGGCACTGCGTGTGACGCCCCTGACGATCCGCCGGCTGGAAAAGGCCGAGGTCGCACTGAAGCCTCTACGTGGAGAAGCTCCTGGAGACCTTCGGTGCGGGCCGCCAGGAGATCGACGAGTTCGTCGACCTGGCCGAACAGGCCAACAAGCCCGGCTGGTGGCACTCCTATCGCGATGCGGTTCCCAGCTGGTTCACCGCCTACGTCAGCCTGGAGGCGGGCGCCAAGACCCTCCGCACGTACGAGCCCCAGTACGTCACCGGCCTCCTGCAGACCCTGACTACGCGCACGCCGTGCTGCGCGGCGGGTTGCCCAACGGCAGCGCGGAGGAGCTCGCACGCCGTGTGGAGCTGCGGCTGCGCCGCCAGAGCCTGCTGGAGGGGAGGACGCCCCACGCTGTGGGTGGTCATGGAGGAAGCCGTCCTGCACCGGGTGGTGGGCGGCCCTCACGTGATGCGGGAGCAGCTCGAGCGACTCCTGGACGTCTCCGAGCTTGCGCACGTCAGCCTCGACATCGTGCCCTTCACCGCGGGCGCGCATGTCGGAGCGTGTGCGCCGTTCACATATTTCCGGTTCGAGGAACCCGAATTGCCCGACATCGTCTACAGCGAACTCCTGTCCGCCTCGGTCTACCTGGACCAGCGCGCCGACGTCGTCTCCCATCTCGAGGCACATGCCCGCATGGCACTGCTGACGTCGTCCGAGGACAGCAGGGCGCTCTTGAACCGCATGCGCAAGGGGTACTCATGACGATCACGGACGAGGGCGTCTACAACGGCATGCCGGCCCGCGATCTCGGGGAACAGGGCTGGGAGCGTCCCTGGAGCGGGCCGAACGGCGGTCAGTGCATCGAGACGAAACAACTCGCCGACGGCCGCGTGGCCGTTCGGCAGTCCACCGACCCGGCCGGGCCGGCGCTGATCTGCACGCCGGAGGAGATCGCCGCGTTCGTCCGCGGGGTCAAGGAAGGTTTGGCCGACCACCTGGCCGCCGGGTGAACCGATGTCGGGCAGAAGGGGCGACGGCACCGGCCCGTCCCTGGCCTGCGGGCCGACAGACCTACTCATCTGAAGGGAAGAACATGACCACCAGGCAGGCCGGCCGCGGTCTCGACACGAGCAAGGCGCACTCGGCCCGGATGTACGACTACTTCCTCGGAGGCAAGGACCACTTCGAGATCGACAAGGAGGCGGCCCTGGTCGCCGCCAAGGCCCACCCCGGCATCTACGTGACCGCGCGCGAGAACCGGGCGTTCATGCACCGGGCCACCCAGGCCCTGGCGCGGGAGCACGGCATCCGCCAGTGGCTCGACATCGGCACGGGCATCCCGACCGAGCCCAACCTGCACCAGGTCGCCCAGTCCGTCACGCCCGACGCCCGCGTCGTGTACGCGGACAACGACCCGCTCGTTCTCAAGTACGCCGAACGCCTCATGCGCAGCACGACACAGGGACGCACGGCCTACGTCCAGGCCGACGCCACCGACCCCGACGCGCTGATGAGCGCCGTGAAGGACTCGGGAGTCCTGGACTTCGACCAGCCCATCGCCCTCTCCCTCAACGCGCTGATGCACTTCATCACCGACCCGCACGACCCGTACGCCATCGTCCGCCGGCTGCTCGACCCGCTCCCGGCCGGCAGCGCTCTGGCCATGACCCACTGCACGCCCGACTTCGACCCCGTCACCTGGAACAAGGTCGCGGAGATCTACACGAAGTCCGGGTCTCCGGTGCAGTTCCGTTCGCACAGCGATGTCCGCCGCTTCTTCGACGGACTCGACCTGGCCGAACCCGGCATCTGCTGCTGCCACCGCTGGCGGTCCGCCGAACCCGCCACGGACGGGACGGATATCACGGACGCGCAGATCAGCCTGCTGGCAGGCGTAGGCATCAAACGCCAGCTGACCCCGAGGCCGCCCAGGCCGCGGCGTACTGCGTGATCGACGGCGACCGCGTGGAGCACATCCACGCCGCCGTCGTCGCCCGTCCCGGCGGCACGGCCGACGACAGAGGCCTGATCGCCCACGTCGCCGCCGGGCTGTCCCCGAAGCACGTGCCGTCCCGGGTGACGTTCCACGACGTGCTGCCCCTGACGGGGCCGGCAAGCCGGAGAAGCGGGCGCCGGCCGTGCTCCACGGCGGCGGAGCCGCGTAGCCCGGAAGAAGTCCCGCCGGAACCACCCTCAGGCGCTGCCCCTATCGGGCAGCGCCTCTGTGCGTTCTCCTGCCCCGTCGGCACCTGGATCCTCGGTGTGCCGACGGCCCATTCGAGCTGTTCACGGCGATGTAGCGCATATGCACGGACACGAAAACAGGTGGATTCGGACACCGTCGCACGACGCCGGAACGGCCGCACAATTCAAGCCAGACCCGAAAAGTAAGCCACTCGTTCCGGGCATATATGTTGCCCGAACACCTCCGCAGGAGCCCGTTAATTACCCGCATCGGACGTCATCCCGTCCGATGGACAACCTCTGCGACCACCACCGTCGATCCGGAACTCGCGGCATTCCGCATTGGGCATATGCCCTCCTTTCGGTTTCATGACGACCGAAGAGGGATCATCGACGCTGGTCAGCCACCACTTTCTCGAACATGTACGGCCGGTCCTCACGGGGATCATCCCGGTGAATTAGGGACATGAACTCCATGGTGCCTAAATCGCCTGCACCGGGAAAAGTCGATCACCCGGCACCGGATTCAGAGCGGATCGACCTGCCGACCGGCATGCCCGAACACCACACGCGATTCTCGCCAGACCCGCACCACGTCGTTGACACGACGAAGCAAGATCTTCCAGACTCAACTCCGGTTGAGCGAATTCCGGCGTTATCGAGAATCCCGGCTGAGTAAGCCGGTGACCTGCACCGATACTGGGTGGCCAGAAAGTGTCACCCAAGCCTCCACGTATCGGTATTTCACTGTACGACGAAGCGATCGGGAGGTGAGCAGACGCCATGACACGCATACGCCACGTTCACCGCAATGACGAGTTCTTAACGGCTCGATTCGCGGACGCCGGATGGTTTCGTCACACGACCGGAGGGGAGTCGCGATGAGTACGCATGTCGCTTCACCCACCGGATCGCAATCCCTGCCCTCACCGGGAACCGCGCGATCCGTAGTGGTCCCCTTCATTGAGAATAGAGTTTCCTCAATGGAGTCGACTCTGGCTCGCACGTGCGGTTATCACTTGGGCTTCGTCGACGCGGATGGCACGCCCAGCAGTACCGGGGCCGGCAAGCTGACCCGGGCCAGCCTGATGATGGCGGTGGCCGCCGGGGTCGGCGTGCGTCCCGAGAACGTGCGGTCCCAGGCGGCGGCGGTCGAATTACTGCACAACGCGACCCTGCTGCACGATGACATCGCCGACGCGGACGAACTGCGCCGGGGCCGTCCGGCCGTGTGGAAAGCATTCGGGACGAGCCTCGCTATTCACGCGGGAAATGCGCTGCAAGGTCTTGCGCTCGAGCTGGTCGTGGATGATTCTGAACCGGGCCGGGAGAAAATCGCCAGAGCGTTCGCGAAGGCCTTCACCCTGGTCCACACGGGCCAGGCTCGCGAACTCACCCTCCGGCCCGGCTCGGGCGCCGGACTGGCGACGTACGAGCAAATGGTGAAAGAGAAGGCCTCGGCGCTGCTGGAGTTCTCCCTGACGGCACCCGCCCTGCGGGCCGGCGCACCGGAGCTCACCCTGGCCGCCCTGCGCGGAGCGGCCCGGGACCTGGGCATCGCGCTGCAGGTCTTCAACGACGTGGAGGACATCTGGGGCGATCCGGACGTGACCGGGAAGCCCATCCGCGGAGACATCAAGCGGCGCAACCTGACCCACCCCGTCCTGGTGGCCCTCTCCGCCGACGGCCCCGCCGGCGAACGGCTGAACCGGCGGTGGGAGGCCGACGGCACCACCGACGAGCACCTCCAGGAGCTGGCCGACCTCATCGACGAGACCGGCGGCCGCCGCACGGCCCAGGACACGTCGCGCCGCCATCTGGACTCGGCGGTGGAGCACCTCGGGCAGGCCGGGCTGGCCCCACCGCTGCCGCCGAACTGACCACCCTGTTCGACCGCATCGTCAATCGCACGGCATGACCACGCCGCCCGACAGGGGCGACATCTCGATAGGAGTAACCCCACCATGACCACTGTCAATGACACCTCTGCTCCCCTGTCATCCGCTCCGAGTTCGAGCGCCGGGCGCAGGCCCACTACGAGACCAAGACCCAGGACCCGATCAACCTCCTGCTGGGCGAGGAGGACGGGCTGTACCACCACCACTACGCCGTCGGCGGCTTCGACAAATCCGTGCTCGAGGTCCCTGAGGCCGAGCGGGACGCGGCGATCCTCGCCGAGATGGGCCGGATGGAGAACGAGCAGGTTGAGCTGGTCCTGCGCGGACTGACCCCGCTGACGCCCGGCTCCCGCGTCATGGACGGCGGTTCGGGTCGCGGCGGCACGGCCTTCCTCGTCAACCGCCGTTTCGACTGCGAGGTGGTCGGCGCCAACTTCTGCCAGCACCACATCGAGTTCTCCGAGCGGCTCGCCAAGGAGGTGCACGGCTGCGACGACAAGGTCTCCTTCCGGTACGCCAACATGTGCGACACCGGCCTGCCCGCCGACTCGTTCGACGCGGTCTACACCAACGAGACGACCATGTACGTCAAGCCGGCCGAGGCCTTCGCGGAGTTCGCGCGGGTGCTGCGCCGGGCGGCCGCTACGTCTGCGTCACCTGGTGCGCCAACGACGCGGTGTCGACCGACAGCACGGCGGTGAAGGCCATCGACGACCACTACGACTGCCACATCAACGACCGCAGCGAGTACTTCAAGGCGCTCACCGACAACCACTTCGTGCCCTCACAGGTCTGGGACCTGACCCGGGAGGCCATCCCGTACTGGGAGCTGCGTTCCCACTCCGGGCTGCGCACCGGCGTGGAGCAGCCGTTCCTCGACGCCCACCGGAGCAACGAGCTCAACTACATCGTCGTCGTCGCCGAGTACGTGCCGCCGACCGCCTGAGCCCGCGGGCGGGCACCGCTCGGACGTCTCCCCGGCGCCCGAGCGGTGCCCGCCCCGGCGGCGGTGGAACCGCGGTCACCACTCGTCACAAGGATCACGGGTCACGGGTCACGGGTCACGGGTCACGGGTCACGGGTCACAAGGATGTGGAGTCTTCAGTGAACACCCCAGCTCAACTCCCCTTCGAGCAGGCACATCTGCTGGAGGTCGCGCCGGCGCTGCGCACTCTCCAGTCGCAGGGCACAGTCCATCGGGTCCGGACCGCCGAGGGGAACGAGGCCTGGCTGGTCACCGGTCACGCCCAGGTGCGGCAGTTGCTGGACGACGACCGGCTCAGCCGCTCCAATCCCGACCCGGAGGCGGGAGCCCAGGACAGCGGTTCCGCGCTGCTCGACAATCTGCTGGGTGACCTGGCCACTGACCACGCCCGGATGCGCGCCGTGCTGGAGCCGCACTTCGCCCCGGAGCGCATGGCGGCGCTGCGGTCGCACGTCGAGGCGGTGACCGAGGGGCTGCTGGACGGGCTGGCCGGGCAGACGGCACCGGTCGACCTGCACCAGTCGCTGGCGCAGCCGCTGCCCATCTCGGTGATGTGCGACTGGCTCGGGTGCCGCACGAGGACAAGGACCGGTTCAGCGTCTGGACCCGGGACGCCGCCAACGTCGGGGATCCGGACCGCTCCAAGCAGGGCTGGGCCAGTTGTTCGGCTACTGCCAGACCCTCGCGGCCGACAAGCGGCAGCACCCGGCCGACGACGGCATCTCCCGGCTCTGCGCGACCGAAGGCATCACCGACCGCGAAGTCCTGGGTCTGACCGCGCTGTTGCTGTTCGGCGGCTACGAGACCACGGTGGCCCGGATCGGCACGGGCGCGCTCCTGCTGCTGACCAACCCCGAGCAGCGCCGACGGCTGCTGGACGACCCGGCCCTCGTACCGGACGCGGTCGAGGAGATCCTGCGGATATCCATGCCGAACCCGCACAACGGCGGCATGCCCGCTACGCGGTGACGGACCTGGTGATCGACGGGACGACCATCCGGGCCGGCGACTTCGTGCTGCTGAACATCGTCGCGGCCAACCACGACCGCACCGTCTTCCCTGACCCCGAGCAGGTCGACATCAGCCGCCACACCGCGGCCAGCCTCACCTTCGGCCACGGCGCCCACGCCTGCGTCGGCGCGCCGCTGGCCCGGATGCAGCTCCAGGTGGCGCTCTCCCGGCTCGTCCAACGCTTCCCGGACATGCGGCTCGCCGTGGACGTGGAGAAGCTGCGCCTGCGCCACGACTCGCTCACCGGCGGCCTGGTCGAACTCCCGGTGACGTGGTGAGCGGCGCCCCGGCGGCGGACGCCGGCAGGCCCGTGAAGTTCCCCGAGCGCGTCGTCAGAAGCAGCCCCGCGCCGATCCGCGAGTACCTCCTGCTGATGCGGCTGCACGCACCCACGGGCATCGTGCTTTATCTGCTGCCGGGCCTGTGGAGCATGGTCCTCGCCGCGGAGGGGATGCCGGATCCGTCGGCGATCGTCTGTCTCGCCCTCGCGGCCGTACTGGTGCGCGGCGCGAGCATCGCGGTCAACGACGTCGTCGACAAGGACATCGACGCCCGGGTCGCCCGCACCAAGTCGCGTCCTGTGGTGGCGGGCACGATCGGTTCCGGGCAGGCGCTCGCGTTCGGCGCCGTGCTGGCCGTGGCGTCGCTGCTGGTCCTGTCGCTGGTGAACGTGGAGACGGCTCTGGTCGTCGCGGTCTCGTACCCGCTGCTGGTGGCCTATCCGTACATGAAGCGCGTCTTCTTCTGGCCGTCGGCGTGGCTGGCGCCGTCGATCGCTTCTACGCGCCGGCCGGCTGGACGGCGGTGACCGGGAGCGTCGACTACCCGGTGGCCGTGTACGGCCTGTTCGCGTGCAACGTCTTCTGGACGCTTTTCCACGACACGGTCTACTCCCACCAGGACAAGGAGTACGACCGCAGCATCGGCGTGAAGTCCTCCGCCCTGGTGTTCGGCGGGCCAGCAAGGCGTGGCTGTTCGCCTTCATCGCGCTGAGCGTCGCCGGTGCCCTGTGGGCGGGCGCCGAGGTGGGGACGGGCTGGGCGTTCCACGTGCTCGTTGCGGGCGCGGGATGCCTCCTGTCGTACCTGGTCGTCCGGGTGGACCTGGACGACCCGAAGGCCTGCCTGGAGGCCTTCGTCGCCAACCGCTACTACGGCTGGCTCATTCTCGCGGCGGCGATCGCCGGGCAGTTCACGTGACACAGCAGGACCGGGGTTCAAGGACGAAGGATGGGATACGCATGACGGATTCGTTGTGGCAGGGCGCCGGCGTCGACCTGGACGCCTACCTGTCCCGGGTGGGGTACACGGCCGAGCCGGCCCCGACCTCGCCACGCTGCGGGGCTGCACGCCGCCCATGTCGGAACGATCGCCTTCGAGAACATCGATGTGCTGCTCGGGCGCGACGTGCCGCTGGACCTGGAAAGCGTCCAGGACAAGCTCGTGCGGCGGGGCCGGGGCGGCTGGTGCATGGAGCACGTCGTGCTGGTGGCGGCCGTGCTCGATCGCATCGGCTTCACCTTCACGGCGCTCTCGGCGCGGTCGCGGATCCGCACCGGCAAGAAGCTGGGACCGGCGGTCCACCTCGCCCTCTGCGTCGAACTGGACGGCGAGAGCTGGCTCTTCGACGTCAGCTTCGGCGGATTCGGGCTGTACGAGCCGATCCGCGTCGCCGACGGCGCCCGGCTGGACGGCGACTGGCCCTTCGACGTGGTGCGCGAACCGCACGGCGAGTACGTGCTGCGCTTCCTGCGGGGCGACGGGCCTGCGGACATCTACGGCTTCACCACGGACCCGCGCTACCCGTCGGACTTCGAGATCCTCAACCACTTCTGCCTGAGCCACCCCACTCCCCGTTCAACCACCGGTTGATCCTCCAGCGGACCCAGGCCGCGGTGCGGCACGTGCTGATCGGAAACGCCCTCACGGAGATCCGGCTCGGCGTCCCGCCGGTGCAGCGGGAACTCGACGGGGAGGAGGTCCTCTCCGCTCCCGAGAAGATCTTCGGGTGACGCTGGAGCCGGGCGAAGCCGACGCCCTCAGGACCAAGACCGGCGCCGTGGCCGCCGGGCAGCTCTGACCTGGACCGAGGTCGCAATGGACGAGATACCCAACGCATCGCAGTCCGGGGCGTTCACCGTGGCCCAGCGGCTGCGCTCGCTCCCGGAACATGATCCGGACAACGCGGTGGAGAACGCCATCCTCAGCAGGCTCGCCGGCAACTGGAACCGGCGTGCCACGGTCAAGCGGCCGGAGGAGAGCCTGGACGACGTGTTCGAGCGGGACCGGCCCGACTTCCCCGTCGCCCTGCTGCCCTTCCGCGACCACCCCACCTATCTGGCGCTCGACGACGAGACCAGGGCCAGGATCCTCGCATGGGGCTGGGTGGCGTTCAACAAGAACATCATGGACATCGAGCAGCACGTGGTGAACCCGGGTTCGCCCTGGTCGCCCAGGATGCCTTCGACACGGGGCTGGACCGCGAGTCGCTGACGATCGCGGTCACACAGGCCATGGTCGACGAGCAGTACCACACCCTGATGCACCTCAACGCCAGCACCGTCACGCGCCGGCAGCGCGGCTGGCGCATGCCGGAGACCGCGCTGCCCCTCGCGCACAAGGCACGCAGGCACGCGCACCTGCTCGCCACCGCCGAGACGCCCGAGCACCAGGCCCTGGTGTCGCTCGCCTTCACCACAGTCGCGGAGATCTCGGTCAACGCGCACCTCGACCTCATCGCCGAGGACCGCGAGATCCAGCCCGTGAACCGTATGACGGCCGTCCTGCACAACCGCGACGAGTACTGCCACGCATCGATCGCGGACACCATCGCCCAGGTCGCGTGGAACCGGTTCTCCGCCGGCCGGCGTGACCACTTCTCGCGGCGCTGGCCGACGGAATGGAGGCCTTCGCCGCCCACGACTTCACGACCTGGGCGAGAGTCCTGGAACTGCTCGGTGTCGAGGGGGCGAAGAGATGCTGCGGGACATCCGGAACGCCTCCGGCGGTGGACGGCTCCTCCAGGACTTCAGCGGCCTGCGGCAGCTCTGCCAAGAGCTGGACGTCCTGGACACCCTCCCTTCGACTGGTCAACGGTGTCGACCCAAGCCCCTGACCACCACCCCACCCAAGGTGCTGCCCCATGCGCGTCCTGCTCATCGACAACTACGATTCCTACACCTACAACCTGTACCAGTTGCTGGCGAAGGTGTACGGCATCGCGCCCGTCGTCGTACGGAACGACGCCGAGTCCCTGGACCGGCTCGGTCCGCGCGACTTCGACGCGGCGGTCATCTCACCGGGGCCGGGACATCCGGCCCTCTCCCGGACTTCGGCCGTTCCCGCGACGTTCTGGAGAACTCCGGGCTGCCGGTCCTGGGGTCTGTCTCGGGCACCAGGGCATGGGGCTGCTGTCGGACGCGCGGATCGTGCCCGCCCCGGAGCCCCGGCACGGCCATCTGTCCACGGTCCGGCACAGCGGCGAGGGGCTCTTCGCGGGCATCCCGCAGAACTTCACCGCCGTGCGCTACCACTCGCTGAGCATCGCCGAGCCCGTGCCCGACGGCATCGAGATCACCGCCCGCGCCGAGGACGGCGTGGTGATGGGGCTGGCACACCGCGAACGCCCCTGGTGGGCGTGCAGTTCCACCCGAGTCGATCTGCACGGAGTACGGCGCCCGCCTCGTGGCCAACTTCCGCGACCTGGCCCTGGCTCCGGACGCCCGCCGGGACGCCGCCGGCCTCTCCGGCCCGGGGCCGGCCCCGGCGGCCGGAGGGCGGCAGTGCCTTCGCCGGCCGCGCGTCCGTCGCGGCTGCGGGCGGAGTACGACGTCCTGGACCGGGCCGTCGACGCGGAGGCGGCGTACCTGGCCCTGTACGCCGCGGACACCCGCTCCTTCTGGCTGGACAGCTCCCACGTCGAACCAGGCCGGGCCCGCTTCTCCTTCTTCGGCGCCGCGGAGGCGCCCGAGGCCGAGATGCTGACCTACCGTGTGGAGGACCAGCACGTCGTCGTGGACCCCGCGGAAGGGGCCTCCAGCCTGGAGAGCGGCACCATCTTCGACGCCCTCGACCGGCGCACCGGCCGGGTCGTCGACGGCGCCGACGCACTGCCTTTCGACTTCACCGGCGGTTACGTCGGCTACTTCGGCTACGAGTTGAAGGCCGACCTCGGCGCCCGGCGCGCGCACCCGTCGAAGACCCCGGACGCCGTGTGGCTGCAGGCCGACCGCTTCGTCGCCGTGGACCACGCCGAGAACCGCACGTACGTCGTCGCCGTGTGCGAGCAGCGGAACTCGGACGCCGCGCAGAAGTGGATCAGGACGGTGCTCCCCGTCCTGGCCGGCCTCCCGCCGCCCGGCCGGACACCGTTCCCGCCGCCGGCCGGGCCGGACGACGCGTCCGCGTGGCTCTCCCGCCCGCGCGAGCAGTACCTGGAGGACATCCGGGAGTGCGACCGGCGGCTGCGGGAGGGCGTGAGCTACGAGATATGCCTGACCAACCAACTCCGCCTGCCCGCCCCGCGGACGACCTCGCCTACTACCGGCGCCTGCGCCGCCTGAACCCGCGCCCTACGCCGCGCTGCTGCGCCTCGGCGATGTCACTGTCTTCAGCTCCTCGCCCGAGCGCTTCCTCAAGGTCGACGCCAACCGCGCCGTGGAGGCCAAACCGATCAAGGGGACGGCCCCCGCCACCCGGACCCGCGCACCGACGACGCTGCGCGCCGCTCCTGCAGACGGACCCCAAGACGCGCGCCGAGAACCTGATGATCGTGGACCTGCTCCGCAACGACCTCGGCCAGATCTGCGAGGTCGGCACCGTCGCCGTCCCTCCCTCATGGCCACGGAGTCATACGCCACCGTGCACCAACTCGTCTCCACGGTCACCGGCACGCTGCGCGCGGGCAGTTCGACCGTGGACGCGGTCCGGCCTGCTTCCCCGGCGGCTCCATGACGGGGCGCCGAAGCTGCGCACCATGGAGATCATCGACGCCCTGGAGGGCGAGGCCCGCGGCGTCTACTCCGGAGCCATCGGATTCGTCGGCTACACGGGCACCGCCGACCTCAGCATCACCATCCGCACCGCGGTCAGTCACGACGGGGAACTGACCATCGGCGCGGGCGGCGCCATCGTGCTCGACTCCGACCCCGAGGCCGAGTACGAGGAGATGCTCCTCAAGGCGAGGGCGACCCTGCGGGCCCTGCCGTAGGACATCCGGCGGCGGCGCGCGACGCGTCCTGGCACTCCAGCCGGAAATCGTTTCCTGAGCCGGCCTGTTGTCGTTGTCGTTGTTGCCACCCACGACGGCGTCTGGGCCCTGACCGACCCCGTCGACGTGGCGTACGGCGCGGGCGAGCATCAGCGCGCCGACCGTTTCGCCGAGCAGGCGGACGGCCCTGTGGCGGGCCTCGCCCGGTCGAGCCCGTGCCCCTCCTCCTCCTCGGCTTCACGCAGGAACTCGGCGGCGAAGCCGGTGAGGTAACCCTTGACGCCTTCGGCGTACGCGCTCTGCACGGCTTCGCTGTGCCGTCCGGCGTCGGTGACCAAGGAGGCGGGAGAGGCAGCCGCCGTCCTGGTCGTCACGGTGCGCGCTGGACGGGTACCCGGCCAGGCCGCCCTCCACCGGAGAGCCGGCCTGGCCCGGACCGTCCTCGATCGTCCGGGCCAAGACCCCGAGCGAGGCGGCGAAGGAGGCACCGCACACCTCCACGGCCAGGTCGTTCTTGGAGCCATGACGCAGCGCACGTCCAAAACCCGGCACGGTCGCCCTCATCCCGCCCCAGCGCAATCCCGGCACGGGAGAACCAAGAGCCCGAATCCGAAGCGTCGGGCCCTCTCTGACCTGCGCGTTTACCAGATCAGCGACTTGGCGATACGTCAGCCGCTACACATTGAAGAGAAACACCGGAACCAGATTTTGACCTGCGGAAACACCGGAGAGCCGGTGCGGATCCAGCCAGGATCCAGCCGCCGGAAACGCTGGGCCGATGACCAGGCCGATCACGCTGGATCTATGAGGCTGTCGGTGTTCCGGACGCTCCGCCGGACGGTTCAGCGGGCCGTCGGGCTGCTTGCCGTATCCGCCACCCGAGTCGAGGTCGCCACCGCCGAGTGGGTCGACTGGTACAACCACAGCCGAATCCACCGCGAAATAGGGCACATCCCGCCGCCGAGTACGAAGCCGACTATTACCTGGCGACTACAGAACCCCAGATCATCACCGCAAACTGAGATCTCCACCGTACCCGGGCGGTTCAGTTTCCTGATCACAAGCTTCGCCCCCATGCTGAGTACTGCTGGGACAGTGCCGTACTCAGTAGTGGTATCGAGCTGCCAGGATCACGATCTCCTTGTCCGTGACCAGGTAGACGAGGCGATGCTCGTCGTCGATCCGTCGTGACCACGCCCCGGGCAGGTGATACTTCAGCGGCTCGGGTTTGCCGATTCCAGTGAAGGGATCCCGCTTGATGTCCGTGATGAGCTTGTTGATCCGAGCGAGCATCTTGCGGTCGTTCTTCAGCCAGGACGTGTAGTCCTCCCAGCCCTGATCCTCGAAGACAAGCCTCACGCAGCACCTGCGGTGGAGCCAGCCACATCCGGATCAATCAGCTCGCGCTCCGACACGTTGATGTTGCCCAGGGCGTTTCCGTACGCCTTGAGCAGCCGCCGTGCATTCGCGGGCGAGCGCAGCAGGTAGGAGCCCTCTCGCAGTGCCGCGTAGTCCTCGGCTGAGACAAGCACGGCGTTGCCGTGCTTGGAGACGATTTCGATGGCCTCGTGGTCATCGTTGACCTTCTTGATCAGCGGAAAGAGACCCTTGCGGGCTTCGCTCGCAGTTATCGACATGTCTCGCCTTCCCCAGTAGTGGTACGCAATAGCGTACCAGTTTTGCTGCTGCTGGAAACGGGGCGTTGTCGTGGAGGGGTTGGTTCCGGAGCGCGGAGGCGGGCTGCGGTGGCCAGTGCTGGCAAAAGGTCTGCCCTGGCCTTTCCGCGAGCCAGTCCGTAGGACCGCATATACAGTCGGACCTGGTCGGCGAGACGACGGGTGTCGACCAGCCCCACCGGTCCGCGTCGGCCAGAACGCCGCCGGCATGTCCCGCGTCCACGCGGTCCGCGAGGAGTTAGCAGATCGTCCGTGGTGACTGGTAGACCGCCGGACACCATCCAGCCAGAATCCAGCGCCCGTTTTCCGAACGGCACCGAGTCGCAGCCCCCATAGCGCCCTGACCTGCGGGAATCTACCCGGCCCTCTCGCGAATCCCACCCCTGAACGTTCTCCAGGAATTCCAGCACGCCCGAACGCAAAACCCCTGACCTGCAAAACGCAAGCCAGGGGCCACTGTTCGAAATTCTCAGACGTTGAAGCGGAATCTCTGTCTCAGAGCTCCCACCTGCGGAAACGTGCCCATGAAGGGATCCTCCCAGCACGGCCTCTCACTCCCAGCACCACACACCTCAGGCGTCCCTGATGTCCTCTGGACGATGAGTGTCGATACTGCGGCTCTCCTCCTCCGAGGGTTGGGGCCTTGCGTCGCTTGGCGCGGGTCTCATGGCGTGCTGTAGGGCCTCCCGGCAACGGTCCCAGGCGCTTGGCAGCAGGTGTCCGTAGACGTCCGTCGTGGTTGACGGGTTCACTGGGTTTGTGCTTGGCGAAGAAATGCGGCTCGATCTTGTCGCACTGCACGGTGATGCCGTTGTGGCGGTACCAGAAGCCCTGCGGATCCCGGATGAGACTCTCGACAAGTGTCTGGTTGACTCCGGTCAAGCCCAGCGACCTGCGGACGTTCCGGTCGTACAGCCGCTCGCCGTTGTCGTCGTACCACTGGGCGAGTTCGTCGGCCGCCACCAACCCCGAATACGCCTGGTAGGGGTGTCCCGGGAATGCCAGCCCTGCGTCATGGTGGCGGTGAGGGTGATCGGCTCTGGAGTGAGGTCCTCGCGGACGGCGCGGTGGAAGCCGGTCTGGTTCAGCACCCGGTGCTCAATGGAGCGCGTGTAGCCGCCGAACTCCTCGGCCGCTTCGTCGAGTATGGCCTCGGTCTCCGTAGAAAGCTGCCCTTCGCCCATCACAGCAATGACGAGGAACACCTTGCAGGTAGGCACGTCGAGTACTGACCGCACCCGGTCAGCGAGGCGCCGGAACCGTTCGTTGAACTTGTCGAAGTCGCGGTTGTCGAGCTTTTCAGGCCGTGCACCAGCTTGTGTGCGGCGCTGGTGTCGAAGCCGGCCTTGCCTTTGTCGCTCCATTTGGCCTGGATCAGCCACAGTTCGGGGCAGAGGCAGAGAAGGCCACGGCGTCGATACCGAAGTCGTCCCGGCCGTCGATCACCGACTCGGCCGCTTCCTCGGACGTGCAGTCCGTGAGCATGCGAGCCGCCCTGGCAGACAGCGCCCGCGAGTTGAAGGCGTTCTCACGTTCCGACGGCTGACGTTTCTCGTAGTCAGCGAGCGAGATCAGCGGATCGAATTCCCGTTTCAACGCATCGCGTACATGTCGGACTTCCAGCGGCATTACCTGCCCGCTCCTGCTCATCCCTGCCCCCAGTCACGATCATGCCTTTGAACTTCTCATATGCTACGAGAAGCGTGAGCCTGCGGGTCTGGAAAAGTACGTCCGCGTCACAGCTCATACTGACGGGTACTCAGGGCGCTGACCGAGCGAGCGTCATGCACAGAGGGCACCGGCACCAGCGAACGTCAACGATATTACGTTGGCTCAGCCCCGGACCCACTCACCCCGCTCCGGATTCCAGCAACCCGTGAAGGAAGTGCCAAGCAGTGGGCTGAGAAAGGTGTCAGCGGCTGCGACCACCTCTTCCCAGGTGCCCTTTCCTCCAAGCCCGCGACGTCGGCGGCAGCCGGACGTAGCCGGATTGCCAGTCGAGGTGCGGCACCTCGAACCGTGCGGGCAGGCGCAGTTCAGGGCCGCCGCCGGAGCGGCGCAGAGCTGCCTCGGTGTGCAGCGCGTGGTGGGCCTGGGCGCCGTCGAGGTGTTCGCGTCGGCTGATGAGCAACAGGTCGGCGAGGTCGCGGTAGCGGTTGGAGGGTGGTGCCGTGCCATTCGTACATGGCACAGATCTTGTCGGCGATGTGGTCGACGAGCGGGTAGAGCCGCACGGTGGGCCAGTCGGCTGGCCAGGGTAGTTCCGGGCGGGGGCGTAGCTGCACCGCCTGTGGCGTGGCTGTGATGTTGCGGCGCACGACGAGGTCGACGTGGACGGTGTCGACCTTGCGTGTGCCGAGCAGGACGTCGAATGCCTGGTCGACGCCCCGTGCTCGGTGCTGTGTGCTCCGAGGCGGCCGGGGACGAAGCGATGGAAGTCTCCGAGGTCCAGTGCGGCCGCTTGGACGAGGGCCTCCAGCGCTTCTTGGGTGCTGCTCGTGTCGTCCAGGCGCTGGAGGTCGATGTCCTTGCTCAGGCGGGCGGCCCCGGATAGCGGACCAGGAGCGCCTGTCCTCCTTTCAGTAGCCACCCTGCGGGTCATGTTGGAAGACCCGGGCAGTGAGGCGCTGGAAGTAGAAGCCGCGCATCACCGCGGCGACCGTCCCGCCCTGCTGCTTGACGATGGCCTTGGCCTGCTGGTTGAGGGCTGCCTGGAAAGCCGCTGGGGTGTTGTAGGTCTTGCTCATGCGACGCCTCTCGCATTCTCGCCGGGTGACGCCGTCTCGGAAGGCGGCTCCTCCCGAAGCACGTAACCGGCCGAAGCGACCAGTGTCGACAGGAGATCTGCCCCGGTCTTTCCGCGGGGCAGGCCGTAGGACCGCACGTATAGCCGGGTCCGGTCGGCGAGACGACGGGTGTCGACCAGCCCCATCCGATCCGCATCGGCCAGGACGCCACCGATATGCCCCGCGTCCACGCGGTCCGCGAGGAGGTCGCAGATCGTCCGCTCGACGGTGGTGACCGGCAGCCCGTCGACCACCGTGGCGTCCCTGGGCGCGACCTCCGCACGACGCAGCCGCACGCCGGGCTCCCGGGTCGTCCGTCGGCGCGGGACGAGGATCTGCACCGTGTCCGCAGGCAGATCTCCGATCCCGTGGAGTTCACAGGCCGAGGCGTGCGACACCCACCCGGAGTGCTCGTCGCCGAGCGGACGCTGCCAGGCCGGGATTGCCGGATTCAGCCGTAGCCAGGCCACCTTGATCTCCAGATGCTCCGGAGGCACCGCACCTGCCATCTGGTACACACCGCGACCGACAGAGAGCAGCAGATCAGCGTCCCCAGTCTGGCCAGATTCACCCGGCTCACCCCTGCCGCCTCGGCCTGAGCCGTGGTCACCAGTCCCCACTGGTCAGTGGCGATGCCCGCCAGCGTCCGTATCGTTTCGCTCCGGTCCATGCCGTCAGACTAGCGAAGCTGCGCAGCGTTCGCTTCGCCTTAGGGGAAGCAAACGCTGTACGAGGCGACCCAGTGGCCTACCCGCCAAGGAGAGCCTGCCGCAAGGCCCTCCGGTCCCAGCACGACCCGGCAGATGGGCGCGCAGCTGCTAGACGGTAGTGCCCTGACCTGTATAAATGCTGAGCCGCCTCTTATGAGCCCGCTGTTGTACGTTCTGCTTGAATTTTGGCTGCGAGTATAAAGCCCCTGACCTGCGGAAATGCAGATCAGGGGAGGGCCGTCAGAGGCTAAACATTGAAGCGGAACTCCACCACGTCGCCGTCCTGCATCACGTAGTCCTTGCCCTCCATCCGCGCCTTGCCCTTGGCGCGGGCCTCGGCGACCGAGCCCGTTTCGACCAGGTCCTCGAAGGAGACGATCTCCGCCTTGATGAAGCCCTTCTGGAAGTCGGTGTGGATCACACCCGCCGCCTCGGGGCCGTGGCGCCCTTCTTGATCGTCCAGGCGCGGGCTTCCTTCGGGCCGGCCGTGAGGTAGGTCTGCAGGCCCAGGATGTCGAAGCCGACGCGGCCGAGGGTGGCCAGGCCCGGCTCTTCCTGGCCCATGGACTGGAGCAGTTCCAGGGCCTCCTCGTCGTCGAGTTCGATCAGCTCGGACTCGATCTTGGCGTTGAGGAAGATGGCCTCGGCCGGGGCGACCAGGGCGCGCTGCTCGTTCTTGAAGTCCTCGTCGACCAGCTCGTCCTCGTCGACGTTGAACACGTACAGGAACGGCTTCGTGGTGAGCAGGTGCAGCTCGTGCAGGAGGCGGCCCTGCTCCGTGTCGGCGGTGATGCCCTTGGAGAACAGGGTGTCGCCGGCCTCCAGGATCTTCTGGGCCCCTCGACCGCCGCGAGGACCGCGGCCTTCTCCTTCTGGAGGCGGGCCTCCTTCGTCAGGCGCGGGACCGCCTTCTCGACGGACTGGAGGTCGGCCAGGATCAGCTCGGTGTTGATCGTCTCGATGTCGTCCTTGGGCGAGACCTTGCCGTCGACGTGGACGACGTTCTCGTCCTTGAAGGCGCGGATGACCTGGCAGATCGCATCGGACTCGCGGATGTTCGCGAGGAACTTGTTGCCCAGGCCCTCACCTCGCTCGCGCCGCGCACGATGCCCGCGATGTCGACGAAGTCGACGGTGGCGGGAGCAGCTTCTGGGAGCCGAAGATCTTGGCGAGCGTGTTCAGCCGCGGGTCGGGGACACCCACGACGCCGACGTTCGGCTCGATCGTGGCGAACGGGTAGTTGGCCGCCAGCACGTCGTTCTTGGTCAGGGCGTTGAACAGGGTCGACTTGCCGACATTCGGCAGACCGACGATTCCGATCGTGAGCGACACTTTGGCGACTTCCTGAAGTAAGGGTGGGGAAGGATGGGAGTGGACCGATTCTCCAGTTTACGGGCGGCCCCGGGTGAGCCGTCACGGGTCCGGTGCAGGGCCGAACAAGGCCGGATTCGGCCGTGTGGCATCGAACGCAGTGCCAAGGTCGGCCAAAGGCGTGTCCAACACCTCAAAGACCCCGTCGCGCGACCTACGTTGTCCGGGTGGAGCAGCACAGGACACGTACCCGCAGCGCCGGCAGCCTCAGCAGGCCCCGCTGTCCCCGCAGGCCGCCATCGGTGAGGCCGCCGTCATCCACCCGGCGGGGAGCCCCGGCCCCGGGCCGGCGCGGTGTCACCCGTGGTGCTCGCGCTGCGCAGGTTTCCCAGTCCGCGGCTGACCGGCATCGGCGCGGGGCTCTTCGCCGTCGCGGCCATGTTCGTACTGGCCTGCCTGGACCGGCTGCTCCTGGGCGGTTCGGAGATCGTGTACGGGCTGCTGTTCATGCCGGTCAGTGCGCTGACCGCACTCTGGGTACGGCCCGCCGACCTGGTCGCGGCGCCGATCATCGTGCCGATCGCCTTCGCCGTCGGCGTGATCCCGATCTCCGGGGCAGCAGCGGTGTGGGCGGGCAGACGATGGCGGTGGTCACGGCGCTCGCCGTCCAGGCGGGCTGGCTGTACGGGGCACACTCATCGCCGGGCTGATCGCCTCCGTACGCAAGATCCGGCACATGCGGCAGCGCCAGCGGCATCTGCTCAGGGCAGCCCAGTCGGCCCATCTCGCCCAGGGCGCGCGCCGCTCCCAGCCGTAGGCCGGGGCCGCGGCGGCGCGCCCGCACGCGGCCGGTCACTTTCCGGCTGCCGCCATCGCCGCGCCCACGATGCCGGCGTTGTTCTGCAGCTCTGCAGGGACCATCTCGGCGCGGACGCGTTCGATCAGCGGCAGGAATTTCTCCGACTTCCGGCTGACACCCCGCCGATGATGAAGAGCTCGGGCGAGAACAGCATCTCCACATGGACCAGGTACTTCTGTACCCGGTGCGCCCAGTGCGGCCAGCTGAGGTCCTCGTCCTCCTTGGCCTTCGTTGAGGCGCGCTTCTCCGCGTCGTGCCCGTGCAGCTCCAGGTGGCCGAGCTCGGTGTTGGGCAGGAGCCGCCCGTCGACGAAGACCGCGCTGCCGATTCCCGTGCCCAGGGTCAGCACGATCACCGTGCCCTTGCGGCCGCGCCCCGCCCCGAAGGTCATCTCGGCGATCCCGGCCGCGTCGGCGTCGTTGAGGATGGTGACGGGCTGCCCGATCCGGTCGCCGAGAGCGCTGCCGCGTCCTTGTCGATCCAGGCCTTGTCGACATTGGCCGCGGTGCGGGTGATCCCGCCGGTGACGACGCCGGGAAGGTGATGCCGACCGGGCCCTGCCAGTCGAAGTGGCCGACGACCTCGGCCACACCGTCGGCGACGCTCTCGGGCGTCGCCGGGTGCGGTGTCAGTACCTTGTGGCGCTCCTGCGCCAGGTCTCCGCGGTCCAGATCCACGGGAGCACCCTTGATCCCTGACCCGCCGATGTCCACGCCGAAGATCTCCATGGGATCCACGGTACGGGCAGGTGGCGCGGATCACTCCCGGAGAAGAAATCCGCGCCATGCGTCCGGATTGCTGGGCGTGAACTACTGGCGTGAACTACTGGGCTGGAGTTACTGGGCTGGAGTTACTGGGCGGACAGCGCTTCCGCCTCGGCGCGCAGGTCCCGGCGGAGCTCCTTGGGCAGCGAGAAGGTGATCGACTCGTCGGCGGTCTTCACCGTCTCGACGTCGGCGTAGCCGCGCTCGGCGAGCCACTCCAGCACGCCGTCGACCAGGACGTCGGGGACCGAGGCGCCCGAGGTGAGGCCGACCGTGGTGACACCCTCCAGCCAGGCCTCGTCGATCTCGTCGGCGAAGTCCACCAGGTGTGCGGCGGGTGCGCCCGCGTCCAGGGCCACCTCGACCATGCGGATCGAGTTCGAGGAGTTCTTGGAGCCGACGACGATGACCAGCTCGGCGTCCTCGCTGAGCTTCTTCACCGCGATCTGGCGATTCTGGGTGGCGTAGCAGATGTCGTCGCTGGGCGGCGAGAGAGATTCGGGAACCTCCCTTGAGCGCGTCCACCGTCTCCATCGTCTCGTCGACCGAGAGGGTGGTCTGGGAGAGCCAGACGACCTTCGACTCGTCGCGTACGGAGATGTTGGCGACGTCCTCGGGGCCGTCCACCAGCGTGATGTGGTCGGGTGCCTCACCGCTCGTACCGATGACCTCCTCGTGGCCCTCGTGGCCGATCAGGAGGATGTCGTAGTCGTCGTTGGCGTAGCGGACGGCTTCCTTGTGGACCTTGGTGACCAGCGGGCAGGTCGCGTCGATGGTGGCGAGCTTGCGCTCGGCCGCCTCCGCGTGGACGGTCGGCGCGACGCCGTGCGCGGAGAACATCACGATGGAGCCCTCGGGCACCTCCGCGGTGACGTCGACGAAGATCGCGCCCTTCCGCTCCAGCGTTTGCACGACGTATTTGTTGTGCACGATCTCGTGGCGGACATAGATCGGGGCCCCGTACTGCTCCAGAGCCTTCTCGACGGCGATCACGGCACGGTCCACGCCGGCGCAGTAGCCACGGGGTGCGGCGAGCAGGACACGGCGTGCAGGCGTTGCAGTCATGCGTCCCATCGTAAGGCCGTACCGAACAGGCGCGGGATCCGCGGGGTCGGGAGACTGAGCCGTACGCGGCGGGGCAGGCGAGCGACGGAGGGTTCATGGTCGGCAGCAGTGCGGATGAGGGAAGGCTGCGGCGGACGCTCGGCTTCCGGGACCTGGTGGTCTACGGGCTGCTGTTCATCGCCCCGATGGCGCCCGTCGGCGTGTTCGGCACCCTCGACGCGAAATCGGACGGCGCGGTCGCGCTGGTCTATCTCGTGGCGACCGTGGTGATGGCGTTCACCGCCTTCAGCTACGCCCAGATGGTGCGGGTCGCGCCGCTGGCCGGGTCGGTGTTCGCCTATGCCCGCAAGGGGCTCGGGGAGGGCCGGGTTCATCGCCGGATGGATGGCGATGCTCGACTACCTGCTGATTCCCGCGGTCGCCTACCTGTTCTCCGGGATCGCGATGAACGCGCTGGTCCCGGAGGTGTCCCGGTGGTGTGGACGGCCATCGCCGTGGTCGTGACCACGCTGCTCAACCTGTGGGGCGTGCGGTCGGCGGCCCGGGTCGGTTTCGCGGTGCTCGCCATGGAGATCCTGGTGCTGCTGGTGTTCGTGGTGGCCGCGGTGGTGGTGCTCGCCGGGACGGGGCGCAGCGTGGCTGGCTCACCCGCTCACCGGTGACAACGGCTTTCGATGGGGGCGGTGCTGGGCGCGGTGTCCATCGCGGTGCTGTCCTATCTGGGCTTCGACGCGATCGCCTCGTTCGCGGAGGAGGTGACGGGCGGCTCGGCGAAGGTGGCCAGGGCGGTGCTGTTCTGCCTGGTGCTCGCCGGCCTGCTGTTCGTGGCGCAGTCGTATCTGGCGGCGCTGCTGGAGCCGGTGAGCTCGGCGGAGCTGGCGGCGGATCCGGTGAAGCAGGGGTCCGCCTTCTACGACGCGGTGGATGCCTCGGTGGGGAGCTGGCTGCATGACCTGGTGGCCGTGAGCAAGGCGATCGGGGCGGCGTTCGCCGCGCTGGCCGGGCAGGCGGCGGCCGGGCGGCTGGTGTTCGCGATGGCGCGGGAGCGGCGGCTGCCGGGGTTCCTGGCCAAGGTGGACGGAAAGTCCGGGGTGCCGAGGGTGGCGATCACGGGTGCGGCGATCGTGACGCTCGTGGCGGCGGTGTGGGCGGCCAGGCGCGACGACGGTCTCGATCATCTGGTGTCGGTGGTGAACGTGGGTGCGCTCACGGCGTTCGTGCTGCTGCACGCGTCGGTGGTGGGCTGGTTCGTCGTACGCAGGATGGCGGGGCCGCCGAGCTGGTGGCGGCATGTGCTGGTGCCCGTCGTGGGTGCGGGAGTGCTGATCGCGGTGATCGTGGAGGCGACGGCGAGCGCGCAGCTGGTGGGTGTGATCTGGCTGGGTATCGGGCTGGTGGTGCTCGCGACGCAGTGGGGACGCAGGGCAGGGCCCGGTGAGCCGGGGCGGACGGGTCCGGACGGGTGTCGGCGGGCGCGCTGAGCGGTCCGTCTGTCGGTGGCGGCCGATACGCTCGTCCGTATGGCTCTCAATACGTCCGCGGAAGCGCCGCTGCCCGTCGGCGACGTGTCACGGCTCATCGGGGGTGGATCGACCGGCTCGGTGCGGTCTGGGTCGAGGACAGATCACCCAGCTGTCGCGGCGGCCCGGCGCCGGCGTGGTCTTTCTGACGCTGCGCGATCCGTCGCACGACATCTCGGTGAGCGTGACGTGCTTCCGGCAGGTCTTCGACCGGATCGCCGACGTGGTGACGGAGGGCGCGCGGGTCGTCGTCCTGGCCAAGCCCGAGTGGTACGCACCGCGTGGACAGCTGTCCCTGCGGGCCACCGAGATACGGCCGGTCGGCATCGGCGAGCTGCTGGTGCGGCTGGAGCAGCTGAAGAAGTCGCTGGCGGCCGAGGGGCTCTTCGCGCTGGACCGCAAGCGGCCGCTGCCGTTCCTGCCGCAGCTGATCGGACTGGTCTGCGGCCGGGCATCGGCCGCGGAGCGCGATGTCCTGGAGAACGCGCGGCGGCGCTGGCCGGCGGTGCGCTTCGAGGTCCGCAACACCGCGGTGCAGGGCGTGCACGCGGTCAATCAGGTCGTCGCGGCGGTGCAGGAGCTTGACGGGCTGGCGGAGGTCGACGTGATCGTCGTCGCGCGGGGCGGCGGCAGTGTGGAGGACCTGCTGCCGTTCTCCGACGAGCAGCTGATCCGGCGGTGGCCGCGTGCCGTACGCCGGTGGTGTCGGCCATCGGGCACGAGCCGGACTCGCCCCTGCTCGATCTGGTCGCGGACTTCCGGGCATCGACCCCACGGACGCGGCGAAGAAGATCGTGCCGGATGTGGGCGAGGAGCTGGACCGGTGCAGCAGCTGCGGGACCGGGCGCTGCGGACCGTACGGGGCTGCTCGACCGGGAGGAGCGGGGCTGGCGCATGCGCTGGGCCGCCCTCCATGGAGCATCCGCAGCGGCTGGTGGACGAGCGTGCGGCGGAGATCGACGCGCTGACGGGGCGCAGCCGCCGGGTGCTGGGGCATCTGCTGGACCGCGCCGACTCGGAGCTGGCGCACACCAGGGCCCGGGTGGTCGCCCTGTCGCCGGCCGCGACGCTGGAGCGCGGTTACGCGGTGCTTCAGCGGCCGGACGGGCATGTGGTGCGCTCTCCCGCGGATGCCGGGGGCCTGGCGAGGAGCTGCGTGCACGGGTGTCCCAGGGCGAGTTCACGGTACGGGTGGCGGAGTGAAGCGGCCGGCGTGGCCGGGTTGTCCGAGCTCACGAATAGGGTGGACCACATGACGGACGACGCGACGACCACGGCTTCTGCGACTTCCGCGACGGATACCGCGGACACGGCGGACACGGCGGCAGACACTCGGGTACGAGCAGGCGCGGGACGAGCTGATCGAGGTCGTGCGCCGCCTGGAAGCGGGCGGCACGACGCTGGAGGAGTCGCTGGCCCTGTGGGAGCGCGGCGAGGAGCTGGCTAAGGTGTGCCGGCGCTGGCTGGAGGGTGCGCGGGCCAGGCTGGACGCGGCGCTGGCACGGCCCGGGACGCCGGCGCGGGACGGCGGCGCGGAGGGCACCGGGCGAGCTCCGGCTGAGCGGTCCGGTCCGCCCGAGAGCTGTGGAATGGATCACTCCCTCCAGCTTTAGTTGAAAGTTAACCTACCTCTCGTTTACGGTGATCCGAGCTTGATCCTGTATTCGTTCGGAAGGTAACCCGCAAGATGTCGCTCGTTCTTGACCCCGCCGCCCAGGACCTCCTCTTCCGCGAGGCCCGCACCGCCAACACGTTCACCGATGAGCCGGTGACCGAAGAGCAGGTCCAGGCGATCTACGACCTGGTCAAGTACGGCCCCACCGCCTTCAACCAGTCGCCGCTGCGTGTCGTGCTGGTCCGCTCCACCGAGGGCCGTGAGCGCCTCGTGAAGCACATGGCCGAGGGCAACCAGCCCAAGACCTCCACCGCCCCGCTGGTCGCGATCCTCGCCGCCGACAACGAGTTCCACGAGGCTCCCGGCCCTCCTGCCGCACTTCCCGCAGGCCAAGGAGATGTTCTTCTCCGAGCGCCCGGCGCGCGAGCAGGCCGCCCAGCTGAACGCCTCGCTGCAGGCCGCCTACTTCATCATCGGCGTCCGCGCGGCCGGCCTGGCCGCCGGCCCGATGACCGGCTTCGACGCCGCGGGTGTCGAGAAGGAGTTCCTGGACGGCGACCACAAGGTGCTGATGGTCGTCAACATCGGCAAGCCGGGCGAGGACGCCTGGTTCCCCGCCTGCCGCGCCTGGCCTACGACGAGGCCGTCACCACCGTCTGAGCCGAGCCACCTGCCGAAGGCCCCGGAGCGACGCTCCGGGGCCTTCTCCATGGGTACGCGCATCAGGGCCGTGCCGACCGGGTCAGGGCGTCGTCTTCAGCGCCGTGACCACCTTCACCAGGCTCTCCGGCGACGCGGAGCCCGTCACGACCGTGGTCGCACCGTCCGCCCGCAGCACGAGGGCGTCGTACTTCGGCCCCTTCCAGTGCTGCCAGGCCCTGCCCGCGATCTCCTTGGTACGCCCGGTGTTCTCGGCGCTCTGGCTGACCCCGGAGATGTACTTGCCCGCCGGCAACGTGGACTGCTCCACGGCGACGTAGCCGCCGTCCGGGTCGAGGAAGCCCAGATGCCAGCTGTCGCCCTCGCTCCCCGTGTACGAGACGGACGTCGCCTTCCACTCCTTCGACAGCCCGGCCGGAGCGGCCACCGGGTAGGGCGCGGCCCGGCGCGCCGTCGCGAGCTCCACCCGGTAGTCGACGGCGCGCACAGGATCGGCCTTTTCGTCGTGCGGGATGAAGATGTAGATGACCCCGGCGACGGCGCCGATCGCGATCAACGACAGGAACATGTCCCGCACGGTCTGCTTGCCTCGCTTGCTTGCCACGGGGTCAATGGTGGCATGAGGCTCTCGGCGCCCGGCCACGGGCAGGCGCCGCCACACCCCGCTCATCCGTGACCCACTCTGCTCATTTTATCGACCTACCGATAGAGTCGCAGCACCCTCTTTTCCGGTCGTCGCCGTACAGAAAGGTGCGCTCCGATGTCCGAGCATCATCTGCCGTCCCATCTGGAGGTCTCCCCGGAGGCCCCTGACCGCAACCTCGCCATGGAACTGGTCCGCGTCACCGAGGCCGCCGCCATGGCCGCCGGACGCTGGGTCGGCCGCGGCGACAAGATCGGCGCCGACGGCGCCGCGGTCAAGGCCATGCGGACTCTCGTCTCCACCGTGTCGATGAACGGCATCGTCGTCATCGGTGAGGGCGAGAAGGACGAAGCCCCATGCTGTTCAACGGCGAGCGGGTCGGTGACGGCACCGGCGCCGAGGTCGACATCGCCGTGGACCCGATCGACGGCACCACGCTCAACGCCAAGGGCATGCCGAACGCGATCGCCGTGCTGGCCGCCGCCGACCACGGCTCCATGTTCGACCCGTCCGCCGTCTTCTACATGGACAAGCTGGTCACCGGACCGGAGGCCGCCGACTTCGTCGACATCAACGCACCCGTGTCGGTGAACATCCGGCGTGTCGCCAAGGCCAAGAACTCCAACCCGAGGACGTCACCGTCGTCATCCTGGACCGCCCCGGCACGAGGGCATCGTCAGGGAGATCCGGGAGACGGGCGCCCGGATCAAGTTCATCTCCGACGGCGACGTCGCGGGCTCCATCATGGCCGCCCGCGAAGGGACCGGCGTCGACCTGCTCATGGGCATCGGCGGCACCCCGAGGGCATCATCTCGGCCTGCGCCATAAAGTGCCTCGGCGGTGTCATCCAGGGCAAGCTCTGGCCCAAGGACGAGGCCGAACGCCGTCGTGCGCTGGACGCCGGGCACGACCTGGACCGGGTGCTCTCGACGGACGACCTGGTCAGCGGGGACAACGTGTTCTTCGTCGCCACCGGAATCACCGACGGTGAGCTGCTGCGCGGTGTGCGGTACCGCGCGGAGACCGCGACCACGGAGTCCCTGGTGATGCGGTCCAAGTCGGGCACGATCCGCAGGATCGACTCGACGCACCGGCTCTCGAAGCTGCGCGCCTACAGCGCGATCGACTTCGACCGGGCGAAGTAGCGCGGCCGTTCAGGGTGTGGGGCCCCACCGGGCGGCCCCACACCCTGAACGCACCGGTCTCAGCCGGCTGCGGCGATCTGCCCCGTCGCGATCTGCCCCGTCGGCGCCACCGCCTTGAGCTCGATGTCATGCCTGCGCCGCCGGGCGAGCACCACCCGGCGTTCGGCTGCGGTGAGGCCGCCCCACACCCCGTAGGGCTCGGGCTGCACCAAGGCGTGTTCCCGGCACTCCACCATCACCGGACACCGCCCGCAGACCTGTTTCGCGGCTTCCTCCCGGGACAGACGGGCAGCAGTCGGCTCCTTCGACGGGCGAAGAACAGCCCGGCTTCGTCCCGGCGGCACACCGCCTCCGAATGCCAGGGCCCCGTCTGGTCCTCCCGCACGGGAGTGCGCTGAGAGGAACGGCGACCTGCAGGGGCTGATGCGGCATTTGCAGCACGGTCTACTCCTGACGACGGCTTCGGCTTCGGCTTCGCGAGCGAGAGACGATGCAGCTTTCCCTACCCGCTGTGCGCGCGCCTATGCACTGCGTGGCCCGCCTTCGGCGCCACACAATTTCCGCCCGACCACCTTTTGGCCTGAACCCGAATGGCACGGGTCGCCGCGGATCAGCCGCCGAAGTGCTTGCGCAACTGGTTGTGGAGGTTGGCAATGAGCTTGCCGCGCTTGGGCTTTGCCTCGACGCTCCCGAACACGGAATAGCCGTTCACCACGACCACCGGTGCTTCCGGGTCTGTCGATTCCAGTGTGACGACTTCGAAATTGCCGAATACACCTGTGCCGCTACCCGCAGCGAGATGTTCTCCGGCACCCTGATTTCGACGCTGCCGAAGATGGATGTCGCATTGATGACGGTCAGACGCTGGCCGAAAGAGCTTCGGTCAGATCGATCTCGACACTCCCGAAGAGCGAGAAGGCGTTCGTACGGCCGCCGACACGCCAGCGGCCCTTGCGGGTGGAGCTGCTGAAGACCGCCACCAGGTTCTCGGCCGGTCCGGCCGGACCTTCGGGGCCGTAGGCGTAGCCCGAGGGCGCGGCGGAGTGCGGTGCGGCTCCTGAGGTTGCGGGCAAGTCCCGCACCATCGGCTCGAGTTCACCGACGGTCTTGGCCCGGTAGACCAGGTCGATCCGCTCGGCGTGCTCCTCCGCGGTCAGCCGGCCCTCGGCCATGGCGTCCCGCAGGATGTCCGCGATCCGGTCGCGGTCCGCGTCGGAGGCGCGGATTCCGGCGGGCGCGGGACCGGCCGGAGCGACGGGCTGCTGGGGCTGCTTTTCGAGGTCCACCGGCCCAGCGTACCCAAACGCGATAGATCGCGACCAGCCCCTCACCGATCTATCGTGCGTGAACCCGCCACCCATCGGGCACCGAAAGACCCGGGCAGAGGCCGGCAGCCCCACCGCATCCGGGTGAGCCCTACCTCACAGACCCGGCACTCCGACGGCGCTCTACCCTGGTGGATGCGCTGGCCAAGGAGGTCGGCGCTGTCGCCGAGTGAGGAATGGCCGTAATGCCAGAGTTTGCGTACTCCGATCTGCTCCCCTGGGAGAGGACACCACGCCGTACCGGCTGGTGACCGCCGATGGCGTCTCGACCTTCGAGGCCGACGGCCGTACGTTCCTCAAGGTCGATCCTCAGGCGCTGCGCACGCTCGCCGCCGAGGCCATGCACGACATCTCCCACTACCTGCGCCCCGCCCACCTGGCACAGCTGCGGCGGATCATCGACGACCCGGAGGCTTCCTCCAACGACAAGTTCGTCGCGCTGGACCTGCTGAAGAACGCGAACATCGCCGCCGCGGGTGTCCTGCCGATGTGCCAGGACACCGGCACGGCCATCGTCATGGGCAAGCGCGGACAGGACGTGCTGACCGAGGGCGGTGACGAGGAGGCCCTGTCGCACGGCATCTTCGACGCGTACACCGAGCTCAACCTGCGCTACTCGCAGATGGCCCCGCTCACCATGTGGGAAGAGAAGAACACCGGTTCGAACCTCCCGGCCCAGATCGAGCTGTACGCGACCGACGGCGGCGCCTACAAGTTCCTCTTCATGGCCAAGGGCGGCGGCTCCGCCAACAAGTCGTTCCTCTACCAGGAGACGAAGGCGGTCCTCAACGAGGGCTCCATGATGAAGTTCCTGGAGGAGAAGATCCGCTCCCTGGGTACGGCTGCCTGCCCGCCGTACCACCTGGCGATCGTCGTCGGCGGCACGTCGGCCGAGTTCGCGATGAAGACCGCGAAGTACGCCTCCGCGCACTACCTGGACGAGCTGCCCGCCGAGGGCTCCCCACCGGCCACGGCTTCCGGGACAAGGACCTCGAACAGAAGGTCTTCGAGCTGACGCAGAAGATCGGCATCGGGGCACAGTTCGGCGGCAAGTACTTCTGCCACGACGTGCGGGTCGTCCGTCTCCCCGCCACGGCGCCTCGCTGCCCGTCGCGATCGCCGTCTCCTGCTCGGCGGACCGCCAGGCCACCGCGAAGATCACCGCCGAGGGCGTCTTCCTGGAGCAGCTGGAGAGGGACCCGGCGCGCTTCCTCCCCGACACCACCGAGGAGCACCTCGAAAACGAGGGGACGCCGTCCGGATCGACCTGAACCGGCCGATGGACGAGATCCTGGCCGAGCTGACCAAGTACCCGGTCAAGACACGCCTCTCGCTGACCGGTCCGCTGGTCGTGGCCCGCGACATCGCGCACGCCAAGATCAAGGAACGGCTGGACGCGGGCGAGGAGATGCCGCAGTACCTCAAGGACCACCCGGTGTACTACGCGGGCCCGGCGAAGACCCCGAGGGCTACGCGTCCGGCTCCTTCGGCCCGACGACGGCCGGCCGCATGGACAGCTACGTCGCGCAGTTCCAGGCGGCGGGCGGCTCGAAGGTGATGCTCGCCAAGGGCAACCGGTCCAGGCAGGTCACCGAGGCGTGCGACGCGCACGGCGGCTTCTACCTGGGCTCCATCGGCGGACCGGCGGCCCGGCTGGCCCAGGACTGCATCAAGAAGGTCGAGGTCGTCGAGTACGAGGAGCTCGGCATGGAGGCGGTCTGGCGGATCGAGGTCGAGGACTTCCCGCGTTCGTCGTCGTCGACGACAAGGGCAACGACTTCTTCACCGAGCCCGCCCCTGCGCCCACCTTCACCAGCATTCCGGTGCGCGGCCCCGGCCTCGGCTGACCGGCCGGTGACCTCGGGGCGTTCCGGCTGCGGCCGGGCGCCCCTCGGCGTTCCAGCGGGCCCGCGCCGCGAGTGAGGGGCGGCCGCGTACAGCAGCCGCCCTCACCGCGATCCTTCCGGGCGAACCAGGGCGTGTTTCGAAAGTCCCGCCCGCTCTGCGGGCGGACGGCGCTACTTTCGAAACACGTCCTAGGCGAACCGCTGCCCCGCGCTGCCGTCACACGTCTGCAGCTTCAGCGGGTCCTTGGCCCCGCCAGGGTCAGGCACAGCCCGTGGCTCCGGCCGGGCGCAGGGTGCCCGACTGGCGTACGAACTGCTGGTTGGCCGCGCCCGAGCAGTCCCACAGGACGAGCGTGGCACCGGGTCGTTGTCCGCGCCCGGTACGTCCAGGCAGCGGTCGTGGCTGAGCTCGGTGCGCAGCGTCCGGGTGGTGTCGTCGTACCACCAGCCCTGGTTGCGGCCGTCGGTGCAGTCCCAGCCGGCGATCTTGGTGCCGTTACGGGTGACGGAGGCGGGGACGTCCAGACAGGACTGGGTGGCCTCGTTCTTCAGCGGCCCGAACACCTCGTCCCAGGCGGCGGGCTGCAGGACCGGGCTGTTCTTGCTCGCCGGGTCGGCACAGCTCGCCTCGCGCAGACCCGAGTTGTAGATCTGGGTGAGGCAGGAGGCGAAGGCGCCGTGGCCGGCCTTGTTGGGGTGGAAGGACTGCCGTACCGAGTTCGCGTCCGGCAGGCCGGGCTTGGTCACGTCGATGAACAGGCCGCGCGCCCAGGTGGTCTGCGTGCAGACCTCGTGGCCGTGGAAGAGCCGGGAGTTGTCGAGGTAGACCGCTCCGGTCGTGGCGGCGGCCTTGCGCATACCCACCTCGAAGGCGGGTACGGCGGTGTTGCGGCCCCAGTTCGTGTCGGAGTCGTAGCCCAGACCGCCACAGACCAGCTTGCCGGGGAAGTCCGGGTTGTCGCGGAAGTCGGGGCCGATCGGGCTCGGGTAGCCCATGACGACCAGCTTGTAGTCGTCCTTGGCGTATCCGGCGTCCGTCATGACGGTGCGCAGATCGCCGACCGTCTGTTCGACCTTGGGGACGAGCGCGTCGACGCGGGCCTGCCAGCCGCCCTCGTACTTGGACTGGCACGGGCCCTGGAGGCTGATGTAGCGGACGACGCAGTCCGTCATGACCGGGCCGAACTGGAGGTCGTCGTTGGCTCCGGCGACCAGGACGATCATCTTGATGCGGGTGTTGCGCGCCTTGACCGCGAGGCTGTCGCTCTGGACCAGCTCGTCGGCGTACTGCGGAGATCCGCCGATCTTGATGTTCCCGGTATAGGCACCGGAGCAGGAGACGTTGTACGTGACGTCCGCCGCGATGGCCGTGCGGTGGATGGCCGCGTCGGGCGAACGGTGGCACCAGTTGTCCGGGCCGTTCGTTCCCTGTTCGTAGGTGCCGACACCCTCGCCGGAGATCTCGCTGTCGCCGAGCGAGATCAGTCCGGTCTTACGGTCACCGAGCGGCCGCTCCGCGGGCTGCCGTAGAGCTCGGTCGCCTCGGCGGCCCGGACCGCTTCCAGAGCGGGCGGGAGAGGAGTGGATGCGGTAGTGCTGGTGGTTCCGGTACCGGCTTCCGCCGCGGCGGCGGGTCCGGCGACGGCTGTCATGCCGCCCAGGGCCGCCGCCATGGCCGCGACCGCCGCGACCGTACAGCGGAGTCCCTGAAGTCTGTGCCTCGTGCGCCTCATTGCGCCTCCCGGATCGTGGTGTTACTCCGGGTATTTACTGGTCGGTAGGCGACATGGGAATACATAGAACAAGACAAGTGCTCATCTTTTCAGGAGGTTTAAACATCATGGACGCATCGGCCGACGACACCCGGTACCGCATCGAGCACGATTCGATGGGCGAGGTGAAGGTTCCCGCGCACGCCAAGTGGCGGGCCCAGACCCAGCGCGCCGTGGAGAACTTCCCATCTCCGGCCAGCGGCTGGAGCGGGCCCACATCGGGGCGCTGGCCCGGATCAAGGCCGCAGCCGCCAAGGTCAACGCGGAGCTCGAGGTGCTGGATCCCGACATCGCCGGGGCCATCGCACAGGCCGCCGCCGAAGTGGCCGAGGGCCGCTGGGACGAGCACTTCCCCATCGACGTGTTCCAGACGGGGTCCGGCACCTCGTCCAACATGAACACCAATGAGGTGGTCGCCACCCTCGCCACCGAGCGGCTGGGGCGCGAGGTCCACCTAACGACCACGTCAACGCGTCGCAGTCGTCCAACGACGTCTTCCCGTCCTCCATCCACATCGCCGCGACCGCCGCCGTCACCGCGGACCTGATTCCGGCACTGGACCATCTGGCGACCGCCCTGGAGCGGAAATCAGCCGAATTCGCGGAGGTCGTGAAGTCCGGCCGTACGCACCTGATGGACGCCACACCCGTCACCCTCGGCCAGGAGTTCGGCGGCTACGCGGCGCAGATCAGGTACGGCATCGAGCGGCTCGGCTCGTCCCTCCCGCGCCTCGCCGAGCTCCCGCTGGGCGGTACGGCGGTGGGCACCGGCATCAACACCCCGCCCGGCTTCTCCGCCGCCGTGATCGCCGAGGTCGCCCGCACCACCGGGCTGCCGCTGACCGAGGCCCGCGACCACTTCGAGGCACAGGGCGCCCGGGACGCGCTGGTCGAGGCCTCGGGCCAGCTCCGCACCATCGGAGTCTCCCTCACCAAGATCTCCAACGATCTGCGCTGGATGGCCTCGGGACCGCGCACCGGACTGGCCGAAATCAATCTGCCCGACCTCCAGCCCGGTTCGTCGATCATGCCCGGCAAGGTCAACCCGGTCATCCCGGAGGCCGTACTCATGGTCGCGGCCCAGGTGACGGGGAACGACGCGACCGTCGCCGCGGCCGGAGCCGCCGGCAACTTCGAGCTCAACGTCATGCTGCCGGTGATGGCGAAGAACCTGCTCGAATCGGTACGACTGCTGGCATCGGCCTCCCGGCTGCTCGCCGACCGCACGGTCGACGGCATCACGGCCAACGTGGAGCGGGCCAGGCACTACGCGGAGTCCTCGCCGGCCGTGGTGACCCCACTGAACAAGTACATCGGTTACGAGCAGGCGGCCAAGGTCGCCAAGAAGTCGCTCGCCGAAGGGACGACGATCCGCGAGACCGTGCTTGCCTCGGGATATGTCGAGCGCGGCGACCTGACGGTGGAGCAGCTCGACGCGGCACTGGATGTGCTGCGCATGACCCGTCCTTGATCCGTATCCCAGCGGGCGTGCCCCGACCTATCTAAGATCCCTTCATGACAGGCACGGGAGCGGACACGGGTGTCACTGCACAGGAGGCCGCGCGCTGGGCGCCGGGGACCGGATCCTCTGGCGCTACCGCGGCAACGGTGACTGCCGCGTACACATCTGCCGGCCGGTGACCGTCGTCCAGGACACCGACGAACTGCTCGCGGTGTGGATGGCCCCGGCACCGAATGCGTGAAACCGGTGCTCGCGGACGGCACCCAGGTGCACGCCGAACCGCTCGCCACCCGGTACACCGCACCGCGCACCACGGCCCGGTCCATCTGGTTCGGCTCCGGTGTGCTCAAGCTCGCCCGGCCGGGCGAGCCGTGGTCGGTCTGGCTGTTCTGGGACCCGGGCTGGCTCTTTCGCAACTGGTACGTGAACCTCGAGGAGCCACGCCGGCGGTGGGCCGGGGCGTCGATTCCGAGGATCACTTTCTCGACATCTGCGTCAACCCCGACCGCAGCTGGGAATGGCTCGACGAGGACGAGTTCGCCCAGGCTCAGCGGGTCGGGCTGATGGACCAGGACACCGCGCGACGGGTACGTGAGGCGGGCCTGGCCGCCGTCGAGGTGATCCAGGACTGGGGCGTACCGTTCCGGGACGGCTGGGAGCGCTGGCGGCCCGATCCGCACTGGCGGGTGCCCGTACTGCCGGATGACTGGGACCGTGCCCTGCCCATATCCCGTCGTGAGACCCTTGATGCACCCCAGGGGCAACCGTAGGATCGCCCTCCGGAGTCCGTTCCGCCACAACCGGGGACGGGACATCGGACCTGACCACAAGTCACCGCACGAGTCGTATGAGCCACCCGGACCACGGAGCCCGGTGGATCGTACGGCCGGATGAACCACTACGAGGGGGTCGAGACGTGCTCGCTGCCCGCTGCCCCGTCACCGGACCGGCTGGTTCCGGACCACTGCGCGGCCGTTGGGTTTCGGCCCTTCGAACGGGGCATCCGGTGACAGCCGTTGTTCTTCCCGCTCTTGCCGGGGCACAGTAGCGCCCACGAGGTGACTGCCTCACACAACCGGCCCGGACGGACGGAATCCCACGCGTGACGGAGCATCCCACCTCCCACGAAGGCCGGCAGCCCCTGGCCGCCAGGTCACAGGAACGCACGCGACCGCGGCAGCAGGAGGCCGGGCCGGGCATCCCCGCCGCCGCGATCCCCGGCCCGGCCGCAGCGCCGAATCCGGGACCGGTGCCGGGGCCCACCGCGAACCGGGCACCGGCACCGATCCGGCCACGGCCGGCCCGGACCACCAGGCGGCCACCCGCCGCGAGGGTGACCGGCTGCGCTTCGTGGGGGCGGCGACCCGCCGGATCGCCCGGGGCATCGACCTGGACGAGATCGTGCTGGGGCTGTGCCGGGCCAGCGTGCCGACCTACTCCGACGCCATCCTCGTCTACCTCCGCGATCCGCTCCCGGTGGGTGACGAGCGCCCGGTCAACCCGTTCGTGCTGCGGCTGCGCCGTACCGACCGGCTGCGTTTAAGCGATGAGGAGCACGAGAGCGGCCAGGAGGGCGAGCGGATCAGGCTGCCCGGCATGGACCCGCAGACCCAGCTGCTGCCGGTGGCCCAGCTGTGCGAGGTCCTGACCGGTGGCGCGCTCGCCGAAGTGCTGCGCGGAGTACGGCCCGTGTTCGGGGACTCCGCCGCGGCCCGCGTCGCGCTGCCCGAGCTGCTGGGCGCCGGGCACACCGCACCCACCGGACATCGCGCGATCCTGGCCCCGTTGCGCGGCCGGCGCCGGGTGATCGGTGCCGCCGTCTTCCTGCGCGGCACCGAGCGGCCCGCGTTCGAGGCGAGCGATCTGCTGGTCGCTGCGCAGCTGGCGACACACACCGCGCTGGGCATCGACAAAGCCGTGCTGTACGGCCGCGAGGCGTATATCGCGGACGAGCTGCAGCGCACGATGCTGCCCGACTCGCTGCCGCAGCCGACCGGGGTGCGCCTCGCCTCCCGCTACCTCCCGCCGCCGAGACGGCCCGGGTCGGCGGCGACTGGTACGACGCGATCCCGCTGCCCGGCAGCAGGGTCGCCCTGGTCGTCGGTGACGTCATGGGCCACTCCATGACCTCCGCCGCGATCATGGGCCAGCTGCGGACGACCGCCCAGACTCTGGCCGGTCTCGACCTGCCGCCGCAGGAGGTCCTGCACCATCTGGACGAGCAGGCGCAGCGCCTGGGCAGCGACCGTATGGCGACCTGTCTGTACGCGGTGTACGACCCGGTCGCGCACCGGATCACCATCGCCAACGCCGGCCACCCGCCGCCCGTGCTGCTCCATCTGGGTGGCAGGGCCGAGGTGTTGCGGGTGCCTCCGGGTGCGCCGATCGGTGTCGGCGGCGTCGACTTCGAGGCCGTCGAGCTGGACGCGCCCGCGGGTGCCACGCTGCTGCTGTACACGGATGGTCTGGTGGAGTCGCGGCTGCGCGACGTATGGACCGGGATCGAGCAGCTGCGGGAGCGGCTCGCCGCCACCGCCCGGCTGACCGGGCCGGACCATTCGCCGCCGCTGGAGGCCCTCTGCGACGACGTGCTCGACATGCTCGGGCCCGGTGACCGGGACGACGACATCGCTCTGCTGGCCGCCCGTTTCGACGGGATCGCGCCGAGCGATGTCGCGTACTGGTTCCTGGAGCCGGAGGACGCGGCGCCGGGCCGGGCCCGCAGGCTGGCCCGCAGGGCGCTCAGCCGGTGGGGTCTGGACGATCTCTCCGACGAGGTGGAGCTGCTCGTCAGCGAAGTGGTCACCAACGCGGTGCGGTACGCGGAGCGGCCGGTGACACTGCGGCTGCTGCGGACGGACATTCTGCGCTGCGAGGTCGGCGACGACTCCCCAGCTGCCCAGGCAGCGGCGGGCCCGGACACCGACGAGGGCGGACGCGGTCTGTTCCTGGTGAACCGGCTGGCCAGGCGGTGGGGGCGACCCGGCTCTCGACCGGCAAGGTGGTCTGGTTCGAGATGACCACGTCGCGCGAATAGAGCGGCAAGACATGAAGAGCATGAGGCGGGGGCAGTGCCCGATGGCACTGCCCCGCCTCATGCCTGCTATCGGCCCAGCAGATCGTCGTTGTCCTCCGGCCGCTCGCCCGGTGGCCAGTTCTCTTCGTCGGATGACGAGCTCGGACTCGGCAGCTCGTCGCTCGGCGACCCGGAAGGCGTCCCGCTCGGTGTGTCCGGCGGTGTCGTCTCCTCGGAGGGCGTCGCGCTCGGCGACTCGGAGGGCTCATCGCTCTCCTCCTCCGACGGCGACTCGGAGGGCTTATCGGGCACCGAAGCGCTGGGCGACGGGGCCTCGGTCACCGGCGTCTCGCCGCGCTCGACGTTCTCCAGGTCGAAGGCGGCGTCCGAGCCGCCGCCCAGGGCGCCGAGCGTGTAGTCCGCCCAGATCCTGGCGGGGAAGCCGCCGCCGTTGGCCCGGCCGGAGTTGGCCGTGCCCGTCAGGCTGACCTGGCCGCCGCCCTCCTGGGTGGACTCGCCGTACAGGGCGACGACGGTGGTGAGCTCCGGGTGTAGCCCGTGAACCAGGCCGCCTTGTTGTCCTCCGAGGTACCCGTCTTGCCCGCCGCGTCATAGGCCGTGGTGTTGGCCTCGCGGCCGGATCCGATGTCCACGACCTCGGTCAGCGCCGAGGTGACGGTGTCGGCGGACTTGCGGCTGATGACCTGGCCACCGATGCCGTCGGCCTGATCCGCGGTGCGGTCACGGTGCTCGGCGGACTTGATGATGTGCGGGTTGACCTTCTTGCCGTGGTTGTCCAGCGTGGCGTACACCCCGGCCATGTCCCAGGTCGATGCGTTCATGGTGCCCAGCGTGATCGCGGGGCGCTCGGGGAAGTTCTTGTCCGGTACGCCGAGGCCGAGCGCGGTCTTCTTCACCGCGCTCGGGGTGACGTCGACGACCATCTGCGCGAAGACGGAGTTGATCGACTTGTCCATCGCCACCTGGACGGTCGGGTCGTCGTAGCTCCTGTCGTCCTCGTTCTGTGGGGCGAACGGGGTGTCGCTGCCCACGACAGGGCGCTTGCTGGTGCCGTCATAGACCGTGTCGAGGCCGATCAGGCTGCCGTCCTGGGTCTTGGACCCGTTCTCCAGCGCGGAGGCGAGCACCAGCGGCGAAGGTGGAGGCCGGCTGGTAGTCCTGCCGGGTGGCGTTGGATATGTAGTGCTGGGTGGCGTCGACACCGCCGTAGAGCGCGACCACACTGCCCGTCTTGGGGTCCACCGAGGTGGCTCCCGCCTGGACGGTGGCATCGGTCTTGCTGCCCTCGCGGTCGAGCTTGGACTCCAGCTGGTCCTCGACCGACTTCTCCAGCTGCTTCTGCCGCTTCTTGTCGATGTTGAGGGTGACCGTCCAGCCACCGGCCTCGCGCTGCTCCTCGGTGACGCCCTGGCGTGCCAGCTCCTGGTTGGCGGCCTCGACGAGATAGCCGGTCTGGCCCTCCATCCCGGGGCCGCCTTGGGTGCCTGGGGGCGGGGAACTTCAGCCCGGCCCGCTCGGACTGCTTCAGCCAGCCCTCGTCGACCATGTTGTCGAGCGTGTAGCCCCAGCGTTCGGTGACGAGCTTCTTGCCGGTCGGTGAGGCGACCGCCCAGTCGTACTGGCTGGGGCCTGGAGCAGGGCTGCGAGATAGGCGCCCTGGGAGACAGTGAGGTCCTTGGCGTCGACCCCGTAGTAGGCCTGGGCCGCCGCCTGGATACCGCTGGCACCGCGCCCGTAGTACACGGTGTTGAGGTAGCCGGCGAGGATCTCTTCCTTCTTCATGTCCTGATCGACCTTGAGCGAGATCACCAGCTCCTTGAGCTTGCGGGTGACCGTCTGCTCCTGCGTCAGGTAGTAGTTCTTCACGTACTGCTGGGTGATCGTGGAGCCACCCTGCTTGCCCTTGCCGGAGAGGGTGTTGATCAGACCGCGGGTGGTGCCCTTCAGGTCGACGCCCTCGTCCCGGTAGAAGGACTTGTTCTCGGCGGCCACGAAGGCGTGCTGGACGCCCTTGGGGACCTCGTCGATGTCCACGATCTCGCGGTTGACGCCCTTGCCGGTCCGGGCGAGGATCGAGCCGTCGCTGTACTTGTAGACGTTGCTCTGCTTCTCGGCCTGGGCGTTGGCCGCGGGCACGTCCACGTACAGGTAGAGCGCGCCGAAGGCGCCCATCGCCAGCAGGCACAACCCGAAGAACGTCCCCAGCATCTTCCGCCAGGTGAAGAGCCCGCGTATGCCACCGCTCCTCGCAGCCCGGCGCGACCCCGCCCTGGGCTCGTCGCGCATCCGCTCGACCCATGCCGTATTGCTCCTGTTCCTCTGCTCGACCCGCTCCACTCAGACCAGCCAGCTAACACCGTCGGCCCGGACAAAAGCAAGGGATCCGGTCTTTCCGGACGTGACAATCAGCACCAGCCCTCTCAGGAACCGACTCACGAGGGGTGCACAAGGTTGCGGAACACGTTAATGTGAAATCACATTGCTAGCACGGCGTCGAGCCGTACGAAACGGGGACCCATGTCCGCACCGAACGACCTTCCCGAGCCCGCGCGCCCAGCGGCCGGCCTGACACCCGACGCCCCCGAGATGCCCGCACCGCAGGTCAGGGAGACCACGGCACACTCCATCCCGGGCGGCTTCGGTCTGCTGCTCACCGTGCTCGGAGTGCTCGTCGGCGTGGGCCTGGCCGTCATCGGCGGCGTCATCGGATCGGGCGGGAACAACGGCGTCGGCATCCCGGTCTGCGTCCTGGAGTGCTGCTCGCCATCGCCTCGTTCTTCTGCATGAGCGGTGTGAAAATGGTCGCGCCCGGCGAGGCCAGGGTGATCCAGCTCTTCGGCCGGTACGTCGGCACGATCCGCTCCGACGGTCTGCGCTGGATCAACCCGCTCACCTCCAGCCGCAAGATCTCCACCCGCGTCCGCAACCACGAGACAGCGGTCCTGAAGGTCAACGACGCCTACGGCAACCCGATCGAGCTCGCCTCGATCGTCGTCTGGAAGGTCCAGGACACCGCGCAGGCACTGTTCGAGGTCGACGACTTCCTCGAGTTCGTCGCCACCCAGACCGAGGCGGCCGTCCGGCACATCGCGATCGAGTACCCGTACGACGCCCACGACGAGGGCGGCCTCTCCCTGCGCGGCAACGCGACGGAGATCACCGAGAAGCTCGGTGTCGAGCTCACCGCCCGGGTGCAGGCCGCCGGAGTCGTGATCATCGAGTCGCGTTTCAGCCACCTCGCGTACGCGCCCGAGATCGCCTCCGCGATGCTCCAGCGCCAGCAGGCGGGAGCCGTCGTCGCGGCGCGCCAGCAGATCGTCGAGGGCGCGGTCGGCATGGTCGAGATGGCGCTGGCCAGGATCGCCGAGCAGGACATCGTCGAGCTCGACCCCGAGCGCAAGGCGGCCATGGTCAGCAACCTCATGGTGGTGCTGTGCGGTGACCGCGCCGTACAGCCGGTCCTCAACACGGGCACGCTCTACCAGTGACGGACGACACCGCTCCACGTGAGCCGCGGCGAAGGCCGCAGCAGCGCAAGCAGATGCTGCTGCGGCTGGACCCCGCGGTGCACGACGCGCTGGCCCGGTGGGCCTCCGACGAGCTGCGCAGCGCGAACGCACAGATCGAGTTCCTGCTGCGGCGGGCGCTGGCGGATGCGGGACGGCTGCCGGGGAGCGCGGCACCCATCCCGCCGGGGGCGCCCTCCGAAGACACCGGAGGAGTGACCCGGCCCCTGTCCCCGGGGCCGGAGGGTGCTCGCCATCACCCTCCGGCACTCGGTTCCGGGCCGGAACCCCGGTATACACCCGAGGTATACACACCGAGTACAGTGCCCCCATGTCAATCGGTCACACCCTCCTGGGACTCCTCGAGTCCGGCCCCGCCATGGTTACGACCTCAAGCGCACCTTCGACGAGAAGTTCGGCCACGACCGCCCCTGCACTACGGACAGGTCTACTCGACCATGTCCCGCCTGCTGAAGAACGGTCTCGTCCAGGTCGACGGCGTCGAGACCGACGGCGGCCCCGAGCGCAAGCGCTACGCCATCACCGACGCGGGCATCACGGATGTCACCACGTGGCTGACCCAGCCCGAGAAGCCGGAGCCGTACCTCCAGTCGACCCTCTACACCAAGGTCGTCCTGGCCCTCCTCACCGGCCGCAGCGCCGCCGATCTGCTGGACTCCCAGCGCTCCGAGCACCTGCGCCTGATGCGCATCCTCACCGATCGCAAGCGCCAGGGCGACCTCGCCGACCAGCTGATCTGCGACCACGCCCTGTTCCACCTCGAAGCCGACCTGCGCTGGCTGGAACTGACCGCCGCCCGGCTGACCCAGCTCGCCGAGGTGGTCGCCCCGTGACCTCCGTGCCCCCGCCGGCTCCCTGCTCACCGCGCACGACCTGCACAAGACCTACGGGTCGACCCCGCACTCGACGGCGCCTCCTTCTCCATCCACCCCGGCGAGGTCGTCGCCGTGATGGGTCCGTCCGGCTCCGGCAAGTCGACCCTGCTGCACTGCCTCGCCGGGATCGTCACCCCGACTCCGGCACCATCACCTACGCCGGCCGCGAGCTGTCCGCCATGTCCGACGCCGAGCGCAGCGCCCTGCGCCGCACCGACTTCGGCTTCGTGTTCCAGTTCGGCCAGCTCGTCCCCGAGCTGACCTGCGTGGAGAACGTCGCCCTGCCACTGCGGCTGAGCGGCACCAGGCGCAAGGCCGCCGAACGCACCGCCCTGCAGTGGATGGAGCGCCTCGAGGTCGACGACGTCGGCGACAAGCGCCCGGCGAGGTCTCCGGCGGCCAGGGCCAGCGCGTCGCCGTGGCCCGCGCCCTGGTCGCCTCCCCAAGCTGATCTTCGCCGACGAACCGACCGGCGCCCTGGACTCCTCAACGGCGAACGCGTCCTGGAGCTGCTCACCGAGTCCGCCAGGTCGGCCAACACGGCCGTGGTCCTGGTCACGCACGAGGCGCGGGTCGCCGCCTACTCCGACCGCGACGTCGTCGTACGCGACGGCCGGGCCCGTGATGTGGAGTTCGCCGTATGACCTGGCTGCGCGATCTCGGCCTCGGCATACGCTTCGCCGCCGCCGGCGGACGCGAGGGCTGGGCCCGCACCCTGCTCACCGCGGTCGGCGTCGGACTCGGGGTGGCGCTGCTGCTGTTCGCCTCCTCCGTACCGCAGATACTTCAGGGCCGTGACGACCGCGGCCAGGCCCAGGCCGAATCCGCCAAGTCGCAGGGGCGCTCGGTACCCGCGTCGGACACCACCGTGCTGCGCCTCGACGCCAGCACCGAGTACCGCGGCCGCTCCGTGCAGGGCTACCTCACACGGCCCGACGGCACCCGTCCCGTCGTGCCCCCGGTACCACCGGCGCCCCGGCCCCGGCGCCATGCTGGTCTCGCCCGCGCTCGAGAGCTCCTGGGCTCACCGGAGGGCAGCCTCCTCAGGGAGCGGCTGCCGTACCGGATCACCGGGACGATCGCCGACGAGGGCCTCACCTCCCCGGGCGAGCTGCGCTTCTACGCGGGCAGCGACACCCTGACCGCCGCCACCGGTGGCCACCGGCTGGCCGGTTACGGCGGTCCGGGCTTCCCTCCGATCCGATGCCCCGATTCTCGTCGTGCTGATCATCATGATCTGCGTCGTGCTGCTGGTACCTGTCGCGATCTTCATCGCGACAGCCGTCCGCTTCGGCGGAGACCGCCGCGACCGCAGACTCGCCGCGTTGCGCCTGGTCGGCTCCGACATCCGGATGACCCGCCGGATCGCGGCCGGTGAGGCGCTGTTCGGCTCGGTGCTCGGCCTGCTGGCAGGGCTGGCAGTCTTCCTCACTGGACGTCAGTTCGTGGGAGCCGTCGAGCTGTGGGACGTCAGCACCTTCCCGGCCGAAGTGGTGCCCACCCCTGGCTGGCAGCCCTCATCGCCGTGGCCGTACCGCTCTGCGCGGTCGCCGTCACACTGGCCGCGCTGCGCTCGGTGGTCATCGAACCCTGGGCGTCGTGCGCAACAGCCGCGGCCGTCGCCGCCGGCTGTGGTGGCGGATCCTGCTGCCCGTCGCGGGCTGGCGCTCCGCGACAACCGGCACGATCGACGAGTACGCCCCCGTCAACCCGTTCCCGATCGCGGGCGGCGCCGTACTCGTCCTGATCGGGCTCGCCACTCTGCTGCCCTGGCTGGTCGAAGCGGTGGTCAACCGCCTGCGCGGCGGTCCGCTGTCCTGGCAGCTCGCCGTCCGCCGGCTCCAGCTGAACAGCGGGCCGCCTCCCGTGCGGTCAGCGGTATCACGGTCGCGGTGGCGGGCGCGGTAGCCCTGCAGATGCTGTTCGCCGCGGTGAACGACGACTTCAACCGGACGACGGGGCAGGACCCCACCCGGGCCCAGTTCTACCTGACCTCGGAGAACGTCAGCGGTGACGCCGCCACCCGGACCATCAAGGAGTTCCGGGCCACCGAGGGTGGAGGCCGTCATCGGCACGGTCGAGACGTATGTGACCAGGCCGGGCACGAATCCGGCTGACGAGATCCGGCCCACCACCTCCCTGGCCGTCGGCGACTGCGCGACCCTCGGGGAGCTGGCAGCGATCGGCTCCTGCGAGGAGGGCGACGTGTTCGTCGTCCACCCGAGGGTCGACAAGGGCCAGGCCGGCTGGGTCGACAAGACGGCCCGCAAGGGCAAGGCCATCGACCTCAACGCCTCCCGGCCCGGCGCGAAACCGAAGCTGTGGACACTGCCGGCCGATGCGCCGACGGTCAGCGCCCGCGTGGATCCGCTGGGGAGGAGCACTGGGGCATCATGGCGACGGCCGGCGCGATCGACCCGGCCACCCTGCCGCACGCCCGGACCATCACCCAGGTCCGGGTCGACGAAAACGTCGAGCACGTCGCCGAGTACGTACGCAACACCGCGGCCCGGATCGATCCCGGATGCGCGTGACCACCCTGGGAGCGGTTTCGCGCGACCGGCAGTACGCGAGCGTCCAGACCGGCCTGCAGCTCGGTGCGGCGGCGACGCTGCTGCTGATCGCCGCGTCGATGCTCGTCTCCCAGCTGGAGCAGCTCCGCGAGCGCAGGCGTCTGCTCTCGGTACTGGTCGCCTTCGGCACCCGGCGGGTGACGCTCGGCTGGTCCGTCCTGTGGCAGACCGCCCTGCCGGTGGTGATCGGCCTGGGGCGGCGGTCGCCGGGGCCTCGGGCTCGGCGCCGTGCTGACCTGGATGATCGGCAAGCAGGTGACCGAGTGGTGGCTGTTCCTGCCGCTGGCAGGCGCGGGCGGGGCGCTGATCGCGCTGGTGACCCTGCTCTCCCTGCCACCGCTGTGGCGCATGATGCGCCCGGACGGCCTGCGCACGGAGTGATGACAGCAGCGGTGGGGTCCCGTACGGGGAACGGGACCTCACCTCCCTGTCGACACCCGTACCGGCAGCGTCGCCATCGCGCCCGCAGCGCGGCCGCGAACTCCTCGAACTCCGCGTACCTCGCCGTCCCCGTCCGCACGGCGAGCGCCACCCGGCGTGAGGGCGCGGGTCGGCGAAGTACCCGGTGGCCAGCGCCTCGTTGCGGCCGGTCTCCACCGTCACCGCGGTACGCGGCAGCAGCGTCACCCCGAGCCCTCCCGCGACCAGCTGCACCAGGGTGGAGAGCCCGGCCGCGGTCGTCGTCACCGGAGCCCCTGGGTGCGCCCGGCCTCCCGGCAGATGTCCAGCGCCTGGTCGCGCAGACAGTGCCCCTCGTCCAGCAGCAGCAGCGGCAGCTCGCGCAGCGCCTCGCGCGGAATGTCCGCCCGACCGCCCAGCCAGTGCTCCTGCTCCATCACGAGTACGAAGTCCTCGTCGAACAACGGCAGCTCGCTCACCCCGGCACCCCGAGCGGCACGGCGAGCAGCAGCAGGTCGAGCCGCCCGCCAGCAGACCCTCCAGCAGCGAGGAGGTCTGCTCCTCGTGCACCTGGAGGTCGAGCTCCGGGTAGCGCTCGTGGACCAGCCGCAGCACGGTCGGCAGCAGATAGGGCGCGACCGTCGGGATCACCCCGAGCCTGAGCACCCCGGTGAACGGCGCCCGGACCGCCTCGGCCTCCTCCATCAGCTGCCCGACGGCCTCCAGTACCACCCGGGCCCGCACCGCGAGCCGCTCCCCGCGGGCGAGAGCAGCACCTTGCGTGTCGTACGCTCGATGAGCTGGACACCCAGTGCCTCCTCCAGCGCCGATACGGCTCCGGACAGCGCGGGCTGACTCATCCCGATTGCTGCCGCCGCGTCCCGGAAGTGCAGATGCTCCGCCACGGCCGCGAAGGCCCGCAGCTGAGACAGGCTGGGTTGTTTTGACCTATTGCCCTGATTTATCTGAGCCATTGATAGGTACCTCCGATCATCACGACCGAGTGTAGCTATTTCCGCTATCAATGCACTCTGTGCCATGGTGGAAGCCGTCCAACCCCAGGAACTCCAGCAAAACGGATTTCCTATGCTTCGAGGAGTGCGCGTGCTCACTGTCGGTGACAAGTTCCCCGAGTTCGACCTGACCGCTTGTGTTTCGCTTGAGAGCGGCAACGAGTTCGAGCAGATCAACCACAAGACCTACGAGGGCAAGTGGAAGATCGTCTTCGCGTGGCCGAAGGACTTCACCTTCGTGTGCCCCACCGAGATCGCCGCCTTCGGCAAGCTCAACGACGAGTTCGCAGACCGTGACGCCCAGGTCCTCGGCTTCTCCGGTGACTCCGAGTTCGTGCACCACGCCTGGCGCAAGGACCACCCGGACCTGACCGACCTGCCCTTCCCGATGCTGGCCGACTCCAGGCACGAGCTCATGCGTGACCTCGGCATCGAGGGCGAGGACGGCTTCGCCCAGCGCGCCGTCTTCATCGTCGACCAGAACAACGAGATCCAGTTCACGATGGTGACCGCCGGTTCCGTGGGCCGTAACCCCAAGGAGGTCCTGCGGGTCCTCGACGCCCTGCAGACCGACGAGCTGTGCCCTGCAACTGGACCAAGGGCGAGAACACTCTCGACCCGGTCGCGCTCCTCTCGGGCGAGTGAACGGAGCACTGACATGGCACTCGATGAACTGAAGGCCGCCGTACCGGACTTCGCCAAGGACCTGAAGCTGAACCTCGGCTCGGTCATCGGCAACAGTGAGCTTCCCGAGCAGCAGCTCTGGGGCACCGTCCTGGCCTGCGCGATCGCCTCGCGCTCGCCGAAGGTGCTGCGCGAGCTGGAGCCCGAGGCCAAGGCCAAGCTCTCCGCCGAGGCGTACACCGCGGCGAAGTCGGCCGCCGCCATCATGGCGATGAACAACGTCTTCTACCGGACCCGGCACCTGCTGTCGGACCCCGAGTACGGGACGCTCCGCGCGGGTCTGCGGATGAACGTGATCGGCAAGCCCGGCGTGGAGAAGGTCGACTTCGAGCTCTGGTCGCTCGCCGTCTCCGCGATCAACGGCTGCGGCCAGTGCCTCGACTCCCACGAGCAGGTGCTGCGCACGGCGGGCGTGGACCGTGAGACCATTCAGGAAGCCGTCAAGATCGCTTCGGTGATCCAGGCGGTCGGCGTGACCCTCGAAGCCGAGGCCGTGCTCGCCGAGTAACACCGCATGATCCATGAACGAGAAGGGCCCCTGGGACGACCGACCGTCCGGGGCCCTTCTTCATGTCCGCGTCCGCCTGCTCACGACTTCGGTGCGTCCCGCGTGCCGGCGCCGGTGTCCTGCGCGTCACGCCCGGACCGGGACCCGGGTGCGGGCGTCGGCGCCGTCGCCAGCGCGGTGGCGCCGTGCGGCGGTGGCGAGAGGCGCAGGGCATCCGCCTCTCCGTACGCCCGGAGGTAGCCGACCACCGTATTCGCCACGGCCACCAGCGGTACGGCGACGACCGCACCGCCGATGCCGGCGATCATGCCGCCGGCGGCGACCGACAGGACGACGGCCAGCGGATGGACGCGTACCGCGCGGCCGAGGATGAACGGCTGCAGGATGTGGCCCTCGATCTGCTGCACCACCAGCACCACGATCAGCACCATCAGCGCGGTGAACACGCCCTGGGTGACGAGGGAGACGACCACCGCGAGTGCCCCGGAGACCACGGCGCCGACCAGTGGGATGAAGGCGAAGAGGAAGATGAAGACGGCCAGCGGTACCGCCATCGGCACATCGAGGAAGTAGATCCCCAGGCCGATGAAGATCGCGTCGATGAGAGCGACGATCACCGTGCCCCGCACATAGGCGGTCAGCGTCCGCCAGGCACGCGGACCGGCCCCGCCACACCGGGCCTGGCCTGGGCGGGAACGAGCTTGAGCGTCCACTGCCAGATGCGCTTGCCGTCGTACAGCAGGAACAGCGTCGAGAACATCGCCAGCAGCAGCCCGGTCAGGAACTCCACCATCACGGTGACGCCCTGCAGTCCGGCCGAGGTGATCTCCTCGGTGTTGGTGCCGATCGTGTCGCTGAGGTTCTTCGCGATGTCGTTGATCTGCGACTCGGTGACATGGAACGGGCTGTCCAGGAGCCAGATCTTCAGCTCGTCGATGCCGTCACGCACCCGGTCGGAAAGCGAGTCGAGGTTGTCCATCACCTGCCATACGACGAACCAGCCGACCAGACCCATGATCACGAACCCGAGGATCGCGGTGACGGCGGTGGCCAGACCTCGTGGCAGCCCCAGCCGCCTCAGCCGTACGACGGTGGGATGCAGCATCGCGGTGACGAGCAGCGCGGCGGCGAAGGCCAGGACGACCAGCTGTACGGCACTGATGACCCGCATCAGCACCCAGAGCGTGCCCCCAGGACAAGCAGCCGCCAGCCCGCCTCGGCCGCGACCCGCATCCCCAGGGGATCGCCGCGACCGGATCCGGTTTCGCGGCGACGGCCGGGGCGTACGAGGGCGGTAGCGGCACCTGCTCGGCCACCGAGGGCGACGGGTCGGCGGAGGCCGTGGCGGCTATGGGAGTTCGGGAGCCGGCGCCTGCGAGGGTCGACGAGGAGGCGTTACCGGCGACATCCGCGTCGTCCCGGCGTTCGTCCTCGGCCCGGCGCGCCTCCAGGCGGGCGCCCATATCAGTCAGTTCGGCGCCGATCCGGCCTAGCCAACCCGGAAGTTTCGACATGGATTTCCCCTTCCCCATTCGCCCCACGCACGCCCCGGAGCTGTCCGGACGACCGTCACGCGACAAGCCCCGCACTGTAGGACGGTGCGGGGCTTCTCAGGGTTGAGCGCGGAACCCTGCGGGGCTCCTAGTAGTAGTTGTTGGCCTGCCAGAAGGACCAGGCGCCGCAGGGCTGCCGTAGCGGTCGTCCATGTAGCTGAGGCCCCACTTGATCTGGGTGGCCGGGTTGGTCTGCCAGTCGGAGCTGACCGACGCCATCTTCGACCCCGGATTCGCCTGCACCAGGCCGTACGCGTCCGAGGCGGGGTTGGCCGCCTTATAGTTCCAGGTCGACTCGTGGTTCACGATGTTGCTGAAGCACTGGAACTGATCCGCGGGCACCATCTGGCGGGCCATCGCCTGCACTTCGGCCACGCTGTAGGAACTCTGCGCGGAGAACGACGTGGCATCACGGGTGGCGGACCGGCTGGCGCGCTCGGCCTCGTCCTTCTCGTCCTGTGCTGCCTGGCGCTCTTCTTCCAGCTTGTCCTCGGCCGCCTGCTTCTTCGACTTGGCGTCCTTGGCGGCCTGGATGCGGGCCGTCTCCTCAGCAGACTTCTTCGCTGCCGCGTCGGCCGCGTTGGCCTGTGCGTCGGCCTGCTGCGTCAACGAGGCGGTCTGAACCTGGGCCTGCTGGCCCGCGGGGATGTCTGCGAGCAGCGTGGTGTCGGCTGCGGCCGCATCGAAGTTGTTGTCGTCGACAGCGGGAGCGCTGCCCGAAGCAACGCCTACGACGGCGCCTACGGTGGTGACCGCGGTGGCGGATGCCACGGCGAACCCCGGACCGAAATCCGGCTCACACGGTGTCCCTTCCAGCGTCGCCCGCTTAGGTGACCTCGCGGGCTCAATCGTGCCCCTGACACTGGCCTCCCTACTGCTTGGGTCACGGGAGGCACGGGCCCGTTGGGCGCTCCTCACGGAAGCGCCGCGTGGTGCTCGCGGGCGGCATACGGACGTCGATTGTTGAGTTGTGCGGTGCGTGACACCTGTGGAGGTGCCTAAGTTCCGTATGCGGGGCCTGACGGAAGCAAGACTCTGCCCGACCCGGCCGTCGGGTAGCAATTCTCTGCTGAGTGTGAAAGCTCACACCCCGTTTGGAGCAAGTGTTTTACGGAAATGACAGCGCAGCACGATGCCGCCCGGCTATGCTCCTTCGCTCACCGGACGGCATCACTAGTCGTATTACGTGTCAGATCTGGCCTTCCTCCAGCATTTCGGTCACCAGCGCGGCGATCTGCGAGCGCTCGGAGCGGGTGAGCGTGACATGCGCGAAGAGCGGGTGCCCTTCAGCTTCTCGACCACGGCGACGACTCCGTCGTACCGGCCGACCCTCAGGTTGTCCCGCTGCGCCACGTCATGGGTGAGGACAACACGGGAGTTCGCCCCGATCCGGGACAACACGGTCAGCAGGACATTGCGCTCGAGGGACTGCGCCTCGTCCACGATCACGAACGCGTCGTGCAGCGAGCGGCCCCGGATGTGGGTGAGCGGCAGGACCTCCAGCATCCCGCGCCCCAGTACCTCCTCGATGACCTCACGCCCGGCGACAGCCGAGAGCGTGTCGAAGACGGCCTGCGCCCAGGGGCTCATCTTCTCGGCCTCGCTGCCGGGGAGATAGCCGAGCTCCTGCCCGCCGACCGCGTACAGCGGCCGGAAGACCATCACCTTCTGGTGCTGCTGCCGCTCCAGCACGGCTTCCAGGCCCGCACAGAGCGCCAGTGCGGACTTGCCGGTGCCCGCCCTGCCTCCCAGCGACACGATGCCGACGTCCGGGTCGAGGAGCAGCTCCAGCGCAATGCGCTGCTCGGCGCTGCGGCCGTGGATCCCGAAGGCCTCCCGGTCGCCCCGCACCAGGCGCACATTGCCCTCGGCCGTGACCCTGCCGAGCGCCTTGCCGCGCTCGGACTGGAGGACCAGGCCGGTGTGCACGGGCAGTTCGGCCGCCTCGGGGACGTACACCGTCTCCTCACTGAACAGCAGATCCACCTGTTCGGCGGGGAGGGTCAGCTCGGACATCCCGGTCCAGCCGGAGTCGGTGGCGGCGAGCTCGGCGCGGTACTCCTCGGCGAGGAGGCCGACCGATGAGGCCTTGATCCGCAACGGCAGGTCCTTGGAGACGACAGTGACGTCGAATCCCTCGGCCTGGAGACTGCGCGCTACCGCGAGAATCCGTGAGTCGTTGTCCCCAACCGGTAGCCGGCAGGCAGTACGCCGGGATCGGAATGGTTGAGCTCGACGCGGAGCGTCCCGCCCAGATCCCCGAGAGGGATCGGGGCGTCCAGCCGGCCGTACCGGACGCGGAAGTCGTCCAGCAGGCGCAGGGCCTGCCGGGCGAAGTACCCGAGCTCCGGATGGTGCCGTTTGGCCTCCAGCTCCGTGACCACGACGATCGGCAGCACGACTTCGTGCTCTTCGAACCGGGCCATGGCGTTGGGGTCGGCCAGCAGGACGCTGGTGTCGAGAACATAAGTGCGCCTGTCGGGCATGCGGCGCTTACTGGTCACCACGGAAGGACGTACCCCTCGGACGAGGTCGGGGAGTGCGACGGACGTCGCGGAACTTCCCAGAAGGGAGAGGACGGACCGGGTTCGGACCCCGAGCACGGGCCGAACTCCGGCCCTCCGCGTCGGCCGCACGATATGTACGGTCCTTCGTGTGCAAAGGGCCTCCCGGGCGAGCGGGCTGGGTGCCGCTCACTTGGCTTCGACGTCCGCCTGGTTACTGACCGGACGTCGACTTGACAGGGGTATTCCCTCGAACACCCGAAGCCATGCCATGCGGGGTCGACCAGCGGGCCGGCCCGGCTCCCACGGGGCACCCGTCGGCCGTTCTGTCCTCATCTCCCGCGGGCTCCGCCCGGGACCACCGACGGGCTCGAAATGCCCTTCCGGAGCTCGGCAGGCCAGCCTCGGGCACCGGCGCCGTCGACCTGCTTGGCCAGCGCTGCGGGAGGCCGCGGACGAGGCCGCAGATCAGGCCCGTTCAGGGGTCACCCGGACGGGGTCCGCGGGAGTCACGGGGATTGAGGACCTGACGGGATCAGGTGCCGTAGCGGCGGTGTCGCGCGGCGTAGTCGCGGAGCGCGCGCAGGAAGTCGACCTTGCGGAAGGCCGGCCAGAAGACTTCGCAGAAGTAGTACTCGGAGTGCGCGCTCTGCCAGAGCATGAAGCCCGACAGCCGCTGCTCCCCGCTGGTGCGGATCACCAGGTCCGGGTCGGGCTGGCCGCGTGTGTAGAGGTGCTCGGAGATCATGTCCGTGGAGACGACCTCGGCGAGCTCCTCGAAGCTCGTGCCCTTGGCGGAGTGGTCGAGCAGCAGCGACCGCACCGCGTCGGCGATCTCCTGGCGGCCGCCGTAGCCGACCGCGACATTGACGATTATTCCGTCGACACCGGCGGTGGCGTCCTGCGCCTCCTTCAGGACGGTCTGGGTCCGTCCCGGCAGCAGGTCGAGCGTGCCCACGTGGTGGACCCGCCAGCGCCCGTCCGCCGCGAGGTTGCGCACGGTGTTCTCGATGATGCCGAGCAGCGGGATGAGCTCCGCCTCGGGCCGGTCGAAATTGTCAGTGGACAGCAGCCAGAGCGTGACGACCTCGACCTGCGTCTCGCTGCACCAGCCGAGCAGCTCGGAGATCTTGTCCGCGCCTGCCTGGTGCCCCTGTACGGCCGAGCCGCCGGACGCCTTCGCCCAGCGCCGGTTGCCGTCGAGGATGACTCCGATGTGCTTGGGCACCTGGTCGTGATCCAGGCGGCCTTCCACCCGGCGTGCGTAGAGCCCGTACACCAGGTCGCGCAAGTTCACTGAGTTCACCCTCTCGGTTCCGTACGGGCCACGGGCCCGCCTTCCCGTCGCCGGGGTCCGGGTCGCCCCGCGGGGACCGCCGCGCGGTCGGCATGGACTGGACGCGCCTGCATTCCCCGAAGCCGCCACATTACTGCGCACTGGCCGCACGGACCCAACTCGGCCTGTCACAAGTCCGTGATAAAGAGGGAAACGTGACTGATTCCCTCTTCTACCGCGCTGCCGCTCCGCGCTACGACTCAATGGAATACCGCCGCACCGGCCGCAGCGGGCTCAAGCTGCCTGCGATCTCTCTCGGCCTGTGGCACAACTTCGGCGACGACCGCGCGCTGGATTCCCAGCGTGCGATCCTGCGCCGCGCTTTCGATCTCGGGTGACCCACTTCGATCTGGCCAACAACTACGGCCCCCGCCCGGCTCGGCCGAGCTGAACTTCGGGAAGCTCTTCCAGCAGGACTTCGCTCCGTACCGCGACGAGCTGGTCATTTCCACCAAGGCCGGTTACGACATGCATCCCGGCCCCTACGGTGAGTGGGGATCCCGTAAGTACCTGCTGTCCTCGCTCGACGCCTCGCTCAAGCGAATGGGGCTCGATTACGTCGACATCTTCTACTCGCACCGCTTCGACCCGCACACCCCGCTCGAGGAGACGATGGGCGCACTGGCCTCCGCCGTACGGCAGGGCAAGGCGTTGTACGCGGGTGTCTCCTCGTACAACGCGGCGCAGACCGCCGAGGCTGCCCGGCTGCTGAGGGAGATGGGGTGCCGGCCCTGATCCACCAGCCGTCCTATTCGATGATCAACCGCTGGACCGAGGAGGACGGGCTGCTCGACACGCTGGAGACGGCCGGCATGGGCTGCATCTCCTTCGCGCCGCTCGCCCAGGGCCTGCTCACCGGCAAGTACCTCAAGGGCATCCCGGAGGGTTCGCGTGCCACCCAGGGCAAGTCACTGGACCCCGGCCTCCTGTCCGAAGAGGTGGTCCGGCGCCTCAACGGGCTGAACGACATCGCGGCCGGCCGCGGCCAGTCGCTCGCCCAGCTGGCTCTCAACTGGGTGCTGCGCGACAGCCGTATGACGTCGGCGCTGATCGGTGCGTCGAGCGTGCGGCAGCTGGAGGACAACATCGCGGCACTGGCCGCACCGGCGCTGTCGGCCGAGGAGCTGAGGAAGATCGACGCCTTCGCCGTGGACACCGCGGGCACCAACATCTGGGCCGGACGCAACTGACGCCCCGGGAATCCAGCGGGCTGACGGAACCTGACGCAGAGCCACCACAGGGTGCGCACAACAGCGTCACAACCGGCCCATAAAAACGGGCCGGTCCGTGGGGGTACGGACCGGCCCGAGGGGGTTTCCACCATAACCCTTCGTAAGTTCTGATGCATGCCGCGCCACCAAATAATTACTCTCCGAGTTCGGCGGACTGCGGTGAGGGCCCAGAAACAGGACAGGTCCCGTCCTATAGGGCCCCTAGATTCGTCCCCATGACGACACGAGCCCGCACCGTGACCGTGACCTGGCCCGAGGCGAACGCCCGGAGGATGGTCCGCCAGTACCTCTCCCTGATGCCCCTGATGCCGCGGGGCCGCGGCCCCGCCGACGCCGTCCGCGCGATGCTGGGGCGCACGCCCAGGTGCTGTCGGCCGCCGGGCTCTCGGTGGGGCTGCGTACGGCCGGAGTCACCCGCACCGATGTCACCGAGGCCCTGTGGACCGACCGGACCCTGGTCAAGACGTTCGGCCCGCGGGGCACGGTCCATCTGCTGCCCGCCGACGAGCTCCCGCTCTGGACCGGCGCACTGTCGGCCGTACCTTCCGGGCCGAACCCGTTCGCCAAGGACGCCCGGATGACGCCCGGGCAGGTCGAGGCGGTCGTCGCGGCGGTGGCGGACGCGCTGACCGGCGCCGAGCTGACATTCGACGAGCTCTCCGAGGAGGTCATCGCCCGGACCGGGCCGTGGGCCGGGGATCCGGTGATGCCCGCCTTCCAGGGCATGTGGCCGCGCTGGCGCCAGGTGCTGCATCTGGCGGGCCACCGGGGCGCCTGTGCTTCGGCCCCAACCGGGGCCGCAGGACCACGTACACCAGCCCGGGCAGCGCCGCCCCGGCCGGGCCCGGAGTCCCTCGCCGTTCTCGTGCAGCGCTATCTGTACGCCTACGGTCCCGCGGCCCCGCCCCACTTCGCCAAGTGGTTGGCGGCACCCCGCAGCTGGAGTACGGAGCTGTTCACGGACCTCGCTGCGAGCGGGGCGATCGAGAAGGTGACTATGTCCGAGGACGGCGAGGCCGCCTGGGTGGTGGCGGGCGATACCTGTTTCCCCGCCGGGCCGGTGCGCGGGTGCGCCTGCTCCCCTACTTCGACGCCTTCACCATCGCCTCCCAGCCCCGTGAGCGGCTATTCCCCGGCGCGGCGTTCGAGCGGGCGCTGGCAGGCGGCCAGGCGGGGAACTTCCCGGTGCTGCTGGTGGACGGCGTGGTGGCCGGGTCTGGCACCAGCGCCGCTCGGGCCGCCGGATCGCGGTGACCGTGGAACCGCTGGCCGAGCTCGGCGCCGTACGGCTGCGGGAACTGGCGGAGCAGGTGGAGCGGGTGGGCGAGGTGCTGGAGGCGAGCGCGGAGCTGACTGTGGGAAAGGTGACGGTGGGGCCGCACGCGTAGGTGCGGGCTCGCGGTCAGCCGGGGATGAAGCGGATGGCGACCGTGTCGCCGCCGATGATCACGAAGTCGCCGTTCTCGCACCGGATGACGGCCTCGTGCACCTCGCCGTTCTCGTCCCTGCGCTCGTGCGTTCCGACGACCGTCCAGGCTCCGCCGTACGGGGCGGCGGCAGCCGGTCCAGGGACTCGAACTGCCACTGGCCCGCGGGCACACACCAGTCGGGCAGGGCAGGCCATGTCCCGGGGTGATCCGCAGCGTCCAGTCGGAGGAACACGTCAGGAGGACCGACTCCCCGCCGGCGAGTGTGAACTCGACCGCCTCCGGCTCTCCCGCGCGGCCCTCCGGGCGGTAGAAGAGGCCGTGGACCGCGGTTATCCGCGCGCCCTTGAGCCAGTCCGCTCTGCTGTGACGCGACCGGCCGGCCGACTGCTGGGTCTCTTCGCCGGGCGCTTCCCTTCCCACCGTCATGACCTGCTCCTTCTGTGCGCGCTCAGCCACCGGGGTCGTACTGCACATGCGTAAGGACGGAGGAGCAGGCCTTCGCGTTGCACCCGACGACTGTGCTAAGTGGCACTCAGCGTAAGCCCGTTGACCCTTACCGCAGGCCGGACCGGTCACTGACCGGGATTACGGGCCTCGATCAGGTGCCGGGTGGTGGTCGCGACGAAGGGTCCCCGGTCTCCATCCGCTCATGCAGGGAGCGCAGTTGGGGCAGATACTCCTCGACCGTGAATCCGGGAACCATCCAGATCACCTTGCGCAGGAAGTAGACGACGGCACCGATGTCGAAGAACTCGGTGCGCAGCTTCTCCGACCGCAGCCCGACCACCTCCAGCCCGGCCGCCTCGGCACCGGCACGGGCCGCCTCCGGATCGCGGGCGGAGCGCACCCCGGCCGGCTGCGGTCCCAGGAACCACTCGACGAGCTCGAAGACGCTGGCCGGGCCCACCTGTTGGGAGAAGTACGTGCCGCCGGGCGTCAGCACCCGGGAGATCTCCCCACCAGGTGGTCACCGGGTGCCGGCTGACCACCAGGTCGAAGGCCTCGTCCCCGAAGGGCAGCGGCGGCTCGTCCTCGTCCGCGACGACGAGGGCTCCGAGCGGGTGCAGCAGAGCCGTGGCACGGGCGATGTTGGGGGCCAGGATTCGGTGGCTGCGGTCAGCGGCGGCAGCTTCGGCACGGAGGCAAGGACCTCGCCGCCCCTGTCTGGATGTCCAGCGCGGCCCGGGCCCGGCCCATCCGCTCCCCATGGCGCGGGCGTAGCCCCAGGAGGGACGCTGCTCGGTGGCCCGGCCTTCGAGCCAGGAGAAGTCCCAGCCGTCCACGGAGACGGCGTCCGCCTCGGCGACGAGAGCGGCAAACCGGTCGTCGGCCGGCCCGGACGGTGACGGGGATGCTGAGGTGGGTGCAGGCATACGGGAATCGTGTCAGCCGGTCACCGGAGCCCGCCACCGTGTTCCGTATGGCGGACCGCCCCGTCGTGGTCAGGCGGCCAGCGCGCCGAGCAACACCCCGGTCAGCGCCCCGCGATCATGAACGGGCCGAACGGGATGCCCGTCCTGCGCCCCGCCCGCCGCAGGAGCATCAGCGCCAGCCCGTACAGCGCACCGAACAGAAAGCCGGCGAACCCGCCGGCGAACAGCACCGCCCACCCGTACCAGCCGAGCGCCACCCCAGGGCCAGGGCGAGCTTCACATCGCCGAAGCCCATGCCGTTCGGATTGATCAGGAAGAGCAGGAAGTAGAAGCCGCCGAGCGCGAGTCCGCCGAGCAGCGCCGAGGTCCAGGATCCGGTGTGCTCGGGCAGCAGGGCCGTGACGCCGAGCAGGAGGGCCGCCGCACCGGCCAGCGGCAGGGTCAGCCGGTCGGGCAGCCGGTGGACGCGGCGGTCGATGGTGGCCAGGAGCACGGCGACGGGGCCAGCAGGAGCCAGACGACGAGCTCGGGCCGGGGCCCGGTGGCGGCGGCCAGTGCGGTGCAGGCGAGCGTGGCGACCAGGGGCGCGAGGACCGCGGGGCGTAACGCCGTGCGGACCGCACGGGCGCGGGCGCCGGGCCCCGGTCGTCCTGCCCGGGGCCGGCTCCCGTGCCGGTGGATCCTGCGGCGCCGTACCCCGGGGAGGGAGGGACGGCGGCCACCGCGCACACCGCGCACCGGGTCGAGCCCAGCCAGCCGCGTGCGGCCCCGTGAGCGGGTGACCGGCCGGGCAGGCATCCCGCCAGGGCTCCTCCGGCTCGACGGAGAACCGGTAGGCGGCGCGCGGGACGAGCAGCCCGGCGCCGGCGCCCCAGAGGGCGGCGACTGCGATCACAGTGGCGTCCACAGACCGAACCCTAATCCGGTAGCGGGCCACGGATCTTGGGCCCTGGGGCCTGGGCCCTGGGGCCTGGGGCCTGGGGCCTGGGGCCTGGGGCCTGGGGCCTGGGGCCTGGGGCCTGGGGCCTGGGGCCTGGGGCCTGGGGCCTGGGGCCTGGGGCCCACAACGCGGTGTTCCGGGCCCACAGCGGTGCGGCTGGGGCTACGGTCGGTGCCCATGGGGAAATGGCGCGACGGCAGCGGAACACTCACGGTCCCGGCAGCGGACGGGGACGGGGACGGGGACCCGCGGGAGGTGCCGCTGCGGATCGCGGCTTCCTACCGGGCGCGGACGCGCGGACTGCTCGGCGTCGACGGGATCGACGGGGCACTGCTGATCACGCCGTGCGCGAGCGTGCACACCTTCCGGATGCGGTTCACCATTGATGTGGCCTACCTGGACCGGAGGTTCAACGTCCTGGCGGTCCGGACGATGCGGCCCGGCCGCCTCGGTCTGCCGAGGCCGCGCGCCCGCCATGTGGTGGAGGCGCAGGCGGGCGCGATGGAGGAGTGGGGCCTGCGGCCGGGCGTGCGGCTCGGCATCACAGCCCTTGAGGGAGGTTGGCGGCCTGCGCGGTGACCAGCCCGGCGGGTACCCCGGCCCTCACCGTCAGGACGGTCCTCGCCGTCAGGGCGGTCCCGGCCCCAGCAGTGTCCAGGCCCCGTACCCGGCGGAGGCCAGGGCGAGCACGGCGAGCACCACCGCGGTGCGGGCAGTCGTACGCAGCCTCAGCAGCGCCACCGAGGCGGGCAGGAGCAGCGGGAACGCGGGCATCATCAGGCGCGGCCTGGAGCCGAAGTATCCGGAGCCGATCAGCGAGATGACGACCATCGCGATGGTGTAGGCGAGGACCGGCAGCGGCTGGCGCTGCCGTACGCACAGGGCCACCAGCCACCCCAGCAGACCCAGCGCAGCGCACAGGCCCAGTGCGGCGGGCAGCGGCAGTCCGAAGATGAAGGAGGCAAGCGCCCGGCCGCCGTCGATGCTGTTGCCCCACTGCGTCTGGACGTCGAAGTACGCGAACGGGCTGCCCTCGCGTACGGCGACGAACACCACGTACGCCAGCCAGCCCAGTGGCGCCAGGCAGACGCCGAGCAGCATCGTTGCGTTCCTGCGCAGCAGGCCTTCCCCGGCACCGGCCCGGTATTCGCGTACGAGGGTGACGGCGGCGGTGATCGCCAGCGCGGCGACCAGTGCCGCCGCGGACGGGCGGGTCAGCCCGCGGCCACGCACAGGGCGCCCGCCACGATCCACCGGCCTCGCAGCACGGCGTGCAGCGCCCAGGCGGCCAGAGCGGTGAACAGCGTCTCGGTATAAGCCATCGACTGCACGAACGCCGTCGGGTACACACCCCACAGCGCGGCCAGCACCACCCCGGTCCGGCGGCCGTGCAGCCGTGCCCCGGCGGCGAAGATCCCCAGGCGGCGGACAGCCCGGCCAGCCAGGCGACCAGCACTCCCGCGCCCTGGACGGTGAGCGGGCTCACCTCGGCGATGCCGCGTTCCAGGGCGGGCAGGAGCGGGAAGAAGGCCAGGTCGGAGTGGATGCCGCCGTCGGGCAGGGTGACGCTGTAGCGGTAGCCGTGCTCGGCGATCCGCTGGTACCAGAGGGAGTCCCACCGGCCGCCGAGCAGGTGGAGGGCGTCCTTCCCGGCGGCGGAGGCGGAGATCCAGAAGACGACGAGCCCGATGGCCCTCACTGCCGCGTAGGCCCCAGCGCGGGTCCAGCCGCCTTGAGCGCCACTGTGGCGCGGTGCCCGGCGCCGGGGCTGCTCGGGGCCGCCCGGAGGGCCGGATGTGGGTGAGGTCGTCGGACATGCGGCCGATTATGACCACAGGGGCACCCCGCATCCAATCGGTGCCCGGCGGCTCCGGCGGCTCCGGCAGGCCCCGCCGGGTTCGCTGTCAGCAACCAGCCGACGTACGGCGTGGCACCAGCGGCTGCACAGACGTTGTCTCAGTACACCCAGGGCAACCGGGCCGGGCGGCGTTTCCACCACCACCCGCGAGCCTCGGCACACGGGCCGAACAGCTCGCCGCCATCGTGGTCCGTACTGCTGCGGAACCGTGCGTCGAGCTCGTCCACCGCGCGGGCCATAGTCTCCCCAGCAGCACGGAGCAGCGGCGTGGAGCCGCTCCTCGACGGCGTCACGGGTGCGCAGGTCCTCCTCGTAGAGCTCGTACGGGTATCGCCCCGCGGGCACCCAGCCCGACTCGGCGCGGCGCACCAGCCTCTCCCAGAGCAGCAGCGCCTCCCGGGCGCGGTTCTCCCGGCTCCAGCCCGGGGCCAGGCCCTGTGGGTCGGCGGCGGCGGCGAAGGCGTCCGTGACCGGGTGGGGATCCGCTCGTCCCGGAAGATCTCCGGGATCAGCGCGACCCGCGCGCCGGGAAGCTGCTCGATCCGGTCCTCGACGAGCGCGACGGTGAGGAAGGAGGAGCCGTCGTCATGGTCCTTCTCCAGCACCCGGGCCCGGGTCACCGTGCCGTCGGGCGCGGCTGCCCAGTACGCCGACGGGCGGACGCCCGGGCCGGGTAGAGGACGGCTGTCCCCAGCAGAGCGGCCAGCCGCGGCGCCGCCTGCGCCTCGGTGGGCGGGGCGGAGGCGGCCGGCGGGGCGGAGGCGGCCGGTGTGGCGGAGGCGGCCGGCAAGCCCGGGGCCGGCGGGCTCTGCCCCGCCCCGGCGACACGTACACATCCCACGAAAGCGCCAGGTCACCGGCGCACGGCCGGAATTCGCAGAGCACCGTGGCGTGCCAGTTCCTGGCGAGCTGTACGGAGTACCCGGCGTCCTCGTCGCAGACATCCACATCCGCCACGGCCACCCCACCACACCGGCGAGAGCCGCCGCCATGGCCTGCGGTGCGGGCCGGTGCACTGTGAGAAAGTTGTACTGAGCCTCCGTCACCGGCCTCGCTCCTCGGTCCTCGTCCCACATCTCACACACTGAGCACCGCACTGCCGAACACTCGCCAGGGCGACCGGTCGATCGATTCCATCGCGGCCAACTGCGGGTGCGTCACAGCGATTTGCTCGCGAACGGCCACTGCATCCGGCCAGCCGTCGAGATACGCGGTCCCCGCGATGACGACTCCGTCCCAGTCGGTCCCGGCCGTTGCCCCTGCCGGTCGACGACGAACCCGACGCACAGCACCGACGCCCTCCCGACAGCCTGCCGGACGGCTCGTATGGTCCTCTCCAGCTCCGCTCCCGGCAGCTCGCCGAGGCACAGCTCGATCGCCACCACCCCGCCCCCGCCCGGCGGATCCGCATGAGGACATCCTGGTCCTCGCTCACCCAGAGCCGCACACCGATCTCGTCCAGCCGCTCCAGCCCGGCGATGGAGAGCAGCTGCTCCTGGAGACCGGCGACCGGGTGCCGGTCGATGTGGCGTCCCGGCTGTCGAGCACGATGCGCCCGCTGACCGGATGGGTGATCCGGAGCCCCTCCGCTTCGAGATCGCCGAGCAGTGTCCGAGCGTCCAGCCGGGTCCAGCCCAGGTGGTACGAGTAGAAGAATCCGGCACCCATGAACGCCCACCCCTATCACAGCGCGAACACATACCTTCACTTGCGCAAATGTGAGCGTAGGTCAAGAGCTACTGGTCGAACAAGTATGCCCAGGTCTCCATTTGCTGACTGATACTGATAGCGCCATCGAGGGCCACCCCGGCTCCGCGGCGTTGCCAACCGGCTCGCACCGAGCGTATTCGGCCGCGGCTGGAAGGGCGTGGGCCCCGGACCCATGGACCACCCAAAACCGGAACCCCCGCCCCGCCCCCGTCCCCGTCCCCGTCCCCGGCCTCCTCCCGGCCTCTTTCCACCCTCCTCCCCGCCTCCGCCCAGCCCGGGGCCCCGTCCCGCCACCCGCCGCACCCATCCGCTTGGGCCCGGCATTGGGGCCTGGGGCCCAGGTCACGGGAGCATTCCAGCCGTACGCTCACGGCCGTACGTGAGCAACGGGCAGGAATCAAGGAGAGGTTGAACCGTGAGCGGTGGCGGCGGCTGGGGAGACAAGGGCTCGGGCCACATACCCGGGGCACGGGCCCGGCAGGCCCGTGTACACCGCCGGCCGACCTGAGCACAGTGGCTGGTTCCTTCCCCTGACCCGCAGTTGGGCCGTGGGCGCCGTCGTCTACATCGTCACCGGGCTGTTCATGACGAGGGCCCTGGTCGAGACACTCGCCACCGGGGACCGGCTGGAGGTCTTCGGCTGGCGGCTGGCCCTGTTGCACCTGCCCGGCATCGTGATCACCGTGCTGACGGTCCTCGCCGCCGCCCGTACCCTCCCGGACACCCACCGCGCATCGCGGGCCCTGTATCTGTCCGGCGCCCTGGCCGTCCCGGCGGCGGGGCTCGCGTACGGCTACGCCGTGTCGTGGGTGTGGTCGCTGCCGAGGGCATCGTGATGCCGGTCGCCGCGATGGTGACCGGCTCGGCCGTGGGACTCGCCCTGGACCGGCTGGCCGAGGGACGCGGCGCACACCCCGGCCTCGTCTCCGTCCCCTCTCCATCCCCGTACAGCTGGCGCGACAGCGGCGCCACGGCCATGGAGTATCTCGGGTCCGTCGTCCTGATCGCCGCCCTGATCGGCGCGCTCGCCACGGCCGGCGTCGGCGGCCGGATCGGGGAGCGGATCCGCTGTGCGATCAGTTCGCTGGCGGGCGACGGCGGCGGCTGCGCCACGGGCGGGAACGACAACTCACAGCCCAGGACCGACGCCGACTACGAGCCCACGATGTGCCAGGTCTCCAGCATCTCCGACACCGCCGGCGGCAAGGTCAAGATCGGCTGGTTCGAGTGGGGCGAGGAGTACGGCTTCCAGCAGAAGGTCTCCCAGGCCGGCACCGATGTGAACGGGGACGGCAAGGTCGACGAGAACGACAAGCTCGTCTACATGACGTTCACCGACGCCGCGTCTGCGGGCGCGACCGCCAGCACCCGGGCGCCAAGCTCGGCAGCCTGGGCAAGGCCGATATCGACATCGGCGGCGGGATCAAGATCACCAACGGTGACACCTGGGTGTTCGGGAGCGAGGCCGACGCCGAGAAGATGCGGGACGACATCGAGGAAATGAAGATGTGGGAGACCTCGATGACACACAGCGGCGGCTACGGCGGCGGCTGGTACTCGGCCACGAAGTGGGCGGAGAAGATGGAGGACATCGAGAACAGGATCGGCGACAAGAAGATCTCGTACTCGACCATCGGCCTCAACGGGTACGTGGACGGCGGCCTCTCCTTCAAGGGGCGACGACGAGGAGCTCGGCGCGAAGCTGGGCGGCAAGGCCAAGTTCTCCCGGACGTGACCATCACCAACGACGACGTGAACGGCAACGAGTCGTACACGTACACCGCCAAGCTCGACCTGGAGGGCAAGGTCAGCGGCAGCGCGGGGCCGCTGACCGGCGCCGTGGGCGGGAAGCAGAGCCGCACCGGGGCCATCACCGTCACCCGTGACCAGAAGACCGGGAAGATCGTCCAGATCAACATGACGCAGACGATCGAGCAGGGCTCGGCCTCCGGCAAGGTCGAGGTCGGCGGTGACAACGGCGAGAAGGGCAAGGACAAGCGCGGCGGCAAGGGCGGCATCACCGACTCCTCCGGCGACACCGGCATCGAGGTCGTGACGAACTCGGTCGTCTTCGGCAAGGAGACGGACGAGGACACCGAGGCCAAGCGCACCATCGCCGAGCAGTGGCTGGACGGCTCCGGCAACAACACCGCCCCGTTCGAGTACATGTTCGGCGACCATTCATTGCAGAAGAAGCCTGCCGGGACCGACCCGTTCGAGCAGATGATGTTCCAGGACGGCCTGTCCAGCACCATGCAGTACCACGGCGAGTCGGACGCCCAGGAGTTCGGCTTCGAGGTCTCCCTCGGCCTGAGCCTCGGATTCTCCATCTCCGGCCAGCACAAGGAGGAGACACTGACGGACGCGCAGTTCCTCGGAGCTCCGCGGGCGACAGCCGCACGTACCTCCCTACAGCTACTGCGCGCAGTGACCACGCACGACGAAGAGGCGATGACGTTGACGAAGTCCAAGACGCTCGGCGCGGCCCTCGCCGCCGCCTTCGGCCTGACCCTGCTGACCGGCTGCGGCGGCACCGACGCCGCGGCGGTCCCGACGGCTGGGCCACGCTCGACACCAGGAGCGTGAGCGTCGGCTACCCAAGGACCAGGGTTACGCCCGCAGCCGGCCGCCGAGCGCAGCAAGGCCAACGCCGCCGTGGCGCTCCGGGAGGAGGGCGGGCTGCGGACCGGAATGATCTCGGTCCAGCTGAACTTCGCGACGGGTGTGAGCGACGCCGAGGAGGCCGCCGCCGCGGCAGGCGCCGGGATCGGCCTGGGAACGACCCGCAAGGAGACCCGGGACGTAAGCCTCGCGGGCGAGGAGAGTGCGCGCGAAGCACGCAGGATCGACTACGAGTTCACCTCGACCGGCGAGGCACGGACCCCGGCGAAGGGCACCCGGATGACGGGGTGGTGGTGGCGGGGTCGACTCCGGAAGGTGCCGTTCGCCATCCGGATCAATGCGGTGAAGGACGCGCTGAGCGCGAAGGACCTGGACACCTTCGTGGATTCGATCACCGTCAAGTAGCGCCCAGTTCCTCCCGCTTCGGCGGGACCGGCCCCACGGACGCGAGCCGACCCGCGGGCCCGCGGACCCGCCGACCCACCGACCCGCCGACCCGCGGACCCGCCGACCCGATTCACCGGCCCTTGCGCACACGCACCTGGACGAGCTCGTCGTCCAGGCCTTGCGGCGACAACGGCAGGACCCACCCCGGCGCCCCCAACGCCGCCCAACGCCGCCCCCGCAGTTCTTCCACAGGCGACCCCGGTTATCCACAGCCCCTGCAGCCTGCGCGGAACGCGTGCATCGTTACCTCATGACCACCACGACAGCCAGGACCACCACCGCTTGAGTCCGCCCGGTCCGCAGGAATCCCGCACCCAGTACATCGCGCGTGAGTTACGGGAGTTGGCAGCCCTGGCGCCCGGCGGCGTGCTGCTCACGGCCAGGGCCAACGCAGCGGGCTGGCCGGAACAGCTGCTGTACCGGCGTCTGAGCAGCGGCGGCTGGCGGCAGATCCACCGCGGTGCCTGGGTCGCCCCGGGCGCCTGGTGGACTGGCTGACCCAGGCCTGGGTCATGCAGGCCCTGCAACCTCACCTCGTGTGCAGCCACCGCACCGCCGCGGCCCTGCACCTGGTGGAGGTCCTGGGCCCCGCCCACACCCGCCACGCGAGCGAGTTCACCGACCCCGCCCCGGCCCCCACCGGCGCCGTCCCGGCACCCGCGTCCACCGCCTCGCCCTCACCCCGGCCGACCGGACGGTCCGCCGGGCCTCCGCACCACCACGGCCGCCCGTACGGTCGGCGACCTCATACGGCAGCTCCCCGCGACGAGGCAGTGGCCGCCGCGGACTCCGCGCTCGCCACCCGCACCGTGAGAGGGTCCGGCGGCCCCGTTACTGGACGCCTGCGCGCTCCGCGCCGAGCTGGCCACGTACCGCCACGGAGCGGTGCGCGCCCGCTCCTGGCTGCACCTCACCGACCCCGTTCCGGCTCTCCCGCAGAGACCGTGGCCCGCCTCCACTTCCACGACGCAGGCCTCCACCCGGAAACCCAGGCCACCCTGCGGACACCGGGTGGCCGCACCCTCCGCCCGGACTTCTTCTTCCGGGCCCAGGGCCTGGTGGTCGAGGTGGAGGGCTACGCCTTCCACGGCACCCGCGAGGCCCACACCCACGACCTCCACCGCTTCAACGCCCTCCAGTCCTGCCCGGAGGTCCGCCGCGTGATCCGCTTCACCGCCACCGAGGTCTTCCACCACCCCACCCGAGTCCTGACGGAAACCCGCACAGCCCTAACCCCGTAACCCCGCAACCCCGTACCCCCACCCCCACCCCCACCCCACCCCGCCCCAGGCCCCTCCCCGACTTGGGAGTGGTTCCTACGCTTCCAGGCTGGAACCCGGGGACTGCGTTTGCGTAGGAAGCACTCCCAAGTCGGCTCTGTGGGGGCGACCCCGAGCTGTTCTACCTCTGCCGACCGCAGATCGGGTTGCACCTGTGCCCTGAAGCGAAGCGAACCCGGACGGTTCCCCGCCCTGGGCCCGTGCCGCCCTGCGGTCGCGGCGGCGCGAGCCTTCGGCCGGTTGCCGCGCTCTACTGCCAGGTCGCGGTGTCGGGGTCGATGCCGTCGGCGCGCGCCCCGGCGTCGACGATTTGGCGGAACCACGTGGCAAGGCCGGCGCGGATGCCGTCGTAGTGGGCAGCAAATGCCGGATCGGCCTCATACATGCGGACGAGACAGACCTGCATCTGCCTGGTGAGGGGAAAGAACGAAGCGAAGACTTCGCGGTGCCACTCGACGAGTTGATTCGCTTCCGGGCCACCAGGGTGACTCCGGCATCCATCGCATCCCCGAGGGCCCGATCGAGACCGGCCACGGCATCGGCGACGCCCTGCCATTCCTTCGGACCGCGAGAGGCCGAGCGTTCGGCGTACTGCAGCCATTGCGTCGTGTCTCCGTAGCGCTGACGGGCTTGGGCGGGCCAGTCCGCGTTCCACTGGGGCCGAAGATCGCGGCCTGTTGCTCGACGGTCAGCAGCAGGCCGCGCTCGTGGGCGTCGATCATCCGGTCCAGTCCGGCGCCGAGCTGCTGGAGGCGGTCGATCCGTTCAGCGACCTGGGTGCGCTGCGCGCGCAAGGCGCCGGGCACGTCTGTGGTCGAGTCGTCCAGGATGGCCCGAATGCCGTCCAGGCCGAGGCCGGTCTCACGGTAGACGACGATGCGGTGCAGGCGTTCCAGATCACCGGCGGTGTAGACCCGGTAGCCGGCAGCCGTGCGCAGCGACGGTTGTGCCAGAGCGATCTCGTCCCAGTGGTGCAGCGCGCGGACTGTCACGCCCAGACGCATCGAGACCTGCCCGACGGTCAGGCCGTCGGCGTCAGTGGCATCAGGCATGTTCCTCATTCTTGTCGCCGCGACCGACGCCCGGTGGGGTGATCCCGATGGCTTCGAGGTTCCGCGCCTCCTGACTTGCCGGGTCGAAGGGCTTCGCGGCAGTGAAGACGAGGCGTGCGTTCTCGGGGTGGTCACCGCCACATCGCGGGTGTTCCAGGGAGTGTCCCGTGGACCGTCGACCGAGTTCGGGCTCACTGCACGACAGGCCTCGACAAGAGAGTCGACCTGGCTGAGCACGCACGCGAAACTGAGGCTCATCGCCGGTGTCTGCTCCGCGACGCTCGCCGCCGGGACGAGGAGTACGTCCTGGAACGCCCACCGGCGCAGATGCACGAGCGTGCCGGGGATGCTGAACAGCTCGAAGAACCCGAGCCCACGAGTCCAGAAGTCCACCGACGCCGCCAGATCGCTCGTGGGGATCGTCACGAACGCGGGCATTCCGTAGATGCCACGGAACGGCTCCGGCGGAACCGCGTCCGGGCCGGGAGCGGGCACGGGACTCATCTCAAACGCGCTGTAGTAGTCGCTCATGCACCCACCCTCCGGCCTCACGCAACGTGAGGGTCAAGACAGGCCCGTAAATCTGGCCCTCCCCAACGATGCTGCGCCCAGCATCGTGGCCGGGTACGCCGAGTCCGTCTCCCTCGGATCACCGTGCTGACCGGACGGGGATGGCCGCGACGTGGACTCCGGCCCTTGGCGCGAGGAAGGCGCGGCCTCGGGGATGCCGCCCCGCCCGACTCACCAGGTCTTGCCGGCCTGCTCCCGGACCGTGCGGTTGAGCCGGTTGAAGAAGTTCGTCATCGCGATCTCCAGACTGATCGCGCCCAGCTGCTCCTCGCTGAAATGATCGGCGGCGGCGTCCCAGATCTCGTCGGTCACACCCGGTGCGCCGTCCTGGAGCCGGGTGGCGGCCTCGGTCAGGGCCAGGGCAGCCCGCTCCTCATCGGTGTAGAAGGGCGTATCGCGCCACGCGACCACGTTGTGCAGCCGTTCCTCCGTCTCACCGGCCTTCTTCGCCGACTGGATCGTGGCGAAGATGCAGGGCTGCAGCCGTTTATCTGGCTGGTGCGCAGGTGGACCAGGCCCAACAGGTGATTGTCTACACCCCGGCGTGAATCGCCTTGTAGAGGTGCTGGATTGCAGTGATCACGTCGGGATTGGCCGGGCTTGTCATGCGTGCTTCCATCGACCCTGCTCCTTCATCGGTTACCTGCGCCCTTCGGGCCCGTCATCACCCATGACGGAGCAGAGCCGAGGAAGGTAACAACATGTCCGACACCAGCCCGACGGACCCGATGACCGAGGCGTTCGAGGCACAGCGCGACCGGCTGCGCGCGGTCGCCTACCGCATGCTGGGATCGCACGCCGACGCGGAGGACGTGGTCCAGGAGGCATGGTTGCGCCTCTCCCGCCAGGACGCGGCGACCATCCACAACCTCGCCGGCTGGCTGACCACGGTGGTCGGCCGGATCAGCCTCGATGTCCTGCGATCGCGCCAGGCCCGCCCGGAGGCGTCCTACGACGACCGCCTGTCCGAGCTCGTGGTGACGCTCGATGACAGCCCTGCTCCCGAGGACGACGCGGTGCTCGCCGACTCGGTCGGGCTCGCGCTCCTCGTCGTCCTGGACTCGCTCGGGCCGAGCGAGCGGCTGGCGTTCGTGCTGCACGATCTGTTCGCGGTGCCGTTCGAGGAGATCGGCCAGATCCTCGGCAAGTCCACCGCGGCCGCCAAGATGCTCGCCAGCCGCGCCCGCAGGAAGGTGCAGGCGACTGAGCGGCCGACCGGTGTCGGACGGGAGCAGCGAGAGGTGGTCCGGGCCTTCCTGGCGGCGGCTCGTCGCGGCGACTTCGAGGAGTTGCTGCGGGTACTCGACCCCGAGGTGAAACTGACCGTCGACACTCCTTCCGGCGTGGTCGTCGCCCTCGGCGCCACCAAGATCGCAGCCGGCGCACAGCTGTCCGCCGGCGCAGCCGCGCAGGGCGGGCGGTACTCGTCGGCGGCCTCCCGGGGATCATTTCCTGGCGCGAGGACGGCACCCGCTCTCGGTCCTCGCGTTCACCGTCGTGGACGGCCGGATCGCCGACATCACGGTCGTGGCCGACCCGGTCAAGCTCGCGCTGATGGACCTGCCGTATCCGGCGTGAGTCCCTGCCGAGGCAGTCGCGGCCAAGCGGCCAAGGCCGGTGGATCATTGACCTGTTTCAGGCTGCGGGGCTTCGGGCTTCGTGGCGTTCGACGAGGTAGCCACCTTCGAAGCGGGCCCCGGCCCGGACGAGGTGAGATTCGCGCCCTGCCCCGCACTCCCGGCTCGGCTGCCACAACGCCTGCCGGCAGGAACGGCCGCCGCCGTTCCCACTGGGGACAGACCTGAGCCGACGCCCACGGAACGTCTCTGCTCAGATGACAGCGATGCGCAGCCCGAACCCTGCGAGCAGCGCGCCCGTGACATACCGCTGGGCCCGCATCCACTTGGGCCGGTCCCCGCCAGGGACCACACCGCTCCGCACGTGCTGCAGCACTTCCTCCCCCGCCCCACCTCGAGCCCGAAGCGGTACGACGAACGGCCGCGGCCGGCCGGTGGAGCAACTCCCTCCAGGGAGTGATGATGGATGAGCCGGCCGGCCGTTGAGAGTCGTCACCCGATGCGGTCGGCGCAGCCCGGCCAGTCGACGCAGTGGAGCGATTCAGCTGATCCGGAAACGCCCCTCCAGCACCTCAGGCGGGGGCGTGAACCGCACTGTCGCACTGCCGCCCCACAACGCCTCCGCCTCACCCCTGCGCCTCAGAACCGAGAAACCGCCTACCCCTTCACCGCCACGAAGGCCTTCCGCCACCCCGTCCGCCGACCCCGCGCAGCCCTGACGCCGGCCCCGCGCTCCGACTTGGGAGTGCTCCCTACGCTTCGCCCCGGAGGTCAGAGGCTGCGTTTCCGTAGGAAGCACTCCCAAGTCCGTTTCGGGGAGGTCAGCGGGGCAGGGTGGCCCAGGATTTGGTGCCTTGGTGGGGTGGTTGGGCGTCGCTGATGCCCCAGTCGCCGCCCCAGTCGTCGACCACGGCCGCCAGCAGCCACAGGGCGCGACGGCGGCGGTGTTCGCAGCGGGCGGCGGTGGCCGGGAGCGCGTGCTGGGGTGCTGGTCCCAGACGAGGAGGCGTAGGGCGTCGTTCCGGTGGCGCAGGAGAGGTAGAGGTCGCGACCGGGGTGAGCGTCGCGGTGACGGCGACGAGTTCGGCCGCGACGAGCACTGCGGGCCAGAGGTACGCGCCGCCCAGGCCGTGCGCGCGGAGCGCGGCGTCGACCACGCCGCGTGCGATGGCCGCGCTGCGGGGTCCCCGGGCAGGGTCAGGCTGACGGACGGCCCGACACCGGAGAGGCGCCGCGGGTAGGGGCGGGGCGGGGTGCGGCGGTCTCGCCGGTGGCGGGCAGAGCGCGGCGCGCGGAGCTGGAGGCATGGGTGAACTCCCGATGTGCGGGTGGGTTGTTGGCGGGTTCTCTTCGCGTCGGAGCGCACGGGGGCTCGCGGTCCTACCTGATGGGCAGTGGCCTGTCTCCCTGGCGCGGGCCTGCCCCTCCCAGGGCAGGAGGGTGCGGGCAGGACCGCGCGATGCACTTCTTGCCCATCGGAGCGTGAGCAGTGCGTCACCGACTGTAGAGCATTCGGGAGTACGTGTACTACTCTTCGAGAATTCGGCCGCCAGTGGACCGCCAACGGGCCTGCGGGGCAGACTGTTGCCATTTCCGCTGTACGGGAGGGTCCATGCCACCGAGAAGCGCGCCCACCGAACGCCAACGGCGCCTCGGTGCGGAGCTCCGGAAGATGCGCACAGCCGCCGGTATGACCACGGAGGCCGCAGCCGGGTTGCTCGGGTGCCCCGCACAAACATCCCGAACATGGAATCCGGACGATCCGGCATCAGTGCCGACCGCGTCCGCACACTGGCCAGGACATACGAGTGCGCGAACAGCGCCCTGGTCGAAGCCCTGGCCGGGATGACCGCGCAACGCGGAACCCAGTGGTGGGACACCTACCAGAAGTCACTTCCGGCCGGATTCCGCGATGTGGCCGAGATGGAGTGGTACGCCCGGCGTCTGCACATCGCACTGACCGTGCACATGCCCGGCCTCTTCCAGACCGAGGACCACGCCCGCGCCGTCTTCGAGCACGTCATCCCCGGCTCAGCACGGCCGACCTGGACGTACGGATGGCACTACGCCTGGATCGCCGACAAGTGCTGGCCAAGAGCGACCCACCGTCGATCCAGCTGATCATGTACGAGGCCGCCCTGCGTGCACAGTTCGGCGGTCCGAAGGTGGCCGAACGCCAGTTGCGTCACATCCTGGAGATGTCCGAGCGGTACGACGTATCAGTCCGCGCCATCCCCTTCAGCGCCGGAGGATTCCCGGGCGCGGGGCAGTCGGTCATTTACGCCGACGGCCCCGTCCCAGAACTCGACACGGTGGAACTGGACAGCACCCACGGACCGGAGTTCTTCGACTCCGAGAAACAGCTCCGCAAGTACCGGGCCCAGCTCGACGCGATGCAGGCGACAGCGCTGAGCCCCACCGCATCCCGCGACTTCATCCTGGCCATCGCCAGCGACCTCTAGGGGAGACGACCATGACGGACATCAGCTGGGAGCCGCCGTACTGTGGCGAGGCCGCCAACTGCTACCGGCTAGGCACGGACGGCCAGGGCAACAGCTACATAGCCCTGTCCGGCGCCGAGGACCACTACCTCACCGACACCCGCGAAGCGCTCCAGCAGATGATCCGCGACATCAAGGCCGGCAAGGCCGACCACCTGCTCTGACTGCGCATTCTCACCCTGCGGCTCACGCGGCCTCCCTCCCCACCGGGCAGCCTTCCGACAGACGGGCTACAGCCGAACGCCGGGGCTGCCGCAACAGTCGGACCGGACGGACGGACACGGACACGGACACCGTTCCGGCCTGGGCACCCAACGCCCGAGAGTGGCGCCGGGCCGCCTCCCAATGTGTCTGATTACCTGCCCCGTCTTCGTCCACACGGCAGGCTTGGGGCCAGGGGTGAGCCGTAATGGTGCAGCGGAGTGCGCGGCGATCGCGTGGGGAGCTGATCCGCGCGCGGGCGCGTGAGGGTTTCGTCGGGCGGCATGTGCAGCGGTCGCTGTTCGCGGACAACCTGGCTCGGGATCCGGAGTCGGATGATGTGGAGTTCTTGTTCCATGTCCGGGGTGTGGGGGTGTGGGTAAGTCGTCGCTGGTGCGGCACTGGCAGGGCACGGCCCGCTCTCGTGGGGCACTGACTGCGGTGGTCGACGAGGTCGAGGTACGCGGCGTAGTGGAGGCGATGGAGGCCCTCACACTGGGCGGCCGCACGTATGAAGCCATGGGCCAGTACAACGACACCATCACCGACTACACACGCACCATCGAACTCGACTGGACGACGGCTCGCGGGTAGCACAGCAGGATGACCATGTCATGGAGCATCCCTCTGGCCTCTGGCCTGCCGTTCTCCAGGCCGTCTCACGTCATGTCACGGCAAGTTCGTCTCAGGAAGCGTGTCATTTCCTCGGGTGTCGGCCGAGGCCCCGACGGACACCCGATGCGGACTGCTCCTGGTGCGGGCGCCGGATGAATCCTGCGTTCGGTCGAGTCCTGAGCCCGTAGTGGGCGACCGGTGGCAGCGGTCGGCGAGCAGGAGTACCGATTCGAGTTCTTCGTGGCGGAGCTGGTGCAGGGATCCGGGGTGAAGACAGGTGCGTTCGGTGCCGGGTATTCGCCGCGGCTGCGGCCGGGGCGGATGCCCTCTTGGAGATGCTCGGCACGGTGCTCATAGCGCCCTTCGCGCTGATCCCCGCCGTCCGCGAGCCGGGTACGCGCGCTCAGGTAGGCGTGTACCGACTCGACCTCCGCCCGGACCTTCGACCAGGACTCCCTGTCCCAGTGCCATTCGTGGTCCTCCTCGGGACCGGGGTTCTCCGTGTAGAGGCGGTTCAGGCTCTCCGTGCCGATCTGGCTCAGCGTCTTGGGCCGGCCGCTGTCCGCCGGGGCGCCCGCGATCGGTGCGGGCCGCACCCGCGTCGTCAGGTAATTGCCCATGAGGCTCAAGTTGCTGGGCTTCTGCTCGGAGAGGTGCTTGTCCACGGCCGCGCGGTGGTCCGCGTCGGCCGTGGACGGATGGTCGACGTCCATCTCGGAACCGCTGCTGGACTGGCTCGCCATCTCGGTGTCACTCGTGCGTTGCACAGGTGTGTTCGGGCCTGCCCTGCCGGGCACCGGTGTGTTCCGGTCCCTGGTCCGCCGGACCGGGCCGCGGAGTGCCCGCCTCGCGTTGGCCTCCGCTTCCCTCTCGAAGCGGTCCGAGGGGTCCGAGACGTTCAGTCCAGCGCTGTTGTCGGTGCCCAGGACAGAACCCTGCCGCTGCTGGATGACATGGGTCAGCTCGTGGGCCAGGGTGGGCTGGTCGCCCCGCCGTCACCGATGACGACATGGCTGCCGGAGGTGTAGGCGCGTGCACCCACCTCGGCGGACGAGGCCCTGGCAGTGGCGTCCGTGTGGATACGCACATCGGAGGAGTCGGCGCCGAGCAGGGACTCCATGTCGGTGCGGTTGGCCTCGTCCAGCGGGTGGCCTTCGGACCGCAGGACGGCGTGGACGGCAAGTGCCTGCGCGGCGCCGTCCGCGCCGACAGCAGCCGGATGTTCGTCCTGACCGCTGTCCGTCACGACGACGCGCTGACCGCCGCCCTGCGCGAGATCGGCGCGAAGACCAACGAGATTCCTGAGTTCGCCCGCTTCTGGACTCCATCGACGACGCGGACCTGCACGAGGCCGTGATCACAGTGGACGCGATGCACGCGCAGAAGGATCACGCCCGCTGCCTCGTCGAGGACCGTCACGCGCACTACCTGCTGTCGGTGAAGAACAACCAGCCCACGCTTGCGGGACAGTTGAGGAAGCTGCCCTGGGGCAAGGCACTTGTCCTCGACCGTTCACGCGATAGAGGACACGGCCGCGAGGACGTACGGGAAGTGAAGGTTGTCTCCGTGGACGGCCTGCTCTTTCCGCACGCCCGCCAGGTCGTTCGCATCCTCCGCAAACGCCGGCCCTCGGTGCGACGAAGTGGCAGACCGAGACGGTCTACGCCGTCACCGACCTGCCCGCCCACCAGGTGTCCCCGCCGAGATTGCTTCCAGGGCCCGCGGCCACTGGATCATCGAGAACACCGTCCACTGGACCAACTACGTCACCTTCGCCGAGGACGCCAGCCAAGTCCGACGTCACCACACCCAGGCCGTCATGAGCGCCCTGCGCGACCTGGCCCGCACGGCCCTCGACCGGGCGGGCTGGACCAACATCGCCAGCGGCCGACGAGCTCACACCAGCCCCGATGCCACCCTCAACCTGCACGGCATCCCATGATCAAAACGGGCGAACGGGATTCTCCCCGGGGCCCTGCCCCAAGACCGCTTGGATTCGACCACCTATCGAGCCAATGGGGTTCGAGGGTGAAGGAAAGGAAGCTGCGGTGCCCGCACACGAAGACGCTATCCAGCGCTACTTCTCCGCCTGGAATGCTGCCACCCGGAAGAGTTGGAGAAGGCTATAGCCGTCGCCTTCACTGGGCCTTTGCCAACCTGATCATGCGCTGGCAATCATGAGAGTCTGGACTTCGGCGATGAATTTGGCGGCGCTGTTGGGGCTGGAGCGGATCTTGCGCAGGATCTTCCAGTTCTTCAGCTCGGCGTTGATCCGCTCGCCGGGTCCGCGGCGGCGGGCGTGGGCTTCGTTCACGTCTTTCTGGTTCCGGGACAGGGGTCGATAGCGGCCGGTGTCGGGGTCCTTGCGTCGGCGCCGCTGCGGGACGGCCACGGTCGGCCCGGCGCCCTGGTAGGCGGTGTTGGCGGCCGCGGGGATCTTGTGGGCGGTGAACGCGTCGATGATGCCGTGCTCGTGGGCGGCGCCCATGTCGTGGCGTGCGCCGGGCAGCGGCGGTGAGATCCACACCAGCCGCCCGATCGGGTCGGCGATGACCTGCACGTTCAACCCGTGGGCCTTGTGCTTGCCGGAGTGGAACGCCCGGTCGTAGCCGGAGGCCATGCCGACCCGGTCGATGCGCAGCAGGGTTCCGTCGAGGATCACGAACGCTTTGCGGCGAGCAACCTCGATCGCCTGTTCCAGGGTGGGCGCCTTTGCCGCGAGCAGGTCGAGCGCCTCGCGGATGTAGCGGTAGGCCGTGGAGGTGCCGACCCCGAACCCGCAGGCCAGTTCGGCGTAGGTGTCGTTCTTGCGCAGGTGGGCTACGACCAGCAGGCCTGACGGCCGGCGGGCAGCTTTCGCCACCGGGTCCCACGTTCGGTGCGGCGGCCGCGCAGTAGGTCTGCGAGCAGGTTGATCGCGCGGCTGGACATGGTCATCCCGGACGGGTAGGACAGCATCTTGAAGCTCCTGAAGGGATGTGTTGATCTAGTCAATCGCCCGCCTGCCAGGAGCTTCAGCCATTCGAGGGCACGACACGCCGCACGGCCCTGACCAGCAGGTTTACCCGGGTTGGCAAGGCTTAGTGGTTGGCTCCGGAAGTCCTTCGAGGGTTGACCGGCGGTTGGTTTCGTGGCCGAGGTGCGCAGGCGCGCCGACCGCTGGTGGGACGCGATCATCACGGTATTTGAGCAGCCTTACGGCCCTCACCCAGCCCTCTCCATCATTACCAACCAACGATGACCGCCTACGTGCAACGCTTGAGTTGCACGTAGGCATGCGACGTGCAACTCTGGGGTTGCATCCGATGGTGACAGTGAAGGAGTCCCTCATGAGCGAGGACCGGATCGAACGCGAAACCCTGATCGCAGCGCCCTGGAGCGGGTCTGGTCGCTAGTGGCCCAACCCGGGTTCTGGGTGGCCGACAAGGCGAGCCTGCCGGGCACCGTGGCCAAGGAAGGCGAGTCGATGATGGCGAGGAACGCCGAGCACGGCGACTTCCCGGTGCGCGTGGAGAAGGTCGAGCCGCCCACGTATTTGGCGTACCGCTGGACCAGCGCGTTCCCCGGTGAAGAGCTGCGCGAGGACAACAGCACCCTCGTGGAGTTCACGCTGACCCCGGAAGGCGACCAGACGCGGCTGCGCGTCGTCGAGAGCGGGTTCGCGGCGCTGGCCGGGTCCGAGGATCTGCGCAGTCAGAACCTGAAGGACCACGCCGAAGGCTGGCCCTGGAGCTCGACGCGCTCAAGACACGCGCCGAACAGCCCTCCACGTGACGGAAGAACGTCCCGGCGCCGCCGAGGCCGTCGACAGCGTCCTCGGTGCGCTGGCCGACCCGACGCGACGTCAACTGCTCGACCTGCTCGCCGCACAGGGCGAGGCCACTGCCACGACGCTCGCCGAACGACTTCCCGTCTCGCGGCAGGCGGTGGTCAAGCACCTCGCCGTCCTGGACGCCGCCGGGCTGGTTTCCGGCGGCCGGGTCGGACGCGAGGTGCGGTATGCAGTGCGGCCCGCGGCGTTGGACACGACGGCACGGTGGATGGCCTCGCTCGCGGCCTACTGGGACCGGCGGTTGGCGAACATCAAACGCGTCGCTGAGGCAGCGGAGCGGGATTCGACTTCGACACGCCCCGAATGAAGGAAGCACGCTATGGACACGACAGTACTTCGCAGCGCCTACGACAGGCTGCTCGACGCGGCGGCCATCCGCGACCTCGGCGACGCGGACGATGGAGGATGGAACGCCGACCAGATACTGGCCCATCTCCTCAGCGTCGACGCCTCGATCGCAGCGGTCGCTCTGGGCATCGTCGCCGGCTCGCGGCCCACCTTCGACAACCGGATCTCCCTCGACACCTGGAATCTTGACCGGATCATCACCGAGCACTCAGGTCGGGCGGACCTGATTGATCATGTCCGGCGCCAGGCCACCGTCCTGTGCGACATCGCCGATCAGCTCAACGAGGAAACCGCCTCGGTTCCGGTGCCGTCGCTCCTCGTGTCCAACCACGCACTCGTGCTGGACCAGCCGATTCCGCTGGCAAGCCTCATCGATGGCCTAGCCGAAGACCACGTGCCCGTGCATACGCAACAGCTCCTCGATCTTCGCATTGCCGTCCCTGGGCACGCCTGAAGGCGGCGGCCTGAGTCGAACATCGGGCGCCCGGTCCCCGGTCCCCGGTCCCCGGTCTCCCGGTCTCCCTCGAGGACCGACTGCGTGGACCGGGCCGCTCCGCCGCACGGCGCACTGCAGGCACATGTCGACGCTATGCCTCGCAGAAATGAGTAGTTCTGCCAGGCCACGACCAGCGGTCGAGAGGTGTCCGTGCCCGTTGCCACCGCATGCCCGATAGCCCTGGCTGCCAGCGAGCGGCACCGGCTGAAGAAGATGGCCTGGGGCCACAAGACCGAGTATCAACTGCACCTGCGCGCACAAATCGTCCCGCACGCGGCACGTGGGCTGGCCAACGCTCGAATCGCGGAGCGGGTCGGTGTGCACGTAAACACCGTGCGCAGGTGGCGGGCCGCTTCGCTGAGAAGAGACTGCCCGGCCTGGCGGACCGCAAGCGCACCGGCCGCCCGCCCTCCTTCACCCCAGTGCAGACGGCTCAGGTCGCGGCGCCGGCCTGCCAGTTGCCCGCCGAGACCGGCGTGCCGCTGTCCCGCTGGTCGTGCCGGAACTGGCCCGCGAGGCGGTCGAGCGCGGCATCGCGCCTTTCCTCTCGGCCTCCACCGGCGCCGCTGGCTGACCCGGGACGCCCTCAAGCCCTGGCAGCACCGCTCCTGGATCTTCATCACCGACCCCGGCTTCCGCTCCAAGGCCGAGCGCGTGCTGGACCTGTACGCCCACACCTGGAACGGCACACCGCTCGGCGCGGACGAGTACGTCATCAGCGCCGACGAGAAGACCTCCATCCAGGCCCGCTGCCGCTGCCATCCCACTCTTGCCCCGGCCAGGCCGGGCGATGCGGGTCAACCACACCTACGGACGCGGCGGCGCCCTGGCCTACCTCGCCGCCTACGACGTCCACCGCGCCCGCGTGTTCGGCCGCACCGAAGCGCGCACCGGCATCGACCCGTTCATGAACCTGGTCACCCAGGTGATGAGCGAGGAGCCGTACGCCAGCGCAAAGCGCGTGTTCTGGATCGTCGACAACGGCTCCTCCCACCCTGGCAAGAAGGCCGCCGACCGGCTGACCGAGGCCTACCCGAACGCGGTGATGGTCCACACCCCGGTGCACGCCTCCTGGTTGAACCAGGTGGAGATCTACTTCTCCGTCGTGCAGCGCAAGGTCGTCTCGCCCAACGACTTCCCCGACCTGGCCCAGGTCGGGGACCGGCTCCGAGCTTTCGAAGACCGCTACAACGCCACGGCACAGCCGTTCCAGTGGAGGTTCACCACCTCAGACCTGGACGATCTGCTGGCCAGGCTCGACCGGCACACCACCGATCACCACGAAGAATCCTGCGCCGCACTGGCAGCATGATCAACCCCGAAGGACTTCCGGAGCCGACCACTTAGTGTGAACGGTCGGTTCGCGCCTGTCGGTTCAGTCGCCGGAGTGGTCCGGCAGGAGTTGAGCCGCGAGTGATCGTGCTGTGGCGGTCAGTGTGGCCGTGTCCAGCCCGGTCCGGCTCATGAACACGAGCCCTTGTTGCGCGGCCAGGAGGGCCCGCGCTAGTGCGATCGGATCCGCTCCGGCCGGTAGGTCGCCCTCGCGTTGGGCGCGGGCGACGCAGTCACCGATCAGCGCGGTGGACGTCTCGTAGGTGCGGTGGGCGTGGTCGAGGACTTCCGGATCGGCGTTACCGAGTTCGCAGGTGCTGTTGGCCATCAAGCAGCCCGCCGCGTGCCGGCGCTGGTCGGGTCGTCGATCGGTGCCTCGAGGAGCATGCGTAGTGCGTCCAGGGCCCGTGGAGCCTCGGCGAGGGCTTCCCGAAGATGGCCATGGCTGTCGTCGGTGTAGCTGTGCAGCGCCCGAAGGAAGAGCTGACGCTTGTCGCCGAACGCTGCATACAGGCTGCCTTTGCCCAGCCCGCTGACCCGCATCAGGTCTTCCAGCGAGGTCGCGGCGTAACCGGTGTCCCAGAACTGATCACGGACGGCGTTCAGTACTTGCTTCTCGTCGAACGATCGCGGACGTGCCATGCGAACAGGATACGGATTATTGACCGCACGGTCCACCATGCTTATGGTGGACCGTGCGGTCAAGAATCCGTGGCACGTTGCACTGAGGGAAGTGGGAAGCACATGGGAAAGCTGGACAACAAGGTGGCGATCGTGACCGGCGGGTCGCGGGGATCGGGGCGGCGTCGGCGCTGGCGCTGGCTGACGAGGAGCCGCCGTCGCGATCAGCTACTCGTCCTCGGCGGATCAGGCCAAGGCCGTGGTCGCCGACCTGGAGGCGAAGGGGTGCGTGCGGCGGCCTTCCAGGCAGACCAGTCGGACGCAGTGCAGGCGGCGGGCCTGATCCACAGCGTGGTCCAGCAGTTCGGAAAGCTGGACATTCTGGTCAACAACGCGGGCGTCACCGTCGGTGGCCCGATCGACAGCGAGCTCGCCGACGAGTCCGCCTTCGACCGCCAGCTCGCCATCAACTACACCAGTGTGGTGGCCGCGGTCCGAGCGGCGTTCCCGCTGCTACCCGACGGCGGGCGGATCGTCAGCATCAGCTCGGGTGTAGGAACACGGGTGGGCTTCCCGGAATGGCCGACTACGCGGGCACCAAGTCGGCCCTCGAGGGCTACAGTCGGGGCGCCGCCCGCGATCTAGCCCACCGGGGCATCACGGTCAACGTCATCCAGTCCGGGTTCGTCGACACCGAGATGAACCCCGCCGATGGCCCGGCCGCACCCATGTTCCTTCCGACAACGGCGATGGGGCGGTACGGCAGGCCGGAGGAGATCGCCGCAGGCGTCGTCTTCCTCGCCAGCCCGCAGGCCTCATTCGTCACCGGCGCAGTGCTGAGGATCGACGGCGGATACGGCGCATAGCGCGACCGCGCAGCAGACAGTGAGCGGCGACGGCTAGCGGCCGGCGGTAGCGCGGGAGTATGGCCCCTTTCCATGGCAGATTCCGGGCCACTTCTGGCACGCAGCCGTCCGTGGCCGGCGTCGCCCCGCATCTGGAACTGAGCGGATCCGGATTGCGCACCGGACTCATGGACGCGTTGCCGGAGCCGCGCGCACCGGGCGGCTCGTGTCGGGCACCCTGCAACCCTCGGCCCGATCCCTTGCCACTGATCTAGGCAAAGCCCGTAACACCGTGGCCGACGCCGACGCAGAACTGTTCGCCGAGGGCGGCTCACCGAGCAGCAGAGGTCCGGGAACCGGGTGGCCAGGCGGGCCGAGCCGCGCAGAGCTGCGCCCGCTCCTCTCCGCACAAAAGACGTGAACGAAGCTCACGCCCGCCGCCGCGGACCCGGCGAGCGGCTCAACGACGAGCTGAAGAACTGGAAGATCCTGCGCAAGATTCGCTCCAGCCCCAACAACACCGACAAGATCATCGCCGCAGTCCAGAGCCTCATGATCGCCAGCGCATAATCAGGTTGGCAAAGGCTCACTGAAGACGGCACTTACACCACCCCATTGGCCGACGTGCAAGGACACGACGGAATCGCCACGGCGATCGAGGAAGCCCACGAGCAGTTCCCTGGTTCCGAGTTCAAGCCGACAGGCACCTCCGATGCCCACCACAACCTGGTGCGTTTCACCTGGGACCTGGTCTCTGTGGCTGATTGCTCCGCCCCGGCCGCCGGCTTCGATGCGATCACTCTGGCCGAGGACGGGCGCATCAGCTCCGTCAGCGGATTCCTCGACCGTCTGCCGGGGCGTGAGCACCGAGTGGGCTCAGCCGAGGCTCTGAAGGGCCTCGGCCGTCTCCAGATCAGCGGGGAGGAAAGTCTCCACCGCCAGTTCGGAGACGGTCACGTCCATCGGTGTGTTGAGAGTGGTGACCGTAGAGATGAAGGAAAATAGCTGTCCGCCGACCTTGATTCTGAGTGGCAACGCGTAGGGATGGGCCTCCGTGGGGTGCGGTGAACCGCTGTCCGCCACCGCGCCGTTTGGCGCGGGTAGGCGGCGACCTCGTCGTACAGCCTGTGCAGTGCGACCGACGAGCGCATCGTGATCTGCTGCTCCACACGTTCGAGCAGGTGCGTGCGCCACTCGCCCAGGTTGTGGATGCGGGGAGCAAGCCCCTGTGGGTGCAGAGTAAGCCGAATGGCGTTCATCGGTGGCTGCAGCAGGTGTCCCGATACGCCACCGAGCAGTGCTTCGATCCCGCGGTTGGCCGCCACGATGTCGTACACGTTGTTCATGATCAGGGCGGGGTTGGGCTCGTGGGCAGTCAGGAGGAGGTCGAGCGCCTTGCTGAGGGAGCGCATTATCGGATGCCCCAGCGGTGTCTGGGGATAGGCGGGTGCGTAACCGGCCGCAATCAGAAGGGTGTTGCGGTAGCGCACAGGGACGTTCAGCTGCTCCGCCAGGCGGAGCACCATGTTCTGGCTCGGCTTGGACCTGCCGGTCTCGATGAAGCTGATGTGGCGGGCGGAGCTGTCGGCCTTCAGGGCCAGCTCCACCTGACTGATCCGACGCTGCTTGCGCCAGCTCCTCAACAGGGTCCCGACTGCAGCCCTGTCCACCGCTCCGTTGATGGCAGCCGTCATGCTCCTGCCCCTATCTGATACCCCGTCGGGTGGCGGACAGCGGAAGCGGCCTTGGTGGACAACACACTTGATGGCACGAGTGGAAGGCCGGCCGCGCCGGATCTGCACGCGCCGTCTGGGTCTGGCTGTCTCCCTCCATGCACGTCTGAGAGCGATCGATCTGACAGCCGCACGGTCGCCGCGGCGACCGTCGGTAGGAGGCGGGCCCGGCCGGCACGATCCGTACGCGGAGGCGCAAGCGCGGTGGAGGCCCGGCTCCTGACAGTTTTCGGCGGGCGGGGAGCTGATGGCATGCACTTTAGACCGTGTCCTACATGGTCAGCTTGAGGAACCGTTTGTAGCAGCAGGGAGCGGTTGCGAGACCGAGAAAACCAGGTAGTTGCGGGGCGGCGTTCGTAGCGGTGGTTGAGTCGGCGGTAGCCGGTCAGCCAGGACATGGTGTGTTCGATGACCCATCGGCGTCGACCGAGTCGTTCGCTGGACTCGATGCCCTTGCGTGTGATGCGGACCCCGATGCGTTTGCCCCAGAGCCATCGCCTCAGGTGAGGGATGTCGTACGCCTTGTCGGCATGCAGCCGGACCGGTTTGGATTCGGTCGCGTGGGATTCGCGTCCCATGTGGAAATGGGACAGCATCGGCTTCAGGGCCTGGCTGTCGTGGGTGTTGGCCGCGGAGAGCCCGACGCGTAGGGGCAGTCCGTCCGCGTCCGACAGGACGTGCATCTTGGAACCCGGCTTGCCCCTTTCCACGGGGCTCGGACCTGCAAGTTCGCCCCTTTTTAGCGCGGACGTGCGCGGAGTCCAGGACCGCCCGGGACAAATCGATCAAGTCCCTTTCATCCAGGAGCTGGAGAATCTTCTGATGCAGTCGGCCCCACACACCGGCTCTCGACCAGATGACGAACCGACGGTGCACGGTCGACTTCGACGCCCGAAGCACGGCGGCAATGCCCGCCAGGCGCAGCCACTGACCAGCACGTAGATGATCGCCGCGAAGACCGCCTCATCATCGATGTTCGCAACCCCGCCACCTTGGGGCCGCACGCGGGCCGGCGGCAATAACGGCCTCGCTATCTCCCATAGCCCGTCCGGAACGATCCATCCCCACTCCCCATGGCAAACACAACGACCAAATGACCATGTAGGACACGGTCTTAGTACTCCAGCCGTAGGGTCGTGATCTGACACAGTGTCATGCGATGAGTGCGGCGGGTCAGCAGAGTTCACAGATGTAGGACATGGCGGGCTTGTCCGTGAGCGTTAGTTCGCTGACGGCGGCGAACCCATTGCGTTCAAGGACCTTGTGCGAGGCTGGATTGTCCATCGTGGCCTTGGCGTGCAGCCTGGTGAGTCCGTACTGTGCGGCAGCAAGTTCGCGCACCTCACGCACCGCTGCGGTGGCCAATCCCTGCCCGGCGGCCTTCTGTGCGATCCGGTAGCCGAGCTCCGCCGATCCGTGCGCCGCTTCGATCAGGTTCACCCGCCCCATCACCTCGCCACCCTCGGTCACCAGCACATGGAGGTAATCCGTCCCGGCGGCCTGCCACTCAAGCAGCTGTGCGAACCGTGCGTCGAACTCGGCGAAGAACTCCTCGCCCCGGTCCGGCACTGACGCCGCGAAGTAGGCGCGGTTCTGCCGCTCGAACTCAAGCAGGGCCGGCGCGTGGTCGAGACGGATCAACTGAAGTTCTGGAATCGATAGTCAGAGGCGTGGTGTCGTTCCCGACCCGGTTACCCCGTCCCCTTCATCGTGACGTGTGTGACTGGGGTGGCTGAAGAGAGAAACAGAGCGTAGGCCCGGCCACTGGCAGGAGGCATTTGCGGGCCTGATCAGGGCAGGCGGCCAGGCAACGGGCCCGAGCTCAGTCATGCCGGCCACCTAATCAGCAAGCTCTGCAGCGATCAAGACTCGCAGACCGATCAACCCACCGGCCCGAGCCCACCCTCACCAACAGGGCCGGGTCCTACAAGTCACGTCTGCCATGGAACGGGAGGCCTCCCGTTCAATGGCTCTGGCTCAACTTTCGTGGTGGTGGGAAAGCGCTCAGCGGATCAAGCACCTGACCTGCAAAGCGAGCCGCCGGGTTCCCGGCGTTCAAGCCGCCGGGATAAGGAACTGGTGGCCGCCGCGCAGTGCGGTGTGGAGTTTGCGCTGGGTAGCGCGGCTGTCGAGGCGTACGTCGAGGGCCCCGGGAAGCGCGCTGTCTGCCCGTAACCCGCGGGCAGCCGGGAGTCGTCGAGTCCGTCTCGTCGGGCTATAAGGATGCCGAGTTCGTGACGGCTCAGGGCCTCGTTTCCGCCGAGATGGTGGATGCCGCTCGCATCTCCCGACGCAAGTTCCATGAGAGCTGCGGCCAAGTCAGCCACATGCACCGGGCAACGGATGTCGTCTGTGATCAGGGCGCCGCCGCGGGCCCGGCGGCAAGTTCGTGCACAGCACGTTCGTGTTCGGACTGCCCGTCGCCGATGATCAGCGAGGTGCGGGCGACCACAGCGTCCGGATGTACGAGAAGGACCCTGTCTCCGCTGCGGCTTTCGCCGCACCGTACGGGGTGACGGGGTCTGGCAGGCAGGACTCGTCATAGTGGACTCGGGCGCCGGAGAACACGGCGTCGCTGGAGACATGGATCAGGCGGCTACCGGACTTTGCCGCCGCCATCGCCAGACGGACAGGTCCCTCTGCCGTGACCGCCCAGTCTGCCCCACCGCTGGACGCGTTGACGACGACACGAGGGCTGATCTCGGCCACGACCGCTTCCACACGTTCGGGATTCCGCAGATCGAGAGCGTGCCACGCAACCGCCTGAGTGCTCCCGGGCACGGTCGCGTAGGTCGCAGCCGTCGTGCGCCCGGCCACTGCCGCTTGCCGAACCAGCTCGGAACCCAAGAACCCGGAACCGCCAACGATCAAAACTGTCACGACGCGAAACTCTAGACCGGCCGTGCCGACCCGTAGCAGCGCACCCCGGCCTACTCAGAGATGTCAACGGTCACACCGGATTCAGGCCGATGCCGTGCCCGGCGTCTCGCAGGTCTGGCAGGTGGAGCGGGCTCCCAGAGGCGGCGTACTCCTCCGCACCACAGAAGCTGAGACGGAACCCGTTCTCGTGAAGGCCGACGTGCCGCCTTGACGGCGAATGCTCACGGTCGCGGCAACGATTTCGTCCCGCACCCCGTTCACAGGCGTTCGGGTGTGAGACCACGGTGCCAACCATCACGGCTTGGTGGCCCGAACCCGAAGTCCGGGCCACCCAACGAGTGAACTGCCCGAACTGGCAACCCCAGAACTACGGGACATATGCCCCCACTTGGCACTCCCCGACCGCCCGCGGCGTCACTCCATGGTGCGCGGGAAGGAGACCTCGACCCGCCGGTTCTTCTTCCGGCCCTCTTCCGTGGTGTTGTCGGCGATCGGGTACTGCTCGCCGTAGCCGCGGATCTCGAAGGTGATCGTCGAATCGAGCTGCTGCGACAACACCCCGTTGACCGCATCGGCCCGCTTCTGGACAGCACGTCGCCGTGCTCGGAGGAGCCGAGGTCATCGGTGAATCCGAAGACCCGGACCTTCGTGGTCTTCTGCTTCTTGATCTCGGCCGCGATGGCAGTGATACGGGAGTTGGCCTCACCGGAGAGCTTGGCGCTGTCCTTGCCGAAGAGAACCTCGGCCTGGAGAGCGAACTTGATGTTGGCGTTGCTGTCTTCCCTGCGTTCCTCACCGCTCAAGTCCTCAACGACTGACTTGATGTTGAGGACCCTCTCCGGAGCCAAGGTGCCCCTTCGGGCATCTTGAGGTCCGGATCATTGAGGTCAACCTTGACCGGCGGTACGACAGGTTCCTCCATGCCTGGCGGCACACTCGGAGTCTCGTCCGCGTGCGCAGGTCCGGCCGTCGCCAGGTTCGCACCGGTGAGAATGACTGCAGCGGCAATGGTGGTTACCGTGAGACGCGAAACGATCGGCTTCCGCTGGGTATCTGTCATGTCGGCATTCACCCGGAGATCTTGATCGCGACAGTATCGAAGGTCGGGATGCTGAGGTCGACCTTGTCCGTGCCCGCCGGCGGCGCCGGAATTGCATGAACACGGGAACCGACTTCCCGGCGTCGATTTTCGCAATCCCGGTCGTGCAGAGGCAACCGCCTTCGGTGTCACGGAGGACGTAGTACCGCTTCTTCCCCTGCTGGTCCACCAGTGTTCCGCCGCTCACAGCGTCACCACTGCCGAGAAGAACCTCCTTCTCGTTCCCACGCCAGGCAGCAATGCCATAGAAGCCCTCGGATCCAGCATTTTTCATCTGACCCGTAACCGTGACGAACCCACCGGAGTCGCGAACCACCGAGCTGACGGTGTACTCCATCGAGTCGGCCCCTTGAGTACCGCAAGCTTCGCGTTCGGATCCTTACTCTCGCCGGCAGCGGTGTCTTGCTGCTTCTCGTCGCTCCCAGACGTCTTTGTCACAGACGATCCGCTGTTCCCTGGCTCCTTGCCGCCGTCGTCGCTGCCGCAGCCGGCCACGGCGAGGGCCAGGACTGCTGCCACCGCGGCTGCCGACACTCCCTTGGGGCCTTCGTAGTACGCCGATTGCTCATGGGTTATCCGTTCCTCGATTCGTTGTTCGCTGTCAGTCGGCCAGATGCACGGCGAAGAGCGACTTACTCAGATCGGCCCATGGCTCCGGGTCCGGGTCCGGGTCCGTGGGGTCGATGACGAACCCGTCACGGTCGTCGCACTCGAAGGTGAACAACTTGTCCGTGGCCTTGAAAGTGCACCTGAACTCGATCACAGCCCTCGCCTTGGCGGTGCCATGTTCGTTCTCTGTACCGGGGATCACAGAGCCGCCGACTGTATAGCGCGTCTTGACCTCCGCGGTCACGCTGTCGCGGAGGTAGCCGTACTCCCAGTTGCAGCCACCTGGGATGACATCCGATCGGTTGGCCGCTGCAAGCGCTGTGCGGCATCGTTGCAGGGTCCCCAGGTGAACCGGTACTCACGGAGGAACTGATCAAGAGTTTCGGGAGATTCGAGGGCTGCGAGGAACGGGAGCCTCATACCGTCGCGGGCGTCCTGGGCAGCGGCGAGCGCCGCTGCGTCCGCTGCTCCTTGTGCACCATTGCGCGTGGCTGAGGCCTGTCCGACGGCGAAGAACGCGAACGCGAGAAAGAGCAGGCCAACCACCATCATGATGTAGATGGGGAAGGCCTGCCCTCGGTCACACCGGGCAGGTGTGATCAGCCAGCCTTGATCTGATCCACGAGCGTGGCGATACGCGTCTTGATCGCCCCGCCGATACCAGAAGCCGCGATCCCACCGATGATTGCCACGACCACCAGGATGATGCCCAGGTACTCGAAGGCCGTCTGGCCCTTCGAGCGCTCGCGGCCCGTCATCCGAGTGACGACCGTGTTCGCCCAGCCCCGGACCGCAAGCTGGGCGTCGACCGCGGTCTTCAGCATCGTGTCGTTCATCATCGTGTGACCCTCCGGTATCGGCCGACCGTGGGGTGGCCGACGCGTACGTCCCTGTGATGTCTGCCGCGGCACCGGCTTCCCCTTGCTGGTTCCGCTTTCGACGTTAGCAACGTATGTCCGCAGTCTCTGCCTACCCGAGGGCCCCAGGGCCCAAAACCGGGCCCAAAGACCGAGTTGGGCCTGAGGCTCGATCCGGTGGACGGTGTGGCTGATCCGGTGGGATGCCGTACCCCGTTCAGCCATGGCCGCCTGCCCCTGGCGCCGGGCCCGGACCCCGGTGCCGTGCCGAGCCATCGGGCGATTGCCTCGCTGCGGCTGACGCTGTGCAGCTTGGTGAAGATCCGGTTGATGTGGTTCTTGACGGTCTTCTCGCTGATGAAGCAGGTGGCAGCGATCTGCTGGTTGCTCATCCCCGACGAGATCAGCTCCATGACCTCCACCTCCCTCGAACTCAGCCCGTACTGTGCCCGGTTGGCGGCGGCTCCCCGATCGGCTTCTCCACCAGTCGAAGACTGTGCCACAGCAGGTTGCAGTTGCGAAAGACCCTTCGCGTTCTCAGCGGGTCGCTCTGCCGTGCGCCCCGTGTCCCACGCGGGCGCGGGCTGCCGCGGGCCGTGGGCTGGGCCATCGGGCGATGACCTTCGTATCCGGCGCCCGTGTACGGAGTACCGGTGGTCAGCGCGGTACCCAGGCCTTCCGGGAGTATCTGCCCTGCCGCTCGGAGCCTTGCCGCATATGGGCCAGCAGTGCGTTTGCGGCCGTGGTCGTGAAGTGGGCGCGGCCGGCCCTGGTGTCGCGTACGGCCTGTACGAGCTGGTCCGCGGTGAACTCGCCGTGCACCAGGTAGCCGCCCGCTCCCAGGCGCAGCGCCTCGTGCACGATCTCGCTCTCCCTGCTGTACGTCAGCATCATCACGGGTGCAACCTGCACCAGGTGGGGCAGCGCGGATATGCCGTCCACGCCGGGCATGCGGACGTCGAGTAGGACGACATCGGGGCGGTGCCGTACCGCCTCGTCGTAGGCCTGACGGCCGTCCGCGGCCTCGGCCACCACTTCGATGTCGGCGCGGCCGGACAACAGGACGCCGAGTCCGGCTCGGACCACGGGGTTGTCGTCGGCGACGACGACTCTCAGGGCAGCCGTCGGCGGCGCACCGGGGCCGGCCGGGAGCGGGGCATCTCCTGGGATGCCGCCGAGTGCTGGGGGCGGGTGTCCGCCGGAGCTGAGCTCCGAGCTGGGCGGGGTGCGTGCGACGAGGTGTGCTGGGAGGCGTGGTTCTGGGTCTCCCAGGTCTGGCCCGATGAACGCGAGACGTCATCCGGCATTCTGCGACCTCCTCTCAAGGGTGTCGGGGACGGAGGTGGAGCGGGTCGGGTATTGAGAGCGGGGAGGGAATGAGGGATGGGGACGGGCGATGGGGGACGGGCGGGTCATTCCAGCTGGGGCTGGAACGGTCCGTTCGGTGCGGTGGTGGTCATGACCGTGGGTGCGGGCATGGGGTCCGGGGTTGTTACGAGCGCGGCCATCGGCAGTTCCAGGCGTACCTCGGTGCCCTTGGCGGCCTTGCCCTTGCCGATGCGGATGCGGGCTCCGATCGACGCGGCGCGTTCGACCATGCCGACGAGGCCGAAGTGGCCGCCCAGCTTCAGGGTGTCCAGGGTGGTGCCTGCGGGGAGACCTCTGCCGTCGTCGTACACGCTGAGGCGCAGGACGTCGGCCTTTATCCCGGCGAGGACGACGAGGTAGGTGGGTTCGGCGTGGCGGTGGGCGTTCTCCATGGCCTCGGAGGCGATGGTGAGCAGTTGTCTGGCCACCACCGGGGATCGGGGACGGGTGTGTCGTTGAGGGTGCGGAAGGCGGCCGTCAGCGCGTGCCTGCCGGTGAAGTCGTCGGCTCGGGCGCGGAGTTCGGCGAGGAGGTCCACGCCGCAGTCCAGGCCGGATTCACGGCGCAGGTCGGAGAGGAGCTCGCGGGATTCGGCGGCTGCCCGGCGGGCTGACCTGGCTACCAGCTCTGCCTGGTGTCTGACGGTGAGCGGGTCCATCCGGTCGGAGGAGTGGGCCAGTCCGTCCGCTGCCAGTGCCAGGCCGTGGAGGGTCTTGGCGACGGAGTCGTGCATTTCCCGGGCGAGCCTGGTGCGCTCGCCCTCCACCGCTTCGTTGACGGCCAGCCGGGCCCTGGTCTCGGTCAGTGCCTGGCTGGCCTCGCCGAACCGCAGGAGGAGGTTTCTGAGGGTGACGCCGACCGCGCCTGCGATCACGCAGAATCCGGGGAGCATGAGGGTGGTCGTCACCGCCTGCAGCGTTTCGTCGGTGCTGTACACGGTGGTGATGATCACGATCTGGACCACGGTCAGCACGGCAGCTCCCCGCCAGCCGGAGACCAGGCCGCCCAGGAGCGGGTGCACACCGTGACGTAGGCGAGCGTGGAGTCCGGGCTCGCGGTGATCAGCAGCAGGGCGCCGAAGACGGCGTCGATGCCGAGGGTCCACGGGTGGCGCAGGAGTATCGGTCCGAAGCGTTCCCAGTCGCGGAACATGACGTAGGAGCCCATGAAGGTCACCAGCACCGCCGAGCCGATGAGCCAGGTGGCGAGTCCGCGGGCCGTGCGGTCGATGGCGAAGGGGTCGCCAAGGCGACCATGGCGAGCCGGAAGCCGAATACCTGGCGGCACAGTGCCTGGAGCGCGTTGACCTGGATGGCGAGTGCCGGGCGGGGGTGGGGCCGCCGGCGCGGTACCCACCTCCGCTTTCAGCCGGGCTCCGAACAGCTGAGCTGGCTCGCCACCGCGACCTCACCTCCCTCGCGTTCCTGTCGCTGCCGGTCATGTCGTCAGCCGCCCAGGAAGCTGAAGTCGACGTTGGCGCCGTAGACGAAGCCGACGGTGAGGAGGATCAGGGTGCCGGGCAGGAGGAAGGTCGTGACGGCGAAGGTGGCCTTGGGCACGGCCTTGGCGGCTTTGCGGCGGGCCGCCTGGGCGTCGGTGCGCCGCATGTCGTTGGCGATGGCGATGAGGGTGTCGACGATCGGCGCGCCGAGCTCTCGCCCTGCTGCAGGGCGGTCACCAGCATGGCGACCTGTTCGGAGTCGTTGCGCCTGCGCAGCTCCTCGAAGGCCTCCCGGCGGCTGACGCCCATGTCCATCTGGCGCAGGGTGATGCGCAGTTCGTCGGCCCATGGTCCCGCGTACTTCTCCGCGACGCGTTCCAGCGCCTGGCGGAAGCCGAGGCCTGCGGAGACGACGACGGCGAGGACGTCGAGGAAGTCGGGCAGGGTGCGTTCGATGTGTTCCCTGCGGATCCGGACCGCTGACCAGATGCCGGCCTCGACCCAGAACAGGGCGAAGAGAATCATGATCAGACAGAGCACGAGCTGGCCCTGCATGATCATCGAGAACGCACCGGCGAGCCCCAGCACGCCGTAGACGGCGCGGCGGGCGGCGTACCGGTCGATCGTGAGACCGCCGGGGTTGCCCGCCATGTCGATCTGACGGCGCTTCTTGTTGACGGCCTTGGGGCCCATCATCCTGAGCACCATCGGGGCCCAGCGCATGCCCAGCCGGTCGATGCCGGATCCGACCGCACCGGTGCGGGTGGCGCCGACTTCCAGGGCGACGGCGAGGTCGCCCGGCAGTTTCGTCTCGGCCCGGTACATACGGATGCCCTGGATGGCTCCGTACACGGAGAGCCCGACCACGAGCGAAAGCAACAGGTCCACGTCATACACCCCTCGGCTTCAGATATCGATACGGGACAGGCGGCGGATCACGAAGAACCCGAAGCCGTACAGGATGATCGCGACGACGACCGCCAGCTGGCCGATGAGCGCGCCGGTCATCCGGTCGAGTGCGCCCGGCATCACGGTGTTCAGCAGCAGCAACGACCCGAGGCCGAAGATCGGCACGGCGTACGCCGTCACCGTCACCTGCGACAGCTGGGTCCGCACCTCGCGCCGGGTCTCCTTGCGCTCCTCCAGCGTCTCGGTGAGGTTACGCAGCGAGCTGACGACGGCACCGCCCGCCCGGTTGGACAGGACGAGTGTCGTCACGAGTACGACAAGCTCGCGTGAGGGCAGCCGGTCGGTCAGTTCGCTCAGTGCGTCGTCCAGGGATTCGCCGACCGCGAGCCGCCTCGAGACGCGGGCGAGCTCCTCGCCGGCCGGGGCCTCCAGCTCGTCCGCGGCCATGGAGATGGCTGTACGGAGCGCGAGCCCGGCCTGGGTGGCGTTGGCGAGGATCCGGGAGAGTTCGGGCAGTTGGTTGATGAAGCGTTCGGTGCGTTTGCTGCGCTGCCAGTTCAGGAAGGTGTTCGCGCCCCAGACGGCGATGACCGCCGCCACCGGGCCGAAGAACGACGCCAGGAACGAGGAGGCGATCATCCACAGTGCGGCCACCGCCACGACCGCGTAGGTGAAGAATTCGCCCGGGGTGAGATCGAGCCCCGTGGCGGCGAGCTTCAGCTCGATCCTGCGGCCGAGGCCGGTCCTGCGCAGCCGCCGGTCGACACCCTGGAATCGCCGCGCCGGCCGGTGGCGGGATCTGGCCGGTGTGTGACAGCCGTTCCACCAGGGCGTCGCGGTCGGCTCTGCCCGCGGCGAAGGTGTGCAGACCGATGACGCCAAGCACACCGCAGAGCAGGGTGACGCCGATCGTGAGCAGGGGAGATTGTCCATGGCGCGGTACCTACTTGGCCTCTCGGGTAGCGAGCTGTTCGTCGGAAGCGGCGACTCCGAACGCCTGCGGGATGGGCTGGCTGGCCATGTAGAGGCGCTCGGCGGTTCTGCGCGGGAGCGGGAGGTACTCGAACTCGCCGTGGATGCGCCCGTCGGCGGACATCGGCCGGGGTTGAACCGGGCGACGGTCACGATGCGGTAGTTGTCGCGGCCGTGCGAGTCGAGGAGCGCGACCTCGGTGATCTTCCTGGCACCGTCGGCGTGCCGGGTGAGCTGGACGATCACGTCGACGGCGCTGTTGATCTGGTCGTGCAGCGCCTCGAAGGGGATCTTGATCTCCGACATGGAGGCGAGGGTCTGCAGGCGCATCAGCGCGTCCTCGGCGCTGTTGGCGTGGACGGTGGCCAGCGAGCCGTCGTGGCCGGTCGACATCGCCTGGAGCATGTCGAGTGATTCGCCGCCGCGGACCTCACCGACGACGATCCGGTCGGGGCGCATACGCAGCGAGTTGCGCACCAGGTCGCGGATGGTGATCTCGCCGTTGCCCTCCACGTTCGCCGGGCGGGACTCCAGCCGGATCACATGGTTCTGCTGGAGCTGGAGCTCGGCTGAGTCCTCGATGGTGACGATGCGCTCGTGGTTGGGGATGAGGCCGGAGAGCGCGTTGAGCAGGGTGGTCTTTCCGGTGCCGGTGGCGCCGGAGACGATGACGTTGAACTTGGCCTGGATCAGCCCCGACAGCAGGATCAGCATCTGTTCGTCGAGCGAACCGAAGGAGATCATCTCCTGCAGGGTGAAGGAGCGCGGGAACCGCCGGATGGTGAGGATGGCGCCGGTCAGGAGAGCGGCGGGATGATGACGTTGACGCGCTCGCCGCTCGGGAGGCGGGCGTCGACCATGGGATTGGACTCGTCCACCCGCCGGTTGACCGTCGACACGATGCGCTCGATGGTCTGCATGAGCTGTTCGTGCGAGCCGAAACGCATCGGGAGCTGTTCGACCCTGCCGCTGCGCTCGACGAAGATCTGGTCCGGCCCGTTCACCATGATCTCGGTGATGGAGGCGTCTTCCAGGAGCGGTTCCAGGATGCCGAGTCCGAGCGCCTCGTCGACGACCCGGCGGATGAGCTGGGAGCGTTCGACGGTGGAGAGGACAGGGCCCTCGCGGCTGATGATGTGGCCGAGTACGCGCTCCAGGCGGGCGCGGCGGTCGGCGGCGGCCAGCGAGGACATCTCCGCGAGGTCGATCTCCTCGAGCAGCTTGGCCCGGTAGGTGGCGACCATATGGCCGTCCTCCCTTCCACCGCCGCGCTCCGGGGGCGGTGATGCGTGCCCTCAGGCTCATGCCGTAGCTCCTCGGTCTGGCGGGCCGGCTGCCGCTGTCGCGGTCCGGGCCCACCGGTGCAGAACGTGCCGGTCGGGTTGTCGTCGCCCGCTCGGGGTGGAGCGGGTTGCGTCGGGTCTGGGTCGGGGCGGGCTGGGTCGGTCGGGCTGCGTCGGGGCGGGCTGCGTCTGGTCAGTCGCGGGGCATCGTCGAACTCCGCTCGGCCCAGCCCCAGTCACCGATCCCGGGTACGACCGAGGGAATCCTCACGCTCGCGGTGTAGGTCACCTCGCCGGAGCCGAAGGAGGCCTGGAACCTCGAGTCGTCGGCCAGCCACTGGCTCATCGCGGCCTGGCCGGCCTGTTCCGGTGAGAGCTCCGGCCGGTCGTGGCTTGCGGTACGGGCAGCCGCACGCGCGGCGGTGCCCGTCTGGCTCACGGTGTAGGCCGCCACGCCCAGCTGGATGGCGAACAGGCCGACCAGGAGCAGCAGTGGGATGAATCCCATGTACTCGATGGCGACCTGGCCGCGGTCACCGCGGCGCCTGGTGCCCGGCTGTGTGGTCATCGCTCAGCCCTCCTTGACCGAGGCGGCAGTGCCCGTGACTGTGAAGGGGAAGTCCAGCACGCCGGGGATCAGGACCGGCACCCGCAGGTCGACCTCGGCCCGGTACATCCCGGGCTCCTCGCCGCAGCGGGGCCGGCGGCGCTCGCCCAGGCGCCGGGGAGGTCCTGCTCGGCCGCCCGGACGCAGGCCTGCTCCCGGGAGAAGGGTGCCCCGGTGCCCGCCCTGGCGCCCTGGTCGGCGGCGTTGCCCGCCAGGCTGAAGGTGTAGCCGATCAGCGCGCACTGCCAGAGCGCGACAAGCAGCAGGATGATCAGCGGCGTGACGCCGAGGAACTCGATCGCCGTCTGCCCGCGATCACGCTCCCGCCCCTGCGTATCTCCGAGACTGCTCTCTGCATGATGGTCATCTGTCAACATGCCCCTCGTCAGTTCCGGCCACGGTCCTGTCCCGGGCTTGCCTGGGGTTGCCTGGTTGCCCTGCGCTGCCCTGCGCTGCCCTGCCCTGTGCTGCGCTGTCTCATCGACGGCGGGTGTGTCCGATCGAGCCACGGTCGTTGCGGTACCTCCCGCCGGCCTTGTCCCTGCCCTTGCCCTTACCCCGTCCTGGGCGGCCTTCACCAGACCCAGCTCCCCGGCAAGGCCCCAGAGCGCCTGCTTGACCACGCTCTTGGCGTCCAGCTCATGCATCCGCCCCGAATCGACCGCGCCCTGCAGCTCCTTGAAGTTCGCCGGGACCGCCGTCCCCGCCACTCGGGTGCCGGTGATCCGCTGGATCAGGGCTGGCTGGATCTCCGTATTGCGGTTGAAGCGGTTGACCACGGTGACCGTCTCCTCCGCCTTGCGGATCTGCAGCCGGTCCCACATCCGTACGATGCGCTTCGCGCCGCGTACGGCTACCACGTCCGGGGTCGTCACCAGCAGGGCGATATCGGCCATTTCGATGGCGGCGGCGTTGGCCCCGTTCATCTGGCTGCCGCAGTCGATGACCACGATCTCGTACCGGGAGCGCAGGGCGCTGACGATCTGGCGGGCCGAGCGGTCGCTGACCTCCTCGCCGCGTTCGCCCTCACCGGGCGCGAGCAGCAGGGCCAGGCCCGTGGTGTGGGAGAAGACGGCGTCGGACAGGACACGCGGCGATATGTCGGTGATGGCCGCCAGGTCGACGATGGAGCGGCGGAACTGCACGTCGAGGTAGGAGGCGATGTCGCCGGTCTGGAGGTCGAGGTCGACCAGGGCCGCCGTGTGGCCGGAGGCCTGGGCGGCCAGGGCCAGCTGGACGGCGGCGACGGTGGCGCCGACGCCGCCCTTGGCGCCGGTGACCGTGACGACGGTGCCGCCGGGGCCGGTGAACACGTCGCCGCCGGCGCCGAGGTGGCGCCGCACGCCGGTCGACCACTGGGCCGCGGCCTGGACCCGGTTGGCCAGCTCCTCGTAGCTCAGCGGAAGGGTGACCAGGCCGCGCGCGCCCGCGTCCATCGCGGCGGCGAACAGGCCCTGGCCGGCTTCCGCGGTGATGAGTACGACCGCGACCGCGGGGAAGCGCAGGAGACCTCCCGGATCAGCTCCAGCGCGGGCACCGGCCGATCCGCTCATGGACCAGCACCACCTCGGGCAGCTCTTCGAGTGACTCGCCGGCCAGCCGGGCGAGCATGTCGATGAGCTGCGTCGAGTCGCTGACCGGAGCCGCTGGTTCCGCGTCGGGGAGCTGGCTGAGCAGGGTGGTGACGGACCTGGCCGCGTCGGCGTCACCGACGGCCGGGAGGATTCGTGCGGTCATCCAATCCTCACTTGTCCTTGTCGAGCGTGTAGGTGCGGTCGCCGGGACGGATGGTGCCGTCGCTGCCGGGAGCGATGAGTGCGAGGCGTACGTGCTCGGCGAAGGACTCCGCGTACGCGACCCGCTGAGTGTCCAGGGTGTTGAGGGCGAAGGTGATCGGAACTACGTCGGTGGGCTCGCCCGCTCGTCGCCGCCCGGCTCCAGGGCGGTGAGCTCGCCGATGTCCAGCACCTTGGCGTTGGAGACGATGACCTTGGACTGGGGCGCCTGGCCCTCCTGCTCCCCGGCGAACGTGGCGTAGATGTTCACCTTGTCGTTCGGATGGATCTTGCCCGCCACGCCGGTGGCCGCGTCGATCATGATGGCGATCTCCTGCTCGCCCGGCTTCAGCTCGGGGCTCTGCACCATCATGTCGGACTGCATCAGGAGCCCTTGCGCAGCTGAGTGACGGCGATCTTGCCGTCGATCTCGGCGATGTCCGTCACCGCGTTGTCCGACAGCCAGCGCTTGGGCATCGTGACCTTCTCGAACTGCCCGGACCTCAGCGCCGTGTAGGGCGCCACGTTGGCTTTCAGCTGGTAGGCCGAGACTTCGGAGCCGACCTTGGAGTTCACATCGCTGATCACCGAGAGCACCCGGCGAAGGCGCCGAAGGCGCACAGGACCGACAGGAGCAGGAGTATCACGCCGCGGCGCTGGCGGGAGTTCATCGGCCGGTCAACCTCGTTCGGTTCGGATGCGTGGGCAGCGGACGGGCAGGGAGCAGGAGTGCCCGCAGGGGTGGGGGCGTCAGGAGCCCGGTGGCAGTGCTGGGGTCGCATGGCTCAGGACACCAGTGGTGCGCATTCGGTTCTCGGGCGGTGCGAGCGGCGATGTACAGAATCCGCAGCGGTCACCGATGAGCTCCATTGCGCACCAGTGGCACTTCTCCCGCCGTACGGAGGAGACGAGTTGGTAGAGCACCGAGATATCCGGCAGATAGGAGGCGAATTCCACCAGCTTCCCGGTGCCCCACCAACGCGGGGAGTCGGAAGGCAGCACGCACTCGTGAATGGCCTGGACCTGCCAGGCAGGGGCCAGGCTCTGCTGTACCCATTCGGACTGCAACTGCCCCTTGGCCACCAGTAGATGCGTGCCGAAGGCCGGACCCGCCAGAGGTTCGGCGTCCGGTCCGACCTTGACGAGCTGAGGCTTCGCCCCGCCAGTACGGCGAACTGCGAGCCCGGGACCCATGACCTGGCGTGGGTCCTGAGGCTGACCGGCACCCGGTCGAACTGGCGACGGAGCCCAGCAGGGCGCCGGGGTGGATGTAGTGGGACAGCAGCCGGGCGGCCGACGCCACCACCCCGGGCTGAAGTCGCAGATGGACAGCTGCCGCATCTGCCTGACCAGCACGGCAACGCCCAGCGGCGGCAGATCCACCTTGAGCAGGGCGATCCGGTCGCTCTCCAGGACCGAGCGGATCGCGTGCAGCCTGCGCTCGTGGGCGGGCCGGATGCCCGACGAGTAGACCGCGACCACATGGCCGTGCTGCTCCAGCAGCAGATGCATATCGCCGATCGCGAGGTCCAGGGCCTGCCCTCGGGGGCCTGCAGCAGGGCCGCCGTCGGCGTCTGCTGATCGGTGGGCGGTAGCACCAGATCAGCACTGGTCACTGCTATTGCAGTCGGCACGCTGTTACCCCGTTCGGCCCGGCCGCCGTTGGACGTCGGCCGCAATCACTTCTGATCCGTGCTTCTGCCTCAGCACTTTAGCCACGTCCTACCAGGCAGAGAACAGTTATCGAAGCCCAGTACGACCGTATGCGGAACATTCGTTCCGCACGCCTCTGTGCGAAATGGGATGAAATCGAGACTGGTTAACTTCCGTACCACTGCGGAGAGTTACGGAAACACCTGGGGTTGGGCGCGGCGGCAATCATTTGCCCACGTCAGCGGGGACCGGCCCTTTCCGCCGCTCGGGAGGCAGCCGTTTCCGTCACGGTGTGAAGGTCCGCCTCAACTCACCCGTGAGAGTGCATCGTCACGGACACCTCTGAACACCTCACGGCGACCCGGCCGGGCCGGCCGGAGTGCATCTTCGCTGCCAGATCTCTTGACAACTCTATTGGTCTGGACCAGTTTAGCCCTGCGGTGGCCACCGTTCCGTCGGCATCCCCAACCCCAACTCCCCACGGAGGCAGCAAGTGGAATGCTCCGCAGGCAGCAGGCACAGAAAACGTCACTCGCGGCCCCTCCTCGGCGGCCTCATGGCCGCCGTCGCGGCCGGAGCACTCACCGTCACCGGGCTCGTGAGCACCGCGGAAGCCGCCGATGTAAACGTGGCCCGGAACGCCGGCTTCGAATCCGGCCTCTCCAACTGGACCTGTTCCGGCGGCACCGGCGCCATCGTCTCCTCCCCACGCACGGCGGCGCCTCCGCGCTCAAGGCCACCCGGCCGGCCAGGACAACGCCAAGTGCACGCAGACCGTCGCCGTGAAGCCCGACTCGACGTACACACTCAGCTCCTGGGTACAGGGCGGCTACGCCTACCTGGGTGCGAGCGGCACCGGCACGACGGACGTGTCCACCTGGTCGCCCGGCTCCAGTGACTGGACCCAGCTGCGCACCGGCTTCAAGACCGGCGCCGACACCACATCGGTGACCGTCTACACGCATGGCTGGTACGGCCAGGCGTCCTACCTCGCCGACGATGTCTCCGTGAGCGGCCCCGACGGCGGCGGCGGAACCGACCCGGCACCGCAGATCCCCGGCGCGCCCGCGGGTCTGGCCGCCGGCACCACGACACCCTCCTCCCTCGCCCTGTCCTGGAACCCGGTGTCCGGCGCGACCGGCTACACCGTCTACAAGAACGGCGCGAAGGCCACCACCTCCACCGGCACCTCGGCCACGATCACCGGCCTGGCCGCCGACACGGCGTACCAGTTCTCGGTGAGCGCGACCAACGCCGCCGGTGAGTCGGTCAAGTCCGCGGCCATCAGCGCCCGTACCGCCAAGGCCACCGACCCCGGTCCCGGCAAGGAATCCTCGGTGCCCAAGCACGCCGTGACCGGCTACTGGCAGAACTTCAACAACGGCGCGGCCGTCCAGAAGCTCAGTGACGTCCCCGCGGACTACGACATCATCGCGGTCTCCTTCGCGGACGCCACCGCCACGCCCGGCGCCGTGACCTTCAACCTGGACTCGGCGGGCCTGAACGGTTACACCGTCGACCAGTTCAAGGCCGACCTGTTGGCCAAGCAGGCGGCCGGCAAGAACGTCATCATCTCGATCGGCGGCGAGAAGGGCACCGTCGCCGTCAACAGCGACGCCTCGGCCACCGCCTTCGCCGACTCGGTCTACGCGCTGATGCAGGAGTACGGCTTCAACGGGGTCGACATCGACCTGGAGAACGGCCTCAACTCCACGTACATGACGAAGGCGCTGCGCTCCCTGTCCGCCAAGGCGGGCTCCGGTCTCGTCATCACGATGGCGCCGCAGACCATCGACATGCAGTCGACGTCCGGTGAGTACTTCAAGACGGCGCTCAACGTCAAGGACATCCTGACCGTCGTCAACATGCAGTACTACAACAGCGGTTCGATGCTCGGCTGCGACGGCAAGGTCTACTCGCAGGGCACGGTGGACTTCCTCACCGCGCTCGCCTGCATCCAGTTGGAGGGCGGCCTCGCCCCGTCCCAGGTCGGCCTCGGCGTCCCCGCCTCCACCCGGGCCGCGGGCGGCGGCTATGTCGCCCCGTCCGTCGTGAACGCCGCCCTGGACTGCCTGGCCAAGGGAACCAGCTGCGGTTCCTTCAAGCCGGCCAAGACCTACCCGGACCTCCGCGGCGCGATGACCTGGTCCACGAACTGGGACGCCACCTCGGGCAACGCCTGGTCGGGCGCGGTCGGCCCGCACGTCCACGCCCTGCCGTAACGGCCGGTCCCCTCCCTGATCCAGCAGCGCCGCCGCTCCCCGGCGGCGCTGCTGCGTTCCGGGGATTCACCAGGGCAGGTCGCGCACCTGCTCGACGCAGAGCACCAGGAACAGCAGACCCGCCGCGGCGAGCATCCTGTTGCTGAGCCAGCCGTTGCGCCACTCCCGCGGTGTACGGGAGGAGTTGAGCAGCCACAGCAGGGTCAGGGCCAGGAACGGCATGAAGAACGCGCCCAGCACTCCGTAACCGATGACCAGGCCGAAGGGTTCGTCCAGCCAGAGCAGGGTCATCGGCGGGAAGGTCAGCCACAGCAGGTACGCACGGAACGGCACGGACCGCTCCTGCCCGGCGACCTGCGAACCGCCCGCCGGCTCCGGGTGCCGTCCTGGCGGCGGGCGGCCCGCATCCGCTCCACGAAGTCGGCGAACATCAGGCTCACGCCGTGCCACACGCCGATGAGCGAGGAGAACGACGTGGCGAAGAAGCCGACCAGGAAGAGCTTCGCGGTCGCCGTTCCGAAGCGGTCCTCAGCGATCTTCCCCAGGTCGATCAGCCCCGGTCCCCTTGGTCAGGGCGAGCTGGGAGGAGTGCAGCAGTTCGGAACCGACGATCAGCATGGCCACGACGAAGATCCCGGTGGTGATGTAGGCGACCCGGTTGTCGAGCCGCATCACCTTCATCCAGGAGGAGGTGTGCCAGCCCTTGGCGTTGATCCAGTACCCGTACGCCGCCATGGTGATCGTCCCGCCGACCCCGCCGATCAGTCCGAGGGTGTAGACCAGCGAACCGTCCGGGAGCACGGGGGCGAGCCCGGCGAAGGACGCGCCGACGTCCGGCACCACCCTGATGGCCACATAGACCACGACCACGAACATGACGCCGACCAGCACCGTCATGACCTTCTCGAACACGGCGTACTGGTTGAACCAGACGAATACCAGCCCGATCAGGCCGGTGATGATCGCCCAGGTCTTCAGCCCCGGGCCGTCGGGGAAGAGCGCCACGATGGGCAGGGCGCTGGACGACATCGCGGTCGCGCCGTAGACGAACCCCAGATGACGACGTAGACCGCGAAGTAGGCCGTGGTCCAGCCGCCGATACTGCGCCAGCCCTCGAAGAGGGTGCGGCCGGTGGCGAGGTGCCAGCGGCCCACCGCCTCGGCCAGCGAGATCTTGACGAGGCAGCCGATCACGGCCGCCCACATCAGGGTGTAACCGAACTTGCTGCCCGCGATGAGCGTCGCGACCAGGTCCCCGGCACCGACACCGGTAGCGGCGACGACGATGCCCGGGCCGATGTACTTCCAGCTGGATTTGCGTGGCTGGGAGCCCAGCTCCCGGTCCCTGTGGTCCCGCTTGTCTCCGCCATGCCGATCAACGAAGCGTAAAGCGGGAGTTCGCACAGGGGTACGCACGCCCGGCCGCCGGGGCCGGGGCCGGGCGGATCCGGCGCGGCGGCGGGCCGTACGGGGTAGAGTTAGTCCAGTGCTTAGTCCACTAATCGATCCACTCAGTGAGGCAGCCGTGGAAGCAGCCCGCCAGTACAACGTGCACGAGGCCAAGACCCACTTCTCGCGCATCCTGGAGCAGGTCGCCACGGGCGAGGAAGTGGTGATCAGCAAGGCCGGGGAGCCGGTCGCCAAAGTGGTGCCACTGCGGCCCAAGGTCAGGCGGACCGGACGCGGATCACTGCACGGGCGGATTCATATCGCCGAAGACTTCGACGAACTGCCCGACGATATCGCCGACGCTTTCGGGATGCGCTGATGCGGCTGCTGCTCGACACGCACGTGATCCTCTGGTGGCTCGCCGATTCCTGCGAGCTCTCCGGGAGGTCAAGGACCTGCTCGACACCGAGCCCTCGGTCCATATCAGTGCGGTCTCCGCCTGGGAGATCGCCATCAAGCAGTCCCTGGGCAAGCTGGACGGACCCGAGGATCTGGCGGAGCGGGTGCGCGACAGCCAGTTCACCCCGTTGCCGGTGACCGCCGGGCATGGTGTGCGGGCGGGCAGGCTGCCCGCACACCACCGCGACCTCTTCGACCGGATACTGGTCGCCCAGGCCCAGACCGAGGGCATGACCGTCCTCACTCGGGACAAGTGGATCCCGCGGTACGACGTCCCGGTCATGGCGGTATGACCCGCGAGGACCGGCCGGCCCAGGGCGTGATCCGGACGAGAGGACCTGGGCCGGGTCGTCGAACTGCCTAGGGCGTGTTTCGAAAGTCCGCCTGCCCGGCGACGCCTGGCACGCACGCTCGCCGCGTTGTCGGGATCGCCCCGATACACCCAGTATCGGGGCGACCCTCCGCCTTGCGATCGCACGCGCCAGACGCCGCCGGGCCCGCCCTGCGGGCGGACGGCGCTACTTCGAAACACGCCCTAGATGACCAGGCTCAGGGCCGCCGCCACCACGAAGCCCGCGACCGACAGGACCGTTTCCAGGACCGTCCAGGACTTCAGGGTGTCGCGCTCCGAGATGCCGAAGTACTTCGCGACCATCCAGAAGCCGCCGTCGTTGACGTGCGAGGCGAAGATCGAGCCCGCCGAGATCGCCATGATGATCAGCGCCAGGTGTGCCTGCGACATGTCCTGGCCCTCGACCAGCGGGACGACGATGCCGGCCGTGGTGACGATCGCGACCGTCGCCGAGCCCTGGGCGACGCGCAGCACCACCGAGATCAGCCAGGCGAGCAGGATGACCGGCAGGCCGACGTCGTTGAAGGTGTCGGCGAGCGCGTCCGCGATACCGCTGCCCTTGAGCACGGCGCCGAAGATCCCGCCCGCGCCGACGACGAGCACGATGTTGCCGACCGGCTTGAGCGAGGACGTGGAGACCGATTCGAGCGACTTGCGTGACCAGCCGCGCCGGATGCCGAGCAGGTAGTACGCCAGGAGCAGCGCGATGGTCAGCGCGACGAACGGGTTGCCGAAGAACTCGATCACGGAGCGGAGGGTGGAGGGGTCCAGCGCGATGGAGGAGAACGTCGCGGCGAGGATCAGCGCCAGCGGGTGCCGATGATCGCGAGTACGGTGCCGAGCGCGACGGGCTCCTCGCGCGGGTGACGCCGGAGGCGCGCTGTTCGGCGGCGACGGCGGCCTTGGCCTCCGCGGCGGCCTCGACCATGTCCTGCGGGACGTCGACGAAGATGCGCTTGCCGATCCAGGCGGCGTAGACCCAGGCGGCGAGGACGGACGGGATGCCGACGACGACACCCATCAGGATGACCCAGCCGAGCGAGACGTTGAAGAGCCCCGCGGCGGCGACCGGGCCGGGTGCGGCGGCAGGAACGCGTGGGTCATCGAGAGGCCGGCCAGCAGTGGCATCGCGTACAGCAGGATCGATTTTCCGGAGCGCTTGGCCGCGGCGTACACGATCGGCGCGAGGACGAAGATGCCGACGTCGAAGAAGACCGGGATGCCGAAGATCAGGCCGGTGAGGCCCATCGCGAGCGGGCGCGCTTCTCGCCGAAGAGGTTCAGCAGCCGGGTGCTCAGCACCTCGGCGCCGCCGGAGACCTCCAGGATCGCGCCGAGCATGGTGCCGAGCCCGATGATGATCGCCACATGGCCGAGGATGCCGCCCATGCCGGATTCGATGACCGAGACGGCGGCGGACTTCTGGACGGTGCCGAAGAGTTCGGTGACGGAGAGACCGGCACCCAGGCCGACGGCTATGGAGACGGCGAGCAGCGCGACGAACGGCTGCAGCCTGGCCTTGATGATCAGGAAGAGCAGGAGAGCGATACCGAGGACAGCGACGGTCAGCAGTCCGGCGGTGCCGTCGATCAGCAGGAGGAGTCCACCGGTGTGCGGTGGTGCCTCGGCCGGCGGTGGGGTGGCGGCGAGCAGCATGGGTCAACTCCGTTGTACGGCAGGGCCCTTCGGGGCAGGGGAAGCGCGGCACGGCGCTCCCGTACGGGTGGGGCGGGCGCCGGGCCGGCTTGCGTGGTGATGCGGTGGGGCGGGTGATGCGGTGGGGCGGGTGGGGCGGGTGGGGCGGGTGACGGATCAGCCCAGGACCGCGAGCGCGTCGATCTCGATGAGCAGCCCCTGGGCAGGCCCACGTAGACCGTGGTGCGGGCGGAGGCGGGGCGGTGAGCCCTGCTCCTCGAAGTACTCGTTGTAGATGGCGTTCATCTCGGCGAAGTGGTCGACGTCGGTGAGGTAGACGCGCATCATCATCACGTCGTCCCAGCCGGCGCCGCCCTCTTCGAGGATCGCCTTGACGTTGGCGAAGGTCTGCAGCGTCTGCTCGCGCAGGGTGGGGCCGGCCGGGTGGGCGCCTGGCCCTGGACCGCGGGCAGGAATCCGACCTGTCCGGCGACCTGGAGGATGTTCCCTTCCGCACGCCGTGCGAGAACTTGGCGGGCGGGGTGGTGTGGGTGCTGGGGGTGAGTGCGGTCTTGTCGGTCATGACGGTTCAGGCTTTCTTGACGGGGTGGTGCCGGAGTACTCCCGGCTGATGGCGTCGGCGGTGCGGCGCACCAGGGGAGCAGGGTGAGGAGTTCCTCGGCCGTGACGACCACGTTCGGTGCGGACACCGACATGGCGGCGACGACCCGCCGTCCGCGCCCCGGATGGGGGCGCCGATGCAGTTGATGGACTCCTCGTGGCCGCCGAGGTCGGTGGCCCAGCCCTGTTCGCGTACGCCGGTGAGTTCCTTGAGGAACGCGCCGGCGTTCGGGATCGAACGGACGTGTACATGGGGAAGTCGAGCTTCGGCGATCGCGCGCCGTTCCGGCTCGGGCAGATCGGCGAGCAGCAGTTTGGCGACGGCGGCGACGGTGATCGCGACGGGCTTGCCGATGCGCGAGTACATCCGGACCGGGTAGCGGCTCTCGACCTTGTCGATGTAGAGGACCTCGCTCTCCTCGTACACCGCGAGGTGGACGGTGTGCCCGCACTGTTCGTTCAGCCCGACGAGGTGGGTGTGGGCGATCTCCCGTACGTCGAGGTTCTCGACGGCTTCCTGCGCGAGTGCGAAGAGCCGGGTGCCGAGGCGGTAGCGGTGGTCCTGCTGGCGGTAGACGAGCCCGTGCTCGTGCAGCGTACGGAGCAGGCGCAGCGCCGTGGACTTGTGGACGCCGAGCCGGTCGGCGACCTGGCCGAGGTCGGCGGGGCCCTGGGCGAGCAGCGGCAGGATGCTCAGCGCGCGGTCGACGGTCTGACTCATGGCGTACGTACCTCCTCGGGAGCCCGGTCGGCTGTGGTCCAGCCGGGGCCGAGACGAAGTCTCTCCCAGGCCCTGTCGTCGAGGGCCACGAGCTGGTCGGCGCGGTCGCGGGCCGGGGGTCGGTGAGGTCGCCGGCGACGGTGAGGACGGCGGCGGCCATGAGGTGGCCGTGCCTGGCCCGGTCGCGTACGGAAGCTCGCGCAGGGTGGCGGAGAGGAAGCCCGCGGCGAAGGCGTCGCCCGCTCCGACGGGCGCCGTCACGTCCACGCGGAGGGCGGGGACGGCGGTGACGGTGTCGGCGTTCGCGGTCGTGGAGCCGGGGGCGGGGCGGGGCCTGGCGAAGACGGTCGCGCCGGCGCCGCCGCGCTTGACGACCAGTACCTCGGGCTCGGGCAGCGCCGCTCTGATCGCGGTCGCACCGTCGAGGCCCCAGGCCTCCTCGGCCTCGTCCTCCCCGACGAAGACCAGGTCGCAGCGGCGTGCGAGGTCGAGCAGGACGCCCGGCCCCTGCTCACCGTCCCGCCACAGCCCTGGGCGGTGGTTGACGTCGAAGGAGATCAGCGGACGGCCGGCCCTGGGTGCGGTGAGGTCCTCCAGGAGGGCCAGGCAGTCGGCGGAGAGCGCCGCCGTGATACCCGAGAGGTGGAGGACGCGGGCGTCCAGGAGGTCTTCGTACGGGACGTTGTGGGGAGACATCGCGGAGGCGGCGGAGCCTGCCCGGTAGTACGCCACTTCGTGGGTGTCGGTGGCCCGGTCCGTCGCGGTGCGGAAGTAGATACCGGTGGGCGCTGCGCGTCGCGCCGTACGGCCGAGGTGTCGACGCCGTATCGGGCGATCGTGTCCAGGAGATGGTCGCCGAAGCCGTCGGCGCCGACCCTGCTGACCCACTTCACCCGGTGGCCCGCGGCGGCAGCGCGCAGGCGACGTTGGACTCGGCGCCGCCGATCCCCGCCCGAAGGCGGGTACGTCGGCGAGGCGGCCCGGCTGCGAGGGCAGGAACGTCACCATGGACTCACCGAGACAGACGACGTCCGTGCCTGCGGCGGCGGTGGTCCCGGCTGCGGATCCGGACACTCTGAGCTCCTTGCGGTCGGCCGTCGGCGCCGGCTGTCAACCATTGACCCGGCATCGGCTCGGATGTTAGACAGCGGTAAGCGATATGCGCAATGGCTGTTGCACATGCTGCAACGATCACTTTCGAGGAGCCTACCTTGGCCGCCGACCACACCCCAGTGACCGGACCCGCCGCGCTTTCCGGACTCACCGGACTCGCCGACGAACGGGTCGACCACCGCTTCAAGGCCCTGCCGCCCGACGCGGAGGGCTGACCGTCGGCGCCCTGCCGCCGAGCGGCGCTCCCTGTTCACCGGCGGATTCACCACCCCGGTGCTGGCGCTGTCCGCCGAATCGGTCGAGGCCAACCTCGCCCTCCTGCAGACCTACGCCCAGCGGCACGGCCTGGCCTTCGCCCCGCACGGCAAGACCTCCATGTCCCCGCAGCTCTTCGCCCGCCAGCTGGAGTACGGCGCCTGGGGCATCACCGCCGCCGTCCCGCACCAGGTGCGGGTCTACCGGGCGTACGGCATCCAGCGGATCTTCCTGGCCAACGAGGTCGTCGATGCGGCAGCCCTGCGCTGGCTGGCCGGCGAGCTGGACGCCGACCCCGGCTTCACCTTCGTCTGTTACGCCGACTCGGTGCGCGGCGTCGAGCTCATGGACCAGGCCCTGCGCGACGCGGGCGCCATCCGCCCGGTCGACGTCGTCGTGGAGCTGGTGCCGGCACCGGCGCCCGCACCGGCGCCCGCACCGAGGCCGACTGCGCGGCCGTCGCCGACGCGGTGGCCGCCGCGCCCACGCTGCGGCTGGTGGGCGTCGCCGGGTACGAGGGCGAGGTGCCCGACGCCTCCCGAACTGGTGCGCGCATGGCTGCGCCGGCTCGTCGCCCTGGCGGCGGACTTCGACGCGGCCGGCCGCTTCGACGGCCTGTCCGCGGCCGAGGAGATCCTGATCAGCGCGGGCGGCAGCGCCTGGTTCGACGCGGTCGCCGATGTCTTCGCGGAGATCCCCGCTCTCGGCCGGCCCGTGTGCAAGCTGCTGCGCTCGGGTGCGTACGTCTCGCACGACGACGGCCACTACCGGCACATCACACCCTTCAACCGGATCCCCGACGAAGGCACCCTGCAGCCCTCCTTCCGGCTCTGGGCCCAGGTCGTCTCGCGCCCCACTCCCGAGCAGGCCTTCGTCAACGCGGGCAAGCGCGACGCCGCCTACGACCTCGACCTTCCCGAGGCGCAGGTCGTACGCAGCGCACGTGACGGCTCGGTGCGGGCCGCGACCGGCATCACCGTCTCCGGCCTCTCCGACCAGCACGGCTGGGTGCGCACCGAGGCGGGGCCGAGCTGGAGGTGGGCGACTGGATCGGGATGGGCCTTTCGCACCCTGCACCTCGTTCGACAAGTGGCAGCTGATCCCGCTGGTCGAGGCGGACGGCACGGTCGTGGACTACATCCGCACCTTCTTCTGATCCCTCCGGGCACAACGTCCGGGCGCAACGTCCGGGCGCAACGTCCGGCACGACGTCCGGGCACGTCGGGCACGACGTCCGGGCACAGCACCGGACAACACCCGGCACGACACCGGACAACACCCCGGCACAACACCGGGCGCGACACTTCGGGCGCAACAGCCCCACACCGAAAGGCGACACCATGGATCTGGTCATCCGCGACGCCCAAGTCATCGACGGCAGCGGCACCCGGCCTACCGTGCGGACGTAGGCATCGAGGACGGCCGGATCGCCTCCATCCACCCAGAGGGCACCGGGCCCCGGCCGAGCGCCCACGCACTCTCGACGCGGACGGCCTCGCGCTGGCCCCGGCTTCATCGACATGCACGCCCACAGCGACCTCGCGCTGCTGCGCGACCCGACCACAGCGCGAAGGCGGCCCAGGGCGTCACCCTCGAAGTCATCGGCCAGGACGGGCTGTCGTACGCACCGGCCGACGACCGTACCCTCGCGGAAGTACGCCGGTCCATCACCGGCTGGAACGGCGACGGCAGCGATATCGACTTCGACTGGCGCACCGTCGGCGAGTACCTGGACCGCCTCGACCGCAACTTCGACGGCCAGGGCATCGCCGTCAACGCCGCCTATCTCGTCCCCAGGGCACCGTGCGGATGCTCGCCGTCGGCTGGGAGGACCGGCCCGCCACCGCCGCCGAGCTGACCCGGATGAAGGAACTCGTCGACCAGGGGATGACCGAGGGTGCGGTCGGCATGTCCTCCGGCCTGACGTACACCCCGGCATGTACGCCAACGACTCCGAACTCACCGAGCTGTGCCGGGTAGTGGCGTCGCACGACGGCTACTACTGCCCGCACCACCGCAGTTACGGGGCGGGCGCGCTTACCGCGTACGAGGAGATGGTGCAGCTCACCCGTAATGCCGGCTGCGCGCTCCATCTCGCCCACGCCACCATGAACTTCGGGGTGAACAAGGGCAAGGCACCGGACCTGCTGTCCCTCCTGGACAACGCCCTCGCGGCGGGCGCGGACATCTCCCTCGACACCTACCCGTACACCCCGGCTGCACGACGCTCGTCGCGATGCTGCCGAGCTGGGCGAGTGAGGGCGGCCCCGAGTCGATCATGACCCGGCTCGCGGACGACGCCACCGCGGACCGGATCCGCCACCATATGGAGGTCATCGGCGCGGACGGCTGCCACGGGGTGCCGATCGAGTGGGACGCCATCGAGATCTCCGGCGTCAGCGAGCCGTCGCTGGCCGGCCATGTCGGCCACACGGTGGCGGCGTCCGCCAGGCTGCGCGGCGAGAGCCCTGGGTGACCGCCCGGCAACTGCTCATCGACGACGGGCTCGGCACGACGATCCTCCAGCATGTGGGCCACGAGGAGAACGTCCAGCAGATCATGCGCCACCGGGTGCACACCGGCGGCAGCGACGGCATCCTCCAGGGCGACAAGCCGCACCCGCGTGCGTACGGCACGTTCCCGCAGTATCTCGGCCGGTACGTGAGGGAGCTGGGCATCCTCCCGCTGGAGGAGTGCGTCGCCCACCTCACCTCCCGCCCGGCCGCCCGGCTGCGACTGCCGGACCGGGGCCTTGTCCGCGAGGGCTACCGCGCGGACCTGGTCCTCTTCGATCCGGCCACGGTGGCGGCGGGCTCGACGTTCGAGCAGCCGCGCACGCTGCCCGTGGGCATCCCGCACGTCCTGATCGACGGCCGGTTCGTCATCGAGGACGGCAAGCGGACCTCCGTACTCGCGGGCCGGGCCGTACGGGGAGCCGGACGCGCGCACACCGGCGCGATATAGCGTCCAGGTCATGCGACCAACTAAGCAACCAGCGACCGGCGCCACCACCGACCAGGCACCGGCCGATCCGGCCGCCGCCGACGGCATGCTGGCCACCCAGCCCATCGGGTACTGGGCCGGGCACACCACGCGGCCGTCACCCGGCATCTGCGTGATGCCATGGCCCGGATCGACGTCACGCAGCCGCAGTACTGGGTACTGAACCGTGTGCACGGCGGGCCCGAGGCGCCGGGCCGCGACGAGGTCGTCATCCAGCTGACGCCACTGGCGGACGGCCCGCACGAGATCGCGCGGGTCATCGACCAGCTGGTCCACCGCGGCTGGCTGCGGACCGACCGGGCAGCACCTGCACCTCACCGAAGCCGGGGAGGCTGCCAGGGTGCGGCTGCGCGGGCTCGTGACCGAACTGCGCGCCGTGATCCACGAGGGCGTCAGCGACGAGGAGTACGTGGCCGCACTCAAGGTGCTGCGCAGGATGGCCGCCAACGCCGAGGGAGACGTAGCCTCCTGACGGCCCGGCCGCGACAGGGCGGCGACCGGCCGGGCCCGGGACGGGCTCCCTCAGGCCGCGAGCACGGACTCGCGGCCTGCGGAGACGACCGAGCCGCCCTGGACGACGCCCGCCACGTTGACCGGGTCCGCCAGGAAGGAGATATCGGCCAGCGGGTCGCCCCGCAGCACCACCAGGTCCGCGTACGCGCCGGGTTCCAGGGTCCCGATCTCACCGCTCATGCCGAGGAGTTCGGCCGCCGTGCTGGTGGCCGCACGGATCACGTCGATCGGATCCTGCACCTCGGCACGAATGCGGAACTCCTCGTTCTGGTGACGGTGCATTCCGCCCAGGAGGTCGCTCCCGTATACCGTCCTGACCCCGCCGCGCACGGCGCGCTCCAGCGCCGCGAGCCCCTGGCCCAGCACATCGTCCACCTTGCGGTGGCTGTCGGCGGGGAGACCGAACTCCGGCCCTCCTTCTTCAGCGCCCAGTAGGTCACCAGCGTCGGCACGAGGTACGCGTCGTGTTCGGTGAACAGCCGCACGCTCTCGTCGTCCAGCAGGTTGCCGTGCTCGATCGACCGGATCCCGGCTACCAGCGCCCGGTTGACCGCGCGTGCGGTGTAGGCGTGCGCCGCCACGTAGCGGTTGGCGGCCTCCGCCTCCTGGACCACGGCGCGCAGTTCGTCCATGGAGTACTGGGTGGAGTCGATGCGGTCGGTGGGTGAGGCGACGCCTCCGGAGGCCATCACCTTGAGGTGGTGGGCACCCTTGCGCAGCTCGTCGCGCGCCGCGGCCCGTACCGCGTCGACGCCGTCGGCCACCCTGCCGAGACCCGCACAGCAGGGATGATCGTCGCTGACGCGCGTGCCGCGGCCCCGGTGTCACCGTGCCCGCCCGTCTGGCTGAGCGCACGGCCGCAGAACATGATCCGGGGCCCGCGGATCAGGCCCTCCTCCTGGGCGTCGCAGAGACCGTAGTCGGCGCCCGAGGCGTCCCGCACCGTGGTGAAGCCCCGGTCCAGCATGCCGCCCATGATCCGGGCACTGTGCGCGGCGACATAGCTGGGCGAGGAGGACGGCAGGGAGCCCAGATCGGCGGTGGAGGCCGTCACATGGACATGGGCGTCGATCAGGCCGGGCAGTACGGTGGCGCCGGCCAGGTCGAGGGACCGGACGTCGTCGGGGCCGTCAGCCCGGTGCCGGTCTCGACGATGCGGCCGTCGGCGCACCGCAGGTCGGCCTCCCGGTAGTCGCCCGTGGCGACATCGAGCAGTCGGGCATTGCGCAGCAGCAGTGACAAGGGAGTCTCCTCGGTGGTCTTCGGTCGGCGGTCTTCGGTCGGCGGTCAGCGCGTGGCCCGGCCGGCCCGTGCGGCGACTGCGCGCAGGTCCGGGACCGCCCGGTGTGCGAGCGCGCTCGCCAGCCGGACGGACTCTTCGTCGTAACGACCCTCGGCATCAAGGATGTTGAGAATGCCCAGGGTGTGGCCACCCTCGACGACCGGCACGTTGATCACCGCGCCGCAGCCGAGCGAGTCGATGGTCGCGTGATCGGCGAAGACATGGCTGACGGCGGCCCGGTCCGCTCCCAGGTAGGGCAGCTGCCGCTCTATGCACTGTTCGAGCCAGCCGCCGTCGACTTCGACGGACTTCTCCCCGCCGACCGGGTACGGACCGGGGTGGCTGCTGTGGACGCGGTGCAGGACGCGCCGCTGCGGGAACCAGGCCAGGACGGTGAAGAGGCGGACCCCACTGCCGTACGGATCTCCTCCTCCAGGGCGGGGAGCAGGCCGGTCGTGGATGTGTCGTTCATCGGGAGGTCACCTCGGTCTTGGTGGTGGCGGACGGACGGTCCGACCGCTTGGCGTCGGGCTCGGTGAGCTCCTCCAGGGAGCGTCCGGCGGTGCTGACACCGAACAGCACCGTGCAGATCACCCCGACCGCGAGCACCGCGGTGGTCAGACCGAAGACACCGGCGAAGCCGAAGCTGGCGGAGGAGACCCCGATGATCACCGGGGCGAGGATGGAGCCGACCCGGCCGAAGGCGCTGGCCATGCCCGTCCCGCTGGCCCTGATCCAGGTCGGGAAGACCTCGGGGTGTAGGAGTAGACGCCCGCGTACGTGCCGTTGAGGAAGAAGGAGAGCACCGCTCCCGCGATGGTGATCGACAGCGGGGTCGAGGTCTGGCTGAGCCAGAACGCACAGACGGCCGAGCCGGTGAGGTAGAGGGCGATGACGTTCTTGCGGTCGAGCTTCTCGGAGAGCCAGGCGGCCGAGAAGTACCCGGGGATCTGGGCGGCGTAGATGATGAGCGAGAACTCGAAGCTCTTGGTCACGGTGATGCCCTGCTGGATCAGCAGCGTCGGGATCCAGGAGAAGAAGCCGTAGTACGAGAACGTGATCACGAACCAGATCAGCCAGGTGATCGCGGTGCGGCGGGCCATGCTGCCGCTCCACAGGTACTTCAGGGCGGCGAACAGTCCCAGCGCCGGCCGGACCGGGGCGTTCTCGGCTGCCATGGCAACGGGGTCCTGCTCGGGCACGGGCGGCAGGGGCTTGCCGATGGCCTTCTCGACCTTGCGTTCGAGATCGGCGACGACCACCTCCGCCTCCGCCAGCTTTCCCCGGGTGATCAGATAGCGCGGCGATTCGGGCAGCGACCGCCGCCACCACAGGAGCATCAGCACCGGCAGAGCCGTGATCACCTGGGCGATGCGCCAGCCCTCGGGGAGGGTCGGGACGACGAAGCGGCCGATGAGTGCCGCCGCGACGAAGCCGAAGGAGAAGAAGCCTGCGAGCGCCCCGACGAACCAGCCGCGCCGGGCGGCGGGCACGAACTCCGAGAGGAACGGGCGATGATGGCGCTCTCCGCACCGGCACCGGCGCCTGCCAGGGTCCGGGCGCCGAGGAAGACCTCGTAGTTGGGTGAGGCGGCGGCCACCAGGGAGAAGAAGGCGTAGAAGGCGAGCGCCCACATCATGACCTTGCGGCGGCCGATGCGGTCGCCCAGCAGACCCGCCGCCACCGCCCCGAAGAGGAAGCCGAACGGCGAGGCCGAGCCGATGAGCCCGAGCGCGCCGTTACTGAGGTCCCACGCCTCCTGCGCGCTGGGCATCAGGAAAGCGACAACCGCCGTGTCCATCCCGTCGAACGTGTAGCCGAGGCCGCCGATCAGCAGCAGGGCGTAATGGGGCTTGCTCAGCGGCAGCCGGTCCAGTCGGGCCAACAGCGTCATGCCGCACCTCCGGGTCTTCGAGTTGGAGGCAACATAATCTGCATAATCAACAAACTGCAATGGTTGTTGCAGATTCTTCAGATCGTTACACCGGTAGCCTGGCGGAAACATGTCGCGGGAGACCGTGAGACCCGAGGGAGGCCAAGTGGCGGCAGTCGGATCCGAGGCCGGCCGGGAACACGAGGCCGCCGATACGCACACCGCTCCCGATCCCGGCGACAGCTTCGAGGACTGGCTGCGCGGCCGGCTTCCGCACGCGGCCTGCGCAGCAAGGGCACGGCCGTCCTGGATGTCCTGCTCACCCAGCCACGCCGCGCCTCGTTCGCCTCCACGGCCGAGCTGGCCTCACTGGCCGCGGTGAACATCGCCACCGTCACCCGCACCGCCCAGACCCTCGGCTTCGCCGGCTGGCCCGCACTCCAGCAGGAGCTCCGCGCCCGCTATCTGTCCGCGCTCAGCGCCCCGACGTCGCCGCCGAGCACCACGCGACGGACGCGGTGGCGGATGCCTCGCTGCGCCGCGACCTCGACAGCGTCGCACTGCTCACCCGGCGGCTCGACGGCAGCGCCGTACGGCGGGTCGCCGAAGCGGTGGCAGCGGCCCGGCACACCGTCGTGGTCGCCGACGGCAGTTACGCCGCGACCGGCATCGCCTTCGCGCACAACGCGCGGCTGGCCGGCTACCGCGTCACCGCGGTCACCGGCGGCGACGCCCAACTCGCCAACATCATCTCGGACATGAGAGACGATGACGCCCTCATCGCGATCAGCTTCTGGCGGCTCTACGCGAGTACGGTCCTGGCGGCCGGCGAGGCACACCGGCGCGGCGCCAAGGTCTTCGCACTCACGGACGCGGCGAGCCCGGCGCTCACGGAGGCGGCGGACGAGGTCATCCTCGTACCGGCCGAAGGCGTCTCGTTCTTCCCTCACTCACCGCCGGGACCGCGGTGGTGCAGGCGATCGTCGCCGAGCTCGCCACCATCGACCCCGAGCTGACCCGCAGCACCATCGAGGCCGCCGAAGCCCAGTGGGACCGCTTCGGCCTGCTGCACCGACGGCCCAGGCCGCGGCACGGGCGGCCGAACACTGAGACCGAACGCCGGCCGGGGCAAGTCTCCCCGGCCGGCGTTCGGTTCCGTTACGGCTTGGGCAGCTCGCAGCCCTCCCGGTTCAGGTCGATCTGGTTGCCCGCGCCGATGCACGGCACGATGCCGTAGGTCTGCTGGCCGTAGTTGATGCCCTCACGCACGGTCACCTTGCCGGCTTCGTCGACCTCGCACGGATTGTTGTCCGTGCACTCCTGCCCGTCCTCATTGCCGGTGTTGTTGACGGCGACCACCTTGCCGGTCGCGTCGTCGATCACCGGGGAGCCGGAGGTGCCGCCGATCGTCTCGCAGTCGGAGGTGTAGCGGACCGAGTCCTTCCAGGTCCAGGAGCCCTCCTTCAGGCGGTACGCGAAGCCGTCGACGTTGCAGCTGTAGGTGCGCTTCCAGTAGCCGGAGACGACCGTGATCGCACTGTCCTGCACCGGGCGGGCGGCGTTGAGCTCCAGCGCCTCGATGCCGTAGCTGCTCTCTATCTGGGCGTAGGTACTGGTGAGTCGGTAAAGCGAGACGTCGGTGTCGGTCATCGTCCCGTACGCGATTTTTCCGCCCGCAGGGTGCCTACGCCACTGCCCGCGGCGTTCAGCAGGGTGAAGCTGCGGGTCGACGCCTTGTCCAGCACGACCTCGCCGGGCCCGGGAATCCCGACTCCAGGCAGTGACCGTTGGACATGACGAGCGCCGGATCATCCGGCAGCGACGACGGGCGCGGACGACCGAGCCGGAACAGTTGCTGAGCGCGACCGTACCGGCGAAGTCGACCGCCTGGCCCGAACTTCGGACGTGGCGCGCCCGGCCTGGACTTCGGCCGTGGCCGGGCTGCTCGCCGCGGTAGCGGGTGCGATACCCGCTCCGAGGAACAGGACAGCAAAAGTGCGCCGACGAGAGGCTTGTTCATGTGGGGTCCCCTCCGTGTACCTCTGTGACCGGAGTTCCTCCGGTTTTGACATGCGCATGTTTGCGTATAAAGGAACCCCACAAGGGGCGAATTCAAGCCGCCGTACGAATCAGCGCACCGGGCCCGCCGCCCGCACCGCGCGGACCTTCCTGGCGACCGGCCTGCCGAGGAGCACACCGGCCAGGACCAGGACCAGCCCGCAGAGCTGGCGCGGCGTGAGCACCTCACCCGCGATCACCGTGCCGAGCAGCACACCGGTCACGGGGTTGAGCAGACCAACCAGACCGACCGTCGCGGCGGGCAGATGCCGCAGACCTGCGAACCAGGCGGCGAAGGCCAGCGCCGTCGCCACGACGGCGACATAGCCGAAACCGAGGAGCGCGGGCCCGTCCAGGTGCGGCGGCGCTCCTCAACGAGGACCGCGAACGGCAGCAGAAGAAGCCCTCCGGCGGTCAACTGCCATGAGGTGGAGGCCAGTACGTCCACCTCCCGCCCCAGCGTTTGGCCAGGATGTACCCCAGGGACGACATGAGCATGGCCGCGACAGAGGCGAGCACACCGCGCGGCGATGCCGAGGCCGTACCGGCCAGCAGCATGAGCGCCACTCCCCGGCGCCGATGCCGGCGCCGGCCAGGTGCCGCGCATTCGGGCGTTCCGGTACGAGCCCCAGGCGATCAGCATCATGACCATCGGCGAGGTCGCCATGACGGTCGAGGCCAGACTGGTCGGGAGCGTCTGGGCCGCGATGTACACCAGGACGAAGAAGGCTCCCGTGTTGAGGCCGAGGACAGCACTGCGCCACCACCACGATCCGCGCGGCAGTTGCCTGGCCACCGCGAGGAGCAGCAGCCCGGCGGGCAGCGCCCTGATCGCGGCCCCGTACAACGGGTCACCGGCGGGCAGGTACTCGTGGGTGACGAAGTAGTTCGTACCCCAGGAGACCGGCGCGATCGCCGTGACGAGCGTCCAGCGCATAGTAGCTTCCACGGAAGACACTATGCCTTCCATGGAAGCTACAGTGAAGTCATGCAGGAACTTTCCGAGAACAGGCCGGAAGAACCGCTCGATCACGTAGCCCGGATTCAGGCCGAGTGGGCCCGGGAGCGCCCGACGTCGACGTGCGGCCGCAGGCCGTGATCGGGCGGCTGCACCGGCTGGGCGCGCTGCTCACCGAGCGGCTCTGCGCCGTCTACCGGCGCCATGGCCTGAGTGAGGGCGAATTCGACGTGCTGGCCACGCTCCGGCGCGCGGGAGAGCCGTACGAGCGGGCCCCGGGGAGCTGGCGGCACACACCATGGTCACGACCGGCGCCATGACGAAGCGCATCGACCGCCTGGAGCGCGACGGCCTCGTCACCCGGCGCCGTTCGGCGGCGGACGGCCGCGGACGCGTGGTCGCGCTCACCCCGGCGGGACGAGAGGTGATCGACCAGGCGTTCAGTGCGCATATGCACAACGAACGCGGCCTGCTGGACGATCTGTCCCCGAGGAGGCCGCACAGCTCGAAACGCTGCTCACCGCCTGGCTCGCCCGCGTCGAGCCGCCGCCCCGGCGTAACCACCCGCTCTCAAGTAGGTAATTGATCGCTCCACTGCCTGCGTCAGCTCCTGAGGCATGTCTGACAACAACACCGGAAAGAGCCGCCCCGGCCCTTCCCGGGCACGTCGCCACGGGGCCCGCGCCCGGCCGGCACCGCTGCTCGCCGGCCGGCTCGCCGCCGTGGCCCCGGCCGCCCGAAGGACACGGCCAGGAAGGCACCACACGCGTGGCCGGTCCGCTCGGACGCTCAGCCCAGGGCGTGAGTTGGCGAGGTGCGAGGGCGCTGAGAAACATCACGGGCGGCTGCGTACTGTCGATGTATGACACTCGACCTCGACGCATATTTCGCCCGCATCGGCTGGTCCGGGGAGCGCCGGCCCACCGTGGAGGTGCTGCGGTCCCTGCACCGGGCCCACATCATGGGCATCCCGTTCGAGAATCTGGAGCCCGTTCTGGAGTCGGCGCCGTCCCTGGCGGTCGCGGATCTGGAGGCGAAGCTCGTGCGCAGTGAGCGCGGCGGGTACTGCTACGAGCACAACACCCTTTCACCGCCGCCCTGACCCAGCTCGGATTCCGGGTGACGCTGCTGACCGCCCGGGTGGTGCTGGGCGCCGCACCCGGTGACATCCGGCCCCGTACCCACATGCTGATGAAGGTGGACGCGCAGAGGGCGGAGGGGCGCCGATCCCACGTCCTATCTGGCCGATGTCGGCTTCGGGTCCACCGGGGCGCTGCTGGAGCCGATCGCGCTCGTGGTGGACGCCGAGCTGTCCGACGCCCCGCGCCGCCACCGGCTGGTGCACGCGCCGCACGACGGGCCGTTGGAGCTGTGGGAGCTCCAGGCGGACAAGAGCGGGTGTGGGAGCCGCAGTACGAGTTCACCCTGGAGCCGTTCGAGACGCCCGACTACGACGTCATCAACTGGCACGTCGCGACGAACCCGCGCTCGCCCTTCCGGCAGGCCGTGTACGCCCAGCACACCGCGCCCGAGGTACATCTGGCGCTGTCGGGCCGCACGCTCGTGGAGACGTCGGTCGACGGCACGGTCAAGGAGCGGGAGCTGAGCGGCTCCGCCGAAGTGCTGCGTGTACTGGCGGACAGCTTCGGCGTACGGCTCCCGGAGGGCACCCGCCTGCCGGAGTGAGGCGGAGCGGGCGGGGCCGCGTGGCGCATCTCACCGCTCCCGTCCGCCGGGCCCGCGTTCCAAGCCGCGGCGCCGCTCCGACCGGCCGTCCCCACGGCTCGGGGCGGGGCGGCATGCCGATGGAAGACGACGTGTACAGGTGTACGGCCCCGGAGGGAGCAACCGGGGCCGTAGCTCCGCGCACCCGGCGAAACACGGCCGTAACGGCCTCACCCGCGGCAGAGAGTGGATCAGCGAGCGGCGTCATGCGGCTTCGGATCCAAGGCGGAGGAAGGAGCGATGGCGGAGCCATCGCGACTGACGACAACGCCGGAGGCGGAGTCGCAGGGCGTCGGGAGCCCGCTCGCTGTCGCGGGTGAGGCCGTAGCTCACAGACATGCAGGTCATCCAGTCCACGAAGCTCTCAGGCATCTGTTACGAAATCCGGGGCCCGGTGCTCGAGGAGGCGATGCGGCTGGAAGCGGCAGGTCATCGCATCCTCAAGCTCAACACCGGCAACCCTGCCGCGTTCGGGTTCGAATGCCCTCCGGAGATTCTCGAGGACATCCTGCGCAACCTCGCGGGCGCGCATGGTTACGGCGACGCGAAGGGCTGCTTTCCGCGCGCCGCGCGGTGATGCAGCACTACCAGACCAGGGGCATCGAGCTCGGCGTCGAGGACATCTACCTGGGCAACGGGTGTCCGAGCTGATCCAGATGTCGATGCAGGCGCTGCTGGACGACGGCGACGAGGTGCTCGTACCGGCGCCGGACTATCCGCTGTGGACGGCCTCCGTCCAGCTGGCCGGCGGCACGGCCGTGCACTACCGGTGCGACGAGCAGGCCGACTGGATGCCCGACCTCGCCGATATCGAGCGGAAGATCACCGACCGCACCAAGGCGCTCGTGATCATCAACCCGAACAATCCGACGGGTGCGGTCTACGACGACGAGATGCTGCTCGCGCTGACGGAGATCGCCCGGCGCCACAATCTGATCATCTGCTCGGACGAGATCTACGACCGGATCCTGTACGACGGCGCGACCCACACCCCGACAGCCGCGATCGCACCCGATCTGATGGTGCTCACCTTCAACGGGCTGTCCAAGAACTACCGGATCGCCGGCTACCGCTCCGGCTGGCTGGCGGTCTGCGGCCCGAAGGCCCACGCCACCTCGTACATCGAGGGGCTGACGATCCTGGCGAACATGCGGCTGTGCGCGAACATGCCCGCCCAGCACGCGGTGGCCACGGCGCTCGGCGGACGGCAGTCGGTCAACGATCTGGTGCTGCCGGGCGGGCGCATCCTGGAACAGCGGGACGTGGCGTACGACCTGCTGACCCGGATCCCCGGCGTGACCTGCGTCAAGCCGAAGGGTGCGCTGTACCTCTTCCCGCGGCTCGACCCGAAGGTCTTCAAGATCAGGACGACCGGCAGATGGTCCTCGACCTGCTGCGGGCCGAGAAGATCATGGTCGTGCACGGCACCGGCTTCAACTGGCCGGAGCCCGACCACTTCCGGGTCGTCACACTGCCCTCGACCGAGGATCTCACCGACGCCATGACCCGGATCGGGACCTTCCTGGACGGCTACAGCCAGCCGTGAACACCCAGAACCCGGACCCGGCGCAGTTTTAGACTGAATCCAAGCTAGGATGGGCCCACTGCTTCATCAGGAGGCCCTCCATGTACGAGCCGATCCGCACCAAATCGGTCCACACACCGGCCGACAACGCCGACTTCCCCGCCGCACCCGTGAGGAAGAGCTGGACATCCAGCTCGCCGGGCATCTGGCCGCGCTTCGCGGTCACCGACGAACTGGGCGCCGGTCCTGCGGGCGACCGCATCGCCGAACAGGTGGCCCGGCTCCGCGGCACACCGCCCGTCCGGCACACCGGACTGACCGACAACACCACCCCGGCCGCTCTCCACCGCCGCGCACACGCCCTCGCCGGCCGCGCCCTGGTAGTGGCCGCGTCCCGCGCCGACACGGCCGTCGCGATCCTCTCGGCGGAGCGCATGGACGCGCACAGCGCCGCCGTTTCGGACCCGCCCCGCCGTCCCGACTGGTCGGCGCCCTCTGACGGCCCCGGTCCATGGGCCGTCCAGGGACTGTGGACCGGGTGCCACCCCATATCACCGGCGGTTTGCATGAGGCGGCCCCGGAGCCCTGACGGGGCTCCGGGGCCGTACCACTACGGGCGTTGAGCCCCACCGGCCAGTGCGTTCACCGGCTCTGCGGGCTCAGCCCAGGCGCTGGACCAGCGCCCGGTATTCGTCCCAAAGCTCTTTCGGCGTGTGGTCGCCGAAGGTGTTGAGGTGCTCGGGGACCAGCGCCGCCTCCTCGCGCCAGACCTCCTTGTCGACGTTGAGCAGGAAGTCCAGGTCCGACTCACTCAGATCCAGACCCTCGGTGTCCAGGGAGCCCTTCGCCGGCAGAATGCCGATCGGGGACTCGACGCCCTCCGCCTTGCCCTCCAGCCGCTCCACGATCCACTTCAGGACGCGGCTGTTCTCGCCGAAGCCGGGCCACACGAACTTGCCCGCCTCGTTCTTGCGGAACCAGTTCACGTAGTAGATCTTCGGGAGCTTCGACTGGTCGGGCTTGTCGGCGCCGACCTTGATCCAGTGGTTCATGTAGTCGCCCATGTTGTAGCCGCAGAACGGCAGCATGGCGAACGGGTCGCGGCGCAGCTCGCCGACCTTGCCCTCGGCGGCGGCGGTCTTCTCCGAAGCCACATTGGCTCCGAGGAAGACGCCGTGCTGCCAGTTGAAGGACTCGGTGACCAGCGGTACGGCGGAGGCGCGGCGACCGCCGAAGAGGATGGCCGAGATCGGCACACCCTTCGGGTCCTCCCACTCGGGCGCGATGATCGGGCACTGCCCGGCAGGCACGGTGAAGCGGGCGTTGGGTGTGCGGCGGGGACGCCCGACTCCGGGGTCCAGTCGTTGCCCTTCCAGTCCGTGAGGTGGGCGGGAGGCTCCTCGGTCATGCCCTCCCACCACACGTCGCCGTCGTCGGTGAGCGCGACGTTGGTGAAGACGGAGTTGCCCCACATGGTCTTCATGGCGTTGGCGTTGGTGTGCTCGCCGGTGCCGGGCGCGACGCCGAAGAAACCGGCCTCGGGGTTAATCGCGTACAGCTGGCCGTCCTCGCCGAACCGCATCCAGGCGATGTCGTCGCCGATGGTCTCCACGGTCCAGCCGGAGATCGTGGGCTCGAGCATGGCCAGGTTGGTCTTGCCGCAGGCACTCGGGAACGCGGCGGCAACGTACTTCGACGCTCCGTGCGGCGGCGTGAGCTTGAGGATCAGCATGTGCTCGGCGAGCCAGCCCTCGTCGCGGGCCATCACGGAGGCGATGCGCAGTGCGTAGCACTTCTTGCCGAGCAGGGCGTTGCCGCCGTAGCCGGAGCCGTAGGACCAGATCTCGCGGTCCTCGGGGAAGTGCGAGATGTACTTGGTGGAGTTGCACGGCCACGGAACGTCCTCCTGGCCCTGCTCCAGGGTGCGCCCAGGGTGTGGACGGCCTTGACGAAGAAGCCGTCGCTCCCGAGCTCGTCCAGGACGGCCTGGCCCATGCGCGTCATCGTGCGCATCGAGACCGCGACGTAGGCGGAGTCGGTGATCTCGACACCGATCGCGGAGAGCGGCGATCCGACCGGGCCCATGCAGAACGGCACGACGTACATGGTGCGACCGCGCATGGAGCCGCGGAAGACGCCCTTGTCACCCGTGAAGACGTCCCGCATCTCGGCGGGATCCTTCCAGTGGTTCGTCGGGCCGGCGTCCTCCTCCTTCGCGGAGCAGATGAACGTCCGGTCCTCGACGCGGGCCACGTCGCTCGGGTCGGACGCGGCGTAGTACGAGTTCGGCCGCTTGATCTCGTCCAGCTTCGTGAACGTACCCCTGGCCACGAGCTCCCCGCACAGGCGCTCGTACTCGCTCTCGGAGCCGTCGCACCAGACCACCTGGTCCGGTGCGGTGATGGCCGCGATCTCGTCGACCCAGGAAACGAGCTCCTGGTGATTGGTGGGAAGGGTGAGGGAGCCGCGATGTCGCGCGCCACGATCGCTCCTTGTCGAGGGTGTGTGTTGTCAGGCCCCGTGGGGCTGCGACCCGGATGCTGACCCCTTCGAATTCCCATGGCGCTCATCCGGTGCCGACCGCACTCATTTGATCATCCGACGATCCCGCCCATATGTCCAGAGGGCCGCACACGTGAGCATCACCACTCGTACCGGGAACCTACGGAGCCGTAGGTAGCATGCGGTTATGACTTCTGCCGCCGCCTCGGACGCCCCGGACCCGTCGAGCTCGCCGATCCCGTCCCGGTGAAGCCGCGGATGCGCGGCTGGCTGCACGCCGGTATGTTCCCCGCGGTGCTGATCGCCGGGATCGCCCTGATCGCACTGGCCGACGGCACCCGCGCACAGGTCGCCTGCGCCATCTACATCGCGAGCGCCTGCCTGCTGTTCGGGGTCAGCGCCGTCTACCACCGCGGCACCTGGGGCCGCGCGGCGAAGCCGTGCTCCGCAGGCTCGACCACGCGAACATCTTCCTGATCATCGCGGGTACCTACACCCGCTGACGCTGCTGCTGCTGCCCGAATCCACCGGCCGGCCACTGCTGTGGGCGGTATGGTGCGGCAGCGGCCGGCATCGCTTTCCGGGTGTTCTGGGTAGGCGCCCGCGCTGGCTCTACACCCCTGCTACATCGCGATGGGCTGGGCCGCCGTCTTCTTCCTGCCCGACTTCATGCGGGCCGGCGGCATCGCGGTGCTGGTCCTCGTCGTCGTCGGCGGGCTGCTCTACAGCGCCGGCGGTGTCATCTACGGGATCAAGCGGCCCAACCCGTCACCGCGCTGGTTCGGCTTCCACGAGGTCTTCCACTCGCTGACGCTGGCGGCCTTCGTCGTGCACTACGTCGGCATCTCGCTGGTGGCCTACCAGGGCGACTGAGTCACCGGCTCACACCCGGCCCCTCTACCCGAGGAGCTGCGCTGGAACAACGTCACGCTCTGGGCCGGGCCCAAGTGGCATTTCGTCCACTACGCGATCGGTGGCGGGCGTTCCTGAACCTGGCCGCCGCCCGGCACGACAACACGGCGCAGGCCGTCGCCGGGCTTCCGGTCCAAAGGGAGAAGGTCCTGGGGCCTTCCTGAACTGGGCGCCGCCGCACGGGCGCTGCTGGAGCTCGGTACCGAGTGGAAAGCCTGGGTGCTGTGCGACCGCGACCCGGTCGACACCTGGACGCAGGGCCGGGTGGCACTTCTCGGTGATGCCGCGCACCCGATGCTGCCGTACACGGCCCAGGGCGCGTGCATGGCGTTGGAGGACGCGGTGGTCATCGGCCCACTGCTGGACTGCGGCGCGGACGCGATGCCGCAGCGGCTGGAGAAGTACGGCGCGCTGCGGCGCGAGCGCACCGCCCGCGTCCAGCTGGTGGCACGGGAGCTGGCCCGCAGGCTCCATCACCTGGAGGGTGCGGCGGCACGGACGCGGCGCAACGGCATGCTCTCCGCGATGAGCGTCGATGATCTGCACGGCGAAGTCGCGTGGCTGCACGGTCCGCGCGACTTCGCCGACGGGTCCCAGCAGTCCGCCTGAGCGGCCTCCTCGTCGAATCCGCTGGTCAGCCGCCCAGCTTCCGGGCCAGTTCGCCCGCATCCGTGGTCGGCGCATCGCAGACGAAGTGACGGCAGACGTACGCCGCCGGCTCACCGCCCACCAGCGGCCGGTCCACCAGCAGCGGGAACTCCGGACCGGCGTCCGCCACCTCACCCGCGGCCACCACCGCGCCGGGCGCCCGGCCCAGCAGTGCGGTCCGGTGCAGTTCCCCGCCGACCGGCCCGGCGACAGCCACCTCCCGCGGCCCGTCCAGCAGCGCCTCGGCGACCGAGAGTCCCCAGCCGATGAACCGGGGAGCACGCGGGCCGAGGGCCTTCACCACACCCAGCGCGCCCTCGGCGGCGGTGCGGTGCGCCTCGGAGCCGGTGTGGGCGGCGTACGAGAGCAGCGCACCGGCGGCGGCGGTCCAGCCGGCCGGGGTGGCGCCGTCGGTGGGGTCCTGCGGGCGGCGGATCAGCTGCTCGGCGTCGTCGGCGGTGTCGTACAGCTGCCCGCCCTCACCGGTGAACCGCTCCAGCACGATGTCCAGCAGGAAGCCCGCGAACTCCAGCCACGCTCCCTCGCCGGTGACCGCGGCCAGCGCGAGGAAGCCCTCGGCAACATCGCCGTAGTCCTCCAGGACGCCCGCGTTGGCTCCCGCACGGCCGTCCTTGGACGTACGGGACAGACGGGCCGCGTCGCCCATGTGGACGCGTACCAGCAGGTCGGCAGCCTCGGTGGCCCGCTCGACCAGGTCCGGCCGGCCGAAGTACGCCCCGGTCTCGGCGAGCGCGGCGACCGCCAGCCCGTTCCAGGCGGCGACGATCTTGTCGTCGCGCTCGGGCGCACCCGCAGCTCACGCGCCGCAAGCAGCCGGGCCCGCACATCGGCGACCCGTGCCCCGTCCTGGGGCTCCAGTGTCGGCGGCAGCTGGAGGACGGAGGCGCCCGCCTCGAAGGTGCCTGCCCCGGTGACCCCGAAGTGCCCGGCGGCGAAAGCCGCGTCCTGCTCACCCAGCACCTCACGCAGCTGTTCCGGGGTCCAGACGTAGTACGCGCCCTCGACATGCCTCCCGTTCGTGTCCTCGCTGTCGGCGTCCAGCGCGGAGGCGAAGCCGCCCTCGGCGGTCCGCAGCTCGCGCACCATGAAGTCGGCGGTCTCCAGGGCGACCCGGCGGGCCAGGTCCGAGCCGGTGGCCCGCCACACATGTGCGTAGACCCGGCACAGCAGCGCGTTGTCGTAGAGCATCTTCTCGAAGTGCGGAACCACCCATTCCCGGTCCACCGAGTACCGGGCGAACCCGCCTGCGAGCTGATCGTAGATCCCGCCGCGGGCCATGGCCTCGCAGGTGTCCTCGGCCATCTGCAGGGCGCCCTCGGCTCCCGTACGGGCATGGTGGCGCAGCAGGAACTCCAGGGCCATGGACGGCGGGAACTTGGGCGCCCGCCGAAGCCGCCGTGCTTCTCGTCGTACTCGCGGGTCAGCCCGAGCAGCGCCTGGGCCAGCTCCGGCTCGCCGGGGTGCCCTGCCCGCCGTGCGCCAGGGAGCGGGACTCCAGGTCCCGCACGATGCGTCCGGCCACCTCGGCGACTTCCTCACGCCGGTCGGTCCAGGCGGCCACGACCCCTTCGAGCACCTGCTGGAAGGAGGGCTGCCGTGCCGGGGCTCGGGCGGGAAGTACGTGCCGAAGTAGAAGGGTTCGGCGTCGGCGGTCAGGAACACGGTCATCGGCCAGCCGCCCTGGCCGGTCGCGGCCTGCACGGCCTCCATGTAGACGGCGTCGACGTCGGGACGCTCCTCGCGGTCGACCTTCACCGGAACGAAGTGCGCGTTCAGATACCTCGCGACGCCGACGTCCTCGAACGACTCGTGGGCCATCACATGACACCAGTGACAGCTGGCGTACCCGACGCTGAGCAGGACCGGCACGTTGCGCCTGCGGGCCTCCTCGAAGGCCTCGGGCGACCACGGCCACCAGTCGACGGGGTTGTCGGCGTGCTGAAGGAGGTACGGGGAAGTGGTCTGCGCGAGTCGGTTGGCCATGGCCCAATCCTCGCGCATGCCACCAAGTCCCGTCCGTCTGCCACGAGGAGAAGCGGCCGACGGACGGGACGGTTGCACAGGTCAGGCGCGCTTGCGGCGGCGCATCAGCACCAGCGCGCCGCCGCCCGCGGCGACCAGTGCGGCGCCGCCGACGGCCAGCGGGAGGGTGCTCGAGTCGCCGCCGGTGGCGGCGAGGTCCTCGCCGCCACCGGTGCCGGCGGAGGGCTCGGCGGAGGCGGCCGGGGCCGAGCCGCCACTCTTGGTCTCGGTGCCGTCGCCCGCGTCGCTGTCCGTGCCGGTGTGCTCGGGGTCCACCTTCGCGGGCTTCTTCACGGTGTCCGCGGCGGCGGCCTTCTCACCGTTGAGGCCGACCTTCACGGTGGCCTCGCCGTCCTTGGAGGAGACGACGGAGACGGAGACCCTGCTCGCGGTGTCGGTCAGGTTCGTGATGGCGTCCGCGTCGGCCGGAGCGTCGTTGCCGACCGTCTTGTTCGCCTCGGTGAGGTCGATCAGCGAGGAGGAACCGTAGGCGTCCCCGGGCACCAGGTAGGCGTGCACGCCCTCGATGTCCTTGTCGAAGGATCCCGCCGCGTGGCGGTACTCGACGACGAGCCGGTCCTCGCCCATCGCGATGTCCAGGGCACGGGTCCCGCTGCCCTCACCGTGCAGCGAACGCAGCTTGTACGTACCGGACTTGGCGACCTTCTCGGTGTCACCGCCGGAGAGCCATCCGGCCCGGATCATCTCGGGCGCGGAGAAGCCCGCGGCCGGACCGCCGCCGCCCATCAGCGACTTGGCGCTGGTGCCGTCCGCCTTGCACTTCTTCAGATCACCGTCGGTGCACATCGAGCGCCCCTGGTGGCCGAAGCCGAGGTTGTGCCCGAACTCGTGGCCGAGCACACCCAGTCCACTGGCGGTCCCGTACAGGTTGATCCAGGTGTACGGGCCCGGGACGGAGCCGAGACCGGCCCAGTCGCAGCCGGCCTTCTGCCCCGGGAAGATCATCGACAGGCTGTAGTAGTCCTCGCCCCGCACCAGGCCCTGCTTGGCCAGCGCTTCCTGGGTAAGGGTGTTGATCTTGCCGTGGTCGCAGGCGGCGGCCATCGGCAGCACGATCGGGCCGACCACCTTCTCCCCGACGGCGGGCACCGCGGTGAACTGCCCCGCGACACCTCCGAGAGGAACGAGGCGAGCGAGTCCTTCCCGGTGCCGAAGTAGGTGTCCGGCGTGCCCGCCTTCACCTGGTCCGGGTGCTCGAAGCCGCTGTCGCTGAACTCCACCATGACAGGGAGGGTCTTCCTCTCACCGGTGGCTTCGTCCGCGTGCGCCGTGGCGGGGACGGCACCTGCGGCGAGTGCGGCGACGCCGCAGGCCAGGGCGATGCGACCAAGGGCGGATGTCTTCATGAGGTCCTTTTCCTTCGGAAGTGCTTCCGAAGAGAAGGAGGCCGCCCGTCCGCCATCCCGCGACTTTGCGATTTCTTTACCTCGAATCGTTCCGGGGCCCCGGAACAGCTCTCACTCCCCAGCAGCGCGGGGTCGAAGCGGAACCTCATCGAGTCGGAGCCGTAGTAGTACCGCGTGGTTCCGGTCGCCGGCCCGTGCTCCTGGTCCTTGTCCGCACGGGCCCATTCGACGAGGCCCAGATAGCGCGTGCCGCTGTCGTCCCGCAGGGCCGCCTCACCCTTGGCCGTATCCGCCCACAGGTTCCACAGCTGGGTGCTCCGGCTCGCGTCACAGGCCGACTGGGTCACCTCCGCGTGATCCTGCGTACTGCCGGAACGCGTCAGGCACAGCCCGGTCGCCTCGTTGCGCACCTGGGTACGCGCCCGGTCGTCCCGGAAGGGCTCCAGCAGCACCACCGCTGGTGCGCCCGCCGTCGCAGGCGGCCTCCGCGAGCCGCGTCCCGGACCGCTCGCTGCCGCCCGGAATCTCCAGACAGGCACCGGTGGAGACGAACCGCAGGGTGCTGGGTCCGCCCAGGGCCGGCTGCGCGGGCGGCGACGGCTTCCGCACGCCTGCGGTCGCCGGCGGCAGGGACGGGGTCCGGGCGACGGAAGGCGACGGGCTCGAGGCGGAGGGCGTCGGCGCCGCGGCGGAGCGGTGGCGGTGGCGGTGGCCGCAGGAGCGGGCGCCCGCTCCTGCGGCTCCTCGCCACCGGGCCACAGCGCCCATCCGCCGAGCAGCACGGCCATCGCCCCCACCGCGAGCACGGCGGCCTTCGCGCCGGCCGCCCCACCGCTCGCGGCATGCCCGGACCCGCCCGCACCCGCCTGTGCCCGGCTCCCGCCGCGGTACGCGCATCGAGATAGGCGGGAGCGCCGAACAGCAGCACCGCGACCGGAAGCACCGTGCGCAGCCGCTGATTGAGGTCGTTCAGCTCCAGGGCCGCCCGCCTGCAACGGGCGCAGCGCTCCAGATGGCGTTCGAGCGGAACATCCCTGCGCGGGCGGGAGCGCCGTACGGCGGCGGCGAGCCGGCCGCTGCACCTGCGGCACTCCTCGTCGGCCGCGCCCTGTCCGGCGTGGGCGGCGAGATAGGCCTCCCGCAGCCCCTCACGGGCCCGCGCCGTCAGCGAGGCCACCCGCTGGGTGTGAGTCCCAGCATGGTGGCGACCTGCGTCGTGGACTCCTCCTCCACGACGCAGTGCCAGAGCACGGCCTTCCACCGCTCGGGCAGCGAGCGGAAGGCATGTGCCACCATGCCGCCTGTCTCCGCCCGCACCACCAGGTCCTCGCCGCTCTCCTCGCGGCTCACCCGGTCGAGGTCCCGCGCCGCGCCGCCGCGTCCAGCCACCCCGAAGCCCGGTGTGAGGTCGACCCTGCGGGCGCGGCCGGCCCAGTCCGCCGCGGTGCGGCGTACGACGGCCAACAGGTAGGGCGCCACGCGTCGACGGGGCCCTTCCGTCCCGGACCGCCGCCACCGTCCGGGCGAACGCCTCGGAGGCGAGATCCTCCGCGGTGTGCGGATCCCGGCAGCAGGTACGGGCGTACATCAGAACGGCGGAAGCATGGCGCCGGTAGAGCTCGGCGGCCGCCCCGGCGTCGCCGTCCTCCCGGATCGCCGCCGTCAGCACGGCGTCGGCCCGCTCGCCCACCGCGCCCTCCTCCGGGTACCCGGCGTGGCCGGATATCGCCCCGGGGCCCGTCCGCCGGGCCGCCGTTCCCGCGGTCGGTCATGGTCCTGCGCTCCGTTTCATCCGACGACTGGCCGCGCGCAGTCTCGCAGACTCCCTGTCGCTGACGGACCCGACGCAGGAGACTGGACGCTCCATACAGCGGACCCGGCCCCGGCCGGACCGTGGACGGACACCGAGGGGATGCATGCGGATGCGGGAAGGCCACCGGGCAGAAGCGATGCGGCTGTTGGCGCGGGCCGTGGAGGAGGAGACGCGGCGGACCGGCGGGCGGACCGACTCCGGTGCGCTGATGTCGCGGGCCCGGTCCGCGCTCGACACCATGGCGGCAGGCGCGGCGGAGGAGTACGCGACGTACACGCAGGCGCTCGACTCGGCGGAGGCCGGGCAGGAACCCTCTCGGACCGGTTCAGCAGAACGACGCTGGGAACACCCCTGCTCGTCACCGGGGTCGCGGCGGCAGCCGCCTTCGGTGCGGACCTCGCGCTCGGCACGGCGGCGGGCCTGGCCTTCGGCGCGGGCACCGCCGTCGCCGTCGCGGGCACCGCCGCCACCGTCGCCAGGGTGACCGCCTCCCACTGGCCCGCGGCCCACCGCAGAGCCGGCGCGCTGAACCAGCCCGGGGCCCCGAACAGCTACGGCTGCAGTGGCTGACGGCGCTTGAAGTACGGGGCATCCGCCCGTTCATCGACCAGCAGCGGGTCCTCACCGCCTCCACCCGCACCCCGAAGAAGAGCACGTCGGTGGTACCGCAGTCGCGCGGCGGCGACCGCAGCGCGGCTGCCCGCACCCGCTCACTCCTCGAACAGTCCTTCGGTCATCTGCCCGCGTCCGAGGGCCCGTTCGCGGGCCGTCGCGGCGAACTCGCGCAGATCGCCCAGTGGGTGCACGCGGCCCGCGCCTCCACCGAGACCAGACCGACCGTGGTCGTCCTGCACGGTGCGCCCGGTGCCGGGCGCACCACCTCGCCGTACGGGCCGCCCACGCCCTCAAGGACCAGTTCCGGGCGCGTGCGTGGTCGACCTGCGCGGCGATGTGACCGGTGAGGCCCGCTGCCCACCCGCGACGCCCTGCTGCACCTGCTCAACCGGCTGGGGCACCGCGCGAGCAGCTCCTCTTCCGCGAGCACTCCTCCGCCGAACAGCAGGTACGCCGCCTGAGCGAGCTGTACCACCAGCACCTCACCGGCACACCCGTCACGGTGGTCCTCGACGACGCCACCGACGCCGACCAGGTCCGCACGCTCATCCCCGAACGCTCCGACAGCCTGGTGCTCGTCACCGCCCGCGAGCCGCTCGAAATGCCGGCCGGCACCCGGCCTGGGTGCACCAGCTGCCGGTCGGCGGGCTGGACCCGGCCGGCGCCGAGGAACTGCTGCGCGAGGCTGCCGAGGACGAGGAGGAGGGCCCTACGACTCCTCCACCGACGCCGTCGTCGAGCTGTGCGGCGGGCTGCCGCTCGCGCTGCGTATCGCCGGCTCCTCGCTCGGCGTCCGCAGCCGCAGCGCGCTGGCCACCGGCCTCGGGGCGTACGGGCCCGTCTCGCCCGTCGAACGCGCCCTGTGGCTGCGCTACACCGACCAGCCCGAGCAGGCCCGCCGGCTGCTGCGGCGCCTCGCGCTCGCCGGCCGGGCCAGCCTGGGCGCGGCGGCTGCCGCGTCGCTGCTCTCCGCCGACGAGCAGGAGGCCGGCCGGCTGCTGACCCAGCTGACCGGGGCCGGGCTCCTGTACCGCGTACGGGGCTCGCGCTACCGGCTGCACGACCTCGTACGGGACTTCGCCCTGGCCCGGCTCCTCGACGAGGAGGAGAAGGCGAGCCGTACCGCCGCACAGGAGCGGCTGATCCAGAACTACGCGGAGCTCGCCGACGCCGTGATCCGCATGGTGGACGGCAAGATGTCCACCCGCGCCGGGCAGTTCGGGTCGCACGGCTTCAGCTCCCTGGACGCCGCCCTGCGCTGGCTGGACGACGAATCCAGCTTCATCACCTCCGCCCTGCGGCACGCCGAGGGCGTCGACCAGGGCGCGGTGCTCAACCTGCTGGGCGCCCTGTGCGACTACTGCCTGCTGCGCGGTGACCTCTACCGGCTGGGCGAGATCAGCGAGCTGACACAGGCGGTCGACAAGGGCTCCTGGACCGGTCGGTCCAGTGGCGCACCGGCATCGCGGCCCGGCAGCTCGGCGAGCTCGACAAGGCCCGCACCACCCTGTCCTCCGTCGTCGGCCTCTACCGGGAGGCACACAACGACTCGGGGCCGCGCTGGCACTCTGCTCGCTCGGCATCACCCTGCACCACCAGGGCAACCTCACGGAGGCATCCGCGCGGCTGCGTGAGGCCATCGCCCTGCAGGCCTCCGACGAGCAGGCCGAGGACCGGGCCTGGTCACTGCACGCCCTGGCCGCGGTCGAACGCGACCGGTCCAACCCGGCCGAGGCCCTGACCCTGCTGGACACCGCCCTCGCCCTGCACCGCGAGGGCGAGTCACTGCACGGCGAGGCCTGGTCGCACTTCCAGCTCGGCCAGGTCTGTCTGCGCATGGGCGAGGTGGCGCGGGCGGAGGAGGAGCTGTCCACCGCGCTGGAGCTCTACGGCCGCACACGGGACGAGCGCGGTGAGGCCTGGGCCATCACCCAGCTCGCCCGCGCCCGGCTGCTGGACGGCGCCCCGCCCCGCGGTGGAGCAACTGCGCGACGCCCTGGCCCGGCACCGGGACAACGAGGACGCGCGGGCGAGGCCTGGACGCGCTACTACCTGGGCCAGGCGCTGGAGGAGGACGGCGACACCGATCAGTCGGTACGTGAGCTGGAACGGGCCCGCACGATGTTCTCCCGGATGCGGGACGTGTACGGACTGGCCTGCGCCAGGCACCACTCCGGGCGGGTCACCCGCGACCAGCGGGCCGCCCAGACCGGCAACCTGCGTAACTCCGGCTTCGCCCGGCAGCTCCTCAGCGACGCCCGGGCCGACTTCCGGCGCATCGGGGTCCCCACGGGAGGCCTGGACGTGCCTGGAGCTGGCGATGATCGACGGCGGCAACAACCGCACGGCACAGGCGCTGGAGCTGTGCGACGAGGCGATCGGGCTGTTCGCCTCGTACGGGGACTCCCGGGCGGCGACTGGGCCGGCTTCCTGCGCTGCACGCTGCTCCCCTACGCCTCGCCCGGCGGCAGCGTGGTGGGAGCGGCGGTGGCCCAGCAGGAGCTCGCGGACCTGCTCCTGGCCGTGCACCCGGCCCGCGACGGCAAGCTGGAGGACTGCGCGCGGTCGTTCACGGTCGTCCTGAACCGGGGCGTGGACCTGGACGACGGCTGGCAGGCCTGGCGCCTGGGCATGACCCCGACCGGCACGCCCGCGAGGTCATGGGGGTCCCGGTGTCTGTGCGGCCTTGAGGGGCGCGGGGTTCCGTCCTCAATTGCCGGACGGGCTTGCGTTTTGGCCCCAGGTCCGGGGTTGCCCGTGGGTGGTGGCCGGGGCCCTCCGGAGTGTCTCCTCAGACGACGAACGTGCGGGGTTCACGCAGCGGACCCCGTAAACCGTTCGTCGTCCTGCGGGGACCCTCCTGCACGCCCCGGACCGGCCGTCCCGTATCCATCCGCTCCACCGGCCCGCAGGTCACGACGAGACGCGGGGTGGGGCCGTGCAGGAGAGTCCCCGCAGGGAATGGCGTACGTGAGGGGTCCCCGCGTCTCCGGGTGAACACGCCAGTCCCGAGGAGACGCTCCGGAGGGCCCGCCCCAACCCCCACCGGCAACCCCGGCCCCGGAGGCCCAAACCAAGCCCGTCCGGCGATTGAGGACAAAACCCGCACCCCGGACCGGGCGCTAAGACTTGCCGGACACCGGAGCAGCCCCTCCGCGGCCTCGGCCACACTCGCGGCCTCGGCCACATCCGCCTCCTCGAAGTCGACCTTGCCCATGTGCCGGTTCATCGACTTCATCAGGAACCACACCGACACGGCGAGGGCCGCGAAGACGAGGAAGCCGAGGACGCCGGGAGTCACCTTGTTGTCGTCGACCTCCTTGGCGAGAGGGACGAGCTGGGTCAGTGCCTGGGTCGCGTACATATCAGGCATTGTCGCGGATGCCCGCGAAGAGGTCGCTCTCGGGGAGGGATGTGTCGACCAGAGACTTCGCGAGCTCGTACTCCTCGGTCGGCCAGACCTCCCGCTGGATGTCCATCGGGACCCGGAACCAGCCACCGTCCGGATCGATCTGCGTCGCGTGCGCGATGAGCGCCTTGTCGCGGATCTCGTAGAAGTCGTCGCACGGAACATGCGTGGTCAGGGTGCGCTCGGCGCGCTGGAACTCCTTCCAGCGCTCCAGCCAGTCGCCGTACGGCGACTCCAGTCCCCTGGCCAGCAGCGCCTCGTGCAGTGCGAGGGTGCGCGGCCGGTTGAAGCCCTGGTTGTAGTAGAGCTTCTGCGGCTGCCAGGCGGGCCCGAACTTGTCCTCGGGGAACCTCTCGGTGTCCGCGGAGGCGTCGAAGGCGATCATCGAGATGGTGTGGGTCTTGATGTGGTCGGGGTGCGGGTACCCGCCGTTCTCGTCGTACGTGGTGATGACCTGCGGCCGGAACGCACGGATCTTCTCGACCAGGCGGCCCGCGGCCGTCTCGTCGTCCTCCAGTGCGAAGCAGCCATCGGGCAGCGGCGGCAGCGGGTCACCCTCGGGCAGGCCCGAGTCGACGAAGCCGAGCCACTCCTGCTTGACGCCCAGGATCTCCCGGGCCTCGTCCATCTCCTTCTTGCGCACCTCGTGGATGTTCGCCTCGATGTACGCGTCGCCCTGGAGCTTCGGGTTGAGGATGGAGCCGCGCTCGCCCCTGTGCAGGTGACCACCAGCACGTCCACCCCTCGGACACGTACTTGGCCATGGTGGCCGCGCCCTTGCTCGACTCGTCGTCGGGGTGGGCGTGAACGGCCATCAGTCGCAGCTGCTCGGTCAAGACTCGGTCCTCAGTGATTCGTGTCGGTAGTCGGCTTCTATAGTGACCGAACCGGGGTGGAAAATTCCGCGAGCCCGGTACGGGAGGAACGATCATGACTGCGGTGCACGAGACCTTGCCCGGCGGGCGCTACGGCCGGTCCGAGGATCAACGCGCCGACCGCAAGCTCAAGATCGTCGGCGCGGTGCTCGGCGCGGCCCTGCTCGGCGTCATCGGCTGGATCGGTTACGACTATGTGAGCGGCCAGGACGTCAGCGCCGAGCTCATCAAGTCCAAGGTCGTCTCGGACGACCGGGTCGAGCGCACCTCGAGGTGCGCAAGGAGAGCGGTGCCGCGGGCTACTGCACCCTCCGTTCGCTGAGCGCGGACGGCGCGGAGGTGGCCCGCAAGGACTTCCGCTTCGACGGGCCCACCGACCGGATCGACAAGGTCGTCTCCCTGCGTACGACGTCCAGGGCGACCGCTGTGGAGCTGATCGGCTGCACCCCGACGACGCGTGACGGTTTACCTTCTCCCCTTTTCCTGGGGAATTGTTAGGCTCGTGGTTTCGCCCACCCGTGGCAGCACATGCTTGGGGTAGGGCGATGCTTTGTATTCCCAGTACCGACGAGGAGCACCCTGTGACCCAGACCAGCGATAACGTCACCTGGCTCACGCAGGAGGCGTACAACCAGCTGAAGGCAGAGCTGGAGTACCTCTCTGGTCCCGCGCGCACGGAAATCTCCGTCAAGATCGCGGCGGCCCGTGAGGAGGGTGACCTCCGGGAGAACGGCGGATACCACGCCGCCAAGGAGGAGCAGGGCAAGATGGAGCTCCGGGTGCGTCAGCTCACCCAGCTCCTGGAGCACGCCAAGGTCGGCGAGGCGCCGGCCGATGACGGCGTGGTCGAGCCCGGCATGGTCGTCACGATCGCCTTCGACGGCGACCCGGACGACACCCTGACATTCCTGCTCGCCTCACGCGAGTACGCGAGCTCGCAGATCGAGACGTACTCCCCGCAGTCCCCGCTCGGCATGGGCGTGAACGGCAGGAGGATGGGCGAGGAGGCCGAGTACGAGCTGCCCAACGGCAAGAAGGCGACTGTGAAGATCCTCACGGCCAAGCCCTACAAGGGCTGATCCGCGCAGGACAGAACACGGGACATGCCAGGAGCCCCGGCCGTTGCGGCCGGGGCTTCTGTCGTGCTCAGACGGTTGCCGAGCGGTACTTGCGCACGGCCAGGGTCCGGAAGACCACGAGGATGACCACCGACCACAGGACCGAGGCCAGGATCGGGTGCTGCATGGGCCACGCGTCCGGGGTCACGAATCCGGGCGGGAGGTTGCCGAACAGCTCGCGGCAGGCCTGCACGGTTGCGCTGAACGGGTTCCATTCGGCGATGTAGCGCAGGAACGTCGGCATCTGGTTGGCGTCCACGAAGGCGTTCGAGATGAACGTCAGTGGGAAGAGCCAGATCAGCCCGCCGGACGTGGCCGCCTCCGGGTGCGTACCGAGAGGCCGATGAGGGCGCCGATCCAGGAGAACGCGTATCCGAGGAAGAGCAGCAGCAGGAAGCCGAGGAGGACCTTGCCGATGTTCTCGTGCACCCGCCAGCCGACGATCAGGGCGACGATCGCGAGCACGACGAGCGTGAGGGCGGTCTGAACGAGGTCGGCGAGCGTACGTCCGGTGAGGACCGCGCCGCGGGCCATGGGCAGTGACCGGAAGCGGTCGATGAGGCCCTTTGCATGTCGTCGGCGATGCCCGCGCCGGCGCCCGCGGTCGCGAAGGTGACGGTCTGGGCGAAGATGCCCGCCATCAGGAACTCGCGGTAGGCCTGCGGCGAGATGGAGCCGCCGACCTTGATGGAACCGCCGAAGACGTAGGTGAAGAGCACCACGAACATGATCGGCTGGATGAGGCCGAAGATGACCATCTCCGGGATCCGGGCCATGCGAATCAGGTTGCGCTTGGCGACGATCAGGAGTCGGTGACCGACTGGCTGAACCCGCCGCGGGGTTGAGCGGTACGAACTTCGCGGTGTCCGCGCCGGTACTCACTTCGTGTCCTCCTTCCGGCCCTTTGCGGCCTCGGCCGATCCGCCCTCTTCGGCCTGTTGGAGTTCGGCGGCATGGCCGGTGAGCGAGATGAAGACGTCGTCGAGGGTGGGGCGGCGCAGGCCGATGTCGTCGATCTCGACGCCGCGGGCATCCAGGTCGCGGATGACCTCGGCGAGCAGCTTGGCGCCGCCGGTGACCGGCACCGTCAGCTTGCGGGTGTGTTCGGCGACGGCGATCTCGCCCGTGCCGTATCGGGTGAGCACCGCGCGGGCGGGCTCGATCTGGTCCGGCTGGTGCACGACGACCTCGACCCGTTCGCCGCCGGTGCGGGCCTTGAGCTGGTCGGAGGTGCCGCGGGCGATGACCTTGCCGTGGTCGATGACGCAGACGCTGTGGGCGAGGTGGTCGGCCTCTTCCAGATACTGCGTGGTCAGCAGCAGCGTCGTACCCCTGCGACGAGCTCCTGGATGACCTCCCACAGCTGCTGCCGGTTGCGCGGGTCGAGGCCGGTGGTGGGCTCGTCCATGAACATCACGGGCGGGAGACGACGAGCGCCGCCGCCAGGTCGAGCCGGCGGCGCATGCCTCCGGAGTACGTCTTGGCCGTACGGTCGGCCGCGTCGGCGAGGTTGAACCTCTCCAGGAGCTGCCCGCCCGCTTCTTCGCATCGCGTGCGCTCATCTGGTAGAGCTGCCCGACCATCTGCAGGTTCTCGCGCCCGGTGAGGTATTCGTCGACTGCGGCGAACTGTCCGGACAGCCCGATCGAGTGGCGTACCTCGTTGGGGTTCTTCAGGACGTCGATGCCCGCCACGACCGCTTTTCCGCTGTCCGGCTGGAGCAGGGTGGTCAGGACGCGCACGGCGGTCGTCTTGCCCGCGCCGTTGGGGCCGAGCAGGCCGAGGACGGTGCCCTCCGGCACGTCGAGGTCAACACCGTCCAGTGCTCTTACTTTGCCGAAGGTCTTCACCAGACCTTCGGCATGGATTGCGCCTGGCATGTGGGATTCCCCAGTTGATTCGGGTGACTTCCTGAGCAGATCCTGGATACGCCTGCCGTCACACGCCGGGCGGGAAAGGCGGGGCCTGGTCAGGGCAGCACAGTAACGCGATACATCGCGTCTCACAACCGATTTGCCCGTACTCCGCGCGCCGCGCCGGCCGCCTTCAGCGCATCACGAGATATCCCGCGTCCCGCAGCGTGGCGGCGACCTCCTCGCAGTGTTCCGGGCCCTTCGTCTCCAGGTGCAGTTCCACTTCCGCCTCGGTGAGCCCCAGTCGCGGATCGGTACGCACATGGCTCACGTCGAGCACATTGGCGTCGGCCACGGACAGCGCCGCGAGCAGCGTGGCCAGCGAGCCGGGCGGTCCGTCAGCCGCAGCCGCAGACTCAGATAGCGGCCTGCCGCCGCCATGCAGTGCGTCAGGATGCGCTGCATCAGCAACGGGTCCACATTGCCGCCCGACAGCACGGCGACGACAGGCCCCGGAACGCCTCCGGGTCACTGAGCAGCGCCGCCACGGGCTCGCCCCGGCCGGCTCGACGACCATCTTGGCCCGCTCCAGGCAGAGCAGCAGCGCGCTGGAGAGCTCGTCCTCGGAGACCGTACGGACCTCGTCGACCAGCTCCTGGACGATCCCGAAGGGAATGTCACCGGGCGCCCCACCTTGATGCCGTCGGCCATGGTCTGCACCGAGTCGAGCGCCACCGGGTACCCGGCGGCCAGCGACGGCGGGTACCCGGCCGCGCCCGCCGCCTGCACGCCGACGATCCTGACGTCCGGGCGCAGGGCCTTCACCGCGACCGCGATCCCCGCGGCGAGTCCACCGCCGCCGATGCCGACGACGATCGTGCGGACCTCCGGGCACTGTTCGAGGATCTCCAGCCCCACGGTGCCCTGGCCCGCGATGATGTCGGGGTGGTCGAACGGGTGGATGAAGACCGCACCGGTCTGCTCCGCGTACTCCTGGGCGGCGGCGAGCGTCTCGTCGACGACATGGCCGTGCATCCTGACCTCGGCCCCGTACTGACGTGTCGCGGCCACTTTCGGCAGCGGGCGCCCACCGGCATGAAGACCGTCGACCGTACGCCGAGCAGCGTGGAGGCCAGCGCGACACCCTGGGCGTGGTTTCCGGCGCTCGCGGCCACCACACCGGCCGCCCGCTCCACCGGGGTGAGACCCGAGATCCGCACATACGCGCCGCGCAGCTTGAACGAGCCGGTGCGCTGCAGGTTCTCGCACTTGAGGTGGACCGGCGCCCCACCAGCCCGGTCAGATGGCGGCTGCCCTCCATCCCGGTCACCCTGGCCACGCCGGACAGCATCTTCCGCGCCCGCGGATGTCATCGAGGATCACGGGAGGGAAGGGAGCGGGCGTACGGAAAGTCATGACAGCAAGTCTTGCAGTTCGGGCCGGTCGGGGCCCCGCGTCTCATGGCGGCCTGCGGTGGTGTCCATGGGTTTGCGCAGCGCTGGTACGCGTTGCCCCGTCGCCGCGTACTCTGTCCCCACCCATCCGACATCGCACGAAGAGAGCCTCAGGCCATGCCCCTCAGGACATGACGACTGCCGCGTCTCCTTCCGGGGCGCCACCCCGGCCACCCGGGAACCGACCAGCTCTCGACGCCCTCCAGCACCAGGTGGCCGTCTTCGCCCGCCGCGCCGAGCAGACACGTCTGGGCGGTGTCGGCCAGGTCCGTAACTCCATGGACCGCGCCGCCTATCTCCTGCTGAACCGGCTGGACCTGGAAGGCCCGATGGGCGTCAGGCGCTGGCCGCGGGCATGGGAATCGACTCCTCGACCGTGACCCGCCAGGTCGCGCCGCTGGTCGACACCGGTCTGGTCAAGCGCACCTCGCATCCGGAGGACGGCCGCGCGGTCGTGCTCCAGCTGTCGCCGCGCGGCCAGGCCCGCCTCGATGAGGTCCGTGCCTCGCGCCGCGAGCTGATGTCCCAGGTGACCGACGGCTGGAGCACCGAGGAGCAGGACACCTTCTGCGCACTGCTCACCCGGTTCAACACGGCGCTGGCCGCCCGGCAGGCCGCCCACCAGCCGCCGCAGGAGAGCTGACCGGCCCGGTTCTCCGCCCGCGCGACCGCCCGGCCCTGGCCGCTGCTCGCAGCCGCTCTGTTCCTCGACCGGATCCACTGAGCAACCTGCCGTTTTATCCTGAATGGGCAGGTATCTGAATGGGTCGGCCTGTGACACGAGCCGAGGAGGCCGTCATGACCAGAAAGATCGTCGACTGCCGCAAGCACCCCAGTGTCTCGAACTGCTCACTCGCCATCTCCGGCGAGGAGGACGAGGTCGTACGGGCCGCCGCGGAGCACGCCGTATCGGTCCATGAGCACACGGACAGCCCCGAGCTGCGCGAACAGATCAGGGCCACGCTCGATGACGAGAAGGCGTCGGCCTGACCCGACGAAGCGGTCCTTCCGGCGGCCGGGACACACCACGGCCGCCGGAAGGACACGACGACACGGCCTAGCCGAGCGCCTGTGTCAGGTCGGCCAGCAGGTCATCGGCGTTCTCGATGCCGACGGAGAGCCGTACGAGGTCACCCGGCACCTCCAGCGGCGAGCCCGCGGCCGAGGCGTGTGTCATCCGGCCCGGGTGCTCCAGCAGCGACTCGACACCGCCCAGCGACTCACCGAGCGTGAAGAGCTGCGCACGGTTGCAGACCTCGACCGCGGCGTCCTCGCCGCCCGCGACGCGGAAGGACACCATTCCGCCGAACGCCTTCATCTGCTTGGCGGCGATCTCGTGCCCGGGTGCTCCGGCAGACCCGGGTAGAGGACCTGGGTCACCTTCGGGTGCCGGGTCAGCAGGTCGGTGACCCGGGTGGCGTTCTCGTTGTGCCGGTCCATGCGTACGGCCAGGGTCTTGATGCCACGCAGCACCAGCCACGCGTCGAACGGACCGGCCACCGCGCCCATCGCGTTCTGGTGGTAGGCCAGTTCCTCGGCCAGCTCGGGGTCGCTGACGACCAGCGCACCGCCGACGACGTCCGAGTGACCGCCCATGTACTTGGTGGTGGAGTGCACGACGACATCCGCGCCGAGCGAGAGCGGCTGCTGGAGGTAGGGGCTGGCGAAGGTGTTGTCGACGACCAGCCGCGCCCCGCCTGGCGGGCCACACCGGCGACGGCGGCGATGTCCGTGATGCCGAGCAGCGGGTTGGACGGGGTCTCCACCCAGATCGCCTTGGTGCGCGAGGTGATCGCGGCCCGTACCGCGGCCACGTCCGAGGTGTCGGCGACCGAGAACTGCACGCCCCAGCGCGAGGCGACCTTCGCGAACAGCCGGAACGTGCCGCCGTACGCGTCGTTCGGGATGACCACGTGGTCGCCCGGCACCAGCAGCGTACGCAGCAGGCAGTCCTCCGCGGCGAGCCCGGACGCGAAGGCCAGCCCGCGCCGGCCGCCCTCCAGAGCCGCCAGGTTCTCTTCCAGGGCGGTACGGGTCGGATTGCCGCTGCGGCTGTACTCGTAACCGCCGCGCAGTCCGCCCACGCCGTCCTGCTTGTACGTGGACACCTGATAGATCGGCGGGACCACGGCGCCGGTGAGGGATCCGCCGTGTTGCCGGCGTGGATCGCAAGGGTCTCGAAGCTGTGCTGGTCGCTCATGAGGCCCGAGCGTAGTTCGTCAGGAGGGCACTTACCGGCCACTGCGCCGTCCGGGGACAATGGACTCATGGAGATTCTCTGGATCCTGCTCGCGGTGTGCATGCTCGCCGTCGTCATAGGCCCGGTCATGCGCCGCGGCGGCGGCATCCGCCTGGTCGCGCCCGGCTCCCCGGACGCCGCCGACCCGGACACGTACGGGTTCCTGCGCCAGGAGGAGCTGGACATCCGGATGCCCGGACCCGACCAGGACCTGCTGGACGTACTGGACGTCGTGCAGCGCACCCAGGACTGGCGGGCCGCCGCCCAGCTGCTGGCCGGGACGCCGAAGGAGAGCGAGGTCCGCTGGCAGCGGGTACAGGCGTTCGCCGGTGCGGCCTCGCTGGAGCTGACGCAGCAGCCCGGTGTCGGCGGCGGATGGCTGCGGAACTGGCGCTCGGAGTCCCCAAGGACGCGGGCGGCGCCGCGGTGCACGCCGAATTCCTGGTGCAGCAGGCCTGGCGTTCGTCCACCGCGGGCACGGACGACTTCCGGATCATCCTGGAGGAGGCCCGTACGGTCTGCGGCGATGCGGCCCTGCTGGCACCGGGCGACCCTGTCCCCTGCATCGTCGAGCTGGCCGTCGCCCGTGGGCTCGCCTACTCGCACGAGGACTTCGACCGGCTCTGGGCCAAGGTCATCGACCGCGCCCGGCCCATATGGGCGCGCATATCGCCGCGCTGCAGTACTGGTGCGAGAAGTGGCACGGCTCCCGCAAGGAGGCCGACCGGTTCGCGACGACGGCCGCCGCGCGCGCCCGCACGGATCGCTGCTCGCCGCGCTGCCCCTGTTCGCGTTGTACGAGCACCTGCCCGAGGTCAATCTGGTGCAGGACTTCTACCGGAGTGCCGTGGTGACGAAGGCGGTCGAGGGCGCGATGTTCGCCGTCCACGCCGCCCGCGCCGACGACCCGGTGCTCGCCCATGCCCGCCATCTCGTGGTGATGTTCCTGGTGCGGATGGAGCGCTGGTCGGAGGCGATGAACCAGTTCGTTCACATCGACGGCCATGTGGGTGCACTGCCCTGGACCGAGAGCACTGATCCGGCCGCCGAGTACACCGTCTACCGTGCGCTCGCGGTAGCGGGCTACGAGGCGAACGGCGGCAGCCCGGCCACGCTGCTCCACTGATCCGCGCACGCCCCCAGCTCCCTCCCACCGGATTGGACCGGCACACCCATGGCACGACTGATCCCCTCATCCTGATCGCGCTCGCCGTCTGGTTCTGGCTGCGGGCGAGGCGCAAGACGGCCGCGTACATGGCGGCCTACGAGTCCGACGACGGCGCAGGCGGCCGCCGCGACCGCGAGACACCGCAGGAGCCCACGCCGTAGCCCACAGGGCCGCGGAATCCCGGACAGCGCCACCGTGTTGTACCGAGCGAACACCGACCCCGGAGGAGCCCCGCATGTTCCTGAACCACCGCACCCCGCAGCTCCCCACCCGCGAGGAGGCCTGCGCGGCCGCCCCGTACCCGAATTCACGGTGCCCTCGCGCCACACGGTCCTCGGCAACCCGCTCTCCGGCCCGTACCCGCAGGGTCTGGAGGTCGCCGACTTCGCACTGGGCTGTTTCTGGGGCGCCGAGCGCAAGTTCTGGCAGACCGAGGGCGTCTGGACGACTCTGGCGGGCTACCAGGGCGGTTACACCGAGAACCCGGCGTACGAAGAGGTCTGCTCGGGTCTGACGGGCCACACCGAAGCCGTCCGGGTCGTCTTCGACCCGGAGGTCATCGGTTACGCCGAACTCCTGAAGCTCTTCTGGGAGTCCCACAACCCGACCCAGGGCTTCCGCCAGGGCAACGACGTGGGCACGCAGTACCGTTCGGCGATCTACACCCACTCCCCGCACAGGCGGAGGGGCGGCAGCGTCCCGCGAGGCGTACCAGCAGGTCCTCACCGGTTCCGGCTTCGGCGAGATCAGCACGGAGATCCTCCCGCCGAGGGCCGTACGTTCTGGCCCGCGGAGGGTATCACCAGCAGTACCTGGACAAGAACCCGGGCGGCTACTGCGGCATCGGCGGTACGGGTGCCCGCCTGGACTCCCTCCGAGACGAACTGGGGCCGCGCCTGCCCCACGGGCATCGCCCCGGCGCCGGCCGCCGAGTAGCCGCGCCGGGCCGACACCGCGCGGTCGCGCCGGCGATGCGTGAGTCAGGCGGCCAGTCGCACCTCGCCCAGCGGCGCCGCGCTCCGTCGGACCGGCTGGGCGCGGGCCAGCTCCCCTGGGCCAGGGACAGCACATCGGCCAGTCCGAGTCCGAGCGCACGGGCCGCGGCGGCAGGACCTCCGACGAGGCCTCCTTGCGGCCGCGTTCGATCTCGGAGAGGTACGGCACCGAGATCCGGGCGTCCTCGGCCACATCCTTCAGCGTCCGCTCCTGGGCGCGCCGCTCGCGGCGCAGGACATCACCGACGACGTCCCGCCAGAGCGACTCCCGGGCGGCGGGCTGCGGCGCCGCGGGGACGGGGCGCAGGGGATGACGCGGGCTCGGTTCGGCGCATGACTGCTCATCGCCCCAGCCTAGGAGCTGTGAGCACGGCCGGGAGGCTCGGGCCTTCCGCGCTCGGCGGATCTGCTGTTGGCCGAACCGCGTGACATCCCGGACAGGAGGGGCAGCAGCTACAGCTTGCGGTAGACGTTGCGCCGATTTCGGAGATGGAGGACCAGAATCACCAGGACCTCACCGTGGACCTCATACACCACACGGAAATCCCCTGCCAGGACGCGGTAAAGGCCGTCATGGCCTGTCAGCTTCTTGACATCCACGTCTTCCCGCCAGGGTCGTCGCCCAGCGGGGTGATGGCGGTCAGAATGCGCAACGCGTCCTGGCGGTCGATCGACCGCAGTTGGCGCTGAGCATGGGCCGTGAAACGAAAGGCGTACTTCACTCGGCCGGATCTCCGGGCTCGAAGAGGTCCGCGAGGAGTTCGGCCATGCTGACGGTCGGGTCCTGGCGGTGCGCCTCCGCTTCGCGCGCGGCCAATTCGTCGGCTGCGGCGTCCAGGGCGTCAAGCACATCTATCGGGACGAGCAGCGACCCGTTTGCCGTTCCGAGTCACGACAGTGGTTTGCCCTGCCTCCGCTTTGTCGACGACATCGGCCAAGCGAGCGCGGGCCTCGCGTACGGTCACGGTGTCAGCCATGACATAAGTGTACACATCATTGGGTACACAGGGCGTGATGCGGGCGCCACCCCGGGCCGGGCCGGCCAGGCCAGGCCAGGCCAGGCCCGGCCCGGGCAGCCGCCCTGCCCGGACCGGCCGGATCAGATCAGGCCCTGTGCCACCATCGCGTCCGCGACCAGCTCGAAGCCCGCGATGTTCGCGCCGACCACGTAGTTGCCCGGGCTGCCGTAGCGCTCGGCGGTCGTGTAACAGGAGTCGTGGATGTGGCACATGATCTCCGCGAGCCGCTCCTCGGTGTGGGCGAAGGTCCAGGAGTCGCGCGAGGCGTTCTGCTGCATCTCCAGCGCACTGGTCGCCACGCCGCCCGCGTTGGCCGCCTTGCCGGGGCGAAGGCGACGCCCGCGTCCTGGAAGACGTGTACGGCCTCGGGGTGGTGGGCATGTTGGCGCCCTCGGCTACCGCCTTCACCCGTTGCGTACGAGGACCAGCGCGTCGGCCTTGTGGAGCTCGTTCTGGGTGGCGCAGGGCAGGGCCACGTCCACGGGGACGTTCCAGACGCCTGCGCCTTCGACGTACCGCACGTGGGCACCGCGCCGCTCGGCGTACTCGGAGATCCGGCCGCGGCCCTCTTCCTTGATCTCCTTGAGCAGGGCGAGGTCGATGCCCTTCTCGTCCACGACGTAGCCGCCGGAGTCGGAGCAGGTCACGACGGTCGCGCCGAGCTGCTGAGCCTTCTCGATCGCGTAGATGGCCACGTTCCCCGAGCCCGAGACGGAGATGCGCTGGCCGTCGAGGGATTCACCGCGGCTGCGGAGCATCTCGGCGGTGAACAGGACGCAGCCGTAACCGGTCGCCTCGGTACGCACCAGGGCACCGCCCCAGCCGAGGCCCTTTCCGGTGAGCACTCCGGACTCGTAACGGTTGGTGATCCGCTTGTACTGGCCGAAGAGGTAGCCGATCTCCCGGCCGCCCACCCCGATGTCACCGGCGGGGACGTCGGTGTACTCGCCCAGGTGGCGGTGGAGTTCCGTCATGAAGGACTGGCAGAACCGCATGATCTCGGCGTCGGAGCGGCCCTTGGGGTCGAAGTCCGAGCCGCCCTTGCCGCCGCCGATCGGCATGCCGGTGAGGGCGTTCTTGAAGATCTGCTCGAAGCCGAGGAACTTCACGATGCCGAGGTTGACCGAGGGTGGAAGCGCAGGCCGCCCTTGTACGGGCCGAGCGAGCTGGAGAACTCGACCCGGAAGCCGCGGTTGACATGGATGTCGCCCGAGTCGTCCGACCACGGCACCCGGAAGATGAGCTGACGCTCGGGCTCGCAGAGCCGCTCGATGATCCGGGCGTCGACGAACTCCGGGCGATGCGCCAGTACGGGGCCGAGCGTCTCCAGGACCTCGCGTACTGCCTGGTGGAATTCCTTCTCGCCCTGGTTCCGCCGCAGAATCTCGGCGTAGAGCGGCTCGATGACACGGCTCGTGGTGCTGTGCGGGCTTGCGGAGTCAGAGGTGGCCGGCATCTGATCAAGACCTTCCGTGGGTGGGCATCATGCGCATCGACGCCCCCGTCCCCGGAGGCGCCACGGCCCGTGCAGGACCGTTTCACCGGCCAATTGTCCCAGCGCCGCCCGGCGATCTTCATCGGCATCCACATACTGGCCAGCGCTGCCCCGGTCCCGGGCCTTCCGCGGCGCGCCGGGAACGCGCTCCTGCCGGGCTGCGCGCCCCGGTCACCCGGGCTACGGGTGGCGAAGCTCACAGCGCACCGGGCCGGGCTGTGAGGGAGACCGTGCCGCCCGGCCACGGACGGTCAGGACTCCCGCGGACTGCGCAGCATCCAGAGCCCGATGCCGGAGCCGATCACCGCCACCCCGCGCAGATGCTCAGCGCGATCTGCAGTCCGCCCTCCTCGACGGCCAGGCTGAGGAAGAGATTCGCGGCGAGTGCGGCACACAGTACGAGCCAGAGCAGGGCCCTCATTAGTTCCTCCGTGGTCGGTGAGATGCCCCAGTCTTCCGAGTGGAGGCGGCCGTGGGGAGGAGCACGCTCCCGGAGGGTGTAGCGGGCTACACCCCTTCCCGCCTCGCCGGGCTAGGGTCGGCGAGGTGGGGATCACCGAGCACGTCCGTACACATGTCCGCGAGCCCGCGTCCGCGCGTATCCCGGGGCAACGGGCCGGCTCGGGCTCCGGCGCAGGGGTGTCGCCGTGCGGCCCGCGCTGTGGCGGGTGCCGCTCGTCGCGACACTGGCCGTGGTGCCGTTGTACGTGGTGTGGGCGGCCGTGCTGTCCACCGGCGGCGGGGATCTGGCGGCGCAGTTCGCGTGGGCCGAGTTCGTGGCGCGGCACCCGTGGTCGGCGTACAACCTCTCCTGGTACGGCGGGATGCACACCGCCAACTACAGCGTGCTCGCACCGCCGTTGATGGGTGTCTTCGGGGTACGCGCGGTCTCCGTCGCCGCGGGGCTCGCAGGGTCGTGGGCGCTGGGGCTGCTGTGTGCGCGGGCCGGGGTGCGGTGGCCGGTGGCGCCCGCGGTGCTGGGGGCGTTCGGGCTCTGGTGCAATGTCGCGTCCGGGCGTACGACGTTCGCACTGGGAGTTGCGTTCGGGCTGGTCACCCTGGTGTGGGTAGGCCGCAGGCCCGGCCTCGCCGCGGGGTGCGCGGTGCTGGCGACGGCGGCGAGCCCGGTCGCCGGGCTGTTCCTGGTCGTGTGCGGCGCGGCGTACGGGCTCGACCGGCAGTGGCGCAGGGCGCTCGCGCTCCTGGCGCCGCCGTTCGTGGTGGTGGCGGCCACCACGGTGCTGTTCCCGTTCACGGGCGAACAGCCGATGCCCGTGGGAAGTTGTGGATGCCACTGGCCGTGTGCGCGGCCGTGTGGGCGGCGCCGCGCACCGGCGGCTGGCGGGTGGTCCGGTTCGCGGGTGCGGTGTACGCGCTGGGGTGGTCCTGACCTTCGCCGTCGCCTCGCCCATCGGGACGAATGTGGAGCGGCTGGTGGGAATCGCCGGGCCTCCGGTGCTGCTCGCAGCTCTGCTGGCGGGCGCCGCGGGCCGGTGGCGCGGCGGGGCGGGCTGTTGTGGCCGCGGGGCTGCTCGGCGGGTGCTCGCCGTCAACACCGGGTGGGTGGTCGACAAGACCAACGACGATCTGGAGATCTCCAATCCGGTGCCCGCCTGGGCCACCCGCACGGACGGTGTCGTGGCCGCACTGCACGAGCTGGGGCCGGCCGTACCCGGGTGGAGGTCGTGCCCGCCCGCGACCACCGGGAGGCCTCCGCGCTCGCCGGCCACATCAGCATGGCGCGCGGCTGGAACCGGCAACTTGACGTGGAGCGGGGCCGGTTGTTCTACGAGGGACGCTGACCCCGGCGGCGTACCGCGACTGGCTGGACCACTGGGGCGTCGGCCTGGTGGTGTTGCACAGCGGCACCCGGACAGCCCGGCCGAGGCGGAGGCGGCGATCGTGGCGCGCGGGACGCCCTGGCTGGAGCCGGTGTGGCAGGACCGGGAGTGGCGGATCTTCCGGGTCCGGGACGCCGTGCCGCTGGTGTCCGCGCCGGGCGCGGTGGTGCGCGGGACGCGGCCTCGCTGGTGGTGCGGATGCCCGCGGCCGGTTCGGTGACGGTACGGATCGCGTACTCGCCCTGGCTGCGGGCGGACGGCGGGGCGTGTGCGCCAGGACGGCGAGTGGACGCGGCTCACGGCGCCCCGGGCGGTGAGTACCGGCTGGACTCGCGCTACCGGCTGCCCGGCGGCGGTGGCTGCTGAGCGGAGCCCGGCGGGAAATCGGTGGGAGAGGGCAGGCTCTGTCCGAGATTGACGCCATGCGCGACGACTGAGCATCCGAGCGGCAGCGACGACGGAGTGCGGGCGTCCCTCTGTGACGTCGTGGTGGCGCGTCAGGAGACCTGGGTGGCGGACGAGGGCGGGGCCGTGGCCGGGATGATGGTGCCGGCGGACGGATCGGGGAACGAGGAGCGGGAGCCGGACATCCGCTGCGTATGGAAGGCATACACGACAGCGGACGATCAGCCATGATGCGGTCATGAAACCGTCACGGGGAAGCCGGCGCGGCTCGCACGGTCAACAGCCACCTGTGCAAGGTCCGTTGGAATACCGATTAGCACCGTACGGCCTGCCGGTCAGCAGCTACGGCCGGCCGGCCGGCACGTACGGCCGGCCCGCGGGTGCGGCCTCCTCACCGCACGGGCGGTTGCGCCCGCCGCCCGGATCCCTTCGGGCGCGGGCGATATGCGGCGGTATCTCGCGGTCGCGATCGACTGCTATCTCTGCCTGCTGGCGGCCGGCCTGCTGGTGCGGCCGTACGCGGACTCGGCCGGTGCGGGCCGGGCCATCGCCCTGGCGGTCCTGTTCGTGCTCGCGCTCTCGTTCGCCAATCAGGTGCTGCTGACCGCCTTGGTCCGCGCCAGTGCGGGCAAGCTGATCATGGGGTTACGGGTGATCGGGCTGCCCGGCGCCGGCCGGCCGGGGCTGTGGCGGCTGGTGCGTCGCTGGCTGTACGGGCCGCGCCTGCTGCCGTCGCAGGTGTGGCACTGGCTGCGCTCGCTGTTCGCACGGTCGTCCGGGGAGCCGGGGGCACACCGTGGGGCAGCTGCGACGGCGAGCCGCACGAGGACAGGGCGGGGCTCCGTCAGGTGCGGCGCGGGGATCTGCTGGCCTACCGGGCCGCGGTCGCGGAACGGGCGGTGTGACACCGCTTCCGCCCGCTCGCAGACGGAAGCGGCGGCACCGGGAAATCCGGGTGCCGCCGCTTCCGTCTGCGTTGCGCAAGCCACGCAGGGCGTACGGGGTGGAGATGGCGGGTGCGGTCAGGCGGCGGACTCCGCCTGCCACTCGGCCCAGCTCATGTTCCAGCCGTTGAGACCGTTGTCGGGGCCACGGTCTTGTCCGGGGAGTTCTTCACGATGACCAGGTCGCCGACCATGGAGTTCTCGTAGAACCAGGCGCCTTCCGTGCCGGAGTCGTTCGCACCCTTCGCGTCGGCGAGGCCGACACAGCCGTGGCTGGTGTTGGCGCTGCCGAACATCGACTTGGCGCCCCAGTAGTTGCCGTGGATGAAGGTGCCCGACTGGGACAGCCGCATGGCGTGCGGCACGTCCTTGATGTCGTACTCGCCCTTGCCGTCGTCGTCGGTGAAGCCGACCGTCGCACCGTCCATGCGGGTCTCCTTGAACTTCTCGGAGATCACCATCTCACCGTTGTACGTCGGGTTCTCCGTGGAACCGGCGGAGATCGGGATGGTCTTGACGGTCTTGCCGTCCTGCGTGACGGTCATCGTGCGCGTCTTGACGTCGACGGTGGAGACCTGGTTGCGGCCGACCTTGAAGGTGACCGTCTTCTGCTGCACACCGACGACACCGTCGGCGCCCTCGACGCCGTCCAGCGCCAGCTTCAGCGTGACGGTGGAGCCGCCCTGCCAGTAGTCCTCGGGGCGAAGGTCCAGACGCTGCGAGTTGAACCAGTGCCCCGCGACCTCCTGGCCGCTGCTCGACGTCACGGTGATGCCGTCCTGGACGGCCTTCTTGTTCGTGATTTCCTTGTTGAAGTTGATCGAGACCGGCATACCGACGCCGACCGTGGAGCCGTCCTCGGGGTGAAGTTCCCGATGAAGCTGTCGTCCGGCGAGACGGTGGTGAAGGAGCTGTTCCCGTGGGCCTCACGGCCGTCGGAGTCCTTCGCCGTGGCGTTGATCTTGTACGTCGTCGAGCGCTCCAGCTGGCCGGCCGGCTTCCAGCTCGAACCGTCCGATGCCAGGGTGCCCTCGACGGAGTCGCCGGCCGCGGTGGTCATGGTGACCTCCGTCAGCTTGCCCTTGGCGACGGTGACCATCGCGGCGCTGTTGATGCTCGCGTTGTCCGCGCCGTTCTTCGGTGCGATCGTTATCTGCGCCTTGGAGGTGTCCTGGCTGCCGCCTCGTCCACCTGCGCCTGTGACGTCTTGGAGCTTCCAGCGCTCGCGTCCTTGTCACCGCCGTCGCCGCAGGCCGAAAGCACCAGCACGCCGCCGAGCAGTGCGGACGCGGTCATGAGACCCCTGCGCCGCTTGCCGTCCGTCATCACAAGCTTCTCCATCGTTGCCGATTCCCCAAAATCCCCGAACAGGCTCGCCTGACGGCGAATTCCCGTCAATGTTCCAGAACACTCTTTCGGGTGTCCCGTTCCACATCCGCGGGAGATGTGGGGAACAACACTCATCGACGCGGTGGGGGCGGCAGTGGTTCCGCGCTGCCCCGGACCGCCGCGGTGGCGGGCCGGGGCAGGTGTACTCACACCTGGGGCCTACCGTTGCGCGCCGTCGTCGTCCGTCTCATTGTCGTCGATCTCGTAGTACCCGTCGCCATCGTCCTCGCCCCCGGTCCAGTCCTCTGCCTCGGGGTCGTAGTCGATGGTCTCACTGCTCCAGGAGGCCTGGGCCAGCTCGACTCCCGGCACCTCGCTCACCAGATCGAACGGGTCGACCAGCGATGCGATCGCCTCAGCACCGTCTGCCCGGACATTGGACTCGGCATGCAGCCGTTCTTCGCCGGATTCGGCCGCCGCTGGGCCGGCCGGCTCCGCGGCGGCCGCTCCGGAGGCCGCGAACTCGGCTGCGATGCTTTCGAGCGCGGTGCCGGTCAGGGCATCGGCGTCCGTGATCTCCAGCACCATCTCCACGCGAAGCCGAACAAACCTGGATGTCTCTGAAGTGCTCATATGCGGGAGCGTAAGGCTCCCGCGCCTCCCGGCTTTCCACCGACCCGCTGCTTTGCTTAGCATCGGCCCACGGGGCTAACTGATGGTTGTCGCAAGGGGATCGATTCTGTGTCCATCGCTCGTCGCACGCTGCTGACCACCACAGCGGCAGGCACCCTGCTCTGTGCTCTCTGGTTCGTCCCTCCGCCAACGCGACCGACGAGACGGCCGCCCGTGATGACTCCGCCGGAAGCGGGCGAACGGCCGCCTCCGGGACCGTTGCCACCGGCACGGTTCTCGCCGACACCGGAGCGGGGCGACACCACGCCGTACCTCGTCGGTGGCACGGCGTTCCTGGCGCTCGGCGCCGGTTTCGTCACCTATTCGGTTCGCCGCGGCTCCGGGCACCCTGCCCTCTGACCCGCAGGCACCGGTCCGGCGCACCGAGCGGGTGCGCCGGACCGGTGCGAACGATCGGCGAAATCAGGCCAGTTGACCGGTCACCGGCTCCACGGCGGCGACCAGCCGGCCTTCCCGTACGAAGGCATCGGCGGCGGCCAGGTCGGGCGCCAGGAAACGGTCGGGGCCGGGCCCTCGACACCGGCCGCACGCAGTGCCTCGATGACGGCCAGCGAGGCGGGCGCGGGGTGAGCCCCTGGGCGGCACGCAGCTCGACGGCGCGCGTCGCCGCGTACAGCTCGACGGCCACGATGCGGGCGAGGTTGCCGACGGCGGTACGGAGCTTGCGCGCGGCCGACCAGCCCATGGAAACATGGTCCTCCTGCATCGCGGAGGACGGGATCGAGTCGGCGGAGGCGGGGACAGCGAGCCGCTTCATCTCACTGACCAGGGCGGCCTGTGTGTACTGGGCGATCATCAGCCCCGAGTCCACACCGGCGTCGTCGGCGAGGAACGGCGGCAGCCCGTGCGAACGGTTCTTGTCCAGCAGCCGGTCGGTGCGGCGCTCGGTGATGGAGCCGAGGTCGGCGGCGACGATGGCCAGGAAGTCGAGCACGTACGCGACGGGGCGCCGTGGAAGTTGCCGTTGGACTCGACCCTGCCGTCCCTCAGTACGACGGGGTTGTCGACGGCGGAGGCCAGCTCCCGGTCAGCGACCAGCCGCGCGTGGTCCAGGGTGTCGCGTCCGGCCCCGTTGACCTGGGGCGCGCAGCGTACGGAGTAGGCGTCCTGGACGCGGGGAGCGTCGTCCTGATGGTGGCCGGTGAGGCCCGACCCGGCCAGTACCCGCAGCATGTTGCCGGCGCTGGCACCCTGGCCGGGGTGGGGGCGGATGGCGTGCAGCTCGGGGCGAGGACCTTCTCCGTGCCGAGGAGCGCCTCCAGGGAGAGGGCGGCGGTGATGTCGGCCGAGGTGTAGAGGTTCCTGAGGTCCGCGAGGGCCATGACGAGCATGCCGAGCATGCCGTCGGTGCCGTTGAGGAGGGCGAGGCCCTCCTTCGCGCAGCTCCACGGGCGTGATGCCGTGTGCGGCCAGGAGCTCGGCGGCGGGGCGCACGGTGCCGTCGGGGCCCTCCGCGTCGCCTTCGCCCATGAGGGTGAGCGCGCAGTGGGAGAGCGGGGCCAGGTCGCCGGAGCAGCCGAGCGAGCCGTACTCGTGCACGACGGGGTGATGCCCGCGTTGAGCACGTCGGCCATGGTCTGGGCGACCCGGGGCGTACGCCGGTGTGACCTGAGGCGAGCGTCTTCAGCCGCAGAAACATCAGGGCCCGGACGACCTCACGTTCCACATGGGGTCCCATACCGGCGGCGTGCGAGCGGACGATGTTGCGCTGCAGCTGCGCCCGGAGAGCGGGGCCGATGTGGCGGCTGGCCAGCGCGCCGAAGCCGGTGGACACGCCGTAGACCGGCTCGGGCTTGGCGGCCAGCGCCTCCACGATCTCGCGGGCGGCGGCAAGGGCGTCCACGGCGGCTGCGGAGAGTTCGACACGGGCGCCGTGGCGGGCCACGGCGACGACGTCCTCGGCGGTTGTACCGGACGTCCCCACCACGACTGTATGCATATCCATATTCAGAACCCTACGGACTGAATCCCTTCATGTCACTAGCGGTCGCCGCGTTGACCCTTACCGGCCCGGCGCCCCGCCGGCCGGTTGCCGCAGCCGCCGGCGGTCGTGCGGGGACTCCGGCGGGAGTCGGCGAGCCGGATGACCTCTCGGTCCCGTCCCGCGACCACCGGTTCGACCGCGCGCTCCGCCTTCGCCTGGTACTGGGCCGCGTCCGCCAGCCGGAACAGCCGGCGTGCCGACTGCACCGGGCCGATCTCGTCGCCGGTCGACGCGATCCCGCAGGCCACGCCGCCGCCGTACGCCAGATCCTGCGCCCGGGTACAGAGCTCCGTGGCCACCTGGACCACGTCGTCGGCGCTGGGCCCCACGGTCAGCAGACAGAACTCGTCACCACCCAGCCGCGCCGCCAGGGCCCGGGCAGCTTCGCACCGCACAGGAGAGCACCGAGCCGAATCGTTCCAGCAGACGGTCGCCCACAGCGTGGCCGTGGGTGTCGTTGACCAGCTTCAGGCCGTTCAGATCGCAGACGACCAGGCTGACCACCGCACCCTCGGTCCGATGCCGTTCCACCGCCTCGTCGAGCCGGATATCGACGGCCCGCCGGTTGGCCAGCCCCGTCAGCGGATCGGTGAAGGCCAGCTTGCGGACCTCCTCCAGCCGCTCGGTCTGGGCGATGCCCGCCGCGACGACAGCGGCGAGCACCGTCGCGAAGTCGGCGTCGTCCCGGTCGAACACCGGCGCCCCGGCCGGGCGGGCCACGTACAGCTCGCCCCAGGCACGTCCGTGCAGCACGATCGGCGCCACCACGCAGCAGCCACGGCCACGCCTTCGCAGGGCCGCGACCCGCTGGTGGCAGTAGGGACGCGCACCCTGACGGGGCACCTTCGGCCGGCCGGCCGTCAGCGGTCTCCACCCAGGCGTCCGGTTCACCGCCACCCGCCCACCGCTCGTGCAGAAACTCGGTGATCTCCGGAAACCGGTCGACCGGATACGCCTCCCCTCGGGAAACTCCTCCTCCCCTCGGCCCGCTCGCCCGCGTTCACCAGCACCCGCAGCCGCCCGCGCTCGCGCTCCCACACGGAGAGCGCGGCGAAGCTGCCGCCCAGCGCCTCGCACGCCCCCAGCGCCGCCGCACGCCATGCCTCCCGCGGGTGTAGCCCGCCGCCATCGACTGCGCCAGCGAGACCACGGCCCTCAGCCGCACATCGTCACCACCCATCGTGACAGTTTATGTACCTTTGAGGCGTTTTGATCACTTACGGCCCATGGTGATCTTCGGTGCGTCTCCGCTCCCGGCGCAGGCCCCTCACCCGGAGATCATTCGCCTGGCCACTGCGGCTTCCGCTTCTCGTTGAACGCGGCCACGCCCTCCGCCCGGTCGCCGGAGAAGGCAACCGACCGCCAGGCCGCGTCCTCCACCTCCAGACCGGCCCGCAGATCCAGCCCTGCCCAAGGCGCAGCGCCCGCTTGGCGGCACGCAGCCCCACCGGGGAGTTCGCCGCGATCCGGCCGCCGAGGTCCAGCGCGGCCTCCCGGTCCCGGCCGGCTTCGACCAGTTCGTCCACCAGCCCGAGTTCACGCGCCTCGGCCGCCTCCACCCGCCGCGCTGTGAAGACCAGTTCGGCGGCGCGCGCCGCACCGATCCGGCGGGGCAGCAGCTGGGTGCCGCCACCGCCCGGGATCACGCCGACCGACACCTCGGGAGTCCGACGACGGCCGTGCGGTCGGCCACGATCACATCGCAGGCCAGCGCCAGCTCGTAGCCGCCGCCGAGCGCGAAGCCGTGCACGGCGGCGACCACCGGCATCGGCAGTTCGAGTACGCCGGTGTAGGCGGCCCGCGCGGTGGGACGCTGCCGCACCAGCTCGGCGTCGGTGAAGGAATTCCGCTCCTTGAGGTCCGCGCCCACGCAGAAGGCCCGCTCATGGCTGGAGGTGAGGACGGTGACGCTCACCCCTGGTCCGCGCCCAGCGCCGCGCACGCCGCCCCGATCGAGCGCGCCATGTCCGTGGAAACCGCGTTCATGGCCTTGGGACGGTCCAGCACCAGCTCGGCCACCCGCTCCTGGCCCTCGTGCCTGCGTACGACGACGTACTCACCGAACCGCTGCTCGGATGTGACGGTCATGACTGAACCCTGACGGTTAACGATCGTTACCGGCAGGATCCTAGGCCGTGTCGTCGAACTGCCGTCGTCCGGCCGAAGGCCGGGCCGCACGGCGTCTGGTGCGTACTGTCGCAAGGCGGAGGATCGTCCTCGTACTGGACGTACTCGGACGAGTCCGACAACGCGGCGAGAGTGCGTGCCAGGCGTCGCGCGGCAGACGGCAGCTTGACGACACGGCCTGGAGGCTTCGCCCCGGCGGCCCCAGGGTGCGGCCGGTGGCCGTCAGGACGAGCGCTTGCCGCGCCTCGCCAGCAGCCACGGCTCCACCACACCGAGCCCGCGCACCGGCCGCTGCCACATCGGCTGCAGCCCGAAGCGGTACGTGGGCAGCGGCGTCGTCTCCTCGGCCGCCCGGCCCTCCTTCTCGGCTACCCGGGCCGCTCCGCGGCGGCGGCAACCTCCTCGGCGGCCTTCGCCTCCGATTCGGGGCGTCACCGGTCCGCGTCAGCTCCTTGGCGAACGCGCCGTCGACCAGCACGGCGTCCTTGGGCGCTATCGAGGTGAGCCGGCTGGCGAGATTCACCGTCGTACCGAAGACATCGCCCATCCGGGTCGTGACGGTGCCGAAGGCCATACCGACCCGCAGTGCGGGCATGGTGGAGTCCTGGGCCATCGCCTCGACCAGCCTGAGCGCGATCTCCCCGCGGTGCCCGCGTCGTCCGCGGCGAAGAGGACCTCGTCGCCGAGGGTCTTGATGAGCCGGCCGCCGTGCGCGGCGACCAGGTCGGCGGAGGTCGTCTCGAACGCCTCGACCAGCTCGCCGAGCTCCTCCTCCTCCAGCCGCCGGGTCAGCCGGGTGAAACCGACCAGGTCGGCGAAGCCCACGGCGAGCCGGCGGTCCACCATCTCGTCGTCGTCGGCGGCCTGCACGACCCGGCCGGTGGCAGCGGCGAGCTGGCGCCGCCACACGTACACCAGGAACTCCTCCAGCTCCGGCAGGAGCAGCTCGACCAGCGGATACGTGACCTCGGTGCGGGTCATTCCCGGCTCGGGCGGCTCGGTCAGCCCCTCCAGGAAGGAATCGATCTGCCACTCCGCCAGCCGGGCCGTGGTCTGCCCGGTCGAACGGGCCACCTGGATCGCCATCGGCTCGCTGAGCAGCCCGGCCTCGACCAGACCCGCCAGCCGGCGCAGCGCCAGGACATCGGCCTCGGTCAGCGCCTTGGCCTGCCCGATGTCGGCGAAGCCCATCGCCCGCCAGAACCGGGACGCCAGGTCCATGGAGACCCCGGCGGTGCGGGCCGCCTGGAACGGCGTGTAGCGGCGGTCGGCCCCAGGATCAGCTGTTCCAGCCGGATGGCAAGGGGTCGTCGGTCGGCTCAGCCGTGTGATCGACTTCGTGATGCGGTGTCGAGTGGACCGAGGAGTCCGGTGAGGGCTCCGCGCCCGTACCGGAATTCGTGTCGTCGACGGTCACCAGCCGCCTCCTGCCCGTTCCCTGCGCACTGCCCTGCCGATCTGTCGCTGGATCGCCTCAACGATACGGCAGGTGTGCCCCAGCTCACGTCCTCGGTTGCCCGGTTCGGGTGCGTCACGCGTGACATCACCCGTTTCCCGGCCCTCCGCCTCTCAGGTGAGTCCGCCCTCCACACCGCGCAGATGCACGATGTCGCCCGCCGAGACGGGCTCCTGCAGGCCGGCCCCCGTCGCCAGGACCAGACGCCCGTCCCCGTCGATCGCGACGGCTTCCCCGGTGATCGACCGGTCACCCGGCAGCTGGGCCCGTACGGTCCGGTCCAGCGTCGCGCAGCCCGCCGCGTAGGCCGCCTGGAGGCCGCTCCGCGCCGCGTCACCGCCCGCCGCGCGCCACCGGCCGTACCACTGCTCCAGCGAGCGCAGGACGGCCCGCAGCAGCGTCTCCCGGTCGGTGGAGACCGCTCCGGCCAGGCCCAGCGAGCCCGCGGTCCGCACCGGCAGCTCGGCCGCGCGCAGGGAGACGTTGAGGCCGATACCGATGACGACGCCCTCCCGGCCCGCTCGGCGAGGATGCCGCCCGTCTTGCGTTCCTCGCCCGCGATGGTGACCAGGAGGTCGTTGGGCCATTTCAGTGCCAGGTCGACGCCCGCCGACTGCGTGAGGCCGGTCGCGGTCGCGACCCCGGCGAGCAGGGGCAGCCAGCCCCACCGCTCCACGGGTACGTCACCGGGGTCAGATAGACGGAGAAGAACAGCCCCGAGCGCGACGGCGCGGTCCAGCCCCGGTCCATCCTGCCGCGGCCGGCGGTCTGCTCCTCGGCGACCAGCACGGTCCCCTCGGTGAGCTCCGCGGCCCGTGCCGCGAGGTCGGAGTTGGTGGAACCCGTCGCGTCGACGACGTCGAGCGAGGTCCACAGCGCGCCCTCCCGCAGCAGCCCGCGGCGCAGCGCGGCAACGTTCAGCGGCGGCCGGTCCAGGTCCGACCAACGATTGTGTGGCGCATCCGGATGTGTCATGCAACCCACATTAGGTGTGGGCAATGACGCACTGACGAACCGTATGCGCGCCGATACGCTACGGGTCAGTAGCCATTACCAGCCGACGCGCCGGTAGCCGTCGAGCACGTACCGGTCCAGCACCGTTACTGGATGTACCAGCCGTCCCCGTGACCAGGCAGGGAGCCGCCACCCGATGTCCGAGCCGCAGAGCGACATCCACACGACCGCGGGCAAGATCGCGGACCTGCAGCACCGTATCGAAGAGGCCACACACGCAGGTTCCGCGCGTGCCGTGGAAAAGCAGCACGCCAAGGGCAAGTTGACCGCGCGGGAGCGCGTCGAGCTCCTGCTCGACGAGGGTTCCTTCGTCGAGCTCGACGAGTTCGCGCGGCACCGCTCCACCAACTTCGGCATCGAGAAGAACCGCCCGTACGGAGACGGTGTCGTCACCGGCTACGGCATGGTCGACGGCCGCCCCGTCTGCGTGTACTCGCAGGACTTCACGATCTTCGGCGGCTCGCTCGGCGAGGTCTACGGCGAGAAGATCGTCAAGGTCATGGACTTCGCGATGAAGACCGGATGCCCGGTCATCGGTATCAACGACGGAGGTGGCGCCCGCATCCAGGAGGGTGTGGCCGCCCTCGGTCTGTTCGCCGAGATCTTCCGCCGCAATGTTCATGCCTCGGGCGTCATTCCGCAGATCTCGCTGATCGTCGGGCCCTGTGCGGGAGGCGCGGTCTACTCCCCGCGATCACCGACTTCACGGTCATGGTCGACCAGACCTCGCACATGTTCATCACGGGACCCGACGTCATCAAGACGGTCACCGGCGAGGACGTCGGCTTCGAGGACCTGGGCGGCGCCCGCACCCACAACACCACCTCCGGTGTGGCCCATCACATGGCGGGCGACGAGAAGGACGCCATCGAGTACGTCAAGTCCCTGCTGTCCTACCTCCCGTCGAACAACCTCTCCGAGGCGCCCGCCTTCCCCGAGGACGCCGATCTGGAGACGTCCGACGAGGACCTCGAACTCAACACCCTCATCCCGGACTCGGCGAACCAGCCGTACGACATGCACACCACGATCGAGCACGTGCTGGACGACGGCGAGTTCCTGGAGACCCAGGCCCTGTTCGCGCCGAACATCCTCACCGGCTTCGGCCGCGTCGAGGGCCATCCGGTCGGCATCGTGGCCAACCAGCCGATGCAGTTCGCCGGCTGTCTGGATATCAACGCCAGCGAGAAGGCCGCACGCTTCGTGCGTACCTGCGACGCCTTCAACGTCCCGGTCCTGACCTTCGTCGATGTGCCGGGCTTCCTGCCGGGCGTCGACCAGGAGTACGGCGGCATCATCCGCCGGGGCGCCAAGCTGATCTTCGCCTACGCGGAGGCGACCGTCCCGCTGATCACGGTGATCACCCGCAAGGCGTTCGGCGGTGCGTACGACGTCATGGGCTCCAAGCACCTGGGCGCCGACCTGAATCTGGCGTGGCCGACCGCGCAGATCGCGGTCATGGGCGCGCAGGGCGCGGTCAACATCCTGCACCGGCGCACGATCGCGGCCGCCGAGGACCAGGAGGCGACCGGGCCGAGCTGATGGCGGACTACGAGGGCGCGCTGCTCAATCCGTACGTCGCGGCCGAGCGCGGCTATGTGGACGCCGTGATCATGCCGTCCGAGACCCGCGCCCACATCGTGAAGGGCCTGCGCCAGCTGCGTACGAAGCGCGAGTCGCTCCCCGAAGAAGCACGGCAACATTCCCTGTAGACCCGCCGAATCACCGGGAGTCACCATGATCAAGGTCGTACGGGGCAATCCGACCCCGGAGGAGCTGGCCGCCGCCCTCGCGGTGGTCCGGCGCGTGCCGCGGCCATGGCCGCCGTGTCGTCGGGCCGGCCGGTACCGCCCGAGCAGTGGTCGGACCGGGCCGCATCGCCCGGCGGGCCGGCCGCAGCCGGGCCCGCGTTCCTGGGCGCGGACGTACTGGCCGGCCTGACCGAGAGCTGAGCCCTGCGGGTCGTGGCGCCTGAGTACGCGTACTCAGGCGCCACGCGCACACCGGGGCCACCATCGGATACATGCTGTGGTCCGACCCCGAGAACAAGCCGCCGAAAGAGCTGCGCGACGCCCAGGACATGCTGCGCCGGGCGGGGCTTGTGCTCGCGCTGGCGATGGTGGTCGCGATGTTCGTGCTGGGCACCCGCTGAGCGGCCGGCCCGGTCCGCAGCCGCCGCGCGCCCTTCTACGATGGCCGGTATGACTCATCAGCGCCGCCTCGTGCTCGCCTCCGCCTCCCCAGCCCGCCTCGGCCTCCTGCGCCAGGCCGGTTTCGCGCCCGAGGTGATCGTCAGCGGCGTGGACGAGGACGCGCTGAGCGCCCCGACACCGGGCGAGCTCGCGCTGGTGCTGGCCCGCGCCAAGGCCGCTGCCGTGGCGGCCCGCCCCGAGGCCTCCGGCGCGCTGGTCATCGGCTGCGACTCGGTCCTGGAGCTTGACGGCGAGGCGCTCGGCAAGCCCGCCGACAGCGAGGAGGCCACCGCGCGCTGGAAGTCCATGCGCGGGCGGGCGGGCATCCTGCAGACCGGCCACAGCGTGACGGATACGGCTACCGGCCGCACGGCGTCCGCGACGGCGTCCACCACCGTCAGGTTCGGCGAGCCGAGCGACGCCGAGGTGGCCGCCTACGTCGCCTCGGGCGAGCCGCTCAAGGTCGCGGGTGCGTTCACCCTGGACGGCCGCTCGGCGCCGTTCATCGACTCGATCGAGGGCGACCACGGCAACGTCATCGGTCTCTCGCTGCCGCTGCTTCGCCGACTGCTCGGCGAACTGGACGTCTCCGTAACCGACTTGTGGGTCTGACGGGCCCGGCGGGCCCCAGCTGGGTTCAGACGGACGCCGGGGCCCGTGCCGCGGCGCCCTTCCCGCTGTCACCGGAGCCGGTGCCCGTCTCCCGGCGTTCGTACCCCACCAGGGTCAGCACGATCAGTGCCAGCACGACCATCATCACCGCGAACGCCGACCAGCCGACCAGCCCCACTGTCAGGGCACCGAGCACCCCGTGCACGACCGCGCATCCGATCAGGGCGATCCGCCCGGCCCGGCCCGGCGCCCGGTCGCGGATCCCCGCCAGCAGCGGGACGAGACCGCACAGCACCAGCAGGACGCCGGAGACGGCGCCCAGCACCCAGGTGCCGGTGACCATGGCGTCCGGGTCCATCCCGGCCAGGGACATGCTCTGGTTGCCGACGACCGTAGCGAGTATGCCGTTGATGAGCACGATGCCCACGGCTTCCCCGAACAGAACGACCGCGGTCACGACTGCGACCCATCTCCGCACCACTGCGCCCACCCCTGTTACCTGTAGTACGTCCGATACAGCGCGGACCCTACTAACCGGTAACGCTGCGGACAAGAGGTCCCGCACACCTTGCGCCTCCCCGCGCTGCCCCGCGCCTGCCTCCCGCTTCGCTCACGCCCGGGCAAAGATTCCACCGGCCGTTCGTAGGGAGTCCACAAAGAATCGCCGCGCGGAGCTGACCGTACGAACAGAGACTTGGACCACACCTCGTGGCTACTGTGCGGTTAGGCATCCCGGCGTAACGTGTTGCGACAAGGGATTTCGCGACTCGAGCAAGCCTCGAATCACACTCCGTGTGGGCAAGTTCACCATTGGGGACGGGTCGTACGGCCGTGTTGGTAGTCCCTAAACTCAGCTTGTTCTCAAGGAGGGAGTCATCGTGCGCAAGGTGCTCATCGCCAACCGTGGCGAAATCGCTGTCCGTGTTGCTCGGGCTTGCCGGGATGCCGGAATCGCGAGCGTAGCCGTCTACGCCGATCCGGACCGGGATGCTCTGCATGTGCGCGCGGCCGACGAGGCGTTCGCTCTGGGCGGTGACACCCCGGCCGCCAGCTACCTGGACATGGCCAAGGTGCTCCAGGCTGCCAGGATTCGGGGCGGACGCGATCCACCCCGGTTACGGCTTCCTGTCGGAGAACGCCGAGTTCGCCCAGGCAGTGCTGGATGCGGGACTGACCTGGATCGGCCCGCCGCCGCAGGCCATCCGGGACCTGGGTGACAAGGTCGCGGCCCGTCATATCGCGCAGCGCGCGGGCGCCCGCTGGTGGCCGGTACGCCGGAGCCGGTGGGCGGATCCGCCGAGGTGGTGGCGTTCGCCGAGGAGAACGGCCTGCCGATCGCGATCAAGGCGGCGTTCGGTGGTGGCGGGCGCGGCCTGAAGGTGGCCCGCACCCTCGATGAGATCCCGGAGCTGTACGACTCCGCGGTCCGTGAGGCCGTCGCGGCCTTCGGCCGCGGCGAGTGCTTCGTGGAGCGCTACCTGGACCGACCGCGCCACGTGGAGACCCAGTGCCTGGCCGACTCCCACGGCAACGTGGTCGTCGTCTCCACCCGTGACTGCTCGCTCCAGCGCCGCCACCAGAAGCTCGTCGAGGAAGCCCCGGCGCCGTTCCTGTCCAAGGCGCAGAACGCGGAGCTGTACGCGGCGTCGAAGGCGATCCTGAAGGAAGCCGGCTACGTCGGTGCGGGCACCGTGGAGTTCCTCGTGGGCACCGACGGCACCATCTCCTTCCTGGAGGTGAACACCCGCCTCCAGGTCGAGCACCCGGTGACCGAGGAGGTCACCGGTCTCGACCTCGTACGCGAGATGTTCCGCATCGCCGACGGCGAGGAGCTCGGTTACGGCGACCCGGCCGTACGCGGCCACTCCTTCGAATTCCGCATCAACGGCGAGGACCCGGGCCGCGGCTTCCTGCCCGCCCCGGCACGGTCACCACATTCGCCCCGCCGTCCGGCCCGGGTGTCCGCCTGGACGCGGGTGTCGAGACCGGTTCGGTCATCGGCCCGGCGTGGGACTCGCTGCTGGCCAAGCTCGTCGTGACCGGTGCGACGCGTGAGCAGGCCCTGCAGCGTGCGGCGCGTGCGCTCGCCGAGTTCAACGTGGAGGGCATGGCGACAGCCATCCCTTCCACCGGGCGGTCGTGGTCGACCCGGCGTTCACCGCGGACCCGTTCCGGGTCCACACCCGGTGGATCGAGACGGAGTTCGTCAACGAGATCAAACCGTTCACCGTCCCTGCCGACGCGGAGGCCGACGAGGACGCCGGCCGCGAAACGGTCGTGGTCGAGGTCGGCGGCAAGCGCCTGGAGGTCTCCCTGCCCTCCTCGCTGGGCATGAGCCTGGCCCGCACGGGCCTGGCGGCCGGTGCGAAGCCGAAGCGCCGCGCGGCAGAAGGCCGGCTCCGCGGCCTCGGGCGACACGCTCGCCTCGCCGATGCAGGGCACGATCGTCAAGGTCGCCGTCGAGGAGGGCCAGGAGGTCAGGAGGGCGACCTCGTCGTCGTCCTTGAGGCCATGAAGATGGAGCAGCCGCTGAACGCGCACCGCTCCGGCACAGTGAAGGGCCTGGCCGCGGAGGTCGGTGGTTCGGTCTCCTCCGGCGCTCTGATCTGCGAGATCAAGGACTGAGCCGATCGCTTTACCGGGGCCCGGCCGGAGTCGTTTCCTACGACTTCGACCGGGCCCTTGCCAGTGGCATCCTGGAGCCAGGGCGAAATCTGGAGGATGCGCGATGGCGACGAGTACGGCACATACGCCGTCGGGCCGGCCGATGCGCGCCGACGCCCGGCGCAACTACGACCGGCTGCTGTGCGAGGCGCGTACGTCCTTCGCACAGCACGGCACCGATGCCTCACTGGAGGAGATCGCACGCCACGCGGGCGTCGGAATCGGCACGCTGTACCGGCACTTCCCGAACCGGCATGCGCTGATGAACGCGGTGTTCCAGGAAGCTCTTGTCTCGTTGCTGGCCCGCTCCCGCGAGCTGGTTCGGGCCGAGCACTCGTGCACGGCGCTGGTGGAATGGCTGGGCGCGATCGTCACGCACGCGGGCGAGTACCGCGGCCTCGCCCAGGCGCTCATGTCCGCGTCGAGCGACGAGACTTCGGCCCTGACGCAGTGCAATGTGCCGTTGCGCGAGGCGGGGCCCGGCTGCTGGCGCGGGCGCAGGCGAGCGGTTCGGTGCGGGCGGACGTCTCGATCGACGATCTGCTTCAGCTGACGAACGCGATCGCACTGGCCGCGGAACAGACCCCGGCGGACCCGGCACTGGCCGACCGCCTCCTGCTGCTGACGCTCCAGGGCCTGAAGGGCGGGTCGGCCGTATAGGCATGGCAGGGCGGAGCCGCTGCCGACGACGCCGTCCGGCTTGATGATCGACCGGCCTCCGCGGCCCGCGAAGCCCATGCCCGCCTATCGCCGCCGCATGTCCGCCACCCTCGCCCGCTCCCCGGTCCCTGCTCGGGGAGCGGCGCCGCACTCCGCAGCTGCGGTGGCCCGAGCCCCGAGTGGCCCCTGGCTGGGTGCGACGCTGGCCCGGCAGTGGCATGTCCCGTCGGGGCTGGCGCCCAGGCGGCACACCGTCACCGCCGGAGGACCCGCGTCGGACCCCGCCACCGTGATCTCGACGCCCTGGTCGGCCAGGGCCTGCAGCTCCGTGGCGGCACGCTCGTCGTGTGCGGGCGGCTCGTCGGTCACCAGCCGGGTGATCAGATCCGTCGGCACCGTCTGGAACATCGTGTCGGAGCCGAGCTTCGTGTGGTCCGCCAGGACCACGACTTCCCCGCGGCCTCCACGAGGGCACGGTCGACGCTCGCCGACAGCATGTTGGACGTGGACAGACCGCGCTCGGCGGTCAGCCCGCTTCCCGAGAGGAAGGCGCGCGAGACCCGCAGCCCGTGGAGGGACTGCTCGGCCCCGCTGCCCACGAGCGCGTAGTTGCTCCCGCGCAGGGTGCCGCCGGTCATCACCACCTCCACCCGGTTGGCATGGGCCAACGCCTGGGCGACCAGAAGTGAGTTGGTGACAACGGTCAGGCCGGGTACCCGCGCGAGCCTACGGGCCAGCTCCTGCGTGGTTGTTCCGGCGCCGACGACGATGGCCTCGCCCTCGCCGACGAGACCGGCGGCCAGGTCGGCGATGGCCGTCTTCTCCGCGGTGGAGAGATGGGATTTCTGCGGAAAGCCGGACTCCCGCGTAAAACCGCCCGGCAAACCGCACCGCCGTGCCGGCGGTCGAGGAGTCCTTCTGCCTCCAGGGCCCGCACGTCCCGCCGTACGGTCACTTCGGAGGTCTGGACGACGCGGGCGAGCTCACGGAGCGATACCGCCCCGTTGGCACGCACCATTTCGAGGATCAACTGACGACGTTCTGCAGCGAACACAGAACTGACAGTAACCTGGCCGACCGTTAGGTTTCAGCAGTTTGCGCCGAATAGCGGAAGTTGTGCATGGGCGGGGCCCTGAGTGGTATATGGGCCTGGTTCGCCAGAGGCAGAGCCCTTGGGCGTTTCATCGAACTACCGTCGTCCGGCCGAAGGCCGGCCGCGCGGCGGACGGCAGTTCGACGAAGCTAGGGCGTGTTTCGAAAGTCCCGCCTGCCCGGCGACGTCTGGCACGCACGCTCGCCGCGTTGTCGGGATCGCCCCGATACACCCAGTATCGGGGCGACCCTCCGCCTGCGATCGCACGCACCAGACGCCGCCGGGCCGCCCTGCGGGCGGACGGCGCTACTTTCGAAACACGCCCTAGCCCTCGCCTCCGCGCGTGCGGGACTGCAGCTGCCTGGCCACCTCGGCGATCGATCCGGACAGCGACGGGTACACGGTGAAGGTGTTCGCGACCTGGTCCACCGTCAGGTTGTTGTCGACCGCGAGCGAGATCGGGTGAATCAGCTCGCTGGCCCGAGGCGCGACGACACAGCCGCCGACCACGATGCCGGTGCCGGGACGGCAGAGAATCTTGACGAAGCCGTCCCTGATTCCCTGCATCTTGGCGCGCGGGTTGCGCAGCAGCGGCAGCTTCACGACGCGGGCGTCGATCCGTCCGGCGTCGACATCGGCCTGGCTGTAGCCGACCGTGGCGATCTCGGGGTCGGTGAAGACGTTCGATGAGACGGTCTTGAGGTTCAGCGGGGTCACCGCGTCCCCAGGAAGTGGTACATCGCGATCCGGCCCTGCATCGCCGCCACCGAGGCGAGCGCGAAGATGCCGGTGACGTCACCGGCCGCGTAGACGCCGGGGGCGCTGGTGCGGGAGACCCGGTCGGTCCTGATGTGGCCCGAGTCCTGAGCTGGACCCCGGATTCCTCCAGGCCCATGCCCGCGGTGTTCGGGATGGCGCCGACCGCCATCAGGCAGTGCGAACCGGTGATGACCCGGCCGTCGGCCAGGGTCACCTCGACCGGTCGCCGACCCGCTTGGCCGACTGGGCGCGGGAGCGGGCCATGACGTTCATGCCGCGGCGGCGGAAGACGTCCTCCAGGACCGCGGCGGCGTCGGGGTCCTCGCCGGGAAGCACCCGGTCGCGGGACGAGACGAGCGTGACGCGGGAGCCGAGGGCCTGGTAGGCGCCGGCGAACTCCGCACCCGTCACACCCGAACCGACCACGATGAGCTCCTCGGGGAGCTCGTCCAGGTCGTAGACCTGGGTCCAGTTCAGGATGCGTTCCCCGTCGGGCTGGGCGTCCGGGATCTCGCGGGGACGGCCGCCGGTCGCGATCAGGACCGCGTCGGCGGTGAGCGACTCCTCCGTGCCGTCGGCCGCGGTCACCACGACCTGGCGGGAGCCGTCGGCCGCCTGCAGGCCTTCGAGCCGGCCGCGCCCGCGCATCACCCTCGCCCCGCACGGGTGACGGAGGCGGTGATGTCGTGGGACTGGGCGAGCGCCAGGCGCTTCACCCGTCGGTTGACCTTGCCGAGGTCGACCCCGACGACCCGCGACGCCTGCTCTATGTGCGGTGTGTCGTCGGCGACGATGATGCCGAGCTCCTCGTACGAGGAGTCGAAGGTGGTCATCACCTCTGCCGTCGCGATCAGGGTCTTCGAGGGCACACAGTCGGTGAGTACCGACGCGCCCCCGAGCCCGTCGCAGTCCACGACGGTCACCTCTGCACCGAGCTGGGCGCCCACCAGGGCCGCCTCATAGCCGCCGGGGCCGCCGCCGATGATCACGATCCGGGTCACGAAAAGTCCGCCTCGCGTGGTGTCATCCCACGGCCGTCTGCCGCCCCGGCCGGGGTCCGGGGACGCCCGGGGAATGCAGTACGTACTCCATTGTCCCGCACCCCCGAGGCGCTTCGCCCGGGGCCCTCCATACGGGCACAGGGCCTGCCGCGCCCCGGGCCGCGCCCTTGTGGAGGAGCACCCCGACCCGGCGTTCCTCACAGGAATCCGCACTCCCACCGTCACCTCCCGTACCCTCGACCCATGTCGCTCTACGCCGCGTACGCCGGCAACCTCGACGCGCGGCTCATGACCCGCCGCGCCCCGCATTCCCCTGCGCGGCACCGGCTGGCTCAACGGCTGGCGGCTGACCTTCGGCGGGGAGCAGATGGGCTGGGAGGGCGCACTCGTATCGGTGGTGGAAGCCCCGCGTTCCCAGGTTTTCGTTGCCCTCTACGACCTCGCGCCGATGGATGAGGACTCCATGGACCGGTGGGAGGGCGTCGGGCTCGACATATACCGGCGGATGCGGGTGCGGGTGCACACCCTGGACGGCGAGGAGCCGGCCTGGATGTACGTGCTGAACGGGTACGAGGGCGGGCTGCCGTCGGCCCGGTATCTGGGCGAGGTCGCGGATGCGGCGGAGTCCGCGGGCGCGCCGCACGACTATGTGATGGAACTGCGTAAGCGCCCCTGCTGAACACCCCACCGGGCCCTTTTCGTACGAAAGCACGAACACGAACCCGAAGACTCTGGGCATGACCATCTACGCGCGTAGGAAATGAGCGGTTACGCTCATCCGCGTGAACGCATCAGTTATTCCGGACCACATCCAGGGCGACCCGCACGCCGCCGCCGACGCCGCCGCCGCCCGCCTGCGCGAGCTGACCGGCGCCGAGACACACGACGTCGTCCTCGTGATGGGCTCCGGGTGGGCCCCGCGGGCGATGCTCTCGGTGCTCCGGAAGCCGAGTTCCCGGTGACCGACCTGCCCGGGTTCCCGGCCCCTCGGTGGAGGGACACGGTGGCACGGTCCGCTCGTACAAGATCGGCGAGAAGCGTGCCCTGGTCTTCCTCGGCCGCACGCACTACTACGAGAACCGGGACGTCACCGCTGTCGCCCACGGGATCCGTACGGCCGTCGCGGCAGGCTGCAAGACCGTCGTCCTGACCAACGGCTGCGGCGGTCTGCGCGAGGGCATGCGCCCCGGACAGCCGGTGCTGATCAGCGACCACATCAACCTCACGGCGGCGTCGCCGATCATCGGCGCCAACTTCGTGGATCTGACCGACCTGTACTCGCCGCGGCTGCGGGCGCTGTGCAAGGAGATCGACGAGACGCTCGAAGAGGGCGTGTACGTGCAGTTCACCGGCCCGCACTACGAGACTCCGGCCGAGATCGGCATGGTCCGCGTACTCGGCGGCGACCTCGTCGGCATGTCCACCGTGCTGGAGGCCATCGCCGCGCGTGAGGCGGGGGCGGAGGTGCTGGGGATCTCCCTGGTCACCAACCTGGCCGCCGGCCTCAGCGGTGAGCCCCTCAACCACGAGGAAGTGCTCCGGGCCGGGCGGGACTCGGCGACCCGCATGGGCTCACTGCTGGCACGGGTCCTGGACCGGATCTGAGCGGAGCGAAGCAGAGCCGGGCGTCCGGGTGAGACGCGGGTGAGCCGAACCGGCCTCGCCGGCGTGTGAGGCGCGGGGCCGGGTGCGGAGCCCGGAACGGGTCCGGGCAGAGCCCGGTTTCGGAAGGGGCGGGCAGGGGAACAGCCCGCCGCAGGCGCAGCACGCACCCGGCACAGCACCCGCGCCCCAGCACCCTCACCACCACCCCCGCAGAAAGGCGGACACCGTGCAGCAGGACCTCATCGCCCGCGCCAGGACCTGGCTGGCCGAGGACCCCGACCCGAGACCCGCGAGGAACTCGCGGAGCTCATCGGCGCCGGGGACCTCGACGCGCTGCGGGACCGCTTCGTCGGCACCCTCCAGTTCGGCACGGCCGGCCTGCGCGGCGAGCTCGGCGCCGGACCGATGCGGATGAACCGGGCGGTCGTCATCCGCGCCGCCGCCGGCCTCGCCGCGTATCTCAAGGCGCGGGGCCGGGCCGGCGGGCTCGTCGTCGTCGGCTACGACGCCCGCTACAAGTCCGCCGACTTCGCCCGCGACACCGCGGCCGTGATGACAGGCGCGGGCCTGCGCGCAGCAGTGCTCCCGCGCCCGCTGCCCACCCCGTACTCGCGTACGCCATACGGCATCTGGGCGCCGTGGCCGGCGTGGAGGTCACCGCCAGCCACAACCCGCCGCGCGACAACGGCTACAAGGTCTACCTCGGAGACGGTTCACAGATCGTGCCGCCTGCCGATGCCCTGATCGCGGCGGCCATCGAGGCGGTCGGCCCGCTCGAAAGCGTGCCGCGCCCGGAGGCCGGCTGGCAGACCCTCGGCGACGAGGTGCTGGATGCCTACCTCACCCGTACGGACACCGTGCTGTCCTCCGGCTCCCCGCACCGCACGGACCGTCTACACCGCGATGCACGGGGTCGGTACCTCCGTCCTGACGGCGGCCTTCGCACGGGCCGGTTTCCCGGCGCCCGTGCTCGTGGCCGAACAGGCCGATCCCGACCCGGCGTTCCCCACCGTCGCCTTCCCCAATCCGGAAGAGCCCGGCGCCATGGATCTCGCCTTCGCGACCGCGCGCCGGGCGGAGCCGGACATCGTCATCGCCAACGACCCGGACGCCGACCGCTGTGCCGTGGCCGTCCCCGATCCGGCAGCCGGCGCGGGCTGGCGGATGCTGCGCGGCGACGAGGTCGGCGCGCTGCTCGCCGCCCACCTGGTCGCACGGGGCGTCACCGGCGTCTTCGCCGAGTCGATCGTGTCCTCGTCCCTCCTCGGCCGCATCGCGCAGAAGGCGGGCCTCGGCTACGAGGAGACGCTGACCGGCTTCAAGTGGATCGCCCGCGTCGAGGGCCTGCGTTACGGATACGAGGAGGCGCTCGGCTACTGCGTCGACCCGGAGGGCGTACGCGACAAGGACGGCATCACGGCCGCCCTGCTGATCGCCGAGCTGGCCTCCGTACTCAAGGAGGAGGGCCGCACTCTCCTGGACCTGCTCGACGACCTCGCCGTCGAGTACGGCCTGCACGCCACCGACCAGTTGTCGGCCCGTGTCGAGGACCTCTCCCTCATCGCCGACGCCATGCGGCGCCTGCGCGAAGCCCGCCGGCCGCCCTGGCCGGACTCCCCGTCATCTCGGCCGAGGACCTGTCACGGGGCACGGATCTGCTGCCGCCCACCGACGGCCTGCGCTACCGGCTGACGGGTGCCCGGGTGATCGTCCGCCCGAGCGGCACCGAGCCCAAGCTCAGTGCTACCTGGAGGTCGTCGTACCGGTCGCCTCGGCGGACGAGCTGCCCGCGGCCCGGAGCGGGCCACCGCCCTGCTCGCCGGCATCAAGAGCGACCTGGCCGCCGCCGCCGGAATCTGACGCCCGCCCGTGCGGTGGGCGCTCCGGCGAACCCACCGCACGCGGCACCGTCCGTGGCCATCGGCTCTCCTGGGATGCCCGGCCGCTACTGGGTGTGGCTCAAGAACTCTGACGGGTTTCGGTGTTCACCGGTGTGCGACGGCGCCCAGGTGGCCATGGAGACGCTGACGGCTGAGGTGAACATCACGGCACCCGGCGAAGTGCATACGTACCTGCGAGCGTGCGCGGAACTGTCCCGGACGGCCGTGTACGGGGCAGGCGCACGTGATTGCCTCGCCAGGGCCCTCACCTCCGCAGAGCGCGGAACCCAGCGTCTTGGCAACGCGGCGCGCCGGGACTCCCGCAGAGCAGAGCGGACTCAGCCGATCAGGAGCAGGATCACGAGCAGCACCACTCCGACAACGGCCGGGGCGATCACCTCGTACGCCCAGCGCACCGAGAACGTCGTGGCGGGAGCCGACGGCTGAGCCGGCCGGTCCTGCGCGCGCTCGGACAGCTGCCGAAGGTCCCGCACCGTCTGGTCGGCCGCCGCGATGCGGGTCGCGGAGTCGCGGACGTCGGCGTGTACGGAGGTGCGGCCGTGCGGGTCGTCGTGGCCCGCCCGGCTCGCCTTCCGCGCGGCCCGCTTGCGTTCGCGCAGCGAGACGGGGACGGCCCACAGCTGGTACTTGGCGCCGTCCTGGGTGAACACCTCGGTCGAATATCCGGCACGGACATCGGCGACGTCGGTCCAGGGCAGCTGAATCGTCCGGAAGGGGTTACGGATCCGGATCCGCTCGTCGTTGGCGAACACCGCGGGCCGCAGGGTGAACGCCGTGATCAGCGGCAGCACCGCCAGCAGCGCCGCCAGGGCCAGCCACGGGGCCTGTCCCTCGCCCTGGAACAGTGCGTCGATGCCGATCCAGGCGACCAGGAGGATCAGCAGCGCACCGCTGACCAGCCCGGCACCCGACCGGTAGGTCCTGTCGCTGCGGGCGGGCTGGGCGGAGGGCGTGGGGCTCGTCATGTGCCCGATTCTTCCCTACCGGCGCGCGGGGCGGTGTGGCGGCCGTCCACAGAGTGCGCCGGGGTGCGGGTGGCGGGGCCGTGCCGGTGGAACCGGGTGGGCGCTGTACAGGTCGCTACGCGCGTAGATATGCTCAGGTGGTGACCATGCCCACCACTGCACCCTCCCCAAGCTCTCAGCTGCGTTCGAGCAGGGCGGGGCCCCATCGCCGACGCGACGGCGTCCGACAGTGCGCTGCGCCGCTTCCTGCACGGGCTGCCCGGTGTCGACACCGTCGGCCTCGAAGCGCGCGCCGCCTCTCGGAACCCGATCGATCAAGACGACTGCCAAGGCGTACGCCATCGATCTCGCCATCTCGATGATCGACCTGACGACGCTGGAAGGCGCCGACACCCCGGCAAGGTCCGGGCTCTCGCCGCCAAGGCCGTCAACCCCGACCCGACCGACCGCACCAGCCCCGCACCGCAGCGGTCTGCGTCTACCCCGACATGGCGGCCACCGCCGTCGCCGCACTGGCCGGCTCCGGAGTGAAGGTGGCGTCCGTGGCGACGGCCTTCCGCCGGGCGGGCAGCACTGGACGTCAAGCTCGCGGACGTCCGCGACGCCGTGGCGACCGGGGCCGACGAGATCGACATGGTGATCGACCGCGGCGCCTTCCTCAGCGGCCGCTACCTCAAGGTGTACGAGGAGATCCTCGCCGTGAAGGCCGAGTGCGGCCGGGCACGGCTGAAGGTGATCTTCGAGACCGGTGAGCTGTCCACGTACGACAACATCCGGCGGGCCTCCTGGCTCGGGATGCTGGCCGGGGCGGACTTCATCAAGACCTCGACCGGCAAGGTCGGCGTCAACGCCACCCCGGCGAACACCCTGCTGACGCTGGAGGCCGTGCGCGACTTCCGGGAGCAGACCGGGGTACAGATCGGTGTGAAGCCCGCAGGCGGCATCCGCACCTCCAAGGACGCGATCAAGTTCCTGGTCCTGGTGAACGAGACGGCGGGCGAGGACTGGCTGGACAACCACTGGTTCCGCTTCGGCGCCTCCAGCCTGCTGAACGACCTGCTGATGCAGCGCCAGAAGCTCAGCACCGGCCGTTACTCCGGCCCCGATTACGTGACGGTGGACTGATCCCCATGGCATCCGCATTCGAATACGCACCGGCTCCGGAGTCCCGCTCCGTCGTCGACATCGCACCCTCGTACGGCCTGTTCATCGACGGTGAGTTCACCGAGGCCGCCGACGGCAAGGTCTTCAAGACGCTCAGCCCGTCGTCCGAGGAGGTTCTCTCCGAAGTCGCGCGAGCCGGCGCCGAGGACGTGGACCGGGCCGTGAAGGCGGCCCGCAGGGCGTTCGAGAAGTGGTCGGCGCTGCCCGGCTCCGAGCGTGCCAAGTACCTGTTCCGGATCGCCAGGATCATCCAGGAGCGCTCCCGCGAGCTGGCAGTCCTGGAGACCCTGGACAACGGAAAGCCGATCAAGGAGACCCGCGACGCGGACCTCCCGCTGGTCGCCGCGCACTTCTTCTACTACGCGGGCTGGGCCGACAAGCTCGACCACGCCGGGTACGGGGCCAACCCGCGCCCGCTGGGTGTGGCCGGCCAGATCATCCCGTGGAACTTCCCGCTCCTGATGCTGGCCTGGAAGATCGCTCCGGCGCTCGCCACCGGCAACACGGTGGTGCTCAAGCCGGCCGAGACGACCCCGTTGTCCGCACTGTTCTTCGCCGACATCTGCCGCCAGGCGGGCCTGCCCAAGGGCGTCGTCAACATCCTGACGGGGTACGGCGACGCGGGCTCGGCCCTCGTCGGGCACGCGGACGTCAACAAGGTCGCCTTCACGGGCTCGACCGCGGTCGGCAAGGCCATCGCCCGGCAGATCGCGGGTACGGACAAGAAGGCCACCCTGGAGCTGGGCGGCAAGGGCGCCAACATCGTCTTCGACGACGCCCCCATCGACCAGGCCGTCGAGGGAGTCGTCACCGGCATCTTCTTCAACCAGGGCCAGGTCTGCTGCGCGGGCTCCCGGCTCCTCGTACAGGAGTCCATCCAGGACGAGCTGCTGGAGTCCCTGAAGCGGCGCCTGTCCACGCTCCGCCTCGGCGACCCGCTGGACAAGAACACCGACATCGGCGCGATCAACTCCGCGGAGCAGCTCGCCCGGATCACCGCGCTCGTCGAGACGGGTGAGGCGGAGGGCGCCGAGCGCTGGTCGGCGCCGTGCGAACTTCCCGACGCGGGTACTGGTTCGCCCCGACGCTCTTCACGGGCGTCACCCAGGCGCACACCGTCGCCCGCGACGAGATCTTCGGCCCGGTGCTGTCGGTGCTCTCCTTCCGCACGCCGGACGAGGCCGTCGCCAAGGCCAACAACAGCCAGTACGGCCTCTCGGCGGGCATCTGGACCGAGAAGGGCTCCCGCATCCTCGCGGTGGCGGGCAAGCTCCGTGCGGGCGTCGTGTGGGCCAATACGTTCAACAAGTTCGACCCGACCTCGCCGTTCGGCGGCTACAAGGAGTCGGGCTTCGGCCGCGAGGGCGGCCGCCACGGTCTGGAGGCCTACCTCGATGTCTGACGGACGACTGAGCGTCTTCAAGACCTACAAGCTGTACGTCGGGGCAAGTTCCCCGCTCCGAGAGCGGCCGGGTGTACGAGGTGACCGACTCCAAGGGCAAGTGGCTGGCCAACGCCCCGCAGTCCTCCCGCAAGGACGCGCGGGACGCGGTCGTGGCCGCCCGCAAGGCGTTCGGCGGCTGGTCGGGCGCGACCGCGTACAACAGGGCCAGGTCCTCTACCGCGTCGCGGAGATGCTGGAGGGCCGCCGGGAGCAGTTCGTACGGGAGGTGGCGGACGCCGAGGGCTTTCGAAGTCCAAGGCCGCGGCTGTCGTCGACGCGGCGGTCGACCGCTGGGTCTGGTACGCGGGCTGGACCGACAAGATCGGCCAGATCGTGGGCGGGGCGAACCCGGTGGCGGGCCCTTCCTCAACCTCTCCACCCCGGAGCCGACCGGGGTCGTCACGGTCCTGGCACCCCAGAAGTCGTCGTTCCTGGGCCTGATCTCGGTCCTCGCCCCGGTGATCGCCACCGGCAACACTGCGGTCGTCATCGCCTCCGCCGACGCCCCGCTGCCCGCGCTGTCGCTGGGCGAGGTGCTCGCGACGTCGGACCTGCCTGGCGGTGTGGTGAACATCCTGTCGGGGAAGACAGCGGAGCTCGCGGCCCCGCTGGCATCCCACAGGGACGTCAACGCGATCGACCTCACCGGCGCCGGCGCGGGCAGCGAGCTCGCGAAGGAGCTGGAGATCGCGGCGGCCGACAACCTGAAGCGGGTCCTGCGCGCACAGGCCGCGGACGGGGCGACTGGTCCGCGGACCCGGGCACGCGCCGCCTGACGGCCTTCCTGGAGACCAAGACGGTCTGGCACCCCACAGGCGCCCTGGGAGCCTCCGGCTCCTCGTACTGACCCGCACGTGCGCGCGGGGCCGCCCGGGCGGAGCGGCCCGCGCGTCCCGGCCGGCTCAGCCGGTGACCATGTCGGCCGCCTGCCCCGTCACGGGCAGATCGCCGAGCGCGGCGCCGCTGGTCAGCGGGTCGGTGACGACGGCCGTGGTCACCGGCTTGAAGTCGGCGATCTGGGTGCCCACCGCGTTGTCCAGCGGGTCCACCCCGTGCCGGCCAGCGGGTCGAGCTGCAGTTCGGTGACGGGTGCGACGGCTCCGGCGAGCGAGTACCCGAGCGCACTGGTCACCGCGGGCGCCGCCGCGTCCCCGACGGCCCCGAGCGTGCTGTCCGCGCCGGTGGCGGGGACAGCGGGCAGCGGCGCCGCCTGGGCGGACGCAGCGCCCCATACCGAGGGCCGCACCGAGTGCGGTGAGGGTCAGGCCGGCGCGCAGCAGAGCGCGACGCGGAGGCTTGGACAGTGCATGACGTGCCATGGTTTTCCCACCTGATCGAGCCTGGTCGAGTAATCGTCTGTACACGCAGAGTAGTTGAGGTGTGATGCCTGATACCAACAGGACGCCCGGGGATCCCCTGCCCGGGTCAATGCCTCACACTTCTGTTCTGTGAGTTCCCAACCGCTTCCCACTCGTGTCGTACTGCTCGCGGGCCCTCGGGCTCCGGCAAGTCCTCCTCGCCGCGCACACCGGGCTTCCGGTGCTGCACCTGGACGACTTCTACAAGGAGGGCGATGACCCGACGTTGCCGCTGGTCACAGGCAGCGCGGACATCGACTGGGACTCCGCCCGGTCCTGGGACGCGGACACCGCGGTCACGGCCATAGCGGAGCTCTGCCGCACCGGACGTACGAACGTTCCGGTCTACGACATCGCTTCGAGCACCCGTATCGACCGTGAAGTGCTCGATATCGAACGCACGCCCCTGTTCGTGGCCGAGGGCATCTTCGCCGCCGACATTGTGGAGCGCTGCCAGCAACTCGGCCTCCTCGCGGACGCACTGTGCCTGCGCGGACGGCCTTCGACGACGTTCCGGCGGCGACTGCTGCGGATCTGCGCGAGGGACGCAAGTCGGTGCCGTTCCTGCTGCGGCGGGGTGGCGTCTGATGCGGGCCGAACGCCGCATCGTGGCCCGCCAGACGGCGCTGGGCGCGTATCCCTGCTCCAGGAGGAGGCCCTGGGCCGGCTGGCCGCCGGCGGCGGGGCGCTGTCGGCGGGCATCGGTGGAGGCGCCGGTTCCGGAGTAGGGATACGCGCCGGCCTGGGCCGGACCGAGGAACCGGGGACGCCAACGGCCCCGGTTCCTCGGTCACACCCTCACCTCGCGGCTGTGTCGCAGTCGAACGTCTTGGTCGCGGACTTCACGAAGGACTCGAAGTACGCGTCCCGCGCCGGAAGGTCCGGGTGACGCTTACTTGCCTCCAAGTACTGCAGCCCCGGCTCAGCCGCCAGGTAGAGGTCCCCTTGGGCACAGGGCAGAACCATCCTCCGCGAATCGACGACATCGGCTTCCCGGCCGTCCGGCGCCTCACCCTTGGTCGTACCCGGCGCCTTCTTCACGGCGGCGATGAACAGCGGGTCCCGGGAGGCCGTGTAGGTCACGAAACCGTCCGTACGAACTGTGTCGGACGAGCCGTCGTCCAGGGACAGCGTGCATGACCACAGATCGGCGGGCGCTGACTGGCCCGCTTCGAGAACCTCGGTGTCCGTCGGCACCTGACCACGGACGGTGAAACCGTCGAGGCCGCATGCCTGCCCTTCCGAAACCGGACGGGCCGCCTCGGATCGGGGCGGCAGCAGCGTACCGGGCTTCGCTGGAAGGTCACCGCACGCTGCCCGGGCCATGATGGCGCGTGCGGCATCGGTGATCAGGGCACCGAACGCCGCGGTGTCGGGCACCGGTTCACTGGAGAAGCCTCTGACGAACACCGGATTCGTCGACCAGCACTTCTCGGGCAGCAGGACCCACCCTCGTGCTTGTCGGCTCCGCCGGTGACCTTTCCGGAGAAGAACGACACCTTCGACGGGTCCGACCAATGGTCGTACACGAAGGGGAGTCACCACGTTCTTCCAAGACCCGGACAGTCAACGTGCCCTTTCCGGAGCCCAGCACGACGGACGACTTCTCGACCTCGCACTCCGTGTCCTTCAGGTCGTCGGTAAGACCGTCCCCTCGGCGTCGAGACGACCGGACCCGGAAGAAGCGCATCCGTCTTCTCCGCCGAAACCAGCCCTCCGCAGAGCCGGTCATCCGTCAGCACATTGGTGTTCCGATAGACATGCAGCCCCGCGACCACCAAGACCAGGACAGCCACGACAGCCCAGACCATCCACGCCGGCCTTCTACGGCCCGCTACTGTGCTCACTTGCTCACTTCCTGATTCGCACGGCCGAATACGCTTCCTCACGGCTTCGCCCACGCCATTCCAGGTGTCAGCGTGGTGCGTGATCCTGGCGCGAGCGGCGCGGCTCAGTCCATAGTCGTCAGAGCCTCACGGCCGGCCACCCTCTGCCCGCGTTCGACCCGGTCGGCCGCCGCCTCCCGGCCGGCCCCGGTGACCCCACCGCGTCACACCACTCGCCGAACATCGACGTGCCCTGGGTCTCCAGGGCCTCGGCGCCCTGACAGCCACGTCCGCGCGCCACCGGGCAACGAGGTACCCGCCGCATCCTCGGAAAAGCGGGAACGGTGACTTTCTCGCTCTTTTCCGTCCCCGACAACCCGTCAAGGACCGCCGTCTGCCATTCCTGACCTCGATCTTTCCCGAGATAGCTGACCACATCGGCGGCCACACCGTCGAGGTTGCCCAGAGCCCACGCGCTGCGTGCAGCGGGAGCGCTCAGCATGTTCCCTGTGCTGTCCGGCTTCATCGCCGCGAGCCCCTCGGCCGTCTGGTGCGTCATCGCTTCGCGGATCACGGCGTAGGCGCTCGGGTCCTCGGACACTGCCCGGACCACGGGCAGCAGCGCGGTCTTCCAGCTCACCGATACGTGAACGCCGTCCTCGTCCTCCCAGGCCGGCTTGGACGAAAGACCGTTCCGGACGTAATCGACGGAGGTCAGTCCCATGTTCTCCTGCAGGTCCACGCGGTAGTCCGCGAGAACCTCCCCAGCGGCAACCGCAGCCCGGAATCCAGCCCGCCATCGCTCTTGCCGAGGCTGTCAGCGACCGCGAGGAGCACGTCCTTCATCGCCTGCGCCTGCCGTAGGAGTGCTCCTCCGGCTCCTTACCCAGCATGACCGCCTTCATCGCCGCCCCAAATCGGCGCAGGCCATTCCCCGTCGTAGCGGTGCCCCAGTGCCTTCTCCACACGTCTGTCGTCCCGTACCACCTCACAGGACGACGCTCCGGAGGAGTCCTGTACGTGCCAGGCAATCCCCGCGCCGAGAAGACAGACGAACACCAGGGCCAGGACGAGGAAACGGGGACGCGGACGGTCCCGGCGCTCCGGCACGGGATCCATGCTGTCCTCGGCGGCCAGGGGAATGTCAGAAGTAGGCATGGAGCCTCAGTTCATGGTGTCTGACAGGTACTTGTTTTGCGTTACCGGCCGGGACACTCGTCTGCGGCCACGTCCGCGCCTCCTCGCCGCTGCCCACCGGATAGCGTCAGGCGCCGGTCATGCCCTCACCTCGCGGCTGTGTCGCAGTCGAACGTCTTGGTCGCGGACTTCACGAAGGACTCGAAGTACGCGTCCCGCGCCGGAAGGTCCGGGTGACGCTTGCTTGCCTCCAAGTACTGCAGCCCCGATTCAGCTGCCAGGTAGAGCGCCCCTGGGCGCAGGACAGAACGATCCCTTGCGAATCGACGACATCGGCTTCCCGGCCGTCCGGCGCCTCACCCTTGGTCGTACCCGGCGCCTTCTTCACGGCGGCGATGAGCAGCGGGTCCCGGGAGGCCGTGTACACCATGAAGCCGTCCCTGCGGACGGGGCCGCGTGAGTCATCATCCAGGAACAGCCTGCAGGACCACAGATCAGCGGGCGCCGTCTGCCCCCTTCAAGCACCTCGGTGTCCGCCGGCACCTGACCACGCACGGAGAAGCCGTCAAGGCCACACACCCGCCCTCGGAAACCGGGCGAGCCGCCTCGGAGCGAGGTGGCAGGAGCGTTCCAGGATCCTCCGGGAGGTCGCCGCACGCCGCCTGGGCCGCCACAGCACGTGCGGTATCAGTGACCAGAGCGGCGAACGCCACGCTGCCGGAGACAGGTTCACTGGAGCTGACTCCGACGACCATCGGCTGGGTCGTCCAGCACTTCTCGGGCAGCAGGACCCACCCGTCGTACTTGTCGACTCCGCCGGTCACCTTTCCGGAGAAGAACGACTCCTTCCACAGGTCCGGCCACCCGTCGCGCGCCAGGAGGGCGTCACCGGGTTCCTCCCGGATCCGGACAGTCAGCCTGCCCTTTCCGGAGCCGAGCGCGACGGACGACTTCTCGACCTCGCACTCCGTGTCCTTCAGGTCGTCGGCAAGGCCCTCCCCTCGGCGTCGAGGCGACCGGACCCGGGAAGAAGCGTATCCGTCTTCTCCGCCGAGACCAGTCCTCCGCAGAGCCGGTCATCCGTCAGCACATTGGTGTTCCGATAGACATGCAGCCCCGCGACCACCAAGACCAGGACGGCCACAACAACCCAGACTCTCCATGTCGGCCTCGCACGGCCCGCTACTGTGCTCACTTGCTCACTCCCTGGTTCGCAGAGCCGAATACGCTTCCTCACGGCCGGTGATGTAACTCTGCTTCGCCTCGCCCACGGCGTTCTGGACGGCCACGCTCTTATCGGAAGCCTCCCGGGTGGCGGCCCATGACTCGATGAGATCGTTCGTGCCGTAGATGCCTTTCGCTGTCTCCCTGCTGACTTCGCCACGCGCGACCAGCGCCGCCTCGTCCGCGACGTCCCCGGACCACTCGTACGTGGCGGCGTCCACAGCGCGCTGCGCGATGTCGCCGACCACGGGGATCATGTTGGCCGCACCCCCAGGACGTGGTACCCGTAGCGTGCCTGATCGTTGATTTTCCCTACCTCGGCGTCGCGGACATCGAGCACCAGGTCCGTGCCGATGGCGTTCATACCACCGAAGGCCTCACCCACGTGGCGCGACCTGACGTCCCAGTCGGCGACGTTCTCTACCAGGCTGCTCTGGGGCACGTGCCGGCCGGCGTCCAGGTACTCCGCCGCGTAGAGACGCTGCCCCTCGTACAGGGCGTCGAAGACTCGTACCGGATCCCCGTCCGAATCCGTGCCGATCACGCCGTCGGACACACCGCGCACCACCCGCAGCACACTCTCCTTGCTGTTCGTGATGGAGGCGCTATCACCCGATCCGGTGATGTGGTCCTGGCCGACCGGACTGTCCGGCGCGTAGCCGCCCAGGATGGCGTGCGTGTCCGCTGTGTAGTCATTCAGCGCGCGGCCAAGAGGCACCTTGAGGCCTTCCGGCACGGTGTCGCCTGCGGCTCCCTCGTCCAGCACCGCGATGACCGACTGCATGACACGGGCCTGGCTCTCGCTGTGGGGCCGGGCTTGCCCAAAGGCGTGCCGGGCTCCTGCCCCGTCGTGCCCGCCTCCAGCGCGGCCCCAGGCCATGACGGCTGAGTGGATCCTCCTGCGTCACCACCGTGGAACCGGCCGCGATGGTCGTCTGCGGCCACTCCCGCGCCTCGTCCCCGCTGCCCACCAGGTAGTCCAGGTGCGACTGCCCCTTGTCCAGGTCGGGGTCGAAGAAGGCGGTGGCCGCGTCGGGGTTCTTGCTCATCACGTCGAGAAGGCTGTCGAGCGCGTCGGCCCGGCCCTCGGTGTGGTTGCCGCCCCACTGGGCGAACATGGAGGCGTTCTTCTTCTCGGCGCCGATCATGTCGTCGCCGAGTTGGTTGAGGAACTGGTCGTCGAACGGCACGTCGGCGTGCGTCATCATCTCGACGAACGGGCGGTAGCCGTACAGCGGGTTGGTTTCCGAATCGAAGTTCTTGGCCCCGGCCTTCTTGAGCCCCTCTGTGAACTGCTGGTAGAACGCGCCGTCGCCGCTGTTCAGCCAGGTCTGGAACTTCGCGGAGCCCGGTGCCGCGTCCGCCATCGAACCGGGGACCTGGGTCGCCGTCGCTACCGTGTTGGCCAGTCCGCCCAGCAGCTCCGTGTACTGGGTGGAGGCTCCCGAGTCCTGCTCGCGGTCGGACAGGACATCGCTCAGCCTGACGGTGCCATCGGGGCCCAGCTTGCTCAGGAAGGACTGGGCGAAGGCCTTGTCGTCGCCGTTGTCCCGCCATGCCCGTCCCAGCTCCGCGATCTCGGCGTCGGAGACCTTCTCGCCGTCGATCAGGCGCTCCGCGATCTCCTCGGAGTTGCGCGCCTCGTACTCCTCGATATCGCCGAGTGGCTTGCCGTTGAAGCCGTTCATCGTGCCGTCCGTGACGTCGGAGTCCTGCACCACTGCCTTCAGCGCGGTCTCCACACCGCCGTCCGCGTCCGTCATGGCCGTGACCAGGTGGTCGATCTCCTGCTGCCACGAACTGACCGCGTCACGTACCGACTTCTGGTAATCCGGGTCGTGGTGGTACGCGTTCCGTGCGCCTTCGCTCAGACTCGCCGTGTCGAAGGTGACCCTGCCGGTCGCCGAGACCGTCATCCGGCCGCCACGGCGCCGTCCTTCGCCACCTGCAGCTTGCCCTTCAGGTCCGTGAACTGGGAGTGCGCGTCCCGCAGCAGCGAGGCCACCGCCTTCGCCTCGGCCTGGGCCGCCTTGTACTCGTTGAGCGTGACGCCGAACATCGCGTTGGCAGCGGTCGAGCTCTGACCGATCCAGGTCTGCCCCATCGTGATGCTGCGGACATCCTTGTCGTACCGCTCTTCACGCTTGTGGAACTCGCCCGCCATCTCCGTCCACTTGCCTGCGGCAGTGGTCAGGCAGGACAGGTCCGTACTCATTATCTCGTGATAGGTGGGCATGCCCTTACCCCGTTGTCCGGAATGCCTGCTGGTGTGCCATGGCCCGTGCGAACAGCATGTGCACGCGCCGAGCCGGCGTTTCCCTTTCCGCAGCGGTCAGTAGCTGTTGAACGGTGAGATCGGCCGGATCTGCCCCTCGGTCAACACGTCGGTGTTCAGCAAGATCGTATGCGCACCGCGCAGGCCGTCCTTCTCCGCGCCGAGCCGGTTCATCAGGTTCTGCACCTGGTCGCCCCAGGCCTTGTGCGCGTTCTTCAGTGCGCGTGAACTGATCCACCCAGAGCCATCCTTGGCGGCGAGCGCCTTGACGGCGGCCGAGGTCTCCTCCCGCGCCCAGTGACCCGACTTCTTGGTGTCGGGTTCGAGATGCTGCTCGATGACGTTGGCCGCGGTGCGCTTCTCCGCCGGGGTGGACACCAGATCCTTGCCACCGGGCATGAAGGGCCCGTACAAGGGAGGCGAGGACGGTTCGGCCGGGATCTGGTTGAGCCGCATCGCGGTCGACGCGTCGCCCCTGCGGCCGTCAATATCTGATCGCCTGCCTGACTGCTCACTTACCCCAGAAGTTCCTTCGAACGCCCACGCTTGACGTGGCCTCCTCAGACTAACAAGCGCCTCCTTTCGCACGGCTGCAAGGCGACGCGAGGAGGAGGACCACTCCGTGCGCTGCGCGGCCGCGCACGGAGAGGGCCGGACGGGACCCCCGGCCCGTCCGACCCCGCTGCGTTCTCCCCGTACCGCCGCCTCCCCGAAGCCGCGGCCGTTCCCCGTACTCCTCAGGCCACCAGCTCGCCGAAGGACTCCTCCTCGTCACGGCCGAAGCTGAGGACATCGTCCTCGCGCAGCCGGCGGAGCGACCGCCAGATGCTCGACTTCACCGTGCCGACACTGATGCCGAGGATGGACGCGATCTCCGGGTCGGTGCGGCCCTCGTAATAACGAAGGACCAGCATCGTGCGCTGGAGTTCGGGCAGCCGGGCGAGCGCCTGCCAGAGCACCGCCCGCAGCTCCGTGCCGCGCATCGCGTCCGTGTCGCCCACCGTTTCCGGCAGTTCCTCGGTCGGGTACTCGTTGAGCTTGCGCCTGCGCCAGGCGCTGATGTGGAGATTCGTCATGGTGCGGCGCAGGTATCCGCCGACCGCCGCCTTGTCACTGATCCTGTCCCACGCCCGGTACGTCGAGAAGAGGGCGCTCTGCAGCAGATCCTCGGCCTCGAACCGGTCGCCGGTCAGGTGATAGGCGGTTGCGTACAGGGAGGCGCGGCGCTCCTTGACGTAGGCCGTGAACGCCGTTTCGGCGTCCTCGGTCTCCACCATTGGCTTCCGCTCCCCGTGACCTCCCCGTACGCGGTTCCCCGTTGGCCCCGCTGGTGCGTCAATCACCGTCATATAGGACGTGTGCTGACGCCCGGCGCCACGAACGCACCCCGTGCTCCCCGAGCTCCTGGCTCCGGCCGACGTCGTGGAGCCGCGTGACAACTGCGCTTGAGGTGGTGCTGTGCAGTGCGTTCATCTCGCGCCCCCATCGGTGGAGTCGGTCCGTTCGTTCCAACTGCCACTGAGCTTGCACGGGCAGTTTCATGACGCTGTCCTCCAACTGTCACAGGCCTGTCACAGGGCGCGCCGTGCACACGTTGTACACATCCGGAGGGACGCCACCGCAGGGGGTCAGGAAGGAAGTCGGGGATTGTCGAACTGCACCACCACCATGGGCCAGAATGGCGTACGTGCCTTTCCTGCTGCTGATCGAGGACGACGACGCCATCCGCACGGCCCTCGAACTCTCGTTGTCACGCCAGGGCCACCGTGTGGCCACCGCGGCGACGGGAGAAGACGGCCTGGACCTGCTGCGAGAGCAGCGGCCGGACCTGGTTGTGCTGGATGTGATGCTGCCCGGAATCGACGGTTTCGAGGTGTGCCGGCGTATCCGGCGCACCGATCAACTGCCGATCATTCTGCTGACCGCGCGCAGCGACGATATCGACGTCGTGGTGGGACTGGAGTCCGGCGCGGACGACTATGTGGTGAAACCCGTACAGGGCCGGGTGCTCGATGCCCGGATCCGTGCGGTGCTGCGCCGCGGCGAGCGCGAGTCCACCGACTCGGCGACCTTCGGTAACGTGGTCATCGACCGCTCGGCGATGACGGTGACCAAGAGCGGTGAGGATCTGCAGCTCACCCCGACCGAGCTGCGGCTCCTGCTGGAGCTCAGCCGCCGGCCCGGTCAGGCCCTGTCCCGGCAGCAGTTGCTGCGGCTGGTGTGGGAGCACGACTATCTCGGCGACTCCCGGCTCGTGGATGCCTGTGTGCAGCGGCTGCGCGCGAAGGTGGAGGACGTGCCGTCGTCACCGACGCTGATCCGTACCGTGCGCGGAGTGGGCTACCGGCTGGATTCGCCTCAGTGAGCGAATCCGCGAAGCGTTCCATACGCGCGGGTCTTCGCTGGACCAGCCTGCGGCTCCGTCTCGTCGTCGTCTTCGCCCTGGTGGCCCTGACGGCGGCGGTGTCGGCCTCGGGCATCGCGTACTGGCTCAACCGCGAGGCCGTGCTCACGCGTACGCAGGACACGGCGCTCGGCGACTTCAGGCGGCAGATGCAGAACCGGGCGGCCACCCTGCCCGAGCAGCCCACCGCGGAGGATCTGCAGAACGCCGCCGTGCAGATGGCGAACAGCGGCCCCGGATACAGCGTGCTGCTGGTCTCCGAGCGCGACGGCGGCAAGCCGATCGTCGGCCCCTCCGACACTGACGCCTTCACCAAGGTCGACGTACCGGTCTCGCTGCAGAGGCAGGTGGGCAGGAAGCAGCCGCTGACGTCGAGCAACAAGTATGAGTACCACCTGTTCTGGCAGCGTACGAGCATCGACGGGACGCCGTACCTGGTGGCCGGAACGAAGATCATCGGTGGTGGTCCGACCGGCTACATGCTCAAATCACTCGACCAGGAACGCGAGGACCTCAGCTCGCTGGCCTGGTCGCTCGGTATTGCCACGCTGCTGGCCCTGGTCGGCTCGGCCCTTCTCGCGCAGGGCGCGGCGACGACCGTGCTGCGGCCGGTACAGCGGCTCGGCGACGCGGCCCGCAAGCTCGGCGAGGGCAAGCTCGACACCCGCCTGGTGGTCTCGGGCACCGACGAGCTCGCCGACCTCTCCCGTACGTTCAACAGGACGGCGCACTCGCTCGAGAAGAAGGTCGCCGACATGAGCGCGCGGGAGGAGTCGAGCCGCCGGTTCGTCGCCGACATGTCGCACGAGCTGCGGACCCCGCTGACCGCGATCACCGCGGTCGCCGAGGTGCTGGAGGACGAGGCCGACAATCTGGACCCGATGATCGCCCCGCGGTGCATCTGGTGGTGAGCGAGACCCGGCGGCTGAACGACCTGGTGGAGAACCTGATGGAGGTCACCCGCTTCGACGCGGGCACGGCCAGGCTCGTCCTCGACACGGTGGACGTCGCCGACCAGGTCACCGCCTGCATCGATGTACGGGCCTGGCTGGACGCGGTCGATCTGGACGCGGAGCGGGGCATCATGGTGCGGCTCGATCCGCGCCGGCTCGATGTGATCCTGGCGAATCTGATCGGCAACGCGCTCAAGCACGGAGGCTCACCGGTGCGGGTAGCGGTACGGACCGACGACGATCAGCTGGTCATCGAGGTGCGTGACCACGGCCCCGGCATTCCCGAGGACGTCCTGCCGCACGTCTTCGACCGGTTCTACAAGGCGAGCGCTTCCCGGCCGCGCTCCGAGGGAAGTGGCCTGGGTTTGTCGATCGCCATGGAGAACGCGCACATCCACGGCGGTGACATCACCGCGTCGAACTCTCCGGACGGCGACGGAGCCGTGTTCGAACTACGGCTGCCACGCGATGCCGAGCGGCTGGACCTCGGCGCGGCGCAGAGCGACACGGACGACCCGGACGCGAACGGCGGCGCGAAGTGAGGGCCGGTGCCCGTGCGCACGGCGCACACCGCCCCGGCGTCCCGGCTCCACCCGCACGAGGCGGTCCGCCGCCGCCCTGGCGGCGGCCCTGGCGTGCGTGGCACTGGCCTCGGGTGCGGGATCAGGACCACGTCGGTGCCGGTGGACGCGGGGCCGCGCCGTCCAGGGTGCCGTGCAGCGCTTCGGCGCAGAGCTCGTCCGCGCAGGCGCTGGAGACCGTCCCGGTCCAGATCTATCTCGTCTGTGCCTCGCAGCTGCTGGCGGTCGACCGTACGGTCCGGCTCGACGAGTCGGAGGCGGACCGTGTGCAGGTCGCCCGCTCGGTCCTCGGCGAACTGCAGCAGGAGCCGACCGACGACGAGCGTCGCGCGGGATTCTCCACCGACGTACCGGCGGACCTGCGCGTCAGCGACGCCCTTCCGGGCGACCGGGAGGGCACTCTGCGCCTCAGCGAGCAGCCCGAGGACCTGCCGGCCGAGGCGCTGGCACAGGTCGTGTGTTCGTACGCGGAGAGCAAGGTACTCACCTCCGCGGACGCGGTGGTGCTCGGCGGTCCCGGCAGCTATCCGCCGCGGAGCTACCTGTGCACCTCGGAGACGAAGAGCCGGCCGGGGAACGTGCCGACGCTCGGTGCCATCGAGCTGCCCTGAACGCTTCGCGGCGCCTCCCGGCAGGCCGCGACGACGTCTCGCCGGGCCGGCCCGGCAGACTGTGACATCGATCGCGGACTCTTCCCGCGACCGGGCGGAACCGATCCTGCCGGTCGTGGCGTCTTTGGACACGTGCGTCAAGGTTCGGACGGCCAGGCCGTCATCCGCTTCCGCGCGGCGGGGTCTCCTCCTCCTCGTGCATCTGCTGATCGTCGGGTGGCTGACCCTGCGCCCGCTGGATGTGCCGTGGGTGACGGCAGCCAATCTCCAGCCGCTCGCCGGTATCAGGGCGGACCTGTCCCTCGGCCCGGTCGAGGCGGCCCGCCGGATCGGCGAAGGGCTTCTGCTGCTGGCGCCGCTGGGCGTGCTGCTGCCGATGGCCGGCGGCCGTCTGTTCGTTTCGCCGTGGGCCTCGCTGGCCCGTACGGTCGCCGCGGGATCGCTGATCTCCCTGGCCATCGAGCTGGGGCAGACGGGGTGCCCGGCCAGGTCGTCGACGTCGACTCGCTGCTGCTGAACACCGTCGGTGTGACCGTCGCCCACCTCCTGGTCGTACCGATATGCCGGGCGCGGCTGCGCCGTGGCCGCAGGGTCCGGGAGGATGAGGTGGCTGTACTGCTGCGGGAGGAAGCCCCTCAGGCTCGACCCCGACGATTTCCAGGGTCGGTATCGCACCCTAGAGCGACTCCTTGCACCCCTTCGTGGAGCGACTATGGATACATCGGGAGCACAACGGAGCTGCTCCCCGCAAACGCTCGCGAAGGAGCCCACCATGGCCGCACTTGCCCGCCCCCGTGACGGACGCATGATCGGCGGAGTGTGCGCAGCGCTGGCCCGGCGCTTCGGCATCTCCACAAGGTCGATGCGCATCATCTTCGTCGTCTCGTGCCTGCTGCCCGGCCCTCAGATCCTGCTCTATCTGGCGCTGTGGATGCTGCTGCCGTCGGAGCGGACCTCCTCCGCGACGGCCTGGTGACGGGCCGCGACCACGAGGAGACACGTGTGGGCGCACACCCGGCCGGGTATGCGCCCCACGGGCATGTACGGGCGCTGTCAGCCGCCGAGCGGAAGGCCGCCGGTGGACAGTCCGGTCAGCCCGCCCTCGGGCAGGCCGCCGAGCAGGTTGGCGCCGGACGTCTTGACCTCGTTGTCCCCTGCCTCTGGTCGAGGAGGCCACCGGCCGTCTTCTGCACGGCAGGCAGGGCACCGGTCACGGAGTCCAGTGTGACGCCGGCGGGAAGCGCACCGGCGGCGGCGTCGACGGGCAGCGCGACGGCGGAGGCGCTGCCGGCCCCGGCGGCGGCGAAAGCGGCGCCGAGAGCGGCAACACCGAGGGTCCTGGCGACAGACTGCTTCATATGAAATTCATCCTGGGGAAGGGGATGTGAACGGCTCTGCAAGGTAGCCAGCCCACTGCCCCAGCCGCAAACACGACGAAACACGGAAAAGGGCCGCGACCCGGTGGTCCCGGCCGTTTCCGTTCCGGCCCGCTCAGCCGGCCAAGGAGGAAGAACCGCTGGTAGCAGCGGTCTGGCGGAACAGCCATTCGGACTTGAGCTCCGCGTATCCCGGCTTCACGACGTCGTTGATCATCGCCAGACGTTCATCGAAAGGAATGAACGCTGATTTCATCGCATTGACTGTGAACCACTGCATATCATCGAGCGTGTATCCGAAAGTCTCGACCAGCCGCTCGAATTCCTGACTCATGCTCGTACCGCTCATCAACCGGTTGTCCGTATTCACGGTGGCGCGGAAATGCAGCTTCCGCAGCAGCCCGATGGGGTGCTCGGCGTACGAGGCCGCGGCGCCGGTCTGGAGGTTGGAGGTCGGGCACAGTTCCAGCGGGATGCGCTTGTCGCGTACGTAGGAGGCGAGGCGGCCGAGCGTCACACTGCCGTCGTCGGCGACCTCGATGTCGTCGATGATGCGGACGCCGTGGCCGAGCCGGTCGGCGCCGCACCACTGCAGGGCCTGCCAGATGGACGGCAGGCCGAAGGCCTCGCCCGCGTGGATGGTGAAGTGGTTGTTCTCCCGCTTGAGGTACTCGAACGCGTCGAGGTGCCGGGTGGGCGGGTATCCCGCCTCGGCGCCCGCGATATCGAACCCGACGACACCCAGGTCGCGGTAGCGGTTGGCGAGCTCGGCGATCTCCAGGGCGCGGGCGGCGTGCCGCATCGCGGTCAGGAGGGCGCCGACCCGGATGCGGTGGCCGTTGGCGCGGGCCCTGCGCTCGCCCTCGCGGAAGCCCTCGTTGACCGCCTCGACGACCTCTTCGAGGGTCAGGCCGGCGGTGAGGTGCTGTTCGGGGCGTACCGCACCTCTGCGTAGACGACGCCGTCCTCGGCGAGGTCCTCGGCGCACTCGGCGGCCACCCGGAACAGTGCGTCGCGGCTCTGCATGACGGCGCAGGTGTGGGCGAAGGTCTCCAGGTAGCGCTCCAGCGAACCGGAGTCCGCCGCTTCCCGGAACCAGACGCCGAGCTTGTCGGGTTCGCTCTCGGGCAGCGCCTCATAGCCCTGTGCGAGCGCCAGCTCGACGATCGTGCCGGGGCGCAGGCCACCATCGAGATGATCGTGGAGAAGCACCTTGGGCGCGCGGCGGATCTGGTCGGGACCGGGGACGTTCGGGGTCTGGCTCGTCATCCGGGCACTCTAGCGCCTACGCGCGTAGAGCGCTGGGTGTCGAAGCCGGTAGCGGTCAGGAAATCAGCTGGAGTACACCTGTCCTTCAGGCACTTCCTTCTGACACTGTTCTGTCCATGGCACAGCGCGCACAACCCCTGCCTGTTGCGAGGCTGGGACGGGCCGTTCACACGGCCGGAGCACCGTCCGAGGTCAGCGGCGTCCTCCTGCTGCTCCCGGACGGCGAGACCGATTCACACCGCCGCCCGGCCGCCCTCTCCCACGCGGTACAGCTGCCGCTCGCCCGGACCCTGGCCCGCGCGGGCCAAGGCGACGGACTCGCGGCGCATGTGGTGCGCTACCGCTTCCGCGGCTGGAACGCCGACGCGGACCCGGCCACCGACGCGGCATGGGCAGCCGATGAGGCGGTACGGCGCTACGGCGATGTCCCCGTCTGTCTCGCCGGACACGGCATGGGCGGCCGGCGGCCTGCGGGCCGCCGGGCACGACTGTCACCGCCGTACTGGCGATGGCCCCGTGGCTGCCGGACGGCGCCGGGGCCGAGCCCGAGCCGGTGAAGCAGCTCGCGGGGAGGCGAGTGCTGATCGTGCACGGCACCAACGACGCGCGTTCGGATCCGGAGCTGTCCTACCGGCTGGCGGAACGGGCCAAGAAAATCAACCGGGACACCTGCCGCTTCGAGGTCCATTCCGACGGGCACGCACTGCGTCAGCACCGGGCGAGGTGATGGCCCTGGCCGCGGACTTCATCCGCGGCTCACTGTTCGCCAGGTCCTACGCCCGGCCGCTCACCGACGCCTTCGCGGCGCCGCCGCCGCTGGGCCTGCGGATGCCGCTGGCCGCCGGGTTCGGGCAGTCGCTGCGGCGCTGACGCCGACAGCCGGGTAAAAGCCTCGAAAGCAATACCCCGTGATCGGCAAACCGGTGGCCGCACCTACACGACCTGGTAATGCAGTGTGTAGTGGGCGTCGTCCTGCGTGAAGGTCTGCTGCCTCATCCCCTGCCCCTTTTCCGACTCACGAATGGCGATCCTGCCGAGGAAGTCGTTGTCGTCCGGCCAGTCCTCCTCCTGCACGTCGACCAGGGAGGTTCCGTTGACGGGCGGGTCATGTTGATCTCGAGATGATCGCCGGCCCCATGCCCTTACTCCCCAGCACTTCGCCGTCGTAGATCAGAAGGATCTCGTCATCACCGCTGTCTTCCGTTTCCTCGCAGCTGAGGCGGACGAGGTGTGCGGTGGCCGCCATGTCTCTCAACCTCCTGCTTTTAAAACCAAGAATTCCACCCTTTCAGGGTCCATCTCCCAGCACGGTCTGTCAAAATTGAGATAAGTGTCAAAATTCGAATCTTCCATTGAATCGACAACGTAATACCACCGCGGGATCCCACGAGCCGCGATGAGCCCTGCGGGTGCGACTGGAAGCGGCTCCCAAAGATGGCGTTCTCCAACCACGTCGTCGGCGGTGGCGGCCGCGTCGGGTCTGCCCGGTGCCGGTCGGCGGTGGCACCCGTTCCGCCGGCGGCCGGGGCCCGGAGTGGAGCCGGGCAGATCATTCCCAGGGCTCGGCGGACGAGCCGGCTGACGCGCCACGCGGTAGCGCTCAGTTGGGCAGCAGGTGCCCCGGCGCGACAGCAGGAAGCGCTTGAAGGCCGCCACCGGGGTGTGTCCGGATGGCCGTCCAGCCAAGCGACACCGATCTCACGGGCCGCGCGCGGCGCCGTCACCGTCAGCTCCACCACACCGGGGCGTGCCACCGCGGGCGGCGGGAGCAGGGCCACCCGAGCCCGGCCGCGACCAGGCCGCGCAGGGTCTCGGCCTCCTCCCCTCGAACGCGACCCGGGGTGAACCCGGCCTTCGTACAGAGGTCGTCCGTTATCCGCCGCAGGCCGTAACCGGGTTCGAGGGTGACGAACGTTTCGTCGGCCGCCTCCGCGAGGCGGATGCGTTTACGGCCGGCCAGCCGGTGGTCGTCGGGGACGACCAGGCGCAGCCGTTGCTCGTCGAGGCGGCGGCTCACCAGGTCCGGGGCGTCGGGGACGGGCGAGGTGAGGCAGAGGTCGAGACCGCCCGCCCGCAGCCGCTCGATCATCGCCTCGCCGTAGTTCTGCACGAGCTGGAAGCGGACCCGGGGTGGTCGACGCGGAACGCCCGGATCAGGCCGGGCACGGTCTCCGAACCCATGGTGTGCAGAAAGCCGAAGGCGACCTTGCCCGCGGCCGGATCGGCGTCGGCCCGCACCGAGTCGGCGGCCTTCTCCACCTCGGTCAGCGCCCGTTCGGCCGAGCCCAGGAACGTACGGCCGGCGGGGTGAGCGAGACCGTACGGCCCTTGCGGGCGAACAGGGCGACGCCCAGGTCCTGTTCGAGTCGCACCATGGCCCGCGACAGCGTCGACTGCGGTACGCCCAGCTCGTGGGCGGCCCGGGTGACGTGCTCGTGACGGGCCACCGCTTCGAAGTACGCGAGGCGTGGGGCGAGCACGGCGCGGATGTCTTCTTCGTAACTACTGGGTGACAGCCGCGACTGTGAGCTGTGTTGATGCACCATGGGATTGATTATGACGGTTTCATGCATTGGACGCATGAAACCGGGGGCCTACGTTCGGTCCATGCCTCCTGCCAGTACCGGGGCGTCCACCATCACGCTGGACGCCTCCTCCGCTCCGTCATCCGCCGTCGTCCCCGGTCTCTCCGGCCGGCCCGGCCGTCCCGGTAACCCGGCCGCTCCGGACCGCCTCGAGCCGGCCGTCCCGGCTACCGCCGGATGAGCTTCGCGCTCTTCGCCGCCGGTGTCGCGACATTCGCCCTCCTCTACTCCACCCAGGCGCTGCTGCCCGCCGTCTCCGCCTCCTTCGGCGTCACGGCAGGACAGGCCAGCTGGACGGTCTCGGCGGCGACCGGGGCACTGGCACTGTGTGTGCTGCCGCTGAGCGCGCTCTCCGAGCGGTTCGGGCGGCGCGAGATGATGACCGCGTCGCTGACGGTCGCCGTGCTGGTGGGCCTGCTCGTGCCGTTCGCCCCTCGATCGGCTGGCTGATCGCGCTGCGCGTCATTCAGGGCGCGGCCCTGGCCGGACTGCCCGCCTCCGCGATGGCGTATCTGGCCGAGGAAGTACGCCCCAAGGCGTTGGTGGCCGCGATCGGCCTGTTCGTCGCGGGCAACAGCATCGGCGGCATGAGCGGCCGCATCCTCGCCGGCTGGGTCGCCCAGCTGTGGGGCTGGCGGATGGCGCTCGGCGCGATCGGGCTGCTGGCCGTGATCTGCGCGGTGGTCTTCCACTTCATGATCCCGAAGGCCCGGCACTTCACACCCGGTTCGCTGAACCCGAAGGCCCTGGCGAAGACCGTCGGCTGCCACCTCGCCGACCCGCTGCTGCGCCGGCTGTACGCGATCGGCGCGCTGTTCATGACGGTGTTCGGCGCGGTCTACACCGTGATCGGCTACCGGCTCGTCGAGAGCCCTTCAGCCTTCCGCAGGGCGTCGTCGGCTCGATCTTCCTGGTCTACCTCGTCGGTACGCTCTCCTCCGCCGCGGCCGGCCGGCTGGTCGCCCGGCTGGGCCGCCGGGGCGCGCTCTACCTCGCCGTCTCCACCACGGCCGCCGGTCTGCTGCTCTCGCTGGCCGACCAGTTGGCCGCCGTACTGGGCGGCCTCGTCCTGATCACCGCGGGCTTCTTCGCCGGACACGCGGTCGCCTCGTCCTCGGTGAGCCGTACGGCGACGACGGGCCGGGCGCAGGCATCGGCCCTCTACCAGTCCGCGTACTACCTGGGCTCCAGCGCGGGCGGCACGCTCGGCGCCATCGCCTTCCACACCGGGGCTGGCCGGCGACGGTGGCACTGGGTCTCGTCGCGGTGCTCGGCGTCGTATCGATCACGCTGTACGGAACCCGGGCCGCCCGTGCGGAGCGTCGCAGGGCCCTGCCGATGGCGGCCGTCCGCGGCTGAGCCGCACGCGCGCCGCACCGGTCCCGGAGGCGTCAACATGCGGTCGGCGCAGGCGAAGTCATACTGGAGCGAGCAGCCGCTTCTGCGCTTCCCGCCCGATTGTCAGTGGTCTCAGGTATTTTCCAGAGTGCTGAGTGAGCGGTGTCACAGCGCAACTGGGGTGAAGCGATGAGTGATCTGACAACGACGGCCGGGGCGAGTGCCGGGGCGAGTATCGACAGCCGTCTGGAGGGACACCGGACCGAGCTGACGGGGTACTGCTACCGGATGCTCGGTTCGGCCTTCGAGGCGGAGGACGCGGTCCAGGACACGATGGTGCGCGCCTGGCGCAACTTCGAGAAGTTCGAGGGCCGTTCCTCGCTGCGCTCCTGGCTGTACCGGATCGCGACCAACGTCTGTCTGGACATGCTGAACGCCGGCAACAAGCGGGCGCGGCCGGTGGATCTGTCCGGGCCGACCCGCTGGCGCAGGCGGCGCTCAATCCGCTGCCGGAGAACACCTGGCTGGAGCCGATGCCGGACGGCCGCATCCTGCCGTCGATGGACGACCCGCGGAGGCCGCTGTGGCCCGCGAGTCGGTGCGCCTCGCGTTCGTCGCGGCGCTGCAGCATCTGCCGCCCAAGCAGCGGGCCGTGCTGATCCTGCGCGAGGTCCTGGCCTGGAAGGCGAGCGAGGTCGCCGAGCTGCTCGACACCACGGTCGCCTCGGTCAACAGCGCCCTCCAGCGGGCGCGGGCGACACTGTCGGAGTCGCACAGCCTGGCCGCGGACACCGCGAACCCCTCGACGAGGAGCAGCGCAAGCTCCTGGAGCGCTATGTGGCGGCGTTCGAGGGTACGACATGGCCGCGCTCACCGCGCTGCTCCACGAGGACGCGGTGATGACCATGCCGCCGTTCGACCTCTGGCTGCAGGGGCACGACGACATCACGGGCTTCATGCTCAGCATCGGGGCGAGCTGCGCCGGTTCGCGGCTCGTGGCGACGCAGGCCAACGGGACGCCGGCCTTCGCCCATTACAAGCCCGATCCGGACGGTCCGGGCTTCGTACCGTGGGCGGTGCAGGTCATCGACATCTCGGAGGGCTCGATCACCGGGATGCACTGCTTCCTGGACACCGAGCGCTGGTTCCCGCTGTTCGGCCTGCCGGACCGTCTGGAGGCCGACGCCTCGTGAGAGTCGGGCGGCCGGTGGTGATCGGCTGGGCGTTGCTGATGGTGGCGGGCTGGGGGCGACGCTCCTGCTGGACGAGCCCACGGCCACCGCGGGGCCTCAGCCCGCACCGGCCCCGAGCTCTCCGGACAGCACAGACCCGGGGCCGCAGCCCGAGGGCAACCCGTGCTTGACGACGAGCGCCGCCCCGCCACCGTCACCCACCGCATGGCCGTCCACGGGAGCGAACAGCTCCGAGGCCGGGAGAGCGTCCCATTGATTCGTGCCTACTCCTGCGTCGTGTCCCACTGACAGGGCGCCGGAGCGGGCCGGATCGGACCGGATCCCGCTCCTGCCCCGGCGCCGTCCTGACCGGGCCGATCACATCGGCCAGCCCGGTCAGCTCCAGCAGCACCCGAACCTCGGGCGGCACATTGCGCAGCCGTAGCTCGACGCCCCCGGTCCGGCGTGCGACGAGCCCCAGCCGGGCGACCGCCTCGACCAGGGCCAGGTCCGGGTACACGACACCGCTCACATCGCAGTCCACCGCGGTGACCTCTGGGACACCGCTGCCCAGCAGCGCCTCCAGTCGGGCGCAGAGCCCCGGCACATCGGCACGGTTGATGCGGCCGGTGACAACGAGGGCCTTCGGGGTCTTGGCATCCACACCACAGAGACCGGCCCGATGCCCGAAACTCATCGGCGCCGGGGCACGTATGTGGCTCAGCTCACCGGGAACGCCCCGGTGTCCAGGTCCAGCCCGAACGGCTCGGGGAGCGTCAGTTTCCCGCCGTACTCGACGGCTTCGAGGACCCGGTAGGTGCCGTGGTCGGGGTGGCCGTAGAGCGTGGCCGTCGGGCGGCCCGAGTGCCATGGATCCAGCAGCAGGAAGAGCTCGACGCCGGCTTTCGCGTATCCGTGGGCCTTCTTGACGCGGTCGTGGTTGGCGTTCGCCTGCGAGGTGATCTCGACGACCAGCAGGGCGTCTTCCGCCGGGACGCGATTGCCCGGACCGGTCGCCACCGCGCGCGGCACGACTACGAGATCGGGGATGTAGACGCCCGCACGTCCCGGTACCGAGACGCCCAGCGTCTGGTAGATCTCCCATTCCTCCGGAATGACGGTGTAGAGCCTGCGCTGCAGCAGCGCCGCAGTGGTGTTGTGGTCCTTGGACGGCGGTGGCGACACGGTGACGATCCCCTCGATGATCTCCACCTTGCAGCCCTCGGGTGCGTCCGTCTCCTCCCAGATCCGGACGAGGTCGTCCCAGTCCTGGCCGTGGCCCGGCCGGATCGACAGTGAGTGCGCTCATGGCGGTCTCCTCTTATCGGTGCGTCACCGAGTCCAGCATGCCGAACGGGACCGGTGGCAGTCCACCGGTCCCGTTCACCCGAAGAGAAGCCGCAGGTCAGGCGATACGTTCCCGCACGATCGGCGTGGCGGTGAACGGCGTGCCGGCCGGGGCGACGTCGTACGCGTCCGGCAGGGCCTTCAGCGCGTAGTCGAACTTCTCCGGGGTGTCCGTGTGCAGCGTCAGCAGCGGCTGCCCTCGGTCACGGTGTCCCCGGCTGGCGTGCATCTCGACTCCGGCACCGGCCTGCACCGGGTCCTCCTTGCGGGCGCGGCCCGCACCGAGGCGCCAGGCGGCTACGCCGATGTCGTAGGCGTCCAGGCGGGTCAGCACGCCGGTGGACGGGGCCCTCACGACGTGCTGCTCGCGGGCGACGGGCAGCTCGGCGTCCGGGCGCCGCCCTGGGCGGAGATCATGCGGCGCCAGACGTCCATCGCCGAGCCGTCGGCGAGTGCCTTCTCCGGGTCGGCGTCCTTGAGCCCGGCCGCGTCCAGCATCTCGCGGGCCAGGGCGAGGGTCAGGTCGATGACGTCCCTGGGGCCGCCGCCCGCCAGCACCTCGATGGATTCGCGTACTTCCAGGGCGTTGCCCGCGGTCAGACCGAGCGGCGTGGACATGTCGGTGAGCAGGGCCACCGTCCGTACGCCGCTGTCGGTGCCCAGCGCGACCATGGTGGAGGCCAGTTCGCGGGCGTCCTCGATGGTCTTCATGAAGGCGCCGGAGCCGACCTTCACATCCAGGACGAGCGCGCCGGTGCCCTCGGCGATCTTCTTCGACATGATCGAGCTCGCGATGAGCGGGATCGCCTCGACGGTGCCGGTGACATCGCGCAGCGCGTACAGCTTCTTGTCGGCGGGGCGAGGCCGTCACCCGCCGCGCAGATCACCGCGCCGGTGGTGTCCAGAACGTGAAGCATCTCGGCGTTGGTGATGTGCGCGCGCCAGCCGGGATGGACTCCAGCTTGTCCAGGGTGCCGCCGGTGTGACCGAGCCCGCGCCCGCTGAGCTGCGGCACGGCCGCGCCGCAGGCCGCGACGAGCGGGGCCAGCGGGAGGGTGATCTTGTCGCCGACGCCACCGGTGGAGTGTTTGTCGGTGGTGGGGCGGGAGAGCGCGTCGAAGTTCATCCGCTCACCGGAGGCGATCATGGCCGCGGTCCAGAGGGCGATCTCGGTGCGGTTCATACCGTTCAGCAGGATCGCCATGGCCAGCGCGGACATCTGCTCGTCGGCGACCTCGCCGCGGGTGTAGGCGTCGATGACCCATTCGATCTGCTCGGGGTCAGCTCGCCCCGGTCCCGCTTGGTGCGGATGACGGAGATGGCGTCCATGGGATGGGAGTCCTTCCGGCCGGTTGCGTACGCATGAGTCCAATTGACTCTACGCGCATAGAGAGTGAACACGTTCGCGGCTGCCCGGGTTGCGCGGGCAGCGCGGCGGCCGGCCCGCCGGAGACCGGCCGCCATACGTCCTATCCGAGGTGCCGTGGCCCGAAAGCCTGCGGCAGCATCTCATCGAGCGTACGGAAGCCGTCCGGCGTCTCCAGGACCAGCTCGGGCCCCCGAACTCGTACAGCAGCTGCCTGCACCGCCCGCACGGCACCAGTGGTGCACCCTTACCGTCCACGCAGACGAAGTGGGTGAGCCGGCCACCGCCGGTGGCCTGCAGCTGGGAGACCAGGCCGCACTCGGCGCATAGCCCGATGCCGTACGAGGCGTTCTCGACGTTGCAGCCGATGATCACGCGGCCGTCGTCGACCAGGGCGGCGACGCCGACCGGGTAGCCGAGTAGGGGCGTACGCCCGGGTCATGGCGTCCCGGGCGGCAGCGCGCAGCGCGTCCCAGTCGACAGTCGCCGCACCTGCGGGCGGCGGCGTCACGTGCCTTCGCCCTTCCGGTAGGGCGTTCCGTTCGCCTTCGGCATGCGCAGCCGCTGCGCCGACAGCGAGAGCACCAGCAGCGTCGTGACGTAGGGCGCCGCGTCGACGAACTGGCTAGGGACCTGGTCCGTCAGGAAGTACCAGGTGAACAGCAGCGCGGAGACCGCGGCCGAGATCACCGCGGCCACGTACTTCTTCCGGTAGAGCTGCCAGAACACCGCGATCACCAGCAGGATCGCCAGCAGGAGCAGCATCGCGTGCACGTTCTCCGCGCCACCGCGCAGCTGAGGCTGTCGGTGAAACCGAAGAGTCCGGCGCCGAGCGCCATGCCGCCGGGCATCCAGTTACCGAAGATCATCGCGGCGAGACCGATGTAGCCACGGCCACCGGTCTGGCCCTCCTGGTAGATGCCGGTGGCGACGATGGCGAGGAAGGCTCCGCCGAGGCCCGCGAGGCCGCCGGAGACGGTGACGGCGATGTACTTGTACTTGTAGACGTTGACGCCGAGCGTCTCTGCGGCCATCGGGCTCTCGCCGCAGGAGCGCAGGCGCAGCCCGAACGCGGTGCGCCACAGCAGCCACCAGGTGACCGGGATCAGCAGCAGCGCCACGACGGTCAGCAGGGACAGCCCGGTGACCAGGCCGCCGACGATGCCCGCGATGTCGGAGATGAGGAACCAGTGCTGTTGCTGTAGATCCTGCATCCAGTCCGACAGCCCGGAATGGTGATCTTGTCGATCGGATCGATACGCGGGGACTGCTTGGAGGAACCGCCCTGTACGCCGTCGAAGGCGAAGTTGGAGAGGTAGCGGGTGACGCCGACGGCGAGGATGTTGATGGCCACACCGGAGACGATGTGGTTGACGCCGAAGGTGACGGTGATGACGGCGTGGAGCAGACCGCCGAGTGCGCCGCCGATGATGCCGAACAGGACGCCCATCCAGGGCCCCACTGGAATCCGGCCCAGGCACCGAACCAGGTGCCGAGGATCATCATGCCTTCGAGGCCGATGTTGACGACGCCGGCCCTCTCGGCCCACAGGCCGCCGAGACCGGCGAGCCCGATCGGTACGGCCAGTTCCAGCGCGCCCGCGACCTGGCCGACGGAGGTCACGTCGTTGGCTCCGCTGATCAGGCGGACCAGCGAGACGAGGGCGAGTGCGCCCGCGATGATCAGGAGAACCACGGGCAGGGTGAGCTTGCGGCGCCCGCCGCCCTTCTTGGGGCGACGCGTGCGGCGGAGACTTTGCTGGTGCTCACAGTGCCGCCTCCTTCTCGGTCGTGAGGGCGTGGCCGGCGGCGAGTTCCTCGCCGACCTTCTGCTGCTGGCGGCGGATCCCGTAACGCCGGACGAGCTCGTAGCTGACGACGACCGAGATCACGATCAGGCCCTGCATGATCGTGGCGATCTCCTTCTCGTACCCGAACTGGTCGAGCGAGGACGACGACTTGTCGAGGAAGGCGATCAGCAGGGCACTGAAGGCGATGCCCAGCGGGTTGTTCCGGCCCAGCAGGGCGATGGTGATGCCGGTGAATCCGATGCCGGTCGGGAAGTCGAGGCTGTAGGTGTGTGTGTCACCCAGGAGGGTCGGCATACCGGCGAGGCCGGCGACCGCTCCGGAGATCAGCATCGAGGTGAGGACCATCCGCTTGGCGCCGACGCCGGAGGCCTGGGCGGCACTCTCGCTGGCACCGGTGGCCCGCAGGTCGAAGCCGAACCGGGTGCGGTTCAGCACGAACCAGTAGACGAGGCCGCAGCCCGCGGCGACGAAGGTGAATCCGTAGATCTCGCCCGCTTCGACGCCCATGGACATCCGGGGAACCAGCCGGACTCCGGGATCTCGCCCGTGGTCAGGTTGTTGGATCCGGCCGGGCGCTCGCCGAAGTTCTTCGGCAGGATCAGCCAGGCGACCAGTGCGGTGGCAATGGAGTTGAGCATGATCGTCGAGACGACCTCGCTCACCCGCGGGTGGTCTTCAGGAAGCCTGCGATACCGGCCCAGAAGGCACCGACCAGCATCGCGACGATCACAATCAGCGCGATCTGGAGCGGCCCGGGAGGCTGACGCTCGCACCGACCAGCGCGGCCATCATCGCGGCTAGGCGGTACTGCCCGTCGACGCCGATGTTGAAGAGGTTCATCCGGAAGCCGACCGCGACCGCGAGCGCGGCGAGGTAGTACGTACCGGCCTGGTTGACGATCAGTACCTGCACGTCGGAGTACGAGGCCGTCTCGAACATGATCCGGTACGGCTCGAAGGGTTCCGGCCCGAGGCGAGCAGCACCACGGTGGTGAGCGCGATGGCGACGACCAGGGCGAGCACCGGGCCCGCGAGGCCCAGGATCAGCCGGTCCTTGTCGAATTTCTTCATCGGGCCTCGTCCTCCGGTGCTGCTTCGAGGCGACCGGTGGCGGCGCCGGTCATGGCCGAGCCCAGTTCCTCGGGGTGATGGTGGCGGGGTCCGCGTCTGCGACCAGCCGTCCGCGGTACATGACGCGCAGGGTGTCGGAGAGCCCGATCAGTTCGTCCAGGTCCGCCGAGATGAGCAGGACCGCGAGACCTTCGCGGCGCGCCTCACGGATCTGGTCCCAGATCTGCGCCTGTGCGCCGACGTCCACACCACGGGTGGGGTGGGCGGCGATCAGCAGCTTCGGGTGGTGGCTCATCTCGCGGCCGACGATCAGCTTCTGCTGGTTACCGCCGGACAGGGAGCCTGCCGTGACCTCGATGCCCGGGGTGCGGACGTCGTACTCGCGCACGATCCGCTCGGTGTCGGCACGGGCGGCCTTGATGTCCAGCAGCCAGCCCCGGCTGTTGGGCTTCTCCGTGACGTGGCCGAGGATCCGGTTCTCCCAGAGCGGGGCGTCGAGCAGGACGCCGTGCCGGTGCCGGTCCTCGGGGATGTATCCGATGCCGTCCTCGCGCCGCTTGCGGGTGGGCGCGTGCGAGATGTCGTCGGTGTCGAGGGTGATCACCCCGTGGTCAGGGTCGCGCATCCCGATGAGTGCCTCGATCAGCTCGGTCTGGCCGTTGCCCTCGACACCTGCGATGCCGAGCACCTCGCCCTTGTGGATGGTGAGATCCACATCGGCCAGTACCTCGCGCACGACGCCGTCCGGGTCCGTCGCACCCAGGGAGAGACCCTGGACGCGGAGCATCGGCCATCGGTGACCGTGGACTCACGGGTCTCGGGCGAGGGCAGTTCGCTGCCGACCATCAGCTCGGCGAGCTGTTTGGTGGTGGTGTTCGCGGGGTCGGCGGTGCCCACCGTCGTACCGCGCCGGATCACCGTGATCTCGTCGGCGACCGAGAGCACCTCGCCCAGCTTGTGCGAAATGAAGATGACGGTGAGGCCCTCTGCCTTGAGCTCGCGGAGGTTGTCGAAGAGCGCGTCGACCTCCTGCGGGACGAGCACGGCCGTCGGCTCGTCCAGGATGAGGATGCGGGCGCCGCGGTAGAGGACCTGAGGATCTCCACGCGCTGGCGGTCGGCGACGCCGAGGTCCTCGACGAGCGCGTCGGGCCGGACCCGAGGCCGTAGGCGTCGGAGATCTCGTTGATCTTCTTACGGGCGGCGGCGCCGTGCCGTACAGCTTCTCACCGCCGAGTACGACGTTCTCCAGGACGCTGAAGTTGTCGGCGAGCATGAAGTGCTGGTGCACCATGCCGATGCCGCGCGCGATGGCGTCGCCGGGATTGCTGAACGAGACCTGCTCGCCGTCCACGGCGATGGTGCCCTCGTCCGGCCGCTGCATGCCGTAGAGGATCTTCATCAGGGTGGACTTGCCGGCACCGTTCTCACCGACAAGGGCGTGGACCGTGCCCTTGCGGATGGTGATGCCGATGTCGTGGTTGGCCACGACGCCGGGGAAACGCTTGGTGATGCCGTGCAGTTCTACGGCAGGGGACTGCTGGACGCGTTGATGACGCACTCTCCTTGGCCGGACAAGGCGGGGCAGAGGGCAGGGGCGGGGTGAAGTTATCGCGCCGGAGGGCTGTCTACACGCGTAGCGATGCCGAATCTTGAATCAACGGGCGGATCTTCTCCGGGAGCACTCCGCAGGCCCGGAGCGGTGATGGTGCGCGCTCCGGGCCCACAGGAAACCAGCGTTACGACCGGAAGCCGTTACGGAGTGGTCTTGACGGTGATCTCGCCGTCGATGATCGCCTTCTTCGCCTTGTCGACCGCGGCGATGACGTCGGTCATCTTGGTGAAGGCCGGGTTGGACATCGACAGGCCGACACCGTCCTTGGCGAGGCCGTAGCGGATCTCACCGGTCTGCGGCTTGCCGTCCTGGACCGACTTGATCAGGTTGAGGACCGAGTCCTCGACATCCTTGGTGACCGAGGTCAGGATGCTGGCCTTGTAGGCGGCGAGGCCCTTCTGCTTGTACTGGTCGGAGTCGACGCCAATGTTCCACTTGCCGGCCTTCGAGGTGGCCTCGATCGCACCGGAACCGGCCAGACCGGCCGCCGAGTAGATGACGTCGGCCTTTCCGTCGAGCTGGCCCTGCGCCGCGGCCTTGCCGAGGTCGGGCTTGGAGAAGCCGTCGAAGTTCGGGGGCTGGGTCAGGTACTGGGGAAGCACCTTCACCGCGGGGTCGGTGTCCTTGACGCCCTGCAGGTAGCCCGCCTCGAACTTCTTGATCAGCGGGGTCTCGACACCACCGATGAAGCCGACCGTCTTCGTCTTGGTGACCTTGGCGGCGGCGACACCGGCGAGGTAGGAGCCCTGCTCCTCGTTGAAGACGATGTTGGCGATGTTCTTGCCGGTCACCGAGGCGTCGTCGATGATGCCGAAGGTGATCTTCGGGAACTTCGGCGCGACCTTCTTGATGGCGGGCGCGTAGGCGAAGCCGACGCCGATCACCGGGTTGTTGCCGGCCCGGGCCAGCGCGGTGAGGCGCTGGACCTTGTCCGCATCCGACTCACCGTCGGAGGGCTCCGCCTCGGTGCCCTTGACGCCGAGGTCCTTCTCGGCCTTGGCCAGACCCGCATAGGCGGCATCGTTGAAGGACTGGTCGCCACGGCCACCGATGTCGTAGGCAATGGCTGCTTTCTTGTCCGATGAATCGGACCCGGCGTCCGACGACGAACTGTCGCCGCACGCGGTAACACTGAGCGCAAGCGCCGCGGACATAACGCCCACGGTCGCAATCCTGGTGATCCGGCGCAAGGGAAGGCTCCTTCAAACCTGACCGAAGCGCCTCTTCCGGCGCTGGTTTCGCCGCGATCGTAACGCGCGTAGATGTCAGATAAGGACCCGTACGGAAGCTGTTATCGGATCGTCGCGAACAGAAGGTGTCATGTCCGGTTACGAACCATTGCCATCGAGCAACGCGGAAGCGGTGAACAGCTCCACACCAACGGTGATCGCCTCCTCGTCCACGTCGAAGTTGCCCCGGTGCAGGTCCAGACCGCGGGTGTCCCCGGCGTACGCACACCGAGCCTGGCCATGGCGCCGGGGACCTGCTCCAGGTACCAGGAGAAGTCCTCACCGCCGAGGCTCTGGTCGGTGTCCTCGATCGCGTACGAACCGCGGCGCACCGTCATCGCGGCGTCGAGCAGACCGATCGACTCGGCGTCGTTGACGACGGGCGGAACGCCGCGGATGTAGTCGATCACCGTCTTGGCCCGGTACATTCCGGCCACCTCGTCGATCGCCGCGTGCACCAGATCCGGCGCCTGCCGCCAGGTGGCCAGGTCCAGGCAGCGGACCGTCCCGGACATTTCGGCGTGCTGCGGGATCACGTTGCAGGCGTGGCCGGACTCCAGCCGCCCCAGGTGACCGCGAGCCCGGACCGCGCGTCGACCCGCCGGGCGAGCAGTGCGGGCACCTCGACGGCCACCTTCGCCGCGGCGGTGACCAGGTCCGTGGTCAGGTGCGGCCTGGCGGTGTGGCCGCCGGGCCCGTCCAGGGTGATCTCCAGCCGGTCGCAGGCGGAGGTGATCGCCCCGATCCGGAGCCCGATCTTCCCCACGTCCACCTTCGGGTCGCAGTGCACGCCGATGATCCGTCCGACGCCGTCGAGCACTCCGGCCTCGATGGCGTCGGAGGCGCCGCCCGGCAGCACCTCCTCGGCCGGCTGGAAGATCAGCCGCACCGGGCGCGGCAGCAGCCCTGCCGGTCGAGCCCGGCCAGGACGAGCCCGGCGCCCAGGACCGCGGTGGTGTGAACGTCGTGCCCGCAGGCGTGTGCCCGGTCCGGGACGGTGGACCGGTAGGAGACGCCGGCCTTGGTGTCCGGGATCGGCAGCGCGTCGATGTCCGCGCGCAGGGCCAGCAGGGGCCGCGTATCGCCCTCGCGCCGGCCGATGTCGCAGATCAGCCCGTCCCGATGGAGAGCACCTCGGGCTTCAGCCCGCCCGCTCCAGCCGGGCCTTGATGGCCGCGGTGGTGCGGAACTCCTGATTGCCGAGCTCGGGGTGCATGTGCAGGTCGCGCCGGAACGCGATCAGCTCGGCACGCAGCTCGTCGCAGAGCGTGCCGGGCAGAGCGGCTTCTCCGGGCAGCTCCGCTTCGGAATGGGATGCGCGGGACTTCAACTGGTTCACCTGGTGAAGGGTAGGCCCCTCACCCCTCAACTGGCCACGGATCAACAAAACTTCAGCCGCTCAGGCGAACAAAAGATCCGTTACGGAGTGTGGACGTCGATTTGGGTGGGTAAACTCACCCGCTTCCCAAGCCCTCCCCGGCGACCGTGTGGCCCAGCAGGTGCAACGGACCCGCTGTCACCCCGGCGCGTTCCACGGCCCCCAGTAGGCGAGGGCCGCCGCCTCATCCACCAGGCCGTGCACCAGCGGCAGCCCGGGATCCGCCGCGTGCAGAAGGGATTCCGTCCGGCAGGAGGCGAGGGTTCCCTCGATCCACGGCTGGGCCTGATAGCCGGCCGCTGCTGGTGCCGGCAGCCCTCGGCGATCTCCCGGCTCATATCGCCGAGGTGCAGGAGCCCGCCGCCCAGCACGAGCACGTCCCGGCGCTCCCGCATCCGGGCCAGTGCCCGGCCGGTGTCGAAGCAGTGCGGGAAGGAGTCGTCGACCACCACGGTGTCCGGCTTCAGCCGGTCCACGTCCAGCACCGCGCTGGAGCCACTCACCGCTGTCACCAGCAGCCCGGCCTCGTACACCGCGTCGGGCAGTGCGGGCCGGGACTCCACCACCTCCACCTCGCCGGCCCGGCCACGCTCCTGCAGCCGTCGCGCCAACCGCCGCAGCCGGGGCCCGCTGCCGGGAACGTCGCACAGCGACAGCCGCCGTGGAGGCCGGTCGGCCAGTGAGCAGCAGCTCCAGGGAGGAGGAGCCGATCGAGCCCAGGCCGACGAACGCGACGTCGAGGTCTGCCAGATCCTGCCCCGTGGCTTCGAGTGCCGCATGCACCGTCCGGACCACCGAGACGACGGTTGTCGCGTGCCCGGTGGTCACGCTTGCCGGTCCGTCGGCGAAACGCACCACGTCGAACCCGTAAGCGGTCAGCGAGGGAATCATCCCGGCCAGTGAAACGCAGCGGGCTCCGAGCGAGGACGCGAGTGACACCGCACGGGCGGTGTGCGCCACGAGCCCGGCATCCTGGCCGAGTTCGTCGGCGAAGAGCGGCACGCAGACGAAACCCGACCTGCCCAGGGGCGTCCGGACAGTCTCCAGCAGGCGCGGGGCACCGTCCGGGAAGAGCATCTCGCGCAGGTGGTTACGCTCCAGCGCGCCCTCGGGCAGTCCTGCCAGGCGCGCCAGGTGGCCGGGGCCGGCAGGTAGCCGACCAGTGCGGCGTCCATCGTCCCTCGGGAACCTGACGGGCGTTTCGCGTCGCGGGGCCCACAGCCCGCGCGAGCCGCTGCCGGATCGCGTGCGCGAATTCATCGAGCGTGGACGAGGTGAAGGCAGCGGCCGATCCTCGGACCGTCACCCGCAGCCCGGCGCCTTCCGGCCGTACGGCCATGAACACGTCGGTCGACGACGACGGCGGCGCGAACCCGCTGTTCCCGTCGTCCCACGACGCTGTCAGGGACTGTCCGCGCGAAGGGGCCAGCACGGAGAAGTCGAGGAAGGTGAAGAAGAACTGCGAGGTCAGCGGAAGCCCGTGGCTGGAGCGGGGCACGATCTCCTCGTGTCCACGCGCCTCCTGGGCCTCGGCCACGATCCGGCGCAGGGCGTCGTGGAAGTCCTCGGCCAGGCACGCATCGTGCTGCCCGGCCGCCGGCCGAACGGGTACGGCCGTGGCGAACGGACCGAAGATCCGGTGTACGTCGGCCAGCGGGCGGTCCCGGCCACTGACCGCCAGGCCGACGATCAGATCCGCCCGGCCTGTCGACTGCGCCAACTGCTGGTAATACGCGGCCAGCACAGGTGCGTACAGTGTCGCCCCGCCTCCGCCGCGAGCGTACGCAGCGCCGCCGTAAGGCCGGCGTCGAGCACGAACCCGCCGAATGGAACGGTACGTCCTCGCGTTCCGCGCCGCCGTCCCCGCTCGCGGCAGCCAGCACCGGAGGCCGGTAGGGGCGTCGACCGGGCCCGCCGATCCGCCGCGCCCGGTGCGGTGCCGGGCTCCGCTCCGGTCGGCAGCAGGACGTGGTCACGGAAGGTGGCGCGCGGCTCCGGCAGGCCTGCGGTGCGGCCCGAGGCCAGACGGTCGTAGACCAGCGTCAGCTCCTGTACGAGCAGCGCCGCGCTGTATCCGTCGCCAATGAGGTGGTGGGCGTGGACCAGCAGGACATGCTCATGCTCGCCAAGAGTGAGGACCCGGAGCCGCAACAGCGGCCAGGCCCACGGTTCGAAGTACCGCTTCGACTCGGCCGCCGCACGCTCGTCGACCTCCGCGTGGTCGGTGAGTGTCTCGAAGGCGACCGGCAGACGCAAGGAAGGGGAGCTCCTGCTGGACGGGCGGCCGGGCACCGAAGGGGAAGACGGTACGCAGCATGCCGTGGCGTTCCACGAGCAGGTCCACCGACGCCTGGAACACCTCCGGGTCCAGCGGCCCGGACAGCCGCAGCCGCGCCGGCCAGGAACCTCCTCCTCCCGGCGAGATGGTCTCCGCGAGCAGGAAGCCGCGCTGGGCCGGAGCGAGCGGGAAGGGATCCGACCGATATGCCGCCGTCGCTGTCGCCGCGGGTGCGTCGGCGCCACCGAGGGCGCCGGGCCGCTGCGTGACGGTTGCGTCCACGGCCGCGGCGAGTCCGGCGAGGGTGCGGTTGGCGTAGATCACGGTCGGCCGGGGCAGTGGCGACCGGTCCTGGCCGAGTTGGGCGAACACCTGGAGGATGAGCAGCGAGTCGCCGCCCAGGTCGAAGAAGTCGTCCTCCCGGCAGACGGATTCGACTTCCAGCAACTCGGCCCAGATGGAAGCGAGTTGCTGCTCGGTCGGGGTGGCAGGGAGAGTCCCCTTCCGACGGCCGCTGCTGTACGGGGCGTGGGCTCGGCCCACGCCGGCCGGCGAAGCGTGCCCCGGCGACGTGGCGCTTTCCCGGGCGGGATGCCGGCGTCCTCCGCCCTGCCGAGAGCAGGGAGAGCGTGGGGCGCAGGGAGCGCGGGGAGCGCTGTGAGAGCGGGAGCGCACGGCGGTCGACCTTGCCGGTGCTCGTGAGAGGCAGCTTGTCCACGACCGAGATCCGCGCCGGAATCATGTAGGGCGGCAGGAGGCCGGCCACATGACGGCGCACCGCACGCGGATCCGGGCGCCCGGCACCGGGCCGGGTGGTGACGAACCCGAGCAGCCGCCCCTCGTGCGCGATGACCGAAGCCTGTGCGATGCCGGGATGTGTCTGGAGGACCGCCTCGACCTCGCCCGTCTCCACCCGGTTGCCGCGAATCTTCACCTGCCCGTCCACGCGTCCGAGGAACTCCAGAGCCCCGTCCACTCGGCGCCGGACCCGGTCGCCGCTGCGATACCAGCGGCGTCCGTCCCGCACGGTGAAGGCCTGGGCGGTCAGCTCTGGCTCGCCGAGGTAACCGGGGTGAGACCGATTCCCGCGATCAGCAGTTCACCCGGCTCGCCCGGGCGGCAGCGGGCGCCGTCGGCGTCGACCACCAACAGGTCGGTACCGCTCACCGGGCGTCCGATCGGCAGGGTCTGCACCTCGTCGGCCGGACGCGTCGCGATGATGTGACAGGTGGCGTTGATCGTCGTCTCGGTGGGGCCGTACAGATTGGCGATGCGCTGTCCGTCTCCGAACAGGTCGAACCACCGGCGCACGTGCGCGGCGGACAGTGCCTCACCGCCCACGTGCACCCATCGCAGCGCCGACAGGTCCGGCGCTGCCCTTCCCGTCGCACCCGTTCCTCGGCTGCCGACAGCAACTGCTCCCACAGCGTCGGTACGGAACTCCACACGGTGATCCGGGTCCGTTCCGCATACGCCAGCAGCAGCTCGGGATCCGCAGCAGCTCCAGCGGTACGGTCACCACGGTGCCGCCGACCAGGAGCGGAGCGAGCAGTTGACGCACCGAGGCGTCGAAGCAGGGGACGCGGTCTGCGCCAGGCGGTCACCGGCGCCGTAGCCGAATGTTCCGACGGCCCAGTCGAGGTAGTTCTCCATCGCCCGGAACGTGACCGGGACCGCCTTGGGCCTGCCGGTGGAACCCGAAGTGAAGATGACGTACGCGATCGCGTCGGCGTCCGCCTCGGGGCGGGCGCCGGCGGGCAGCCGTCCGTCCGCGTGTCCGGCGGGCTGTCGCTGCGTACCGTCCGCACACCGTCGAGGGCCCCGGCGACGGACTGGGTCGCGGCGTGGCACACCACGGTGGAGACACCGGCGCGCTTCAGCTGATCCGCCAGCCGGGCGGGAGGATGCCCGGGTCCAGCGGAACCCAGCCCGCCCGGCCCGCAGGATGGCGACCACACCGATCACCGTGTCGGGGCCCGGCTCGGTGAGCAGTCCGACCAGCCGGCCCGCGCCTGCGCCGTCGGCGCGCAACCGGGTGGCGAGCAGATGGGAGGCACGGTCGAGTGCCGCGTAGGTGAGAGTCGTTCCTCCGGCTTCCACGGCGGTCGCGTCGGGTCGGGTGCGGAACTGCCGGAGCAGCCGGCCGACCAGACTGTGCGTATCCGACCCGTGAGCCGTCACATGCGCCAGAAGGGTAGAGGGCGCGGGCTGTTCCGGAGCGCGCACAGCGCGGCCAGTTCCTCGCGGTACTCCTTGTCCAGACGCGCCACCGTCCGCGGTTCGAAGAGCGCCGACGGAAAGTTCCACGACATGCGCAGCGTCGATTGGTCCGCCCAGCACAGCAGGCTCAGCCGGGTCGCGGCCGATCCGGTGCCGGCCGCCTCGGCCCGCACCTCGACCGGGTAGTCGGCCGCCGCACGTGCCGGAAAGCGGGCGAAGCTGAAGCCCGCCGGGCTCGCCGTGCGGGGACCGCCTCCGGGCAGGAGACCGGCCAGATCCAGGCTGCTCAGCCCGGAGTGCTGTTCGCTCTCCAGCCAGATGCGGCGCAGCCGTTGCGCCAGTGCCACGACCGGCTCGTCGGGGCCGTGTCGCACAGCAGCGGAAGGGTGTCGGCGAGTGGACCGACAAGCCGGTCCAGCCCGGCGAAGCGTTCCTCGCGCCGGGCGCGGGCGACGTTGACCGCGATGTCCCGGCGCCCGCCCACCGCGCCAGGCAGCGCACGTACGCCGCGAGCAGCAGGTGGAACAGGGATACCTCGTACGTGGCGGCCAGTCGCTCCAGGCCGGCGGTGAGTGGCGCGTCGAGCGAGCCGTAGTGCTGCAGAAGCGGGCCCGACGGGGTGCGTCGGGGTCGCCGTCGTAGGGCAGCCGCAGCGGTTCGCCCCTCCCGGCCAGGCGCTCGGCCCAGTAGCGGCGGTCGGTGTCCGACGCGGTGGTACCCGAGGTCCGGGCGCTCATCGCGGCGTACGCGGCGAAGCCCGGCGCGCCGGGCGCCGCGGGCGGGTTCTCCCCGCCACAGCACGGTGTACAAGGACCACAGTTCGTCGGCCAGGACGTTCAGGCTGTACCCGTCCGCCGCCGCATGGTGGACGACCATCAACAGGTGGGCGACCGCTGGTTCCTGACGAACAACACGGCCCGTACGGGCGGTTCCGTGGCCAGGTCGAAGGGCTGGTTGCACAGAGCCGACTCCAGCTCGGCCACCTGCTCGGCACCGCATGCGCGGACCTCGTACCAGGTCGACAGCGGAGCGGCCGCGGCCAGGCTCTGCACCGGCCTTGCGCCCGAGTCGTCCACCCGCATGCGCAGCATGCCGTGCCGGTCGGCCAGGTGGGCCAGCGCCCGGCCGAGCACATGGGTGTCCAGGGGCCGCGGACCGTCATCCGCAGGTGCCCGCGGGCCGGGACGTCGGGATGCAGCCGGCTGCTGGTGTGGAGAGCCAACTGTACGGGTGTCAGGGCGAAGGGTGCGTGATCCGCGTCGGGTGCGGGAGCATGCGCTGCCGGCTGCTCCGGGTCCGGTACGGATGCCTGCTGCTCCGGGTCCGGTACGGAAGCCTGCTGCTCCGGGTCCGGTACCGACCCGGTGTCCGTGTCCAGATGGGTGGCCAGCTCTCGTACGGTTCGGTACTCGAAGAAGAGCGTCGCGGGCAGGGTCCGCCCGTCTTTCGTTCGAGCCGCTTGACGAGGTCGACCGCCCCAGCGAGTCCAGTCCCAGCGACATGAAGGGCGCATCGTCGTCCACGGCGGAATCCGGGACACCCAGCGACTGCGCCAGCAGTTCCCGCAGCACCCGGCGGTGCCGGACGCGGGCATCAACCCGTCCGCCGCGGGGTCATGTCCTGCGGCGCGGGCCGCTGCGCGGGCAGCGACGGCGCGGCGCCGGCGGCCGGGCGGCCACCTGATCCGGGCGGACCGCCCGGTCGGCGAGGACGAGTTGTGCCACATCCGTGCCGCACGCGAACCGCAGTGCCGCCAGTGCCGGTGCGGTGGCCAGCGGCCGGTCTCCGTCACTGGTGAAGGCATCGGCGGCGAGGCCGGTCTCGACGAACGGCCCGAAGTTCACAGACAGCCATGGCCGCCCAGCTCGGCGCTCGGCGCCGGCGAACGCGTCCAGGAAGGCGTTCGCGGCCGCGTAGGCACCGAGTGCCCCGGCCAGTCCGGGCAGCACCGAGGAAACGGAGGAGAACGCCACGCAGACTCCGGGGTCAGGCCATGGCGACCGAGCGCCTCGGCCAGCAGCACGGTGCCGAGCGTCTTCGCTCCCAATGCTTCCAGCGTCTCCTGCGTCTTCGTCCCGCGCAGGCTCCGGGACGTACCACTCCGGCCGCATGGAAGACGGCGTCCGGCGCAGGCATTGCGGCGACCAGCGCCTCGACGTCGTCCCGTGAGGTGAGGTCGGCCCGGTGGTAGCGGGCGTCGGCGCCGAGACCGGCGAGCTCCTCCAGCAGGCCCTCGGGCGGCTGCGGGGAACGGCCCGTGAGCAGGAGGACCGGCCGGCCACGGCCGGCGAGCTCCGGGCGAGGGCGGAACCGAGGCCCCGCCACCGCCCGTGATCAGGAAGGTGCCGTCGGCGGGCAGCCGGTCCGGGACACCGGACAGATCCGCAGCTTCCGGCGCAACGGTCCGCACCAGTCGCTGTCCGCCCCGCCAGGCCACGGCTCCGGCGGCCTGCGGTGCCGTGGCCTCGGTGAGGACGGCCCGAAGCCGTTGCCCGGCGTCGTCGAGGAGCAGAGGTCCACCCAGTTGGCCACCGCTCCGGCGGACTCCGGCGGCACGGCCAGTGTCAGACCGCCGAGCACCGCCTGTGCCGGGTCCGGCCGTTCGCTGCCGTGTCCGGTGACGTGTACGTCCTCCGTGACGACCAGCAGACGTCGGGCCCCGGTCCGGTCGAAGAGGGCGAGGGCCTGGTGGAATGCCGTGACCAGCGCACGCTGGACCCGGTCGAGATCCGTGGCCGCGCCGCGACTCGGCCGGCCCGGCCAGGAGAAGCACCGTCTGCGGACCGGCGTCGGGGCCGGGGCCGTCTGTACGCCCTGTTCGGCCAGCCGCTCGGTGAGCTCGTGCACGGCCGCCGGGTCCGCCCGGTCACCAGTACCGGTCCGCAGTGGCCGTCCGTGGCCGGCGGCGTTGACTGCCACTCGAGACGGTGCAGCAGTCCTTGCTCCGCGCCTGGGGGCCAGTAGCGCCGCCGCTGGTAGGGTAGGGCGGCAGCGGCACCCTACGACAGCCCGCGTCGAGTTCCTCACGGTCCAGCCGCACACCGCGAGCCCACAGATGGCCCACCGTCTCCAGCAGCTCACGGGCCCCGCCCGCGCCGCCGTCCGGGAAGTCCCGGAACCCTCCGGCAGGAGGGGCGCGGAAGCGCGAGCACCTCACCGCCGCCCCATCCGCACCGCCGGCACGGCGCCGGGCGGCTGCCGCCCGTACGAGGCCTGCGAGGCTCTCCTGCGGGCCGAGCTCCACGAACGTGTCGTACCCCTCGTCGAGCAGCCGGTCCACAGCCCGCCCGAACACCACCGGCCGCAGCGCGTGCTCACGCAGGTGATCCGGGTCGATGCGTGGCAGCCACTGGGCAGTGAGCGTGCTCATCACCGGGAGGTGGGCAACCGTGGCCTCCACCGTGCGTGCCGCGTCGGCCAGGGCCTGGGCGATCGGCTCCATCAGCGGCGAGTGGAAGGCGCGCGGCACCTCGAGCGTGCGGACGGCTGCCCCGCACGCGGACAGCTTCTCCGCCGCCTGCCGGACCGCTTCGGGGCTGCCGGAGAGCACCAGTCTGCCGGGCCCGTTGTACGCGGCGACCGCGAGCTCCCGGGGCCGCCGCGACGAGGGCCGCCACGTCCTCCTCGTCGGCCCCCGTACCGCCACCATCATGCCCAGCGAGGTCGAGGCTCCCATGAGCCGACCGCGCTCCGCCGCGAACGACAGCATGTCGGCGAACGACAGCATCCCGCCGGCGCAGGCGGCCGCGAGCTCGCCGACACTGTGCCCGACGAGCGCGTCCGGCCGTACTCCCATGCCGCCAGCTGCCGGACGAGCGCCACACCGTGGGCCAGCAGGAGCGGCTGCGCCACCTCCGTCGCCGCCTGGGCGCGCGCGTCCACGTCGGCGTCGACGCACCAGGCCGTCAGCTCCCGCCCGTGCACCTTTCCGACGTGGGCCGATGCCTCGTCGAGCGTCTCGCGGTACACCGGCGCCGTCGCATACAGCGCACGGCCCTGGCCGGACGGAGCGCACCCTGGCCCGGAAACACGAAGACGGTCCGCGGCCTCTTCGTCACCGTCCCGGCCGCCCCGGACGTCGGCCGGCGCCGAAAGCGGTGGCTGCGGCAAGGCGTTCGCGGAGGTCGCCGTCAGCCACGACGGCGAGGCGATGACTTCCTTCGTCCCGTGCCGTCGCCGCCGCCAGGCACATCACCCTCCTGCAGTTCCGGGTGGCTGCGCAGGTGGTCCAGGAGAGTGGACGTCCAGGCGTGCAGACCGTCCGCACTGCGCGCCGAAAGAGTCAGCAGGTGCGGACCGCTGCTCCGGCCCGGATCGTGTCCCACGGACGGGGTGCCTGCTCCAGCACCGCGTGCGCGTTCGTGCCTCCGAAGCCGAAGGCGTTGACACCGGCTGTGCGCGGGCCGGACGACGGCCAGGCACGCTCCTGTGTGACCAGAGCGAATCCTGACTGCCCGACCGCGGGCGAAGGCGGTGTCTGATGCAGGGAGGCCGGCAGGCGGCCGTGCCCGAGAGCCAGCACCACCTTCACCAGGGAGGGCAGGGCCGCCGCGTTCAGCAGGTGCCCGACGTTCGTCTTCACCGATCCGAGCAGCCGGGGCCGGCCATCCGGCCTCGCCGGGAAGGCGTGTGAGAGGGACCGCAGCTCGATGGGGTCGCCGACGGCCGTGCCCGTGCCGTGCGCCTCGACATAGGTCACGGATGCCGGGTCGACGCCGCAGACCTCGTACGCGCGAGTGATCACCTCGCGCTGCCGCAGCGGGTTGGGGGCCATCAGGCTGAGCGAGGTGCCGTCGTTGTTGACCGCGGTGCCCCGCACCACGGCGAGCACCTCGTCGCCGTCCCGACTGGCTTCCTCCAGCTGGCGCAGGACGAGGGCCGCCCGCCCTCACCGGGTACGAACCCGTCGGCCTCGGTACTGAAGGCGCGGCTGCGGCCGGTGGGCGACAGCGCTTGCGCGGCTTCCAGGGCCTCGTACCCGTCCGGAGTGAGATGGAGGTTGACCCGCCGACGACGGCGATGTCGCACTCACCGTCCGCGAGGCTGCGTCGGGCGAGGTGCAGGGCCACCAGGCCCGATGAGCACGCGGTGTCCACGGCGAGCGCCGGGCCGTCCAGGTCCAGACAGTGGGCGACCCGGGCGGCGATCAGGCTGGGGAGGTTGCCTGTCAGCACCGTCGCGGACGGTGGCCGGCCCGGCGAGGCGTCGGCGAGGATCTGCCGGTAGCCGCTGTCCCCGACGGCGGCGAAGACACCGATCCGCAGGCCGCACCGGCGCGATCCGGCGTAACCGGCCCGCTCCAGGGCCTCGTGGGCGAGCTCCAGGAAGATTCGGGCCTGCGGATCCAGTGAGCGGGCCTCCTCTTCATCGATGCCGAAATGTCCGGCGTCGAAGGCGTCGGTGTCGTCCAGGAAGGCTCCCCAGCGCCCGTTGGATGCGGTGTCCGCCCCTGGTGCGGGCCGTACGGCGTTCCAGCGGTCCGGTGGTACCTCGGTGACGGCGTCCCGGCCCGCGGCCAGCAGCTCCCAGAACTCCTCCGGCGTGCTCGCACCGGGGAACCGGCAGGCCATCGCGACTATGGCCGTCGCGGGGTTGTCGCCCGTCGCGGGCGTCACCGCGCTTGACCGCGCAGTGGCCGGCCGCGCCCCGTCACCTCGCCGGCCGGGGAGAGCAGATGGTCGGTGAGCGCGGCGACGGTGACGTCGCGCATCACGGCGGGACTGAGCACGACCTCCATGGTCTGTTCCAGCTCGGCGAGTATCTCCATGGCCTTGAGGGAAGTGCCGCCCACGTCGGAGAGCAGGTCCTGGTCACCGAAAGACGCTTCGGGCAGCGCCAGTACGCGCGCCCAGGCATCGCGTACCACCCGTCGTACGTCTTCGCGTGCGCGGGCGCCGCCGCCGGGCTGTCCTGCACGCCGCCGGCCGGGCGTCCCGGTGCGAAGGCGTCGAGGATCTTGGATGACACGGCGGGCCGGTACGCACCCGACTCGAAGCGCTCACGCATCCGCTGCCGCCGCAACTTGCCGCTGGTGGTCCGCGGGAAGGCCGACGGCGCCAGCGCGAGTACGCGCACGTCGTCGTGGCCCAGTGCGGCGCGGACCCGCCGCGCGACCTCGTTCAGGGTCTCGGCCGCATCGTGCGGCGGCCGGGCCCAGGGCACGAAGACCACCACCCGCTCACCGCCGGTCACCGGGTCCGTCGAACCGATCACCGCTGGGCTTCCCGGCGGCAGGCCGGAAATCGCGCCCGCGACCTGCTCCATGTCCGGGGCGTGGAAGGTACGCCCGTTGAGGAAGAGAACGTCCTTGTGGCGGCCACTGACGCACAGCCGGCCGTCGCGCAGGAACCCCAGGTCCCCGGTACGCAGCCAGTCGCCGGTGAAGGACTGTGCCGTCATGTCCGGCAGACGGTGGTAGCCGCGTGCGAGCTGCGGGCCGCTCACCTCGATGTGCCCCACCTGCCGGTCACCCAGTACGCCGCGGGCGTCGTCGGTGATCCGGACCGTGCAGCCCGGCACCGGCAGACCGACGTCCATCACTTCCACGGCGTCACCGCCCGGTTCGCTGTCAACGGCCCGGCCCCGGCTGAGTGCCACCCGTTCCAGGACGACGGGAACCGCCTCTTCGCCCAGGGCGGGAACGTGACGGCCAACGTCGCCTCGGCCAGCCCGTAGACGGGCGTCGCCGCCCGCGGGTCCAGTCCCGTCGGCCGCATCTTGGCGGCGAAGTCCCGCCAGACCGTCGCGGAAATCGGTTCGGCGCCCACCAGGATCAGCCGGACCGGGCTCAGGTCGAGCCCGTGAGCACTTCGTCGGGAACGCGGCGCACGGCCAGCGCGAGCGCGAAGTTGGCAGCTGACAGGACCGTGGCCCGGTGCCTGGCGGCCACCTCGAACCACAGGCGCGGGTTCTTCGCGAACGACAGGGGCCGATCTTCACCTGCCTCGCTCGTGCGGCCAGCGGCGCCAGATGGGTACCGATGAGACCCATGTCATGAAAATGGGGCATCCAGCTGACCAGGACGTCCTGCTCGCAGAGAGCGGAGGCGGCGTTGATCTGCGACAGGTTGGCCACCACGGCGGCGTGGGTCAGCTCCACCCCTTGGGCGCGCCGGTGCTGCCGGACGAGAACTGAAGAAACGCCAGATCCCCGGGGCCGGTGTGGCGGGCGAAACCGGTGTGCGGCACTCCCGCAACGTCTCCAGCCGCAACACCTGTGCCGGATGGGAAAGCTCCCCGGCCACCTCCGCGCAGGCCGCGTCCACTACGACAGGCGGGCGGCCGAGGTGCTCCACACCGGGCCGACCCGCCGCGCGTCGGGTGCGAGCGGCACCGGCACCAGGCCGGCCGCCAGCGCACCCAGAACATCGGCTGGAAGTCCTCGCTGCGCTCCGCGAGCGGTGGAACGCAGGTACCGGGCGCGACCCCGCACTGCGGAAGCCGCCCGCGACACGCAGTGACTGATCGAGGAGCTGCTGGAAGGTGACAGCCACCTCACTGCCGTCCCCGTGAACGTGGACAACGATTTGCTCAGGGGCCTGGCGAGCCGCGTCCAGCAGTACGTCCAGGAGCGTTACAGGGTTCATGGGTCCGTTCGTCCGTGCCTACGCGGCGATTCCGGGCTGGGGTGACCGCCTCAAGTGACATACAGACTTGCACCCTTATGCCCGCTCCCGGGTACCGGGCCGGGGCCGGCCTCCGGCCCGTCGGGGGCGGGGCGGGCCGCTGCACAGGATGTGCACAAAACCGCCAGCCCCTCGACACAGGGTCGGGCGGTGTCCGCCGAACGGCGATCGGCCCCACCACGTGGTGGGGCCGATCGCCCCTCGGTAACCGGCCAAGAGCCACGGTCACGGGTGTCGAAACAGAACGCGGTGCAGTCCCACCGGGCCGCCGGCCGCCGCACCGGCAGACTCAGACCGCGGACCAGCCGCCGTCCACCGGCAGGACGACACCGGTGATGTTGCTCGCCGCGTCGGAGGCGAGGAACACGATGGCGGCGGCCTGTGTCCCGGCGGCAGCCAGGTGGCCGACGTTCCCCATGTACGCCCCAGCGCCTGCGGACCGACGGCGTCCGGGTCGACGTCGAGCTGGATGCCGGTGATGGTGCCGCCCGGAGCGATCGCGTTGGCACGAATGCCCGCAGCCCGGTACATGACCGCCAGCGACTTGGTGAGGCCCACGATTCCGTGCTTGGCGGCGGTATAGGCCGCGCCCGCTGCGGAACCGCGCAGCGACGCCTCGGAGGCGGTGAACACGATCGAGCCGCGCCCGGCCCGCAGCATGTGCGGCAGTACGGCCCGGGTGAGGAGGAACGGCGCGGTCAGGTTGATGCGTATCAGCCGCTCCCACTCACCGTCGGTCACATCGGCGGCGGCGGACATGGTGTCCATGATCCCGGCGTTGTTGACCAGGACGTCGATGGAGCCGTACGTCTTCACCGCCACGTCGACCACCTCGTCGACGACGGCCTGCTCGCTGAGGTCTCCGACGACGGCGACGGCGCTGCCGCCGGCCTGCTCGATCTCCTGGACCGCGGCGGCGGCGCCCTCGGCGTTCAGATCGGCGACGACCACCTTCGCGCCGCGCTCCGCGAACGCGAGCGCGGTCGCCCGGCCGATTCCGGAACCGGCGCCGGTGACGACCACGCTCCGGTCGGCGAACTCCTCGGTGATGCTCATGAGTTGGGCTCCCTTCGTGGGGGAACAGGTCTCGTCGGCAATCCGTGCGCCGGTTTCGGCCTGCGCGGTGAGCGTGCTGCAGGGGATGGCGAACATGATTGCCCGCCGCGAACAAGGCTGCCACGGACAGCGAGCACGGCCGCGCTGAGCCCGGGCCCCGCCGCACGGCTTGCCACCTCCGCCGGTCCGCCCGCCCGGCGGATTCCGGCGATCAGGAGAGTCTGAGGAGCTCACGGAGAGCACGAACATGCGCGGTGGCGTCCGGCCCGTCGACCGGTTCGACGATGGGCGCCGCGTCCGGTCCCGGCGCGCGGCAGGAGCTGCAGAGGCCATCGGGGAGCGCCTCGGAACGGCCGGGTGCGCCGCACTCCGTGCACTCGACCAGCAGACCACGTACGGGACCACCCGACGCGGGTGCGAGTGCGGGTGCGGCGGGCAGGTGGGGCGGGATCCTGTCACGGAGGCGACGCCTGATGAATCCGACCGGCGAGTCGACAGCTGCGGGCAGGCCGGCCGCGAGGCTCCGGATGAGGTACTCGGCATTTACACCCGTGCGAGCCATGCGGAAGCCTGCTCCTCCAGCACAGCGCAGTCGGCGGCGGAGAGTGCGAGACGGGGATCGGTCCGGCCGAGCTGGGCGAGCGCGAGGTATGCGGGCGAGGACCCGCCGGTGCGGGCGCCGCCGGTCCCTGTTCCGGCTCCTGGGTCCGCTGCTGCGGTACGGCGGAGGTGGGTACCGCGGGAACCACCTGGGCGGTCGAGGCGGTCGAGGCAGTCGCGAGGAAGTCGCTCCACCACTCGTTGTCGCGTGCGGTACGTGACCAGTAGGTGCGGGTGACCCAGCGGACCTGACCGCCTCCGCCGCCGACGGCCGGGCACCGCACATGACGCAGGTGACCGGCCACGCCCAGCGCCCTCAGCGCGCTGCCGACGGCCATCTGCCCGTACGGGGAGGCTCTTGGCCAGCGACTTGATGTCCATGGCCCACCGTCGGGGAGCTTGTCCAGGTACCCGGCGATGTGGCGCTCGCGCTCCGGCAGCAGCATGAAGTCGTCGGCGCGGGGCGGTCGTTGGTCCGGTGCGGAGCGCTTGCCGTAACCGGGACTGGCCCTCGGGTACGGGCGCGAGGATGCGCGGGCGTGCGGGGCGGAGCTACTGTGCCGGATAGCCACGGGATTCACCTGTTCTGGATCTTGGGGTGAGACCCCGGCAGGTGCTGGTAACACCGCGTCGGGGTCGTTCAGTTGTGGTCACGGTAAGCAGTCGCGACTCTGCGTCGCAAGTTGCACACAATTAGTCATACTTGCTGGCCGTGGCGGGGTCAGGGAGGGCAGGGAGGTTATTCCAACCCTGCTTCTACCTACCGGATATCAACAGGTCTCGAATCCCGCGCCTCGGATCCCGGCACCCGAATCCCGAAGCTCAGGGCTCGGGTCGGCGCCACCCACGTACCCCGAAAGAGCGAACGGGGTGGTTCCGAAGCTCGACCATCGAGACCCGGAACCCGAGCCCCGGAACCCGAGCCCCGGAACCCGAGCGCCTCGACTCCTGAACTCACAGGGCCGGCTGGAGCCCTCGAAGCGCACCGTCCAGCGCCGGCCTGCCGGAAAGCCCGGTGCGTGCCGGTCGGGTGCGCCGTCCCAGCCGGCCGCCATGAACGCGATGGCGTACAGCAGCGCGGCGTTGCTCGGGAAGTACGGGAACGGCCCGCCGGTTGCCAGGCCTGCGTCGTCGAACTGGAATCCGTCGGCCGGGTGCAGCAGGAAGTCCACGGCGTCGTCGGGGCGTCCGAGCCGCGCGGCGCACATGGCCAGCATCGGGAAGTCCCATCCCCAGGTCCGTTCGAACCGCCAGCCGGTGAAGACCTTCTCGGCGGTGCGGGCCATCGTGGGAACATCGACGCCGTCGCCCGGCAGCCAGCCGTACGAGCCGATCAGGGCCGGGTGCTCGAAGTTCCACCGTGTCCACATGTCCTGGACGCCTTCGTGCAGGACGTACGTGCCGTCCTGCACCGGCAGCGGCGCGAGCCCGTCGTGGACACGCTGCCACCCCGGGTCCTTGTGCAGGCCGAGCCGTTCACGCCACTGCTGCGCGACCCGCAGGCCGAAGCGCCAGTAGGCGAGCTCGAACGTCGGGTTCTGCGTGGTCTTCGGGTCGGTGTTCTCCGAGACGATATGCATGGGCGGGCCGAGAACGTAGCGGCGTGTGTCCTCGTCCCAGAAGGCCCAGGAGGAGAGGAAGTCGGCGGTGTCGAAGACGATGTCGCGCCACTTGCGCAACGTGCTCTCGTCGGGATGCGCCCGGTAGTCCATCTCGGCGAGGAAGATCGGGTGCGGCTGTTGCCACATCAGCAGGGCGTGGATGACGTGCGGTGACTCGCGCCCGTCGGCTGTCGTGCACTTCGGCCAGCGCGCGCCGCGGAAGCCCTGGGACTCCGCGCGTTCGCGCGAGACCGGTGGAAGCGTTCATAGACGTCCAGGCTGCGGTCGAGCATCGGCCAGCGGTTCCACAGCGCCCAGTGCGCGCCGTGCCACCAGTACATCTCCATGTGGAACTTGCCGTTCCAGCCGTTGTTGACGAGCCCGGATTCCTGCGGCGGCAGCGAGCCCGCCTCGTTCACGCGCATCAGGTACCGGGAGAGCACGACACGCCGCTCCAGTTCCCTCCAGCGCGGGTCGGTGCTCGCGGAGAGGTCGATCGCTCCGCCGGAGAGCCAGTACTGCCGCCAGGCCCGCGTGCTCGCCGCGAAGGTCGCGCTCGACGTCGGCACCGACGCGCTCGACGTCGGCACCGATGCGGCCGGCGTGGGCGCGAACGTACAGGTGAACCGCAGCCGGTGGGTGCGGCGGTCACCGGCGAGACGGTAGCGATGGCGATTGGCCGCTGCTCCGATCGACAGGTTCTGGTCGTCGGGGACGACGATGTCGTGGTCCTGGCCCGCGTACGTGTAGCCGAGCACCAGGCGCTTGGCCATGCCGGGCGCCGGGTCGCCGAGGTTCAGGTGGTTGACGAGGAGGACGAGCGAGTGGTCCGCGACCAGTTGCCCGAGCTTGCCGGTGACGTCGGCCCAATGACCGTCGGTTCCGTACTGCGCTGTGCGGATGACGAGCTCTCCGGCGGTGGAGCCCAGGCCGGTGAACACCCGTGGCCTTCCCAGGCGAGCGCGGCGTGGTACTCGGTGGAGTCCAGCCGGTGTGTGATGTCGGCGTGGTTGTGCCCGCGTGTCGTCGCCGTCGTCTCGTGGGCGTCGGGGGCGCCGTAGGTGCCGACATACTCGGCGAACTCCTGCCCATCGGCGTAAGGGAAGTCGAGAAAGACCGCCAACCGCTCGGCAGCGACGAGCGGCGAGTCGATCTCCACAGCGACCGTGTCGCGATCGGGGTGGCAGCAGGTGCGCACGTGCACCGGTTCACCGGCGATCTCGAACCGGCTGTCCACGACGCCGGTCCACAGGTCGAGTTCCTGGCGGATTCCCGTGATGTCGCCGGCGACGGCGGCGCGGCCGTCGGGCATGACCAGCTCCAGACCGATACGCCCGAGGTTGATGCGAGCCGGGTTGGCGTAGAGCCACGACGACAGGTCGGGCTGGTCCGGATTCGGGATGGGGTAGTCGACGGGCGGCCGTGCGTGTCCCAGGTCTGGCCGCGGAAGTCCGACGGCTCCTGGCCGGGCGGCAGCGGGAAGCTGTGCCATCCCCAGTCGGACATGGTGTTGAAGGGGACGAACGTCTGCAGCCCGGTGACGTCGACACCGAATGCGAACCCGCCGTTGCCGACCTGCAGCGGGCTCCGCGTGTCGAGTTTCCCGCGCACGACTCGATGGCGGGCCACGACGGATTGCCGGTCGATCGGACGCACCGGCGTGGCATCGGCCGTTGCCCGAGCCGCGGCAGCGGGCTCCGAAGTGACGCCGACCACCGCCGCGGCCGCGGAGCCGGACAGGAACGTTCTGCGAGTGACCATACGGCGCTTCCTGACTGAGAGATGGCATGGCCACCCGTCTCGGCCATGTGGGCGAGGTATCGGCGGTTGTCTCCGCACTCGTCACGGAACCTGATGCGGCATCAGTGGAAGGGCGGAGTCTCCCGGTCCGCACATCACGCGCTCGGCAAGAAACTGGTCGGCCAGTCAGCTGACCGGTGCTCGTCGCGCACCTTCACCGACATCGAACGCTGGACAGCTCACGGAGATGACAATGACGCCGTTGATTCGATTCAAACTGTGCGACAGGCTAAGCCCGTTGTCTCGATTCAGGCAATGCGCAGGAAGCAAGTCATCCGAGCCGCCCTCGGCGTGCGACCGCACCCGCCCACGCCTCACACCATTGAACGTTTCAACCCTCCTGTGCGCTGAAACGATTCCGGTGCAGTCTGTATACAGGCCTCGTTCCGACCGGTAAGCAAGCACCAGCACTGTGCGAAGTCGTCCGGTGCTGTTGATAGTTGGTCGATTCCGATACGGAGGACTGATGAGACGGCGAAACCTACGCACCGGCCCCATGGCGCTGATGGCTGCGGCAGTCGGCGCCGCACTTGCCCTGGGGTCGGCCAACCCGGCGAGCGCATTGCCCGACAACGTTGCCAGTCCACATTCCGGCCCCGCGGCCACCTCATGGACCGTGCAGCGCGGCGGGCCCACCGCAGTCGTCACCCTCGACCGGACCGACGGCTCGCTCGACTTCTCCGTCCGGCGGAACGGACGGACGGTCCTGGAACCCGCGCCCGTCGGTGTGGTCACCGATCAGGCGGATCTGACCTCGCGACTTCACCTGCTGCACCGTGCCGACCGGGTGGTCAACGAGAAGTACACGACGACCGTCGGCAAGCAGCTCCGGCGGTCCGTCCACATGAACGAGTCGCGGTTCGCCTTCGAGGGGCAGGACGGTGCACGCCTCGATCTGGTGGTCCGGGCCACCGACGACGGCGTGGCATACCGCTATGTGCTACCCGGCAAGGACGGCGTGACCCTCGAGCACGAGGCCTCCGCCTTCCAGCCCCGGCCTCCTCGCCGGCCTGGCTCAGCGTCTACGCCGCCCCTCACGAGCAGCCTTACGACCGGACCACCGCGGCCTCCGCGGGCAGCGGCGAGTACGGCTACCCGGCGCTCTTCCAGGTGGGCGACCAGAACGTCGTACTCGCCGAGTCGGACGTCGACGGCCGGTACTCCGGCAGCCGCCTGGTACACGAACAGGGCACCGGACGCTACGAGTTGGCACTGGCCGACAAGGAGGTCCGCTCGGACGGACCGCTCACCACCCCGTGGCGCGCAGCCGTCATCGGCGATCTCGCGACCGTCACCGAGTCCACCCTCATCGACGACCTGGCGCCGCCGTCCCGGATCCGCGACACCTCCTGGATCAAACCCGGGAAGGTCGCCTGGTCCTGGCTGGCCGGGTTCAAGGAGGCTCAGCGCAGCCTGGAGACGCAGCAGAAGTTCGTGGACTACGCCGCGGCGCACGGGTGGCAGTACGCCCTCGTCGACGACGGCTGGAACACCACGGACTGGATGCCGCAGCTCATGGACTACGCGAAACAGCGCGGAGTGAAAATCCTGCTGTGGATGGCCTGGACGGACCTCGACACCGCCGCCGAGCGTGACGCGCAGCTGAACAAGGTCAGAAGTGGGGCGCCGCCGGTCTCAAGATCGACTTCATGGACTCCGACACCCGTGAGCGCTATCAGTGGTACGACGAAGTACTCGAAGCCACGGCCGAGCGCGAACTCGTAGTCAACTTCCACGGCTCCACTATCCCGAACGGCATCCAGCGCACCTGGCCGCAGGTGATGTCGATGGAGGCGGTGCACGGCGCCGAGCAGGGCGACGTCCGGGCCGACAACATCGCGACGCTGCCGTTCACCCGTAACGTCGTCGGGTCGATGGACTTCACCCCGATGGGTTTCCAGTTCGGTGAGCGCAGCACATCCGATGCGGCGGAACTGGCCCTGTCCGTCATATTCGAGTCGGGTCTGCAGAACTTCGCGGGCAGCATCGAGGAGTACCGGGCCCGTCCCGAACTGGCCCGATTCCTGGAACAGGTTCCGACGGTCTGGGACGAGACGAAGCTGCTGAAGGGCAGCGCGCCCGGTCGGAGCGCCGGCTTCGCACGACGCAGTGACGCCCGATGGTTCCTGGGTGAGATGGCCGCAGGCGCGGCTCGTACCCACCGGGTGCCGCTGGACTTCCTGAGCGGCGGGAAGTGGCGCGTCGATGTGGTCCGCGACGGCTCGGACGGTCTGGTCCGGGAGAGCCGACTGCTCACTCGCCACGACACCCTGGAGGTGCCGGGGTCGAGAACGGTGGATTCGCCGCGATCGTCTGCCGTGCTGTGCCCGGCCGGGCCAGTTGCGACGAGCCCGTACGCCATGTCCCCTCGGGCACGCTGACGGTGGACCCGCGGCAGACCGCGGCGGATCCGGGCACGGAGGTGAAGCTCGACGGCAGCTTCACGATCGACGAGTTCGGTCCGGTCACCGATGTCATGCTCAGCGCGAAGGCCCCGGAGGGCTGGGACATCGAGGGTCCGGGGCGACCGCAGCCGAGCTGGCCACCGGTCAGCCGCTGACCGCGCACTGGCGGATCACTGTGCCGGAGCAGCCCGCCTACGGCTGGACGGAAATTCCGGTCACCGTCACCTACCGGGACCCGGCCGCGGGCGCAACAGCCCCGAAACTGAGCCTGCAGAGGCAAGCCCGTTTCTTCGTGTCACCGCCCGGCATCGACTACGTCAGCGATCTCCCCTTCTCGGCGGAGAGCAACGACTGGGGCCCGGTCGAGCGGGACACGTCCAACGGCGAGTCGGCCAAGGGCGACGGGGCCCGCTGCGTATCGGCGACCGGACCTACGACAAGGGGCTCGGCGCGCACGCGCCCTCCGAGGTGACGGTCGACCTGGGCGGTACCTATGACCGTTTCAGCGCCGACGTCGGCATCGACGAGGAGACGCCGGACAAGGGTTCGGCGGTCTTCGAAGTCATCGGCGACGGGCAGGTACTGGGCACCAGCGAGGTCATGGGGCCGAATGACGCCGCCCATGCCTTCGACATCGACGTCACCGGCGTGCAGCAGCTGACCCTGCGCGTGACGGACGGCGGCGACGGCAACAACTCGGACCACGCGGACTGGGCCGACGCACGGCTGCACATCGCTGCCGGCACCGCCCGCCGGTAACCGGACGGGCCGGGCGAACGTCCCTGCCGTGAGCCGCGCGAGCATCCGCGGCTCACGGCAGCGCCGCTGAGAGGTACGCGATCAGTCCACGGTGGCTCTCACCGATGCCCTGGCGCGACTCGGGGTCTCCCGAACCCCGGCTGACCAGCCAGTTTCCAGCCCTGCTCGCAGCACCAACCCGAACGGGGCCGTGGAACCCGGCGCCACCGCGCCCGAAGGTCACGCTGGACCTCAGCCGGATCGACTAGTAACACCGGGGCGGCTGCGCCGCATCCTGCGCTTCGCCCTGTGCGAGCGCGGTCTGACACCGCTTCCCAGGAGGGCCGGGGCCCCGGCCCTCCGTATGCACGGTGGCGCCTGACAAGCGTCGACGTGGTTGCTACCGACCCGGTCGAGCGGGAACAGGCCCTTGCCCGGTGGCGGCGGCGCTGCCCCGACTGCACGAAGCCGTCCGCAAGGCCAAACATCGGGTGTGTCAGAGCCGTCTCGTGGTGAACAGGGTGGTCCCGTACACCGCGTCCACTTCCTTCCGCTCGGTCTCGGTGAACCCGACCTTGGCCAGCACACGGCGAGAAGCGGTGTTCCAGTCCCAGACCGTGGCCCACAGGCGTTCGCACCCAGACGATCTCGCCCATTCCAGAACAGCCAACGAGGCCTCGGTCGCATATCCCTGACGCCAAACTCGGCGTAGCAGTTCGAATGCCAGTTCCGGTTCCCCTGCCGATCCTCGCCCACCGTCGACCAGCCCGCAGTAGCCGATGACGTCACGAGAGGCCTTCCGCTCGATCGCCAGCAACCCGATCGACCACAGCTGGTTGGTGCGGATCGAATCCTCGAGCTCCGCGACCGTGGGGTGTCCATCCGCGTCGATTCGGCGGTGCGGCGGCACTCGTGGATCACGTTCGGTCCACAGCTCACGCTGGACGACAGCCTCGGCTACCCGCCAAGGTCTGAGCAGCAGGCGACTCGTCTCGAGTACAACCTCGCTCCCCGGCGCGCCGACTGCCATGGCAGCAACCATCTCACGGGCGAACGCGCTGTCGTGTCACGGGGCGCGCGGTCGGTCCTGCCGATCGTGGACGCTCGATATGCGAGACAACCATCGTGTCCGGCAGGCGGAGGCTGACCACGAGGTTACGGCCGACGATCACGTGCTGTACCGACCTCGGCGCGGCCTGACCGGACCCCGGATTCGACGACAGCGGTGCCTCGATCAGCTGTATCTCCCGGCGCGCGGCCTGATCCGGCCGCCGACTGGGAGTGCTTCCTACGCTTCCGGTCCCGGGGCCGGGGAGGCGGTTGCGTAGGAAGCACTCCCAAGTCGGCTCCGGCGTCTCGGTCGCCAGGCGGGCGACCGGGCCGAGCTCCTCCAGGGCTGCGGCCAGATCCCCAGCCGCTCGATGGAGTCGAAAGCGCGCTCGGCGCCGTCGCTGTCGACACCCTCGTACAACTCCAGGCCGATGAAGGACGCGGCCACCGCGCGAGCCAGTCCCGCGACGTCGGTGAACTCCGCGATCGGTGTCCGTCCCAGGACGCGGGCCAGGACCGCTTCGATCTCCGCGATCCACAGATTCAGCCCGACGACGGTCGCGGCAGCGAGGCGTGGCTGGGTCTGGGCTCCTGCGAGCAGCTGGGCCAGGACGGCGACATGGCCGCCGGTCCGCTCCTCGGCGTGCAGCTCCCTTCCCAGCTCCAGGAGTTCCGCGAGTGTGCTGACGGAGGCGAAACGGCCTCGGTGCCGGACGACCCGTTGTTCGGCCCCGTAGCGGCACGCGGCTGCCAGAAGCTCGTCCACGGAGCCAAAGTGGTAGAAGACCAAGGCCTGGTTGACACCGGCAGCAGCGCCGATCGACCGGGCGGAGGTCTTGGCGATTCCCTGTTCGGTGAGGGTGCGCAGCGCGCCTTCCATCAGCTTTGTCCTGGTGTCCTGGACGGTGGTCACATCGCTCACTCGCGCACCTCTTCGCGTACGGGGCGCAGACCGGCGCGCACTGGGTGCCTGCGGGCATCGGTGTAGTGAGCCGTGAAAGACCCTCGTATCCGAACAACGGACCGAAGTACCGTTTGGTGACGGCGACCTTGATACGGAAGCGGCCGGTCGCGTCGTCGTAGGACTCCCGCACCTCGGCCTCGCCCCTGAGGGCCGCTGGTACACGCACGCCGAACGGCCCTTCCTGGAAGCGGCGTTCGCCGGATTGATGAGGAGCGAACCGTCGGGTTCGGCGGTCGGGTGCAGGTCGCTCGCCAGATGCTGATGTGTGCCGAGGTAATCGAGGATGCAGGAGCGTTCGGGGTTGAAGACCATCGTGGCGTCGAACCTTCGTGGCCCGCCCGGCATCGCGAAGGTGCGTACGAAGGTGACTGTCTCGCGACCGTAGGAGTCTGCGTACGGGACGTTCTCTATGGTGAACGGGACCTGTCGGCCGGTCCGGGGAACGAGAATGTTCCGGGTGCCGCCGAGGGGCAGGAACGGCTTGACGAAGGCACGCCCGTGCCAGATCCGGTCCATGACTCCGCGACCGACGCAGGCCTCTTCGCTGTCGAGGCCGACCGAGAAGCGACGCCGCAGTTGAGGGTGGAGCCGGTCGAAGTCGTCGCCCATGGCGCGAGGGAAGATCGACGTCATGGGCGCCCCAGCGTGGTGAGCAGATCCGGGGACGCCGCCTGATCCGGCTTCGTACGCAGACAGCGTCGTGCGGCGGGTGTGGTCGGCGCGGGCGGCACCAGGATCGCTGCGGCGAGCGCCGCGCATACGGCAAGGGCCCCGGCAGGCAGGGCCGCTGCGACGATCAGCAGGCGGACGAGGAGTTCCGTGAGCGCGTGGACCAGTGAGCGGGCCGGGCTGATATCGCGCTCGCACCAGAGCCGCAGCCGGTCGAAGGACCAGGCGGTGGCCCACCCCATCAGCGGCCGGAACACCAGCCGGTCTGCAGTGGCACCAGCCGCCCCAGCGGGTCCGGTAGTCGTAACCGGTGAGGAAGCGCACGCCATCGGCTGTCGGCACATAGCGCCAGTAGCCGCCCCTCCGCCAGGAGGGACAAGGGATGCGGTGACGCGAAACGGAGCGCGGAGACCCGCTCCCCGTTGCTCCTGTGGCGCTCACCGGCACTGATGCCGGTACCCGCGATGATGAGGAACGGCAGCACCCTGGTCGCGTAGCGGAACCGCTGGGGGTGCCGGAGGCGGACGGCAGGTACTCGATCTCCGTGAACCGCAGGTCCCAGCGCTATTGGCAGCCGGGGTCCTGGGTGCGTGCCCAGAGCTGCTCCGGATCCGTGTGGATGCGGGTCTCGACGTACAGCCCCATGACTCTCCTGCCCCGGGGCGCTTTTGAGTGACCGCTCAAATCTCGACGTGAGGGTAGCAGCGGCTTGGACTTTCCGCGCTGGGCGACGGCCTCGGCCGGACGCAGCCGCAGGCCGTCTCGCGGGGCGAGCTGCGTCCCGGGCAGTCACCCGGAGCCGTTACGCAGCCGCACCCCGGCTCGCCGCGATGCCCACGGCATCCCGCAAGGCCTCGGTCAGGCAGCCGGCCACGTAGCGGAGCTGCCCTCATCGGCGCGCGGGTCATCCAGGAGCGCCTGCGCGTGCCCGATCAGTTCGGTCCCCATCCCGAGCCGCACCGCCTCGACCTGATCGGCGACACGGGATACGGGACCGGACGCGGCCGCATCCGTAATCAGAATGCATGTCTTGCCTTCGCTGCCCGCCCAGGGCAGCAACCGAGCGACGGGACTCGGCATGCGGAACCTGCTTTCGTCGGGAACGACCTCGTTGTCTGCGTCGCCAAGCTACGGCGGGACGAGGAGCACCGACAGGGACGCCCGGTGCGATTCTGCGAGCCGAGTAGGACCGCCTGTCCTACTGCCTACCCGTCGAGCCCCAGCCGGTCGGCAAGCTCCGTGACAGGTGAGCTGCGGCGGCGCTCTCGCCCGCAGGTCGGAAACGAGCCGCCGACTGGTCGAGTGGTAACGCATCCACTCCGGCGCGATGCGTTCGGCCGTGAGCAGCGCGTGCATCGCACCTTCCCCTTGTCCAACTCCGCGAACGCAAGCGCTCTGTCGACGTGGAAGCGTGCCTGCCAGGTGGGCGGCAGCGACTCCAGCTCGGGTACGGAGCGGGCCGTACGCAGGGCCTCGGCGCTCTCCTCCATCTCCACCAGGAAGTTGACCTTGGCCACGCCCACGTTGGTCGGGCCGAAGGGGTCGCGTAATCGAGTCGGTCCGTACCGATGCGGGCAGCCGCCGCGCCGGCGAGGTGAGCAGCTCCCGGACCGCGTCGTGGCGTCCCGCACGCACCGCGGCGGTCGCGGCCCGCAGTAGCAGGACCCCCACAGCGAAAGCTCGACGGGCCTGGAGCGGAAGGTGGGCTCGATGCGTTCGGCGGTGGCTGTGGCGATCCGCTCCGCATCGGCCAGCCGCCCTGCTTGGTGAAGACCCAGGCCAGGCTGGAGACCCGACGGTCTCCAGGTGCGGATCGTCCCCATTCCGGGCGGCTTCCGCGGCCCGCTCCAGAGCGGTGAACGCCGCGTCCTCCTTGCCGAGCGCCGTCAGCGTGGTCGCCGCGACCTGGTAGGCCTCCGCGAGCACCGCCTGGGCCGACGCGGCCTCGGCACCGGTGTGCGCTCGCACGGCCGCTCGGGCATCTCTGATCAACTGCGGCAGCAGAACACCGATCTCGCCCAGTCGCCCTTCTCGCCGGACGCGTTCGGTGGACCGTAACGCCACCCGCAGGTCCAACAGGGAGGGAGGATCCTCGGGATCGGCGTCATCTCCCAGCAAGTCACCTACAGGTGCGACCGCTTGGCGCAGGGCCAGCACCGAGGGCTGATCCCGTTCGCTGCGCACTTCAAAGGTGGTCGGCTGCCCGACGAGCGCGGACGGCTCGACATCCAGGGCGCGGGCCAGCGCGTTCAGTGTGGTGAGCCGGGCCGTGCTCCGTACGCCCTGCTCAAGCTTGCGTACGACATCCACGGAGACACCCGCCCGCTCGGCGAGCCCTTCCTGCGTCAACTTCCGCCGTAGCCGAAGCCGGGCAATCCGGTCGCCGATACTGGCTTCCTGGTGAAGCTGCATGCCACCCCACGAACGGGTTCGACAAACCACGCTACGCCCGGCAACGACGGCGTGCACAGAAATCGCATGAAACGGACGGAAACGGCCCGCGGTTCAGCCATCGGCAGACTGACCGGTTCAATGTCCCCGGATCAGCCCTCCGTCACCGCCCTGCTGCGCCAGGGCGACAGCCGCTGCACGTCCCGGCCGTCTCCGTGACCCCGCTCAGGAAGCCCTGGGCACGGGGAGGCCGTGTCGCGGAGCCATTCCGGGGCTATGTCGCAGACCGCGACCTTCACTCCGGTGCCGGCCAGGGCCAGCGGCAGGGTGTGGACGACCGTGGACGGGAAGCTCAGGACCGTGTGGCCGATCGGGCCGCGGCGGGCGATGAGCTCCAGCGGCAGGTCGGGGCGGACGATCTCCAGGCCGGTGGCGGCCTCCAGGGCGTGGAGCTTCTGGGCCGATTCGCGGCGGTGCGCGAAGTAACGGGTCGCGCCGTGGGCGCGGGCCAGGGCGGTGACCGCTTCCTGGTACGGGACGGGGTCCAGAACGCCCGTCTCGACCAGTGAGGTGCCGACCAGGTCGGCGCCCGGGTGATCAGGGGCGGCCCGAAGCGCTGACGGGTCCAGGCGAAGGTGTTGGGGGTGACCGTGATGCCGGGCGGTGCGTCCACCGGCATCGCGGTGAACACCTCGACGGTGCGGTTCGCCGTCGGGGTGAAGCTGCGGCGGGCCGCGGAGGTGACCGGGGCCAGCAGCAGCTCGCGCGGGCCCTGCTGCCGCCCTTGCGGTGCCAGCGCACCAGGCGCTCGCCGCCCGCCAGTTGGGCGACGAACTCCATGGTGGCGGTGCCGTCGTCGACCACCGTGATCCGGCGGGCGCGGACCAGGGTGAGGAGGAGTTGTACGTATCGGGAGAACGGGTCTCCGATCACTATGCGCTCCGCCCTGCGCACCAGTGCGGTCAGTGCGCGCAGGGCCTTCAGAGGCGCGCCGGTCTCCCCGCGCGCCTCCTGCCAGCGGACCGCGATGCCTTCGTCGCGGGCCAGCTCCGCCATCCTGCGCAGCTGGCCGCGCGACATCGGGTCGACCGGGGAGGACGACGACCGTGGTGGCGGCCGTGTCGGGTCCTCCCTGGCATGGGTCCACTCCAGGACGTTCAGGAGCTGGACCGGGCTCTCGACGAAGGCGAGGTTCACCGGTCTGCCCGTCAGACCGCGACCGGCACGGCGACGGCGTTGTCGCTCTCGGCGACGACGCCCGGGACGCGGCGGAGCTTCTTCATCGGGCCGAGCTCCGACTCGTACACCTTCTTGACGCCGTCGCCGAGGGAGGCCTCGATGGTGCGGATGTCACGGACGAGGCGGGTGAGGCCCTGCGGCTCGACGGACGCGGCCTGGTCGGAGCCCACATGGCGCGGTCCAGGGTGATGTGACGCTCGACGAAGGCTGCGCCCAGTGCGACGGCGGCGAGCGTCGTCTGCAGGCCGGTCTCGTGGCCGCTGTAGCCGATCGGGACGTTCGGGAACTCGCCCTGGAGGGTGTTGATGACCCGGAGGTTGAGCTCCTCGGCCTTGGCCGGGTACGTCGAAGTGGCGTGGCAGAGAAGGATGTTGTCGCTGCCGAGCACCTCGACCGCGTGGCGGATCTGGCGCGGGGTGGACATGCCGGTGGAGAGGATGACGGTACGGCCGGTGGCGCGCAGGAGCGCAGCAGCTCGTCGTCGGTGAGCGAGGCGGAAGCCACCTTGTGGGCGGGGACGTCGAACTTCTCCAGGAAGGCGACGGCCTCGGTGTCCCACGGGGAGGCGAACCAGTCGATGCCGCGCTCGGCGCAGTGCTCGGCGATGGCGGTGTACTCGGCCTCGCCGAACTCGACGCGGTGGCGGTAGTCGATGTACGTCATCCGGCCCCAGGGGTGTCGCGCTCGATGTCCCACTGGTCGCGCGGGGTGCAGATCTCCGGGTGCGCTTTGGAACTTGACGGCGTCGCAGCCGGCTTCGGCGGCGGCGTCGATCAGCGCGATGGCGTTGTCGAGCTCGCCGTTGTGGTTGATGCCGATCTCGCCCGTGATGTAGACGGGTGGCCGGGGCCGGCGGTGCGGGTGCCGAAGGTGCGCAGACGGGAGGTGCTGGTCATGGTGGTTCGTCCTTACTCAGAGGGGTGACGTGGGTGGAGAGGGTGAGCGTGGGGCCCAGGAGCCAGGCCGCGATTTCGCGGATGGCCCCGAAGCCGCCGGGGTGGTCGTGACGGCACGCGCCGCTGCGCGTACCGAGTCGTGGGCGCTCGCCACGGCGACGGGCCAGCCCGCCAGGCCGAAGCAGGGCAGGTCGTTGACGTCGTTGCCGACGTAGAGGACGCGGTCGGGGTCGAAGCCCTGCTCCTCGCACCACTGCTTGAGCGCCAGGTCCTTGCGGTCGATGCCGTGCAGGACGGGGACCTGGAGCTTGCGGGCGCGGGCCGCGACGACCGGGTTCTGTTCGGTGGACAGGATCAGCAGCGGTACGCCTGCCTTGCGCAGGGCAGCGATGCCCAGGCCGTCGCCCGGTGCACGGCGACGGTCTCGTGTCCGTCGGAGTCGATGAGGACACGGTCGTCGGTCTGTGTGCCGTCGAAGTCGAGCACGACGGCGTCGATGTCCTCGATGGTCGGCAGCGGGGAAGAGTCCAGGAGCGGCGCCAGGGCGCGGGCCCGGGCCAGGTCGTGCGGGTCGTCGATCTCCAGCACCCGGGCCGGGTCGGTCCGCACCAGTGCGGTGTGGCCGAAGAAGCGGTGGCGGTGGGTGCGGAAGCCGGCGGCGTTCATGGCGTACGCGGCGCCGGTCTCCAGCAGGTCCTGCGGCCGGTCCTGGCGGCGGGGCGTACGGACTTGTCGTGGTTGACGCCGTAGGTGTCGTCCTCCACCGCGCTGCCGTCACGCCATACGAAGCCGTGGAACGGGGCCACGGTGACCGCGGTGTCGGCTCCGTCGCGGGCGACCGCGGCGGCGACACCACCGATGTCCTCGCGGGTGATGAAGGGGCTGGTGCACTGGACCAGCAGCACCACCTCGGCGGTCCGCCCCGCATCGCCTCGTAGGCGTCCAGGGCGTGCAGCACCGCCGCCTCACTGGTCGCGGTGTCGCCCGCGATGGCCGGGGCGCTGCACACAGTGCAGCCGGCCGGTCTCGCCGAGGGTTACGGCCGCGGCCCTGGCGGCGTCCGCGATGGCCGGGTCGTCGGTGGTGACGACGACGTCCGTGACCTCGGGTGAGGCCAGGCAGGCGTGCACCGCGCGGGCGACCAGGGTGCGCCGCCGATCCGGGCGAGGTTCTTGGCGGGTACGCCCTTGGATCCGCCGCGGGCGGGGATCACTGCGAGCACGGTGGGTTGCGGCGTCATGGATGCTCCTGAAGTGGTGGTCACAGCTCTCCCATCCGGCGGATCGCGGGGCGACGCGCTGGACGCCGTGCCGGTAGGCGCCGCGAGCCGCGTTGCGTACGGTTTCGCGCACCGCGCCCTGACCCGGCCGGTCCGGCCTGGCGCCAGGCTGCCCGGCAGCGGGTGGCCGTCGGGGCCCAGGTGGTGGCGGGCGAGGATGCCGGGGAGGTAACCGGGGCGGTGGCCGGGGTGTAGTAGGGAGTGAGGCCGTCGAGGCGGTCGCGGCCGAGCAGCTCGGCGACCCTGGCGCGGGCGGTGTCGTAGGCCGTGTCGTAGCTGCCGTCGGCGGCCACGCCCTGGCCGGACACCCATTCCTGATCGGGCCGCGGACGGTATCCGCCGTCGAGCCGGTCCCAGGAGGTGATCAGGCCGGAGCCGATGAAGTGGTGGTTGCCGAGGGTTTCGCGGACGCCGAGGTCGCAGAGGACCGCGGTCGGGATACGGCGGTGCAGGGATTCCAGCGCCGCCGTCGATGAGACCGTGACCAGCAGGTCGGTGCGGTCCAGGACCTCCCCATGTGCCCGTAGACCAGGCGGAAGTTGGGCGGCAGGCCGCCCGGCACCTTCTCCGCGAGGCGCTGGTAGGGAAGTTCCTCGATGTGGGTGGTGTGTTCGCCCGGCTTGGAGCGGAGCTTCAGCAGCACCTCGCGCCGCGGGTGCAGCCGGGCGTGCTCGACCAGCCTGCGCAGCAGGTACGTGCGATCCGCGCGGGATGCGGGGACGGAGGGCTGGGCGGCGAACACGACGGTGTCCCGTCCCGCCTCCCGCTCGTAGGGCGCACCGCCGAGGAAGGGCAGTGCGGCCTCGGTGACGGCACCGGCGTCGGCGCCCACCCTCGTACACGGCGCGGAAGCGCGTTGCGTCGTGGCGCGAGTTGGCCAGGACGATGTCGGCGCCGTGGCGCAGCAGGAGTCCGTCGGCGAGCTTCGTAGACGACCCCTACGTAGCCGGTGACGACGACGGGCGGCGGGGAAGGCGCAGGGCGGCGAGGCCGTGCAGCATCGCCTGGACGGCGCCGCCGACCAGGGCGAGCACCACGACGTCGTACGCCTCGTCCCGCACGGTGTGCAGGAATTCGACGGCCGTCACTTCGCGTACCCGGCCGGCGTCCACACCGACGTCGCCGACCTCGGCGAGCTGCCGGGGAGTCGGGGTGGCACGGCCGCGCAGCAGCAGTCCGCTGATCTCGACGGGGCGCTCGCGTTCGCCTGCTCCCGCGGTCAGCCGGCGCGCGGTGAGCGCGCCCCATTTCCACCGGGTGTCGGAGTCTGCGAGTACCGCGACTCGGAGCGCCGGGGTGTCCGCGGCAGCGGTTGCGTGGTCGGCCGGATCAGCCGCACTACTGGTTCGTGGGGCACGCTCTAGAAGTTAGGAAGCCATGGGGCCGAGCAGCCCAACGTGGCGGCAACAAACGGTTAACAGCCCGCCGACGATTGGCTAATCGGCTCGGAAAGGGCCCGAATACGCCGCGAATTTGCGTCGGTTCACCATTTTGACGTGCGTCGTTCACCCGCCGTACGCGCCGGGGACAAGGCAAATGCCGGGCCCGCCCTTAGCGTGATGCGGGTGGTTAAGCTCTCCGTCATCGTGCCGTTCTTCAACGTGCAGACATACGCACCCGACACCCTCAGAAGCCTGCGCGCGAATGCCCGTGAGGACTTCGAGTTCATCCTTGTCGACGACTGTTCGACCGACGGCACGGCGGAAATTCTGCGCCGCGCCCGGAAAGACATCCCCGGGCGGTCGTGGTCAGTCACGAGCGCAACGGTGGTCTGGCGACCGCCCGCAATACCGGCCTCGACGCCGCAAGCGGCGAATACCTCACCTTCCTGGACGGCGACGACTGGCTGGCTCCCGGCTACTACTCCGGACTCCTCGCCTCCATCGAACGCCTGGGGTGCGATTTCCTGCGCACCGACCATGTCCAGTGCACCGGCAGCGCCCGCACCGTGCACCGGGTCCCGCACGGGCTGCGGGATGTACCGATCGATCCGCGTACGGTCATCCTGCCCGCCGACCGCAGCACCTCCGTCGACTACGCGTACGCCTGGGCCGGCATCTACCACCGCCGGCTCGCCGACCGCGGTCTGCTGCGTTTCACCGACGGGCTGCGCACGGCCGAGGACCGGCCGTGGATCTGGCGGCTGCACCGCGAGGCCGAGTCCTTCGCCGTGAGCAGTCTGCTGGGGTCTTCTACCGGCGGGGTCGCCTCCTCGCTCACCCAGATCGGCGACACCCGGCAGCTCGACTTCATCCGGGCGTTCGACCAGGTCGTGGCGGAGACCGCCGAGGACCGCGACGCGAGGACGTACCTGCCGAAGGCCGTACGCACCTACTGCGCGATCATCGCGCACCACTTGTCCACGATCTCCAAGTTCGAACCGGCCGTCGCCCGCACCCTGCGCGCCATGAGCGCGGCGGCTCTGCGCCGCATGCCCCAGCAGGTGCTGGACGAGGCCCTGGACTCCATGGACCTGGAACGGGCGACCCAGCTGCGCCGGCTGCGCAGGCGGCACGGCGCCGCGAAGGAGGTGACGGCGTGAGCGCCGCACGACGTACCACGCAGATCTTCGTGGCCTCCACCCTGTACGGGGCCGCCACCCTCGCCGCCGCCCTGGACTCGGGGTGCTTCGCCGACGCCGGCCGGCGCATCCTCCTCGTCTCGAACAACGCGGCGATCCGGAGACGACCCCTGCCCTCGACGCGATGCCCGGTTTCGATCGGCTGCGCGGGCGGTTCGACGACGTGATGTCCTGGAACGAGACCATCTCCCCTTCCATCCGAGCGGTTGGGCGCCCCGGCCGGACGACGCGGTGCTGTGGGAGCGGCATCTGCGGCTCGTCTGGGGGCTGGGCGACGACGACATCGAGCTGACGGTCGAATCGATCCAGGTCAACCCGGCCATGGCCATCGCCCAGATCTTCACCGGCGTACCGGTCGATGTGTACGCCGACGGGCTGATGAGCTACGGCCCCACCCGCAACAAGATCGACCCGCTGGTCGGGACCCGGTGCGGCGGCTGCTCCATCTCGACCTGGTGCCGGGGCTGACTCCGCTGCTGCTCACCGAGTTCGGGGTGGAGCCGCAGGTGGTGGAGAGCGAGAGCTTCCGCAAGGTGCTGGGCGAGCTGGCCGGCGTACCGGCCCTCTGCCGTCCGTGGACGCGCCAGCGCTGCTGCTCGGCCAGTACCTCTCCGCGCTGGGGCTGATCAGCGGGGCACAGGAGGAGGAGCTGCATCTGCGGATGATGCGCGGCGCGGTCGCACTGGGCCACAACCGCCTGGTCTTCAAACCGCACCCGACGGCTCCGGCCCAGTGGTCGCGGGCGATGGAGGCGCAGGCGGCGGAGCTCGGCGCGGAACTCACCGTGCTGGACGCCGGAATCCTCACCTCGCCGGTGCTGGCCGAGGTCCTCTACCAGCGGATGCGGCCGGCGCTGGTGGTCGGCTGCTTCTCGACCGCGCTGCTCACCGCTTCGGCGCTCTACGGCCTGCCCGTCGCACGGGTCGGCACGGAGCTGCTCCTGGACCGGCTCACACCGTACGAGAACAGCAACCGGGTGCCGGTCACCCTGGTGGACGCGCTGCTTCCGGAACTGACCGACCACCCGCGGTGGAGGGCCGGCGGCCATCGGCCGGTGCGGAGCCCGATGTGTCCGGTCTGGTCAGGGCGGTCGGCTTCGCCATGCAGCCGCGGATATATCCCGGGCTGCGGCCCGATGCGGAGCGCTATCTCTCCCGGCGGCTGAACACCACGACCTGGCGGTACTTCAAGCGGCGCAGGCTCACCTCGCTGGCGCTGCCGGGTGCGGTGCCACAGCAGTTCGCGTTCCTGCGGCGCAGTCCCGCGGTGCGGCAGGCAGTGCGGCGGGCACGGTCGTTGCAGCGGGCCGTGCGGAAGTAGGCCCGGAGGGAGATGCGGACCCGTCGGCCGTTGCGCCTCGTCGGCGGACCCGGCGTCCGGGCTGACGAGATGGCTACGTCCCGTCGTGAACGGAGCAGGACCGGCCGGGACAAGAGGCAGAAAGTTCATACGGCCGAAAGATGAACTCGCTCTGTCGGCCCGGGAAACTGCTTGCTTCCCGGGCGATTTGCCCTCCTCGCCGGCCCTACGCTGACGCCGCGCACTGGCTGAATGGAGTGGCTGTGACCATCACACCGCAGGATGCGGACGGGACCCGCGCGGGCAGCTGACCGCTACCGCGATACCTCGACCGGGTGCCCAGGAGGCGGCCCGGCCCCACGCTGCCCCACCGTGGCGAAGCCCCGGGGACACCAGCCCCGCAACCGCCTCGCGGGTCCCGGATGCGCGCCCTGGACGGGCTCCGGCTGCTCGCCGCGCTGATGGTCGCTGCCTACCACTACGGCGGCCGTGGCGGCGCCGTCACCGAGGCGTGGGGCAGCTCCCCGGCGGTCCAGTTCCCGACCGCCCACGCGTGGTTCGCCTACGGTCCGCTGGGCGTGCAGATCTTCTTCGTCATCAGCGGCTTCGTGATCTGCATGAGCGGCTGGGGCCGTTCGCTGTCCTCGTTCTTCGCCTCACGCGTGGCGCGTCTGATGCCCGCCTACTGGGCGGCGATCGTACTGGTGACCCTGGTGTTCGCGCTGCCCATGGTGGCGTACGAGGCGGTCTCCCCAGCGACGCACTGGTCAACCTCACGCTGCTCCAGCAGCCGTTGGGGTGGACCGGGTACTGGGGTGTGCTGGACGCTGTGGGCGGAGATCCGCTTCTACGCGCTGTTCGCGCTGTGCGTCGTCCTGCCCGGGGCCGACCGGAGGCGGATCGTGCTGTTCTGCACCGTGTGGACGCTGGCGGCAGCTCTCACGCAGGCGTCCTCGGAGCCCTTCCTGAAGGTGCTCCTGATGCCCGAGTACGCCCCTTCTTCATCGGCGGCATCGGCCTCTATCTGGTCCACCGCGACCGCAGGGACGCGGTGGCCTGGGCATCGTCGGGGTGAGCTGGCTGATGGGCCAGCACTACGCGGTGGCGGAACTCTGGCGCCCGCCGAGCCGGACGCCTTCGCCAACCGCTCGTCGACGGTGATCATCCTGATCGTGACGGCCGGCTTCGCCGCGGTCGCCGTCATCGCCCTGGGCGCCCTGCGCCGGTTCGACTGGCCCTGGCTGACGGTCGCGGGAGCGCTGACGTACCCCTTCTACCTGGTCCATGAACATCTGGGCTGGGTGGTCGTGGGGCGCTGCACCGGACCCTCGGCGTCCCCGCCGCACTGACGGCCGTGCTCACGGTCGGCGCGATGCTGGTGCTGGCCTGGCTGCTGCACCGGTACGTGGAGCGGTGGTCGACTCCGCTGCTGCGGAAGGCGGTCACCGCCTCGGTCACCGCCTCGGTCGCTCCACGGGCCTCCCGCCGGGCGCTCCACGGACCTGACCAGGAAGCCCCGAGGGACCCGAGGGACCCGAAGCAAAATACTCCGTCCGCCCAGTTGGACGAGGTGACCTCCAGCACCATCCGGAAGACGTGCGGGGCGTAGCAGTTCTGCATGACGTGGGCGTCCCGGATATCGGACTCGACGACCGACAGGTCCGAGATCGCGTAGTCCTCCGGACCGGTGGGCAGCCACAGCCCGACCGCCTGGACGAGCCTCAGCCCCACGCCACGGGCCGGGCACCGAATTCCTCGCCGAGCCAGGACAATGCCAGCGCATGCGATCCGTCCGCCGGTGCTGTCACAGTGAGCCTGCCCTGGAGAATCTCCACGCGATGCCCAGGCAGCGAGCGTGCAGCTTGTTCCGCTGCCTCGCCGATCGTCAGCTCGGGCTGCTCCAGCGCCTGCTCCTCATGCTGTGTTACGGCCATGGCATCCTCTTCGGGACCACTGTTCACGAGAACATCCGGAGCCACCGGCATTCGGCGAGATCACCCGCGCGGGTCGGCTCCCGGCTCCCGGCTTCTCCTCGGCCTGCCGGCCGTCGAGCACATCGGCCCGTAGACCCGCTCGATGGCCAGTACCGACTCGGGCTCACGCGTCATCCGCGATGCCTCCCGAACGATTGAAGCCACCTACCCACAGCGTCCGCACCGGGGACTGGACTCAAGCCCCATCACGCGCAGGATTCAGCAACCGGGCAGGACGGGAATCCGTCTCATGAGATATCCGTCCCATGAGATACCGGGGCAGCGGGCGAGCCAGGGGCCGAGAATGGGATACAGAGGCATGAACAGGGACGCGGGCAACGGAGGCGGCGGCGGCAGGGCGCGCTCCGCGGCGGCGGCAGCCGTCGGCGTGCTCGCTCTGACCGTCGTGGCGACGGGCTGCAAGGCGGAGGTCGTGGGCGCCGCCGGTCCTTCGTCGGCGCCCACGGTGCCCGCGGCCGCGAGCCCGGCCGCCGATGCCGAGCCCGGCGGCACACCGAGCCCGAGCAGCACGAGCGCGGAAGCCCCGGCCTCGGCGACTTCCTCGGCCGAGCCGGCCCCGAGAAGCCGTCCACCCCGCCCGAACCGCAGCCCAGAACCCTGATGTCCAGCGGCGACCAGGGCGAACAGGTACGCGAACTCCAGGCCCGGCTGCGCCAGATCGGCCATTTCAACCGGACACCCACGGGCTACTACGGCACCACCACTGCCGGGTCCGTCCAGTCCTTCCAGGGCAAGCGGGAGCTCGCCCGTACCGGCAGGACGGACACCGTCACCTGGCAGAAGCTGCTCGGAATGACGCGGCCCCCACGGCGAAGGAGCTGAATCCGCCGGCCGAGCGGGCGACGCCGAAACCGAAGCCGAAGCCGAAACCAAAGCCGGACAAGCGCTGCATGACGGGCCGGGTCATGTGCATCAGCAAGAACAGCCGGAGTCTGTCGTGGATGATCGACGGCCGGGTCGTCTCGTCGATGGATGTGCGGTTCGGCTCGCAGTACACGCCGACCCGCGAAGGCACGTTCTCGGTGTTCTGGAAGTCCCGCCACCACGTGTCGACGCTCTACGACTCACCGATGCCGTACGCGATGTTCTTCAGCGGCGGCCAAGCGGTGCACTACTCGTCCGACTTCGCGGCCCGGGGCTACAACGGCGCCTCGCACGGCTGCGTGAACGTCAGGGACGAGGGGAAGATCGCCTCGCTGTACGCACAGGTGAAGAACGGCGACAAGGTCGTCGTGTACTAGGGCGTGTTTCGAAGTAGCGCCGTCCGCCCGAAGGGCGGCCCGGCGGCGTCTGGTGCGTGCGATCGCAAGGCGGAGGGTCGCCCGATACTGGGCGTATCGGGGCGATCCCGACAACGCGGCGAGCGTGCGTGCCAGGCGTCGCCGGGCAGGCGGACTTTCGACGCACGCCCTAGTAGCGATTTCAATCAAAAGAGGCGCGGACGGGACCGGGGAACGCGTCCCGCCCGCGCCAGATGCGCTGAGCCGAAGGTACGGGGGAACCCGGCTCGTGCGCGGCCGATGACCAGTCGGCTCACTCTGTACAGCGTCCGGCCCCGAAAACGTCACACCAGGCGCCGGGGCATATGAGGGACTGCTGTCCGCGCAGGTCAGCGAGGTGCTGGAGCGAGCGGCGGGCTCCGCCGCCGAGAACCGCGAACCACACCTGAGGCATCGTCACCGGTCGGGGAGAGGACGGCGCCGGTTGCCGCAGCCGTCGGAGAGGCCCTCTCGAAGGAGACCGACGGCAGCGAACCCCGCCGCCCTCTCCTTGCTCCGCGTCGCCACCGCCACCGCCACCGCCACCGCCGCCGCCCTCGCCGTCGCCCTCGCCGCTGTCGCTGTCGTCGCTTCCGCCCCGGCGCCGCCGTCCTGCCCCGGCTTGTCCAGCAGCCGGTCACAGAAGCGTTCCAGGTTCTCTTCGCCCTTCGCCAGCCGGATCAGGCTCTGTTCGCTCTCCTTGTCGAGCTTGCCCGCACGGTGGTCACGGCAGGCCTGGAGCGACTTGGCGTACCAGTCACCGGTGCTGCCGCCGCCGGAACTGCCGGGCTGCTCCTGGCCGCCGGTTCCGTCCTCGGCTCCGCCGCCACTACCCCACTGCTGTCCGGAGCGCCGCTCTCCGTGCTCGGGCCGCCCTCGTGGCCGCTCGGGCCACCCGGTCCCGTTCCGGTTGCCGCCCCGTCGGGCGGCTCCGAGGACGCCGGGCTCCGGGTCGGGCCGGGTGAGGCGGACGGGGACGCGGACGGCCCGCTGTCCGGGGCAGACCCGAACCCAGCTCCTCGGGAGAGGCCGCCGCCGAGACGGACGAGGCCGGAGCCGGGGAGCCATGGCCGCCGAACGGGCCGGGAAGCATGCCCGTACCCGCGGCGACCGCCACTCCGCCGAGCGCGCATCCCGCGAGCGAGACGACCAGGCCGTAGCGCAGCGGGCGGCTCCAGCGCGGGCGGCGGAACGGGGCCGCGCGCACCGCACCGATGCGTACCGTGCCCGGCTCCTGCGCGAACCCGGCCGCCGCGCCGGATCTCTTCGCCGCCGCTCTCCGCACCCCGCACCGTCACGCCGCCCGAACCTGGACGCGTCCCGGAAGGCCGCCAGCGCTGCCGCCTCGCCCGGAAGCTCACCACCGGACCGCGGCACCGCTCGCGCCTCACCCAGCGCGTCCGCGAGCCTGAGGGCATCGGTGCGGGAGTGTTCACCGACGGCTCGACCGGCTCACCGCGGAGCAATTTCTCCGCCGCGTCCGCATCAAGCCACTCGTACCGCTCGTCGGCCATCACATGTCCTTCTGCGTCCACGGACGCGAATGCGTCACACACGGAGTCCCATTGGAAGGCGCCACCACACCATTTCTGGCCAGACGCTGCGCCGGCACCGCGCCGAGCTCCGCTTCCCGGCTCGCGGAACTCCCCTGCGTTCTCCCCGGCCCGGCCCCTTGTGCTCCTCGCCCGCCGCGACCGCCGGGATCTCGTCGTCCGGGCCGCTGTCGCCGCCGAGCAGCTCCGCCAGCCGCTTCAGTCCGCGGTGCGCGGCCGTGCGTACCGCACCGGGACGCTTGCCCAGCGTCTGCGCCGCGCTCTTGGCGTCCAGGCCGACCACCACCCGCAGCACGACGGCCTCTGCCTGGTCCCTGGGCAGCTGGGCGATGAGGGACATGGTGCGCCCGGTGCCCAGCGACTCCAGGGCCTCGTCCGCGGTATCGGATTCGGCGGGCGTGCCCGCCAGTTCGGTCTCGTCGCCGCCGATCGCCGGCCGCCTGCTCCGCATCCGCAGATGATCGAGGGAGCGGTTGCGCGCTATCCGGGCCGCCCACCCCGGAACCGGTCCGCGTCACCGCTGAACCGGCCGAGGTCACGGGCGATCTGCAACCAGGCCTCGGACGCCACGTCCTCGGCGTCCGGCTCCCCACCAGCGTTCGTATGTAGCCCAACAGCCGTGGCTGCAAAGCGCGGTACACAGTACGGAACGCGTCCTCGTCCCCGTCCTGTGCCGCGAGTACCGCGGCAGTCAGCTCCGCGTCGTCCCCAGCACTCCCTCAACCCGCCCTGCTGACCTGAATCGCAGCTGGTCACCACTGCTGCGCCACTCTGCGCGACTCAGCACGCTACGTGGTCCGAAGGTGCCACGTCCATGACTTGTACAACACGCAACAGTCCTCCTCGCGCCGGACGGTGTGACAGAAAAGGCGGTCACGGCGCTGAGATGAGTACGGGGCCGTGCTGCGGCCCGTGGAAGACGGCCGGGCCTCTCCTGTGGGGTGGCGGCCCCGGTCGTCGTCCTGCCATATCTTGACTCTGCCCTGCGGATACGCGAGGCGAAATCCCCTCCGTGGCCAACCCTGTGGCCAACGCGTCAGTCTCCCTCACCCAGCTTCCCGGGCCGATGCGCTCAGCCGTCCCGGAGGCGAGCTTGCGGGCGCCTTCAACGCGGCGCTGGCCGTACTGGGACATGGTGCAGCCCGGCGAATGATGTCTCACGTTCGCTGAGACCTCCACGGGGTTCTCCCCGCCTCCAAGTCGTTTCGTGACCTTGCTGTGCCGCCAGTTGTGGAGTCGGAACCGGTCGGGGAGATCCAACCTCTCCCTGGTGCTCCGCCATCGCGCACTGACCTGACCGGCATCCTGGGGCCTCCAGGCGCAGCTTTAAGAGAGCATCTGATCAACGTTCATGCTGCGGTTTGTGGCTCAGTTGGTGCTGATCTCCGCCGGAGCCGCCGACTGCCGCTTGGTCAGCCGGTGCCCCAACTCGGAGAGTGCGAGGGCCAGTACGGCCACACCCGCACCGATGAAACTGATCTTGTCGGCCCCGATGGCGCCGATGCCCACCGCGCCGATGACTCCGGAGAAGGCGATGGCCAGGTAGAGGAAGGCCGCGTTGAGCGAGATCAGCAAGGGAGCCGACTCCGGCTTCAGGCCGATCAGGCGGGACTGCTGGGGCGCGGTGATGGCCCACGCCGCGATGCCGTAGACGACCATGATCACGTTCGCCGTGGCGAATGAGTCGGTGGCCAGGGGAGCACCACGAGGCTGACCGCGAGCAGCCCGATGGCGCCGCCCACCACCAGCCGGGCACCGACCAGGTCGGCCAGCGCTCCGGCACAGAAGTTGCCCACGGTCCCGGTCAAGCCGAAGGCGAACATGAGAACGGCCAGGCGCGTCCCGCTCCCGTCGGTGGCGGTATGGAACACCTCGGCCATGTACGTATAGACGATGTAGGCGGCGGTGAAGGAGACCAGGGTCGTCGCGAGGACCGCTGCCACCCGGCGGTCACCGAGTGGCGCGAGGCGCTGGCGAATTCCGCCGGGCGCCGAGACCGCGACTCGGGGCACCAGGGCCAGGACGCCCACGAGGCTCAGGCCGGTGAGTACCGTGATGAACCACATGGTCGACCGCCAGCCAAGGGCGCTGCCGACCACGGTACCGATCGGAGCCCCAGAGCGGTGGCCGCGGTCAGTCCGGTGGTCACGGTGGCGATGGCCCGGCCTCGGCGTTCGGGGCCGACGAGGGCGGCGGCCGTGACCGTGGCCGCCGGAATGTACAGCGCCGCGCCGGCCGCGGCGACAGCCTGCGCCACAAGGACGAGAGCGAACGTCGGGGCCAGGCCCGTACAGACAATGCCCAGCAGATAGAGCGCGAAGGCGAGCTTGATCACCCGTGGCGCGGCCACGCGGCGGTCAGGGTGCTCAGGGTGGGCGACATCACCGCGCAGGTGAGCGCGAACACCGTCACCACCTGCCCGGCCGTGGTGACCGGGACGTCGAGCGACTGACTGAACTCGGGCAGCACACCGGCCAGCACGAACTCGTCCGTGCCGATCGCAAACGTGCCGAATCCGAGCATTATGACGCCTCGCCAGGCCGCCTTGGGCGACACCGCGTCAGCCGAGGTGGCCCGGTCGGACGCGGCGGCTGGTAACGCCCCTGGTCGGGCGCGGACGGACGAGCCATGAACTCTCCCCATATTGGTACCGATCGGTTCCATCTCGAATGGTACCGATCGTCACCGTTTGACGTCAAGATCAGTTAGCCTGGAGGGATGCCGACCCGTGCGCGTGACCGGTTGCTGCAAGCCGCCGAGGACCTCTTCTACGCCGAAGGAATCCAATCCGTCGGTGTGGAACGCCTTCTGGCCGTCTCCGGCGTGGGCGCGCCTCGTTCTACCGGCACTTCGCCGGCAAGGATTCCCTCGTGACCGCGGTACTCCAGCGCCGCGACGAACACTGGCGGGCATGGCTGGAGGGTGCCGTGACCGTCTACGGGGCGGACCACTGGCTGTGTTCGATGCCCTGGCCGATGGCGCGGATGCCCCGGATTCCGCGGCTGCGCCTTCATCAACGCCATGGCCGAGACGGCTTCCCGCCACAGCGACGTCCACCGGCTCGCCGCAGAGCACAAGAGCAGAGTCATCGACTTCCTCAACCATCTGATCGAAGAGACCGGCCACCCCGGCACCAGGAACTCGCCGGACAGTTCGCGCTGCTCATGGACGGTGCGATTGTCACTGCGATGCGTGAACAGACCGGCGAACCGGCCCGACGGGCCCGGAAGATAGCGGAGATGCTGCTCGCCTGACGAGTTGTCGACCCGGTGTGCCGCCACCCCGAGCGGTAGCGGCCTCCCGGCCCACCCAGCGGGTCGCAGGGCCTCTGGACGACCAGCCCATGGCCAACTCGGCCGGACGTTCACCCGGCCCTCCCCAGGCAAATGCCCTGCGCCGCCCATCGACCCGCCGCCTGTCTCGATCGATCCGGGCGAACTCGCCATCATCGCGAACGACGCACAAAGCACTGTCAGCCCGCGTGCTCAGTGACGGGCACCGGCCGGACCTGCCAGGCACGACCGAGAGCCGTGCAGCCCTCGTCGGCCAACAGGTGCTCGTCGGCTGCGAGGTCGGCCAGTCTCGGGTCGTCGCGTACGGCCCGATCCAGGATGCTCAGATGGTGGATGAGCTCGTACTGCAGCTCGGCACGCGCCCTGCGGCCCTGCACGCCGAACTGGCCCCGGTGCGGTTGACGTCCTGCACTGCGGCAATGGATGTGGCTGTGCGGGCGGATTGCGCACGTACCAGCCGACGCGGGAAGAACCAGCTCGTGCCCCAGGTGACGGCCACCGCGGTCACAGCTCCGATCAGGGTGCGCCTGGTAGGCATCGTTACGGTCGGCGCGCTGTGTCTCCGAATCCGCGTCCGGCCGTTCCTCATAGGCGGCCACGGCGGTGCGAGCCCTGGCAGGGCACGGCGCTCCGGTCCGTACGGAGCGAAGATCAACGGTATGAGCAGCAGGGCCGAGGTGAACAGCGCCGCTGCGGCGGTGATGCCCACCACCTGCCGGCCCAGGTACTATCGTCCGCTCCGGAGTCAGCTCCGCCACGGAAGTGGGTCCAGGACTGGCCAGGAACGGTCACGGCCGCACCAGCACCTTCAGGGCTTCGCGGTCGTTCATCGCCCGGTAGCCGTCGGCGATGTCCTCCAGGCCGACCGTACGGTCGAAGACCCGGCCGGGCCTGATCGAGCCGTCAGGATGTGTGGCATCAGCTCTTCGATGTAGGCGCGCGCGGGGCGACGCCACCGGTGAGGGTGATGTTGCGCAGGAAGTCGCCGAACCCGAAGGGGACATCGGTGAACTGGGGAGCACCGACACGGCTGACCGTACCGCCGGCCCGGACCACGCCGAAGCTCTGCACGATCGCCTCCTTCAGCCCTACGCATTCGAGGACCTTGCACGTGCCCTCACCGCCGGTCAGCTCCCGTACCCGGGCGACGCCTTCCTCACCGCGCTCGGCGACCACGTCGGTGGCTCCGAAGTCGCGGCCCAGGTCGGTGCGCTCCGTGTGGCGTCCCATGAGGACGATCCGTTCGGCGCCCAGCAGCTTCGCGGAGGTCACAGCGGCCAGGCCCACGGCGCCGTCCCCGACGACGGTGACGCTGTCGCCTCGCTCGACGCCGGCGGTGCGGGCCGCGTGGTAGCCGGTGCACAGGACGTCGGAGAGCGTCAGCAGGTCCGGCAGCAGCTCGGAATCCTCGCCGACCGGCAGCTTCACCAGCGTGCCGTCGGCGTACGGGATGCGCGCGGCCTGTCCCTGGCCGCCGTCGACGCCGTCCACCCCCAGGATCCGCCGTGCACGCACGAGGTCTGCAGGCCCTCGCGGCAGTACGCGCAGGTGTTGTCGGAGTAGACGAAGGGTGCCACGACGACGTCGCCGGGCTTGAGGCCGTGCACCTCGGAGCCGGTGTCCTCCACCACGCCGAGGAACTCGTGTCCCATGTGGCAGGGGTGTCGGTACGGGGCGCCGACTTGTAGGGCCACAGGTCGCTGCCGCAGACGCACGACAGCACGATCCGCACGACCGCGTCGGTGGGGTTCTGGATCTTCGGGTCGGCGACGTCCTCGACGCGTACGTCGCCGGCCGCGTGAAGCAGGGTGGCTCGCATGAGCGGGACTCCTTGACACGTGGGGTGGAAGGATTGCGGTGTGGCGGGCGTCAGCGCGGCTCGAGACGGAGGGTGGAGGTGCGGGCCTGCTCGGTCAGGACGTGCTCGACGATGCTCGTGTAGTGGCCGTACTTCTCCCGGTAGGCGGCGTCCACAGCGGCGTACTCACGGGTTCGGCCTCGCGGAAGGTCACTTCCTGCCGGACCCCGCCGGCTTCGACGCGCCCTGGTGGCGGGTCTGCGTCCCCGGTACCAGGGACCGTCGGCGCCTTTGACCGAACGGATGTAGATGTCGTCGCCGGCGCGGACCACCCACATGGTCACCGGGGCTCGCAGAGTGCCGTCGTCCCGTTCCGACTGAAGGTCCAGCTCCTCGGCTGCACCGATCCTGTCCAGATCCGAACCGTTCCAGGTCGTCATGGGTTTTCCTTCCGAACGATATGAAGGTGATCACGCAGACGTCAGCGTTCGAGCATCTGCCGGGCGCCCTCGGGTGGGTCTCCCGGCGGCCGGAGGCAGGCTGGAGAGGGTGGCGATCTGCTCGCCGGTCAGCTGGATGCCGTCGGCGGCGGTGTTCTCCTCGACCCGGTGGACACGTTTGGTGCCGGGGATCGGGGCGATGTCGTCGCCCTGGGCCAGCAGCCAGGCCAGCGCGGCCTGCGCGGGCGTGGCGCCGGCTTCGGCGGCGACGGCCTGGACCTCGTCGGCGATACGCAGATTGCGCTGGAAGTTCTCGCCGCTGAAGCGCGGGTTGCCGCCGCCGCAGCCGCCCGGCCAAACCGCTGCGGCCCGCCCTGCAGCAGATCCTCGACGCGATCACCGACACCCCGCCTGGATCCGCAACGACCGGCACGACCTGGTGGCGACCAACAAACTGGCCCGTGCGCTGTACGCCCCGGTCCTGGCCGACCCCGGCGACCCGCCGACACCGCCCGGTTCCTCTACCTGGATCCGGGCGCCCAGGAGTTCTTCGTCAACTGGGACAAGTCCGCCGACGACGTCGCGGCGATGCTCCGCGCCGAAGCCGGCCGCAACCCCTACGACAAGAAACTCACCGAACTGATCGGGAGTTGTCCACCCGCAGCGAGCTGTTCCGCCAGCGGTGGGCCGACCACAACGTCCGATACCACCGCGTCGGCGCCAAGAGGCTCCGCCACCCGGTCGTCGGCGCTCTGGAACTGCGTTTCGAGGCCATGACGCTCGCCTCCGATCCCGGCCTCACCCTCATCGTCCACACGGCCGCCCCCGACTCCCCGAGCGCCGACGCCCTGCGTCTTCTCGCCTCCTGGGCCGCCACCCAGGAGGCAAAATGCCTGTTCGCCCCGCCCGGCTCAGGCCTGGCCTCGGGCCCGGCGCGACATCACCGCACGCAGCACCCGCTGTCCTTCGGTCGACAGGTCGAGCACCCGGCACAGACCCGCACCACTGCCCACCGTGCCCGAGGTCTCCGCGAGAGTCTCCAGGATCCGGACCTGGCGCCGGAGTTCACCCGTGACGAGCGGACCGGCGCGGTCCGGGCCGTCGGTACGGCAGCGCTTCAGCAGCTCCGCACCGCCCTGGGCCGCATCGGCGCCGGGAGGTCGAACTGCCGGTGGATGTCCAGCGCGACGAACGAGCAGGCATCGGCCCACTCCCGCAAGGGCCTGCGGCGAAGTCGGAGGGTGCGGCCCCGAGCATCGTGCGGACCCGGAGGGACGTGCCGTCCGTGATGTCCACGCTGTCCAGCGACTCCCGGACGGCCGTGAGCCGGGTGGCCCATTCCTGGCCGTCCTCGCAGCTCGCCCAGAGCGGGCGCAGCGGCTCGGGTTCGCCGGCGCCGGTGAGCAGCGGCAGGCAGCGGTCCAGGCAGGCGAGCCCGCTCGCGGCCAGCCCTCGCTCGTCGGCGAGAGCGATCAGCTCCAGCAGGCTCATGGACATCCCCTCGGTCCGGAAGCCGGCACCCGTCGGGAGTCCGACGCGGCCGGGACACAGCGGGAGGCTGCGCTTCCTGTTACCGCGTACTGCGTCAGTTGGCTGAAAAGCGTCACTCATACGCCGTCCAGGGTGCGCGCCGCGGAGTCAGCAGGGCGGGACTCGCCATGCCGAGCCGGTCCAGGAACACGAAGAAGAGGTCCTCCGCGAGAGTCTCGGGGCGCTCGATGCGCAGAAGTTCGGGCAGGGGCCCTCCAGGACTCCGTGACCGGATTCCGCCGCCCGTTGCGCCGCCCGCGGTCAACCCGGGCCGGGGCCGACCGATTGGCGCCGTCGCCCGCGGGGCCGCCCGCGGACGACGGTGTCCATGTGACTGCGGCTCAGCCGGTCGCGGGGCCGCCGAGGTCTTCTCGGCCAGCTGCTGGAACTGCTCCCAGCTCAGCTCCGGCTTGCGCGGGTCCCACAGCTTCTGGGCCGTCGCGGCCAGCGGCATCCGGATCCCGTCCGCCACCTGCTGCTGGGTCTGCGCGTTCGGCAGGTCGCCCCAGACCGCGAACCGGCCCCCAGGATCTGCTTCGAGTAGCGCTCGGGCACGGGCTCGGTGCCGCGCAGGACCAGCGGGGTCCACTGTTCGTAGATCCGCTTCCCCGTCGGGTAGACGAATTCGTTGGGCTCACCGAGCACGTAATAGAGGAACTCGTCGTTGAGGTTCAGCACCTTGCGGCCCTCTGCCAGGTACTCCTCCGGCGGCCGGGCGCCGATCTCCTTGCCCGTCCAGTACTCGACCTCGATGCTCTTGTCCGCCTTGACGGCTCCGTCACGGAAGAAGCCGTCGTTCCACGCCTTGGCGGTCCGGTCCTGCCCTGGACCACTGCCGCCCGGTCGTTGAGCCAGCCGGCGGCGAGGTCCTCGATCCCGGCGTCGGCGCCGTACTTCTCCTTGGCCGCGCGGGCCAGCTGCGGATACGAGGCGGCCGGGTTCTGCACCGTCAGGGCCTGGTACTCATCGGCACCGACGTGCCAGTACACCCGCCGAAGAGCTCCAGGTACTCGGCGAGCAGCTCATCGATGAGCTTCGCCGATTCCGGCTGGAGATGTCGACGGAGCCGGGCGACTTCACGCCCTGGGTGTTGAGCAGCTGGAGGTCGGGATGGGCACGCAGGACGGCGCCCAGATGTCCCGGGAGTCGATCTCCGGGACGATCTGGATGTGCAGGCTCGCGGCGAGCTTGACGAGCTTCTGCACCTCGGCCCGGGTGAGGTGCTCGTCGGAGACCACCTCGGGATGGGACTTGGACTCGATACGGAAGGCCTGGTCGTCGGAGAAGTGCAGGCCGAGCTGGTTCAGCTTGAGGTCGGCCATCTCGCGCATCCGGTCCTCGATCCAGCGGGCGCTGTAGACCTTGCGCGCGATGTCGAGGTTGAAGCCGCGCTGCGGCCGGTCGGGGTATCGCGCACCACGCCCTCCGGCATGGTCCCGTCGGCGGCCAGCGACTGCTTCAGGGTGCGGGTCCCGTAGAAGACACCCGCCTGGTCGGGGCCGCTGATGGTGACCCGGTCGCCCTGCGTCTTCAGGGTGTACGACTCGGCCGCCCCTTGCCGGGGTGCCGAGCGCCAGCTCGACGTCGCCGGCCCGTGCGGCGACCTCGCCCCGATAGCGGATCTTGAGCTCCTTGGCGAGCAGCCGGCCCTCGTCGGCGAGCTCCTCGCTGCCGTCGGCGACGACGACGGTGCTGCTCTCCCTGGGCTTCCAGCCGGGTCCGCGGGCGGCGGTGTGCTCACGGACCGCGGGGACGGCCCGGGGTGCCGTGGAGAGCGGGTAGCTGCGGGTGGGCGACGGGGAGGCGGAGGTGCGGGACGAGGCTTCCGCGTCGCCCTGGTTCCCGGAGCCGGAGCCCTCGGGCCAGACGACGACGGTGAGTGTGACAGCTGCTGCCACGGTGACGGCCGCGCCGGCCACCAGGGCACCGCGTGAGGGCGACATCGGTCAGAATCCTCCGGTTCGAGGGGAAAGAGATCAAAGATACGGAGAAGGCCGGGCATTTTCGTCAGAGATTCACGCATTAGTCCATCAGGTGGTCCGGGACTCTTCCCGTCCGGGTGAATTTCTCGCATCCTTCGGACGGGCGTCGCCCGGTGTCGCTAACGTTGCGGCACATTCATCCCGCCTTCCACTCTCACCCCGCGCAACCTCGTTGCTCTCCGACCCTCCCCAGGGTCACAGATGTCATTCGTTCGAGGAGTTCAGCTGTCCAGGTCCAGCGAGCCGCACGCAGGCCTGCCCAAGCCACCGGAGCAGCGGGCCGCCGGAGCTGCCGTCCCCGTCCAGAGCCGGTGTCCCGCTCCTGCGGATCCACCAGGTCCAGTTTCGGCGAGTACTGGCACAAATGCCCATTCGACCGGTCTGAGCCGGTTCAACAACTGGCCCGCGACAGCGCCGAAGCGGCCCTGCTCGAATGCTGCGGCAGCCACCGCTGGGCCATCCGGCTGGCGGGCCACCGCCCCTACCCGGACCTCGAAGCACTGCTGGCCGGCTGCGACGAGGCGGGCTACGACCTCACCCCGCGGACATCGCCGAGGCTCTCGCCTGCGAGAGCGCCCCTGCCTGCACCACGCCGCACCCCGTGCCGCCCATCTGGCGCTGGGCGCCGCACATGCCGCGTACGAGAGCCGGTTCGGCCATGCGTTCGTGATCTGTCTGGACGGCCTCCACTCCTCCCAGCACGTGGACCAGGTGCTGGCCGGCATCCGCACCCGGCTGACCCATGACCCCGACGAGGAACGCTCCTCACCGCGGAGGAGATGCGACGACTCGCCCGGGGACGCATCATCGAGCTGGTGACGGACGCGGGCCGGGCGGACAGCCCGTACTGACCGGCAGGGCATGGCCCCGGTAGCCCGTCCGTGGCTGTTTGATTGCCTCTTTGATCACACCGGAGGCCCGCCGCCAACGAACCGACAAAGCGTCGCTACGATGGCCGGGGCCGGTGGACCGTACCTGGCCGGGTCAGACCGACAGTCAAGCCGGCCGACCCCAATCCCGCTCCCGGAGGGTTTTCCGTGCCGGCTGGAACGCTGTACCGCGGCCGGGAAGGCATGTGGTCCTGGGTGGCTCATCGAGTCACCGGTGTCCTCATTTTCTTCTTCCTGTTCGTACACGTCCTGGACACCGCTCTCGTCCGTGTCTCCCCGAGGCGTACGACGACGTCGTCGCCACATACAAGACACCGCTCGTCGCGCTTCTCGAATACGGTCTGGTGGCCGCGATTCTCTTCCACGCGCTGAACGGTCTTCGTATCGTCGCCGTGGACTTCTGGTCCAGGGCCCGCGCGTTCAGAAGCAGATGCTCTGGGCCGTACTGGGTATCTGGATCGTGCTGATGGTCGGGGCCCTGTACCCCGTCCTCGGTCACGCCGTACGCGAAGTCTTCGGGAGCTGAGGCCAATGTCCACCGAGACTTCTTCTTCGTCAGCGATCGGAGACGTCGAGGGCGTGAGCCTTTACGACGTCGACAACCCGGCCCCGGTGATCGAGCCCCGCGCCAGCGGACGGCGAAGACCCCAAGGGTTCGCGCACCAACTTCGAGATGTACGCCTGGCTCTTCATGCGCCTGTCGGGCATCGTGCTGGTCGTTCTGGTCCTGGGCCACCTGCTGATCCAGCTCGTGCTGGACGGCGGTGTCTCCAAGATCGGCTTCGCCTTCGTGGCGGGCCGCTGGGCCTCGCCGTTCTGGCAGATGTGGGACCTGGCGATGCTGTGGCTCGCCATGCTGCACGGCGCCAACGGCCTTCGTACGGTCATCAACGATTACGCCGAACGGGACAACACCCGGTTCTGGCTGAAGATGCTCCTGTACACCGCCACGGTGTTCACCGTCCTGCTGGGCACGCTGGTGATCTTCACCTTCGACCCGAACATCCGCTAGGCGCCGGGACAGAGGGACCAGAGGAAACCATGCAGATCCACAAGTACGACACCGTCATCGTCGGCGCCGGCGGCGCCGGCATGCGCGCGGCCATCGAGTCGACCAAGCGCAGCCGCACCGCCGTGCTGACGAAGCTCTACCCCACCCGCTCCACACGGGCGCAGCGCAGGGCGGCATGGCCGCCGCGCTCGCCAACGTGGAGGAGGACAACTGGGAGTGGCACACCTTCGACACGATCAAGGGCGGCGACTACCTGGTCGACCAGGACGCCGCCGAGATCCTGGCGAAGGAGGCCATCGACGCCGTCCTGGACCTCGAGAAGATGGGCCTGCCGTTCAACCGCACGCCCGAGGGCAAGATCGACCAGCGCCGCTTCGGTGGTCACACCCGTAGCCACGGCGAGGCCCCGGTCCGCCGGTCCTGCTACGCCTCGGACCGCACCGGTCACATGATCCTCCAGACGCTGTACCAGAACTGCGTCAAGGAGGGCGTGGAGTTCTTCAACGAGTTCTACGTCCTGGACCTCCTGCTCCAGGAGGACCCCGAGACCGGGCAGAAGAAGTCCGCGGGCGTCGTCGCCTACGAGCTGGCGACCGGCGAGATCCACGTCTTCCAGGCGAAGTCGATCATCTTCGCCTCCGGTGGCACCGGCAAGTTCTTCAAGGTCACGTCGAACGCCCATACCCTGACCGGTGACGGCCAGGCCGCGGCGTACCGCCGTGGTCTGCCGCTGGAGGACATGGAGTTCTTCCAGTTCCACCCGACGGGCATCTGGCGTATGGGCATCCTGCTGACGGAGGGCGCCCGTGGTGAGGGCGGCATCCTCCGCAACAAGGACGGCGAGCGCTTCATGGAGAAGTACGCGCCCGTCATGAAGGACCTCGCCTCGCGTGACGTCGTCTCGCGCTCCATCTACACGGAGATCCGCGAGGGCCGTGGCTGCGGTCCGGCCGGTGACCACGTCTACCTCGACCTCACCCACCTGCCGCCGGAGCAGCTGGACGCGAAGCTCCCGGACATCACCGAGTTCGCGCGTACCTACCTCGGTATCGAGCCCTACACGGACCCGATCCCGATCCAGCCGACCGCGCACTACGCCATGGGCGGCATCCCGACCAACGTCCAGGGCGAGGTGCTGGCCGACAACACCACCGTCGTCCGGGCCTGTACGCCGCCGGTGAGGTCGCCTGCGTCTCCGTGCACGGCGCCAACCGGCTGGGCACCAACTCGCTGCTCGACATCAACGTCTTCGGACGCCGGTCGGGCATCGCCGCCGCCGAGTACGCCGAGAAGAACGACTACGTCGAGCTTCCGAGAACCCGGCCCAGCTCGTCATCGACCAGGTCGAGCGGCTGCGGAACTCGACGGGCACCGAGCGGGTCTCCACGCTCCGGCGAGCTGCAGGAGTGCATGGACGCCAACGTGATGGTGTTCCGCACCGAGCAGACCATCAAGACGGCCGTCGACAAGATCGCCGAGCTGCGCAGGCGCTACCTCGAGGTGTCCATCCAGGACAAGGGCAAGCGGTTCAACACCGACCTGCTGGAGGCCGTCGAGCTGGGCAACCTGCTCGACCTGGCCGAGGTCATGGCGCACTCCGCACTGGCCCGCAAGGAGTCCCGCGGCGGTCACTACCGCGAGGACTTCCCCACCCGCGACGACGTCAACTTCATGCGCCACACCATGGCGTACCGCGAGGTCGCGGACGACGGCGCCGAGTCGATCCGGCTCGACTACAAGCCGGTCGTGACGACCCGCTACCAGCCGATGGAGCGTAAGTACTGATGGCTACCCCGACACTGGACAAGACCGACAAGGCGGAAGCCGGCTTCGCCGACACCCCGTTCATCACGGCCACCTTCCGGATCCGCCGCTTCAACCCCGAGGTCTCCGACGAGTCCCAGTGGCAGGACTTCCAGATCGAGATCGACCCGAAGGAGCGTGTACTCGACGCCCTTCACAAGATCAAGTGGGAGCTGGACGGCACCCTGACCTTCCGCCGCTCCTGCGCACACGGCATCTGCGGCTCCGACGCGATGCGGATCAACGGCAAGAACAGGCTCGCCTGCAAGACGCTGATCAAGGACCTCAGCCCGGAGAAGCCGATCACGGTCGAGGCCATCAAGGGCCTCACGGTCCTCAAGGACCTCGTGGTCGACATGGAGCCCTTCTTCCAGGCGTTCCGCGATGTCATGCCCTTCCTCATCACCAAGGGGAACGAGCCGACCCGCGAGCGTCTGCAGTCCGCCGAGGACCGCGAGCGCTTCGACGACACCACCAAGTGCATCCTGTGCGCCGCGTGCACGTCCTCGTGCCCGGTGTTCTGGAACGACGGCCAGTACTTCGGCCCGGCGGCGATCGTCAACGCGCACCGTTTCATCTTCGACTCGCGTGACGAGGGCGGCGAGCAGCGCCTGGAGATCCTCAACGACCGTGACGGTGTGTGGCGTTGCCGCACGACGTTCAACTGCACGGACGCCTGCCCCGTGGCATCGAGGTCACCAAGGCGATCCAGGAAGTCAAGCGCGCGCTGATCACGCGTCGCTTCTGACCCTGGCGGCGCCTGCGCCTCACCTGTTGTGCCCAAGGGCCCCGTTTTCCGCATGGACTGTGCGTGAAGCGGGGCCTCTTGGTGCGTGGTGGTGGCGCGGACGGTACGGTCGTCCAGAGCCGGGTAACGGCTCACCTCTCCCGACGCGGCACGGCACGGGGCAGAAGGATTGATGGAGAACGGGGAACGTTGTGAGCGATCCGAATCCGTACGCGGACGACTCATACAAGTGGGGCCCGCCCCAGCAGGAAACCCGCCCACCATGCCTGACGGGCAGGGCTACGGTTACCGGCGCAGGACGCGGCTCCGGCGTACGGCTATCCGCAGCCGCTGCCCGACTCCGCGGTGCAGCCCGGCCCCGGTACGGCTTCCGGGGCCCGGCCAGCAGACGCAGCCCGGCTTCAATCTGCCGGTGCAGTACGGCGCGGCACCCGGGGCGGCGGTACGCCGATGATGTCGTTCGGTGACATCACGGTGATGAGCGACTCGATCGTGACGCCGGCCGGCACGATGCCGCTCAAGGGCGCGGTGTGGACGGCGACGGACATGTCGCGCACGGAGGAGAAGATCCCCACGGTGGGGATCGTGCTCGCGATCGTCTTCGCAGCGCTGTGCCTGGTCGGGCTGCTCTTCCTCCTGATGAAGGAGAAGAAGACGACGGGCTTCGTCCAGATCACGGTCTCCAGTGGTGGCAAGTACCACTCGACGATGATTCCGGCGATGGGTCCCGAGACCTTCCAGATGGTCATGGCCCAGATCAACACCGCCCGCTCGATGAGCGCCTGAGCCGGGATCGCGTTCCGGATGGCGCACTTCCATCACACCGTCACGGTCCTGCCCGTGGACCGCGCGTGGCTCGAGGAGTGCGCCGGGCTGCTCCTGGACCTGGTGGAGTCGACTCGGTCACGCGGCAGCGAGATCGTGCTGCCGAACGGGGAGCCGGTCGCCGACGTCCGGCTGGTGAAGGGCCGCCATCTGAGCCCGGGGGCGCGGTACAAGGCATCCCTGGACGCCGACAGGCCCGACGGTGAGGGCGGGGCCGGGGCGGGGCCGCGGGCGGGACCGGGGCGGAACCGGGGGCGCACCGCCCACCGAGCACCTGACCCTGACGGTCCGGGAGTGGCGGCGAAGCAGCGCCATCGCCGTGGAGCACATCATGGAGTCGGACGAGATGACCGGCCGGCTGACGGTGCGGCTGCACAACCCGCCCGGCCCCGGGCACTGGACCTGAACATAGCCGCACGCAGCCCCGAAGGGCCGCCTGCGGCGCGGCTCGGGCGGGCGAAGGTGGACCTGGCCGCCTGGTGGGCGGCTGCCGGTATCCGGCCGGGGCTCCTCCGCTGCTCGCGCCCGGCCGTGGCGCGGGCCAAGCACCTGCTGGGCCGCGCCCGTCTGACCCTACCCGCGCGCGAGCGATGAGGGCGGCTGGCGGGTCGACGTCACGCTGACCGTGCGCGGGCGGCTGCTGATGCGGCCGGTGGCGGCGGTCACCCTGTTCTTCTGCCAGGTGCCGCTGCGGCGCGGTTTCCGCTCCGCGGTCGACCAGGCTGCCGATCAGTGGAACGCGGCGCTGGGCGATGCTCCTCCCGAGCCCCGACGAACTGCGGGCAGAGATCGCCAAAGCCCTGACGTCCTGATGTCCTGATCACACCTCACATCCCGTCCGCTTCCCTGGCGTAGGCCCTCCTCTTCGGGCCTGCGTCCCTTCGGCATGCCCTCACAGCGACACTTGAACATGTTCAATAACGGGTCTACAGTCCAGGACAAGAGCTTTTGAACATGTTCAAAGGAGGGTGGGGCATGGACCTCACTGTTGTCGCGTACGTCATCTACCTGCTCATCAGCGTGGCACTGACCGTCTGGGTCGCCCGCACCCTCAGCCGCAACGGCAAGATCTTTCTCGCCGATGTGCTGCACGGGAACGAGAGCTCGCCGACGCCGTCAACCATCTGCTGGTGGTCGGCTTCTACCTGGTCAACCTGGGCTTCGTGACGCTCTACCTGAAGAACTCCGACACAGTCGCCGACGCCCGCGGGCTCTTCGAGGCACTGTCGGTGAAGGTCGGGGTCGTCCTGCTGGTCCTGGGCGTGATGCACCTCGCCAACGTCTACGTACTCAACAAGATCCGCCGGCGCGGTCTGATGGAGCGCGAGCAGGTCCCGCCCGTGCCGCCGCAGGGCTGGACCGGCCCCGGGAACCAGGGCCCTGGGCCGCGCCCGCCGCCGGAAGGTGAGCTGCGGTGACCGTCACCGGGACGCCCTCGCCGGTCTCACGGTGCTGTACGACGCACAGTGCCCGCTCTGCCTGCATCTGCGGCAGTGGCTGCGCAAGCAGCGCCGGCTCGTCCCGCTCGATCTGGTCCCGGCCGCGTCCGAGGAGGCGCGGCACCGCTTCCCGGCCTCGACCACGCCGGCACGCTCGACGAGATCACGGTGGTGGGCGACCGGGGCAGGTCTACCGGGGACCTCCGCCTGGATCGTCTGCCTCTGGGCGCTGGCCGATCACCGGCCCAAGGCCTACTGGCTAGCCACCCCGGCGGGCCGGCCGTTCGCCCGCGCGAGCGTGCTCGCCGCGGCGAAGTACCGGTCGGTGACTGCGCCGCCGTGCCGTAGCGGGGACGGACGCTGTGACGTACGGGATCCGGTGGGCCGGTCCCCGGTTAGCCTTGGGACCGTGGTGAAGGAAGAGAAGAACGTGCAGGAAGCGAAGCCGGCGGCGTCGGCCGGAGCGGGCAGGCAGGTCAAGGCCCAGAAGAGCGAACAGACCCGCACCCTGATTCTCGAAACCGCGCTCCGGCTCTTCGAGGAGCGCGGTTTCGACAAGACGACGATGCGTGCCATCGCCCAGGAGGCCGGGGTCTCCGTCGGGAACGCCTACTACTACTTCTCCTCGAAGGAACATCTGGTCCAGGGCTTCTACGACCGGATCGCCGCCGAGCACGAAGCCGCGGTCCAGCCCGTCCTGGCAGGCGACAAGGAGCTGGCGGTACGCATCCGCGGAGTGCTTCTCAGCTGGCTGGCAGTGTCCGAGCCCTACCACCGCTTCGCCGCCCAGCTCTTCAAGAACGCCGCCGACCCGGACAGCCCGCTCTCCCCTTCTCGGAGGATTCCGTCGCCGCCCGCGAGGCGGCGATCTCCATCCACGTCCGGTGCCTGTCCGGCTCGGACACCAAAGCCGATCCGGAACTGGCCGGACTGCTGCCGCAGTTGATGTGGCTGATGCAGATGGGGCTGGTGCTCTACTGGGTGTACGACCGGAGCGAGGGCGCCGAACGCACCCGCAGGCTGGTCGAGCGCACCGCGCCGATCGCCGCACGGGCGATCGCACTGTCCCGGTTCCGGGTGCTGCGACCGCTGGTACGGCAGCTCCATGGCGTACTGGTGGAGTTCATGCCCAGGTGAGAGAGCGCCTCGGGGCCTCGGGGCATCGGGCCTCGGAGCATCGGGCCTCAGAGCCGGCTGAGCTCCCACAGCCGCCAGATGCCGGTGCCGTCCGACAGGTACTGCGAGCCGGACACGGCCGTCGTACTGACCACGTAGTCCTTCTTCTGCCACAGCGGGATCAACGGGACGTCCTCGGCGACCAGTTCCTGAAGCTCCTTGAAGGCGGCCGAGGTCCGGCTGCGGTCGCTGTACTGCTGGGTGTCCGCGATCAGCGCGTCGATCCGCTTGCTGGCATAGCCGTTGTGGAGGCTGTTGTCCCGGCCGACCAGCGGCTGGCTGAAGGTGTCGGCGTCCGGGTAGTCGGGAAGCCAGCCGACGGTGTACGCGTCGTATTCGCCGTTGGCGTACCCCTGCTGGAACGCCTGCCACTCCACGGCCTTCTCCTTCACCTTGAACAGGCCGCCCTTCTCCAGCTGGCGGATCAGCTCGGCGGTCTCCGCCTTGTTCGCGTCGTCGTCGCGGTGGGCGAAGGTGATGCTCAGCGGAGTCTTGACACCGGCCGCCACCATCAGCGCCCTGGCGCGCGTCGGATCGGGCGACGGGTAGGAGTCGAAGAAGGGAGTGCTGTGCCCGATGTAGCCCTGCGGGATCAGCGAGTAGAGCGGCTCGACGGTGCTCTCGTAGACATCGGCCGTCAGCGGCCCCCGGTCGATGGTGAGCGCGATGGCCTGGCGGACCCTCTTGTCCGACAGCGCGGCGCCTTCCCGGACGTTGAAGACGAGGTTGCGGATCTCGGCACTGTCCGCCTCGGAGACGCGCAGCTCGGGGTCGCCCGGCTGCAGTCCGGCGAGCCTGTCGGCCGGCAGCTGGCGGTGCGTGACGTCGACCTTGCCACCCGCCCATGCGTTCTGGAGCTGCTCGGACCCCTCGTAGTAACGGATGGTGACCGCGGCCCCGGTCTCCTTCAGCGCACCCTTGTACATCGGGTTGGGCACCAGTTCGGCGCGGACACCGGGTTCGTACGACTTGAGGGTGTACGGCCCCGATCCGTCGACCTGATTGCCGGTACGGAGGCTGTCCTTCGGGTACTGGTCGGGGTCGACGATGGACCCCGCACCGGTAGCGAGCTTCTGGGGAAGGTCGCGTCGCGCGCCGAGAGGTTGAAGGTGATGGTGCGGCCTTCGGTCACGACCGTGTCGAGGCTCGGGAAGAGCACCGAAGGGCCGACGTCCGCCTTGATGCCGAGCATGCGGTCGAAGGAGTACTTGACATCGGCAACAGTGATCTTCCGGCCGTTGGAGAACGTCAGATCGTCACGGAGCCTGCACTGGTACGTCTGGAGCTTCTGGCCGACGAAACCGCAGCTCTCGGCGGCGTCGGGCTCCGGCACGATCGCCCCGGACTTGAAGGTCATGAGGGACTGGTACAGGTTGCTGTAGATCGCCCATGAACCCGCGTCGTACGCACCGGCCGGGTCCAGGGACGTCACCTCGTCCGACGTGCCGACCCGGACCGGGTCGCCGTTCGCCTCGTCCGAGGGAAGCAACTGCCAGGCGACCACGCCTGCGATGATCAGAACCGCGAGAATTGCGAAAATCCGTAGCCGGACCGTCGACCGCATTGCCGTGCTCCCTTACCAGCCCCCACCTCGGCAGACGTGCTCAGAAAACGCACATCCCCGCATGTTCGCGCTCACTTAATCACACGATATTCACATCTGGAAGAGAAAATCGGGCATTCACAGGACTTCGCCCGACGGCTGCCGCCGTACCCTGCGCGGCAGTTGCTACGCCTGCCGGGAAGCGAGCTGCACGACCGTGATGTCGGAGGGTGCCCCGACCCGCACGGGCGGCCCCAGGCGCCTGCGCCGCGCGATACGTAGAGCTGGGTGTCGCCATAGCGTTCGAGCCCGGCGACGGTGGGGTTGGCCAGCCCGGCGAGGAGGCTGCCGGGCCAGAGCTGGCCGCCGTGGGTGTGCCCGGAGAGCTGGAGGTCGACGCCGTGCTCGACGGCATCGTGGATGACGACGGGCTGGTGCGCCAGGAGGACCGAGGCGCGCCCGCGGTCCCGGTCGCCGAGTGCGCGTACGAAGTCGGGGCCCTGGCCCTCGCTCTCCCGCGACGTCGTTCACCCCTGCGAGGTCGAAGCCGCCGACCTCCACCCGGGCGTTCTCCAGCGGGTGCAGGCCGAGCTCGCGCACATGGTCGACCCACTGGGCCGCACCCGAGAAGTACTCGTGGTTACCGGTGACGAAGTAGCTGCCGTGGCGGGCCTTCAGCCCGGCCAGCGGTTCGGCGGCGGAGCCGAGGTCGGCGACCGTACCGTCGACGAGGTCGCCGACCACCGCGATCAGGTCCGGCTGGGTCGAGTTGATCGAGTCGACGATGCGGCGGGTATGGGCGCGCCGAGGATCGGGCCGAGGTGGATGTCGCTGACGACCGCGATCCGGAAGCCGTGCGCGGAACGGGGCAGTCTGGCGAGCGGCACCGTGACGCGCTTGATCCGGGGCCGCGCATAACACCGTAGGTGCCGTAGCCGACCGTACCGAGCCCGGCGACGGCTGCCGCGCCGCCGACGGCTCGCGCGACGAACAGCCGCCGCGAGGGGCGGCCACGGGCGGGCCGGGGCGTCGGGGCGGGTCCTGACGTCGGTGTCGGTGCGGGACCCGGTTTCGGTGGCGGTTCCGGTCGCGGTCGCGGTCTCGGTCGCGGTCTCGGTTCCGGTTCCGGTGGAGGTTCCCGCCGGGGCCCGGGTAACGGAGTCCGTACCGGCTGCCGCACCGGCGCCCGCGCGGCGGGCGAGCACCCGGCGCAGGACGGGACGTACGGCCTCGCCCACCAGCAGAGCCAGCGTCAGGTACAGCAACGCGGCCAGCCACAGGTATCCGGGCCAGGCGAGCACCTGCTGCGCCCAGAAAGGCATACCCGCACGGCCGGAGACGAAGGCGCCGACGCTCAGCAGGGGCAGGACGAACGCGGCCACCGTGCCGGCTCTTCGCGCGAAGCCGCCCTTGACCGTCGTGTCACCGACGAACCTGAGCCACACATAGCGGTGCACGCCGGCGAGCAGCGCCACGACCACCACCACCACCAGGACGAAGACCACGACCACTTGACTCTCCCCACCCACCCGTGGTGCCGCTTCTGGCCGCACCCGGCTCGTTACGAACGCCCGGCTATCTTCTTCTTGTCCTGCTTGTCATGCGCGTTCGTGACGCAAAGCCCTGACACCACGGAACCCGATCACACCAACGGCCGTCCCCAGAAGAAAGGACGTGATGGCGAGCAGCAGATGTACCCAGAAGTACGCAGTCGGGTCGCCCGCGTCGTCGAACGCGAGCCCGCTGCCGTCCTTCCACAGGTTTTGACAAAGGTGACCCAGATGATCAGGCTCCACACCCCGAAGGCGAGCAGGAACCAGGAGACAGGGCGGCTGAGCTTCATTGGTTCAGTATCGCCGCCGCGCTCAGGTCCGGACGCCCGGGGTGGGGATCCGCGGAAGAGCGGGCAGCCGCTCCGCGAGGGACGCGTGAGCGCACGGGAACTGGGCTGTCCTGGCGTTCCGCACGGCGGGTCAGACCTGCTGGGTCCCCATCCACATCTACGCCCTGTACGTTTCCGACCGTGCCTGCTCTGAATAAGACCGTATTGACGGTCATCTCTGCCGCATTGCTGTCCGCTCTTGTCATCAGCCCTGTGTCGGCAGCTGACAAGGACAAGACCGATGACAAACAGCCGAAGCCGACCGGCCCGATGTCGACGGTCGGCGGCAAGCGGCTCGGCGAGATCGGCACCCAGGTCGATCCGGGACCGGGCGCCCCGGTCCTGCCGAAGGACCTCACCGGCCGGTCATGGATCGTCGCCGACGCGGAGAGCGGCCAGGTGCTCGCCTCGCACAACTCCCACTGGCGGCTGCCGCCCGCGTCCACGCTGAAGATGCTGTTCGCCGACACGGTGCTGCCCGGGATCCAGCCGAAGGACAGGACCCACCTGGTGACGGAGGAGGAGCTGGCCGGCGTCGGAGAGGGCAGCAGTCTGGTGGGCCTCAGGAGGACCACACCTATACGGTCCACGATCTGTGGCTCGGAGTGTTCCTCCGGTCCGGCAACGACGCGGTGCACGTGCTGTCGTCCATGTTCGGCGGTGTGTCCGAGACGGTCACCGCCATGCAGAAGCACGCCGAGGAACTGCAGGCCCTGGACACGAACGTCGTCTCACCCGACGGTTACGACGCCCCCAACCAGGTGTCCAGCGCCTACGACCTCACGCTCTTCGCCCGCAGCGGGCTGCAGAAGGCGGACTTCCGCGAGTACGCGGCGACGGCCTCCGCCGAGTTCCCCGGCGAGAAGAAGAAGGGCGAGAAGCGCGGGAGCTTCGAGATCCAGAACACCAACCGGCTGATCACCGGGGACATCGGCGTCGACCCGTACAAGGGCATCGCAGGCGTGAAGAACGGCTACACCACGCACGCGGGCAACACCTTCACGGGGTGGCCGAGCGTGACGGCAGGGTCCTGCTCGTCACCGTGATGAATCCGTCCTCCGAGGAGAGCCACGCCGTCTACAAGGAGGCCGCCGCACTCCTGGACTGGGGCTTCGGCGCGAGCGGCAAGGTCACTCCGGTCGGCGAGCTGGTCCCGCCGGCGTCGGCGGTGACCGGGAAGGGCTCCGAGGCCGCCGGCGGCGCGGGCAAGGGCGGCCGGGCGGAGAAGCAGGCGGCAGCCGCCAAGGCAGCAGCTGTCGCCCACGAGGGTTCCGGCGGGGCCGGGATCGCGCTGGCGGTCGTCGGAGGGTGCTGGTGGTGCTCGCGGCCGGGTGTTCCTGGTCAACCGGCGCTGGCCGCTGCCCGACCTGGTGCGTCGCCTCCCTCGCCGCTGATGATCCCGCGCCCGGATTCACTCCCGGTTCCGGCCTGTTTGCCCGGCGTTGCCGTCCAGGCGGCGCAGACCAGCAGCAGCTTCGAGGTGAAGTTGATCCACAGGAGAAGGGCCACCGGCACGCCGAAGGCGCCGTACATGCTCTTGGAGGCAACACCGTTCATATAGCTGCCGAGCAGCAGCTTGAGCAGCTCGAAGCCGACCGCACCGACCAGTGCGGCGACCATCAGCCGCTGGCGCGGCGGCTCCACGCCGGGCAGCAGCGTCAGCAGATACAGCAGCAGCAGGAAGTCGGCGAACACCGCCACCGCCAGGGCGGCGATCTGAAGCAGCACACCGCCCGGTCCGTGGTCGGGGATGCCCAGCAGATCGGCGGTCCGGCCGACGGCGGTCGAGCCGGCCGTGGAGGCGGCCAGCGTCACGAGCGCCGCGCCGCCCAGCCCGAGCAGCAGCCCGGCGTCCTTGAGCTTGCGGACGACCGGGTTGCCCTCGTCGGTGTCGTCCTTCTCCCAGACGGCCCGCAGGCATTCCCGCATCGAACCCACCCAGCCGATGCCCGTGAAGAGCAGCAGCGCGCCGGCCACCAGCCCGACCGTGCCCGCGTGCGCCACCAGATTGTCGATGCCGATCTGGTCGGAGATGCCCGGCACCTGCTCCGAGATCTTGTCCTCGATCTCGTTCAGCTGTTCGGTGGAGAGGAGAGCGGCGCCGATCGCCGCGCCGACCGCGATCAGTGGGAAGAGGGCGAGAAAACTGATGAAGGTGATGGCTGCGGCGAGCCGGGACCAGTGCACCCGCTCCATGGTCTCGTAGGTGCGCCAGGCATGAGTTTCCATCAGCCGCGTGGCGAGCGGGCCGATGACGGGGAGTTTTTCAGCCAGTCCATGACGTACGCGTACCCTCCTGGGCGCAGAAGACCAGTGTCCGGCGCCTCCGGACCGCGAACATACGACACGACCCCATCTGTAACAAATCCCTCAAAGGTGTTTTCCGGGCGATACGGTCACCGTCATGTCCGTCGACACGGTGTCCATGACCGGCTGGGGCCGCACCGCCCCGACAACTGCCCTGCGGTTTCGCCCCCATACCTACGAGGAGGTGGCGGTCGCCGTGCGCGGCCGCGGGCCACGTGGTGTCGTCGCCCGCGGACTGGGCCGCGCGCACGGTGACGCGGCGCAGAACGCCGGCGGTTCCGTCATCGACATGACCGCCCTCGACCGGATCCACAGCGTCGACACCGACACCGGCACGGTGGTCTGCGACGCGGGAGTGAGTCTGCACCGGCTGATGGAAGAGCTGCTGCCGCTCGGCTGGTTCGTGCCGGTCACCCCACCACCCGGTACGTCACCGTCGGCGGCGCGATCGGCACCGACCTGCACGGCAGGAACCACCCGACGGCCGGCTCCTTCTCCAGGCACGTACAGGCCCTGGAGCTGCTGACCGCCGACGGAGAGGTACGCACGGTGCTGCCCGGTACCGACCTCTTCGACGCCACTTCGGGGGCCTGGGCCTGACCGGCGTCATCCTGTCGGCCACGCTCCGGTTCCGCCGGGTGGCGACCTCGCTGATGTCGGTCGACACCGAACGGACCGCTGATCTCGATGACCTGCTGGCCCGTCTCACCGCGTCCGGCCACCGCCGGCACTATGTGGCCGCCTGGATCGACCTGCTGGCGCGCGGGAAGGCAACGGGCGCTCCGTACTGACCCGGGCAGAGCACGCCCCGCTGGACTCGCTCTCGGCGCGCGCCCGGCGTACGCCCCTCTTGTTCCGGCCGGGCCGGCTTCCCGCGGCTCCCGCGTACGTCCCGGACGGACTGTTCGGGACGGCATCCGCGGCACTCTTCAACGAGCTCAGATACCGCAGCGCACCCCGGTCCCGTACCGGTGAACTCCAGCAGATCCCCGCCTTCTTCCACCCGCTCGACGGCATCCCGCACTGGAACCGCCTCTACGGACGCAGCGGCTTCGTGCAGTACCAGTTCGTCGTCGGCCACGGCCAGGAGGAGACGCTGCACCGGATCGTCCGGCAGATCTCGCTGCGCCGCTGCCCCTCGTTCCACGCAGTGCTGCGGCGGTTCGGCGAGGCGGACCCCGGCTGGCTGTCGTTCCCCATGGCGGGCTGGACGCTCGCACTCGGCCTGCCCGCCGGCCTGCCGGCCTGGCCCGTCTGCTCGACGGGCTGGACGAGGAGGTCGCCGCGGCCGGCGGCCGGGTCTGTCTGGCCAAGGACGCGCGGATGCAGCCTCGGACGCTGGCCGCGATGTATCCGCGGCTGGACGAATTCCGGGCGCTGCGGGGAGCTGGACCGGGCGGGGCGTTCAGGTCCGACCTGGCGCGCCGGCTCGCGCTCTGACCGCCGCTCACCGGCGGTCCGCCGGTCGCTCTCCGACCTCCGTCATCGCCCTAAGGCGTGTGTCGAAAGTCCCGCCTGCCCGGCGACGCCTGGCACGCACGCTCGCCGCATTGTCGGGATCGCCCCGATGCGCCCAGTATCGGGGCGACCCTCCGCCTTGCGATCGCACGCACCAGACGCCGCCGGGCCGCCCTTGGGGCGGACGGCGCTACTCGAAACACGCCCTAGCCCCTCGCTCGTCACCAGGAGTTTTCGTGAAGGACGCCTTCGGTGCCCCACAGTCCCTGCTCGTCCTCGGCGGCACCTCGGAGATCGGCCTGGCCACCGCCCGCCGTCTGATCGCCCGCCGCACCCGCACGGTCCACCTGGCCGGGCGTCCCGGACCGGCCCTGGAGAGGGCCGCGGCCGGCCTGCGCGAACTGGGCGCGGATGTCCGTACCGTCGACTTCGACGCGCTGGACCCCGAGTCCCACGAGACGACGCTCGGAAAGCTCTTCGCCGAGGGCGACATCGACACGGTGCTGCTGGCGTTCGGCATCGCCGGCGACCAGGCACGCGACGAGGAGGAGCCGCTCTCCGCGGTCCGGGTAGCCCAGACCAACTACACGGGAGCGGTCTCCGCCGGCCTGGTCTGCGCGGGCGCACTCCAGGCGCAGGGCCATGGATCCCTGGTGGTGCTGTCCTCGGTGGCGGGCGAGCGCGTCCGGCGCGCCGACTTCATCTACGGATCGAGCAAGGCGGGGCTGGACGCGTTCGCGCAGGGCTCGGCGACGCGCTGCAGGGCACGGGAGTGCATGTGATGATCGTGCGCCCCGGCTCGGTGCGGTCGACGGCCGAGGGCGGTGCAGCAGCAGGTACAGCAGGAGAGTCCGCTGTCGACGACCCGGGAGCCGTCGCGGACGCCATCGTGACGGGCCTTCGGCGGCGCTCGGAGACCGTATGGGTGCCGGGGCCCTGCGGGTGGTGATGTCGGCGCTGCGGCACGTACCGCGCCCGCTGTTCCGGCGACTGCCCTGTGAGGCCCTTCCGTCAGGGCTGCAGGGAAGGCTCGTCCGCCGAGCAGCCGCCCTGGAGGGGCACGGCGGGCGCGGGGCCACCGGTTTCGAACGGGAACTCGTTGATCTTGCGCCAGACCCCGTCCGGCCCTGCTCGTACAGCGCGAAGGCGCCACAGGTCCAGGCCGCCTCGTACGAGGAGAGCTCCTCGTACGCACGGTCCATCGCCTCTTCCGTGATGCCGTGCGCCACGGTCACATGCGGGTGGTACGGGAACTGGAGCTCGCGCGTGAGCGGCCCCGAGGTGTCCCTGACCCGCTTCTGGAGCCAGGAGCAGGCCGAAGCGCCCTCGACGACCTGGACGAAGACGACCGGTGACAGCGGGCGGAAGGTCCCCGTACCGGACAGCCTCATCGGGAAGGGGCGGCCGGCCGCGGCGATCCGGGCGAGATGCGCCTCGATCGCGGGCAGGGCGGCCGCCTCGGCCTCGGTCGGCGGGAGCAGGGTGACGTGGGTGGGAATGCCGTAGGCGGCAGGGTCCCCGAAGCTCGCGCGCAGCTCCTGGAGCAGGCTGCCGTAGGGCTCCGGGACCGCGATCGAAACGCCAAGCGTTACGGTCCCCACATCGTGCTCCTCAATCGTCAATGGTCAGTTTTCAGTCGTGATTCAGTCGTGCCGTCACGATCTCGCCAGGGTCCTTGGACTCAGTGCTTCGCGGGCAGAAGGCCCATTCGGTCGTAGGTCTGAGCCAGTGTCTCGGCGGCGACGGCCCTGGCCTTCTCCGCACCCTTGGCCAGGATCGAGTCCAGCGTCTCGGTGTCGTCCAGGTATTCCTGGGTCCTGGTCCTGAACGGCGTGACGAAGTCCACCATGACCTCGGCGAGGTCCGTCTTCAGGGCGCCGTAGCCCTTGCCCTCGTACTTGCTCTCCAGGTCGGTGACGGTGGCACCGGTGAGGGTGGAGTAGATCGTCAGGAGGTTGCTGACACCCGGCTTCTCCGTGGCGTCGAAACGGACGACCGTGTCGGTGTCGGTGACCGCGCTCCTGACCTTCTTGGCCGTGACCTTCGGCTCGTCCAGCAGATTGATGAGGCCCTTCGGCGTGGACGCCGACTTGCTCATCTTCACCGAGGGCTCCTGAAGATCGAAGATCTTCGCCGTCTCCTTGAGGATGTACGGCGCCGGGACGGTGAACGTCTGGCCGAACCTTCCGTTGAAGCGCTCGGCGAGGTCGCGCGTGAGCTCGATGTGCTGGCGCTGGTCCTCGCCGACCGGAACCTGGTCGGCCTGGTAGAGCAGGATGTCCGCGACCTGGAGGATCGGGTAGGTGAAGAGCCCGACGGTCGCACGGTCGGCGCCCTGCTTGGCGGACTTGTCCTTGAACTGCGTCATACGGGACGCCTCGCCGAAGCCCGTGAGGCAGTTCATGATCCAGCCGAGCTGTGCGTGCTCGGGGACGTGGCTCTGGACGAAGAGGGTGCAGCGTTCGGGATCGACCCCGGCCGCCAGCAGCTGGGCGACCGCGAGGCGGGTGTTCCCGCGCAGCTCCACCGGGTCCTGCGCAACGGTGATCGCGTGCAGGTCCACCACCATGTAGAAGGCGTCGTGGGATTCCTGCAGTGCCACCCACTGGCGGACCGCACCGAGGTAGTTACCGAGGTGGAACGAGCCTGCGGTGGGCTGGATTCCGGAGAGCACGCGAGGTCGATCAGAGGCCATGAGGCTCATTGTCTCAGGTGCGCAACCGATCTCCGGCAGCCGGTGCAAGAAAGGTGTGAGTGCGCACAGGGGCGCCGTACGGGGCTCCGCGGCCGGGCGTCCGCCGGGTCACGGCCGTCGCGAGCCGTGTCGGATGAGACGAGAAACACAGTCCGTCGGCAGCGCCCGCACCCGGCCGGCGGGCCCCGGGCACGGAGCTGCGGAGGCGCGCCGCGCACCGGAGGTTTCCTGCTCCGGATCCGGCCGACGATACAAAGTGGGCACCACCCCGCCCACGCCGCACGACGAACGGAGATCCCGTGTCGACCACGGAAACCGCCATCGCCTCCACCGAGGCGCACAGCGCGCACAACTACCACCCGTTGCCTGTAGTCGTCGCCTCGGCGGACGGCGCCTGGATGACCGATGTCGAGGGGCGCCGCTATCTCGACCTGCTCGCCGGATACTCGGCACTCAATTTCGGCCATGGCAACCCGCGCCTGATCGAGGCGGCCAAGGCCCAGCTGGACCGGGTGACCCTGACATCGCGCGCCTTCCACCACGACCGGTTCGCCGACTTCTGTACGCAGCTCGCCGAGCTGTGCGGCATGGAGATGGTCCTGCCCATGAACACCGGGGCGGAGGCCGTGGAGACCGCGGTGAAGACCGCCCGCAAGTGGGGATACCGGGTCAAGGGTGTCCCGGACGGCATGGCGAAGATCATCGTTGCCGCCGACAACTTCCACGGCAGGACCACCACGATCATCAGCTTCTCCACGGACCAGGAGGCGCGGGCCGACTACGGCCCGTACACCCGGGTTCGAGATCGTGCCGTACGGGGACCTGACCGCGCTGCGTGCCGCGATGACCGAGAACACGGTCGCGGTGCTGATGGAGCCGATCCAGGGCGAGGCCGGAGTGCTGGTGCCGCCGCCCGGCTATCTCCAGGGGTACGGGAGCTGACCCGGGAGCGCAACGTGCTGTTCATCGCGGACGAGATCCAGTCGGGCCTCGGCCGGACGGGGAAGACCTTCGCGTGCGAGCACGAGGGCGTCGTGCCGGACATGTACGTGCTCGGCAAGGCGCTGGGCGGCGGTGTCGTACCGGTGTCCGCGGTGGTCTCCTCGGCCGCGGTGCTCGGCGTCTTCCGCCCCGGTGAGCACGGTTCGACGTTCGGGGCAATCCGCTGGCGTGCGCGGTCGGGCTGGAGGTGATCGCGATGCTGCGCACCGGTGAGTACCAGCAGCGGGCGGCGGAGCTGGGCGATCATCTCCACCATGAGCTGGGGCTGCTGGTGGGCGGGGGCTCGGTGGATGCCGTCCGGGGCCGTGGTCTGTGGGCGGGCATCGACATCTCTCCCGGTCACGGGACGGGCCGGGAGATCTCCGAGAAGCTGATGGAGCGCGGTGTGCTGGTCAAGGACACCCACGGCTCGACGATCCGGATCGCCCCGCCGCTGGTGATCAGCAAGGAAGACCTGGACTGGGGCCTCGATGAGCTCCGGGGCGTCCTGAACGCCTGAGCGGTGGCCCGCCCGGCAGCCGATCAGAGCCGGGCGGGCGGGCCTCAGAGGATGACGTGGGGCAGGAAACGGGCGTATTCGTCCGTGACCAGCCCCGCCGACTCCCGGATGCCGAGCCCGGCGGCCTCGTCCTCGACGACCCAGGCGCCGAGCACGACATGGTTGCCCTCGAAGTCCGGCAGCGGGGCCAGCTCCTGGTAGCAGCAGGGGTCGTCCCGTGACACCGCGGCGCTTCCGGGCCCGTGGACGGTGACGCCCGCGCCCTCACGGCCGAGCAGCGGCTTGGCGACGTAGCCCGCTCCCCTTCGCCGGCCAGCTCGCGCGGGCCGTCGAGGTAGGAGGGCAGCAGATTGGGGTGCCCGGGGTACAGCTCCCACAGGACCGCCAGCAGTGCCTTGTTGGACAGGAGCATCTTCCAGGCGGGCTCGATCCAGCAGGTGCTGCCGGTACCCCCGCCGTTGTCGAGGGTGTCCAGCACATGTGGTCCGAAGCGGTCCGTGGCCAGCCACTCCCACGGGTAGAGCTTGAAGCAGCTGCGGATGAAGCGCAGCCGCTCGTCGACGAACCGTCCGGTCAGCCCGTCCCAGCCGATCTGTTCGACGGAGAGCGCCAGGGTACTGATACCGGCCTGCTCCGCGGTCTCGCGCAGATAGGCGACCGTCATCAGGTCCTCGCCGAGCTCGTCGCCGTCGGAGTGGGCGAAGTGCAGCGGCCCCGGCGGCAGCAGTGCGGCCTGGCGCTGCCAGGCCGCGATGAGGCGCTCATGCAGGGAGTTCCACTGGTCCGCGCCCGGAAAGCGGTCCTCCATCCAGAACCACTGAGGGCTGGCTGCCTCCACCAGCGAGGTGGGGGTGTCTGCGTTGTACTCCAGCATCTTCGCCGGTCCGGTCCCGTCGTAGCGGAGGTCGAACCTCCCGTACAGCGAAGGCAGTTCGGCGCGGCGGTGCCAGGAGTCGGCGATCAGCCGGACAGTCCGGTGTCGGTGATGCCCAGGTCGGCGAAGCGGTCCTGCCCGACGATGTGCGCGGCGGCGGCCAGGCACATCGTGTGCAGCTCCTCGACGACCTCTTCGAGGGCCTCGACCTCGGGCAGCGAGAACACGTAGTAGGCGCTCTCGTCCCAGTAGGGGCGCAGCGATCCGTCCGGGTAGCGGGTGAGCGGGTATACCAGCCCCTGCTCCTCGACGGTCTCCTGCCAGCCGGGGCGGGGCTCGATCGTGCGGCGCTTCATGAGGGCTCAGCCGCCGCCGGTCCCGGAGCAGCCGAAGCCCCGCGGTCCACGGCGGACTTCTCGAAGCTGCCACCGGACACCTTGCCGCTGCTGCTCTTGTTGCCGCCGTAGTAGTACGAACCGCTGCCGCTGCTGTCCTTGCATTCGTAGCTGGGCAGCTTCTCCTGGGTCAGCGGGTCGACACACCGCCGGTCCGGGTCCGAACCGCAGGAGGTGATCGTCGCTGCGAGCACCCCATGCCACCGAGCACCACCGTGCTCGACCTCAGCCTGCGCTTGGCCATGATCTCTTCTCCCCGTCGGACGCACCGAACCAGTGAACCGCTCGTCAGATTAGATGGCTGGTTGGTTCGGCTGAAACCCGGTGCACCGAATCCTCACGGGCAGAGCCCTCAGGTACCGGCCCCAGCGGTCTGCGGCAGCACCCGGCATAGCGCGTCCAGGGACCCGGCCCACGCGCTGTCCGGCGGCCTTCCGTAGCCGATCACCAGTGCGTCGCGCCCGCCGGCGCCTCCTGGTGCCGGAAGCCCGACATCCCTCCAGCGCCAGGCCGTGCCAGGCCGCCGCCCGCATCACCGACCGCTCGCTGCCCTCGGGAGTTCGAGCACGGCGTGCAGCCCGGCCGCGATGCCGCTCACCCTGATGTCCGGCGCCCGCTCGGCCAGCCCGGCGACGAGCTGGTCGCGGCGGCGCCGGTAGCGCAGCCGCATGGAGCGCACATGGCGGTCGTACGCCCCCGATGCCATGAACTCCGCGAGTGTCAGCTGGTCCAGCGCGCTGGACGCCCAGTCCTCGGGCCCCTTGGCCGCTGCCACCTCGCCCACCAGGTCCCGCGGCAGCACCATCCAGGCGATCCGCAGCCCCGGTGCCAGGGATTTGCTGGACGTCCCCAGGTAGACGACCCGCTCCGGGTCGAGTCCCTGCAGCGCGCCCACCGGCTGGCGGTCGTAGCGGAACTCCCCGTCGTAGTCGTCCTCCAGGATCAGGCCTCCGGTGGACCGGGCCCAGTCGACCGCGGCGGCCCGCCGGTCGGGGTGCAGCGGGACACCCGTCGGGAACTGGTGCGCGGGCGTCATCAGCACCGCCCCCACCCCGCATCCCGTCCAGTTCGCCAGTCCTGGCGCCGAGTTCGTCCACCGGCAGACACGGGGTGCGCAGTCCCTCGTCCAGGAGCAGGTTCCGGTGCGCATCGAGCCCGTACGACTCGACGGCGATGTCCCGCACCCGCCGCTTCCGCAGCACCTTTCCCATCAGCATCAGCCCGTGGACGAACCCGGAGCAGATCACGATCCGCTCCGGGGCCGCGTACACCGCGGGCCCGTGCCAGCAGTTCGGCCAGTACGGTGCGCAGCTCGATGCGGCCCAGCGGATCCCCGTATCCGAATGCTTCGTTGGGAGCGTCGGTCAGGGCACGCCTGGCCGCCCTGAGCCAGTCGGCCCGTGGAAAGGTCGAGAGATCGGGTGACCCCGGCAGCAGGCTGTAGGCGGGCCTGCGCCGCTGTGGCCGGGTCCTGGCCGCAGCGGCGGCCGGGCGCAGGACCGCCGCTGCGCGACCCTGGTCCCCGAGCCCTGCCTGGCGGTGAGCCATCCTTCGGCGACCAGCTCGGCGTAGGCGTCGGCGACGGTGTTCCTGGCGACGCCCAGATCTGCGGCGAGTGTGCGGGAGGACGGCAGCCTGGCGCCGGGGCCAGCCTCCCGTGCGGACGGCCTCCCGCAGGGCCTCCATGAGCCCGCTGCGCAGCCCCTGCCGACCGGTTCGATATGCAGGTCGGCGCCGAAAGCGGCCCAGGAATCCGTCATGGAAATGGACCATACCCGTGCGCCACAGGCCGCTTAGCGTCGTACCCATGACGACACACGAACACCACGACGCACCCTCCGGCTACGCCCCCGAGCACCCGGCCCGCCTGCAGTGGGCGCAGCTCGCTCCCGATGTCTACAAGGCCATGGTCCGGCTGGACGTGGCCTCCCGTAAGGGACTGGACCCGATTCTGCTGGAGCTGGTCAAGGTCAGGGCCTCGCAGCTCAACCACTGCGCACTCTGCCTGGACATGCACTCCAAGGACGCTCTCGCGGCGGGCGAGTCCGTCGAACGGATCATCCAGCTCAGCGCCTGGGAGGAGTCGCAGCACTTCTACACGGAGAAGGAGCTCGCGGCGCTCGCACTGACCGAGGCCGTCACGGTCCTGACCGACGGCTTCGTACCGGACGAGGTGTACGCGCAGGCCGCCAAGCACTTCGAGGAGGCCGAGCTCGCCCAGCTGATCGCCGCGATCACGGTGATCAACGCCTGGAACCGGTTCGGGGTGAGCGCCCGCGTCGCCCCTGGGCACTACACCCTGGTGCCAACAAGCACTGAACACCGGGAAATTCACTCCGTCCGCCCGCCCGCCCCTGCCCGGGAGCCCTTCCTTGTCCGTCTCCGTCTTCCGTGCGCTGCACCGCGGCCGCACCCCGGCGATCCGCTCGTCCTGCCCGGCCCGTGGGACGCGGCGAGCGCCCGTGTCTACGCGGATGCCGGCTTCCCCGCGCTGGCGACACCGAGCGCCGGGGTCGCCGCCTCCCTCGGTTACCGGGACGGGCATACGCCGGCCGCCGAAATGTTCGCCGCGGTGGCCCGGATCGCGCATGCCGTGACCGTCCCGGTCTCCGCGGACATCGAGGCGGGCTACGGGCTGCGGCCGCAGGAGCTCGTGGAACGTCTTCTGGAGTGCGGGGCGGTCGGCTGCAATCTCGAGGACTCGGCCGACGGTGTCCTCATCGACCCGCAGCGCCAGGCGGACCGGCTGGCAGAGGTACGGTCCGTGGCGGGCGAGCGCCTGTTCGTCAACGCCCGCGTCGACACCTACATCAGGACGTGCCCGGCGGCAGGGACCGGGAGGCGGAGACGATCGCCCGCGCCCTGCTCTACGCGGCGGCCGGCGCCGACTGCGTCTATCCGATCGGTGCCCCGGCCGAGGCCCTGCCCCGGCTGGTCGCCGCGGTCCCCGTACCGCTCAACGCCTTCGGCTCACCGTCGGGTTCACCGGACGGCGCGCCCGAGGACCCGCCTTCGGTACGCCTCCTGGGCGAACTGGGCGTGGCCAGAGTCACCTTCGGCCCGCTGCTGCAACAGCGGGCGATGGCAGGCGTGCACGACAACGCCGCCCGGCTGCGTGGCCTGCGGCAGAGCTGAACGCCGGACACGGCTGAGTGGTCGACGCCCGAAGTCCTTCGGGTGTTGACTCCCGCTGTTGTCGCGTGTGAGGTCCGGTCAGATCTCGGGGACGGCCAGGTGGAGGCCGCAGGCGCAGCCTGGGGTTTCTACCGGGTTCCGCCGAAACCGTGAGAGCTCGGGCATGACTCTCCCGATGAGGCATCAGGAGGCTGCGGTCGGCCCCGGGCCGGCCGCGGATGGCTCTGCCTCCGCGCAACCGCGCACGGGGTCGCTTTGATGCTGACCGGGCTGAAGGAGCCCGGTCAGCACGCGGGTGAGGATGCGGTTGAAGAGCGATTCCGGCGATTCCTCGGCCTCGAGCGGCTGCCCGGTCAGGGCGGTGGCGAGGTGCGGCTGGTGGCCCGCCATGGCGACCTGGGTGAGATATTCCGCCTGGGCCTGCTGCCACTGCGGGATGCCGGCGGGACGCTGGGTCACCTCGGCGCGGGTCAGAGTGGAGACGACGGCATTGAGGATCGCGATGGCCTCCAGCTTGGTCCGGGAACTGACGTCGAGGTCTGCCAGCGCGGCCAGGGCGTGTTCCAGGTAGGTGACCGCGTGCGGCCCCAGCGGGTCCCCGTCGCGGTTGCGTCGAGCAGCCATGGGTGCTCGAGGTAGACGCCCTGCTCTGCCGGGCCAGTGCGAGCAGGTCCTCGAGCCAGTGCCCGGAGCCGAGCGCGGCGTAGGAGATCTCACCATTGACCTGATCGATCATCAGTTCCAGCAGTTCGTCGCGGGTGGCCACATAGCGGTAGAGGGACGCCGGTCCGGCCCCGAGGGCGACCGCCACGGCCCGCATGGTGACGGCGGGCAGACCGTCCGCGTCGGCCAGGGCGATCCCGGCGGCGGCGATGCGGTCGCGGTCGAACGTGGGCGTCGGGCCGCGTCCGGCACGTTCGGGGCGGAGCCAGATGCTGTGGGCGGACGGCTCGGTCATGACCCTCCTTTTCTGCGAACGGCGTATGCAGTACCTTAGGTCACATGAACTGCGAACATGGATCGCAGTAAATGAAAGAGCAGTAAATGAAGAGGGGACATGCCCCAGATGCAGCCGCAGCAGGAGTGGACGCCGACCCGGTACGCGCACAACGGCGACGTGCAGTTGGCCATCGACCAGCTGAAGGGCTCCGAGGGCCAACCGCTGCTGCTCGTCATGGGCTTGGCCACCGCCCGGTTCTGGTGGCCGTCCGGACTGTGCCGGGCATTCGCCGACGCCGGGTTCGCCGTGGCCCGCTACGACCAGCGCGACGCCGGCCAGTCGAGCCGGATGCCGGACACCGCCACCACCAACCCCTTCAAGGCCCTGCTCGCCAAGCGCGGCAACGCCTACACCTCCGAGGACATGACCGACGACGCCATCGCCGTGATGGACGAACTCGGCTGGGAGCGAGCCCACGTCTTCGGCCACTCTCTGGGCGGCGCGATCGCCCAACGGATCGCCCTGCGACACCCCGACCGGGTGCTCAGCGTCACCTCCTCGGCGGCCCTGCCCAGCGACGTCTCCGGCCTGGGGATCCTGCGCTACCTTCGGTTCGGCCTGCTCGCCAGGCTCGCCAGGACCACGTTCCCCGAGGGCCGCGAGGGCGACATCGAGGCCGCCCTCACCGTCTGGCGCGGCATCGCCTCCCCGGGCTACCCTTCGACGAGGCCGCGGCCCCGCCTGGGTCGAGGCCGACGTGGACAGCGGCCCGCGCGACAACAAGGCGCAGAGCCGCCAGATCGGCGCCCAGTGGCACGGACCCAGGCTCAGGACCTGCACCGACCCACCCTGGTCCTACACGGCGAGCAGGACCCGATCCTGCGCGTCAGCGCGGGCCGCGCCACCGCCCGAGCCATCGACGGCGCCCACCTGGTGACCTACCGGGCGTCGGCCACGACCTCCCGCCGCCCTGTGGACCGACATCGCCCACCAGGTCAGCGACATGGCGGCCTGTCAGTTGCGGTCAGGCGGTGCGGGCGTGTTCGGACAGCCGCCGCACGAGTGACAGCCGGGTGGAAGACGGCCTACGGCCACAAGACCCCGTACCGCGCGCGGAATCACCGACCTGGACGATCCGCCGGCCCGGCTCGACCAGCACACAACCGCCGACCGACAAGATCAACCCGCTCAACGCCCACGGTCCTCGCAACTCCCACAGATCGCGGGTGTTGCGAGGACCGCTGGAACTCAGTGGTGCTGCCGGGACGCTCAGCCGTCCGGTTGTGACCGGCAGGGCCGGAAACCGGTCAGATCAGGCCGAGCTCGCGGACCGCGTCGCGCTCCTCGGTCAGCTCCTTCACCGACGCGTCGATGCGCGCGCGGGAGAAGTCGTTGATGTCCAGGCCCTGGACGATCTCGTACGTGCCGTTCGCCGTGGTGACCGGGAAGGACGAGATGATGCCCTCGGGCACACCGTAGGAGCCGTCCGACGGGATACCCATCGAGGTCCAGTCGCCCTCGGCGGTGCCGTTGACCCAGGTGTGCACGTGGTCGATGGCGGCGTTGGCAGCAGAGGCTGCCGAAGACGCGCCACGCGCCTCGATGATCGCGGCGCCGCGCTTGGCGACGGTCGGGATGAAGGTGTCGGCCAGCCATGCCTCGTCGTTGACGACCTCGGCGGCGTTCTTCCCTGCGATGTCCGCGTGGAAGATGTCCGGGTACTGGGTCGCGGAGTGGTTGCCCCAGATCGTCAGCCGCTTGATGTCCGAGACGGCAGCGCCGGTCTTGGCGGCCAGCTGCGAGATCGCGCGGTTGTGGTCCAGCCGGGTCATCGCGGTGAAGCGGCCGGCCGGTACGTCCGGGCCGCGGCCTGCGCGATGAGCGCGTTGGTGTTGGCCGGGTTACCGACGACGAGGACCTTGATGTCGTCCGCGGCGTTGTCGTTGATGGCCTTGCCCTGCGGCGAAGATGCCGCCGTTGGCGGCGAGCAGGTCGCCGCGCTCCATGCCCTTCGTACGCGGGCGGGCGCCGACCAGAAGGGCGACGTTCGCACCGGCGAAGCCGACGTTCGCGTCGTCCGTGATCTCGATGTTGCGCAGCAGCGGGAAGGCGCAGTCGTCGAGCTCCATCGCGGTGCCCTCGGCGGCCTTCAGGCCCTGCGGGATCTCCAGGAGTCGCAGGTTGACCGGCACGTCCGGGCCGAGCAGGTGGCCGGAGGCGATGCGGAAGAGCAGCGCGTAGCCGATCTGGCCGGCTGCGCCGGTCACGGTGACATTCACGGGAGTGCGGGTCATGGCGATCTCCGTTAGACAGCTGGCGGTGGGGTCCCTGCCCTGGTGCGGGATACCTCTGAATCTTGATGTGAAGAGATATCCAGCGGTCAGGCTATCCGACCCGGCCCGCCCCGGCCGCCCGCCCCTGTGGGACCGCGCACGGGCGGCCCCGTACGGCTGCACACGCCGGCCGGCCGCCACCCCAGCACTCTCTGCCTACTCGGGCGTAGTGCACCCCTTCGTACCGGAGACGAGGGTCGCGCACGCCTTCGCGTCGGTGGCCTTCTTGACGGCGACCATCGGGGTGTAGGCGTCGGTGTCCGCGTTCACCTTGCCGTCCTGCAGGCCTGCGCCCGCGCCGATCCGTACGGTGTCGCCCGGGGCCGCCTTGGTGATACGGGCCCACGCGGCCGCACAGGTCTCGCTGTACCGGACCTCGATGAGAGCGTCGCCGACCGTGGCCCGGGAGACGGTGCCGGCGTACTGGCCGCCGCAGCCCATGACCTCCGGGTCCTGGCCTGCGCAGTCCGCACCGCTGCACTCGACGCCGGCGGGCAGTTTCGGCGCACTCCTGCTCGGCTCGGCGGACGGCGCGGCGGTCTTCTTCCGTCGCCGTCACTGCCCAGATCGGTGAGCAGCACCGCGCCGGCTATCACCAGCAGCGCGCTGACCGATCCGACGACGAACATCGTCGTCCTGCGGCGGTTGCCGGGCTGCTTCTGCGGCTGCCGCTGCGGCACCGCGACAGGGGCCGGAAGGACCACCGGGGCCGTAACCGCTCGCGCCCAGGACGTCGGGCCACCCTGATCCCGCGCCGGCGGCTGCTGCGAGATGCGGGCAGAGGCCGCCGCTCCCGCAGAGGTTCCCCGGAGGGTCCGTTCCGCAGAGGTCTGTCCGGCAGCGGCCCCGCGCTGGACGGGGAGGGAGGGCATGCGCCCTCGTCGCGTACCTCCGCAGCGGGACCGCCGGTGCCGGACCGGACCCGGCAGCGGTGGAAGCACCCGCTCCGGCGCTGTGCCTGCCACCGCCGGAGCGGCTGTTCCTGCCGCCTGCGGCGGGAGCGGGCCGCCGGAGCCGAACTCCCCGAGCGCCGCGCGCGCCTGTGTGATCCGGATGGCTTCCATCGTCATGTCGTGGCGCATCTCGGAACGGCTCCAGGCCCGCTCCGCCAGCTCCCACATGGTCGTCAGGTGGTTCTGGTTGGTGCCCGTCACCTCGGCGAGCGCGAGGATCGCCCCTTGGGAGCGAGCAGCCGGCCGTTGAGATAACGCTCCCATGACGTCTTGCTGTAGCCCGTGCGGTCAGCCACCGCTGCGACACTCAGCCCGCTGCGGTCGACCAGCCTGCGCAGCTGGCTGGCAAACTCCTGACCTGTGGGTCGAGTCCATCCGGTAGAGCCTTCCAACGAGGCATTACTTTCCCCACTTCACAATCCCCGAATGTTCCTGACGTACCCGGTCCACGACGCCGCGCTTGGGCACCCCTGCCCGGAACCGGTGGTCTTCCGTTCTGGACTACCCAGGAGGATGCGTGAAGCCTGGACGTCAGTTCCTGCTGGAGGGGCGCACAGGGGCATCCGGTGTTCAAGCCTGCGCCGTCGTACGCCCAATGCCGCATGCCGCTCGCGGGGCCCAGTCTGCCATCGTTGCGCGTTGATCACACAGTGCCGGAATGGTCACTTCCGTGCCACAGGCCACAGAGACCCCTTGCGACAGCCCTTCATGTCCATGACTCTGGAGACCAGGACGGGGCAAGGCCGCTCAAGTCACCACGTTCCGGAGGTTTTCGCTCCGGACACCCGTCCGGTGTCCGTCCCTCTCGGGGAGGGACGGACACCACCACAGGCATCAGCGGATCGTGAAGCGGACCGCGCTCTCCAGGAACGGGACGTCCAGCCACGGCCCCGGCTGCGCCATCAGCGCGAGCAGCACGATCAGGGCGCCCATGAGTCCATACGTCACCAGGTCGGTGAACCGCGACCGGACGGCGAGCATGCCGACCGAGGAGACCACCCAGCGCATCAGACCTCCCGCGAGGAGTGCGATGCCCATCAGCATCACGCCGACCCGGAAGGCCTGGTCGAAGGGGTCCGCCGCGACGATCAACAGCCCGGCACCTGCGGTGCCGAGCACCGTGAGGAGCGGCCACTGCCTGGCGGGGCGGGCGCATCGCCCGGCGCCGCCCGGCCACCGCCCTCGGGGCGTGCGGTGCCACGGGTCAGCGAGGGGAAGCGCCGCGAGGACCCCGACGCTGCTGCCTCACCATCCGCCCCGGCCGCCCCGCCCGCCCCGGCCGTCTCGGAGACTTCGGAGGCTTCGGAGGCTTCGGAGGCTTCGGAGGCTTCGGAGGCCTCCGACGACGCCTCGGCGCCGTCGGAACTCCCGGCCGCAGAAGAGCTCCCGGCCTCACCGGCCCCGTTTTGCCGGGCCGGTGTCCCGGCCGGCCGACGACGCGTCCGCAGAGGCCGGGTCGGCAGGACTCGTACCAGAACCCATGACGTTCCTTCCGGATCGGATCAGCCGGCAGAAACAGCGGAGGCGGCATCACGCTCGGCCGCCTCGACCACATTGACCAGCAGCTGGGCGCGGGTCATCGGACCGACACCACCTGGATTCGGCGCGACCCAGGCGGCCACTTCGGCCACCCTGGGTGCACATCGCCGACGATCTTGCCGTTCTCGTCCCGGCTGACGCCGACATCGAGCACGGCCGCGCCGGGCTTGACGTCCTCGGGCTTGATGAGGTGCGGCACCCGGCGGCGGCGACGATGATGTCGGCCTGCTTGAGGTGGGCGGAGAGGTCACGCGTTCCGGTGTGGCACTGGGTGACCGTGGCGTTCTCGGACTTACGGGTCAACAGCAGCGGAATGGAGCGGCCGATCGTGACACCGCGTCCGACGACCACCACATGGGCGCCGTTGATCTCCACCCCATGGCGGCGGAGCAGCGTGACGACGCCCTGCGGGTGCAGGGCAGCGGCCCCGCCTCGTTCAGCACGAGCTTGCCCAGGCTCATCGGGTGCAGGCCGTCGGCGTCCTTGGCCGGATCCATCAGCTCCAGGATGCGGTTGGTGTCGATGCCCTTGGGAGGAAGCTGCACGATGTAGCCCGTGCAGTCGGGGTCGGCGTTGAGCTCCCGTACGACGGCCTCGATCTCCTCCTGGGTCGCGGTGTCGGGGAGTTCGCGCTGGATGGAGCCGATACCGACCTGGGCACAGTCGCGGTGCTTGCCGTTGACGTACCACCGGCTGCCCGGGTCGTCACCGACCAGCAGGGTCCCCAGGCCAGGAATGACACCCTGTGCCTTGAGAGCCGCCACGCGGACGGTCAGATCGGATTTGATCGCAGCTGCGGTGGCCTTGCCATCGAGAATCTGGGCAGTCATGACACCCATCTTTGCGGATGACCCCGCCCGCGTACCAATTCCGGGTGCCCGACTGTGCAGGCGAGGTTGCACTTGCACAACACATTCGACAATCGACTGGACAGAAACCTGACGCCAAGACCACGATAAGGCGCGCATCACCACGGACGTGTCGGGGACAGACCGTACAGATTGCGCACATTCCTCCGCCTGGACCGTGTCGTCCCCGCATATTTTGCAAACGGAGGAATCTCGCCATGAGCTTCGGCGACCCCAACAACCCTACGGTCAGCAGCAGCAGCCGGGCGGTCAGCAGCAGCCGGGTTACGGCTACCCGCAGCAGGCCCGCAGGCGTGCCGCAGCAGGGCTACGGATATCCCCAGCCCCCGCCCAGGGTGGCTACGGCTTCCAGGGCGCACCGGCCGAGATGCCGGGCGGGGTCAAGGCAGCCCGCATCATGCTCTACATCCTCGGCGGCCTGCAGGTCATCGGCGCCGTCTTCGCCGTCTTCGCCGGCGCCTGGCTGAGTAACGAGCTGTCGGACACCAACACATACGGTGCCAACAACGACGATGCGGCCGCGGTCAGCGTGGGTGTTTTCGTGGTCATCGGCGTTCTGATTCTCGGCATCGCCGCGTGGGCGATCATGACGGCCGTCAAGTTCTCCTCCGGCGGCAACGGCATCCGTATCTCGGCCATCGTCTACGGCTCAGTCATGGCGCTGTTCAGCCTGATCAGCCTGCTCACCATGAACGTCTTCGCGCTCATCAGCATCGTGCTCGGCATCCTGATCATCGTCTTCTGCGCCAAGCAGGAAGCCGGCGCCTGGTTCCAGCGTCCGCGCTACTGAACGACCTGCGAGTCCTGTCTCCTGACAGCTCGTGCGCCTGACCGGCACGAAGGCCGTGACCCCGCAGCATCGCGGGTCACGGCCTTCGGTCTTCCTGGGCTTGCGGGGCCCGGGGCGTCAGGAGTGCGAGCCGGACGGCGCCGGCGAGGTCCGCTCCATCACGACGAAGGAACCCGCCTCGTGCTTGATCCGGTAGCGCGCCTCCGGATGGAGCTGCTGGGCGTACTTCACCGGATCCTCGATCGGCCTCGACCAGTCGAAGTCCAGGTTGATGGCGACGACATCGGGCGCGGTCCCGGGGCGCCGCCGATCCAGTAGACCGTGCGGTCACCGGTCAGATGCGCCATCAGCGCGATGTCCGTCTCGACCCGCGCGCCCGCGGAATGGCCCTGAGCGCCTCACCGGCGGCCTCGACGCGCGCATCGGCGCGGTAGGTCTCGGGCGCAGCAGATCGCGCAGTGGGAGGTGCTGGGTGAGAGCCACGGCGATCGCGGTGACGACGGGGACCGCGACGTTCGCGTACGAGACGAGCCAGGGCCGCCCGGACGCACGGCTGCGGCGGATTCCGTCGGCCATGCCCAGGAAGAGCACCGGCATCAGGACGGCGCTGTAGTGCCAGACCATCCCCAGTGGTTGGAGTCCTGGGACAGCAGCCGCCAGCCGAGCGTGGGCAGGACGAGAAGGATCAGCGGTGAGCGCAGCGCCAGGAATGCGGTGATGCCGACGAGGAAGACGAGCATCTCCAGCTTGACCGAGGAGTCCAGGACCCCGAGGAGGGAGTCGAGCAGAGACCTGCTCCTCGCCGTTCTTGTCGATCTTCTCCCAGTAGTCGTACGTCCCCGCGTCGCTGGCGGCCGGTATGAGGACCAGGATGGTGGTCACGAAGGCGAGCACGCCGAAGCCGGCCAGCAGCGCCTGCCGGCGCCGCCCGTAGAACCACAGGAGCGCCCCGACGGCCGCGACGGTCAGCCCGAGGTCCTCCTTGACCAGGACCAGCGGCAGCGACCACAGGACGGCCGCGGTCCAGCGCTCCATGAGCAGCGCACGGCAGACCAGCGCGATCAGCGGGACGGCAAAGGCTATTTCGTGGAAGTCGGCCTTCACCGCCTCCTGGAGACCCCAGGACAGCCCGTACGCGACGGTGACACAGAGGCCCGCCCTGCCGCCGAGGATCTGCTGGGCCGTGCGGCCCACTACGACGGCCGAGGCGGCGAACAGAGCGGCTTGGGCGAAGAGCAGGGCGACAGCTGACGGCCAGATCCAGTACAGGGGACCAGAAGCGCCACGACAGGGCTGAAGTGATCGCCGAGGATCAGAAAGCCGGGGCCCTTGATGTCGACGACCGGGGCGTTCAGCCCGGCGTAGGCGCGTACTTCCTGCTCGAAGATCCCCAGGTCCCAGGAGGGCGATTCGAAGTGTGCGTACTGCAGGTACGAGTAGAGGAAGTAGAGCGCGCACAGCACAGCGCCGACGATCAGGTAGGGCCGCAGCGCCACCGGCTGCGCCTTGGTCACGGCCGGCACGTCTGCTGCCTGCTCGTGCTCGTGAGTCCTGGGGCCGGGCACACCGGCCTCGCTGTTGTTCAGGTCAAGCACGAAGTCCCCGCACGGAATCCCCAGTGATCACTGCCGGTCCCGCCGAACGGGCCGGCCGCTTCGGCTCGACAGGACCCGTTCATTAGAACAGAAAGGCGAGAGCCTCCGCAGGCCGCTTACGCCGCAGGCCGCACCGTTCCCGGTGCGGCCTGCGGCGTAAGGCGGGCCATGAGCCGGCTCATAGCTGGGTCATAGCTGGGGTCGTCAGTGGAAGAAGTGGCGCGTGCCCGTGAAGTACATCGTCACGCCCGCCTTCTTCGCGGCCTCCGCGACGAGCTCGTCGCGGACCGAGCCGCCCGGCTGGGCCACCGCCCTGATACCGGCGGCCGTCAGGATCTCCAGGCCGTCGGGGAAGGGGAAGAAGGCGTCCGACGCGGCGTACGCGCCGCGTGCCCGCTCTCGCCCGCCCGCTCGACGGCGAGCTTCGCGGAGTCGACGCGGTTGACCTGGCCCATGCCGACGCCGACGGATGCGCCGTCCTTGGCGAGCAGGATCGCGTTGGACTTGACCGCGCGGCACGCCTTCCACGCGAAGGCGAGCTCCCTGAGCTCGGCCGCGGAGAGCGCCTCACCGGTGGCGAGGGTCCAGTTGGCCGGGTCGTCGCCGTCGGCCTGGAGCCGGTCGGTGACCTGGAGCAGCGCGCCACCGTCGATGGGCTTCACCTCGAACGCGGAGGTCAGGGCGTCGGGACAGCGCAGCACCCGGATGTTCTTCTTGCGGGCGAGCACCTCGACGGCGCCGTCCTCGTACGCCGGGGCGACGATGACCTCGGTGAAGATCTCCGCGACCTGCTCGGCCATTTCGACGGTCACCGGACGGTTGACGGCGATGACACCGCCGTAGGCAGACAGCGGGTCGCAGGCGTGGGCGTTGCGGTGCGCCTCGGCAACGTCGTCGGCGATCGCGATGCCGCACGGGTTGGCGTGCTTGATGATCGCGACGCACGGCTCGGCGTGGTCGTAGGCGGCACGGCGGGCGGCGTCGGTGTCCGTGTAGTTGTTGTAGGACATCTCCTTGCCGTGCAGCTGCTCCGCCTCGGCGAGGCCGCCCTCGCCGGAGGTGTAGAGCGCGGCGGGCTGGTGCGGGTTCTCGCCGTAGCGCAGGACGTTCTTGCGTACGAAGGTGTCACCGAGGAATTCGGGGAGGCCCGAGTCGCCGGAGGCCGCGTAGTCGTCCGCGAACCAGGAGGCGACGGCCACGTCGTAGGCGGCGGTGTGCCGGAAGGCCTCGGCGGCGAGCCGCGTGCGGGCGGTCAGGTCGAAGCCGCCCGCCTTCACTGCGGCCAGGACGTCGGCGTAACGCTCCGGGCTGGTCACGACTGCCACGGACGGGTGATTCTTGGCGGCGGCGCGGACCATCGAAGGACCGCCGATGTCGATCTGCTCCACGCACTCGTCGTCGGAGGCCCCGGAAGCGACGGTCTCCTTGAACGGGTAGAGGTTCACGACCACCAGGTCGAACGGTTCCACGCCGAGCTCGGCGAGCTGCTCACGGTGGGCGTCCAGGCGCAGGTCGGCAAGGATGCCTGCGTGTACACGGGGTGCAGTGTCTTGACGCGGCCGTCGAGGCACTCGGGGAAACCGGTGAGCTCCTCGACCTTCGTGACCGGCACTCCGGCGGCAGCGATCTTCCCTGCGGTGGAGCCGGTGGAGACGAGCTCGACGCCCGCTTCGTGCAGACCCGGGCGAGGTCTTCGAGCCCGGACTTGTCATAGACACTGACCAGGGCGCGGCGGATGGGCTTATTCACCGACATGACCGAGATGAACCTTTCGTCCCTCAATGCGATAGCCGTCGCGGGCGAGCCGCCCTACGGCCTCGACGAGCAGCTTGCGCTCGACTTCCTTGATGCGTTCATGGAGAGCGGCTTCGCCCTCCTTCGTGTCCTCTTCGGTCACCTCGACCACGCCCTGCGCGATGATCGGACCGGTGTCGACGCCGTCGTCGACGAAGTGGACGGTGCACCCGGTGACCTTCACGCCGTACGCGAGCGCGTCACGCACTCCGTGGGCACCGGGAAAGCTGGGGAGCAGGGCGGGATGGGTATTGATGAACCGGCCGCCGAATCCGGCCAGGAAGCTCTTGCCCACGATCTTCATGAACCCCGCGGACACCACGAGGTCGGGCCGGTGCGCCGCCACCGCGGCGGCGAGCGCCGCGTCCCACTCCTCACGCGTCGCGTGCTCGCCGACCTTGCACACGAACGTGGAAGCCCGGCACGCTCCGCACGCTCCAGACCGGCCGCGCTGTAACGGTCGGCGCCGACCGCTACGATCTGGGCGCCATAGCCCTCGGGGTCGTCACCGATCGCGTCGAGCAGGGCCTGAAGGTTGGTGCCGGAGCCGGAAACCAGCACGACGAGGCGGGCCGGAGCGGCAGAAGGGGCGGCGAGGCCACAGCTGGGCCCTTCTCGCGTGGTGGAGCAGGCGCGATGTGCTTGAGTTGCATTTGTATGGTCGTACGAAAGAAGCTCGCCCCTCGATACGGGGAACCCTACGAACGGGCCGACCGTCAGCAACGATACCGGCACGGCCAGCGGCCCCACGGGACGGGGGCACGGCCGGGGGTAGCGTCAGGGACAGGCAACCGCCCCCGGGCGGAAATGACGAGATGGGGAAGACGTTCACCACATGCCGGACCGCCGCCGCACCGCCTTCCGCCACCCGCTGCCCGAGCGGACCTCCATGATGCTGCGGGAACGCCAGTCCTCATCGCCGGGCTCCCTCCTTCCGGATCCTCCCCTCTTCCGGCTCTTCCGGTTCCTCCGGTTCCTCCGGTTCCTCCGGTTCCTCCGGGAACTCGGGGTCGGGGTCGGGGTCGGGGTCGGGTCGCCGGACTCTTCGGGGCCTCCCGAAGACAATCCGTTCGCTCCGCCGCCCGAGGACCGTCCCGACCAGCCCTGGCAGCCGCGCCACCCGTCCCACCAGGCCGGCGGTGACGACACCTCCGGAGACGGCGGTCCGTCCGACGACCGCCCGCCTGGGGCAGCCAGTGGAGCGACCGTCAGCCGGGCCGGCAGAACGGCAGCTTCGGCAACCGCTCAGGCGGCACCGGAGGCGCCGACGGCCAGGGCGGCGGCAAGGGCAACGGCAAGGGCGGCCCCGAGGGCACCCGGGCGGGCTTCGCTGGGACCCGACCGACCCCAGCCAGCGGCGCGCGCTACGCGGTGCTCGGTGGAATGTGGGCGTTCTTCTTCGCCCTCTTCGACTTCCCCGAGATCGCACTGCTCCTCGGCGCACTCGCCGTGTACTGGTCGGTCAGCGCCCTGCGCGCCAAGCCCGCAACGCGTCCGCGACTGATCCCGCCGCCTCCGGCCAGAACACCGCAAGGGCCACCACCGCACAGATCAACGGGACTGCGGGCGCCGGGACACCGACCGCACGCCCGACGCCGGAGCCGCACCCGGGTCGGACAGGGCAGCAAGCAGCAGACCACGGCAGCCGTCAGCGGTCTGGTGACCGCTGTGCTCGCGCTGGCGATCGTCGCCACGACCTTCACCGTCCAGCTGGTCTACCGCGACTACTACACCTGCGTGAACGACGCCCTGACCAAGACGGGGGCGCTGGCCTGCAACGATCAGCTGCCCAAGCCCCTGGAACCGTTCTTCGGAGTGAAGAAGTAGCGGTCACCGATTAGCGCTCCTCCCGGCCGGGTTCCGGATGCTCCGACGCGTCCGGGACCCGGCCGGTCCGCGTCAGATCCCCGCCAGTGGCCGGAAATGCGCCATCAGCCCGCCCGACGCGTCCTGAGCGAGGCCCAGCGTGCCCCGCGCCCCGTCCTCGTGCCAGGGACCGGCCGGCAGGAACTCGTACGACTCCGAGTCGTCCGCGTCGCCCCGTCGGCGGCCTTCCCCTTCTCGGTCTCCTTCTCGGTCTCCTTCTCGGTCTCCTTCTCGGTCTCCTTCTTGACCGGGGCGGCGCATCCACCGGTGCCGTGGCACCCTCCGGCGCCCCGGACTCTTCCTCCTCCATCTGCCGCCGCCACCCCACCGGCGCTCCCGCAGCCGCCACGCCCTGAGCAACAGCGCCACCGGCACGCCGAGCACCGCGGTCCAGGCCAGCGCCGCCGGGCCGGTCAGCCACCACACCGGACCGAACTCCGCCAGCGCCCTCGTACCGACCGGCCCTCCCGACACCGTGGTCAGCAGCGCCGTGCCCGCACCGCACCCCACCGCCGCCAGCCCTGCCACCAGCGCCGTGTCGCGCGGGCTCCACGCCTCCTCGGGCACCGCACCAACGGGCGCGGCCGTGCGTACCGTGAACCAGGCGACGGCGAGCCCGCCGCCACCGGTACCGCAGCAGCCGCCCAGTTCAAGGTCGTACCGGTGCCCTGCGACGGCACAGCGGTGAGCAGCGGGAATTCAGGCAGGGCAGGATGTCCGCCGAAGGCGAGCGGGTGGCCGTGGCCCCGCGCCGAGGGCGAAGCCGGGCCCGAGGCCGTACGCCGCACCCCACACCGCCGCGTTCGGTACGAGAGCCAGCGCCAGCAGCAGGACGCAGACCCGTCCCGCCCAGTCGCCGGAGAGCGCCAGGAACGACCCCTGAGCCGCCTCCGCGCTCCGCACCAGCGCCACGGCGACCAGCAGCGCACCGCCGCCGAGCAGCATCATCACCCGGCCGCGGCCGACCGGAACACCACTTCGGCCCTGTCCCTGAACCGGGACCGCGCCACCGCCTCCTGCACCTTCAGTGGCGCCCACGTCCACAGCAGGCCCAGCGGGCGCCGGAGGCCGTCCACACTCCGGCCGCGGCCGCACAGGCGACCACGACGGCAAGTGGGAAGGCGAGGGAGGTCCGGTCCGGTGGCAGCGCACCGTCTCGCGCGTAGGCCGCGACGGCGGCTGCGACCAGCAGATATCCGGCAGTGACCGCGCTGAAGACGCCGACCGGCGACGGCCCGGCACTCCCCGGTCCTGCCCAGGGAGTCCCTGGCCGCCCGGTACGCCAGCCACACCGGCACCATGGAGAGCAGCAGGGGAACGGTCGCCACCGGGGCCGGGGCGCCGCTCAGCGTGTCGGCTCGTACGAGCTCGGCGCCGTGCGCGAGCAGCCAGAGTCCGGCCGCCACATGCAGGCCCGGCGGGCCACTGTCGGGGTACGGGGAGCTGATCCACAGCACCATGACCAGCACCGCGAGCGAGCCGATCCCGAGCCCCGCGGCGATCGTCCCACGCAGGAATGCCGAGGCCAGCGCGGCGGACCTGCCCCGCTCGGCCGACAACGTCGTGCTCTGCTCGGTCACTTGGGTCACGCCCGCCATGCTGCCAACGACACGCGCTTATTCCGTGTAACGGGCTAATAGCCGCTGTGTCGCCCAATATACGTTTATGTACTTTTCACCCAGTGCAGCGGTGGCAGGAGTCGCGAATGACTCGGAACACGACCAGTGCGGCCGCTGCCGTCCCGCTGCCCTCCCCAAGGAGAGGCGCCGGCTGCGCGAGGCGAAGTCACTGAGTGAAGAGCAGGTCGCGGCCGCTGTCGGCGTCACACGCGCCACCGTCCGCTCCTGGGAAACCGGGCGCAGCAGCCCACGCGGGCGCAGGCTCGCGGCGTACGCCAGGCTGATCGGCTCCGCCACGCACCCCGGCCCGGCCGGGAGCAGGCCCCGCGGATGCCCGCACGAAGCCGACAGCGCCGAACACCCGGCCGAAGCCCGCCGCCGAGCGGGCGGCCGGACCTGCGATGCGGCCGAGCGCCGGCCAGTTGTCCAGAGCCTCCGGGCAGACACCTCGCGCGACGCTGCGGGGCGCCCGCACCCTCTGTCGAAGCCACCGGGAGCAACGCCGTGTCTCCGACCGAGCACAGCACCGGCGTCGGCGTCCTCCCCGGCGCCGGCCCCGGCCCGAGCCTGCTGTCGCTCCCGAACCCCCGGGCGGCCCCGCCACCCGAGCCTGACCCTCCCGGGCCCCTGCCGCCCGCCCCGGCCGCTCCCGAACCCCCGGGCCCCGCCGTCATCGCCCGGGATGCCGGCGGGCCGCACGGCCGCCGAGGCATTCGACGTTCTCTACACCCGGACCGCGCCCGCCCTCGTCCGCCAGACGTTCCTGCTCACCGGACGGCGGAACCTGGCCCGCGAGGCCGTCGAGCGCGCCTTCCAGCAGGCCTGGCAGCGCTGGCCCGAGGTGGCGAAGGACCGCGACCCGGCGGGCTGGGTGCGGGCCGCGGCGCACGAGTACGCGACGTCCCCTGGCACCGGCTGCGCCGTGCCCACCGCTACCCGACGCGCCGCCCGAGGAACCGGGACGTAGGGCGTTGCTGACCGCCCTGCTCGACCTGCCGCCGTCCTACCGCCGCACACTGCTCCTGTACGACGGGGTGGGCCTGGATCTGCCGGAGACCGCGGCCGAGACGGAGGCGAGCACCCCGGCGACGGCGAGCCGGCTGCTGAACGCGCGGGCAGCGATCGCGGAACAGCTCCCCGAGCTCGCCTGCCCTCCTCGCCCGGCCGGCAGTCGGCGCTGCTGCACGAACGGCTCGGCGGGCTCGCCCTCGCCGAAACCGTTCCCGTACCGCCTGCCGCCAGGACAGTGCGCACCGGTGGCGAGGACAAGGCCCGGCTCTGGACCGGGCGGCCATCTGCCTCGCGGTGCTGCTCATCGGCGCGACAGGCTTCACCCTGCACACGGCACCCACCCGGTACGAGCAGCCGCTGGCACCGGCCGAACGCGTCGGTGGCGTACCGCCGCGCGGGGCCCGCAGAAGCTGACCCCGCAGGATCTGAAGCTGCAGAAGTCGCTCCGGGACGAGCTCGCGCACGGCCGGGAACGCCTGGTGCCACAGATCCCCTGACGGCGCGTGGACGGCGGACGAACGGCGCGGGCCCGCACCCATCAAGAGGGTGCGGGCCCGCGCCGTCGTGCGGTGCCGCTGTACCGCGGCGGACTGGCCGCCGCGACAATCGATCAGGCGCCGAGGATCTCACGCGCCAGCTTGGCGGTCTCGGTCGGCGTCTTGCCGACCTTGACACCGGCGGCCTCGAGGGCCTCCTTCTTGCCGGCGGCGGTGCCGGAGGAGCCGGAGACGATGGCGCCGGCGTGGCCCATGGTCTTGCCCTCGGGGCGGTGAAGCCCGCGACGTAACCGACGACCGGCTTGGTGACGTTCTTCGCGATGAAGTCGGCAGCACGCTCCTCGGCGTCGCCGCCGATCTCGCCGATCATCACGATGAGGTCGGTGTCGGGGTCCGCCTCGAACGCCGCGAGGGCGTCGATGTGCGTCGTGCCGATGACCGGGTCGCCACCGATGCCGACGGCGGACGAGAAGCCGATGTCACGGAGCTCGTACATCATCTGGTAGGTCAGCGTGCCGGACTTGGACACGAGACCGATGCGGCCGGGCTTGGTGATGTCGCCCGGGATGATGCCCGCGTTGGACTGACCGGGGTGATCAGGCCGGGGCAGTTCGGGCCGATGATCCGGGTCTTGTTGCCCTTGGAATTGGCGTACGCCCAGAAGGCTGCCGAGTCGTGGACGGCAATGCCCTCGGTGATCACGACGGCCAGCGGGATCTCGGCGTCGATCGCCTCGACGACGGCGGCCTTCGAGAAGGCCGGCGGCACGAAGAGAACGGACACGTCGGCGCCGGTCTTCTCCATCGCCTCGGCGACAGAGCCGAAGACGGGGATCTCGGTGCCGTCGAAGTCGACGGACGTACCCGCCTTGCGGGGTTCACGCCACCGACGATGTTCGTACCGTCAGCCAGCATGAGCTTGGTGTGCTTCATGCCCGTGGCGCCGGTCATCCCTGGACGATGACCTTGCTGTCCTTGGTGAGGAAGATAGCCATGGTGTTGGAGTCCCTCGTCCCTTACTTCGCAGCCGCGGCGAGTTCGGCGGCCTTGTCGGCCGCGCCGTCCATGGTGTCCACACGCTGCACGAGCGGGTGGTTGGCGTCGGAAAGGATCTTGCGACCCAGCTCCGCGTTGTTGCCGTCGAGGCGCACGACCAGCGGCTTGGTGACCTCTTCGCCCTTGGTCCTGAGCAGCTCCAGGGCCTGGACGATGCCGTTGGCGACCTCGTCGCACGCGGTGATGCCACCGAAGACGTTGACGAAGACGGACTTGACGTCCGGGTCGCCGAGGATGATCTCGAGGCCGTTCGCCATGACCTCTGCGGAGGCGCCGCCACCGATGTCGAGGAAGTTGGCCGGCTTCACGTTGCCGTGGACCTCACCGGCATACGCGACGACGTCCAGCGTCGACATGACCAGACCGGCACCGTTTCCGATGATGCCGACCTCGCCCTCGAGCTTGACGTAATTGAGGTTCTTGGCCTTGGCGGCAGCCTCGAGCGGGTTGGCTGCGGCCTTGTCCTCGAGCGCCTCGTGACCCGGCTGGCGGAAGTCGGCGTTCTCGTCGAGCGAGACCTTGCCGTCCAGCGCGAGGATGTCACCGGAGGCCACCTTGGCCAGCGGGTTGACCTCGACGAGGAGCGCGTCCTCGGCGACGAAGGTGTCCCACAGCGTCACCATGACCTCGGCGACCTGCTCGGCCACCTCGGCCGGGAACTTCGCCTGGGCGACGATCTCGCGGGCCTTCTCGATCGTGACTCCGGAGTTGGAGTCGACCGGGACCTTCGCGAGGGCCTCGGGGTCTTCTCCGCGACCTCCTCGATGTCCATGCCACCCTGCACCGAGGCCATGGCCAGGAAGGTGCGGTTGGTGCGGTCGAGGAGGTACGAGACGTAGTACTCCTCCAGAATCTCCGGCGCGGTCTCGGCGATCATCACGTTGTGGACCGTGTGGCCCTTGATGTCCATGCCGAGAATGTCGGTCGCACGAGCGACCGCCTCGTCGGGGTGGCGGCCAGCTTGACGCCGCCGGCCTTGCCTCGGCCGCCTACCTTTACCTGCGCCTTGACGACAGACTTGCCGCCCAGCCGCTCGGTCGCCTCGCGGGCTGCCTCAGGCGTGTCGATGACTTCACCGGCCAGCACCGGTACACCGTGCTTGGCGAAGAGGTCCCTCGCCTGGTACTCGAACAGGTCCACGCGCGTCCGTCCCTTTTAGTGATCTCGCGGTTCGTTCTTCTGCGTGGGCAGTGCCGCGAGGGGCAACGTGACTGCACTGTCACTAGGGAGGCGCACACGGTGTCCGAGTACGCGGCATGTCCATCCGGCAGGTTATCCCCGCGCTCCGCCGGACCCTAAATCGCAGATCACACCTGAGCGGTGATAACGGTCACAGATCGCGCTGGTGACCGGGTCGTGAGGGACAAAACGCCGCGTCGGCGCCTGCGTGCGGCACCGCGGGACGCTAGGGCGTGTTTCGAAAGTCCCGCCTGCCCGGCGACGTCTGGCACGCACGCTCGCCGCGTTGTCGGGGTCGCCCCGATGCGCCCGGTATCGGGCGACCCTCCGCCTTGCGATCGCACGCACCAGACGCCGCCGGGCCCGCCCTCCGGGCGGACGGCGCTACTTTCGAAACACGCCCTAGGCCGTGTCCGGTATCGGCAGTGGCCGCTTCTCGATCGCCGCCGCCATGACGTCGGGAAAGAGATCCGGAGTGCAGGCGAAGGCCGGAGCGCCCAGGGCGCCGAGAGCCGCCGCATGTTCCCGGTCGTAGGCGGGAGCGCCCTCGTCCGAGAGGGCCAGCAGCGCCACGAACTGCACGCCCGATGCCTTCATCGAGGCGACCCGCTTGAGCATCTCGTCGCGGATGCCGCCCTCGTAGAGGTCACTGATGAGGACCACGACGGTGTCGGCGGGCCGGGTGATCTTCGACTGGCAGTAGGCAAGCGCGCGGTTGATGTCGGTGCCACCACCGAGCTGGGTACCGAAGAGCACGTCGACCGGGTCGTCGAGCTGGTCGGTGAGATCGACGACGGCCGTGTCGAAGACGACGAGCCGGGTCGCCAGGGTGCGCATGGAGGCGAGCACCGCTGCGAACACCGAGGCGTAGACGACGGATGCCGCCATCGATCCCGACTGGTCGATGCAGAGGACAACGTCCTTCTTCACCGACCGGGCGGCGCGCCCGTATCCGATCAGGCGTTCGGGGATGACCGTGTTGTACTCCGGGAGGTAGTTCTTGAGGTTGGCCCGGATGGTGCGGTCCCAGTCGATGTCCTGGTGGCGTGGCCTGCTGATCTTCGTCGAACGGTCCAGGGCGCCGGTGAGAGTTGCTCTGGTGCGGTCGGCCAGCCGCTTCTCCAGATCTTCGACGACTTTGCGTACGACGGCCCGCGCCGTCTCCTTCGTCGTCTCGGGCATGGCCTTGTTGAGCGAGAGCAGGGTGCCGACGAGATGGACGTCCGCCTCGACGGCCTCCAGCATCTCCGGCTCCAGCAGCAGCGCGGACAGGCCCAGCCGGTCGATCGCGTCACGCTGCATGACCTGGACGACGGATCCGGGAAGTACGTACGGATGTCCCCGAGCCAGCGGGCCACCGAAGGAGCGGACGCCCCGAGGCCCGCCGAACGCTCACTGCCGCCCCGGCCGCCGGGCTTCTTCCCCTTGCCGCCGTACAGCGCCGTCAGTGCACCGTCCATCGCGAGGTCACGGCCTGCGAGCGCGCATCCGGTGCTCTCGGCACTGTCCGCGCCGAGCACCAGGCGCCAGCGCCGCAGCCGCTCGCCGTCGGCCGGAGCCGCTGTCGTCATCTCCGCTCCTTCTTCCCCGGTTCTCCCACGGTTTCCGTGCTCATACCGCCGCCTCCAGCTGTGGTCCGGTGTCGTGGCCGAGCAGCAGGCGGAGCACCGGCAGCACCGCATCCGCCCGGTCCGCGTCGATTCCGGCCCCGAAGCCGGGCGTGCCGGCCTCCGGGCCCTCCGGCTGCGGCCGCCCTGGTCCGGCCGCGGCGCACCAGCTCGCCCAGGGTGCGCCGTACGCCCGGTTCGTAAGCCGAGAGGTGCGGCGCAGCAGCGGCAGCACATCGGTGAACATGCCGGCCGGTACACCGGTCAGCCAGGCGTCCATGAGGCCCAGCAGGCGCTCGTCGTGAACGAGCAGCATGCCGCCGCCCGCCGCGCCGCCGACGAAGCCCTCGATCCATTCCGCGGCGTCGGCCGGGGTGTGCCGGGCGAGAGGGCCAGCCCCATCAGCCGGGCCGCCTCGTCATCGGCCAGCCCTCCCTCGTCCAGCAGCAGTCGCGCGGCCCGGCCCCGGATGACGCCCGCGACCGTGTCCCTGGCGGCCAGCTTGTGCAGCACGGCGGACCAGCGCTCACGCAGTCCGCCGGCCGGCGTGGCTCCGGCGAGCAGTCCGATCGCGGTGTGCACCCTCCACCTGGCGGCGCAGCTCGGCGGCTCCGTCCGCGTCCAGGCCGGTACAGGCGGGCGGCAGACCGACGCAGATCCGCTCAGCCAGCCCGGCCGCCACCTCGGCCAGAGCGGCGGTGTCCGTGGAACGCACGTCCCCGTACCGCAGGGAGCGGGCAAGAGCGGGCAGCGCGTCGGCGAGATGGCCGACATCCGCATCGAGGGCGGCACGGTCGGCGAGTGCCTTCATCACGACCGGCAGAGCCCCGGGCAGTCCGGCCAGCAGGCACCGCTCGGCGAGCGCGGTGACCTCTGCGAGCGCGGTCGCGCAGACGGCTTCCGACTCGGCCTTGGCGGTGGCGGCCGAGAGCACGGTGGTGCCCCACACCCCGGCCTCCGCGATCCGCACGTACAGCTCGGGCTCCCAGCGCAGCCGCCAGCTCTCCCGGAACGTGCCCGTGCTCCCCGGCCTGCGGCCGGTTCCCCAGCCGACGGCGAGGAGCCGCAGCCGGTGCAGCAGCCTGCTGCGGGCCGCGTCGGTGTCCTTGCGCAGATCGAGCTCCAGGTCGCGCTCGGACGCCTCCGGTTTGAGCCGGAGGGTGCGCTGCTGCCGGGTCAGATCGCGCTGCAGGGCACGGCGGGCGCACTGTCCGGCACCTCGCCGAGGGTCTCGCCGACGACGAGCCGGTCCTGGACGAGGGCGAGCGGCACGTCCGAGCCCTCGCACATCACCGCCCGGACCGCGTCGGTCGTCTCGGCCAGCCCTGCGAGCGGGCGGCCACGCATGGCGGCAAGCGTCTCGGCCAGCCGGACGGCCTCGATGACATGGGCACTGGAGACGAACCTGTCCTCGTCACGCAGGAGTCCGGCGACCTTGGTCATCCACCGCTCGACCGGACGGTCGGCCGCACCGAAAGATGCCCGTACCAGCCGGGCGAGGTGATGCCTGCCCCGTATCCGCTGTGCCGGGCGAGCCTGCGATGGGTCCAGGGCACCCAGGTCAGCTCCGTCCTGACCTTCGGGATCCCCTTGAGCAGAGCCCTGTCCGCGGCCAGGGTCGTCCTCGCGGCGAGCGCGGGTACGTGCCAGGCTCCGCAGACGACGGCGATGTCGTCGCCGAACTCCTTACGGGCCTTGCGCAGTTGGATGCGCATATATGCCTCGCGGACCGCGTCGCGGGTGCCCGCCGTCTCCGTACACCTCACGCAGCGCCGTCATCGCTTCGGCCAGCGCGGCGAACGGTGCTCTTGGTCGCCGGCCGCCGCACCGTCCCGTGCCCGGTGCTCGATGACGTCCTCCCACCAGCGCTCGGGGTCGTCGTATCCAGCGGTCTCGGCAAGGACGCCGATCGGGTCGACCGCGGGTGAGGACGGTACGCGGATCTCTCGTCCCCGTCCGTCCCGCCGTGCGGCGGCCCGGCCCGGTCCTCGGGGGCTCCGGCACGGCGAGGGAGTGCGCGGCCGGCAGATCGGCGAAGCGCACCGGGACGTCGTGCGCCAGCGCCCAGCGGATCGCCACCCACTCGGGCGAGAACTCGGCCAGCGGCCAGAAGGCCGCCCGCCCCGGATCGTCCACGGCATGGGCGAGCAGCGCGACCGGTGGCCGCATCTGCGGATCGGCGGCGAGCGGCAGCAGCGCGTCGCCCTCCGGCGGTCCTTCGACGAGCACGGCAAGCGGCCGGGCGGCATCCAGCGCGGCAAGGACCGCCCGGGCGGATCCGGGGCCGTGGTGACGCACTCCCAGCAGCAGCGGTCCCGCGGCGACGGCCGGCACGGCGGCTCCGCCGGGGCGGTCGTCATACGGAGACCTCGCGGCAGGCGCGGTAGAAGTCCTTCCAGCCGTCCCGCTCGCGGACCACTGTCTCCAGATACTCCTGCCAGACCACCCGGTCGGCCGCCGGGTCCCGTACGACAGCTCCAAGGATGCCGGCGGCGACGTCACCGGACCGCAGGACGCCGTCGCCGAAGTGCGCGGCGAGCGCAAGACCGTTGGTGACGACGGAGATGGCCTCTGCCGTGGAGAGCGTCCCGGACGGGGACTTGAGCCTGGTCCTGCCGTCGGTGGTGACGCCGTCACGCAGCTCGCGGAAGACGGTGACCACACGCCGGATCTCCGCCATGCCGTCGGGGCCGCCGGCAGGTCGAGCGAGCGTCCGATCTGGTCGACGCGGCGGGACACGATCTCCACTTCGGCCTCGGGGTCGCCGGCAGCGGCAGGACGACGGTGTTGAACCTGCGGCGCAGGGCGCTGGACAGCTCATTGACCCCGCGGTCGCGGTCGTTGGCCGTGGCGATGAGGTTGAACCCGCGGACGGCCTGTACCTCCTGCCCCAGCTCGGGCACCGGGAGCGTCTTCTCCGACAGGATCGTGATGAGCGCGTCCTGCACGTCGGCGGGGATACGGGTCAGCTCCTCGACCCTGGCGGTCATGCCCTCGGACATGGCCCGCATCACCGGACTCGGCACCAGCGCATCGCGGCTGGGGCCGTGCGCGAGCAGCTGTGCGTAGTTCCACCCGTAGCGGACCGCTTCCTCGGGTGTGCCGGCCGTGCCCTGGACGAGCAGCGTGGAGTCACCGCTGACGGCTGCGGCAAGATGCTCGGACACCCATGTCTTGGCGGTACCCGGAACACCCAGGAGCAGCAGGGCCCGGTCGGTGGCAAGGGTGGTCACGGCGACTTCGACGAGCCGGCGCGGACCCACGTACTTCGGTGTGATCACTGTGCTGTCGGGGAGTGTTCCGCCGAGCAGATAGGTGGCCACGGCCCATGGCGAGAGCCGCCAACGGGCGGCCTGGGACGGTCGTCCGCCGCGGCGAGCGCCTTCAGCTCGTCGGCGAACGCATCCTCGGCATGCGGCCGCAGAGCCTCGCCGTCGCCTGCCGCGGTGTTTACGGACACGGTCATGGATCCCCTCCAGATCGTTCGACCCGATGTGGTTTCCACCGTGCACCATGCCACTGACAATGGGCCCCTGCCGCCGGGACAGATCCGCTCAAGTACCCGGCATCGAGAGCGAAACCGCAGGTGAGGGCGGATTGTCAGTGGGTCGCCCTACCGTCGTTCTCATGCTGCTATCTCACGGGGAGAACCCTTGCGCACCTCTGATCCGGTGGTGCGCTGGACGGTGGAGCAGGTACTGGCCCTGGCTCCTGACGACGCATCACGCAAGGCCGGGAGCAAGCTCGGTTCGGCCGGCCCGTGGTCCGCTGCGGGCTTCGGGCCGGAGGCGGTGTGGGGTCTGTGCAGAGGCAGCGGCAGCAAGCCGTACCGCACCGTGGTCGACACGGCCGGCCCTGCGTACAAGTGCAGTTGCCCGAGCCGCAAGTTCCCGTGCAAGCACGCGCTCGGCCTGCTGCTGCTCCTGGCGTCCGACGGCCCCGAATTCCAGCAGGGCGAGGCGCCCGACTGGGCCGCGGAATGGCTCGAAGGCCGCAGCAGGCGTGCGTCGCAGCAGCGGAGCGACGTGGACGCGGGGCCGGCCGCCGGTGCCGCCGACCCGGACTCGGCGAGGCGGCGGGCCGAGCGGCGGGCCGAGCGGATCACGGGGGCGCGCAGGAGCTGGAGCAGCGCCTCGCCGATCTGCTGCGGGGCGGGATCGCGGCGGCCGATCAGTCGGGATACGGGCTGTGGGAGGAGACAGCGGCCCGCATGGTCGACGCCCAGGCCCCGGACTCGCGGGCCGGGTACGGGATTTGGGGCGATCGGGGCCTCCGGGCCCGGCTGGCCGGTGCGGCTCCTGGAGGAGTGCGCGCTGCTGCATCTGCTGGACACGGCGTGGCTGGGCATCGGCCGGCTGCCCGCACCGCTGGCCGCGACCGTCCGCACGCGGGTGGGGCTGACGGCCCCTGCCGACGGGACGCCGGTCCGCGACCACTGGCTGGTCCTCGCGCAGTACGACACCCCGACGGCAAGATCGTCACCCGCCGCATCTGGCTGTACGGGAAGGACTCCGGCCGCCCTGCGCTGCTGCTCTCCTTCGGCGCGGCCGGGCGCTCCCCGACCAGGCCCTGCCGGTGGGGCGGTGTTCGATGCCGAGCTCACGCCGTATCCGGGCGCCGTCGGGCTACGGGCCGAGCTGGGGCGGCAGTTCGGCACGCCGCCGCCGATCCGGCGCCACCGCCCGGCACCACCGCATCCGGGGCGGTTGCCGCGTACGGGCAGGCGCTGCGGGACGATCCCTGGCTGGACCACTGGCCGGTGACCCTGCGCGATGTCATACCCGTGCCGTCCGGGGACGGCTGGCAGCTGGCCGACGCCGCGGGAGAGCGCGCCCTGCCCCTCGCCCCGTCCGCGCTGTCCCGGCCGGGACTGTGGAAGCTCGTCGCACTCTCCGGCGGGGCCCGGTCACGGTCTTCGGCGAGTGCGGGCACCGCGGATTCGATCCGCTCGTGGCCTGGGCCGCCGGCACCGGAAGCGACACCGCGGGCGAAGCCGTGCAGCTCGTCTGACACGTACCTCGTCGACCCGAATCCTGACCGGCACGAATCCCGTCCGGCACGAATCCCGTCCGGCACGCATACGGATGCGTCACCGAATCAACTCCGAGGGGCCGATGCCCAGTACGACCACATCGACGACCGCACCGTGGGAAGAGCTCGTCACATCGGCGCTGCTGGGCACCGACCGTCGGCCGCCGCCGGGGTCAGGTCCGGCGGACGGCCCCATCACCCTGCTGGACGCGGCGGCGCTCCACACCGTGCGGCGCAGAGCGGGGCTACTGCCCGCGGTCGCGGCGCCCCTGCCACCGGTGGCGCCGGACGATCCGCGCCCACCGCTCCCCGCAGCCGCGCGGCACCGGCTCGCGCAACTGCTCGCGGGCCGGTCGGCGTCGTCCGGCGGCGGCGGGCGCCGCGGTGCGACGCCCGACCTCACCGAGCTGATCCCCAGTGGCTGGCCACCGCGGGCCGGCGCGGCTTCCGGGCGCCTGCCGCCCTGCTGCCCGCGCTGCTGGACGCGGCCCGCGCCCGTACGGATCTGCGCCCGCACGCCCTGGCGTTCGCCGGACCGCGCGGGCTGTGGCTGGCCGCGCTGAATCCGGACTGGAAGTTCGCGTTGCGTGCCGCGCCGGGCGGAGCGGCGGGGCCGGGCGTTACGGACCCCGACGCGGTGCGGCGGCTCTGGGAGGAAGGCCTGTTCGCGGAGCGGGTCGCGCTGCTCGCGGCCGTACGGACACGGGATCCCGCTGCGGCGCCGGCGCTGCTCACGACGACGTGGTCCACGGAGCGTGCCGAGGACCGGCTGATGTTCCTCGACTCCCTGCGCACCGGGCTCTCCGGCACGGACGAGGCCTTCCTGGAGCAAGCCCTGTCCGACCGCAGCCGCAACGTCCGCTCGACGGCGGCCGAACTGCTCTCCGCGCTGCCGCATTCCGCGCTCGCCGGGCGGATGGCGTCCCGCGCCCTGTCCTGTGTGAATCCCGACCGTACCGGCGGCGCGGCCGGCATCGCCGTGGAGGCTCCGCACGAATGCGATGCCGGGATGCAGCGTGACGGCGTGGTCCCCGTTGCGCCGTCCGGCCGTGGTGAGCGGTCCTGGTGGCTGGGCCAGTTGGTGGAGGCGACACCCCTCGCGGTCTGGCAGGAGCGGTTCGGCGCACGCAGCGCGATGGAGATCGTCGCGCTGCCGGTAGCCGATGACTGGACCGAGGAGCTCCACGCGGCGTGGTGCAGAGCCGCCGTGCGGCAGCGTGATCCCGACTGGGCCCGTGCACTGCTGGGCACCCCGGCGATACCTCCGTCCAACGGCCCCGGGACAGCCTCTCTCGCCGAACGGTCGAAGCTTCTCGCCGCACTCCCCGTCGCCGAACGGGCCGACTGGGTCGCCGGGTTCATCGCCGCTCACGGACTGTCCGAGGCCTTCCAACTGCTCGGTGTCTGCGCGGTGCCCTGGTCGCAGCCGCTCGGCCGCTCGGTGGTCGACGCGCTGGACATCGCCCGGATGCGGGGAGTTACCCATGGAGCTTCAGCGGCGTGATGGGTCTCGCCGAGCGCTGTCTGAACCCTGCCGAGGCGGACCGGCTGGAAGTTCTCACCACCACCCGGACGAGCCGGAGGGCGCGTCTCCCGGGCGGGCGGCTACTGGTCGGAAGCGTTCCAGCGCCTGGTCTCGACCCTGCGGCTGCGTGCCGCCATGGACTCGGAGCTGATCCCGCAGCCCCGGGACCGGCGTGCGGCGGGTAACGCGACAGCGCCGACGGACTGCCCGGGCAGAGCCGAGCCGCCCCGGCAGCCGGTCATCCGCACTGCCGGGCGGAACGCCGGCCACCGCGCAGCGGCGGGCGAGGTGGAAGCGGCAGGCGGTCAGGCCTCGGCGGGCTGACGGACGTGGGCGTTCACCCAGCTGACGATCGAGGCGGTGGTGGCACCAGGAGTGAAGATTTCCGCGACACCCTGCTCCTTCAGCGGCGCGATGTCCGCCTCCGGGATGATGCCCCGCCGAACACCTTGATGTCCTGCGCATCGCGCTCCTTCAGCAGCTCGATCACCTTCGCGAAGAGCGTGTTGTGCGCACCCGAAAGGATCGACAGGCCGATCGCGTCGGCGTCCTCCTGGATCGCCGTGTCCACGATCTGCTCGGGCGTCTGGTGCAGCCCGGTATAGATGACCTCCATACCGGCATCCCGCAGCGCCCGCGCGATCACCTTGGCTCCACGGTCGTGGCCGTCGAGACCCGGCTTGGCCACTACGACACGGATCGGACCGGTCACACCCATCACTGCCTCCACACGCGTCTCCCGTACCTGAAAACCGGGGATGTGAACGAACGTTATCCACAGCATCTCGCACGGCACTGTTTCGCGGTGGACGGGAGGGAAATCACACATGGGACATGTTCGCCAAGCGTCGTCCCCTGCATTACGGACCGCATCACAACACGCACCAGCCATGCAGGGACGGCCGCAAGGGAGCCGCGACGAGATCGCCGTACCACCGCGCTGTCAGCCGCACGGCACGGTGGTACGGCCCAGGCGCCGGGCGGGCCCATCGGTCCTCCAGTGCCGCCACGACCTCCCACGGCGCCCGTGAGGGCATCCGGGGCCGTGAGACACCTCCCGGATGCCATTGCAGGAGGTCGGCCATGAAGGTCCTGTCCTTCCTTCCCCAGTGCTGCGTCTGCCGTGTCCGCACAGCACCTGGCTGTCATCGACACTGGTCAAAGCCACCGCACTGGAGCTCGCGATTCTCGCCGGGCATGTGGTGGTCTACCCCTACGGCCTCGCCCAGGAGCGCCGGGGCGTCACACCACCTCCGCCGGGCCCCGGGCACGACAGCGCGACACCCCGCCCGGACAGGTCACGCTCCCGGCCGCGACCACCGCACTGCCCGCAGGCACGGCCCCTGACCGGCCCCCGTGATGCTGCTGCACGGCTTCATCGACAACCGTTCCGTCTTCGTCCTGCTGCGCCGTTCCCTCTCCCGACACGGCTGGCACCATCTGGAGTCACTCAACTACTCGCCGCTGACCTGCGACATCCGCACGGCGGCAGAGCTGCTCGGCCGGCATGTGGAAGAGATCTGCGTCCGCACGGGCCACCAGCGGATCGACATCGTGGGGCACAGCCTCGGCGGCCTGATCGCCCGGTACTACGTGCAGCGGCTCGGCGGCGATCACCGGATACGCACCCTGGTCACGCTCGGCACACCTCACGGCGGCACGGCCTTCGCCCCACTGGCCGGGGCGCACCCATCGTGCGCCAGATGCGCAGCGGCTCCGATCTGATCGAGGAGCTGCGCCGCCCGCACCCGGCTGCCGGACGCGGTTCGTCAGCTTCTGGAGCGAACTGGACCGGGTGATGCTTCCGGTCGAGACGGCCTGCGTCGACCACCCGGACCTGGACGCGCTCAACGTGCGCGTGACGGGTATCGGCCATCTGGCGCTGCCGGTGCATCCTGCGGTCGCGGCCGCAATCCGCCAGGCGCTCGAGCCGGACGGGCCGGCCGCCGTCGATTCCGGGCGGCTTCGGTGGCATAAATCGGTCCCGTAATAGAACGTATATCGAACATAGAGCCAAGGCTGCGTTAGCGGTCCACCGAAAGGCGTCCGATTGCCCGATTCCTGAGCGGTCGGCACCTGCCGAAGATTGTCGTGGTCGCATACCGCCGGGTACAGTCGCGGCCACTGCTTCCCCTGGGATCCCCACCGGACCCCGGAACAGGTCCTGCTGCCGAGGCGAGAGAAGTTGGTGAACGACCAGCACCCCACGCCGGGTACGTCGGATACGACGCTCACCCCACCGGCAGCTTCGACACCGATCCGCTCTTCGGTGTCCTCCCGGGTCATCACGACGGAAGTTACGAGACTTACGACAGCGGTTACGCATCCGCTCAGCACAGCAACAACACCTACGGTGGCGGCTACGACAGCGCGTACCCGGCAGGCCCGCAGGACCACAGCGGCCAGTACGACTCCACCCAGTGGGACACCGGCGCGCACCAGCAGGCCTCGTACGACGCGGCCTCGTACGACGCGTACGCGGCCCAGCCCCACCCTCAGGTCCCGCAGCAGTACGACGCCACCGGCCAGTGGGACACCACCGGTTGGGACCTCACAGGCCAGGCCCCCAGGCCGGCCCGTGGACCCCGAGTGACACCGGCGCCTTCCCCACCACCACGTTCAGCACCACGGCCTTCGACACCGGCAGTTACGGGACCCCGGTCTTCGACACCGCGGGTACGGGATACGACACCACGGGATACGACACCACCGGGTTCGACACCGGCGCCTACGACGCCACCGCCTGGAACTCCGGCGCCACGCCCGGGAGTACTCCGTACGACTCCGAACAGACGTCGTATCCGTCATACGAACACCAGGCAGCGGCAGAGCAGCAGCCGGCCGAAGCGCAGCCGGCCCCTACGAGGAGTACGAAACCTCCGAGTACAGCGTGCCGGAGGCGGAAGCCGGCACCGAGGCCGACGACTACGAGCACACCGCCGAGGTCACCCGCCCGCCCGTGGGCCGTTCCGGCAGCCGCAGCCGGCGCCGTACCCGGCCAAGCGCTCCGCGCTCCTCACCGTGGCCGTCCCTCCGTCTGCGTCATGAGCGTCGCCGGTATCGCGGCCGCTTCCGTCGGCGGAGTCGACGGAAGCGAGGAGAAGAAGGACGACACGACATCCATGGCGGCTGCCGACCCCGGCACCGTCAAGCCGGTCGCCGCCAACAACGAGCTGGACACCCAGCTCGCCAACCTCAGTGCCGACGCGGAGAACTTCGCCGACCGCGCCAGCCGTACCCAGGAGCGCATCGACCTGAAGGCACGGCAGGCCGCCGACAAGAAGAAGCGCGCGGACGAAGCCGCACGCCGCGAGGCGCTGCGCCCAAGTTCGTCCTGCCGGTCGAGCAGCACGGCCTCAGCGCCTACTACGGCCAGGCGGGCGTCAACTGGATGTCCGTGCACACGGGCATCGACTTCCCGTCTCGTACGGCACTCCGGTGATGGCCGCGACCGACGGCACCGTGCGCACCCAGTACAACAGCGCCTACGGGAACATGGCGATCGTGACCGCCGCCGACGGCACCGAGACCTGGTACTGCCACCTCAGCAGCACCAAGGTCCGGTCGGGCTCGGTGCAGGCCGGTGACGTCATCGCGTACTCCGGGAACTCCGGCAACTCCACCGGTCCGCACCTGCACTTCGAGGTACGGCCGGGCGGCGGCGCGGCGATCGACCCGATGCCGTGGCTCCGCAGCCACAACATAAACCCCAACTGAGAGCCCGGCGGCAGGCGGCCCCGCGCTGCCTGCCGCCGGTCCCTTCCAGTCCTACAGCTTCTGGACCGGCGCGTACCGCAACAGGAGCTTCTTCGGCCGCTCGTCCCCGAAGTCGACCGTTGCCTTCGCCTGGTCGCCGAAGCCCTCGACCGCGGTCACCGTGCCCAGCCCGAACTGGTCGTGTGTGACCCGGTCTCCCGCCACCAGCGTGGGCACCGGCCGGTCCGAGGTGCGCCGGGTCGCGAAGCCCGAAGGCCCGGACTTCGAGCGTGATGAGGACAGCGACGAGGTGATCCCCGACGTCGGTCCCGCCGGGGCCGCCATCGGCCCCTTCCGCTTCCACTCCAGATGCTGTTCCGGGATCTCCTCCAGGAACCGCGACGGCGGGTTGTACGAGGGCTGACCCCAGGCACTGCGCATCGCCGCGCGGGTCAGGTAGAGCCGCTCGCGGGCGCGGGTGATGCCGACGTAGGCGAGCCTGCGCTCCTCCTCCAGCTCCTTGACCTGTCCCAGGGCACGCATGTGCGGGAAGACGCCGTCCTCCATGCCGGTCAGGAACACCACCGGGAATTCGAGGCCCTTGGCGGTGTGCAGCGTCATCAGTGTGACGACACCGGAGCCGTCCTCGTCCTCGTCGGGGATCTGGTCGGCGTCGGCGACGAGCGCGACCTTCTCCAGGAACTCGGCGAGCGTCCCGGTGCCTTCCTCCTCCGCCCGCTCCTGCTCGAACTCGAGGGCGACGGCGGCGAGCTCCTGGAGGTTCTCGATGCGGGTCTCGTCCTGCGGGTCGGTGGACGCCTGGAGTTCGGCGAGATAGCCGGTCCGCTCCATGACGGCCTCCAGCACGACCGCCGGTCCGGCGCCGGACTCCACGATCGTGCGGAGCTCCTCCATCAGCGTGTTGAACCGCTTCACCGCGTTCGACGAGCGGGCCGCCATGCCGTACGCCTCGTCGACACGGCGCAGCGCCTGCGGGAAGGAGATCTTCTCGCGCATCGACAGGGCGTCGATCATCGCCTCGGCCCGGTCACCGATGCCCCGCTTGGGCACGTTGAGGATGCGGCGCAGCGGGACGGTGTCCTCGGGGTTGGAGAGGACCCGGAGGTAGGCCAGGACGTCCCTGACCTCCTTGCGCTCGTAGAAGCGCACTCCGCCGACGACCTTGTAGGGCAGTCCGACCCGGATGAAGATCTCTTCGAAGACACGCGACTGTGCGTTCGTGCGGTAGAAGATGGCGACATCGCCGGCTTTCGCGTCGCCCGCATCGGTCAGCCGGTCGATCTCGTCGGCGATGAACTGCGCCTCGTCGTGCTCGGTGTCGGCGACGTAGCCGATGATCCTGGCCCCGAACCGGCGTTCGTCCAGAGGTTCTTGGGGCGGCGGCTCTCGTTGCGCTCGATGACCGCGTTGGCCGCGGACAGGATCGTCTGCGTGGAGCGGTAGTTCTGCTCCAGCATGATCGTCTTCGCGTCCGGGTAGTCCTCCTCGAACTGGAGGATGTTGCGGATGGTCGCACCGCGGAAGGCGTAGATCGACTGGTCCGCGTCACCGACGACACACAGCTCGCCGGGGGCGTCGGCCTCTCCGGCCGGGCCCACCAGCTCGCGTACGAGGGTGTACTGCGCGTGGTTGGTGTCCTGGTACTCGTCGACCATGACGTGCCGGAAGCGGCGGCGGTAGTGCTCGGCGACGTCGGGGAACGCCTGGAGCAGATGCACCGTCGTCATGATGATGTCGTCGAAGTCCAGCGCGTTGGCCTCGCGCAGCCGCGCCTGGTAGAGGGCGTAGGCCTGGGCCAGCGTCTTCTCGAAGCCGTCGGCGGCCTGACCGGCGAAGGTCTCCTCGTCGATCAGCTCGTTCTTCAGGTTCGAGACCTTCGCGGTGAACGCCTTCGGCGGGAAGCGCTTCGGATCGAGGTCCAGATCGCGGCAGACCAGGGCCATCAGCCGCTTGGAGTCGGCCGCGTCGTAGATCGAGAACGACGAGGTGAAGCCGAGCAGCTTCGACTCGCGGCGCAGGATCCGCACGCACGCGCTGTGGAAGGTCATGACCCACATGGCGTTGGCACGCGGCCCGACGAGATCCTCGACCCGCTCCTTCATCTCGCCCGCGGCCTTGTTGGTGAAGGTGATCGCGAGGATCTGCCGGGGTGCACCCCGCTCGGCCAGCAGGTGGGCGATCCGGTGGGTCAGCACCCGGGTCTTGCCGGAGCCGGCACCGGCCACGATGAGCAGCGGCGACCCGGCGTGCACGACCGCGGCGCGCTGCTCGGTGTTCAGCCCGTCGAGCAGCGCGGCGGCATCGATGACGGGGCGTGGGGCGCCGTCGCGGTAGTACGCGTCACGCGGCGGCGGGGCGCGTCGAAGACGCCCTCGAATAGACCCTCCGGCACCGCTTCGGGTGCGTGGCCCTCGGGGCGGCGGGGCCCTTCCTCCGATTGCTGGAGGCCGGTCAGGAAGCTGTCGTCAAAGAGGCTGCTCATCGCTTGACGAGTCTAGGCCGCCCCACTGACACCGAGTGGCCGCATTCGGCAGCCGACCTCGTACCCGCACACACACGGAGACGGAACACCCACACCCCGTGAAAAATCCGGGCCCGGTCCGGCTTCCGGCGGGCGGATCAGGAAAGGTCACGAAAACGTATCGGGCATATCGAACATCTACCTTCCCAGCGGCCCCACAGGTTGGCTAGCGTGCTCGTCGGGTGCCCCGTACCCCTTTGAGGCGAACCACGCCACACGGGCGCCCCCGCCGAATCCGTCATTCCTCACGGGAGTACGGAACCGGGGACCCACACGCAGCACCGGGTGAATCGGTCCGTCCCGACCGGACCGTAGGGCAGCCTTCCGTTCCGCCCGAACCCGACAGCTAACCCGGTAGGCGGTCCACGGAAGGAGATGCCGGCCTTGGCATCGCATCGCAAGCAGCGCACCCGGCTGCGTACCAGCCCTGCCGTCGGTCTCACGACGGCAGCCCTGGCCTCCGTCACTCTGCTCTCCACGCAGAACGCGACGGCCGCGCCGACGGAGCCCAAGCCCAGCATCGAGGAAGTGCAGAAGAAGGTCGACGACCTCTACCGGCAGGCCGGCACCGCGACCCAGCAGTACCACAAGGCGAAGGCCGCCTCGGCGGATCAGCGCTCCAAGGTCGACGAGCTGCTGGACGCCGCCGCCGTGCGCGCGGCCAAGCTCAACGACACCCGCCGGGAGCTGGGCCACTTCGCGGCCGCCCAGTACCGCAGCGGCGCCATCGCGCCCACGGCCACGTTCTTCCTCGCGGACGACCCCAGTCGTACTTCGACCAGGACCAGCTGATGGCCCGGATGACCAGCCAGCAGCAGAAGACGGTCTCCGACTTCCGTACGCAGCAGAACGAGGCGGCGGCCAAGCGCGCCGAGGCCACCAAGAGCCTCGAGACCCTCACCGAGTCACAGGCCGAGCTGCGTGACAGCAAGCAGCAGGTGCAGAGCAAGCTGACCGAGGCGCGCTCACTGCTGTCGGATCTGACCGCCAAGGAGAAGGCACGGCTCGCGGAGCTGGAGCGCAAGAAGGAGGCGGAGGCCAAGCGCAAGGCCGATGAGCTGGCACACCAGCAGGCCGCCGCCGCCGAGAAGGAGCGCAAGGCCGAGGAGAAGGCGGCCAAGGAGGAAGAGGCGGGCTCCGGCAGCGGGACCGGTACGGGCACCGGATCCGGCAGCGGTACGGGCTCCGACAGCAGCTACGCCGCCAAGGCGGACAAGGTGCTTGCCTTCGCTCGGGCCCAGATCGGCAAGCCGTACGTCTGGGGGCGACGGGCCCCTCCTCGTACGACTGCTCGGGGCTGACGCAGGGCGCCTGGAAGGCGGCGGGTGTGAGCCTTCCCGGACGACCTGGGACCAGGTCGAGGTCGGCACCCGGGTAGCCACCGCCGATCTGAAACCCGGTGACCTGGTCTTCTTCTACGACGACATCAGCCACGTCGGGATCTACAAGGGCGACGGCATGATGATCCACGCACCGAAGCCCGGCGCGAACGTGCGTGAGGAGTCGATCTACTACATGCCGATCTACGGCAGCGTCCGCCCGGCCTAGGCGTATTGATCACGAGCGCCGCGAACGCGAAGGCGAACGACCGCCGGACGGGCCCGCTGTGCCCACCCGTCCGGCGCGGGGCTCAGGTCCAGAGCGTGGCGATGAAGATGTTCACGACGGTCAGTCCGCCGACGGCGGCGAACGCACCCTTGCCGGGCTTCTCCTCGTCCCGCTTGACGTAGACGAGCGCCAGGATCGCGACCAGGAGCAGCAGCTTGATGCCGATCTTGATGTTGTTCACGCTCTGGCCGTCGGCCTGATTGAGCCCGACCAGGGCAACGCCGGTGACCAGCATGGTCAGCGCACCGTGCAGCATGCCCGGCACGAAGCGGGCGGTGCCCGTACCCATCGCCTTCATCTGGGTCAGGAAACCGCCCAGCAGGGCAGCGATTCCGATGATGTGCAGTGCGACGAAAACATTGATGAGTACGTCCATGTCGGGCAGCCTAGCCCTGGCATATCACCACTCTTCAGCCAGGTCGCCTTTCCGTTCACACGGGGACAGCGAAACGTCACATCGGGACAATATCCGTCATTACGACCCTTCACCGTGTCCCGGGTTTAGCGTCCCTCTCAGGTGACCGGCTCACCACTCCGCTCCGTACCGGCGGCAGCCCGGTCGCCCCGCCGGGCTCCGACGACGGGCCGCTCCTCTGTGGCCTCCCGTCGCCAGGAGCCGGCGGGCCCGCCGGTAGACCCCGGCGGGCAGTCGACGGGAAGGACGCACGCCCTCGTGGCCGCCCACCGCAAAGCCGCTCACCGCAAGCCCAGGCAGCGTCTGTTCACCGGCCCTGCTGCCCGCACCGCAGCCACCCTGGCCTTCGCGGGGTCGCGACCGCCACCGCCTTCGAGGGCGCCGCACAGGCCGAACCCCAGCTCACCCCGGCCCAGGTCAAGGCCAAGGTGGACCGGCTGTACCACGACGCGGAGGTCGCCACCGAGCAGTACAACGGCGCGAAGGAGAAGACGACCGCCACCGAGCGGACCGTCGGCTCGCTGCGCGACGAGGCCGCCCGCAGGACCGAGCGCCTCAACGCCTCGCGCGACGACCTCGGTTCGCTCGCCACCGCCCAGTACCGCAGCGGCGGCCTCGATCCGGCCGTCCAGCTGGCGCTCTCCTCCGACCCCGACGAGTATCTGCAGCGCGCCTCGTACCTGGATCGGGCGGGCGACCGCGGGCCGGCGTCGTCGACGGCGTCCGGCGGCAGGTTGCCGACATCGCCCAACTGCGGGCGCAGGCCGAGGATCAGCTCGCGACACTCGCGGACCGCCGGGCCGAGCTGAAGAAGCACGAGAAGGCGGTCCGCACCGGGCTCGCCGACGCCCGGCGGCTCCTGGACACCCTGACCGCCGCCCAGCGCGCGGACTACGAGCGCTCGGCCGACGCCCGGCACGGCGGCACCGGAAGCGCGGCCCGCAGCGCCGTCAACGCACCCAACCCCGTGCCGCGCAGGCCATCGGCTTCGCGTACGGGGCGCTCGGCAAGCCGTACGTCTGGGGCGCCACCGGCCCCTCCGCGTTCGACTGCTCCGGCCTCACCCAGGCCGCCTGGCGCGCAGCGGGAGTCTCCCTGCCCCGCACCACGTACACCCAGATCAACGCGGGACAGCGCGTCTCCCGCTCCGAACTCGCCCGGGAGACCTCGTGTTCTTCTACTCCGGCATCAGCCACGTCGGGCTCTACATCGGCGACGGCAAGATGATCCACGCGCCCCGCCCCGGCGCCCCGGTCCGCATCGCACCGATCGACGAAATGCCTTTCTCAGGAGCGGCCCGGGTCGCATAAGCTCCCCGCGGCCACCACCCCCGCCGGAAAGAGACCTACGTGACCACAGCCACGGCAGTCCAGTCGTACGTGCGCGCCCTCACCCTGCGCTCCCCGACCACTACCGGAGCGGTCCCTTCACCGTGCGGCACAACCCGGGCTGGGAGCTGAAGTACGCCAACTACGCCGTCCCCGACCGGGAGCGGAACCCACCCCGCAGGAGGTCTCGGACCTCGTCGCCGCGTTCCGCGAGCGGGACCGGATGCCGCGCCTCGAATACCTCCCCGGCTGGGCACCCGCCGTCGAACCGGCGCTGCTGGCCGCCGGTTTCACCGAGGAGAACCGGGCCCCGGTGCTTGCCTGTGCCTCCGGCGGCCTCCTCGCACCGAAGCCGGTGGACGCACTCGTCATCGCCGAACCCGCCACCGACACGGAGTTCACCGTGACTGCCGCCGTCCAGCACCAGGGCTTCGGCGGCGACGGCGATCCCGACGACGGCGAGATCGCCTGGCTTCGCAACGCGGTGGCCGGCGGCGGAGCCGCGGCGCTGGCCGTGCTCGGCCCGGAGCCCGCGGGAGCGGGCGGCTGCTCCGTCCCGGTCGACGGCATCACCGAACTGGCCGGCCTCGCCGTCACCGAGACCTTCCGCCGCCGCGGCATCGGCGCCGCGCTCTCCGCCTGGCTGACCGCCACCGCCTTCGAGCGCGGCTGCGACACCGTGTGGCTGGAGCCGGGCGGGCCCGACGTCGAGCGGATCTACGCGGGCATCGGCTACCGCCGGATCGGCGAGAAGCTCAACATCTCGCTGGACCCGGAGCGCCCGTCGGCGGGCGCCCCGGAAGCCGGCTGACTCGGACCGACCGGTCTCAGACCAGCCGCCGCGCGGTCGCCCACCGGGTCAGCTCGTGCCGGTTGGAGAGCTGGAGCTTGCGCAGCACCGCCGAGACATGCGACTCGACGGTCTTCACCGAGATGAACAGCTGCTTGGCGATCTCCTTGTACGCATAGCCGCGCGCGATCAGCCGCAGCACCTCGCGCTCACGCTGCGTCAGCCGGTCCAGGTCCTCGTCCACCGGCGGCGCGTCCGTGGACGCGAAGGCGTCCAGGACGAAGCCGGCCAGCCGCGGCGAGAACACCGCGTCGCCGTCCTGGACCCGGAAGACCGAGTCGACCAGGTCGGTGCCCGTGATGGTCTTGGTGACATAGCCGCGGGCACCGCCGCGGATGACGCCGATGACGTCCTCGGCGGCGTCCGAGACCGACAGTGCCAGGAAACGCACCGGATCCTCGACGGCCCCATCATCGGTGCGCAGCGCCGCAGTACCTCGACGCCGCCGCCGCCCGGAAGGTGGACGTCCAGGAGGACGACCTCGGGGCGGGTCGCGGTGATGACGGTGACCGCCTGGTCGACGTCTGCGGCCTCGCCGACGACCTCGACCCCTGTCTCCTCGGTCCGGCCGATCTCGGCCTGGACCCCGGTACGGAACATCCGGTGGTCGTCGACGAGCACGACCCGTACCCGGCGCTCCGGGCCCCGGTGGCCTCGGTGTTCTCGGTCATTGGTCCGCCCTCTCCATCTCCAGCTCGACTTCCGTGCCCCACCGGGCACCGCACGCAGCCGCGCCGTACCGCCGTTGCGCTGCATCCGGCCGATGATTGATTCTCGTACGCCCATCCTGTCGTCCGGGACGGAATCCAGGTCGAAACCCGGTCCCCTGTCCCGTACGGAGACGAAGACCGTGCGGCCCTCGACCTCCGCGAAGACCTGGACGGCGCCGCCCTCGCCACCGTACTTGGCGGCGTTGACCATTGCTTCGCGTGCGGCCTGCATCTGGGCCGCCACCTTCTCGTCGAGCGGGCAGTCGCCCACCACGACGACCTCCAGCGGGACACCGTGCTTGTCCTCGACCTCCGCCGCAGCCCGCTTCACGGCCTCGGCGAGCGTCTCCGGTTCGTCGTCCTCGTCCTTGCCGGTGCCCTCCGGGTTGTACAGCCAGTTACGGAGCTCACGCTCCTGGGCGCGGGCGAGCCTGCGGACCTCGCCGCCGTCGTCCGCGTTGCGCTGGATCAGGGTGAGGGTGTGCAGGACGGAGTCGTGGACATGCGCCGCGACCTCGGCACGCTCCTGGGCCCGTATACGCATCAGCCGTTCCTCGGAGAGGTCCTGCGTCATCCGTACCAGGTAGGGGCCCGCGAGCAGCGCGATCCCGGTGAGTACGGCGATGGCGGCGGTCAGCACGTTGCCGAGCTGAGCTGCCGAACCGCGGACCACGATGAAGCCGGCGAGGCCCAGGCCGACCAGGGCGACACCCGCGAGGCCGCGGGCCAGCTGCAGCACCCGGCGGCGGTGGCCGACCTCGATCCAGCGGGCCCGGCGCGCGTTGTCTGCCTGACGCCACACCAGGACGGAGCCCGCGCCGATCAGCAGCGCCGGCCAGATGTAGCGGTCCGCCTTGCTGCCCATATCGACATTGCCGACGAAGACCATGGCGCCGACGAGCAGTGCGACGAGGGCGAAGACCTGCCCTTGTCGGGCTTGCGCAGTCTGCGCCGCCCGTCCGGGGCCGTCTCGAACACGGACCGGGTCGTTTCCACGCCGCCGACCCCGAGCGGGACGACGATCCAGAACACCGCGTAGAGCAGGGCGCCGAGAGCGTCCGCGAAGAACAGCCCGAGGAAGACGAACCGCACCCAGGCGACGGGCAGTCCCAGATGGCCGGCGAGTCCGCGCGCGACGCCGCCGAGCAGCCGCCCGTCCGCGCTGCGGTACAGCCTGCGCAGCGGCGGTTCCTCCGGGTCCGAGGTGGGAGCTTGCGGCTCGGGTCGTGGCGGCTGGCATGGACCGATGGTCACATGTATCGCCTGCTCGTGGCATCAGGGTCGGTCCCGGACTCGACCCTGATGCCCGCGCCCGACGCCGCCGGTGCCCCAGAGGCATCCGGGATCAATATCAGGGATCGCCCAGGGTCGCCGTGGGTCCCACGAGGACGTACGGGCCGTCACCATGGAGCAATGACCGTTCCCCAGGACGCCGCTCCCGGCGTCACGCCGCCCCGGCCGAAACCGCGGCTGCGGCGCAGCCCGCGGCAGAAAGTCGTGGCCGGGTGTGCGGCGGCCTCGGCCGGTACTGCGACGTGGACCCGGTGATCTTCCGGATCGTGATCGGTGTCCTCGCCGCGACCGGCGGCATCGGCCTGATCTTCTACGGCTTCGCCTGGCTGCTGCTCCCGCCGGAGGGCGAGGAGGAGAACGAGGCGCGCAAACTGCTGTCCGGCCGTGTCGAGGGTGCGTCGCTGATCGCGCTGCTGATGGCGCTGGTCGGCTGCGGGCTGTTGCTCTCCATGCTGCACAACAGCGGGATGCTGGCATTCGCCGCGATGCTGTCGCTGGCCGTCGTCGGCTTCACGGTCTGGACCCAGCACCGCGGCACGGCGGCGCCCGACGAGCCGCGCGACGTGGCGGCCTCGCAGTCGCCGGCCGGGAGTACGCCCGCCGGCGGCCACGGCGCGCCGCCCGAGGTGAAGGCGCCACCGACGCGGGACACCCCGTCCTGGTGGCGGGACCCCTCGTCAAGGACGGCACAACGGGCCCGGTCGCGTCCGGCTACCTGTGGGGTCCCAGCAGTGCGGCCGACGACCCCGGGTGATGGGCGCGACCCGCACGACGGACCGGCGCGGGCCCACGGCGGACGCCGCGTACCGCACGCCGCACCGTGCTCCGGAGACCCGGGGCCGCGTCGGATCGGCGGTCTCGTCTTCCTGCTGGCACTGATCGCGGGCAGTCTGGGCACCAAGTTGGACTGGGAGACCCAGCCGCTGGGCAGCAGTCTGCAGACGGGCTGACGGCCGCGCTCGCGGTGTTCGGTCTCGGTCTGCTGGTCAGCTCGGTCATCGGCCGGACGGGGTTCGGCACGATCCTGCTGTCGATGATCACCGCCGGGCTGCTGGCGGGTGCGGCGGTGATGCCCAGGGACATCGGCACGGAGTGGGTGCGCGAGGAGTGGCGGCCGGCCACGGTCGCGGCGGTCCAGCCGCATTACGAGCTCGGCACCGGGGTCGCCCGGCTCGATCTGTCCGGGGTCACCGTCCCCGAGGGCAAAACCCTTCGCACCCACATCGAGGTCGGCGCGGGCCGTGCGCTTGTCGTCGTACCTGCGGGGTGACGGTGAAGATGAACGCCAGGGCAGGATTCGGGGACATCCAGCTGCCGGCCGATTACCGGCAGGACGTGGATATCGCGCCCAGCCAGAACGCGCACGAGACCATCGCCCCGGTCAGGGCAGCAAACCGGCCGGCACGGTCGAGCTGTGGTTGGAAGTCGGCATCGGACAGGTGGAGGTCAAGCGTGCTGCGTCATGAGATCCGGCCGGGCCGCGCGGTGGCGGGCCTGGTGATGCTCGCGCTGGCCGCCGGTTACGCGGCGGACTCCGCGGGGTGTGGAACGCCCCTTGGTTCTTCTTCATCCCGTTGCTCTTCGGCGGCCTCTGGCTGGCGGCCACCGTGACGTGGGTGAGCTATCGGATGCGGCGGCGGCGCGAGGGGCGGAAGGCGTCGGCGGAGAACGCGGCGGGCCTGCGCACAGTGGTTCCACCAGGGCGCCCTGACCGCCAACGGGCGATCCGCCAGCAGGGCCGGCGCCCCACCCCACGCTCCCGGGCCCGACGGGTCGCTTGCGCACACGTTCGCCTCAGCCAATCTTCGGGTCGCTGTCGGGGAGATCCGACAACTTGCAGTAGTCCACGCGAGCGGCCATGAAGCGGGCGAAGTCCGCTGCCAGGGCCGTGACCTCTTCTTGGGCGGCCCGGTCCTTCAACGCCGCAGCGCCCCGCTGATACCGGTGTGCGTCTCCAGCAGGATGGGGCTGCCCTTGCTGCTCTTGCTGCTCTTGCAGCCGGCGTAGAGGGAGACCTCACCCCTCGATGAAGCCCTTCTCCGTTCCCCAGGACAGAGGGTGTTACCGGACTTGGCAGCGTCCCGGGCTATGTCCTGGGAGCTGTAGTCGTCTTCGCTCAGGATGAGGAATTTCGAGAAGTCGACCGACTCCCCACCGCCGCTCAGACTGCACTTCCAGGTCATCGACACGGAAGTGGCCGAGTAAGAGCCCCACAGATAAACCTCCGCGTAAGCCTCTCCGCGTTCAGGCAGCAGATCTCGCACCGGGCCCCAGGAAGCGCATCGGCACAGACTCGGTCCGGGACGGCCACCGCCGGGTCCGATGGCCACAAGACCCAGGAGCCGAGCCCGATCAGGACCACGGCGCCCGCGCCTACGGGTGCGACGAAGGGCTTGCGCGCCATTCGCATCAGCCGATCCTCGGCGCGCTGTCGGGGAGGTCTGCGGCGCCCTCGCAGCCGATCACGTCGCGGGCGACCGCGCGGGCGCTGTCTGCCGTCAGTGTGGCGAGCTCTTGTCTTCTGGCGCTGTCCTCGGACTCGGAGACGCCCACGATGCCGACCGAGACCGCCAGAACATCCTTACGCCCCTTCGAGTACGGGCAGTCGATGAACAGCTCCGCCCTGTTCTTACCGGTGGATCCCCTGGCCGATCCGAGCGAGATCGAGGTGATACCGGGCTTCGCCGCGTCCCGCTGGACCGACTCCCAGGTGAAGTCCGGTTCCTGGATCCTGCTGTACTTGTTCTTCGCGAGTGCGCGCAGCTCGCGCGGCGATGCGGTCGGTCTCGCTCGCCTCCCGGAGCACCCGCTTCACCCGGCGCTCCGCGAGGCGAGCTCCTCGTCGGTCGGCGTGTGGATATCGGCCTTGCCCGCCGCCGCGCCCGAGGGGACGGAGGAGACCGCTCCGCCCTTGGCGTTGATGATCCTCGCCGAAGCCCACCACAGCGCCGACCCCGTCCGTCTCATCCGCCTCTTCGCCATCGCTGACTCCACCACCATGCGCTACGTCCAAGCCGCCCACCCTGAGAAGACCGGCCGACTACACCCGTGACAGCCGCCGGCAACGCCGGGTGGAGTCGGCCTGAATGCCAGGGCAGCGCACCGCCGGTGTGGAGCGGGCCATTCAGTGATCCGATCATGCCCGGGGCGGAAACGGTTGCCTGCGCCCCTCACGACTGCCCACCCTGGCGCACTGACCTGGCTGCAACTGCTGATCCTCCAGCCGTATCTTCAGCGTTATGACACCTACTCGGAGGCCTCGATCCGCTCCGAATGACCGGGAGTTGAGGCTGTGGAAGGTCGGCTTGGCGCTGACAGTCTCCGTTGCCGCTGCGGTCTTAGCGCCAGCAGCGTCTTCTACGGGCTGTACAGGCTCCTCGACGTCCAGGGGATCGGTACCACCGCGAAGCTCGACGCGAAGACGCTCTTCGACCTGGTGAAGCTCTCCTTCGGTGTAGTCGCCGGGACTGGCGCGCTCGTCGCTCTGGTTGTCGCGTACCGCCGCCAGCGCGTCGACGAAGCCGGCGCCCACCGCGAAGCCACCCGACTCCACACCGAGCGCTTCTCCCAAGCCATCGACAAACTCGGCTCCGACTCCCCAGCCGTCCGGCTCGGCGGCGTCCACGCGCTCGCTGGCCTCGCCGACGACGCCCCGACGACGGCCTGCGCGAGCGCAGTGCCTACTCGTGGCCAAGCTGGAGCAGGCAGCGAAGACGATCGTCACCCGCCCCCAGCCCCTCCCCGGTCCCAGACGTGCACGACCGGGGTACAAAGGACCCGGCGCACCCTGTCTTTCACCGTCTTACCGGGAAAGTTCACCGCGAAGCGCCTGTCAGCAGGTCAAGGCGTGCCAGGTGTGGGGCCGACGATGCCGTCGACGGTGATGGCGGCGCGCTGTTGGAACTCGCGTACATATGTGTCTGTGACGGAGCCGAAGTCGCCGTCGATGTCCAGTGGTTCCATGTCCGGCATGCGCGTGTTGAGCAGTTGCTGGAGTTTTGCACTGCGGCGCCCTGGGATCCCATACTCAGCATCGGTGTACCGGCGGTGCCCGTCGGTCCGCCGCTCGTCAAGGCGTGCCAGGTGGGGGCCGACGATGCCGTCGACGGTGATGGCGGCGCGCTGTTGGAACTCGCGTACATATGTGTCTGTGACGGAGCCGAAGTCGCCGTCGATGTCCAGTGGTTCCATGTCCGGCATGCGCGTGTTGAGCAGTTGCTGGAGTTTTGCACTGCGGCGCCCTGGGATCCCATACTCAGCATCGGTGTACCGGCGGTGCCCGTCGGTCCGCCGCTCGTCAAGGCGTGCCAGGTGTGGGGCCGACGATGCCGTCGACGGTGATGGCGGCGCGCTGTTGGAACTCGCGTACATATGTGTCTGTGACGGAGCCGAAGTCGCCGTCGATGTCCAGTGGTTCCATGTCCGGCATGCGCGTGTTGAGTAGTTGCTGGAGTTTTGCACTGCGGCGCCCTGGGATCCCATGCTCAGCATCGGTGTACCGGCGGTGTTGCCTTCACCGGGTTCGACAGGGTGGGCGACGACGCGGACGGCTGAATGTCCAAGTATATCGCGTACGCTCCCCTGTCCCCGGCGTCATCCACGCCCGTGAGGATGATTTCGTCCGTGAATTGAAGCGTTCTCGGGTCGTCCGTGCGCCGCAGGGTGCGTCGACGGCTGTCCGCGCTCAGCAACCTGTCCAGAGGCAGCGCGATGGCCGACGGGTGGTATGCGTCAGGACCCATACCCAGCAGCTCGTCGGCTATGAAGTCGACCAGAAGCCCGGTTAGAACATCGATCACCGGCGCAGCCAACCCGCCCACCCCGCCAGTGAGCGAGACAAGGGCAGCGGTGACCGCAGTAGAAACAGCTTTGGCCAACGCCTTTTTCTGTTCCTCTGCCTCTTCCGGATCGGAAGTTTCGATTTCCATAAGCGTGGCGGAGACGCTGATGTCCTGTGCCGGACCGGTGTAGAGAAGTCGCTGGACGACAGCGATCCTTGAGCATCTTCTCCCATTTCCAGAAATCCGCTTTCTGGAATCTTCACCAACGGTTGAGGGGTTGTTCCGGCGAACAACTGAATGGTGCCGATTATTTCATCCAACGACTCCTGGCGCATGCGGCATTCAATTCCCGTGAACCAGACTTTCACATCAGCCATAATTCATCACACCCCATGGTCGGCTCTACGAACCTTCTGGTGACTGCGTCTAACCGGCCGGTTTCGGCCCACGCCATCCTGCACCTTCTGCCGTGTAGTGGAAATCTATTTCCACTACACCCTCGTGCCACGGTTACTCAAGCTCCCGCCCATTCACGAGCATAGGCTCAGGTGTCGATATCCACCTTGAGCGCCTCCTGCACATTATGAATTGGCATAGCAAGGCCGTGACTGCTCAGGCCATTGCCGAGATCCAGACCCGACGTCCCAAAGAGGAGGCCAATTACTTTGTTGCTTGAATTTAGGACCACCGATCCAGAGTCCCTTTTCCGCAGAACACCGTCACGAAGGGAACGGATCCGCTGAACTCGATCTGATCGATGACCGGAGCGAACAGCGATGCGATCACCCTCACCACGAACCCGTAAGTGAGCAACGTCCGCGCGCCGCGCTTCTTCACGACGTCCCCAGAGGGGATCTGGGTCCACGCGCCTTGCACCGGGCCGATGTCCTCGATGACTGCCTTACTGCTACGGGACCCGTTGAGCTGAATGGTCGCACAATCGAGGAACAAGGGATCGTTTTCGTTGCGCAGAGCGGAAACCGGACCGACGATGTCTGTTGTGGGAGAAATGAAGAGTTGTCCGGGCTGGTACACGCTGAGGCCGACCTGTTGGGCGACATGGGCGTTTGTGAGCAGTTGCAGCTGGCCGCTTCCGCGGTTTCTGACTACGGCCCCCAATGTGCCTGTCGGGGGCGAAAATTCCGTCGGCAATCGTGCGCTCCCTGGAAATCTCTATGCCACCGCGCAAGGGATCGTGCCTCGCACTGTCGTCGAGAAGCTCCGGCTGAGCCACGACCACGTCCGTGATGTAGCCACCGAACTCGGACGGGACGAATTCAGGTTCCGCGATGTCCTCCGCATCCCTCTTCTCCGGGACGTAGACGAACAGGGAAATCTGATCGGTGAACTCCCCGCCGGTCTGCTTCAGCCCGACACCGGTCGCGTACTTTCCGGCGCTATTTACATTGAGATTATTGCGTAGCGCGACTGCGGCCTCGATGGCATCCTGCGGAACCGGAATCGGGCGCTCTGGCAACATTTTATTATCTCCCTCCATTTGCCTGATGGGCCTACCCTTGGGCTTTACCCGCCATTCATCGAAACTTCCGTACGCATGACTGCCCGCTCGTGAACGACAGTGCGGTACACCATCGGAGCGCAACGGGTACCCAGCCACCCGGGCTTTTCGGGACCGCTGATGATTGGCAATACGCAGCATCAAGCATGGCAATCATCGCGGAGATTGTCCCGTGAGATAGCGTCATCCGTTCGGATACTATGACCTAGTACCAGGGCATCACATGTACTTCGTCTTCGCAAAGCCAGCGGGTTCGTACCTGAAGTAGAAAGGAGCGCCAAGAGCTCGTAACACGATCTTGTTGAAGTGTCCTGGTTGGGCGTTACCGGTGTGACGATTCGGCCGTTCGTGAGGGTATGGGTACTCGACCTTGGATCGTGGACGATGAGTTGTGGGCGTTGATCGAGCCGTTGCTGCCGCCGTGGCCGGAGCGGTCACCGGGGCCTCGACTGGTGTCGGACCGGCTCTGCCTGCAGGGCATCCTGTTCGTTCTCTACAACGACATAGCCTGGCAACTGCTGCCTCTGGAGCTGGGGTTCGGCTCAGGGCAGACGTGCTGGCGTCGCCTGTACCGGTGGCAGAAGGCAGGGTTTTCGACCGGTTGCACCGGGTCCTGCTCGCCGAGCTGAACGCGGCAGGCGAACTCGACTGGTCGCGCGCGTGCGTGGATGGCTCCCACATCCGCGCAAAAAGGGCCGACACCTGTCCTCCGCCGGTCGACCGGCGGAAGACAGGCAGCAAACACCACTTGATCTGCGACGGACGCGGCACCCGCTCAAGGTCATCACCACCGCGGCCAACATCAACGACGTCACCCAGACCCTCGCCCTGGTCGACGGCATCCCACCCGTGGCGGGCCGCCCCGGCCGGCCCCGCCGACGACCAAAAGCCCTGCTCAGCGACAAGGGCTACGACTCCAACGCACACCGCGACGAGCTGCGTCACCGGCGGATCCTGCCCGTCATCTCCCGCAAGGGATCACCCAACATCAAGGGCATCGGCAAGCTCCGCTACGTCGTCGAGCAGACCTTCGCTCTGCTCCACCACTTCAAACGCCTCGCCGTCCGGTGGGAACGCCGCACCGAACTCCACGACGCCTTCGTCTCCCTCGCCTGCAGCCTCATCTGCTGGAGACGACTTAGTACTGCAACGGTCTTTGGTGTGACTGGTGGCCAGGTTGGTCGTTGGGCTGGTTATGGGTGGGGATCTCGGTGATGTGAAGCGGTGGGCGGCGGGTCTGGGCGAGTTGCACGAGAGGTTCGTGCACCGGTTTGCCCGGTCGGAGCCGCGTGAGTCAGCACTGGCCTATATGCAGGGGCTGATCGCCCCGTTGGAGCGGAAAAACGGTTGGACGCTGGCGGAGGAGGCCGGCCACGCGGCTCCCGACCGCATGCACCGGCTGTTGAACCGATGCGACTGGGAACCTGACGAAGTCCTCGGCGACGTGCGTGATTACGTCGTCGAACACCTCGGTGACCCGAAGGCAGTGCTGATCGTGGACGACACGGGCTTCCTGAAGAAGGGGATCCGCTCGGCCGGGGTCCAACGGCAGTACTCCGGGACGGCGGGGCGGACGGAGAACTGCCAGGTCGGCGTCTTCCTCGCCTATGCCGGCGAACGTGGCCGCACGCTGATCGACCGGCGTCTGTATCTGCCCACGTCATGGACCGATGACCGGGAACGATGCCGAGCCGCAGGCATCGACGACATAGTCGCCTTCGAGACGAAAGTGGTCACCGCCAAAGCGATGGTCCGCCGGGCGATCGCCGACAGGATCCCGTTCCGGTGGGTGACCGCGGACGCCGCCTACGGCTTCTCCAAAGGCTGGCGGACCGAGCTCGAGCGGGCCGATGTCTTCCACGTCATGGCCACTACCCGCCACGACACCGTCGTCACCCGGTGGGCCATGGACCACCGGGTCCACGAGCTCTTTCCCGGCCTGCCGCGGCAGAAATGGAAGCGCCGTTCCTGCGGCAACGGAGCCCACGGTCCGCGCGTCTACGACTGGGCGAGGGTCGAGGTCCGGCCCTGGCACCGCGAAGACCGCCGACACTGGGTGATCGCCCGCCGCAGCGTCAGCCGACCCCAGGAGATCTCCTACTACATCGCCTACTGCCCCGCCGAGACCACACTCGACGAACTGATCCGCGTCGCCGGCAGCCGATGGGCCGTCGAGGAATGCTTCCAGACCGCCAAGCAGGAATGCGGCCTGGACGACTACCAGGTCCGCCGCTACCCCGGCTGGCACCGCCACATCACCCTCGCCATGGCCGCCCACGCCTGCCTGACCGTCCTGCGGGCCCGCGCGCTCGACACGGAGAAAGCAGAAACGGATCCTCCCAGCTCATCGCCCTGACCCTCCCCGAAATCCGGCGACTGACCACCCGCCTGACCCGGCCCCGCACCAACCTCATCGACCATGTCCTGCACTGGTCACACTGGCGCCGCCGACGACAATTCCAAGCCCGTATCAGCCACTACAAACGACGCGGCCACACACCACCAGAAACTGCCCACACATCAGAACAAAGACCGTTGCAATATTAGACCGTGTCCTATGTGGGCTTCGCTCGTTGCGTTGCGTATGGGGCGGGGTAGATGGAGTTGGATTGTTCCGGACGGGCTGTGGGAGATCGCGGAGCCGCTGATCCCACTGTCGAAGGTGCGGCCACAGGGCGGCGGGACGCAGGACACGCCTGATGAGACGCTGTTCGCGGCGATCATCTACGTCCTGGTCAGCGGATGCGCCTGGCGGGCTCTGCCGCCGTGCTTCGGGATATCGAAGTCGACGGCCCACCGCAGGTTCCTGATCTGGTCAAGAGCCGGTGTCTGGGGCCGGCTCCATGAGGAGATCCTGCGTCGCCTGGATGACGCCGGCCTGCTCGACCTCTCCCGGGCAGTCCTGGACTCCGCCCACGTGAGGGCTAAAAGGGGCGAACTCACAGGTCCGAGCCCCGTGGACCGAGGCAAGCCAGGTTCCAAGATGCACATCCTGTCCGACGCAAACGGACTGCCCCTCCTCGTCGGCCTCTCCGCAGCCAACACCCACGACAGCCAAGCGCTGAAGCCCATGGTTCAGGGCCACCAAACGAGACACGACCCCACCGCGGCCGGTACTTCAAGCCCCAACGTCTCCACGCAGACAAGGCATACGACATCCCCACCTGCGGAAATGGCTATGGGGCAAACACATCGGCGTACGTATCGCCCGCAAGGGAGTCGAGTCCAGCGAACGGTTGGGACGCCGTAGATGGGTCATCGAGCGGACCATGTATGTGAAATGGCTGAGCTTGACAGCATATTGCCGTTTACGTCAGGCCGGCTCCGCCCGCGACGTCGGTGGCCCCAAACGCCGGATTGTGCGCAGAACGCCCAGACAGCGGCCTGTGGGCTTCATCGGGGCGGTACGGAATTGAACCGACAGCCTGCCCGGAACGGCAGTACGGGAGGTCAGGAAAGGACCGGACTCGCTCCCGCACCCTGCCACTCACCTCTGCATACCAAACCGACAGCGGCTCACGACCGTCTACCTCGGTAGCTCCGCTCCTCAGGTCGCCGGCCCTTCGCCGGCGTCCTTTCAGAGCGTCCAGTGACCAGTAGGGCGCTCCGGCCAGCAGCAGTGGCAGCCAGGCCATGAGATAGATCAGGTCATTGCCGTAGTAGTACGGCTCGCTCTGCCAGCTCACCGTCAGCCACAGGCTCAGCGAGATCAGCGCCCCGCCGAGGGCGGCGATCCGCGCCCACAGCCCGGCCAGGGTGCCGAGACCGACCAGGAGCTCCCCGATCGCGATGGCGTAGCCGAAGCCCTCGGGGCTCTTCAGCGCCAGGTCGACGAGGGCCGGGATCGCGGAGGTGTCACGCACCCGTTCATCATCTCGCCGATCGATCCGGGGCCGCTCGCCGACATGAACGCGCTGTCGGTCAGCTTGTCGAGCCCCGCGTAGACGAAGGTGACGCCGAGGAAGATCCGCAGTGGCAGCAGTGCGTACCCCGCGCCAGCTCCCGGATCCCTCGCGGCCCGTCCAGGCCGTACGAACCGCCGCCGTAGCCATGCATCACTGCTCCGCCTTTCCGTTGGCCTCTCAACAGACCATACGTACGCCGTGATCGCGCTGCTCACCAGGGCTGCGGGTCAGTCCGAGACAACCCAGTCCGTGACAACTCAGTCCGTGACAACCCAGCCGGTGAGAACTCAGTCGGTGACATCGATCGGGCAGCGGTTGGTCTCCACTCCGGCGGCGGTGACGACCTGGACGTCCACGACGCCCGGTTCGACCTCCACCGGCACCGGCACGGTGAGCACCGTGTCGGACGGGTTGGCGAAGCCTCCGGTGACCGGGATCAGCGGGACATGGACATGCACCCGGCCGATCCTGACGACCACCCTGGCCAGCCGGTCCGGGCTGCCCCGCCGGGCGGTACGAAGCCGGCGCCGCGGATCTCGATGTCGTCACCGGTACGGATCGGGGCGTCGAGATCGCCGGCCTCCCTGGCCCGCACCACCGACAGGATGACCGGACGGCCCCTCCGCGTACTTCCCGGCGAAGTACGTCGCCGCGGAGACGGCCACGAGCAGCGCCAGGCCCCACGGCAGGTCGGGCAGCTGCTCGGGACGGCGGGTGAGCCGGACCGCGGCGAACACCACGGCGACGGTGCTGACCAGCACGTACTGCACATCGGTGAAGCTGCCGCGCCCCGAGTCGTCGGTGAGCAGGTCGGCGGCGCGCGGCCGGTCGGCGCGCAGCTTCTGCAGGCGCTGCGCCAGCACTCGTACGCTCACCACCCGGCGTACCAGGACGGCGACCGCGCACACCAGCGCGAGCACGGTGAGCACCCGGCGGAGCGCCCCAGGTCCAGGCCCTCGATCAGCGTGTCGCGGTCGGAGTGATCGGAGGCACCCGCCAGCTGGAGCGCGAGGACGAGTACGGAGAAGACGGCGAGCAGCACCCAGGAGGCGGCGACCGCACGGGAGGTGGAGAGCCGGTTGTCCTCGCCGATCAGCGGGGCCAGCAGACCGCCGCGGGCCCGGTGGAAGCGGGCGGCGCCGGTCAGCAGCCCCGCGGTGGCGACGCCGGCGACCAGGCCCGCGGTGCGGGCGGTGGACCAGCCGGCCCCGATGGCGGTGACGGACTCACCGATGACCAGCAGGGCGACGCCGCCCCAGACGATGACCAGGGTGCGCTGCCAGACCACGTGGAGCCAGCCGTCGCCGGCCTCCCGGCTGCGGTCGGCGACCGTGCGGGCCGACTCGGTCAGCTCGTCGGAGACCCACTGCCTGGACGCGGACGCGGACTGTGCGACTCCGGTGGGCAGGCCCTTGCCCGCGGCCAGTTCGTCGCGTTTGGCGAGGAAGGCGGCGACCGCGCGCCGATGCCCTTCGCGTGCTCCGTGCGGGCAGTCGCCACACGTACAGCCACCGCCGTGCGTGCTGCTCACCCTCGCCTCGTCCAACGCCACGAAAACGCCGTCCTTCCTACCCCGGTACAGCCAACTCACCCGATATTTCTGCGAATTGTGCCGTACGGAACGGCCCAGGACCGCATTGGGCGGACCGGCAGCGCATATCGTCAGAATGTGCGAATGATCCGCTGCCACAGGGGCTGGTAGTTGATCCAGGCCACCAGGTCGCTCCCGAGCTGTTCACGGGTGGTGACTGCGTCCCGGTGCTCGATCAGGACGGGCTTCCCGGCGGCCCGCGCCATGAGCTGCACCTGGCAGGAACGCTCCATGGTGAGGAACCACCAGGCAGCCGCGTCCACCGAGTCCCCGACGGTCAGCAGCCCGTGATTGCGCAGGATGATCGCCTTGTGGGAGCCGAGGGCGGCGGCGATCCGCCGGCCCTCGTCCTCGTCCACGACCACCCCGTGTACGAGTCGTAGAGCGCGTGCGACTCGTAGAAGGCGCAGGCCTCCTGGGTGATCGGCTCGATCAGCTCGCCGAGGGCGGACAGCGCCCGGCCGTGCAGCGAGTGGGTGTGCGCGACGGCGACGACATCCTGGCGGGCCCGGTGTATCTGGGCGTGGACGGCGAACGCCGCCTGGTTGACATGGAACCCGCCCTGGACCACCTGCCCGTCACCGTTGACCAGGATCAGGTCCTGCGGTGCGATCTGCTCGAACGGCACCCCGAAGGGTTGACCCAGAAGCAGTCCGCGGTCTCCGGGTCCCGCGCGGTGATGTGCCCGGAGACCCTCCTCGTACCCGTGCTGCCCGAACAGCCGCAGCGCCCCGCCAGCCGCTCCTTGCGGTAGGCACGCTCCTCACCGGGCGAGGCGTGCACGGGCGGCATCGCGAACCGCAGCTGCTCGACGGGTATCGGGACGGGTGCGGATACGGGCATGGCGGTGGGCTCGGACATGTCGGCTCCTAGGGGCTCCCACGGGCGCAACGGATCACGCGTACGGACGACGCGTACCAACGACGCGTACCGGGTCGGAAGTTACCGCCGGGTGTCGCAGCTGACCAGAGCGATCCGCGACCGATTCGGGTACCTGGCCCGCCGGAGTACGCAAACGGCGACGCCGCCACCCTCCGGGAGGGTGGCGGCGTCGCGGTGGGATCCGGTGGGACTACTCCCACTCGATCGTCCCCGGCGGCTTGCTCGTCACGTCGAGGACGACGCGGTTGACGTCGGCGACCTCGTTGGTGATGCGGGTGGAGATCTTCGCCAGCGTCTCGTAGGGCAGCCGCGACCAGTCGGCCGTCATGGCGTCCTCGGAGGAGACCGGACGCAGCACGATCGGGTGGCCGTAGGTGCGGCCGTCGCCCTGGACTCCGACGCTGCGGACGTCCGCGAGCAGGACCACCGGGCACTGCCAGATGTCGCGGTCGAGACCGGCCGCGGTGAGCTCCTCGCGAGCGATGGCGTCGGCCTCGCGGAGCAGGTCGAGCCGCTCCTTGGTGACGTCGCCGACGATACGGATACCGAGGCCGGGGCCGGGGAACGGCTGGCGCTGGACGATCTCGTCCGGCAGGCCCAGCTCCTGGCCGACCATCCGCACCTCGTCCTTGAACAGCTGGCGCAGCGGCTCGATGAGCTTGAACTCGATGTCGTCGGGGAGGCCGCCCACGTTGTGGTGGGACTTGATGTTGGCGGTGCCGGTGCCGCCGCCGGACTCGACGACGTCCGGGTAGAGCGTGCCCTGCACGAGGAAGGCGACGTCCTCGCCGCCCGCGGCCTCGGCCACGATCTCGGCCTGCGCCTGCTCGAAGACGCGGATGAACTCGCGTCCGATGATCTTCCGCTTCTGCTCCGGGTCGGAGACTCCCGCCAGCGCGTCCAGGAACCGCTCCGCCGCGTCGACGACCTTCAGCTGGACGCCGGTGGCGGCCACGAAGTCCTTCTCGACCTGCTCGGTCTCGCCCTTGCGCATCAGCCCGTGGTCGACGTACACGCAGGTGAGCTGGGAGCCGATGGCCTTCTGTACGAGAGCTGCCGCGACCGCGGAGTCCACCCGCCGGAGAGCCCGCAGATGGCGCGCTTGGTGCCGACCTGCTCGCGGATCAGGGCGACCTGCTCCTCGACGACGTTGGTCATCGTCCAGTTCGGCTCGATGCCGGCGCCGCGGTAGAGGAAGTGCTCCAGGACCTGCTGGCCGTGCGTGGTGTGCATGACCTCCGGGTGGTACTGGACGCCGTACAGCTTCTTCTCGTCGTTCTCGAAGGCGGCGACCGGTACGACGTCGGTGGACGCAGTGACGGTGAAGCCCTCGGGGCGGCGGAGCAGGCGTCGCCGTGCGACATCCACACCGGCTGCTCGGCGGGCGTGCCCTCGAAGAGGGTGGAGCCGGACTTGGAGACGGCGAGCTGGGTGCGGCCGTACTCACGGGCACCGTTGTCGTCGACCGTGCCGCCGAGCGTGGTGGCCATCAGCTGGAATCCGTAGCACATACCGAAGACGGGGACACCGGCCTCGAACAGCGAACGGTCCAGGGAGGGCGCGCCCGGTGCGTACACCGACGAGGGGCCGCCGGACAGGATGATCGCCCGGGGTTCTTGGCCAGCATCTCGGCCACCGGCATCGTGGACGGGACGATCTCGCTGTAGACCCGGGCCTCACGGACGCGGCGGGCGATGAGCTGGGCGTACTGGGCGCCGAAGTCGACGACGAGAACCACGTCGGTGGTGGTGTCGGCGGCGGCGGGGTGCTGCTGGCACGGGGCGGCCTTCCGGCGGTGGAGAGGGGTCGGTCCGCCCAATTCTACCGGCCGTGGGACGTCGCCCGACCGGGCTCCCGTCTCAGCATCCGGGCCGGGCGTTGGCCCGGCGGCCGGGCCGGGGCCATACTGGCTGCCATGCATCAGCACACGACCTTCGTCTTTACCTATGGCAACCGGCCCGCCGGCTGCCATGGTCGTGCTGCTTGAGCAACTGACAAGCAACGTTCCAGGCGCCCCGGGCCGACAGGCCCGGGCGTTCTGGCGTTCCGGGCCTGTCGCTCCGGGGCCGCACCCACCAGGAGTCACCCCATGAGCAGCACCACCGCCCCCGCCACGACGGCCACCGAACAGACCGGTGCGCACACGGACGAGGCCGCCTCGCTGATCGGCGACGCCCGCACCCGCATCGACGCTCTGGACGACCGGATCATCGGCCTGGTCCAAGAACGGATGGCCGTCTCCGCCGTCATCCAGGAGGCCCGGATCACCTCCGGGGCCGCCGGGTCAACCTCTCCCGCGAGATGGATGTCCTCAGCCATTACCGGGACGCACTGGGCAAGCCGGGCACCTCGCTGGCCATGACACTGCTGGAGCTGTGCCGCGGCCGGGTGTGACGCACGGGAAGGCTGTACGGCCGCACCCGAGTTCGGTCCCGGTCTCACCCGTACGGCGCGTGACCGGGTGCCCCGCAGCTTCGTTGGTCCCTGTGTCCGTGCCAGCCAGGGGCGGCAGGTTGGAAGAGGATCCACGCGTGGCTCCGCTGAGGTGTGTGACGTACTGCAGGTACGTCGTGGGACCGCACCCAGCGCGTGTGACCGGTCGGCAGGGGACAGCAGCCCGGTCACCCCATGTGCGGCCGCCCCGGGGACGCCCGGGCCGGCCGCCCTCGGACCGGATCCCGTCGGACCGGATCCCGTCGGACCGGATCCCCTCGGACCGGACCAGAGACCGTCAGACCCGCCCGGTGCGGCGACGGGTCGTCGCGTACAGGATGGCGCCCGCGGCCAGGGCGACCACGGCGGCCCCTGAAGCCATCAGCGCGACCGAACCGGTGGCGGCGAGGCCGCCGCCGGTGTTCCCCGTCGAGGTGGACCCGGACGTGCCCGACGCGGACGAGTCGCCCGGGCTCCCGATACCGTCTCCGAGGCGCCGCCGGTCGTGCCCTGCGTGGAGCCGCCGGACGTGGTGCCGCCGTCCGGCGTACCGCCGGTGTTCCCGGAGCCGGAATCCTCGGCGTTGAGGACCAGGCGCGCCGTGTTGTTGGCCGGCTCGGGGTCGAACGGTAGCTCGGGATCGGTGAGCCAGGTGTTGCGGATCGCGACCCTGCCCGGCGCGCCGGGACGAGCTCGGTGATCTTCAGGTCGAAGGGCAGTCCGGTCCTGGCTCCGTCGCGCACCGTCATCGAGGTCTCGCAGACGTAGCGGGGCGCGCCGAGCTGCTTCTCGCGGTACTCGCCCCCGGCCGTCACGCCCTGGCAGGAATCCGGCTTCCCGGTGACCTCGGCGCCTTCGGGGACGGTGAGATCGAGCACGGCGACGGGCTCGCCCGAGCGGATGTTGCCGATCCAGGCCGGTCCCTCGTTACGGAAGCCGACGGTGGCGGTCACGGTCTCGCCCACGGCGCCGCGCGCCTCGGCGCCGGTCGCGGTGAAGTCGGCGGTGTTCTCCGTACGGAAGTCGGCTTCCCGCTGGTTGTCACCGGGCTCCGGATCCGCGCCCAGGGCGGCCGGTCCGGCCTTGCGCAGGGTCAGCTCCGGCCCGTTGCCCTGGTCAGGGACGCGCCCGCGCGCCACGCCGCGTTGTCCTCGTTGATGCGGTAGATGAACGTGTCGTAGTACGCGCGCTCGGTGGCCCTGACGGAGAGCGGCACCCGAGCGTGTAGGTGGCGTCCGGCTCGTAGGAACCCTCGATGGAACACAGGGCGGTGGACCAGGCGAACGCGTCCTGTGCGCCTTCCCCGGCCTCCTCGTTGTACTCGCAGTTGGCGTACCGCTCCGGGATCTCCAGACCCCGCGAGTACCTCAGCGTGAGCAGCACGCCTTCGGCGGCCGTCGTGCCCTTGTTGGTGAACGTGACCGGGGCCGGCTGTACGTCGCCCGGCCTGAGCTCCTGTCTGAACGGGAGCTCCTTCATGACCAGGTCGGGGCCTGCGACCGTCACCTCCGTGGAGAACGGTACGAAGGTGGCCCCGTCCGCCGAGCCGGTCACCTCGATGGTGCCCGACGCACCGTCCTTGCTGCCCTTGGCCGCGGTGAGGCCGAAGTCGGCGATGGTGCTGAGGCCGGGGTACACGCCGTAGTCGTGGCAGACGGCCCTGGTCCCGGTGACCGTGCAGTCGGCACCGGTGTCCTGCGCGACCACGACATCGGCGACGCCCGCGATCCCGCTGAGCTCGATCGTGTAGGTCACCTCGCCCTGGTAGCCGCCGCTTTCCTCGTCCTGGTCCGGGTTGCTGACGGTGAATTCCAGGGAGGACTTCCGCGGGGAGCCGTCCGCCGGGTACGGGTGCAGGGCCGTCCCGGACGGGCCTGCCAGCGTGAAGGCGGGATCGGCTGCCTGGCCGCCGGAGCACCGGCGGCGAGTGAACCGGCTGCGAGCAGCCCGGCGGCGGCGAGGCCGGCTGCGGCGCGAGCGGCGCGGCTCTCGGGAAAGACGTGTCATCGCGGACCTCTGCGGATCGAGGAGGAGCTGTGTGACTGCTGTGAGGCAGTACGGGTTCGACCGCGTAGTGGCGCGAAGAGTTGCACTGGGCGAGATCACGGATTAGGCACGGCAGCGGTGGGAGCGGGAGTTGCGTGGTGGTGAGCGCCGCCCCTTGGTGTTCTTGTGCTCAGTCGTCCGGACCGCTGCTCGCCTTCGGCGGCATCGCCGGCATTCCCAGGAACGGCAGCTTCAGCGCGCCGAAAGCCTCCTCGGGCACCGCGGGAGCGTTCGGCTGGACCGCGGCCAGCCGCTCGTAGCCCTCGCTCTGCGCCGGACGCGGGTCCTGCTCGCCCTTGTTGGGCCAGAAGGACATGGCGCGCTCGGCCTGTGCGGTGATGGTCAGCGACGGATTGACGCCGAGGTTGGCGGAGACCGCCGAGCCGTCGACCACCGAGATCCCCGGGTGCCCGTACAGCCGGTGGTACGGGTCGATCACGCCCTCCTGGGCGCTCGCGCCGATCGCGCAGCCGCCCAGGAAGTGTGCGGTGAGCGGGTGCCCATCAGCTCGCCGATGTTCGAGCCCGGGAAGCCGTTGATCTCCTCGGCGAGCACTGTGGCGCCCGGGTCGCCTCGGCGATCTGGGTCGGGTTGGCTCCCCGTGCCCCTGGCGTGCGGTGAGCAGGCCCTTTCCGATACCGCCCGGCTTGCGGTAGGCGATCAGCGAGTTGTCCAGCGACTGCATGACGAGGCCGATGATGGTCCGCTCCGACCAGCGCCTGTTGGACAGCGAACGCAGCGCCAGTGTGGGGTGCTTGGCGATACTGCCCAGCCAGCTCAGCACCCGGTGGCTGCTGTAGGGGACCTGGAGGATGGTCAGCGCGCCCATCGCGTTGGAGCCCTTGCCGTAACGGACCGGCTCGATGTGGGTGTTCGCGTCCGGGTGGATGGAGGAGGTGATGGCTACGCCCTTGCTGAAGTCGGCCTTCGCGATGCCGTGCCTCTTGCGGTAGCGGCGGTCGCTGGTCTGCGCGCCCACCAGGCCCTCGGAGTTCGTCCGGGTCAGCTCGCCGAGGGTCGGCGAGAGCCTGGGCAGCAGCCCCTGGTCCTTCATGGTGTGCAGCAGGGTCTGGGTGCCGTACGTGCCCGCCGCCACGATCACCTTGCGGGCCCGCAGGACAGCCGGCTCAGCCTTCCTGCGGCGGTTGGTCGGGACGGTGGACACGCGGTAGCCGCCGTCCGGATCGTCCGTGAGCGCTACCACGGAGGTCATCGGGTGGATGACGGCTCCGGCCTTCTCGGCGAGGTACAGGTAGTTCTCGTTGAGGGTGTTCTTCGCACCGTGGCGGCACCCCGTCATGCATTCGCCGCATTCGGAACAGGCCTTGCGGGCGGGGCCCGCACCGCCGAAGTACGGGTCGGCGACCGAGCCGCCGGGCTTCGCCCTCGTCGTGCCGTCGGCGTCCTTGCCGTCCCCGAAGAAGACGCCGACCGGGGCGAAGTGGAAGGTGTCGCCGACGCCCATGGCCTCGGCGGCCGCCTTGAGGTGGACGTCCGCGGGGGTCATGGTCGGGTTGATCCTGACCCCAGCATCCGCTTGGCCTGGTCGTAGTACGGAGCCAGCTCGTCCTGCCAGTCCGTGATGCCGGCCCACTGTCGGTCCTGGAAGAACGGCGCCGGCGGTACGTACAGCGTGTTGGCGTAGTTGAGGGAGCCGCCGCCGACGCCCGCGCCGGCCAGCACCATCACCTTGCCCAGCAGATGCACGCGCTGGATACCGAACAGCCCGAGCGCCGGGGCCCACAGGTAGTTCTTGATGTCCCAGGAGTTCTTGGGGAGGGTCGCCGGGGTGAAGCGGCGGCCCGCCTCCAGGACCCCGACCCGGTACCCTTCTCGGTCAGCCGCAGGGCCGACACCGCGCCGCCGAAGCCCGAACCGACGACGAGGACGTCGTAGTCGTACGCGGCGTCGTCGCTCTCCCGCGGCGGGGCGGTCTCGTTCTGGGCAGGACTGTCCTGGGGCGTGGCGGACATGGCTCTCCTCGGTATGTGCGAAGAAGCTGGGGTAGCGGGCGGCGGCCGGGCAGCCGGCGGATCAGCGGAGGCGGAAGGCCTTCATCGCCTTCAGGCCACGGGTCATGAGCGCCGCGTACTTCTCGTCGTCAAGACCGAACGCCGGTGCGAGCTGCATCAGCCGCTGCTGGGCGATGGTCTGCGCCTCGGTGTACTTGAGGATGCCCTCGGAGCCGTGCCGCCGGCCGAGGCCCGACTCCTTCATGCCGCCCATCGGGGACTGGGCACTTCCGTACGCGGGGCAAACCCCTCGTTGATGTTGACCGTGCCGGTCTGCAGCCGGGCGGCGACCCGGTGACCGCGGCCCGAGTCCTTGGTCCAGACACTGGAGTTGAGACCGTACGGGGTGGCGTTGACCAGCGAGACGGCCTCGTCCTCGTCGGTGAAGCGGTAGATGGAGACGACCGGGCCGAAGGTCTCCTGGGTGCAGACGGCCATCGGCGCCTCGACGCCGTCCAGGATGGTCGGCTCGTAGAACAGCGGGCCGATGTCGGGGCGGGCGACTCCGCCCGCGACGAGCGTGGCGCCCTTCTCGACGGCCTCGGCGACATGCTCGGTGACGGTCTCCAGCTGGCGCTCGCCGACCAGGGAGCCCATGTCGGCGCCGTAGGCGAGGGAGTTACCGAGCCGCATGGCCTTCGTACGGGTGGCGAAGCGCTGGACGAAGTCGTCGGCGATCGACTCGTGCACGTACAGCCGCTCGATGGAGATGCAGAGCTGTCCGGCGGAGGAGAAGCAGGCGCGGACCGCGCCCTCCGCGGCCCTCTCCACGTCGGCGTCCTTCAGGACCAGCATGGCGTTCTTGCCGCCCAGCTCCAGCGAGACGCCGACGAGACGGGCGGCTGCGCCCTGGGCGACCTCGCGGCCGGTGCGGGTGGAGCCGGTGAAGGAGACGTAGTCGGCGTGCTTGACGACCTCGGGGCCGACGACCGGGCCCTCGCCCAGGACGACCTGGAACACCTCGGCGGGCAGACCGGCCTCGATCAGCAGGTCACGGGCCCACAGCGCGGTCAGCGCGGTCTCCGTGTCGGGCTTCATCACGACGGCGTTGCCGGAGACGAAGGCCGGCAGCGCATCGCCGACGGAGAGCTCGAGCGGGTAGTTCCAGGGGCGATCTGGCCGACCACACCGCGCGGCTGGCGCATCTCGGTGACCTTGGTGAGGACGGGGACGACCCCGGTGTGCCGCTTCGGTTTGAGGTACGCGGTGGCCCTGCGGCCGTAGTGCCGGGCCGAGACGGTGACGGCCTGCACCTCTTCGTGGGCGTGCAGCCGGGCCTTGCCGGTCTCCAGCTGGATGAGGTCGAGGACCTCGGACTGGCGCTGGAGTACGAGGTCGTGGAAGCGCAGCAGCACGGCGGCCCTGGCCCGGACGGAGGTCGCGGCCCAGGCCGGCTGGGCAGCGCGGGCGCGCGCGAAGGCGGTGGCGACGTCCTCGGGCGTGGACTCGGGCAGGTCGGCCAGCTTCTCCCGGTGAAGGGGTGTGGTTGGCCGTTCGCCCGGAGCCGACGACGCCACGGGTCAGCTGGGCGACCACCTCGGGTGTCACCACATCGGCGGCGGTGCGCACGCCCGCGGGGCGGCGGCCACCGGGTTGGTGCCCGTGGTGGTGCCGGCGGTGGTCGTGGAGGCCTGCGAGTCCGTCATGAGGGCGAGAGTATGTCTGCCCGCACATTTTGGATACCCGTCGGTAATGGGTTTTCACAGACCCCACAACAGTCCGCGACCGCACCTGACGACTCAGCCAGTGATCACTGGCTGAATATCCGCTGATCAGGTGCTATCTGCCTGACCGAGGTCAGGAATCAGGAATCTCCAACTCCTTGACGACCTCGTCGAAAATCTTCTCGCCCGCCAGGGCGTACTTCGAGTAGCGCCGCCCGCCCGGAGGGCGGCCCGGCGGCGTCTGGTGCGTGCGATCGCAAGGCGGAGGGTCACCCCGATACCGGTCGTATCGGGGCGATCCCGACAACGCGGCGAGCGTGCGTGCCAGGCGTCACCGGGCAGGCGGGACTTTCGAAACACGCCCCAGGCGCCCTCTCCCGCCGCGGGCGTCCGCAGCCGGACGGGCCGGGGCGGGCCGGGCCGGGCGGGCCGGAACGGATCACTCGGACGCTTCCACGGATCAGCAGCTCGTGGAAGCGCTTGCGCAGCGGGCTCGTTCTCCGCCAGGTCTCCTTGGAGCGGCATCCCCATCCGGGTGGGTCCGCCCCGAGAGGTGCGGGCCCGGAACCGCACCGGCGGGCCTCCGGGTGGTTGTCTCAGCCCGTGTCACCGGGCGGCTGCCAGCTGCGCAGCATCGTCTCGAACCGTTCCCGGCTCACGTCCCAGTCCGATTCCGGCCCGGTCATGTAGAGCGCGTACTCCGGTCCGCCGGCCTCGGCGTAGTACATCTGGTCGATCCCGTGGCGCGGGCCCAAATGGTCCTTGGACTCGACCCAGCTGAACTCCCAGAGAGCCGGGCCGGTCGCGGAAGGTGTTCTCGTGCAGCACCTTCCGCTGGTATCCGGGCAGCCGCCTGGCAAGGTCCTTCTCGATGCTCTGCATGTGCGCGAACGGGTGGCGAAGTCCGGTGCCGGATCGAGACTGATCCGGATGCTGTGCGCACCGTTGTCCGGGGTGTAGTCGATCTGGGTGCCCGACAACTGGCGCGTCCAGCCGTCCGGTACGACCAGGCTGAAGCCTTCGGGGTCATCGACCCGGTGCCAGCCGTCGGGTATCTCCGTGGCCGGGGCGTCCGCCTCCTGGGACGGCTCGGGGAGGCCGACGGGTGGGCGTGTCCGGGCCCGCGGAGCTCTGTGCGCCGGAGCCGGCGCCGCCTTGCGGGTTCCCGTCGCCCGGCGCGTACTTCATCGCCACCAGGCCCGCCGCGCCGCCGAGCAGCGCGGCGACGGCGACGACCACGAGCGTCGTACGCCACCGGCTGCGCCGGGCCTTCGGCGCGGGGCGTAGCCGGAGTGAGCGGGCGGCGCGGGATCGGGGAGCCGGGCCGTTGAGTCCTCGGGGCCGAAAGCCCGTACCCGGACTCATCAGAGAGCTGCTGGGTCGGCACATAGGCATGCGCCGACCTGGGCGTCCGGCCCTCCATCGCCTCCATCAGCATCCGCTCCGCCTCGACCGCGCCCGGCCGGTCCGCGGGCTCCTTGCGGAGCAGCGCGATGATCACGGGCCCGAGCGCGCCGGCCTTCTCGGGCGCCGGAGGGTCATCGGTGACGACGGCCTGCATGGTGGAGATCGGTGACGTACGGCGGAACGGCGAGCGGCCCTCGACCGCCGTGTACAGCGTGGCACCCAGCGACCAGAGGTCGGACGCGGGACCCGGATCGCCGCCGCGTACCCGCTCGGGGCCAGGTAGTCGATGGAGCCGACCAGTTCACCGGTCCTGGTGATGGTCGAGTCGCCCTCGATCGCGGCGATGCCGAAGTCGGTGAGCAGCACCTGGCCGTCGGCTGCGAGCAGGACGTTGCCCGGCTTGACGTCCCGGTGCAGCACCCCGGCGCTGTGCGCGGCGCTCAGGGCGCTCAGCACATGCAGGCCGATCCTGGCCGCCTCGCGGGTGAGACCTCGCCGGTCTCCTTCGCGGCGTCGGCGAGCGAGGGCCCGTCGACGTACTGCATGACGATCCAGGGGCGGTTGTCGTACTCGATGACGTCGTGGACGGTGACGACGCCGGGTGGGTGATACGGGCGGCTGCGCGCGCTCCTTCTGCGTGCGGGCGTGCAGCACGGCCCGGTCCGCCTCGGCGACGTACATCCCCGCCGTCAGTTCCTTGACCGCGACGGTGCGGTTCAGCACCTCGTCGTGTGCGCGCCAGACCCTGCCCATGCCGCCGCGGCCGAGGACCTCACCGAGCCGGTACCGTCCGGCAAGCAGCAGTCCAGTGTCCGTGCCCTGCGAATGTTCCACGTGTTTCTCCGCCCCGTTCTTTCGCATGCCAGGTTACGGAGGGAGATACGGCCACGGAACCTCGCACCACCCACGAGACCGCAATGTAATGGTTGGCACCCACTTCCTGAGGGCCGGTCAGGAGCTCACACGGTAGGTGGCGACGGCCTGTTCGTAGATGTCGGTGACCTTGTCGCGCTCGCTCGACGGGCCGATGACCTGGATGATGTGGTACCTGCCGTCGACGATCATCGCGAGATTGCGGACGTACACCTCGCGGCCACTGTTCTCCTGCCAGGTGAACTGACCCTCCGCCATGGCCTGCCGGCCGACGTCGACCCTGCGCAGACCGGTCGACGAGGACCAGCTTGAATCCCGGAAGGGCTGCAACTCCGGTTCCTTGCCGCTCTGGTACTCCAGCGGGTCGCCGCCGTTGGCCTTGACGGTGTCACGGCCCGGCACGATCAGGACGCTGAACCCGTCACTGCCGTACCGGATCTGACGGTCGGCGTTGGCGGGCTGCGACGCCAGTCCTGAGCACACCGAGCTCGAAGCCCTCCGCGTCCTTGCGCAGCACATAGCCCGGGCGAGCGCGACGCCCGAGCGGCTGGTCTGCGGCTTCTGCGAGCCGGACTCGGCGGACTCCTCGCCGGAGGGCGGCGAGGCAGACGCGTCCGGCTGCGGCTCGGCGGGTGCGCCGGAACCGGACGGAGTGCTCCCGGCGCCGGTGCCCGTATCCGCGTCGGATCCGCCCTTGGGCATGAACATCAGGGCGTACACGACGGCGGCCGCCATGCCCAGCAGTATCAGCACCAGCAACAGCCGGCCCAGCCGCCGTGGCGCCTTCCCTCCTGCCGGCGGGAGGCTCACGCAGCACCTTCGGGCCCTTGCTCGCGCGGAGCCCGCTGCGGGCGGGCTCACGCGGCTTCTCGTACTTCTGCTTGCCCTGGCGGTGACGGCCGTGGGCGGAGCTGCCGCCCAGCCGCCCGCGGCGCTTGCGCACCAGCTCGCCCCGCCGGCGTACGACAGGAAGGCGGGTCTCGTCGGTGGACGGCAGCGGTACGACGTCCGTCCCCGCCTCGGGCTCGGGCGCCGAGCGTACGAGGGAGCGCAGCCAGCCTCGCAGCTCCTCGAAGTCGGGGCGCTCGGTGGGGTCCTGGCGCAGCAGCGACTCGACGACCGGGCGCAGCGCACCGCACTCCTCCGCGAAGGCGGGCGGCTCGCCGCACACCATCTGGACGAGCTCGGCCGCGTTCTCCTCGGGATACGGGGCGTGGCCCTGGACCGCGCGGTAGAGCAGGGCGCCCAGGGCCCACAGGTCGGTGGAGGGGCCGATGGGGGCGCCAGCTGCCAGTTCTCGTGGACCGGGCCCGCCTGTTCGGGGCCCAGCGCTCGGTGACCGCCCGACGACGGCGATCCGGGCCTGGCGGGCGCGCTCGGCGGCGAGGGGTGGCGGGACCGCGGTAGGCGGGGTCTGCCCGCCGCCTGCGACGACCTCGTCCCAGCCGCCGGACGGGCCGTGTGCGGCGGCTACGGGCTGCCTGCCCTGCCGGTCGATCTGAGCGCCCGGGTGCCGCGACGCTGGGAGTCGGCGCGCAGGGCGTCCTCGCCCGAGCCCGACGAGCCGCCTGCCGGGACGGGGCGGCCGGAGCCGGGGCCGTCGTCCCAGGTGCCTGCCAGGTGGACCCGTCGGGGCCGGGCGGCAGGACGCCGCCGTCGTCCTCGTCGTCGTCCTCCTCGTCTTCGTCGTCCTCGTCGTAGGGGACGTGGTCCGGCCGACCCAGGGACCGGCCGGCTGCGGGGCCCGGCGGCCGGGAGGGCGGGAGGCCCAGCGGCCTCCTCCTCCCGTTCGGCGACGGCACTGTCATCACCGTGCTGCTGGTCCTCCGTGACGCGTGCGGCGGCTCGGGCACCCGCCCGGTAGGCGGCGATGGCTCCGGCGCGGGCCGCGCGGAGCTGGCGGCACTCCCGCGTCCTGCTCGCCCACCGGGACGACGGGGCGATAGGGCGCGGGACGAGCTCCTGGCTGTCCTGCTCCGGGGCGCCGCCTCGATCGCGGCGGCGCCGCGCGAGGCCGGCACTCCCCGCCGGCCCGGTCGTCCGGGGCGAAGGAATCGGGAGCGAAGGAGTCGGGAGCGAAGGAGTCGGGTGCCTCGTACGGGCCGGTGGGGCCCGACTCGACCGCCGGGGCGCCGAACTCCCCATGCTCGCCGTCGCCCTCGTCGAGCTGCGGCGTCGGCACGTAACCGCACAGCGCCTCCTCTGCCGCACCGGCCGCCAGGCCGGTCAGCACGACGCGGCCGTCGTCGCAGACGAGCACCGTACGGACGGTGATGTTGCGGTGGGTCCAGCCGTGCGCGTGCAGCACCCGCAGTGCCGTCAGCACATCGGAGCCGATCTCGGCGGCCCGGTACGGATTGAGCGGGCGTTCCGCGAGGAGGGCCGCCAGCGGGCGCGCGGCGACCAGTTCACTCACTATCCAGAGCGATCCCGCCTCGGCGAACACGTCGAAGACCTGGTCGAGCCGTGGGTGGTCGGGCACCTGGGCGGCCGCCTGCGCGGCCTCGATCGCACGCCGGACCGCGGGGTCCGTGGACCGGCGCACCGTACGCCCGGTGGCGCGCCTGGCCGCAGGCACCAGCCCGTCGGCGTCGAGCACCTCGGCGTCCACGACTTCCGGCAACGGCACCTGGCGGACGAGGACTTCCTGACCGCTGTATGTGTCGAACGCCCGGGTCTCGACCAGTTCGTACCCATCGGACGGGGCAGCGGAAGGCGGTAGCGGTCGGCAAGCACCCGACCCGCGTAGTCGTCCACGACGCCTCCCCAGAGCGCGCTGTCCCCGGTCACGAGGACCGCACGAATCCCTCAATTGCATTCACTTCTTGTGCAATTGACCTGTGATTACGGCTGCGTACGGTCCTCGGCCTCTCACGATACGTGGCAAGTCGAGGCCGTGCGGCCGGGTCGGCCCAACCCGCAGGCCTTCTCGCTCCGGTCAGTCAACCGGCTTGAACGTGGCGAACGCGGTTTCACGCAGTGTCCGGCACTGTTCGCCGCCCCACTCGTCCGCCTTGCAGCTGATCATGATCGAGTAGCCGTGGGTGGCGTCGACCTTGAAGCCACGGTTCAGGACACGGACCCGCATGCCGTTCTGGTTGCGGGTGAACTCCCAGTCCGCGACCGTCGGGTAGCCCTTGTAGTTCTCGACCGTCCTTATCCCGATGGGCTGGTATCCGTTGCTGAGGGAGCGGACACTCGACTCCGCCGCCGACCAGGCGTCAGCCGCGTCGTCCCTGGGCGAGGAGTTGTAGTCGACCTGGACGCGCGGGAAGCCCTCATCGACGTTGTAGATGCCGCCGGAGTTCCGGCCGGCGATGCCGTTGCGCTTGAAGTCCTCGGGCATCGCCATGGTGAAGTGGAACCGCTTGTCGGCGACCTTCCTGTACCCGGCGGGCAGCGTGGCTCCCTTGCCCGGCCCCGGTGTCCCGTCCGGCGAGGGCTTGTCCGAGGCGTCGCCCTTGCCCTTGCCCTTGTCCTTGTCCGCGCCTTGGCCGTCCTCGCCCTGGCCGTCCTCGCCCTGGCCCTGACCGTCCTTCTGGCCCTCGCCCTTGCCGGCGCCCGCACCCTCGTCCGACGCTCCGTCGCCACCGGCGGTGGACCCGGCCGATGCGGAGGTGTCGCCCTTGGCCGAACCGCCCGCGTCGGCCTTGTCCTCGTCACCGAGGTTGAGGGCCAGCACCGTACCGAGCACGGCGAGCACGATGCCGAAGATGAGCGCCGCCAGCGTGCGGCGCGGCACCACGTCCATGATCGACGCACGCGGCGGGCCGGCCGGCGAGCTCGCCGGCCGCTGGGGCGGCACGGTCGCACCGGACGGTGAGGCCGTCGCGGGTGCCTGGTGCTCGCCGACGCCTGCGCCGGGACCGGCGCAGCGTCAGCCGTAGCCGCCGCGGCGCCGGCCGCTCCGGCTCCTGTCGCGGCGGCGGGCGCCTTCGCGTTCCGTACGGACCGCAGCGCTCCGCGCATCCGGTCGCGGGTGCCCGCGCCCTGGCCTCCGGACTCCCGGGCCCCGCACCGGCCCCGGACTTCGCGGCGCCGGTGGCCGCGGCAACAGCGGCAGCCGCCTTGGCCACCCTGGACGGCGGCTTCGACGCTCCTCGCGTACCGCTCGCACCGGCCGTCTCCGGCAGTGCCATGACCTGGGTGGAGTCGACGGGCGGCGGCACCGGCGCGGCGGCTGGTCCGGCATGTTGATCACGTCGTTGAGCAGAGCCCGTGCCCCGGCGTCGTCGAGCCGCTGGTCGGGGTCCCTGACCAGCAGGCCGTAGATGACCTCTTCCAACGGGCCCGCGTTGTGCGGCGGGTCGAGCGGTTCGGTCATCACCGCCGTCAGCGTGGCGATCGCCGAGCCCTTGTCGTACGGCGGGCAGCCCTCGACGCTCGCGTACAGCAGTCCGCCGAGCGACCACAGGTCGGCGGGCGGTCCCGGCTTGTGCCCGCGGGCCCGCTCGGGCGAGATGTAGGAAGGGGCACCGACGAGCATGCCGGTCGAGGTGACGGAGGGTCGCCCTCGACCTGGGCGATGCCGAAGTCGGTCAGCACGACCCGGCCGTCCTCGGAGATCAGCACGTTGGACGGCTTCACATCTCGGTGCAGGATGCCCTCGCGGTGCGCGGCGCGCAGCACGTCGAGGACGGCGAGACCGACCTCTGCCGCACGCCTGGGCGTCAGCGTCCCGTCCTCACGGATCACCTCGGCCAGTGACTTGCCCTCGACGAGCTCCATGACGATCCACGGCCGGTCGTCCTCGTCGACGACGTCGTAGACCGTCACCGCGTTGTTGTTGCGGATCCTCGCGATCGCCTTCGCCTCACGCAGCGTGCGCGTGATCAGACGGCGCTTCTCCTCGTCGTCGATGGCCGAGGGAACCGCAGTTCCTTGACCGCGACCGTGCGCCCCAGCGTCTCGTCGGCAGCACGCCAGACCGTGCCCATGCCGCCCCGGCCGAGCACCTCCCGAGCCGGTACCGCCCGCGAAGACGTCCGTCCGTGTCCCGTTGGGGCTCCCGTGCCTGCTCCGCCTCCGACATGCGTCCCTCTGCGTTCAACCCGCCCTGGCAGAGCGTTCATTGTCCCCTACTCCGGGACCGGTCATGGTGCCGGGTCCGGGTCGGCCATGATCCGGCCGGAGGAAGTAGCCCCTGCCATACCGGCACTCGGGGCGCTGCTCGTCGCCGCGCTGGTGCTGACTGTGCTCGCCGTGAATCAGCGAGCCTGCCCAGCGAACCACACCTCACGCCCGCGGCCCCACCTTCCGCGGCTCGTCGTGGAGGGCAACGCCCCGCGGCGGCCGTTGCGGCCCGCCGCGTCTCCCTGGCACCGTACGGGACCTGTCGGTCCGACAGCGCCGGTATCCGGCCCGGCATCCGCTCCGGGCCGGGCCGGGCCGGCCGGGCCGGGCCGGCAGCATCACTCAACCGGAAAGAGCTCTGCTGGAACCGGGGTTCTGCTGCCGGCAGGTCCCGACAGCGCGCCCGGCCCGTGGCGGCCCAGGGCGACGCTAGGGCGTGTTTCGAAAGTAGCGCCGTCCGCCCGCAGGGCGGCCCGGCGGCGTCTGGTGCGTGCGATCGCAAGGCGGAGGGTCGCCCCGATACCGGGCGTATCGGGGCGATCCCGACAACGCGGCGAGCGTGCGTGCCAGGCGTCACCGGGCAGGCGGGACTTTCGAAACACGCCCTAGATCGGCACGATGTCCGGGGCCCCAGCCGTGCCGCGTCCGCCGTCAGGTCGTCCGGCTGACGCTGCGATTCCCGCTCGGCCTGTACCCGCTTCTCGTAATGCTTGACCTCCCGCTCGATCTGCCCCTTGTCCCAGCCCAGCACCGGCGCCATCAGCTCCGCGCAGTCCGGGCGCTGCGGGTGCCCCGGTCGAAGGTCTCGATGGAGATCCGGGTGCGCCGGGTGAGTACGTCGTCGAGGTGCCTGGCCCCTCGTGCGAGGCCGCGTAGACGATCTCGGCCCGCAGGTAGTCGTCGGCGGCGGCCAGCGGTTCGCCCAGCGCGGGGTCCGCCTCGATCAGGTCGAGGGCTCCTCCGTCATCGCTCCGTACCTGTTCAGCAGGTGTTCCACCCGGACCACATGCAGTCCGGTCCTGGCCGCGATCCTGGCCCGTGCGTTCCACAGGGCGCGGTATCCCTCGGCGCCCAGCAGCGGGATGTCCTCGGTGACGCAGTCCGCAACCCGCTGGTCGAGCCCGTGCACCGCCTCGTCCACCGCGTCCTTGGCCATCACCCGGTACGTCGTGTACTTGCCGCCCGCGACGACCACGAGACCGGGCACCGGATGGGCGACGGTGTGCTCGCGCGACAGCTTGCTCGTCGCGTCCGACTCACCGGCCAGCAGCGGCCGCAGCCCGGCATAGACCCTTCTACGTCATCTCTGGTCAGCGGGGTGTTCAGGACCGAGTTGACGTGTTCGAGCAGGTAGTCGATGTCGGCGCTGGAGGCCGCGGGTGCGCCTTGTCCAGGTCCCAGTCGGTGTCCGTCGTGCCGACGATCCAGTGCCGCCCCCACGGGATGACGAAGAGCACGGACTTCTCGGTCCGCAGGATCAGGCCGGTCGAGAGTGGATCCGGTCCTGGGCACGACCAGATGGATTCCCTTCGAGGCCCGGACGTGGAACTGCCCGCGCTCACCGATCAGCGCCTGGGTGTCGTCGGTCCACACCCCGGTCGCGTTGACCACCTGCCTGGCCCGCACCTCGTACTCCCCGCCGCCCTCGACGTCCTGCACCCGCGCCCCGACGACGCGCTCGCCCTCGCGCAGGAAGCCGGTCACTCTGGCCCTGTTGGCCACCTGCGCGCCGTAGCCGGCCGCTGTGCGCACCAGCGTCGCCACATAGCGGGCGTCGTCCATCTGGGCGTCGTAGTACTGCAGCGCCCCGACCAGGGCATCCCGCTTCAGGGCGGGCGCGACGCGCAGCGCCCGGCGGCGGGACAGATGCCGGTGCACGGGCAGCCCGCGGCCGTGCCCCGAGGACACCGACATCGCGTCGTAGAGCGCGACGCCCGATCCCGCGTACAACCGCTCCCAGCCCTTGTGCTGCAACGGGTAGAGGAACGGAACCGGCTTCACCAGGTGTGGTGCGAGCCGCTCCAGGAGCAGCCCGCGCTCCTTGAGCGCCTCCCGGACGAGCGTGAAGTCGAGCATTTCCAGATAGCGCAGCCCGCCGTGGATCAGCTTGCTCGACCTGCTCGATGTGCCCGACGCCCAGTCGCGTGCCTCGACCAGGCCGGTCGAGAGCCCTCTGGTGGCCGCGTCCAGCGCGGTCCCGGCGCCGACCACGCCTGCTCCCACAACCAGCACGTCCAGTTCGCGCTCGGCCATCGCGGCAAGCGCCTGCGTGCGCTCCACGGGTCCCAGTGTCGCTGTTCTCACTGCTGCCTCCCGGTAGATCGGGGTGGTCCGGCACTTCAGTCCCGGCCGGCCCCAGGCCTGCCGTCCGTGCCCACCATTCGATTCTGTCCGCGGTCCACGACTTCAGCCACCGCCTGTGGACAACACCCGGTCGACAAGACTCGCACAATGCGACATATAGGTCATATTTACGCCTAGTCTGACATTGCGCTGTCCCCAGCAGTTGCGCATTCTGTCTTCTTGGTCTTAGGGAAGGACGGCCATCGACATGCCCGCAGACTTCGCTGTCATCGGACTCGGTCACCTCGGCCTGCCCTCGCCCAAGCCGCCGTCGCCGCAGGCATCCAGACCCTCGGCTACGACACCGACCCCGCCCTTTCGCAGAACTCTCCGCGGGCCGTACGCCGGTCGAGGGATCCTCAGCGCCTCCGACATCCGCCGGATGCTCTCGGGCGGTTTCCGGCCCACCACAAACCCGGCCGAGCTGGGCCGCGTCCGTACCGCCGCGATCTGTGCCCCCACCCACTGGGCCCCGACCGCAACCTCGACCTCACCGCCGTCGGTGACGCGGCCCGCGCACTCGCCGCGCGACTGCGCCCGCACACCACCGTGCTGCTGGAATCCGCCGTACCTCCCGGCACCACCGAGGACTTCGTGCGGCCCCTCCTGGAAGAGGGCTCGGGCCTGCGCGCCGGACGCGACTTCCATCTCGCCCACTCCCCAGCCGGCTCGACCCGGGTAACCGCACCCACGTCCAGGCCAACACCCCCAGGGTGATCGGCGGCCTCACCCCGCCTGCACCGAGTCGGCCGCGGCCTTCTACAGCCGGATCACCGACAAGGTCGTCAGGGCCAAGGGCCCGCGCGAGGCCGAGATGACGAAGGTCCTGGAAACCAACTTCCGGCACGTCAACATCGCGCTGGTCAACGAGATGGCGGTGCTCTGCCACGACCTCGGCGTCGACCTCTGGGACGTCATCCGGTGCGCCGAGACCAAGCCCTTCGGCTTCCAGCCGTTCCGCCCCGGGCCCGGTGTCGGCGGCCACGGCGCACCCGTCGACCCCGGCTACTTCCCGTACAGCAGCCGCACTCCGGGCCATCCGTTGCGCATGGTCTCGCTCGCCCAGGAGATCAACGACCGGATGCCGCAGTACGTCATCCAGCGCTGCGCCACCCTCCTCAACGAGCACGGCAAGTCCGTCCGGGGCGCCGGGTACTGCTGCTCGGAGTCACGTACAAGCCGGACCTCGCCGACCAGGAGCAGTCCCCGCCCGCGAGATCGCGACCCGGCTGATGGACATGGGCGCGCAGATCGGTTACCACGACCCGCACGTCCAGGACTGGCGCGTGCGCGAGCTGCCCGTCCCGCGCGCCGATTCGCTGTACGAGGCCGCCGCGGGCGCCGACCTCACGGTGCTGCTCCAGCACCACCGCACGTACGACCTCCAGGGCCTCGCCGTGAAGGCCCAGCTCCTCCTGGACACCCGGGGAGCAACGCCGGCCGGAGCCGCACACCGGCTGTAGCAAGCGGGCCGAGGCCAGTTCCCGCAGGGATTCCGGGTGGGCGATGTCGGATCGGACTGCTAGCCTGCGGCGTCACTCACCGCACAGCAGTGCGCATTCGTTCCAGGGGAATACCACCATGAGCCAGCCCGTGCCGCCGAACCAGCCACAGCAGCCCTACGGCAGCCAGCCCACCGACGGCAACCCGTACGGCCAGCAGCCCGGCCAGCCGACCGGTAACCCGTACGGCCAGCAGCCCGGTCAGCCGGTCGGCCAGTTCGGTGGCGGCGCCCGTTCGCGCCCGCGCCCGCGGCCCGCGACAACATCGGGCTCGGCGTGCTGACCGCGCTCGGCACCGCGATCGTCGCAGCGATCCTCTACGGCGTGATCGCCGGTGCCATCGAGCGCGAGGTCGGCTACGCGGCCGTCGGTGTCGGCTTCCTGGTCGGCTTCCTGGCGAGCAAGGTCGGTGGCGCCAACCCGGCCATCACCGCCGCCAGTGCCGTCTTCTCGCTGGGCGGCGTCTTCCTCGGCCAGCTCATCGGCATGTCGATGGTCATGGCGGACGCGGCCGGCATCGGCTTCTCCGAGGTGTTCTTCGAGCACTTCGACGTGGTCATGGACATCTGGAAGGAAGAGGCCGACTTCATGACGTACCTCTTCCTCGCGCTGGGCCCGGTCGCCGCCATCGGTGGCGCCAAGAAGCCGCGTAACCGGCGCACAGCACAGGGAGGGACCGGACCACGCCTGTGGTCCGGTCCCTCCGTGCTGCGTGCCCGGTTCAGCGGCGGTGCTGCGAGTCCGCCACCGTCACCTCGACGCGCTGGAACTCCTTGAGGTCGCTGTAGCCCGTCGTGGCCATCGCGCGGCGCAGCGCACCGAAGATGTTCATCGAGCCGTCCGGGGTGTGCGAGGGGCCGGTGAGGACCTCCTCCGTCGTCCCGACCGAGCCCAGGTCCACCAGCTTGCCGCGCGGCACGTCCTCGTGGGCGGCCTCCATGCCCCAGTGCCGGCCGCGGCCGGGCGCATCCGTCGCACGGGCGAGCGGGGAGCCCATCATCACGGCGTCCGCGCCGCAGGCGACGGCCTTGGGCAGGTCGCCGGACCAGCCGACGCCGCCGTCCGCGATCACGTGCACGTACCGGCCGCCGGACTCGTCCATGTAGTCGCGGCGGGCCCCGGCCACATCGGCCACCGCGGTCGCCATCGGGACCTGGATGCCGAAGACGTTGCGCGTGGTGTGCGCGGCGCCACCGCCGAAGCCGACCAGGACACCGGCCGCGCCGGTGCGCATCAGGTGCAGGGCCGCGGTGTACGTGGCGCAGCCGCCGACGATCACCGGGACGTCCAGCTCGTAGATGAACTGCTTCAGGTTCAGCGGCTCGGCCGCGCCCGAGACATGCTCGGCGGAGACCGTCGTACCGCGGATGACGAAGATGTCCACACCCGCGTCGACGACGGCCTTGGAGAACTGGGCGGTGCGCTGCGGCGAGAGCGCGGCGGCGGTGACCACACCGGAGTCGCGCACCTCCTGATGCGCTGCCCGATCAGCTCCTCCTGGATGGGGGCGGAGTAGATCTCCTGGAGCCGCGGCGTGGCCGCCTCGACGGGCATCTCGGCGATCTCGTCGAGCAGCGGCTGCGGATCGGCGTGCCGGGTCCACAGGCCTTCGAGGTTCAGGACGCCCAGGCCGCCCAGCTCCCCGATACGGATGGCGGTCTGCGGGGAGACCACGGAGTCCATGGGAGCGGCCAGGAAGGGCAGCTCGAATCGGTAGGCATCGATCTGCCAGGCGATCGAGACCTCCTTCGGGTCGCGGGTACGACGGCTCGGTACGACGGCGATGTCGTCGAATGCGTACGCCCGGCGGCCGCGCTTGCCGCGCCCGATCTCGATCTCAGTCACGATGGTGTGGCCTTTCAGTTCCCTCGGCGCTACTGCCTGCCGAGTCCAGTATCCCGACACACTTCTGAGGGGCGGCCCGGGAATCCCCGATCCGCCCCTCAGAGGTACGCGCAGTCTTACTTCCTGCTGTAGTTCGGCGCTTCGACCGTCATCTGGATGTCGTGCGGGTGGCTCTCCTTGAGGCCCGCCGAGGTGATCCGTACGAACCGGCCGTTGGCCTGGAGCTCCGGGACGGTGCGTCCGCCGACGTAGAACATCGACTGGCGCAGACCGCCGGTGAGCTGGTGCACGACCGCGGAGAGCGGGCCGCGGTAGGGGACCTGGCCCTCGATGCCCTCGGGGACCAGCTTCTCGTCGGAGGCGACGCCCTCCTGGAAGTAACGGTCCTTGGAGTACGAGCGCTGCTCGCCCTGGTCTGCATCGCGGCCAGCGAACCCATGCCGCGGTAGGACTTGAACTGCTTGCCGTTGATGAAGAGCAGTTCGCCCGGGGACTCCTCGCAGCCGGCCAGCAGCGAGCCGAGCATCACGGTGTCCGCGCCGGCCACCAGGGCCTTGGCGATGTCGCCGGAGTACTGCAGACCGCCGTCGCCGATGACCGGTACACCGGCCGCCTTGGCGGCGAGCGAGGCCTCGTAGATCGCGGTGACCTGCGGGACACCGATGCCGGCGACGACGCGGGTGGTGCAGATGGAGCCGGGGCCGACACCGACCTTGATGCCGTCCACGCCGGCGTCGATCAGGGACTGCGCGCCGTCACGGGTGGCGATGTTGCCGCCGATGACGTCGACCCTGCCCGCGTTCGACTTGATCTTGGCGACCATGTCGCCGACCATCCGGGAGTGGCCGTGCGCGGTGTCGACGACGATGAAGTCGACGCCCGCCTCGACCAGCGCCTGGGCCCGCTCGAAGGCGTCGCCCGCGACACCGACGGCGGCGCCGACCAGCAGCCGGCCTTCCCTGTCCTTGGCGGCGTTCGGGTACTTCTCGGCCTTGACGAAGTCCTTGACGGTGATGAGGCCCTTGAGGATCCCGGCGTCGTCGACCAGCGGAAGCTTCTCGATCTTGTGGCGGCGCAGCAGCTCCATGGCGTCCACGCCGGAGATGCCGACCTTGCCGGTCACCAGCGGCATCGGGGTCATGACCTCGCGCACCTGGCGCGTACGGTCCGGCTCGAAGGCCATGTCACGGTTGGTGACGATGCCGAGGAGCTTGCCCGCCGGGTCGGTGACCGGGACACCGCTGATACGGAACTTCGCGCACAGGTCGTTCGCCTCGAGCAGCGTCGCGTCCGGGTGCACCGTGATCGGATCGGTGACCATGCCGGACTCGGAGCGCTTCACGAGGTCGACCTGATTGGCCTGGTCGGCGATGGAAAGATTGCGGTGCAGTACGCCCGCGCCGCCCTGCCGCGCCATGGCGATCGCCATGCGGGCCTCGGTGACCTTGTCCATCGCCGCGGAGAGCAGCGGGATGTTCACCCGGACGTTCTTGGAGATGTGCGAGGAAGTATCGATCTGATCGGGCGCCATATCGGACGCGCCCGGCAGCAGCAGCACGTCGTCGTATGTCAGCCCGAGCGTCGCGAATTTCTCGGGCACTCCGTCGACGTTTGCAGTCATGACACCTTCCCCAAATGGCCTTGATCGGTGCGGATGTCCATGCTAACGGGCTCTCGGGGCGTCTCATTCCACGATCAAGATCACCCGATGGTTCTGTAGCTTCCTACGACGGCTCGCGGCGCCGACGGGATCACGGGAGACGAACGCGGTGGCGGGACCCTCGCAGCTACTGTCCGGCCAGGGCCCGCAGCCTGCTCAGCGCACGGTGCTGAGCGACCCGGACCGCTCCCGGGGACATCCCCAGCATCTGCCCGGTCTCCTCCGCGGTCAGCCCGACCGCGACCCGCAGGACCAGCAGCTCGCGCTGATTCTCCGGGAGGTTGGCCAGCAGTTTCTTGGCCCATGCCGCATCACTGCTGAGCAGCGCACGCTCTTCGGGCCCGAGCGAATCGTCCGGCCGCTCCGGCATCTCGTCGGAGGGCACGGCCAGCGATCCGGGTGCCGCATCGCGGCGCGCTGGAGATCGGCGACCTTGTGCCCTGCGATGGCGAAGACGAAGGCTTCGAAGGGTCTGCCGGTGTCCTTGTACCGAGGAAGCGCCATCAGCACCGCGACACAGACCTCCTGCGCCAGGTCCTCCACAAAGTGGCGAGCATCACCGGGCAGCCGGTTCAGCCGGGACCTGCAATAGCGCAGGGCCAGGGGTGGACATGGGCCAGCAGATCATGGGTCGCCTGCGCGTCGCCGTCGACGGCCCGGTGCACCAGCGCACCGATCACCGTTGTCTCGTCGTCACGCATCGGACCATGGTGCCTTGGCGCCGTCTCATCAGCGGCACCGTGTCCCGAGTTGTGCACTGAAGCGTTATGAGCGGGTGCGCCGGATGTCATGTCCTGCGCCCTCCCTTCCGCTCGACCGAATCGTTCCCGAGGAACTCCACATCTCAAGGATGCGCCATCGGCCGGAAAAGCGTCCCATACCGCGAGCGAGGAAGGCCCGGCCGCGGACCCGCCGCCCGCCATCCCGTCCGCCGTGCGCGGACGGGATGCTCGTGGCAGGGCGCACAGTCACCGCGCGCTACCGGTCGGGCTGCGTCAGCGGACCAGGCCCCAGCGGAAGCCGAGCGCCACCGCATGCGCGCGGTCCGAGGCGCCGAGCTTCTTGAACAGACGCCTCGCATGCGTCTTCACCGTGTCCTCCGAGAGGAAGAGCTCGCGCCCGATCTCGGCGTTGGAACGGCCATGACTCATACCTTCGAGCACCTGGATCTCCCGCGCGGTGAGCGTCGGGGCCGCTCCCATCTCGGCGGACCGCAGCCGACGCGGGCGAGCCGCCACGTCGGATCGGCCAGTGCCTGGGTCACGGTCGCTCGCAGCTCGGCGCGCGAGGCGTCCTTGTGCAGATATCCGCGGGCCCCGGCGGCCACCGCGAGCGCGACACCGTCCAGGTCCTCGGCGACGGTCAGCATGATGATCCTTGCTCCGGGGTCGGCGGACAGGAGCCGCCGGACCGTCTCCACACCCCCAGACCGGGCATGCGTACGTCCATCAGAATCAAATCCGAACGGTCGGCTCCCCAGCGGCGGAGGACTTCCTCGCCGTTGGCCGCAGTCGTCACCCGCTCGACGCCCGGCACGGTGGCTACCGCGCGACGGAGCGCCTCTCGGGCGAGCGGGGAGTCGTCGCAGACGAGGACGGATGTCATGACCGTCCTCCGCAGCTGATGCGCGTCACCTTGAGCCTCCAGGCTGGTACAAGTCGTCACCTGTGCGGTTGACCCCCTCGGACATGTGCCCGAGCGCGTTCTCCGTCAACCGTTTACGTCTTCTCAACGATGGTCACTCGAAAGAGTTACGGGTCGGACCGCCCGGTTCGGCACTCTAAGTGAAGGCCGCACACGGAGAAGAGCGACGCGGGGTCACCTGACCGGCGCCAGAATCCCCACGGGAGCACGTGCCCCATTTAGCGAGTTTTCTTCCCTTTAGCTGGTGTCTGCGGCTAGATTTCCAATCAGTCATATTTACATCTACTAACACCATAGATGTACCGTCGGGACTGCGGTCACCGACGATCAACGACGGTCGAAGATGCCGTTTCCGACTCAGCACGGTTTCGAGGAGACACGCAATGGCAGATTTCTCCCGCCTTCCCGGACCCAATGCAGACCTGTGGGACTGGCAACTGCTCGCTGCCTGCCGCGGGGTCGACAGCTCGCTCTTCTTCCACCCGGAAGGAGAGCGCGGGCGGCACGCAGCGCTCGTGAGACCTCCGCGAAAGAGGTTTGCATGCGCTGCCCGGTACGCGCCGAGTGCGCGGCACACGCGCTCGCGGTGCGGGAGCCCTACGGCGTATGGGGCGGTCTGACCGAGGACGAGCGCGAGGGCTCATGGGCCGCGCCCGCAACCGGCTCATTTCCGCCCACTCCGGATCCGCCCGAAGCCCCGACCACACCCTGGGCACCCTGACACGCCCGACCGCCCACTCGATGCAGAAACGTTCCTGCAAGGCTCTCGCGCAGGGACACAGCCCTGTGCGGGAACGTCGGACCTGCCCGCGAGGCCGGTTCAGCGGACGGCCGCCCGGGACAGCTGCTCCAGGGTGGCCGCGACCGCCGGCACCTGCGCCAGATCCGGCAGTGTCAGTGCGACGATCTCCCGTTCGACAGCCGGTTCCACCACGACGGTGCGAACCCCTTGGCGCGCACCGATTCGAGCGCCAGCTCCGGCAGGACCGCGACCCCGAGCCCCGCCCCGACCAGACCGATCACCGCCGGGTAGTCATCGGTGGCGAAGTCGATCCGGGGTGAACCCGGACTCCTCGCAGACCTCGACCAGCTGACGCCGGCAGCGCGGGCAGCCCGCGATCCACGGCTCGTCGGCCAGTTCACCGATGCCCACGGCGCCCGCCCCGGCCAGCCGGTGCCCTCGGGAACCAGCCCGACCAGCCGGTCCACCAGCACCGGGCGCACCACCAAGTCGTCCCACTGGTCCCCGGGGCCCTGACTGCCGGACGCGCCGTACCTGAAGGCCAGCGCGATGTCGCAGTCGCCGTCCCGCAGCATCTCCACCGAGCGCGGCGGCTCGGCCTCGACGAGGGAGACCCTGGTGCCGGGATGTGCGGCGCGCAGGGCGGCGAGAGCGCCGGGGACCAGCGTGGAGCTGCCACTGGGAAACGAGACGAGCCGGACCCGGCCGGCCCGCAGCCCGGCGATCGCGGCGACCTCCTCCTCGGCCGCGGTCAGCCCGGCGAGGATCCCGGAGGCATGACGCACCAGGGCCTCACCGGCCTGGGTGAGCCTCATCTCGCGGCCGGTACGGATCAGCAACGTGGTGCCCGCGGAGGACTCCAGCGCCTTCATCTGCTGGCTGACCGCGGGCTGGGTGCAGCCCAGATCACGCGCGGCGGCGGAGAACGAGCCGGTGGTGGCCACGGCACGCAGGACACGGAGATGACGGGCTTCGATCACCCTTCGACCATAAGCGAATCTTGTAGCGTCGGCCAATTAATCACAGATGTCTTTGATATCTGCCTCTCGTTAGCGTGTATCGCATGAAGCTGCTGACAGTGAATCTGGGACGCCCCGAGCCCTCCGAGCACACAAACGGCGCCGGTGGGTTCACCGGAATCAACAAGCACCCGGCCGACGGGCCGGTCCGGTCACCGACCCCGGCCCCGCGGGCACCGGCGGCAGCGGCCTGGCCGGTGACTCGGTCTGCGATCTGCGGCACCACGGCGGCAGCGACCAGGCGGTGTACGCCTTCGCGCGCGAGAGCTCGACGTCTGGGAGAAGGAGCTGGGCCGCGCCCTGCCCAACAGGACGTTCGGTGAGAACCTGACGACCCTCGGCGTCACCGTCAGCGAGGCGAAGATCGGCGAGCGCTGGCGCGTGGGCGGCGAGCTGGTCCTGGAGGTGACGTCGGGCCGCATCCCCTGCCGTACGTTCGCCGGTCACCTGGGCGAGAAGGGCTGGATCAGGAGATTCACGCGCGAGGCCGCGGCCGGCGCGTATCTGCGGGTGATCGAACCGGGCACGATCCGGGCCGGCGACCCGGTCGAGATCGTGCACCGGCCGGAGCACCAGGTCACCGCGGCCCTGCAGTTCCGTGCGGTGACGACCGAGCGCGAACTGCTGCCGCAGCTGCTCACCGCCGGGGACGCGCTGCACCCGAAGCGCTGCGCAAGGCGCGGGGGTACGTGGACCGGGCAGCCGGGTCGGCCACCGCGTGAGCTGTGGCCGGAGGCGAGTCGGCCGTGCCTGAACCTGGGCACTAACGTGCCGCATATGACGACTGCACTGATCACAGGCGCGACGGCGGGGATCGGAGCCGCATTCGCGCGGCGGCTCGCGGGCGAGGGGCACAATCTGGTGCTGGTCGCCCGTGACACCGAACGGCTGCGGGCCCAGGCCACCGAGCTGCACGACCGGCACGGCATCGAGGCCGAGGTACTGACCGCCGATCTCTCCGAGGACGCCGGGATCGAGGCGGTCGAGGCACGGCTGAGGATCGTCTGCTGTCGGTCGATCTCCTGGTCAACAACGCCGGGTTCGGCAACAAGGGGCGCTATCTGGATGTGCCCATGGCCGAAGAACTGACGATGCTGAAGGTCCACTGCGAGGCGGTGCTGCGGCTGACCTCGGCGGCGGCGGCCGGGATGCGGGAGCGGGGCGCGGCGGAGTGATCAATGTGGCCTCCGTCGCCGCTTTCGTGCCGCGCGGGACGTACGGGGCGTCAAGGCGTGGGTCGTGCAGTTCACCCAGGGCGCGGCGAAGGACCTGTCGGGCTCGGGGTGCGGCTGATGGCACTGTGCCCCGGTTTCGTACGGACCGAGTTCCATGAGCGGGCCGGCATGGGGACGGGCAGCATCCCGGGCTGGATGTGGCTCGACGCGGACAAGCTGGTGACCGAGGCGCTGGCGGATCTGGCCCGCGGCAAGTCGGTATCGGTACCCGATCCTCGCTACAAGGCCCTGATGGGGCTGGTCAAGATCGCGCCTCGCGGCCTGCTCGGAGGGGTCACCTCCAGGACAGGCCGCAAGTACGGACCTCAGTGAGCGGGCGTCGGCGAAGCGTTCGGGCCCGTCCGGGGATTCGCCGGCGTTCAGTTCACCGGGGCCTGCTCGTGGCCGTTACGCACTGAAGCCCGGTGCCCCGCGACGGGGTACCGGGCTTCAGCGGTGTACGAACTGCTTGGCGCAGGCGCGTACTAGTGGGAGTGACCGTGGCCGTGGCCGGCGTCGGCCTCGTCCTCGGCCGGCTTCTCGACGACCAGGGTCTCGGTCGTGAGCAGCAGCGACGCGATGGACGCGGCGTTCTCCAGGGCGGAGCGGGTGACCTTGACCGGGTCGATGACGCCGGCCTTCACCAGGTCGCCGTACTCGCCGGTCGCGGCGTTGAAGCCCTGACCCTTTTCGAGCTCGGAGACCTTCGAGGTGATGACGTAGCCCTCGAGGCCCGCGTTCTCGGCGATCCAGCGCAGCGGCTCGACGGCGGCGCGGCGCACGACCGCGACACCGGTGGCCTCGTCGCCGGTCTTGCCGAGGTTGCCCTCGAGGACCTTGACGGCGTGGACCAGAGCGGAGCCACCACCGGAGACGATGCCCTCCTCGACCGCGGCGCGGGTCGCGGAGATGGCGTCCTCCAGACGGTGCTTCTTCTCCTTGAGCTCCACCTCGGTGGCGGCACCGACACGGATCACGCACACGCCGCCGGCCAGCTTCGCGAGGCGCTCCTGGAGCTTCTCGCGGTCCCAGTCGGAGTCCGTGGACTCGATCTCGGCCTTGATCTGGTTGACCCGGCCCTTGACGTCGTCGGAGTTGCCGCCGCCGTCGACGATGGTCGTGTCGTCCTTGGAGATGGTGACGCGACGGGCGGTGCCCAGCACGTCGAGACCGGCGCCGTCGAGCTTGAGGCCGACCTCTTCGGCGATGACGGTCGCACCGGTGAGGGTGGCGATGTCGCCGAGCATGGCCTTGCGGCGGTCACCGAAGCCCGGGGCCTTCACCGCGACCGCGTTGAAGGTGCCACGGATCTTGTTGACGACGAGGGTGGAGAGCGCCTCGCCCTCGACGTCCTCGGCGATGATCAGCAGCGGCTTGGAGCTGCCGGCCTGGATGACCTTCTCCAGCAGCGGGAGCAGCTCCTGGATGGAGCCGATCTTGCCCTGGTGGATCAGGATGTACGGGTCGTCGAGGACGGCCTCCATACGCTCCTGGTCGGTCACCATGTACGGGGACAGGTAGCCCTTGTCGAAGGCCATGCCCTCGGTGAACTCAAGGTCCAGACCGAAGGTGTTGGACTCCTCGACGGTGATGACACCGTCCTTGCCGACCTTGTCCATCGCGTCCGCGATGAGCTCGCCGACCTGCGTGTCCTGGGCGGAGAGCCCGGCCACGGCGGCGATGTCGGACTTGTCGTCGATCGGACGGGCGGTCGCGAGGCTCCTCGGACACAGCCTTGACCGCGGCGTCGATGCCCTTCTTCAGGGCAGCCGGGGACGCGCCCGCGGCGACGTTGCGCAGGCCCTCGCGGACGAGCGCCTGGGCCAGGACGGTGGCGGTGGTGGTGCCGTCACCGGCTACGTCATTGGTCTTGGTCGCCACCTCCTTCACCAGCTGGGCACCGAGGTTCTCGTACGGGTCGTCGAGCTCGACCTCGCGCGCGATGGTGACACCGTCGTTGGTGATGGTGGGAGCGCCGAACTTCTTGTCGATGACAACGTTGCGGCCCTTGGGACCGATCGTCACCTTCACCGTGTCGGCAAGCTTGTTGACGCCGCGCTCAAGGGCGCGACGGGCGTCCTCGTCGAACTTCAGAATCTTCGCCATGGGCTGAACTGTCCTCTCGAACGAACTGCGCCCCGACCACCCGGCTAGTTATTTCGCAGGGGCCAGGGGCGCAGAACAGAAGCAAACGTTAAGTGAATTACTTCTCGACGATCGCGAGCACGTCGCGAGCCGAGAGGACGAGGTACTCCTCGCCGTTGTACTTCACCTCGGTGCCGCCGTACTTGCTGTACAGAACGACATCGCCGGTCTTGACGTCGAGCGGAAGGCGCTCGCCGTTCTCGAAGCGGCCGGACCCACGGCCAGGACGACGCCCTCCTGGGGCTTCTCCTTCGCGGTGTCCGGAATAACCAGGCCGGAGGCCGTGGTCTGCTCGGCGTCGAGCGGCTGGACCACAATGCGGTCCTCAAGCGGCTTGATCGCAACCTTGGAGCTCTTGGTCGACACGATCCGGTCTCCCCTTCGGAGATCTCACGGGGTTTAACAGTCTGTGGTCGGCGACCAGGTCGATCCGTCGTCGCGGGTGCCGGACCTGCCCTGTCGCGCAGTGGTGCTGGCACTCCCCACCGGGAGTGCCAGCACTGAGACTATGACCGCGATTAGCACTCGGTCAAGCGGAGTGCCAATTCACCACCCTCGCGTGGCGCCCAGGCCGGCTCACACGTAGTCCTCCAGCCTTGCGACGGCGTACCCCTTGTCCGTGATCGTCTTCATGACCCGGCGGATCATGTCGGCCATGGATCCCTCCCACTCCCGGGCCCGCGGAAATGGGTCAGGATGATGTCGCCGGGATGCAGGTCCCGGTCCCACTCCCGCCATTCCATGTGGTCCGGGAACGCCTCGGCGGACCACAGGGGCACGGCCTTGATCCCGCAGGACTTCGCGATGCGCAGCGTGTCGCCGTTGTAGTTGCCGTACGGCGGCCGGAACAGGGTGGGTGTCCTGCCGAAGGCCTTCTCCATCTTCGACTGCTGGCCGCAGATCTCCTTCTCCTGCTCCGCGTACGAGAGCCCGGGCAGGTAGGGGTGGTTCAGCGTGTGGTTGTTGAGGGTGACGCCACGCTTCTGCATCTCCTTGAAGTAGCCGTAGTCGTCGTTCGCCACGTAGTCGCTGAGGAAGGCGGTGTACGGGATGTCCAGCTCCGTCATCATCCGCAGCAGCTCGGGGTCCTTCTCCGCTCCGTCGTCCATGGTCAGGAAGACGACGCGCTCCTTGGTCGGCACTGTCGTGAAGACCGGCGGCAGGCTCTCCCGCCTTCGACCTCGAACCCTTGCGCGAGGTGATGTGCGGCTTGACCGCGGGTGGCGCGGGGCCGCCAGCGGAGCGTCGGCCAGCCGCCATCTCTTCGCCACCGCGGCCCGTGCGGCCTGCTTGCGCTCGAGCCCCTCGGCGTAGGCGCCCAGCGCCCCGGCCGCGCCGGCCTGTTCCGCGGGTCCGCCCTGCTGCCCGGCGGCGGGCTTCACGGCGGCGGCCTCGTCACCGTCACCCGTCCCCGCGGCGCACCCGGAGCCGACAGCGGCGACCAGCAGGGCAGCCAGCACCGCGTGACCTGGTCTGCACCTCTTCATGGCTCTTTTTCTTTTTGTCGTACTAGTTGCATGGCGCCGAATCCTGCCAGCCGGTCAACGGCCGCCCGCTCCGACACCGCCGCCGGATCCGCCCGGTCCCCGGCTGGCTCACAATGGACCGGGTGAACGCTCTTTCCCCGGCCGGCTCCACCGGTCCCCGGACCCACTCGCCGCCTTCGCCACCCTGCGTACCCCGAGGGCCTGGCGCTCCTGGACGAGCTGCGCGACCACGACCCCGCCCAGGAGCTGGCCACCGCCACCCGGCTGCGCCGCACCCACCCGGCCGGGCTCGTCTCGGCAGCTCTCGGCCAGGCACGCTTGCGGCAGCGGGCCGTGGCGAAGTTCGGCGCCGAGGACGCGTACCGGATGTTCTTCACCCCGAACGGCGTCGAGCAGGCGACCCGGACCTCGGTCGCCACCTACCGCGCCGAGCGGTTCTCGGCACTCGGCCCGGTGCGCAGCGTGGCCGACCTGTGCTGCGGAATCGGCGGCGACGCGATCGCGCTGGCCAGGGCGGGCATCTCGGTGCTGGCCGTGGACCACGACCCGCTGACCGCGGAGGTCGCCCGTGCCAATGCCGCGGCGCTCGGCCTCCAGGCCCTGATCGAGGTGCGGTGCGCCGATGTCACAGGATCGACACCAGCGCCTACGACGCGGTCTTCGTCGACCCGGCACGGCGGGGCGGACGCGGCCGGATCTTCGACCCGGAGGCGTACTCACCGCCGCTGTCCTGGGCGACCGCGGCTGCGCTGAAGGCTCCGCGCGCGGCGCTGAAGATCGCCCCGGCGTCCCGCACGAGGCGATCGGGCCGCAGGCCGAGGCCGAGTGGATCTCGGACAGCGGCGATGTGAAGGAGGCGGTGCTCTGGTTCGGCGAGGGCTTCGCACCCGGCTCGTTCCGGGCCACACTGCTGCCCTCCCGCGCGACCCTGGTCGCACCCGCCCGCTCCCCGCCCCGCCGGTCGGACCTGTCGGCCGCTTCCTGTACGAGCCGGACGGCGCCGTCATCCGCGCCCATCTGGTCGCCGACATCGTGGAGCGGTGCGAGGGCCGGCTGATCGACGAGACGATCGCGTACATCACGAGCGACACGCGCTACGAGTCCGACTACACCAGCGCGTACGAGATCACCGACCGGCTGCCCTTCGGCATGAAGAAGCTCAAGGCCCTGCTGCGGGAGCGGAAGGTCGGTGTCCTCACCGTCAAGAAGCGCGGCTCCCCGATCGAACCGGAGGAGCTGCGCCGCAGGATGAAGCTCCAGGGGCCGAACTCGGCCACGGTGTTCCTGACCCGGGTGGCCGGCGCCCCGACGATGCTGATCGGGCATCCGCTCAGACAGCCCTGATCAGTGGTCCGCGCCGCCGCTCACCGAGAGCAGCGGTGCGGCAGGCGGCGCCCCACCAGCACCCGCAGCACCCAACGGCGGTGCGCGAACGCCTTGATCAGGCCGATCAGACCCGTCAGCCAGGCGATGAGGCCCAGGCCCATGAGGAACACCACCAGGCCGTACGTCTCCTCGCCCGCCCTGGCACTCGCCGGGACCGCCACGCATGCGTACAGGCCGACCGCGCACAGCAGGAACGACATCGCCATCCAGGCCGCACCGGTCCCCGGCATCCGCAGCGGCATGTCCCCTCCGGGTCGCGGTCCAGTGCGCCCCACTCGTCCAGCAGCCCGCGCACCCGGCGGTCCCGGGCGAGACCGATGACGACGAAGACGACCGCCGGAATCAGCAGGCAGGCGCCGATGATGACGGCGACGAGCCCCACCAGCACGCCGAACCCGTCGTAGGACTCCTCGAACATCATGATCGCGGACCCCACGCACGACCAGCCGAGTGCGGCAACCGCCGCCCACAGCCAGAGCGTTGCGAGCCGGCCGCGCCCGACATGCATCTTGACCAGCTCGCCCAGGATCAGCGCACGGTCCCTCAACAGCGCGTCACGGCCGGTCCAGGAACGTATCTCCACGGGCGGAGGGGCGGTGGCAGCGGAGGGCGGCGTGGCATGGCAGAGACTCTACCGACGCCCGGTCCGGCACGGCGTGATCGGACGATCCCCGAGGCAACTGGCAACCCCGTACGGCCGTCCCTGGTTCCGGATACAGTACGGCTCGTTTCGAGGAAAATCAGGCCGGCCGGGGCAGCAACACGATGAGTGATCAGCAGCAGGGCAGCGACGGCGTCTTCCAGCCGCTGGAGGAGAGCGACCCGCGCACCGTGGCCGGATACCGGCTGACCGCGAAGCTCGGTTCGGGCGGGATGGGCAAGGTCTACCTCTCCTACACCGGGCGGCCGGCCCGTCGCGATCAAGGTGATCCGGCCCGAGTTCGGTGAGGACGCGGAGTTCCGCCGCCGCTTCCAGCAGGAGGTGCAGGCGGCCCAGCGGGTGCAGGGGCTGTACACCGCACCCGTCATCGACAGCGACACCGACAGCGGCCGGCCGTGGCTCGCCACCGCCTACGTACCGGGTCCCTCGCTCGCCGCGGCCGTCGGCGAGCACGGGCCGCTGCCCGTGCCGACGGTGCTGCTGCTGATCGCGGGCATGGCCGAGGCACTGCACATCATCCATGGCGCGGGCATCGTCCACCGCGACCTGAAGCCGTCCAACGTGCTACTCGCGGCCGACGGGCCGCGCGTCATCGACTTCGGCATCGCCCGTGCCGCCGACGCCACTTCGCTGACGGGCAGCGGTGTCACGATCGGCACTCCGGCCTTCATGTCTCCGGAGCAGGCCTCCGGCCGGCCGGTCACCGCGGCGACCGACATCTTCGCCCTCGGTCTTGTCGCGGCCTACGCGGCCACCGGCGCACCCGCCTTCGGCGAGGGGCGTCGCACGGGTGCTGTACCGGATCGTGCACGAGGAGCCGCAACTGGACCCGGTGCCAGCGGAGTTGAGGGAGCTCGTCACCCGCTGTCTGGCCAAGGCCCCGAGGACAGGCCGTCGATCGCCGAGGTGATCGACATGTGCAGCAGCGCCAACAGCGAGACGCAGCTGCGCCGCCCGGAGGACTGGCTGCCGCGCGCGGTGGCCGCCGACATCACCGTACGAGCCGCCGCCCCGGCACCGGACCGGACCCCGCCACCCCGCTCGTCGCCCCGGCCGCGACGATCGCCGCACCGTCCACCCGCCGCCCACCCGCCGCCCACGGCCCCGGTCACGGTGGCCTCGCAGCAGCCGACGGCCCCGGCGCGTACGGCCATCCCGCCCAGCAGCCCGGCGGGTACGGCTATCCCGCCCAGCAGCCCACGGCCGCACAGCACCAGCAGCCCGGCGGGTACGGCTATCCCGCCCAGCAGCCCACGGCCGCACAGCACCAGCAGCCCGGCGGGTACGGGTATCCGGCCGCACCACAGATGTACCCGCCCAGCCCACCACCCCGATGCACCCGGGAGGACCTGGCTTCCCGGGTGCCACGCCCCAGGAAGCGCACCGGGAGGAACGTCGCGATCGGCCTGGCGGCGGCCCTGGTCATCGGGCTGGGCGGCGGTCTCGCCGCGTACAGCCTGCTCGGCGACGAAGACAGCGGCGCGGGCAGCGGCGCAGGCAGCGGCAGCAAGGGACAGCGGCAGAACCAGGCGGACGGCAAGGACAAGGAGCCCGCGGCCGGCACCCGTCGCCCGAAGCCGAGGAGACCGGCTCCGCCGTTCTGCCCGACCCCGAGCCCGCCGAGTACAAGGACATCGACCTCACCGGCGGCTACCACCTGTCACTGGCCGACGGCACCGAGCACCCCAGAGCGGCATCACCGGCGACTTCGCGTACGACACCGACGCCTATCTGATCAGCAGGGGTCACTGATCCTGCTCGACCCGGGCCAGCAGGGCGATCTGGAAACCTGCCGCTCGGAGACCCGGTTCTCCCGCAACATCCCCATCGGACGCGTCGTGAAGGGCACCCAGGTCTGTGTACGCACCGACGCCGGGCACCTGGGGCTGGTCGTCGTGCGCGGGCTCGCTTCGGAGAGCGCGGCCAGCAACTACATCACGGTGGACGTCACGGTCTGGCGCAATGCGGTCGAGGTCGACGACGACTCGTACTGACGGATCAGGTCAGCGGATACGAGGTCCGGCCCGACGTCTCGTCGATCTCGTCGTGCGCCTTGGTCAGCAGCTTCATCGCGAGCTCGTTGAGTGCTCTGGCACCCGCAATCTCCTCGCCCACCCTGGGCTGCTCCGAGTCGCTGGGGTGACGGCTGGCATAGCCGTGGGCCCGCACCTCGCTTCCGTCAGGAAGCCGTACGAGAGCGGCAGCGCGGGTGCGCTGGGTGTCCTCCTCGAACTCCAGCTCGATGTGCCAGCCGACAATGGTGTGCATCATGACGGTCACCTCCGGAAAGCCCTCTTCCAGGGTGCGCCCGTTCCCCGGGCCGCGCACGGTGCCGCGTCAGCGCCCGGCCGGTCCGAGTGACTCGAAGCGCCAGCGGTGCACGGGCCTGGTGATCAGTCCGGCCTCGGGCTCGGGGATCTCGGGCAGCTCGTCGCCGTACCGCGCCTCCCACCAGGTGATCACCAGCACCCGGTCCTGCGGAGCACGCAGCAGCTCGCTGCGCTGCGGCTCCCGGCCAGCTCCGCCGACCGGGCGCGCGCCCACTCCAGCAGTTCGGCCCCCGGCCGTCGGCGGCCCTGGCCTCCCACATCACCGCGACGGTCATGAGTACAGGTTGTCCTTGCTGATCTCGTGCACATGGTCGTGATCGTGGTGGTGCGCCGCGGGCACATGGGTCTGCGTCACCGGAAGCGAGGAGTCCGCCGACAGCGCCAGGTCCGACGGCGGGCGGTTGCGGGCCACCATCTCGGCGCCCAGCGCGGCGACCATCGCCCGTTGTCCGTGCACAGTCCGGGCCGCGGCACCCGCAGCCGGATCCCGGCCCGCTCGCACCGCTCCTCGGCCAGCGCCCGCAGCCGTGTGTTGGCCGCGACACCGCCGCCGATCATCAGGTGGTCGACGCCCTCGTCCTTGCAGGCCCGGACCGCCTTGCGGGTGAGCACATCGACCACGGCCTCCTGGAAGGACGCCGCCACATCACGTACGGGAACGTCCTCGCCGGCCGCTCGCTTCGCCTCGATCCAGCGCGCCACGGACGTCTTGAGGCCGGAGAAGGAGAAGTCGTAGGGGAGTCGCGCGAACCGCTCAGACCGCGCGGGAACGCGATCGCCTTCGGGTCGCCCTCCTTGGCCAGCCGGTCGATGACAGGGCCGCCGGGGAAGCCCAGCTGCAGCACCCGGGCGATCTTGTCGAAGGCCTCGCCCGCCGCGTCGTCGATGGTGGAGCCCAGCGGCCGTACGTCACTGGTGATGTCCGGGGCGAGCAGCAGCGAGGAGTGCCCGCCGCTGACCAGCAGCGCCATCGTCGGCTCGGGCAGCGGACCGTGCTCCAGCTGGTCGACGCAGATGTGCGAGGCCAGGTGGTTCACCCGTACAGCGGTTTGTCCAGCGCGTAGGCGTACGCCTTGGCCGCCGAGACGCCGACGAGCAGTGCGCCCGCGAGGCCGGGTCCTGCCGTGACCGCGATGCCGTCGAGGTCGCGGGCGCTGATCCCGGCCTCCTTGAGGGCTCGTTCGATGGTGGGGACCATCGACTCCAGGTGGGCGCGGGAGGCGATCTCGGGGACGACACCGCCGAAGCGGGCGTGTGTGTCGACGCTGGAGGCGATGGCGTCGGCGAGCAGTGTCGTCCCGCGCACGATGCCGACGCCTGTCTCGTCGCAGGAGGTCTCGATACCGAGTACGAGCGGTTCGTCAGCCATAGTCACGTCTCTGTTCCTTGTACGGTTCCTTGTACGGTCAGGCGCATGACGAGTGCGTCGATGTTCCCCGGCTGGTAGTAGCCACGGCGGAAGCCGATGGGTTCGAAGCCGAAGCGTTCGTACAGCTTCTGCGCGCGGGTGTTGTCGACACGGACTTCGAGAGCACATCGGTGCACTCGAAGGCCGTGGCGTGTCTGAGCAGGTCGGTCAGCAGTTCGGAGCCGAGGCCGCCGCCCACTGGCCGCGGCTGACCCCGATCGTCTGTACGTCGGCGAGGTCACCGGCCGCCGCCAGCCCCGCGTAACCGACGATCCGGCCGGTGACCGGGTCCTCGGCGACGACATAGCGGCGGGTGGCCTGCGGGCCGCGGGCATGGGCGAGCTCGGACCAGAACATCCCAGCGGACCAGGCGTCCTCGGGGAAGAGCTCGTGTTCGAGCTCGAGCACCGGATCGATGTCCCACCAGCGCATCTCACGGAGCACAGCGGTCGCGGTCGTCACTTCGGGGTGACCACCTTGTAGTTCTTCGGAACCTGGGCGTCGGGCCTGCGCAGGTAGAGCGGCTGCGGCGGCAGCAGTTCGGCCCCGGCGGCCAGCCGCCCGGCCGCGAGGGCCGCGAGCGCACCGGCGGAGACGTGTTCGGGACCGCGGGCGTCCGGGAACGCGTCGGGGTAGAGCAGCGCACCCGCGCCGACCACGGGCAGCCCAGCGAGCTGTGCCGCGATATCGGCGGGCCGGTCGACGGCGGGATCACCGGTACGGGTACGGGGTCCTCGTACCGCGCCCAGTAGACCTCCTTGCGGCGCGCGTCGGTCGCCACGGCGAAGGGCCCTCGATACCGGCCTGCCCGCGGCGTACGCGAGGCCGTCCAGCGTGCACACCCGTGCACCGGTACGGACAGGACGGAGCCGAAGGTGGCCGCGGTCACCAGGCCGACGCGCAGACCGGTGTACGGGCCGGGGCCGACACCCACGACCACGTCGGTCACCGCGTCGAGCTTCACCCCGGCCTCGGCGAGGACCCGGTCGACGGCGGGCAGCAGCAGCTCCCCGTGTCTGCGGGCGTCGATGCGGCCGGTCTCGGCGACGACGGAGGTCCCGTCGTGAAGAGCGACGGTGACGGCGGGGTTGCGGTATCCACGGCGAGCAGGAGCACACAAACAGCCTACGGCTCCGCCGACGCGGGCACGGCCGCCCGTCTGCGGTCCCGCTGCGCCCTCTGCTGCTGGTACCGTCGCCGGGTATCCGCGTGTACGACGTAAATGCTTGTACTACATGCGACAAAAGGCATGCGAAAGGGGAGCTCAAGGTGGCAAGGGGCAGCTCGGGAATCGTGGCCGGGCTCACTGCGGCGGCGGTCGTCGCGGTCGGCTTCCTCGCCTACCAGGCATCCGCGAACGCACCCGACTCGGTCGCCGTTCCCACCCCGGCGCCTCCAGCGCCGCTTCGGCGAGCCCCAGCGCCGCACCGAAGCCGGAGAAGAAGCCGGAGAAGAAGCCGCTGACGGTTCCCGCCGAGTCGGACTCCGGCACCCGTGTTGTCTACGCGCTCAAGGACCGGCGGGTATGGCTGGTGGACGCCCGGGACAAGGCGCTGCGGACCTTCACGGTCATGCCGAGCACCGTCAGCCCGCTGCCCGGTGTCTACCAGGTGACCTCGCGCTCGGGCACCATCAAGGGCTCCGACGGCGTGCCGATCGAGCACGTGGTGCGCTTCGCGAACGTCGACGACGTGTCGGTGGGATTCAGCGCCGCACAGGACGGCTCGACGCCCAGCCCGGACCCGACGACGAAGACCGGCGGGGTGCGGATGAAGCGGGCCGACGGCAATGAGGTCTGGAAGTTCGCGACGGTCGGCGCCAAGGTCGTCGTCGTCCCGTAACACCGGCTGCCGCGCTTTCGGGCTGCCGATTCTCTCCTATGCGGCGTCGCGCCGGGCTGACGCCGGCAGGTCGCCGCCGTCCTCCGCGTCCGCCGCTTCGTCCTCGTCGCTCCGCTCGCGTGGAGGCGTCGAAACCGCCGTGGCGGCGGCGCACGAGGCCAGCAGGTCCTTCATCGACACCGCGGATACCGGCGATGGCTTTACCTGCGGCGACTGCGGCTGCACTTCACGCTCGGGCGTCGGCATGCATGCCTCCTGGGGGCTCCGATAGGAGACGTAGTTAGGTAGACCTAACCAGGTCTCCCATCCATGTGACCACGCTCGCCGCCCCGCGCGCAACATTTTACCGACGCCTTGTCGGAAAGTGTCGGCACGGCGGCCTCCGGCACGCCGTCATCCGGCCGCGGTCAGATCCGTTCGCAGCCCGCCCAGCGCGGACCGGTCCCCACCAGCGTCACCAGGCGCCGCTCGTCGTCCGTAGCGCCGACCGCACGGTCGATCACCACTCGCAGCCGGTCCTGCGACAGTTCCTCGACCTTGCCGTCGCCCCACTCCACGACCACCACCGAATCCGGCAGGGACACATCCAGGTCCAGGTCCTCCATCTCGTCGAGCCCGCCGCCCAGGCGGTACGCGTCGACGTGGACCAGTGCCGGCCCGGCACCCAGCGACGGGTGCACGCGGGCGATCACGAAGGTGGGCGAGGTGACGGCACCGCGCACCCCGAGGCCCTCGCCGAGGCCGCGGGTCAGCGTCGTCTTGCCCGCACCCAGCTCACCGCTGAGCATCACCAGATCACCCGGGGCCAGCACACCGGCGATCCTGCGGCCCAGGTCCTGCATCTGCCCGGGAGAATCGACGGGGAGAGACGGTGACGGTGCCCGTTGCGGCGGTGTCAGCCACCGGGCCGTTGTGCGCTGCTTCCATGCCCGCCAACGTTAGAGGATCCGGGCGTCGGACCCGGAACCGCTCCGACCCGTACCAGCAGGTCCGCCAGCCGGTCGGTGACCGTCTCCGGGTGCTCCAGCATCACCAGATGCCCGGCGTCCGGCACGATGACCAGCTCCGCGTCCGGCAGTTCGTCCGCGATGGCCTCACTGTGCGAGCTGGGTGTCACCAGGTCCTTGTCGCCCGCCAGGATCAGCACCGGCAGATCGCGGAACACCGGCAGCGCCCGCTCTTGTCGTGCTCGGTGAACGCCGGGTAGAACTCGGCGACCACATCGATCGGGGTGGACTCGATCAGCCGCTCGGCGAACCGCGCGACCGCCGGGTCCACGTCCCTCGAACCGAACGAGTACCGCGCGATCAGCCCGGCGAACAGATCGGCAGTCGCCCGCCTCCCCGCTCCACCAGCTCCGCCTGCGACCCGAGCGCCCTCAGCACCCCGGCAGCACCCGGCGCACCGCGTTCACGCCCGCCACCGGCAGCCCGAAGCTCACCTCGCCGAGCTTCCCGCTCGACGTACCGACGAAGGCGACCGCTGCGACCCGGTCGCGGATCAGCTCCGGATACCGGTCGGCGAGCGCCATCATCGTCATCCCGCCCATCGAGTGCCCGACCAGCACCAGCGGGCCTCGGGGCCGCCGCGTCGATGACCGCCTTCAGATCCCGGCCGAGCTGGTCGATACCGACCGGCACGCCCTGCCCGTCCCCGGCCGCGCTCGGAGCGGCCGTGGCTGCTGGTCCCAGTGCACCGTGCGCACCAGACCGCGCAGCGCCGCCCGCTGGAAATGCCAGGAGTCCTGGCTCAGGCAGTAGCCGTGGCTGAAGACCACGGTGACCGCCGCCGGCATCTTGCGGCCGAAGAGCCTGCGCCGGCGCGCCCGGCGCCCGGCCCGGCCGGCCCCGGGCGGGCTCCGCTTCGACCTCGTCGACCTCGTAGTACAGCTCGGTGCCGTCGTCGGCCACCGCCCGGCCCGGCTGCCCGCGCAGGATCCGTACGGACCCGAGGCATCCAGCGCCAGCCGGGCCTTCTTGCGCATGCCCCGGCCCACGGTCAGCCGCTCCACGGCCACGCCGGCCGCCGCGCCCGCCGCGATCACACCTATTGCCGCCCCGGCGAGACCCGCCCGGCGCCAGCCGGCCGTCGCGGCGGCTGCCGTCACCGCCACGTCCCCGCGCTGCTCTCGCTCACAGTGCCGCGCTCCTCGTAGTTGTCGTAGGTCGGTCGGACCGCGTTCCGAGCGTGTCTCAGCCCCGGTCCGGGGCCTCGTTCAGGTAGACGCGCGGGACGCGGCCCGAGATGCGCGTGACGATCTCGTACGCGATCGTGTCGGCGGCCACCGCCCAGTCCTCGGCGCTCGGCTCGCCCCGGTCCCCGGGGCCGAACAGCACGGCCTGCGCACCAGGCTCCGGTGTGTCGCCGCCGAGGTCGACCACGAACTGGTCCATCGCGATCCGGCCCGCGACGGTCCGCCGCCGGCCGGCCACGAGGACGGGGCCCCGGCCTGACGCATGGCGCGGAATGCCGTCCGCGTAACCGACGGGAACCAGGCCGAGCGTCGTCCGGGCCCCGGTCGTGTAGTGGTGGCCGTAACTGATGCCGTGACCCGCGGGCACCTGCTTGACCAGAGCGATGGAAGCGGCGAGCGTCATCACGGGGCGCAGCCCGAAGTCGGCGGACGTGCCCAGCTCGGGGCTGGGCGAGATGCCGTACATGGCGATCCCGGTCCGTACGAGATCGAAGTGGGACTCGGGGACCGTGAGGGTCGCCGGGGAGTTGGCGATGTGCCGCACCTCGGGCTCGACGCCCTCCTTCCGCGCGTACTCCGTCATGTCCCGGAACACCGCCAGCTGGGCGGCGATCGACGGGTGGCCCGGCTCGTCGGCGCAGGCGAAGTGCGACCAGAGGCCGGTGATCCGCACGGTGCCCGCGGCCTCGGCGGCACGGGCGGCGCCGACCAGCTCCGGCCAGTCGGCGGGCTGGCAGCCATTGCGGCCCAGGCCGGTGTCGGCCTTGAGCTGGATCCGGCCCCGATGCCGGCCTCCTCGGCGGCGGCGACCACCTCGCGCAGCGCCCACATTCCGCTCACCGACACATCGATGTCGGCCTCGATGGCCTCACGCCAGGGCCGCCCGGCGTCCACAGCCAGCACATCACCCGGCCGCCGATCCCGGCCGCGCGCAGGGCGAACGCCTCATGCGGGGTCGCGGTGCCGAGCCAGGTCGCACCGGCCTGAAGCGCGGCCCTCGCGCAGGGCACCGCCCGTGCCCGTACGCGTCGGACTTCACCACGGCCATGAGCTGCGCCCCGGACGCCCGCGCCCGCAGTACGCGCACATTGGCGCGCAGCGCGGCGAGGTCGATCTCGGCACGGGCTCTCAGCGACGCTGTCTCGTTCATCGCGCCCAGTCTCTCAGAGGCGCACGCCCGCGCCTTCGACCTCCCGGCCCCGCGGTGGCGTCAGCGGTGCTTCAGCTCGTGTTCCAGATGCTCGACGAGGACCGGGACATGGCTGGCCTCGACGTCCTTCACCGCGGTTACCAGCGTCACCGGGCCGCCGCCCTGGAGCAGGTCCACCAGTTCACCGACCGCCTCGGCATGCGCCGAGTCGCCGAGCTCGGTGCGATAGCGGTCCACGAAGTCGTCGTAGCGTTTCTGGGAGCGGTCCTGGTGGTACCAGGAGCGGAGCTCGTCGGACGGGGTGATGTCCTTGGCCCACACGTCGATGGCGGCTTTCTCCTTGGACACCCGCGGGGCCAGAGCCGGTCGACCAGGACACGGGTGCCGTCCCCTTCCTCCGGGGCCTCGTACACCCTGCGTACCCGTACGGCGGCTTCGCTGCCCACGATCGATCACCTTCCGACGCCCGTCCGCTGCTCCGGCTGATTCTTGGCTGCTCTTGGCTGTCCTTGGCTGTCCTTGGCTGCTCTTGGCTGTCCTTGGCTGCTCCCCAATCCTGGATCAGGCCCGCACATCCCGCACATCCCGCACATCCCGCCAGGCCGCCGGGACGGCGTCCGCGACATCCTGCGCCGCCACCGGCGCCCGCCCGAGGCCCGGCGGGCCCCGAGTCCGATGCAGATAGGCGCCCACCGACGCCGCGTCGCGCGCGTCCAGGCCCGCGGCCAGCAGGGAGCCGGTCAGCCCGGAGAGCACGTCGCCACTGCCGGCCGTGGCCAGCCAGGGAGTGCCGGTCGGGTTGACCCGTACGGGGTGTCCGGGCCCCGGCGACCAGCGTGGTCGAACCCTTGAGCAGCACCGTGGCGCGGTAGCGGGCGGCCAGTTCCCGTACGGCGGCGAGCCGCCCGCCTCGACCTCCTCGCGCTGCACGCCGAGCAGCGCGGCGGCCTCCGGCATGCGGGGTCAGGACGGTGGCGGCGTGCCGCGCGCGTACGGTGCCGGCGTCCAGCAGCCGCAGCCCGTCCGCGTCGACGAGCACCGGGACGTCCGAGGCCAGCACGTCGGACACCGCTTCACCGGCCGCCGTGGAGTCGCCGAGCCCCGGCCCCACCACCCAGGCCTGTACCCGCCCGCCTTCGACGGCGCTCCCGCGTGCACCAGGGTCTCCGGGAAGCGGGCGATCACCGCGTCGCAGCCGGGGCCGGCGTACCGCACGGCACCCGCGCCCCGCGCAGCGCACCCGCGACCGCGAGCACCGCGGCGCCCGGATACCGCTCTGAGCCTGCAGCCACCCCGACCACCCCGCGCCGGTACTTGTCGCTCTCGGCCCCGGGCACCGGCAGGAGAGCCGCGACGTCCGCGTACTGCAAGGCCTCCAGATCGGGCCGCTCGGGCAGCTCCGGTCCCAGGCCGATGTCGACGAGCCGCAGCGCACCCGCCCGTTCGGCGCCCGGGTCGATGAGCAGCCCCGGCTTGTACGTACCGAAGGTGACCGTCGCATCGGCCTGTACGGCCACGCCGGGCACCTCTCCGGTGTCCGCCTCCACCCGCTGGGCAGATCCACTGCGAGCACCGGCGCCCGGCCCGGGTCGCCGCCCGCACCAGCCGGGCCGCGTCGGGGCGCAGTCCGCCACGGCCGCCGATCCCGGTGATGCCGTCGACGACGAGGTCCACAGGACCGAACGCCTCCGGGTCCTCCAGCACCTGCCCGCCCGCCGCCCGGAGCGCGGCGAGCCCGCCCCGTGCACCTTGTCCGGCGAGATGAGCAGGACCCGTACGCCCGCGCCGCCCTGGCCAGCCGGGCCCCGCATACAGCGCGTCGCCGCCGTTGTCGCCGCTGCCGACGAGCATCAGGACCGGGATCCGTACACCCGGCCGTTGCGCCGGAGCAGATCGCCGCAGGCCACCGCTAGCCCGGCGGCGGCGCGCTGCATGAGCGCCCCGGGGCAGCCGTGCCATCAGTGCCTGCTCGGCGGCTCTTACGGTCTGCACGCTGTACGCGGTTCGCATACCGTCAACCCTCCGCGATCACCACGGCCGACGCCACCCCGCGTCATGGCTGAGCGACACATGCCAGCTCCGCACACCCAGCGCCGCGGCGCGCCGCCACCGTGCCGCGTACCTCCAACCGCGGCTGCCCGCTGTCCTCGACGCAGACCTCCGCGTCCGTCCAGAGCAGCCCGCCAGGCGCACCGAGCGCCTTGGCCAGGGCCTCCTTCGCGGCGAACCGGGCGGCCAGCGAGGCGACACCCGCCGTTCCCCGCTCGGCAACAGCAACTCCCGCTCCAAGAAGAGCCGTTCGGCCAACTGCGGCGTGCGCTCCAGCGCCGCGCCGAAGCGTTCGATCTCCGCCACATCGATCCCGACCCCAATGATCACGAACTCACTGCTCACTCACTCATTCGACGGTCACGGACTTCGCCAGATTGCGCGGCTGGTCCACTTCGTTGCCGCGGGCCGTCGCCAGTTCGCAGGCGAAGACCTGCAACGGCACGGTGGCGACCAGCGGCTGAAGCAGCGTAGGCGTTACCGGAATCCGGATGAGGTGGTCGGCGTACGCGAGGACCGCGTCGTCCCCTCCTCCGCGATCACGATGGTCCGGGCGCCGCGGGCCCTGATCTCCTGGATGTTCGACACGATCTTGTCGTGGAGCACCGAACGCCCACGCGGCGACGGGGCGATCACGACGACCGGCAGCCCTCCTCGATGAGTGCGATCGGCCCGTGCTTGAGCTCTCCGGCGGCAAAGCCCTCGGCGTGCATGTACGCGAGCTCCTTGAGCTTCAGCGCACCTTCCAGCGCCACCGGATAGCCGACGTGCCTGCCCAGGAAGAGCACGGTGTTCCTGCCGGCGAGGGAGCGCGCCAGTTCACGTACGGGCTCCATGTCCGCCAGTACCCGCTCCACCTGGCCCGGGGTCTCGGAGAGCTGGCGCACGACCGTACGGATCTCGTCGCCCCACTTGGTGCCGCGGATCTGACCGAGGTACAGCGCGACGAGATAGCAGGCGACCAGCTGGGTCAGGAACGCCTTGGTGGAAGCGACCGCGACCTCGGGTCCCGCGCGTGTGTACAGCACCGCGTCGGACTCCCGCGGAATCGTCGACCCGTTCGTGTTGCAGATGGCCAGCACGTGCGCACCCTGCTCGCGGGCGTGGCGCAGGGCCATCAGCGTGTCCATGGTCTCGCCGGACTGCGAGATCGCGATGACGAGGGTGCGCTGGTCCAGGATCGGATCGCGGTAGCGGAACTCACTGGCCAGCTCCGTCTCGCAGGGCAGCCGGGTCCAGTGCTCGATGGCGTACTTGGCGATCATCCCGGCATGGAACGCGGTCCCGCAGGCGACGATGACGACCTTGTCGACCTCCCTGAGCACACCCGTCGGGATCCGCACCTCGTCGAGGTGCAGCGCCCTCCCCGTCGATCCGCCCGAGGAGGGTGTCGGCGACGGCCTTCGGCTGGTCGGCGATCTCCTTGAGCATGAAGGAGGCGTAACCGCCCTTCTCGGCGGCGGAGGCGTCCCAGTCCACGTGGTACTCCCGCACATCGGCCGGGCTGCCGTCGAAGCCTGTGACGACGACACCCTCCCTGCGCAGCTCCACGACCTGGTCCTGGCCCAGCTCGACCGCGGACCGGGTGTGCGCGATGAACGCGGCGACATCGGAGGCCAGGAACGCCTCGCCGTCCCCGATCCCCACCACCAACGGCGAGTTCCTGCGCGCCCCCACCACCGTGTCGGGCTCGTCGGCGTGCACGGCGACGAGGGTGAACGCGCCCTCCAGCCGCCGGCACACCTGCCGCATGGCCTCGGCGAGGTCACTGCCGCAGGAGTAGGCCTCGGCCAGCAGATGGGCCACGACCTCGGTATCGGTGTCGGAGGCCAGCTCGTGCCCCGCCCGGCCAGCTCCCGCGCAGCGCGGCGAAGTTCTCGATGATCCCGTTGTGCACGACAGCGACGCGGCCGGCGTTGTCCAGGTGCGGATGTGCGTTGGTATCGGTCGGCGCACCGTGGGTGGCCCAACGGGTATGCCCGATCCCGGTGTTCCCGGCCGGCAGCGGCCGCTCGACCAGCTCCTTCTCCAGATTGAGAAGCTTGCCGGCCTTCTTCGCCGCTGCCATGCCTCCGTCCGCGAGGACGGCGACACCGCCGAGTCGTACCCCGGTACTCAAGACGCTTCAGCCCGGCGACGACTACGTCCTGCGCCGACTGCCCACCGACATATCCCACGATTCCACACATACCGGAAGCCTACGGGGAACGCCCACGCCCCGCCCCCGAACGCAACACACCCCTGCATCCCGGCCCACCGGACAGACAGGCCATCGCCTCCTGCCACTCGCGGTGCGCATGGCTCCCGCACAGCGCAGGGGCGAATTGCACTCCGGATCACCCGAAGCGGGGAGTTCCGCAGGGAGCTCCAGAGCCTCCTGACACCCTTGCGCCCCATAGGCATGCTTAAGCAGCTGATAGCCGAAGTCGGTGACTTCCTGCTGGAGCTCGGCACCTGTCACGCGAGTGTCCCCGAGGGTTGTCGCATCCACGATCAACGCGTAGACATGCCGAGCATCTTCAGACTTCACACCTGTCGGCGTGCAGGGAACGTAGAGCGATGCCCCATCGGTATCGGTCAACGAGATGGCAGTGACGGCCCCTGATTCGGCTTCGACAGCCTCCTGGGCCCGCTCACCTCCACGCCAATCAGCGCGACGCACATCACCAATTTGAACCTCGCCGGAAAGGATCGAGTCCTGACTTCTGGTCCCGATATAGCAGTGGAAGACAAAACCCGTCCCCGCCCGCCCACACGTGCACTGCTGCCCCGCTCATGTGCTTTCATCGTGTTCGGGAGGATGTCAGCCGGCAGGTCTCGATCCACCGCACCAGAACACACCTTATTGGGCAGACGATCAACCCCTTTGGTGAATATCTCCAGGTAACCGAATACTCCTCCAACCAAAACAGCCAGGATCAGAGCAGCCTGAATAGCTAGCCTTACCTCGACCCTCACTGCGAAGTCTTCATCACCCTCACGCACCGGCGTAAACCTAATCGCCCTCCACAATGCCACCGCTCTGCGCCTAGCCTGCATTATTCCTTCCAAAATAAATAACCTGCACAACTTCGGGCAACGTTGCTTCACCTACACCTGGGTCACGCACTGGGACGCGCCCGGGTATCTTCCAGAATCCCGTCGCTGCGCGACCATCCTTCATTCAGGGAATCGCGGATCAAGTTACTTGTGGACTGTTCCAGCATTTCTGATTCGTGTCTCGAAATGACGTCCTGTGCTGACATCTGGGTTTGCTTCAGAGCTGAATCCTGGGCGCCATTGAGATCCTTCCCCGAGGAATACAAAACCTCGTCAAGCGCACCATCCATCTCGCGTCCATCCATGAGACGATCGACCGCCATACCGATAACCCTCCGAAGAAACCACCTCCGGCCGCACCCGCCATGGAACCCGTCAAGGTCGCAGGCGCAAGCGCAATAGCCCCTACACCTACACCCACAGATGCCACGGCCTTGTAGAAATCACCCTGCGTTTTAATAGCCTCATTGTCACTCTTCTGCGCGTCCAGGCTTCCTGAAATCTCCATGTCGGAAACCGATCGCCCAACAATCCCTTCAACGACTCCCACATTTTCAGCTACCGCCGCAATAGCATCACCGGTTTCACCATCAAAGAGGGAAGGGTCTGAAATATGCGCCTCCAGTAGACTATTCGTGTAGATACTTTCACCGAAACGAATCGCGGCCCTCCCGTCATCATCTTCGGCGACGTTTGCCAGGAACCTGCCAACGTCCGTCCTATCAAGGCCGCCAGGGTGTGCACTATTCGTAAGAAAAATCGACTCAGCACCCCGCCCCGCCAATTCCTGACTAATTTCTGGCATATAAGCAGACGCCATATGGCCGAAGCTTGCACCGATTCCTTTTGCACGAGATCTTTACCCTCCTCCCGGGCTGTGCGACCGCGTTCATGACATTCTTCATGATCTCGACCTGCGTCCTGCTGTGCGGCGCCGGCTCGGTCGGCATCTCCCCGAACGACACACTGGTAACTGCCGCCTCCAGGGCGTGCCCCACCGACTCCCCTCGGTCCGTGTACTTGGTGCTCTGTAGCACATGGTCAAGAATTGCCTTGTCATCGAAGGTGTTCGTGGCTGCCTCGGCATTGTGGGAGAGGGCACTCATGAAGCCAGCCACGGGGTCATGCCCGTTACCGTCCCCGAATACCAGGTCCGCCGACTGGTCCGGAACCGTCCAGGCGTCTTTGGTGTTCATTCCGACACCACCCGCCGGCGCCATGTCCGACTTCAGCAGCTTCTTGCCGTACTCATCGAGGAATTCACTGTCGTACTTGCCGTGGCCCATCAAACTACTGATCACCTGGAATCCAATTGCGCCCACCGGCCCCTTGAGGGGATTCGCCGGGTCGGCCCTGAAGGCGGTGTTACCTTCGTTGATCAGGTCATGCTTCCACTCCTTCATCGGAGCAGAATCGGAGTACGTCGCCGAGGCCAGCGTCAGGCTCAGATTCTTCTGAAGGTCCTTGAGCCCCTCCAGCTCGGCCCCTTGACCCCTGAATGCCGGTCGGTGACCTCCGCCCAGAACTGCAGCACGTTCTCAGATCCGGCCGAGAGGACGAACTGCTCCGAGAAGAGTGGGTCCTTGCCGTATTTCCTCAGATGCACGTTCAGGTTTGCCAGGTCCTCGGCAGTGCGGTTTCGGGGTCCTTCTTCACGATCTTCGCCATGTCCTTCGCCGCCTGTACGGCATCGGCGGCGGAATCACGATCCTTGTACGAAGCGTCGGAGAAGCCGTACTCGGCGTGATTAGCAAGCGCCTTCAGCACCTCAGCTGCCGTACTGTCACTCTCAGTGGCTTTGACGAGAATTCTTTGGAGTTCATCCCGCAGCGGCACCATCGCCTCTTTGCTGCCGACGGGCTCAGGGTGAACGTTCACATAGACGGAGAAGCCACCGCCCTTCACACCGGCGACCGAAAGGTGCTTGTCCCAACCCCTGTCAATCGCCCGATTGAGCTCGTCGCGGCAACTGATGAGTTCGCTGCGAGTATCGCGGAGAATGTTCCGGATACTGGTGGCCTGAGTGACAGCGTCCGCGAACTCGCCTGCTGTCCTGTTGATGAACTCCCGCGAGACTGTCGCATTGACGCCTGCCCAGTTCGCCCTGTTCGCTTTGACCATCAGGTCGTCTCGCGCTGACTTCTCCATCGCCACGAGGTGCTTGATCATTCCGGTCCAGTCATCGACCGCAGTATCGAGCGATGCGAAGTTACCGTGACGTAGTGCCTCGATGTCCATCAGGCCTTACTCCCTCGTCAAAGCCCTTGTCCAGCATCGAGATGCTACTGACGGTGGATGCAATAAAATATTCGTCGCCCTGGTGTGCCTTTTGGTGAAGTCCATGTGGTTCGAAATGTGGGCGCAGGCATCCACCAACGACTGCAGTTGCTTCTCCCACTTCTTCTGCACCTGATCGAGTCCACCGCCGAGCTCGAACTCCTGGGAAGTGAGGTCCTTGGCGGCAGTCTGGCTGCTCGACCAGGCGTCCCGGCCGTGCTGCCCCAGGTCCTGAAACAGCTTGAACGCGGTCCCCGACAGCTGCCAGGTCCTGCTGATCGACTGCCAGGTCGCCCTGCTTACTGCCACCACCCCTGTGCCGCTGCTTGGTTCAGCTCCATTCTTGTCGCGTGGCGGTCTGCGGCATCAGCCTTCAGTTGTTCCCACTCGTCCCAGGCCATGTCCGAGCCCTCCCGTGTGCGCACAACGCGGCGAAACCTACGGCTCCAAAGTACCAATCCGATTTACACCAGAGGTAGTTGAGGGCGCACAGACAGTTGTTGATCACCCGAGGCTCTCGATTCACTGCCATTTCTCAGACGGCCGGTCCGCATGACGGGGTGCTACAGGTTGACCGTCGCCTCTCCAGGCGACTGATACCGCGAGAGCCACCCCCAGCCTCTGCTCAGCCAAGGAAGTCTCACCTCCACGCCGCAACCACATCGTCCGGCCCCAGTGGGCAGCCAGTCCTTCCATCGCACCCCCGTCGGCGGCCGGCGGCTGACGCACACGAGGGCCGCGTCCTGCGCGCCGGGGACCTGCTGAGCCGACCTCGCGAGCTCTTCGAGATCCCGCGCCCCGAAGGGTGTCTCGTCCCGCCACTTCACGGATCCCACAAAGGAGATGCGGCGAGCCACCGGCTCCGCGTCCGCGCCGATAAGGTTGATCTCGGGGTCGTTCCGCCGGTTCCACCAGCCGCCCACCTCGGTTGCCTCCGGGAACAGCCCGCCCGGCACCCTTCTGGCAAGCCCCGCCCTGATCACCGGCTCCACCGCACGTCCCCGCCATGACGGCCAGGACCGCTGAATCCGCACCGCCGACACCTGGCCCCGGCCACGCTCCGCCTGCGCGACGGCATTCTCCAGGTGCGCGAGCCAGAATCGCAGATACGTATCGGCGATCCGGTAGCGCTTGAGCTTGGGAGCGGGCCGGGTGGACAACGGCGGCTCGGCGACCACGATCCTCTTGGCCTCGGTGAGCTCAGTCAGGATCGGGGCAAGGGTGCCGTGTGCCAGCGGACGGCCGTCCGCGCCTCCAGCGCTCGCCGCGATACCGGAGAAGGCCCGCTCACCGGAGCCGATCGCCCGGAGCACCCGCCCCGCCTGCAACCGCGCCGGAAACTCAGCCGCCAGGGAGCGCTCACCCGTCGCCAGCAGCACGGATGACGGGTCCTCTACCTGACGCGCCAGGTACCCGGCCACCGATTCGCCGGCCCGCCAGTCGGTCACCACCTCGGGAAAACCACCTGTGACCAGGTAGGCGTCCAGTGCGTCCGCAGCACCGAGTCCGGTGGACTCCTGTAGGTCGGCCGGGTTCAACGGTCCCACCGCGTACTCACCGGCCCGCCCGCAGAACGGGTGATCGTACGACGTCAGCCGGTCCATCATCGCCAGATCGGAGCCGAGCAGCAGCAGAAGCACGGGCTTCGCGGACAGTTGCATGTCCCAAGCGGTCTTGAGAGCCGCATCGAACCCCGCGTCCGCCTCCGCCAGCCACGGCACTTCGTCCAGTACGAGAATCACCGGCTCATCCGAGGGCAGCGCCGCGGCCACCGCGGCGAGCGTACGGACCCAGTCGCCGGGAGCAGCGGCATGCGCCAGCGCGGCTCCGTGCTCGTGCATCCCTTCGCCCTCGGCGACCGCATCGAACAGCGCCTGCCGGGAAAGCGGCGCGGGCAGACCACGGGTCGCCTGGAAGAACGCGTACGGCCACCCCGAGCGTGCACAGAACTCCTGCACCAGCCGGGTCTTCCCGATCCGGCGCCACCCCTGATCACCAACGCCTGTCCGGTGCTGCCGCCGGAAGCGGAGGCGACCTCGTCCAGCCAGGAGCCCAGAAATCGCAGCTCACAACCGCGTCCGGTAAAGGCCACCACGAACCCTTAAGTCCGACCTTTATAGCGCCCAGCAAGGCGCGCTCAGGCCGCGCGAACGAGCTCCGGTCGCGGCACGAGCTCGCACCAGAGCAGCTTGCCGCTCCGGCCGAACAGATCGTCGCCGAGCAGATAGCCGCCCCAGTTGTCGGCGCAGCTCTGCACGAGAAGGAGCCCACGCCCGCCGTCAGCGGTGCCGGCATCCGGCGCCGGGGCGGGAGTGGCGCGAGCGTCCCGGGAGGCCGGTCGAAAGGTGCGGGGATCACGGGATTGGTGTCCCACACGCCGATCCGGAGCCGCTTACCCTCCATCCGACGCAGGCGCAGGGTCGCGTGCCCGTCGGAGTACCGGTAGGCGTTGGTGACCAGCTCGCACACCAACAGCTCGGCGGTGTCGGTCAGTTCACCCAGACCATGACCGTCCAGCACGGCCCGCAGGGTCATGCGCGCCACCCTTGGCGCACGAGGGTCGTGGGGCAGCTGAAGGACGTACGACCAGGGGCCTGCGGCGATACGGTATCCACGGAAGTCTCCTGCGGTGAGGTGAGGTTGGGGCGCTCGGCGCCGGAGCCATGCGGTGGCAGTGTCGCGGGACGCGGTGCGCTTCCGGCTTACGGGGCGGGTCGGCTGAACAACTTGAGCCACACCGTACGACTGCCATTGATATACATGCCAATGAATCACGGGAATTCTTCCCAACTGCCCTCGTGTGGGTGACACGCTGGGCACACATCCGTAGAACGGAGAGCCGTGCCCCGAGCGCCATCCCAACCCTCCGGCAACAACGGCTCGGTGCTGAGCTCCGCAAGCTCCGCGAACATGCGGGCCTGAGCTCCACTGCCGCAGCTGGGCTCCTCGGGGTCAACCAAGCCAGGATCAGCAGCATCGAGTCGGGCCGCTATGCGGTGAGCGCCGAACGCGTACGCACCTTCGCCCGTGGTTACGACTGCGCAGACGAGCCACTGATCGAAGCGCTCTGCACGATGACCGGCGGCAGGACCGGGGCTGGTGGGACGAGTACCGCGACCACCTTCCCGCCGCGCTGGTCGACCTCGCCGAACTCGAACATCACGCGGCACAGATCCGGGTCTGCCTCGTCATCCACATCCCCGCGCTCCTGCAGACGACCGACCATGCCCGTGCACTGTTCCGCGAAGTGGCGCCGCCACTGCTGCCCTACGAGGTGGAGCACCGCCTCTCCCACCGCATCAAGCGGCAGAGCATTCTCCACGGCGACCACGCCGTCCGGTACACGGCCCTGATTCACGAAGCAGCACTACGGATGGGGTTCGGCGGGCGCGAGATCGCACGCGCCCAGCTCCAGCAGGTCATCGACATGGGCGAGCGCGACAACATCACCGCACGGGTTATCCCCTTCGGGAGCGGCTTCCCCGGCACCGGCCAGTCCATCGACTACCTGTCCGGGCTCGTGCCGGGCCTGGACACTGTCCAACTCGACACCCACCACGGCTGCGAGTTCCTCGACGCGCACTCCCAGCTCACCAAATACAGCTCTGTCCTGGACCGGATGGAAACAGCGGCTCTACCGCCCGGCGAGTCACGCGACTTCGTCCACCGGCTCACGCAGCAGCTCTGACAAGGAGAACCGAGTGCCCGCCTATCAATGGCGAACGTCTACCTACAGCGGCGACGCATCCAACTGCGTCAACCTCGCCCAAGCCCCCGACGGCACCATCCGCCTCCGCGACAGCAAGGTCCCCGGACCACCGTCGCCACCGGCCCCACGCCCTGCACCACTTCATAGCCGCCGTGGTCTCCGGGGCCTTCGAACGAACCGAGACGGCCCATCGCTGAAGCACCCACCTGCGACTGAACAGACGTAGCACTACTTCGGACCTGCTGGGAGTGCTTCCTACGCTTCCGCGCCTGGTCCCCGTACCGGAAAGCGTAGGAAGCACTCCCAGCAGACGGCGGGGCCGCCGAGCCGGCCGGGCCACTCGCCCACGTGACCGAGCCCACCCCCACTCCGTTAAAACTCCCGACACAATGAACCGTGATCACATCGCCGCCGCGGGCCCCCACCGTCGCACCGAGCACGCACCGACGCCGTACGTCGACCTGTCCCGTGACGAGTGGAGCGCTCTGCGCGACAAGACTCCGCTGCCGCTGACCGCCGACGAGGTGGAGAAGCTGCGCGGGCTCGGCGACGTCATCGACCTCGACGAGGTACGGGACGTCTACCTGCCGCTGTCCCGGCTCCTCAACCTCTACGTCCAGGCCACCTCCGGGCTGCGCGGCGCCCTGAACACCTTCCTGGGTGACGCGGGAAACGGGCACGGCGAGCAGCGCGGTACCCCGTTCGTCATAGGGGTCGCGGGCAGTGTCGCCGTCGGCAAGTCCACCACCGCCCGCATCCTGCAGGCCCTGCTGGCCCGGTGGCCCGAACACCCCGGGTGGAGCTGGTGACCACGGACGGCTTCCTGCTGCCGATGAAGGAGCTCCAGTCGCGCGGTCTGATGTCGCGCAAGGGGTTCCCGGAGTCGTACGACCGGCGGGCACTGACCCGGTTCGTCGCCGATATCAAGGCGGGCAAGGATGAGGTGACGGCGCCGGTCTACTCACACCTGATCTACGACATCGTGCCGGGCGAGCGGCTCACCGTACGACGGCCGGACATCCTGATCGTCGAGGGTCTGAACGTGCTGCAGCCCGCGCTGCCCGGCAAGGACGGCAGGACCAGGGTCGGGCTCGCGGACTACTTCGACTTCAGTGTGTACGTGGACGCGCGCGCCGAGGACATCGAGACCTGGTACCTCAACCGCTTCCGCAGGCTGCGCGAGACGGCGTTCCAGAACCCGTTCTCGTACTTCCGCAAGTACACCCAGGTCTCCGAGGACGAGGCGATGGACTACGCGCGCACCATGTGGCGCACCATCAACAAGCCCAATCTGCTGGAGAACGTGGCACCGACCCGGGGCCGTGCCACTCTGGTGCTGCGCAAGGGCCCGGACCACAAGGTCCAGCGCCTGTCGCTGCGCAGCTGTGAAGCTGCGCAAGCCCTGAAGCCCTGAAGCCCTGAAGCTCTGACGCCGTCGAAAGGTGCCTGCCGGTGCTGCATCTGCGCCTGATCGTGCCCGCCGACCGGACCGACGAGGTGGTGGATCTGCTGGAGCAGACCGTCGGTACCGCCCATCTCGCCGTGCTGGCCGGTGCCGCCCGCAGTCCGGCGGGCGATGTGGTGCTCTGCGATGTGGCGCGTGAGGCCGGTGACGAGCTGATCGGCGGGCTGCGGAAGCTCGGCATCGACAAGTCCGGCTCGATCACCGTCGAGAACATGGACCTGACGCTCTCCGCCCATGCCGACGCGGCGGAGCAGGCCGCGCCCGGCGAGGGTGCGGACGCGGTGCTGTGGGAAGAGCTGACCGAGGTGACACACGAGGAGTCGACGTTCAGCGTCACCTATGTGTCGTTCCTCGCCATCGCCACGATGCTGGCCGCCTGCGGTGTGATGCTCGACAACGCGATCCTGATCGTGGGCGCCATGGCGGTCGGCCCGGAGTTCGGCCCGCTGGCCGGGATCTCCACGGCGCTGGTGCAGCGCGCGCCGCGGCTGGTGTGGCGTTCGCTGTGGGCGCTGGTCGGCGGGTTCGCGGTGGCGATGGTGCTGACGGCCGGGTTCGCCTGGATGCTGGACGGCTTCGGGCTGTTCAACAGCGGCATGGTGACGGCGGCCCGGCCCAACACCCGCTTCATCTGGCATCCGGACTGGATGTCGTTCGTGGTGGCGCTGCTGGCGGGCGCCGCCGGGACACTGTCGCTGACCTCGGCCAAGTCCGGGGCGCTGATCGGCGTGGCGATCTCGGTGACCACAGTGCCGGCCGCCGCCAACGCGGCAGTCGCCTTCAGCTACCAGGACCTCGCCCAGACCTGGGGTTCCACCCAGCAGCTGCTGGCCAACCTGGGCGGCATCGTCGTCGCGGGGACGGTGACCCTGCTGGTGCAGAGAGGCTGTGGGCCGTCCAGCGCCGGACGGGCCGGCCGTGCGGCCGGGCCCGTCCGGAAGCTGACAACAGCTGCTTGGGCCTCGTCAGCCCAGCGCGGACTTCACCACGTCGGCCAGCTGTCCGGCCACGGCTCGCGCCTGCTCGATGTCGGCGGCCTCGACCATCACCCGTACCAGCGGCTCCGTGCCCGACTTACGCAGCAGTACGCGCCCGGTCTCGCCCAGCTCCCGCTCGGCCTGGGAGACCGCGGCGGCAAGCTCGGGGAGGTGTCCACCCGGGACTTGTCGACGTCCGGCACATTGATGAGCACCTGCGGGAGGCGCTGCATGACACCGGCCAGGTCGGCGAGCGTACGGCCGGTGGCGGCGACCCGGGCGGCCAGCATGAGGCCGGTCAGGGTGCCGTCGCCGGTCGTGGCGTGGTCCAGGACGATGACGTGGCCGGACTGCTCGCCGCCCAGGGCGAAGCCCTCGGCCTTCATCGACTCCAGGACGTAGCGGTCACCGACGGCGGTCTGGACGAGCTGGATGCCTTCGCGCTCCATCGCCATCTTGAAGCCGAGGTTCGACATGACCGTACCGACGACGGTGTCCTTGCGCAGCTGTCCGGCCTCCCGCATGGCGAGGGCGAGCACGGCCAGGATCTGGTCGCCGTCGATCTCCTCGCCCGCGGCGTCCACGGCCAGGCAGCGGTCGGCGTCGCCGTCGTGCGCGATGCCGAGGTCGGCGCCGTGCTCGACGACCACGGTGCGCAGCAGCTGGAGGTGGGTGGAGCCGCAGCCGTCGTTGATGTTCAGGCCGTCCGGCTCCGCGCCGATGGTGATGACCTCGGCTCCGGCGCGCGCGAATGCCTCGGGCGAGACCGGGCGGCGGCGCCGTGCGCCTCGTCGAGGACGACCTTCAGCCCGTCGAGCCGGTTCGGGAGCACGCCGATGAGGTGCGCGACGTACTGGTCGAAGCCCTCGGCGTAGTCACTGACCCGGCCCACCCCGGCGCCGGTCGGGCGGGCCCACGGAGCGCCGGTTCGGTGCTGGTCGTAGATCGTCTCGATGCGGTCCTCCAGCTCGTCGGCGAGCTTGTGCCCGCCGCGGGCGAAGAACTTGATGCCGTTGTCCGGCATCGCGTTGTGGCTGGCGGAGAGCACCACGCCGATGTCGGCGCCGAGCGCACCGGTGAGATACGCGACGGCGGGGTCGGCAGCACGCCTACCCGCAGGACATCGACGCCGGCGCTGGCCAGACCCGCCACGACGGCGGCCTCCAGGAACTCCCCGGATGCGCGCGGGTCCCGGCCCACGACCGCTTTCGGCCGATGCCCCTCGAAGGTGCCCACCTCGGCCAGTACGTGCGCCGCGGCGACCGAGAGCCCGAGCGCGAGCTCGGCCGTCAAGTCCGCGTTGGCGACACCGCGCACGCCGTCCGTGCCGAAGAGTCGTCCCACTGGTGTCCTCCGAAGGTGCTCCGAAACCACAAAACTAAAGTACGTAAAGTCTATAAAACAGGGCACAGCGCGGCAGGCACCCACGGAAGTGGGGCGCGGTCGAGCCAGGCCAGCCCTATAAACGTCTTAAGCCGTTATACGCCCACGGGGACGATAGACGAACGCCCCAGCGGCACGAGGTGTGCCGCCGGGGCGAACGTGTAATGCAGACGAGCAGGCGGTTTAGCGCTTGCTGTACTGCGGGCCTTACGGGCCTTCTTGAGACCGGCCTTCTTGCGCTCGACCGCACGGTCGTCACGGCAGAGGAAGCCGGCCTTCTTCAGCGTGGCGCGGTTGTTGTCCACGTCCGCCTCGTTCAGCGAGCGGGCCACACCGAGGCGCAGCGCACCGGCCTGACCGGATACGCCGCCACCCGAGATGCGGGCGACAACGTCGTAGCGGCCGTCGAGCTCGAGCACCTTGAAGGGCTCGTTGACTTCCTGCTGGTGCACCTTGTTGGGGAAGTAGTCCTCAAGGGTGCGACCGTTGATCTTCCACTTGCCGGTGCCCGGAACGATCCGGACGCGGGCGATGGCGTTCTTGCGACGGCCCAGGCCGGCCGCGGGCTGCGGGTCGCCGAAGCGGCCTGCCAGCGACTCGGAGGTGTACTCGCCCTCGACGGGCACCTCGGACTCGAACGTGGTCACCTCGGCGAAGGTCTCTTCGCTCTCGGTGCCCTCGACGGGCGTCTCAACAGTGGTCTCGGCCACGATTCTCCTCAGATCTTTCTTTACGTCTTTGGGGAGGCCGGAACTACTGCGCGACCTGGGTGATCTCGTACGGGACCGGCTGCTGCGCGCCGTGCGGGTGCTGGTCGCCCGCGTAGATCTTCAGCTTCGAGATCATCTGACGGCCCAGGGTGTTCTTCGGGATCATGCCCTTGATGGCCTTCTCGACGGCCTTCTCGGGGTTCTTGGCCATCAGCTCGTCGTAACGGACGGAGCGGAGACCACCCGGTAACCCGAGTGGCGGTACGCCATCTTCTGGGTCTTCTTGTTGCCGGAGAGGTGGATCTTCTCGGCGTTGATGATGATGACGAAGTCGCCCATGTCCATGTGGGGGCGTAGATCGCCTTGTGCTTGCCTCGGAGCAGGATCGCAGCCGTAGTGGCAAGACGGCCCAGGACGATGTCCTGAGCGTCAATGACGTGCCACTGGCGCGTCACATCTCCGGGCTTGGGGCTGTACGTACGCACGGTCGTAGCCTTCGCTTCTTCAGTGGATGGGTCCAGACACATGGCACCTCTGAAGCGATCATGCAGCTGGGGCTCACAATGCCGGGGACGCTGCCCGTATGCGAGCCACTGGGAACTGCTCCAGAGAACCTACGTAAGGGCCCTTCGCGTGAGAACGACGAAGCCAATACGTATAACAACGGCCGACAGTACCCGGCCCGCCCCGGACGGGTCAAAACGCGCCGACCCTACCGCTCCCGTTCGACCCGCCGCTCGTCCCACACCGGCTCGGCCGATTCCCGGACCACACCGTCCGACCCGAAGACCAGATACCGGTCGAACGACTTCGCGAACCACCGGTCGTGGGTAACGGCCATCACGGTCCCGTCGTACACCTCAAGGCCGTCCTGCAGGGCCTCGGCCGACTCCAGGTCGAGGTTGTCCGTCGGCTCGTCCAGCAGCAGCGCGGTCGTCCCGGCCAGCTCCAGCAGCAGGATCTGGAACCGCGCCTGCTGCCCGCCCGACAGCTTCTCGAAGGCCTGGTCCCCTGCCGCTCCAGCTCGTAGCGCCGCAGCACCGACATCGCCCCGCCCCGATCCCTGGCATGCTCCGTCCAAAGGATCTCCACGAGCGTGCTGCCCAGCAGCTCCGGATGGGCGTGCGTCTGCGCGAAGTGCCCCGGCACGACCCGCGCCCCGAGCTTCCACTCCCCGTGTGCTCCACCGTGCCGCCCGCGAGCAAGCGCAGGAAGTGCGACTTCCCCGACCCGTTGGATCCCAGGACGGCGACCCGCTCCCCGTAGAAGACCTCCAGGTCGAACGGCTTCATCAGGCCGGTCAGCTCCAGGTTCTTGCAGGTCACCGCGCGCACCCGGTCCGCCCGCCGCGCAGCCGCATCTTGATGTCCTGCTCGCGCGGCGGCTCCGGCGGCGGGCCGGCGTCCTCGAACTTCTTGAAACGGGTCTGCATCGCGTGGTAGCGGTTCGCCATGTCGGGGCTGTTCGCCGCCTGCTGCCGCATCCGCAGGACCAGCGCCTTCAGCCGGGCGTGCTCCTCCTGCCAGCGCCGCAGCAGCTCCTCGAACCGCGCGAACCGCTCCTTGCGGGCCTGGTGGTACGTAGCGAATCCGGCACCGTGCACCCAGATGTCCGACCCCGCCGGTCCGGGCTCCACGCTCACGATCTTCTCGGCGGCCCTGGACAGCAGCTCCCGGTCGTGGAGACGAAGAGCACCGTCTTACGGGTCTCCTTCAGCTTCCCCTCCAGCCACCGCTTGCCCGGCACATCCAGGTAGTTGTCCGGCTCGTCGAGCAGCAGCACCTCGTCGGGCCCCCGCAGCAGTGCCTCCAGGACCAGCCGCTTCTGCTCACCGCCGCTGAGCGTGCGCACCTCGCGCCACTGCGCCTTCTCGTACGGGACGCCCAGCGCGGCCATGGTGCACATGTCCCACAGCGTCTCCGCCTCGTACCCCGCACCTCGGCCCAGTCGCTGAGCGCCTGCGCGTACGCCATCTGCGCGGCCTCGTCGTCGACGGTGAGGATCAGCTCCTCGGCCACGTCGACGGCCTTCGCAGCCTGCCTGATCCCGGCCGGGACACCGACACCAGCAGATCCCGCACGGTCCGCTCGTCCCGTACGGAACCCACGAACTGGGCCATCACCCCGAGCCCGCCGCTCACCGAAACCGAGCCGCCGTGCGGCTGGAGCTCACCGGACAGCAGCCGCAGCAGAGTCGTCTTGCCCGCCCCGTTCGCCCCGACGAGCGCGACGACAGCGCCGTCCGCCACCCGGAACGAAGCATCGCCGAGCAGCACCCGCCCGTCGGGTAGGTAGTACTCCAGATGGCCAGCTTCAAGATGTCCCATACCCAGCATTGTCACGGCCCGCGAAGCCCTGGCCCAACCGGTTTACGTTCCGTCTAGGATCTGCCGCATGAGCTTTGGGCAGGGGGCCTCTCAGGGCCCAAGGACAACCGGACGCCGGACTGGGCGGCGCTGGCCGAGCAGTCCGCGGCACGCGGCCGGCGCAGGAAATGGCTGATGATCGGTGGCGGTGCGCTGGCCACCGCGGCCGTCGGCGCGATCGTGGCCACGGCCGTCATCACGACCAGCGGCAACGGCACCGCCTCGGGACCGGACAGGAAGGCGAGCCGGCTGCCCGCCCCGCCGACCTGCCCTCGGACACCGCCGTACCCGAGCCGTCCTTCTCCTCGGTCGAGCCACTGCCCCGCCGGACCCCGAGGACTTCATATCCGACGCCAGGAAGGACAAGGCGCCGATCACCGTCAACGCCTTCTTCCCCGGCAAGAAGCTGACCGTGGGCGACCGCGTCCACACCAAGAGCGCCACCGGCCGCACGAAGAGCTGCGCCGCCACCACCCAGGGCGCCCTCGGCCCGGTCCTCACCCGCAACGGCTGCGACCAGGTCATCCGCGCCACGTACTACAAGGGCGGCGTCGCGGTCACGGTCGGCCTCGCGGTCTTCGGGACCGAGACGGAGGCGAAGAAGGCGGCCCAGCAGGCATCCGGCGGTATCGCCTCCCTCAGCGGCGCGGGCGTCCCCACCTTCTGCCGCGGCGGCTCGGTCTGCCGCCGCACCGCCAACTCCTACGGGCGATACGCCTACTTCACCGTCGGCGGCTACACCAGCGGAAAGAACGTCACCACGGCGGACAAGGACGTGTACAGGGTCGGTGACGATCTGACCGACTTCACATTCCGTCAGATCCACCACCGCGGCGAGGTCCAGGCATCCGCAGCCGTCGCGGCACCCACGGCCTGATCCGGCCGAGGACCAGCGCCGTGCGCCTTCCTTCCTGTTCACCGTTCCCGCGTGCTTCGCCACAGCGACGCGATCGGCGCCGGCCTGCCACCCGACGACGCCGTAGTGCTCGACGCCCCGGACCCGCTGCTGCGAACCGCCGTGGCGGCAGCCGTCGCAGGCGATCACGGCCCGGCCCGCGAGCTCCTGGCCGCGACCCGCAGGCACGCCCAGTGGGAGCGCAGGGACGAGTACGTACGGCGTCTGGCCGGGGCGTCGCTGAACCATCACGGCTGGCTGGACAGCTGGCTGGAGGGCTCGCCCAGGACCCCGACGCGATCCTGGTCAAGGCCGACGCCTGCGTGCTGCAGGCGTGGAAGATACGTACGGGCGCCCGCGCCGAGGACGTCGAACAGGACCAGTTCCAGGCCTTCTTCGCGCTCCTGGACGACGCCGTCCCGGTGATCCGCGCAGCCGCCGAGCTCAACCCCGGACCCCGTCCCTGGCGCATCGCCCTCACCCACGCCCGCGGCAGCCGGGCCCCGCGTGACGTCTTCGACGCCTACCGCGCCGAGGCCGACGCCCGCGACCCGCACCACTTCGGCTGCCATGAGCAGGCGCTGCAGTATCTGTGCGACAAGTGGTACGGCTCGCACGAGGAGATGTTCGCCTACGCCGAGGACGCCGCGGAAACGGCCCCGCCCGGCTCCATGCTGCACGCGCTGCCACTGCAGGCCGTGGTCGAGTACCAGCTGTTGTCCGGCGACGAGCCGGCCGCCCCCGACCCGTACGCACCCCGTATCGAGGCGGCACTCACCCGCGCCCTGGAGCTGTCCGGGACGTACGCCCGGGGACCGCGAAGCGGCCGGCTTCCGCAACCACCTGGCGCTGCTGCTGGTGACCGCCGGACGACCGGACGAGGCCCTCGGCATCTTCCGGGCCATAGGCATCCACGCCACCACCTACCCGTGGACGTATCTCGGTGACGCCCACACCGAGTTCCTGGAGGCCCGGTCCGGCATCCGGGTCGATCTCGCCGCCAGGATCCCCTTCTTCAGCAGACCGCCGCAGCCGCCCGACCCCCACCCCGACCCCGTCTGGTCGCAGCTGGGCCCCGCGCACTCGCCATCGTGTCCGCCCGGCCGCCCGAGGTCACCCAGGCCGCCCTGATCTGCGGTGTCACCCTGCGTACCGCACCGGCCGGCGACCACCACACCTACGTCGAGGTGGTCCCCGACCCGGTCCGCTCCCCTCGCGGCCCTGAACCCCACCGACCCGCTGATCTCGGCCGCGGAGAACTTCACCACCGCCGAGACCTGGCCGGCCCTAGTCCTGCACCGCACGGCGGAGCGCAGCAGCTTCACCCTCCTGCACAAGGGAGGGCGGTGACGACACACACCTGGGAGACCACGTCCCCGCCGCCGACCACACCGACGTCACCGCCACCGCCGCCCGCCTGGCACGCGTCTACGACCTGGGCGATCCGCGCCCGCCGGCCCATGTCCTGCGCTCCACCGGCAACCCGCCCCGCCACCAGTGCGACCTGGTCACCGTCCTGGGCCTGCCCCGGTCCCGGCCGGATTCGGCGGCGACACCGAGATCCTCACCACGTTCCCGGGTGCGCGCGTGCTGGCCAGGCGGGGAATCCTGGCCGGAATGCGCGACACGATGGCCGCGGCCCGCGGCGCCGGCCCAGCACGCCCGGCCCCGGCGAACCCCGCCCGCTCCGCTGGTGGCTCCCGCGCACCCTGGGCCTGCTGCTCTTCACCGCGGCGGCGGCGTACAGCTGGTGGACCCCGGACACCGGCCTGCTCCGCTCCACCGTGTCGACCGGCGTGGCGCTGTACCTCGCGAGCCGGCTGCTGCGGAACCGACGCCCGTGAACACCTGGGCCGTGTCGGCCTAGCCGTGTCGGCCTAACAGCAGCCGGCACCCGGCAACGTCCGCACGTTGCGCGCCTCCTGGGCCCGGGCGCCCAGCAACTCGTCGGCGGGGTAGGCCACTTCCTCCAGCGTCAGCCCATGTGGCCGCACGACGTGCACCGCCGAGTCCCGCACCCCGCCGCCAGCACCTGAGCCGGCCATCCGGCCGGACGGTGCCCGTCCCCACGAACAGCATCGCGCCCACCAGCGCCCGCACCATGTTGTGGCAGAACGCATCGGCCTGCACGGTCGCGGTGATCACCCGGACGCCTCGTCCCGTACCCAGTGCAGCTTCTGCAGCGTACGAATGGTCGTGGCACCCTCGCGCTTCTTGCAGTACGCGGCGAAGTCGTGCTCCCCACCATCCGGGCCGCAGCCTCGTTCATGGCGCCGGCGTCCAACGGCCGGTCGTGCCAGAGCACATGGCCGCGTACCAGCGGATCCACCCGCCTGGCCGGTCGGAGACCCGGTAGGCGTACCGCCGCCACAGCGCCGAGAAACGCGCGTTGAATCCGGCCGGGCCGCTGCCGCCCTCCAGATCCTGACGTCCAGCGGCATCCGCCCGGCCATCCGCCGCAGCAGCTTGTCCTCGTGCTCGGCCCACACCTGGGTCGGCAGATCGACATGCGCCACCTGCCCCGGGCGTGCACCCCGCATCGGTGCGCCCGCGACCGTCAGGCCGTACGTCACCGAGGACCGGGTCACGGTCCGCAGCGCGTCCTCGATCTCACCCTGCACGGTGCGCCTGCTGTTCTGCTTCGCCCAGCCGGAGAAGTCCTTCCCGTCGTACGAAAGGTCCAGCCGCACCCGTACGAACCCGGGCTCTGCCTCGTCACTCACCTGCGAATCCTCTCGGAACAGAACGGGCCCGCACCGCCCCGAAGGGTGATGCGGGCCGTGCCAGGCTCTCAGAACGCTCAGGCGTCCTTCGACTCCGCGTCGGCCTCGGCGGCCGGCTTGGCGTCCTCGACGGTCTCGGCCGGAGCCTCGTCCTTCTTGAGGGCGTCTTCCTTGACCGCACGCTTCGTCGCGGCCTCGGCCTCACCGGTGGCAGCCTGCGCCACGGTCAGGGCCTCGACGAGCTCGATGACCGCCATCGGGGCGTTGTCGCCACGACGGTTGCCGATCTTGGTGATACGGGTGTAACCACCGGGGCGGTTCTCGTAGCGCGGCGCGATCTCGGTGAAGAGAGTGTGCACGATGCCCTTGTCCGTGATCGACTGCAGCACCAGGCGACGGTTGTGGATGTCGCCCTTCTTCGCCTTGGTGATGAAACGCTCGGCGACCGGACGCAGGCGGCGGGCCTTGGCCTCGGTCGTGGTGATGCGGCCGTGCTCGAACAGCGCCTTCGCAAGGTTGATGAGAAGAAGCTTCTCGTGCGCAGCGCTGCCGCCCAGACGGGCACCCTTGGCGGGCTGAGGCATGGTTTTCTCCTTGTGTGCTGCACCGGCCGTATCAGGTACCGGTGTCAGTTCCCCGAGGCGGTCGCCCGCGGAAGTTCTTGTTCGCCGAGGCAGACATCGGGCATCAGCCCGGAATCAAGCCCGTCCGGCGTTCGAGGGCAGAGCCCTCACCCGGCACGGGGCACCCGGAGAACCGGGCACCCCGCCGGAGGCGACTCAGTACTGCTCGGTCTCCACGAAACCGGCGTCCGCGTCGTCGTCGGCGCCGAAGGCGTCGGCCGCGGCCGTCGGGTCGAATCCGGGCGGGCTGTCCTTGAGCGCCAGACCCATGCCGGCCAGCTTCGCCTTGACCTCGTCGATCGACTTCGCACCGAAGTTGCGGATGTCGAGCAGGTCGGCCTCGGAACGCGCCACGAGCTCACCCACGGAGTGGATGCCCTCGCGCTTGAGGCAGTTGTACGAGCGGACCGTGAGCTCGAGCTCCTCGATCGGCAGCGCCAGATCGGCGGCGAGCGCGGCGTCCGTGGGCGAGGGCCCATGTCGATGCCCTCGGCGTCGATGTTGAGCTCGCGCGCCAGACCGAACAGCTCGACCAGGGTCTTACCGGCCGACGCCATGGCGTCACGGGGACGCATGGCCTGCTTGGTCTCGACGTCGACGATCAGCTTGTCGAAGTCGGTGCGCTGCTCGACACGGGTCGCCTCGACCTTGTACGTGACCTTGAGCACCGGCGAGTAGATGGAGTCGACCGGAATCCGGCCGATCTCCTGGCCCACCTGCTTGTTCTGGACGGCGGAGACGTAGCCGCGACCGCGCTCGACGGTCAGCTCCATCTCCAGCTTGCCCTTGCCGTTCAGCGTGGCCATGACGAGGTCGGGGTTGTGGACCTCGACACCGGCCGGCGGGGCGATGTCGGCAGCGGTGACCAGGCCGGGACCCTGCTTGCGCAGGTACATCACGACCGGCTCATCGTGCTCCGAGGAGACGACCAGCTGCTTGATGTTGAGGATGAGGTCGGTGACGTCTTCCTTGACGCCCGGCACGGTGGTGAACTCGTGCAGGACACCGTCGATCCGGATGCTGGTGACAGCCGCACCGGGGATCGAGGACAGGAGCGTACGACGCAGGGAGTTGCCGAGGGTGTAACCGAAGCCCGGCTCCAGCGGCTCGATGATGAACCTGGAGCGGAACTCGTCGACGACCTCTTCGGTCAGCGACGGACGCTGAGCGATCAGCATGAGAAAAATCCTTCAGTCGTGGGCACCCACTATTTGATGCCCGACAGATAGAACAAGGGTACGGGCGGCACGCCCCGAAGAGACATACCGCCCGGACCCGCGCTACTGGCCAACAACCGTTACCGGCTGTTGTGCGTCAGACGCGACGACGCTTCGGCGGACGGCAGCCGTTGTGCGGCGTCGGGGTGACGTCCTGGATCGAACCGACCTCGAGGCCAGTGGCCTGGAGGGAGCGGATCGCGGTCTCACGGCCGGAGCCGGGACCCTTGACGAAGACGTCAACCTTGCGCATGCCGTGCTCCTGCGCGCGGCGGGCGGCCGACTCGGCGGCCATCTGCGCGGCGAAGGGGTGGACTTGCGCGAGCCCTTGAAGCCGACGTGGCCGGCGGAGGCTCAGGAGATCACGTTGCCCGAGGGGTCCGTGATCGAGACGATGGTGTTGTTGAACGTGCTCTTGATGTGCGCGTGGCCGTGAGCGACGTTCTTCTTTCCTTGCGACGCACCTTCTTGGCTGCGCCCTGACGACCCTTGGGGCATGTCTTTACTCCAGATGGAGAGGGAGGTGATCGGTCCTACAGCGAAGACCGCTGAACAGCGTCCGCTGAGGACTACTTCTTGCCCGGCTTCTTCTTACCGGCGATCGCACGACGCGGGCCCTTGCGGGTACGCGCGTTGGTGCTCGTGCGCTGACCGTGCACCGGCAGACCACGGCGGTGACGAATGCCCTGGTAGCAGCCGATCTCGATCTTACGACGGATGTCGCCCTGAACCTCGCGGCGAAGGTCACCCTCGGTGCGGAGATTGGCGTCCACGTACTCGCGGATCTTGACCAGGTCCTCTTCGGCCAGGTCACGAACACGGGAGTCGGGGTTCACGCCGGTCGTGGCGAGAATCTCCTTGGACCGGGTGCGCCCGATGCCGAAGACGTAGGTGAGGGCAACCTCCACGCGCTTTCGCGCGGGATGTCAACACCTGAAACGCGTGCCATTCAATGGCTCCAGTTGTTAATTCGGGGTCTTCCGCAGTACCACTCCCGGCCGCCGACCTCCATGAACGAGGTGGTACGCCCAGGTCCCCGGCCCCGCCGGAGGTGTCGTCAGCCGAAGCTGGACGGGCACTGCGTATGTACGTTTACGTGCGTCGCGCGAAGAGCTGCGAGATGCAGGTGGTCGTGCGTCAGCCCTGGCGCTGCTTGTGGCGCAGGTTGTCGCAGATGACCATGACCCGGCCGTGACGGCGGATCACCTTGCACTTGTCGCAGATCTTCTTGACGCTCGGCTTGACCTTCATGTGATGTCAGGTTCTCCGGGTCAGTGCCCTCACCGAGCCGTAGCGCGGTGGCGGCAAGATCTACTTGTACCGGTAGACGATCCGGCCACGCGTCAGGTCGTACGGAGACAGCTCCACGACGACCCGGTCATCCGGCAGGATGCGGATGTAGTGCATCCGCATCTTCCCGCTGATGTGCGCGAGGACCTTGTGACCGTTCTGGAGCTCCACCCTGAACATAGCGTTCGGGAGAGACTCGATCACGGTGCCCTCAATTTCGATGGCACCTTGCTTCTTGGCCACGCTTCGCCTTTCGAATCGGCTACCTTGATCGACTAGCGGCCGCCGTATGCGGACACACGGATGCACGAGAGCCGACGAGTCAGTCTACGTCAGCGGCATCCAAAGACGAATCCGTCAAGTTTGCCCACTTGGACTGATCCTTAGACACCTATTCCAGGTGCAGTCCGCGCGGCGGCCCGCCATTCGGCTCAGCCCAGCGGATCCGGCGCCGCCTCGATCCCGTACTGGGCGAGCTTGGCCCGGCCGCAGTCCGGAGACGTCAGCACCAGCGGACCCTGCTCGGTCAGCGCGATGGAGTGCTCCCAGTGCGAGGACCAGGTGCCATCGGTCGTGAGGACCGTCCAGTCATCGGCCAGCACCTCGGTCCTCGCCGTACCCAGCGACACCATCGGCTCGATGGCCAGGCAGATCCCGGGCACCAGCTTGACGCCCTTGCCCCGCTTGCGGGCGACGTAGTTCAGCAGATGCGGATCCATGTGCATCTCGGTGCCGATGCCGTGGCCGCCGTAGTCCTCGATGATCCCGTACTTGCCGGTGGCCGGACGCGGCTGGCGGCGGATGTAGGACTCGATGGCCTTGGAGATGTCCACCAGCCGGTTGTTCACCTTCATCGCGGCGATACCGGCCCACATGGACTCCTCGGTCACCCGGGACAGCTCGATGACCTCCGGGCGTGACCGGTGCCCACGAAGGCGGTGTACGCGGCGTCGCCGTGCCAGCCGTCCACGATCGCACCGGCGTCGATCGAGATGATGTCGCCGTCCTTGAGGACCGTCTTGTCGTCCGGGATGCCGTGCACGACGACCTCGTTGACCGAGGTGCAGATGGTCGCGGGAATCCGCCGTAGCCGAGGAAGTTCGACTTCGCACCGTGATCGGCGATGACCTTGCGTGCGACCTCGTCGAGGTCCTTCGTGGTCGCGCCGGGCACCACCGCCTCCCGGGTGGCGGCGTGAATGGCAGCGACCACCAGGCCGGCCTCGCGCATCTTCGCGATCTGCTCGGGGTCTTGATCTGCACCATTGCGCGGCGCCTCTCTGCGTTCGAAGGATGACGGGTGCGGCGTATTCCACGATACGGCGCAAACAGTCGGCCGCGGCGCCCTGGCGCCGCGGCCGACTGTGGAGGTGTGACGGGGCTCTTCTCAGTCCTGGTCGGACTTCTTGAGGGCCTCCATGGCCTCTCGGTCACCTCGGTGACCTTGCCGAGCGCGGAGATGGTGACCACCAGGCCCTGGGCCCGGTAGAAGTCGATGATCGGCTCGGTCTGCGTGTGGTAGACCTCGAGCCGGGTACGAACCGTCTCTTCGCTGTCGTCGTCGCGCTGGTACAGCTCGCCACCGCACTCGTCGCACACGCCGTCGGTCTTCGGCGGGTTGTACGTCGCGTGGAAGACGTGGGCGCTGTCGTTGCGGCAGATACGGCGACCCGCGATGCGCTTGACCACCTCGTCCTCGGGGACCTCCAGGTCGAGAACCGCGTCCAGCTTTACGTCCTCACCCGGAGCATCTCGTCCAGAGCCTCGGCCTGGCCCACATTGCGCGGGAAACCATCGAGGAGGAAGCCGTTGACGGCATCCGGCTGGGCCATCCGGTCCTTGGCCATCTCGATGGTGACCTCGTCCGGCACCAGCTGTCCCGCGTCCATGTAGGCGCGGGCCTGCTTGCCAAGGTCGGTGCCCTGACTGATGTTGGCGCGGAACAGGTCGCCCGTGGAGATGTGCGGAATCGACAAGTTCTTGGCAAGGTACGCAGCCTGCGTTCCCTGCCGGCACCAGGAGGCCCGACGAGGACGATTCGCATCAGCGGAGGAACCCTTCGTAATTGCGCTGCTGGAGCTGACTCTCAATCTGCTTCACGGTTTCCAGACCCACACCCACGATGATCAGGATGCTCGTCCCGCCGAACGGGAAGTTCTGGTTTGCACCGCCGAAGCCTACCAACGCCATTGTCGGCACCAGAGCGATCAGACCCAGGTACAGCGAGCCCGGCCAAGTGATCCTGTTGAGCACGTAGCTCAGGTACTCGGCGGTCGGGCGACCAGCCCGGATGCCCGGGATGAAGCCACCATACTTCTTCATGTTGTCTGCAACTTCTTCGGGGTTGAACGTGATCGCCACATAGAAGAAGGCGAAGAAGACGATCAACAGGAAGTACGTCGCGATGTAATACGGGTGGTCACCTGTGACGAAGTGGCTCTGGATCCAGGTCGCCCAGCCCGCGGTGGAACTGGAGAACTGGACGATGAGGGCCGGGATGTACAGCAGCGAAGAAGCGAAGATGACGGGGATCACACCCGCCTGATTCACCTTCAGCGGGATGTACGTGGACGTACCGCCATAGGACCGGCGCCCGATCATTCGCTTCGCGTACTGCACCGGAACCCGGCGCTGGGCCTGTTCGACGAAGACGACGAGGGCGACCATCACGAAGCCGATGAGGATGACGGTGATGAACTCGATCCAGCCGTGGGCCAGCTTGCCGCTCATCTTGATGGCCCACAGGGAGCCGGGGAAGCCGGCGGCGATCGAGATGAACATCAGGATCGACATGCCGTTACCGACACCCTTGTCGGTGACCATCTCACCAAGCCACATGACGACACAGGTACCCGCGGTCATGGTGATCACCATGACGGCGGTCGTGAAGATCGACTGGTCCGGTACAACCTCGCTGGCCACGGAGCAGTTGCTGAACAGCGCCCGCTCCGGGCGGTTGCCACCAGGCCGGTGCCCTGGAGGATGGCGAGCGCCACGGTCAGATAACGCGTGTACTGCGTGATCTTGGCCTGGCCCGACTGCCCTCCTTCTTGAGGGCTTCCAGCCGCGGAATGACGACGACCAGCAGTTGGAGAATAATGCTGGCCGTGATGTACGGCATGATTCCGAGCGCGAAGATCGTGATCTGCAGCAGTGCACCACCGCTGAACATGTTGACCAGGCCGAAAAGGCTGTTGTTGCCCTTACTTGCCTGATCAACACAAATCTGGACGTTCTCGTAGCTCACTCCCGGTACGGGAATGTGCGCCCGAGCCGGTAGAGCACGATGATGCCGAGCGTGAAGAGCAGCTTCTTGCGCAGGTCGGGCGTCTTGAACGCCCGGGCGAACGCGGTGAGCACGGTGCCTCCTGCGACCCCGCGCAAAAGCGTGAGGTGACGGTCTTGAGGATCGACGATTGGGTAACAGTCAAAGGTAAGGCCCCGGACGCGTGCACCCAGGGCTTAGCACAGCAACAGTGGGGCCACCTTACCGGCGTACATGCCCCCTAGGAACGACCAACCGGGGATGCCTCAATTGAGAGGCATCCCCGGTCGGATGTTCACTGCACCAGCTTGTCCGACTTGTCTCAGACGAGCTCGGTGACGGTGCCGCCAGCGGCGGCAATCTTCTCCTTGGCGGAGCCGGAAACGGCGTCAACCGAAACCTGCAGCGCTACGGAGATCTCGCCCTGTCCGAGGACCTTGACGAGGTGGTTGTTGCGCACAGCGCCCTTGGCGACCAGATCGGCCACCGTGACCTCTCCACCCTCGGGGTAGAGCGTCGAGAGCTTGTCCAGGTTCACGACCTGGTACTCCGTGCGGAACGGGTTCTTGAAGCCCTTGAGCTTCGGGAGACGCATGTGGAGGGGCATCTGCCCGCCCTCGAAGCGCTCCGGAACCTGGTAACGAGCCTTCGTACCCTTGGTACCACGGCCTGCGGTCTTACCCTTGGATGCCTCACCACGACCCACACGGGTCTTGGCGGTCTTGGCACCCGGGCAGGCCGGAGGTCATGGGCCTTCAGCGGCTTGTTCTCCGCCATGTCAGTCGACCTCCTCAACCGTCACGAGGTGGCGGACGGTCTGAACCATTCCGCGGAACTCGGGGCGGTCCTCCTTGACAACCGAGTCGTTCAGGCGCTTGAGCCCGAGCGAACGCAGGGTGTCGCGGTGGTTCTGCTTGCTGCCGATGAACGACTTCGTCTGCGTGATCTTGAGGCGAGCCATTACGCACCCGCTCCCGCAGCACGTGCACGGAGCAGAGCCGCGGGGCGACGTCCTCGAGGGCAGACCACGGCGAGCCGCGATCTCCTCGGGACGCTGCAGGCCCTGAAGGGCCGCCACGGTTGCGTGCACGATGTTGATCGGGTTCGACGAACCGAGCGACTTCGACAGGATGTCGTGAACGCCGGCGCACTCGAGGACGGCGCGCACGGGGCCACCCGCGATCACACCGGTACCCGGGGAAGCAGGCTTGAGCAGGACAACGCCCGCAGCCTTCTCGCCCTGGATCGGGTGAGGGATGGTGCCCTGGATACGCGGAACCTTGAAGAAGCTCTTCTTGGCCTCTTCAACACCCTTGGCGATGGCCGCGGGAACTTCCTTGGCCTTGCCGTATCCGACACCGACGCTGCCGTCACCATCGCCCACCACGACCAGCGCGGTGAAGCTGAAGCGACGACCACCCTTTACGACCTTGGCGACGCGGTTGATCGCGACGACACGCTCGACGTACGCGGTCTTCTCGGCTGCGCCGCCGTCACGGCCCTTCCGGTCCCGCCGCTCGCCGCCACCGGCACCGCTTCCGCGGCGCTGGGGTCCAGCCATTGGATTTACCTCTCTCTGTTACGTCCGCTGTGCGTAGGAACCGGGACTTAGAACTTCAGTCCGGCTTCACGGGCGGCGTCAGCCAGAGCGGCAATCCGCCCGGCGTACTGGTTGCCACCGCGGTCAAACACGACGGCCTCGACGCCTGCGGCCTTGGCGCGCTCGGCGACCAGGGCCCCGACCTGCTTGGCCAGGGCGCTCTTGTCACCGTCGCCGCTGCGGATGGAAGCATCCAGGGTCGACGCCGACGCGAGCGTGTGGCCCGCGATGTCGTCGATGACCTGAGCGACCATGTGACGGTTGGAACGCGTCACAACCAAGCGCGGACGCTCGGGCGAACCGGAGATGTGCTTCCGGACGCGGATGTGGCGGCGCTTGAGGGCGGCACGCTTGTAGGCGTCGCCCTTGGCGATCTTTACACCGTATGCCATGGCTACTTACCCGCCTTTCCGACCTTGCGGCGGATAACCTCGCCGGCGTACTTGACGCCCTTGGCCTTGTACGGGTCGGGCTTCCGCAGCTTGCGGATCTTCGCCGAAACCTCGCCGACCTTCTGCTTGTCGATGCCCTCGACACTGAACTTCGTGGGCGACTCGACCTTGAAGGTGATGCCTTCGGGGCCTCGATGAGGATCGGGTGGCTGTAACCCAGGGCGAACTCCAGATTGGAGCCCTTCGCCTGGACTCGGTAACCGACACCGCTGATCTCGAGCGACTTGGTGTATCCCGTGGTCACGCCGGTGATCATGTTCGCCACCAGCGTGCGGGACAGGCCGTGAAGGGCCTTGTTCTGACGCTCGTCGTTAGGGCGGGCGACGCTGAGCACGCCGTCCTCACCCTTGGTGACCTCGATCGGCGCTGCGACGGTGTGCGCGAGGGAACCCTTGGGGCCCTTCACCGCGACCGTGCGGCCATCGATGGTGACGTCCACACCGGCGGGAACCTGGATGGGGAGCTTGCCGATTCGCGACATGAGCTTTTCCTCCGTTCCCGACTACCAGACGTAGGCGAGGACTTCCCCACCTACGCCCTTCTTGCTGGCCTGCTGGCCGGTCAGGAGACCGTGGGACGTGGAGATGATCGCCACGCCCAGGCCGCCGAGAACCTTCGGCAGATTGGTGGACTTTGCGTATACACGCAGACCCGGCTTCGAGATTCGCTTGATGCCGGCGATCGAACGCTCGCGGTTCGGCCCGAACTTCAGGTCGAGAACGAGGCTCTTACCGACCTCGGCGTCCTCGACCTTCCAGCCGGTGATGAAGCCCTCCTGCTGGAGGATCTCCGCGATGTGCGACTTGATCTTGCTGTGCGGCATGGCGACGTCGTCGTGATACGCCGAGTTCGCGTTACGCAGACGCGTGAGCATGTCTGCGATGGGGTCAGTCATGGTCATGAGTTGGCCTTCGGCCTCTCGCCGGGGTTTCCTGTATGCGCCATCCCTCTCCCACTCAGTGGCGGGACGGGTGCGGTGCGGGGACCTACGGCGTAGTAAGTCGGTCTAGGGCGGCAGGCGCCCAACCATGCAAGCCTACGGCATACAGGGCTGGGCTCCTGCCGACCAGATGCTTACCGAGAGTCTCCGGTATTCCCAACGCCCCTGAGGGCGAAGAGGAATTACCAGGAGCTCTTGGTCACGCCCGGCAGCTCGCCACGGTGGGCCATCTCACGAAGGCACACGCGGCACAGGCCGAACTTGCGGTAGACGGAGTGGGGCCGGCCGCAGCGCTGGCAGCGGGTGTACCCGCGCACGCCGAACTTCGGCTTACGGGCGGCCTTAGCGATCAGTGCCTTCTTCGCCACGGTCAGTTCTCCTTGAACGGGAAGCCGAGGTGACGAAGGAGGGCACGACCCTCGTCGTCGTTGGTCGCCGTGGTGACCACGGTGATGTCCATGCCCCGGACCCGGTCGATCTTGTCCTGGTCGATCTCGTGGAACATAACCTGCTCCGTGAGACCGAAGGTGTAGTTGCCACGGCCGTCGAACTGCTTCGGCGACAGGCCACGGAAGTCACGGATACGCGGAAGCGCGAGCGACAGCGTACGGTCCAGGAACTCCCACATGCGGTCACCACGGAGGGTGACGTGGCAGCCGATCGGCTGCCCCTCGCGCAGCTTGAACTGCGCGATCGACTTGCGGGCCTTGGTGACGGCCGGCTTCTGGCCCGTGATCGTGGTGAGGTCGCGAACGGCCCCGTCGATCAGCTTGAGTCGCGGGCGGCGTCGCCCACACCCATGTTGACCACGATCTTGACCAGACCGGGAACCTGCATGACGTTCTCGTAAGAGAACTCCTCACGCAGCTTGCCGGCGATTTCTCGCGGTAGCGCGTCTTGAGACGCGGCGAAGTGGTGGTAGTCATCAGATGTCCTCACCGTTCCGCTTGGCAACGCGGATCTTCTTGCCCTCGTCGTCAAAGCGGTAACCGACGCGGGTGACGACCTTGTTGCCGTCCTTCTCCACAACCAGCTGTACGTTGCTGACGTGAATCGGGGCCTCAGTGGTGACAATGCCACCCGTCTGCGAACCGCGAGCCGTCTGACCGGCCTTGGTGTGCTTCTTGACCCGGTTGACACCCTCGACCAGAACACGGTCCTGCGTGGGAAGGCCACAATGACCTTGCCCTGCTTGCCCTTGTCCTTACCCGTGATGACCTGAACCAGGTCGCCCTTCTTGATCTTCATGCTTACAGCACCTCCGGCGCGAGCGAGATGATCTTCATGAACTTCTTCTCGCGCAGCTCACGGCCCACCGGGCCGAAGATACGGTGCCGCGGGGTCGCCGTCGTTCTTCAGAATGACGGCGGCGTTCTCGTCGAATCGGATGTACGAGCCATCCGGACGGCGACGCTCCTTGACGGTACGAACGATGACCGCCTTGACGACGTCACCCTTCTTCACGTTGCCACCGGGGATCGCGTCCTTGACGGTGGCGACGATGACGTCACCGATGCCCGCGTAGCGGCGACCCGAGCCACCGAGAACACGGATGGTGAGAATTTCCTTCGCACCCGTGTTGTCGGCGACACGCAGTCGCGACTCCTGCTGGATCACGTCTATCTCCTGATCGTCTGCCGGTTCCCGGCGGGGAGCTGCGCAAAACTCTTACGAAACTCCCCACCGAGCCTGGCGGAACCTGCCTGAGGGAATAACCCTCAGGAATTACTGGCCTTCTCGAGGATCTCGACGATGCGCCAGCGCTTCGTCGTGGACAGCGGACGCGTCTCCATGATGACAACGCGGTCGCCGATGCCTGCGGCATTCTGCTCGTCGTGGGCCTTGAGCTTGTTCGTACGGCGGATGACCTTGCCGTACAGAGCATGCTTGACGCGGTCCTCGACAGCGACGACGACGGTCTTGTCCATCTTGTCGCTGACGACCAGACCCTCACGGGTCTTACGGAAACCGCGGTCGCCCTTGTTGTCAGTCGTCTCAGTCACAGTCTTCTCGCTCATCAGGCGCTCTCCACCGTCTCGATGCCCAGCTCGCGCTCACGCATCAGGGTGTAGATCCGGGCGATGTCCTTACGGACGGACTTGAGCCGACCGTGGTTCTCGAGCTGGCCCGTCGCCGCCTGGAAGCGGAGATTGAACAGCTCTTCCTTGGCCTCGCGAAGCTTGTCGAGAAGCTCCTCGCCGCCCAGCTCGCGCAGCTCGGACGCCTTGGTACCGGCCGACATCACGACTCACCTGCCTCGCGCCGAACGATCCGGCACTTCATCGGAAGCTTGTGAGCAGCGCGGGTAAGCGCCTCACGAGCAATCTTCTCGTTCGGGTAGGACAGCTCGAACATCACCCGACCAGGCTTGACGTTCGCGATCCACCACTCGGGAGAACCCTTACCGGAACCCATGCGGGTCTCGGCAGGCTTCTTCGTCAGGGGCGGTCCGGATAAATGTTGATCCAGACCTTGCCGCCACGCTTGATGTGGCGGGTCATCGCGATACGAGCTGCTTCGATCTGGCGGTTCGTCACGTACGCCGGGGTCAGCGCCTGAATGCCGTACTCGCCGAACGCAACCTGCGTACCACCCTTGGACATACCGCTTCGCTTCGGGTGGTGCTGCTTGCGGTGCTTGACCCTACGGGGATCAGCATTTCGGTCAGGCCTCCGTTCCGGTGCTCTCAGCAGCCGGAGCGGCAGCGGCGGAGCGTCGGCCTTGGGGCCTCCGCTGCCGGCGCGGACTGCTGCGGCTTGCGACCGCGACCGCCACGCTCGCCACCACGACCACCGGCGCCACCGCGACCGGCCGGACGGTCAGTACCGCCACGGGCCGGACGGTTGCCGGCGCGCGCTGCTGCGTTCTCGGCGCGGACCTCGGCGATGTTCTTGACGTCGCCCTTGTAGATCCAGACCTTCACACCGATACGGCCGAAGGTCGTCTTGGCCTCGAAGAAGCCGTAGTCCACGTTCGCACGGAGCGTGTGCAGGGCACGCGGCCCTCGCGGTAGAACTCCGAGCGGGACATCTCGGCGCCGCCGAGGCGACCGCCGCACTGGATCTTGATGCCCTTGGCGCCGGCCTTCATCGTGCTCTGCATGCTCTTACGCATTGCACGACGGAAGGAGACGCGGGAGGAGAGCTGCTCGGCGACGGCCTGGGCCACCAGCTGAGCGTCCACCTCGGGGTTCTTGACCTCGAGGATGTTCAGCTGGACCTGCTTGCCGGTCAGCTTCTCCAGCTCGCCACGGATGCGGTCGGCCTCGGCGCCACGGCGGCCGATGACGATGCCCGGACGTGCGGTGTGGATGTCAACACGGACGCGGTCGCGGGTGCGCTCGATCTCAACCTTCGAGATGCCGGCCCGCTCCATGCCCTTCGTCATCATGCGACGAATGGCAACGTCTTCCTTGACGTAGTCCGCGTACAGCTTGTCGGCGTACCAACGGGACTTGAAGTCCGTGGTAATGCCGAGCCGGAACCCATGCGGGTTAACCTTCTGGCCCATTACCGGGTTCCTTCCTTGCTGCTGACGACCACGGTGATGTGGCTGGTCCGCTTACGGATCCGGTAGGCACGGCCCTGAGCACGCGGTCGGAACCGCTTCAGGGTCGGGCCCTCGTCCACGAACGCCTCGCTGATGACCAGCGAAGAAGCGTCAGGGTGGTCGTAGTTGTGTGCAGCGTTGGCGATGGCGCTGTCAAGCACCTTGCCAACCGGCACGCTCGCGGCCTGCGGGGCGAAACGCAGGACCGCCTGAGCCTCCGTGGCATCCATGCCACGGATGAGGTCCACCACTCGGCGGGCCTTCATGGGCGTGACGCGGATGTACCGCGCCTGGGCCCTGGCTTCCATGGTTGTCCCTTCAGTGTGAGTCGTCATAGTCGCTTCCACCCCGCGCTAGCGGCGCTTCGACTTCCGGTCGTCCTTGACGTGGCCGCGGAAGGTGCGAGTCGGCGAGAACTCGCCGAGCTTGTGGCCGACCATCGACTCGGTGACGAACACCGGGACGTGGATCTTGCCGTTGTGCACCGCGATGGTGTGACCCAGCATGGCCGGGATGATCATCGAGCGACGGGACCAGGTCTTGATGACGTTCTTGGTGCCTGCTTCGTTCTGTACGTCCACCTTCTTGACGAGGTGGCCGTCGACGAAGGGCCCTTCTTGAGACTGCGCGGCATCTAAACCCGCTCCTAGCGCTTCTTGTTCGTCTTGCGGCGGCGGACGATGTACTTGCTCGATGCCTTCTTCGGCGAGCGCGTACGACCTTCCTTCTGACCCCACGGCGAGACCGGGTGACGTCCACCGGAGGTCTTGCCTTCACCACCACCGTGCGGGTGGTCAACCGGGTTCATCGCAACACCGCGGACGGTCGGGCGAACGCCCTTCCAGCGCATGCGGCCGGCCTTGCCCCAGTTGATGTTCGACTGCTCGGCGTTGCCGACCTCGCCAATCGTGGCGCGGCAGCGGGCGTCGACCAGCCGGATCTCACCGGACGGCATACGAAGGTGGGCCATAGTGCCCTCCTTCGCCAGCAGCTGCACGGAGGCACCCGCGGAACGGGCGAACTTCGCGCCGCCGCCGGGCCGCAGCTCGATGGCGTGGAGCGTCGTACCGACCGGGATGTTGCGCAGCGCCAGGTTGTTGCCCGGCTTGATGTCTGCGCCCGGACCGTTCTCGACGCGGTCACCCTGCACCAGGCCACGCGGGGCGAGAACGTAACGCTTCTCGCCGTCCGCGTAGTGGAGCAGCGCGATGCGCGCCGTGCGGTTCGGGTCGTACTCGATGTGCGCGACCTTGGCCGGCACGCCGTCCTTGTCGTGACGACGGAAGTCGATCACGCGGTAGGCGCGCTTGTGTCCGCCACCCTGGTGGCGAACAGTGATCCGACCGGCGTTGTTACGGCCGCCCTTGCTGTGCAGGGGCGGACCAGCGACTTCTCCGGCGTGGACCGCGTGATCTCGACAAAGTCGGCGACGCTGGAGCCACGACGGCCCGGGGTCGTCGGCTTGTACTTGCGGATACCCATTTCTCAGTCCTCGTCCGATTCCGGACGACTCGACCTCCGCTAGGAGGTCGGGCCGCCGAAGATGTCGATACGGTCGCCCTCGGCGAGGTCACGATGGCGCGCTTCGTGTCGGAGCGCTTGCCGAAGCCGGTCTTGGTGCGCTTGCGCTTGCCCTGCCGGTTGATCGTGTTGACCCCGGTGACCTTGACCGAGAAGACCGCTTCCACGGCCTGCTTGATCTGGGTCTTGTTGGAGCCGGGCGCGACGATGAACGTGTACTTGTTCTCGTCGAGCAGCGCATAGCTCTTCTCGGACACAACCGGCTTGACGAGAACGTCACGCGGGTCCGAGTAGGTCTTGCTCGTGATGGTCGAGCTGGTAACGGTCGCCTCGCTCATCAGGCGTCGCTCCCTTCGGTCTCAGCGGTCTGGGGCCAGACACGAAGGACTCGAAAGCGGCCTGGGTGAAGACCACGTCGTCAGAGACGATCACGTCGTACGTGTTCAGCTGGCCCGGCTCCAGGATGTGCACCTGGGGCAGGTTGCGTGCGGACAGCCACGCGGCCTCGTCGGCGCGGTCGACGACCAGGAGCAGGTTGCTGCGCTCCGAGATCTTGCCGAACAGCGTCTTGGCGGCCTTCGTGGAGACTCCACCCTCGACCACACCGGTGACGATGTGGATACGGGAGTGACGCGCCCGGTCCGAGAGGGCACCGCGCAGAGCGGCGGCCTTCATCTTCTTCGGGGTGCGCTGCGAGTAGTCGCGCGGCTTCGGGCCGTGGACAACGCCACCGCCCGCGAACTGCGGCGCGCGGGTCGAACCCTGGCGGGCGCGGCCGGTGCCCTTCTGGCGGTAAGGCTTACGGCCACCACCACGGACTTCACCGCGGCGCTTGGTCGAGTGCGTGCCCTGACGGGCAGCTGCCAGCTGTGCGACAACGACCTGGTGGATCAGCGGAACGCTGGTCTTCGCGTCGAAGATCTCCGCAGGGAGGTCGACGGTACCGGCCTTGTCGCCTGCCGGCGAAAGGATGTCAATGGTGCTCATTACCTCAAGCCCCTTGGCCGCGGTACGGACCAGGACGAGGCCGCCGTTCGGACCGGGGACTGCGCCCTTGATGAGCAGCAGACCCTTCTCCGCGTCAACCGCGTGGATGGTCAGGTTCTGGGTGGTGACGCGCTCGTTGCCCATCCGGCCGGCCATGCGCATGCCCTTGAAGACACGCCCAGGGTGGCGCAGCCACCGATCGAACCGGGGAACGGTGCTTGCGCTGGACGCCGTGGCCGGCGCCGAGGCCCTTGAAGTTGTGACGCTTCATGACACCGGCGAAGCCCTTGCCCTTGCTCTTGCCCGTGACGTCAACCCTGACGCCGGACTCGAACACCTCGGCAGTGACCTCCTGGCCCAGCGTGTACTCGCTGGCGTCAGGGTGCGGAGCTCCACCAGGTGGCGGCGCGGGGTCACGTCGGCCTTGGCGAAGTGGCCCTTGAGGGGCTTGTTCACCTTGCGCGGGTCGATCTCGCCGAAGGCGATCTGGACCGACTCGTAGCCGTCGCTGTCGTTGGTGCGGACCTGGGTCACGACACACGGCCCGGCCTTGACGACGGTCACCGGGACAACCCGGTTGTTCTCGTCCCAGACCTGGGTCATGCCGAGCTTCTCGCCCAGGACGCCCTTAATGTTCTTAGCCATCTCGCGCGTCACCTCAGAGCTTGATCTCGATGTCGACGCCCGCCGGCAGGTCGAGGCGCATGAGCGAGTCAACCGTCTTCGGCGTGGGGTCGAGAATGTCGATGAGGCGCTTGTGCGTGCGCATCTCAAAGTGCTCGCGCGAGTCCTTGTACTTGTGCGGCGACTTGATGACGCAGTACACGTTCTTCTCAGTGGGCAGCGGCACCGGGCCCGCGACCGACGCACCAGTTCGCGTCACCGTCTCGACGATCTTCTTCGCCGAGGAATCGATGACCTCGTGGTCGTAGGCCTTGAGCCGGATGCGGATCTTCTGTCCCGCCATGGCTACTAGTAGTCCTGTCTCTCATAACGCCCTGGAACCCGGTAGTTCTCGTAACTCCACCTCCGACCCACGCGGTCGGGCGTGTCGCATCCCTCTACGAAGATTTCCCGAAGAAAATCCCAACCAAGGGGTGCGGGCCGAGGCCGCGCTGCCGGGGATGAAACCCCACCGGGTGCCTGGTCGGCGCCCCACTGACACTTCCCGGAAGATTCCCGTACTTCCGGCCCGCATGGGGCCGACGAGTACTGTGGGACTCGCTTCCGGTCCTCCCGGCGGGAGGCGCGCAGCATTGACACTCAACCGAGCAACCTGGCTAGTGTGCCATACGGCTCATGAGCATGGCCAATCGGGCGGAGGATCTTACCCCAGCGTGGGAACGGTCAAACGCGGGAGCCTTTCACCGGCCCCACCCGCGGGTGATTCGGTCGAGCCGCATCCGCCCCGCTCGCCCGGCTGGCACCGCACGGTCCACGCGTCGACCTCCTCCCCGCTTCGTACCGGAGTCGGACTTCCAGGCGGCAGCCGCCCTGATCGCCGGAGCCTGCCCCACCCCGGCAACGGCCCTGCCAGGCCTGTTCCCGCGCTGCCTCCCGGCGCCCGCCGCGCTGGAAGGCCGGACCGGCAAGGCGGCCCTGCTCTCGCGCCGGGCCGACGAGCCACTGCACGTACGGGCAACGATCGACGTGGACTCCGGCGCGGTGCACTGGCTGCCCGAGCCCGCCGCCCCACAGCGGATCGCCCCGTGCGCCGACCCGCGGCGACCGCCCACCGCATCGCCGAAGCCTTCCCCGAGGGCCGCATCCATACCGTCGGCTGCCGGCGGATGGGGTGCGCGCTGCCAGGGGCCGATCTGGACCTGGTGGCCGCGCCGCCCGGAACCGTTCAACTCCCGCACCTCCGGGCCCGGTTGGCCCGCGCCCTGCCGGCAGCCGCGGACATCCGCGAGGTGACCGGCGCGCGTGTCCCCGGACTCCGCTTCCACATCGACGGGCTCCGGGTGGACCTGAGCACCGTGGCGACAGGCGCAGTGCCACCCGTCGAAGCGGTCACCCGCCGCGCGGAGCTGGGCGAGGCCGCGGCGACCGCACTCAGCGCGGTGAGCGACGCGGACGCGGTGCTCGCGGCGGCGGACCCGCACCGAAGCGCCTTCACCGAACTGGCCAGGGACGTCAACATGGGCCCGGGCCCGCGGACTGGACTCGGCCCCTGCGGCGGCCTGCCAGGGCCGGCCTGGTCCGTACTGGCGGCGCACACGAGGCCGGTGACCTGCCACGGGCCGAGCTGCTCCGGCACTTCTTCGCCACCTGGGCAGCCTGGGACCGGCGCCGGGCGGTCCCCGCAGGCAAGGAGTCGCCCCGCCTCCCGATGACCGTCCTGACTCCGACGGCCCGGTCCGCCCCTGCTCCCAGCAGGTCACCGAGGCAGGCCGCGATCTGCTGACCCGGGAGCTCTTCCGCGCCTGGGAGATCCTGGAGACAGCACCTGATCGCTCACTCTGCGCGGCGCCCCGCTGCACCGCCGCCACGCCGCCTGGGCGGTCGTCTCCGTACGCCCCGGCCCGGACGAAGGCCGCTTCCGGGGCCGACTGCCGGCCCTGCTCGCCGCCCTGGCCGAAGCGCGGGCCCCGGACGCCTACGCCTGGCACGCCCGTACACGGCCGACAGCGCCCATGTCCGGTACGCGATCGGCCTGGGGCGACCCACCGGACGAGGACCGGATCACCTCGATCGGCGCCCGGCTGCTGCACGGCATCCCGGGCGCGGTACTGCGCCGGGCGGACGGGGCGAGGTACCGAGCCTGCGGTGACCGGAGGCCGCGCGGCCCGGACCGCTCAGAAAACGTAGGAAGCGCTCCCCGGTCAGGTCTCAAGGCCCCGCTGCCCAGCGCCGAGGACCTCGCAAATGCCACTTTCCGGCCAGGCCGTCGACCCCGCCCCGGCCGCATGCCACGATCATCGACGTTCAGAACCTGACCGCCCGGAAGGACGTCATGCCTGCCTACGCCATAGCAAACCTGCAAGAGGCCGCCCCGCACCCGGAGATCGCCGAGTACATCGAGCGCATCACCGCCACCTTCGAGCCGTACGGCGGCCGCTTTCTCGTACACGCCACCCAGCACGAGGTGAAGGAGGGCACCTGGCCCGGCAGCGTCGTGGTGATCGGCTTTCCGGGATCGCCGAGGCGCGGGGCTGGTGGGACTCACCCGCGTACCAGGAGATCGCACCGCTGCGCTCGCGGCACATCAAGGGCGACATCATCCTGCTCGACGGCGTCCCCGAGGGCTACGACCCGGCTTCCACCGCAAAGGCGATACGGGAGGCCCTGCCTGCCGGCTAAGGCCTCTCGCCCGGATCACGCCGGACTCGCGGGGCGGGGCACGCGGGCCGGGCACGCGCAGCAGAGGCCCGGCCCACCGCTCGCGCGGCGGGCCGGGGCCCTCTCGGTGCTCTGTGCGGAGCTACCAGGTCAGACGATCAAGTAATTACTTGATGATCTTGGTGACCTGGCCGGCGCCCACGGTCCGGCCACCCTCACGGATGGCGAACTTCAGGCCCTCTTCCATGGCGACCGACTGGATCAGCGTGACGTTCATGAGGGTGTTGTCACCCGGCATGACCATCTCGGTGCCCTCGGGAAGGGTCACAACGCCCGTTACGTCCGTGGTACGGAAGTAGAACTGCGGGCGGTAGTTGTTGAAGAACGGGTGTGACGGCCACCCTCGTCCTTCGACAGGATGTAGGACTGCGCCTCGAACTCGGTGTGCGGCGTGACCGAACCCGGCTTGATGATGACCTGGCCGCGCTCGACGTCCTCGCGCTTGATGCCACGAAGAAGCAGACCGACGTTCTCACCGGCCTGGCCCTCATCGAGCAGCTTGCGGAACATCTCGATACCGGTGACCGTGGTGGTGGTCTTGTTCTCCTTGATGCCCACGATGTCAACAGTCTCGTTGACCTTGAGGACACCACGCTCGATACGACCGGTGACGACGGTGCCACGACCGGTGATCGTGAAGACGTCCTCGATCGGCATCAGGAACGGCTTCTCGACGTCACGCTCGGGCTGCGGGATCGCCTCGTCGACGGCCTTCATCAGCTCGAGGACAGTGTTGCCCCACTCCTTGTCGCCCTCAAGGGCCTTGAGCGCCGAGACCTTGACGACCGGAAGGTCGTCGCCCGGAACTCGTACTCGGAAGGGCTCACGAACCTCGAGCTCGACGAGCTCCAGGATCTCCTCGTCGTCCACCATGTCGGCCTTGTTCAGCGCGACAACGATGTACGGCACGCCGACCTGGCGGGCCAGGAGCACGTGCTCCTTGGTCTGCGGCATCGGGCCGTCGGTGGCCGCGACCACGAGGATGGCGCCGTCCATCTGCGCCGCACCCGTGATCATGTTCTTGATGTAGTCGGCGTGACCGGGGCAGTCGACGTGAGCATAGTGACGCTGCTCAGTCTGGTACTCGACATGCGAGATCGAGATCGTGATCCCGCGCTGGCGCTCCGGGAGCCTTGTCGATCTGGTCGAAGGCCGAGGCCTCGTTCAGGTTCGGGTACGCGTCGTGCAGCACCTTGGTAATGGCGGCCGTGAGGGTCGTCTTACCGTGGTCAATGTGACCAATGGTGCCGATGTTGACGTGCGGCTTAGTCCGCTCGAACTTCGCCTTCGCCACTGGGTCCTCCTGGAGTGGTTCTGTACGCCTTGCTTCATCGGCGCCACAGGTGATCGTTGCTGGAATGCCGGCGCCGGGGCATTCGCCACACCGCTTACGCGCTGCGATGAATGCCCTACCAGGCTCCGGTGACAAGCCTAAAGCGTGAGCTCGGGAGAGTTACTCGCCCTTGGCCTTCGCGATGATCTCCTCGGCGACGTTCCGCGGAACCTCGGCGTAGGAGTCGAACTGCATCGAGTAGCTTGCGCGACCCGAGGTCTTGCTGCGGAGGTCTCCGACGTAGCCGAACATCTCCGAGAGGGCACGATGCCCTTCACGACGCGAGCGCCGCTGCGCTCCTCCATGGCCTGGATCTGGCCACGGCGGGAGTTGAGGTCACCGATGACATCGCCCATGTAGTCCTCGGGCGTGGTGACCTCGACGGCCATCACCGGCTCGAGAAGCACGGGGACGCCCTGCGGGCACCCTCCTTGAACGCCTGCGAACCGGCGATCTTGAAGGCGAGCTCGGAGGAGTCGACCTCGTGGTAACCACCGTCGAGAAGGGTGATGCGAACACCGACCATCTCGTAACCGGCCAGGATGCCGAACTTCATGGCTTCCTGCGCGCCCGCGTCCACCGAGGGGATGTACTCACGGGGATGCGGCCACCGGTGACCTTGTTGACGAACTCGTACGAGGCGTCGCCGCCCTCGATCGGCTCCATCGAGATCTGCACCTTCGCGAACTGGCCGGTTCCACCAGTCTGCTTCTTGTGCACATAGTCGATGCGATCGACGGTCTTGCGGATCGTCTCGCGGTACGCGACCTGGGGCTTGCCGACGTTCGCCTCGACGCGGAACTCGCGCTTCATGCGGTCGACGAGCACCTCGAGGTGAAGCTCGCCCATACCACCGATGATGGTCTGGCCGGTCTCCTCGTCGGAGTGCACCTGGAAGGAGGGTCCTCCTCCGAGAGCCGCTGGATGGCGACACCCAGCTTCTCCTGGTCACCCTTGGACTTGGGCTCGATGGCGACTTCGATGACCGGCGCCGGGAAGTCCATGGACTCCAGGATGACCGGGTTCTTGTCGTCACACAGCGTCTCACCTGTGGTGGTCTGCTTCAGGCCCATGACGGCGACGATGTCGCCGGCGCCCACCGAGGGATCTCCTCACGCTTGTTCGCGTGCATACGGTAGATCTTCCCGATGCGCTCCTTCTTGCCCTTGACCGAGTTCAGCACCGCAGTGCCGGCCTCGAGGCGACCGGAGTAGATCCGGATGAAGGTGAGCTTGCCCAGGTGCGGGTCGCTCGCGATCTTGAACGCCAGGCCGGAGAACGGCTCGTCGTCCGAAGGCCGGCGCGCGATGACCTTCTCCGGGTCCTTCACGTCGTGGCCTTCGACGGCCTCGACGTCCAGGGAGAAGGCAGGTAGCGGACGACCGCGTCGAGCAGGGGCTGAACGCCCTTGTTCTTGAACGCGGTGCCACAGAACACCGGGGTCACGGTGACGGAGTCGGCCGTGCCCTTCGAAGCGAGGGTGATCCGACGGATCGCCGCGTGCAGCTGCTCCTCGGTGGGCTCGACGCCCTCGAGGTACAGCTCCATCATCGCGTCGTCGTTCTCGGAGACGCCTTCGAGGAGCTTGCCGCGCCACTCCTCGGCAGCCTCGACGTGAGTGTCGGGGATGTCGACGGTGTCGTACATCTCACCCTTGGCGGCCTCTTCCGACCACACGAAGGCCTTCATCGACACGAGGTCGACGACGCCCTTGAAGTCGCCTTCGGCGCCGATGGGGAGCTGCATGACCAGCGGAACCGCACCGAGGCGGTCGACGATCATGTCGACGCAGCGGTGGAACTCGGCGCCGGTGCGGTCGAGCTTGTTGACGAAGCAGATACGCGGCACGCCGTAGCGGTCCGCCTGACGCCAGACAGTCTCGGACTGGGGCTCGACGCCCGCCACACCGTCGAAGACGGTGACGGCGCCGTCGAGGACGCGGAGCGAACGCTCCACCTCGACGGTGAAGTCGACGTGACCGGGGTGTCAATGATGTTGATCGTGTGATCAACCTCATCGAGCGGCCAGTGGCAGGTCGTCGCGGCCGACGTGATCGTGATGCCGCGCTCCTGCTCCTGCTCCATCCAGTCCATCGTGGCAGCGCCGTCGTGGACTTCACCGATCTTGTAGCTCACACCGGTGTAGAAGAGGATCCGCTCGGTGGTGGTCGTCTTCCCCGCGTCGATGTGGGCCATGATCCCAATGTTGCGGACCTTGGCCAGGTCAAGCGAAGTGGTGGCCATAAGGCTCAATCTTCTCTCGGTCTCGATGGGGTGAGCGACTACCAGCGGTAGTGCGCGAAGGCCTTGTTCGACTCGGCCATCTTGTGCGTGTCCTCACGCTTCTTGACTGCAGCGCCAAGACCGTTGGAGGCGTCGAGCAGCTCGTTCATGAGCCGCTCGGTCATCGTCTTCACGACGGGCGCGGGAGTAACCCACGACCCAGCGCAGCGCGAGGGTGGCGGCACGACCGGGCTTGACCTCGATCGGCACCTGGTAGGTGGCGCCACCGACACGGCGGGACTTGACCTCGAGCGAGGGCTTGACGTTCTCAAGCGCGCGCTTCAGCGTGATGACCGGGTCTGCACCGGTCTTCGCGGAGGCCTTCCATGGCGCCGTAGACGATCCGCTCGGCGGTGGAGCGCTTGCCGTTGAGCAGGATCTTGTTGATCAGCGACGTGACAAGAGGAGAACCATAGACCGGGTCAATGATGACCGGGCGCTTCGGGCGGGGCCCTTACGAGGCATTCTTACTTCTCCTTCTTGGCGCCGTAGCGGCTGCGGGCCTGCTTGCGGTTCTTGACACCCTGGGTGTCAAGGGAACCGCGGATGATCTTGTAACGAACACCCGGCAGGTCCTTCACACGGCCACCACGCACGAGCACGATGGAGTGCTCCTGCAGGTTGTGTCCCTCACCCGGAATGTAGGCCGTGACCTCGATGCCGGAGGTCAGACGCACACGCGCGACCTTACGGAGGGCCGAGTTCGGCTTCTTCGGGGTGGTCGTGAACACGCGTGCAGACGCCGCGACGCTGGGGCGAACCCTCGAGCGCGGGCGTCTTGTTCTTCTCGACCTTGTCCTGCCGGCCCTTCCGGACCAGCTGCTGAATCGTAGGCACTACTTCTCCGGTTTCTGTGTGCCGTCGGTGAAACTAACCTGGAACACTCTCCGACCCACGCGGTCGGGTGTGTCGAACACTGCAAGCTCCTGCCAGAAGGCAGAAAGAGCGCAGATTGCGGTGGCCACTTACGGACTCGCCATGCGGTTGAGGACACGCACCCGAGCCCAGGCACACCCCAGGCACAAGGCTTGAGCGTACCTACCTCATGGACTCCGGTCAAAACAAATGCCCCGAAGCGGCTCCGCCCCCGGTCACAGCGCCTCTCGGACCAGGAGCCGACCCGTCCTCCGCGCCCGGACAGGGCTGCCGGCCCGGCCGTACCGGGCCCGCTCCGCCCTCTGCGGCCCCACCGCTCGCCCTGCGGCACCGCTGGCGGTTTTCCCCGTCCGGACGCCACAGCGCACCGCACGGCCCCGTACACGAAGCAGGACGGCCACCCCGTACGAAACGGAGTGGCCGCCCTGCTGTCGTTCAGACGACTCGCTTACTGGTTGTACGGACCGTAGTCGTAGTCCTCCAGCGGAACGGCCTGGCCGGAGCCCGTGCCGAACGGCGAGTAGTCGATGTCGTCGTAGCCGACGGCCGAGTACATCGCGGCCTTGGCTTCCTCGGTCGGCTCGACCCGGATGTTGCGGTAGCGGGACAGACCCGTACCGGCCGGGATGAGCTTACCGATGATGACGTTCTCCTTGAGGCCGATCAGGGAGTCCGACTTGGCGTTGATCGCCGCGTCGGTCAGAACCCTGGTCGTCTCCTGGAAGGACGCCGCCGACAGCCACGACTCGGTGGCGAGCGAGGCCTTGGTGATACCCATCAGCTGCGGACGGCCGGAGGCGGGTGACCGCCCTCGGTGACCACACGACGGTTCTCGACCTCGAACTTCGACCGCTCGACGAGCTCGCCGGGCAGCAGCTCCGCGTCGCCCGACTCGATGATCGTCACGCGGCGCAGCATCTGCCGGATGATGATCTCGATGTGCTTGTCGTGGATCGACACGCCCTGCGAGTTGTAGACCCGCTGGACTTCGCCGACCAGGTGGACCTGGACCGCGCGCTGACCGAGGATCCGCAGCACGTCGTGCGGGTTGGTGGCACCGACGGTGAGCTTCTGGCCCACCTCGACCGCGTCGCCCTCGCCGACCAGCAGACGGGCACGCTTGGAGATCGGGAAAGGAGTCTCCTCGCTGCCGTCGTCCGGCGTGACCACGAGCTTCTTGGTCTTCTCGGTCTCCTCGATCCGGACACGGCCCTTGGCCTCCGAGATCGGGGCGACACCCTGGGCGTACGGGCCTCGAAGAGCTCGACGACTCGGGGCAGACCCTGCGTGATGTCGTCACCCGCCACACCACCGGTGTGGAAGGTACGCATCGTCAGCTGGGTGCCGGGCTCACCGATGGACTGGGCGGCGATGATGCCGACCGCCTCACCGATGTCGACCAGCTTGCCGGTGGCGAGCGAGCGTCCGTAGCAGAAGGCACAGGTGCCTACCGCGGACTCACAGGTCAGGACCGAACGGGTCTTGACCGTCTCGACGCCGGCGCCCACCAGGGCGTCGATCAGGACGTCACCGAGGTCGACATTGGCAGGTGCGATGACCTTGCCGTCGATGACGACGTCCTCGGCGAGCATGCGGGCGTAGACCGAGGTCTCGACGTCATCCGTCTTGCGGAGCACACCGCCCGCGTCCTTGACAGCGATCTTCAGCTTGAGGCCGCGGTCGGTGCCGCAGTCCTCCTCGCGGATGATCACGTCCTGCGAGACGTCCACCAGACGACGGGTCAGGTAACCCGAGTCGGCGGTACGCAGGGCGGTGTCAGCCAGACCTTACGGGCACCGTGCGTGGAGATGAAGTACTCCAGCACGGTGAGGCCCTCACGGAACGAGGCCTTGATCGGACGCGGGATGGTCTCGTTCTTCGCGTTCGACACCAGACCACGCATACCCGCGATCTGACGCATCTGCATCATGTTTCCTCGGGCACCCGAGTCAACCATCATGAAGATGGGGTTCGTCTTCGGGAAGTTCGCGTTCATCGCCTCGGCAACCTCATGGGTCGCCTTGGTCCAGATCGCGATGAGCTCCTGCGTGCGCTCGTCCTTGGTGATCAGACCGCGCTCGTACTGCTTCTGGACCTTCTCGTCCTGCTCCTCGTAGCCCTTGACGATGGCCTTCTTGGCCTCGGGGACGACGATGTCGGCAACAGAGACGGTGACGCCGGAACGCGTCGCCCAGTGGAAGCCCGCTGCCTTCAGGTTGTCGAGCGTCGCCGCCACGATGACCTTGGGTAGCGCTCGGCGAGGTCGTTGACGATCTCGGAGAGCTGCTTCTGCCGACCGAGTAGTCGACGAACGGGTAGTCCTCGGGCAGCAGCTCGTTGAAGAGCGCACGGCCCAGGCTCGTCCGCAGCCGGAAGGTGTCACCCGGCTGGTACTCGGGCTCGCCCTCCTCGGCGACCGGCGGCACCCAGCCACGCGGCGGGATGGTGCCCACCGGGAAGCGGATGTCGACCTGCGCCTGGAGCGAGAGCTCCCGGGCGTCGAACGCCATGGTCGCCTCGGCGGTGGAACCGAACGCCCGGCCCTGACCGATGACCTTGCGCTCCTCCTCGTCCGTGGTGAGGAAGAAGAGGCCGAGCACCATGTCCTGGGTCGGCATGGTGACCGGACGGCCGTCCGCCGGCTTCAGGATGTTGTTCGAGGACAGCATCAGGATGCGTGCCTCGGCCTGCGCCTCCGCGGAGAGCGGCAGGTGCACGGCCATCTGGTCACCGTCGAAGTCCGCGTTGAACGCGGTGCAGACGAGCGGGTGGATCTGGATGGCCTTACCCTCGACCAGCTGCGGCTCGAAGGCCTGGATGCCGAGGCGGTGCAGGGTGGGTGCACGGTTCAGCAGCACCGGGTGCTCGGCGATGACCTCTTCGAGGACGTCGTACACGACGGTGCGGCCACGCTCGACCATGCGCTTGGCCGACTTGATGTTCTGCGCGTGGTTGAGGTCGACCAGGCGCTTCATCACGAACGGCTTGAAGAGCTCCAGCGCCATGGCCTTCGGCAGACCGCACTGGTGCAGCTTGAGCTGCGGCCCGACGACGATCACGGAACGCGCGGAGTAGTCCACACGCTTGCCGAGCAGGTTCTGACGGAAACGACCCTGCTTGCCCTTGAGCATGTCGCTCAGGGACTTGAGCGGGCGGTTACCGGGACCGGTGACCGGGCGACCGCGGCGACCGTTGTCGAACAGTGCGTCGACGGCCTCCTGCAGCATCCGCTTCTCGTTGTTCACGATGATCTCGGGGCACCGAGATCAAGGAGACGCTTGAGGCGGTTGTTGCGGTTGATCACACGGCGGTACAGGTCGTTCAGGTCGGAGGTCGCGAAGCGGCCACCGTCCAGCTGCACCATCGGACGCAGGTCCGGCGGGATGACCGGCACGCAGTCGAGCACCATGCCCTTGGGCTTGTTGCTGGTCTGCAGGAACGCGGAGACGACCTTGAGGCGCTTGAGCGCACGGGTCTTCTTCTGGCCCTTGCCGGTACGGATGATCTCGCGGAGGCGCTCGGCCTCCTCGTTCAGGTCGAACGACTCGAGGCGCTTCTGCAGGGCGGCAGCACCCATGCAGCCGTCGAAGTACGTGCCGAAACGGTCACGCAGCTCGCGGTAGAGCAGCTCGTCGCCCTCAAGGTCCTGGACCTTGAGGTTCTTGAAGCGGCTCCACACCTCGTCGAGACGGTCGATCTCGCGCTGCGCACGGTCGCGCAGCTGCTTCATCTCACGCTCGGCGCCTTCGCGCACCTTGCGGCGCACATCGGCCTTGGCACCCTCGGCCTCGAGCTCGGCCAGGTCGGTCTCGAGCTTCTTGGCGCGGTTCTCGAGGTCCGAGTCGCGACGGTTCTCGACCTGCTGGCGCTCGACGGAGACGTGTGCCTCCAGCGACGGGAGGTCGCGGGTACGGCGCTCCTCGTCGACGAACGTGATCATGTACGCGGCGAAGTAGATGACCTTTTCGAGGTCCTTCGGCGCGAGGTCCAGCAGGTAGCCCAGTCGTGACGGGACGCCCTTGAAGTACCAGATGTGGGTGACGGGAGCAGCGAGCTCGATGTGGCCCATCCGCTCACGACGCACCTTGGCGCGAGTGACCTCGACGCCGCAGCGCTCACAGATGATGCCCTTGAATCGGACACGCTTGTACTTGCCGCAGTAGCACTCCCAGTCCCGGTCGGACCGAAGATCTTCTCGCAGAAGAGTCCGTCCTTTTCGGGCTTGAGCGTGCGGTAGTTGATGGTCTCCGGCTTCTTCACTTCGCCGTGGGACCAGGTCCGGATGTCGTCCGCGGTGGCAAGGCCGATCCGCAGCTCGTCGAAGAAGTTGACGTCGAGCACTTGTCGTCAATCCCTCTTTCGGGGTTCGAGCCCCTCGCCTGAGCGAGAAATCGGGGCACTTCAGCAATGGTCTGAACGGGTCGGGAGAGCCGGCCGGATCACGGGGATCCGGCCGGCCAACCCGTCAGACCTCTTCGACGCTGCTCGGCTCGCGCCGGGACAGGTCGATTCCGAGCTCCTCCGCCGCGCGGAAGACGTCCTCGTCCGTGTCGCGCATCTCGATGGACATGCCGTCCGAGGACAGCACCTCCACGTTGAGGCAGAGCGACTGCATCTCCTTGATGAGCACCTTGAAGGACTCAGGGATGCCCGGCTCGGGGATGTTCTCGCCCTTGACGATGGCCTCGTACACCTTCACGCGGCCGGTCACGTCGTCGGACTTGATCGTCAGCAGCTCCTGGAGGGCGTAAGCGGCGCCATAAGCCTCGAGCGCCCACACCTCCATCTCACCGAAGCGCTGTCCACCGAACTGCGCCTTACCACCAGCGGCTGCTGGGTGATCATGGAGTAGGGACCGGTCGAACGGGCGTGCAGCTTGTCGTCGACCAGGTGGTGGAGCTTGAGGATGTACATGTAGCCGACCGAGACCGGCTCGGGGAACGGCTCACCGGAGCGGCCGTCGAACAGGTTGGCCTTGCCCGAGGGCTGGACCAGCCGGTCCCCGTCGCGGTTCGGGATCGAGGCCTGGAAGAGGCCGGTGATCTCGTCCTCGCGGGCACCGTCGAAGACCGGGGTCGCGACGTTGGTACCGGGGCGACCTTGTCGGCGCCGATGGCCTGCAGTCGCTGGGCCCAGTCGTCGGCGAGACCGGAGACGTCCAGCCGCGGCTGGCGAGCCAGCCGAGGTGGATCTCCAGGACCTGTCCCGGGTTCATTCGGGACGGGACACCCAGCGGGTTGAGGATGATGTCGACCGGGGTGCCGTCCTCCAGGAACGGCATGTCCTCGATCGGCAGGATCTTCGAGATGACGCCCTTGTTGCCGTGACGGCCGGCGAGCTTGTCACCATCGGTGATCTTGCGCTTCTGCGCGACGTAGACGCGAACCAGCTGGTTCACGCCCGGCGGCAGCTCGTCGCCCTCTTCGCGGTCGAAGACGCGGACGCCGATGACCTTGCCGATCTCACCGTGCGGGACCTTCAGCGAGGTGTCGCGCACTTCGCGCGCCTTCTCACCGAAGATCGCACGGAGCAGGCGCTCCTCCGGGTCAGCTCGGTCTCGCCCTTGGGCGTGACCTTGCCGACGAGGATGTCGCCGGCGACGACCTCGGCACCGATACGGATGATGCCGCGCTCGTCGAGGTCGGCGAGGACCTCCTCGGAGACGTTCGGGATGTCCCGGGTGATCTCCTCCGGGCCGAGCTTGGTGTCACGGGCGTCGACCTCGTGCTCCTCGATGTGAATCGAGGAGAGGACGTCGTCCTGCACCAGACGCTGCGACAGGATGATCGCGTCTTCGTAGTTGTGACCCTCCCACGGCATGAACGCCACGAGCAGGTTCTTGCCGAGGGCCATCTCACCCTGCTGGGTGGCGGGACCGTCGGCGAGGACCTGGCCCTCGACGACCCGGGAGCCCTCGTCCACGACAACCTTCTGGTTGACCGAGGTGCCCTGGTTGGATCGGGAGAACTTGGCGATGCGGTACGTGGTGTACGTGCCGTCGTCGTTGGTGACGGTGATGTAGTCCGCGGAAACCTCCTGGACCACACCGTCCTTCTCCGCCTTGATGACGTCACCGGCGTCGACCGCACAGCGGTACTCCATGCCGGTACCGACGAGCGGAGCCTCGGACGTGATCAGCGGCACGGCCTGACGCATCATGTTCGCGCCCATGAGGGCACGGTTGGCGTCATCGTGCTCGAGGAACGGGATCATGGCGGTCGCGACCGACACCATCTGGCGCGGCGAGACGTCCATGTAGTCGACGTCGTCACCGGGGATGTAGTCGACCTCTCCGCCACGACGGCGGACCAGGACGCGCGGCTCGGTGAACCGCATGTCCTCGGAGAGCGTCGCGTTCGCCTGGGCGATCACGAAGCGGTCTTCTTCGTCGGCTGTCAGGTAGTCGACGTCGTCGGTGACGACACCGTCGATGACCTTGCGGTACGGCGTCTCGACGAAACCGAACGCGTTGACGCGACCGTACGAGGCGAGCGAACCGATCAGACCGATGTTCGGGCCTTCAGGGTCTCGATCGGGCACATGCGTCCGTAGTGGGACGGGTGCACGTCACGGACCTCGAAGCCGGCCCGCTCGCGGGAGAGACCACCGGGCCAAGAGCCGACAGGCGGCGCTTGTGGGTGAGACCCGACAGCGGGTTGTTCTGGTCCATGAACTGAGACAGCTGGCTGGTGCCGAAGAACTCCTTGATGGAGGCGACAACCGGCCGGATGTTGATCAGGGTCTGCGGTGTGATCGCTTCGACGTCCTGTGTCGTCATGCGCTCACGCACGACGCGCTCCATCCGCGCCAGGCCCGTACGGACCTGGTTCTGGATGAGCTCGCCGACGTTACGCAGACGGCGGTTGCCGAAGTGGTCGATGTCGTCGGTCTCGACGACGATCGTGGCACCGCCTCGCCGACCGTCTCGGTCTCGCCGGCGTGCAGCTTGACCAGGTACTTGATGGTCGCGATGATGTCGTCGCTGGTCAGGACACCGGCGTTGAGCGGCTCTTCCGCGCCGAGCTTCTTGTTCACCTTGTAGCGGCCGACCTTCGCGAGGTCGTAGCGCTTCGGGTTGAAGTAGAGGTTCTCGAGCAGCGTCTGAGCAGCTTCGCGTGTCGGCGGCTCGCCGGGACGCAGCTTGCGGTAGATGTCGAGCAGCGCGTCGTCCTGGCCCTGGGTGTGGTCCTTCTCCAGAGTGGCGCGCATCGACTCGTACTCGCCGAACTCCTCGAGGATCTGCTCGGTGGTCCAACCGAGAGCCTTCAGGAGAACGGTGACGGACTGCTTGCGCTTGCGGTCGATGCGGACACCGACCATGTCGCGCTTGTCGATCTCCATCTCCAGCCAGGCACCCGGGAAGGGATGATCTTGGAGGAAAAGATGTCCTTGTCGGACGTCTTGTCGATGGAGGAGTCGAAGTAGACACCCGGCGAGCGGACCAGCTGCGACACAACGACACGCTCGGTGCCGTTGATGACGAAGGTGCCCTTGTTGGTCATGAGCGGGAAATCGCCCATGAAGACCGTCTGGGACTTGATCTCGCCGGTCTCGTTGTTGGTGAACTCGGCCGTGACGAAGAGAGGAGCCGCGAACGTGAAGTCGCGCTCCTTGCACTCGTCGATCGAGTTCTTCGGGGCTCGAAACGGTGGTCGCGGAACGTAAGCGACATCGACCCGGAGAAGTCCTCGATCGGCGAAATCTCCTCGAAGATCTCTTCCAGGCCGGACTTGGTGGGGACGTCTTGTCCGCTGTCCAGAGCAGCCTCGACGCGAGCCTTCCAGGCGGCATTACCGAGGAGCCAGTCAAAGCTCTCGGTCTGCAGCGCGAGGAGGTTCGGAACCTCGAGGGCTCCCTGATCTTTGCAAAAGAGATGCGCAGCGGGGCGGTGCTGGCACCGTTGTTCGTATTCGAGGTCGAGGCGTTGCGCGAGGCGGCCAAGAGGGGTCCTTCCGAGGGCTCGGACTCACTACGCGCGTACCGGCCCCAAGCTGGACACAGAGACAGAAATCCCGGTTGGGGAAGATCGGTCATCGATGCTAAGCGTGGGCATGCCCCTGGTGACGGGCAGGAGGCAGCTAACAGGCAGCGCAAAGGGTCAGTGTAGCCAAACGGCACACTGATGTCCAGTCGGGGTTCTCAGAGACCCACGTTGCTCTCAACAGCTGTTCTCAACACCTATGGCTAGCCCTCGCGCGGGTGCGCTCTTCTTTACTGCCCGCTTCGCTCTCGATCCATGCCTCGGATCCGGATCGAGATGACGACGCGTCCCGAGAATTGCGCGCCGCGTGCCGTTCGTCAAGGCCCCCGGGCCGAACGAACCGACTGCGATCATCACCCGCCGCCCCAGGACGCCGGTTGACGGCCCCTGAGAGACACACGGCGAAGATCACCCTACTCGTCACCCGGGAAGTTCAAGGCGACCGCCACGGGCACGCCGAAGGGCGACCACCCGCATGGGTGATCGCCCTCGCTCTGCCGTCCCCGCCTCGCGGCAGGGACGGTCCTGAGGAGTCAGATGACTCGCAGGGTCACTTGACCTCGACGGAGGCGCCGGCGGTCTTGAGGGACTCGGCAGCCTTCTCGGCGGCCTCCTTGGCGACCTTCTCGAGGACGGGCTTCGGGGCGCCGTCGACGAGGTCCTTGGCCTCCTTGAGGCCCAGCGAGGTCAGCTCACGCACGACCTTGATGACCTGGATCTTCTTCTCGCCGGCACCCGTGAGGATGACGTCGAACTCGTCCTGCTCCTCCGGCGCTTCCGCGACGGCGGCAGCGCCACCGGCGGCAACGGCGACCGGGGCGGCAGCCTTGACGTCGAACTTCTCTTCGAAGGCCTTGACGAACTCGGAGAGCTCGATGAGGGTCAGGGTCTCGAACTGCGCGAGCAGCTCGTCCTGGGACAGCTTCGCCATGATGGCGTCCTTCCACTAAGTCGGCAGGTGCCGGGTGTATATGAAGGCGGGCGTACAGGCCCGCTGCGAGCCGTGGAGCGGAGTGTTACTCCGAGACCTCGGCGTCGGCGGGATCCGGCGTACCGGCACCGCCCTGCTCGACCTTGGCGCGAAGGGCGTCCGCAGTGCGGACGAACTCCGACAGGGGAGCCTGGAAAGTCGCCGCGGCCTTCGCCATCGACGCCTTGATTCCACCGGCCACCTTGGCGAGCAGAACCTCGCGGGACTCGAGGTCCGCAAGCTTTGAACTCATCGGCGGACAGCGCCTTACCGTCAAGGACACCGCCCTTGATGATGAGGTTGGGGTTGTCCTTGGCGAAGTCACGAAGACCCTTCGCCGACTCCACCGGGTCACCGGTGACGAAGGCAACCGCCGTCGGACCCGAGAACAGGTCGTCCAGCGTGTCGATCCCGGCCTCGTTGGCCGCAATCTTGGTCAGCGTGTTCTTCACCACGGCGTACTGGGCGTTCTCACCGAGCGAACGGCGCAGCTCCTTGAGCTGTGCCACGGTGAGACCCGGTACTCGGTCAGCACTGCGGCGTTCGAGCTGCGGAACTGGTCCGTCAGCTCGGCTACCGCGGCAGCCTTGTCGGGCCTTGCCATGAGCGTCGGCCTCCTTCCGGGTGATGAGGACCGCTCAGAAGGGGCCGGAAAGACGAAACGCCCCAGCGCAGGCGCCAGGGCGTAGCTCGACCGAACGAAGTCCGGGAGCTCTCCACAGTCACCTGCGCAGGTCGTCCGTATTTTACGGATCCTTCGGTCACCATCTCCCTTACGAGAGCGTGGCGACGACCAGCGGTCTTTGGCTTCCTGTGGAGCCTACGTGACCGGGACGGCCAGGAGCAAATCCGTCCCGGTTCGACCGGTGTACGAGGTTTGGACCGGCCGTCGTCAGGATGCGTTCTGCTTCTGCGTGATCTCCTTGAAGTCGACCGTGTCACCGGCCGGGGCTCCTCCACCGAGACGTCCGTGCCGTAGTCGCTGTAGAAGACCGTCGAATTGAGTTCGCCGCTCTTCATCTCGCCCTTCTCCGTCTTCTTCACCAGGAGATCGTTCTTGTCGACCCAGATGTCGACCTTCTCGGTCGTGATGCCGACCTGGTCCAGCTGCTTCTTGAGCTCGGCGAGCTGACCGGCGTCCAGCGACGAGTTCTTCTTGGTCAGCTCCGCCACGTCGACGGTGCCGGAGTAGTGCGTCGTGGCCACGCCCCGTACGTCCTCCTGGCCGACCTCCTTCACATCACCGGAGGCCAGCAGCGCCTTCACACCCTGCTCGGGGTGCTGTTCTGCATCTGGTCCTTCATGACGTCGCCGGAGGCCCTGCCAGCTCGGCCAGGTCCTCGTACGCGTAACGGATCCAGTGCTTGCCGCCCACGTTCGCCGCGAAGGCGTCGCCCATGTTGGCGTAGTAGGCGTCCTTGAAGTAGCGGGCCTGAATCGTGCCGTCACCGCCGGTCTGCTTCAGGGCATCCCCATGGTGCCCCCGGTGTACGTGATCTTCAGGTTGCCCGTGATCCCGTCCTTCCAGGCGATCGCCCCGGACTGCTTCATGGACATGGTGCTGCCCATCACCGTGCTGCCCTCGACCTTGGCCGACTCGGCGCCCCGGTCTTCGTCTGCACCTCACGCAGCGCCGCGACCGCATCGGTGTGCACCACCCGCCGGCGGCCCGCTGCTGCCCTTCGCGGGCTTCTCGGCGCTCTTGGGGCTGTCGGATCCCCGCAGGCCGCCACCGACGTCAGCGCCGCTGCCGCCGCGAACGAGACACACACACGCCGCACTGTCTTCGCCGTCATTTGGAACTCCACCCCTGGGTCACTGTTGTCTTCTACGGATAGGACGGGCCCCGCACCTCGAAAGGTTGCGGGGCCCGTCAAATCCGTGACGCGGCTTTCTGCTGAGCACAGGGCTCAGACGGCGGCCGGGTCCTCCTCGACGAGGAGGTTGCGCACGCGGTTGGAGTCCAGCGGGATGCCGGGGCCCATCGTCGTGCTCATGGTCGCCTTCTTGATGAAGCGGCCCTTGGCGGCGGACGGCTTCAGACGGAGGATCTCGTCCAGCGCCGCGCCGTAGTTCTCGACCAGCTTCGTGTCATCGAAAGAAGTCTTGCCGATGATGAAGTGCAGGTTCGAGTGCTTGTCGACGCGGAACTCGATCTTGCCGCCCTTGATGTCGTTGACAGCCTTGACGACATCGGGGTGACGGTGCCGGTCTTCGGGTTCGGCATCAGACCACGCGGACCGAGCACGCGGCCCAGGCGGCCGACCTTGCCCATGAGGTCCGGAGTGGCGACGACGGCGTCGAAGTCCAGACGACCCTTCGCCACCTCGTCGATGAGCTCGTCGGAGCCGACGATGTCGGCGCCCGCGGCTTCCGCGGCCGCAGCACGGTCACCGGTCGCGAAGACCAGGACCCGGGCGGTCTTGCCGGTGCCGTGCGGCAGGTTCACGGTGCCACGGACCATCTGGTCGGCCTTGCGCGGGTCAACACCCAGGGCAACGCGACCTCGACAGTGCTGTCGAACTTGGTGGCGGCGGTGTCCTTGGCGATACGGACGGCCTCGAGCGGGGCGTAGGTACGCTCCCGGTCGATCTTCGCGTCCGCAGCGCGGAGGTTCTTGCTGCGCTTCACTTCTACTCCTGTGGGTTAAAGAGTGTGGAGTCGTGGTGCGGACCAGCGCTTGGTCCTACCACTGAGGGATTACGGGGCTGAATCAGCCTTCGACCGTGATGCCCATGGAACGGGCGGTGCCAGCGATGATCTTCGACGCGGCGTCGAGGTCGTTGGCGTTCAGGTCGGGGAGCTTCGCCGTGGCGATCTCGCGGACCTGGGCAGCCGTCAGCTTGGCGACCTTGGTCTTGTGCGGCTCGCCGGAGCCCTTTTCCACACCCGCGGCCTTGAGGATCAGCTTGGCGGCCGGCGGAGTCTTGGTGATGAAGGTGAAGGAGCGGTCGTCGTAGACCGTGATCTCCACCGGCACGACCATGCCACGCTGCGACTCGGTCGCGGCGTTGTAGGCCTTGCAGAACTCCATGATGTTGACGCCGTGCTGGCCCAGTGCGGGACCGACCGGCGGGGCCGGGTTCGCCGCACCAGCGTTGATCTGGAGCTTGATAAGCCCCGTGATCTTCTTCTTCTTGGGAGGCATTGCTCTCTCCGGGTCCTAGTGAGAGTGTTTCGCCGCCATTCCGGTCATCCGGATGGAGGCATACCGCACAACGATAACGGGTATAGCTGCGCGACCAAAACCGAGCAGGTCAGACCGGCTGCGAAGCCCGTCTGACCTGCTCGGTAGGCATGTGTCCAGGAACTGTCGGAAACCGCTAGTTCTTCTGGATCTGGTCGAAGCTCAGCTCGACCGGGGTTTCGCGTCCGAAGATCTCGACGAGGCCCTTGACCTTCTTCGAGTCGGCGTTGATCTCGTTGATCGTCGCCTGCAGCGTCGCGAAGGGCCGTCGGTGACCGTGACCGAGTCGCCCACCTCGAAGTCCAGCACCTGGACCTCGACCTTGCGGGAGGGAGGGCTTGCCCTCGGCCTCTGCGGCCTCGCGGGCGGCCTTCTCCTCGGCCTCGGGTGCGAGCATCTTGACGATCTCGTCCAGGGTCAGCGGGTACGGGTCGTAGGCGTTGCCCACGAAGCCGGTGACACCTGGCGTGTTGCGGACAACACCCAGGACTCGTTCGTCAGGTCCATGCGCACCAGGACGTATCCCGGCAGCTTGTTCTGACGAACGTTCTTCCGCTCACCGTTCTTGATCTGGACGATCTCTTCCTCGGGCACCTCGGCCTGGTAGATGAACTCCTCGACGTTGAGCGAGACGGCGCGCTGCTCCAGGTTGGCCTTCACACGCTTCTCGTAACCGGCGTACGTGTGAATGACGTACCACTCGCCGGGGAGACTGCGGAGCTCCTCGCGCAGGGCGGTGACGGCGTCGACGGGGCGGCCGGCTCGGCCTCTTCCTCGTCGTCGGTCCCGGCCTCTGCGTCTGCGTCTGCGTCTGCGTGAGTCTCGGCCTCGACGTCCTCGTCGGCCTCTGCGGTCTCGTCGGAAGCATCGGCCTCGACGTGCACGGCATCCTGCTCGGCGGGCTTGCCCGCCTCCGCGTCAGCAGCTTCGGCCTGGTCCGGCTCCACGGAATCCGCCGCCTCGACGATGTCGAGCTCGTCCTTCGCGGACTCGACGGCGCTCGCCGTAAGCTCGGCGTCGTCGTTCAGGTTCGGGTCAGACACGATGGCTGCTTCTTCCTGGATACAAATGGGTGGAACATGCGCAAGGGCGCCAGTTAGGCGCCCTTCGCGAGGATCAGCCGAAGACGTACTTGACGACCCGCGCGAATCCGAAGTCAATCACGGTAACAAGACCAATCATGATGACCACGAACACGATCACCACCGTGGTGTACGTCGTGAGCTGGTTGCGCGTAGGCCAGACGACCTTGCGCAGCTCCGCGACGACCTGGCGGTAGAAGAGCGCGAGACGGCCCAGTGGGCCCTTCTTGCCGCGCTTGCCGCCCTTGCGGCTCTTCCTCTTCGACTCGGGGCTTCATCCTCGGCATCAGGCATGTCGATGGAGCCCACGGCGTCCGTCACGCTACTCACCTGATTCCGGGTCGTGGCCGTGCCGCGCCCGGTGGAGCCGCACGGCAGTGCATTGAAGTACGTACATGCGCACACATCCTGGCGAAGGAGTGTGTAGCAGGGCCGGAGGGACTTGAACCCCAACCGCTGGTTTTGGAGACCAGTGCTCTACCAATTGAGCTACGACCCTTTGGTGGTTTCCACCAACCTACCGCATCGCGCCCGGTGGACCGGGTGCAAAACGGTGTGGCTGATGAAGGCCAACGACAGGTGAGTGTACGTGCTCAGCGCCGTCGCGTCGAACAGACAACTACCGACCGGTCCTGTCCGCATGCTGTCCAAGTCATGTCCAGTCCCTGAAACCCCAGCGCCGACGGCATTTCAGGTCTGGGACCATGGGGCGCATGAGCGCTGCAACTTCTCCGTCCTCTCCGTCCGAGCGCAGGGTCTCCGCCCGCATCGGCGCGATCTCCGAGTCCGCGACCCTCGCCGTCGATGCCAAGGCCAAGGCCCTCAAGGCCGCCGGCCGCCCGGTGATCGGCTTCGGTGCGGGCGAGCCCGACTTCCCGACCCCGGCTACATCGTCGAGGCCGCCGTCGAGGCCTGCCGCAATCCGAAGTACCACCGCTACACCCCGGCGGGCGGGCTCCCCGAGCTCAAGGCCGCCATCGCCGAGAAGACGCTGCGCGATTCCGGCTACGAGGTCGAGCCGGCCCAGGTCCTGGTGACCAACGGCGGCAAGCAGGCCATCTACGAGGCCTTCGCCGCGATCCTCGACCCGGGCGACGAGGTCATCGTCCCGGCCCCGTACTGGACCACGTACCCCGAGTCCATCCGTCTCGCCGGCGGTGTCCCCGTCGAGGTCGTGGCCGACGAGACCACCGGCTACCGGGTCTCCGTGGAGCAGCTCGAAGCGGCCCGCACCGAGCGCACGAAGGTCGTGCTGTTCGTCTCGCCGTCCAACCCGACCGGCGCCGTCTACGACCGGGCCGACACCGAGGCGATCGGCCGCTGGGCCGTCGAGCACGGCCTGTGGGTGCTCACCGACGAGATCTACGAGCACCTCGTCTACGGCGACGCGCAGTTCACCTCGCTGCCTGCCGTCGTACCCGAGCTGCGCGACAAGTGCATCGTGGTCAACGGCGTCGCCAAGACCTACGCCATGACCGGCTGGCGGGTGGGCTGGATCGTCGGTCCGAAGGATGTCGTGAAGGCCGCGACCAACCTCCAGTCGCACGCCACGTCCAACGTGAGCAACGTCGCGCAGGTCGCCGCGCTCGCCGCCGTGTCCGGACCGCTGGACGCGGTCGCCGAGATGCGTACCGCCTTCGACCGCCGCCGCGGCACCATGGTGCGGATGCTCAACGAGATCGACGGTGTGCTCTGCCCCGAGCCCGAGGGAGCGTTCTACGTCTACCCGTCGGTGAAGGCGCTGCTCGGCAAGGAGATCCGCGGCAAGCGCCCGGCCGACTCGGTGGAGCTCGCCGCTCTCATCCTGGACGAGGCCGAGGTAGCCGTCGTACCGGGCGAGGCCTTCGGTACGCCGGGCTATCTGCGGCTGTCCTACGCGCTGGGCGACGACGACCTCGCCGAGGGTGTCTCCCGGATCCAGAAGCTGCTGGCCGAGGCCCGCGACTGATCCAGATACCCAACTGAGTAGGTGACCCCGGCCCCGGCCGGGTCATTTCTTTGTTCGAGGGGCAACTCAAGAGCGAATCCGGCTACCGCTGGGGCCCGGCTGTGCGGCAGGATCTTCAAATGGAGCGTGATGTACGTCTGTTGCCCAAGGCCCACCTGCACCTGCACTTCACCGGGTCGATGCGGCCCACGACCCTGCTCGAACTCGCCGACAAGTACGGGGTGCACCTGCCCGACGCACTGACCGGAGGCGAGCCGCCCCAGCTGCGGGCGACCGACGAGCGCGGCTGGTTCCGCTTCCAGCGGCTCTACGACATCGCCCGGTCCTGCCTGCGCTCACCGGAGGACATCCAGCGGCTCGTGCGCGAGGCCGCGCAGGAGGATGTCGCGGACGGCTCCGGATGGCTGGAGATCCAGGTCGACCCCACCTCGTACGCCCCTGCTGGGCGGGCTGATTCCGGCCATCGAGATCATCCTGGACGCCGTGGACCGCGCGGCACGCGAGACCGGGCTCGGGATGCGGGTCGTGATCGCGGCGAACCGGATGAAGCACCCGCTGGACGCCAGGACGCTGGCCCGCCTCGCCGTGCGGTACGCGGACCGGGGCGTCGTCGGCTTCGGACTGTCCAACGACGAGCGCCGCGGCATGGCCCGCGACTTCGACCGTGCCTTCGCCATCGCCCGCGAGGGCGGGCTGATCGCGGCACCGCACGGCGGCGAGCTCGCAGGCCCCTCCAGCGTCCGCGACTGTCTGGACGACCTCGACGCCTCCCGCGTCGGACACGGGTGCGGGCCGCCGAGGACCCCGGCTGCTGCGCAAGCTGGCGGAGCGCGGTGTGACCTGCGAGGTCTGCCCGGCCTCCAATGTGGCGCTCGGGGTCTACGAGAAGCCCGCCGACGTGCCGTTGCGGACCCTGTTCGACGCGGGGTGCCGATGGCGCTCGGCGCGGACGATCCACTGCTTTTCGGCTCCCGGCTGGCCGACCAGTACGACCTGGTACGACGTCACCACGGCTTCACCGACGAGGAGCTGGCCGAGCTGGCGCGTCAGTCCGTGCGCGGCTCGGCAGCGCCCGCCGGCGTACGCGACGAGCTGCTCGGCGGGATCGACGGGTGGCTCGCCACCGTCCCTGCCGGCAACTAGCCGATTCCTGCCAGCAGGGTGCGGACGATCGACGCGGCGAACTCGTCCAGGGGCTGCGGGGCATACCGCCGGGTGCCATCTCGTAGGCGAAGGCACGCTGGGCGCAGGCGCCGAGCAACAGGGACGCGGCGGCAAGGGTGTCCGCGTCCGCCCGGATGCGGCCGGCCCGCTGTTCGGCGCGCAGATAGGCGTCGAGGCCCTGGATCGGCTTGTGCGGCCCTGTGCCCATCTCGCGCATGGCGGCTTCGTGCCGGCGCTTGAGCTGGGGTTCGGCGTACAGCGATGCGGCCATCGGGAAGGTCTGCTGGTAGAAGAGCGCCGCCTGGCGTGCGACCTCGGTGAGATTCCGTCCGATGTCCCCTCCCCGGCTCCAGATGGGTCAGGAGCGGGCCGAGCTGGGCAGCCGCTCGCTGAGCACGGTCACGAAGAGCTCTTCCTTGCTGCTGAAGTACTTGTACAGCGCCGCCTCGGAGCAGCCGGCCGCCCTGGCGATCTCCTTGGTGGTAGCCCGTGCGAGGCCGATGCCGAGCATGAGCTCATGAGCCGCGTCGACGATGCGGACACGGGCCGGCTTCTGCTCCATGCATGCTCCGGACAGGCTTGACGAGTGGGTGAGTGCCCGCTCACTCTAGTGGGTGAGTGAGTACTCACTCACCCACTGGAAGGGCGGACGCGATGAGACTCGCGGTGTTCGGAGCGACGGGTGGCGTCGGCCAGGAGATCGTGCGGCAGGCCACCATGGCGGGGCATGAGGTGACCGCCGTCGTCCGTGATCCGGCCCGGCTGCCGGATGGGCTTGCCACGGCGGATCCGTACGCGGTGGTGCCCATCGGCGACGAGACGGCGGTGCGCGGCGCGGTGGCCGGGCGGGATGCGGTGCTCTCCGGGCTCGGCTCGCGCGGCCGCAGGGCCGGCGGCGTCGCGGAGCGGCTCACCGGGCAGGTGCTGCGCGCGATGGAGGCCGAGGGCGCGCGACGGCTGCTGGTCGTGAGCGCCGCACCGGTCGGGCCGGAGCCGGCCGGTGATCCGCTGCCCGACCGTCTGATGCGCCGGATGATCGGCGCGGCCCTCAGGGAGCTGTACGCGGATCTGACGCTGATGGAGGCCGCGCTGGCCGGCAGCGCCACGGACTGGACATCCGTACGGCCGCCGAAACTGACCGACGGAGCCCTGACAGGGGCCTACCGCACCGTCGTCGGCGGCACCCGCGCAGGGCAGGTCCATCTCACGGGCCGATGTGGCACACGCGATGCTGGCCTTGATCGACAACCCGGCGGCCCTGAAACAGGGCGTGGGCGTCGCCTACTGAGCGCGGACGCTCCGACGGGTACCGAGCGGCCTTCGGCTACAGGCTGACGCCGACCGTCACCGGCTCGTTGACGAGGGTGACGCCGAAGGTGTCCGGACCCCGGCGACGACCTCCCGGGCCAGGGCCAGCAGGTCCTCGGTGCTCGCCCCGCCGCGGTTGGTGAGGGCGAGGGTGTGCTTGGTGGAGATACGGGCCGGACCCGTGCCGTACCCTTGGTGAAGCCCGCCCGGTCGATGAGCCAGGCCGCGGACGTCTTGACGCTGCCGTCCCCGGCGGGAAGGCGGGCGGCGCCACGTTCTCGCCGAGGTGCTCCCTGGCGCGTACGAGAAAGGCTTCGTACGCCGAGGTGTCCAGGACGGGGTTGGTGAAGAAGGATCCCGCGGACCAGGTGTCATGGTCCTCCGGGTCCAGAACCATGCCCTTGCCCGCGCGCAGCCGCAGGACGGTTTCGCGCGCCGCCGCGGCGGGAACGCGCTCCCCTGCTCGACGCCCATGGCACGCGCCGTTTCCGGGTACTTGAGGGGCGCGGACAGACCGGCTGCCTCTTCCAGCTCGAACCGGACACGGAGCACGACGAAGCGGTCGGGTTCGGCCTTGAAGCGGCTGTGCCGGTACGAGAACGCGCACTCGGCGTTCGGGATGGTGACCGTTTCGTCGTTGTGCCGGTCGTAGGCGACGACCTCGGTGATGGTCGAGGACACCTCCTGTCCGTACGCGCCGACGTTCTGGATCGGGGTCGCGCCTGCGGACCGGGGATTCCGGCGAGGCACTCGATACCCGCCAGCCCCGCTCGGACCGTACGGGCGACCGCGTCGCTCCAGTTCTCACCGGCCGCGAGCTCCAGCGTCGTACCGGAGAGCTCGAAGCCCTCGGTGGCAATACGCAGGGCGGTTCCGCCGAAGCCCTTGTCGCCGATGACCAGGTTCGATCCGCCACCGATCACGAGCAGGGGCGTGGCGCTCGCGTCGGCCTCGCGCACGGCGGCGACCACCTCGGCGTCGGTGGTCGCCGTGAGCAGGCGGTCAGCGGGCCGCCGAGGCGGAAGGTGGTCAGGGGCGAGGGGCATCGTGGAGTTCCTGCACGGGGACAAGAGTACGGTCCGTGGGCGCGCCGCTCGGGCGGGCCACGGACCGTATCCATGTCTTCGTCGGGTCGGACGGCAACCGGGCCGGCCTCCCGGCCCGGTCGGGCTCCGGGCGGCGCGGTGGCGTGGAATGCGGTCGGCGCCGCAGGGCAGGAACAAGGGGACGCCCTTCAGCGAGGACGCCCCACACCTGCCGCCTCAGACGAGCCGGACCACCGCGCGCGACATGCCCAGCACCTTCTTGCCGTCACACATAGCCGTCAGATCCACCCGCACCAGGCCGTCGTCCAGCTTCGCGGCGACCTTGCCGCTGACCTCGACCAGCGCACCCTTGTCGTCGTTCGGCACGACGACCGGCTTGGTGAAGCGCACCCCGTACTCGACCACCGCACCCGGGTCGCCCACCCAGTCGGTGACCACCCTGACCGCCTCGGCCATCGTGAACACGCCGTGCGCGATCACATCCGGCAGCCCGACCTCGCGCGCGAACTCTCGTTCCAGTGAATCGGATTGAAGTCACCGGAGGCGCCCGCGTACTGCACCAGCGTGGCCCGCGTCACCGGGAACGACTGTGCCGGCAGCTCCGTACCGACCTCGACCGACTCGTACGCGATCTTCGCCGTCATCACGCCTCCTCGGCGGCCCGCGCCACCAGCTTCGTCCAGGCGGTCACGACGTGCTCACCGGACTCGTCGTGGACCTCACCGCGGATATCAATGATGTCGTTGCCCGCCAGGGACTTGATGGCCTCGATGGTCGAAGTGACCGTCAGCCGGTCCCCGCCCGCACCGGACGCATGTACGCGAACTTCTGGTCACCGTGCACCACACGGTTGTAGTCCAGGCCCAGCTGCGGATCCCGGACGACCTGGCCCGCGGCCTTGAACGTGATCGAGAAGACGAACGTGGGCGGAGCGATCACATCGGGATGCCCCAGGGCCTTGGCGGCCGCCGCGTCCACGTACACAGGATTGGGGTCGCCCACCGCCTCTGCGAACTCCCGGATCTTCTCCCGGCCGACCTCGTACGCCGGGGTGGGCGGATAGGTCCGCCCCACGAAGGACTGGTCGAGCGCCATGTGCCCGCTACCTCCTGATGAAAAGTCGAATAGGGCGACAACAACCCAATAAAACGACACGAGGCCGCCCCAAGGGGACGGCCTCGTGTACGAGCCTGTTTTCAGCGCGTTTCGCGGTGCGCAGTGTGCGAGTTGCAGCGCGGGCAGTGCTTCTTCATCTCAAGACGGTCCGGGTTGTTACGCCGGTTCTTCTTGGTGATGTAGTTCCGCTCCTTGCACTCCACGCAGGCCAGCGTGATCTTCGGGCGGACGTCGGTGGCAGCCACGTGAGTGCTCCTTGGACGGATGGACGGATGAACGCATAAAAGAGTAGCCGATCGAAGGACCGACCCCACAATCGGCTACCGTAAGTAGCGGTGACCGGACTTGAACCGGTGACACAGCGATTATGAGCCGCTTGCTCTACCGACTGAGCTACACCGCTTTGATGACGAGTTCCCCGCCGAAGCGGGGTTACCCGATCACCAGAGCCCCAATACGGAATCGAACCGTAGACCTTCTCCTTACCATGGAGACGCTCTACCGACTGAGCTATTGGGGCGAGCGAGGAAGACATTACACGGTCGGCCGCCGATCGCCCAAATCCGTTTCCGCAGCCCGCGCCAGGACCGCTTCGAGGCCGCTCGACGGCCGGCGGCGACCCCGCCCTTCGCCTTGATCACCCGCCTGACCAGGGCCTGGACCAAGGCTCCGGCCAGGCGCATCGACAGCGCTCCGGCCGGCCACCGATCCGGGTTCGAGTGACCATTCGAGCCACGACCCGAGCGGCGATTCGCCCGGGGATCGACCCACTTCACCCCGGCGCCGCGCAACCCCTGCCCCACACGCCCCGCCGAGCCACATTGGTACGACTATTCAGCTTCTACTCGAATCGGACAGGTCACACCCTTAGGCTCGACTCACTCTGCGTGACCATGCACCCCGACCAGGGCGCGATGCCCGACAGCCAGCCGCGGCACCCCGACGACAACGCGGCCGACGGCACCACCCGGCACGCGCCCGCGGCCGGGCCGCCCTCCTGCTCCGGGGCCCGCCTCACCGATGGACGCACCGTGGACGTGCTCATCGGCGGCAGCCGTATCGAAGCTGTCGCAGCCGCGGGCAGCCTTACCCTCAGGGTGCCCGTGGCACCCGCATCGACCTCTCCGGCCACCTCCTGCTCCCGGCCCCGCCGAGCCCCACGCACACAGCGACACCGCACTCACGGCGCTCCCCGACGCCGGCGCGGCGCCCGGCAGCCCGGACCCGTATCCCGCCATCCCGCATCCCGCGACCCCGATGACATCCGGCGCCGTGCCACCGAAGCCGCCCTGCTCCAGCTCGGCCACGGCGCCACCGCACTGCGCGCCCACGTACACATCGGCGGCACACCGGGCCTCGCCCGCTCCACGCCGTCCTGGAGGCACGCCGCTCACTGCACGGACTCGCCGACCTCACCCCGTCGCCGTGCCCCGCCTCCTCACCGGCATCGCCGGCGCCGACAGCCTCGCCATGCTCCGCGACGCCGTAGAGATGGGCGCCGGGGTCATCGGCGGCTGCCCCGACCTCGATCCGGACCCCGCCGGCTACACCGAGGCCGTCCTGGAAATCGCCGCCGAACACGGCTGCCCCGTCGACCTCCACACCGACGGCGAAGACCCCGCACGCCTCACCCGGCTCGCCGACATGGCGAGCGGACACCGCCCAGGCGTCTGCATCGGCCCCTGCGCGGGCCTCTCCCGGCTCCCTCCGGCGCCGCGGGCGAGCCGCGGACCGGCTCGCCGCCGCCGCGGTGAGCGTGATCTGCCTTCCCCAGGGCGGCTGCTCCGGCGCCGGCCTCCGCGGCACCGCACCCGTACGGCTGCTGCGCTCCGCGGGAGTACGCGTCGCGGCAGGCAGCGGGCCCTGCGGGACGCCGCCAACCCGTAGGCCGCGGCGACCCCTCGAAGCCGCCTACCTGCTGGCCTCACAGGACGGCCTGTCCGCCCAGGACGCCTACGACGCGGTCTCCGCCACCGCCAGACAGGCCATGGGCCTGCCCGGGTGCGGATCGAGGCCGGCTCCCCGCCGAGCTCCTCGCCGTCCGCGGCGAACAGCTCTCCGGGCGCTCTCCTCGCGTACAGCAGGATCGTGATCCACCGCGGCCGGGTCGTCGCCCGTACCAGCGCCGTACGCGAGTACTGCGACTCGGACACCGCGGTCGCCCGCGGCCTGCCGCACCAGGGCCGGCCCGACTCCGGCCACGCGTCCTGAGCACAGCGGCGCCCATCGGCGTACGGTCGTAACCATGCGCATTGTCATTGCAGGTGGACACGGTCAGATCGCGCTGCGGCTGGAGCGGTTGCTCGCCGCACGCGGAGACGAGGCTGCGGGCATCATCCGCGATCCGGACCAGAGCGACGATCTCCGGGCAGCGGGCGCCGAACCGGTTGTCCTGGACCTCGAATCGGCCTCCGTCGAGGAGGCTGCGGAAGTCCTGCGCGGCGCCGACGCGGTGGTCTTCGCAGCCGGTGCCGGCCCGAACAGCGGCAAGGACCGCAAGGACACCGTGGACCGCGGCGCGGCCGTGCTCTTCGCGGACGCGGCGGAGCGGGCCGGCGTACGCCGTTACCTGGTGGTTTCCTCCATGGGCGCCGACCCTGAGCACCCCGGCAACGAGGTGTTCGACGCGTACCTGCGCGCCAAGGGTGCCGCCGACGCCTACGTACGCTCCAGGACGGCGCTCGACTGGACGATCCTGCGTCCCGGAATGCTGACCGACGACGCGGGCACCGGAGAGGTCCTGCTCGCAGCCTCCACGGGGCGCGGGCCCATCCCGCGCGACGATGTGGCGGCCACGCTGGCGGAACTGCTGGACACACCCGCGTCGGCGGGCCTGACCCTGGAACTGATCTCGGGCCAGGTGCCTGTGATGGTCGCCGTGAAGGACATCGCGGGGAACTGACCGGGCCGGGCCCTCGAGCGGGGCCCGGTGGCCGGAAACGACTGAACCCCTGACCAGACGTGCTGGTCAGGGGTTCATTTCGCGTGGCGGCGCCAGGGTTCGAACCTGGGTAGGCTGAGCCGGCAGATTTACAGTCTGCTCCCTTTGGCCACTCGGGCACACCGCCTCGAACGACGCGTCGGAGACCGGCTTAGGGCTCCTTGGCGACGACGTAAACGATACCTGATGGCCAGGGTGCTCCGCCACCGGATTGATCAGTGCTCGGGGCGGGCCGGGGTGGCTAGGCTTTGGGCCGTACCCAACGCATACGACTCAAGGAGCCACACGTCATGGCCGACTCCAGTTTCGACATCGTCTCGAAGGTCGAGCGGCAGGAGGTCGACAACGCCCTCAACCAGGCCGCCAAGGAGATCTCCCAGCGTTACGACTTCAAGGGCACGGGAGCCTCGATCTCGTGGTCCGGCGAGAAGATTCTGATGGAGGCGAACGGCGAGGAGCGGGTCAAGGCCATCCTCGACATCTTCCAGTCCAAGCTGGTCAAGCGTGGAATCTCGCTGAAGTCGCTGGACGCGGGCGAGCCGCAGCTTTCCGGCAAGGAGTACAAGATCTTCGCCACCATCGAGGAAGGCATCTCGCAGGAGAACGCCAAGAAGGTGGCGAAGGTCATCCGCGACGAAGGCCCGAAGGGCGTCAAGGCACTCGTCCAGGGCGACGAACTGCGGGTCAGCTCGAAGAGCCGGGACGATCTGCAGACTGTGCAGGCGCTGGTGAAGGGCAAGGACTTCGACTTCGCGGTGCAGTTCGCCAACTACCGGTAGCCGACCGCTGCGGTGTGCAGACGGTTCAGGGCGGGGTGGGGCGTGCCGGTGGGCGCGCCCGCCCCGCGTCCGTTTCCGGCGGGTGTGATGTCCGAATACCGCCGGTTCTCGGGGTCCGGGGTCGCAGACTCGGGAGTACGAGGATCGAGAGGGCCGGTTCCGCGGCCCGCCGGGCAGGAGAGTGACGAGTCATGACGACGATGTACGCGAAGGTCGGAAGCCCGCTGGGCGAGCTCCTGCTGGTCGGCGAGGAGGAGGAACGCGCCGGGGCGGGTCGGGCTGCTCTCGCTGTCCCTGCCCGGCCAGAAGGGCGCTGCGGTCGTCCAGGAGGACTGGGTCCGCTCGCCCGGGGCGTTCGCCGGGATCGCCGGGCAGTTGACGGCGTACTTCGAGGGCCGGCTGACTCGTTTCGACATCGTCTGCTCGGACGGCGTGGGCACGGAGTTCCAGCGGCGGGTCTGGCAGGCGGTGGATGCCGTTGGATACGGGGAGACGGTGTCCTACGGGCAGATCGCAGAGCGGGTCGGGGTGGCGGGTGCCGGGGTGCGGGCCGTGGGGACGGCGATCGGGCGCAATCCGTTGCTGGTGGTGCGGCCGTGCCATCGGGTCATCGGTGCGGACGGGCGCTGCGGGGTTACGCGGGCGGGGTGGAGCGCAAAGAACGGCTGCTGAGGCTGGAAGGCGCCCTGGCGGCGGGGCGTTGAGGGGTCGGGGTAATGCCGCGTGGTGGCCCGGTTCCGTCGTCCGACGGCCTGTTCCCGCGGTCGCGGACCGTGGTCGCGCCGGGGCCGTGCACGTACCGGGTGGCTGTCGCCGGAGCGGCAGCGGAGCTGGTGGAGGCGTGCCGGGGTGGGCGCGGGGTCCTGTGCCGTTGCGGCGGACGGTGTTGCCGGGCGGTGGGGTGATGTCCGTCCGGACGGTGTGCCTGGGGTGGCACTGGCAGCCGTACCGCTATGCGCGTACCGCCGATGACGTGAACGGCGCCCGGGTCGCGGAGTTTCCGGGCTGGCTGGCGGAGCTGGGACGGGCAGCTGTGGCGGAGGCGTACGGGGAACCGGTGGGCGCCGGGGTACGCGCCGGAGCCGGCCGGGTACGCGCCGGACGCGGCGCTGGTCAACTTCTATGACAGCGCGGCGCGGATGGGGATGCATCAGGACGGGGAGGAGCGCTCCGCCGCTCCGGTGGTTTCGCTCAGCATCGGCGACACGTGCGTGTTCCGGTTCGGGAACACCGGGACCGGGGACGGCCGTACACGGATGTGGAGCTGGTTTCCGGGGATCTGTTCGTGTTCGGGGGCCGTCGCGTTTCGCGTTCCACGGTGTGCCGAAGGTCTACGAAGGAACGGCCGGTCCGACCTCGGGGATGCGGACCGGCCGGCTCAATGTGACCTTGCGTGAGACGGGTTGGCGCCCGGCGCGGACAGTAAGGGCTTCAGCGGCGGCTGCGTGAGTTGCCGAAGAGCAGCCGGTAGGCGATGAGCAGGACGAGGGAGCCGGCGATGGCGGCGATCCAGGTCGCGGTGTCGAAGAAGTCCGTACTGATGGGGCGGTCCAGGAATTTCGAGGACAGCCAGCCGCCGAGGAAGGCCCCGGCTATGCCTATGAGAGTGGTGCCTACGATGCCGCCGGGGTCCCTGCCGGGGAGGAGAACCTTGGCAATGATGCCGGCGAGCAGTCCGAGAATAATCCAGCTGATAATGCTCATGCGCGCGAACCTACCCGTCACTTGGTCTTGAAATCCAAGACGCCTGCCGGGGTGGCTGTGGTTGCCTTCCGGGCACCGGGAAGTCGCGCGGCCGCGGTGTGGCTATCGCGTGGTCATCGCGTGGCGAAGGGCTGGTCGGTGGGGACGATTTCCTTGCCGAACGGCATCAGCGATACCGGGATCAGCTTGAAGTTCGCGATGCCGAGCGGGATGCCGATGATGGTGATGCACAGGGCGATGCCGGTGAAGATATGGCCCAGAGCCAGCCACCAGCCGGCGAGTACCAGCCACAGGACGTTTCCGACACAGGAGGGGCCGCCCGCGTCGCGGCGGTCGACGACCGTGTAGCCGAAGGGCCAGAGGGCGTAGACGCCGATGCGGAACGCGGCCAGTCCGAACGGGATGCCGATGATCGTGATGCAGAGCAGAAGTCCCGCGCCGAGGTAGCCGAGGAACATCCAGAATCCGCACAGCACCAGCCATATGACGTTCAGGATCAGTTTCATGGGCGGTGACCTGCCATCTGTTCGAGTCGGGCGATGCGCTCGGCCATGGGCGGATGGGTGGAGAACATCCGGGACATGCCCCGGCCGGGGCGGAACGGGTTCACGATCATCATGTGGCTCGCGGTCTCGATCCTCGGCTCGGGCGGCAGCGGTAGCTGTTTTGTGCCCGCGTCGAGCTTACGCAGTGCGCCGGCGAGCGCGAGCGGGTCGCCGGTGAGCTGGGCTCCGGAGGCGTCCGCTTCGTACTCGCGGGAGCGGCTGACGGCGAGCTGGATGACGGAGGCGGCGAGCGGGCCGAGCATCATGATCATGAGCATGCCGACCATACCAGGGCCCTCGTCGTCGTTGGACCGCCCGATGGGGATCAGCCAGGCGAAGTTCACCAGGAACATGACGACGGAGGCGAGGGCCCCGCGACGGACGAGATGAGGATGTCGCGGTTGTACACATGGCTGAGCTCGTGACCGAGCACGCCGCGCAGTTCCCGTTCGTCGAGGATCTGGAGGATGCCTTCGGTGCAGCACACGGCGGCGTTGCGCGGGTTACGGCCGGTGGCGAAGGCATTGGGCGCCTGGGTGGGCGAGATGTAGAGCCGGGGCATGGGCTGACGGGCCGCGGTCGAGAGCTCACGGACGATGCGGTAGAGCTGCGGAGCCTGGAATTCGCTGACGGGCCGGGCCCGCATGGCGCGGAGGGCGAGCTTGTCGCTGTTCCAGTACGCATAGGCGTTGGTGCCGATCGCGACGACGAGCGCCACGATCAGACCTGTGCGTCCGAAGAGGCTGCCGATGGCGATGATGAGTGCGGACAGGCCCCGAGGAGTACGGCGGTTTTCAGCCCGTTGTGCCGGCGGTGCACGGTACGCCCTCCAAGTGGTGCAGCAGGGGAACCCTTGCTCGGTGGTGCTCCACTCCCAGTGGAGCCTCCCGTACTGGTCAACGCGAGGCGAGGGGAGCTAGTTCCCTTGTGCGGGCCGCCGGAGGCCATGCCGCAGGGGCCGGATCCGGCCGGATCCGGCCCCTGCGCCGTACGGGTGGCGGTGCCGCTGCCGTGGTGCTCGCGGGCGCCCGGTGGCGTCAGCGCTGGGCGGGGAGGCCGGCGAGTGCGCGGGCCTCGGGGTCCGGCTCGACGTCGCTGGTGCAGTGGCCGCAGCGGGTGGCAACGGAGGGATCTCGGTGTAGCAGCGCGGGCAGTCGCGGAGGGCGGCCTTGATGTCGGCCTTCTCCTCTTCTTCCTTGGTCGTGAAGCGGTTCTGGACCTTGGCCATGGGCAGGACGACCAGGAAGTAGAGAACGGCGGCGGTGATCAGGAAGGCGATGGCCGCGGCGAGAAACTTCCCGTACGGGAAGATCGCGCCCTGGACGGTGAACTCCGCGGAGCTGAAGTCCCCGACGGAGCCGGTCGCGAGGCCGATCAGCGGTGTGATGAAGGCCGTGCTGAAGCCGGTGACGACCGCGGTGAACGCGGCTCCGACCGCGAGGCCGATGGCCATGGAGATGACGTTCCCGCGCAGGATGAAGTCCTTGAACCCGTTCAGCACCGCTGTTGCTCCTCTTAGCTCTTTACCTGTCGTATACAGGCAAGACCATGCCCTGCCCGGGACGCCTCGGGCAAACCGATCTTGGGGCGATCAGAAGAGGCTGACAGCAGCAAATCGGAGGACGAGCTGGGGAGCGCCCGACAGGGCGATGCCGGCGACTGCGGTGAGGCCGATCGCAGTGAGGAGGGGCCGGGACATGGGGCCTGAGCGGGGCGGGGCAGGCGCGTCGTCGCTGGTCGTCTCAGGGGCGCGGAAGAGTGCCGCGGTCCACTGGAGGTAGTAGTAGAGCGCGATCACGACGTTGACGGCCATGACGACGGCGAGCCAGCCGAGTCCCGCGTCGACGGCGGCGGAGAAGACTGTGACCTTGGCGAAGAGCCCGATGATGCCGGGCGGCAGACCGGCCAGGCAGAGCAGGAAGAAGCCCATCGCGAGTGCGGTGAGGGGCGGGTCGCGTAGAGGCCCCGGTAGTCGCTGATCCGGTTGCCGGGGTGGCTGCGGGCGACGAGAGCGGCTACGGCGAACGCACCGAAGTTCACGACGGCGTACATGAGGGCGTAGGCCACGGTGGAGCCGATCTGCGCGTCGCCGGTGTATGCGGCGGCGGCGATCGGGACGAGCAGATAGCCGGCCTGGCCGACGGATGACCAGGCGAGCAGGCGTACGGCGCTGCGGGCGCGGGTGACGCCCTGCCGGAGCGCGGCGACGTTGCCGATGGTCATGGTGAGCGCGGCGAGGACGGCGAGCGCCGGCCCCAGACGTCGGCGTACGACGGGAACGCGATCACGGTGACGAGGATGAGGCCGGAGAAGCCGACTGCCTTGCCGACGACGGACAGGTAGGCGGCGATGGGGAGCAGGGCGCCCACATAGGTGTCCGGGACCCAGAAGTGGAAGGGTGCCGCGGCCGTCTTGAAGGCGAAGCCGATGAGAGTGAGCGCGACACCCGCGGAGGCGAGCGTTTCGAACCTGCTGGGTACCTCGTCGAGACGGGCGGCGATCTCCGTGAGGTGCATGGTTCCGGTGGTCGCGTACACGAAGCTGACACCGAGCAGGGTGACGGTGGTGGCGACGACGGAGGCGAGGAAGAACTTCAGCGCCGCCTCGGAGGAGCGCCGGTCGCCGCGCTTGATGCCGACGAGCGCGAAGGCGGGCAGTGAGGCCACTTCCAGGGCGACGACGAGGGTGGCGAGGTCGCGGGCCGCGGGCAGCAGTGCGGCACCGGCCGCGGAGGACAGCAGCAGGAACCAGAATTCACCCGCGGGAGTTTGCGGGTGTCGCCGAGGAGAGCAGCGCGGTGAGCAGTGCGCCGCCGAGCACGAGGGCCTGGATGACGAGGGCGAAGTGGTCCGCCGTGTAGCTGCAGGCCTCGGTGGGGCCGGTGAGGCAGAAGGTGGAGCGGTCGCCTGCTCGCAGGGGTACGAGGAGGGCGAGTGCGGCGACGAGTCCGGCCATGGCGCCGTAGCCCAGGAGAGCTTGCGCCGTTCGCTGACGAAGAGGTCGGCGACGAGGACGGCGAGGGCCGTCGCCGCGGCGATGACGGGCGGTGCGATCGCCAGCCAGTCGACGGACTGGACCAGGTTCGCTGCGCCGGAAGAGCTTGCGGCCACGGTCACGACTTGCCTCCTGCGAGGAGCTTCTGCACGGCCGGGTCGGTGAGGCCGAGGAGGACTGCGGGCCAGAGTCCGGCCAGGACGGTGAGCGCGGCGAGCGGTGTCCAGGCGGCGAATTCGTAGGTCTGGATGTCGGCGATCGGGTGCGGTGATTCGTGCTTCTCGCCCATGCAGACGCGGCGTACCACGAGAAGCATGTACGCGGCGGTGAGCAGGGTTCCGAAGGCGCCGATCGACATGAACGTGCGGAAGGCGGGACGGCTCAGGCCGTCGGCGGGTCGAACGCGCCGAACAGGGTGAGCATTTCGCCCCAGAATCCGGCGAGGCCCGGAGGCCCAGGGAGGCGACGGCGGCGAAGGCGAGGAGTCCGCCGAGGCGGGGAGCACGGCCGTAGAGAGCGGCCCCGGTGGCGCCGGAGAGGGTGTCGAGGTCCGCTGTGCCGTACCGGTCCTTGATGGCGCCGACGAGGAAGAACAGCAGGCCCGTGATGAGGCCGTGGGCGATGTTGGCGAAGAGCGCGCCGTTGACGCCGGTGGGGTCATGGTCGCGATGCCGAGGAGCACGAAGCCCATGTGGCCGACGGAGGAGTACGCGATGAGGCGCTTGAGGTCGCCCTTGCTGCCGGGGCGGGCCAGCGCGAGGCAGGCGAGCGATCCGTAGATGATGCCTGCGACGGCGAAGGCGGCGAGGTAGGGCGCGAAGGTCCGCATCCCGTCGGGGGCGATCGGGAGCAGGATGCGTACGAACCCGTAGGTGCCCATCTTGAGCAGGACACCGGCCAGGAGGACGGAGCCGACGGTCGGGGCGGCGGTGTGGGCGTCGGGGAGCCAGCTGTGGAGCGGCCACATGGGGGTCTTCACCGCGAGGCCGATACCGATCGCCAGTACGGCGATGACCTGGACGGATGTGGTGAGGCCCCGGCCGTTGTCAGTGGCGAGTGCCACCATGTCGAAGGTGCCGCTCTTCAGCCCGATGAGGAGCAGGCCCAGCAGCATGACGACGGATCCGAGCAGGGTGTACAGGATGAACTTCCAGGCGGCGGCCTGCTTCCTCTCGCCTCCCCAGCGGGCGATGAGGAAGTACATCGGGATGAGGACCATCTCGAAGGCCAGGAAGAACAGCATCAGATCGAGGACGGCGAAGGTCGCCAAGGTGCCGGCTTCGAGGACGAGGACGAGTGCGACGAAGGCCTTCGGCGAGGGCCCTCGGGAAGCTTGAAGTAGCTGTAGAGCGCGCAGAGGAAGGTCAGCAGGGCGGTCAGCACGAGGAGGGGAGCGAAATGCCGTCGGTGCCGAGGTGGATCCGGATGTCGAGTGCCGGGATCCAGCTGATGTCGGTGGTGGCCTGCATCTTCGACGGTTGGTCGTGGTCGAAGCCTGCGGTCAGGACGAGTGCGGCGATGAGGACGGCGCCGGTGACGGTCACACCGTGGCGCAGTACGGCCTGGTCGGGGTTACGGCCCCTGAGTCCGGGCGGTGCGGGCACGAGTGCGGCCGCGGCGCCGATGAGGGGGCCAGGACGATGAACGCCAGAAGGAACTGCATCACGGATTCGCTGATATCGATCACGGCTCACGACCCGGCGTTGACGTTGGAAAGAACGACGGCGGCGATCGCCAGGACAAGGGAACCCGCGAGCAGCGCACCGAGGTAGGTCTGCACGTTGCCGGTCTGGGCGCGGCGGACTGCGGTGCCGAGTCCGCGGGCGGCGGCCCCAGAGGCTCGTACATAGGTGTCGACGACTTCACGGTCCAGGAAGCGGACCAGGCGGGCGGCTTCCTGGACGGGCGGACGAAGAGCTTCGTGTACAGGGCGTCGAGGTGGAAGCCGGTGACCGCGTGGCGGTGCAGCGGGCCGAGCAGCAGCCTGCCGGGGTCGGACGGGTCGGGGCATCCGCGATGTGGCCGTAGACGGCGGTGTGCGAGGTCATGGCCTCGGCCTCGATGAGGGCGGGCTCGGCGTCGGGATCGGCGACGACTGTGCCCATCGGGGGCGGGCGGCGTGAGCCGTTGGTGGCGCCAGGCGCCGTAAGTGACCAGGCCGCCGACGAGCCCGACGCCGGTGGACAGGACGGCGGTGGTGAGGGAGGGTGAGGGGTGTCCGTCGAACCAGTCGGTGATCGCGCCGACGGTCAGTCCGAAGGCGATGGTCGGGACGGCGAGGATCCAGAGGACCGAGGTCATGGCGACGGGCTGTTTGCCGTGGTCGGGGACCTGGGCGCCGCGGCCCGGAAGGCGAGGAGCCAGAGCCGGATGGCGTAGGCGGCGGTGAGGACGGCGGCCAGGAGCCCTGCGACGAGGATGATCCAGCCCGCGGCTGCGGGGCGACGTCACGGTCGCCGAAGGCGGTGTGCTCGGCGGCAACGAGGACGGCTTCCTTGGAGAAGAAGCCGGCGAACGGCGGGATGGCGGCGAGCGCGAGGAGGGCGACGGTCATCGTCCAGTAGGCGTCGGGGATGCGCTTCGCCAGGCCTCCCATACGGGACATGGCGGCCAGTGAGTTGGTTCCCGCTGCATGGATGACGACGCCTGCCGCCAGGAAGAGGACGGCCTTGAACGCACCGTGCGAGATGAGGTGGAAGACCGCTGCCCGCGGTCGCCGACAGCCAGGGCGCCGGACATGTAGCCGAGCTGGCCGATGGTCGAGTAGGCGAGTACGCGCTTGATGTCGTCCTGGGCGAGGGCGGCGAGTCCGGAGCCGATCATCGTCACGGCGGCCATGGCGGCGAGGACGACGAGGGCTGCGCCGGAGGCGGCGAAGACGGGGAGGAGCCGGGCCACGAAGTAGATACCGGCGGCGACCATCGTCGCGGCGTGGATGAGCGCGGAGACGGGGTGGGGCCTGCCATCGCGTCGGGCAGCCAGGTGTGCAGGGGAACTGGGCCGACTTGCCGGCGACACCTGCGAGGAGCAGCAGCGCGATGAGGGTGGGGTGGTCGAGTCCGCCGTTCGCGACGGCGCCGAGGATGCCGGTGATGCGAAAGGTGCCGGTGTCCGCGGCGAGTGCGAACAGGCCGATGAGGAAGGGACGTCGCCGAGTTTGGTGACGAGGAAGGCCTTGAGGGAGGCGGCGCGGGCCTGTGGGGTCTCCCAGTAGTGGCCGACGAGGAAGTAGGAGCAGATGCCCATGATCTCCCAGCCGACCAGGAGCACCATGAGGTCGCCGGAGTAGACGACCAGCAGCATCGCGGAGGTGAAGAGGGAGATCAGGGCCGCGTAGGAGGGGTAGCGCGCGTCGTCGCGCAGGTAGGCGGTCGAGTAGATCTGCACACAGGTCGCCACGAGTGCCACGAGCATGGCGACGAGTACGGCGAAGCCGTCGAGGTGCAGGGCGAGGTCGATGGGGACCGAGCCGGTGGGGTGAGCTGGGTCGCGGCGTCGATGGCCCGGCCGCCGCCCTGGCGTGCGGCGACGACGGCGGCGATGACGGCTGCGGCGAGGGTGGGCAGCACGGCGAGGGGCCGTACGAAGCCGGGCGCGGTCCGCCCCAGAAGGAGTCCGGCGGCGGCGCCCAGGAAGGGAGGAGGGGACGAGGACGGCGAGGGTCGTGGTGGTCACGCGGTGGCCTCTGCCTTCTTTGCCTTCCTGCCGGAGCAGTGGCCCGGTCGAGGGGCTCGGCCTCATCGGCCTCATCGGCCTCGTCGTTCTCGGCGGTGTCGCGGAGGCGGTCGATGTCGGAGCTGCCGCGGTTGCGGTAGACGGACAGGACGATCGCGAGGCCGATGCCGATCTCGGCCGCGGCGATGGCAATGGTGAAGAGAGTGAGGGCCTGGCCGGTGTGGAGCGCGTCGCGGAGCCAGACGTCGAAGGCGACCAGGTTGAGGTTGACGGCGTTGAGCATCAGCTCGACGGACATCAGGACGAGGATCGCGTTGCGGCGTGCGAGCACTCCGTACAGCCCGGTGCAGAAGAGGAGGGCGGCGAGCACGGCGGGATAGGCGAGGTGCATCAGCTCTTGTCCTCTCGGTCCTTGCGGGACAGGACGATCGCGCCGACGAGGGCGGCGAGCAGGAGGACGGATAGCGCTTCGAAGGGCAGCACCCAGTGCCGGAAGAGGAATTCACCGGTGGCCGCGGTCGAGCCCTGGGCCGGACCGTCCAGGTCGATCCAGGTGGTGCGGAAGGCGTCCACGACAACCCAGACGAGAGCGGCCGCCGAGGCTGCGGCCACTGCGAGTGCGATCCACCGGTTGCCGGAGTCGGCGTCCGGCGATCGGCCGATGGGGCTCTGGTGAGCATCAGCCCGAAAGGAGGAGGACGACGACTGAGCCGACGTAGATCAGCACCTGCACCCAGGCGATGAACTCCGCCGTGAGCAGGAGGTATTCGACGGCGAGACCGCCGAGCGCCACGATGAGCCAGAGGGCCGCGTGCACCAGCTGTCTGGTCGTGACGGTGATGAGGGCTGCGCCGAGGGTGGCGATGCCGACGAGGATGAAGGCGATCTCCACACCGGTCGGGGAGAGGAAACCCGGGTGGCCGGCGGCGGTCACTGCTGCGAGCGTCACTCCGGTCCCTCCTGCTGCGCGTCCCTGGCCCGCTGCGCTTCCTGAGCCTGCTGTGCTTCCTGGGCTTGCTGCGCTTCCTGAGCCTGCTGTGCTTCCTGGGCCTGTTGCGCTTCCTGGGCCTGCTGTGCTTCCTGGGCTTGCTGTGCTTCCTGAGCCTGCTGTGCTTCCTGAGCCTGTTGCGCTTCCTGGGCCTGGAGCTTGTCCGCCGTCTTGCGGGCGGCAGCGATCTCCTTCGGTTCCTCCGCGGCGGGGTCGAGCGCGGGCGGCGCGGGCACGGTCCACATCCATTCGCGGAGCTTGTCGCGCTCATGGGTGAGCTCGTGGATGTCCGTCTCCGCGTACTCGAACTCCGGTGACCAGAACAGCGCGTCGAACGGGCAGACCTCGATGCAGATACCGCAGTACATGCAGAGGGCGAAGTCGATCGCGAAGCGGTCCAGGACGTTGCGGCTGCGCTCGCGTCCGCCCGGGGCCGCTGCGGGCGTCGTCTCCTTGTGGGAGTCGATGTAGATGCACCAGTCCGGGCACTCGCGGGCGCAGAGCATGCAGACGGTGCAGTTCTCCTCGAACAGTCCGATGACCCCGCGGGTGCGGGCGGCAGTTCGGGCTGGACGTCGGGGTACTGCGCGGTGACCGTGCGCCTGGTCATGGTCCGCAGGGTGACTGCGAGGCCCTTGGCCAGGCCCGAGCCGGGGATCGGAGGCACTAGTTGATCGCCACCTTCACGATGCCGGTGAGCGCGATCTGCGCGAGAGCGAGCGGGATGAGCACGGTCCAGGCGAGCTTCTGCAGCTGGTCCTCACGCAGACGGGGATAGCTGACGCGGAGCCAGATGACGACGAACGCGAGCACCGCGACCTTGAGCAGGGTCCAGACCCAGCCGAGGCCGTCGGCGCCGAACGGCCCGTGCCAGCCGCCGAGGAAGAGAACGGTGGTCAGGAGCACAGCACGACGATGCCCGCGTACTCGGCGAGCAGGAACAGGGCGAAGCGCAGCCCGTGTACTCGGTGTACGCACCGAAGATGATCTCCGAATCGGCGACCGGCATATCGAATGGCGGACGCTGGAGTTCGGCGAGTCCGGCCACGAAGAAGACCAGTGCGCCGACGATCTGCCAGGGCAGCCACCACCACTCGAAGGCGTTCAGGATGCCGGGGAGCGAGACGGTGCCGGCCGCCATGGCCACGGAGGCGGCGGCGAGCAGCATCGGCAGTTCGTAGGCGAGTAGCTGAGCGGCGGTCCGCAGGCCGCCGAGGAGGGAGAACTTGTTGGCCGATGCCCACCCGGCCATCAGCGAACCGAGCACGCCGATGCCCATCACCGCGAGCACGAAGAAGATGCCCGCGTCGATGACCTGCCCGACCGCGCCCTCGCTGGGGCCGATGGGGATGGCGACGAGTACGAGGAGGTACGGGAGGAGGGCGACGGCCGGCGCGAGCTGGAAGACACGGCGGTCGGCCGCGGCCGGGACGATGTCCTCCTTCTGCACGAACTTCACGCCGTCCGCTACGAGCTGGGCCCAGCCGTGGAATCCGCCTGCGTACATGGGGCCGAGCCGGCCCTGCATATGGGCCATCACCTTGTGCTCTGCCTGTCCCACTACGAGCGGGACGACCATGAAAACGGCGAAGACGATGACGAGCCTGAGGGCGACGTCGAGTGCGTCGTTCACGAGGCATCGCCTCCGGCGGGCGGTCGGGCCGGGCCTCAGGTGCGGTGTCCGGCGCAGTCTCGGCCTCAGGTGCGGTGTCCGGTGCGGGCTCGGCCTCGGGTGCGGTGTCCGGCGCGGGCGCCGCATCCGGTGCGGGCTCGGCATCCGAATCCGGCTCGGGCCCGTGCCCGGATGCCGGTCGGGCCGATCCAGTGGCCGATCCAGTGGCCGATCCAGTGGCGGGCTCGCCAGGCTCCGGCTCGCCGGCGCCGTCGAGGGCGGGACGTGCGTGATGCCAGGGGCGTCAGGGCCGGCGGTGGGCGCGCAGCCGGAGGCTGCGGTTGTGGGGCCGGTGCCCCAGTGGCTGGTGTTGCCGCCGGTGTCCCGGCCCGCTGGCTCGCCGAGCCCTGGGACACGCTGCGCGCACGGCGTGCCGGTGCGGCTGCCGGCGTGCCCTCGTCCACCGAGCCGGCGTCCGTACCGGAATCCGGGGCGGCCGTGCCGGCGGGCGGTGCCTCGCTCGCGCTACGGGCGCGGCGCGCGGGACGGTCGCCCGCAGCGCGCGCCGCTCTGGCCGGGGCAGGGGCAACTGACCCTGAGCGGCCCCACTCGTTCGGGTCGGGCACGCCCGGCGGCAGCATGGTGCGCCGCTTGGGCCCGCCGTGTTCGGACTCCCCGGCTCCTTCGCACCCGGCCAGGCCTTGGCCACCCGAGCGGCCAGGACGAAGTCCTTACGCAGCGGATGCCCCTCGAAGCCATCGGGAAGCAGCAGCGGGACCAGATGCGGATGGTCCTCGAAGCCGATGCCGAACATCTCGTGTGTCTCACGCTCGTGCCAGGCCGCGCCCGCGTAGACGCCGATGGCGCTGGGCAGCGAGGGTGCGTCGTGCGGGACCGTCGTACGGACCAGCAGGCGCCGGACCGTACCGCTGCGCAGCGCGGCGACGTGGGCACAGACGCGGAAGCCGGTGCCGGGTTCGTCCACCGCGCTCAGCCAGTCGAAGTAGCTGCAGCCCAGCTCGGTGCGGGCCGTTTCGAGTGCGGTGATCCAGGAGGCGGCCGGGACGTCGACGGTCAGCAGTTCGTACGCCCGCTCGGCGGTGGCGTCCTCGCCGAAGATCTCGGTCACGGCGTCCGGCAGCCGGTCGTAGGTGTCCGCGGCGCTCACTTGCGCTCCTCCCCGGTGCCGTGGGCCCGGTGACCAGACCGCTGCGCAGCGCGGCGGTGGACGGCGGGGCGGCGGGCTCCGTGGCGTACCGCTCGGCGAGCGACTCGCGGGCGATCTTCTCCTGGAGCTTGAGGATCCCCTGAAGCAGCGCCTCGGGCCGGGGCGGGCAGCCGGGTACGTACACGTCGACCGGGATGATCTGGTCGACACCCTTCGTGACGGAGTACGAATCCCAGTACGGGCCGCCGCAGTTGGAGCAGGCGCCGAAGGAGATGACGTACTGGGCTCCGGCATCTGCTCGTACAGCCGCTTGACGGCCGGAGCCATCTTGTCCGTCACCGTGCCCGACACGATCATGAGGTCGGCCTGGCGGGGTCCGGGCGCGAACGGGATCACGCCGAGCCGGATGAAGTCGTGCCGTGCCATGGAGGCGGCGATGAACTCGATCGCGCAGCAGGCGAGTCCGAAGTTGAAGACCCAGAGGCTGTAGCGGCGCCCCAGTTGAGGACCACTTTCATCGGTTCGGGCGCCAGCCTGGACAGCACGCCGAGTTTCTTCGTGTCGGGCAGCAGCGTCGGATCGGGCAGCGAGACGGGCTCCTGCCGCGGTCCGGGCTGCGGTTCGGGGTCGGCCGGCTCGTCACGCCCATTCGAGGACGCCCTTCTTCCATGCGTAGAGCAGTCCTACGGCCAGGAAACCGAGGAAAATGAACATCTCCACCAGCGTTGTCGCACCGTATCCGGGTGCCGCGAATACCGTCGCCCACGGAAACAGGAAGATCGAATCGACGGCGAAGATCACGTACAGGAAGGCGTAGACGTAATAGCGGACCTGGGTGTGGGCCCAGCCCTCACCCACCGGGTCCACGCCGCACTCGTAGGTGAGGAGTTTCTCCGGGGTCGGCACCACGGGCCTGAGCAGGCGACCGGCCCCGAAGGCAACGGCGACGAACAGCACGCCGACCAGGGCGAGCAGGCCGACCACCGAGTAGCTGTGGAAATAGTCCGACGCAAGATCCACCGCAAGATCCACCGCAGGATCCGCCGCGAGAACAGCCGGTCCAGGTACGCCCGCCACGTCCGTCCCCGCTCGCTCAACCTGTTCGACGATCTGTACGCACGGGAGTCTAGGCCCTGTTAAAGAGACGGTAAGCGGTCGCGTCGGAAGAGGGTGGGGTTATCCCCACTTCACGCCACCCACGAACCCCATGGCGTCCGAGGGGCGGGCCCGGCAGGCTTGTCGCATGACCATGAGCCCCTCTGCGCCGGACAACGACCGGCTGCCGCCCGCGCGCTTCGCCTTCGACAGCGTGACCTGGAAGGAGATCGCCCATCTCCTGGTCAATCTCCCGATGGCGATCGCCGGCTTCGTTTACACGGTGTTCATGATCGGCGTGGGCGTGGGGCTCTCGGTCACCGTGATCGGGCTGCCGCTGCTGGCCGGTGGCCTGCAGGGTGCGCGCCTGCTGGGCCGTGCGGAGCGCGGGCGGGCCCGGGGATGCTGAATGTGCGGATCGACGAGCCGAGCCCGATGGCACGCGCACGCCGCGACCAGGGTTCTTCTCCTGGCTGTGGGCGGGGCTGAAGGATCCGGTCGGCTGGCGGGCGTTGCTGTATTCGTTCATGCGACTGCCGTGGGGTGTGGTGACGTTCACCGTGACTCTGGTGAGCCTGTTCGTGCTCTGGCCGGTGCTGCCGTTCATCGCACGTGCTCTGGCCAATGCCGACCGCGCGATGGTCCGGGGCTGCTCTCGCCCTCCAGCGAACTGGAGCGCAGGATCGCGGAGCTGGAGTCGGACCGGGGTGTGGTCGTGGATACGGCAGCGGCCGACCTGCGGCGTATCGAGCGGGACCTGCACGACGGCGCCCAGGCCAGGCTCGTCGCCCTCGCCATGGGACTGGGTCTGGCGAAGGAGAAGCTGACCGCCGACCCGAGGCAGCGGCCAGAATGGTCGACGAGGCACACGGCGAGGTCAAGGTCGCCCTCCAGGAACTGCGCGACCTGGCCCGCGGCATCCACCCCGCCGTCCTCACCGACCGCGGCCTGGACGCCGCACTCTCCGCCATCGCCTCCCGCTGCACCGTCCCCGTCAACGTGTCGGTGGAGCTGCCCGGCCGTCCGGCGGAGGCGATCGAGGGCATCGCGTACTTCACGGTCTCGGAGCTGCTGCAGAACGTCAGCAAACACAGCGGCGCCCGGTCGGCGTCCGTCGAGGTGTGGCGCTCGGCGGAGCGGCTGCTGATCCAGGTGCGGGACGACGGATCCGGTGGTGCGCAGATGGCCGGCGGTACGGGGATGTCCGGGCTCGCTGAGCGGCTCGGCGCGGTCGACGGGCTGTTCGTGCTGGACTCGCCGGTGGGCGGTCCGACGACGGTCACCGCGGAGCTGCCCTGGCGGGACCGTACGACCGCCGCGAAGGGTGCCTGACCCTTGCGGCACCCGGAGGGTGGGGAAAACCCCGGCCGGATACGGAGACCCTCCTCATGGTGGGGACCCCGCGACGCAGCATTCTTGATGTATCAGCCGTTGTATCGGCCCGCGGGAATCGCCCGCTGAGAAGAAACGGACGGGACGGCACTCATGGCCACGGCATACGGACCGGACACGCGGGACCTCCAGAGGCCCGGCAGTGGCTCGGGTGACTATCCCCGGCGAAGCGGCACTTCTTCCCGGCAGCACTGCGTGCGCCCTTCGAGGCGAGGGCTTGGCGCGAGTTCGGCTATCTGATGCTGAGCCTGCCGATCAGCGTGGTGGTCTTCAGTTTCGCCATCACCATGACGTCGCTGGGCGCCGGCCTGCTGATCACGTTTCTCGGCATCCCGGTACTCGCCGCGGGCCTCGCCCTGTGCCGGGGATTCGGCATGATCGAGCGGGCCCGGGCACGCGCGCTGCTGGGGCTGAAGGTGGCGGACCCGGCGCCGGTGCGCGGGAAGACGGGCGGCCTGATGTCCTGGGTCGGCGCGGTGCTGAAGAACGGGTGTCCTGGCGGCATCTGGTCTACTCACTGCTGCACTTCCCTGGGCCGTGTTCGCCTTCTGCGTCTCGCTGACACTCATGTCGTACGGCTGGGCCGCATTCACCTATCCGCTGTGGCGCTGGGTCTTTCCGCCTACGCGGGCATCGACGGCATCCAGCTCTACGGCGACAAGACCCATCAGGTCTACCTCGACTCGCCGTTCGAGATGGCGGTGACCAGCGCTCTCGGGTTCGCCGTCGTCCTCGTCGCACCGTGGATCATCCGCGCACTGACCTCCGTCGACCGGCTGATGGTCCTCGGTCTGCTCAGCCCCTCCCGGCTGGCGACCCGGGTCTCGGAGCTGGAGTCGGACCGGGTGTGGTCGTGGATACGGCAGCGGCCGACCTGCGGCGTATCGAGCGGGACCTGCACGACGGCGCCCAGGCCAGACTCGTCGCCCTCGCCATGGATCTGGGTCTGGCGAAGGAGAAGCTGACCGCCGACCCGAGGCAGCGGCCAGAATGGTCGACGAGGCACACGGCGAGGTCAAGGTCGCCCTCCAGGAACTGCGCGACCTGGCCCGCGGCATCCACCCCGCCGTCCTCACCGACCGCGGCCTGGACGCCGCACTCTCCGCCATCGCCTCCCGCTGCACCGTCCCCGTCAACGTGTCGGTGGACCTGGAGTCGCGGCCCGCCCAGGCCATCGAGGGCATCGCGTACTTCACGGTCTCGGAGCTGCTGCAGAACGTCAGCAGCATGCCCGCGCGACGCGCGCCTCGGTCGATGTGTGGCGTACGGCGGACCGGCTGATGCTTCAGGTCACGGACAACGGGCGGGGCGGCGCCGACCTGTCCACAGGCAGTGGTCTTGCCGGTCTCACCGAGCGGCTGGACGCGGTGGACGGCGTCCTCGTCGTGGAGTCCCCGGCCGGCGGTCCGACGACGGTCACGGCCGAGCTGCCCTGGCGGGGCTGAGACCGGATCCGGGACCCGGCAGCCACGCGCCCCGACCGCCCTGACGGCGGCCGGGGCGCCGCCGTTGTCCGTCGGCAGGCCGGCCGGTCCGCAGGACGGGCAGGACAGGAAAGAGTCGCGGTCGGGGCCCATCCGCACGCCGATGCTGGGATGCTGGAGCCCGGACAGGTAACCGGCTGGACAATGGGGAAACAGCGTCGTGGAGGAAAGAGTGCGGGTCGTCATCGCCGAGGATTCGGTTCTGCTCCGGGAGGGGCTCACCCGGCTGCTGACCGATCTCGGGCACGATGTCGTCGCAGGGGTCGGGGACGCCGAGGCGCTGATCAAGACCATCGGGGATCTCGCCGGACAGAACGCGCTGCCCGATGTGGTGGTCGCCGACGTGCGGATGCCTCCGACCCATACGGACGAGGGAGTGCGGGCCGCGGTGCGGCTGCGCAAGGAGTACCCGGGATCGGGGTGCTGGTGCTCTCGCAGTACGTGGAGGAGCAGTACGCCACCGAGTTGCTGGCAGGCAGCAGCCGCGGGTGGGCTACCTCCTGAAGGACCGGGTCGCCGAGGTGCGGGAGTTCGTGGACGCCGTGGTGCGGGTGGCGCAGGGCGGGACGGCGCTGGACCCGGAGGTGGTGGCGCAGTTGCTGGGCCGTAGCCGCAAGCAGGATGTGCTGGCCGGGCTCACGCCACGTGAGCGTGAGGTGCTGGGTCTGATGGCGGAGGGGCGGACGAATTCCGCCGTTGCCAGGCAGCTGGTGGTCAGCGACGGCGCCGTCGAGAAACACGTCAGCAACATCTTCCAGAAGCTGGGCCTGTCGCCCAGTGATGGAGATCACAGGCGGGTGCTGGCGGTTCTCAGGTACCTGAACTCCTAGCTCTCCGGCGCGCCGCCGACCAGGAAAGGAACCCGAGGTCCGGCGCGAAAGAATGAGTGTCCGGCGTGTTCGACGGGTGGCTGGGCGGCCCGCGGGGCATGGCAACCCAGGATGAAGACCCGTCTCAAAATCACGTCCACCATATGATCGGTCCAGGGAAGGCGACCCTTACCGAAGTAGGGTAGAGCCTGGACCGCCGGCGGGCCGGTCCCGAGCCGCCGCCCCAAGGGAGGTCCAGTTCAGTGACCAGCCAGGTCAGTAGCGCAGCCGGAAAGACCGACGAGGCCGGTGAGGCCGTCGTCGGGGAGCAACGAACCCTCCTTTCAGGTCCGGCGGGCGCCGGCGAAGGAAGTCCGCCGTCTGGACCGGGTGATCATCCGTTTCGCGGGTGACTCGGGTGACGGCATGCAGCTCACGGGGACCGGTTCACTTCGGAGACGGCGTCGTTCGGGAACGATCTGTCGACCCTGCCGAACTTCCCGGCCGAGATCCGGGCGCCTGCCGGGACCCTGCCGGGAGTCTCGTCCTTCCAGCTGCACTTCGCGGACCACGACATCCTGACTCCGGGTGACGCGCCGAACGTGCTGGTCGCGATGAACCCGGCGGCGCTGAAGGCGAACATCGCCGATGTGCCACGGGTGCGGACATCATCGTGAACACCGATGAGTTCACCAAGCGCCCGATGGCGAAGGTCGGTTACGCCACCTCTCCGCTGGAGGACGGCTCCCTGGAGGCGTACAACCTCCATCCGGTGCCGCTGACCACGCTGACGCTCGAAGCGCTGAAGGAGTTCGGGCTCCCCGCAAGGAGGCCGAGCGTTCGAAGAACATGTTCGCGCTCGGGCTGCTGTCCTGGATGTACCACCGGCCGACCGAGGGAACCGAGAAGTTCCTGCGTGCCAAGTTCGCCAAGAAGCCGGTCATCGCCGAGGCGAATGTGGCTGCCTTCCGGGCCGGCTGGAATTTCGGTGAGACCACTGAGGATTTCGCGGTCTCCTACGAGGTGGCCCCGGCGACGCAGGCGTTCCCGACCGGCACGTACCGCAACATCTCCGGGAACCTGGCCCTGTCCTACGGGCTGATCGCGGCCGGCCGGCTGGCGGATCTGCCGCTGTATCTGGGCTCGTACCCGATCACCCCGGCCTCCGACATCCTGCACGAGCTCTCCAAGCACAAGAACTTCGGTGTACGGACCTTCCAGGCCGAGGACGAGATCGCGGGTATCGGGGCGGCGCTGGGTGCGGCGTTCGGCGGTTCCCTCGGGATCACGACCACGTCGGGCCGGGTGTGGCGCTGAAGTCCGAGACGATCGGTCTCGCGGTCTCCCTGGAGCTGCCGCTGCTGATCATCGACATCCAGCGGGGCGGGCCCTCCACGGGTCTGCCGACCAAGACCGAGCAGGCCGACCTGCTGCAGGCCATGTACGGGCGCAACGGCGAGGCCCCGGTCCCGATCATCGCTCCGAAGACTCCGGTGGACTGCTTCGACGCGGCGATCGACGCGGCCCGGATCGCGCTGACCTACCGCACCCCGTCTTCCTGCTCTCCGACGGGTATCTGGCCAACGGGTCCGAGCCGTGGCGGATCCCGGAGATCGACAGCCTGCCGGATCTGCGGGTGCAGTTCGCGACCGGACCGAACCACGAACTGGCCGACGGCACCGAGGTGTTCTGGCCCTACAAGCGCGACCCGCAGACCCTGGCCCGCCCTGGGCGGTCCCGGGACGCCGGGGCTCGAACACCGTATCGGCGGCATCGAGAAGCAGGACGGCACGGGGAACATCTCCTACGACCCGGCCAACCACGAATTCATGGTCCGCACCCGCCAGGCGAAGATCGACGGCATCCAGGTGCCCGACCTGGAGGTCGACGACCCGGCGGATGCCACCACGCTCGTCCTGGGCTGGGGCTCCACCTACGGACCGATCACCGCGGCCGTACGCCGGCTGCGGTCGGCCGGCCGCTCCATCGCGCAGGCCCATCTGCGCCATCTGAACCCTTCCGGGGAATCTCGGCGAGGTGCTGAAGCGTTACGACAAGGTCGTGATCCCGGAGATGAACCTCGGTCAGCTCGCCACCCTGGTCCGCGCCAAGTACCTGGTGGACGCACAGAGTTACAACCAGGTCAACGGGATGCCGTTCAAGGCCGAGCAGCTCGCCACGGTCCTCGAGGAGGCCATTGATGCCTGACACCAACGAGCTCCTGCAGCTGATTCCCAAGGCTGAGGGCAAACAGTCCATGAAGGACTTCAAGTCCGACCAGGAAGTGCGCTGGTGCCCCGGCTGCGGCGACTACGCGGTCCTCGCCGCCGTCCAGGGCTTCATGCCCGAGCTCGGACTGGCGAAGGAGAACATCACCTTCGTCTCCGGCATCGGCTGCTCCTCCCGCTTCCCGTACTACATGAACACCTACGGGATGCACTCCATCCACGGCCGTGCGCCCTCCATCGCCACCGGCCTGGCCACCTCCCGGCGTGATCTGTCCGTCTGGGTCGTCACCGGCGACGGCGACGCCCTGTCCATCGGCGGCAACCACCTCATCCACGCCCTGCGCCGCAACGTCAACCTGAAGATCCTGCTCTTCAACAACCGGATCTACGGACTGACCAAGGGCCAGTACAGCCCAACCTCCGAGATCGGCAAGATCACCAAGTCGACGCCGATGGGCTCCCTCGACGCACCGTTCAACCCGGTGTCACTGGCAATCGGCGCGGAGGCCTCCTTCGTCGCCCGCACCGTGGACTCCGACCGCAAGCACCTCACCAGCGTGCTGCGCGCCGCAGCCGACCACCCGGGCACCGCACTCGTCGAGATCTACCAGAACTGCAACATCTACAACGACGGCGCCTTCGAAGTCCTCAGGACAAGGATCAGGCCCAGGAAGCCGTGATCCGTCTCGAACACGGGCAGCCGATCCGCTTCGGCAACCCCTCGACAACGGACTCGGCTCCAAGGGCGTCGTCCGCGACTCCTCACCGGCGACCTACAGGTCGTCGCGGTCACCGAGGAAAACCAGTCCCGGATCCTCGTCCACGACGCCCACAGCCCGAGCCCCACCACGGCGTTCGCGCTGTCCCGGCTCGCCGACGCCGACACCCTGCACCACACCCCCATCGGGTGCTGCGCAGCGTCGAACGGCCCGTCTACGACACCCTGATGTCCGACCAGCTCGACACCGCGATCGAACGGGACGGCAAGGGCGACCTCAGCACACTCCTCGCCGGCAACGACACCTGGACCGTCGTCGGCTGACCGGCCGTCTTCCTCTTCGAGGCCCGGAGCCGACCCCGACCGGTCAGCTCCGGGCCTCGTCGTATGCCGCGCGCGCCTCGTCGTACTCCCTCGCGCCGTCTGCACGACGTCCAGCCGCCGCTCGGTCCAGCGGGCCAGCGCCCAGACCTGCTCGGCGGCTTCCCTGCCGAGCGCGGTGAGTGAGTAGTCCACCCGCGGCGGGATCACCGGCTTCGCGTCCCGGTGCACGAAACCGTCGCGCTCCAGTGTCTGGAGGGTCTGGGCCAGCATCTTCTCGCTGACGCCGCCGACCGTGCGGCGCAGCTCACTGAAGCGGTACGAGCGCTCCAGCAGTGCGGCCAGCACGAGGACGCCCCAGCGGCTGGTGACGTGTTCCAGGACCAGGCGGGAGGGGCACATCGCCCGGTTGACGTTCGGCTCGGCACTAACGCTCATAGCGGTACCTTACTTCAAAGTGGGTACTTACTACAGGTTAGTAATGCTCCTAAAGTGAGCTGACGGGTCCGAACGAGGATCAGCGCACCGAAGAACCAAGAGGAGCAACCCCATGAGCACTGTTGTCACCGGAGCCACCGGAGCACTCGGCCGGCTCGTCGTCGAGCAGCTGCTCGCCACGGTCCCGGCGAGCGAGATCGCGGTGGTCGTCCGCGACAAGGAGAAGGCCGCCCCGCTCGCCGCCCGTGGCGTCGGGATCCGGATCGCCGACTACGACCGGCCGGAGACTCTCGCCGCCGCGTTCCGGGCCGGGGACAGGGTGCTGCTGATCTCCGGCAGCGAGGTCGGCAAGCGGGTGGCGCAGCACGCCGCCGTCATCGAGGCGGCCAAGGCCGCGGGCGTCGCACAGCTCGCGTACACCGGCGTACTGGGCGGCCCCGGCGCCGACTTCCGGCTGGCCGACGAGCACAAGGCCACCGAACAGCTGATTCTCGACTCCGCGCTGCCGCACACCTTCCTGCGCAACGGCTGGTACACCGAGAACTACACGGAGAACCTCGGCCCCGTCCTGGCGCACGGGACCGTCGTCGCCAACGCGGGCGACGGCCGCGTCGCGTCCGCCACCCGGGCGGACTACGCGGCGGCCGCGGCCGCCGTACTGACCGGCGAGGGCCACCTCGGCAAGGCGTACGAACTGAGCGGGGACGTCGCCTGGTCCCTCGCCGAGTACGCCGCCACGGTCTCCGCGGCAACGGGCAAGGAGATCACCTACTCCGACGTGCCGGCCGCCGCCCACCAGGAGATCCTGGTCGGAGCGGGCCTGCCCGAGGGCTTCGCGGCCATCCTCGTCGACGTCGACGAGGCGATCGGCGCGGACAGCTCGCCGGGACGAGCGGCGACCTGGCCCGGCTGACCGGCAGGCCGACGACCCCGCTCGCCGAAACGGTGGCCGCCGCGGTGTCCGCCGGGGAGTGACCGGAGGGACGGCGCTGTCATGACCGTCTCCGTGAGACGGCAATGACAGCCGGCCCTTCCGGCGCTACCGTCTGTACAGTCGGCCGTTCGCCGGCACAGGGACTGCCGGGAGGGCCCGTGAAGGGGAAGAACGAAGAGCGGGCAGGCCTGCTGTACGGCGTCGCCGCCTATGGACTGTGGGGATCGTCCCCTTTTCTGGCCGCTGCTGAAGCCGTCGGGGCCATCGAGATCCTTGCCCACCGGATGGTCTGGTCCCTCGGAGTCGTCGGCATCGCACTGCTCGTCCTGCGCCGCTGGGCCTGGATCCGCGAGCTGGTGCGCCAGCCCGGAAAGCTGGGACTGATCACGGTCGCCGCGACCGTGATCACGGTCAACTGGGGCTCTACATCTGGTCCGTCAACAACGGCCAGGTCGTCGAGGCGTCGCTCGGGTACTTCATCAACCCGCTGGTCACCATCGCCATGGGAGTCCTGCTGCTGGGCGAGCGGCTGCGGCCCGCGCAGTGGACGGCGGTGGCCATCGGGCTCGCCGCGGTACTGGTGCTGGCGATCGGATACGGGCGGCCGCCCTGGATCTCGCTGGTGCTGGCGTTCTCGTTCGCGACGTACGGCCTGGTGAAGAAGAAGGTCAACATGGGCGGCCTGGAGTCGCTGGCCGCCGAGACGGCGGTGCTGTTCGTGCCCGCGCTCGGGTTCCTGCTGTGGCTCGGCGCGCACGGCGATTCGACATTCATGGGCGCCGGTGCCGGTCACGGCGCACTGCTCGCCGCCACCGGCGTCGTCACGGCGGTGCCGCTGGTCCTGTTCGGCGCCGCGGCGGTCCGGGTGCCGCTCTCCGTGCTGGGGCTGCTGCAGTACCTGGCCCCGGTCTTCCAGTTCACGCTCGGCATCGCGTACTTCCACGAGGCGATGCCGCCCGAGCGGTGGGCCGGGTTCGCCCTGGTGTGGCTGGCGCTGACGCTGCTCACCTGGGACGCGCTGCGCACAGCGCGCCGGAACAGGGCGCAGGCGCTGCGACTGGCCGCACAGGCCGCCGTGGCGGGCGCCGAGCCGGCCGCCACGACCGGCGCGGACACTGACGCCGGGCAGGAGCGGACACCGGCGCCCTGATACCGACCGGGCTCGGCAGAGTCGCACGACCGGAATAAATAGTTACTCAGTTGCCTTTTGACTCGGTTGCGTTTTCCTGGGCGCAACAGAACGCGAACCGAGGAGCTGGCATGACCGACGTACTGATCGTGGGCGCGGGCCCGACCGGACTGACCCTGGCCCTGGATCTCGCCCGGCGCGGTATCGCCGTACGGATCGTGGACAAGGCACCCGGACACCCGCGCAGCTCGCGGTCCAGGGCTCAACCCCGCTCCCTTGAAGTCCTCGAGGACCTCGGCGTGATCGAGGAGGTGCTGGCCGCCGGATCGGCGCCGCTGCCGATGCGCAAGTACCGGGACGGCCTGCCGGTCACCGACACCGACCCCTACGCGGACAGCGCACCGACGCCCGGCGCGCCCTACGACCGGGGTGGCTCATCGCCCAGTACCGGCTGGAGGAGATCCTGCGGGGACGCCTCGCCGGCTTCGGGGTGCAGGTCGAATCGGGCACCGAAGTGGTGGGCGTCACCGACGGCGAGAGCTCGGTGACCGCCGTCACCGCAGACGGCTCCCGGATCGAGGCGCGGTACGTGGTGGGCTGCGACGGCGCCCACAGTCCGGTACGGAAACTGACCGGCGTGCGGTTCGACGGGGAGACCGACGCGGAGCAGGTGATGGTCTGCGGCGACGTCGACATCACGGCGGGCGCCCTGGACCGCGGCTTCTGGCACCAGTGGTTCGACGAGAACGGCGGGGTCATGCTCTGCCCCATCCCCGCTACGGAGTCGGGCTGGTGGTTCCAGGCGGCCCCGGAGCGCGACCCGACGGCCGCCCGGCCGCCCCACGACGGAAGGCTTCCGGCGGCTGCTGGCCCGGCACACCCGGCTCCCGGGCGAGCGCATCGAGAGCGCCGCCCTGCTCTCGACGTACCGCGTGAACGTACGCATGGCAGACCGGTACCGGGTGGGCCGGGTGTTCCTGGCCGGGGACGCCGCGCATGTGCACGCGATCGCGGGCGGCCTCGGCATGAACACCGGCATCCAGGACGCCTTCAACCTGGGCTGGAAGCTCGCCCAGGTGGTGAGCGGGCGGGCGGCCCCGGAGCTGCTGGACACCTACGAGGAGGAGCGGCTGCCGGTCGCCGCCTGGACGCTGGACCTCACGTCCGACCGGCTGCGGGCCACCATGGAGGCGATCAGGAAGCCCGGCGGCGGGCTCGACTCCGCGATCACCTCGGCGACGACCGGACTCGACCGCGGCTACCGGTGGAGCTCGCTCGCCTCCCCGGACCGGACTCGGACCTCCGGTCCGGGGACCGGGCCCCGGACGCCCCTGCCTGGACGCCGCGACCGGTGCGCCGGCCCGGCTGTTCCACACCCTCGCCGGACCGCACTTCACGGTGCTGGGCTTCGGCCCCGGCTCGGACGAGGTGCTGCGGGAGGTGGCCGCCGCACGGCGCCGCGGTGCGCACCTGCCGGATGTACGCTCCCGGGCGCCGGACACCCACCGTGCCGGGCCGGCCGCCGGGCGCTGACCGACCACGCGGGGCACGCGCGGGCGGCTTACGGCATCGGCGCGGACAGCGTCGTCGTGATCCGCCCGGACAGCCATGTGGGCTCATCGCACCGGCGGACGGGGCCCGGGTGGTGCTCGAGTATCTGGACCGGCTGGACGGGGCGCACGGGCGCGACAGCGTGGGTGAGGCATTCATGGTGGACGCGACCGGTAAACGCTGATTGAGTGCCCGGATGGGGACGATTCTCAAGGGCATGAGGCATGTTCAGTGGCACGAGCTGCGGCATGCCTCCGGCTCGGCGTCCCAGGTCCCCGGCATGCTGTCGCGGATCGCCTGGGGCGATACGGAATCGGCCGACGAAGCCCTGAGCGACCTGGAGCAGCGGATAGCGGCCATGGCCGTATTCGACTCAACGGTCGCCGCCGTGCCGTTCCTGTGGGAGCTCGCCGCGACGGAGACGGTGAAAGACCGCGCCGGGGTGCTCGGACTGCTGCGGACGATCCTCGCGCACGGGCACACGGAGCACCCCGGTGGACCCGGGAGGCCCATCTGGCGGTGGCGGCCGGCCGGGCCACGGCCGAGCGGCTGGCCGGAGCCGGCGAGAGGGCCGGCGAGTCCGGCACGGCACCCAGCGGCGATCCGGCGGTGCGGCAGCGGGCCCTGGAGCTGCTGACGGCCATTGACGGACATGTCTGCGAGACCTCCCCGCAGCGGTGACTTCCCCGGCCCTGCGTCAGCCGTCCGGCGTGGTCTCCCGCACATCGCCTTCGGACGTGTGACGGGACCGGTGCGCCCGTGCCTTCTGACGGTTTCCGCACCGGCCCATCGCGCACCAACGGCGCCTGCCCGGCCTTGAGGTGTCGACGAAGTGCAGGGCGCAGCCGTGCGCTTCGCAGACCCGGATCCGGTCCGCGTAGGGGCCCGTGAACAGCTCCACCGCATCGCGGGCGACCGTGGACAGCAGCGCCGCCCCGGTCGCACCCGCGCCCACTCCCGCTCACCGGCGGCCGTCATCCCGGCCACCAGCGGCGGGCCGGCCGCAGCCGCGTTCACCAGGTCCACGTCGGCCGGCGCGAGTCCGTCTCCCTGTGCGCGGGCGATCGTCATCCGCCAGAGTGCGCCACGCAGTTCACGGGCGTCGGCCAGCTCGTCCCCGCCCACCGAGAGCGGCAGACCGTCCGGCAGCCGGCTCTCCCCGCCCACCGGATCAGGTCGGCGGGCTCGCGCAACGCCTCCAGGCGCCACGGCAGCCCGCCCGGGTCGCTGGTGAGCAGCAGCTCCAGGCAGAGGGCGCCCGGGTCGAACAGGTAGGGGCGCCCCTGCCGCGTCCGCAGGATCAGCCCCGGTCCGGGCGCGTCCGTTGCCGCCTCGTTCATGTAACCACTATAACTGGTTACATGACCCTGCACTGGAAGCTCGTCATCGACACGACCGACCCCCACGCCCAGGCCGGCTTCTGGGCCGAGGCCCTGGGGTACACGGTCGAGGACCACAGCGCACTGATCGAGCAGCTGCTCGGCCACGGGCCGTGACCGAGTCCGACACGGTCGAGTCCAATGGCCGCCGCGCCTGGCGCGATCTCGCCGCGGTGCGGCATCCGGATGATCCGTACGACGAGAAGAGCGGGACGGGGCTGGGGCGGCGACTGCTCTTCCAGCGTGTACCGGAGCCGAAAACGGTGAAGAACCGCCTCCACCTGGATGTGCACAGCGCCCCGGACAGCGCGACGCCGAAGCGGAACGGCTGGTGGCGCTGGGGCGAGCGTCCTGCATACCGTCGAAGAGCCCGGCGGGACCTGGCACATACTTCTGGACCCGGAGGGCAACGAATTCTGCGTCCACTGAGGCAGGCCGACCGTCCGTGCAGGTCAGCGCCTTACGGCCGGGAGCCGATCTCCCTAGGCTGAACCCATGTTCACGCCACCGGCCCCTGTCCTCCTCGCCACGGACCTGGACGGCACGCTCCTGCGTCCGGACAACACCGTGAGCCCGCGCTCCCGCGCCGCACTCGCCCGCGCCGCCTCGGCCGGGGCACGGCATCTGATCGTCACGGGCCGCTCCGTGCCCGGCATACGCACCCTGCTCGCGGACCTCGGCTACCGGGGGCCGGCGGTCTGCGGGCAAGGAACACAGCTGTACGACGCGGGCCGGCCCGCATGCTCAGCTCGGTCACGCTCGACCGGGAGCTGGCCGACACCGCGCTCGGCAAGATCGAGGCGGAGGTGGGGGCGGTGTTCGCCGCGGTCGACCAGGACGGCACCGAAGGCCGGACCCTGATCGAGCAGGGCTACCGGATGCCCAACACCTCACTCCCGGCCCAGCGGGTCGGGAGCCGCGCCGAGCTGTGGGCGGAGCCGGTCATCAAGGTCCTGGTGCGCCACCCGGAGCTGACGGACGACGAGTTGGCGGCGGCGGCACGCGGCGCCGTGGGCGATCTGGCGACCGTCACGATGGCAGGCCCGGAACGGTCGAGCTCGCGCCCCACGGTGTGGACAAGGGCACCGGAATCGCCCTGGCCGCCGAGGCACTCGGCCTGGACCCTCCGGCGCGGTGGCATTCGGCGACATGCCCAACGACCTGCCGATGTTCCGCCGTTGCGGGCACCGGGTGGCCATGGCCAACGCCCACCCGGAGCTCAGGGTCGCGGCGGACGAGGTGACGCTGTCCAACCAGGACGACGGCGTCGCGGTGGTCCTGGAGCGGCTGTTTCGCTGAACAGCCGCTGCGGCTGTTCAGCGAAACAGCCCCAGCCCGGAACAGCCCGGGAACAGCCCCGGCCGGTCAGCCGTACGGCACCCCGGCCGGGTCGGCCTCAGCCCGGATCCGGCACCCCGCACCCAGCGACCGCAGGACGTGTGTCACCAGCGCGGCCACCGCCGCCTCGTCCTGGGCCGGTTTGCGCAGCAGATGGCGGTAGTAGACGGGCCCGTAGAGCATCTCCACCGCCAGCCGCAGATCGGCGCCCACCGGGATCCGGCCCTGCTCCTGGGCACTACGCAGCCGCCCCACCGCCGCCTCGAAGCGCGGGTCGACCAGCTGCTCCCTGACGGCGACCGCGAGGTCGTCGTCGTGGTGCAGCTCGGAGAGGATCCCGGCGTAGGCGGGGCCGAAGGGCGGTGTGGAGACCAGCTTCACCGCACTGTTGATGTGGGTGCGCAGATCGGCGGCGATGTCACCGGTGTCGACGAACGGCGTGGCATCGACGAACGCCTCCGTGAACGCTTCGAGCAGCACCGCGCTCTTCGACGGCCACCAGCGGTAGATCGTCTTCTTGCTCACTTCGGCACGCGCGGCGATCGCCTCGACGGTGACGCGCCCGTACCCTTCTCCGTACACAGGGCGAGCGCGGCGTCCAGGGTCGCCCGCCGGGATCGCTCACTGCGGCGCAGGGAACTCGGCGATGTGATCATTCGGTGAGCATAGGGGATTCCAGCCGTCCCTTGTTGACAGTCCGTCGCCAGAAGCCGAACAATACCGAGGCGGAAACGGAACGTACCGTGTCGCAACGTTCCCGCACTTCGCACCGTTCGTGCCGTTCGTGCCGACGAGCCGATCGGGGACGGCTCGGACGGCCGACGGCGCGGACGGCGGACGGCGCGGACGGCGGACGGCGCGGACGGCCGACGGCGCGGACGGTCTGCGCGGCATCGTCCGCAAGGGCGCTTTCAGGCCGAAATGTCCTTCGCCGTGAAGCGCGCCCAGGCCGCCGAACCGAACACCGCCACGTACAGCGCCTGCAGCCCGAGATTCCTGATCACCTCGTCCCAGAGGACCGGATCGCGCAGCAGGTCGGCGAACGACAGCCAGTAGTGCGGGAAGAGATACGGCTGGATCCCCGCCAGCTGCGGGATCGTGTCCAGGATCTGCACCGTGATCAGCACCCCGACCGTGGTCGCCATCGCCGCGATCCCGCTGCCGGTCAGGGTGGAGACGAACAGCCCGAGCGCCGCGAAACCGGTCAGCGAGACCGCCACGGCCACCGCGATCAGTCCGGCCCGCGCCAGCCCTCGCCGAAGCCGATCCGGGTCCCCGAAATCGTCGTGACCTCCCCGACCGGGAAGAGCAGCGCGCCCACCGCGAGCGCCGAAGCCGCCACGACCAGGGTCGCGACCAGGCAGAAGACCAGCACGGACGCGTACTTCGCGAGCAGCAGCCGGGTGCGCCGGCGGGGCGACCAGCAGATAGCGCAGGGTGCCGCTGCTCGCCTCGCCCGCGATGGAGTCGCCCGCGATGACACCGACGGCCATCGGCAGGAAGACCGGGAGGGTGGCTGCGAGGGCCGCGAAGACGAGGAAGAGGCCGTTGTTGGTGATCTGGGCGAGGAACGCGGGACCACCACCGCCGCCCCTGGCCTGCTGACGAGCCGTTGCCCGTCTCGATCCTCACGGCGATGCCGATCAGCACGGGAACGGCGGCCAGCACCCCGAGCAGCGCGAGGGTGCGCCACCGGCGCAGTGTGGTGATCAGCTCGGAGCGGAGGATTCCGAACGTCCACAGCGGACTGCGCGGGCGGCGCGCGGCGGTGGGCCTGATGAGCTCAGCCTGCGACATCGAATCCCTCTCCGGTGAGTGCGACAAAGGCGTCCTCCAGCGAGGCCCGCTCGACGCCGAAGGACCGTACCCGGACGCCACCGCCGACCAGGGCCGCGTTGAGGTCGGCGAGTTCCACGTCTGCCGGCGGGGCGTCAGCGCTCACCCGGTCCCCGTCGGTGACGAGGCCGGTCGTCCCGTGTTCGCCGAGGATGCGGGCGGTGTCGCCGGGGTCGGGGTGGTGACGACGAGCCGGCCGCGCGCCCCGCGGCCAGGTCGGCGACCGGGCCCTGGGTGAGCAGCCGGCCCCGGGCCATCACGGCGGCGTGGGTGCAGACCTGTTCGATCTCGTCGAGCAGGTGGGAGGAGAGGAAGACGGTGGTGCCCTCGGCTGCCAGCTCCCGGATCAGCAGGCGGATCTCGCGCATGCCCTGCGGGTCGAGACCGTTGGTCGGTTCGTCCAGGACCAGCAGCCGGCGGGGCTGGAGCAGTGCGGCGGCCAGCCCGAGGCGCTGCTTCATCCCGAGGGAGTACGCGCGCGCCTTCTTGCCTGCCGCGGCGGCCAGGCCGACGCGCTCCAGGGCACTGCCGACACGGGCGCGGCGAGTGCGCGGGTCGGCTGTCGGGTCGGCGCAGTCGTAGCGCAGGAGATTGTCACGGCCGGTCAGGAACCCGTACAGCGCGGGCCCCTCGATCAGGGCGCCGACGTGCGGGAGCACGGTGCGGGCGGCGCGCGGCATGAGGCTGCCCAGGACCCGTGCGCTGCCGGCGGTCGGGTCGATGAGGCCCATCAGCATCCGGATCGTGGTGGTCTTGCCCGAACCGTTGGGCCCGAGGAAGCCGAAGACGCTGCCGTCGGGGACGCTGAGGTCGAGCCCGTCGACGGCGAGCTGGCCGCCGCGGTACCGCTTGGTGAGGCCCGGGTCTCGATCACGGCGCCCGGTCCCGGCTCCGCTGTCCGGGCCGTCGGTCCTGCCGGATCCCCGCCGTGCCGGCTGCTGTGCCGGCTGCTGTGTCGGTCATACGCGTTCCCGGTCCCTTCCCACGTTCCTCACCGGCCGATGCCGTCCGTACAACAGGCCGCCCGCCGTACGGAGCGTACGGCGGGCGGTGTCTGCTGTGTGTACTACTTCGCGGTGTCGGCCGCCTTCACCAGCGCGTCCTTCGTGACCGCTCCGACGTAGATCCTGCCGTCGTCCGTCATCAGCGCGTTGACAAGGCGTGTCTTGAAGACCGTGCCCGAGCCGAAGTCGCCGGTGACCTTGTCGCCCAGCACGTCCAGGAACTGCTGTGCCTCTGCCGGGACATCGCCGGAACCGGAACCCTGCGCGGGAAGTCCCAGGCCGCCGGGGAGCTTGATCTCGGCGACCGTGTTCCAGCCCTTACCGATGACGTCGAGGCCCTTGAAGTCCTCCAGCTTGCCGAGGTCCTCGAGCGCCTTGCCCGCCTCGGCCTCAGCCTTCGGCTCCGGCTCGTCGGCCTCGGTCACCTTCGCGCCCTTGGGCGGGGCGAAGGAGAACGAGGACGCGTCGGGCTCGCCGAAGCCGACCTTGGTGAATCCGGCGTCGATCACGGCCTTTCCGCCGCTGCTCGGTGCCAGCGTGAACTTCAGCGGTACGCCGTTCTCCGCATCCACGGAGACCCGGATGGAGCCGATCGTCGAGCCGGACTGCTTCGGCTTGATCAGCAGCTGGTACGCGTCGCGCCCGGCCACCTGCGCCGTGCCGTCGACCGTGACCGACGTGGTGTCACCGGCCGCCGCGAGCGCCAGCTCGGCCAGCGCCTTCGGAGTGGCCGGCACGCCCTCGGGCGCCTTGTGCTCCTTGGCCCCGCATCCGCCCGGCCGTTCCCGCCGGCCTTCGCGTGGTACGCCTCGTTGGTCTTGCTGTCGTAGGCCCAGACCTCACCGGAATTGTGGATCAGGCTGTACTCGGAGGCGTCCCCGAGGATCGACAGACGCTGCTTGCCGGGGCCGTCGGCCGCCACCCGCAGGGTGTGCGTACCGGAGGCCAGCTCCATCAGCTTGGCGTCGGGGCGGCGCTCGAACCGCCCTCGCTGCCCATGTCCGGAGCGAAGCCGGCGAGCCCGCCGACCGAGGGGATTCCGAGGTCGGTGCTGACCTTCACCGTGCCGGAGAGCTGCTGCTCGTCCGATGCCGCGATCTTCTCGATGAGTTCCTGCGCCGAGATCTTCGGCAGTTCCGGGTCCCCTGAGTTCGCGAGAGCCGGGACGAGCCCGATGGTCGCGGCAGCCACCCCGCCACTGCTACGGGGACGATGTATCGCGCCGCCTTCCGGCGGCCCACGACAGTGCCCGTGGCTTCGCCTGTGGTCTCCGCGCTGTCGTTCGGTGCCATGCGTGCCCTACCTCCGTGGTCGGCGGCTTCCGTCAGGTTGCACTCGTCCACTCCCTGCCGCCATTCTCACCCGATGTGGTCAGGAGTGGTTGTTCTCCATCTGACCAAATCGGGCGGCGGTAATCGTCAGCCCTCGGGAGCAACTGCTCCTACCCTCCGGTATGACACCGGGGGCCGGAGGTCAGCCATCCAGTAGGGGTAGCCGCGCAGGGCGGACGAAACACCGGACGGCCGACCGCGGGCAGGACACCCGACGGCACGTCAGCCCGCGCGGTGCACCACGGCGTCGCACAGCTCTGCGAGCGCGGACTTCGCGTAGCACTCAGGCAGCGGCGCCAGGGTCGCCCGCGCCTCCTGCGCGTACCGGACGGTGTCGCGGCGTGCCTGTTCCAGCGCCGGGTGGCTGCGCAGCCTGCGCAGGGCCTCCGCGAGCCGGCCGTCGTCGCTCAGATCACCGTCGAGCAGCTCCACGAGCTCCCGGTCGTCCGGCTTGCCCCGGCCGCCGCCTGCGCGCGCAGCAGCAGCACGGGCAGGGTGGGGACGCCTTCGCGCAGGTCCGTGCCGGGCGTCTTGCCGGACTCGTCGGGCTCGGACGCGATGTCGAGTACGTCGTCGGCGAGCTGGAATGCGACGCCGAGCCGCTCCCCGTACTGGGTGAGGATGTCGACGACCGCTTCGTCGGCGCCCGCCATCAGTGCGCCGAACCGCCCGGACACGGCGACCAGCGAGCCGGTCTTGCCGCCCACGACATCCATGTAGTGCTCGACCGGGTCACGGCCGTCGCGCGGACCCGCGGTCTCCAGGATCTGGCCGGTGACCAGCCGTTCGAACGCTTCCGCCTGGATGCGTACGGCCTCGGGGCCCAGATCGGCCAGGATGTGCGAGGCGCGGGCGAAGAGGAAGTCGCCGGTCAGGACGGCGACGGAGTTGCCCCATCGCATGTTCGCGCTGTCGACTCCGCGCCGTACGTCCGCCTCGTCCATCACGTCGTCGTGGTACAGCGTCGCGAGATGGGTCAGCTCGACGACCACGGCCGAGGGAACGATTCCCGGCGCGTCGGGATCACCGAACTGGGCCGCCAGCATCACCAGCAGCGGACGGAACCGTTTCCCCGCACTCACGAGGTGTCGCGCGGCGTCCGTGATGAACGGGACCTCGCTCTTGGTGGCGTCCAGCAGCCCCGCCTCGACAGCGGCCAAACCGGTCTGGACATCGGCCTCAAGAGCCTGGTCCCGAACGCGCAGCCCGAACGGCCCGACGACGGTCACGAGGGGATCTCCTGTCTGCTGACGATCACATGGAATGTCGATGTGTCGCTGTCTTCACTCAAGTCAGCGTATCCGGTCCCCTTTCGATCACCGAGGGCGCCTTCCCGCCTCCGCCGGTATGTTCGGGATCAGCTCATACGATCAGGAGTTGCCCTTTGTCCTCCACCACCACCGGCACGGAGCCACCCAAGCCTCCTCCCGGGGACGACGCTGCCTTCTTCGGTCAGCCACGGGGTCTGATGACCCTGTCGGGGCTGGAGGTGTGGGAACGTTTCTCCTTCCTCGGCATGCAGGCGATCCTCGTCCTCTTCTTCGCCGACGCGGTCTCCGACGGCGGCATGGGGATGGAGCCCGGTACCGCCGCGTCGGTGTCCGCCGCCTACGGCACGCTGGTCTATCTGGTCTCCGTCGCCGGCGGCTGGCTGGCCGACCGGATCCTCGGTTCGTACCGTGCCGTCCTGTACGGCGGCATCCTCATCGCCTGCGGCCACTACTCGATGGCCGTGCCGACGGCCGCCATGACCTGGGTCGGCCTCGGCCTGATCAGCGCCGGAACGGGCCTGCTCAAACCCAATGTGGCCTCGATGGTCGGCAAGCTGTACCGAACCGAGGACCAGCGCCGCGACGCCGGATTCGCCCTGTACTACATGGGCATCAACATCGGCGCCTTCGCCGGCCCGCTGGTCACCGGCTGGCTCGGCGACCATGTGAGCTGGCACTGGGCTTCTCGGCCGCCGCGGTCGGCATGACCCTCGGCCTGATCCAGTACGTCCTGGGCCGGCGCCACCTGGCCGGACGCGCACGTTCGGCCGAATTCGCCCTCGCGCCGGGACCGATGCGCCGCGCGGTCAAGCTGATCGTCGGCGGGGCCGTCCTGCTCGCATTGGTGGCAACCGCGCTGACGCTGGCCGGCTGGCTCACCATGGACCGCTTCGTCGACGTACTCACCCTGGTTTCGGTGATCGCGCCGGTCGTGTACTTCGTGGTGATGTTCAAGAGCCCCGGGTCACCCCGGAGGAACGCGGCAGGCTGCGGCCGTACGTGGTGCTGTTCCTGGCCTCGGTCGTCTTCAACTTCATCCTCTTCCAGGCGTACTCGACGATGATGCTGCTGGCCTCGACCAACGCCCGTACGGAGATCTTCGGCTTTCACTTCCCGGCCGGCTGGTACGCCTCCGCGCTGGGCGCCTTCGAGGTCGCCCTGGCGCCGGTCGTGGCCGCGGTCTGGGTCCGGATGGGCCCACGCCAGCCGCACGCCTCGAACAAGATCGCCATCGGGGTGATCCTCGGCGGCCTCTCCTTCCTCCTTATGGTCCTGCCGACCTCCGGGCACGCCGACGACACATACAAGATGACCGTCTGGTGGATCGTCGGCTCCTACCTGCTGCTCGGCCTCGGCGACATCCTGCTGGAGACCTCCGGCATGTCCGCCACCACCAGCTGGCCCCAAGGCCTTCGCCAGCCAGACGATGGCCCTGTGGTTCCTGTCGCTGGCCCTGGCCAACGGAATTCAGGCACAGATCGTGAAGCTTTACGGTGAGGTGTCCAACCCTGCCTATTTCGGTGTCAATGGCGCAATCGCGGTGGCGGCCGGTGTGGCCGTCCTCGCCGCCGCTCCCTGGCTCAAGCGCACCATGCACCCCGTCCACTGAGGTACCACCATGCAGATTCGCACCGAATTCCCGTACGAGACGACCCACGAGGACCTCTACATCCCGCTGCCGGACGGCACCGAGCTCTACGCCCGGATCTGGCGGCCGGTCACCGATGAGCCCGTCCCCGCGCTGCTGGAGTACCTGCCCTACCGGCTGAGCGACTGGACCGCGCCGCGCGACTGGCAGCGCCATCCCTGGTACGCGGGCCACGGCTACGCCTCCGTACGCGTCGACGTGCGCGGGCACGGCAACAGCGAGGGATGCCCGGCGACGAGTACGACTCGACCGAGCTCGCCGACGGCGTGGCCGTCGTGCACTGGCTCGCCCGGCAGGAGTGGTGCTCCGGCCGCGTCGGCATGTTCGGCATCTCCTGGGGCGGCTTCAACTCGCTCCAGATCGCGGCCCTCGCACCCGAGCCGCTGAAGGCGATCGTCACCGTCTGCTCGGCCGACGACCGCTACGACAACGACGTCCACTACATGGGCGGATCCGTCCTCGCCGTGGACATGCACGCCTGGGCCGCCACCATGCTGGCCTTCGTCTGCCGTCCGCCGGACCCGCGGACGTCGGCGCCGACTGGAAGGACATGTGGCTGAAGCGGCTGGAGGCCGTCGACCCGTTCATCCATACCTGGCTGGCCCACCAGACCCGCGACGACTACTGGAAGCACGGCAGCGTCTGCGAGGACTACGACGCCATCAAGGCCCCGGTGCTGGCGGTGGGCGGCTGGCACGACCCGTACCGCGACACCGTCCTGCGGCTCGTCGAACACCTCGACCCCGCGAAGGTACGCGGGCTGATCGGGCCCTGGTCGCACCAGTACCCGGACCGGGGCTGCCCCGGGACCCGCGATCGGCTTCCTCCAGGAGACGCTGCGCTGGTGGGACCAGCACCTCAAGGACAAGGACACCGGGGTGATGAACGAGCCCCTGCTCCGGTCCTGGATCAGCGGCTCGCACCGGCCCGCGACCGCCTACAAGACACTGCCCGGCCGCTGGGTCGGCGATTCGAGCTGGCCGTCGGCCAATGTCACCCCGGTGGCCTACGCCCTGCGGGCGGTCCGCAGATCGTCAATTCGCCGCAGCAGACCGGTGTGGACGCGGGCCGCTTCTTCCCGTTCGGCAATGACGCGGACCTGCCCCCGACCAGCGCGACGAGGACGCCAAGTCCCTGTCGTTCGAATTCCCGGTCGAGGGCTCCCCATCGAGATCCTGGGCAGGCCCCGGGTGAAGCTCCGCATCCGGATGGACGTACCGCGGGGCCAGGCCATCGCACGGCTCTGCGATGTGGCACCGGACGGCGCATCGACCCTGGTCACCCGGGGCGTCCTCAATCTGTCGGCCCGCAACGGGCGCGAGCGCAACGACGACTGGCCCGTCGGCCAGTACGAGGACGTGATGTTCGACCTGAACGGCATCGGGCACACCTTCCCGCCCGGCCACCGGATCAGGCTCGCGGTGTCGTCCTCGTACTGGCCGTGGATCTGGCCACAGGCCGGCTCGGCGGGTTTCACCCTGGACGCGGACGGCAGCCTCGTCGAACTGCCCGTGCGCAGTCATACCGAGGACCCGGGGATCTCGTTCGGCCAGCCCGAGCAGTCCGAGCCTCTCAACGTCGCCTACCCGCGACCCTGGACGAACAGCGCCCGGAGCGGCTGGTGGTACGCGATGTCGCCAAGGGCGAATGGCGGATGGAGGTGGACCCCGCTACGGCGGTACCCGGGTCTACCCGGACGGGCTGGAGTTCACCGAGGACGCGGTCGAGACGTACACGATCCAGGAGGACGACCCGCTGTCGGCCCGGACCCGCTCGGACTGGGCGATCCGGCTGCACCGGCCCGAGATGCCCTGGGACGTAAGGGTCGAGACCCGCTCCGAGATCACCGCGGACGCGGACGACTTCATCACGTCCAACGAGGTGGTCTGCAAGGACGGTGACGAAATCGTCTTCCACCGGACCTGGGAGAAGCGGATCCCGCGCACCGCCGGATGATCAGGGCACCGACAACGGGAGTACGGCAGAACTTTCCGGGCATTACGCGTAGTTGAGACACTGCCGCCGGGCAGCACAGCCGACGTAACGTGTCCCCAAGCGACCTGGAAAGCGAGGCAGCAACAGATGTCCGAACAGAGCAGCCCGCTCGATCTGGCTGAGGGCGATCCCTTCGGCCCGCACAACCTTCCGTACGGTGTGTTCTCCACCCTGAGCACCCCGACGACCGCAGGGTCGGTGTCCGCATCGGCAACCACGTGCTGGACGCCGGGGCCGCGGCGCACGCGCTCGGCTCGCCGTACGCACAACTGCTGGCGCAGCCGAGCCTGCGGCCGCTCCTTCTCGCAGGCCGCACCGCCTGGCGCGACGTACGCCGCGCGCTGACCGCCTGGTGACGGTCCCCGCACACCGCGCGGACATAGAGCCGTTGCTGTACCCGGTCGACGCGGTGACGCTCCACCTGCCGTACGAGGTCGCGGACTACGTGGACTTCTACGCCAGCGAGCACCACGCCACCAATGTCGGGCAGATCTTCCGGCCCGACGGTGAGGCGCTCACGCCCAACTGGAAGCACCTCCCGATCGGCTACCACGGGCGCTCCGGCACCGTCGTGGTCTCCGGCACCGACGTGGTGCGCCCTCCGGGCAGCGCAAGGCACCCGCCGACCCCGCGCCGGTCTTCGGCCCATCGGTGAAGCTGGACATCGAGGCCGAGGTCGGCTTCGTCGTCGGCATGCCGACGCGGCAGGGCACACCGGTCGCGCTCGGCGACTTCCGCGAGCATGTCTTCGGACTGTCCCTGCTCAACGACTGGTCGGCGCGCGACATCCAGGCCTGGGAGTACGTGCCGCTCGGCCCGTTCCTCGGCAAGTCCTTCGCCACCTCCGTATCGGCGTGGGTGACACCGCTGGAGGCGCTGGACGCGGCCCGTACGCCGCCGCCCGCCCGCGACGTCCCGCTGCTGCCCTATCTGGAGGACGCGGACGAGGAGGAGCCCGGCGGTTTCGACATCCGGATCTCGGTCGCGGTCAACGGGCAGCTCGTCGCCGAGCCGCCGTTCTCCACCATGTACTGGACGGCGGCCCAGCAGCTGGCCCAGATGACGGTGAACGGCGCCTCGCTGCGTACCGGTGATCTGTACGGCTCCGGCACGGTCAGCGGCGCCGAGCCCGGCCAGCGCGGCTCTCTGCTGGAGCTCACCTGGAACGGCCGCGACCCGCTGGAGCTCCCCGGCGGCAAGCGCACCTTCCTGGAGGACGGCGACACGGTGACCCTGACCGCGTGGGCGCCCGGGCCGCACGGGACCCGGGTGGGGCTCGGCGAGGTGACCGGCCAGATCGTGCCCGCGCCGTGAACCCGACCGGACCGACGCTCCCGAGGAGCTGCTGCTGCTTGCCCTGGACCCGGTCCGGGGCAAGCCGCACTGCTTGGGCCAGTTCCTGGGGTACGGCATATCGGGGCTGTCCTGGCCGAGCTGGAGCCCGGGGCCGGATCACGGAGGAACAGGGCCGGGTGCGGGTGGTGAACCCGCTTGAACCGTCCGACCCGCTGCTGGCCGTGTTCCTGCGCACGCTGCCCACGCCGGACCGGAGCAGGTTCGGCTCGGGCACTGTGGCGAAGCACTGGGTCCGGCAGACGGGCCGCGGGCCGAGAAGCTGTATCTGGACGCCATGGTGGAGCGCGGCGTCCTGCGCAGGAGACCCGCCGGTTTCTGGGCCTGCTGCCCTACCACCGCCACCACACCGGCCCCGAGGACCTCTCGGCGCAGGTACGGGAGCGTTTCGCGGCGGCCGAGGCCGCGGGCTTCCCGACCGCCGCAACGTGCTGCTGGCCGCTCTCGTATCGGCGGCCGGGCTGTCGTCGTCGGTGGTGCGGGGCGGATGGCGCACTCACTCGGCGATGCGGGCGTCGGCACGCGAGGAGTGGCCCGCCCTGGCCGTGCACCGCAACGTGCACCAGGACGCGACGGCCGGCCGAAGCCGGGTCGGCTTCGGAGGCGGGCGGAGCGGGAGCGGGGACGACTGACACCTCGTCCGGAGGTGACGGGTCAACGCGCGTGACTCGCTCACACGTGTGGGCGGCCCTAGTGATCGTCGTCGACGGCGAGGTCATCCAGGATCCGAACCAGACCCGCTTCCCGGCCGGGTCCGTGCGGCTGGCCATCGAAGTCGTCTCGCCGGAATCCCGGTCGCGCGACCGGGAGACCAAGCCCGTGAAGTACGCCCGGTCAGGATCCCGCACTTCTGGCGGGTGGAGAACCACGACGGCCGCGCCGTGGTCTACGTCTTCGAGCTGGAGCCGGCCACCGGGGCCTACACCTCCACCGGGATCTTCCACGACCGGATGAAGGTCTCCGTCCCCTTCCCGGTCGATCTCGACCTCACCGCCATCACCCGCGCCGCCGGGGCGGCGGGGCGGCGGGCGGCGGGGCGGCGGGGCGGCGGGGCGGCGGGGCGGCGGGCGGCGGGCGGCGGGCGCGCAGTAGGTCCGCCGCACCGCGGCCCCGGGCTCACTCGAACTCGGGCGGCTCCTCGTCCCAGCCGAAGAGCGGATCCGCGTCCTGCTCCGCCTGCGCGGGCTCGGCGGGACGGGCTCCGGCGCCGCACCCGGCGCCTCGGACTGGCGCGGGACGGCAGCGGGCGGGCTCGGGGCGGTGGCACCGCGTCCGGCCGGATGGCATCAGCGGGCTCGGCATCAGCGCCCGGCCCCGCCTCCCCAGCTCCGCCAGCACTTCCAGCACGCCCTCGCCGTACGTCGCCAGCTTCTTCTCGCCCAGCCCGCTGATGCCGCCCAGCTCCGCGAGCGAGCCGGGGCGCAGGGCGGCGATCTCCCGCAGCGTCGCATCATGGAAGATCACGTACGCCGGGAGGCCCAGCTCCTTCGCCTGTGCACCGCGCCAGGCACGCAGCGCCTCGAAGACCGGGACCGCCTCGGCCGGCAGCTCGGACACCGCGGCGGCCGACTTGCCCTTGCGCTCACTCTTCGTGGACGCGGACCGGGTCGTCGGCTTCTTCGGCTCCTTGCGCAGCATCACCTCGCGCTCCCGGCCGAGCACCGAGCCGCTCTCCTCCGTCAGCACCAGCGTGCCGTACTCGCCCTCGACCGCGAGCAGCCCCTGGGCCAGCAGCTGGCGCACCACGCCCCGCCAGTCGGCCTCGGCCAGCTCCTCGCCGATACCGAAGACGGAGAGCTGGTCGTGGTCGAACTGGATGATCTTCGCGGTCTTGCGGCCCAGCAGGATGTCGATGATCTGGCCGGCCCCGAACTTCTGCCCGCGCTCCCGCTTCAGCCGGACCACGGTGGACAGCAGCTTCTGCGCGACCACCGTGCCGTCCCAGGTCTCGGCGGGACCAGGCAGGAGTCGCAGTTGCCGCAGGTCTGCGCGCCCGGCTCCTGGCCGAAATACGTCAGAAGCTGGACGCGACGGCACTGGACCGTCTCGCACAGGGCCAGCATCGAGTCGAGGTGGGAGGAGGCCCGGCGCTGGTGCGCCTCGTCGCCGTCGCCGCCCTGGATCATCTTGCGCTGCTGGACGACGTCCTGGAGTCCGTACGCCATCCAGGCCGTGGAGGGGCGCCGTCACGGCCCGCGCGGCCTGTCTCCTGGTAGTAGCCCTCGACCGACTTCGGCAGGTCGAGGTGGGCGACGAAGCGCACGTCCGGCTTGTCGATGCCCATACCGAAGGCGATCGTCGCGACGACGACGAGGCCCTCCTCACGGAGGAAGCGGGACTGGTGGCGGGCGCGCGTCCCGGCGTCGAGGCCCGCGTGGTAGGGCACGGCCTCGATGCCGTTGCGGCAGAGGTACTCGGCGGTCTTCTCCGTCGAATTGCGCGAGAGGCAGTACACGATGCCCGCGTCCCCGGCGTGCTCCTCCTTGAGGAAGGTGAGCAGCTGCTTCTTCGGGTCGGCCTTCGGCACGATGCGGTACTGGATATTGGGCCGGTCGAAGCTGGCCACGAAGTGCCTGGCCCCGGGCATGCCGAGCCGCTGGGTGATCTCCTGGTGGGTGGCCTCGGTCGCGGTGGCGGTCAGCGCGATGCGCGGTACGCCGGGCCAGCGCTCGCCCAGGACCGACAGGGCCAGATAGTCGGGCGGAAGTCGTGGCCCCACTGGGCCACGCAGTGCGCCTCGTCGATGGCGAAGACGGAGATCTCACCGCGGGCGAGCAGCGAGAGGGTCGAGTCCAGGCGCAGCCGCTCGGGGGCCAGGTAGAGCAGGTCGAGCTCGCCCGCGACGAACTGGGCTTCCATCGAGCGGCGCTCGTCGAAGTCCTGCGTGGAGTTGACGAAGCCCGCCCGGACGCCGAGCGCCCGCAGGGCGTCCACCTGGTCCTGCATGAGCGCGATCAGGGCGAGATCACGATCCCGGTGCCGGGCCTGACCAGTGCCGGGATCTGGTAGCAGAGGGACTTTCCGGCGCCGGTCGGCATGAGCACGACCGCGTCCCCGCCGGCGACGACATGGTCGATGACCTCGCCCTGCTCGCCGCGGAACTCCTCGTACCCGAATACCCGATGCAGCGTCTGGCGCGCATCACTCCCGGTCGTCACACTCATGGTCCCGCCGTCCCGATCTGTCCTGCACCGTCACCGGCCACCATAGGCGCCGCCTACGACAACGCCGGACGGGCTTGACCTCAAGCCCGTCCGGCGCGTGTCACTGCCGTGCCCGCCTACCGTACGAACACTCCGGCCTGGCTGGCCAGGTCCAGGAAGTACTGCGGGGCCACACCCAGCACCACGGTGACCGCGAGGCCGACCGCGATCGTGGTCATCGTCAGCGGGGACGGGACGGCGACCGTGGGGCCGTCCGCCTTCGGCTCGCTGAAGAACATCAGCACGATGACCCGGATGTAGAAGAACGCGGCGATGGCCGACGAGATCACACCGACCACGACCAGGCCCGTCGCCCCACCGTCCGCCGCCGCCTGGAAGACGGCGAACTTCCCGGAGAAGCCCGAGGTCAGCGGGATACCGGCGAAGGACAGCAGGAACACCGCGAAGACAGCCGCGGTCAGCGGCGAGCGCCGGCCGAGCCCGGCCCACTTCGACAGATGCGTCGCCTCGCCGCCCGCGTCCCGCACCAGGGTGACGACGGCGAACGCGCCGACCGTCACGAAGGAGTACACCCCAGGTAGAACAGGACCGAGGAGATGCCCTTCGGGGTGGCTGCGATGACACCCGCGAGGATGAAGCCCGCGTGTGCGATGGAGGAGTAGGCCAGTAGCCGCTTGATGTCGGTCTGGGTGATCGCGACGATCGCGCCGCCCAGCATCGTGGCGATGGCGACGCCCACATGACCGGCCGCCAGTCCCAGGTGAGACCCGGCAGCACCACGTACAGCAGGCGCAGCAGCGCACCGAACGCGGCGACCTTCGTGGCCGCGGCCATGAAGCCGGTGACCGGGGTCGGGGCGCCCTGGTAGACGTCCGGGGTCCACATGTGGAACGGGACCGCGCCGACCTTGAAGAGCAGGCCGGTCAGGATCATCGCGCCGCCGATCAGCAGCAGCACGTCGTTGCCCATGGTGTCGGCGAGTGCCGGGTCGATCTCCAGGACCGTGCCGTCGACCACGTTGGCGATCTCGGCGTACGAGACGGAGCCCGCGTACCCGTACAGCAGGGCGATACCGAAGAGCAGGAACGCCGAGGAGAAGGCGCCGAGCAGGAAGTACTTCACCGCGGCCTCCTGCGACATCAGCCGCTTGCGGCGGGCGACGGCGCACAGGAGGTAGAGCGGGAGGGAGAAGACCTCGAGCGCGATGAAGAGGGTCAGCAGGTCGTTGGCGGCCGGGAAGACCAGCATGCCCGCGACGGAGAAGAGGACCAGCGGGAAGACCTCGGTCGTGGTGAACCCGGCCTTGACCGCGTCCTTCTCGGCCTCGCTGCCCGGGACGGCCGCTGCTTCCGCGGCGAAGGAGTCGACCCGTTTCCCGTGCGCTTCGGGGTCCAGGCGCCGTTCGGCGAAGGTGAAGACGGAGACCATCGAGACCAGCAGGATGGTGCCCTGCAGGAACAGCGCGGGACCGTCCACCGCGATGGCGCCCATCGCGGCGATGTGCGCCTTCGTCGTGCCGTAGCCGCCCACGGCGAGACCGACGACCGCGGCGAACGCGGCGGCGAGGGCGACGACCGAGAGGAAGAGCTGCGTGTAGTAGCGGTGCCTGCGCGGTACGAACGCCTCGACCAGGATGCCCAGGACGGCGACGCCGACCACGATCAGGACGGGTGCCAGTTGGGCGTACTCGATGACCGGCGCCTTGAACTTGTCGCCCGGCGCTGCGGATGTCACCCGTCCGCCATTGTCCACAGGCTGTGGACAGCTGTTGCGCTCACTTGGCGGCCTCCACTTCGGGCTGGGGTCCTTCTTCTGTACGTCGTGCATGGTGTGCCGCACCGCGGGTTGACCACATCGGTCAGCGGCTTCGGGAAGACCCCGAGCAGGATCAGCAGGCCGACCAGCGGAAGAGCCACCGCCAGCTCACGGACCCTGAGGTCGGGCATGGACCGGACCTCCTCCTTCACCGGCCCGTCATCGTCCGCTGGTAGAGGACGAGGACGTAGACCGCGGCGAGCACGATGCCGATGGTGGCGATGATGCCGACCACCGGATACGCGCTGAACGCACCGACCAGGACCAGGAACTCACTGACGAACGGAGCCAGCCCCGGCAGTGAGGCGTGGCCAGACCGCCGATGAGGAAGGTCCCCGCCAGTAGCGGGGCCACCTTCTGCACTCCGCCGTAGTCGGCGATGAGCCGCGAGCCGCGCCGGGTGATCAGGAATCCGGCGACCAGCATCAGTGCGGCCGTCGAGGACCGTGGTTGACCATGTAGAGCGTGGCGCCCGACTGGCCCTGGCTGGTCATCGCGAAGATGCCCAGCACGATGAAGCCGAAGTGCGAGATCGAGGCGTAGGCGATCAGCCGCTTGATGTCGCGCTGGCCGACCGCGACGAGCGCCCGTAGATGATGGAGATCAGCGCCAGGACGAGAACCACCGGCGTCGCCCACTTGCTGGCCTCGGGGAACAGCCCGAGGCAGTAGCGGAGCATCGCGAAGGTGCCGACCTTGTCGACGACCGCGGTGAGCAGGACGGCGACCGGGGTGGTCGACTCGCCCATGGCGTTGGGCAGCCAGGTGTGCAGCGGCCAGAGCGGGGCCTTCACCGCGAAGGCGAAGAAGAACCCGAGGAACAGCCACCGTTCGGTGCTGGTGGCCATCTCCAGCGAGCCGTTGGCCCGCGCCTCGGTGATCTCGGCGAGCGAGAAGCTCCCGCGACCGCGTAGAGGCCGATGACGGCGGCCAGCATGATGAGCCCGCCGGCCAGGTTGTAGAGGAGGAACTTCACGGCCGCGTAGCTGCGTTGCGCGGCAGCGTTCTCGTCGCTGCCGGCGTGTGCCCGGTCCCCGAAGCCGCCGATGAGGAAGTACATCGGGATGAGCATGGCTTCGAAGAGGATGTAGAAGAGGAAGACGTCGGTGGCCTCGAAGGAGAGGATCACCATCGCTTCGACCATCAGGATCAGCGCGAAGAAGCCCTGGGTGGGGCGCCAACGGCTGGACTTCGTCTCCAGCGGATCGGCGTCGTGCCAGCCCGCCAGGATGACGAAGGGGATCAGCAGGGCGGTGAGGGCCAGGAGCGCCACACCGATGCCGTCGACGCCCAGCTCGTACCGGACGCCGAAGTCCTTGATCCAGGCGTGCGATTCGGTCAGCTGGTAGCGGTCGCCGCCGGGCTCGAAGCGGGCGAACACGATGCCCGCCAGCACAAGGGTGCCCAGCGAGAAGGCGAGCGCGAGCCATTTGGCCACGGTGCGCTGTGCGGCCGGGACGGCGGCGGTGACGATCGCTCCGATCGCGGGAGCGCCGCCGCCGCTGTCAGGAGGGAAAGGACATGTGATCAGACCGCCCTCATCAGCAGGGTTGCGGCGATGACAACCGCCGTACCGCCGAACATCGAGACCGCGTAGGAGCGGGCGTAGCCGTTCTGCAGCTTGCGCAGCCGGCCGGAGAGCCCGCCCATCGAGGCGGCCGTGCCGTTGACCACGCCGTCGACCAGGCTGTGGTCGACGTAGACCAGGAGCGAGTGAGGTGCTCGCCGCCACGGACCAGGACCACGTGGTTGAAGTCGTCCTGGAGGAGATCGCGGCGGGCGGCCCGGGTGAGCAGCGAGCCGCGCGGGCGGCTACGGGTACGGGCTTGCGCCCGTACATCAGCCAGGCGATGGCCACACCGATGACGAGCACCACCATGGTGGCGCCGGTGACGGTGGCCGCGCCGATCGGAGCGTCTCCGTGGTCGTGCCCGGTGACGGGCTCCAGCCAGTGCATGAACCGGTCGCCGATGGAGAAGAACCCGCCGGCGAAGACCGAACCGAATGCCAGCACGATCATCGGGATGGTCATCGACTTCGGGGACTCGTGCGGGTGCGGCTCGTTGCCCTCGGCATCAGGCTGCCAGCGCTTCTCGCCGAAGAAGGTCATCAGCATCACCCGCGTCATGTAGAACGCGGTGATCGCGGCGCCCAGCAGGGCGACGGAGCCGAGGATCCAGCCCTCGGTGCCGCCCTTGGCGAAGGCCGCCTCGATGATCTTGTCCTTTGAGAAGAAGCCGGACAGGCCGGGGAAGCCGATGATCGCGAGGTACCCGAGGCCGAAGGTGATGAAGGTGACCGGCATGTACTTGCGCAGGCCCCGTACTTGCGCATGTCGACCTCTTCGTTCATGCCGTGCATGACCGAACCGGCTCCGAGGAAGAGACCGGCCTTGAAGAAGCCGTGCGTCACCAGGTGCATGATCGCGAAGACATAGCCGATGGGGCCGAGGCCCGCGGCCAGCATCATGTAGCCGATCTGCGACATCGTCGACCCGGCGAGGACCTTCTTGATGTCGTCCTTGGCGCAACCGACGATCGCACCGAACAGGAGCGTGACGGCGCCGACGATGACGACGACCATCTGTGCGTCCGGGGCCGCGTTGAAGATCGCTCCGGATCGGACGATGAGGTAGACACCCGCGGTCACCATGGTGGCGGCGTGGATGAGGGCGGAGACCGGGGTCGGGCCCTCCATCGCGTCACCGAGCCAGGACTGCAGCGGCACCTGGGCCGACTTGCCGCAGGCGGCGAGGAGCAGCATCAGGCCGATCGCCGTCAGCTTGCCCTCGCTGCTCTCGCCGGTCGCTTCCAGCACCGGTCCGAAGGCGAAGGTGCCGAAGGTGGTGAACATCAGCATGATCGCGATCGACAGGCCCATGTCGCCGACCCGGTTGACCAGGAAGGCCTTCTTGGCGGCGGTGGCCGCGCTGGGCTTGTGCTGCCAGAAGCCGATGAGCAGGTAGGACGCCAGGCCGACGCCCTCCCACCCGACGTACAGCAGCAGGTAGTTGTCGGCGATGACCAGCAGGAGCATCGCCGCGAGGAAGAGGTTGAGGTAGCCGAAGAAGCGGCGGCGGCGCTCGTCGTGCTCCATGTAGCCGATCGAGTAGATGTGGATCAGCGTGCCCACACCCGTGATCAGCAGGACGAACGTCATCGACAACTGGTCGAGCTGGAAGGCCACATCGGCCTGGAACCCTCGACCGGGATCCAGCTGAACAGCTTCTGGTGCATGGCGCGGTCCTCGGCGCCCTGCCCAGCATGTCGGTGAAAAGCACCACGCCGATGACGAACGACGCGGCGGCGAACAGGGTCCCGAGCCAGTGGCCGGCCCGGTCGAGCCGCCGGCCGCCGCACAGCAGGACCGCCGCTCCGATCAGAGGCGCCGCGACCAGCAGCGCAATGAGTTTCTCCACGATTCAACGGCCCCTTACAGCTTCATCAGGCTGGCGTCGTCGACCGAGGCCGAGTGGCGGGAACGGAACAGCGACACGATGATCGCGAGCCCGACCACGACCTCCGCGGCGGCGACGACCATCGTGAAGAAGGCGATGATCTGGCCGTCGAGATTGCCGTGCATCCGGGAGAACGCGACGAACGCGAGGTTGCATGCGTTGAGCATCAGCTCCACGCACATGAACACCACGATCGCGTTCCGCCTGATCAGCACCCCGGAGGCGCCGATCGTGAACAAAAGGGCCGCGAGGTAGAGGTAGTTGACCGGATTCACTTGGCGACCTCCTCCTCTTCTTCTGCCTGGTCACGGCCCAGCCGCTCCCGGAGCGCTGTTCCAGCGCCTTGAGGTCGGCGAGCGACTTGTTCGACACATCGCGGATCTGGCCGCGCTCGCGCAGCGTCTGCATGACGGTGAGCTCGGACGGTGTGCCGTCCGGGAGCAGGCCCGCGATGTCCACCGCGTTGTGCCGGGCGTAGACACCCGGGGCGGGCAGCGGCGGAAGGTGGCTGCTGCGCGTGCGGTCCTCGGACATCTCCCGCTGCGTCTTGGCCCGTTCGATGCGCTCGCGGTGCGTGAGCACCATCGCGCCGACCGTCGCCGTGATCAGGAGTGCGCCGGTGATCTCGAACGCGAACACGTACTTGGTGAAGATGAGGTTGGCGAGCCCCTCGACGTTCCCCGTGCTGGGCGTTGGCGACGCCGAGCCCGGTGAAGCTCGTCAGGGACGCGTTGCCGATGCCCGCGATCAGCAGGACGCCGAAGCCGAGTCCGCAGCCCGCGGCCAGCCAGCGCTGGCCCTTGAGCGTCTCCTTCAGCGAGTCCGCCGCCGTGACGCCGACGAGCATGACCACGAAGAGGAACAGCATCATGATCGCGCCGGTGTAGACGACGATCTGGACGATGCCGAGGAAGTAGGCGCCGTTGGCCAGGTAGAAGACCGCGAGAATGATCATGGTCGCGGCGAGCGACAGCGCACTGTGCACGGCCCGCTTCATGAGAACGGTGGACAGCGCGCCGATCACGGCCACGGTGCCGAGCACCCAGAACTGGACCGCCTCGCCGGTCGAGGTGGTGGAGGCCGCTGCGGCCAGGCCGGTCATCATGCGTCCACCTCCTCGTTCGCGCTGCCGCCCTTGGTGCCCTCGCCCTTGGAGACGGCGGCCTGGCGCTCCGTACCGGCGGCGGCCTCGGTCACCACGCCTCGGTAGTAGTCCTGCTCGTCCATACCGGGGAAGATCGCGTGCGGGCTGTCGACCATGCCTTCGTCCAGCCCGCGAGCAGCTCGTCCTTGGTGTAGATGAGGCTCTCGCGGGTGGTGTTGGCCAGCTCGAACTCATTTGTCATCGTCAGTGCCCTGGTCGGGCACGCCTCGATGCAGAGTCCGCACAGGATGCAGCGCGCGTAGTTGATCTGGTAGACGCGGCCGTAGCGCTCACCCGGGAGTAGCGCTCCTCCTCGGTGTTGTCCGCGCCCTCCACGTAGATCGCGTCCGCCGGGCACGCCCAGGCGCACAACTCGCAGCCGATGCACTTCTCCAGACCGTCCGGGTGACGGTTGAGCTGGTGCCGGCCGTGGAAGCGCGGCGCCGTCACCTTCGGCGTTTCCGGATACTGCTCGGTCAGCCGCTTCTGAACATGGCCTTGAAGGTCACGCCGAAGCCGGCCACAGGATTCAGGAACTTGTCCCCTGCGGGCTCTGTCGGCCCTGTCGGCTCTTTCGGCTCTTTCGGCTCTTTCGGCTCTTTCGGCTCTTTCGGCTCAGACACTGTCAGCCTCCTTTCCGTCACTCGCACTTCCGCCGCTCGCACCATCGTCACTGCGAGTATCCGGCCCGCCACTGACAACGAGCTCGCGCTCTCGCCGTGATCCGCGGCGCGGAACCGGCGGCAGGGTCTGTCCGGGCAGTGGCGGCACCGGGAATCCGCCCGCCATCGGGTCGAACGCGGGCTCCGGACCGGCCGCCTCCACCGCCGCCTTGTCCTTGCGGTCCCGGAACATGTCGGCGATGAAGGAGATCAGCAGGATCGCGATCACGGCCCCGGCCACGTACAGCACGATTCTCGAGAAGTCGTAACCCTCGTTGCGCAGTGCGCGGACGGTGGCGACCAGCATCAGCCAGACCACCGAGACGGGGATCAGGACCTTCCAGCCGAGCTTCATCAGCTGGTCGTAGCGGACCCGGGGAAGCGTGCCGCGCAGCCAGATGAAGAAGAAGAGCAGCAGCTGGACCTTGATGATGAACCAGAGCATCGGCCACCAGCCGTGGTTCGCGCCCTCCCAGAAGGTGCTGATCGGGTACGGAGCCCGCCAGCCGCCCAGGAAGAGGGTCACGGAGACCGCGGAGACGGTGACCATGTTGACGTACTCGGCGAGCATGAACAGCGCGAACTTGATCGAGGAGTACTCGGTGTTGAAGCCGCCGACCAGGTCGCCCTCGGACTCCGGCATGTCGAACGGGGCGCGGTTGGTCTCGCCGACCATCGTGACGATGTAGATGATGAAGGAGACCGGCAGCAGGATGATGAACCAGCGGTCCTCCTGGGCCTCCACGATCTTCGAGGTCGACATCGACCCGGAGTAGAGGAAGACCGAGGCGAACGCGGCACCCATCGCGATCTCGTAGCTGATCATCTGGGCGCACGACCGCAGACCGCCGAGCAGCGGGTACGTCGATCCCGAGGACCAGCCGGCCAGCACGATGCCGTAGATCCCGACCGAGGCGACCGCGAGGATGTACAGCATCGCGATCGGCAGGTCGGTCAGCTGCATCGTGGTGCGGTGACCGAAGATCGAGACCTCGTTGCCCGCCGGGCCGAACGGGATCACCGCGATCGCCATGAACGCGGGGATGGCGGCGATGACGGGGGCCATGACGTAGATGACCTTGTCAGCCCGCTTGACGATGAGGTCTTCCTTCAGCATCAGCTTGACGCCGTCGGCGAGCGACTGGAGCAGGCCCCAGGGGCCGTGCCGGTTCGGGCCGACACGCAGCTGCATCCAGGCGACGACCTTGCGCTCCCACACGATGGCGAAGAGCACGGTCACCATCAGGAACGCGAAGCAGAAGACCGCCTTGACGGCGACCAGCCACCAGGGGTCGGTGCCGAACATCGAGAGATCCTCGGCGGCGAGGACGGCACTGTGCGGTTGAACGGTGAGTTGAGCGAGGCCAGTCACGCTCGCACCTCCGTCGTGGCTGCGGGAGTTGCGCCGGCGGGGCCGATGCGGACCAGCCGGCCGGGGAGCACGCCGGTGTCTGCGGGGATGCCCCGGCCGACGGAGTTCAGCGGCACCCAGACCACCCGGTCCGGCATCTCGGTGACCTTCAGCGGGAGTTCGACGGTCCCGGCGGGGCCGGTCACGGCCAGCAGGTCGCCGTCCTTCACACCGGTCTCGGCCGCGGTGGCGGCGGAGAGCCGGGCGACGGCGTGTGCCGGGTCCCGGCCAGTGCCTCGTCGCCCTCCTGCAGCCTGCCCAGGTCGAGCAGCAGCCGGTGGCCCGCGAGGACCGCTTCGCCGTCGCCCGGCCTGGGCAGCGGCTGGGCCGCCGTACGCGGGTCGTCGGCGTAGCCGCCCTGCCGGCCGCCCAGCCGGTCGAGCTCGCGGCGTGCCGACTTCAGGTCCGGCAGCGCGAGGTGCACGTCGAGTGCGTCGGCCAGCATGTGCAGCACCCGTGCGTCGACCGGTGCGAGCGTCCTGGGCATCTGCTCGGGCTTCAGCGCGGCCTGGAACATCCGCGCCCTGCCCTCCCAGTTGAGGAAGGTGCCGGGCTTCTCGGCGACGGCCGCGACGGGGAAGACCACGTCGGCCCGTTCGGTGACCTCGCTGGGCCGCAGCTCCAGTGAGACCAGGAAGCCGACCTCGTCCAGTGCCTGACGGGCGAGGGCCGGGTCGGGCAGGTCATCGAGCTCGACGCCCGCGACGAGCAGTGCGCCCAGCTCCCCGGTGGCCGCGGCCTGGACGATCTGGCCGGTGTCGCGGCCGAAGCCCACCGGGAGTTCGGCGACGCCCCAGACGGACGCCACCTCCTCCCTGGCCCGCGGGTCGGTGGCCGGACGGCCGCCGGGCAGCAGTGACGGGAGCGCGCCCGCCTCCAGTGCACCGCGTTCGCCGGCCCGGCGCGGAATCCACACCAGCGTGGCACCGGTCGCGGTCGCGGTCCGTGCGGCCGCGCTCAGCGCGCCGGGCACACCGGCCAGCCGCTCGCCCACCACGATCAGCGAGCCCTCACCGCGCAGCGCCTCGGCCGCGGTGGCGCCTTCGCCGTCCAGGCCGACGCCGCCGGCGATCGCGTCCAGCCACTCGGTTTCGGTGCCCGGGGCGGCGGGAAGCAGGGTGCCGCCCGCCTTCGTCAGGCCGCGTGTCTCGTGCGAGGCGAGCGCGAAGGTCCGCTGCCCGTGCTTGCGGTTGGCCTTGCGCAGCCGCAGGAAGACACCAGGGCCTCCTCCTCGGACTCGAAGCCGACGAGCAGCACCGCCGGGGCCTTCTCCAGCGAGGTGTACGTGGCGCCGGTGCCGTCCAGGTCGCGTCCGCGTCCGGCAACGCGCGCGGCCAGGAAGTCGGCCTCCTCGCTGCTGTGGACCCGGGCCCGGAAATCGATGTCGTTGGTGTGCAGGGCCACCCGCGCGAACTTGCTGTACGCGTAGGCGTCCTCGACGGTCAGCCGGCCGCCTGTCAGGACACCGGTCCGGCCGCGGGCCGCCAGGAGACCGGCCGCCGCCGCTTCCAGCGCCTCCGGCCAGCTGGCCGGCTCCAGGACACCCTCGGCGTTACGTACCAGCGGAGTGGTGAGCCGGTCGCGCTGCTGCGCGTAGCGGAAGCCGAAGCGGCCCTTGTCGCAGAGCCACTCCTCGTTGACCTCCGGGTCGTTGGACGCCAGGCGCCGCATGACCTTTCCGCGCCGGTGGTCGGTACGGGTGGCGCAGCCGCCCGCGCAGTGCTCGCACACCGACGGAGAGGAGACCAGGTCGAAGGGACGGGAGCGGAACCGGTAGGCCGCCGAGGTAAGCGCACCGACCGGGCAGATCTGGATGGTGTTGCCGGAGAAGTACGACTCGAAGGGGTCGCCCTGACCCGTACCGACCTGCTGGAGCGCACCTCGCTCCAGCAGCTCGATCATCGGGTCGCCCGCCACCTGGTTGGAGAACCGGGTGCAGCGCGCACAGAGCACGCACCGCTCACGGTCCAGCAGCACCTGGGTGGAGACCGGGACGGGCTTTTCGAACGTGCGCTTCTTCCCGTCGAAGCGGGAGTCGGCGCCGCCGTGCGACATCGCCTGGTTCTGCAGGGGCATTCGCCGCCCTTGTCGCAGACCGGGCAGTCCAGCGGGTGGTTGATGAGCAGCAGCTCCATCACACCCTTCTGGGCCTTCTCCGCGACCGGCGAGGTGATCTGCGACTTCACGACCATGCCGTCGGTGCACGTGATGGTGCAGGACGCCATCGGCTTGCGCTGGCCCTCGACCTCGACGATGCACTGCCGGCAGGCGCCGACCGGGTCCAGGAGCGGGTGGTCGCAGAAGCGCGGGATCTCGATGCCCAGGAGCTCGGCGGCCCTGATGACCAGGGTGCCCTTGGGGACACTGATCTGGATTCCGTCGATGGTCAGCGTGACCAGGTCCTCGGGAGGAACCGCCGCCTCGCCGCCCCCGGAGGGCGCACTCGTGGTGACTGTCATGCGTTCACCCCCGGTGAGCGTTCTTGTCGTCGGCCCAGACGGTCGACTTGGCGGGATCGAAGGGCAGCCCTGGCCCGTGATGTGCTGCTCGTACTCCTCGCGGAAGTACTTCAGCGAGGAGAAGATCGGCGCGGCGGCGCCGTCGCCGAGGGCGCAGAAGGACTTGCCGTTGATGGTGTCGGCGATGTCGTTGAGCTTGTCGAGGTCGGACATCAGGCCCTTGCCGGCCTCGATGTCGCGCAGCAGCTGGACGAGCCAGTAGGTGCCTTCGCGGCATGGCGTGCACTTGCCGCAGGACTCGTGGGCGTAGAACTCGGTCCAGCGGGTGACGGCACGCACCACGCAGGTGGTCTCGTCGAAGCACTGGAGCGCCTTGGTGCCGAGCATGGATCCGGCGGCGCCGACGCCCTCGTAGTCGAGCGGGACGTCCAGATGCTCCTCGGTGAACATCGGGGTGGAGGAGCCGCCGGGGTCCAGAACTTCAGCCGGTGGCCGGCCCTGATCCCGCCGCTCATGTCGAGCAGCTGGCGCAGGGTGATGCCGAGCGGGGCCTCGTACTGGCCGGGGCGGTGACATGCCCGCTGAGCGAGTACAGCGTGAAGCCCGGGGACTTCTCGCTGCCCATCGACTTGAACCAGTCCTTGCCCCTGTTCAGGATCGTGGGAACCGAGGCAATGGACTCGACGTTGTTCACCACGGTGGGGCAGGCGTACAGACCGGCGACCGCCGGGAAGGGGCCGCAGCCGGGGCTGGCCGCGCCGTCCTTCGAGCGAGTCGAGCAGCGCTGTTTCCTCACCGCAGATGTACGCGCCGGCGCCCGCGTGCACGATGAGCTCCAGGTCGAGCCCCGAGCCCAGGATGTCCTTCCCGAGGAAGCCCGCCTCCTGCGCCTCGCGCACGGCCTCGTGCAGCCTCCGCAGTACGGGGACGACCTCGCCGCGCAGGTAGATGAAGGCGTGCGAGGAGCGGATCGCGTAACAGGCGATCACGATGCCCTCGATCAGGCTGTGCGGGTTGGCGAAGAGCAGCGGCATGTCCTTGCAGGTGCCCGGCTCGGACTCATCGGCGTTGACCACCAGATAGTGCGGCTTGCCGTCACCCTGCGGGATGAACTGCCACTTCATGCCGGTGGGGAAGCCCGCCCCGCCACGGCCGCGCAGACCGGAGTCCTTGACGTACGCGATGAGGTCGTCCGGGGACATGGCCAGCGCCTTGCGCAGGCCCTCGTACCCGTCGTGGCGCCGGTAGGTCTCCAGCGTCCAGGATTCCGGCTGGTCCCAGAAGGCGGACAGGACCGGTGCCAGAAGCTTCTCGGGACTGGTCCCGTTCTCGTCGATTTCGGCTGCCAAGGTCATCACTCCCCTCCTCGGCTGCGGGCCCGGCCGAGTGATCCGGGTCGGAGGCCGAGGTCTGCTGCGGTGCGTCATGCGAGCTGAGGTGCTCGGCACCCTTCTGCGGCGGCTGGTCGCGCGGGGCCTCGCCACGCGGGCCGACCACCCGCGGCTGCGGCGCGGCCTCGCCCTTGGCGAGCTTCAGACCGGCCAGTGAGGCGTGGCCCGCCCCTCCGGTGGCCTCGACGGCGCCGGGGCGCCCGTCGGGGAAACCGGCCAGGATCCGGGCCGTCTCCTTGTAGCTGCACAGGGTGCGCCACGGGTGGGTTCGACGGTCCGGCCGGCGATCAGGTCGTCGACGAGCTGCGTCGCGCTCTCGGGAGTCTGGTTGTCGAAGAACTCCCAGTTGATCATCACGACGGGTGCGAAGTCGCAGGCCGCGTTGCACTCGATGTGTTCGAGGGTGACCTTGCCGTCCTCGGTCGTCTCGTCGTTGCCGACGCCGAGGTGGTCCTTGAGCCGGTCGAAGATGGCGTCGCCGCCCATGACCGCGCACAGGGTGTTGGTGCAGACACCGACCTGGTAGTCGCCGCTCGGCCGGCGCCGGTACATCGAGTAGAAGGTGGCGACCGCGGTGACCTCGGCGGTGGTGAGCTCCAGCAGCTCGGCGCAGAACGCCATGCCCGTACGGGAGACGTACCCTCCTCGGACTGCACCAGGTGCAGCAGCGGCAGCAGCGCGGAGCGGCTGCCGGGGTAGCGGGCGATCACCTCCTTCGCGTCCACTTCGAGCCTGGCGCGTACCTCGGCCGGGTAGGCCGGGGCGGAGCTGCGGCATCCCCAGAGTGACTTCCTGACGTGATTCGGTCACCGGTCGACGCCTCCCATCACGGGGTCGATGGAAGCGACGGCCACGATGACGTCGGCGACCTGGCCGCCCTCGCACATCGCCGCCATGGCCTGCAGGTTGGTGAAGGACGGGTCGCGGAAGTGGACCCGGTAGGGCCGGGTTCCTCCGTCCGAGACGACGTGCACGCCGAGCTCGCCCTTGGGCGACTCTATGGCGGTGTACGTCTGCCCGGCCGGGACCCGGAAGCCCTCGGTCACCAGCTTGAAGTGGTGGATCAGGGCCTCCATGGAGGTGCCCATGATGTTCTTGATGTGGTCGAGCGAGTTGCCGAGGCCGTCCGGTCCGAGCGCGAGCTGCGCGGGCCAGGCGATCTTCTTGTCGGCGACCATGACCGGGCCCGGCTCCAGCCGGTCCAGGCACTGCTCGACGATCCTGAGCGACTGGCGCATCTCCTCCAGCCGGATGAGGAAGCGGCCGTAGGCGTCGCAGGTGTCCGCGGTGGGCACGTCGAACTCGTAGTTCTCGTAGCCGCAGTACGGGTCGGTCTTGCGCAGGTCGTGCGGGAGTCCGGCGGACCTGAGGACCGGGCCGGTGGCTCCGAGCGCCACGCAGCCGGTCAGGTCGAGGTAGCCGACGTCCTGCATACGGGCCTTGAAGATGGTGTTGCCGGTCGCGAGGGCGTCGTACTCCCGGAGGTTCTTCCTCATGGTCTTGATGAACTCGCGGATCTGGTCCACCGTGCCCGGGGCAGGTCCTGGGCGAGTCCGCCGGGCCGGATGAACGCGTGGTTCATCCGCAGGCCGGTGATCAGCTCGAAGATATCGAGAACCAGTTCACGATCGCGGAAGCCGTAGATCATGATCGTGGTGGCGCCGAGTTCCATGCCGCCGGTGGCCACGCACACCATGTGCGAGGAGATCCGGTTGAGCTCCATCAGGAGCACCCGCAGGACGCTCGCCCGGTCGGGGATCTGGTCCTCGATACCGAGCAGCTTCTCGACGCCGAGGCAGTAGGCCGCCTCGTTGAAGAACGGCGTCAGGTAGTCCATGCGCGTGACGAAGGTGGTGCCCTGCGTCCAGTTGCGGAATTCGAGGTTCTTCTCGATGCCGGTGTGGAGGTAGCCGATACCGCAGCGGGCCTCTTTGACGGTCTCGCCGTCGATTTCCAGGATCAGCCGCAGCACGCCGTGGGTGGAGGGTGCTGGGGACCCATGTTGACGATGATGCGTTCGTCGTCCGACTTGGCCGCGGACTCGACGACTTCGTCCCAGTCGCCGCCGGTGACTGTATATACAGTCCCCTCGGTCGTGGCACGGGCATTCGAAAGGGGCGTCCCGGAGGGACCCGATGAGGGGTGGTGGCCGGGCGACGGGTGGGTGTGGGGAGTGGTCATCAGGAGTACGACCTCCGCTTGTCCGGAGCCGGAATCTGGGCGCCCTTGTACTCGACGGCGATGCCGCCGAGCGGGTAGTCCTTGCGCTGCGGGAAGCCCTGCCAGTCGTCCGGCATCATGATCCGGGTGAGGGCGGGGTGCCCGTCGAAGATCAGCCCGAAGAAGTCGTAGGTCTCGCGCTCGTGCCAGTCGTTCGTCGGGTAGACGGCGACGAGGACGGCACATGCGGATCACTGTCCGGGGCCGACACCTCCAGCCGGATCAGCCTGCCGTGGGTGAGCGACCGCAGGTGGTAGACGGCGTGCAGCTCGCGGCCCTTGTCGCCGAGGAAGTGCACGCCGCTCACTCCGGTACAGAGCTCGAAGCGCAGGGCCGGGTCGTCGCGCAGGGTCCTGGCCACGGTGACCAGGTGCTCGCGGGCGATGTGGAAGGTGAGTTCGCCCCGGTCGACGACCGTCCTCTCGATGGCGTTGGCGGGCAGCAGGTCCTGCTCCTCCAGTGCGCCTTCGAGCTCGTCGGCCACCTCGTCGAACCAGCCGCCGTAGGGGCGCGACGAGGCGCCCGGCAGGGTCACGGTGCGGACGAGTCCGCCGTAGCCGGAGGTGTCGCCGCCGTTGTTGGCGCCGAACATTCCCTTACGTACGCCGATGGCTTCCCGGAGTCGTCCCGCGGGTGGGCACTTCGGTGCCGTTGTGCTCGTCGCTCATCGCAGCAGCCCCTTCATCTCGATCAGGGAGCGCGTTGAGCGCCGCGTCCTCCGCCTCTCGGGCGGCCTCCTCCGCGTTGACCCCGAGCTTGGAGCCCTGGATCTTCTGGTGGAGCTTGAGGATCGCGTCGATCAGCATCTCGGGCCGCGGCGGGCAACCCGGCAAATAGATGTCGACCGGCACAATATGATCAACACCCTGCACAATGGCGTAGTTATTGAACATTCCGCCTGATGATGCGCAAACCCCCATGGAGATGACCCACTTGGGGTTCGGCATCTGGTCGTAGACCTGTCGCAGGACGGGCGCCATCTTCTGGCTGACCCGCCCGCGACGATCATCAGATCCGCCTGCCGCGGTGATCCGCGGAAGACCTCCATCCCGAAACGGGCCAGGTCGTACCGACCGGCTCCGGTCGTCATCATCTCGATGGCGCAGCAGGCGAGGCCGAAGGTGGCAGGGAAGACGGAGGACTTCCGTACCCAGCCGGCGGCCTGCTCGACAGTGGTCAGAACAAAGCCGCTTGGCAGCTTCTCTTCGAGTCCCATGGTGTGCCCCTCAGCCCCTCAGTCCCATTCCAAGCCGCCCGTCGCCACACATACGCGTAGGCGACGAAGACGGTGAGCACGAAGAGCAGCATCTCCACGAGCCCGAAAATCCCGAGGGCGTCGAATGTGACCGCCCAGGGATAGAGGAAGACGATCTCGATGTCGAAGACGATGAACAGCATCGCCGTCAGGTAGTACTTGATCGGGAAGCGGCCGCCTCCAACTGGAGTGGGGTGGGTTCAATACCGCACTCGTACGCTTCGAGCTTTGCCCGGTTGTAGCGCTTGGGACCGATAAGCGTGGCCATGACCACGGAAAAGATCGCAAACCCTGCCCCGATGGCGCCGAGCACGAGGATGGGTGCGTAGGCATTCACGCTCCTCGCTCCTTCCAGTCGTCCTTGACCGTTGGACCGCATCGGGCGACCGGCTCGCCACCTCACCAAGATCGTGCACATGTGAGGCAGTTCACAAGCCCGACTGCCCCGCATCCTATGCCTGGGATCCTGTGATCTGCGACACGGGGTACTACAACGTCTTTGTGATCTCCACCACCCGACGAACGATCATGAAGGCGGATGACAGGTGATCTTCATACGCGAAGCGGCCGAGTGACTACGAGACGTGACATCCGGTGCCGTTGTCGCTGGTCAACGACGTGCGGCGGTTATCAACCCGGCGCCCCTCCCAGCAAATTGGCAATGGGCGCGGCGGGGTGATACGCGATTCGGCCATATTCGGGACCCACTCGGACGAGGGGTCAGGGGAGCGATGTGGACATGTGAGTGCATTCACTAACTTGCCGGACACCCGGCCCGTCCGGGCGGCCGGGACCGAACTCCCCGACGTGCACCGAAGGATCACCACCCGACGCCGGCCGGCCGATTCGCCGGTTCATTCGCCGGTTCATTCGCCAGTCGATTCACCGGTCGATTCCCCGGCCCACCCGTGACCCATTCGCGGACCGACCCGCCGACCCATTCGCAGACCCATCCGACGGCCCGCCACCCCACTCCGGTCGCGGTCGCACGGTTGCCCCTCACGCCCGAGTCATGCTGTGACGTGCGCCACTCATCACCGGCACCCACGGAAGCGGGCTTGGCCATCGATGTGAACGGATGGTAAGCGACGGGCAATTCGGGCGTATTGCTGAAAGGTGGTGATCACGGCCGTGATGACGGCTGCCCGATTTGCCCGTTACGGCGTCAATAAAGGCCTCGGAGAAGCGGATTCAGGGATTCCGAACGTAACTGTGTCGCAACACACGTTTCTTGATGGGACCCCTACGGCCCTGATAGCGCTAGTACCCATGTCCCACACCGCTCACATACCCAGCCACCGGAAGCCCCGCCAGAGCGCCTCGAAAACGGCACTGCGGGCCGGAGTTGCCGGTGGCGTCCTCAGCACCATCGCGGTCGCAGGCGCCGCCGCTCCGGCCCAGGCCGAACCGGTGACCCAGACCATCGAGATGCCCACCATCACCTCCGGGCTCTCCCCGCCGTCGCAGCCTCCGCTCAGGCCACGCAGCAGATCGCTCTCGACCTCGAGACGCAGGCCGACGTGGAGGCCACGCAGGAGGCCGCAGCGGCCACCGCAGCGAAGACCGCCAAGAAGGCCAAGGCGGAGGCGGTCCGCAAGGCCGAGGCCAAGGAGAAGGCCGAGAAGGCCGCCCAGGCCAAGGCGGACGCCGCCGAGCGCGCCTCCCGTACCGCCGAGCGCACGACGCTCAGCGCCTCTACGGGCTCCTCGGACTCCACGGGCTCCTCCGACTCCGCGTCCTCCTCGTCGTCCTCGTCCTCGTCGAGCGCCACGGGCTCCGCGGCGTCCGTCATCTCGTTCGCGCAGTCGCAGGTCGGCGACGCCTACGTCTCCGGTGGCACCGGCCCCAACTCGTGGGACTGCTCCGGCCTGGTCCAGGCCGCGTTCCGCACGGTGGGCGTCGACCTGCCGCGCGTCTCGCAGAGCCAGTCGACGGCCGGCACCCAGGTCTCGCTCGACAACCTCCAGCCCGGCGACATCCTGTACTGGGGCGGCGCGGGCAGCGCGTACCACGTCGGGATCTACGTGGGCGGCGGCCAGTTCGTCGGTGCGCAGAACTCCAGCACCGGTGTGGTGCAGCAGTCCCTGGACTACGACCCGCCGTCGGGCGCGGTCCGCGTTCTCTGATTCACAAGCGTCTGTGGACGCACCGAAGAGCCGCCGCTCCCCGCTCGGGAGCGGCGGCCCTTCGGCACGCCCCGCACCCGACCGTGGGCTCCTCACCGGTCCGGCCCCGGGGCCCGCGCCACCGTCCGGCCGCTCGCTCCGGTGCGGCTGGCCGACGTGGGCTGACCACTCGCCCGTACGAGGGCCTGCGCCCCGGTGACGGCCAGGGCCGCGCCCATCAGCAGCACGCTCACCCAGACCGGCGCCCGGAATCCGAGCCCCGCGCCGAGCGCAAGCCCACCGGCCCACGGGCCCAGCGCCGCGCCCACGTTGAAGGCGGCGGTGGCGAACGACCCGGCGAGGGTCGGGGCGCCGGGCGCCAGGTGGAAGACCCGGGTGATGAGCGCCGTGCCGGTGCCGAAGGCGAGCGCCCCTGGAGGAACACCAGCGCCAGCGCCGCCACCGGGTTCCCGGCACTCAGCGCGAGCGCCCCCAGCCGACGGCCAGTGCCGCCATGCCCGCGACGACGAACAGCCCCGGCCGCCGGTCTGCGATCCGGCCCGCGACGCCTACGCCGACGAACGAGCCCACCCCGAAGAGCGCCAGGACGGCCGGGACCCACCCGCGGCCAGTCCGGTGACCTGGGAGACCAGCGGCTCCAGGTAGGAGAAGGTGCAGAAGGTGGCGCCCTGCACCAGCGCCATGACCAGCAGGGTGATCATGAGCCGGGGACGGGCCAGCGAGCGCAGTTCGGTGCGCACGCTCGTAACGGCTCCGCCGGAACCACCGGCCGGGATGGCCCGTACCAGTGCGAAGACGGCAGGTACGGAGACCAGGGCCACGGCCCAGAAGGCCGAGCGCCAGCCCCACAGTTCACCGAGCACCGCCCCGGCCGGCACACCCACGACGCAGGCGACGGTGACCCCGCCCACCACCACGGCCGTCGCCCGGGACCTGAGATGCGGTTCGACCAGTGACATCGCGGTCACCAGGGCCACCGCCCAGAAACCGGCGTTCGCCAGCGCCCCGACGAACCGGGTGGCCAGCAGCACCCGTAATTCGGCGTCACCGCTCCCACGACATGAACGGCGACGAAGACGCCGAGGAAGAACAGCAGGGCCCGGCGCCTGGGCCAGTTGCGGCTGGACAGCGCGGTGAGCGGCGCCCGATCACCATCCCGACCGCGAACGCCGAGGTCAGCAACCCGGCGGCCGGAATGGACACCTCAAGATCGTGGGCGATGCCCGACACCAGGCCGGACAGCATGAACTCCGAAGTGCCCTGCGCGAAGACCGCGAGACCGAGCACGTAGACAGCGAATGGCATGCGAATTGGACCCCTTGTACGGAACCGTCAGCGGAAACGAGCGGCGTGCGAGGGATGCGGCCGCGCCCGTCCACGGCAGCTGAGTGCAGTGGACGGCAACGCGAAAGAATGTCCGTCTCACGCCGAGGCGGACGGACATGAAGAGAAACAGGGAAAGCGCGGCCCACAACCACGAGGGCCCGGCCGTGGCGCTCAGCTGCCGACGAGGAGACCGGCGGCCTCCGGGGCCGCTCGGCGCGTCAGATACGACAGCGGTTCGGCCACCGGCGGACCGGTGGCTACCGTCTGTCCGATTCGGGGCTGGACATGCGCCGGACGTTATCAGCCGCGCATCGGCTCCTCCACCCGTTTCCTTCCAGGGTGAACCAGACGGTCTTCGCCCGCGCCCCGCGCCCGCCGGGCGTGACAACTCCCCAGCGGGTGGCGAGCCCTTCCACGAGCAGCAGCCCGCGACCGCTCTCGCGCGTCGCCGCATCGAGTTGCCGACGCGGCGACTCCCCGGGCATCGGCAGCGAGCCGGCCCCGTCATCGTTGACGTACACCGTCACCCGGCTCCCCTGACGGCCACCTCCACCCGGATCAGCCGGGAGCGGGTGTGGCAGTGCGCGTTCGTCACCACCTCACTCACGCAGAGCCGGGCGTCGTCCGCGAGACCGGTGCCCCGGTACTGCACAACACGGCGCCCACGAAGTCCCGGGCGATACGTGGGGCGGTTGCGGCGTTCGGCACGACGAGGCGGTAGCGCTCGCGGCGTGGGGAGGTGCTCAGTGGTGGGTGGCAGGGCGGTTACGGAGGTCATGTCGCGGTCTCCCTGTGAGGTCCGGTCTCGTACACACACGTCGCCAGGTCCGTGGCGTCGGCCGCCACAACGCAACTTGCCAGCGGTCGGCTGCACTTCGCCCCTGAGGTACGTTGCGCTCCCGCCGTACAGTACGGAGCATGTATGCCACGGGGCAATGTTGTCGCCTGTAATTCACACGCCCGGGTGGACCGGCGAAGCCATCACGGGCAAGACTGTGACCGGACAGGGAAGGTGACATGCCACCGAGGGACAACCCGACCGCACGCCAGGCGCGCCTGGGTGGAGAGCTACGAAAGTTGCGCGAACACGCAGGCAGGACCGCCCGCGAAGCCGCCGGACTCATCTCCACCGACCAAGCCAAGATCAGCCACATAGAGGCCGGCCGTATCGGTGTCAGCGAGGACCGCATCAGACGCCTGGCCACCTTCTACGCATGCGGCGACAGTGCGTTGGTCGACGCGCTGTGCACCATCGCGCGAGAACACCGCGGTCAGCACTGGTGGGACGAGTACCGCGGCGTACTCGCTCCAGGCTTCCTCGACATCGCCGAGCTGGAACACCACGCCCGCTACATGCGCTGCCTTCAGTCCGTGACGCTGCCGGGGTGGTGCAGACACCGGAGTACGCCCGCGCACTGTTCGCCGGAGTGCTCCCCGCCCTGCCGGACGACGAAGTCGAGGCGCGTGTCGAACACCGGATGAGAAGGCAGACCGTGTTCGACCGGGACGAGCCTCCGGAGTTCGAGGCCGTTGTCCACGAGGCGGCCCTGCGGATGCGTGTCGGTGGACGGAAGGTCGCGCGGCGCCAGCTCGAACACCTTCTTGAGACAAGCGAACGCTTCCAAGTGACCCTTCGAGTCATCCCATTCGCAAGCGAGGAGTTCGTCGAGGTCACCCAGACCGTGCTGTACGCGGGCGGGTCGTGCCCCAGCTCGATGCCGTGCACATCGACGCACCCTTCGGGGCGTGTATCTGACGCCGCCGCCGACCTGAACAAGTATCGGATACAACTCGACTTCGCCCAGAGGGTTTCCATGGAGCCCGAGGAATCGCGCAGCCTCATTCACCACATCGCGCGAGACCTGTGAGAATCCACAG